>NZ_JBAZXX010000007.1:0-36976 GCF_041659645.1 Hyphomicrobium sp. | reverse complement strand
AAAGCGGACTCCGCGAGATCTGCGCGACAACGCAGCGGTCGGATTTAGCGGCTTAGCCGCTCGATCGCTACGCCGAATGCGTTACCGTCTACTATCGCAATGCCTGCTTTGCGAAACATCTTACCGAGCGCGGGTGCGAAGTCTTGGATGGGAAGCGGATCGGTGCCCATTTGCTCGCACCAGTCGATATAGGCCGAACGCAAATCGCCAGGCGTCAAGCGCGCGTTCGGCGTCGGTCGCAGCATCGCCAGTACGAACCGCTCTGCTTCGGTTGCGGGATTAGTTCGTCGAGGCGCTCGGGTTGAGAATAAAATCGCCTCCTTGGACGCGGTCACGATTTCCGGCGTCTCATTCTCGGTTGCAATGGCACCGTTAGTCGCTTTGTCCGTTTGCCGAAAGCGCCCCATCCTGACGCCCAGCGCCACCAGCGCCGATGCAGGTAGATTGATCGCAAACGACAACGTTAGCGCCTGGTGCTCGAGTATGCAGCAGGCCCACTCAAACGCATGAAACGAAAGGCAGCACCCACTCAGTAATAGAAGAGAACCGCTCCAAACAGCGCCTGCGCGGATCGCCCCGGGATCGCCCCCGAAGCGTTTGAGGCCGCTTCGGACAATGATCTAACCCATTGATATTGGTGGTGAGCCCGGTTGGGATCGAACCAACGACCCTCTGATTAAAAGTCAGATGCTCTACCGCTGAGCTACGGGCCCTTTATCACACCAAATCAACGACTTAAGCAGAAATAACCGCTAAGTTTGATTCCGGCTCAAACTTCGCCTCGTCCGCCAGAGTGGGCAAGGCAAGTCGCGCGCCGAAGCGTGCTTATAGAAACGGGTTTCCGAACCCGCAACCCTCATTCCATCCGCCCTTCTGACGGATGGTCGCAGCCCGGAGAGAAACGCGGGTGGTTCGCGATGCTCCGGCGCGCTATATCACCGCCGAACACGCGGCCTTCTCCATGCGGGCCACGACTGAAAAGAACAGGAATGACCATGGCCGACACCAACGCCCTCGCCGAGATCGAACAGCGCATCGCCGTGCTCCGCGATAACCTTCGCCAGCTCGTCGAACAGGCCGCCGGTTATTCCGGCGCCGAGGACGAGGCGCTCAATGCCGATCGCATCGCCGACCAGCAGGCGAAACTCGACGCCCTGCTCGAAGAGCGTGACGCCCTGACGAAATCCTAACACCATCGTTCCGGCGCGACACGTCCGCGGACACGCGTCGTACGACACCCAGATTTATGACGCTCGCCGTGCATCCGGCGCGGGCGGGCGCTTACTCATTCGCAGAAGTCTTTCCGAGATGCCCGATCGGCTGAAGGCCATTCTCCTGGTGTGCGTCGCGGTCACGCTGTTCGCGGGCCTCGATACGTCGGCGAAATATCTGGCCACGCGCTTAAGCGTTCCCGTCTCTCAGATCGTCTGGGTCCGCTTCCTCGGCCAGATCTTCTGGATGGCGGTCGTGCTCGGCCCCGCCGGTATGCCGAAGCTTATCAAAACCAAAAACCTGAAACTCCAACTGACTCGCTCGACTCTGATGGCCGCAACGACGTTGCTGAATTTTGTGGCCGTCAAATATCTGCGTCTCGATCAGACGCTCTCGATCACCTTCCTGACGCCGCTCGTCGTCGCGGCCCTCGCCGTGCCCTTGCTCGGAGAACATGTCGGCTGGCATCGCGTCATGGCGATTACCGTCGGCTTCATCGGCATCTTGATTGTCGTCCGCCCCGGCTACACCAGGATGGAACCCGCCTTCGTCTTTGCGTTCGGTTCGATGTTCGCCTATTCGCTGCTGATGATCGTTACGCGCAAGCTATCGCTTTTCGATCCACCCCTCGTGACGCTCTTTTTCGGCGCAACCGTCGGTGCGGTCGCGGCCGCGCCATTTGCACTTGCCGACTGGACTTGGTTTCCGAGCGTCGAAGTCTGGGTGCTGCTGCTCGCGCTTGGCGCCCTTGGTGGCGGCGGCCACTTCCTGATCATCCGCGCTTACACGCTGGCGCCGGTTTCCGCCGTGACGCCGTTTATCTACATCGAGCTGATCAGCATGATCGCGCTGAGCTACCTCGTGTTCGGCGCCGTGCCCGATCGCTGGAGCCTCATCGGCTCGATGGTCATCGTCGCGTCTGGCCTCTACCTCATCCACCGTGAGCGCATCGCCCACCGCGAAAACCTTATGGCGATGGAGCCGATTGAGGAGAAGCGATGATGCGGGCCTTTGTCTCCACCGCCCATTCGTCGAAGCGGCCTTCGGCAATCGCCGTTCGCATCGCCGCCATCAGCTCTTGATAGAAGACGGTGTTGACCCACGACAGGATCATCGCGCCGAGATACTCGCCCGATTTGATCAAGTGATGGATGTAGGCCCGCGAATAATCCCGCGCCGCCGGGCACGAACTCAGCTCATCGAGCGGCGACGAATCTTCCGCGAACTTGGCGTTGCGCATGTTCAGCGGCCCGCTCCACGTGAAAGCGTAGCCGTGCCGTCCGTTCCGCGTCGGCATCACGCAATCGAACATATCGACGCCGAGCCGCACACTCTCGATCAGATCGAGCGGCGTGCCGACGCCCATCAGATAGCGCGGCCGATCCGCAGGCAGATGCGGCAGCGTTTCACCGAGCGTCGCGATCATGGCTTCATGCCCTTCGCCGACCGCGAGGCCGCCGACAGCGTAGCCCAGAAAATCCATCGCGACGAGCGCATCCGCCGAACGATGCCGTAGCTCAATGTCGGTGCCACCCTGCACGATGGCGAACAGCGCCTGCCCCGGCCCCGCGCCGCCCGACGAAAGTTGCATCTCAAAGGCGCGCTTCGATCGCTCGGCCCAGCGCAACGACAATTCCATCGCGCGCTCGACCTCTTTCCGCTCGGCCGGAAGTTCGATGCATTCGTCGAACTGCATTTGAATGTCGGAGCCGAGCAGACATTGGATCTCGATCGATCGCTCGGGCGACAGCATGTGCCGCGAGCCGTCGATATGCGATTGGAACGCCACGCCCTCTTCCGTGATCTTGCGGATCTTGCCGAGGCTCATCACCTGGAAGCCGCCCGAGTCCGTCAGGATCGGTTTTTCCCAGCGCATGAATTTATGCAAGCCGCCGAGCTTTGCCACGCGCTCGGCGCCGGGCCGCAGCATGAGATGATACGTGTTGCCGAGCAGAATATCGGCGCCGGCGTCGCGCACTTGCTCGGGATAAAGCGCCTTGACCGTCGCGACCGTCCCGACCGGCATGAACGCGGGCGTTCGAATAACGCCGCGCGGCGTCCGGATTTCGCCGAGGCGTGCGTTCCCGTCTTGCTTCAGAAGACGATAGTCAAAAGCAGGCGACGTCGTTGGCGCGGCGGCCGAAGGCGAGGTCTCGACAGTCATGGAGTGCATTCGAAGCTCTTGCGAACGCGGCCTAGGGTCGATCTGGCGGATCGATCCGACCGCGCGATTTCATTTTCCGATTTTTACGACGGTCGCCTTGCCGGGCTCGACGATGATGTTGGTGAAATTCGGCGCTGCATCGCTGTGCGCAAGATCGAGCGTCGGCTGCCCCGTCGTAATGAAGGTATTGACGTCCTTCGCAACGGTTTCCGCCGCCGACCACTGGATGTTATGACCGATATCGCTCTCCTGCGCGCCGGACGCCGGAAGCGGCAACTTTCCGAATTCCTTCCAGTAGAACGTCAGGCCGGATTTCGCCGCCGCATCTTTGAGCGACGCTTTGATCTCGTCCTGATCTTTCGCAAGGTAGATGCTGTCCTGCGTCGCCCAAATGACGAGCGTCGGCACCGACAGGCTCTTCAGGCGCTCGGTGTTGTCCTGCGCGAGAAGGCCCTTGGTGGCACCGATCCACGTCCCGAGCCGCACCTTCGCGGTCTCCGGCGTATAGGGCGTCAGGAAGGATGGCTGCGCCGCCGGATCGAGCGTCCAGTTGGCCGCAATCCATTCCATCGCCTTCGGATCGGCATCGAGCGGCGTCATGTCGTAGACGCCGGCCGGAAACGCATTCCCCTTGGCTTCAAGCGCTGTCTTCCAAGCCCCTTCGACGGTCTGCTTTAGGACGAAATCACCAAGCGCCGCGTTTCCGACGCTCTTGGCTCCGGTCGCATCGAGGATGGCGTGACCGACCATCTCGGGATGCGTGAGCGCGATTTCCTGGACAACGAACGAACCCATCGAATGTCCGGCCAAGTCGGCTTTCGCGATGCCCTTCGCCTGCATGAACGCAACAACGTCGCCCGCCAGATCCGACATGCGGAAGCATGCTTCGGGCGCCTGTGCGCACGTCTTCGCGTCCGGCATGCTGCTCTGGCCGTGGCCGCGCAAATCGACGGCGATGATATGCAGCTTCGGATCGAGCTTGTGCAGATCGTCCATCGCCAACGACCACGACCGGACACTATCGGTCAGTCCGTGAATGAGAAGCACGGGTTTGCCATCCGCCGGACCGACCTCGATGTAGGCCATGTCGATGCCGGTCGGCAATTTCTGCATGCACCGCGGCGTGTCGACGGACGTACACGCCGCTTCCGCCGAAGCCGTTCCGGCCGCCTGACCGAGGATAAAGGTCGCCGCCAAGGCCACCGCACTCAATCGAAGGAAAGAACGAAAGGAGCTGAATGTCATGAAAACTCTCGAAATCCGATGCATGCGACGGGAATGGCCGGGAACAACCATATCAATGACGGACGGGGATGAGAAGTTGGCTCACGATGTCGCCTGGCCGCGCCTTCTGATCAGGCTCGATACGTCGGAAAGCGTGCCCTCAGCCATCGAATTTTTTGTCGTGCACGGGAGCGGCCGGGGCCTGGCGGTCGAGGGAGCTCCGATATTGAATGCAGCCGCGCATGAACTTCTCCCACGGCGGTACGGCGATCGCCGGATCGACCTTCTCGGGCAGCAGCGCCCACAGATGCGGGTGATACCAGCAGAGATCGTGCCCGCTCGTATCGCGATGGCGGCGAATACCGGCGCGCAACGTCTTCACCTCCGCGATCAGGGTCGCGCGGTCCATGCTATCGAGATCATCGTCCATGGCGATCCTCCGATGCCGGAAATAGCAGGCTCGCGTCGCCATAGGAATAGAATCGGTAGCCGGACCGGATCGCATGGCCATACGCCGCGCGCATCGTGCCAAGGCCGGAGAACGCCGAAACCAGCATAAACAGCGTCGAACGCGGCAAATGGAAGTTCGTCATGAGCACGTCGATGGTCTTGAAGCGATAGCCCGGCGTGATGAAAATTGCCGTCTCGCCCGACCATGGCATGATGACGCCATCGTCGCGCGCCGCGCTTTCGAGAAGCCGAAGCGATGTCGTGCCGACGGCCACAATCCGTCCGCCCCGTGCCTTGACGTCATTCAGCGCCGCTGCCGTTTCGGCGGGCACCTCGCCCCACTCGGAATGCATCTTGTGCGCGTCGGTATCGTCCGCCTTCACCGGCAGGAATGTTCCGGCGCCGACATGCAGCGTCACGAAATGCCGTGAGATCCCGCGAGCGTCGAGCGCCGCGAACAGCTCGGGCGTGAAATGCAGTCCTGCAGTCGGCGCCGCGACGGCGCCATTCTTGCTGGCATAAACCGTCTGATACGTTTCGCGGTCGCGCGCATCCGGCTCGCGCTTCAATGCGATGTAGGGCGGCAGCGGCATCGCCCCGATCGCGCCGATCGCATCATCAAGCGCGACACCTGTGAGGTCGAAACTCAGCTCCACCTCACCCGCCTCGCCCTTCGCCGCAACCGTCGCATCGAGCGCACCCAGAAGGCACGTCCCATCTCCGTGGCCGAAGTGAACGCGGTCTCCGGCTTCGAGGCGCTTCGCGGGTCGCGCGAAGGCGCGCCAGGAATTCTCGCTCACCCGCTTCGTCAGATTGAAATCGACTTTCGCCCGCGTTTCGGCCCGCACCCGCACGCCCGACAGCGCCGCCGGAATGACCTTGGTGTCGTTGAAGACGAGCGCGTCTCCCGGCTGCAGCAGGCTTGGCAGATCGCGCACGATTTTGTCGTCGAGATCCGCGTCGTCGCGTGCGCAACCGCCCTTCACCGGATGCACGACCAGCAGACGCGCGGAATCTCGCGGCTCCGGCGGATAGAGCGCGATGGCGCTATCAGGCAGTTCAAAATCGAAGAGATCGGTACGCATAGGGGCGGACTTAGACGATGATCACTCTTAACGAAAGAGCTTGGATAGCGGCGAAAGCGCCGAAATCTGACGGGCCCCCGACCTTATCGCCACCAACGCGGCCCGGGACCAAACACGAAGGCGGCCATTCACGACAAGTTTCAGCGAACCCGACTGACCAGCCCCGCGACGGCGACGAGCAACCAGCTCGCGATCAATCCCGTGCCGCCGATCGGGGCCAGAAATTGAAACGAGGCATTATCCGTGAAGGTATAAAACGCGATCTCGCCGGAGAACAATGACGCCGCGAACAGCATGAGCAGCGCCGCAGCCGACCACACCGTCGGACGGGCGCTGCGAGCCGCGACTGCAAAAATCGCGAGCGCCGCCGTCGCGTGCAGCGTCAGGATCGTCGCCGCGACACTGAGCGCCGGACTGTCGACCTTATGCGCCGCCGCAGCCGAAAGCCCAACGCCCGCCGCACCGGCAAGACCAGCCCAAAGCGGAATAAGAAAAGGCGCGCTTCGCGGCGCGCCCTTCTCGTTATCGTCCGATGCCGCCATCAAGCGACATCTGCCGCGACGCGAACCGTGATCATCTTGTCGGGGCTCTTCGGCGGCTCACCCTTGGCGAGCTTATCGACGTTATCCATGCCCTCGATCACCTTGCCCCAGACGGTGTATTGCTTGTCGAGGAAACCCGCGTCGTCGAAGACAATGAAGAACTGGCTGTTCGCTGAATTCGGATTCGACGACCGTGCCATCGAGCAGACGCCACGCACATGCGGCTCGGCATTGAACTCGGCGGGTAGATTTTCATACGGCGATCCGCCGGTACCGCGCCCCTGCGGGCAACCCGTCTGTGCCATGAAGCCGTCGATCACGCGGTGAAAGACGATGCCGTCGTAAAAGCCTTCGCGCGCCAGCGTCTTGATGCGCTCGACATGCTTCGGCGCGAGGTCCGGGCGAAGCTCGATCACGACGGGTCCCTTGCTCGTCTCCATCAGAAGCGTGTTTTCGGGATCTTTGTATTCGGCCATTTTGGGAAAGTTCCTTTCTTTTTTTGTTCGAGGCCGGTCCTCATTCGGAGTCCGGCCAATCTGTCACCAGGATGAGGGGGCGGCATCAGAACCACATTCCCTCATCGGCGCTCGTTCTCTTTTCCTTACTGCAGGTAGACCTTCACCATGACATCCGGATCGGTGACGGTCCCGGAACCCGGCTCGCCACGCTTGATCAAATCGACGAATTGCATCCCCTCAACGACTTCGCCGAAGACCGTGTACTGGCCCGTGAGGCCGCCACAGCCGATGCTGTTGAAGCAAATGAAGAACTGGCTGTTTGCCGAATTGGGGTCCGCCGTGCGCGCCATCGCGACGGTGCCGCGCTTGAACTGTGTGTCCGTGAATTCAGCCGGAAGATCGGGAAGCTTCGAGCCGCCCGTGCCCGTGCCCGTCGGGTCGCCGGTTTGCGCCATGAAGTCGTCGAGGACACGATGGAACTTGATGCCGTTGTAGAAACCTTGATTGGCGAGCGTCTTGATCTGAGCGACGGTCTTCGGCGCAAGATCCGGACGCAACTGAACGACGACCTTGCCGTTCTTGAGCTCGATGATCAGCTTGTCGCCGTCTGCATGCGCTACGGATCCCGTAAGCATGCTTGCAGCCAAAAGCGAAGCTAGAACGAAGGATAGAAATCGGACCATGGCGTTCCTCGCGAATTGATGATCTTGCCGGGATTTTCCAGGGCCAATCCCGGCCGTCCGGCGTTGCGGCGGGCAGTGTTGCCGCCCTTATGGCGATTTGACGGCTGAGCCGCAACCCTCGGATGACGCCCCCACCTCACCGGTGCCATGGGCCTCCCGTTCACCTGGGATAGAGGGCTAGGGTGAGCGGGCCCACTTCATACCTGCCCGTTTATGGCCGCTGTTTCATGCCCCGCGAACGGCCGCCCGGTTTTTGTGGCTCGGACGACGGATCTCCGGCCGCATTTTTTGGTAAAGAGACGCCGTCGAACGCCAAAATCATGTATCGCGGCAAATCCTGAACGATGCCCGCCGGAGAAACCATCACCCCTTCGCGAACCAGCCGGGCGAATTGCTGGTCACGATGCGGGCCGCGTCCGATGGCGCCGCCTCTCGCCACGACGCGATGCCAAGGAACGAAATCGCGGTCATCTTCGCCCAGTTGCGACAGCATGGTGACGACGAGCGGCGCCGGTACACCGATCTCATCCGCGAGACGGTCCGTCGACACGACACGCCCGAGCGGAATTTTTCGCAAAAGCTTCAGCAGTTCGGCTTTGGCAGGCAGCACCATGGCATAACGCCCTAGCGTGGTTTGGCGGCCTTCGCCTTGAGGCGCTTCAGCACGCCTTTCGATACAAACGGTGACGGATCGCCGCCCATCGAGACGACCGCCCTGACGAGGTTCGCCGCGATATGGCGAACGGCTGGCGATGCCGCGACGTAAACGGTCTGAATTTCCGGAGCCATCTCGCCATTCATGCCGGCCATCTGCATTTCGTAATCGAAGTCGGTGCCGTCGCGAAGCCCGCGAACGATGACAGACGCTTTATTGGCCCGCGCCGCGTCAACCGCCAACCCCGAGAAGGTCACGACCTCGATCTGGGTTTTCGTCACCTCTGCAATGGTCCGAACTTCGTCTTCGAGCATCGCCACGCGCTCGGCATCGGCGAACATCGGCGCCTTGCCCGGGTTGACCCCGATGCCGATGACAAGCCTATCGAGAAGCCCGGCCGCGCGGCGGATCACGTCGGTATGTCCGAGCGTCACGGGATCGAACGAGCCGGAATAAAAGCCGATGCGGATCATTTGCGCCTTCGCGAGTCACGATGATCTTGAATAGCGCCCGCCTCGATCCTTGCCCAGAGGGCGAATGCGGCCTTCGGCCAATAGGATGAACAAATCAGCCTCACGGACCGCGCATCATTACTCGGATTGCCCCGCAATAGCGTTGAGGTAGCCTGTTTGTCGTGGATCGCCGCCCGCCCTCACGCGTGATCTACCGCAATTTTAGTCCGGATTCGTCTTCAGGAAATCGATGATCTGCGTGCGCGTTTCGGCGTCCGCGATCCCGCTGAACGGCTTCATGTTGTTGTTCGGGAGAAACCCATTCGGATTGGTCAAAAACTTATCGAGCGATGCCTCATCCCAAGTAACGCCGGACGACTTGACTGCCTCCGAGTAACTGAACCCTGACGCGGAGCCTGCCTTTCGTCCGACGATCCCGTGCAAGGTCGGACCGAGCCGATTATCGCCTTCCTTCCGTGAATGGCAGGTTCTGCAGTGATTGTTGAATGCTTCGGGGCCTGCTTTGTCCGCGGCTAACACAACCCCGGCGAACGCGGGTGAGAAAGCAAATACAAATCCGGCTGCCAGACTGCGCATGAAATTCCTCCCGCCGGTCACGACATGCGCACCGGACATTTCTCTTTTGCAAAATGTTCCTGTGTTCCGAACGCAAAGATCCCTACGTCGTTCCGCCTTTGAAAGGTTCGATCAACGAACGGTGAAGGAGCGTGAAAACGCCCCGCCATCACGCGCGGCGAACCCTAAATCCCGAAGTTCGTGGCGTCGTTCTTTGCGGCAGTGCGCTGACTTTCAAGAGCCCCTGCGCCGCCGGTCCGGCGCACGAATCTGTGCCCCTTCCGCCCGTGAACGGCCGTATCTTACGACGATGTCGCGATGGAGCCGCGCGCCCGACAGAACCTCGGCAAAACGGTGCGACACAGCGCATTGTTATTTAACAATTTTTTCGATTTCTGTGGGGCCGTGTCACGACGCCGCGCGAGTGGCTATCGGAATCGAATTCGGGTAGAGTATAGCTTCTGTTTTTGCATCGGCTGTCGGCGTCGTTCGCCCACCCGATTTTATCCCAGAAAGAACCGACTTTGACCGACAGAAGCGACGACGACAAACCGGCTGGCCGCGAGCCGAGCGACATTCGCCCGATCAACATCTCGGACGAAATGAAGCGCTCCTATCTCGACTACGCGATGAGCGTCATCATCAGCCGCGCGCTGCCCGACGTGCGCGACGGCCTGAAGCCCGTCCACCGCCGCATCCTCTTCGCGATGAACGAGCTTGGGCTCGACTGGAACAAGAAGTACGTCAAGTCGGCGCGCATCGTCGGCGAAGTGATGGGCAAATACCATCCGCACGGCAACCTTGCGATCTACGATGCTCTCGTCCGTCTTGCGCAAGATTTCTCCATGCGCGTGCCGCTCGTCGATGGCCAAGGCAACTTTGGCTCGATCGACGGCGATCCGCCAGCGGCCGAACGCTATACAGAGTCCCGTCTCGCCAAGGTCGCGAGCTTCCTTCTTGACGATCTCGACAACAACACCGTCGATTATCGCGACAACTACGACGGCACCATCCAAGAGCCCTCGGTGCTCCCTGCGAAATTTCCGAACTTGCTCGTCAACGGTGCGGGCGGCATTGCCGTCGGCATGGCGACGAACATCCCTCCCCACAATCTCGGTGAGGTCATCGACGCCTGCATCGCCGACCTCGACAATCCGGAAATCGGCGTCGAGGATCTGGCTCAGATCATCCAAGGCCCGGATTTCCCGACGTCCGCCATCATCCTCGGCCGCGGCGGCATTCTCTCGGCTTATCACAAAGGCCGCGGCTCGATCATCATGCGCGCTCGCGTCAAGATCGAAAACATCCGCAAGGACCGCGAGGCGCTCGTCGTCACCGAGATCCCCTACCAGGTCAACAAGCGCACCCTGATCGAAAAGATCGCCGACCTCGTTCGCGACAAGAAGGTCGAGGGCATCGCCGATCTCTGGGACGAGAGTAACCGCGAAGGCATCCGCATCGTCATCGAGCTGAAGCGCGACGCCGTCGCCGATGTCGTGCTGAACAACCTCTATAAATACTCCGATCTGCAGACGACGTTCGGCGCCAACATGCTGGCGATCAACGGCGGCCGTCCCGAGAGCTTGAACCTCAAGGACTTCATCTCGGCATTCACGAACTTCCGCCAGGAAGTCGTAACCCGACGCATCAAGCACCTGCTCAACAAAGCCCGCGACCGCGCCCACGTCCTCGTCGGCTTGGCGATTGCCGTCGCCAACATCGACGAAGTTATCAGGCTTATTCGCACCTCGTCTTCGCCTGCAGAAGCCAAAGAGCAGTTGATGCTCCGCGATTGGCCGGCAAAGGATATGGCGCCGCTGATCGAGTTGATTGCCGACCTGCGCCACAAGCTTTTGCCGGACGGAACCTACAAGCTGTCCGAAGAGCAGGCGAAGGCCATCCTCGAACTCCGCCTCGCCCGCCTCACCGCTCTGGGCCGCGACGAGATCGCCGAGGAATTGAATAAGATCGCGACCGAGATCAAGGAATACCTCGCAATCCTCGCCTCGCGCGCCCGCGTCGTCGATATCGTCAAGGGCGAGTTGCAGGCGATCAGGGCCGAATTCGCAACGCCTCGCAAGACCGAGATCATGGACTTCGACGGCGACGTCGACGACGAAGATCTCATTCAGCGCGAAGACTGCGTCGTGACCGTCAGCCACAAGGGCTACATCAAGCGCGTGCCGCTCGCCGCCTATCGCGCCCAGAGACGCGGCGGCAAGGGCCGCTCCGGCATGTCCACGCGTGACGAAGATTTCGTCACCCAGATTTTCGTGACGTCGACGCACACGCCCGTGCTGTTCTTCTCCTCGCGCGGCATGTGCTACCGCATGAAGGTCTGGCGTTTGCCAGCGGCTTCCCCGCAATCGCCCGGCAAGGCGCTCGTCAATCTCCTACCGCTGAGCGACGGCGAGGCCATAACCTCGATCCTGCCGCTGCCGGAGGATTCAGCCACCTGGGGCGAGTTGGAACTGATCTTCGCGACGCTCTCCGGTAACGTCCGCCGCAACGCCCTTTCCGACTTCGAGAGTATCAACCGCAACGGCAAGATCGCGATGAAGCTCGACGAGGGCGACCGCATCGTGCAAGTCGGCATCGCCACGCCAAGCCAGGATGTCTTGCTGACGAGCGCGGAAGGCCAGTGCATCCGTTTCCTCATCAACGAGGAAATCCGGTTGTTCAAGGGTCGCGACTCGACCGGCGTGCGCGGCATCAGGCTCGACGAGGGCGATGAAGTGATTTCGATGGCGATCCTCGATCATTTCGAGGCACCTGCCGAAGAACGCGCTGCATATCTGAAGCAGGCGAGCGCCCTGCGCCGCTCCGACGAAGCCGAAGACATCGAGACCGTCGCTGTCGCCGATGCCGACACGGAAGAGGTCAACGCCGACGCGGTGACGCTCACCCCCGAACGCTTCGCGCAAATGCAGGCGGCTGAGCAGTTCGTTTTAACGGTTTCGAGCCGGGGCTTCGGCAAGCGCTCGTCGTCGTTCGAATTCCGTACATCCGGACGTGGCGGCAAGGGCATCGTCGCGATGGTCGCCAACGAGCGAAACGGCCGCCTCCTCGCCTCCTTCCCGATCGGCGAGAACGACCAGATCATGCTGGTGACGGATGGTGGCCAGTTGATCCGGTGCCCCGTTCATGACATCCGCATCGCTGGCCGCAACACCCAGGGCGTCCGGATCTTCAAGACGGATGCGGAGGAAAAGGTCGTCTCGGTCGAGCGCATCACCGAGGAAGAAGCCGACGAGCAGCAGGAAGCCGTCACGGAATAACGCTGGGCCCGCCTCGCCCTCGCAGAACTCGTGTCATCCTCGGGCTCGTCCCGAGGATCAGCGAATAAGTGGTGGTCGTCCGGTCACATGCGCACCCGCTCCATGCGCGGCAACGAAGGCGTCGCCCATCGGGCATTTTTCCATGAGCGCTGCCCAGTCGCGGATCACGATCTGGAAACGGCCCCGGCGCTCGATGATCCGCGCGGTCGTCAGCGCCGAGAAGGTACGCGAAACCGTATCGGCGTTGAGCGATAGATAGTCGGCGATGCTATAGCGCGATAATGGCAGCTCGAACGAGATCACGCCGCCCGACGTCATGCCGAGGCGTGTCCCCGTCTCGATCAGAAACGCTGCGACGCGCTCCTCGGAATTGAGGATCGACATTGCCGCGGCGTGCATTTGCGATCGTGCATTCTGATCGTTGAGACGCGTAAAGATCACCTGCCAGAGGTGACTGTCGTGCGCGGCTTCTTCGGCAAAGACCGACGCCGTCAGCTTCCAGAATTCCGCTGTTCGCTGTGAGATCAGCGCAAGCCCCGGCAGCGGCGGCTGCAGTTCCGGAACGAACACGTCACCGGGATAGAGCAAGCTCGTGATGACGCGAACATCCGACCCGGCCGCACCGGCCTCAATCCCGACCACACCTTTGACCGCGATATAAACGTGTCCGCCACCAAGCGACGACAGCGCGCACCGGCTGCCGACGCGAACGAATTGCGCCCGTGCGCGTAGTCGTGACATCCCGGCTAATCCCGGTTCCAACGGCCCGCGCTCGTCGCCAATAACGCTTAGTCTTGCGGCTGTGCTGTTTGTCGTCATGGGAAGCATGTTGCCTGCTGCACCGACACGTTCGGTTTTTTCCGCAAGTGTTATCGGACTGTCACGGGCCGCAGCATTTGACGTGAATCAATAAATCCCGTGTCGCCCGTGTCACAGCCGCCGGGATCATCGCTTCGCTCTGATGCCCGTCAGAAGGCGGCGGCAGAGCGCCCTGTGCGACCGCCCGCGACGCACCGATAACCGAAAGTGAAGGCCATCGAGTCGCTGAGTGCGTCGCGATGGCGGCGAAATTGAAAAGGGGATTTGAGGCTATGCGGCGGATTGGAATAGGTGCGCTTGGGGCGCTTGCGCTTGTGGCCGTAGCGGCTCCGGCCGATGCTGGCGACTATAGCGGCGACACTCTCGTCCGGGTCCAAGGCGCTGTCGTGGTGCCGGACTCGAGCGCCAGCGTCTCCGCCGGAGGCACACATATCCCCGGCGCCGACGCCGAAGTCAGCACCGAAGTCATCCCATCGTTGACGATCACGCACTTCTTCACGAAGAACGTCGCCGCCGAGCTTTTCTGCTGCTTCGCCAAGTTCAACGCCGAGGGCAAGGGTGCCATCAACGGCGCTGATCTCGGAGACTTCTGGGCGTTCCCGCCGATCCTGACATTGCAGTACCACTTCGATCCAATCGCTGGTTTCAAACCCTACGTCGGCGCCGGCGTCCAATACATCCATTACTTCGATGGCGGTAACAGCGACCTCGGCGGCAAAATCCACCTCGATGATTCTTGGGGCTTCGCGCTTCAGGGCGGCGTCGACATGGAAATCGGCCATGGCTGGTACTTGAACGCCGACATCAAGAAGGTCTGGCTCGATACCGATGCAAGCTGGAAGAATACCGGCGTCGCCGCCAAGGTCGATGTCGATCCGCTGATCATCTCGGCCGGTATCGGCTACCGCTTCAACCTCGCCGATATCCTCCGCGGCGGCAGTGCGCCGGTCCCGCTCAAATAGGCGGCCCGTATAGCCCCATCATCGCGCGACCGAGGCCCGGATTTTCCGGGCCTTTTGCCATCCCGAGCGCTACGCGCCCCAACGGCGCGGCTTCTTCGTTCGTGCTGTTTCTCGGTTTTTAACCCAATTTTGGTCTTTAGTCCGTATACCGCCCGTGGGCTTGAGCTGGATCCATGAGCATATCCTTTCGCGAAGTTCCGGAAGCATCGACGTCCGAAGAAACAATCCGAAAAACGCTCGCCATATTGCGAGATGCCTGGCACCGCGCCATGCGCCCGGCCTGGACCGTCATCGCAATCGGCGCCGTCGCGCTTGCGGTGCTATGCGCCACGACCAGCTTCGGGGTCACGTCCTGGGCCGCAGTCATCCAGATGATCACGGCTATCGCCACATTTCTTGGCGTATCCATTCTCTTTGGGCGCGCACAGTGGCACCGCACGGCTTTGGCATTTGAGGCTGCCGCTCTCTTCAACGCAACCGTCGTCGTCGCACTACCCCTTGAATCCATCCTCGCATCCGCGGCATTCCCCTATCAGGATAGCATGCTCGTTGCGGTAGATCGCGCCATGGGATTCGACTGGCCCGCTCTCGCCTTCTGGTTCCGCGACCACCCCGCTTTGACGAATGCCTTGTGCCACGCCTACGCGAGCATCAACTGGCAGCCCTTTGTGATTATTCCCGCGCTGGCTTTCGCGCATCCCCAGCGCCTTCGCTGTATCTTGACGATCTCGACGGTGGCGCTCTCCGCCACCCTGATGGTCTTCCTTGTCGCGCCGGCAATCGGTCCCTACGCGTACTTTCATTTTACCGCTGTCGATTTTCCGGCTGTGAAAGTTCCGGCCGCTTGGATCGCACCTTCGATCACGAACGCCTTACGCAGCGGATCGAACGAGTTCCATTTCGCGGGTCTCGTGACGTTCCCAAGCTATCACGCGGTGGTCGCTCTTCTCTTTGCCTTCGGCTGGTTGGCCGTTCCGTACCTTCGCTGGCTCTTCGTTCCGCTCAATCTCTTGATGCTGGTTTCTTGCGTACCCATCGGATCGCACTATGTCATCGACGTCGTCGTCGGCGCAGCCATGGTGCTCGCGGGTCATCTGATGATAAGCCGATACTTTGAAGCAACCGACCACTTCCCCCCGCTGCCGCCGTGGCGGCGGACGCAATCGCAAGCCGCCCGCTACCGCCCGGACAAGGCAACCAATTAAGGGGCTTCTTCGGCCGTCCCGGACGCATGGCCGGTGGACGGACTCCCCGCGTTTCGGTTACGGATAAACAGCCGTGACAGAGGGGGATCGAAAACGTGGAAACCGGCGGATCCAAATCCGTAATTTTTATCGCGTTCGCGTGCAATCTCGGCATCGCCGTCGCGAAGTTCATGGCAGCGGCTTGGACACAGTCCTCGGCCATGCTGTCGGAAGCGATCCATTCGCTCGTCGATACGTCGAACCAGTTGCTCCTGCTCTTCGGCATCAGCCGCGCCGCGCGACCAGCCGACGCCCAGCATCCGTTCGGTCACGGCAAGGAGATCTATTTCTGGAGCTTCATCGTCGCGATGGTTCTGTTCGCGCTCGGCGCCGGCGTCGCGATCTATGAGGGCATCGAGAAAATCCTCGATCCCCACCCGCTTCACGACGTTTATGTGGTCTATGTGGTCCTCGTCATTGCGATGGCACTCGAAGGCTATTCGACCCTAAAAGCGATCGGCGAGTTCAACAAACGGCGGCGACCGTCCGGGCTGGGTTTCGTCGCGGCGCTCCGCGCATCGAAGGACCCCTCGCTGTTCGCGATTGTGTTGGAAGACACCGCCGCCATGCTCGGGCTCACAATTGCGCTGATCGGAACGATGGTCGCGGATTTCGGCGGATACGAGCAGGCGGACGGCATTGCCTCGATCCTGATTGGCTGCGTGTTGGGTTTCGTCGCCATTTTCATGTCGAGCGAGATCCGCTCGCTGATCGTCGGCGAGTCGGCATCGCCCGCAGTTCAGAGCGGCCTTCGCGAAATCATCGCTCTCGAAGCCGGAGCCGACAAACCAATCCGCGCTATCAACGAGATCCGCACCATGCACCTCGGCCCGCAAGACGTGCTCGTGACGGCGAGCGTCGACTTCGAGGATTGGGTCAGCGCCAGGACGGTCGAAGACGTGACCGGACGGCTGCAACAGGCGATCAAATCGCGCTACCCGGAAGTGCGGCACCTGTTCATCGAAGTGCAATCGGAGAAGGCTTTCCAGGCCAACAAGAGCTCGTCGGCGCTTCTCGGTGCGGGCAACTCCGCGCATTAGTCACGCGGAGCGCTGGCGATACCGCCCAAGCCGGAACCGGTCGCGCCATCGATCCTCGGCATAAAGCCGAGGATGACGACTTTGGGAACGCTCCGCCGTGTCGACACGCCCGTGCGTGGCGGCCGGCTCGCGGAACGCGAGTCGCCTCGCACAATTAGAAAGGTATCTCGTCGTCGATCGCTTTGTCGAAGTTGCCCTTCGAACCGCCGCTCTTGGCGACACGCCGCGTCTCGCCACCCGAACTCGAACCTGAACCGAAACCGCCATCGGACGCATAGTCCGGACCGCTCTCCTGCATCCCGCCTGATGCGCCGCGTCCGCCGCCCGCACCGTCGAGCATCGTCAGCGTGCCGTTGAAGCCCTGAATGACGACTTCGGTCGAATACTTTTCAGCACCGCTCTGATCGGTCCATTTGCGCGTCTGCAGCGCGCCCTCGATGTAGAGCTTCGCGCCCTTCTTGATGTACTGCTCGATGATCTTGCACAGCGGCTCGCTGAACACGACGACGCGGTGCCACTCGGTCTTTTCCTTACGCTCTCCCGTCGCCTTGTCGCGCCACGTATCGCTCGTCGCGATGCTGAGGTTCGCAATCGGGCGGCCATCCTGCGTTCGGCGGATCTCCGGATCCTTGCCGACATTGCCGACCAGAATGACCTTGTTGACCGATCCTGCCATTTCGCTCGTCTCCTTGACTGAACGCGACGGACGCTAGGCATCCCTCGCAAAACTGGCGCCGTATTCACCGGCCGGCGCCATAAGTTGCATCAACATACCACTCAGGCAGAGCGGAATCTCGTCTCGACCTTAAAGAGTCGAGGTCCCGCCTTCTTCCTTCATTTGCCGTTGTCCACGATCTTTCTGATCGATCGCAAACAGCAGCCCTCGGGATGAATGTTCCCTAATTGTTCTTATATAGATTGACGAGCCGCCCCCCGCAAGAGCAATGAGAAAGGTCGATGCGTTGCAGTGACATCGCTGAAGCTTCGTTCGCCTGCTGGCCCATCTCGTGTTGCCGCGCCAAGAATGTCTTCTTGACTGCCGTGCCCCATCATCTATGGCCGTTATCGAACGACAGTACGCACGCGCGGGGAGCACCAAAGCCTCAGATGGCTCAACAGTACAATTGCTTGAATTGCCCAGGATACTGCTGCTCGTATCCCGTCATTGCGCTGAACAAGCGCGACGTCGAACGCCTCGCCAAGCATTTCAGCCTGAAATACGAGACGGCGAAGAAGCGCTTCACGCGCGAGGCTCACGGCCACAAATACATCATGCGCCGCAAGAGCGATAAGCACTACGGCCGCATTTGCCAGTTCTTCGATACGAAAGAGCGCCGCTGCACGATCTACAAAGCCCGCCCCCACACGTGCCGCGATTATCCCGGCTCCGGCCGCTGCGGCTACTATGACTTCCTGATGCACGAGCGCCGCTGCCAGAACGACGACACCTTCGTCGCGATCACCAATCACAAGGATTGAAGCGTAGACGCGGCAGCAGCGTCCCATTTTTCGTATGAGCTGAAGATGAACTCTCCGACTGATGGACCTGCACTAGTTCCGGGAGCCTATTACGCCGATCTCGAACCGGCGATCGATTGGCTCGTCGCCGCGCTCGGCTTCCGCGTTATCGCCTCCTATGATGGCCCGGACGGCAAAATCGCCTTCGCGGAGCTGGCTTGGCGGAACGGAATGATTTTCGTCTCTGCGATCCCGACCGAAGGGCCATGGGCGAGGATCGGCAAGACATGCATTTGCCTCGTCGCCGAAAGCGTAGAAGCCGTTGAAAATTATTATCGCCTCGCATTGAATGCGGACGCAAAGCTTATCCGCCCGCTTCGACGGACAAGTTCGCCAGCATTTCCCGGTGGGGTGATGGGGTTCGATCTCGAAGATCCCGAAGGCAATTTATGGACGGTCAGCGAATACCAACCGGCACGCTGAGAACATTGCAGATTCAACGATACTAAAAAAGCCGTCGCTTCCATCCAGCTTCGCGAAGCAATAGCTGAAGCGCCATAAAAGAATCCATCAAAAAATAAACCCCGCCGGATCCTCGGATCCGCGCGGGGTTATTGTGACCTTCGATGGTATGCCCAGACTAAAACCGGGCCTTTGAAAGCGAGGCTCTGGCGACCACACGGACCGCCTCCCTCGTGCGATAGATCCAAATTGTGTTTAGGACAGCAAGGCTGAGCGCGGCCAAATTCTCGAGAGCGCTCGTCAAGCTGCTGACCTCGTGAACACGTCCCGAGGTCCTGTCTGATAACCCGGTGGAGTCATCTCCTCTCCTCGATCTGTTTCATCGTCACGCCTGCCGAACACCACTCCGGCCCACGGACCTAACACGCCACGTGAACCAATGCGGTCCGCGTCTCCATTCCGCAGCTCATCGACCCCTCGGCCGAGACGCACTTACCGGAACAGCTAGCGACAACGGCATCGTCACATATGGAAATGTGTGCTTCAAATCCCGTGTCGTCAAGTCGTCATCAAAGAGGAGGCGATCACAATTATCGCCAGGCTGCGTCGCGCTCTCACAATATGCTTCTGCAAAAAGGCAGTCGCACCGCACCAAACCGATAGGAAGAAGTTCACTGATGTCCGTTCAAACCACCGGCAGCTGCCTCTGCAAAGGCGTCAGCTTTGAAATTCGCGGCGACCTCGAACCGATCCTCGCATGCCATTGCTCGCAGTGCGCAAAGACGAGCGGAAACTTCGCGGCGATGACGCGTTGCGCCGCCGATCGTTTGAAAATAATCAATGACGAAACGTTGCGCTGGTTTCAATCGTCCGAAGCCGGACGCCGCGGTTTCTGCTCACGCTGCGGCAGCAATCTGTTCTGGAAACAGGACGGCAGCGACGACATCTACATAACGGCCGGAACGCTCGACAAACCGACCGGCCTCAAAATCGGCGAACACATCTTCGTCGCGTCGAAGTCCGACTACTACGACATCACCGACGGACTTCCCCAAAAAGACGAATGGTGAGCCACACCATTTGGCGTCGCCGCCGCAGCAACAGGCTCGCGCGTGCGGCCGGCGCCCCGGAGGAGAGTCGCACGCGCCGAACAAAAATTATCTGATTGGACATGCCGTGTTGCAGGCCACGGCTTCGCTCTTCTCGACAGACCCGCGAAAAATCGAAACCGTTTCGCGCGTGCATTGTCCGCCGGATTGCACGACGCGAATGATGTTATCGCCCGACTTGCTCTGACAAAGCACGGTTGCATCCTGCGCGACGTCGAAAGGTTTATCGCCCTTCACCGCCTCATCCGCCAATGCGCGCGAAATAACGAGATCAAACAAGCTCGCCGTTTTCGAAATCGGCTTCGGCAACTGATCGAACGCGATCCACTCGTAGTTCACTTGCCCATCGGGACTTTTAACCCGGATCGAAATGTCCCCGGTTTTCGAGCACGATCCGACCTCGACCATCGCACTGCCCTGCGCCGACAGCGAACGATAGGCGATCTTGCAGTCGAAATTCTTTTCCAGCAGCGCCGCCTGCGCCAGGCGATGATCGACTTGACTGAACGGTACGTCGTTCTTGTAGGAGAAATATAAATTGCGCGCCGTCGGAATGGCAGCCGCGACCGAAACGGCGAGCACCAGCAGCTTGATCACCGAAAGCGTTCGGTTCACCGGATGCGCCGGGTGCGAAAGATTGAGCAGAGACGGAGCGTCGCTCATGTGATTTCCCCTCATCGATAACGATCCGTGGTTCATTCCGTGACGCATAAGGTGTCGTCAAGGCCGAATGCTGACGGATGGCTGACAGTCGGGTGAACGTCACGAGGTGAACGATGTTCCTTGCGCTCGTCCCTAAATGTCCGTCCACGACGAGAACGTCGCGGCTTGCCCCCGATTCACACCGTCGGCGTCGATCAACTGCCATACGATTCCGTCGTCGATCCAGAACCGCCGCCCGGATTTCGAAATGCGAATGCCGCGATAACCTCGCACGAAGCCATCGCGCGAAACGGCCTCTAGAATGCGCGCGCGCTCTTCGCGGTTTGGAGCTTCCGCTGAAAGCCGCGACGGCAACGAGACGAACTCGTCCCACGGATATTCGAAGCACGCCTGCGCACACCGGTTCGCATAAACGAACCGCGGGTCCGCGTCGGTATTGTGCGCGACGACTGCGAACGGCGCCTCGTCGTAAAGCCAATCCGGGATTGCGCCCACGGGTACCAGAGGCGCCCCGAGCAACCGCGCATAGCTGCCGGTGATCAAATCGAAGAAGGCTTGATCATATCGCAAATCGGCAAAGCTTTTGTCCGAACTCATCCGAGCACGAGCGCCTTCAGTTTCGCCGTATCGATGGCCTCGACGACGCGCCCGTGCTTGCCTGTCGTCGTCTCGGCGGCAAGCATCGCATTCACCACCGCTTCTTCGACGCTCTCGACGACCGCGAGATAGATCGCGTCGAGATCGTCGTTGCTGACCGCAGTGAAGGTCAATGCGGGCGGCTCCGGCAATTCTCCCGGATCGTTCGCCGTCGAAAACGCCATGAAGATATCGCCCGAGCTATTGCCCGACGGCGTTCCACCACGCCCGATGCCGATTGATGCCCGCCGCGCCAGCCGTTCGAGCTGCCCCGGCAGCAGCGGCGCATCCGTCGCGACGATGACGATGATCGAGCCGCGCTCCATCGAATAAACTCGTTTCCCCGGCAGCAAATCGCCGACCGGCTTCCCGCACACCGTCAGCCACGGCTTGATGCCGTGGTTCGCTTGCACCAGCACGCCAATCGTATGTTCGCCGAGCCGCGTCTTCGCGAGGCGTGACGCCGTTCCCGTCCCGCCTTTGAACTCGTAAGCGATCATCCCCGTCCCGCCGCCGACGCAACCCTCCGCCACCGGCCCCGGGTGCGCGCCGTCGATGGCCGCCATCACGTGGCCCTCCGTAATGTGAAACCCGCCGATGTCGTTCAGAAAGCCGTCATAGGTCTCTGCCGCCACCGGCAACGCCCAGAGATCTTCGCCGAGCGCGGAAAATCGCTTCGCCATCCACTTTAGCGTCGCGTGATGCGCGACCCCGACCGAGAACGTATTGGTGATCGTGATGGGCCCCGTGAACCAGCCCGCGTCGCGGATCCAATGCGCGCCTGTCATCTCGCCGTTACCGTTCATCGAGAAAACGCCGGACCAAACGGGATGCGCGAGATCTTTCGGCGCGCGCGGCAGGATCGCGGTGACGCCGGTATGAATGGGGCCGCCATCTTGGCGCAATGTCGTGAACCCGACGGTGACGCCGCCGACGTCGGTGATCGCGTTCAAAGGCCCGGTCACGCCGGGCATCGGCAGACCGAGACCGCGTGCGCGCGGCCGGCCCTCGGAACCAAATTTTGCGGGGTCGCGGACATCGTTGTTATCGGTCATGATCTCACCTGTTCTGCATGCCCATGCGTAGCCGCGGAATGTGCGCACGACTTGACCCCGTATGTCTCAATTTTGCCCTACGCGGGTGATGCCTCGATTGATCTCGACACCCGCGCCGCCGCGAAAGGAGCCGAAGAGAGTGCAGGTCATGTGGATGAGCGGCAGGCGCTTCTTTCTTTCGCTGACGATCCTGACCGCCAGCGTCTGCCTCGCGCTCGGCATCACCCTGCCGATCCTGAAGCTCACGAGCTTTGGCATTTGGACGACCGAGCACTCCCTGATCTCGACCGTCGGCGTGCTGCTGCGCGACGGCCAGACGTTTCTCGGGCTGATCGTGCTCGTATTCTCGATTTTGCTGCCCATCACGAAGCTTCTCTATCTGCTGCTCGTCTCGACCTTGCCGCCCGCCGAGATCGTCCGCCACCATGGTCGCTTGCGAGCGCTCGAATGGCTCGGCAAATGGTCGATGCATGACGTCCTGGTCCTCGCGCTCACGATCTTCTTCATCAAGAGCCAAGGCGTCTACGATGCGTCGAGCCTCAACGGCGTCTACTTCTTCACCGCCGCCGTCATCCTGATGATCCTCGCCTATGCCTGGATCCGGACCGACGGCATGGCCGCCGCGCCCGAGCTTGTCCCGGTGCTGCCGCAGCCCGATGTCGGAGAGAGGAAAACCCCGCCCGCTTGGCACAATTTCGCGCTAAGTTTCCTGATCATTCTCGCGACGGTGTTCTTCGCCCTCGGCATCATCCTGCCGTCAATCCGCTTCACGACCGTTTACGTTTGGACGAACGAGCATTCGATCCTGTCGATCATGTATGCGCTGTCGGAGAACCAGGAATACTTTCTCGGCGCCGTGGTCTTCGCGGTGTCGGTGTTCTTCCCATTCTTGAAACTCTTTTACCTGCTGACGCTCATCACCGCCCACGACATGCCTCCCGACTTTCGCCGGAGATCGTTCGCGACGATGGAATGGATCGGCCGCTATTCGATGACCGACGTCATGGTGCTGGCGCTGATGATCTTCTACGTGAATTCGTCAGGGTATACGGAAGCGCGCGTGCTACCTGGCGTCTATTTCTTCGCGGCGTCCGCGCTGATGACGATGCTCGCCTACGCCTGGGCCAACGCCGAGCCACCCGCCGGACGGCGCCGAAAACACCGCGATGGCGGCGGCCCGGCCATCTCTCCGAACCCCGGCATCGCCATCGCCTCCGCGAAACCCCGCCGCAGACGAGCAGCCTAACTGAAACCACTTCGGCCGTAGGCCGTGGCTGCAAGCGCAGCCCGCGGCAAGCCGCGCCCCGTCGGAGTGCGCCCGGTCGACCTCTTGTCGGCCGGAGTGGCGCACGCGAGACATCAACACGTCCGCCCAAACAAAAAAGGCCGCCTCGACGGCAGCCTTTTCCAAACTAAAACCACTTCGGCCGAAACGCCGAGAGCCCGACCGGGCGACGGCGCGAGCGCCGCCCCAGCGGAGCTGGCCCGCGCGCTTGCGCGGAACAGCCAGCGTGAGCGATTAACGCGAGTAGAATTCGACCACGAGGTTCGGTTCCATCTGGACCGGATACGGCACATCCGAAAGCGCCGGAACGCGCGTCAGCGAGGCCGTCATCTTGTTGTGGTCGACGTTGACGTAGTCCGGAACGTCACGCTCGGCGCTCTTGATCGCTTCAAGAACGAGCGCAAGCTGCTTCGCCTTTTCGCGAACTTCGATGACGTCGCCGACCTTCAGGCGATAGCTCGGCACGGTTACGCGCTTGCCGTTGACCGTCACGTGACCGTGGCTGACGAACTGGCGCGCGGCGAACACGGTCGGCACGAACTTGGCGCGATAGACGAGCGCGTCGATCCGGCGCTCCAGGAGGCCGATCAGATGCTCAGACGTCGAGCCCTTGAGGCGCGAAGCTTCGTCGTAAGCGGCGCGGAACTGGCGCTCGGAGATCGATGCGTAATAGCCTTTGAGCTTCTGCTTGGCCTTGAGCTGCTGACCGAAGTCGGAGAGCTTGCCCTGGCGGCGCTCGCCGTGCTGGCCGGGACGGCTCTCGCGACGGTTGAGCGGGCTCTTCGGGCGGCCCCAGATGTTCTCGCCGAGACGGCGGTCGATCTTATGCTTGGCGCGAATGCGCTTGGTCATCTTCTAGCACTCCATGAGCTATGGCCCGGCCTGAAAAGCCGGAACCGTGGAGCGCCCCCTCCTTTGCCCTCTTTCGAGGCCTGACAGGCATGGACCTTCGACAGTCCCGCCACGGGTGCGCAAAAATCAAACGCGGGCCAGAACGGCCCGCGTGAGAAGCGTGGTTGATAGCGATGTCGGACGGCCGCGTCAACGGCCTTCCAGGGGCT
This sequence comes from Hyphomicrobium sp., assembly GCF_041659645.1. Lineage (GTDB taxonomy): Bacteria > Pseudomonadota > Alphaproteobacteria > Rhizobiales > Hyphomicrobiaceae > Hyphomicrobium_B. The sequence continues at coordinate 12,403 of NZ_JBAZXX010000007.1, read as the reverse complement.
ATTTCTTCTGGATCGTCGTCTCGCTGACCGAGGTCGAACCCGTAGAAACCGGGGCTCCGGCCGGCACTGGAGGTGCAGCCTGCGCGAAATTCGGGGGCGGGCTGCCCGCGACATAAGCCGTAACCAGTTCCTTAACCTTATTCTTCTGCTCTTCGGTGCAGCTCTGCGCCGGCTCTTTCTTTTCGTCGACGACGACCTGTTTATCGCCTTGCTGCTCGACCAGGCGGATGCGGCCGGTCATCAGCATGACCGTCGTCAGGTGCAACTGACTGATATAAACGAGCTGCTGCTGCGACCACTTTTTCAGTGCTTCTTCCCGGCGCATCAGCGCCCGGTGGTTCTGGACCTGCTCGTCACGAAGATCGCAAATCTGCGCATGAGCCGATAGCCGGCCCGCCATGATGACCCTGCGCGCCACGTCGAGCGGCACTTCGATTTCGGCTTTCTTGGTTCTATCGATGACGATGACCGAACCGTCCGGCTTCGAGAACTGCTGCGGGGTCAAAGACCAAGCGTATTCCATGAACGATCTTACGGCATGCTCACTGAGTTCCTGCGAACTGGCAGGCCTCGCGGTGCCCCACAGCGTCAGCGCCATAACGCTCGCCAACACAACCCCCGCCCTCGTGTTCATCAACATCTCCAGTTGAGCCTCTGTGTTTTTTTATCTATTTCGAAAACGAAGTCTGTACGGGCGTGGCCCATCGTGCCAGCCGCGTTGCATATCGCCAGTATGCCCATCCACTTGGCATCGCTCGGCCCAAAACTTGGCCATATGAAGGCGTTTATACTCCACCTTTTTGGGCCTTCCCTTTGCCCTGTGAAAGCGTTGCAACTATGCCACGCAGGGTGCGGACTTCCTGCTCCGTCGCATTCATTCTGGTCAAGAGCGTGCGAAGATTTTGCGACACTACATTTTTCCGGTGCGCCGGATTGAAAAAACCATTCGTCTCCAGCTCACGCTCTAAATGTTCAAATAGACCAATGAGTTCCTCTTTGTTTGCCGGCCTGTCCCGGCCCATATAGAGGCCCTCGGTCAGCGGCTTCTCATAGGTTGTCACACGTCCGAGGCTCCGCCCCGAATCTCCGCGCATCCATTCGTAACCCGTTAGCAGCACCGCCTGTGCAAGGTTAAGAGAGGCGAAGCGGGAATTGACGGGGATCATGATTAAAGCGTCTGCGTAGGCGACCTCATTCGTTTCGAGGCCGTTTCGCTCGCGCCCAAATAGCACCCCGCAGCGCTCGCCCTGGCCGATCCGTGTCCGTATTTCCGCGATCGCCTGCTCAGGGGTCAGGACCGGCTTGCGCAGGTCGCGCTGCCGGGCAGTCGTCGCGGCGATCCAATTGAGGTCGGAAATGCTCTCCTCGAGAGATCCGAACGCCTGCGCATCATCGATGATATAGTTCGCGCCTGAGGCCGCTATTCGCGCTTTCTCGTTCGGCCACCCGTCACGCGGATTGACGAGCCGGAGATCGTCGAGACCGAAATTCGCGCACGCCCGCGCCACCATGCCGATATTGTCTGCGAGTTGCGGTTCCACGAGGATGACCGATGGCGTTTCCCCTTCACCGGCCACTGGCTCGCCGCGCATATTCGCCCGCCGCAGCCCATGCCGCAGCTTGCGGATGACGCGCCGCGCCCAGAACCAATAGTTCTCGCCGGACCACTGCTTGGCGAGCGTTTCGAGGCAAGGTGTCGTGACCGTTTCGATCCCTTCGCCCCTGAGGCGGACACGCCCGTCGCCGACGATCACTTCCTTCTTGCTGAGAATAAACTGATCGAGCGTCTCGATCCCCTGCACCTCGGTGCGCCGCTTGCATGCAGGACACGTAACGCTATCGGCAATGCATTTGAGGCTGGCGCAATACTGCAGCACGGGCTCAAGCGTCTCTCGCGTCAAACCCGGAATGGCCAGCGCCTCTAGGCCTTGATCGATCGACGCCGAGTGGCAAGCATGAACGACCTTCGCGACGCACGTCTGCCGCGGACCGAGCACAGGCTCTCCGCTATCAATTCGGATCTCCAGTGCCGCTCCGCTCTGCGCGGCATCTGTCTCGACGTTCAATCGTGCCTCCAGGTCGGGCGTCAGGGCCGAAGTTGCAGAAGTGTCGCCGCAAGATGAGCGCTGGACCTCCGCCTATTCGTTCGGGAACGACAGGGTGTCAATCTCCAGAACGCGTCAAGGCCCACGCCGCGCCGCTCACTCCGAAGACTTAATGAAATGCCGCCGGTCCCGATTGTTGCTTTCGGCGCGGCCGTGTTTCAAGGGCCACGCCCTCTCAGTAGCCGTTGGCAAAGGCCAGGAAAGGCTCCGCTGCCAAAAAAATGTACGCGGCCTGCCTAGCTCCTGTGCGTCGCAACGGCAAGACTTGAAACGTTCTCCAATCTGCCGCACCACTACGTCGAAGGTTCTCTTCGCAAGTGCGTTCTTGGCCGTTAGGTTCGGAACTCCGGCGTCACGGAACATGATCTGCCGTCCCATATCGTCCCGCGAGACATCCCATGCAAAAAATCAAAGTTGAAGGCACCGTCGTTGAACTCGACGGCGACGAGATGACCCGCATCATCTGGAAGCTGATCAAGGACAAACTCATCCACCCCTACCTCGACATCGATCTCGAATATTATGATTTGAGCGTCGAAAACCGCGACAAGACCAGCGACCAGGTGACGATCGACGCCGGCAACGCGATCAAGAAGCACGGTGTCGGCATCAAGTGCGCGACGATCACGCCCGACGAAGCGCGCGTCAAAGAATTCAATTTAAAGGAAATGTGGAAAAGCCCGAACGGCACGATCCGCAATATCCTCGGCGGCGTCATCTTCCGCGAACCCATCATCTGCAAGAACGTGCCCCGCCTTGTCCCCGGCTGGACGCTTCCAATCATCGTCGGCCGCCATGCCTTCGGCGATCAGTATAAAGCGACCGATTTCAGATTCCCCGGCAAGGGCGTGCTGACGATCAAGTTCGTCGGCGAAGACGGCACCGTGATCGAGAAGGAAGTCTTCAAGGCGCCGAGCGCCGGGGTCTCGCTCTCGATGTACAATCTCGATGACTCGATCCGCGATTTTGCCCGCGCCTCATTCAACTACGGCATCGCCCGCAACTATCCGGTTTACCTGTCGACGAAAAATACGATCCTGAAAGCCTACGACGGCCGCTTCAAGGACATCTTCCAGGAAATCTTCGATGCCGAGTTCAAGGAAGAATTCGCAAAGCGCAAGCTCTGGTACGAGCACCGTCTCATCGACGACATGGTCGCGAGCGCACTCAAGTGGTCGGGCGGCTATGTCTGGGCACTCAAGAACTACGATGGCGACGTGCAGTCCGATACGGTTGCCCAGGGCTTCGGCTCGCTCGGCCTGATGACGAGCGTGCTGATGACGCCCGACGGCAAGACTGTGGAAGCCGAAGCCGCGCACGGCACCGTCACGCGACATTACCGCGAACACGAAAAAGGCAAGGAAACTTCGACCAACTCGATCGCGTCGATCTACGCCTGGACGGGCGGCCTCGGCCATCGCGCCAAGCTCGACGGAAATGATGCTCTGCTCAAGTTCTGCAAGACGCTCGAAAGGGTCTGCGTCGCAACCGTCGAAGCCGGATACATGACGAAGGATCTGGCGCTCCTCGTCGGCCCGAACCAGAAATGGCTCTCGACGACCGGCTTCCTCGACAAGATCGACGAAAATCTGCAAGCCGCAATGTCGAAATAAACGAATGCCGTTGGCGACCGGCTCCGAGAAGCTGCGTCGCCAAGGGCAAAAAAAGAACGCTAATGCCATGACGTCCGACGCCGCCGACCGGATCGTCAATCTCTATGATCGGCACGCCAAAACCTGGAACCGGGAGCGATCGCGGAGTTTATTCGAGGCGCCGTGGCTAAACCGATTTTTGGAACTAGTGCCGCCCGGCGGCGCCATTCTGGATATCGGCTGCGGCTCCGGAGAACCGATTGCGGGCTTCTTCATTCGAGCGGGATACCGGCTGCACGGAATCGACTCTTCGCCGGCGATGATCGCGCTCTGCAAAAGCCATTTTCCCAACGACGCCTGGGGCGTCGCGGACATGCGCACATTATCCATCGGCCGGAAGTTCAACGGCCTCATAGCATGGGATAGCTTTTTCCATCTACGCCGGGTTGATCAGCGCCGCATGTTTACGATTTTTCGCGACCATGCGGCATCGAACGCCGCGCTCATGTTCACCAGCGGGGACAGCGACGGCGTGGCGATAGGCACCTACGCAGGCGAACCTCTCTATCATGCGAGCTTGGCCCCGCATGAATATCGCGCCTTGCTCGACGAGAACGGCTTCGATGTCGTCGCCCACGTCTTCGATGACCCGAACACAGGCGGCCACAGCATTTGGCTGGCCCGGCTGAAATAGCTCGAGCCAGAATCGGAACCGCCGCGCGCCTACTTCTTCTGACTGGCGATCTGCTGATCGACCTGAGCTTGCATCTGGGCGTTCATCACATTGAAATCGTTCTGCAACTTGGCGCACTCCTCCGCGGCGCCGTCGCAGATGACTTTCATCGCAATCGTCAGGTTATCTCCCTTGCGTTCTACCTTCCGGCATATGGCCGCCGGATGGGCCGGATTTTTCTTGGTCGTGAACGTGTACATGATCGTCGCGTTTTTCGGATCGTCCGAATACGCAATGTACTGGGCGCTTTCGTACACTTTCTGCAGCCCGGCCTTCGACGAGTAGCGTTCGATCAACTCTTCAGCCTTTGCAGGCGCATCGCCGCAAAAGGCCTGTGCCGCCGACATCGTCGGCCCGGCTGTCGGAGCCGGTGTCGCCGGGACCTTGACGATGGCGTCATCGGCTAGAGCAGGACCAACGACAAAGAAAACGGCGGCGAAGCTCAGCGAACGGATGCGAGACATTGCAAAATTCCTCAGGTCAGCAAAAGTGGCCGCCTATATACCGACTTTTCCCGGCGGTCATTAGTGAAATGCCCGCAAGGTCACGCAAAAAAGCTTTTGCAGCGCAACAAATCTCTCCCGCCTTTAGGATCGTGAAGCCACGCCCGTCCATGGCTGCTCGCCGACATTTTTTTCGCGACGTCGGTCTTGGATACCAACCTCCACCGAACGACGGCGATGGTGGCGCCTCGACCGACACTCTCGGCCCCGCCCTAAAGCACGGAAGCAAACGGCATATTCGCCTTGATTGTGCTGCCTTCCCCCGGTCAAACTGCCTTCGCGGTCATTGGAGGGGCCGCATCGGGAATGGCGCACGACACACCGCTTATCGCTACGATCGTGGTCGGCCTGTCGCTGGCCTTCGTCTTTGGCACGCTCGCCCAAAGATTTCGCATCTCACCCATCGTCGGCTATTTGCTTGCAGGCGTCGCTGTCGGCCCTTTCACGCCGGGCTTCGTCGCTGACCAAGGGCTCGCGAACGAACTCGCCGAAATCGGCATTATTCTACTGATGTTCGGCGTCGGCCTTCACTTCTCCATGTCGGACCTGTTGTCCGTTCGCGCGATCGCGGTACCGGGCGCCCTCGTGCAGATCGCCGTTGCGACAGCGATGGGTCTCGGCCTCGCGCATATATTCGGCTGGTCGATGGGTGCGGGCCTCGTCTTCGGCTTAGCGCTCTCGGTCGCGAGCACGGTGGTGCTTCTCCGCGCCCTGCAAGAGCGCCACCTCGTCAAATCGGACCAGGGACGCATCGCCGTCGGCTGGCTCATCGTCGAAGACCTCGTCATGGTCATGACGCTCGTCATCCTACCGGCCATCGCGCCGCTGCTCACCGAGGAGAGCGCAGGAAGCGCCGCGGCTGCGCAGTCAGGAGGAGACATCGCCGCTACACTTGCGATCACACTCCTGAAGGTGGTCGCATTCTTCGCCGTCATGCTGATCGGAGGCCGCAAGCTCATTCCGGCGATCCTGCATCACATCGCCCACACCGGCTCGCGCGAATTGTTCCGCCTTGGAGTGCTGACCATCGCGCTCGGCGTCGCCTTCGCCGCGGCCAAGCTCTTCGGCGTATCGCTCGCGCTCGGCGCTTTCTTCGCAGGCATGATCCTGAGTGAATCAGAATTGAGCCAACGCGCCGCCAACGAAACGCTGCCGCTGCGAGACGCTTTCGCCGTCCTGTTCTTCGTCTCGGTCGGAATGCTCTTCTATCCGTACATCCTCGTCGAAAGCCCGCTGCGCGTTCTGGCCGTCGTCGCCATCATCATACTCGGCAAATCGGTTGCCGCGTGGCTGATCGTGCTCGCATTCGGCCACCCGATGCGAACCGCGCTGCTGATTGCCGCCAGCCTCGCCCAGATCGGCGAATTTTCCTTCATCCTGGCGGGCCTCGGCGTCACGCTGAAACTGCTGCCCATCGAAGGCCGCGAACTCATTCTCGCGGGTGCGCTGCTTTCGATCATGATCAACCCGCTCCTGTTCATTCTGGTGGAACGATATGGCGCGGAAGCCGACCCTGCGGCCGGCCCCCAACTCACAGGCCCCGAACCTGGATCACCGGGCGGAGTCCCCGCCAAGCCGCGCCCGGAACCCGCGAGGGTGACGAAAAAGACCGGTCACACGGTGCTTGTCGGCTATGGCCGGGTCGGAGGCCTCATCGGCGAAAGCCTGATCGCGCGCGGCGCCCCGTTGTTCGTCATGGATGACCGCGATGAAACCGCCGACAGGCTCAAGACGCGCGGGATTGACGCCGTAGCTGCCAATGCCGTGACGGCCATCGCCGCCGCCAATCTCAAGGCCGCCCGCACGTTGATCGTCGCCATCCCCGACTGCTTCGAAGCCGGCCAGATCGTCGCCCAGGCCCGCGCCGCCAATCCCGGCCTGAAGATCGTCGCCCGCGCCCATTCGGACGCCGAGGAGACCTATCTCAAGCAATACGGAGCATCCGAAGTCGTCCAGGGTTCCCGCGAGACCGCCGCCGCCATGATCGCCGCGCTGGACACTCCGCCGCCGGAGGATGGTTCTGGGGCAACCTGACACGCGTCCGGCTTCGCCCCGCCCCTGGCGTACCCCGTCCTCCACGCCCATATTGCATCCGCGCCGTCCGGTTGCATTGCCAGCCGGGCGGCGTCTCGGCTAGACGGTTCTCATGGCCAAATCGATAAAACCTGCATCCCCCACATCCGCCTCCCTGATGAAGACGATCCACGTCCGGGGAGCGCGTGAGCACAATCTGAAAAACGTCGACCTCGAAATCCCGCGCGACGCCCTCGTGGTGTTCACGGGACTTTCGGGATCCGGCAAATCTTCGCTCGCCTTCGATACGATCTACGCCGAGGGCCAGCGCCGCTATGTCGAGAGCTTGTCGGCCTACGCCCGCCAGTTCTTGGAGATGATGCAGAAGCCGGACGTCGATCACATCGACGGCCTGTCGCCCGCCATCTCGATCGAGCAGAAAACGACGTCGAAGAACCCGCGCTCGACCGTCGGCACGGTGACGGAGATCTACGACTATCTCCGTCTGCTTTTTGCCCGCGTCGGCGTTCCCTATTCTCCCGCGACGGGACTTCCCATCGAAAGCCAGACCGTCAGCCAGATGGTCGACCGCGTCTTGGCGCTGCCCGAGGGCGCGCGCCTCCTTCTCCTTGCGCCCGTCGTTCGCGGCCGCAAGGGCGAATACAAGAAGGAAATCGCCGAGTGGCAGAAGAAGGGCTACCAGCGCGTCAAGATCAACGGCACCGTCTATGAGATCGACGACGCGCCGAAGCTCGACAAGAAATACAAGCACGACATCGACGTCGTCATCGACCGCATCGTCGTAAAGAAGGACATCGGCACCCGCCTCGCGGACAGCTTCGAGCAGGCATTGAAACTCTCCGACGGTCTCGCCATCGCCGAATACGTCGACAAGCCGCTGCCGAAATCCGAAACCGAAGGCGCCAACAAATCCAAGAACGACACGCACGAGCGTATCACGTTCTCGTCGCGCTTTGCGTGTCCGGTGTCTGGCTTCACCATTGAAGAGATCGAGCCGCGCCTCTTCTCGTTCAACGCGCCTGCTGGCGCCTGCCCGGTCTGCGACGGCCTCGGCTCCGAACTCCGCTTCGAGCCCGACCTCGTCGTGCCCGACTCAACGCTCAGCCTCGAAAAGGGTGCGATCTACCCCTGGGCGAAAACCGGCGTCGCCTCACCCTATTACGAACAGACGCTCGAAAGCCTCGCCAAGCACTACAAAATATCGATGAAGACGCCGTGGGAGAAGCTGCCGAAGCACGTCCAGCTCGCGCTCCTCTATGGCTCCGGCGACGAGGACGTAACGTTCACCTACTGGGACGGCGCCCGCAATTACACGACCGAGAAGCCGTTCGAAGGCGTCATCGGCAACATCCAGCGCCGCTTCAAGGAAACGGACAGCGATTGGGTCCGCGAGGAACTGTCCCGCTATCAGGGCGCGCACCCGTGCGAAGCCTGCCACGGCTATCGCCTCAAACCGCAAGCCCTGGCTGTCAAAGTCGGCGGCAAGCACATCGGCGAAGTCGGCGACCTCTCGATCAAGGCCGCCAACGTCTGGTTCGGCGAAATCCCGAAAACCTTCACCAAGCAGCAGACCGAAATCGCGACCCGCATCCTGAAGGAAATCCGCGACCGCCTCAAATTCCTGAACGACGTCGGCCTCGAATACCTCACGCTCTCGCGATCGTCCGGCACGCTGTCGGGCGGTGAATCGCAGCGCATCCGCTTGGCCTCGCAAATCGGCTCCGGCCTGACGGGCGTGCTCTACGTCCTCGACGAACCCTCCATCGGCCTGCATCAGCGCGACAACGACCGCCTGCTCGAAACCCTGAAGCACCTGCGCGACATCGGCAACACCGTCATCGTCGTCGAGCACGACGAAGACGCGATCATGACCGCCGACTACGTCGTCGACGTCGGCCCCGGCGCCGGCATTCACGGCGGCAAAATCGTCGCCGAAGGCACGCCGCAAGACATCATGGACAGCCCGGCGAGCCTCACCGGCGAATACCTGTCCGGCGTCCGCTACGTCCCCATTCCGAAAACGCGCCGCGCGCCCGACCCGAAGCGCATGCTCACCGTCGTCGGCGCGCGCGAAAACAACCTGAAGAACGTCACGGCGTCCGTCCCGGTCGGCCTGTTCACCTGCATCACCGGCGTCTCGGGCGGCGGCAAGTCGACGTTGCTGATCGACACGCTCTTCAAGGCCGTCGCGCGCAAGCTCAACAATGCGAAAGACCACCCCGGCGAGCACGACAAGATCACCGGCATCGAGCACTTCGACAAGATCATCGACATCGATCAAAGCCCGATCGGCCGCACGCCGCGCTCGAACCCGGCGACGTACACCGGCGCCTTCACGCCGATCCGCGAATGGTTCGCCGGTCTGCCGGAAGCCAAAACGCGCGGCTACGAGCCGGGCCGCTTCTCGTTCAACGTCAAGGGCGGCCGCTGCGAAGTCTGCCAGGGCGACGGCGTCATCAAGATCGAGATGCACTTCCTGCCCGACGTCTACGTCACCTGCGAGGAATGCAAGGGCAAGCGCTACAATCGCGAGACGCTCGCCGTCACCTTCAAGGAAAAATCCATCGCCGACGTGCTCGACATGACGGTCGAGGAAGGCGCCGACTTCTTCAAGGCCGTGCCGTCGATCCGCGACAAGCTCGAAACGCTCGCGCGCGTCGGCTTGGGCTACATCCACATCGGCCAGCAGGCGACGACGCTCTCCGGCGGCGAAGCGCAACGCATCAAGCTGTCGAAGGAACTATCGCGCCGCGCCACCGGACGCACGCTTTACATCTTGGATGAGCCGACGACGGGCCTGCACTTCCACGACGTCGCGAAGCTGCTTGAGGTGTTGCACGAGCTGGCCGACGCGGGCAATACCGTCGTCGTCATCGAGCACAACCTCGAAGTCATCAAGACCGCCGACTGGATCGTCGACCTCGGTCCCGAAGGCGGCGACGGCGGCGGCGAGATCGTAGCCGCCGGCACGCCCGAGGACGTCGCCAAGGTCAAGGAGAGCTACACCGGGCGGTATCTGAAGCCGGTGCTGGCGCGGAAGCCGAAAGCCGTGGGAAAGAAGCAGGCGGCGGAGTAGCGGTCTCTCCTGCTTTGGCATAGCAGGATTATTTCTTGAGAAGCCTTTGCTCGGCGTCTGCCACACCTTTCGGCGAGATGCGGGCTCGATCTTTTTCCATGTCAAATTCAATGAGTCTGGATTTATGGAGGTCCCGCAGAACGATCTTTCGGAAGTCGGTAGGGTTCTTATATTCTACCCATGCTTTCAAATCGGCCGCTTGCACCCATCCCGCGCTATGGTGCAGCAATACCAGCACTTGATCCTTTGCCATCATAGTATGATCGAGCACGCGCTTTACGTCTTCGACCTCCCATATAAGCGGCGTTTTTCGCTCAACTAGCGCGTCCACAGTTTCCTGGGCTTCTTTGATAGAAACGCCATGGAATATACGCACGAGTTCGGCCATTACCCAGCTTGCCAAAGCAACCACCGCGGATGCGTCCATATTGTTGGCGTTGACGTCGCCTCCGACATGTCCGACGCCGCGATTGTTGCGAACATCATACAAAAATATCAAAGCGCGAGGAATGAACACACGCAGGCTCTTATCTCCGATCAATGCCGGATTTGCGGGGGTATTTTCGAGAGCCCGACACGCATCAAACATCTTGCTTGGCTTACTTGCTTTAGCGGGAAAGTTGCCAGCAACCGCGCCCTTCACAATCGAGTAGGCAACTTCAGCGAACCAGCCGCCCCTCAATTCGGACGGCTCCCACCGGTGCTCAAGGAAATTGCGAACAATCTCGCGGTAGCTGTCGATAAGCTCCTCTCGAAGCCCTTTTGGCAATCCTGCGAGCAGTCGAGAGGCGTCGATCATTTTGCGCCAACTACCTCTTTTACGATTGCGGCGCCCCGTTTCAATCCGACGTTTGAGATCGTGAAGCCTTTGTTCTTATCTCCGCTGAATTCTGGGCCTCGATCTTTAAGTGTGGCTGCGTGGTTTGCGGCATCCAAGCAACCGATGTCCTCGCAAAACTTGCGCGCAACGGCGTCCTGAAACGTGCGGTCGTTCGTAGTCAGAAATTGGGCTACACCGGTCAGAACATAAGCGTTCAAAGTCCGCTCTTTCTTCGTTTTGCCCGGCACATCGTGGATGACAAAGGGTCCGTCATCTTGGAACTGAAAGACCTGATCGATTTCATCCGGTGCGATGTCATGTTGTTTCATCCACGCGGATACCGCTCGCGGGTAATCGCCACCGCCTAACCCGCTCGATTCCTCTTCCCTGCCGCCACTTCTCGCCCGCCTTTCCCCGTCGCCCCCATATTTTTCGCCAAGATAGGTCATCGCCGCAGCAACTGCACGGTGTCGTTCGACTGAGGTTAGGGGCTTGAGAATGCGCAAGAGGCTGACAAGGGCTTCTTCTTCTGGTTCGGCTTTTTCCGATTTCATGTAACATTCCTTATCAAAAAGACCGCGGGCTACTGAAGGATCAGCCGTCGAGAACGGATTCAAATGCCTGCAAACCACGACGGTTCAGTCGATAGTGCACCGCCGCTCCCTGCTTACGAACAGCGTCACCGGAGACGAATGCTTTTGCTTTTCCCGAAAGCATTTTAGACGCGTTAGCAGTGCTTATGCGTACACCAAGCTGGTCCGTTATCTTTTCGATATCACCCGATGTAAGACCCATTGTTGGGCTTACGTATCGATTGACGACCCACAGGCATAAGAGAACGCGATTTAGAACGTCGGGCCGATCTAGGACGACCAATTCAATCCGTTCGGCCTCTTCGCAATCCTTAACGATGGATACGATGCTAGCGATATCCGGAACTTCGGAATCGTCTGCACTAGGAACAAGCGCGTCTTTTGAATTCATAGGCCGAGCAGTCGGCACTACCGAATTTTTGCGGCCCAGATGATCAGAAAGCTGCTGAATCTCTTCCAGCGTTCCTTCGATCTCTATGGTGGTGCCATTCGTCAGAGTGATGTTGGCTTTTGGCATAGACCCATCCAAATGAGAAAAACTCATTCTCTGATATATTATCCGATGCTGGCGAGTCAAGGCGGAGCACATAATAAAAACACGAAAAACCCAGCAAAAGCGCTTGGGCAAGAACATCCACACGGTAACGAGATGAAACAATCATCCGTGCAAATGTTATCTATATATATTTTTACTTATAAAAAACAACATTTTAGATGACAAAATGGAAGACAATCTTTTTGTTGCACGTTGTCTAATCAGAGGCGTATATTTTGACGCCAGCTTCGGCCCACATGAAAATTCAATCCCACCCTCCCCTTTGCTTGCGCCCGGCGACTCGCGTTTCGCGAGCCGGCCGCCGGGCAGTTTCGTTGGCGGGGCGATTCTCCTTCGTCGAGCCGGCCGCCCGGGCACCTCACCCGCGAGCCCTCCCTGACTCGTCCGCTTC
>NZ_JBAZXX010000006.1:0-83523 GCF_041659645.1 Hyphomicrobium sp. | reverse complement strand
GGTAATCCGGACGAAGATTTTTAAACTGTCCGCTCTTCAGGTATTGCCACGGCGTCTGACGGCGGATGCTCTCAGGTAGTTCATCGAAGCCGCCTTCCTCGAAAATGAGATGACGGTCCCTCTCGTTAACCGAGCGGGAGATGCTGTATCGCGATGATGTGCTGCCAAATTCGAACATGGGCTTTTACCTTAAGAGTTCTCGTCGCCACTCTCCTAGCACGTTTCCATAGCACGTGTTGCGTCACGGGCGTTACCGCTCGATGCCCAGAGATCAATCGCCGATGAGGGCGTCCTTGCTGGTAGGGGATCCGAAGCAGTACGAAGCCAGGCCAACGCTGAAGCGGGCATGGGTAATTGCCGCGCCATATCAAGATCCCGGTGGGGGTTGTCGAACGAAGTACAAGGACCATTTGCAGTAGATGTGGAAGTATCCGAAGAGCCCTTTGCATCAGGCGGCAATCGACGCGGCGAAGCCGGAGCGGGATCGCGAGGCTGCGCGCGCCACGGCTGCGGAACTGAAGCTGCGTCGTCAGCAAGACGCATCACTCGCTGTTAAGGAACAAGAGGTCAGCAGGCTCGCGGTTCTTGCCAAGACGCAACGGCTGCGTGCTGCGCGTCTCGCCCTGCTTGATGCGGAGCCCAAGAAGCCGAAGCGGGGCACCGTCCGTAAGTCTGGCGGTTGATTCCGAGTCATGACTTCGCCGGCCCGTCGCGACGCTCACAGTGCCGTCGCATTTCAATGCGGCGAGTAGTTAAGCCGCCGACTAGGTAGTTTCCGATCCCATTCGATAGCTTCCCGATCGTGGTACATCAAGACCGTCCAGGTCCCGCTCCGGTTTGTCGAGTCGGGAGGCGTTGCAACGACTGGATAGCAAGGCGCCACCGTGTTCCTTTACAAATTCTCCGGAGTGTTTCGATGCGAAGCTTACTCTACGACAATATCTCTAAGCGGTTGAGAATTGCCGCTGATCCGTCTTTAAGGCAACGATACATTCACCGATTGGCATCGAAGAAGCGAGTCGAGCAGGACGCTTCGAGCGAGCACGTCGAAAGCGTAACAACGAGACGCACGATGGGATGACGAATGCGGGAAGTCGTGCGCCGCGCGCAGTCCACGGCTCGAACTACTCCGTCGCTGGGCTGCGCAGCCGCAAAGGGCATCAACTTGATTCCGGCGCCACAAGCCCGTCGCCGCTGCCCGCCAGCCTGTCATGAAAGCATAATGCAGATCGGTCATGAGCGGTCTCGGGCGATAAAGGTGGGAGCTCCAAAACGATGCGTCTCAACGCGGTGTCGTATTATGCCGATTTCTTTCTAAGCGCCGCCGCTATCCTAATTTTGACTGTGCAAATGTCCGCGCACGTCGGAGTTTTTCAGGCTGTTCAACTCATCGCCTGGGTGGTCGCGGGCTTCATTGCCTGGACAGTCCTCGAATATTTCGTGCACCGCGTGCTCTATCACAACGTGCCTTATTTCAAGGAGCTGCACGATGCGCATCACGCCGAGCCGAACGCTTTCGTAGGCGCTCCTCCGGTCATTGCTCTCATCCTGATTTTCGCGCTCACTTACGTGCCGGTTGCGACCGTCAGCGCGCTGGCGGCGAGCGGCCTCACCATTGGGATGCTGGTCGGCTACATGGCCTACATGGTGTTGCACCACGCCGCCCACTACTGGAAATTACCCACGAATTCTTGGCTCTACCGCGCGCGCCGTCACCATGCGCTGCATCACCATCATCATGTTGAAGGCAACTATGGCGTGACCACTGGGTTCTGGGACCGCGTCTTTGGAACTGCCCTCGAATCTAGCGGCCTTCCTCGGCTCAAGTTGCGTTGAACCGTTAGCGGGGAGTCGCTAAATCGTCAGGCTGAAACGAAATAAATTATAATTGCCATTTTAACTGCAGAGCAATGTAAGGTTCGCTCATCGTCGGCTGGGTTCAGGCGGCGACGATTGAGAGTTTCTATGTGTCCCCGTCTTCCAGAGCGAACGGGCGCGATGAAATTCCCGACAGGAACTTCGACAGTGCCCGGCCGAACTCAATTATCGGCAGGCGGTCATCAGGAGGACTTCAAAAATGAACAATAAAACTTCGGCAGCCGGTTGGGTCATAGAGGTTAGGCGTTCCGATCCGGTTTCAAAACAAGACCCTCCGCAGTACGCGTATTACAACGTGGCACTTGCCGACGCCGAAAAGGCGACTGAGACCGCTGTAGTAGCCGCTAAGAAGACAGGCTTCGACGGGACCGGTCACAATGTCAGACCTTTGTCGAACAACGAGATAGAGGCGCTCCGCTTCAAACCGGGTGAAGTTCATCCTGCTTAACACGCATCGACCCAGTAATAGGTGAAAAGCCAAAGTCCGGATTTCCGAGAGCAGAAAGCGAACATACATCCAGGACGCTGAGCGGCAAATTCTCCGTGAAATGAATCTCACGGTATGAGTTGCAGTCTACGGTCAGGGACGCCTATGGACGCCAAAGGCCGAAAGCGTCATTCTTGACCGCGTTTTGCCGATAGAAAACAACCAGGAGAGAAAACGATATGAACGCCGGAAGACAAACGCGAAAGCACCATGCGGTTCGCAAGGCAAACGTTGAGCGCGTCGCGTTGGGAAAGCGCAAGGACGGCAGGGGCAGTGAGCGCGTTGCTGCCAGCCGAAAGCGGGCGGCGGCCCGGAGGTAATACAGCGCCCCGGAAAGCCCTAAGCGTCGACTGCCGCATGTCCTCGCTATGACTTCAAATGGTGAGATAGTGGGACTTGGTGTGCCCCCCCTAGCGCGAGTTGGCTATGTATGTAAGCGGCGTCATTTCTGACGAAGATGAAATATTCTGGGGGAGAAGGATGAGTAATGGCCGACGAGAACAAACCGCCCAAGTCCTCCAAGATTGATCAAATCCGCGCGCTTCGTGAGAAGCAGGCTGATGATCGCGACGCCAAGATTAAAGAGGCGAAAAGACTGGCGGGGTTGAAGTAAGTCTGCGTTTTGCGAGCTAAGATCGGGATAGGCGAAAACTGCGGTGGGTTAGCGGTCGGCGCCTCCGATTGCACGCTAACGCCATGACGAAGGCAGTCGCTCCCGTTGGGCGTGGTCAACGACGCGGCAGATCTTCAAGGAATCGAGACTAACGGCGGTCGCGAGATAATTGCTACTAACGAAACCTCCGCGTCGAAGACTGCAGCGCCCACCCGCAGATGCGCGGCATGTATTGGAATGCCGCGACCCCGCCTGGTATTGGAGCGCGTGCTCCAGGAGGACTCTTCGCGCATATGCGTTGGTCAAAAGCAAAAATGCGGGGTAGATGTGCGGCCGGACGCGTGAACAGTGCAACCTGAAAGACTGAGAGAAGCCTATGAAAAATTTGGTGTTCCTGACCGGCGAAGCGACGGTTCTAGCTGCCGATGGCCAGTACACGGACGCGATGCCCGAGGTCGTCATCGGTACGGTTGATGGACCTGTAGGACATGCGTTTGCGGGCATGATGGGCCAGTCTATGGGACACACCCGTTTCTTTGTCATCCGGGACCTGAACCAAATGGTCCGTCCGTCGGCGATCATGACTTCGAAAGTGACTATTCCGAATAGCGCCTACATTGAGCTGTTCGGGGGCGTTGTGCAGGCGGCGATTGGCGATGCAATCGTCGACTGTCTCAAGGACGATATTCTGCCGAAAGAGAAAGCGAACGAGATCTGCATGATCGTAACTGTTTGGCTCGATCCGCGATGTGCAGATCATAAGGAGCTCGACAAGAAGGATCTCTATCGTTGCAACTATGAAGCAACGAAGCTCGCGATCTCTCGGGCTATGAAGGGTGAACCCTCGGTGCAAGAGCTGATAGCTAACCGGGATACGATCAAGCACTATGCTCTTGCAGACGTGTTCCCAGATTAAGTCGGGTGTCCGAAGTCTTCTGACGAATTCAAATTACGCTGGTTCGCGAACTTGGCCCCTATCCCACTCGCTGGGATAGGGGCATGCGAGAGCGTCGTCATCAGCGACGGTTTTGCGCCCAAGCATCCTTTGTCTCTAAGCTGAGATGACGATGCGCCCTGGGTTTTTATGGGCGCCTTGTCGTGCCCATATGGCCTGCAGCGCCTTCTCGAAGCTGTCCGTGTATCGTTGGGTATCGAACAACGGAGAAGCGACGTCATACGGGACGATGCGGTCGCGGATGGCTTGGAGTTCGCCCGGAGAGCTCGCAAGTCGGCAGGCGATCATCTCGAATTCGTCCGAGCTTTTAGCGATCAGCTCCGGCAATCCGTAGGTCGCGAGTATGCTGCCCGCGACGCGGGACGCAAAGCTTGTTCCAATGCGCGTGAGCACCGGACAACCCGCCCAAAGTGCGTCGCTCGCCGTCGTGTGGGCTGTGTAGGGAAAGGTGTCCAAGAATAAGTCGGCGCTGCCGTAGCGAGCTAAATGCTCCTCGTGACTGACGCGTCCGCAGAATATAATGCGTGAAGGATCGACGCCGCGTCTCGATGCTTCCGCCCGAAGATTTTCCGCAATCAACTCGTTGGGCGTGTAGAGCCAAAGTACGCTCTGTTTCGTGGCTCGCAGGATGCGCATCCACGAGTCGAAAGTCGCCGGCGTAATTTTTCGGGGTTCGTTAAAACAACAGAATACGAAGGTGTCTGGAAGGTGATGCTGCGTCCGTGAGGGCATTATTGGCGGCGTCGGTCTGCGATCATCGTTTGGCTGATAACAGCCGGGGAGAATAACCGGCCGCTCTGTTATCTTTTGGAAATCGATAGTCTCGGCGATAAATGGGTCGAGGACGATGTAATCCATTTCAGGATTTCCCGATGTTGCGGGATAGCCGAGAAAATTAATCTGCAGTGGGGCGAGCCGTGGCGAAAACAACTCCGGACGCGCGTACTCCGTGTGCCCCATGAGATCGATGGCGATATCTATCTCAAGCTCCCGCGCCTTATCGCGGATGGCGGTGTTGGTGGCCTCGCTCATATCGATAAAGGTATCGAAGGCCGTTCGAATGCGCTGTCCGATGCCGTCCGAGGGGGAAGGTGGGCCGCCGGTCGAAACGCCGATGACTTCGAAGTTTTCGCGGTTGTGACGCTCGATCAAGCCGACGAGGAGACGCGACGTTGGATGCGGGCGAAAATCGGATGAGAAGTACCCGAGGCGGGGACGGTTTGTCGTTCGACGCGGGCGCTGGGGCAGCGGCTTCGACTGTCCGCGCATTGTAAGCGCGCCCTTGCCGGCGGCCGCGTGTATCTCCGGTTCGTCAAACAAGAGCAATGCGCGAAATGGCGCCTCGCATATGCTATCGCGTGTCAGGGAGCGCGATAATGCGGTCCATTTATCAAACTCGTGCCAATCGGCAATTTCCAGCCCACAATGGAACGCATTTAACTTGGCCTGGTTATCTTGCGGATTTATTTTGCTTGCCTGGAGAAAGGCGGCTTTTGCGGCGGGGTAGTTTTTTCTTATCATCAAGGTGCGCGCGAGACCGTAGTGCGCATCGGCGAAGTTCGCATCGACCGCGATCGCCAATTTGAACTGAGTCACGGCCTCATCGTATCGCTTGAGTTCGGTCAAGGCATTGGCGCTGGCGCATAGCAAGAGCGGCATGCGTGGCTCGATCTTGAGAGCCGCTGCGAAGGATCCCGATGCTTCCGGGATCTCTCCCGCGCTCATCAATGCCTTTCCCAAGTTGTGATGGGACTGGGCAGAGTTTGGATAAAGGTTCGCAGCTCGACGAAAGTGCGGCAACGCGTCGTCGTGGCGATTCAGGTCCGAAAAAATGGCCCCGCAAAGTTGCAGGGCTTCGAAATTGTTCGGCCGGATCTGCAGAAACGCCCGGACCTCCTTTAGCGCTGCTGGAAGCTGATTGGCCTGAAAGAGCTTGAGCGCTTTTTCAAGGGACGCTGACGGTGGTTTCATTGGGTTCAATTCATAAAGATGCTTCCAAAATCGATCCTATCCACACCGTGTGACACTCGCGAATCCATTTTTCCGGGAACCCTGGGCGGCGCATAAAACAGAAAATGCGGTCAGCATGCTGCCCGGGTTTGCCATTCGCCTTGTCGAGAATGCAGCGATGACTGATGTAGATGCGGATTGCCGCCGTGGCCTTGAGGTCGGAACATCCCGGTATTATCCTAGGGCGGGCGATCGACGTCGCCCATCAGTTGGCCGGAGGAAAGATGGTCATGGTAGCCGAAGCGTCAAAGGACTTCGTCAGCAAGGTCGAGCGTGCCTACCAAGGGGAGGTCTATGGCGAGGCGCTCTATCTCGGGCTTGCGGATGTTCTCGACGATCCCGTGCGGTCGGAAAAATGGCGGGCGCTGGCGGAGCTCGAAGTCGTGACCAAAGCGCGGATGCGCGATCTCGTCGCCAAGCTTGGTGGCGACACGCGGGAGAGCGACGTTTTCCGTCAGAAGGGCATCGATCACGTCAAGAAATATGCAAACCTACCTTGGGACGCCTTCATGGCGCTCTACAGCAAGGAGCTGGAGCCGGTCATCAAGCGTTATGCGGAGCTTGAGCAGCGGTGCGCGCCGGAAGACGCCGCAGTGCTGCGCTTTCTAACCGAGCACGAGGTCGTCACCAAGGCTTTTTGCGATCTTGAGCTCGCGGGACGGCCGGATATATCGATAGATCCGACGCGGGCGCTCATAGCTTCCGTTGGGGCGGTCTGAGGCGCGGGCGACGCAGACAGGCCAGGGTGGCGCTACGGGTGTGCCGCAGGCTTCCGGATGGTCTGCGACCTTCGGCGTAATCCGGCTAGCGGCGTGTCGCAATTAGCAAAATTTGCGTCTTCCCTGGCAGGATGAAATTCGGTCCCTTCGGCTAACTGACAGGTACAGCCGAATAGAGACGCATCGCTGTTGCGTCGGGCGACTTCGCCGGGGATACGCGATGAGGAAAGACTATTCGATCTGGTCGCTGTTCGCGAAGGGGCTCAACCATAACGAAGGTTGGGATCCGGCTTGGCGTAGCGCCGATCCGAAGCCTTCTTATAACGTCGTCATCGTCGGCGCCGGGGGGCACGGCCTCGCGACGGCTTATTATTTGGCGAAAGAGCACGGCATCCGCGATATCGCGGTGATCGAGAAGGGTTACCTCGGCGGCGGCAATACCGCGCGCAACACGACCATCGTCCGTTCGAACTATCTCTGGGATGAAGCCGCGATGCTCTATGAGCACGCGCTGAAGCTTTGGGAAGGCCTGACGGAAGACCTGAATTTCAATGTGATGTTTAGCCAGCGCGGCGTCTTCAATCTCGGGCACACGTTGCAGGACATGCGCGATATCGAGCGGCGCGTGAATGCCAACAATCTGAATGGCATCGACGCGCAGATGCTCGACACGGCCGAGGTCAAGCGGTTGATCCCGATCCTCAACACGTCCAACACCACGCGCTTTCCCGTACTCGGCGCGAGTTTTCAGCCGCGCGGCGGCATCGCACGTCACGATGCGGTGGCGTGGGGTTTCGCGCGGGCGGCCTGCAAGTACGGTGTCGATATCATCGAGAACTGCGAAGTCACCGGCATGGACATCGCAAACGGCCGGATCCAGGGATTGCAGACGACGAGGGGCCCGATCCGCAGCGAACGCGTCGGGTGCGTCGCCTCGGGGCATTCGTCGGTGCTTGCGAAAATGGCGGGCATTCGTATGCCGATCGAAAGCCATCCGCTTCAGGCGTTCGTGTCCGAATCGATGAAGCCGGTGCTCGACACCGTCGTGATGTCGAATGCGGTTCATGGTTATGCAAGTCAATCGGATAAAGGCGAACTGGTGATCGGCGCGGGCATCGATCATTACACCAGCTATACGCAGCGCGGCAGTCCGTACGTCATTGAGCACACGGCCGCCGCGATCATCGAGATGTTTCCGATATTCTCGCGCGTCCGCATGAACCGCCAGTGGGGCGGCATCGTCGATACGACGCCGGACGCGTGTCCGATCATCAGCAAGACGAAGGTGAAGGGGCTTTACTTCAACTGCGGTTGGGGAACGGGAGGCTTCAAGGCGACGCCGGGCTCGGGGAACGTCTTTGCCTACACCATTGCGAAGGACGATCCGCATCCGCTCAACAAAGCATTCAGTCTGGATCGCTTTTCGACGGGGCATCTCATCGACGAGCACGGCGCTGCTGGCGTCGCTCATTAATTCCGGGACCATCTGATGTTCGTACTGTTCTGTCCACATTGCCAGGAAAAGCGCGAAGAAGAAGAGTTCGGCTACGGCGGCGAAGCGTTCATCGCGCGTCCCGCGACGCCGGAAGCCGTCGATGACGACGTTTGGGGTGACTACGTATTCATGCGCAAGAATCCCAAAGGCTGGCATTGGGAAATGTGGTCGCATGCGACGGGTTGCCGGAAGATCTTCGTCGTGAAGCGCAACACCGCAACGAACGCCATCGCCGGGTCGTGGACACTGACGGACGGGCGCAAAGTCTATGACGCGGAAGGCGGTTCGCAATGACGAGCCATCGCGTCAAGCATCAGCGCGCGCGCGTCGATTTCGAACGTCGGCTTTCCTTTTCGTTCGACGGCCGGTCGTATGATGGTTATGCGGGCGACACGCTTGCGTCGGCGCTCCTTGCCAACGGTGTTCGAATGTTAGGGCGAAGCTTCAAATACGGGCGCCCGCGCGGCATCGTCGGAGCCGGTCCCGAAGAACCGAACGCGCTGACGCAAGTCGAAACCGGTCCGCTGACGACCCCAAATCTCAAGGCGACACAGGTCGAGCTTTACGACGGGTTGGTTGCGCGGCGGACGACTGGTTGGCCGACGCTCGAATTCGATCTCAAGAGTTTGTGCGGCCCGTTTTCGCGCTTCATGCCGGCCGGATTCTATTACAAGACCTTCCAGAATAGGACGCTCTGGCCGCGGTTCGAGCACATCATTCGTCAGGCGGCAGGATATGGCTCCGCGCCAGAGGAAGCCGATCCGGACAGCTACGATCATCGACATCGCCATGCACAAGTTGTGGTCGTCGGCGGTGGCGCTTGCGGGCTGCTTGCGGCGCTCGACGCTGGGCGCGCGGGTTTGAACGTCATTCTGCTCGACGAACAGAACGAAATGGGCGGTTGGCTGCTGTCGTCGCCGAATTCCGTGATCGGCGGTCAGGAAGCGAGCGCATGGCTTAAGACAGTGCTCGGCGAATTGCAGAGTCTCCCCAACGTGCAGATGCTGACGCGAACGAGCGCGTTCGCAATGCACGATATGAATTTGATCCTGGCGATCGAGCAGCTCCAAGATCATCTGCCGTTGGCCCTGCGTGAGGAACATAAGCCGCGTCAGAGGCTGCACCGCATTCGTGCCGATCGCGTCGTTCTGGCGAGTGGCGCGATCGAGCGGCCGCTGGTGTTCGGCAATAACGATCTTCCGGGCATTCTGACGGCGTCGTCGCTGACCACGTATCTCAATCGCTATGGCGTCGCCGTTGGTAAGCGCGTGCTGCTGCAGACGAGCAACGATCATGTCTATCAAGGCGCCTGCGATCTCGCCCGTTTAGGCTGCGACGTCGTGCTGGCCGATATGCGTGCACGTCCCAATATCGAGTGGGAGCAACGCGCGCACGCCGCGGGCGTCGATGTTCGGCCCGGTTACGGCATTGCTGTCGCGCACGGCGGCCGAGCAGTCAAAGGCGCGCAACTGGTCAAGCTCGATGATGACCGGAATGCCGTTGCACGAGTTGGGCCATCGGTCGAATGCGATGCACTGGGCAGTTCCGGCGGTTTGTCACCAACGGTCCATCTCTATTGCCACGACGGCGGGCGGCCGTATTGGGACGAGGATAAGCTCGCGTTCGTCGCACCGGCGCTAGGTCGGGCGGAGACCGGAATCTATTGCGCGGGAGCCATTACCGGGACATTCGCCTTGCAGGCGGCGCTGGAGCAAACGCGGCAGGTCGTCGACGCATTGCTGGCGTCGTTCGAAAGGCCATCGGTGCGCGAGGCTCGGAATTTGGAGACGGACGAACCGACCAGCACGCCTGCGCGGCGGATATTTCGCGTTCCTGACGGGAAGCCGGAAGGGCACGGCAAGAAAGCATTCGTCGATTTCCAGAACGACGTGACGGCCGCCGACATCCATCTGGCCGTACGGGAAAATTATCGCTCGATCGAACATATCAAGCGTTACACGGCGCTCGGCTTCGGCACCGATCAAGGCAAACTGTCGAACGTCAACGGTTTTGCAATTGCGGCCGAGGCTCTCGGCAAGAGCATCCCGGAAGTTGGAACAACTACGTATCGCCCGGCCTATTCGCCCGTGACGTTCGGGACGCTGGCGGGCGCGCATGAGGGCGACACGTTCGAACCGCGACGCTATACGGCGATGCACGCGTCGCACGTCGCGCGCGGGGCCGTCTTCGAGAATGTCGGGCAGTGGTTGCGGCCTCAGTATTTTCTTCAACGTGGCGAAGACAAGGGCGCCGCCGTGCGTCGCGAATGTCTTGCGGCGCGACGCGGCGTCGGCATCATGGACGCTTCGACGCTCGGCAAGATCGACATTCAAGGCAAGGATGTTCGCGAGTTTCTCAATCGCGTCTATGCCAATGCGTGGACGCAGTTGGCACCGGGCAAGTGCCGTTACGGCTTGATGCTCGACGAGAATGGCATGGTCATGGACGACGGCGTAACAGCGTGCGTTTCCGACAATCACTTTGTCATGACGACCACCACGGGCGGCGCGGCGCGCGTGCTGGGCTGGCTCGAAAACTGGCATCAGACGGAATGGCCCGATCTCGACGTCTACATGACCTCGGTTACGGATCACTGGGCGACGGCCGCGGTCGTTGGTCCGAAGAGCCGGGATGTGATCGCGAAGGTCTGTTCCGATATCGATCTCTCGCCGTCGGCGTTCAAGTTCATGGACTGGCGCGAGGGCACCGTCGCCGGTGTTCCGGCGCGGGTGTTTCGCATCAGTTTCTCCGGCGAGATGGCGTTCGAGGTCAATGTCGATGCAAGCT
Source organism: Hyphomicrobium sp. (assembly GCF_041659645.1). Taxonomy (GTDB): domain Bacteria; phylum Pseudomonadota; class Alphaproteobacteria; order Rhizobiales; family Hyphomicrobiaceae; genus Hyphomicrobium_B. Next base: position 72,579 of record NZ_JBAZXX010000006.1, on the reverse strand, counting down.
ACGGCCATCACGTTTGGGAAGCGCTGCTCGATGCGGGTGCCGAGTTCGGCATCACGCCCTATGGCACCGATGCCATGCACGTTCTGCGCGCGGAGAAAGGTTTCATCATCGTTGGTCAGGATACGGATGGGTCGATGACGCCGTTCGATCTCGACATGGCCTGGGCGGTTTCCATGAAGAAGCCATTCAGTTTCCTCGGGAAGCGCTCCTTTGCGCGGAGCGATACGTCGGCGCCAAACCGCAAGCAGCTCGTTGGCTTGTTGACGGAAGATCCGACCATCGTTCTGGCTGAAGGCGCGCAGATCATTGAACGACCCGACGCCGCCCAGCCGGTTCCGATGTTGGGGCATGTCACGTCGAGTTATTTTAGCCCGGAGCTTGGCCGGTCGATTGCCATGGCCGTCGTTCGTGACGGGATCCAACGGCGAAGCGAGGAAGGGCGCACTGCCGGATGCGACGTGCTCTTTGCCTACTCCGGCGGGAAGACGCATAAGGTGAAACTGGTATCGGCCGTGTTCGTGGATCCCAAAGGAGAGCGGCAAAATGGCTGAGGCATCCATGCAATCGCCACTCTATGCGTTCGGCCTCGCAAGCCAAGCCGACGCCGTCAACGACGGCCGTGGCGTCTGGGCAAACGAGATTCCGCTTCTCGGATACATCAGTCTGCGGGGCAATTCTCTCGATCCGGCTTTCGCGGAGAAGGTCGGGGCTGTAATGGGTGTTACGCTTCCCGTCGCGCCGTGTTCGTTCGCTACGGCCTTGGACGTGAAGGTGCTTTGGATCTCGCCCGACGAATGGATAATCGTCTGCGGCCGCCATCGCCTTGGAGAATTGCTAAGCGGATTGCGGTCGGCCCTGCAGGGCATTCGTAGCCAGGTCGCCGATAATTCCGGCGGCTATACCCAAGTTCTGCTTCAAGGTCCAAATGCGCTCGACGTTCTTCAGCACGCAAGCGTCTACGATTTTGCGGCGCTGGAGCAGGGGCGGGTCATCGGCACAACCTTCGGGAAATCGTCCGTTTATGCGCATCGGGCCGGAGACGGCTTCTGCCTATTAATGCGCCGCAGTTTCGCCGACTACATTTGGCGCTATCTTGTCCGCGCCTCGGCGCCATATGGACTGGGTATTGCCGCAATCGAGGCAACGGGCCACGCCGGGCGGGGAGTGGCATCATGAATTACAGCGTCTTCGAGGTCTTTCGTATCGGCATCGGTCCGTCGAGTTCGCATACGGTCGGGCCGATGAGCGCGGTCAATACTTTTCTTGCCGAGCTTGAGGCCAAGAATGCCGTGCAATTTGTCGAACGGGTCGCCGTCGAGCTATACGGCTCATTGGCGCTGACGGGCGTCGGGCACGCCACGGACTTTGCGGTGATTAGCGGATTGCTCGGCGAGACGCCAGAAGACGCCGACCCGGTGGCGCTGTCACAGCGTGTCGCGGAGGTCCGGCGAACGAAGCGTCTATCGTTCGGCGGCGTTCGCGAGATTGCCTTTACGCCTGAAACGGATCTTCTTTTTCATCGCGATCGGATGCTCAGCGAGCATCCCAACGGAATGACCGTCGAAGCCTTCGATAAGCTCGGCGCTTCGCTTCACCGGAATACCTATTTTTCGATTGGTGGCGGGGCCGTTCTTGATCAGGCCGAACTTGCGGCGAGCCGGCGCACGGGAAATGATGAAGTTCCACACCGGCCGGTGCGGTATGCCTTTAGCAGCGCGCAAGAGCTTTTGGCTCTCTGTCAGCGCTACAACTTATCGATCGCCGATATCGTTTGGCGAAACGAACTTGCCTACCAAGACGAAGCGGCGACGCGCGCGAAGATTCTCAAGGTATGGCAGGCGATGAACGATTGCCTGCAGCGCGGGCTCATCACCGAAGGCATTTTACCGGGCGGTCTCAGGGTGAAGCGCAGGGCGCCGGCGCTCTATCGGCAAGCGTGCGATGTGGACGGCAAGCTCACCGCCGATTTTCGCGCGATGGACATGGTCAGCTCGTTCGCGATTGCTGTGAACGAAGAAAACGCCGCGGGCGGCCGGGTCGTGACGGCTCCGACCAATGGTTCGGCGGGTGTTATTCCGGCGGTTCTCGCTTACTACACTCGCTACTGCGATGCTGTTACCGACGCCGACACGCGCGACGATCATATCCTGACGTTCCTGCTCACGGCGGCGGGTATCGGTATGCTGTATAAGAAAAACGCCTCGATTTCCGCGGCGGAAATGGGTTGCCAGGGAGAAATCGGCGTATCTTGCTCGATGGCGGCGGGGGGGCTCGCGGCCGTGATGGGCGCAACAGCCGAGCAAATCGAGAATGCAGCTGAGATTGGTATGGAACACAACCTCGGCATGACGTGCGATCCGATCGGCGGCCTGGTGCAGGTTCCGTGTATCGAGCGCAACAGCATGGGCGCAATGAAGGCGATCAACGCCGCACGGTTGGCGATGATGGACGACGGCGGACATCTTGTTTCGCTTGATGCCGTGATAGAAACGATGCGGCAGACTGGGCACGATCTGCAATCCAAATACAAAGAGACGTCGCTCGGCGGCCTCGCCGCGACCGTCGTTTATTGCTGAGGCTTGGCTCTCCGAGGAACGGGCGATGGCGGCTTACCCTCATATCTTCACCCCGATCAAGCTCAATCAGCTGACGTTGCCGAACCGTATCTATTCAACGGCGCACGCCGAGGTTTATGCGGATGCGGGCGGCATGCCCGGAGATCGCTATATCCGCTACTACGAGGAGAAAGCCAAAGGCGGCCTCGGTATGGCGATCTGTGGCGGGTCTAGCCCAGTTTCGATCGACGTTCCGCAAGGATCATGGAAACCGGTCAATCTCACGACGGATCGTGTGATCGAACCGATGGCGCGCCTCGCCGATACGGTTCATCGCCACGGCATGAAGATCATGATCCAGGCGACGCACATGGGGCGCCGCTCGGCTTACGCCGGCGATCCGTGGCCGCATCTCGTGTCTCCGTCAGGTATACGCGAGCCGGTGCATCGCGGTAATGCCAAGGCCATCGAGATCGAAGACATTCGGCGGATTATCGCCGATTTTGCGGCGGCGGCGAAACGGGTGAAGGCGTCGGGCTTCGACGGCATCGAGATTTCCGCAGCGCATCAACAACTCATCGATCAGTTCTGGTCGCCGCGTTCGAATATGCGGACCGATGAGTGGGGCGGCAGCCTCGCCAACCGTATGCGGTTCGGCATCGAGGCGCTGACGGCGGTGCGCGATGCCGTCGGTCGCGATTATTGCGTCGGCATGCGGATGTGCGCCGACGAATTTCACGATGATGGCCTCGATCACGAGACGCTGAAGGAGATCGCGCAGGCGATGTCCGCAACGGGTCTCATTGACTTTATCAGCGTCATCGGGTCGGGCGCGGATACGCACAATTCACTCGCCAACTGCATGCCGCCGATGGCGTTGCCGCCAGAACCGTTCGTGCATCTCGCTGCTGGTATCAAATCCGTCGTGAAGATTCCGGTTCTGCATGCGCAGGGCATCCGCGACATTACGCAGGCGGAGCGTATTCTTGCGAACGGGTTGGTCGATATCGTCGGCATGACGCGCGCGCACATCGCTGATCCGCACATCATGAAGAAAGTACGCGAAGGGCGGGAGGATCAGATCCGCCAGTGCGTCGGCGCCAACTACTGCATCGACCGGATGTATTCCGGTTCGGATACGCTTTGTGTGCAAAACCCGGCGACGTCGCGTGAGGCAACGATGCCCCATGTCATCCTGCCGACGAAAGGGCCGAAGCGGCGCGTCGTGGTGGTCGGCGCGGGACCGGCAGGACTCGAAGCGGCCCGCGTTTCGCGATCGCGCGGGCATGACGTCGTGCTGTTTGAGCGCGCCGATGCCGTCGGCGGCCAGATCAATCTTGCAGCCAAAGCGCCGCAACGCGAGCAGATGGCGGGCATCGTCCGCTGGTTCGATCTCGAAACGAAGCGGCTTGGCGTCGACAGACGATTGGGCGTCGAGGCGACGACCGATATGATCCTGGCCGAGCATCCGGATATCGTCGTGATGGCGACAGGCGGGCGAAGCTTTGTCGATCAAGTGGAGGGCTGGGGCGCGGCGGACGGGCTGTCAGTCAGCTCGTGGGACATCCTCGCGGAAAAGGTACCGCCAGCGGAGAATGTGTTGGTCTATGACGGCATCAGTACGCATGCGGGCTTCGGCACGGCGGACTTTCTGGCGAGCCGAGGCTGCAACGTCGAGATCGTGACGCCGGATGTGAAGGTTGCTGATGACGTCGGCGGTACGACGTTTCCAATTTTTTATCGCCGCATGTTTTCCCAGGGCATCATTCCGACGCCGAATTTCTGGCTTGATCGCGTTTATGCGGAGGGCAACAAGAAGATCGCGGTGCTCCGCAACGAATATACCGATGAACTCGAAGAGCGCGCCGTCGATCAGGTTGTGATCGAGAATGGCATCACACCGAATGCGGAGCTTTATTGGTCGCTGAAAGAGACGTCGCTCAATCACGGTCAGGTTGATCTTAACGCACTTTACGCCAACGAGCCGCAACCGGCTTTGAATGAATCGCTCGAAGGCGATCGCTTCCTGCTGTTTCGTGTCGGTGACTGCGTGTCGATGCATAACATTCACGCGGCGATCTATGACTCCCTCAGGCTGTGCAAGGATTTCTGATCGTGGCCGTTGCTCCCGCCATTACCGTTCTGTTTTGGCTGGCTGTGGTGACGCTTGCGATCGGGCTGATGCGCCGCGCGATGCTGTGGCGAGTGGGGCAGGCGGCGCCTGTGGAGTGGAGCGGTCTGCTCGCCGTTCCGAAGCGCTATTTCGTCGATTTGCATCACGTCGTCGCGCGAGACCCGTATATCGCACGCACGCACGTCGCGACGGCGGGTGGCGCTATTCTGGCGTTGACGCTGGTCGCTTTGAATTATGGGCTCGGTTTTTATTCGCGGCTTCTCGACTGGGGCATCGTGCTTGCGGCGGCGGTGATGCTCGCGGGCGTCTATTTCGTTTGGCAGCGACGGCGTCATCCGCCCGCGCGATTGTCTCGCGGCGCCTGGGAGCGATTGCCATTTACGCTTGCGGCGTTTGCATTTGGCTTGCTTGTTGCCGTTGCGCTGCCGCCGCAGATGCTGTCGGCGGCAATTGCCGCGGTGGCGTTGTTCCTGCTCCTGGTTGGGTCCGCCGAATTGGCGCTTGGGATCGGGGCCGGCGCGCCAATGAAACATGCGGTTGCCGGATTGCTGCATCTGGCATTCCATCCACGTCCGGAGCGTTTCGCCGGTGTGCGTTCGACGGCCTTGAAGGCACTGGATCTTGATAGGAATGAGTTCGGTATCAATGCGCCGAACGATTTCCGCTGGAACCAGCTGCTAAGTTTCGATGCTTGCGTTCAATGCGGGAAGTGCGAGCAGTCGTGTCCGGCATTCGCTGCGGGACAGCCCCTCAATCCCAAGAAGCTCATCCAAGATCTCGTTGCTGGATTCTCGGGATCGAACGACGCCGGGTATGCGGGCAGCCCTTATCCGGGAATCGCGATCGGATCGCACGGTGGCGCACCGTCGGAAGCGATCGTTCCGAAACTGATCGAACCGCAGACGTTATGGTCATGCACGACTTGCCGGGCATGCGTCGAAGAATGCCCGATGCTGATCGAGCACGTCGATGCCATCGTCGGGATGCGTCGAAGTTTGAATCTTGCGCGCGGCGAGGTGCCCGGTACGGCACCCGATGTTCTGGCCAATTTACGCGAAACGGACACGCAGGGTGGGTACGCGACGGCGTCGCGATACAACTGGGCGATCGATCTCGATGTGCCGACTGCGGAGCCCGGAAAGCCAGTCGATCTCTTGCTGTTCGCGGGCGAGGGCGCGTTCGACATGCGCTATCAGCGGACGCTTCGCTCGCTCGTCAAAATTCTGAAAGCTGCGAATGTTGACTTTGCCGTGCTCGGAGAACGCGAGCGTGATACCGGCGATACGGCACGGCGTCTCGGAGACGAAGCATCATTCCAGGCACTTGCGAAACGCAATATCGCAATGTTGGCGACGCTCGATTTCGATCGGATCGTCACGTCGGATCCGCATGTTCTTCATAGCTTGCGGAACGAATATCCCGCGTTCGGCGGACGGTATGCCGTCGTGCATCACACGGCGGTGATCGATGAGTTGATGGCGCGGGGGAAGCTGCCGTCGCGCAAGCTTCAGGATGTGGGCGCTCTGACCTATCATGATCCGTGCTATCTCGGTCGCTACAATGGCGAGATCGAAGCGCCTCGGTCGGTGTTGCGGCGTCTCGGAGTTACGGTGCTTGAGATGGAGCGCTCCGGCCTTCGTGCCAGATGTTGCGGCGGTGGCGGTGGCGCGCCGCTGACGGATATTCCCGGCGAGCGGCGTATTCCCGACATGCGCATGGGTGATGCGCATGCAGTCGGCGCGGAGATCGTTGCGGTTGCGTGCCCGCAATGCACGGCGATGCTTGAGGGCGTCGCAGGAGCGCGGGCTGAAGTTCTCGATATTGCCGAACTCGTGGCGGCCTCACTGGAGGCCCCGTCATGAGCGGCGTTAAGCGGATCGATCCGCGCCGACCCTATCGGATAACGCCGCTCGGATTGCGCAGGATCGTGCTCGGCGAGATTGAGCCCGGTGATGTCGTTTCGCGCGATGCACGCCCCGTCGAAGCTTCCGCTGTAAAGCCGCTGCGCACGGATGTTGCCGCAAGCGGCTGGCACATGGCGGTCGCACATTCCTATTGCGGCCGATTGGACGATCATGCGCGCGAGGCCATCGCTGCGGCGGCAATCCTCGCGCGCCGGGAGACGGGCGTTATCGCTGTCATTCTAGGCCCGTTTCATGAGGATGCTGCGGCCCTGGGTGCGGACAGAATTGTTGTCTTCAACGATTTAGACGCCGCGCGTTTCCAGCCGCAGCGCGAGGAAGCCTTGCTTAGCGCGTTGATCGATGATTATGCGCCCGAGCACGTCTTCATGCCCGACAACGCGCTCGGAGATGGCGATCTTGGCCGCCGCTTGATTGCGAAGCTCGGGTGTTCGGCCGCGACGCATGTGTCGGAGATTGATGCAAGGCATGTAGGCCTTGGTTGGTCCGGTGGGGCATCGCTTGCTCACGCGCCGCTGCCGCGTGTTGTGTTACTCCAACAGGGCGTCGTTGACAGCAATCTGCCATTCGTCGGGATCGGCGAACATATCGCGGGGCGCGAGGCTATTGAAGCGGTCGAGGTGTGTCGCGATCTCGGACTTGAGCCGACGGAATCGGCGTCGATTGCGCTTGAAGAAGCGGATTTCATCGTCTCCGCGGGCAACGGCGTCAGCAACGTGGCGACGCTGGAAGACCTCGCGGCTTCTTTGGGGGCGGCGGTCGGGGCGAGCCGGGTCGCAGTCGATGACGGAAAATTTCCGCGCAGCAAGCAGATCGGCGCGTCAGGCAAGACAGTCAGCGCGACGACGTATTTCGCGGTTGGCATTTCGGGTGCGGTTCAACATCTGCAAGGCATCAAGGCTTGCCGGCATGTCATCGCGATCAATCGCGATCCGGGCGCGCCGATTGTCAAGCGCGCCGACCTGACCGTCATCGGCGATGCGGAAGATCTGATGCGGGCATTGATCGCGCGCATCGCTCAGGCACGGGACCAATCGGAAGCTTCGGAGTCGGAGCGATGAGCGGAACATTCTCCGTTGCCGCATTGATTTCGGCAGGGCGGCATCCGGTGAGCGGTGTGCCACGCGCGTGTCGCGGAGATGCCGTCGCCATGGCGCTCGGTTTGTCGCTGGCGGGCGATGCTTTGCGCGTCGTTCATTTCGGCGAGGCGGAGGAGCCTGCGCTTCTCGATTATATCGCCTACGGAGCGCGCAAGATTGAGGTCGTAAATGGCGATGCCGAGCGCGTCTCTATTGCGCCGCTCGCGGAGGCTCTGAGCGGGGTTGATCTTATTCTGACGGGGAGCAGAGCGGAGCGGGGAGCGGGAAGCAGTTTGCTGCCGTATATGCTTGCCGCGGCGCTCGAACGTCCGGTCATCGCAAATGTGCTTGAGGTTAAGGTCGAACGTGGCGTGGCCCGGTCGGCAGCGAAAGTTCGGCAATTTCTACCGAAAGGTCAGCGGCGGCAAATCGCCTGCCCGCTGCCGCTCGTTGTTGCGGTGCATCCGTTCGCGCCCGTCAGCCTCACATATGCTTATGCGCGACGTATGTCCGGGCGGGTCGAGGTTACGTCGTCCCGAGATCCGGCAACCGAAACGGAGCCAAGCAGCTGGGTGGTGGAGACCGCGCCAAGGCGGCCGGTGCGCCTCAAGGCGCAGGAGAAAAAGGCGGGGCATGCTCGCCTGCTTTCGGCCATCGTCTCTGAGGCGAAAGGCGGAGTTGTCGCTTTTGACGGGACAACTGTCGATAAAGCACAAGTGGTGCTGAACTATCTGAGAGAACATCGCCTCGTCGATTTTTAGCGAGCCCCTCGAATGGGAGGACCACATGCAATTATCAAATGAACTGCGGTCCCTGATCGCGCGCCGGCGGCAAGGTTATAGTCTGGAGGCGCCGTTCTATCAGAACGCGGAAATTTTCGACCTCGATATGGAGGTCATTTTCGGCCGGACGTGGATTTATGTCGGCTGCGAGCCCGATATTCCGGAGCCAGGCGATTATTTCACGGTACCGTTGGGCAAGACATCGGTCGTCGTCGCGCGCGATGACGATATGTCGATTACAGCTTTCCATAATGTTTGCCGGCATCGTGGCGCGCGCCTCTGCGATGGCGACAAGGGAAGCGTCGGCAACGTCGTCTGTCCGTATCATCAGTGGACCTACGACCTTCGAGGAAACCTGATCCATACCGAACACATGGGCGATGATTTCGATCGCAGCAAATTCGGTTTGAAGATGGTGCACGTTGGGAATGTCGGGGGACTGCTGTTCATATGCCTTGCGGAGACGCCGCCGACGGACTTCGAGCAGATGCGCCGCGATATGGAGCCGTACATCCTTCCGCACCAGATCAGCAATTGTAAGGTCGCGTTCGAGGAAGATCTCATCGAGAACGGCAATTGGAAGTTCACGATGGAGAACAATCGTGAATGCTACCATTGCAAGGCAAACCACCCCGAACTCACGATTTCGCTCTACGAGTTCGGCTTTGGCTATCAGCCGTCGCCGGAGAATGCCGATGAGGTGCATGCGTTTAAGGAAATGACCAAGCAAGAGCATGCGCGGTGGGAATCCTGCGGACTTCCTTCGGTTGAATTGGAGTTCCTCGATAGCCGCGTGACGGCGTATCGAACGGAGCGGCTGCCGCTCGATAAGGCGGGTGAGTCGCAGACGCTCGACAGTAAAGTCGCGTGCAAGAAGCTACTGGGAAGCCTTACACAGCGGAACCTCGGCGGTCTCTCGTTCTGGACGCAGCCGAATTCCTGGCATCATTTCATGAGCGATCACATCGTGACGTTCAGCGTACTGCCGATAGATGCCGAGCACACGCTGCTGAGAACGAAGTGGCTTGTCCACAAGGATGCGGTCGAGGGGCAGGACTATGATCCCAAGGATCTGAGCGCGGTCTGGAATGCGACGAACCGGCAGGACGGTTCACTCGTCGAGCGCACACAGATCGGATCGTACAGCTCCGCCTACCAGCCTGGGCCGTACTCGCCTTATACGGAAGAGTTGGTCGAGAAATTCATGTCGTGGTATTTTCAGCGGCTTCGGACCGAAACCGGACATGAATCGGCGACCGTCAGCCCGTTTGCCGCGAGCGCCTGAACATCATGACTGATACACAAAGCAGGTTGGGGCCGGCGCTCTGGGAGGCGCCGCCGGGTAAGTGGAATCCCGACGATGACGATACGCTCGTTTGCACGCAGGTACGGGCGGAAACGCACGATGTTAAAAGCTTCCTGTTTCGAACGGCGTCACCGAAGCTGTTTCGCTTTCGCCCAGGGCAGTTCATCACCATCGAGGCCGAAATCGACGGCGAGGTGATCCATCGCTGCTACACGATTTCATCGCCGCCGACACGGCCCGACACGTTGTCGATTACAGTCAAGCGGAAGTCGGGCGGCAAGGTTTCGAATTGGTTGCACGACAATCTCAAGCCTGGGGTGGCGATTAAGGCGCTTGGACCGGCGGGCGATTTCAGTTGCTCGTCGCATCCGGCGCCGAAGTATCTATTCTTGTCGGGCGGTTCGGGCGTGACGCCGTTGATGTCGATGTCGCGCACCTTCTATGAGCTTGGCGAGGACAGGGACGTCGTCTTCGTTCATAGCGCTCGCGCACCGCGCGATATCATCTTCCGACACGAGCTGACGATGATGGCTCACGGCATGAGCCGGTTCCGAACGGCCTTCGTGTGCGAAGAACTCGGAGAGCAAAGGGACTGGAGCGCTCCAACGGGATATCTCACGCTGGCGCTTTTGAAAGCCATCGTTCCGGATTTGGCGGAGCGCGTGATCTTCTGCTGCGGTCCGGAAGCCTATATGGCGAATGCCCGCGCCATGCTCAAAGAAACCGGCTTCGACATGGCTCATTATCACGAAGAAAGCTTCTCGTTCGAGCGGTTAAGCCCGGAGGAGCAGGCGGAAACGCAGGACGCTCCGGCCGAGGTCGCGGGTGGAAGCTTTAAAATCGAATTCACAAAGTCGGGACGCACAATTGATTGCCGCCCGGATCAGTTCATCCTCGATGCCGCGAAGGCTGCCGGCATGAGACTGCCATTTTCGTGCGCCAGAGGCCTCTGCGGCTCGTGCAAAAGCAAGAAGCTGTCAGGGCAGGTCGCGATGACACACGGCGGCGGCATTCGGCAGCGCGAAATCGATGCCGGCATGATCCTGGTCTGTTGCAGCAAACCTCTTGGCGACGTTGTCATCGAGAAGTAACGAGCAGGTTCGGCTGCGACTGCTGCACCTTCTAATCCTTGCGGCGCAATATTGCCTGCAGGACGTCGGGCACGCTGATGGCGCCGACGAAACGGTCGGCATCATCGAATAATGCCACGGGCGCGGCTGCCGTCTTGTGCATCGCCAGGATCACGGTCTTCAGGCTGGTGCCGGGCCTCGCCCAGTAGATAGGATATGAGTTCGCGGGGAGAGTTCCTTCGACATCGCTGCAAGATACCCAAGACGCTTGCCGACCGTCGCATTCGGCGCCGATGACGATGCCGTTGTCATCAATCCGGAATTTTGTCGTCTTCTTGCGGTCGAGCCAAATCCAGTTTTCGTCAGCTTCTTCCAGATCGTGTTTCGTGCGCATGACGTTCCAGGCCGTTAGGACGGAGAGTGGGTTCACGTTGGCGATGAAGTCTCGAACGTAGTCGTCGGCCGGTTGGAGGACGATATCTTCAGGCGCTCCCGATTGCACGATCCGCCCGCTTTCCATGATGGTGATGCGGTTGCCGATCTTGAGCGCTTCCTCAAGATCGTGACTGACGAAGACAATTGTCTTCTTGATGGTTTTCTGAAGTTGAAGCAGCTCATCCTGCAGTTTCGTGCGGATCAGGGGATCGAGCGCGGAGAACGGTTCGTCCATCAACAGTATCGGCGCGTCGGTAGCGAACGCGCGAGCTAGGCCGACGCGCTGCTGCATACCGCCTGAGAGTTCGTGGACGTATTTATTGGCCCAAGTGTCAAGGCCGACCAAATGCAGTTGGCGGTCGACGCGCTCTTTCAATTCGGCCGGCGGAACGCCCGCGAGTTCCAGGCCGAGACCTGCGTTTTCGCGCACCGTTCGCCAGGGGAGCAGGGCGAATTGCTGAAACACCATCGCGACTTGGTTTTGGCGCATGTGCCGGAGGGTTGCGGCGTCACACTTGGCGATGTCGACCATGCGGTCGCCGTCCTTCACCAGGAGCGAGCCGCGCGAGACCTTGTTTAGCCCATTGACGGCGCGGAGAAGCGTCGATTTTCCGGAGCCTGAAAGCCCCATCAGAACGGATATTTCGCCCTCGTTGACTATGAGGTTGGCTCCGGCAGCGCCGAGCACCGCGCCTGTCTTGGCAAGGATTTCCGCGCGCGTTGCGCCCGCATCGACCATCGCCAACGTTTTTGGAACGTCCTTGCCGAAGATGATGTCGACATCTTTGAATTCGACTGCGACGCTCATTTGCGTGTCTCCGGTTTTGCGGCGAGGGCACGGTCGAGAATGATCGCAAGGATCACGATCGCAAGACCGGCTTCAATGCCGAGCGGAATATTGCGGTTGGCAAGCGCCCGGTTGACCGGGTTGCCAAGGCTCGGGGCGCCGATCAAGGTCGCGAAGACGACCATCGACAGGGACAGCATGATGCACTGCGTCAGCCCCGCCATGATCGACGGGAGTGCTGCGGGCAGTTCCACTTTCCACAGGAGCTGGCGTTTCGTTGCACCGAAGCTTTCGCCGGCTTCGAGCATCGGCTTCGGGATGGAGGTCAGGCCGAGATATGTCATGCGGACGGGGGCGGGCATCGCGAAGATGATCGTTACGATCAGTGCCGGCGCGGCGCCGAGTCCGAACAGAATGAGAATGGGGATGAGATAGACGAAGGTCGGCATCGTCTGCATGAGGTCGAGGATCGGCTGCGTTATGCGCCAGACGTTCGGCTTATGAGCCGCCCAAATGCCGATCGGCACACCGATGAGCATCGAGAGGGAGGTCGCCGATATAACCAGAACGAGCGTCTGAACGGTTTCCTTCCAGAGTCCTTGATTGAGGATGAAAAGAAGCCCGAGCAGGACGCCAGCGGCCAGGATGAGGGAGCGCCGGAGCCAATAGGCTAAACCGGCTATGGCAATCGCGAGCAAGACCGGCGGGACTTGAAGCAGAAGGCTCGATGTCCCGTCGACGGTCGTTCCAAGAACAGTGGAAACCGCATCGAAGAACCACTGGAAATAGTCGGTGACGAAATCGAATATGGCTTTGCCGAGTTGGCCGACCGGAATTTTCCAAGAGGCTATCAGCTTCGATACGGGATCCATCTGCGCCGCTCCCAGTGCTCAAACTCGTTTCGGGTGTGACGGCCGCGGATACCGCGACCGTCCGGTTTCGCCGGGTAGATGCGTTAGGGAGCGATCCTATTTCGCGAGCGCGGCCTTCAGCGCGGCGGTTGCGTCGCCGCCGTCGAAGGTCGTGACGCCGACAAGCCACGGTGTGGCGGTGTCGGGGTTCTTCTTCAGCCATTCGAGCGCGGTTGCCTTGGGATCGGCGCCACTCTTCAGGACGGGTTCCATCATCGCGCCTTCCATGGCGAGATTGAACTTCAAGTTGCTCAGAAGCTTGCCGACGTTGGGGCATTCCTTTTCGTAACCAGCGCGGACGTTGGTGCTGACGGTTGCGGCGCCGAAGCCGGAATCACCCATGCCGTCGAGATAGGCAATCTTCATTGCGCCCATGACGGGATGCGGCGTCCAGCCGAGGAAGACGATCCAATCGCCTTTCTTCATGGCTTTTTCGGCTTGGGTCAGCATGCCTGCTTCCGAGCTTTCGACAAGCTCGAAGCCTTCCAGTTTGTTCTCGGGCTTGGCAATCATGGTGCTGATGATGCGGTTGCCGTCGTTGCCGGCTTCGATGCCGTAGATCTTGCCGTCGAACTTGTCTTTATGGGCGCCGAGATCGGTCAAGCTTTTGACGCCGGCGTCGGCAACATATTGCGGGACAACGAGACCGTAACCGGCATCGGGGAGATTGACGCCGAGGACTTCGACGGATTTGTCGTCCATGTAAGGCTTGATGTCGGCCGTCATGCTCGGCATCCAGTTGCCAAGGAATACGTCGATGTTTTTGGTCTTCATCGAGGCGTAGGTGACAGGGACTGAGAGCGTCTTGACTTCAGGTTCATAGCCGAGCGCCTCGAGAATGGTGGCGGTCGTGCCAGTCGTCACCTGAATGTCGGTCCAGCCGACGTCGGCAAAGGTGACTTTCTTGCAAGTGGCACTGTCTGCGTGCGCCGCGGTCGCGGCCAGGATGAGGGCGAGAGCGGCCCCGATCGCTATGCGTGTCATGACAACTCCTGTTGTTGGCAACGGCAGGCTTTATTGACAACAGTCCGCTTGCGGGGACTGGAAACCAGATCGCCCTTCTGTCGGTTGCCTGTTGAAGGCGCCACCCGGCGTGGGCGACCCCATCAGCTAATAGCAGCCGCGAGCTATCTATTTTTGCAATTACGACGCGATCTAGCGTTTACGCGCCTAGGGCACGATCCTTTCGGTAGAGAGAGTTGGTTCGGTTCTGCCGGATCGAAGATCCCCGAATGCCGGGCTTTCGACTTAGTTGGAGGACATACGCACGCGGCTGGTCGCTTTTCGCAGCGGCAGCGGGGCGCTGAATTCGGTCACGGCACTGTGTGGCTGGCGCTCGCTGCGCGGTGTGCGGCCATAAAGAGCGCGATAGGATTTGCTGAAGTGGCAAGTCGATTGGAAGCCGCAGGAAATGGCGATCTGCGTGATCGACATCTGCGACTGCAAAAGCAGTTCGCGCGCCCGCCGGAGACGGAGCTGCAAATAATACTTCGTCGGCGTCGTTTCGAGCGATACCTGGAACATTCGCTGGACTTGCCGCAGAGAAAGTCCCGCCAATTTGGCCAGTTCGACAGCGGTCAGCGGTTCCTCGAAATTGGCCTCCATCAGCGCCGCGATATCGACCAGAGCGCTATGGCTAAATCCCAGACGCGCCGCCAGGGGAATATGCTGGCGATCGAAGCCGTCACGGACGCGTTCGAGAATGAATTGGTTCGATATGTCGGCGACCAGCGTCTTGCCGAAGGCGCATTTAACGACTGACAGCATCATGTCGACTGGCGCAATGCCACCGGTACACGTGACGCGGTCGCGGTCGATCACGAAAAGTTCTTCCTGGAACTGAACGCGCGAGTGAAATTCCCGAAGTCCGGCCATATTCTCCCAGTGGACCGTACACTTATAGCCGTCCAACAGGCCGGATTTCACAAGTGCATACGTGCCGGTGCAAAGGCCTCCGAGGACGATGCCGTCGTGGGCTATCCGGCGGAGAAGATTGATAACCTTGTCGTTGACGAACTTTTCGACGTTCGTGCCGCCGCAGACGAGCACCATGTCGAGGTCACCGGCGTCGTCGTAGGTTTTTGCATCTGCGAAGGACAGGCCGTTGCTCGAGGATGCCGACCGGCCGTCGGGGGTAAGGATTGTCCAGGAATAATGGGGCTGGCCGCTCAAACGGTTAGCCATCCGCAGAACCTCGATCGCGCTTGAGAGCGCAATCATAGTGTATTCGTTCAGAGTCAGAAAGCCGATCCTACGGATCGCGCCCAACGTCGCCGGAACCTCATTCACGTAGCAAAGCTCCCGGATGCTCCGCAAACCAACGATAATCGCGATATCCGAGTATGACCTCGAACAGACGACCGTCGCAAAATCTTAGCACTCCGTCGTTCTTTGACAAGTTCTAGAAAGTTTAATTCTTGCTAGAGAAATGGGCTTTTAGTGCCGCAAAAGCGGGCGACCGGCCGGCCTTTTGGTTCGACTTTAGTCGGCTCGTTCAAGCCTTTGCCTCTGTCGCAGCCGACAATAATTGTGTCGTATCTGACAATGCCAAAAAGGCGCCGGACCGGCATAGAGATCGGCATGGGATGACAAACATCCGGCCGGTGTTCGTGCGCCGGTGACGGCCGTGACGGAAGCGCGCTGTGCTCGCTCGCGGCAGTAAGCAGATCCAATGAGTGTGGTTGATGGCGCAGTTGCTGCAGAACTACATCGGTGGCCGCTTCGTTGCGGCATCGGACGGTGAGACCTTCGAGAATACCGATCCGGCCACCGGCGAACTCATTTCCCGTGTCGAGATCGCTCTTGCGCCGGAGGTTGACGCCGCCTTGCAATCGGCGCAAGCCGGGTTGGCGCGATGGTCCGCCTTATCGGGTGCGGAGCGCGGACGCGTTCTCAATAAGGCCGCGCGTATTCTGCGCGATCGCAATCGCGAACTGGCCGAAATCGAAGTCCGCGACACTGGCAAGCCGATCCAGGAAGCGGACGTCGTGGACGTCGTCAGCGGCGCCGATTGCGTTGAATATTTCGCAGGCGTCGCGGCGACGCTGCATGGCGAGCAAATCGCGCTGAAAGATGCCTTTGTCTACACGAGGCGCGAGCCCATCGGGGTTTGTGTCGGCATCGGGTCGTGGAACTATCCGATCCAGATCGCGTGCTGGAAATCGGCGCCGGCCCTGGCATGCGGCAATGCGATGATCTTCAAGACGTCAGAGTTGGCGCCGACGACATCAGCAAAGCTTGCCGAGATCTACTCCGAGGCGGGCGTACCCGACGGCGTCTTCAACGTCCTGCACGGCGATGCCCGCGCCGGATCGATGCTGACGACCGATCCGCGGGTCGCCAAGATTTCGCTGACCGGCTCGGTCGGGACGGGCAAGAAAATCGTCGCGGCGGCGGCTGCCACTCTCAAGCGCACAACGATGGAATTGAGCGGCAAGTCGGCGCTGCTGGTGTTTGCCGACGCCGACCTTCGGCAAGCGGTTTCCGCGGCGATGCTCGGCAATTTCTATACTCAGGGCGAAATCTGCACGAACTGCACGCGGGTTTTCGTGCACGACGATATTTATGACAGCTTCATCGACATGGTCGTCGAACGGACGAAGAAGCTTCGGATCGGCCTGCCGCTCGATCCGGAGACGCAAGTCGGGTCGTTGATCTCGCGCCCGCACATGGAGCGGGTGCTGGGTTTCGTCGCCGCCGGGAAGGCTGAGGGCGCGCGCCTTTGCTACGGCGGCGAGAGGGTGGACAGTGTGCCGCTCGATCGCGGAAACTATGTGCGCCCTGCCGTTTTCTCCGAATGCACCGACGATATGAGCATCGTGCGGGAGGAGATCTTCGGGCCGGTCATGTCGGTTCTGAGATTCCGGGACGAAGACGATGTAATCACACGGGCGAACGCGACGCGCTTTGGACTGGCGGCCGGTCTTTTCACGCGCGATCTCGCGCGTGCGCATCGCGTTGCGGCGCGGCTTGAAGCCGGTATCTGCTGGATCAACAACTACAACATAACGCCGGTGGAGATGCCGTTTGGCGGCATCAAGGAATCCGGATTCGGGCACGAGAACGGTCAAGCGGCCATCGAGCATTATACGCAACTCAAGAGCGTCTACGTCGAGCTCGGAGACGTGCAGTGCCCGTATGAATGACGGCGACTTTTGACAATGTGAACCATCAATGCCGGGATATTTAGAGAGATGAGCACCTCCCAAGACTTCGACTACATTATTGTCGGCGCTGGGTCAGCGGGTTGCGTACTTGCGAACCGGTTGACGGAGGACGCGGCGGTTCGGGCTTTGGTTCTCGAGGCGGGACCGCAGGACAACAGCATTTTCATTCATATGCCGTCGGCGTTCGCTTACCCGCTGGCGGGTACGAAGTATAACTGGTGGTACGAATCCGAGGCGGAGCCTTATCTCGATAATCGCCGGATGTACTGTCCGCGCGGGCGCGTCGTCGGCGGATCGTCATCGATCAACGGGATGATCTACATCCGCGGACATGCGTTCGATTACGACGCCTGGGCGCGGCACCAGGGTCTGCAGGATTGGTCGTATTTCAATTGCCTGCCGTACTTCAAGAAAGCCGAGACCCGCCTCAAGGGCGGTGACGCATACCGCGGCAATTCAGGCCCGCTCTACGTCACGACGGCGCCATGCACCAACCCGCTCTATGACACCTTCATCGAGGCGGGACGCCAAGCCGGATATCCGGTGACCGAAGACATGAACGGCCACCAGCAGGAAGGTCTCGGCCGCATGGACATGACGGTCTACAAGGGCCGCCGATGGAGCGCCGCGCAAGCCTTTCTACGTCCGGCGCAGAAGCGCGGAGGCATCGAACTCAAGGCGAAGACGCTCGTCACGCGCATTCTGTTCGAAGGACGCCGCGCCGTTGGCGTCGAGTTCAGCAGGGGTGGCCGCTTGGAGACGGCGCGAGCGACGCGCGAAGTCATCATCAGCGGCGGCGCGATCAACTCGCCACAGATCCTGATGCTGTCGGGCATTGGCAACGCCGACGCGTTGAAGGCTCTCGGCATTCCCGTCGTGCAAGATCTTCCGGGCGTCGGCGAAAATCTTCAGGACCACATCGAAGCCTACGTGCAATACGAATGTACGAAGCCAGTTTCGATTTACAGCGCCAACAATCCGCTGGCTAAGCTCAAGATCGGCATCGAATGGATTTTGACGGGTAAGGGGCTCGGTGCGACCAATCACTTTGAATCGGGTGGCTTCATCCGGAGCGAAGCCGGCGTTCTGCATCCAGATCTGCAATATCACTTCTTCCCGATGGCGATCAGCTACGACGGCACGTCGGCGGCGAAGGGACATGGCTTTCAGGCGCACATCGGGCCGATGCGTCCGACGAGTAAAGGTTATGTCAAGCTGAAGTCATCGGATCCGCGCGAATATCCCCGCGTGCTGTTCAACTACATGCAGACCGAGCAAGATCGGAAAGAGATGCGCGCGGGCATTCGCCTGACGCGCGAAATCTTCGCCCAGCAGGCGTTCGATCAATATCGCGGCGACGAGCTGGCGCCAGGGCCCGGTGCTACGAGCGACGCCGATATCGACGCGTTCGTTCGAGCGAAGGCTGAGAGCGCTTATCATCCGTCGTGCTCGTGTCGGATGGGGGCCGACGATATGGCGGTCGTCGATGGTGCGGGACGGGTGTACGGCGTCGAGGCGTTGCGCGTCGTCGATGCGTCGATCATGCCGGACGTGGTCAGCGGCAATCTCAACGCGCCGACGATCATGATGGCGGAGAAGCTGGCGGATGTCATCCGGGGGCGGCCGCCCTTGCCCGTCGAAGAGGTGCCGGTGTGGTCCAACCCGAACTATGAGACGCAACAGCGGTAGCTGCGCCGGGGCTAATGCTTGCTGGCGGCGCCGAAGGCCGACGCGGCGCCCGTTTGCTTCAGCAACAACACCAACGGGATCAGAATGAGGAAGCTCAAGGTTATGAAGCCGAAGGCCTCGACGAAGCCGATCATCGTCGATTGGCGCGTCAGCTCGTAGCTCAGAAGTTGCTGTGCACGCGGATCGGAGAACGGGAGGCCGACCTGATCGAGCCAAGCGTGCAAGGCGGGATTATAGGGATTGATTCCGGCGCCAAGCGTTTGGAGATTCTCGTGCGTGGCACGCGTCAGGACCGTAGCGCCGATAGCGATGCCCAGAGAACCGCCGATCGTGCGCGCGATATTGAAGATGCTCGCGGCTTGGTCGGACGCAGTTGACGGCAAGGTCTGATAGGCCAGAGTCGATAGCGGCACGAAGATCATGCCCATGCCGAGGCCCTGAACAATGCCCGGCGCGATAATCCAGAAGGTATCGACGTTGAGATTGTAGAGCGTGGTCACGTAGGTTCCGGCCGCAGACAGGGTCAGTCCGACGAACACCAGCCAGCGCGCGTCGATACGCTGGATGAGGGTTGCGACCACGATCATGCCGAAGGCGACGGCGATGCCACGCGGGGCCATCACCAGCCCTGCCGTGCTTGCGGGATAACCGAGCAGATGTTCCAGAAATAGCGGCTGCAACGCGATGGTGCTGAGCATTCCGACGCCGAACGCCATGATCAGAAACGACGACGTCGCGAGATTGCGGTCCTTGAGAAGATTGAGCTTCAAGATGGCATCGGGGCGGTTGAAGCTTCGAACCGTAAACGAGACGAGGCAGGTGATCGCCACGGCCGCCAAGCCGACGATCATTTGCGATTGGAACCAGCCTTCCGAGTTCCCGCGATCAAGAAGCATTTGCAGGCTGCCGACGCCGACCGCGAGGAGCAGAGCGCCGATCCAGTCGAATTTGGCGCCCGTGTGCGGGGTGGGTTTGATGTAGGCCGCGATGAGCGCCAGGTTGATAATGCCAATCGGCAGGTTGACGTAGAATACCCATTGCCAACCGAGGTGATCGGTAATGAAGCCGCCAACCGTCGGTCCCATGATCGGTCCGAGGAGAACGCCGATCCCCCAGATCGCCATCGCCTTGCCGCGCTTTTCTGGTTCGAAGCTGTCGACCATCGTCGCCTGCGAGAGGGGAACAACGCTCGCGCCGAAAGCACCTTGCAGTAGACGGAAGAAGACCATTTGCAGGAGCGAATGCGCTTGTCCGCACAGCATCGACGAAATGACAAAACCGACGACGCTGACTGTGAGCACGCGCTTGCGTCCGAAGCGCTCGGCCAGAAAGCCGCTCATGGGAATGACGATGGCTTCAGCGACGATATACGACGTCAAAACCCAGGTGATTTGATCCGGTGTCGCGCCGAGGGTGCCCATCATATCGGGCAGGGCGACGTTGACGATGGTCATGTCGAGGATGACCATCAGCACCGCCAGCAGAACGGCGATAGAACTCAAGATCCTGGGAGCCAGCGGACCGCGTGTCGGCGATCCTATCTGGTTACTTGGTGCCACTCGCGACTCCATCCGAGGATGTGTCGATCGTCACGGATGCCGACGCGCCGACGCCCATCGGCGGGTCGTCTGCGTCCAGCGTGAGTGCGATGCGGACGGGGAAGCGCTGAACAACCTTGACCCAGCTGCCGGTCGCGTTTTCCGATGGCAACAACGAAAAGGAGGAACTGCTGGCGCGACTGATCGCTTCGACCTTTCCGGTCAGTTCTTTAGACGGGTAGATGTCGAGGAAGACGGTGGCAGCCTGACCGGGCTTGATGCGCGCAAGGTCCGTTTCCTTGAAGTTCGCGTCGACCCACCAAGTGGACGTGTCGACGAGCGGGAATATGCTCATGCCGGCTTTTGCGATGTCGCCGGGGCGGATGCGGACCTTGCCGACGGTTCCGTCGACGGGAGCTTTGATCGTGGCGTGATCGAGTTCGGTGCGGGCTTGCGCGACGGCGGCCTGAGCTTGCTCCACATTACCCTTTGCAGCCGCAGCCTGCGCGCCGGGTGCGCCTTGGGCTTGCTGCTGGGCGACCGCAAGGCGACCTTCCGCCAACTTCAGTGCGGCCTCGAACGGCGCGGGATCGATCTGAAGGAGAACGTCACCTGATTTGACAGACGCATATTCCTGAACCCGGACCTCCGTCACGACGCCGGTCACCAGGGGCGCGATCTGGATGATGTTCGCCGCGATCTGGGCGTTGTCGGTCGAGGGATAGAGCGTTTCATGTCGCCAATAGGCGTAGCCGGCAGCGATCAGCGCGACGATCCCCAAGGCGCCGAAGATGCCGAGCCCGCGCCTGGAAAGCAGCGGAGTGCGATCCGGCGTCGGGGCGCTGAGATGGGTACCGTTGGCCGGCGGCTTCCTATCTGGCAATCTGTCCTGCATCGGCTTTTTCCGCTTATTCGAAGGCTGCAACTTTCGAAGTCCTTTGAGGTTGCGTTGTACGGGGAATTTTGCGGTAGATTCGGGTCGTAATCGACGCCGGCACGGTGCAAAAGAAGTGACAATTGACGCCCCTCTATAGGCTCTTTGAGGGTTTGTCACCAACGCGACAATCGTCCTTGCCATGCCGCTCAAGTGTCGCGGAGCGGAATTCTGAGGCACGCGCCGGAGCGTTCATATTGCGGCTTTCGGTTTTAGATTGGATACGGCGTCCCTTACGGATCGGACAGGTTGTGGGGCGAAGAACAAGCGATACCGGAGCAGAATGAAAGGCTGAGCGCAGCCATGTCCCGGCTTTAAAGTTAATAATGGCTGGCACCGGTTGTTTGTGTCTGAGAAAGTTCGGGCGAGCACAGCGGAATTTGCGGTTTCCACGAAAGGATGGGGCGGGCATTAACGGATCGGGAGCGAATGGGTGAGAAATTCTTGTCCTTGAAAATACTGGCTTGAAGAATTTTGTAGATGCTTATGCAGCCCGGGGAATGTTGAGGCCGTGATTGTTTCGCAGCGATTGGAGCAAGCCGACGCATCACACACGCGCTTGCTCGCGCAGTATGCAAAAGCGTCATTCAAAACGGCGGACATTGAGGGCCGGCTGGCGACGCTGGTCCGGGATAAGCCGATCGTCGAATTGAGGACCGAGGGCGGGGAGCTTTTCTTTGTCAAGCGCTCGATGTCCGACGCTGAGTTTAGCTACAAGGTTTTCCGTACCGAGGTTTCGGCCATCATAGGCGACACGGCGATCGGGTTCTGCGAAATTAAAAAACTCGCCAACGGGATCTGTATGATCGCCGACGCCGAGGTCGAGCCGTCTTATCAGCGACACGGCATTGCGACTTCCGTCTATGACCTCATCACGTCGGATATGGCGGATGTCGGGGGCCTTTTGTGGCCGGTTTCTCCGAAGACGATGTCGGACGGTGAATTCAAGGTGTGGTGGCGTCGCTCGCCGGCGCTGGTGTTCTATTATCCTCATCGCGATCGCCTTGGGCTCACGCCGCGCGCCGAATTCGATGAGTTGTTCAATGAGACGTTGAATAGCGGAATTTGGGAAAAGGGCGTCGCTTATTGCTCAGCCCTGCTGTCCCGCATCCGACGGTTCGTGGGCTTCGGCTCGGTCCGCCGATGATGTGTTTCGCTTGCCGTTCAACGCTGAGCGGCCGCCAGTATCCGTTCTGCCGCGCCAAGCGCATCGCGGACTTTGGTTGAGATCACGCAGCGCCGCTGAAGCTCGCGGTCGGCGAATTTCAGCGCGTCGCGTAGTTGCTCAATGACCCCGAGGGCGGATGCGTCGTTCGCGCTGCGCTCTTGTGCGTCCATGTCCATGTTGTCTCCTCCCGGCCCGTTGTGAGGAGGCAACATCCTTCTCGCGGCAATTTCAAGGAATGTGCCGCGAGCGTGTCTTTTTCGAGAGCGAACAAAGCTGGCCGGCGATTATGCGGCGCTCGCCTGATTGCCGCCGAGGAGCGCATCGCAAAGAGGATTGGCCTTGCGCGGATTGTCGGCATGCGCGGCGATCTCCCCGCCGAGGTGTTCAGCGTCCCGGGCGATGCCTGAGAAGCGGCCGGATCCCCAAGTGTGCAGCCAGGGCAGTCCGAGGAAGTAAAGGCCCGGTACTCCGGTAACGCCGCGATCGTGAACGGGGGCGCCGCGGTTGTCCATCGCGGGAAGTTTGATCCAGCTGAAGTCGGCGCGGAAGCCGATGCACCAGATGATCGATGTGATGCCAGCTGCTCGGTAGTCGAGTTCGCTCCGTTCCGCCTTCGGCACCCAGAGCGGATTGTAGCGCGGCTCG
The DNA here is from genome assembly GCF_041659645.1 of Hyphomicrobium sp. Lineage (GTDB taxonomy): Bacteria > Pseudomonadota > Alphaproteobacteria > Rhizobiales > Hyphomicrobiaceae > Hyphomicrobium_B. The sequence goes on along the minus strand of NZ_JBAZXX010000006.1, from coordinate 49,458 downwards.
ACCGGTGCCTGGATGGCGTTTTTGGTAATGAACGCGTCAATGCTGTTCTTGATCGATTCCGAAGTCTTGTCGGCATTGTCGAGGCATTGTTCCAGGTCCTCGGCGACGAGAAACTTATCGTCATTGAGGCCGAGCAGCTTGCCGTAAAGCTCCATACCTTCACGCGCGAATTTGCGAAGGTCGATATCGCGACCGCCGTCACGGCCGGTGACGTAGTGGTTGGTGTTGTCGCGCACGCCCTGGCGCAGCGGGTGCTCCTTCACCGACATTTCGTAATAGCCCATCTCGGCGAGCCACTTCACGACGTCCTTGCCGCGATAGCGGCGGGCGACACGCGGCGCGTCGCCGACACAGAGGTGAACCTTTCGGCCCGCGAGATGAAGGTCTTCCGCGATCTGGGCTCCGGACTGGCCGCTGCCGACGACGAGCACAGCGCCGTCGGGAAGCTGCTCGGAGCTGCGATACAGCGACGAATGGATCTGCAAGACATTGGCGTCGATATTTTTCGCGTAGGGTGGAACGATCGGGATTTGATAGCCGCCTGTCGCGACGACAACCTGATCGGCGGTGTAGCGACCGTAACTCGTATCGATGGTGAAGCCGCCATCGGCTGTGCCTCTGACGCCGTTGACGGCCACGCCTTCGCGGATCGGCGGATCAAGCGCTTTCACGAAACCCTGCACGTATTCGATGATTTCGTCGCGGACCATGAAGCCGTCGGGATCGTCGCCGCGATAGGGATAGCCCGGCAATTGACACTGCCAATTGGGCGTCACGAGGCAGAACGTATCCCAGCGTTCGGTACGCCAAGTGTGGGCTGCTTTGTGTTTCTCGAAGATGATGTGGCGAATGCCTCGCTGCTTCAGGCTCGAGCTCATCGAGAGGCCGGCCTGGCCGCCGCCGATGATGGCAACGGGATAGTGATTTCCTTGGTAATGGGCGCTCATGGCGTTACCTTTTTGGGGGACGATGTTGCGTATCGAAGGTCATTCGCTGAATGCGATGACCGTCACGCGTGCATCGGGGTTGTTAGTGAAATCTGCGGATTTACGTTCGATCTCGGCGATCTGAGACAAGGCATGACCGCAAGCCATGCCGTACTTCGCGTGGACGCGTTCGCTGCCGATGTTGAGGGCGGTTCGGGCGCGTTCGACGAAGTCCTTGAGGGCGTAGCTTTGCCCCGGGCTGAAATAGTCCTTGATGACGAGCGACGGCGAATAGCAGGTCTCGGTCTTGTCGTCGGGCCAGCGGATGGCAAATTCCATTTCAGGCATGGCAGTTTTCTTTCATGGCTTCGTAAACTGGAAGATGGGCGAGTGCGATGGTGGTCCAGTTGTGCCGCCTCGCGACGCCAAGGCGGCGTTCCACGAGATCGGCGCGAGCCGGGGTTTTGATCGCCGAAAGCATGGCTTCGGCAATCGAGGTGCTGTCTTCGGGATCGCACCAATGGACGTCATCCCCGGACAGGAAATCGGTGAATGGGCGGATACGCGACGCGACGACGGGCACGTCGCAGGCGAGGGCTTCGAGCACGACAAGTCCGAAGCCTTCGTTGAGCGATGGAAAGACAAGTGCCGAGGCGCGGCGATAGAGCGACGGCATCAGCCTGTCGGGCACCGTGCCGGTAATGATCACCGAACTTTTCGGCAGACACGAGAGCTTTAAGACTTGCTCGAACTCGTGCCGGTAAAATGAGTGATCGAGAACGCTGGCACCACCCGCGATGACGAGCCGCGCGTCCGGATTTTGAGCATGGCATTGCGCGAATGCGGCGAGAATGCCGATCGTGTTCTTGCGCTGCTCGATCCCGCCGATGGCCAAATAGATAGGTCCGTCGCCGGGCACGAGCTTTTCGCGCAGCTCGGTATCGTAAAGGGCGTGCGGATCGCGATTGAAGCGAAAGACATCGACGCCGTTGCCGGTCAGGCTTGCGAAACGGCTGAAGCGTGTTTCGATTTCCTCCTGCCAAACCCTGCTGACGGTAAACAACTGGTCGGCCCGTTGGATGCTTTCTGCCTCAAGGACAGTGACGCGTACATCGGAAAAGGGGTCGATGTGGTGGACCGTTCGCGCGAACGCCGGAATGCGGCGGCGATCCTTCAGCGCCAGAAGCGCATTCGCTGAGATGCCGTCCTGAGCGTGCCAAACGTCGAAGGTGTGCTCCGGCACCGCGCTGAAATAGCTCGTGTAATCGGCGACTCTGGAGAGAATTGTTTCATGCAGCGCGTACGCAGGCGGCTCAGAAGGGACGATGACTGTTTGGCAGAGCGTCGAGCGGAAGAAAGCGGTTTCTCTTTGTCCCGGTGCAAAGACGACGGGTTCGTGTCCGAGGCGCGCGAGGGCGTCGGCAAGTTCCAGGGTGTGAATGACGCCGCCACGCGGATTCGTGGAGTGGGTCAGGAGTGCGATTTTGAGGGGTGTGTTTTTCATGGCGTCGCCTCACGGCGGCCAAGGCCGAGAAGCGGAGAGGTGGCAAAATCCCAAATGGTCTCGCGATTTTCACTGTCGGAGATCTCGACCCGCGTTCCTTTCGTGACCGCGCCGACGTCGGCGGCTGCAACGCCCTGGGCGGAGAACATCGCAAGCACCCGCTCGGTGTTTTGCGGCGGGACGGACAGGATGAAACCGAAGCTGGGAAATGTCTGGAGCCAGCGTTCGAGTGGGACGCCGGGGGGCTTCGGTATTTTATCGAGATTGATCGTTATGCCGACGTTTGAGCATTCCGCGAGCATGATCGAGGTGCCGACGATACCAGCCTGGCTGATATCCTTGGCGGCTTTGGAAAGCCCCCGTTCCGCAATGGTCGGCAAGATATCGTAACAGGCTCGAAGGCGTTCCGGAGGCGCGTCGGTTGCGGCTTCCCAATTCGAATATGGCTCGCGATAGCGGCCGCGAAGATCGATTGCTGCGATCAGATGATCGCCGGGCTCCGCATCGAACGACGTCAAAAGCTTCTTGGCGCGGCCGAGGATCGCGACGCTCAATTGGCGTTCGGCTCCGCTCGTACACGTATGACCGCCAACAATTGGAATGCCGAAGGTTCTGGAGGCTGCTTTCATACCGGCGAGAATTGGGTCGGCCTCATCGGCGTTCGAAGCAAGAATGCAATCGACGACGGCGACGGGACGGCCGCCCATCGCGGCGACGTCCCCCAGGTTGACCATGATCCCGCACCAACCCGCGAACCACGGATCGCCGGTGACGAATTCGTTCAGGAAGCCTTCGATCGCGAACAGAAGATAGCCGCCGCCATCGGGAATGGCGGCGCAGTCATCGCCGACAGCTGCCGTCGCGACACGATTGAGGTCGAGTTGTTCGGCGACCGTCGCGATGGTGCTCTTGGCTGCGAACGCGCGGCTTTTGCGGAGCCGCTCGGCGAGATCGATTATGTCGGGCGCGAGTGTCATGCGGCAATCGTCCTTGGGCGGGCGCTGAAGCCGGTGGCTGCGTCTTCGAGGGGCGGATAGAAGTCCAGGTCTGCTTGCATGTAGTGGTGCGGGCGGCCATGGATCTCGAGTTCGGAAAGCGTTTGCCAGTGCATCCGGCGAAAGAGCGCGGCGTTCTGGGATTGGACGTTGGCGAGAAACGTGTGGCATCCGCGCGCGCGCGCCGAGGAGACGGCGAGGCGGATGAGCGCCGATCCCAACGCCCCGACTTTGCGATACCGCTCGGCAACGGCAAGACGCGATCCCCACCAGACTCCGGGTTCGGCCTCGTGAATGCGGACGGTACCAACGACTTCGCCGGTGACGATGCCGAGCGATGTCAGGGCGACGATGGGGATGGCGTGACAATCGATCTCGTCGCGGTCGTGGCCGTTGAAAATGTGCTGCTCCTCGCAGAAGACTTGGCGGCGAAGATCCTCGGCGCCTTGCAGCTCGAAGCGATTGGTCGCGAATTTTACGCGGTATTCACTGGGGAAGAACGGCGGGACGGGTTCGAAGATCATATCGACGCCCTCCGCTCGTAACTCGAAAGCGCGGAGCAGGCGCCGCAGCGGCCGCATCCGGCTTTGATGTTGTTCGAGAGAAGGTTCGAGTGGCGGAGCATCGCCGACAGCGGCTCGAGGATGCTCCGCATGAAATCCGGCGTCGGCGTCGGATGGCTTTCGAGCGGCGTTCCGGCGATCGGCACGAACGGCACTACGAATGGGTAGACGCCGAGAGCGATCAGCTTCTCGCTGGTTTCGAGAATGGCTTCGCGGGTATCGCCGAGGCCCGCCAGAATGTACGTCGAGACTTGGCCACGGCCGAAGACCGGCACCGCGGCGGCGAAGGCCCGGTAATATTTTTCGAGCGAGACCTGGGCCTTGCCCGGCATGATCTCTGCGCGGATTTCCGGCGTCACGGATTCAAGATGGAGGCCCAAGGCGTCGACGCCGCTATCCTTGAGGCGTTGGTACCAAGCATCGTCGTCAGGCGGTTCGCATTGCGCCTGGATCGGGAGCGCGACGGCGGCTTTGACCGCAGCGGCGCTCTCGGCGAGGATCGCGGCTCCACGGTCGTTTCCGGGCGGGGTGCCCGTCGTCATGACCATGTGCTTGACGCCATCAAGCTCGACGGCGGCCTTCGCGACTTCGGCAAGTTGCGCGGGAGTCTTGCGCTCAATCGTGCGCTTGGCGGCGAGCGATTGGCCAACCGAGCAGAACTGGCAAGTCTTCGTTCGGCTCTGATACCGAATGCAGGTCTGCAGCACGGTCGTCGCGAGCACGTCGCGGCCGTGCAGCACAGCGATTTTGGAATAGGGAATGCCGTCGGCGGTCGTCAGATCGTAGAAGCGTGGCCGCAGCGGAAAGCTGATTTCACCGACGTCGATGCCGTGACGGGTGATGCGGCTTTTGCCGTCTGTGCTGGGGCGATCGATGATGTACGGACTTTCGAACGCCGGCGCATTGTGCACCGGCACCATGACGGTCGCTTCTCCGATCGTCATGGCCTTGTGGTCGGAGGGGCCAGCGCCGCCGCGTCGGCTTTCGGCGCCAACTTTCGGATCGACGAGGCGAGCCCCGAAGGTCTGCAATTCGTTGATCAGTTCCGGCTCCGCGAGTTGCGGGCTATTCGATGCTTGCTCCGGTGTAAAAACCGCAAAGGTCGCGGCCGGACGCTTTGGCGGGACCGTTGATAGCTGTGGACGCGGCATGGGTTTCATCGATTGATCCTCCACCGATGGCGATAGCCTCAGTTGATGCGGTGCGCAGGGGCACGGCGGGTCTGTCGTCGAGAAAGAGTTTCAAGAGTTCGGGGCGGGCGTAGTGGCCGACGGAATCCATCATGCGCTTGCGCTTGAGCACGAGGCCCATATCGAGGTCGGCGATCAGGATGCCTTCGCCAGACGTCAGCGGCGGGACGACGTGATTGCCCTCGGGCGAAATGATCGCCGTCATGCAGCCGCCGCGAAGCGCCTTCTCCAGCGCTTCATTCTTAGCGATGGCGGAGATCTGCTCGTCGGTCAGCCAGCCGGTGGCGTTGACGACGAAGCAGCCAGATTCGAGTGCATGATGACGGATCGTGACTTCGATCTGATCGGCGAAGATCGGACCGACCATGGAGCCCGGAAACTGGGCGACGTGGATTTCCTCGTGCTGCGCCATCAGGGCGTAGCGGGCGAGAGGATTGTAATGTTCCCAGCAGGCGAGCGCGCCGACACGGCCGACGGCGGTGTCGACGACTTTCAAGCCTGAGCCATCGCCTTGGCCCCAGATCATGCGCTCGTGATATGTCGGCGTGATCTTGCGGCGCTTCAGCAGCAGCGAGCCGTCGGAGTCGAACACGAGCTGCGTGTTATAGAGGGAGCCGTGGTCGCGCTCGTTGATGCCGAGCACGACCACGCAATTGTTCTTCCTCGCGGAGGCGGCAACGGCGTCCGTCACCGGCCCCGGAACGACGACAGAATCTTCGTAGAGGCGCAGATGCTCACGCCCGGTCAGAACCGGCGGATGGACGAAAGAGAAATACGGATACCAGGGCACAAACGTCTCGGGAAAGACGACGAGGTTCGCTCCCTTGCTAGCCGCTTCGTCGATCGCGTTGAGGACGCGCTCGACGGTCCCGATCGGGGTTTCGAGGTCGGGGGCGATCTGAACGGCGGCGGCGCGGATGACGGTTTTCTCAGCCATTGACAGCTTTCTCCGGTGAGGGCGGCGTCAAAGGGTCCAGGTGTCGAGGATGAAGGCGTTGGCCTTGCGGTGGAGCAGGACGAGATCGAGGACGTCGAGCGGGCTGATCGGTTTGATCCCCGGAATGAGCGACGGCTCGCCGTGGCCATAGAGGGCCTGGAGCGCGAAGCGGCAGGCGTAGACCTTGCCGCCTTCGGACATGAACTTGACGATCTGGTTGTTGAAGTTCTGATGGCCGGGGAAGGCCTCGTCGCCAAGGGTCGGGAAACCACGCTGGACGCCAAGCGTGACGCCGGGACCGTAAAGCAGGATGGCGGTTTCGAAGCCCTTGCGCAGCAGGCGCGTCGCCTGGAGCAGGTTCACGAAGCCGATGGAGCCTTCGAAGGCCACGGTGTGGAAGGTGACGAGGGCTTTCTCGCCAGGATCAGCCTTGACGTCCTCAAAGACCTTCTCCTCGTAATCGACGAGGTAGTCACCTTTCTGATGTGCAGGTTTCATCACGGCGGGCATTGTCCACTCCTCTTTTCATCGGTTGCTAGGGATGCCTCCCGTTGGGCGAACATCTGAGGAGAATGGTTAGCAACGACCGTGCCAGATTGACTGTAGTTAGAAATGCCAGCGATTGCGTTTTAAATCCATTCATGTATGCATTCAATTTGTCTGGCTGATGCACAACCTGGGGGCGCAATGGTGCCCGGTTGGGCTAGGCAAACAGGTGTTGCATCATGTGTGTTCGCCACGCTTATTTCGCGCGCGCACTCGGGGTGGGACTTGCGAAGCGTCGCATGAGGAAACAGAATTGATTGACACGCAAAGCGGGTGATTGTCTTGGATGCGATCGACTGGGTTCCAGATCTCTCTACACGCGAGAAGCCTCGATATCTGGCCATAGCCGATGCGATCGAGGAGGAGATCCGTTTGGGCCGTCTTGGGCCGAGTGATCGACTTCCGCCGCAGCGTGAGCTTGCGCGGCGTTTGAATATCGATTTCACGACGGTCGCACGCGGTTATGTCGAGGCGCAAAAGCGGGGCCTCATCGAGTCCCGCGTCGGGCAAGGGACGTTCGTCGCTTATGTCGAGCGACGGGGGAGAAAGGCGGCTGCTCCGCGCGAAGACCTCGTCGACTTGACGATGAATCTGCCGCCGGAACCCGACGATCCGGTGCTCATCGACAGGATGCAGAGCGGCATCGAGTGGATCAGCCAGGATATCGTCGCGCTGCTGCGGTATCAGAATTTCGGCGGCTCGCGGATTGCGAAGGAAGCGGCGACGAATTGGTTGGGGCGCAGAGCGCTGGTCCCTTCTCACGACCGGCTTTTCATAACGCCCGGCGCGCATCCAGCGATGCTTGGAATTTTCAGCACGATCGCGAAGCCGGGCGATGTCGTGGTGTGCGAAGCGATCACCTATCCGGGAATGAAAGCGATCGCGGCGCAGCTTGGCTTGCGGCTCATCGGCATTGCGATGGATGATGAAGGAATAGATGCGGCGGCTCTCGAAGAGGCGTGCGCGAAGCACAAGCCGAAAGCGCTCTACCTCAATCCGACGCTGCAAAATCCGACGACGATTACGATCTCCGAGCAGCGGCGTTCCCAGATCGCGGCCGTTGCGCGGCGGTATCGACTGCCGATCGTCGAGGATGATGCGTATGGTTTTATAGCTCCGAATGCGCCGCCGCCGTTTGCGGCGTTGGTGCCGGAGCTGACGTGGCACATCGCGGGACTCGCCAAGTGTCTCGGCGCCGGGCTGCGGATGGCGTATGTTATCGCGCCCGACATCAAATCGAGCTGGTCTGTCAGTTCGGCGATCCGGTCCGCGACTGTCATGGCGTCGCCGTTGACGGTGGCGCTGGCAACGCGATGGATCGAAGACGGCACGGCGGACGCTATTCTCAAGTCGATCCGGACGGCGACGCAGGCGCGACAGGAGCTTGCCGCCGAGATCCTTCAACCGGGAAGCTTCAGGGCGGACCTTTTAAGCTTCAATATCTGGGTTAATCTGCCAAAGCCTTGGACGCGCTCTGCCTTTATCGGGCAAACGGCGCGCTCAGCTTTGATCGGCATCGTCGCGAGCGATGCGTTCTGCGTTGGCATCGAGCCGCCTGAAGCCGTTCGCATCTGCCTCGGCGGTCCTCTCGATTACGAAGGCGTGCGCGCGGCGCTGGAATATACCGCGCATGCGCTGGACCAGTCGCCGGCGATGGCCTCGAATTTCCTATAAACGCGGAATGCGCTCATTCTTGCGCGCGTGCGAACAGCGACGGTCTTAGCCTTGGTGGCGGCGACCGTCTGTTGTTCACCACCAGCCGAAGAACGACTTCTGGCGCGGATACATCTGGCGGCGTCCATAGCGATCGTAGCCGTAGTAGTAGTCGTCGGCGCTATCGGACATTAAATTATCGTTCCGGAACATCTGCTTCGGCCGCTTTTTGATGCCGCCCTGTGGTTCGCTATTGATGAGAACCACAAAATCCGTCGCTTTGCCCGTTTCCTTGCTCATCGGTTCATCCGAGATGATGATCGATGATCCCGGCCATACGGCGCTGGAGAGTTTTTCGGCGACGTCGGGAGGAATGGTTATGCGATCGAGGGCGGCGCTCGCCTTGGCGACATTGGTCTGCGCTGGGACGTCGGCGTCGCTCAAACTATGCTTATTGTCATCATTGTACGCGTAATCGGCGTCGCGGTGCTCAAGCGATACCGCGGTCCAGCGGACATCCTTGCCGCCGTTCGTATAGTCGACGGCAGTATAGACGTGCGTCCCGATCGGCTTATCCGGATCCGAGATTGTAATCGGGGCATCGAATACGGGCTCGTAGCCCTGACGCACATACAGCCGTTGGGTTTTCAGGCTGATGAAGACCGACATCGGCCGCGCTTTGCGCCTGGCTTCGTTGAGCGTCGCGACCGCTGCGTCGCGCGCAGCCAACGCGGGTGCTGCTTCGCCCATTGCCTTTTGCAATTCGGTGTCGGCGGCCTTTAGGGTTTCGGTCGCGGCGGCAACTTTGGCGGCGGCTTCGCCCGCGCTCTTGGCCGCACGGTCCTTAGCTTCGGTCCATTTCTTTTTGGCTTTGTCTGATTTGGCGTCGGCTAGGCTTTTGTCGGCCTTCGCAACGCGGCTATCGGCGGATTTCTTGGCTGCTTCCGCTTTGCGGAGAGCCCTTGCGGCTTGGTCGCGCGGCTCTTTCTTATCGGCGATGGTCTGTTCCATCTCCTTGGCCTGGTCTATGGCGGCGTCGGCTTCGATTTTCTTACCGTCAGCAAGGGAATTCAAGGCGTCGAGTTCGGCCTGGCGGGCCGGCCAATTGCGAAGGTTTGGCACGAACGCGTTACCGGTATCGCCGTCGTCTTGCATTGGGTCCTGGTAGGACATCGGGATGGCGACCGCTGACTGCACGGCCTGAAGCGCCGTCGGTTTCATTAGCAAGGGATGGGAGATCTCGACCGGCGCGACATTGTCATAGGCGACGACGACACGCATCCCGACTTTTGTCAGCGGGAAAAGGCGTTGCGCAAAGCTGTCGGGCATGCGGACGCACCCGTGCGACGCGGGATAGCCGGGGAGCTGACCGGCGTGGAGGGCGATTCCCGACCATGTAATGCGTTGCATGAAGGGCATCGAGGCGTCGTCGTAGAGGTTGGAATAGTGTTCCTCTTCCCTTTGGAGCACGCTGTAGACGCCGACGGGCGTTTCATAACCGTCGCGTCCGCTGGAGACGCGCGAACTCATCGAGCCGCCTGCAGCGTCGTAAATGGATACACGCTGGTCCCTGATCGAGACGATGGCCATCACTGGCGGCCCGGAGAGAGTATCCTGTAGCGTGTCTTCAACCGGCTGCGGGCGCCGTTTGCCCGCATCGGCGGCATCGAAAGCCATGCTCGTCGCCAATGCTGCCAGTGCGATCGTCGCGAACCGTCCGATCAAATGCTTACGCTGGAGAGGCAAGTGGAACATTTTTTAGACCTTAAGGGTGCAGCCCGAGGCGAGAAAACGGAGAGTTACAGAGTAGTCTGAAGGTGGTTGCGTATTAATTAGCGCGTACTCGGCGCCCAATATTATCGCCTCAGTGTGTTGCTGCAAAAACGCAGATGCAACACTTAACGCGCAATCTGGTCGATCGGTTGACCGACCCAAACAAAAAGAGACCCCCACCGCATCTCTGCGCTGGGGGTGCGATTGCATAAATGCCGGGACGTGTATCGGCGCGAGTTCGGTCAATAATCCGGGCAGACCCACCGGTGGTAACGGCGGCTCCAAAGGCAATTGTCGTCATCGTCGTCGTAGAAGCCGTCGTCATAATAGAAATATGGGTAGCCGCCGATGAAGAAGCGATGGCGGTGATGATGGCCATGACCGTGGCCGTGCCCGTTTTGGAAATGGCGGCCGTTTGCGAGGCGCATTTGCGCTAGCGAGTGGCCGGCGAAATGGGCGCCATGCATTCCTCCACCGTGCATTCCTCCGCCGAACCCGCCACCGTAGAACCCACCTCCACCGTGGCCTCCTCCACCATGGCCTCCACCGCCTCCGGACCGCGCTAGGACGGTCAGGCTGCCCGCGTCTCCCGAGCCGATGTAGACGCCGGGATCGATCGGTGATGCGATTGCGGCGCAGGCCGCTACCGACAGAGCGAAGGCTCCGGCGGCGAACGAGAATAAGAGTCGCTTGGACATCATTGTCTCCTTGCTGGAGTGCGATTGCATTCGGCCTTCATGCCGTCCGTTGACGGCGGCGTTCGCGCGCAGGACTTCGGGGCCTGGAACGTGGGGGCGCGGTCGCGTCGCATATGGAAGACCGACGAACGGGAGTCTCGCCCGTTAGCCATAACGTAGGTACCTGCGGTCTGAACGCCTGTTCCCAAGGGAACAGTCTGCGAGGGTTGCTCTGCTGCGGTTTGGGCCCGGGGCCAGATGTCTCGTCTTGCGACGCTGCACAGGTGTTTATTCACCGTGATGCGCTCGATTGCTGGTGCGTTCGAGTTATACCGCAGCAACAGCCATTTCGTTTACCAGAGCCTTACGTCCGCGCTCGTATGCCATGGATTGGCGCTTTGCTGAGTACGCGGTCTGCGTGATGCTTGAGAAATCTGGTTCGGCCCGATCAATCGTCGATGTGAACTCGTCGTCGCGGTCCTCAAATTGGACGCCGGGGCTGAGGTCGCTTTTCTTCGACCGACTGGGAAATGCCTCGCGGCCGAGTTTGCTTTTCACCGTAGCCGCCGCCGACGCTGTCTCGGTCGTCGCGGCGTGGCCGCTGGCCAATCTCTTGCTTTACGAAAGCTTCGAGTCGACGTGGAGGAGTTTTTCGGCCACCGCATTCGTCGCGGTTGTGATGATCGCCGTGCTTCGCTGGCAATGGTCCTATACGATCCCTTCGCTGCGAAAGTTCTGGCCGCAAGTCCTCAAGGTTTTGATCTCGGTCGGCGCAGTAGCGCTGGGCGTGTCGGGCGTCGTTTTTCTGTTCGACGAAACGTCCGTCGCGCCGCGCGAGATCGGGGTATGGATGGAGCTTTCGGCTCTGTTCGTTTGTTTCGTCCGTTTCGTAGCGGCCGACGTGGTTCGTCGCTTGACCCGTGCCGGTGTTCTTGTGCGGCGCACGATCATCGTCGGCGGCGGAAAGGATGCGGAAGATCTTATCCGCGAACTCAACGCCGATGCCGACAACCATCTGCAGATTCTCGGCATCTTCGACGACAGGCAGAGCGACCGGGCGGCAGGAGATTTCGGTGGTGTGGCGCGGCTCGGAACGTTCGAAGGTCTGACGGATTTCTGCCGCAAGGCAAGCGTCGACCTGCTGATCGTTACCGTCCCGACGCGCGCCGAAGAGCGTCTGATGCAAATTCTCGACAGGCTTTTTACGCTGCAAGTCGATGTGCGGATCTCGGCGCTGAATTCCAAGCTTCGCATGAACTCGCGAGCCTACAGTTTCATTGGCAACGTGCCGATGCTCGCCGTGATGGACAAGCCGCTGAGCGATTGGGATTGGGTGCTAAAGAATATCGAGGATCGACTGGTTGCGTCGCTGTTGCTGATGCTTGCTTCGCCGGTCATGGCCGCCGTCGCGATTGCGATACGCCTCGACAGCAAAGGTCCGATCATTTTTCGCCAGAAGCGGTACGGCTTCAACAACGAGCTGATCGAGGTATTGAAGTTTCGCTCACTGTACGTCGAGGGTCAGGATACGACGGGGAGCAATGTCGTGACCCGCGACGATCTGCGAGTGACCAAAGTCGGCCGCTTTATTCGGCGTGCAAGCCTCGATGAGCTGCCACAACTCGTCAATGTTTTGAGAGGCCAGATGTCGCTCGTGGGTCCGAGGCCGCATGCGACAGGCTCCAAGGCCGAACGGGATCTCTTTGAGGATGTCGTCGAGGGTTATTTTGCTCGCCACCGCATGAAGCCCGGTGTTACGGGGTGGGCGCAGATCAACGGCTGGCGGGGCGAAACTGACACGCGCGAGAAGCTCGTTCGCCGTGTTGAGTATGATCTCTATTATATCGACAATTGGTCAGTCCTGTTCGACCTTTACATCATCGCGATGACACCCGTTTCGCTTCTGACGGGGAAAAACGCCTATTAATTCGGGGCTTGTGCGCGGCGTCTGCCTTATGGCCGACATGATCCCGAACCGCAGCGATGCTACGCGTTGTTCGGCTAGCGCGTCGCAGGGGGTTATCGCGGTTTGGCAATAGGTTTCCATGCGCCGGGTATAAATGGCGGAATCGCCGAGGACGGCTTGGCGGAAAAATTCCCGTTTGCTAGGCTTCTCACCGGTTCGGCGGTCGCGCCGTGCTCGTGCCCGCGGGAGTTTCGCATTTTCAATTTCATGAGACGGGGACGGGCGGCAATCGCTGCGGTCATGATGGCGGCCGGCTGCATAGGCCTGCCAGCGTTGCCGGTATCCGCGCAGGAGGGGTCTCCGGTCGATACGGCTCTCATCGTCTCCGTCGATGTTTCGAACTCGGTGGATCAAGCCCGCTATCGGTTGCAGATGGAGGGCATCGCGAAGGCGCTTGAAGATCCGGGTGTCATCGAAGCCATCACCGGCGGGTCGGCGGGCGGTATTCTATTTTCGATGGTGACGTGGGCCGATACACCATCGTTTGTCATTCCGTGGATCAGGATTGCAAATAAAGCCGATGCTCTGGCGGCGGCGAAGCGGGTGCGGTCGCTGCCGCTGCAGGGCGGCGAGTTTACGTGCATGACGCGCATGCTGCGCTCGGTGAACGACAAGATCGTTCCGCAGATTCCGGCGAAAGCCGCGCGCGTGATCGTCGATGTTTCGGGCGATGGGCCTGACAACTGCAACGCGGAGGAGCCGATAGACTCCGTCCGCAATGAACTTGTCAGCAATGGCGTGACGATCAACGGACTGCCGGTCCTGCTCGACACACCGGAAGATTCGGCGATGCTGCCGAAAGCGATTCCCGGCGGACCGCCCCCCCTCGAACAATGGTACCGCGCGCACGTCATGGGCGGCCCAAGCAGTTTCGTGCTGCCCGCGCTGGGTTACGGCGATTTCGAGCGCGCGATCCGGCAGAAATTCGTCATCGAGGTCAGCGCTCTGACTTCGAAGACGTATTCTCTCGCGACATCGGGACGATAGCTCCGAAGCGCAGCGGCTAAATCTTTTCCTCACTGGCGGATCCGCAGCGCCAGCGTTTGACAGCCCAGCCCGGATGCTCTTCCGACCATTTTGCGAAGTGTGGTGGTGCTTGAACCATGCACGTCATGGGATCGATGTCGGAATCTATCGGGATTTTGTAGTCGCGACAGACGTTTGGATCGGCCGTGAGGCAAGCGGACAGTATGATTGCAAGCATGAATATGCTCCCGGTAAACGCGCTGTTATAGTATCACCATACGGTGACGGTGCGTTTCCTGGATTTGTTTCACGGGTCTGAAAGCAAAAAAGAGCGGCCGGCGGCGGCTGATTACCCCGCCGGCAACAGGATTTCGCCTCGTCCGATCGTTGCTGTGTCGCCGCCAATCTTCTGGACAAACAATGGCATAGGCTTCGGAGCCAAGTCCCCGAGCGTCGATTTCAGATAGCGAGCAATGACGCGGATGATCACGAGATCGTGTTTGCCGCAATCGACGAACGTCGGCAGCAGGCTCTCGACGCTCGGACCGATCAGTGTGCCGCGGCGCATCATGAGGCCGGGATCGCGACCAAATCCGCCTTCGGCCCAGATCGTGCCACCGATCATGCGGGAGCCGGCGCCGGGACCGGTCTTGCCGCGAACGATAACGGTCCCCCGCCGCATCTTGTCTCCGGCGCGAGCGCCGATGTTGCCTTCGATCACGGCCATGCCGCCGAGCATTCCGAAGCGCTCGCCGGTTTCGACCCCGCCGAGGTTATCGCCTGCGTTGCCTGAAACGAGGATCATTCCGCCGGTCGAGCCGGATGCCAGATAGTCGCCGGCGTCACCGTGAATTTCGAGCTTGCCGCCCGACATTTTTCTGGCGGCGAAAGAGCCGACATTGCCGACGACCCGGATCGTGCCGCTGTCCAATCCGTCGCCGACGAAGTCGATTGCCGGGGTTGCGCCTTCGATGGTGAGGGTTTCGCCTGCTTCGCCGGAAATGTCGAATGCGTCGCCAAGCGCGACGCCGCCCTTTTCGATGCCGACGTTAAGGCGGGCGATCTCGTGTGACGATAGCGCTAGAAGCTTCGACGGCGTGATGCCTGCGAGGTTGATCCGCTCTGTCGCGGGCGCCTTAAAGCGCAGCTTGAGGCCGCTCATCAGATCAGATCCTTCAGATGATAATGATGCTGTCCGAGCTTGCCGCCATAGTTGCCGGCGGTGATACGAGTGACGCCGCGTTTTGCGCCGATATCCGTCACGGCCTTGAGGCCGATGCGCATGGCGTCCGCGACGGCTTTGGACGTCAGACCGTCGATAACGATTTCGAGGACGGCGAGAGTGTCGGGCGCCAGCTCGCTGTGCTTGATCGTACCGCGCAGCGTCGGGCAAAAGGCGTCGTTGGATGACGCGTGCATGCCGGCGTATTTGGCGCCGACCTTCGAACCGGAGCGAACGATGCCGCCCGGAAACGGCGTGATGACGTCGTCGACTTTGGCGATGGCCTCGACCGCAGCTTCAGCCGTTTCGAGCAGCCCGGCGCGATCGCGGCCGAGAATGAGCATATTGCCGCCGCCAACGGCATCGGTCGTGACGCCGGTGTCTTCTTCGATGATAAATTCGCCGTCCATGACGGGTATACGCCAGTAGCGGCTGTCGCCTAGCTTTTTGGCGGTCTGATAGCCGTCTCCGAACAGGCGTGTGCCCTTTCCGAGAGGCATCGTCTTCTCGGCCTTCAGGCCCGCGTAACATGCGGAGCCTGGGCTCGTCAGCACGCACTGACCGATACGATTACGGACCTGCGGAATAAGCGCGTCGGGGGAAAAGCCGAAAATCAGGATGCGGACGCCCGGACGCCCGTCAGGCGTTTCCTCGGGCGTCAGTTCCTTGTCGATGCCGCACTCGGCGCCAGCGCCGATGACGGAGGTTCCAAAGCCCGTCGCGACGGTTGCCGCGATTTTCGCCCACTTCATGCTGTCGGCGGTGATGATGATGCCGGTACCGCTCATGCCGAAAGCTTCGGCGAAGGTATCGTCGATCGTTATGCCATTGACCGTCTTGCTCATGCCGCGCGTGCCCCGGTCGGTTGGATGATCAGCGAACCACGGCCGCCGTTGATGATTTCATCGTCGGAGAGGCGGAAGTTGTCCATCCGCATCGTATGATAATCGTCGAAGTAGGGTTTGAGAGATTTCTCGATGCTGTGATCGTAGGTCGGCCGTGCGACATGCGTCGCGCCGTTGACGACCTTGATGATCTTGCCGTTGCGGACGATGAGCTCGCCGTTCTTGAAGAGCAATTCCGGCGTCGTGAACATCGCTTCGCGGTCGGGGTTATCGTCATAGACCGTGATGTCGGCCCAGGCGCCGACGCCGAGTTGGCCGCGATCCCGGAGGCCCAGGCTGCGTGCCGGACCGGCGCGGGTCATGATCGCGATTTCGTAGAGCGAATATTCGCGGTCGAGCGACCCCAGCGTCGAATACTTCAGGGCATCCGGATTGATCTTCTGCATCATATCGTTGCGGAAGCCCTTGTCCATCAGTAGGCGGATCAAGTGCGGATACCAGGTGAACGGACCGCCGTTCGGATGGTCGGTCGTCAGGAACAAGCGCCACGGGTCGTTGATGAGCAGGAACAGCTCAAGCCCGATGGCCCACTGCAGCGCGTTGACGAAACTCTTGTCGCGATACTTGAAGGGAACGACGCCGCAACCCGCATCGCACTCGATGTCCATCACGACCCACTTCTTCGGGGTCGCGGACCGAGAGGTTATGAACTGGCGCATGGAGTCGCCGGAAGCAGTGCAGGTCTGTCCGAACATCACCTGGCCGACGTCGCAGGAGACGTTCTCGTTGGCGTTGATCGCTTCGGCGACCGGCGCGGCGGCGGACGAGAACTTCAAGTCGCCTTCCGTGCCGTAGCTGTGAAACTGAATATGGGTCAAGTGGATCGGCAGGCCCTCGGCGCCTTTGATCGTTTCGAGCGTCGTTTCATATCCGCCCGGAACACCGAGGTTGCAGCCGTGGATGTGCAGCGGATGCACGACGCCCAATTCTTTCAGCCCGCGTGCGAGCGTCACTATGATATCGCGCGGGGTCACACCGTAATAGACGTGCTTCTCGTTGAGATCGAGTTTGCGCTGATTGAACTTAAAAGCGCTGATGCCGCCGGGGTTGACGACCTTGACGGCGATCGCCTGCGCCGCGTGCATCGTCCAGGCGATGTAGTCCTTGATCGCGGAGAAGTCTTTCTTGCCCGCGAGTTGGCGCAGGAAAAAATCATCCGAGCCGAGCATCACGAAGGCGCCCTTATCGATGATCGACGTGTCGGCCATCTCCATGTGCGCTTGGCGGGCGTTCGCCGGGAGCATCGCGGGTTCGAACGCCGCGGTGTAGCCCATCTCGGCGTAGCGATAGCCGGTCAGCATCGTCGAGGGGACGGCGTGACCGACGCCGGCGCGCGTCAGATCGGTGCGCGCAACGGTGTCGTGCATGTGATCTTCGGGCAGCATCATGCGGGCGATCGTCATCTTGCCGCCGCCGATGTGGGAATGCGGATCGATGCCGCCCGCCATCACCACCTTGCCATGGACCGCATATTCATGCGCCACCTTGGCATTGGGTTCCGGCGAAACGATGCGGCCGTTTTCGATGTAAATATCGCGGATCTCGCCGTCGACCCCATTCTCGGGATCGTAGACTTTGCCGCCGGTGAGCTTGATGAGCATTCTCGATCTCGGAATTTGGCCTAGAGGGCAGCTTCGATTTTTTCGAGTACGTCTGCCGCGCGGGGAAGCGTCGACTGGCGGAGTTTTTTCAGCGGCAGCGAGACGACGTTGTCAACGCGAACCATCGTGCCGGAATGATCGAGGCCTGGCGTCCCGACCGGAATGTAGACCTTCGGCTGTCGCGACGGCTTAATGCCGGGAGCGGCAAGGAAGATCGTGGGGACGTCGGTTTCCGGCTCCTTGAGGTCGGGCGAGAACGACGAGAGCCACAGAAGCATATCTGCTTCCTTCGCGGCCAGCAGACGATCGGCCGAGTACCGCACGGGGTCGTAGTCGGCCTCGCCGGTCGCGAACGAGACGCGAAGCGGGAAGCCGGACTGCCAGCTGCAAACGGCGCCAGCGGACGTCGCGCCATCGTTGCCGCCGAGGGAAAGCCCGGCGAAGCGCGACGTTAAATTGATCTCCTTCACGAACTCGGAAATCGCCTGGACCGTCAGGTCGGCGTTCGGGAAGGTGAGGCTCGGCGGTGCCCAGAGGATAACGCCGTAGCTCGCGGCTTTGCAGCGGGCGAGAAGGTCTTCGATGTCGGCGCGCGGCAGGCCGGCGATGGTGTCGCCCGAAACCGTTGCACCCTTGTTCATGGCGCGCATTGCATCGAGAATTTCAGCGATGCGATCGCCTTTGACCGGGATCGTCACGACTTCGCCGATACGGTTGCCCTTAAGCGCGGATTGATCAAGGGCTTCGCCGAGAAATACGACCGTCCGCTTCGGTGGATTGTCGGAGAACATCGAGGCTTCGTTGCAGACGACGCGTTCGAAGAAGCGCGGATGAAGCTTATGGAGGTCGCTGCCCGCGATGATGAAGAGATCGGCGCGGTTGCGCGCTTCGGTCAGCGTCGTCAGCACCCAGCCGCTCGATTGGAGCACCTTGAAGTTGCGATACTGTCCTTCGCTCAGCGCATGGTCGAGGATGCCACCACCCTTTTCCGCCAGCGCGATCGCGGCGCGAATGCCGTCGACGTCGGTTCCGAGGCCGCCGAAAATCGGCAGGCGGCTGTTCTTGATGAGGCGGGCTGCAGCGGCGATGGCTTCGTCGAGCGATACGTCCTTGCCGTCAATCTGCGGCTTGGGCTCGCTCAGCGGCCGCTCGAAACCGGCGACCGATTTAACGCAGCCGTTCTTGAGGACTTTCAGCCCATCATTGGAAGGGCCGATCTCGAGATCGTCGCAAAGGATGCCGCAAAACGGGCAGGCGACGTTCTCAAAATGGTTCGCGCCGTTCCTCGACTTTTCGGATTCCAATTCGAACTCCTCATGGACCTGGGCAGCGGGCGACCTTGGATTCGACCAAAGTACGCTGGCGCAGGTAAAGCATCGTTGTGCAAACGGTCAAGCACGCCGAACGGGCATATCGAATGCGACACATTTTGCCGTCTTTTCGTCGCTACCGAAGGTGCCTAATGTCCCCCCGCCCGCTCGCGGGCGCCGATTGCGCCCGCGCACTAGAAATCTCCGGAGGAAATGTATGCTGAAACGCTTGGTGATCGCCGCCACGATCGTCGGCCTTGCGCCGCTATCGCTGTCGGGCGCCGCTTGGGCCCATGGTCCGTCGCGTCAGAAAGTGACCGAAACAATTGAGATCAATGCCCCTGTCGACAAGGTTTGGAAGGCCGTTGGCAACTTCCAGGACATGAGCTGGCTGCCCATCGTCGCGAAGACCGAGGGCAAGGGCGGCAACGACGTTAACGCCACCCGGGTTCTGACGCTAAAGAGCGGCGGCACGGTCGAGGAGCAGCTCGACAAGTATAGCGCTGAAGATCACGTGTACGCCTACGAGATCACGAAGGTCGATGTGAAGGTGCTTCCGGTCAACGATTACTCGTCGCACATCACCGTCGAAGCCGACGGCGACAACAAATCGACGGTGACGTGGTGGGGCGGCTTCTATCGTGGGTATATGCTGAACGATCCGCCGCCGGACCTCACGGACGAAGTGGCTCTCAAGGCCGTAACCGACCTCTACAAGGCGGGGTTGGACGGGCTGAAAAAGAAGGTCGAGGGCGGCGGCTGAGTGCATAAGGGCCGGCTTGTTTTTCGGGCGGTGAAATTAGGGCTTGGCCTTGTCGCGTCATGCGCAGCGGTCATGCCCGGTTTCGCGCATGAGGCGCTTCTCACCGCTCAGCCATCCGACAGCCTTTCCTTCGTCGATCTCGATTCGATGAAGGAGACTGCGCGGATCGCCGTAACCGGCAAACCGGTGGGAATCGCGCTTTCACCTGATAAAGCGACGGCCTATATCACTGCGCCTGACAGCAAAGAGCTGATCGAGGTCGATGCCGTCTCGCGCAAAGTCACGCGGCGGCTCTTCCTCGGCGGCGGACCGGTCGGCATTGCTGCGCATCCGACGCGTCCCGAAGTTTATGTTGCCGATTGGTACACGCATAAGATCATCATCGTCGATACGGTGACGTTCAAGACGATCGGTGACGTCAAGGTCGGGGATTCGCCGTCGGGCCTCGCCGTCACGCCGGACGGCACGTTGCTGCTGTCCGCCGATCGCGACAGCGACGCGGTTTCGATCGTCGATGTTGCGAGCCGGAAGGTGTTGGCGTCCGTTCCGGTCGGAAAACGGCCGTTCGGCATTACGATCGATGCCAAGGGCGTGCGGGCCTATACCGCCAACGTGAAGAGCGACGACGCGACGGTCATCGATATTGCGGCGAGGAAGGTCGTCGGCAGCGTCAAGACCGGACGGCGTCCTTACGCCGTGGCCCTCGCCGGGGGCAGGGGCTTCGTCACGGATCAATACGGGGGGACGGTGACGGTCTTCGATTTGGGGACGCTCGCGGTCATCAAGCGCATCGATACTTGCGACCATGCCGAGGGGATCGAGGCCGACAAAGACGAGAAAAATGTCTATGTCTCCTGCTGGGGCGAGAACGCGCTGCTGCGCATCGATCCCGATAAAATGGTCGTAACCGGTAAGGCTGCCGTCGCGGACGGCCCGCGCGCTTTCGGGAAATTTCTTCGTTAAATAGGCAGTGTTACCAGCTTGTAAGTTGTGAGTTGCCGATCTTCCGGCAACCTTCGGCAAATCTTGCAAACCCGGCAAGCGGCTCCTGGTCTTTGCCAGAAATGGCTCATTCTCTGGTCAAGCGGTCCTAGTCCCGCTAAATAGCCGGGAAAATTACCTAGACGATCTAGGAGGATCGCCCCTTATGACCAACTTCTTGTTCCGCCAATTTGGTTTGGCGGCTTTTGCCATCATGTGTCTTAGCACTGCTAGCGTCGCGGTCGAGACGCCGAAACCCGCCGATATTCTGTTCGAGCGTCCCCATATCGCGTCCGTCGCCCCGGGAACCGACCTCGTCTATAAATTCGAGCGCAAGCCGTCAGACCCCAAGGTGATGGGAGAAGGCTTTACCGACGACATCACAGTCAAGATTTTGAGCGACGGGGCACCGGGCAAGAAGAACGTGCGTTTGCAGATCTACTCCGGCGATCGGGCGCGGGATCCGCAGGACATCACGGATATGGACGGCAATCCGATGCTTATTGTCTATCTCGACAATGCCGTCTCGCATTTCCGCCTTCTCGCCGGTGGCGATGCCGCCTATCTCAAGGGAATGTTCAAGAAGAGCTTGGGCGATGGCGCAACCATCACTCCGGTCAAGATCGACTATAAAGGCCAATCCGTCGACGGCTATCGCATCAGTCTGACGCCATATATCGACGATCCGGCCAAGCCGAGAATGAACGGTTACGAAGGCTCGACGTTCACAATCGCGCTATCGGATAAGATCCCGGGCTATTTCGCGAAGATGGTTTCGGACTATACGAACACCAACAAGACCGTAGCGACGCTCGTGGAAACAACGACCCTCGAAGGCGTGGGAGAGGTCAAATGAGATATTGGCTAACGGCTACCGCCGTAGGACGTGGGCTTCTCGCGATCGCCGTCATTCTGGTTTCCGCCTCGGCGGCGCGCGTGT
This sequence comes from Hyphomicrobium sp., assembly GCF_041659645.1. Taxonomy (GTDB): domain Bacteria; phylum Pseudomonadota; class Alphaproteobacteria; order Rhizobiales; family Hyphomicrobiaceae; genus Hyphomicrobium_B. Next base: position 28,040 of record NZ_JBAZXX010000006.1, on the reverse strand, counting down.
CGGCCCAAGAATTGCCGTCGAACGACTATCCGACGGTCGCTCGCGCGGACTATGTCTACGCCTGCATGGCAGTCAACGGACAGACGCGTGCGATCCTCGAGAAGTGCTCGTGCTCGATCGACGAGATCGCAAACATTTTGCCTTACGACCAGTACGAGCAGGCTGAAACGCTGATCTCGGTCGGCCTTCGGGGCGGCGAGAACGTCGCGTGGACGCATTCGCCGGAATTCCAGGAAAAAATTAAAAACATGCGCCGCGCGCAGGTCGAAGGCGAGCTTCGTTGTTTCTGATTTAGTTGGCCCCTCGTTTTAATATCGTGCCCGGCGACTCCCCTCCGGGGGCCGGCCGCCGGGCACGATATAAAACATCTATTCCCATTCGAGTTCGGTGAAGGCCGCCGTGACGTTGCGGGGGTGATGCTCGTCAAAGAGCGCCCACTTACCGCGCTCTGATTGCCCGGCCGTCGCGACGGCATCTTCGATCGTTTTTCCTTCTTTGATCATCCCGCGCACATCGGTTGCGAGAACCGTCAGATAGCGCTGGACGGGCAGAATAGCGTCGGGCCAAGGCATCGACTTTGGGCCGTGGCCGGGGACGGCGCGGTCGGCTTTCTCCTGCATCAGTTCGGGCATGAGCTTGATCCAGCCGACGATCGAGCCGTCGAGAGTCGGGATATGGCCCGAAAACAGCAGATCGCCGAGGAAGAAGGTTCCGGTCGGGTGGTCGAAGATCGTCAGATCATTATCGGTGTGTGCGGTCGGCCGCGCCTTGAGGGTCAGGACGCGATTGCCGAGATCGAGTTCGAGGCCGTCTTTGACGAGGACGGTCGGCGGGATGATCTCTGTGCCCTTGAAGGAGGCTTCGCCGAGGCGCTCGCGGGCGTTCGTCAAATAGCTCTCCTTGCGCGCGTAAAGGGCGGCAGGAAGCTTGTAGTGGCCGACAAATTCGGTGCCCGCCGCCTGGAATGCGGCGTTCCCCATGACATGATCGGGATGCATGTGGGTGTTGATCACATAGCGAATGGGCTTGTCGGTGATCTGGAGGATCGCCGTGTGAAGATCGCTCCCCATCGCGAATGAGCCGCTCGTATCGATGACGGCGACGGCCGACGATCCGACGATACAACACGGGTTGGAGATGTCGCCCCGGTTGGTCTCGTTAACCAACTGATATTTGCCGACATGGACAAAGATGCCCGGCGCGATTTCGAGCACCCCTATGCGTTCGGCTTCGGCGCGGGAGATGCGGGGAAGTAGCGGAAGTAATGCTGCAATCGCGGCGCCGCGGAGAAAGTCCTTGCGGGAAGGTTTGCTAAGAAAAGGGGGAACATCAATCATGCGGACCGGCCAAATGAGTTTGTCGGCAGTATGGACCCCCAGAATTGGGAATTTGATTTCCCGTTTTCACGAAATCGCGAGGATTCGTGATCGGAAGACGTGATTTTCACGGACGTCGGACAACTAGACGTGCGGTGCACCATTTTTGGTGCGACGCAATTTCCTCCCGTAAATACAGGGGTATTTTGGGTCAGAAGGGTTGTCCTAATTTGCCGCACGAGAATGATCGTCGCACTACGTGTTGCGACTTGAAAAAAAAGATGTCTACATGCCCCCGTTCACGAGGACTGCCGGTTTCTACACGGTTTCGTGAAGAACTCCTTCTCCGGCCGGGCAAAGACGGGAAAAAATCCCGCAATTCCTGAGATCGGCGCTGGGAGATATCGGTAGTCTCCGGGTTCGACTTGCAAGCGTGGCAAGACTTTTCTCAAAACGGAGGAAGCGCAATGCGCAAAAGTGCATTCGCATGCGGTTTGCTCGCAACAGTCGCGTTCTCGGCGTCCGCATGGGCGAACGAGGATGTGATCAAGTTGTCGAGCGATCCGAATAACTGGGCTATCCAGTCCGGTGACTATGCTGGTACTCGCTATTCAAAGCTTGACCAGATCACGACCGAAAACGTCGGTCAGCTGAAAGTGGCATGGACGTTCTCAACGGGCGTTCTTCGTGGCCATGAAGGCGGTCCGCTCGTTATTGGCGACGTGATGTATCTTCATTCGGCATTCCCGAACATCGTCTTCGCTTTGAACCTCGCGGACGAACAGAAGATCATCTGGAAGTACACGCCGAAGCAGGACCCGTCGGTTATTCCGGTGATGTGCTGTGACACGGTCAACCGTGGCGTGCAGTACGCTGAAGGCAAGATCTTCCTCCATCAGGCCGACACCGCTCTCGTCGCTCTCGACGCGAAAACGGGTAAGGAACTGTGGAAGGTCGTCGACGGCGATCCGAAGAAGGGCGAAACCGGTACGGGTGCTCCGCTTGTCACGAAGGACAAGGTGATCATCGGTATTTCGGGCGCGGAATTCGGCGTTCGTTGCCACGTCACCGCTTACGACATCAACAGCGGCAAGAAGGTTTGGCGCGCCTACTCGATGGGTCCCGATTCCGACATCCTCGTCGATCCGGAAAAGACCATGTCGCTCGGCAAGCCAGTGGGCAAGGACTCCTCGCTCAAGACCTGGAACGGCGATCAGTGGAAGATCGGCGGCGGTTCGACCTGGGGCTATATGGCCTTCGATCCGGACCTCAACCTGATCTATTACGGCACGGGTAACCCGTCGACCTGGAACCCCGCTCAGCGTGCGGGACCGGATGGCAAGCCGATCGATCAGAAGTGGTCGATGACCATGTTCGCTCGTGACGTCGACACCGGTGTGGCCAAGTGGGCATACCAGATGACGCCGTTCGACGAATGGGACTATGACGGCATCAACGAGCCGATCCTTGCCGAACTCGACATCAAGGGCGAGACGCGCAAGACGGCGACGCACTTCGATCGTAACGGCTTCGGCTATACGTGGGACCGCGTTACCGGCGAGCCTCTCGTTGCCGAGAAGTATGATCCAGTCGTCAACTGGGCAACCGGAATCGATCTCGACAAGTCGAGCCCGCATTACGGTCGTCCGATCCGCGTAGCGAAGTACTCGACGTTCAAGAACGGCGCGGACTTCAACACGAAGGGCATCTGCCCCGCGGCTCTCGGTTCTAAGGACCAGCAGCCAGCAGCCTTCTCGCCGCTGACCAAGCTGTTCTACGTTCCGACGAACCACGTTTGCATGGACTACGAACCCTTCAAGGTCTCGTACACGGCTGGTCAGCCTTACGTTGGCGCCACGCTGTCCATGTTCCCGGGTCCGGATAAGCCTGAGCGTATGGGTAACTTCATCGCTTGGGACGGCGCACAGGGCAAGATCGTCTGGTCGAAGCCTGAGCAGTTCTCGGTTTGGTCGGGTGCTTTGACGACAGCTGGCGGCGTTGCTTTCTACGGCACGCTCGAAGGCTACTTCAAAGCCGTCGATCAGAAGACCGGCAAGGAACTGTTCAAGTTCAAGACGCCGTCGGGCATCATCGGCAACGCAATGACTTACTCGCAAGGTGGTAAGCAGTACGTAGCCGTGTTCTCGGGCGTTGGTGGTTGGGCCGGTATCGGTCTTGCCGCTGGCTTGACGAACCCGACCGATGGTCTCGGCGCCGTTGGTGGCTATGCAGGTCTCTCGGAGTACACGAACCTCGGTGGCTCGCTCACCGTATTCGCCCTCCCATAGGCCACGAGCCTGAAAATAGGGGAGCCGGTGCGGGGAAACCTGCGCCGGCTCTTTGCTGTGAAATATGCCCCTAAAGACGGATGGCCGAAAAAACACCTTTCAACAAAAAGGCTCAATCTGCTAAACGGGTGCGGAAAATTGCACTTGTTTCCCGTCTGCGGATGCCGGGCCGTTATCCGGCCAGCGTCCCACGGACCGTATCTCTCAAAACCCAAATCAGAATGGGTTCTTAAAAAGACTAGGGCGGTGGCGATCCACGCAATTCAATCCACAGGAGAAGAGGAACCTCGTGAACAAGTTCATTAAGACACTTGCAGTCGCATTGATCACGGTCGGGGCTGTAGGAGCTGCCGCTGCGAAGGAACAGGCCAACAGCAGCGCTGCCGCGGCACCCGCTGCCAAGCTGATGCAGGTTGCCGAAGACGCGGCTCCGAACCCGGATGATCCGAACGCGCCACCGCCAGGATCGCGGAAGCCCGACGGCGATGCCGTGTATCCGAATCCTGTCAGCGATCTTGCGAAGAAGGACGGCATCAAGTTCGAGGATGGCCGTTATCGCAACAAGGATGGCGATCCGGTGCCGGTCGTGACGAAAGACTATATGGTCGACTGGGGCACCTGGAACGGCTTCCGCCGTTATCATGATGCGTGCCACGTTTGCCATGGTCCGAACGCGCTGGGCAGTACGTTCGCGCCGGCTCTGGCCGACTCGCTGAAGACGATTGACTACAACACCTTCATTGCGACCGTCTCGAGCGGCAAACGTGAAAACAGGGGCGGCACTGATTTCGTCATGCCGTCGTTCGGCGAAGACAAGAACATCATGTGCTACATCGATGATATCTACTCATACATCAAGGCACGCTCGCTCGGTACCTTGCCGCCGGGCCGCCCGAATGGTCGTGAAGATATCTCGCCTGATGCGAAGAAGGCTGCTGACGATTGCACGGGCTGAGGCCTGGAAGTTTCTCCAGACCTCATCATATGATTGGTTGGCTTCGTGCGTCGGTGTCGTGTGAAGCGGCTTAGGAATATCGGCATACTGGATCGGGGGCGGGTCGCGATAGCGGCGTGCCCCCACTCCATATCAGGGGCCGTCACGTTCACGCCGTCATAACAAAAAGGTTACTCACGTGAGGAAACAAGCGCTCAAGATTTCAAGCTTTTCGGTGCCCGCTTTGGCGCTCGGATTGCTCGCAATGGCCGCATCGATGGGTTTCATGCTCGTCGATACGTCGCGCGCCGCAGAAACTCCCAAGGCGGATCTCGTCAACCGGAAGGAGCTTCGCGTTTGTGCCGACCCATCGGATTTGCCGTTCTCAAATCAGAAAGGCGAAGGCTTCGAGAACAAGATTGCGAACATCATCGGCGACGAGTTGAAACTTCCAGTCGTTTATACGTGGTTTCCGAAGGCAACCGGTTTTGTGCGGATGACGCTCAACGCCAAGCGCTGCGACTTGGTGATTGGCTGGGGGCAGGGTGACGATATGGTGCTCAACACCAACGCCATCTACCGTTCGACGTCGGCGATCATCTACAAGAAGGGAACCGGTCTTGATGGTGTCGAGTCGCTCAGTGACCCTCGCTTGCAGGGCAAGACGATCGGCATGCAGCAAGGTTCGGCAGGTGCAACACTGGCGGCCAAGTATGGTTTGATGGCCAATGTGCACGGTTACCCAATGATCGTCGATCGCCGATACCAAAATCCGGCAAAAGATATGATCGACGATATTCAAAAGGGCGATATCGCCGCCGGCATTCTGTGGGGTCCGATTGCCGCCTATTGGGCGACGCAGAGCGGCGACCACCTTGTCGTTGTTCCGCTCGTCAAAGACATTGGAGCAGCCAGGATAGCGTTTCGCATTACGATGGGCGTCCGCAACGGCGATGACGCGTGGAAGCGTAAACTCAACGAAGTGATCCGCGAGCGCCGGGCGGATATAGACAAGGTGCTCCTCGATTACGGCGTGCCGCTGCTCGTTGACGACGATACGTCGACCGAGATGGTGACGACGCCGCGTTCGTCACAGGCGGCCGAACCGTCGGCGTCGAACGGCTCAACGGCATCTTCTCCAGCGCCTGCCGCTGCGACACCTTAAAAGCGGAAGACCGCCCGGCGAACACGGCGGACGTTTTTCGAGATGACAATTGCCGGCCTCGTTTATCGTCTCCCGACGATAGCGGGGCCGGTTCGTTGCAACCGGGGTGGCGGAGCGGCGCGAATGATGACTTCGGCCCGGCGAAAACTTGTACTAGTGGCGCTCGCAGTAGCGGTGTCCGTTGCACCCGTCCTATGCGGAGCGGTTCGCGTGGCTTACGCCGAAGATGTCTCCGGGCCGTCTCCCGCGGGTCCGCCGCCGCCGGAGCCCGACGGTTATCGCGACGACAAATATCGTTCGCCGGTGCCGTTGACTCTCAGGGGTGCCACGATCCTTTCGAGCGCCGATGCCATGAAGGTATGGTCGGCAAGACGAGCGGTTTTTATCGACGTCTATCCGCATCCGCCGAAGCCTGCGGGACTTACGCCCGGCACGATCTGGCGCGAGGCGTCGCATATGACAATCGAGGATGCGGTCTGGCTTGCGAATGTTGGCTATGGCGTGCTGCCGCCGGGATACGACGATTATTTTCGGCGCAATCTCGATATGCTGACCAAAGGCGATAAGGCGAAGCCGCTCGTCTTCTTCTGTCTCAGGAACTGCTGGATGAGCTGGAATGCCGCGAAGCGGGCGTTGAGCTACGGTTATTCCAACGTCTCGTGGTATCGGGACGGCAGCGACGGCTGGCAGGAAATCGGCGGTCTGATCGTCGAAGCGCACCCGTTGCCTTGAGTTTCGGCGCGTAAAGACCCAAAAAGGATCATCGTGGGATATCGTCCGCCGACCGCCGGTCCCGCGACTTCAATGTGTCGCACCTTTTGGTACATCGGACGGGGGCTTCCTACATCCCCGATCAGCCGGTGTTCATACGTTGTCCAGATAGGGGGCTGCATACAAGATATCGGGCAATGTGTCGGAGTGGCGGACCGGCGATCTCGGATTAAATGCGACGGCGGCGTCTGTGCTTCGCCGGTTAAGAACGGGGGACGACGTGACACTGAATGAACTGGCAATCCTGTTGGCCGCATTGGCACTCGCTGCGCCGCTAGCCCGTTGGCTCGGCATTGCCGCAGTGCTCGGCTATCTGGTTGCCGGTGTTATTCTCGGGCCTTATGGCGTCGGGCGGATGTTCTCAGAGCAGGATGCGGAACAGGTTCTGCATTTCGCTGAATTCGGCGTCGTTCTGCTGCTGTTTCTGATCGGGCTTGAGCTTCGCCCGAAACGCCTTTGGGCGATGCGTCAGGCGATTTTTGGTCTCGGTACGCTGCAGGTCGTGATCACGAGCCTCGCACTCGCTTTTATCGGCATTTTGTTTTCTGGAACCGCATGGCAGCCGGCACTCTTCGCCGGAGCGGCGCTGGCGCTGTCCTCGACAGCGTTTGCGTTGCAGGTCTTGGAGGAGAACGGCGAACTTTCGACGCGACACGGCCGCTTGGGTTTCTCGGTGCTGCTGTTTCAGGATCTCGCAGCCATTCCGCTGATCGCGTTGGCGCCGTATTTCGCGGTCTCGGCGGTGAAAGCCAACGTCGGCATCGATTATTTAGCGCTCGCCAAGGGGCTCGGCACGATCGTGGTGGTTGTCGTCGTAGGGCGCTACATACTCGACGCGTTGCTGCGGCTCGTTGCGCGTTCGCGGGTCAAGGAAGCGATGACGGCCGCCGCGCTGCTGACGGTTGTTGGAATTACGCTGATCATGGAATCGGTGGGGCTGTCGGCTTCGCTCGGCGCGTTCATCGCGGGCGCGCTGTTGGCGGAAAGCAGCTACCGGCACGAACTCGAAGCGGATATCGCGCCTTTCGAAGGGCTCTTGCTCGGTATCTTCTTTACGGCGATCGGCATGTCGCTCAATCTCGGGCTACTGATATCGGCGCCGGTACTCATCATTTCTGCGACGATCATTTTGATCGTCGTCAAGTCGATCATCCTCTACTTGCTCGGACGTTGGCAGGGTCTTGAATCGGGGCCGTCGCGCCGTTTGGCGTTTGCACTCTCGCAAGGCGGAGAGTTTGCGTTCGTGCTGCTATCAGTTGGACAGGCGGCAGGCGTGCTCGGCGGCGGTTCGTCGCAAATCATGGCGGTGATCGTCACGCTGTCGATGGCTATGACGCCGCTGCTTCTGTTGCTCGACCGGCTTATCTTCAAGAAGGTGAAAGACGACACACGCAGCTTCGATACGCTGCCCGAAAACGACGGCCATGTGGTGATCGCGGGGTTCGGTCGGTTCGGGCAGATCGTAGCGCGCGTTCTCCGCGCCAAGGGCGTGCCGTTCACGGCGCTCGATATCAGCGTGGAGCAGGTCGATTTCGTAAAGCGGTTCGGCAACAAAGCTTTCTATGGCGATGCCAGCCGTCCCGAAGTGCTGGAAGCCGCGCAGACCGACAAAGCCCGCGCGTTCGTACTCGCGATCGACGACGTCGAAGCGTCCATGCGAGCGGCGGAGATCGTCAAGACGCACTATCCTCACGTTCCGATCTATGCTCGGGCCAGAGACCGTATGCATGCGTATCGGCTGCTCGATCTCGGCGTCGCGGCGCTGCGGCGCGAGACCTTCCTGGCGTCTCTTGATCTCACGCGGATGCTGATGCTTGGCCTCGGATATTCTGATCGCGTCGCGAGCCGCACGGTGCAGACGTTCCGCGATCACGACGAGCGGCGCTTGAACGAGGATTACAAGCTCGCCTCCGACGTGGAGAAGCTGTTGGAGCGGGCGCGTACTTCGCAGGCGATGCTCGATAAGCTCTTTCGTGAGGATGAAGTCGAGGAGGCGAAGCTTACGCAGGCCGAGAAGAGCCAACGCGATGCCAAGACATCGCGAGACGCCAAGTCTAAGGCCGGCGGGATTCCGATCTGAAGACGTGACGGTTCAGCCCACAAAATAAAGTTGTGAAAATAACGCACTTTGACGAAAGAGGATTGCGCCAAAGGCCGCGAGTATCAAGCTCGCGAGCAGCGGTCGCGTCTTGCAAAGCAGCGCTAGGCACATAAAAGCGGGAAAGCACATAAGCACAAATCTGCTCATCGAGTGGGTAACGCCAAGCGTGAGGTAGGGCAGCATGAGCGTCGCGAGTGCGTAAAGAGATACGGCGAACCGCAGATGCCAGAACGACCAGGCCGTGAGGGCAAGGAACGGAAGCAGCCAGCCGCCGTGTCGCAGCGGGACAAGCATCACCGCGTCCACGAAGCGGCTCGTAAACGTGCCCTGATGCCATGCGCTCTGACTGTGAGCGAAGGCGAGGGGATCTCCGAACTCGATGCCGAGAAAAATCATGAAGGCAATCAGCCCGGATACCGCGAGCAGCGAACAGAGGAACATCTTGAGAAAGGTTTGCGGCCAAGGCGATGTCGGGCGTTGATAAAGCTCCCACAGGATCACGGGCAGCATGACTATTCCGGTGGAGCGGGTGGCGACGGCAAGTCCGGCAAAAAGTGAGGCGAGGATGAACTTCTCCTGCTTCAGGACGACAAAAGAGAGCAGGATCAAAGTCAGGCACAATGACTCGGTGTACCCGGCGGACAGAAAAAAAGTCGATGGGAAAAACCAGAAGAACGCGGTCGTCCAAAGTGCAATTTCGTCACCCGCTTCATCCCTGACGAATTTCGTCAGCAAGAGACACGCGGCCACTGCCGAGATGTTGGAGACGATGAGAAGCGCCACTCCGGTGTCGGCGCCGGTGCTCCAATGAACGAAGCGTCCGAGAAGGGGATACAGCGGGTAGAACGCGGTTGAATTTAGGACCGCCGGATCCGTGCTGTGCCTATAACCGTCTTGCGCGATGCTGATATAATATCCGGCGTCGTAGCGGAGCAGCCGGTCAAACCAAGAATGACCAAGACCCCATTTTATCGAATCGGGGGATGGCGCAAGCAACGCGCCGAAATTTATCCCAGCGACAACGACAGCACGCGATACCGCGAAAATGATCAGTGCCGGAAGGTAGATCGCGTAGGGCTTTGACTTCTCCAATATCCGGAGAAAACGGGTTGAGATGGAAGGGTGTCGCGGAAAATGCGTGTCGGTCGACATGCTCGGAGCCCCCACGTCCGGGATGGAGGATGTGGGGTTTTGTGAAATGTGGCAAGGCCGTTCATTGGGCGGAACATTATCCGCAGGGGACGGCGGGGAGGATCACGTCAGCTTGCCGCAGTGCGACGGTATCGTCCCTTCGTCGCGGCTCCGCCGGTTCGGCCAGAGTTCGAGGGCTTTTCGCAGGGGTGTGCCGATGCTGGCGCGGTAGACGCCGCCGCAATCCCCCGGTAAATGTCCACCACTTTACGGCCCGCCAGGGGCGCTTAGAAAAACGGACTTAAGTGAAATAATGAGCAAAGCCCAGATCATGGCAGAAACGTCGCCGACACCGAGCGTCAGGGAAATGGCCAATGCCATCCGCGCGCTGTCGATGGATGCGGTTCAGGCGGCCAACTCCGGTCATCCGGGCATGCCGATGGGGATGGCGGACGTCGCGACCGTGCTGTTCACGGAAGCGCTGAAGTTCGATGCCAGTTTTCCCCAATGGGCGAACCGCGATCGCTTCGTCTTGTCGGCCGGTCATGGCTCGATGCTGCTTTATTCGTTGCTCTATTTGACTGGCTATCCGGAAATGACGATCGATGAGATCAAGAATTTCCGGCAGTTCGGCTCGAAGACGGCAGGGCATCCGGAATACGGTCATGCGCCGGGCATCGAGACGACGACGGGGCCGCTCGGCCAGGGCATCGCGAATGCCGTCGGCATGGCGCTCTCCGAGCAACTTCTCGCAGCGCGGGTCGGCTCGGATCTCATCGATTATCATACCTACGTCATCGCCGGCGACGGTTGCCTCATGGAAGGCATCAGCCAGGAAGCGATTTCGCTCGCGGGGCATTTGAAGCTCGGCAAGCTGATCGTCCTGTGGGACGATAATTCGATCACGATCGACGGCGCGACGAGCCTCGCGGTGTCGGACAGCGAGCTGAAGCGTTTCGAAGCTTCGGGTTGGAATACGGCGGGCGTCGACGGCCACGATCCCGCTGCGATATCTGCCGCCATTGCGACGGCGAAGGGGGACACTTCGCGGCCTTGGCTCATCGCCTGCAAAACGCAGATTGGTTTCGGTTCGCCCAACAAGGCTGGAAAGTCGTCGGCGCACGGAGAGGCGCTCGGTGTCGAAGAGATCAAAGCGACGCGGGAAAAGCTCGGTTGGCCGTATGGACCATTCGAGGTGCCGGAGCAGATCTTGTCGGCGTGGCGTGCAGTCGGAGCCAAGCACGGAAAGCTTCGTGATGTCTGGGAGAAGCTCGAGGCCAAAGCGAGCGCCGATACGAAGGCATTGATCACTGGCCGCGATACGAAGGATGCGGTTGCCAAGGCGATTGCCGCCGCGAAGAACGATTTCGCAGCCGACACCGCGAAACGCGCGACACGCGTCTGGTCGCAGATGACGATTGAGCGTCTCGTGCCGGTGCTGCCCGAGTTGATCGGCGGCTCGGCGGATCTTACGGGTTCGAACGGCACGCGGACAAAACACCATGTCTCAGTGACGCCAGAGAATTTCGCCGGCAACTACATTCACTACGGCGTGCGCGAGCATGGCATGGCGGCGGCGATGAACGGCATCGCGCTCTCGGGCTCGTTCATTCCGTATGGCGGCACGTTTCTCGTCTTCGCCGATTACTGCCGTCCGTCCATTCGCCTGTCGGCGCTCATGCAGCAGCGAGTTGTTTATGTGCTGACGCATGATTCCATCGGTCTCGGCGAAGACGGCCCGACGCATCAGCCGGTCGAGCATCTGAGCGCACTACGGACTATTCCGAATTTGAACGTCTTCCGTCCGGCTGACGGCATCGAAACGGCGGAATGCTGGCAACTGGCGCTCGACGCGACGGAGACGCCATCGATCCTTGCGCTCTCGCGTCAGGCGGTTCCGAACCTTCGCGGCAAGGGCGACGAAAACTTGAGCGCGAAAGGCGCATATATTCTGAAGCCGGTGGAGGGCGTCCGCGACGTGACTCTCATCGCGACGGGCTCTGAAGTTGGTCTCGCGTTCGAGGCGGCTGCAACTCTTGAGAAGGACGGCATCAAGGCGGCCGTCGTGTCGATGCCATCGTTCGAGCTCTTCCGGGCACAGCCGGAAAGCTATCAAAATGAAGTTCTGGGTAGTGCGCCCCGCATCGCCATAGAGGCGGCCATTGCGCAGAGCTGGTACGAATGGCTTCGCAAATCCGATGTGTTCATCGGCATGCACGGCTTTGGCGCGTCAGCTCCGGCGGGCAAGCTTTACGAGCATTTCGGCATTACGGCCGCGCACGCGGTCGATGCGGCTCGCAAGGCGATCGCGAAAAAATCGTGACGGCCTGAAACATAGGCGCAGCGCTAACCGTACTGGTATTCTGATGAACCTCGACAAGCTGAAGACGACGGATGGCATCGACGTCACGGGAAAGCGTGTGATCGTGCGTGCGGATTTGAACGTTCCGGTGCGGGACGGCAAAGTCACCGACGCGACGCGACTTGAGCGTGTGCTGCCGGGCGTGAAAGCTCTGGCGGCTCGCGGCGCGAAAGTTATTGTGATCTCGCATTTCGGTCGGCCGAAGAATGGACCGGAAGCCGATCTTTCGCTGAAGCCGATCGCGCAGGCGATGGCGCTGCTTCTCGGGCGGCCGGTCGCGTTCGGAACGGACAGCATAGGGGACGCCGCGGCTACAACGGTCAGCGGCCTCAAGAACGGCGATGTGGCGCTGCTCGAAAATCTTCGCTTTCACAAGGGCGAGGAGAAGAACGATCCGGCTTTCGCGGCTGAACTCGCGAAGCTTGGCGATATCTTCGTCGGCGATGCTTTCTCGTGCGCGCACCGTGCCCACGCTTCGACGGAAGGGCTGACGCACTATTTACCATCGTTCGCCGGTCCGCTTTTGATGGAAGAAATCAACGCGCTTCGGACTGCGCTCGAAAAGCCTCAACGCCCGACGGCGGCGGTTGTCGGGGGCGCGAAAGTCTCGACCAAAATCCCGGTTTTGACGAACCTTGTCGCGAAGGTCGATAAGCTCATCATCGGCGGCGGAATGGCTAACACTTTCCTGCAGGCGATGGGCGTGATGGTCGGCAAGTCGCTGTCGGAACCGGAGTTCGCCGGTACGGCTCGCGATATCATGACGGAAGCCAAGCAAAAGGGCTGCGAGATCATCCTGCCGATCGACGCCGTCATCGCGCGCGAGTTCAAGGATGGCGCCGCGCACGAGATCGTCGCGGTCGATAGCGTGCCATTCGACGCGATGATTTTGGATGTCGGGCCGCAGTCGGTCGCACGGACCGCCGAGGTGATCGCGGCTTCGAAGACGTTGCTTTGGAATGGTCCGCTGGGCGCCTTCGAAATTTCGCCGTTCGGCGAGGGCACGTTCGCCCTGGCGCGAGCTGCCGCGACGTTGACGAAGGCCGGCAAGCTCGTGTCGGTGGCTGGCGGCGGCGATACCGTCGCGGCGTTGAATGCCGCCGGCGTGACGGACGACTTCACCTATGTCTCGACTGCGGGCGGCGCGTTCCTCGAATGGCTCGAAGGACGCGAATTGCCGGGCGTCGTGGCGCTCACGCGCGAAAAAGTCCACTGAGCCCGCGCACGGGCGCTTTTTGAAAGTTAGGCAGCATGCTGGTCGATGCGCATATCTATTTCGGTGTCGCGCTTGCGGGGCTGGTCAGTTTTCTCTCGCCATGCGTTCTGCCCTTGGTGCCGCCGTATCTCGGATACATTGGCGGCACCACGATCGACCAATTGACCGATGGAGAGACGACCGACCGGCGCATCTGGCTGCGGGTCGTCGCGTCCGCGGTTTTCTTCGTGCTCGGCTTTACGACCGTGTTCGTCAGCCTCGGCGCGGGCGCAAGCTCGATCGGGCAGGTTCTCTTATCTTATCGCGCGTCGCTTGGAACGCTCGCAGGCGTCGTCATCATTCTGTTCGGCCTGCACTTCCTCGGCATCCTGAAGGTTCGCCTGTTCTACAGTGAGGCTCGCTACTCGATGGCGGCAACGGAGGCGAGCTTTGCCGGCGCTTATGTCATGGGGCTGGCCTTTGCGTTCGGCTGGACACCGTGCATCGGGCCGGTGCTTGCGACCGTACTGACGCTGGCAGCGAGTGAATCGAGCCTTTGGACCGGCGTCAAATTGCTGTTCGTCTATTCGCTCGGTCTTGGCATTCCGTTCATCCTGGCGGCGATCGCAGTCCGCCCGTTCCTCGGCTTCATGCATAAGTTCAAGCGGCATTTCGAGACGCTTGAAAAAGTGATGGGGCTCTTGCTCATCGTCACTGGGTTGCTGTTCGTGTTCGGGGCGCAGAACTGGTTCAGCCAGTGGATGATCGAGAACTTCCCAGCACTGGGCAGGATCGAATCTTACGTCACGCCCGCTAATCTCGGCGCCGAGATTCTGAAACAGGGAACACCCTAAAGGCCGACGACCGATGACCGCATATACGCCGCCGATCGCTCTTACGGTTGCAGGCTCGGATCCGTCGGGCGGCGCCGGCATTCAGGCCGACATCAAGACATTCGCAGCGTTTGGCATTTACTGCGCGAGCGTCATCACGGCGTTGACGGCGCAGAACACGGTGGGCGTTTCCGGGGTATTTGCGATCCCGCCGGATTTCATCGCGGCGCAGTTCCGTTCCGTCGTTTCCGATCTCTCCGTGTCAGCGATCAAGACCGGAATGCTCGGAGACGTCGCGACTGTCGAGGTCGTTGCGTCGCTTCTGGGCGATGTCGCGGCTGTGCCGGTCGTCGTCGATCCGGTGATGGTTGCGACGAGCGGCGATGTGCTGCTTCGGCCAGAGGCGATCGAAGCCGTGCGCCATTCTCTCCTCCCTCGCGCGACGCTGATTACGCCGAACCTCCCGGAGGCGGCCCGTTTGCTCGATAGTCCCGAGGCGACGACGGACATAGAAATGCGCACTCAAGCGGAGGCATTGATGCGGTTTGGTTGCCGGGCGGTGCTTTTGAAAGGCGGCCACGGCGAAGGCGCAGACGTCGTCGACATTCTTTTCGACGGGCAAACGCATTTGGAGTTTCGGCGTCCGCGCATCGTGACGAGCAATACCCACGGCACGGGCTGTACGTTGTCGGCTGCAATCGCCGCCGGTCTTGCGAAGGGCAAGACGATTGATGTCGCTGTTGCCGATGCCAAGGCGTTCGTTTGGAAGGCGCTGTCGGCGGGCGTCGATATGCACATCGGAAAAGGCCGGAACGGTCCAGTCGACCACAATTTCGCACTTAGAAATTCATAGACTGGACTTTCTGAGTTCGGCTCTTTTCGGCCCCGCAAAGGATTTTCTGTTGCGAGGGCGCACCTAACACAGCCGACTCGCGTAACATGCGTAGTGTCAAGGCTTGCGCCAAAAGTCGTACTTTGGCAGCTTGCGCACGATTTCGGTGGTTGGTCCGCCGCTTAAGAACTCCGGGGGGAGCGCCAAGCGACGTTTCGAGGGATTGAAACTGGGCTTGGCAAGAACCGGTCCGCTTCGGCGGGCCGGTTTTTTTGTTGCTCGGCGAGCACAGCTGCGCGCCTTAGCGCTGGAACCCGGTGTTTGAAGTTGGAAACCCTTATGTGGCGCAGTCGCGACGCAGGTATTGTGTCAAAATGTAGGTGGCGTTGTCCAAGAGGTGTTTTCCGGGGGCACGAGAGCATGCGGAACATAAGAATAATAGAGAATAAGTTCCTCCTCGCGGGAGCCAGTGTCCTTGCGCTTGGCGCTCTATCGAATGCAGCCTCGGCAGGCGGCTTCGCCATCGGCGAGCAGTCTACGGTCTTCATGGGAAGCGCATCGGCCGGTGTCGCGGCAGGCGGCAGCATCGGCTCGATGTACTGGAACCCGGCTGCAGCTTCATCGCTGCCAGGGACAAATACGGAATCTTCCTACACGCTGATATTGCCGCGTTCGACTTCGACAGTGACGGGGATTGAATCTCCCTTGGGCTCTGGTCCGATTCCAGCGGGAACTCCGGGAGCTTCCAGCGGCAACGTCGCGATCGACGCTGCAACGGGCGCGAGCTACGGCAGTTATCAGGTCTCAAGGGACCTATGGCTTGGCATGGCTCTCAATTCTCCATTCGGTCTTGCGACCAAGCCAGATAATCCTTCTTACATGGGATCAATCCTTGGTGTGACGACCAAGCTTATTACCATGGATGCCAATCCGACAGTCGCTTACAAGATCGCGCCGGGCGTGACGATTGGCGCTGGCCTGCAGATCATGTGGGCGCAGGGCAAACTACAGTTTAACGAAGACGGCCAAGGGAGTATCGCGCAGTTCCTCGGTACGGACTGGGCGTTCGGCGGAACCGCCGGTATCATGATCGAGCCCGCGAAGGGCACAACGATTGGCCTCGGCTATCGCTCGGGAATGGATCTCAACCTTGGCGGCAACTTTAGGCAGCCGCTGGCAATCGCTCCGACGATCCCTGCGGGGTCCTACAACGCGACAGGGTCGCTCAAGCTTCCTGACCTTGTGACGGCCAGTTTCAGACAGGAAGTCACGCCCCAAACGAGGCTGCTCGGTACGGTCGAATGGACAAACTGGAGCCGCTTCCAGAGCCTCGATCTCGTCAGCGACGGGGCAGGCGGCAAGCTTTCCATTCCAGCGAACTGGAGCAATGGATGGTTCTTCTCGCTCGGCGGCGAATATGACTACTCGCCGGTCATAACATTGCGGACGGGTGTGGCGTACGAGCTTTCGCCAGAAGATGATGCTACGAAACGGTTCACGACAATCCCGGACAACAATCGGGTCTGGCTGAACTTCGGCGCCAGCTATAAGTGGAGCGAAACCATCACGCTCGATTTTGCTTACAGCCATATCTTCGTTCAGGATGGCGCCTTCGAGAGGGCGTCACCGACCTTGCCGGTTACGCTAACGGGCGAGCAGGTGTCTTCCGCGGATCTGATTTCCGTTGGCCTGCGGAGCCAGTGGTAAAGCTGCTGGTATAAGATTTACGAAAAAAACCGGGCTGCGAGGCCCGGTTTTTTTATATCGAAATGTAGGGTGTGAGAGCTTAGGCGGCGTCGTCGACCTGCAACTCGTGCAAGATGCTCTCAAGAATGCCTTCCAGCTTATGCGCCGACGTTTCGAGTGCGCTCGCCGCCGCGACCACGCGGTTTGACTGAGACGCCTGGGACTGGCTCATCGCGTAGAGCTTGCCAGCGTTGCGCGCGATCTGTTCGCAGCCTTGTGGATCGAAGGGATTCGCCTGTAGCGACCAGGCGATGTCGTGGATGTCCTCGGCGGCCTTCAACATGGCATGGGTGGGTAGAATGCTCTCGTCGACCGTCGGGCGTGCCAGCAACGCGGTGCGCGACTCGGCCAACTGCGCCTTGATTGTTTCGATTTCGGTCTTGAGTTGGCCAAGGAGGGCCGGGGGCTCACGCAGCGAACCTTGGAGACGCCGGATGGCATCTTCGAGAAGCGCGCTGTCGAGCCTACGGGCGCGGCGGCCGTGCTCGGCGAGAAACCATCGTCCGCGTGCGGTTTCAAGGAGTGTCGCCTCAATGGCGCGGTACTCGGTATCAATATCGTCCGGACGTGGCGATGTGAGTGCCTGCATGGCGAGTTGTGCTCCGCAATAAGTCGCATCAACCGGTATGCGATTCGCAAGTGGCAGAGACACAACCTCCGGCTGAACTAAACAGGACTTATCGAGCAGAAGCGTCCGCTTGGTCTTATACGGTGGCTTGAGCATAGATCTTAGAGAGACGGGGCATGGTCATCGCCAATGGTGCGAATTGGAGTTTCGCGGTGCGTGTGGCGCTGTTCTATGGCGCGCTGTTCGTATTTTACGGAATGCACACGCCGTTCCTGCCGGTCTGGCTGAACTGGCGCGGGCTTTCGGCCGGAGAGATCAGCGCGGTGATCGCGGCGCCGCTGTTCCTCCGGGTCTTCGTGTCGCCCGTCGTTGCGATGACCGCCGATCGGAGCGGAGCACATCGCCGGTATCTCGTGATCCTGTCCTGGCTGTGCTTGGCATTCGTGTTCGGGCTCGCGGTGTTTCCGTCGTTCTGGCTTATCCTGGTCTTCGCCACCGGATTGATGTTGTGCAACTCGACGATCATGCCGCTGATCGAAACGATTGCGGTCAACGGCGTTCGCCATCGCGGACTCGATTACGGGCAGATGCGGCTCTGGGGGTCGCTGACGTTTGTCGCCGCGAATTTCGTCGGCGGTTTCGCGATTTATGCATTCGGCGGCGGGGCGGGTGTTTGGCTCGTTGCGCTTGGATGCGTGCTGACGGTCGCTGTTGGGTTCATCCTCCCGCCGGACGAACGTTTCGAAGATGAGATCAAACCGGCGCTGCCGTTGTGGCGGTCATCAGCGATTCATGAATTGCTGGGCAACCGAGAGTTTCTCATCTTTCTGGTCGCGGCCGGGCTGACGATGGCGGCGCATGCGACCTTCTTCACGTTCGGCATCCTGCTTTGGCAAAAGCAGGGAATTTCAGCGGCGTGGTCGGGCGCGCTTTGGGCTATCGGCATTTTTGCCGAGGTCATGCTGTTTGCGGTTTCCGGACGCGCGGTGGCTCGGATCGGCGCGGCGCGCCTGATCGCGCTCGGAGCGGCGGCGTCCATCGTGCGGTGGTCTTTGATGGCGTTTGAGCCGCCGCTTGCCGCGCTCATTCCGTTGCAGCTTTTGCATGGCGCGACGTATGGAGCGACCCACATCGGCGCCATCCACTTCATCCACGAGGCGGTGGCGCGCGACAAGCAAGGGACGGCGCAATCGCTCTATTCGACGATAGCGGCCGGCGCCGCGATGGGAGGTGCGACGCTGATCGCGGGATGGATTTACAGCAGCGCCGGTTCTCTCTCTTACTTCGGGATGGTGGCAATATCGGCGCTCGCGCTGGCGGCGGCCATGTGGCTGGTCAGACAAAGGCGGCGCGTTCCGATTGTAGTAACCGACGCGGCATGACGACCTTTATCCCCAAAGCTGCGGGTCGGGCGGTTGGATGATGCCGTTCTCGATGTGCAGGCCGTGCTCGCGGTCGCGTGCAAGGAGGAGCGGCCCATCGAGATCGATCCAATCGGCGTAGGGTGCCAGGAGCATCGCCGGGGCCGCCGCAAGCGACGTCGCGACCATCGAGCCGATCATGATCTTAAGGCCATGGCGGCGCGCTTCCGCGACGAGGCGCATGGCGCCGGTCAGTCCTCCAGCCTTGTCGAGCTTGACGTTCACGGCATCGTAGCGGCCGAGTAGCGTTTCGATGTTGTCGGCGGTGTGGACGCTTTCATCGGCACAGAGTGGGACTGGGTGCGGAATGTCCGCCAGGATGTCGTCATGGCCTGCGGGGAGCGGTTGTTCGATCAGTTCGATATCGCATTCGACGGCGGCTGTGAGGAAGGCCCCTATCGTCTCAGTGGTCCAGGCTTCATTGGCGTCGACAAGGAGATGTGCGTCCGGACGGGCCTGTCTCACGGCCTGCATCCGCAGATCGTCGCCCGTGCCGCCGAGTTTCAATTTGAGAAGGGAGAGGTGCGGTACGCGCGCGGCTTTTTCCGCCATGACGCTGGGCGTATCCAGGCTGAGCGTGAAAGCAGTGATCTTTGCGATTGGATGGGGAAGGCCGGCGCGCGCGGAAACGGCAATGCCGGTGCGTTTGCTTTCAAGATCCCAGAAGGCGCAGTCGAGGGCGTTGAGAGCAGCGCCGGGTTTCAGGAAGCGCGTGAGATCGGCGTGTGAGGAAATGTGTACGGCGGCCGATCGGATGGTTTCGATGACGCCCTCGACGGTCTCGCCATAGCGGGCGTAGGGAACGGCCTCGCCGCGTCCGCGATGCGCTCCGTCAATCGCTTCGACAACCACGACATCGGCTGCAGTCTTGGCGCCGCGCGAGATTACGAAGGCTTCTCGCAGTGGCCAAGCCTCGTGTCTGGCCTCGATCGTTACCGAAGACATGGGTGTGAATCTCACAGGCGGCCGACGTGCGATCGGTCAGCGGATGCGGCCCACGGCATGCGCGAGGAAAAGATAGACGCGGCCGGTATCGGAAACGAGGTGGCCTTGCGCCGTGCGTCCTGAGGCGTCGCGGGAGTCCGCTTCTTTGATGATCCGCTCGAAGTCGGTGAGATAGCGGAAGATCGACTGCGAAAGATCGGCGTCCGTCTGCGCGCGTCCCGCAATTTCGTCGAACAGCATGCGAGCTTCCGGGGCGTAGATGCTGCGGACCAGAACATTTCGCTGGCCGGCGCGAATGCGGCTCCAGATCGCTCCTGCCGTTTGCGGATCGAGGGCGCGGGCGATCATCCCGACATCGAGGCGAACGGGCGCTGCCGACGAGGGCGGCTCTGGGATGGGACGAGCGTGAGCCTGGACTTGCGCTTCTTCCTCGTGGGAGGCGCGGGCCAGAAGATCACCGAGAGACCAGCCCTCGCGGGTATCCTGTTGGGACGCCCCACGTCCGCGGCTCTGGGTGCTTTCCTGCTGGATGAGGGTCGATGACAGCGAGGCAACCGGCGGCAAACGCGCGGGGGCGGGATCGGGCCGCATGATCTCGCGCGGCGCGTTGGCGCGCTGGGAAATCTGAGTCAGCTGCTCGATGGCGCGCAATTGATCCTGGAGGGCGCGGCGCATTGTTTCCGCGGTCTCGCGCGTCGACGCGGGGAGACGCGCCGCTTCTTCGCGGATCCGGGCCTGTTCGCTTGCCAGAGTGGCTGCGGCTTCCGCGGCGCGGACGCGGGTTTCATCAGAGGCGGTCGAAAGACGGTTCGACAGCGTTTCGAATTCGCGTGAGAGTTCGCCCGATACGTTCTGGAAGCGATTTCGCAGATCGGTCAGAGCGCGATCGCTGTGGGCTTCGGTTTCGTGCTTGACGCGATCGAGTTCCGCCATCAGCGCGCGGGAGCGGTTTTCTGCCGTGTCGCGGAGTTCTTCTGCGATGGCGCGCGCCTTGAGTTCGATGTTCGACAGCGAGCCTTCGAGGTTCGAAGAATAACCGGCCATCGTGCGCCCGAATTCGTCGGCCTTACCTGAGAGGCGGTCGATCGTGTGCGTAAGCTCGGCGTGACGGGATTGCAGAGTGGAGTCGATCCGGAGATTGGCGGTGTCGAGCACGTTGGCGGCTTTGAGAATTTGCTCGCCCTGGTTCTCAAAGCGGTTGGTGACGCCATGAATTTGCTGGAACAGATTGTCCGCGACGTTTTGGAGGACGCCCGACTGCTTCGACAGGCCGTCGATGGCCTTCATGGTCTGGCGCGTGATGTTCTCGCTGGTACGGCGGACGGCATTGATGCCGTTCATGACAGAATCGTCGAGTTCCGACGCCTGGTGCGCGATCGTTTCGCGGAATGTCTGTGAATGGAGCTGGAGGGCGTTCGTCAGCAGCGAAGCCTTTTCGCTGACGGCATGATCGATGGCCGAGGTCGAGCGCATGATCTGGTCGTCGAACAGCTCAAGCCGCCTTTGGAACGCCTCATCGAGCGAACGAGTGCGCTCGATGAGTTGAATATCGAGAGCCTGGGCGCGGTTCGAAAGCGTCGTGTCAAGGGCGAGCGCATATTCCTCGAAGACCGTTTGCAAGTTCTCAGTGCGATTGCCGAGCGTCGTATCGAGCGTCTGCATATAGCCGTCGAACGTCACGCGCATCTGCTCGGTACGGGCGCCGAGCGCCGACGAGAACGCGGTCGTATAGTCTTCGAGAACGGATTGAAGCTGCAGCGTGCGCGAACCAACGGCGTTTTCGAAGCGCCCCGTTGCGGTCGCGAGCGAGCCTTCGAGGCTGGCGAGATTTTCACCGGCATTGGCGATGATGCCGCGAAGCGTCAGCTGCTGCGTCGACAGTTTTTCGATCAGAGTCGGAATTTCGGTGCCGAGCGTTTTGAGTGTCTCGGTGACGTTGGTCGACGTGTCGAGAAGGGCATGGCGTTCGCCGCCAAGTTCGTTGATCAGATCGCGGATGCGGCGTTCGTTGTGTTCGTAGGAGCGTTCGAGTTCGGCGACGTGGTTGTGGACCAGGGCTTCGAGTTCACCAGCGCGGCCCAAGGCGCGGGACACGGCATCGTTCATGAACGAGACCTGGCGGCGGACGGCCTGACCGAGGCTCGCGATCGATTGCTCAGCTGTTCGATCGGGTTCTGCGAGGCGGATCGCGACCTCGCTCATGGTTGCGGATTTGAGGGCGAGGGAGGCGATGTGCCAACTCAAAAGCGAGAGCAGCCAAATGATTGCGATCGGCGCGATAATCGCGGTCGCGGTGTAGAAGGTCGTCGGGTGCAGCAGCAGCGACGTCAGCGGTTGGCCCGCCTGCCATTCTGGGGCGAGAGTCAAGGCGCCGACGATCAGACCGACAACGGCCCAAACGGCGCTGCCGATGGCGGCATAGCGAAAGACTTTGTTCGAAGGTTTCTGTTCGAGGGCATAGATCAGGCCGCCGATGCTCGGGACATCGTCGTTCGCGGCGATCTTGCCCCGGACCGGGCCTGCTGGGCGGCGTCGCGCGACGCGCCGGGCCGGTGTTTCGATCGTCGGCTCGTCCGTGGACGTCTCGGTGTCGTGGGGGAGGGCCGGCGCCGGAGACTGCATAATTTCCCTGCCGAGCAAGGAGGGTAGGGGCGGAAGCGAGGGCGCGTCCGCGATCGAATCCCGGCGTTCGGCCACGGACTCTGCCGCCGGGCCCGCGACTTCGGGAGCGTCGCTCAACGTCGGCTCTATCGGCGGTGTCCTACCCGCGATGGCCATAAGTTTCGCAACCTGATCTTGCGACATTGCGCGATGTCCCCCACTCGATCCGGTTTACGCAGCACAAGCCCGTGCGCTTCAGGCCAACCGGAAGTCCCCCTCGCACCCTATAAGAATTTTAATTGCCCGCAAAATGGAAAGACATGGATAACCATAAGAAATGTCTATGCATCCTAGTGGGTTAGCGACTTGTGCCCGGTAATACGGCCGGAATGCGGCGTTAGGCGGTGCTATTGCCCAGGTGCGGCCTCACGCCCCTAGGTTAAGTAGCGGTTTACATTCGCGCCGGAAACACCTGGACCCGGTTTACGCAGAGTTATTCCGCTTCTGGGACTATGCTGTCCCCAAAAGTCTCGGCCAGGGCAGTGGCTTGGCCTCGACACCTGCAGCGGTTTTAGGTGCGTTGTTATGATTGCCCACGAGGCAGAGTCGTTTGGTTCGCACACTCCGGATAGCAGCGAGAATGCCCGCGATATGCCACTCGATCTGAACCATCTGCGGCGATATACGCTCGGCGATGAGGCTCTCGAAGCCGAAGTTCTAGGGCTTTTTCTGGCGCAACTTCCGGAAACGATTGCATCCCTCCGGTCGGCCGCGACCGAGCGGGATTGGAAGATCGCGGCTCACGCGCTTAAGGGATCGAGCCGGGCCGTGGGGGCTTGGCGTATCGCGACGCTGGCCCAGGAGGCCGAAGCCCTCGCCTGTGGCGCCGAGCCGGAGGCTTGTTCTGAGGCGATTTCCAGGCTCGAGGCCGCGGCTTCGGAAGCGAGCGATTTCGTCAAGGAAGCTGCCCACAGAGCGTAAGCGTCGCAGCAGTCACCTGTGGCGCGCTGGTGGCGTCCTAGCCGCATCTTCTCCGTTCAGCTTGAAATACCCGTCGCGTGCCTCTAAGTGTGCGCGCTAACAATGATCCCCATCCGACTGAGGCCGCTCGCAATCGGCCGTTTCAAGCCTCAAGGACGCACGCGCACCCATGTCGAAAATTACGTTCATCCAGCCTGACGGCGAGAGTCAAACGGTGGAAGCGGAAAACGGTCTGACCGTCATGGAAGCAGCCAAGCTGAACGATATAGCCGGCATCGAGGCGGAATGCGGCGGTGCCTGCGCCTGCGCAACCTGCCATGTTTATGTCGATGAAGCCTGGCGCGACAAAGTCGGCAAGGCGACGGACATGGAAGAGGATATGTTGGACTTCGCGTTCGACGTTCGCGAGGGCAGCCGCCTGTCCTGCCAGATCAAGATTTCCGACGTGATCGACGGCTTGGTCGTCCGCGTGCCCGCCAAGCAATTCTGAAGCAAAACATTCAACGGACGATCGTGATGGCCGAGACGACCCCTAGTGTATCCGGATCACCGGAATCGGCTGGTCCGTTCGAGACTGATGCCGTGATCATCGGCGCCGGACCTTGCGGACTTTTTGCCGTTTTCGAATTGGGTCTTCTCGACATCAAGACGCACGTCATCGACATTCTCGATCGGCCGGGTGGTCAGTGTGCGGAGCTTTATCCGGAAAAACCGATCTATGACGTTCCAGCTCTTCCCGTGGTCACGGGGCAAGAGCTGACCGAACGACTGCTGGAGCAGATCAAGCCATTTAGCCCGGTTTTTCATTACGGCGAGCGGATAGACAGTTTGCAAAAGCAAGCGGATGGCCGATTTCATCTCGTGACGGACGCTGGAACCGAATTCATCGCGAAGGTGGTCGTGATCGCGGCGGGTGGTGGATCGTTCACGCCGAAGCGGCCGCCGCTCAACGGCATCGAGGAGTATGAGGGCAAGTCGGTCTTCTATTCGCTGCGTAAGATTGAATCGGTGCGCGGCCACGATATCGTCATCGTCGGCGGCGGCGACAGCGCACTTGACTGGACGCTCAATCTCGCGCCGGTTGCGAAGAGTCTGACGCTCATACATCGTCGCGATGAGTTTCGTGCGGCGCCGCATTCCGTGGAGAAAATGCGCAAGCTCGTCGAGGAGGCGAGCGTCCGGCTCTTGATCGGTCAGGTCGCAGGGATCGAAGGAGCGAATGGGCAGTTGTCGGCGCTCGACATCAAAACGGCGTCGGGTACCGAGAAGATTCCATGCACGGCGATGCTGCCGTTCTTCGGATTGACGATGAAGCTCGGTCCGGTCGCGGATTGGGGCCTCAATCTTCATGAAAATCTTATCGTCGTCGACACCGAGCGCTTCGAGACGAACGAGCATGGCATCTTCGCGATCGGCGATATCAATACTTATCCGGGCAAGCTGAAGCTCATCCTGTCGGGCTTCCACGAGGCAGCGCTGATGGCGCAGGCCGCGCATAAGATCGTATATCCGGACAAGAAGCTCCTGTTCCAATACACGACGTCGTCGTCGAGCCTGCAGAAGAAGCTCGGCGTGAAATAGCCTCTTAGGCCGATGCTTAGGTGTGGGCTATTTCGAGAAACCCGAGTGCGAGAAGAACAGCGGCGCCGGCAGAGACGATGATCTTGCCGCGCCGTGTGGGGGCAGCGGCGCCAAGCACCAAGGCCGCCAACAACATAGCCGCGGATACCAGATTGATCGGAACGAGTGCCGCTGGACCTATCGAGCCGCGTGCTTGGGGATATTGCAGGCCGATCCAGATACTGGCCGCGATACCGAGCGTCAGCGCGCCAGTTAGCCTTGGCCAAAAGCTGGCGCTCGGTTTCTGAATTCCGGCGAGCGTCAGCGCGACGAGGGGCGCGATAAGCAGAACAGCGCCGATAACAGATTTGATAGCGAATTCAGCCCAGAGAATTTGTTGCACGCGTTCGCTCCGGAAGGCGCGAGGCGACGCCGTCAGTTTTCAAAGACAGCTTTGGAATTGACGCCGTCGGTGCTGTCTGATCCGCCGCCCCAACCGCTCAACAGGCCACCGCTGTCCTCGGGAGCTTCAGAGGGCGGAGGCGTATAGTCGCCGGCGAGATTGCGATTGAGAGCGGTCTTGATGCGCGCCGTTCTCTCAGGCGTGCAATAGTCTTCCTCTTTCTCCTTGTCGGCGATGGCTTTTTTTACGCCGTCAAAGGCCGTGTCGTAGACGCGTGAAAGCTTGTCGCCGTTGGCTGGATTGGCTGCGCTCTCGGAGGCCAGATACTGGCTCTTAAGCTTGGCGGCATCGAAATTGTAACCGCATTTGAGAGCCCTCGCGGATGTTGCCGCGACGCCCATAGCGCGGGCTGAGGGATCGTTGGGATCGCGATTTTCTTTTGCCGTGTTCGATCCGCCGAGCAGCGAGCCGGTGGTCGGCAGCGACGGCAACGAAGCGCCGCAGCCGCCGAGGCTCACAGTCGCGATCGCGACAAGAATGATTTTCGCTTTATTCATTGGGAATGTCCCCCACCCCCGCTTTTGAACTTCAATGGCCCACTCGCGGTTGTCGGTCAATGCCGACTCTAGAGATTTCCACGGCTTGAGCCTAACAAGTTGACATGCAACTTCGGGTGGATCATCGGCCATTAGTGGGGCCGAAGCAGGGCCTTAGCGCATCAGCGCCCGCATGCCGGCGTCGAGGCCGTCAAGGGTTAAAGGGTACATGCGGTCGCCAAGCAGATTACGCACTATGCCGATGGAGGGTGTCCAGTCCCAGTGTCGCTGATCCACGGGATTTAGCCATATGGCGTGCTTGTAGATGTCGGCGACGCGTTTGAGCCAGACGGCGCCGGGCTCCTCGTTCATGTGCTCGACGGAGCCGCCGGCGACGGTGAGCTCGTAGGGGCTCATCGATGCATCGCCGATAAAGACGACCTTGTAGTCCGCCGGATAGGTGTGGAGAAGTTGCCAGGTGTCGATCTTGTTCGTGTAGCGCCGCGCGTTGTCTTTCCAGACGCCTTCGTACAGGCAATTGTGGAAGTAATAATACTCCAGGTGCTTGAACTCGGTGCGGGCGGCTGAAAACAGATCCTCGACGGTTTTGACGTGGTCGTCCATTGAGCCGCCGATATCGAAGAACATGAGGAGCTTGACGGTGTTGTGCCGCTCGGCCCGCATGTGAATGTCGAGATAGCCTTTTTCGGCGGTGCCACGGACCGTACCGTCGAGATCGAGTTCGGAAGCCGCGCCGGATCGAGCGAATTGGCGCAATCGGCGTAACGCGACCTTGATCGTGCGGGTGCCGATCTCGGCGGTGCCAGCAAGATCTTTGAACTCGCGCTTGTCCCAGACCTTGATCGCGCGGCGATGGCGGCTCTCGTGCTGGCCGATGCGAATCCCGGCGGGGTTATAGCCGTAGGCGCCGTAGGGCGAGGTGCCGCCGGTGCCGATCCATTTATTGCCGCCCTGATGGCGTTCCTTCTGTTCGGCTAGGCGCTTCTTGAGTTCCTCCATGATCTTGTCCCAGCCGCCGAGTTCCTCGATGCGCTTTTTGTCTTCATCGGAGAGATGGAGGGTATTGACGCGGCGCAGCCATTCTTCGGGGATTGCCGCCTCGACGGCATCGGGCAGGCTTTCGAGGCCTTTGAAGACGCGCGCGAAGATCTGGTCGAAGCGATCGAGGTTGCGCTCGTCCTTTATGAGCGTCGCGCGCGCGAGGTAATAGAAGTCTTCGACGCGGCCGCCCGGAATACCGACGCGGACGGCATCGAGCAGCGTCAGGTATTCTTTCAGTGTGACGGGCAGTTTGGCCGAGCGCAGCTCGGTGAAGAAGGTCTCGAACATCGCGCGAATTTAGGCGTTTCGGGTGTTTGAGGCAATGAGCTGAGCGCCGCAAGGGTGAGCGTCAAACGCAAAGAAGCCGCCCAAAGGGCGGCTTCTCGTATTTTCAATATTTACGGCAGGAGATCAGAAGTTGATCAGAGCGCCCATGCCGACATAGTCGAAGTTGTCGTAAGCTACGCCTACGGTGTTATTATCGTCGTAGTCGAGGTGACGATACTTGAGCCAGATCGACATAGCGGCGGCATCGATTTCCTGGACTACGCCGAGACCCCAGACCTTGGTGGTGTCATGAGTAGCGCCGAAATCTTCAATTGCAGCCGACTGGGAAAACGCGCCGGATCCCTTGATGTGTTCATACTCGCCGTAGAGAACCGTGTGACCGAGTGGGTTCCAGCGCTGACGGATACCGCCCTTGCCGTACCAGGTCTGTGAAGACCCGATATCACCATCGCTGTAATCGTCGTGGCCGTAGGCACCGTAAGCGAACAGACCTGTCGGGGTGTGTTCGATGTATGCGCCAGCCTGGAAGTACTGCTGGGTGTTGTTGACGACCGAACCGTTAAGTCCTTCGTCGGTGCTTTCGGCATAAGATGCAACACCGGCGACTTTGAAGTCGTGCCATTCACCGGCATAACGCGTGGTGATGGCCCAGATGTCGTCTTCACCCCACGATGCGGACACCGAGAAGCCGCCGAAGGTCGGCGAGTCGTAACGAACGACGTTGCGAGGTACGCCGAAGCAGTCACCCCAGGCACCGCCAGCGGACTGGCAGTATGCACCGCCCCAATGCAGGGCCGAGTCGTTAGCGGAATTTTCAAAGCCGGTAGTTCCGACAAACGAGCCGTTCTTTGCACGAATGCCGAAGCTGTTGACATCGAACGCCACCCAGTTGGCGGGAACGAGCGAGCCCGAGCCGTCAACCAAGATTGCCGCGTTGTCAGCCGCGTCGGATTGTTTGCCGACCGAGACCTTACCCAGCTGATCGCTCTTGATGAACCAGA
>NZ_JBAZXX010000005.1:0-345908 GCF_041659645.1 Hyphomicrobium sp. | reverse complement strand
CGGATCGATCACGCAACCTTCCAGATCGAAGTCGCGGAGAACTCCGACTGCGATCTCAAACCCGATGGCGTCATTTGAATCGGAAACCGGAATGAATTGACAATTAGCGTCAATTAATTGACTGCCAGAGTCAATTTGAACGGCTCCAATAGTGACCGAGAATAAACAGAGCTGCGTCAAATGCGGATTTTGCCATTTTGTGGCAATTGAAAATCGATTGGTGACTTGACTTCGCCACTTTCAAAAACCAACTTCCCCCGCATGAACGGTGCAGTGCAAATCATTCGCGAACATGAAGGCGGCGGACGCTCGCGCCGCGCGAATGTGTTGGCCCGCGCCAATCGGTTTGCCAGGGCGCTTCTGGTCGTCTTTCTGGTGTTTGCCGGTTCTCCCGTGGCGGCATCGCACGTCAAGGCGCACTACGCATCTGACAATCAAACTCAGCTGTCGTTGGCTATGATCGCCGATGCCGTGGAAAGCGATGCTGACACAAACGCGCCCCCTCTTGGCGGAGGCGAGCAGCATGCGTGCAGCTGCCCGTGCCTTGATCCCTTTCCAACAAGGTCACACTACGTCTCCGCGTTTCTCGAGGGCACGCGTGTGCGTTACCCCTCCTATCTCGATGCCCTCAAACTCTCCTACCATCCCGACCCTGTCCGCAAACCGC
The DNA here is from genome assembly GCF_041659645.1 of Hyphomicrobium sp. Classification (GTDB taxonomy): domain Bacteria; phylum Pseudomonadota; class Alphaproteobacteria; order Rhizobiales; family Hyphomicrobiaceae; genus Hyphomicrobium_B. The sequence goes on along the minus strand of NZ_JBAZXX010000005.1, from coordinate 345,241 downwards.
CCCGGTTAGGCGCACGCGCCTAAGCGCACGCGTGGTGAACAGCATCACGCCAACAATCTCCCATCGACTATGAATATTGAAGCTCGACGTGCGCCTCTCAAGCGCTCCGTTCGGCATGGATTGTCAGTCTCATGAAGCGACTTGGTTTTGCTGGCTCCCTTCTCATCGGGGTGTTTGCGGGTGCGTACTTTTTTCATACGGAGGGCTTCCCGACGAAGCTAAGGGATGTCTTGGGACTGGACTCCCGAGCTGAGCCCGCGCCGGCTTCGTCGATCATCGCGCGCCGGGTAGTGGCGCGTTTCATTGTATTCTCCAATGAAGGTGAAGGCCTCGCGCGCGCGCGTTGGCCTAGCTAATAATCGCAAGATCCTCGGTAACGATCCGGGCGGTGCGGCGAGAGCCGTTAACGAAGCGCTTGCGTTCGGCGAGGAAACCGCCTTGGCAGCAATTCAACGAGTCAGGTGGCGCGCGGCGATATCCTCTTCAAGCATTTTCGCCGTGATGTTGGACACGTCCGTCATTAGCCGACGCCAAAGCTCCTTTTTGGCGACTGCTCTTCGCCCCTTGGGGCTTTGTTCATGCACCACCTTTCGGGCCTCCCGCTCGCCCCTCAGCATGGCGGGGCCATTACGCGTTTCCACGAACTGGGCGACGATCTCCGCAACGAGTTTGTCAATTAAGTCGCTTATCTCAGGGGCGATCTCGGGTTTCGATTTTGTTGTCGTCATTTTTGATCACTTTTCAGCAAGCCGACGGAGGTGCTCGGCTAAAGCGGGGTTCGATTTCATCAGCTCGAATTGGCCACTGAGGTTCCAGTTTGGGCCCTTCTCGAAGGGGTTTCTGATTGCCGGAGGCGGTAAGACCTGGCGTTCGATCTGATCGAGACCGACGCGCCTGCGATATTCACTGTAGAGCTTCACGACTTTCTCCTCTGAGTTCGGCGCCGATGATCGTACCGGCGGGGGGGGTGTTGAAGATCGAGTAGGTCGTCGAGCGAGAAGACCCGCTCAAACGATGCTTGAATCTCGGGTGGCGGAGTGTGAGCGATCGGCAGGACAGCGATCGTTGCCACTCGGGTCGAACGCATCGAGCGCACTCTCGCAAGGAGGCGCGCGAGCGCCATCAGTTGTATGGGCGTCATGCCAACCTCATGCGTCTGAGTTGTAGTCACTCCCGCGGGGGCCGGTTCATCCGTTCGGAAGCCGAGAGCAATCCAAGACCCGGGACTTAGCCTTGGAGAGAGCCAATAAGTTGGGCTCGCCGGCTTTCAACATACGCCTCGCGTCCTTCGCGAGCGGCTGCACGATATTTCTGAGCAAACAGTGCGTCGCGTCTGATCCACGACCTGACGCCGGATTCGCTCACGCCGGCGGCAATTGCAGCAACCCTCACCGGATGACCTCGCATAATAGCAGCGAGTACGACGATCTCGGATTGGACGTCTCGGCGAAGGCGCGGTGCTCGGCGGGGCGGTGGCAGCTGGGCAAGTAAGGCCTGAAGGGTCATGGCGTCTCCTAATCGGCCTCCCGGCGAAGGCGTGCGGCAAGATCCGGATCTTCGCGGATGAGTTGCATCTGTTTAGTCAGATTGAACGAGGCTCGGCTGAAGGGATTATCCCGCAGAACAACCGGCGATTTCTTCGCGACCGCATCAGCGAAGAACTTCGACGTATCTTCGCTTCGGCGCAGATCGGAAACGTAGGTGTCGCGATCGACCCATCTGCCGTTCACGTCGTATTCGACATCCCGCCCGTTTTCTGCAACGCGCCCGACGGCTGCCATGTTGTCGGCGAGGAGGCGCGACGACGATGCGCCGGACCGGGTGATCGCGTCTTCGGCATCTTGCCGAACGATTTTCGAGTGTGCCTGTTTGAGTTTGACCTCGGAGTCTGCAAGCGCTTTCTTGGTCGCGCGCAGCAGCTCGTCGGTCCCGATTGAGAGGGACATGGAATCTCCTGAATGTGATGGAGGGTTTATCGCTCGAAATCAGCGCGCTGACGGGAGTTGGCGTGCTCAGCACACACTTCCATCAACAAGTTGAGAATGACGCCAGCGCTCGACTTGAGTCAGCAATCGGCATGCGCATCGAGAGAACTGCTCTTCAGAAGAAGGGCAATCGCTGCGCTAAGCCAAGTTGTTTTATGGGAGGTTTTTCCGAGAGATGTCTAAGACACAACACTCCGCAGTGTAGTAAAAACGTACGCACGTATGGCACTTTCGTCAACACGTTAAGCGCGGTGAAAGTCAGCATACGGCGCATTCAGCGCGAAGTGTGACTCGAAAGACTCGCAATTCTGAATGCGATACGCACGCGGAGTAATTCACGCCTCGCTTCATCGCGTGTAGATTCTTGTGCTGCTGGATGCACCCACGGATTGACGAAATCCGAGACGCGCCTTATCGGTCGTAGCAAGCCGTGATCACTCGCATCACGCCTAGTATTCGGTGCTGCGTCGTACTGCTCGTATCAGTTTCTCAGTGACAGTCGAACGACAGGAAAAGGGTGCGCGTCAACGCACCCTTTATCAGCAACACGAATATTGGGAGTCGCGTTTCGCGCGACAGAATTTCTATGAATCATCAACAACGCCATGTCAACGGCGAACCGGAGTCGGTGCAAGATCTTCTTGCGCTCGTTGAAGAACTTCGCGCGACATTGAAGACGCTCGGAATTGCGGTCTTCGATTCCGATCTTGATCGTCCTCATATCCAGCTGCTCATTCTCATCTACGAGTCCGGCAAATCGTGCTGGAAAAAGTGGTCCACCCTCGCAGAAGAGGCCCAGAGACGCTCGTCGACCCCGGATAGGAGCGCGAAACCGCGCACCGACAAGACGATCCGGAACAATCTTTCCGTCCTTCACAGCACCGGCTATGTGCGCAGCTTCGAGGCCGAAACGCCGGAAGCCGGCGGCGTTACGCTCATGCATCATCAGATCGTGCATCGGGTGCGGCTTGAACGGCTAGCTGAAGATATCGAACGTGAACTGCCGAAAGTCGTCGACCTGTTTGCGTCCCGCAATAGCAGGATCAAGCGTCCCGCAGTGGCGGGACAATCCCGCAATGGCGGGAACAGCGGGACCCGTATTCCTCCCTCTTACTCTCCGAGTAAGAGGGAGGGGCGGAACGCGCGTAACCGCGCATCTCCCCCCTCGCTGGCCGACGCGCTTATCGCGGACGGCCATCTGGTGGATGATGGCTTTGGTTTGAGCCCGAGTGTGGCGTTGAAGACGTGGCTGTCTGAACGGCACCCGGGCGTCGACGTCTCTGCGGCGGTCGCTGATGTCCTAGTTGACGTGATGAAAGTGCCGGGTAAGCAGAATGTTCGCGACGTGCTGCGGCGGATCGATCTTCAATGCCGTCAGAAGGCAGGTAAACGCCCAACCGCTCCAACGCCGGGAGAAGGTCCGACGCCGCCTGCGTCCGCGCCGGAAGTCCGCATGCTGCAACACGGCGAGTATCGGCTCCTGCTACCGATCGAACATTGGCGCCGTGTCAATGCCGAGCTAGCAGCCGAGCCCTCATGGGCCGAAAAGAACAGGATCTGCGCCGAGGCTCAGAGGCTCCAGGTTACAGGGGCGTACGCATGAGCACCACCAGCGCAACTAATCGGGAAATCCCGCTCAAAACGCTCGAGCCGAACAACACCGATGCAGAAGCCGCAATCCTGGGCTCGTGCCTTGCTTCACCGCGTTCTTTCGATCGTCTGCAGGGTGCGATCGAGAAAGTCGACTTCTACGAGGTCGTCTATGCCGACACCTGGGTCGCCATGCTCGATATGGCGAAGAACAATCGCCGCGCCGATCTCATCACGCTGGCGCCGCTGCTCAAAGACCGCAAGGTCGGCGAGGTCCTTGCGATCGAGCATTTGCAGCTGCTCGTCGAAATGTACTCAGGTAAAGGCCGGCTCTCGAACGACGACCTGGACGCATACATTAGCGAATTGCACCGCTACGCTACCCAGCGCTTGATTGCGCAGGCTGGACGCGATCTTACGGATAAAGCCCTCGGTATCGAGCCCGACATCTCTGATCTCGCCACAGGGGCTTTCTCGGCTGTCGACTTCGCGATCGCGCGGGCTCGTACGAAAAACACCTGGGGCAAGGCGGCAGATTTTGCAAGGCAGGCGCTCAGGGATTTTCTCGATCCCAATACTCCGGCCGGTATCTCAACAGGTCTGAAGGATCTCGATGCGATTTCCGGGGGGCTTCATCGCGGAGAGATGAGTATTGTCGGCGGCAGGCCCGGACAGGGCAAGACAACGGTGGCCACGCAACTCGCGCTCAACGCGGCAGGCAGCGGTGTAGGCGCTTTGGTGATCTCACTGGAGATGGGCAATGCGCAGCTCATGCAAAGAGCGTTATCGAACCTCGCTTTCAGGCGCGATAGGGAGCCGATCCCTTACTCGCTTTTTCGCACGGACAAAATTGCCAGTCCCGAGAAGCGAAAGATCGGCGAGGCCGAGGTCGAGCGACTGCAGAACTCCATTACTGCGTTGGAGGCGATGCCGCTTTTCCTCGAGGACAAAGCTGGACTCACGCTCGCAGAGATCGCCGGGATCGTGCGCAAAACTCGTGCGCACTGCGACAAGCAGGGTATTGGCCTCGGGCTCGTTGTCGTCGACCACATCGGACTTGCGCTTCCGACCGACAGATACAAAGGCAGCAAAGTCAACGAAGTCTCAGAGCTGACTGCTGGTCTTAAGCGTCTCGCCAAGTCTCTCGACGTTCATGTCATGGCTCTGCAGCAGCTTTCGCGCGAAGTCGAAAAGCGGGATGAGAAACGCCCTCAGCTCTCGGACCTTCGAGACAGTGGGAGCAGCGAGCAAGACGCTGACGTCGTGCTGTTTCCCTTCAGGGAAGCGTACTACCTCGAGCAGCAGAATCCCGACGATCCTATCAGCCGACAGAAACGCGACGACCGGCTTTTCGAGGTGAAGAATCGTATCGAAATCAATTTCGGCAAGAACCGCTCGGGCAGTGTCGGCGGCGCTGTTTTCGAAACGCATATGGACTGCTCGTTAGTTCGCGACCTCCCGAAATAGAATAGGACATCCGTCATGACTCAACATCTCAACCACCTCCCGCGTCACTACCTTGGAAAGTCTCCGATCGTCTGCAACGCCATCCTCTCGGCGCTTCGCAGCGGGAAAAACATCACCACTGCGGCCCGCATTGTGGGGCTCGCGCGGTCGACCATTCTCGTTTGGCGGAAGGCCGATCCAGAGTTCGATCGCGCCGTCAGTCTTGCGAAGGAGGACGGCATTGCGAAGGTGGTCGCGGATCGGCTGCGGGGCATAGATCATGAAACCTAGGGTGTCCCAACGGACAGCTGAAAAAGCCATCGGGCTGCTCGCTGAGCGGATGTATGAGCGCCATGGCATTCCCAAGCAGACGGAGTTGCCGGAGGCGACGGCACTCGCTCTGGCACGCGGCGATCACGTCGCCGCTTCCTTGTCCGATGACATTCGCCTGATGACGATGGCCGCCGGACTTGGGGGCGGCAGTGGTCGGAATGGTGCGGATCAAGACACCCTGGAAGCGCTCAAGCTTCTCGCCGTGATGGACGGGCTCGCGGAAGCGAAATTTCCTCCGAGGCCACTCCAAGCTCCCGCCGTGAAATCCGAAGATGACTGGAAGAAGAGCAGGGGCCCGTATCGCAAAACCCGTTTGAAGCAATCGGGTCTGAGAGCGGAGGCACGAGGCCTCATCGCATCCAGCGCGATTTTCCTGATTGGGCCCGAGGAAGGCCCGGTCCGGATCGGCGTTTCGAAGCAGCCGATGGATCAGCTGCGCCTGATGAACCGGCACTGCCTGCTGACGTCGTATATCGGGTTCGAAGGGTACGCGGCTTCGAACGCGAAAGCCCAGCGCACCATGCGTGAGGTGATCGAGTACGCGAAAGACCGGGGCCTTCGGCACCCCGTCAAAACCGACGTTCTGATGCTGCCGATGGGGACGGCGATCGAAGTTGTCATGCGCGTCGCCGCGCAGATCGGCATCGCATTGCTCAGTAAAGAAGAAAAAACCCGGACCATTGCCGAGTTCGAAAAAACCGAATGGCAGCGCGAGGACCAGGCATTCGACCTTGGTGGATGAGAACCGACGCGGCCCGCGAGTTGCGTGGGACCGTGGACTTGTGAGACAATGCGCTGGCGGAGGAGAAACATGCAAACTGAAGGGGCAGCGTCTCAGGTCCACGGCTACGTTATGGCCGTTGCATCCGAAACGATCCGGAACCAAATGCGTGCCCGCGATCCCTCAGTGCACGCGAACATGGTGTCGGCGGCACTCTCTACCCTTTCCACTGCGCCGCAGGCGAAGCCAAAAGCGAGCTTGCACGCCGATGATATCGTGCGCGGTGACCGCTTTATGTGCATCAAAGAGCTGTGCCACAAGGTCGGCATGGGCAAGTCGACAATCTACCGCTGGATTGACGACGGACAATTTCCGGAAGGCGTCAAACTCGCATCCCAGATGGTCCGCTGGCGGGAAAGCGTGATCGACGCTTGGATGGCTTCTCTTAGTTCCGACGCCCGTTGAGCAGGTCCGATGCCGGCGGCAAGCCTTCGAGCAGGATGGCGGCCCACTCATTCGCAATTTCGCGCCTAAGCTCCATGTGTTCGGCACGATTATACGCCGCTTCCACGGCGTCCTCGGGCAGGTGCGCAAGCATCAGGTCGATGACGGCTTTATCATGCCGGCGACGTTCGTTCATGATAGTTGAAAAGGTCGAACGCCATCCGTGGGGAACGTGCTTCCTTGAATATCCCGCCCGCTTGAGAAGGAATGAGAGGGCGTTCTCCGACATCGGCTTTCGAATATGTCGGTCGTTCGGGAAGAGGAATGGAGATTGCCCAGTGAGCGGCTTCAGTACTTCCAGTATTTCGACCGCGTCAGGTGAGAGCGGCACGAGGTGATCGTGGGCTTCGTCGTCTTTGAATGCCTTTTTCAGCTTCATTCTTGCCGCCGGAATGCGCCACACTGGTTTGTCTGGATCGAGGCTGCCTAATTCGTCCCAAAGAGTCGCTGCGAGTGTCCCCGGACGTACGGCGGTAAGCGCCAGGAACCGCATAGCCAGCTTCGTCACCGGACTAGCCGGGATCGATGCTGTAGAGACCAGAACTTGTCGGGCTTCGTCGAGCGACTTTACAGCGGGCTGGCGCCCCTTCGGCGGCAGAGGTGCAAGCGCCTGCTTGACGATCGCTGCCGGATTAACGTCGCAACGACCGCCCGCAACCGCGAAGCCAAAGACCATGGACACGCGCTGTTGTATACGGTGAGCAGTTTCAATCGCAGAGCGCGCCTCAACTTTGCGCAGCGCCTCAATCACCATCGCTGGAGTGATATCGCGGAGAGGCTTGTTGCCAAGCGTCGGGAACACATCCTTCTCGAGGCTATCCAGGACGTTCCCCGCGTGAACATCCGTCCACCTCGCCTTCGTAATGGTGTGCCACTCGCGGGCGACCCTCTCGAAGTTGTCGGCCGCATTGCGAGCCTGAGCTGCTCGATCATCGCTCTGAACGCTTGCCGGATTTCGCCCATCGCGAAGCGCCTGACGAGCCCGAGCATGCCGCCCCCTCGCCTCAGCAAGCGACAGTCCAGGATACTCCCCGAGGGTTAGCGTTCTCGGCTTGCCACCAAACCGATAGCGAAACCGCCAAAGCCTCGACCCCGCCGGCGACACATACAGTGACAAACCCCGGCCGTCGGCGAGATAGTATGGCGAGGCTTTGGGCTTCGCATTTCTAGCCTTTGCATCCGTCAAAAGATCGACTGCCACCCAGCGCCCCCGATTACACAAATCCTGGAACCGATTACATACGGATTACACGGAAAGGGAAGACGGCCCGGGATAAGGCGGGACTGCGCGGGACAAGAAACCTGCGGAAAACCCTGATTTTGTTGGGATCGGGAGGCCGTCCGGGACTGCCTGGGACGAGCAGTTGGTGGAGAGGGCTGGATTCGAACCAGCGTAGGCGAAGCCAACGGATTTACAGTCCGTCCCCTTTAGCCACTCGGGCACCTCTCCCCAGGGCCGTACGTCGGCGCCAGAAATGAAAGCGCCCTGCCAACCGGGCAGGGCCTTTGGACGCGTTATCTTCATGGGGGCCTTTCCTGTCAATCGGAAAAGCGGCAATGTGCTCTTGCGCCCCCATCATAGGCCGGGCAAGGACAGAATCCCCCATGAACGGGGAGAACCGCACTAGCTTTCGAGGCCAAGCCCTGCAGAAACCACGTTTTAACAAGCCGTGGCGCGACAAGAAGCGCTCCAGCGGGTTTCCATCGCGCGGGACAAATGCGCCCGCCCACCCCGGCTCCCAGCGCTCCCGAGGCGGTGATCGTCATAACGAGGATGACGGCCCGATCCGGCTCTTCGGCCTGCACCCCGTCGAAGCCGCCCTGAGGAACCCCGCGCGGCGGGTGTTGCGCCTGCTATTGACCGAAAACGCCGAGCACCGCCTGCGTGAATCCCTCGGCGAGATCGCGCCCCCGATCGAGCAAGTCACTCCGCGCGATCTCGATAAGTTGTTAGGCTCCGATGCCGTGCATCAGGGCGCGGCACTCGAAACCGAGCCCCTACCCGAACCGGACTGGCAGGACCTCGCGGAATCGTCCAACGGCCGTCCGCTCATCGTCCTCGACCAGGTCACCGATCCGCACAATGTCGGCGCTATCCTGAGATCGTCCGCCGTGTTCGGCGCCAGCGGCCTCGTCATGACCCGACGGCACAGTCCGCCGCTGAATGGCGTCCTGGCGAAATCCGCGTCCGGGGCGCTCGAACTCGTCCCTGTGGCTCTCGTCTCCAATCTGTCCCGCGCGCTCGATGAACTTAAGGACGCAGGCTTCACCATCGTCGGCCTCGACGGCCAGGGGGAGCAAACCATCGAAGCTCTCGATTGGTCGCGACCGACGGCTATCGTCATGGGATCTGAGGGCAAGGGGCTGCGCGAGTTGACGCGTAAAACCTGCGATTGTTTGGCCCGCATCACAACGGACGACACCATCGCAAGCCTCAACGTCTCCAATGCCGCTGCGATCGCATTGCATACCGCCCTTCTCGCGCGCAAAGGCGGCAACGCCTAGCCGGCCGACATCTCGTCGAATACAAAGCGCCCGGACCGTCTGAGGCGATCCGGGCGTGAAATTTTTCACTGAGTTCTAGGACGTAGCTTTAAAAACGTCAGCCCTAGCTCACCAGTCTCCGCGGCGATGTCCGCCGTAGTGACGGCGATGCCATTCGACGTGATAATAGCGACGCTCCGGCGCACCCCAAGCACCATAGTACGGCGGCAAGCGCAATTTGGATCGGCGGATAAGGCGCCCGCCCCACTCACCCGAGTTGTAGTAGGGATAATAGCCCCTCGGCGAATAATGATACGAATAATACTGCTCGAGCGCATCGTTGCGGCGATATTCGCGATCCCGAAGGTCTGGCCTGTTCAGATCGAAAGCCGACGCCGATCCGGCGACCGCTAGGGCCGCCGCCGCGATCGCGGTGAGCGTCATCAGAGACCTAAAGCGCATTGGCAGAACTCCTGCGAGGGTCTGGGCAGAGCACGACTATGCCCTGCAAAAGAATATCAGAATCGTTGCACGAGAATATCTTAAGTTTGCTTGAAGGGCACCTCGCGATGCCTTCCCGTCGCCAAATTTTTTCAACCCGTTACATCTCTGCCAAACAGATGCGGCATGACAGAAATATGCCAGACATCGGTCCGCTTGAGATCGCGGCAGGGTCGGAACCTGGGTTGCACGAATAGCCGGCTAGTGACGGAACCAAAATCAGTTTACCGCGTTCAGTTACGTTACGGGAAATCGGAATACAAACGGAGGTTGTTTTGCGCTTAAAAGCCATCGCGCTGATCGCAGTCATGACCGGAGGCTTTGCCTCCGCAGCATCGGCGATGACTGTCACAAAGCCCGCGGGCCTAGCAGCTCAGTCGGCGTTGCAGCAGGTCGACTACAAAGATCACAAAGGGAAGAAGTCTTATCATAAGCGACAGAAATACCGCGCGGGCGGCCGTTACAACAAGGCCCCGGGCAACTGGCACCGCTATAACAATCGTCCCGGTGACTGGCAGCGCCGCGGTTGCATCGTCGTAGGCCCGATCTGGTGGTGTCCGTGAGGCACGAGCGATAAGCAACACCCTTATTGGACGAAGGCTTAAGTCGGCGAATTCGGGGAGTGGGGGCTTGCCTCCGCTCCCACTTTGTTACTGCCACTATTGCCGCTTACCAGACCGAGCAGGCCGCCCGCAAGGTTGACAACGACGGGCTGATCGGCAAGGACTTGCCGCGATCGCAAGGTTCAGAGTCCGAACTCAATCTGCCGCATCGCAGTCTCTTATGCCGGCTTAGCACAGTGGTAGTGCACCTGATTTGTAATCAGGGGGTCGTAGGTTCAAATCCTACAGCCGGCACCAATGAAATCCGTGCGCCGTCCGGCGGAGTTGGCGAACGATCGGATGTGACGCCGGCCAAGTCTCAATTCACCATGTCCCCGGCCGACAAACTCCCTAGATTGCGAGCTTCCCGGATTTCGCCGCTGCGTATCGATCACCGACGACTTTCCAATTTACGACGTTCCACCACGCTTTCAAATAATCGGCGCGTTTGTTCTGGTACTTCAGATAATACGCGTGTTCCCAAACGTCGTTGCCCATGAGAACACGGTCACCGTCCATCAGAGGCGTATCTTGATTGGGCTTCGGCATGAGCCCCAGCTTGCCGTCCTTGTCGACCGTCACGAACACCCAGCCCGAACCGAAGACTTTCGTCCCCGCAGTATTGAACTGCAGTTGGAGTTTATCGACGCCTCCGAAATCGCGGTCGATCGCGGCTTTAAGATCGCCGTCGGGCCCCGCCCCGCCCGGCGCTCCCATGATCTCCCAGAACATGCTGTGATTGGCATGGCCGCCACCGTTGTTGCGGACCGTCATCCGTATGCTTTCGGGGACATCGGCGAGCTTCGCAAGCAACGCCTCCAGCGGGAGTTCCGAAAGTTGCGAATAGTCCTTTAGCGCCGCGTTGAGATTCTTGACGTAGGCAGCGTGATGCTTGTCGTGGTGAAGCTCCATGGTTACGGCATCGATGTCGGGTTCGAGCGCCGCGAAAGCGTAAGGCAGCGACGGCAGTTTGAACGGCCCCCCGGACGGCTCGGTCTGAGCGAACGCCCGGACGGCCGTGGAGGACGAAACGGCCGCGACGACCGAGGCCGCACGCGCCGTCTTGAGAAACGATCGTCGATCGAGGCTCGTCATAATGAAGCTCCTTGGGTCACATCGCTTCTAGGCATTGCCTGAAAATGTAGATCCGGATTTGGAAATCACCAGCGAGAACGCATAAGAATGATCAATTGAGCCACACCGGATGCGCCGCAACCGCCGCGCTCGGCGCAAGGCATATGACGCCGTCCATTCCAGACGGATCGTCAAAGCTATTGCGCGTGATCGTGCTTCATCTCGGAGTCGTCCATTTTCATGCTGCTGTGATCGGCATCGGAACTGCTCATTGCTCCGAGCGATTCCACTTGGAAGGCGACGTCGATCGTGCCGGCCTTCGCGAACGTCAGCGCGCCCTTGATCTTCGGTCCCTGCGCGATCGGCGCTTTCAAGCCGACGAACATCAGATGATTTGCACCGGGATTGAATTTCACTGTCTCGCCCGGCTTGATCTCCAGCCCATCTTTGAGTTGCCGCATCATCATCTTGTCGCCATCCATCTTCATCTCGTGGATTTCGATATGATCAGCGCCTTCGAACGTGCCACCTGTGAGCGTGTCGGCTTCTTTACCGTTGTTCGTGATCGTCAGATATCCAACTCCGACGGCCGCACCCGGAGCGGTCGCCCGCGCCCAGGGATGACCGACGACGATGCCGTTCTTCTCGAACTTGTGAGCAGACACGTGCTCGCTGAACACAACTAGCAGCGCCAATGCCGCCATCAACTGTTTCATCTTTTCTTCTCCACTTTGAACTCTATGAATATTTCCAAATGCGAAAAGCGGCAATCAGCAGCGAAGTACGACGGGCCTCACCTCTAGCCCAAGCCGCGATTACGCGATGCCGCGAACGCGCCCGCAGATGCGCCAAAAATGACGAAACCCAGTAGAACCCCAAGCGGGTTAAAGGCAACGCTCGCCCATTCCGGCATGATGACTTGCGCCGTATTGAATGGTTCGAAGCTGTTGCTGCAGATCTCAAGGGCGATGGCATCCTGCAACATAGCCAAATTGATTTCGTCAGTGAGAGCATCCGCCCTGCTCCGCGTCTCCTCTGTCTTCCGAAGACGGTCGAGGAGCGCCTTGCTCGCCGCCAGATATGCGTGAGAGCACTCGTTAAAGGGATTGGCTTCGTCGGAAAGGCTCCCTGGAATCAGCCCCCACAGACAATAGGCGAATTGCAAATTGATGAAATTCTGTAGCGACCTCGCTTCGACGCCCGGTTGGATCTGCCGATTGGCAAGATCCAGAATCGCCGACCGGTACCGGATCATGATGTGAAGTTGACCGTGCGTGAGATTGGGTATCGAAATCCCCGAAGTTTGATCCGAACTTCTGACACTCCGATGAGCCTCGACGTTGAAGGATGAGGTCAGCGCCAGTCCGAAGATCATCAGGAAAATCGATGTGCCAGGGCAAATCTTTGCACCAAGCCATCCGAGAATGCTTTGTTTAACATCGTCCCAATCGACCACGGCGCTGCTCCGCTTGAACGCGACGAACAATCAACACGCAACCGCGGGAAAATCAACGCTTGCAATATGTAATCGATTGCCCACAACGAAGCGGCCGTCTCTCGTCTGGGGCAGGTCACGAGTTCTCGTCACCCTGGGGCTCGGGAAAACGCCGCAGCGCCAGCAAACGGCGAATATAATTCTCGACGATTTGCGGTTCGTAAGGCTTTTTCAGGTGCGGACCTTCCTCGCAAAGCCGCCCCGCAGCAGCCGACGCACTCTTCGGCGTGCCAGCCATGACGATTTTGATCTCCCGACGGTTCTTACGCAGCCACTGCGTCAATGTGAACGGACTCAACGCACCCTCAACTTCGACGGCGCTAAACACAACATCGACCGTTACAGGAGCTTGCTCGATAACGCGCAAGGCTTCATCGGTCGTCGCCGCCTCGACGACGCGGTACCCGCAGTCACGAAGATAGGCCGCAAGCGCCATCCGAACGAGCACTATGTCCTCAATCACGAGAACGCTTGTGAGATTTTGAGATTTTGCTTCCTGTTCAATCACTCCCTTCTAACGGCTGGGAGAACCGCCGTGTTCCGCTTTAGGCAGCAACTTTCGCACGCACCGCATTAAGTCATCGAGGCGAATTGGTTTCGCAAAACACGCATCGAATTCGTGCGGCATTCCGGAGTGAACCTCGCTCGATATGAGTACGATTTTGATCGAAGGAAATACTTTGCGGGTCCACTGGGCCAGGGCCATGCCGTCAACATTTCCCGGCATGCGGACATCGGTCAAGACCATCCCGATATCGTCGACGCTCGACAACAGCGTAATGGCTTCATCGCCACTGGCGGCCTCGATAACGGTATAATTTGCCTCGCGAAGCTCTTCCGCCAGATGCAGCCGGATCAGAACTTCATCTTCCACGACCAATATCGAACGCTGTGCCAAATTTTGGCCCATTGCTGCAGGCGGCGGTTCGATTTGATTTCTCCCTTGCCCCATACGACCCTAAATAGCGCCGAGCGAGTTTGGTTCCCGTTCGTAGAAGTAACTTTTCGATGAAACTTCACCAATGGCAACATGCGGCGTCCGAGAAGCAGGCGGGAACGCACGCCTCGCCTTGAAGTCTCGCTCGCGATGAAGCCAAAACGCGGCTCAAAACGCAAGCTGCTACCGAAGATCAAAAAGCTTCACGCGGCCAAAGCGAACACGCTATAGATAGCCGGCATCAGATGAGAGAAAGCGACACCCGCCCTTGGCACGAATTCTCATCGTCGAAGACGAAATTCTGATCGCTGAACTTCTGGCGATGTACATCGAAGATCTCGGCCACGAGGTCATTGGGCCTGCCACCACCATCGATCAAGCCTTGTCGATCTTGAGCGCGGACCGGCCGGAATACGCCTTCCTCGACTGCACGCTCGGTCAACAGGACAGCGCCCCGATTGCGGAAACTTTGGCAAAAGACAATGTGCCCTTCGCGTTCGCGACCGGCCGAGGCGTCGAAGCATTGCCCACCGACTTTAAAGCCCAGCCGATGATCTCGAAGCCTTATGCCTTTGAAGACGTCGAGCGCTTGCTCGCCGCGTTGACGTCATAGCGATCCATCAACGCCGCGATCGTCAAGCCAGTTCGTGAACGCTGAAGAGATTATTGGCGTCGGTCCAGACGCGCTCCGCCTGCCAGCCGGCCCTCGTCGCAAGATCGCGAAACTCCGCCACCTTGTATTTATAGGAGTTCTCCGTGTGGATGCTTTCGCCCTTTCGAAAATGAAAGATCCGTCCGCAAACTCTCACGTCTTGCTCACGCTCGCTCACAAGGTGCATTTCAATGCGGCCCTGTTCCGAATTGTAGATGGCCTTATGGACGAACGCGCGCTCGTCGAACGTGCCGCCAAGTTCGCGATTGATGCGCGACAGCAAATTCATGTTGAACGCCGCGGTCACGCCTGCTGCGTCGTCATAAGCTCTTGTCAGCGTCTGCTGGTCCTTCTTGAGATCGACGCCGATGATGAGCCGCCCGTCCTTACCCAACACACGCCTGAAGCTCGACAATAGGATCTCGGCCTCACGCGGCGCCAGGTTTCCGATCGTCGAACCCGGGAAAAATCCGACCGCACGTCTGCTCGCGAGATCGCGGGGCAAAGCGGTCAACCTCGAAAAATCCGCAACCAGCGGCCGCACCTCAAGCCCGGGATAACGCACGGCAAGGCGCATGACCGCGTCGGCAAGCGCCGTCTCCGATACATCGACCGGAACATAGACGATCCGCGCCGCGACCCTATCCAGCAGGATCTGCGTTTTTAAACTGGAGCCCGAACCAAACTCGATAAAAAGATCCCCATCGCGAAAGTCCTCGACTAGATCGCTGGCACATCCCCTCAGGATTTGAGCTTCGGTGCGTGTAGGATAATACTCGGGAAGCCGCGTAATTTCCTCAAAAAGAGCGCTCCCCCGCGCATCGTAAAAATAGCGGCACGGCAATTCCTTTTGCGCGCGCGACAAACCCTCGATGACGGAAATCGAAAATTCGCTATCGACTTTCGAGACGTCCGCGGGCAACCGCTCGAGGGTGGGAACATAACGCATCAGTCGATCTCCGCTGCGAGGCGCAAGCCGAGGAACTGCCAGCGCTGATGGGGATAGAAGAAATTGCGGTACGTGGGTCGCGAATGACCGGCCGGCGTTGCGCACGACGAGCCGCGCAGGACGTGCTGGCCAACCATGAACTTGCCGTTGTATTCGCCGATCGCCCCCTCCGGCGGGCGATAGCCCGGATAAGCCAGATAAGCGCTCGCAGTCCACTGCCAAACGTCGCCGAAGAGCTGCTTCGGTGAACCCGGCGCATCGGCCGATGTAGCCGCACTCGGGCGAAATACGCTGATGTCCCGCGACTGCGTCTCGGAATAGGCGTGGGCAACAGCCTCCCATTCGAATTCGGTCGGCAATCGCTTTCCCGCCCAGCGCGCAAACGCGTCAGCCTCGTAATAAGAGATGTGAGCAACCGGCTCTGCTGGCTCGATCGGCTGCAATCCCTGCAACGACATCTGCGACCATCCGCCATCCGCCTTCTCCCAATAGAGCGGCCCCTCCCAACTTTCGCGATTAACGGTCGCCCAACCGTCGGCAAGCCAGAGCGAAGGGGTCACATAGCCGCCGTCTTCGATGAACGAAAACCATTCGGAGTTCGTGACGAGCCTGTCCGCAAGCTTGAACGGCCGGATGAGCGCATCGTGCGACGGCAACTCGTTATCCCAGCAATAACCGTCGCTGGAATGACCGACAGGAAGAATGCCACCAGCGAAATCAACCCAGCCCAACGGCTGCAGGGGCGTAAGCTTATCCTGCCGCGGCGCGCGGGCTTGATAGGCGGGGCGCAAGGGGTTGGCCGCGAACAGCGCGAGAATATCGGTCAACAACAGCTCCTGATGCTGCTGCTCGTGATTGATCCCGATTTCGATGAGCCGCGCGATCTCGCCCTGCCGTGCAACGTCTTTGTCGACGAGACGGTGAAGCGCATCATCGACATGCGCGCGATACTCCAGAACGCGCGCGGCCGACGGACGCGTCAGCAATCCTCGCTTCGGGCGTGGATGGCGCGGTCCGAGCGCCTCGTAATAGGAATTGAAGCAGTAGTTAAAATCGTTGTCGAAGATCCGATAGCCATCGAGATGCGGCGCCAGCACAAAGTTCTCGAAAAACCACGTAACGTGCGCAAGGTGCCATTTCGTAGGGCTGGCATCGTCCGAGGCCTGCACCGTCATGTCTTCAGCCGACAGCGGTTTGGCAAGCGCCAGAGAATGCGCCCGGGTTTCGAACAACCGCGCGCCAAGGCCAGCTTCCGCCCTCCCTTGCTCACGCGAGGCCGTGCCCCCGCCACTCTGACCTCGTTCCGCATGATCGAAGGCCGTTTGGCCCGACGTCACAGGCATTCTCTCACCCGATCTCAACACACATATCCAAACCGCTTGCGACGTGGTTCGCGAAACGATCCAACCGATGATTGGTTCCAAGATATAAGCTAGGTCAGACGGTTATGTTACCCGGGCAGCTCACGTCTTCTTTCGGGCCGTTTCTTTCTCTTCACCGTATTTCATGCCCTCAAGCTTGATACCGTCGGGATCGAGGAAAAATACAGCGTAGTAGTCTTCGTAGTATACGTCGGCGGGGTCCACGATCGTTACATGGTGTTTTCGTAAATAGTCTTGGAGATCGTCGACGTCTTTTCTACTGCGCAACTGGAAGGCATAGTGATGCAGGCCGATGTCACCAGTGCGATGTTTATGTTCGCGCCCTTTCTCGTCGGCTTGACCAATCCAATACCTGGTTTTTCCATTCGTCCAGCCCATTGAGTCGTCGTATTCATCCAACACCTCGAGTCCGAGAAAGTCGAAGAGGCCGCTATAGAAATGTTTCGACCGGGGAAAATCGCTCACCCGGATCGAAATATGGTCAATGCCGACAAAACGCGCCATTAGCCGCTCCCTGACTCGAGCAACGCGATGTGCAGTCCACCCAATCGCGTGGCTGCAAACCCGGATCTGTGTCCAGCGTTCCGGATAGCGTGACGGCTTATTGGAAAGCAAATCCCACTTCGTCGCTGGCACTGTGAGATGCGCGGATCTGCGAAGTTTCAGCTTTCAGACGAGACCAAAGCGCGCATCACCGTCTCAAGCGTCGTCGGTCCTTTCACGATGCTTGACGGAGGGCCTTCGAAAGCTATCCAGCCCTCATTAAATCCGTCAAGCATCTGAATTCTCGGCAAGGGGTCCTTCATTCCCTGCGACTTGAACAGGGCGCCCCACGTCTCGCGTGGAACAGCTTCCGCACGCACCGGCCGCCGGAGAACGTCGGCAAAAGCCGCGGCCACGTCGTTCGGACTATATCGCCGCTCGGCTTCGAGTTCGACAATCCTCCGTCCCTCCCGGCGCTCCTGGATGAGCTTCGCCGCCAGATGTCCGATATCGACGGTCGCGATCATCGGAACCGTCCTGTCGAGAGGCTGCAGAAACGACGCGATAATGCCCGCGTCACGCGCTGAGGCGACGTCCCACGCGAAATTCTCCATAAACCAAGCCGGCCTGAGGAACGTCATCGGCACGGCGAGCTTGCCAAGTTCCTGTTCCATCAGTGTTCGCTGCGTCAGGAGATTGGGTTGATGCGCCTGTGCCCCGATCGTTGACAGACAGACGACACGCCCCGGACGGGCCGCTTCGAGACCTTCCTTAACTGCGTCGATCACCGCCAGCGCTTCGGGAAAGCCGGGCGATGGATCGAACTCGTTCGGCGGCAGGATGAACACGCCCTCCGCGCCCTTGAAAGCCTCGGCGAGCGCCGCGCCGTCTTCCATCGTCGCTATCGCCACCTCGCATCCCCTCGTCGCCCATTCGGCGCCCTTGGCGACGTCCCGCACCACGGCCCGAACCGGCTGCCCTGCATCGAGCAGTGCCCGGGCCATCGCGCCCCCGACCTGACCTGTAATTCCGGTGATCGCATACATGGTAAGTCCCCAAAATCGTTTGATGAAACGGAAGGTGCCACCTTGCGGGACTTGACTGAAGTGCGCTCTCGTCCAAATATTATTGCCGTGAAATCAACAATTGCGAGGCTACGATGCCGTTCGACGGACGTTTGCTCTCCGGCGTATCGGTTCTCGCAGCAGTCATCGAAGCCGGCAACTTTGCCCGCGCTGCCGATGCGCTCGGATTGACGACGTCGGGCGTCAGCCGCGCCATATCCCGGCTCGAAGCCCGGATCGGCACGCGGCTTCTCGACCGGACGACACGTTCCATCGCGCTCACCGACGAAGGCCGGCGATTTTATGAGCAAGTGAAGCCGAGCCTTGCCAACATCGAGGATGCGGCGACCGTCGCCTCCGGCTCGGCCAACATCGTACGCGGACGCCTGCGGGTGAATATCGACCCCGTCGTATCGCAGCTCATTCTGCCGGGACGGCTCGGCAAATTTCTCGATCTCTATCCGGAGTTGACGCTCGATTGCGTGACGCGCGAGCAGATCGGCGATCTCGTGGGCGACGGCATCGACGTTGCGATCCGCTTCGGAAATCTTCCGTCGTCAGCGCTGATCGCGCGCAAATTGGCGGATCTTCAAGTCATCACCGTTGCGGCACCAAGCTACGTGAAGCGATATGGCCGGCCACTTCATCCGAGTAATCTCGTCGGTCATGCCTGCATCGACTACCGCGATCCCGTGACCCGCCAATCCTTCGATTGGGAATTTCACAAGGGCCGGAAAATCCTGCCCGTCAAGACCAAGAGCCGTCTTCTGCTGAGCGACGCCGCAACGATGCTGACCGAATGCCTCGCCGGAACCGGCATCGCCCAGGTTTTCGCAGTCGTGGCCAAAGATCCTATCAAGAGCGGAAAACTGATTGAACTGTTCCCCGATTGGGCCGACGAACGATTTCCGCTCAACGCCTACTATCCCTCGCGCCATCACCCGGCCGCCAAGGTCCGCGCCTTCGTCGACTTCATCCTGAAAGCCGTTCGTTGAGAAACGGCATTGTGCTCAGTACTTCAGCCGGGCTTCCTGTCCGAACGACGAGAGCGGCGCCGAGCCGTCCGGAAGCACGATCTCCCCCCGCGCACGGCGCTCTTTCAGATAGGCGAAACTCTGCATGGTCTGCGCGAAGAGATGTTCGCCTGCCTTGAGAGACGGCCGTTGCGGTGTGTCGGCGGCAACGTAGCGGGGCAACGGTGCGACGACCGTGTCATAGTCGGCTGCAAAGAACAGCGGGAATGAATAACGCTCCGCCGGCACCTTGCGAACACGGTGCGACGTCGCCGGAAATTCGCCGTTCGTCCAGATCTCCATCATGTCGCCGATGTTAACGACATACGCACCCGGAACCGGCGGCGCATCGATCCATTCCCCCGCGCCGTTCATGACTTCAAGACCTGGACACGTCGCTCTCAACAGCGTGAAACACTCATAGTCGGTGTGCGCGCCAATACCCGGCCGATCTTCGGCACCGGAATCGAAGGGATAATGAATCAAACGCAACTGGCTGGGCGGCTTCGTAACGTATTGATCGAAGAACGTCGGCTCCTCGCCGATCGCCATCGCAAAACCACGCAGCAAAACGCGGCCGAGGGCGAAGACCGAGGTGTAGTAATCGTCCACGGCCCTGGCAAAACCCGGCAGGTCAGGCCATTGGTTCGGCCCGAGAAGCGGGTTTCCCGCGACAAAATCTGGATCGTCCGACGGCAGATCGATCGACAGATCGTACGCTTCTTTCTTGTCCTTCGAACCCGAGGCGAAGACTTCTTCGCCCTCGGGAACATAGCCGCGATGGTTTCTCGAATTGCCGATATAGACCTTCATCTTCTCGTCGTAGGGCAACGCGAAGAAGCGCTTGGTCGCGTCGAGAACACCATCGAAAAGAGCTTCGTCAATGCCGCCGCCCGTAACGTAGACGAAACCGACAGCGCGAGCGGCCTCTCCAAGTTCCTCCGCAACCACCATCTGCTCGGCGGGCGTGCCCGTCCGAAGCTTCGTGACGTCGACGATGGGAATGCTCGAGAAGTTTCCTGATGTGCTCATCTCTTTCCTCTTACATCTAATCGGTGACGAACCTGACGCGGTTGCTCAGAGCTTGTTGTCTGCCAAGAGTTGCATGAACGTATCATCGAGTCGGAGCTTGATATTGGACGCATCGCCGAGCGTTTGCCCAGGAAGCGCAATCCCAATTGCATCCTTCGATTTTGCGCCGGTGCCCATCAGCTGCTGATCGAAGCAGAAGGTGCGCACAAGATCCATCGCCTTGACCATGTCTGGCGAGCGCGTGTACGCGGCGCCGGCGCCCGGATCGTAATAGAATGCCGTCGTATCGATCTGGGAGTTGAGGCTTTCGACGCTCGTCCCCGAGAGATCGGCCATGAGCTTACGAGCTTCCGCACTCTTCGCGTCGTTGGCCTTGATCACTGCAAGCGTCTCAAACCAAGCGCCGGTCAGCGCCTTGCCGAGTTCCGGATGCTCTTTAAGGGTCTTCGTATTCACAAGCAGTGCATCCACCAATTCGCCGGGCATTTCGGTCGATTGATAGACGACGCTGACGTTCGGCAATTTCTTCAGTTCGATAAAAGCCGGGTTCCACGCAACGACGGCATCGACGTCGGGCGTCATAAAGGCCGAGACGAAATCGGCATCCGAAACATTCTGCAATTTCGCATCGCTGATGTTCATGCCATGCGCTTCGAATGCACGCGCCAGCATATAGTGAGACACC
The DNA here is from genome assembly GCF_041659645.1 of Hyphomicrobium sp. GTDB lineage: Bacteria > Pseudomonadota > Alphaproteobacteria > Rhizobiales > Hyphomicrobiaceae > Hyphomicrobium_B. The sequence goes on along the minus strand of NZ_JBAZXX010000005.1, from coordinate 324,309 downwards.
GAGAACTGAACGAGATTGATCTTCTTGCCCTTGAGATCGGCGAACGTCTTGTTCGCGCCTTTCAAGACGATTCCATCGTTACCGTTCGAATAGTCACCAAGAATGGGAATGGTCGTATCGACGCCGCCGACGGCCGGGATTGTCAAAGCATCCATCGTCGTTGCGGTGACCGCGTCGACCTTGCCGCCGGTATATTGATTGATCGATTCAACGTAATCGTTGACCTGAACCAGTTCGATGTTGATACCGTATTTCTTGGCCCATTTCTGCAGGATGCCAGCATTCTGCGCATAGGGCCACGGCATGTATCCCGTGTAGATCGACCACGCGACTTTAAAGGTCGGCTCGGCGCGCGCAGGCAGCGTCGCTACAAAAAGTACGGAAACGGCGCAAAGGACAAGACGAAACATCGAACGCATGGCCATCAGGCTCTCCCTGTCATTGAGCGAAAAATGGAAAGCACTCCGTCGTCGTGTCCGGACCCCGAAAGATTTTGTTGCCGATCGCAAACGTCGAGGTCGACGATCGTCCATTGCCGCGTGAACGGCGCACCGGCCGCAGTCACGTCGCAAACTGTGATGGTCTCGCAATCGCGCGAAAACGTCGGTGCGAGATCGGATCTGACGCGGAACGGCAGGCTCGATCGCCCAATCAGCCACGACCCATCACGCACCCGCCCTAGCGAGATTTCGCAATCGAGCAGCGCCCGCGCATCCTGCGGCGACGAGGCCTTGACGAATTCGGCAAGCGAACCGCCGTGCGGCAGCGCGCCCGCCCGGTTTCGCACGTACATGAAAATATCGCCGACCCGCACCAGGAAACCCAAGAGGCCATCCTCGGTGCGCATACGAGCAGCAAAGTGCGGATCGAGGTTCGGCGAGGTGTGATGCCAATGCTCGATGTAGGGTATGTCTCTCCCCCGCTCAATCAGCATGCCATCTGAAAACGCTAAATATCCTGCGTCGACGGCGTCGCCCGGACATTGGAAATCAATCGCGCGACGCCATTCGAAAGCATCGCCGGTTTGCACCAAATGTCCGGCAAATCCTTCCTGCTGGGCCAGCCAGCCGAGATGATGAGGCTCCAGATCGTTGAGGCACGACACGCCGTCAAACGACGGAGGATTGGCCGGTTGCCGGAGATCAGCGAACAATTTCGGCCCTTGCAGCCACGCGACGAACGTCGTGCGGTCCTCGCGCCCGTCCGGCCACGCGATAAGCGACCTTTCCCACAGCCCAAGCGTATCTTTGATTTCGACCATTTGTGCAGTCTCCAATAACAACAGACTGTCATCGAAAACATCGCGTCAGAAGCGGTCGCATACCGATGCGAGCCATAGATCAGATCTATGTCCGGCGCGTCGCCTCGGCGCTCTCTGGATCGGGGTCTTTAACGTGCATCTCGATCATATCGAGCAGCGCCCGCGCAGACGGACTGAGATTTGAATCCCGCGTGATGAGGTAGACGGGATAGGTTGGAAGAATGTCTGGGTGGAGCATCGGCCAAAGGCCGCCCGCGTCAACGGCCTCCGCCGCGACGACCGTCGGCAGAAATCCGATGCCGATGCCGATTTGAATGAGACGCTTGACTTCGTGCAGTGTCTCGGCGGACCCGCCCGAACGCTCGCCCAGTCGATACCTCTGACGAAAATCCGCAAGCTCGGCGGGCTCATCCTCGCCTGTCAGTACAAAAATCTCATCGGCCACGGCGTCGGGTTCCGTCGGCGCCGCTCCGAACAACGGATGCGCCTTTCCGCAATAGAGTTGCTGCCATTCGCGCATCAAGGGCCGATAGCGAAGGTCCGGGCCAGTGACCACATCGCAGGCGATGCCGATGTCCGCGCCTCCATCCTTCACCGACAGCACGACATCCCGCCATGGCGCAATGTCGAAGCGGATTTCGACTTCCGGATTGACCTGATGGAACGTCAGCATCGCCTGATCGAATGCTGGCGCCACAAGGTCTGATATGACGCGAAGCGTCACGACGCCCTGCAATCGCCCCGCCGACTGCGCGACATCGCCCGGCATACCCGAAATCAGGATTTCGATATCTTCAGCCGCTTTGAGAAAAGACCGCCCTGCCGGAGTCAGCGCTACGCCTCTAGCGGATCGCACGAAGAGCGGCGCCCCGACGTGATCCTCGAGACGTTTCAGTCCCGCGCTGATCGTTGGCTGCTGCTTGTTGAGCGCGCGCGCGGCTGTGCTGATCCCTCCCGACCGCACGATGTCGAGAAAAAGCCTCACGAGATTCCAGTCGAGATTGCGGGCAAATTGCTGACCCTTCCTCGATATTCGTAATCCGCTTGTCATGGCTCCCGCGCTCGCAACTCTCGGCGGCAGCATATCTCGCGAACGTACACATCCAAGTGCCTCGCTCCCGGCAATTTGTCTCGGACGGGCTAGGCTGATGGCAATCGTTCGGCCGCCAGCACCTTTTCTACGTTTCCCCGATGGACGGCCTCATAGGGCTCAAACAACGTCACGGCTCCCACCGCCAACGGCTCCGGAATGAACGCGGCAAGCGAAAGCGCTGCGAACCCATCATCGTCGGTAACCCTCAAAAGCCGCTCGACATAAATTCGCGTCGCGTCAATGAGACGGCGATCGTAGCCCGCTCCCATGATCCGCTCTTTCGCACCGTGGTTCGGGAGAATGCGCGAAAAATCCCACGTCGACATCCGCTCGATATCTCGCAGGTGTTCCGACAATCGGTCGGGTTCAACGACATAGGTAACGGTATCTTCAAGCGTGTCGCCCGCGAGCAGCGTTCCGTCACTCGGCAAATACAGGGCGACGCCGTCCCGGCTATGAATGTCGAGCGGCCGCAATTCGACGGCGACGTTCCCACATCTGAGATCATGCCCGCCGTCGAAAATCGTCGTCGGCAGGACGAGCGGTGAAATCGCCGGCAGCCCATCGTGCGTGCCGTTTTCGATTTCGGTTTTCTTATCCAAAAGAAAACGCGCGGTTTCCGCACACGCAATGATCTCGCAATCGCTGAAGACGGCATTTCCCGCGACGTGATCCAAATGCCAGTGACTCAGCACGACGCGGATGTCGCGAACGCCCCTCGCTTCAAGAACTGTTCGAATATCACGCGCGTGGGCAATCGAAAGATGGGTATCATAGACGATTGCCGATGGCCCATCGATGACCGCATAGCTGCAAATGCCGAGCGCGAAGCCGCCGTCGTCGAGCCAGTTCGGCTCGTCGGAATGGTATCTCACGCCCGGGATGCGGCCGTCGTAGAAGCCGAGCAAATGCTCGCCGAGATCCAAAACCGTGAGTGTCGTCGTCTGCGTCATGATCATTGCTCATCGCGGGCGCTCCGCCGCTATCACAAGCTCCGGCGGAACATTCCCCTAGAGAAAGTGTAGCATCGGCCGTTCCGGAGAACGGTCGCCCTTGCGGCGACATAATCGCCTTGCCGATTGCTTGCCGCGCCGGGCAGCGTTTCCGGGTAAGGGCGTGGTACGAGGAAGATGGCCGTGGTAGCATGCTGATGCCCATGGACATTTTCTCAGGTGATGACAGGAGCGGGCGGCGGAACGGACTGAGCGCGGTCAAAGACCGGCAGCGATGCTCGTCCTTTCGCAACTGGAGGGTGATATGCCGAATTTTGGGATTCCGCGCCGGGTTCCGGCCAACGATCTGAGAGCGGAGTCTTCGTCTCCTCCCTTGAACTGGAGACGCGGGCTCTTTCGCGTCTGGATCCTCGTATCCGCCGGTTGGATCATGGGCTGGACGATCTACCTTCTGCTCGAAGGCGTCCAAGGAAGCCTGAGCACGCGCGGCGATTTCATCGAAGTTCCGATCCTGCTCTTTGCCCCGCCAATCGCGCTTTGGCTGTTCGGCTACGCCTCGGCGTGGGCGATCAAGGGTTTCGAAATCGAAAAATAGCGCACTCGGCTACCGCCGGGTGGCACGCGCTGGATACCCGATCAGGCCCTCGCGCGAACCGGAGCCCCCCTCGTTTTCCAGAACCGTTGAGCCCGGGCCTCTTCGTCGTCGGCGCTTCCAAGCGCAAGGTGGTCGTTCAGTGCTTTTGTGTCCTTGATGACGTCGTGCCACGTCAAATCGGCGGCTTTCAGCATTTCGGAGGCTTTCAACGCCGCCGCCGCACGTTCCCCGTCGTTGGGAGAAGCGAGCATGCCGCAAAGCTTCAGAAAACGCGGAAGGTCGAAACTCTCCGGACGCCGAACGGCTGCCTCACTCGTTTGGCTACGTCGACGCCACTTGGCCATAACACCCTCTGAACTCCGCGCCCCAAAGCTCTTTTACGCTCAGTTTCGGGATCACGATAGTCACCTCGTTTCGCCGTCACACTCGGCCGACGAGCCCGGACCGTAAGCTGACGACTCGACCGGCGCACCCCAGATGTTTTCTCCCAGATAGGCCCCGCGGCGATCTGGCATCAACCGGACCTCCCCACAAGAACGTCATTCAGCCGCGACGACACCATCAGGCGGCAGAAAATTGCCTTATGCGGGCGGCGGTATTCCCTCGGCTGTCTTGACGGCCGGTGCCTTGCGTGAGCGGCGCCACTCCTCAAACCGTTGAACGACGACGAAGAGCGACGGCACGAACAACACCGCAAGCAACGTCGAGGCAAGCATGCCGCTGAAGACGGTGATGCCGATGGATTTCCGCGCCGACGCGCCCGCTCCCGTAGCAAAGACCAGCGGCGCTACGCCGAGAATGAACGCGAACGACGTCATCAGGATCGGCCGGAAACGGGCCCGCGCGGCTTCAAGCGCGGATTCCGCGATCGCCTTGCCTTCCGCCCGAAGCTCCCGCGCCACTTCGACGATCAGAATCGCGTTCTTCGCCGAAAGCGCGATCAGCAGCACCAAGCCGATTTGAACATAGAGGTTGATGTCGATGCCGAGCCCAAGCATCACCGATACTGGCCCAACAAGCGACAGCGGCACAGCGAAAAGAACCGACAACGGCGCGTACCAACTCTCGTACTGCCCAGCGAGAACGAGATAGACCAGAAGCATGGCGAGTGCGAACACGTAGTAGATCTGCCCACCCACCAGCTTTTCCTGATAGGAGAGCGCCGTCCAAGAATAACCGACGCCTGGCGGCAGCGTCCGCGCAGCGATCTGCTCCATCAGCGCCATCGCATCGCCGGACGAAAAACCTTTCGCGGGCACGCCGACAATCGTGGCCGACGGATAAAGATTATAAAGACTGATGAGCGACGGACCGACGATCGGAGTGATCGTCATCACTGTCCCGAGCGGGATCATGTCTCCGTTCTGATTGCGCACCTTGAGGTTCAGAATTTCGTGCGGTTCCATGCGGAATTTCGCATCCGCCTGCACGTAGATCTGGAACACGCGCCCGAACTTGTTGAACTGGTTGACGTAGCTCGAACCGAGATAGCTCGCCAGCGTGGAGAAAACATCTTCGGTCGTCAGCAGCAGCGTCTGAATTTTCGCACGATCGATCGTGACTTTGTATTGCGGCGCCGTCGCCTTGAACGTCGTAGACGCCCGCTGGATACCCGATTGCGTGTTGGCGGCGTTCGCTACGGCGTTGACTGCGCTTTCGAGCTTCAGAAGATCGAAACTGCTATCGCGCAACTCGATCTGAAGTGTGAACCCGCCCGCATTGCCGATGCCCTGGATCGGCGGCGGCGGCAGCACCATGACGAAAGCGTCCGCGACCGCTTTCATCTTCTCGTTCAGAGTTTTGTAGAGCGATGCGAGATCCTCGTCCTTGCCCCGCAAGCTCCAATCTTTCAGCATGATGTAAGCGACGCCCGCGTTCGCGAGCGACGCACTGTTATCGAGCGGCGATAGTCCGGCGATCGTAATGACGCGTTCGACCCCCGGAACGGTCTTCGCGATCTGCTCGACTTGATCGAGCGAATGCTGAGTGCGTCCCAGCGAAGCGCCATTCGGAAGTTGAACCGATGCGATCAGATAGCCCTGGTCTTCGACAGGCAGAAATCCCGTCGCGACGCGCGTCATGCCGTAGACGGCGGCGCCGATGATGGCCATCGCAATGATGAACATCGGGATGGAGTGATGAACCATCCTCTCGATGACGCTGGCATACCAGTTCTCGATGCGTTGATAGACGGCATTGAAGCCGCGATAAAAAGCATTCCGCTGCTCGGGCGGCACCGGACGCCGGAGCCAAAGCGCGCATTGCGTCGGCTTCAGCGTCGCTGCGTTGATCGCGCTGATCAAGGCGGTGGCGGCGATCACCAGCGCAAATTGCGCGTACATCTGCCCCGTAAGCCCGGGCAAGAACGAAGCCGGCAGAAACACCGCCATGAGAACGAGCGTGATGCCGATGATCGGCCCCATGAGCGCGTTCATGGCGGCGATCGCGGCGTCGTGGCCGGACATGCCCTTTTCGATGTTATGCGCCGCACCTTCGACGACCACGATGGCGTCGTCCACGACGATGCCGATCGCGAGCACGATCGCAAACAGCGTCGAAAGGTTGACTGAGAAGCCCATCGCGGCCATTGCCGCAAAGGCGCCTATGATCGTAACCGGCACGGTCGTCGCCGGAACAAGCATCGCCCGCCAATCCTGCAGGAAGACGAGTATGACGATAAGAACCAGGATCGCGGCTTCCATCAGCGTCCGGTAGACTTCCGAAATCGCCTGCTGCACGAACAGCGTCGTATCGAAAGGAATGAGATAGGCCATGCCCTGCGGAAATTCCTTCGCCAGGGCCGCCATCTTGACGGAGACTTCTTTCGCGACGTCGAGAGCGTTGGCACCCGGCGTCAGGAAGATCGCAAGTCCGGCCGCCTGTTTGCCGTCAAGATGGAAAACCTGTGAGTAGGTCTGAGCACCGAGTTCGACGCGTCCGACGTCCTTCAATCGCGTCAGGTCGCCGTCGGTGCCCGTCTTGACGATGACGTTGGCAAACTGCTCGGGATCGTCGAAGCGGCTCTGGACATCGATCGTATATTGAAACGCTGGCGAACCGGAGACAGGCGGCATACCCGCCTGACCGGCTGTCACCTGCTCGCTCTGCTGCTGTAGCGCTTGGATCACGTCCTGTGCATTGAGGCTCCGGGCCTGCATCTTTTCAGGATCGAGCCACACCCGCATCGAGTATTGGCCCGCGCCGAACACATTGACGTTGCCCACACCCGGCAAACGCGAAATCTCGTCCTTCAAGCGGATCGTCGCGTAGTTACTGAGATAAAGGCTGTCGAAGCTGTCGTCCGGCGACGTCAGCGTCACGATCTCCAGGATCGACGTCGACTTCTTCTGAACGACGACGCCCTGCACCTGGACTGCTTGCGGCAGTGACGCCATCGCCGCCGAGACGCGGTTCTGTACGAGGATCTGCGCCGTGTTGAGGTCGGTCCCGATGGCAAACGTGACCGTCAGCGAATACGTGCCGTCCGATGCGGCGTACGATTGCATGTAGATCATGCCCTCGACGCCGTTCACCTGCTGCTCGATCGGCAGCGCGACGTTATCGATAACGGTACGAGCGCTCGCGCCAGGGTAGCTGGTCGTGACCGACACGGTCGGCGGCACCACATTCGGATACTGGGCCACCGGTAGTTCGAATACACAAACGGCGCCGATGACGACCATCAAAATAGCGATGACGTTCGCGAGAACCGGACGTTCGATGAAGAATTTTGAAATCATGGCCCAGCGCCCGCGTCGGGTGCAGGAGCGCTGATCGTCGTCATAACGGGCTCGATTTTTTGCCCTGGTACGACGGTCATCAGGCCGGAAATGACGACGCGATCGTCCGCCGAGATCCCCTTCTCGACAACGCGCAAGTCGCCGACCTGAGGACCAAGTTCGATCTTTCGCTGCTCAATGACATTATCTTTGTTCGCAACGTACACGTAGCGCCCGGCTTGATCGCTGCCGACAACCCGATCCGGAACCAGCAGCGCGTTAACGTCCTTGCCCCGCGGAACGCGCACCCGAACGAAATATCCCGGCAGTAGCGCCCTGTTCGGGTTCTCGAATATCCCACGAACCAACAGCGTGCCCGTCGCCGACGTAATGCTTGGCGCGGCGTAATCGAGGGTCCCCTTGTGAGGGAAACCCGTCTCGCTCTGCAGGCCGACCTCGACCGGGATTTTCTTCAGTTCCTCGGGCGTAATCGCCCGCGCTCTCATGTCTGAGCGAATGCTCTGCACATCGGCTTCGCTGACCGCGAAAGTAACGTAGATCGGCTCAATCTGAACGATCGTCGCGAGCGTCGTCGGGCTCCCCGCGCCGACAAGTTGCCCCATCGAAACCTGACGCGCAGTTACGATCCCGTCGAAGGGCGCCTGGACGTCGGTATAGCTGAGATTGAGCTGCGCCTGCTCGATGTCGACTTGCTGCTGCTTCTGCGCGGCGACAGCTGCGTCGTAAGTGGCGGTCGCCGCGTCGAGGGTCGCTTGGCTCGCGATATTCTTTGCCGCAAGATCGACTTGGCGCTCATAGTCGGCCTTCGTTTTCTTGGTGTTGGCTTCCGCGCTTGCGAGACCCGCCTGGGCCTGCTCAAGCGACAGTTGATAAGGCTTTTGCTCGATGACAAACAGCGTCTTGCCGGTTTTGACGGCATCGCCGTCATTGTAGTCGATGCCCTGAATGAAGCCCTGAACGCGCGCAACGAGCGTCGTGGTGTTGATCGCCGCCGCATTTCCCGTGGCCATCAGATAGCGCGTAACTGTCTGCTTTACGGGCGCTGCCAACTCGATTTTCGGCGGTGGTGGCGGGACGAAAGCATTCCTTTCGCCGCAAGCCGAAAGCCCGAGCGATACGACGATTGCAAACACCGGATAAGCGAAGGAGGTATAGCTCGATACGAGGCCGCCGCTTTTAGCCTGCCCCGTGGCCCGGCAAGCGGACGGCCGCAGTCCATAATTATCACTCATCCGAGAAGTCACCCCGAACTATGCAGATGTGGAAGGCGTAAGAAGCGTCGAGAGCATAGTAAGTCAACTCTCGGGTGGCGTATAGGCGCTCAAGATTTCAAAATGTATCCGGCGCGCCGAAAATTCCTTCGAAAGCGTAACGAAGGTTACTTTCATCCTAGCGTCCCACGGAATCCTTTTCGGCATTAACAAACGGCCGCGGGCCCCCGAAGTTGAACTGGCTCATCCTCCGAAGGTCGCACCAGCTGTATCTCGGAATGCATATGCCTCTCTGGCGTGTTCGAATCTTTACTCAAAATGCCCGCACGCGTTGGACGCTGAGGGCCGCTGCTCAAAAAAGCGCCTGAATGATGTAACTGCGCGGCACGACCGAGCGAATAGCCCAATAGAGAAATGATCGTCGGGCGCAAAACATCGTTGCTGCAGCGCAGGCGTTTGCTTGCTCGAACGCGGAGTGGACAACAATTGAAAACCGACCAGCTCATCCAGGGCCTTATCGCTGATCTCCCGACGCAATCGGGGTCCGTCGCGAAGGCAATTACGGTCAGCGTTTCGCTGTCCGTAATTGTTTCGCTGACTGCGATGCTCCTTTGGTTTGGTCTCCGACCAGATATCGGCGAAGCGATGCATTCCGCGCCATTTTGGGTGAAGGCGGGCTATGCGCTCGTCATCGGCACCGCCGGACTTTTTGCGCTTGAGAGGCTGGGACGACCGGGTGCATCCGCCACGCCCTCCTTCGTGATTGTATCGGTGGCGGTCGCGACTCTCGCAATCGCGGGCGTCACCGAGATCGTCATGGCGCCGCCCGGCGACGTAAGCCAGCTGTGGTTGGGCGCGTCATCATCGATCTGCTCGTGGGCCATCGTCGGCCTTTCCATTCCCTTATTGATCGCCGCCTTCATCGCGCTTCGCCAGCTCGCGCCTACGCAATTCGCCATCGCCGGAACCGCTGCAGGCCTCATGGCAGGCGGGTACGCCGCGTGCATCTACTCTTTGCATTGCACTGAGTACGGACTTTCGTTCCTGGCGATCTGGTACACGCTTGGAATGCTGATCGTCGCGGCAGTCGGCGCTCTCCTGTCCGGCCTGCTGCGCTGGTAAGGCCGCACGTCAGCTGCCATGCTGCCGCGACGCTTTAAATAATGCAGGCGCAATCCCATCTGGTGCCGATAGCTATCCAACGGAGGCGAAAAATGACAGCGCGTGCCATGCTTGTGCCGGGAGTCGAGCATCCGATAACGCTCGAAAAGAATCCGCGTAGGGTGGTTGTGAGGGTTGGCGACGTCGTTATCGCAGACACGCGCAATGCCATCGTTTTGAAGGAAGCGAACTATCCGCCGGTCCAATACATCCCGCGTGCGGATGCGAATATGCACCTGCTTCAGAGGTCCGCCCACACCACCTACTGCCCATACAAAGGCGATGCCTCGTATTTTCACCTTTCGACGCCCGATGCGAATTCAGAAAACGCCGTGTGGACCTATGAGGCGCCTCACGATGCGGTGAGCGCCATAAAGGATTGCCTGGCGTTCTATCCCGACCGTGTCAAAATCTCCGAGTAAGAACAATGCCTTTGCCCCCAAGAGGAGGTAAAGTTCCAACGGCAGGGATTTCTGGGATGGTTGGAGCGGGTGATGGGAATCGAACCCACGTATTCAGCTTGGAAGGCTGCTGCTCTACCATTGAGCTACACCCGCGAACCCATGAAGAAGGCGCTTTGTAGCGAATTTTTTCGCAAGCGCAAACGGCTTTACGGCGGCGAACCCAAGCGGCCCCCTTTCCACGCTCGTCCCTCCCCCCGGCCCATTTAGCGGATGCCCTAGCGTCCGCCATTTCCCGCGAAAATCTCGAATTTACAATGCTGCAATGTTGATTGTGTCGCACGCGCGGTGCACAAACTAAGGAAAATCAGCCACACCAAAGTGGCGATGACCTTGGGGGAAAGACGCATGACGATCGCGAGTCCAGCGGATTCATCCGCGCCCGGTTTGCTCGACCGAGAGCGCATCGTTGCCAAAGCGGGGTTCAATCGCTGGCTGGTGCCGCCCGCCGCTCTCGCCATCCACCTCTGCATCGGCATGAGCTACGGCCTGAGCGTATTTTGGCTGCCGCTCTCACAGGCGCTCGGGATCACCAAGCCGGTGACGTGCCCGGACATGACCATCGCCCAGGCGCTTTTCACGACGACATGCGACTGGCGCGTCAGCGATCTCCTCGTGACGTTTACGCTCGGCATCGTCTTTCTCGGATTATCGGCCGCCGTCTTCGGCGGTTGGCTGGAGCGCGCGGGTCCGAGGAAAGCCGGCGTCGTGGCCGCGCTTTGCTGGGGTGGTGGATTTCTGATCTCAGCCGTCGCCATCCATCTTCATCAGCTCTGGCTTTTGTGGCTCGGGCTCGGAGTCATCGGCGGAATCGGTCTCGGCCTCGGCTACATCTCGCCGGTTTCGACCCTCATCAAATGGTTTCCCGACCGGCGCGGCATGGCGACCGGCATGGCCATCATGGGTTTCGGTGGCGGCGCCATGATCGGCTCCCCGATCGCCATTCTCCTGATGAACCATTTCAAGACCGCCGAATCCGTCGGCGTCATGGAAGCGATGGCCGTGATTGGGGCTCTCTACCTCGTCTCCATGCTATGCGGCGCCTTCGGCTACCGCGTCCCGCCCGATGGCTGGAAACCGGACGGTTGGACACCGCCGAACGCGCAAGGCAAAGCGCTGATTACCCACGGCAACGTGCATCTCGACAACGCTCACAAGACACCGCAGTTCTGGCTGATCTGGATCGTGCTTTGCATGAACGTCTCGGCCGGCATCGGCGTGCTGGCCATGGCCTCACCGATGCTGCAAGAGATCTTCGCCGGTCGTCTGATCGGTCTCCCCGATATCCGCTTCAGCGATTTGACGCCGGTACAGGCAGCCGCAATCGCGGGCATCGCCGGCGGCTTCGTCAGCTTGCTGTCGCTGTTCAACAGCGGCGGCCGCTTCCTGTGGGCGTCCCTCTCCGACATCATCGGCCGCAAGACGACCTATTTCTGTTTCTTCGTGCTCGGCATGGCGCTCTACGCACTGGCGCCGACGTTGGCGCACATGGGATCCATCGCTCTGTTCGTCGCCGCGTTCTGCGTGATCCTGACGATGTACGGCGGCGGCTTCGCGACGGTACCGGCCTATCTCGCGGATATCTTCGGAACCCAATTCGTCGGCGCCATCCACGGCCGTCTGCTGACGGCGTGGTCGACGGCTGGCGTGCTCGGACCTCTCGTCATCGGCTACATTCGCGACGCCCAAATTGGCGCCGGAGTTCCCCGCGCGTTGGTCTACGATCGTACGATGTATATCCTGGCGGGCTTTCTGCTCGTCGGCTTCATCGCCAACGCACTTATCCGCCCGGTCGCCGACAAATGGCTGATGAGCGACGCCGACGTCGCGAGACTTAACGCGGCCAAATCGACGGCAAACGTCAGCACCGGATCGCACGGCATCGGCTTCGGCGGCATGAGCCCCGCCGCCCTCATCGCCTGGATCGCGGTCGGGATCCCGTTTTGCTGGGGCGTCTGGAACACGCTCGGCAAAGCCACGGCATTGTTTCATTAAGAGCTGACGTGTCGGCAGCGCCTTTCGGGGCCTGCCGGCCTCTTCTTGAACGATGCAGCGCGCCGATCGAAACAGCTTACATGAGTTGCTGGACGATCCCGGATTTCTCATCGAGCAACTCGCGCCCGGTCTTCCAAACTTCGTGCCCGCCAGCCACGTCGGCGCGGACCTTGCCGATCCACGACTGAGGCACCCCGGCTGTCTCGAAATAGGTATCGAAAAAGCGATCGGTCTCCGCGCCGATCGCAGAGTCGGGCACACTCGGATCTTTCTCCTTCGAAAAGAAGTCGCGAAAATTCACTTCATGAAACATGAACTCGGCGTTTGCGGCCGCAATGCGCCTCTGACCCCGGAGATACACCGGCACGCACATCGATGCGCAAATGCCGCCAGCATCGACGCTCGTCACCAACATGTGTGTCTGCCCGATCCGATCGAGCAACCGCACGACCTCGGCCCCTTGATCGAGCGAGCCCCCTGGAGAGGAAAGCGTCAATATGATTTTGTGCGCCTCGTCCTTGTGGCGCGCGAAGGCCTCGGCGATGCGGCTCGCCATCGGCGCATCGATTTTCCCGCGCCATCGCAAATAGAGTGTGTCTTCGCTCGGCATCATGCGGACATCGAGTTTGCCGATACCGGCGAAATAAGCCGCGAAGTGATCCCGCGTCTTGAAGCCGAGAACCGCCAGAAGAACAATCATGGCGGCCCAGACGAGGCGGTTGCGCGAACGAGCCGACATCAGCCAGCACGCGGCAGCGGCTGACTTCCGTTAGGAGAGGCGCCATGGATCATCGGGGATCGCCGCGACGGGCTCGCGCCGGCTGCCGGCTCCGCAACGCGGAGTCGCCGGCGCAAATCATCAGTGCGTCCAGTTTGTGGTGCGGCCGAAACGGAAATTATCGGCATAAGACTTCTTGATCGGCTTGCGCGGCTTCGGCTCGCTCAGCGTGTAGGCAAGTCCGGCACGCGTGGCGTAATCGATCGCCTCTTCCTTGGTATCAAACTCAAGGCGTACCTGGGCTTGCGTATCCCGCGAACTCGTCCAGCCCATCAGCGGATCGATATCGCGCGCGCTCGCGGGCTCGAATTCGAGGAGCCATTCCTTGGTGCGCGCCTCGCCCGATTGCATCGCCGTTTTTGCTGGCTTGAAGATCCGTGCCGTCATGGTGGCTCCGCAATGACGAGAGATCGAAAGACGAGAGATTGAAATTGGTCGGGGCGACAGGATTCGAACCCACGACCCTCTGGTCCCAAACCAGATGCTCTACCAGGCTGAGCTACGCCCCGACTTAAGCCCTCATCTGCCGGTTTCGCCCGTTAAGGTCAAGTCGCCGCTTGATGGAGCGGCATCTTTGCCGCCCACCGAACACGTCAGGTGCCCGAAAAAATGGGATATCGCACCTTATCGCCAGCCTTGATCCCGAGCCGCGCCGCCGCCCCGCCCGGCAGTTCAAGCACCGCAAGGACAGGCGAGTCCGACGAGATCACCCGATCCGACAGCGGCTCGGCGCGCTCCTCGATCCGCGCAATCGTACCGTCGGCACGGATGAACACCATGTCGAGCGCGATGTACGTGTTGTGCATCCACATCTGCATGACGCGCTCGGCGGTGTACGGGAAGAGCATGCCCTGACCGTCGCTGAGCTCCGTGCGGAACATCAACCCGAGCGCCTTTTCCTTCTCCGAGGTCGCCACTTCGATTGCGAACGAGTGCTCAGGTCCACCCGACGCGGAGACGATCTTCAGCGTGTCCTGCCGCATCTTTGCAGACGCGGGCGGCACGACATCGATCAATGCATTGACGAAGGGCCACGCCGCTACGAACAGCGGCGGAAAAATAAAAAGGGCCACGCAGATCGCGGCCCCCTTCGTTGAACTCGGAACGATAGTCACCATTGTTCCCGTATCAATTACGAGACGGCAGCCCCGTCGGCACGCCATCCGGCCTGAGTTCTGCAGCCATGCAACCCTTCGATCCGTAGCCCCAACGGACCTGAACGATCTGCCCTGGCCGAAGCTCAGTGAAGCCGAAGCGACGAAGCGTTTCCATGTGACAGAAGATATCGGGCGTACCCTCGCCCCGCGTCAGGAAGCCGAAGCCGCGAACGCGATTGAACCATTTCACATAAGCGCGGCACCAGTCGCTTTCCGGCTGCACGTGGACGTGCGTGCGCTGAGGAAGCTGCGAAGGGTGGATCGCCGAACTCTCATCCATGCTGAGAATACGGAATGCCTGCATACCCTTCGAACGTCGCAGCACTTCGCAATGAACGCGTGCGCCTTCGTAAGCGGTCTGAAAGCCTCCGGCCCGGAGGCATGTGACATGGAGAAGGATATCCGGCAGGCCATTATCTGGCACGATGAAGCCGTAGCCCTTGGAAGCGTCGAACCACTTGATCATTCCGGCGACTTCAAAAACTTCAGTCGCCGCGTCGTCGAGCGCCTCTGGGCTTATTGCGCCCATATCCATGAAATCAGATAGCTCGGGACGTTTATTATCCCCCATACTTGCTTACCCCGCATATACTGTGCGTCAAACGACACTCCTAGCTCCGCTGCGCCGCCGAGCGTTTCATTCTGGAAGAGCCCTCTTCAGAAACGAAACACCAAACGCCACTTCGAAACTTCGGAAACCATAACACCGGCTCTGCCCTTAACTAGGGGCAATATTTTGGCGCATCCCCCTTGACCATCGGTTGTGAGGTTTTAATCCACATCGTGTTTGCAGTCCTAACAGCATGATAAACCGCAAAGAAGATGGATCACGATTCTTCCCCAGTTTCGATTGCGCGAACGCGTTGATCTGAGATTCGTCCACACCGGTGGATGAGACATCGCACCGCGAATCACCCAACAAGTGATTCGCTCTTCTACTCTTGATTGTCAGCGTCTTCGATGCAGCGCAAGGTGCGCCGAAAACTGAGATTTCCAACACTCGTCCACAGACTCACGAAATTGCCGATCACGGCGACTCAGTGCCGCGAGACGTTTCAGGCCGCACTGTGGCAGAGGTGCAGCGTTCGCAGATGCGGCACGTTCTGTTTCGCGCGATCACGGACGCCAACGTAGTCAGATATCGAGCAAAAGGTGAGCGATGCGCTACTTGCATACGATGGTCCGCATCAACGACATCGCATCGAGTCTCGAATTCTATTGCGGTGCACTCGGGCTGAAAGAGATTCGCAGAATCGAAAACGAGAAGGGCCGCTTCACGCTCATCTTCCTTGCGGCACCTGAAGATGAAGCCCGCGCCTTGAGCGAAAAAGCACCGATGCTCGAACTCACGTATAATTGGGATGCTGAAGACTACGGCGCCGGCCGCAACTTCGGCCATCTCGCTTTCGTCGTCGACGACATCTACGCAACGTGTGCAAAACTTCAGGCTGCGGGAATTACGATCAATCGCCCCCCGCGTGATGGCTACATGGCGTTCGTTCGCTCTCCCGATCTCATTTCCATCGAGCTTCTCCAGAAGGGCAACGCGCTCCCGCCGCAGGAACCGTGGGCATCGATGCCGAACACGGGAACATGGTGAGCGAAACCGCGTCGAACGACATCGCCATCATCGGCGCGGGACCAGCGGGCTTATTTGCCGCCGAGATCATTGCTGCGACTGGACTTCGCGTCACGATCTACGAAAGAATGCCATCGCCAGCGCGAAAGTTTCTGCTCGCCGGACGCGGTGGCTTGAACCTAACTCATAGTGAGCCGCTCGAAGAGTTGCTGGCGCGCTACGGCGGCTGCGCCGACGAGGTCCGCGCCGTCGTCAAAGCCTATCCGCCGTCGCGTCTCATTGACTGGGCAAACGGCCTCGACGCCCAAACCTTCATCGGCACGAGCGGTCGCGTCTTTCCCAAGGCGATGAAAGCCTCGCCATTGTTGCGCGCTTGGTTGCGCCGACTGAACGGCCTCGGCGTCACGATCAAGACGCGCCACCACTGGACCGGCTTCTCCGAAGCGGGAGAACTGGTGTTCGCAACGCCTGATGGCTCGATCACGATCAAACCCGACGCATCCCTGTTCGCGCTCGGCGGTGCAAGTTGGCCGAAACTCGGCTCCGATGGTGCTTGGGTCGACGCGTTCGAAAATGCCGGCATCGCCTCAACACCGCTCCTTCCCGCCAACGCCGGTGTCCTCGTCCCATGGTCCAACGTCTTCAAGTTGCGCTTCGAAGGAACGGCGCTCAAGCGCATCGCCCTCTCTATCGCTGGCGCTTCGGCGCGCGGCGAAGCCATCGTCACGACGCGCGGACTCGAAGGCGGCGCGGTTTACGCTGTCATTCCGCATATCCGGACAGCTCTTGCTG
Source organism: Hyphomicrobium sp. (assembly GCF_041659645.1). Taxonomy (GTDB): domain Bacteria; phylum Pseudomonadota; class Alphaproteobacteria; order Rhizobiales; family Hyphomicrobiaceae; genus Hyphomicrobium_B. The sequence goes on along the minus strand of NZ_JBAZXX010000005.1, from coordinate 307,533 downwards.
CGCACGGAAGCGCAACGCTCTCAGTCGATCTGAAGCCGGACCTCGACACGGCCGCCCTCACCGAGCGGCTGTCACGGCGGCGTCCCAAGGAAACGCTGACAAACTTTCTGCGCAAGGCGGCGCATCTCGATCCCGTCGCCATTGCCCTGCTCCGCGAAGGTGCCGCTCCGCTCCCCGATAGCTCCGAGGCCCTTGCCGCGCGCATCAAAGCCCTCCCGATCCAAATCACGGGGCTGACCGGCCTCGATAGGGCGATCTCAACCGCCGGCGGCATCGCCTGGAGCGGGTTGGACAGTCACCTTATGATCAAGGCGCGTCCAGGTACGTTCGTCGCGGGCGAAATGCTCGATTGGGAGGCCCCCACCGGCGGCTATTTGCTGCAGGCGACCTTCGCCACGGCCGCGGCGGCCGCAAACGGCTTGCTCGAATGGCGCGCCGCACGACAATGAAATCCACGTCCGTCGGTCCTGGGAGCGAACGCCATTCTCCGCTCCCGCGAGAAAGGAACACGGTCGTTTCGCGATACTTTTAGAAATAATATCCTATTCTTATTTATTCATATGCCTTCTCATGAGAATGATATTCTATTATGTATCGCCCCGGAGGTCCTTCAATGACGTTGTTCGAAGCACCGGCGACCGCGCCCGGCGGTCAGCCAACAGATAGTCATTCCGCAGCGCAGCACGCGTTGGCGGCTGAGCTTGACCGCGAGCTGGCGGCGATCACCACGCTCGAGGAGCGCCTCCTGGCGATCCGGGCTGGCGTCGACGGCAGCATCGCCTTTTCGACCAGCCTCGGCATTGTAGATCAGGCGATCACGCACGCCATCGCCACCACCGCCTCCGGCATCGATATCTTTACGCTCGACACCGGCCGCCACTTCCCCGAGACGCTCGACACCTTGTTCGATACCGAGGGCAAGTACGGCATCAAGATCCGCGTCATGTTCCCGAACTCCGCCGCGGTCGAAGAACTTGTCGAGAACGATGGTGTTTATGGCTTCCGCTATTCGGTCGAAGCCCGCAAAGCCTGCTGTGAGATCCGCAAGGTCGAGCCGCTCAACCGCGCGCTGAAAGGCGCTGCCGGCTGGGTAACGGGCCTGCGCCGCGAGCAGTCGCAAGGCAGATCACACGTTCCCTTCGCGAGCTACGATCCTGTGCAAAAGCTCATCAAGCTGAACCCGATCGCCGACTGGTCTCTTGAAAAACTCGAAGACTACGTTGCGGCGAACAAAATTCCCGTCAATGCTCTACACGCGAAGGGCTTTCCTTCGATCGGTTGCCAGCCGTGCACCCGGGCCATCAAGCCGGGTGAAGACATCCGGGCCGGCCGCTGGTGGTGGGAAAACGAGAACGGCAAGGAATGCGGGCTTCACACGCAGTCCGAAGACCCTGGATTTGAACCAAAGGACCGCGCGGCATGACGGCGGAGCCATCGCATCTCGATCTGCTCGAAGCAGAGAGCATCCATATCTATCGCGAGGCGGCGGCGCAGTTCCGCAAGCCAGTGATGATGTATTCCATCGGCAAGGACTCGACCGTCCTGCTGCATCTCGCACGGAAGGCTTTCTTTCCGCAGGCGGTGCCGTTCCCCCTTCTTCACGTCGACACGACGTGGAAGTTCAAGGAGATGATCGCGTTTCGCGACCGCACCGCACGCGAGCTTGATCTCGACCTCATTGTTCATACCAACCAAGACGGCATCAATCGCGGCATCAACCCGATCGACCATGCCCCCTCGATACATACCGATGTCCTGAAGACCCAAGCCCTAAAGCAAGCCCTCGACAAATACGGCTTCGACGCCGCGTTCGGCGGCGCCCGCCGTGACGAGGAAGCGAGCCGCGCCAAGGAGCGTGTTTTTTCCTTCCGCGCGCCGGGCCATCGCTGGGACCCTCGCAAGCAGCGCCCGGAGATGTGGAACCTGCTCAACGGTCGCCTCGGCACCGGCGAAACGGTGCGCGTTTTTCCGATGTCGAATTGGACCGAAAAAGACGTCTGGCGCTATATCCTGCGCGAGAAGCTTGATGTCGTGCCGCTCTACTTCGCGGCGGAACGGCCAACGATCGTCCGCAACGGCCAGATCTTGATGCAAGACGACGCGCGCCTGCAACCGCGCGACGGCGAAAAAGTCGAGATGCGTAAAATCCGCTTCCGCACGCTCGGCGATTATCCGCTGACGGCTGCCGTTGAATCGGATGCCGAAACGATTGAAGCCGTCGTCGCCGAAACGCTCAACGCGCAGACGTCGGAACGCCAAGGCCGCCTCATCGACCACGACCAGGCCGGCGCAATGGAAAAGAAGAAGCAGGAAGGCTATTTCTGATGTCCGTGCATGCCCTGCAAAAAATTCAGCCCGCCGAGTCCTCGACGCCTCGCCTTGAGGTCGTCCCGAACCTCGTGCGCGATCTCGGGGGCATCACCCACCTCCTGACCTGCGGTTCCGTCGACGACGGCAAGTCGACGCTGATCGGACGCCTGCTGTGGGATGCTTCCGATCTCTATGAGGACCAGCGCGAAAACGTGCGCAAGTCGGGCCGCAAGGCCGCCGGTACCGATCTCCCCGATTTCTCCATGCTTCTCGATGGCCTCGTCGCCGAACGCGAACAAGGCATCACGATCGACATCGCGTGGAAGTATTTCGACACGGCGACGCGCCGCTTCGTCATCATCGATTCACCGGGCCACGAGCAATACACCCGCAACATGGCGTCCGGCGCGTCCCATGCCGACGTTGCAATCGTACTTGTCGATGCCCGCTCGGGCGTGAAGAAGCAGACGAAGCGCCACACCGCGATCCTCGATCTCGTCGGCGTGAAACACGTCGTGCTCGCCGTCAACAAGATGGACCTTGTCGGCTGGTCAGAGGATGTCTTTCGCAAGATTGAAGCCGATTTCCGCACGCTCTGCTGGAAGTTCAACTTCTGGGACGCGACCGCGATCCCGTTGTCGGCCGTCTTTGGCGATAACGTCTCGGCGCCGTCAAGCAATATGTCCTGGTACACTGGCCCGACACTGATCCAGCATCTCGAAAAAGCGCCGAGCCGAGTCAGCGAATCCGGCGCAGTGTTCCGCTTCCCCGTGCAAACCGTGTTGCGCGACGGCCAGGACTTTCGCGGCCTCGCCGGCACCGTAACGTCGGGCTCGGTCAAGGTGGGCGACGTCGTCGTCGATACCTTGAGCAACGCCAGCGCCAAGGTCATCCGTATCGCCACGATGGACGGCGATCTTCCGAGCGCCACCGCCGGGCAGGCCATTGCGCTTCAACTCGACATCGACATTGACGTCTCGCGCGGCGCCGTTCTGTCGTCTCGTGAAATGCCCCCCGTCGCGGCGCAAACCATCGAAGCGCGCTTCGTCTGGTTGTCGGAAGATGCCTTCAGCCCGACAGCGGGTTACCTGCTCCGCACCTCGACCGATCTCATCCCGATCTCCAACATCGAGATAAAAGCGCTCCTCGATCTCGAGACGATGGCATCGCGACCGTCACGAAGCTGTGCCGCAAACGATATTGCGATCGCGAAAATCTCGCTAGGGCGTGCGGCCGCCATCGACGTCTTCAACGAGACGCCGGAAACCGGAACGCTCCTGCTCGTCGATTCCGTGACTGGCGCGACCATGGCCGGCGGCGTCGCGACATCCGTCAACGCCAAGGCCGAGGAACCCTCCGAAGGTCACTTCATTCTGAAGCGCGACATGCTGGCGAATGGCCTCAACCGCGACCTGTCGATGAGTTCGAAAGACCGCGAAGAGTTCATGCGCCGTGCCAACGAAGTTGCGATCCTTCTCCGCGCCGCGGGCATCGCGGTTGCCATCGAGCCGCCGCCGCCGCTCGACGACGGCATGGATCCGGGCCTCTGAGAAAACGCAGGCGCGCGGTCCCACCGCATCGGTGACGGCGCGCCCGATTTCCATCATAACAACAACAATTCCGGCATTGCAGATAGGCAGGATCTCGCGTAGGTCTCACCCTCGCGTTTTCTGCGGAATCCCATGCCCGAATTTGATCTCAGCACTCTCTGGCCGTTGATCGTCGTGGGCGGTTTCGTCGTCGGATTTCTGGTCGGCATGACGGGCGTCGGAGCCGGGTCTCTGATGACGCCCTTCCTCATTACCACCATCGGTGTTCCGCCGACGCTCGCCGTCGGCACGGACCTTCTGTTCGCGTCGATCACCAAGGCGTCGGCGGCGTGGCCGCACCACAACTTCGGCAACGTCAACTGGCGGCTCGTCGGCTGGCTCGCGGCGGGAAGCGTTCCCGGATCGCTCGCGATGCTTCTGATGCTGCATATTCTCGATCCCGACACGGCCGCGCTCTCCCTCGTCATCAAACGGGCGCTGATCGCCGCACTCCTTCTGAGCTCCATCGCAATTTTGATCTACCCGCTCATCGTGCGCGGCCACACTCAGGACCGCGAGACGACCGAACTCAAAATGCGCTACGTGCCGACGCTGCTGCTCGGCCTGACGCTGGGTTCGATCGTAACTCTGACCTCAGTCGGCGCCGGAGCCATCGGCGTCGTCGTACTGACGCTGCTCTACCCGACGCTTCGAACGCGACGCTTGATCGGAACCGACATCGTCCATGCCGTACCGCTGACACTCATTTCCGGCCTTGGCCATCTGTCGATCGGCAATGCGAGCTTCTCGTTGCTTGGCTTGCTGCTCGCGGGATCGCTTCCCGGCATCGCCATCGGTTCGCGCCTGACCGGAATTCTTCCGGATTGGCTGCTGCGCATCTTCCTGGCGGTAATCCTAAGCTTCGCTGCTTATCAGCTCTCGAAGAAGCTTTAAGCTTCTCGTCATCCCCGGACTTTAACGCGCTTCGCGCGCTCGTCCGAGGATGATGGAAGGCGAGGCTTAAACCAGTTCCACATCCGCGTGGAACTGATTGCCGGCCGTCGTCTCTTTCACGTAGCCGGAGCGGATTGCAAAATCGCCGAAGTGCTCGCCGTCGTTCCGTGTCTTCGCGTAGCTGATAAAGATCGGCTCCAGCAACGACACGATCCGTTGCTTGTCGATGTCCTGCGCATAAAGCTTCGACAGCCGTGAACCGTTGAACGCCGCGCCGAGGTATAGATTGTAAAGCCCCGGATTACGCCCAACGAGCCCGATCTCAGCAAGATATGGCCGCGCGCATCCATTCGGACAACCCGTCATCCGGATGACGATGTCATCGTCCTTCAGTCCGGCGCGATCGAGGCTTTCTTCCAGCGCCGTCACGAGATCAGGAAGGAAACGCTCGCTTTCGGCCAGCGCCAAACCGCACGTCGGCAAAGCAACACACGCCATAGCGTTTCGGCGCAAACCAGATGTAACGTCGAGCGAAATGCCGTGCGTCTTGAGAATGCTCTCGATCTTGGCTTTCGATTTCGCGGCCACGTTCGCAAGAATGACGTTTTGGTTCGCCGTGCAGACGAAATGGCAAATGTCGAGATCCGCGATCTCGCGCAACGCCGACCGCAGCGCGTAGCCGGGACGATCCTTGACGCGGCCGTTCTCGACGAACAGCGTCAGATGCCACGGCTTGTCCGCACTCTTCTTACCATCGATCGTCTGCCGCCAGCCGATCTTGTCGCCGGTGCTCGTGAACTTGAAAGGCTTCGGCTTCCCAAGCTTGAAGCCCGCGCGCTTCTCGACCTCGTCGCGGAAATTGTCGAGCCCTCGATCCTCGATCGTATACTTGAGGCGCGCGCGCGCCCGGTTTTCACGATTGCCCCAGTCGCGCTGAACGGTCACGATCTTTTCGGCAAGCGTGATGGCTTGATCGGGCGTGCAGAAGCCGAACAGATCGGCGGCCCGCGGGAATGTGTTCAGGTCGCCATGCGTCATACCCATGCCGCCGCCGATCGTCACGTTCCAGCCGACAAGCTCGCCCTTCTCGACGATCGCTATATAGCCAAGGTCGTGCGCGTAGATATCGACGTCATTGTCGGGTGGCACCGCCACGACGACCTTAAACTTGCGCGGCAGATAATGGACGCCGTAGATCGGCTCTTCGTCCTTCTTCGCCGGACCCGACTTGTCCTCGACCTTTTCGCCATCGAGCCAGATCTCGTGATAGGCGCCTGTTCTGGGCAGCAGATGCTCGCTGATCGACTTGCCGAGTTCGTAAGCCTGACGATGCGCCTTCGAGAGATCGGGATTGGCCGCCGTCATAACATTACGATTGACGTCGCCGCACGCCGCGAGCGTATCGAGGCAGACATCGTGAAACGCTTGCATCGTGCGTTTCAGGTTCGACTTGATGACGCCGTGAAACTGGAACGTCTCCCGCGTCGTCAGCCGCATCGAGCCGTTCGCATACGTGCTCGCGATGTTGTCGAGCCCGATCCACTGCTTCGCGCCGAGATACCCGCCCGGAATGCGCAGGCGGATCATGAAGGCGTACGCCTTCTCGAGCTTCTTCTTGCCGCGCTCGCCGCGAACGTCACGGTCGTCCTGGATGTAAGAACCGTGAAACTTGATCAGCTGTTGATCGTCTTCGGCGATGGCGCCGGTTTCCACTTTTTGCAGGCCTTCAGCGAGCGTTCCACGCAGCTGATGGCTCTGCTCCTTGATGAACTCGTTCTTCGAGCGTTTGTCGGTCATTTCGTTTTTCCCGGCCCCATCGCCCTCTAGCGGACAATGGGAGATTCCAAATCAATAGACGTCGCGCTGGTAGCGTCCGGCCTTCATCAGCTCTTTGAGCTTGGCGCGACCGGCGTCTTCATCGCCCTTCAACGGCTCGGCGAGAATCTTGGCGAGCATCGTGTCGACGTCCTTCGCCATGCCTTTCTCGTCGCCGCAGACGTAGAAATGCGCGCCTTCTTGAAGCCACGCATTGATATCGGCGCGCCGCTCCCAGAGACGATGCTGAACGTAAATCTTTTCCGGCTGGTCGCGCGAGAACGCAACGTCGATCCGGGTCAGATCGCCCGACTCCAAATATTCCTGCCATTCCAACTGATACAGGAAGTCGTTGGTGAAGTTCCTCTCGCCGAAGAACAGCCAGCTCTTACCCTTGGCGCCATCCGCGACGCGTTCCTCGATGAAGGCGCGATAGGGCGCGACACCAGTTCCCGCGCCCACCATGATGATCGGCGTGTGCCCGTCGGGCGGCAGACGATAGTGCCGGTTCGGCTTGACGTAGAGGCGCGCCGTCTGCCCCACCTTGCGCCGCTCGCCGAAGAATGTCGAAGAAACGCCCTTGCGGACGCGCCCATGCGATTCCCAGCGCACCGCTCCGACCAGAAGATGCGCTTCGCCCGGATGCGCCTTGAGGCTCGACGCCACCGAATAAAGCCGACCCGGAAGCGGCCGCAGCAGCCCCGTCAATTGCCCGGCCGTCAGCTTCTCAGGGTAGGCCACGAAGAAATCGACGAGCTGACGATCGGACGCAAACTTCGGATAGGCTTCGCCTTCGAGTAAGCTCTTTACGTCTGCGCGACCCGTAAGCTTCGCGTAATTCTCGACGAACGACCGCGACAACGTCGTGACGTCAAAAGATTTCTGCAGCTTCAGAAGCAGCGCAGCCTCCGAACCAAGTCCGACCGTCTGCAGCAACTCATCGACGATCGCCGGATCGTTCTCAGGATAAATTCCGACCGCATCGCCCGGCTGGTACGTGAAAGCCGGATCGTCCAGCGTAAATTCCGCGTGCCACGTCTCGCGCGTCGACCCGGTGCCGTTCAAATTGACGAGCGCTGAAATCTCAGCTTCGAGCGGATGCTCGGCAGTGTATTTCGGTTCGTCGTCATCGGCCTGCGGAACGGCACCGCCGAAATCGACATGCACGACCGTGCCGCTTGCTTGATCATCTTTTGGCGCAAGCTTGGCGAGCGCATTTTCCGTCCAGTCCGCCGCCTGTTTCGCATAGTCGAGATCGAGATCAACGCGATCGAACGTACGCACGCCGCCAAGCTCTTCAAGCCGTGCATCGATCGCTCTGCCGATAGCGCAGAACTGTGTGTAAGCGGTATCGCCGAGCGCCAGAACGGCGAACCGAACGCCATCGATACGCGGCGCGGCGTCGCTCATCAGCGCCTGATAGAAATCAACCGCGCGAGACGGCGGATCGCCCTCACCCCACGTCGCGGCGAATACGACGATATTCTTGGCTTTGGCAAGTACCGCCATGTCGACGTCCGCCATATCGAAAACCTTGGCATCGAGGCCATGCTTCTGCGCGGCCTTCTTGGCCTTGGTCGCGAGGGCTTCCGAATTACCGCTTTCGCTGGCGTAAAGGATCGTCAACGGTGCTCGAGGCTTTGTGGCCGGAGCAGCTTGCGCGAGCCCACCGCCCTGAGCCGCCTCGAAACCCGCGAAGAAACCGGCAAGCCAAGAGCGCTGCTGCGGAGTTGTCCGCGCAACCACTTTGTTCAGCATATCGATGTCTTCCGGCAGAAACGGAGCGTTGCGCGGAAGCAAGGGGGTCGCGGTCACGAAAAACTCTCCTCGTCAGGGCCCTAAGCCCAAAACTCCCTAAGCCCGGAATTTCAAAGCGCGGGCCTACCGCGCCTTTCAGCCCAGGAAAAGCCCAAACCTGCCGATCGAGCGGGGCGCGCTCGATAACTAATAGCCAACAATTCCTAACAGCGGGCGCACACGCCGCCGAAACCCAACGGCTCGTACACGCGCTCAAGCCGTTTGGATACGCCATTTTAGAACAATTTTCTACACACCTGCGGCATTCCACCCCAAACATAAGAATAATATTCTAATATATCGGACGAATAATGCCAAAATCGATTACCGAACGGGGGTGCGGGCAAAACCCAGCGAGTGCCGCCCCCCAGCCTCCTGGAAACCCGATCCCATCCCGTCTCGCACATGCGTTGGATCAGACCCACACGCAGACGTGAAGCGCATTGATTTGAAAAGAAGACTGCGACCTGATCTTTAGCGGATTGGCAGTTGGATCGAGCCTTGACTTTGAAGGGCCGATCCGCAGATTGGGCCGGCACAATCAAGTGCCTGCGCCGATTGAGTGGGCCCTCGGCGGGGTCTGCTGGGTAGGAAAAGCAGTTTACCGCTTGGAGGAAACACCATGAAGATCTGGACGAAACCCGAAGTGCGCGAGCAGGAAGTTGGTCTCGAAGTCACCAGCTACCTTCCGGCCGAGATCGACCTCATCTAATGAGATGAAGTCTTCGGTCTCGCAAGCATTGTGAGATACCGGCGCGGCGGTCGATTGGAATGATCGGCCGCCGCTGCCGTATGCTCTCGTATAACTGAGAGCGCTGCCGGCTTCGGCGACCCGTCGGCGTAACAACATTCAGCTTGATGATCATAAAAGTGCTTGGATCCGCCGCTGGGGGTGGATTTCCGCAATGGAATTGCAATGGCTTTCATTCCTCGCGAGTGAGAGCCGGCGAGGCGGGATATAAGGCAAGGCTGCAATCTTCTCTCGCCGTCAGCGCTGACGGCGTGGACTGGGTGTTGCTCAATGCCTCCCCGGATATTCGCCAGCAAATCAACGAAACGCCCGAGTTGCAGCCCGCGCATTCCGGCGCGTCGCGCAATTCGCCTATCAAAGCTGTCGTCGTGACCAATGCCGACGTCGATCACATCACCGGCCTCTTGAGCCTGCGCGAAGGCCAGCCATTCACAATCTACGCCGCCGACCGCGTACTGGCGACGCTCAACGCCAATTCGATCTTCAATGTGCTTGCCGCCGACAAGGTCCCGCGCGTCGCCTTCGAACTCGACAAGCCGACCCGCCTCGAAGGCGCCGGCGTCGATCTTGGCCTCGTCGTCGAAGCCTTCGCGGTCCCCGGCAAAGTTGCTCTGTTCCTCGAAAAGGGCGACGCCGACAACAACTTTGGCAGCCGCGACGGCGACACCATCGGCCTCAAGATCACCGCAACCAAAACGGGCAAGGCATTCTTCTATATTCCCGGAGTCGCAGAGATCGATCCGCCCCTCGCCGATAAAATCCGCGGCGCCGAACTGATCTTTTTGGACGGCACGCTGTTTACCGATGACGAGATGCTGACCCAAGGCCTGCTCAACAAAACCGGCCAGCGCATGGGCCATATTTCGGTTTCAGGGCCAGACGGTTCGATCGCTGCCTTGAGCAAGCTCAACGTGAAACGCCGGATTTACGTCCACATCAACAATTCGAACCCAATCCTGGACGAAAATTCAGAAGCCCGTAAAGTCGTCGAAGCATCCGGTTGGGAAGTCGGCTTCGATGGCATGGAGGTCCGCCTATGAACCCCGTCAGTCTCGAGAAGAAAACCGCCGAACGCCTCGGCAACGAACCGCCGATGTCGACGTCCGAATTCGAAGCCGCGCTTCGCGCCGTCGGCCCCGAGCGCTACCACGATTTGCACCCGTTCCATCACATGCTGCACGGGGGCAAGCTCAATAAGGGTCAGGTGCAGGCGTGGGCATTGAACCGCTACTGCTATCAGTCCGCCGTCCCGAGAAAGGACGCGGCCCTCGTCAGCCGCGCCTACGATCGCGAACTGCGCCGCGAATGGACCCACCGCATCCTCGATCATGACGGCTTGCTGCCCGACGAGCCGGGCGGCATCGAGCGTTGGCTCGTTCTGACCGACGGTCTCGGCCTCGACCGCGAATATGTGATCTCGCGTCGCGGCGCCCTCCCGGCAACCGTCTTCGCCGTCGAAGCTTACGTTACCTTCGTACGCGAACAGCCTTTGACCATTGCGGTCGCCTCGTCCCTCACGGAACTTTTCGCGCCGAAGATTCATAAAGAGCGCATCTCCGGCATGCTCGAAAGCTATGATTTCATCGACGATAAGGTCATGGCCTATTTCAAGCGCCGCCTGACGCAAGCTCCGCGCGACGCCGATTTCGCGCTGCAATATGTTCTCAAAAACGCCAAGACGCGGGACGAACAGGAAGCCTGCGTCGAAGCCGTGCGTTTCAAATGCAACGTCCTTTGGGTGCAGCTCGACGCTCTTTATCACGCCTATGTCGATGGGCACGTTCCGCCCGGCGCCTTCCGGCCAGAGGCATAAGTAAATGAGCAGCGAAGCAACTCGCACACGTGTGATCATAGGACCGGCTTCAAAACCGGCGATGCCGCCCCACATTAAGCTCAGGCATGATGCCGGGCGCGGTCGCTGGCATGTGCTCGCACCGGAACGCGTGTTCGAGCCCGACCCGATCGCCATCGAAATCCTAAAGCGTTGTGACGGCGTCGCCTCGGTCGAGCAGATCGCAGGCGAGCTTGCGAAAGACTACAACGCCCCGCTGCAGGAAATCCTCGCGGACACCATATCAATGCTTCAGGAGCTTTCTGATAAGGGCGTGATCAAAGCCGCTTGAGGAAACCCGGGACAGAACGGAGCTGACGTCATGAACGAAATAGCGCCGATGGAGCAATTCTCCGAAAAGCCCGTAGTCGAGGCGTGCGCCCGCGCGCCGGTCGGGCTTCTTGCAGAGCTGACACATCGTTGTCCGCTGCAGTGCCCGTACTGCTCCAACCCTCTCGAACTCGATCGCGTCAACAGTGAGCTGACGACCGAGCAATGGCAGGACGTCATGCGCCAGGCCGCCGACCTCGGCATCCTGCAGATCCACCTTTCGGGCGGCGAGCCGACCGTCCGCAAAGACCTCGAAGATATCGTCGAAGTCGCGGCCAAGGTCGGCCTCTATACGAACCTCATCACAGCCGGCGTCACGCTGACTCGCGATCGTCTGAAACGCCTGAAAGAGCTTGGACTCGATCACGTCCAGCTTTCGATCCAAGATGTCGACGACGTCAACGCCGAGAAAATCTCCGCCTACAAGAACGGCCTCGCGAAAAAGCGCGAAGTCGGCAAGTGGGTGCGTGAGCTTGAGATGCCGCTGACCGTCAACGCGCCGATTCATCGCCTCAACATCGAGAACCTTCCGAACATCATCGATTTTGCAGTCGAGTTGGGCGCTGGCCGCATCGAGGTCGCCAACATTCAGTATTACGCCTGGGCGCTGAAGAACCGCGCCGCTCTGATGCCGACCCGCACTCAGGTGCTAAAGAGCGCCGAGATCGTCGAGGAAGCGAAAGCGCGCTTAAAAGGCATCATGGTCTTCGATTTCGTCGTGCCGGACTACTACGCGAAGACTCCAAAGCCGTGCATGGGCGGTTGGGGGCGCGGCGTCATGAACGTAACGCCGCAAGGCCGCGTGCTTCCCTGCCATGCGTCGGAGACCGTCCCGGGGCTCATCTTCGATAACGTTAAGGATCGCCGTCTGGCCGACATTTGGTTGAACGGACAGGCCTTCCAGATGTATCGCGGCACGAGCTGGATGAAAGAACCATGCCGTAGCTGCCCGCGCGCCGAAATCGATTTCGGCGGCTGCCGCTGCCAGGCGATGGCCTTCACCGGGGATGCCGCCGCGACCGACCCTGCCTGCAAGCTCTCCCCCCATCACGAAGCCTTCGTCGCGGCAGCGGAGAGCGAAAGCGCCGAGCAGACGCCACCCCCGTTCGTCTATCGTCGCATGAGCCCAGTGAAAGCGCCGGCAGCTGAGTAATTCGCAGCTGTCCAAAATGTAATATACCGCCCGTTTTGCGTGTATTTGCGATGCAGCATTAGCGTCGGAAAATTCAACGGCCGGTGCGGCATTCTGTTCGGCATCGGTTCAGAAAATAAATGCCAATTTCCCTCGACTGAGCTATGAGTTGCAACGTTTCTAAAGTATCGCTCAGGCGAAACGGGAAGGAAAATTGAGAATGCGCAAGTGGGTTCTGGCGATTGCGATGATCGCCGCTGTACCGGCAGCCGGCATGGCCGCTGACGCCGATGCTGGCAAGACGATCTTCAACAAGTGCAAGGCTTGCCACCAGGTTGATAAGAACGGCGTCGGACCGCATCTCGGCGGCGTCGTTGGCCGCAAGGCAGCTTCGGTTGATGGCTATAGCTACTCTGAAGCACTGAAGAAGTCCGGCATCACCTGGGACGACGCAGCTCTCGACAAGTGGCTGCAGGGTCCGAGCAAGGACGTTCCGGGCACGAAGATGATCTTCGCCGGCGTCAAGGACGCGACCGATCGCGCCAACTTGATCGCATATCTCGGCACGCTGAAGTAATTCGCGCTCCACGATAACTGATAGAAATCGCCGCGAAGAAGGGGTTCTTCGCGGTGATGTCTTTTTTAGGTTTCGAAAGGCACAACGTCGCCCGCGTCAAGCGCGTCCAGCATCGCGTCAAGCGTCTTGCCACCGATTTTCAGCGACGGCGCGACATCCTTTAGCGGCGCGAGCACGAACGCCCGCTCGCTGATAAGCGGATGCGGAACGACGAGATCGGGCTCGCAGATCTGTCGATCTCCAATCGTCAGAATATCGACGTCGATGATCCGCGGCCCCCAATGCCGAGTGCGCACTCGGCCCATATCGTTTTCGACCGCCTGGCAGTGCTTCAGGAGATCATGCGGCGACAGCCGTGTCTGCACGCCGACACATCCATTCACGAACCAGTCTTGATCAGTGACGCCCCAAGGAGCTGTCCGATAAAGCCGCGAGCGTGCGACCACGTGTATCGAGCCGTCGGAGCCGAGCCTGCGAATCGCGTCTTCGATATTTTCAACGCGATCTCCGAGGTTCGTGCCGAGCGCCAGAATGGCGTCGAACTGGACCGGCACCCCCTCGATCTTCGCTCCGGTGCAACCGCTCTCGGCCGCCTTCGGCTCAGATTCGCCCATCAGTCGTATTTGATATATGCGAACCGCATATCGCTTTCTGGCGTGCCTTCAAGGCCTTTGCCTTCCTTGCCCGGCTGCCAATGCACAACCTCCTCGATCTTCTTGGCGAGTTCTAGATCCTTCGACGTGATCCCCTTCGCAGAATGCGTCATCAACCGCACTTCCACCCATGCATATGAGCAGGTGATATCGGGATGGTGCCACGCGACTTCGGCAAGATGGCCGATCGTGTTGACGACCATGAGCGTGCCTTTCCAGCTTGCCGTCTTGTAGGTGCGGCGGATCCACCCGTCCTCGAGCTTCCAGGCCGGAAGGTTGTCGGCGAGCCAAGCCTTAACATCAGCCTCCGCCATAGGTTTTTCGCGTTCTGCACTCATCTTGCCCTCGACCTCCAATTATCGGACAACTCGGTTCCGAAATCCTACTGCTGCCGCAGCCGAGAAAGCAAACAGCTGTCGACGCGGCCTTTCAAGAGAAAGGATCGTTTTAAGTGAAGCCTCTTCCGGCGACTTCGGCCGCGCTCCGCGTCACGGCCCCGGCGAGGCTGCATCTAGGCTTCCTCGACTTGAATGGCGGCATCGGTCGGCGCTACGGAAGCATCGGCCTCGCCATCGATAAGCCAAGCACATCGCTCACGATAACCAAAGCGTCGGAAAATTCCGCATCCGGCATCGAAAGCGAGCGATCCGTCGCGCTTCTGCGCAAATTCACCGACGATGGCAAATCGGGCGCCTACGCCATCGATGTCGCCACTGCGATCCCCGCGCACGCGGGCCTGGGATCCGGCACGCAACTCGCGCTCGCAATCGGAGCGGCCATCGCACGCTTGCAGGACCGCGAGCTTTCCGCCGCCGATCTGGCAGCACTCGGCGAACGCGGCGCCCGGTCGGGAATCGGCCTTGAAGCCTTCTCCTCGGGCGGATTCATCATTGACGGCGGCAAAGGCAAAACCGATCGCCCCCCGCCCCTGACATTGCGCACCGATTTTCCCAAACAGTGGCGCGTGATGCTGATCCTCGATCCGAGCTTCGCCGGCGTCTCCGGAGAGGCGGAAAAAACCGCCTTTGCCGGGCTCCCCCAATTTCCCGAAAGCAAGGCAGCGCACATCTGTCACCTCGTCTTGATGAAACTCGTCCCAGGCCTAAAGGAGGAGGACATAGGCGCCTTCGGCTCTGCGTTGACCGAGATACAAGAGATCGTCGGCGGCCATTTCGCCTCGAAACAGGGCGGCAGCCCGTGGACCAGCCGGGCCGTCGGCGAGCTTGCTTCGCGGATGCGAGACAAGGGCGCCACCGGCATCGGACAGAGCTCCTGGGGGCCGACCGGCTTCGCCTTTGTCGACAACCCAAAAGCGGCAGAACGCCTCTATCATTCTCTAAGCGAAGACGCTAAACGCGACGGGCTCGAAATCCTCATCGCACATGGCCGCAACACCGGCGCCAGCATCGAAACGCTGCGCAATTCATAACGAACGGAGCATTGGAAAAAATGAGCGACGCCACCCCGATTCTGCACATGCTCGCGCCGCAGAAACACATGAGCCCCTTCGACGTGAACATGGCGGCTGACGCTGGCTATAAGGTGATCGTTCCCTACATCAATGTCGAGCTTGCCGAGGTCACGGGGCTCATTCAGGACGCTATCTTCTCCCGTCCGCCGAACTACGGCGTTCGCACCGGCTTCTTCATGGGCGGCAAGGACGCCATCCTCGCACTCGACATGATCGAAGCCGCCAAGAAGGCGATGGTGCCCCCATTCGAATGTTCCGTATTCGCCGACCCCGCAGGCTCGTTCACGACGGCTGCCGCCATGGTCGCTTGCGTCGAGAAAGTACTGAAAGAGAAATTCGGCAAGACCTGGAAGGGCACGAAAGTCGCGGTGTTCGGCGCGACCGGCGTCGTCGGTTTTGCATCCTCGATCATCTCAGCCCTTGAAGGCGCTGAAGTGAAGCTCGTCGCCCATCGCGGTATCGATCGCGTCATCAAGAACGCCAAGATCTCGAAAGAGCGTTTCGGCGTCGACCTTGAACCGGTACCCGGCGAAACCGACGAACAGAAGAACGAGATCATCGCCAACGCCGACGTGATCTTTGCCGCCGCCGCCGCAGGTGTCCGCGTCGTGTCCAAGGAACAGATGCAGAGCGCCAAGAACCTGATGGTGATGGCCGACGTCAATGCCGTCCCACCGCCGGGCATTGAAGGCATGGACCTGTTCATGAATGGCGAGAAGCTGCCAGATTCCGAAGTCCTCGGCGTCGGCCCACTCGCCATCGGCGACATCAAGTACAAGTGTGAATCCGGCCTCTTCAAGCAGATGATCGACTCCGACAAACCGCTGGCGCTCGACTTCCGTCACGCCTACGCGCTGTCGAAACAGCTCGTCGGACTGGTCTGAGGTTGAGCGGCGACACCGTCCTTATCGCTGCATTCTCCGGGCGGAGCCTCGCGCAATCCGCCCGGCGTGCAGGATACAGACCGCTTGTCGTCGATGCCTTCGGTGATCTCGACACCCGCGAAGCCGCCGCAGACTTTCGCGTTCTCGACGGCGCCATGCAAACAGGTTTCCGCACGAAGCCGCTGATCGCCGCATTGAACGACCTATCCCGATCGGCGCGACAAACGCCGGTCGGCCTCGTCTTAGGTTCAGGCTTCGAGGACAAACCTCGGCTCGTCGCGGCTCTTGCCCCACGTTTTCGCCTGCTCGGCTCCGACGCGAAAACGCTCGCCGCCTGCAAAGACCCGGCAAAATTTTTCGCTCTTCTCGACAAACTCGCGATCCCTCATCCCGAGACGCGGAGCGATCCGCCGCTGGATGCGGCCGGCTGGATTTCCAAACGCATCGGCGGCAGCGGCGGCCGTCACATCCGCGATTGCTCCGGCCATCCGCACGCCAAGCCGCGACGCTACTTCCAAAAGCGGCTGACCGGCGCGCGCTATTCCATCGGCGCCGTTCTCACGAATCAGACCGGAGAGCTGTCTTCCTTCGCCGCCAGCAAACAATGGACATCGCCCTCGCGCACGCAATCTTACCGTTTCGGCGGCTGCGTATCGAAGCCCGCAGTGGATCAAGCGCTCCTGGCTGAACTGACGCGCATTTCGGGCAAACTCGCGACGGCGCTGCATCTCGTCGGCATGGCCTCCTTCGACTTCATCGTCGAGCAGGATATTCCCTACCTTCTGGAAGTGAATCCGCGCCCCGGCGCATCGCTCGATGTCCTTGATGACGCCGAAGGCAATCTGTTCCGGGGCCATATGGCCGCCTGGGACGAAACGTCTATCGTTCCCCATGGACCGACCGTCCTGCTAGCTAAGGCCATCGCAATCCTCCACGCCGACCGTGGCGCCGTGACGCTCGGCAATACGCCCTGGCCCGATTGGAGCGCCGACCGTGGTGCACCCGATACTTTCGTGCCGCCCGGCGCCCCGCTTGCAACCGCCGTCGCCTCGGCCCCGACCGCCGATGCGGCAGAAGCCCTCGCCCGGACACGCTTGGCGGAACTCGAAGACCTGATATACGAACACGCAAAATCCTGATCGGAGTTGGATATGGTAAAGCAGCCTAGCGTCTCGGCACGCGCCGCCAAGCTTGTGGAAGACATCGTGACCAACGCCGATGCACTCCGCATCGATGTGACGACGGGCAGCGAGGGCGAACGCCTCATCGATATGGGCGCCAATGTTGTCGGCGGCCTCGAAGCTGGCCGACGCCTCGGCGAAGTCTGCATGGGCGGCCTAGGCCAAGTTGCTTTCACGCAAGCGTCTGGTCTTCCCAACTGGCCGCTCGGTGTCGTCGTCACTTCGAACGATCCCGTTATCGCGTGCCTTGGTAGCCAGTACGCAGGCTGGTCGATTTCGGATGAAGAGTCCGGCTTCTTTGCACTCGGCTCAGGGCCGGCTCGCGCTATTTCCCGGGTCGAAGTGGATCTCTACAAAGATCTGGGCTACGCCGACCGTAATGCCGAAACGACGCTCGTGATCGAAGGCGACAAATCTCCGCCGCCCAGCGCCATCAAGAAAATCGCCGAGCACTGCGGCATCAATCCGCGAGGATTGACGATCATCTACGCAACGACCTGGAGTCTCGCGGGCATCGTGCAGATCGCATCTCGCGTCCTCGAAGTCGCGATCCACAAGGCGCACGCGCTCCACTTCCCGCTTGAGAACGTGCTTGACGGCATGGGCACGACACCGATCGCCCCGCCGATCCCTGATTTCGTCAAGGCGATGGGACGCACGAACGACGCGATCATCTACGGCGGCCGCATCCATCTCTTCGTGAAGGGTCCGGACAGCGATGCACAACGCC
Organism: Hyphomicrobium sp.; assembly: GCF_041659645.1. Taxonomy (GTDB): domain Bacteria; phylum Pseudomonadota; class Alphaproteobacteria; order Rhizobiales; family Hyphomicrobiaceae; genus Hyphomicrobium_B. Next base: position 289,588 of record NZ_JBAZXX010000005.1, on the reverse strand, counting down.
TTGCGGAAAACCTGCCTGCAAGCACCAGCGACGCTTACGGCAAGCCGTTCGCCGAAATCTTCGCCGACGTCAAAGGCGACTTCTACAAAATCGATCCGATGCTGTTCTCGCCCGCGCAGGTGATCGTCTCGAACGTCGAGACAGGCAACACCTTCCGCGCTGGCGAGCTCGCGCCGGGAGTGGTCGATGCGAGCTTCCGCTGAGAAATTACCGGAGTCCTTATCAGGACTTGGCGACGGACTTCACCTCGCCCTTCTGATCGAGGAAGGGCGAGGCGAATGGCATGCACGCCGCATCGTCCGTTCGCTCGAAGCCATGGGCGCACGCGTCACGGTCTCTTCGCTCCCCCACTGCGCGTTCGACACGGGACTCGAAAGCGGCATTGATATTCCGGGGTTCAAGGGCCGTCTGCCCGACGGGGTTTTCGTTCGCTCGATTTCGGCGGGCACGCTCGAACAGATTACGTTTCGCCTGGGTCTGCTGCATGCGTTGCGCGAAAGCGGAGTCAGAGTTTGGAACGACGCACGCGCCATCGAACGCTGCGTCGACAAATCCCAAACGACGTTTCTTCTGCACAAAAGCGGCATTGCGACCCCGCGCACGCGCGTCTGCGAAACGCTGCCCCACGCGCTGGAATACACCGAAGGGCTTGATCGTCCGCTCGTCTTGAAGCCGCTGTTCGGCAGCCAGGGCAAGGGCATCGGCATGATCTCGCAACAGAGCGAGCTGCCCGCGCCCGAAACCGTCGACCAGATGTACTACATGCAGGATTACGTCGCGCCGAAGGACGGCATCTACGAGGATTGGCGCGTTCTCGCGACGCGTCATCGCGTCATCGCCGCTATGATCCGACGCGGCACGACCTGGGTTACGAACATTCACCAGGGCGGCAAGGCCCGCGTTCACCTCCCCGATGATGAGATGGCGCGCATCTCGATGGCCGCCATGCGCGCCGTCGACGCCGATTATGCAGGCATCGATCTCATTCGCACTGCGTCGGGCGAATTGCAGGTGCTCGAAGTCAATTCGAATCCGGCCTGGCGCGGCCTGCAAAGCGTCGCCGACATCAACATCGCCTGGGCGATCGCCGAGGATTTTCTCAAAACGGTCGTCGCGCATCGCGCCGCCTCGGGATGTCCCATCGCCGCAGTCCTGCCATGAAAAGCGCGCGCTCCGCTGCCGAAATCAGCGCCGCGTTCCTTGACGCCTGCAACGCCGAGCTCAACGCCTTGAAGCCCGGCAACGTCCATCGCTATTCCGCCGGACACGGCATGGACGTCCTGCATTTCGAGCAGGCTGCGAAAGCCGCGGCAGGTCCGATCGCCGACCCCGATGCGAGCGTCGGCAAACGCATCCTCCGCGCAACGGAAGCGAGCGTCGCCGCCACCGGCCTCAATACCAATCTCGGCATCGTGCTTCTCTGTGCGCCTCTCGCCAAGGCTGCGAGCGAGACGACGTTCGATGTCGGTCTTCGCCGCCGCCTCGGTATGATTTTGTCGGCGCTCGATGAGCAGGATGCCGAAGACGCGTTCGCGGCAATCCGCATCGCCAATCCCGCCGGCATGGGCAAGGTCGAACAGGGAGACGTCAATGCGCAGCCGCAGCATTTGACATTGCTTGCGGCGATGCACCTTGCCGCCGAACGCGACCGCATCGCGAATGCCTATGTCAGCGTATATGCCGATATTTTTGATTTCGCGCTTCCGGTATTGCGAGAAGCGAAAGCGATATCAGATCTCGATTCGACTTTAGCAGTAACCACGCTGCATATGTCTCTTCTGTCCGAATTCCCCGACACGCATATCGCACGCAAATTCGGTGCCGGAATCGCCGAAAAGGTACGTGAGGAAGCGCGCGTGTTAAGGCCGCAGTGGTTTCCTGCTGCAACTGCGAAATCGTCGCTGGTTCTTCAGGATTTCGACGCAAAATTGAAACATCAGGGTCTCAATCCGGGAACCACTGCCGATTTTGTAGTCACGACCCTTTTCGCCGATGCGTTGATCGAGCGGAAACGTACCTGAACGGCGATTGGCCTCAACTTAAGGGCTTGTCTCGCCCGATGACCTAGGGCAATACAGGCGCCGTGTCCGCGGACCCCGCGGGCCGGTCTATCGTGCCCAAACCGGTACTCATGACAACCTGGGCGCTAAGCACGTGGATATTCATCGCTAGAGCAGTACAGCTAGAACCCATCTTCTGACGGGGATTGTTGTCGCTCGTATCGTTTCATCCGTGGGAGGAACCCCCCTAATGGCCAAAATTAACAAAGTCATGGTTGGCGAGTCGCTCGTCGGCGACGGCAACGAAGTCGCTCACATCGACCTCATCATCGGACCCCGCGGTTCGGCTGCCGAGACGGCGTTCTGCAACGCCCTGACGAACAACAAGGACGGCTTCACGACGCTTCTCGCCGTCATCGCGCCGAACCTCGCCTGCAAGCCGAACACGATCCTTTACAACAAGGTCACCATCAAGGACGCCCGCCAGGCCGTTCAGATGTTCGGACCGGCACAGTACGGTGTCGCCAAGGCCGTTCAGGACTCGGTTGCTGAAGGCGTTATCCCGGCCGCTGAAGCCGACGACGTTTTCGTCTGCGTTGGCGTGTTCATCCACTGGGAAGCTGCCGACGACGCCAAGATCCAGGACTACAACTACCGCGCCGTTAAGGAATCGATCGCTCGCGCCATCGCTGGCAAGCCGACGGCTGCCGAAGCGACCGCACAGCGTAACTCGGCTGCGCATCCTTTCGCTGCCAAGGCTTGAAGCGGAAACCGTCCTCAGCAGGTCGAAAACAAAAATGAAACTGCCCCTCCTATGAAGGGGGGTCTGCTGCAGCGATTGGGTAGACTACTCTCGGGCCGTTACAGCGGTTAACTCGAGAACGGGCCCTGGCCGCGACTAGGCATCGTTCTCAGCTGGAGTGGCTGCTGCCAATTCACTGATCCGGACATTCATCGGCCGGCGACCTCAAGCAGGTCGCCGGCCGAAATTTTTCCAGAGTGAAGCGCTGACGCGACCAGCGCTCCCGCCACTCCGATCTTTTTGATGTCATCGAGATCGCCGCGATCGCGGACGCCACCGGCCGCATAAATGCGCCGCCCCTTCGCCCGCGCAACGATGCTTTCCAGACGGCGAATATCCGGCCCCTCGTTCGCTCCCACCCGATCGAGAGTCATGACCACGACGCGCGAAGGCCACAACGACGAATCGGCAAGCATTGCCTCCGGCCCGATAAACTCGCCGTTCTTGAAATCGAGCGAAAGAACGGTCCGCGCCGGCGCTTCCGCCGAGATGTCCTCCCAGTTGCGCACCGTCTCGATGCTTTCCGTCCCGACAACGAGCGTCGCCACCGGAGCCGCCAGAATGGCGCGTGCGGCCCCACGCGATCCGGTGCCCGCGTCGATCCAAATCTCCACCCTGCCCAAGACCTGGCTCAGCGCCGGCACGATATGGGTATTGCGGCCCCGCCCTTCGATGCCGTCGAGGTCGGCAAGGTAAATCTTATGAAACGGGAAAAGCCGCGCCAAGCCACGCGCAACGTCTGCGGGCTCGGATGATCCGGCGAGCGGGGTTTCGATCGGCCGGTAGCCCGAACGCTGGCCTTTCATCGCCCGGACGACCTGCCCATGCGCGACATCGATAACCGGAATGACGTCCACCGCTTGCCTCCTCGGGGCCCGAGTGTATCACGGGTTGTTATATCGAGGCGAAGGCACAAATGACCAAGGCAACGATCGGTCTGGACATCGGCGGCGCGCACCTCAAGGTCGCGCGCCTCGAAGCGACGCGCCTCGTGTCCGTGCGCCAGATCGCTTGCCCGCTTTGGCAGGGTCTCGATCGCTTGGACGCAGCCCTTGCCGACGCCGAACCGGTCATCGCCGACGCTGACACGTTCGCAATCACGATGACCGCCGAACTGACCGAGATCTTCGAAAGCCGCGAAGCCGGCGTCCTCGCGATTTTGCAGCGCCTCCGCGAGCGTCTTGACGGCGAGCTTCGCATCTACATGGGCTTGAAAGGCTTCGCGTCACCCCAAGCAGCCACGGGAGATCCACTCTCCGTCGCATCCGCGAACTTCCTCGCGACCGCATCCCTCGTTGCGCGGCTGCGTCCCGGAACGCTGCTGATCGATATGGGATCGACGACGACGGACATCATCGCCTGCGACCGGCCGCTTGGCCTCACCGACTGCGAACGCATGCAGACCGGAGAGCTTGTCTACACCGGTTTTACGCGAACGCCCGTTGCATCCGTCGCGACGCGTGCGCCTCTCGCCGGACAATGGCAAGGCTTGGCCCGCGACGCCTTCGCGACCATGGCCGACGTTCGCCGCATCCTCGGCACGCTCCCCGATGACGTCGACCAGCACGCGACGACCGACGGACGCGGCAAGACGCAAAGGGAAAGTCTCGAAAGATTCGCGCGAGGCTTCGGCCGCGATGCCGACATTCGCCATCTATCGACATGGCAAGTCTCCGCCGCGCACGTCGAGGAGCGTCAGCTGCGATCCGTTCACGACGGCGCGCTACAGGTGTTGTCTCGTCCAGGCGCCAAGATCGAAAATGTTGTCTCCGCTGGAATCGGCGCATCTGCCGCCGCAAGAATAGCGGCGCGTCTCGGATTGCCAGCCGTCACGTTCGGCGAACTGATCGAAGCCGATGAAGACCAAAAATTATGGGCGACGCGCTGCGCCCCGGCCGTCGCAGTCGCTCGTCTACTCGGCAAATAAAATCGGCCGCAACGATTCCGCTGCGGCCGATCGAAGGTCTGTAAAAATCCGATCCGACTCAGCCGCGCTCGCGGTTGAGGCGAACAAGGTCGAACGAGCCTGCTTCAAGCGTCAGGTCGTAAACATGACCATTCTGCCGACGAGCATCGTCGATCTTCCAAAAGCCGTGGCGATCCCAGCTCAGCTTGCGCCACTCGACGAAGCCCATGCGATGCAGCCGCTCAGCGACGACTGCCGGATCGTCTTGAACCTCATCATGGCCGGCGCTCGCAGGCACCGCCGTAGCAAGCGCGATAGCGGTCGCGGCACACGCGAGGCGTACGATACGGGAAACCTTAGTCATCGAATTCTGCCTTCTCTTCGGTATTGTTCATTCTGGGGGGTGTCCGGAAACAAACACGAATTATCCGGATCGGTTCCCTTTACATGCATTCCATGTCAGTGAGCAACAAATGAGGCGGGACAAAAAAGTCCGCGAAATACTATTCGGCATCCTTGAGTTGTGAAGCGAGATGATGCGTCGAAAAACCAATCGCATCCTGCAACGCCCGGTATTGCTGACGCGCAGCAAAACGATCGACGCCCGCCGATTTAACCGCCGAAATCAGAATGTTTTTCGACGTATGTTCGGTCGAAACAAATTCAATCAACCTGACCTTGTAGCCCGAAGCTTCGAGGAGAAGAGCACGCGCCGCGTCAGTCACGAGATCGGCTTGTCGCTGTTTCAAAAGCGGATACTTGATTAGCCCCTTCAGCCCCTCATTCGCATCTCTGATCTGCGGCGCAATTTCATGTTGGCAGCACGGTGCCGAAAGAATGAGCCGGGCTCCGGTATTTATTCCAAAAGCCATGGCATCGTCGGTCGCGGTATCGCACGCATGAAGCGCAATCACGACGTCGGCCGGCACCGATGACGCTTGCGACGCCGCCTCCGCGACAAACGTAAGCCCATCGAATTTGAGGTCTCGCGCCAGCCCGTTGCAAAGCGCGACGAGATCTCCGCGAAGCTCGATGCCCGTCATCTGGCACGTCCGCCGAAGCGTCGTTGTCACGTAATCGTAAAATGCAAACGTCAGATAGCCTTTGCCCGAACCGATATCGACGACGGTCAGCGGCGCATCATCCCGAAACGCGCTCTCCGATATCAAATCCGCAGCAATCTCGATGAAGCGGCAGATCTGACGGTATTTGCCCTGCATCGACGGTTTGATGCGCCCCTCGCGATCGGCGACATCCAACGCCTTGAGATACGGCCGGTCGGGTGGAACGAGGTAGGCCTTCTGCCGGTCGTGCGAAACGGGCGCCGATGAGTCCAACGTCGGCTTGCCCGTAGCAAGATGCGGCACGCCCTTGCGGCTATAATCGAGCCGAACATCACGCACGCTCGTGAACAACGTCGCGCTCATGTACTGTTTACCGATCAGCACCTTGATGAAGTTGATGCCATCCTCGACGGCAAACATTTTCGTTTCGTCTTTGCGCGGAAAACTGGTGACGAGCTTCAGCTGCTGCTTGTCCTTGATCGCAACGAGCGTCGCGACGGCCTTTCGGGTTTCGCCGTCGCCGCGAAATTTTCCAAGCGCCAGCTTGGCGAATGAACGCTCATCGAGCGCGGCAGCGAACGCCGCAACGAATTCAGCCCTCGCATCTGTTGGCGGTTTCATGATGTCGTCTGATCGAACCGCGTTTGCCGCCATGCCGAGATTTTTTCCATCAGCCATTCCCACGCTTCTTCTTCACGCGGACCTGCGGTTTTCGAAATCGCGATCTCGAGATACTTCAACTCGCTTTCGACTTTGTCCGGAGAGAGCATGTGGAGGCGCGTCGTCAGCACCGCAAGTTCGAGCACCGCCGCCTGCGCGCGATTGAAGCCCTCCCAGGGCTTGTGCATCTCTTCATCGACGATCGCGCACAGGAAACGCGGTCTCTGCCCGTCCTCGATGATCTTCTCGACCTTGAGCTCCCAATGCGACACGCAATCCGCCAGCCGCTCGCCCTTGATCGTTCGCGTCGGTAGCAGCGGCCAAATCTTGCGACCCGTCACGGCGCCCGCAAAAACGCGAACGTCGTCCGTATGGCTCGCTGCCGCGACGGAATTGGTGCGCAGATTTTCAAGCGTCGTTGATGGTCGGAACGGCGCAATGACCCAATGTTCCCCGTCATCGATAAGACCGAGCGGAGCGATATGCGCCTCTCCCTTGGCGTTGAAGGTCGTCACGATCGTTTCGACGATTCGGGGCATCAGGCCGTTCCTTCACCAATGAGAAGCGCCGATAGCAGGGCGTCGTCTTCCGGCCCGAAGATAACCCACGACAGATCGGCCCGCGCGGCAATCTCCGGAAAAAACCGATCGACGATGCCGTCTCGCGCCAGTTCCTCCGCCGACGACGCTTCTTTTACGCCGACCGACTTCAAGAGCACGAGGCGCGTCTCAAGCCGTTCCGCCAGCCGCGCCGCCAGGCTATCGGACGTCACGTCCCAACTCTCGGCAATCGACGGATCATCGCCGATCATCTCCAAAGGCGCCCAAACGGGAATTTGCCCGTCCATGACCGCATCCGAAATATCGTCGAGCGTCCGCGCCACCTTCATTCCCGATTGCTGGCTGACGATCCATTCCGCCATCTGCTCCATCGCGAGCATGGCCAGTCGATGCGCGACGGCGTCGTCGAATTGCAATTCCGTCTGCAAATTTCGCACGGTGTCGGCAAACGGTCCGCCGCCGGGCACGATCACCACGGGAATGCGTGCGCTCCCGATCAGGGTAAGCACTGACGTGAGACGACCCGTTTCCGCGAGACTGCCGCCAACCTTGACGACGAGCGGCCGTGCGCCCCTCGTATCGCGCTCAGCCACGGCCGAACTCGAGCGCAGCACCGCGCGTCGCCGGCCGAATGATCTCGACGCCGCGCTGTGGTCCGCGCTCAAGCTTTTCAAGTACAATCCGGACCGCAGTGATGCGCTTGTCCGCGAGCACTTGCGCCGCGATCCGTTCCGCGAACGTCTCAACGAGCTTGATGTGCCCGCCGCGCGCCAGCGCTACGATGATGTCAATGATGTCGGCATAGGATGGCACTTCCGCCATCTCGTCCTCGACGCTGAAAACGTCTTTCGCCAGGCGCGCCTCGACCGTGAAGCGAACCTTCTGAGTCACGCCCTGCTCTTCCGCATAAACGCCGACATTGCAATCGACGACGAAATCACGGACGAAAATGCCGTCGCCGATCTCTCTCGTTTTCGCAGCGGCTTTCTTGCGAGTGAGGGAATTCTCGCCGTTGTCGGCCTTGGCCTTAACCGGCTTCTTCTTGTCTTTCATGCGACCGACGTCTCCCGCACCTTAGCGAGCCTTGCTGCGTCGAGCCCGTGCCTGACCGCAACCACACGATTGAATTCGATAGCGCTCACACGTCCCGACGAACACAGCGCGCCGCGAAAACCAAGCATATCCGGTTCAAGAAGTGTCAACACCGCGATGTCGCTCTCTTTCAGGGATCCGGCAAGCCCTGCAAAGAGACCATGCTCGCGCGCCAAATGTAGGAATTCCGTTAACCGAGCAACGGGTAGAACGGTCGTCAATCCGCCCGCCGCTTTATCCGCCGTGTCGAGCATGACTCCAGCGAACCCCGCCGCGGCAAGTTCGGGCACGAGGGCGAAATCCGGATCTTGGTCGGCCATCAAAACCGCGACCAGCCGCGTTGACGCCGCGTGAGCCGCGCCGAGCGCCCAAATCGCGAGTCGCGGATCGTCGCCTCCGAAAAAGCCGATCTTGACGACATCGACGCCCGTCCGGGCCATATCGGCCGTGGCGGTCACGAGCACGTCGGGATCGGACGGCAGATCACCGATGGTCGCGCTGACCGGCAAGCGTCCGCCGACACGCGCGACGATCTCCCGGACCGTATCGATGTCGAGCGCGCCGAGCGCGCCGGATGCCGGGTCCTTGCAGTCGATAATGTCAGCCCCGCCCGTAAGCGCGATTTCCGCCTCGCCCGCGCTGGTCACGCTGGCGAGAAAGGCGGGCTTGCCTCGTCTCAATCCGTCAATCATTCCATCGTTCCGAGATTTGTACGCCGACAGCCTTCAGGCCGCGAAGATACGATTTTGCTCTGCGAGTACGGCCGCGCGGTCGTGGCGCTGCGCCTCGGTCAGGTTGATGGTCACATCCTGCGCCACACTCGCCTTTCCCGGCGCCAAGCGCAAGATGCGCGTTCCGAGCTGAATTGCCTCGGCCCTGTCGTGGGTTACGAAAATCACCGTGGTCGGATGGCTGTGCCAAAGTTCAGTTAAAAGCAGCCTGAGGCTCGTGGCCGTCGGGTCGTCGAGCGAGACGAACGGCTCGTCCATGAGCAGTATTTCAGGCTCCAGGATGAAACCGCGTGCGAGCGCTGCGCGGCGTTGCATTCCGAGCGACAAACGCTCGGGATAGGCTGTTGTGGCTTCGCCGAGGCCAACGCGCTCAAGCATCGCCGGAATCTTCGCGTGGCGCGCATCCCCGTCCGGCAAAACGAGCGCGATGTTCTCGTAGACCGTCCGCCAGGGCAGAAGGCGCGGAGTCTGAAAGATGAAGGTCAGCCGTTCTCTGGCGGCTCCGAGGTCGACGCTGCCTTCATAATCGGTATCGAGACCGGCGATGATATTCAGGAGCGTCGACTTTCCGCATCCCGAAGGCCCGGTGACGACCACGAACGAACGCGGTGCGACCTCGAATGAGACATCCTTAAGCACAAGCTGCGCTTCGCGATCTCCGACCGCCGGAAAGATCTTGCGGCGAACCGAAACGCGGATGGGTGCGGTTCCGTTTATCCCATTCACTCCGTTCATCGCCGCCATGCGTTCACCCGTAACTGCAGCGGCTGAAGTACCGTGAATTCGATGATCTGCACCACCAGGATGAACGCCAGCGCGTAGGCCAAAATCGTACCGACGTCGAATTCCTGGAAAGCAATGCTCAAGCGATAGCCGACGCCGCTCGACCGCCCGAACGCTTCGACGACAAGAACAATCTTCCACACCAGCGCTAGGCCTGACCGCGCGGCCGCTGCAAAAAACGGCGCGAGCTGCGGCAACGTCACGTGCCGTAACGTCTTCCACCACCCGAACTTGTAGATCCGCGCCATCTCGTCGAGATCTTTCGAGAGGCTGCGCGCCCCTTCGCGCATATTGACGGCGACGTTCGGAATCTTATTCAGCGCGACGGCCGTGATCGCCGCCGCGTCCGTCAACCCGAACCAGATGTAGCAAAGCGTGATCGTCACCAACGCTGGCAGATTGAGAAACAGGATCAGCCACGCGTCGAAGAATTTGTCGGCAGTCTTGTGGCGGCCGAGCACGAGGCCGATCACCGTGCCGATGAACATCGAGACGACAAAGGCCACCGCGACCCGCGCCAGCGTCGCCGATGTATCTTTCCACAGATTGCCGTTGGCGCCCTCGCGCCAAAGCACATCGAACACTGCGAGCGGCGTCGGCAGGTATCGGCTCTGTGCATAGAGAGCGATGATTTGCCAAAGCACGGCAAGCGTCAGCAGCGAACCCGTCAGCCACGCGAGCCGCTCAAGCGACGCCGCGAAACTGGAGGGCGAAGCAATCAGCTTAGGTGTGGAAGAGATTCTGGTCGAAATGAGTGCCATCACCAACGAGTTCCGTGTCACCGAGTTCAATGAGAAGATTCGTGAGCTTCTCCGCCGCCGCGGTGTCCGCTGCCCCCCATGAGCCCGTGATGCCCGATCTGTAATAGTCTCTGATCGCAACAAGCTCGCCATCAGATGCGGGCTTGATTAACGGCCGCAAACGCAGCCACGCCGCATCAGACGATGCCAGTACCACATTGGCGTCAGCGACAGCAGCCAGAAGCGTGTCGACGGGCACCGCCTGGTCACGGACCGACTTCTCCGACCAGATGAATCCGACCAGTGCCGGGGTCGGCGAGACGTTCATCCCCTTGATGACATCGGCCATCGTCAACAGTTCGCGCGCGCCCTCCGCTTTGAGACGCGCCGCATAGGTCCAAAAATTCAAAACCGCATCGAGGCGGCCATTCCTGAATTCCTCGGTGACGAGCGGCGCGGCACCAAAGACCGGTTCGGCGAAGCTCGCGATATCCTTGCCGAGCGTCTTGCGCGAATACGCCCGCAACAGGATCCAGCTTTTGTCGATACCCGTCCCCGCGACGCCGATTTTCTTGCCTTCAAGTCCGCCGAGCGACGTGATTGAGCTACCCTTGGGAACCATGACGCTGCCGAGCGCTGAAGAATACGGCGCGAATTTCAAGTCGAGGCCCCGCGCACGCTGCCGAAGCGCCCACGTCCAATCGCTGACGATCACGTCGGCGGCGCCGGAAAGAAGCGCAACCGGGGCCGCCGGATTGTTCGCGACCTCGACGACCTGGAGATCGAGGCCAACCTTCTTGTCGATGCCTTCCGCCCGCATGGTCTCGATGAGCCAGCTCACCGAACCGAATTTCACCGAGGTCAGTCGTACCGGTGTCGCAGCCGCAGCAAGGCGCGGCATCAGACTAGCGACGGTCAAGGCGGATCCGGCCGCCAAAACGCTACGGCGCGTGAGCATCGTCATTTCGGGGGCGCCTCGACGTTGAATCGATTTCGCCAGAGATAACGAACGCCATGCAGCCAAAGCTCGTCGGTGTTGCCGTTGATCGACGCCGACATCGTCTTAGTGAGTTCGCCGGTCTTGGTATCGCGCGCGACGATCGCTAGGTTGATCAACGCGCCCGAGACCTTATCGACGTATCCCGTGACGGCGATATCGGCGCCCGCCTCCTTGGCGATCGCAACTTCGCAGCCATTGCACTGGTTGAATGGCGACGCGGCTTCAACCTCTTTTTCTCGGGAAGAAAGATCGACGACGGCGTATTTGCCGTCTTTCTCCATCAGGCTCCGGAGTTCATCGGCGATGAGCTTCAACCGCCGCAGGTCGTCCGAGTTGTATTGCGGAACGATTTCACCGTCCTGCTGGGCATCGTGAAAATCGAACGGAAAAACGGCGGCCTTCGTGGCCGCTTCGGCTGGCAGCGCAAACATGCACGCCAAAAGCGCGGAAGAAACAGGCTTAAGCAGGGGCATTGGCATTCGTTTCCAAGTTACTGAGCAAGCTCAGACATCAAGGTGAGCGGGTGCGCCCGGCCGAAGCGCTTCAAACTGTAGGTGCCCGCTAACCCCCAAGCATTGCAAGTGGTTCACCCGCGGTTTGCATAGATTGACCGGTCACAAACGCGCGAGGCGGAAGCGTCCGGCTTGACAAGGCACGGGCTGGCCCCCTTTTAGCAACACAGTAACATTATGAGCCGCGAGCCCCACGCGCGGCCGCAAGACCAATTGGAGCCGGATCATTGCCAATCGCAAGCCTCGGACCCCTCGTCCGCTCCACAGTCACAAAAGGTCGGAAAGCCATCTGGGCAGCACTTTTCTCAGGACTCGTGGTTGCCGGAGCGGCCTACGCCAACAATGCTGCAGCGCAAACAGCACCCCAACCGATACCGATCCCGACGCCTTCCGCGCAAGCGCAAGACGTGTCGATCCAGATCCTCTACGTGAAAGAGGACCGGGAAAAGGAACTGCCGCTATCGCTCCTTGATCAGCCCAACGCCGACGACGGTATCGCAGGCGCCAAGCTTGGAATCGCCGACAACAACACGACGGGGCGCTTCCTAAACCAGTCCTTCAAATTGGACGTGCTCGAAGGCAACGTCGACGACCTCATCAAGGGCGCCACCGAGAAAGTCGCAGCCGGCGACGCCTTCATCATCGCCGATATGGGGCCGGATTCTCTTCTGAAATTCGCGGACGCCTTGAAGGACAAACCCACCCAGATCTTCAACGTCGGCAATCCCGACGATCGCCTGCGCGAAGAAGATTGCCGCGCCAATGTCATGCACACCGCGCCGACGAGGTCGATGCTGGCCGATGCCCTCACGCAGTATCTCGTCTGGAAGCGCTGGCCGAACTGGCTCATGGTCGTCGGGCCGAGCCCAAAGGATCAGCTTCTCGCTGACGCCTATCGCCGTGCCGCCAAGAAATTCGGCGCGAAAATCGTCGAGGAACGGCAGTTCAAGGTCGACACCGGCAATCGCCGCGCCGACGGCGGCTTCGAACAAATTCAGCAGCAAATTCCGCAATTCATGCAGGGCGCCAAGGATCACGACGTCGTTCTCGTGATCGACGAAGATCAGGTCTACGCAGACTACTTCCCCTACCGGACCTGGATCCCGCGCCCCATCGTCGGCTCAGCGGGCCTCGTGCCGGGGAGCTGGCACCCCTCGCTCGAACTCTGGGGCGGCACCCAGTTCCAGAACCGCTTCAAGCGCCTGTCGGGTCGCATCATGCGTCCGCTGGATTACGATGCCTGGGTTGCGACCCGTGCTATTGGCGAAACGGCCTCTCGCACTCACTCGGGCGACTTCAAAACTTTGAGAGACTATATGCACTCTCCGAAATTCGATGTCGCAGCATTCAAAGGCGTAGCGCTGAGCTTCCGGTCTTGGAACGGCCAGATCCGTGAGCCGCTCATCGTCAGCAGCCCCAAAATGTTCGTCAGCGTTTCTCCGCAGCAGGGCTTTCTGCACCAGTTCAGCGTGCTCGATACGCTTGGCATCGATAAGCCGGAAACCAAGTGCAAAGCCTACACCCAATGATCAGCCGCCAACCGCGATCTGGCTTTTGGCCGAAATGCTTCCAACTGGAGTTTAGAATGTCGCGACTTTCACAGCTTTTGCCGACGCTGGTCTCCGCCGCGATCGCATCCTTCGCCGTAACACCCGCCAGTGCCTATACGGCCTACGTCACCAATGAGAAAGACAACAGCCTCTCGGTCATCGATACCGACAAGCTCGAAGTCATCAAGACCGTGAAGATCGGCCAGCGCCCGCGCGGCATCGTCATGTCGAATGACGGAAAGTGGCTCATCATCTGCACGAGCGACGACAATGACGTAAAAATCTACGACGCCAAGACGCTCGAATACGTCAAGTCTCTGCCATCGGGACCCGATCCCGAATTGCTGACGCTGCACCCGGACGGCAAGAGACTTTACATCGCCAACGAGGACGACAATCTCGTCACCGTCGTCGATATCGAAACATCGAAGGTGCTCAGCGAAATCCCGGTCGGCGTCGAGCCCGAGGGCATGGGCATGAGCCCGGACGGAAAGGTGCTCGTCAACACGTCGGAAACGACGAACATGGCGCACTTCATCGATACGACGACGCACAAAACGTTCGATAATGTTCTCGTCGATAGCCGCCCGCGCGTCGCAATGTTCAACGCAGCGCAAACCCAATTATGGGTTTCATCCGAGGTCGGAGGCACCGTCGCGGTCATCAACCCGGCAGACCGCAAAATCATCACCAAGATCAACTTCGCGATTCCCGGCGTCGAGCAGGAATCCATCCAGCCCGTCGGCATCCGCATCACGAAGGACGACAAGATCGCATTCGTGGCGCTCGGCCCGGCCAACCGCGTCGCCGTCATCGACACCACGACGTTCAAGGTGCTGAAATACATTCTTGTTGGCCAGCGCGTCTGGCAGATGTACTTCACGCCGGACGGCAAGCTCCTCTTCACGACCAACGGTGCCTCGAACGACGTAACCGCGATCGACGTCGCCAGCCAAAAGGCCATCAAATCGATCAAGGTGGGGCGTTATCCCTGGGGCGTAGTGGTTTCGCCGAAATAATAGCTCGCCGCCAGGTCCGGATATAAAGGCAGAATATAATAATGGCATCGACAGGCCCGATGGAAACCGAGCGAACACCAGCCCTCGTGGTCAGCGGTGTGAGCCACAGCTTCGGCGACCGGAAAGTTCTCGACCGCGTCTCCCTCACCGTCGAGCAAGGCGCGTTCGTCGTGCTGCTGGGATTGAATGGCGCTGGAAAATCGACGCTGTTCTCGCTCATCACCCGCCTCTACGACAACGTCACCGGTGCGATCGCCATCCGCGGCTTTGATGTCCGCAGGCGCCCCTCGCAAGCCCTGCAGCGCCTGGGCGTCGTCTTCCAGAGCCGCACGCTCGACATCGATCTAACGTTGCTGCAGAACCTTAAATATCACGCGGCCCTTCACGGTTTCGCGGGCCGCGCTGCGACCGGACGCGCGCAGCAGGCCCTCGAACTCGTCGGACTTGCCGACCGTGGCAATGAGAAAGTCCGTGCGCTCTCCGGCGGCCAGGTCCGCCGCGTCGAGATTGCGCGCTCGATGATGCACCATCCCGACCTTCTGTTGCTCGACGAAGCGACCGTTGGTCTCGACCTCGGCTCGCGTGAAAGCGTCATAAAAATCGTCCGCGATCTCGTCGCGAGAGAGCGTCTCGGCGTTTTGTGGGCGACGCATCTGATGGACGAAGTGATACCGACCGATCAGGTGGTTATTCTTCACAAGGGCGTCGCTCTTTATAGCGGGCCGGTCCCGCAGCTTCTGACGCTCACCGGAACGTCAAGCGTGCGTGAAGCGTTTCGCTCCGTGACCGGCGCGAAAACCGCAATCGAGGAGGCCGCCTGATGTCATCACAAGCGGTCGGAACATCTCCGGGCGATATCCCGGTGACGTACCATGAAAGCAACGACGACGCCCGCCGCCGCCTCGGCATCGCCGGATACTTCGCCTGCTTCAAGGGCATCGTCTGGCGCGAAATCCTGCGTTATCTCCATCAGCGCGAGCGGTTTTTGTCGGCGCTCGTGCGCCCGCTGATTTGGCTTTTCATTTTCGCGGCGGGCTTCCGCCAGACACTCGGCATTTCGATCATCCCGCCCTACGAAACCTACGTTCTTTACGAGGAGTTCATCGCGCCGGGATTGATCGCGATGATTCTGCTCTTCAACGCCATGCAGTCGTCGCTTTCCATGGTTTACGACCGCGAAACCGGCACGATGCGGACGTTGCTCGTCAGCCCGTTCCCTAGGTCGTTCCTGCTCCTCTCGAAGCTGCTTGGCGGTGTCTCGGTCGCACTGCTTCAGGCTTACGCTTTCATGCTTGTCGCGTGGTTCTGGGGCATCGCGCCGCCGCCGATCACCGAAGTGAAGCTCTTTACCTTCTACGACGTGCCAAGCTGGTCCGGCGGCGTCATTCCGGCGATGTCCGATCCGATCGTTACATCGCTTTTCCCCGTGCCAAGCTTCATCCAACCCTTTGCGGGCTATATCACCGTCATCCCCGCGATCGTTCTTGCGGGATTGATGCTCGGCTCGCTCGCGCTCCTGATGTCGTCGGTCATTAAGCAACTCGAAAACTTCGCGGGCGTTATGAATTTCGTCATCTTCCCGATGTTCTTTGCCTCGTCCGCCCTCTATCCGCTGTGGCGAATCCGCGAGGGCAGTCCGGCGCTTTTTGAGATCTGCCGTCTCAATCCGTTCACTTATGCGGTGGAACTCATCCGCTTTGGCCTTTATGGACAGATCGATACGGTTTCACTCGCGGTGGTCGTCGGCTGCACGGTCACGTTCCTCGCCGCGGCGGTTTTTGCTTACAATCCATCGAAGGGGTTGATCGCTCGGCGCGGCGGCCCCGGAGGAGCAGCCTGAGGTTTAAAAATGGACATGATGAAAAACGTCTTCCGTCGCGCCACCCTGCAAGCAGCGATTATCGTTCTGGCGCCGCTCAGCTGGGCCGCGTCGCCGTCGTTCGCCGATGAGCCCGACAAAGCCGAATGGCCTTGCGTCTACCGGAAAGTTCCCGTCCTAACCGCAGCTACGATCTGGGACGGCCCGGCGATAACCGATACGAGCAGCTGGCATAGCGATGAGGCAATCAGAAAGCTCTCGCAATATCTGATCTCGCGCCGCGTCAAGGAAGAAGATGCCGAAGCCGCGATCAAGAAATATGCAGCCAGTCTTCCCGCCGACACGCACGATGCGAAACTGACCGAACTATTTTCCGCCGTCCTGTCGCGCACCAATGATGATCGCAAAATCGTCATGTCGGGCATCGAACGCTTCCACAAGCGCCAGATGGAGCGCTCGCAGGAAATCGAAAAGGAAGGAATCGAGCTTCCGCCCGAGAACGAGATGGGCCTGACCGACGAATCCAGCGGTCCCGCCGGTGAAATTTCGAAACTCTCGAGCAAGGAAGAAAAATACAAGTGGGAGGTCCGCACCTTCCAGGAGAAGCAGGCGAACATCCCGATCGCCTGCGAAATCCCGCAGCTCATAGACGAGCGTGCCGGCGCCATCGCTCGCGCCATTCGCGCTGAGATGAAGAGCTAAGCGCTATCAAACCGAATTGATCGTCTCTCCGCGGGCGGCGCAAATCCAATGCGCCGCTCGATTTATTTATTCACGCTTCGTTAGCCTTAACGCATCCTTAACCAAGGTTGACGCATTCTCAATCTATCGGCTCTCGTCTCTGGGCTCGCCCGGTCCGAAGCCAACATTGCAAGTGGAAGTGTCGTCATCCCTAGTCTCGCGTTGTGAGGTTGACTATGCGCTATGAACTTGTTTCGCGTGCCCTTGCCTACGTTTCCTGCATCTCGACAATGAGCCTGTTCATGACGTCGATGGCGATTGCCGCCATCAATGTCGGAAGAGGGTCGTCCCCCTGCACCCCGAATGCCTGCGTCGCCGGCATTATGGTCAGCAAGTCCGGACAATTCGGAGCCCTCGCAAGCACCGCTCACGTCGATGCACTGGCAGCGCAGCTCTGGTCCGCCAAAGTCTAAAAAGAATACTCTCGCCGAAACGAACGTGAGACCGGTCGCGACGGTCCTTGCGAAAACGCCGGCGAGAGGGAAATGCCCTTCACGACCACGACATTTTACGACCCGCGAAGTGTCACGACCAAGAAAAGTACTGAAGACGGTCTCGACTGAATAAAAAGCATGCCGCCCGGGCGCACGGACGGAACGCATTCGATACACACAAATTGACACGCAATACGTCGGACTTGCCCTGAATCGGCTAGGGCGAGCGTTGACAGCGTCTGCGCACATACAAAAGGGCGCGAGCTTCAGATCTGGCTCGCGGCCTTTTGCTTTTTGACGATCGTGTCGATCGCTTGCAGCTCAGAGATGAGCGCGCCGAAATCCTTGAGTGCGACCATGTTCGGACCGTCCGATGGCGCCCGGTCGGGATCCTGATGCGTCTCGATGAAGAGACCCGCGACACCGACCGCGACGGCGGCCCGCGCCAGCACCGGCACAAACCTGCGATCGCCGCCGGACGATGTTCCCTGTCCGCCCGGCTGCTGTACGGCGTGCGTCGCGTCGAAAATCACCGGGGCGCCGGTCTCTGCCATCTGCGGCAGCGCCCGCATGTCGACGATAAGCGTATTGTAGCCGAAGCTCGATCCGCGCTCCGTGACGAGCACGTTCGGATTGCCCGAGCCCGTCACCTTGGCGACGACATTCTTCATGTCCCAGGGCGCTAGAAACTGGCCCTTCTTGATTTTCACGACCCGGCCCGTCATCGCGGCGGCGACGAGAAGATCCGTCTGCCGGCAAAGGAACGCCGGAATCTGCAGCACGTCCACCACGTCCGCGAGAGGCGCGCATTGCGCAGCCTCATGAACGTCCGTGACGACGGGCAGCCCGAACGTCTCGCGAATTTCGGCAAAGATGGGCAGCGCCGCCTCGAACCCAATCCCGCGACGCCCCGTCAGCGAGGTTCGGTTGGCCTTGTCGAAGGACGATTTGTAGACGAGGCCGAACCCGAGCTTTTTGGAAATCTCGCTCAGCGCCGCTGCCATCTCCAGCGCGTGTGCCCGGCTTTCCATCTGGCAGGGACCGGCGAGAACGGCGATAGGCGCATCGTTCGCGAATAGAACGTCGCGAACACGGACCTGCGCGGCAGGCTTCAAGGTTTCATGCTGAGTCATAGGCAAAGCTTATAGCGGCGGCGAACGCCCGTCGCGACTCCCCTCGCCGGCTTCCCCAAACAAAAACGGCGGCCAAAGGCCGCCATTTCGGAACACAAAGGTTCGAATTCGTTAGATCAGGTCGATCTCGGCCGGGAGATAGCTCGTGACCTCAAGACCAACTTCCTGCTCGCGAACTGCGGGCTTTGTCCAGACTTTCATGGTGTGTCCTCCTAGAATTCCGACAGGTTTTCCCTGTTCCACATTGACTTAGTTAGATAACTGCCAAAATTCCAATCTCTTTTCGCTAACGTGTTTCAAACTTTTCGTGATCACGAAATGGTGAAGCGTTATATCGTTTCATTTCTCACGATAGCTGAATCTCATATCTATTTCAGTCTCTGACCGCCCGGCAGTATTTTGCAGCCCAGCGCAGGGCACGTGTCGCCTCCATCGTCTGCCCGCGAACGGGCCAAAAAGCCCCCGGAAATCTGTGTGCCCTCCCGGCGTCAGTTCCGCTCCTCATGATCCAAGGAAAGGCCGTCGCCACGTCCATCGTCCGATGGACGTGCTAAGGCAAATTCGTAAGCCGCGACTCGGGAGGCGGCATAAACAAAAGAACTGAGGACCACAAATATGTTCGACAAATATCCTTGGCTTGAACCCGTTCTGCTCGGGGCCGTGATCGTATTCATCCTCGATCTGGTCGGCAACCTGATCTCGTTCTCGAACCGCGTCATGAACGCGCTCGCGACCGCGATCGTATTCGCCATCGTGTTCGGCGGCCTGCTCTATACGGGAATTCTCACGCTCGACGTGAAGACCGTCACAACCGAGACACCGGCCGTCACCGCGCCGGCCACTCCGGCGACAACCACGCCCTGACGGCTCCCCGCCAAGCGGGATCAAACGACAGTCGATCCCGGCGCCTGTGCGCCGGGATTTTTGTATCTCAACCGTCGACGAGAAAAATCAGCTCAAATCCGGCGTGACTTCACTCACGTCCTTCGCCTTTTTGACGCTGCCTTCGAATTTTGCGCCGTCAGCGATGGTCAGTCTTTCCTGCACGATGTTAGCTTCGACGACGGAGTTCTCATGCAGAATGACGTTCGAGCCCTTAAGCTCGCCCTTGACGCCGCCCTGGATTGCAATCGTCCGCGCGGTGATGACGCCTTTGACGTGCGCGCCATCGTCCACAGTCACGGTCTCGCCGTGAACGTCTCCCTCGATGTGGCCCTGGATCAGCAGCGAACCTTTGGTTTTCAGGATAAGCTGCTCGCCGTAGATCGAAATATCAGGTCCGAGGATCGACGTTGGCCTGTCAGAAGAAACAGACGAATAGCCGGTCGTCGCACCATTCGACACTATTCCCATCGGCCCGGAAAATCTCGGTGGTGCCGCCACGGTTGCCGTTTGCCGCGGAGTTTCGGCACGCGTCTCTGCTCGTGAATCGCGACTGAACATGTGAACCCCCTGGGGATTGATCCGCTCTGAACATAAGAAAAGCTCGTCTCCCGCTGGACAAAGAAGGCCACGCGATTGCAGCGGCAAGAGGGCACGCCCCAACGAAATGCAAACAAGGACCGGTCGATGAGCAGTTCTCTGATTATCGTTCGTGATCTACGCGCGGCCGTATGCACATTGGCGTTGCTGTTCCCGGCGTTGATCGTCACGGCCCACGCCGACGACGATCTCGATCGACAAATCTCGGAATATCGCCAGAAGCTTGCCGTCTACACAGAGGCACGGGCTGCCTATGACGAACTCGCCAATCCTTACTGGGAGTTGATCGCCGCGAAGCGAAAGCAGCGCATCGCCAATCAGCGCAATAACGAACAGCCGACGGCAGGCGATTATGTTCTCGAACAACCGCCCCTCTATTCCGGGCCGCCGAAACCCGTCGATCCGGAAAAGCCGCGCGCGACCGGC
This sequence comes from Hyphomicrobium sp., assembly GCF_041659645.1. Lineage (GTDB taxonomy): Bacteria > Pseudomonadota > Alphaproteobacteria > Rhizobiales > Hyphomicrobiaceae > Hyphomicrobium_B. The sequence continues at coordinate 269,134 of NZ_JBAZXX010000005.1, read as the reverse complement.
GAATATATCCCGGTCGTCTCCGACTTCCTGGAGCAGGCGCGAGAACATTTCGGCTTCGTCCCCGACCAGCCAGCAACCGACGACGACTACCGCCGCGCCTATGCCAAAGCCGCACTCGCGGCGGGCCTCACGCCCGAGCAGTGCGTGAAAATCTATGCCTTTGAATCCGGCGGCTCGGGCGGTTACGCCGTGCAGGCGGGCCTTGAGTATGATCGGCCGGACGCGCACGCCATCTCGACGGCGCTTGGTTACAATCAGCTTCTCACGACGAACAGCATCGAACTGCTCGCGGAAGTCGGCGACAAAATCCTCGCGGCCTTGCGTGCGAAGGCCCGTGACGCCGATGGCGCTCGCCTCGAACGTCTCGACGAAAAAATCGCGATCCTCAAGAGGATGATCGCCTTCAGCCAAAGCGTGCCGGATCGATGGGCCGCGCACAGCCGCCTAGCCGCCACAGACAAGGGCATTGGAATCCATGCCCTCATCCTCGATCTCGACGTCGGACCGTTGCTGCAGGTTCACAAACTGCTGACATCGACCACGTATGCGAAACGCAAGGGCTATACGGCGCCGCTCACCGCCGCCGAACTCGAAATGATGAACCTCACGGGTGACGGCACCGGCTTCGATATGGTCACGATGTCCGACACGCTGCGCAAGAAAGTGCCGACCTCAAATTTCTTCCAGCGCGGCGGCTACGAGCGCAACCCCGTCGCCATCAGAAACAATACGGTCGAGAAACTACTGGCCGCGACGGACGCCAAGATGGAGTCGGAAGCGCAACTGCCGGGCGCCCAGGCGCTAGCGGCGGCTTTTGCCGAAGCACAGTGATCTCGCCAGAACGTCATCCTCAGCCCAGCGAAGGCTGGGGATCCAACATAAAATGCGCCGAAGGCTCAATATCGCAATAGAACTTTCCCGCTGGATTCCCGGCGTTCGCATCTGCTCCGCCGAGAATGACGAATTCAAACCAACCGGCTCTGCACCACCGCCGCGCTGATGAAGCTCGCAAACAAGGGGTGGGGTTCGAAGGGCCGCGATTTCAACTCGGGGTGATACTGCACGCCGATGAACCACGGATGATCCGGATATTCGATCGTCTCCGGCAGCAATCCGTCCGGCGACACCCCGGCAACACGCAACCCCGCCCGCTCCAGATCGGACCGGTACCGCATGTTGACCTCGTAGCGATGGCGGTGGCGTTCCGAAATCTCGGTCGAATTATAAATGCGCGCGATGTGGCTGCCTTCGGCAAGCGACGCAGCGAAGGCGCCGAGCCGCATGGTGCCGCCAAGTTCCCCGCCCTGACGGCGTTGCTCAAGCTCGTTGCCGCGCATCCACTCCGTCATCATCGCGACGACCGGCTCTTTCGTTTCGCCGAATTCCGTCGAACTCGCGTCCTTGATGCCGGCAAGATTGCGCGCCGCCTCGATGCACGCCATCTGCATGCCAAAGCAAATACCGAAATACGGCACCTGCCGCTCACGGGCGAACTTTGCCGCCAGGATCTTGCCTTCCGACCCGCGCTCCCCGAAACCGCCCGGCACGAGAATGCCATTGACGCCTTCGAGATATGGCGCTGGATCTTCCCGCTCGAAGATTTCGCTCTCGATCCATTCGAGCTTGACCTTCACGCGGTTGGCGATGCCGCCATGAACAAGCGCTTCGTTCAGCGATTTATAGGCATCCTTGAGACCGGTATATTTTCCGACGATCGCAATCGTGACCTGGCCTTCCGGCTGCGCGACGCCGCGCGAAATCGTCTCCCAGCGCACGAGGTCGGGCTTCGGCGCTCCAGTAATTCCAAAGGCCTGCAGCACTTCGCGGTCGAGCCCTTCGCGGTGATACGCGAGCGGCACGTCGTAGATCGACGCGACGTCGAGGGCCTGGATGACCGCTTCGGGCCGGACGTTGCAGAACAGCGCGATCTTCTTACGCTCGCCGACCGGAATATCGCGGTCCGAACGGCAAAGCAGGATATCGGGCTGAATGCCGATCGAGCGCAGTTCCTTGACCGAGTGCTGCGTCGGCTTGGTCTTCAATTCGCCTGCCGACGGAATGTACGGCATCAGCGTCAGATGGATGAAGACGGACGCCCCGCGCGGCAGCTCGTTGCCGAGCTGGCGGATGGCTTCGAAGAACGGCAGGCCCTCGATGTCGCCGACCGTGCCGCCGATTTCGACGAGGACGAAGTCGACGTCCTCGTTCCCCGACAGGACGAAATTCTTGATCGCGTCGGTAACGTGCGGAATGACCTGCACGGTTCCACCGAGGTAATCGCCGCGACGCTCTTTCGCGAGGATGTCCTGATAGATGCGCCCGGTCGTGACGTTGTCCGACCGCTTCGCCGGCACGCCGGTGAAACGCTCATAATGGCCAAGGTCGAGGTCCGTCTCGGCACCGTCATCGGTGACGAAAACCTCGCCGTGCTGATAGGGGCTCATGGTCCCGGGATCGACATTCAGGTAGGGGTCAAGTTTCTTGAGCCGAACCGAATAGCCGCGTGCCTGAAGAAGCGCGCCAAGGGCGGCTGACGCGAGGCCTTTGCCGAGAGAGGAGACCACGCCGCCGGTGATGAAGATATACCGCTGCATGGGCCTTGGTTCTGGCACAGCCACCCCCGGATTCGGAAGCGGTTTTTTTGCACCTTCCCAATAGAAAACGTCGCAACGCTCAGAAGTGAAACAAACGAGCTACGTTCGGCCGCACTGTTGGGCGACTTCCTGGGTTGCAGCAGCCTGCACATCCGGCGGAACCTTGTCGGATGTGAGTTCGGACTTCAATTGCTCTGCCGTCTCGCGCGAGTTGCGTGCCGCCGGCGCTATGCCATCCCGCCCGTAGGTCACGTCGATCGAAACGACCCTCAGATCGATCGGCTTGATGGCGAACTCCTTGCCTTTATCGACAGCCTTCGTTTTTCCGCATTTGAACGACGTCTGCGGCGGCGTTGCGGTAAACGTCTTTTGATGCTGTTCGTTGCCGTAGTCGGCAGCGGCGGCCATCGCGATCTTGGTCAGCCGGTCTGTCGGCGTGCCCGGAGAGCCGGCCGCCGTCACATGGATGCTGCCGTCCCCGTTGGCGGAAATGTTGTATCCCGCCGGAGCGAACAGATTTGCTTGCTGATAGTTCGTGACCGACGCAGTCGTCAAATCGCCGAGGCTGGCGCCGCAGCCCGCGAGGGACAAGACAACCCCCGATGCGGCGACTCGCGCTGAAACCCGTCCAATTCGCCGTTGAGCCCTGTGATTACCCAAGCCGGTATTTGCCATGATATTGGTCCCCCAGACGCCCACACATTTGCAGGGAACGTGCCGGGGGTCCAGGGCCTCGAAGACCACAGTTTCAGGCCGCGCACATAAAATGTGCGCGAGCTGGACTACTGGTTCTGCGGAACGAGCGGGGCGTGCGGCGTCTCAAGCTTGTCGAGGATGCCGCCGCGACCGGGTTCAGACTTCGGCGCCGTGCCGGAAGCCGGTGCCGATCCATTCGCCGGAGCCGCCGCACCCGGAAAGCTGTCAAACGCCGAGCCACGCTGCGCCGAGTGATTGGCGAGCACTGTCAATAAGATACTCGTCGTGAAGAAGGCCGCCGCCAGGCCCGCCGTCGTCCGCGTCAGGAGGTTCGCCGTACCGCGTCCCGTCAGAAACCCACCGCCACCGCCGCCGCCAATTCCGAGGGCGCCGCCCTCTGATTTCTGCAGCAAAACGACACCAACCAGGCTGGCGGCGATCATCAGATGAATGACGAGAAGTACGGTAGCCATGAAATTCCGGTTCCAAAAAGCCTGGGTCTAAAGTCCCCAGCAAGCGACGCGCTATACACCACCCTCACGCACCGAACCAGCCCTCAAAACCAAGCTGTTCTCGTGACCAAGCTGTCGCATGAACAGGATGGGAGGAATTCGCGCCGATTCAAGGCCCTGCGTGCGGCAAAACCGTCGTCTCTCCGAACCCCAGCCCGAATGCCGGCAGCGACGGCGCCGCCGACTCTTCGGAATGTCCTGCAGCCACGGCCGAACTCTGTTCGTCCTGCGACTGCATGACAACCGGAGGCTGCGGAGCAGGCTCGGCGCTCGACTCATCGGCTTTCGACACCTTGGCGGATTTCTTGTTGTGGGCCTTGGGATCGGACGGCTTGGTCTTCTTTTTCGCTGCTTTCTCCGGCACGGCCTTTTTGCCGTCGGGCGCTTTGGCAGCCGCTCCTGGCTTAGGGGGATCGTTCGCGATCGGCGCGGTCGGATCGGCGTCGGAATTCAACTCGATGCGCGCGGCCGCCTCGCTGGCCCGCTTCGCCTCCGCCGAGAGCTTCGCATCCCGGCAACCGAACTGCACCTGCTCGTCGAGCTGGAGGTAATGTTCGATCTCTCGCAGTCGGTCGGCCGAGAGATTGGCCTTCGCCCAGACGGCTCCCTTGCTCATATCGTCGAGGATGCCCGATTGGCGGAACTTGATCTGCTCAAGCCTCAGTGTCGTGCAGGTATCAGCGTCGATCTTCGCGTCCGTCGCCCAGGCGTTAAACGGCGCGAGGCAAACCACGGCGATCAGAATGGCTCGGCGAGGCAATGACATCACTCACCCACATAGGTTCGAACTATGGCGAGAAAATCACTCGCCTTCAGGCTCGCGCCGCCGACAAGCGCACCATCGACGTTTTCCACGGCCATTAAGACCGCCGCATTGTCCGGCTTCACCGACCCGCCGTAGAGGATGCGCATTTTATCACCCTCCATACCGAACAGATCGACGAGTACGTCGCGAATCGCGGCGTGAACATCTTTCACGTCCTCGGCCGTCGGCGTGAGGCCGGTACCGATTGCCCATACCGGCTCATAGGCGAGGACGGTATTCGCCGCCGTCGATATCTCCGGCATGGACTCTTTAAGTTGTCTGCGCACGACGTCGAGCGTCAAACCGGCGATCCGCTCGTCTTTGGTCTCGCCAATGCAAACAATCGCCCCGATGCCCGCACGATGGGCCGCCTCGGCCTTCGCCCTGACCTCGGCATTCGTCTCGCCGTGATCGGCGCGGCGCTCGGAATGCCCGACGATGACGGCCGAAGCACCAGATTCCTTCAGCATTTCGGCGGCTATATCGCCGGTATGCGCCCCGCACGGCCTGGGGTGACAGTCCTGGCCCGCGAGCAACACCGGCCCGCCGCCGAGAGCTGCCGCAAAGCCCGCCAGTAGGGTCACCGGCGGCGCAATCATGACGTCAGCAGCAAGCGACGCGAATGGCCCTAAAAGCGCGTCACGTACGGCCTCCGCCTCAGCGAGGCTGGCCTTATCGCCGTTCATCTTCCAGTTTCCCGCCACCAGGGGCCGAATCTTGCGTCCTGCTATCCCCATGCCGTCCCTCGTTTTGCGGACACGAACATGCCTTCCCCAGAAGCTCACCGCGGTGAACACTCCGTAACCTCATCCTAGGCACCCTTGCAATCCGAAACGGCCTGGGCTTCATATCACGCGAACTAACCCGCCCCACGCGGGCATTGCCATCCGAAGCTCGTCGACCCTAGGCCTCCAGCACGCCAGCGTCACGCTTCCATCAACGGGACGTCATTATCCATGCTTGAAGCTCTCAGACGCGGCGCCCAAACCCGGGTCGCCAAGCTGCTGTTCGGACTGCTCGTTCTGAGCTTCGGCATCTGGGGCGTCCATGACGTGTTCACGGGCTGGGGCCGCGGCGCGGTCGCCAAGGTCGGCGGAACCCCGATCACGGATGAAGAATTCCGCCGCGCCTATCAACAGGAACTGGACCGGTTCTCGCAGCAGGCGAAGCAGCGCATCACCGCCGAGCAGGGCCACGCCTTCGGCCTCGATCGCCGCGTTCTCGCGCAGCTCATTGCTGGCGCCGCCGTCGAATCGCACGCCAATCAGCTTGGCCTCGCGGTGTCCGACAAGACGCTCGTCGAAGGTGTGCAGGCCGATCCCGACTTCCAGATCGACGGCAAATTCTCGAAACCGAATTTCGACGGTCTGTTGAACCAGATCGGCATCAGCGAGAAGGGGTTCCTCGACCTTCGCCGCAAGGACGAACTGCGCGCGGCGATCATCCGCTCATTTATTTCGGGCCAGACGATTCCCAAGCCGCTCTTCGATCTGATGCACGCCTATAACGAGGAAAAGCGCGTCATCGAGTGGGTCAAGGTCGATCCCGACGCCGTCACCGTGGCCGACCCGACGGACGCCAAACTCAAGGAACTCTACGACAAGGACAAGGCCAAATACATGACGCCTGAGTATCGCAAGATACAGGTGCTCACGCTCGGCATCGACGATCTCAAGAAGCAGACGAACATCACCGACGACGAAATCGCGAAGGCCTATGAGGCAGCGAAAGCGAGCTACGACACCCCCGAAGAACGGCGCATTCAGCAGATCGCGTTCAAAGACAAGGCGACGGCGGAAGCTTCGCTGAAAGCGCTCCGCGACGGCTCGAAAACATTCGGCGATATCGCGAAGGACGTTGGCGCTAAGGATAGCGACGTCGATCTCGGCCTGGTCACGAAGACGGCACTGATCGACCCGAAAGTCGCCGACGTCGCCTTTTCGCTTGAGAAAGACAAATATTCCGACGTCATCGACGGCCGCTTTGCGACGGTCATCCTGCGCGTCACCCAAATCGAACCGGGCGTGATCCGTACTCTCGCCGACGTCAAAGATCAGGTCCGCGATAAGCTCGCGACCGAAAAGGCGAAGTCCGCGCTTTCAAACAAGCATGATGAAATCGAAGACAACCGCATCGCCGGCAAATCGTTGAAGGAAATCGCCGACAGCATGAAGCTGTCGTTCAACGAGGTCCCGGCGACGGATTCGACGGGCCTCGGACCGGACGGCAAGCCCGTGATGGAGACGCCGGATCTGCGCAAGATTGTCTCGCGCGCGTTCGCTCCCGACAGCAGCAGCGACGACGCGGGCATCGAGCTTGGCGACAATGGTTTCGCCTGGGTGAACGTGCTCTCGACCGACGCGCCGAAGCAGAAGGCCTTCGACCTGGTGAAGGATCAGGTGAAGGACGACTACATCACCGCTGAGCGCCATCGCCTGATCGACGAGCTTGCGAAAAAACTTGCCGCCCGCGTCAACGCTGGCGAACCGATGACCGCCATTGAAGCGGAAGCGAAAAACAAGGTCGAGAAGACCGAACCGATTACCCGCAAAACCATTCCGCAAAGCATTTCGCAAAGCGTCGTCACGCAGGCGTTCGCTTTGCCGAAGGACAAGGCGGGTTATGGGCCGTCACCCGACAATACGACTGAAATCGTCTTCAAGGTTGCCGACGTCATTCCGGCCCCGGCGCCGTCCTTGACCGAGACGGATGAGCTGAACACTCAGCTTCAGCAAGAACTCGCGAACCAGACACTGACGGAGTATACCGATGCCTTGAAAAAGCGCCTCGGCACCTCCGTCAACGATGCTGAGCTGAAATCCGCGATTGGCGTTAGCGACGAGTGAGATTGACGTGAGCGCCCCGACGGACCTGCCCGCAACGGAAATCTGCCCGCCCGCCGACGAATTCGCGCGGGTTTACGACGAGGGCAAATCTCAGGTCGTCTGGACTCGGCTTATTGCCGATCTCGAAACGCCGGTCTCCGCCTTCCTGAAACTCGCCGACCGACGCCCGATGAGCTTCCTGCTCGAATCCATCGAAGGCGGTTCCGCGCGAGGTCGCTATTCGGTCATCGGCTTCGCCCCGGATCTGATCTGGAAAGCGAGCGGCGATACGGCGGAGATCAACAGCTCACCCGAGGCCAATCCGGACGCCTATCAACGCGACGACCGGCCAACCCTGCAATCGTTGCGCAATCTACTTGAAGAAAGCGCGATCGCTCTGCCGGAAACCTTGCCGCCGATGGCCGCCGGGATTTTCGGCTACATGGGCTACGACACCGTCCGGCTCATCGAAAATCTGCCCGAGATGACGCCCGACGCGCTCGGCGTCCCCGATGCGATCCTCATCCGCCCGACGTTGATGCTGATCTTCGACAACGTCAAAGACGAGATGATCGTCGTGACGCCGGTGCGCCCGCATCCGGATATCCCAGCCGAAGACGCCTACGCCGCCGCGTTGTCGCGCATCGCCTCGACAATCGCTCGGCTCGATGCACCCCTGCCGCACGCTCCGTCGGCGCTATCCGCGCCCCGGGCGATGCGAGAGCCGCAATCGAACACGCGGCCCGCCGACTACATGACGATGGTCGCCAAGGCCAAGGAATACATCAAGGCCGGCGACATCTTCCAGGTCGTGCTGTCCCAGCGCTTCTCCGCGCCGTTCGAATTGCCGTCGTTCGCGCTGTATCGCGCGCTCCGCCGTCTCAACCCGTCGCCATTTCTGTTCCATCTCGATTTCGGTGATTTTCAACTCGTCGGATCGTCGCCTGAAATTCTCGTTCGCGCGCGCGACGGGGTCGTCACCATTCGCCCCATCGCCGGCACGACCGGACGCGGCGCGACGGAAGCCGAAGACAAGGCGCTCGCGGCGGCATTGCTTGCGGACCCGAAAGAGCGCTCCGAGCATCTCATGCTGCTCGACCTCGGCCGCAACGACGTCGGCCGCGTCTCGGAGCCCGGCACCGTAACCGTCACCGACAAGTTCATCGTCGAGCGCTACAGCCACGTTATGCACATCGTCTCGAACGTGATCGGCAAGCTCGACGAGAAAAATTACGATGCCATCGATGCGCTGATGGCGGGCTTCCCCGCTGGAACGGTTTCGGGCGCTCCGAAAGTCCGCGCCATGGAGGTCATCGCCGAACTCGAAAAAGCCAAGCGTGGACCCTACGCGGGCTGCGTCGGTTACTTCTCGGCGAACGGCGAAATGGATACCTGCATCGTCCTGCGAACGGCCATTCTGAAGGATGGCATGATCCACGTTCAAGCAGGCGCCGGCATCGTTCACGACAGCATCCCCGAGAACGAACAGCAGGAATGCATCAATAAAGCGAAGGCCGTCGTCCGCGCCGCCGAGGAAGCCATGCGCTTCGCCTCGCGCTCATCATCGAACGCTCCCCGTTCTGGCAACTGACGTCCGGCAGATCAGCCGGTTTTTTTCGGCGTCACTTCTGCCCGCCAGCGCTTTGCCCACGCCCGCTGCCACGGAGACCATTTCGGACGCCAAAGCAGGCTGACGAAACTGTGCCAAAGCGCGAAGATCGGAAACCAGAACAGCACCCGGATTGGCAGAACGCCGAGCGCGAACAGCCAGCGCTGCATCCGCTTCGACGCCGCCGATCCGTATTTTTGCGTCCGCGCCGTAACCCAGGCTCTCACCCTCCCTTGCCCGAGGACCTTCTCAGACACGCGCAAGACGACGAAAGCGAAGATGGCCAGCGGCAGCAGTAGCCACAGCACGATCCATAAAATTTGCACGATCACCCACCAGACAATGCTGGCGATCAGACCGAGAACCCAAAAAAGCGGTGCCAATAGATAATCCATGGATGATATGGACCTTGTCATCAGGGCCGAGCGAATCTATGGCCTACCGCTTAACGGCACGATTGACCTGCTATAAGGTGCGTGCGTCGCGTAATGCCAGCCCAAGGCCGAAATGCTTTCTCTCGCCCTCCTCCGTCACGCCAAATCGAGCTGGGACGCGACCGACATCGAGGATTTCGATCGGCCGCTGAACGAGCGCGGACGAGCCGCCGCCCCCTTGATGGGCGCGACGCTCAAAGAGCTTAATTTCGCGCCGGAACTCATTCTCTGCTCATCCGCCAAGCGGACGCGCGAGACGCTGGCGCTCATTACGCCCTTCGTTAAGGGTGCCGAGGTGGTGTTCGACGAGCAGTTGTATCTCACCAGTCAGGAAACGCTTTTGGGCCGCCTCAAGGCGATCCCCGTCGGCACCAAAAGGGTGCTGATGATCGGCCACAACCCTGGCATGCACGGGCTTGCGCTGTTTCTCACCGGCACGGGCGACCTGAAATCGATCTCTAAACTTGAAGACCGCTTTCCGACCGCCGCCCTGGCGGTGTTCTCGTTTCCCCAAGTCACCTGGCGCGATCTCGCCCCCGCTTCTGGCCACCTCGAAGCCTTCGTCACACCCCGCGACCGCGCCTGAACGCGGCCGAATTGGCCTGTCGTTGAAGTGCAGCCACCCAATCGCCATATTTTTCCATGTCGCGCGGCCGCCATGGTCTGCTAGAAGGGCAGCGCGCAGACATCGGACGTCGGCAGACCAAGGGCCAATATGCTGATCCTGATCGATAACTACGACAGCTTTACCTATAATCTCGTCCACTATCTGGGCGAGCTGGGGACCGAAAGCGTCGTCATTCGCAACGACAAGGTGTCGGCCGAAGAGGTGCTCGCCAAGAAGCCGAAGGCCATCGTGCTTTCGCCCGGCCCCTGCACGCCGAACGAGGCTGGCGTTTGCCTCGACCTCATCAAGAAAGCTGGCCCGACCATTCCGCTACTGGGCGTCTGCCTCGGCCATCAGGCCATTGGGCAAGCCTACGGTGGGGACGTCATCCGCGCTCCTGCGCCGATGCACGGCAAGCTCTCAACCATCAGCAATACCGGCAAGGGCATTTTCAAGGGCCTGCCGAAGCGCTTCGAGATCACGCGCTATCACTCTCTCATCGTCGATCGCGCTACCCTCCCCGATTGCCTCGAGATCACGGCCGAGACCGACGACGGCTTGATCATGGGGCTGCAGCACAAGTCGCATCCCGTACATGGCGTCCAGTTCCACCCGGAAAGCATCGCCTCCGAACAGGGACACGCGCTTCTCGCGAACTTCCTTGAACTCGCAGGCCTCGCCCCCAAAAGCCGCAAGGCAGCCTGACCCGTGACACCGACAGCCACCGTCGCCAATCCAGCGCGCGAACTGAAGCGCCTCATGAATCGCATTGCCGAGGGCGAAACGCTCGGAGATGACGGTATGCAACAGGCGCTCGATCTGCTCATGTCGGGAATCGCGCCGCCCGTTGCGATGGGCGCCTTTCTGATGGGCGTCCGCGTTCGCGGCGAAACGACGGAAGAAATCACGGGCGCCGCCAAGTTCATGCGGAGCCGCATGACGACCGTCGACGCGCCGCCCGGCGCCATCGATATCGTCGGCACGGGCGGCGACAGTCGCGGCACCTATAATATTTCGACCGCGGCCACGTTCGTTGCGGCCGGTGCAGGCGCCATCGTCGCGAAGCACGGCAATCGCGCCGTGACGTCTCTTTCCGGAGCGTCGGATGTTCTCTCCGCGCTTGGCGTCAAACTCGACGTGCCGCCCGTCATCGTCTCGCGCGCCATCGCCGACGCGGGCGTCGGCTTTCTCTGGGCGCCCCTCTATCATCCGGCCTTCAAAGCCTGGGCGCCGGTCCGCGCCGATCTCGGCCTACGGACGATCCTCAACCTCCTCGGCCCCCTCTGCAATCCCGCCCAGGCGACGCGTCAGGTCCTCGGCGTCTACGACCGCAAACTCGTTGAGCCGATCGCCGAAGTTCTGCGTAAGCTCGGCTCCGTTCACGCCTGGGTCGTCCACGGCGCCGACGGCATGGATGAGCTCACGACCACAGGAGTCACCCACGTCGCGGAATTGAAAGACGGCGACATCTTCGCGTTCGACCTGACGCCCGAAGACACCGGCCTCAAGCGCAGCAGCATCGAAGAGCTGAAAGGCGGCGATGCCGCAACAAATGCGGCGGCCATTCACGATTTGCTTCACGGAGAACCGGGCCCCTACCGGGACATCGTGCTTTTGAATTCGGCAGCCGCTCTCATTGTTGCTGGTAAAGCTGACGGCTTGGCGGACGGCATCGAGAAAGCCGAAGCTTCGATCGACAGCGGGCGCGCCGCACGCGCCCTCGACCGCCTCGTGGCGGTGACGAACGAACGGGTGTGATCGATGGCTGACATCCTCGACAAAATCACGGCTTACAAACGCGAGGAAATCGCCCTCGCGAAGAAGTTGAAGCCGCTGCGTGTCATCGCAGAATATGCCCGTTCCGCGCCGAAGGTCCGCTCGTTTGCCGGTGCTATCGACACCCGGCACGCGCAGAAGAAACCGGCTCTCATCGCGGAAATCAAAAAGGCTTCGCCGTCGAGGGGCCTGATCCGCGCCGACTTCGACCCGCCTGCACTCGCCATGGCATATGAAGCGGGCGGTGCCGCATGCCTGTCTGTGCTCACCGATCGCCCGTCGTTCCAGGGCGCTCCCGAATTTCTAACGGCCGCCCGCGAAGCGGTCTCCCTTCCCGTCCTACGCAAGGACTTCATGATCGACACCTATCAGGTCGCCGAAGCCCGCGCCTGGGGCGCTGATTGCATCCTCATCATTCTTGCCGAAGTCGATGACGCGACGGCCCGCGACCTCGCCAACGCCGCGAAAGATTGGGAGATGGACGCCATCGCCGAGGTTCACAACGCTGCCGAACTTGAGCGCGCCCTGAAACTCAACTGCCGCCTTGTCGGCATCAACAATCGCAATCTCAAGACCTTCGAGGTCAAGCTCGACACGACGGAGGAACTTGCGTCGCAGATCCCGTCCGACCGCATCGTCATCGGTGAGAGCGGCATCTTCACGCCCGCCGACATCGCGCGCCTTTCAAGAGCTGGCGTCGATACGTTCCTGGTCGGTGAAAGCCTGATGCGTCAGCCCGACGTTACCGCCGCGACGAAAGCCTTGCTCCAACCGTTGCGCGCGTCATGAGCAAGCTCTCGCACATCAATGAAAACGGCGAAGCCCGAATGGTCGACGTGTCGGAGAAGGGCTTTACCGCTCGCCGCGCTGTCGCCGAGGGCTTCGTATCGATGCGCCCCGCCACGCTCGCACTTGTCGAAACTGGCGAAGCCAAAAAGGGCGATGTGATCGGCGCCGCACGCATCGCCGGCATCATGGCAGCCAAGCGCACCCATGAACTGATCCCACTTTGCCATTCCCTCGCAATCACCAAAGCGACGGTCGACTTCACGCTCTCGCACTCCCCGCCCGGCATTCGCGTCACGGCGGAGGTAAAAGTTTCAAGCCAGACCGGCGTCGAGATGGAAGCGCTGACCGCTGTTTCGATCGCCTGCCTGACCCTCTACGACATGCTCAAGGCCGCCGACAAAGCGATGACGATCGAAGGCGTGAGGTTGGTGGAGAAAGACGGCGGAAAATCCGGCGTCTATCGTGCAGGCGAGCGGCCCGAAGGCAAGTAATACATGGCGCTTCTACCTGTTTCCGAAGCGTTGAATCGAATTCTGGCAAGCGCCGCAACGCTTCCATCGCAATCCGTCGGCCTGCTCCATGCCCGCGGCCGCACCCTGGCCAGCCCCGTAACGTCGAACGTCGACAACCCGCCCTTCGACGCATCCGCCATGGACGGCTATGCCGTGCTTGCGGACGACGTCGCGACAGTCCCCGCCACTTTGACGGTGATCGGCGAATCCGGCGCGGGGCGTCCCTTCACCGGCACGCTCGGCAAAGGCGAGGCCGTTCGCATCTTCACCGGCGGACGGGTGCCGGACGACGCCGACACGATCGTCATCCAGGAAAACGTCACCGCATCCGGCGCCGCCGTCACCGTCTTGGAAGCGGCCGCACGTGGCGCCAATATCCGATGGAGGGGCCAGGACTTTGCCAAGGGCGAGCGTCTCATCGAGCCGGGTCGCCGACTGACGGCACGTGATGTCCTGATTTCCGCGTCATGCGGCTATGGCGAACTGCCTGTCATCCGTAAGCCTGTCGTCGCCATCCTTTCGACCGGCGATGAACTCGTTACCCCCGGAACGCCCTTAGGTCCCGGACAAATTTCGGGCTCGAACGCTTATGGGCTTTCGGCCGTCGTCGAAGCCGCTGGCGGAGAAGCCCGCTTCCTCGGCATCGCGCGCGATACCATGACCTCGCTCGATGAATTCATCGCAGCGGGCGAAGGCGCCGACATTCTCGTCACGAGCGGCGGCGCATCGGTCGGCGATCACGACCTCGTCCGCCCAGCGCTGGAGAAAGCCGGAGCCAAGCTCGATTTTTATAAGATCGCGATGCGTCCGGGAAAGCCGCTCTTCTTCGGATCGCGCCACCCGAACGGAAAATTGCAGTATTGCCTCGGCCTGCCGGGCAACCCGGTTTCGGCGATGATCTGCGCGCGCGTCTTTCTAGTGCCGCTCATCGGGCGTCTTCTCGGACGCGAGACGCCGTTTGAATCGGTCGACGCCGTTCTCGCCGAAGCTATTCCCGCCAACGGTCCGCGCGAACATTACATGCGCGGCCTCCTCGACCTGACGACCGGAACAGGACGGGTAACGCCATTCAAGAGCCAGGACAGCGGACTGGTCAAATCTCTTCAGCGCGCGAACTGTCTTGTCGTCATCCCCGCGGACGCACCCGCCCTTGCCGCCGGAACGCCTGTCAAAGTGTTGCGTCTGGATATCTGACCGCGTGCAGAGAATATCTCCCAGCGGCGGATCAATACGGCCTGTAATTCGCGACTAAAGTTGAACTCGCGCCACTGGTTTATCCGATAAACTTGGACGCGACGGCTTTTCTGCGCAATAATCATTCAAATTCAAAAGTTTTATTCTGGGAACATTCAATGGCGGCGTGACGTTTTCTGTGAAATGTTTTTGTCGCGAGGTCGTGGAATATGCTCATTCATGTCGGATACGATATCGGCCTTCAACTCTCCGCGCCGACCCCGCTTCTGCTTCTTCTCGATGTCCAGGCAAACCGCCGTCGCGACATCCTTTACGAGGATGCGGTAAACGTTCCTGATATCGCCATCGAACGTGGACTCGATCTCTACGGCAACCGCACGCAACGGCTTATCGCGCCAGCCGGCCGGCTTAAGCTCAGCTATCGCGCCGTCGTGCGCGATTCCGGAGAGCTTGAAGAAGCCCCGGTCAACGCCCGCGAAATCCCGGTCGCGGATCTGCCCAACTACGCGATGCACTTCCTCGGCGGCAGCCGCTACTGCGAAACCGATGAACTCACGCAAATCGCGTGGCAGCTCTTCGGTAACGTGCCGCCCGGCTACGCCCGCGTGAAGGCCATCTGCAATTTCGTGCACGATCAGATCAAATTCGACTATCAGGCAGCGCGCTCCACACGCACGGCGTTCGAAGCCTACAAAGAGCGCACCGGCGTCTGCCGCGACTTCGCGCATCTCGCGATCGCGTTCTGCCGCTGCCTCAATATTCCGGCAGCCTACGTCAACGGCTATCTGGGCGATATCGGCGTACCGCTCGATCCGGCGCCGATGGACTTCAGCGCCTGGTTCGAAGCATATATCGACAATCGCTGGGTCACCTTCGATGCCCGCCACAACAAGCCGCGCACGGGCCGCATCGTCATCGCACGCGGTCGCGATGCCGCCGACGTTGCGATGGTCACGTCATTCGGACAGCACTATCTCGCGGAGTTCAAGGTCATCTGCGAGGAAGTCGAACCGCAACGCGCAGCGCAGCTTACTACGCGCGCCGCATAGAACACCCCTCTCCCGAAAGGAGAGGGGGCACCACTCAGTCCTTCGCGCGTTCGACGTAGGATCCGTCTTCAGTCATGACGACGACGCGGGTTCCGGCGCCGATGTGCGGCGGGACCATCACGCGGGCACCGTTCGAAAGTTTTGCGGGCTTGTAAGACGACGACGCCGTCTGGCCTTTGACGACCGGATCGGCTTCGACGATCTCGAACGTCACGCGCTGCGGCAGTTCGACAGAAATGGGATTTTCTTCGAACAGCGCCACGAGGCACGTCATGCCTTCCTGCAACCACTGCCCCTGATCGCCGAGAACGTCCTTCGGAATGGTGATCTGATCGAAGGTCTCGGGCTGCATGAAGTTGTAGCCCATGTCGTCTTCGTAGAGGAAGTTGAAGTCTTTCTCGTCGAGATAGGCGCGCTCGACCTGATCCGTGGTCCGGTAGCGCTCGGTAACCTTCACGCCATCCGCGATGCGCCGCATTTCAAGATGCGTGACAGGCGTGCCCTTACCCGGATGAATGTTTTCCGCGTGCATCACAACGGCAAGCTTGCCGTCCAGGTCGAGCACATTGCCTTTGCGGACCGAGCTTGCAATAACCTTCACCACGGTAGTCTCCGATCTTAATCCAAGCGCTGCGGCCGCCTCATGGGCGGCCAAACGGCGGAAGCCTTCAGGGAATCTGTCGCGTCTCCATACCCGCTTAGCCCCTTGCCGCCAAGTGCGGCAACCCTGTCCCGAACGCCCAAATTACAAGCATGCCTAAGCTTTCTCCCTGGTGGAGCCCAGAACGCCACGCCGACCGCCGCCCATTTCTCGTTGGCCGCGGCCGCATCAAGGCGGCGATAAGGACTTGGTTTCTTTCGCAAGGCTTCACTGAGGTCGAGCCGGGCCTGCTGCAGATTTCGCCCGGAAACGAGACGCATTTGCACGCCTTTCGCACAGAAAGGATCGGCACCGACCTTTGCCGGCATGAACTTTATCTGCACACATCGCCCGAGCTTGCGATGAAAAAGATCTTGGCGGCGGGCGAAACGAAAATATTTGCGTTCAGCCCGGCCTTTCGCAACCGCGAACACGGCGCCTTGCACAGCCCCGAATTCACCATGCTCGAATGGTACAGGGCCAATGAGCCGTACGAGGCGCTCTGGGACGACTGCGCCGCCATTCTGAAGATCGCTTGCGAGACATCTGGCCGCGCCGAGTGGAGTTTGCGTGGCAAGACCTGCGATCCCCTCGCGCCCCCCCAGACCCTCACATTGGAAAACGCGTTTACAAATCTTGCGAACATGCCGTTGCGGGATAGAGGTACACGGAAAATCCTCGATCATGCGGGCCTCGCTTCTGAAGCCAAAGCCGCCGGCATCAACATTGCCGCCGACGATACCTGGTCCGATATCTTCAGCCGCGTTCTTGTCGAGAAGATCGACGACGCCTTGGGCTCGCCATCGCCGACAATCCTCTACGAATATCCCGTCGCTGAAGCCGCCCTCGCCCGTCCCGTTCCGAACAACCCCGACGTCGCGGAACGCTTCGAGCTGTTCGCCTGCGGCGTCGAACTCGCGAACGGCTTCGGCGAATTGACCGATGCCGCCGAACAGCGCCGCCGGTTCGAAACGTCGATGGCGGAGAAAGAACGCATTTACGGCGAACGCTATCCAATCGACGAGGATTTCCTTTCGGCCCTCAGCCATATGCCACCGGCGTCAGGCTGCGCGCTAGGCTTCGACCGCCTCGTCATGCTTGCGACCGGCGCCGAGCGGATCGATCAAGTGCTATGGACGCCTTTTCCCGAAAGAAGCGAGTAGAAAGTGATGAGCCAAGAAATCCACACCGGCGGATGCCAATGCGGCGCGATCCGCTTCCGCGTCGAGGGAGCGCTTGGCGACGCTTCAGTCTGCCATTGCCGCATGTGCCAGAAAGCATTCGGCAGCTTTTATGCGCCGCTCGTCAGTCTGCGCGACGCGAAGTTGGTTTGGACGCGCGGCGAACCGAAGAAATTTCAATCGTCGAATGCTGCCGCGCGTGGCTTCTGCGCCGACTGCGGCACACCGTTGACATATGAAGCGCCCGACGGCGTCGCCATCGCCATCGGCGCTTTCGACGTTCCAGCCAACATCGTTCCGAAAATTCAGTGGGGCGTCGAAGCCGAGCTTCCCTATGCGCGCGACATTCCCCATCTGCCGCGGCACGGAACGCTCGAAGACCCGAACGCCGTACCATTCCTGCAATCGCTCGTCTCCTATCAGCATCCCGATCACGACACGGATGTTTGGCCGCCCAAATGACGCTGATCGAACGCAAGCTGACATCGGTCGCCGATCTGATCGACGCGGGATTCGCCAGCGCGGAAGATCGCGAGGCGTTGAGCAACGTCGCGGCGCGGTACGCCATCGCCGTGACGCCCGCCGTCGCCAACGCTATCGATCGTTCGGCTCCCGACGATCCCCTCGCACGCCAATTCATCCCGAGCGCGCGTGAACTCGACTTGCATCCGAACGAGCACGGCGATCCAATTGGAGACCGCCTCAAAAGCCCTGCGCCTGGCGTCGTCCACCGCTACGCCGACCGCGTGCTGCTGAAGATCGCGAGTGTCTGCCCGGTCTACTGCCGCTTTTGCTTCCGCCGCGAGATGGTCGGTCCCCAAAACGGCGAAACGCTCTCTGCCGACGATCTCGCGTCGGCGCTTCGATACATCTCTGAGACACCCGCGATCTGGGAAGTCATTCTCACTGGCGGCGACCCATTCGTTCTGTCGGCGCGGCGCATCCGCGACATCACCGAAGCCCTTTCGGATATTCCGCACGTCAAGGTTTTGCGCTGGCACACACGCGTGCCGATCGTCGATCCGGATCGCGTGACAAGCGATCTTATTGAGGCACTCAAAGCGACCCGCAAAACTGTCTTCGTTGGATTGCACACCAACCACGCCCAGGAATTGACGGACGCGGCGCGCGCCGCAATTTCGCGCCTAGTTGATGCGGGCATTCCGCTCATCAGCCAGACGGTGCTGCTCAAAGGCGTCAACGACAATGCCGATGCGCTCGAAGCCCTGATGCGCCGCCTCGTCGAACTGCGCGTCAAACCATACTATCTCCATCACGGCGACCTCGCGCCCGGCACGGCTCACTTCCGCACGACAATTGCACAAGGCCGCCAATTGATGACCGAACTCCGCCGCCGCCTGTCCGGTATTGCGCTCCCGACATATGTGCTCGATCTTCCGGGCGCCCACGGCAAGGTGCCGGTCGAACGACATTCCGAGACCGCATTCGACGGAGCCGATCTCTTCACGGATCGTGACGGCAATACCCATCGCTATGAGGATGCCTGCGCGGCGCCCGACACGCCCTGATCACGCGCGGCGCCAAGCGCTCGTCAAAAATCGTCCTGGCGGCGGCGCGCCGTCCGCAAGTTCCAGCGCATCGACTTCGTCGAACCATTTTTCCCGCGCGCTCTGCGGCAGGCGCATTCCGCACCACGGACATCTGTCGATCAAAAGATACGACGCCGAACCATCGTGAATGATAAGGCCGTACTCGTTCATGACCTCGTTGTAGACGAGCAGCGCGTCCGGACAATCGAATGGGTCTGCGTGCGTCTTGCAATCGAAGCGAAGCGCATCGACCATGGACGCGCAGCAATGCCGAACGCTTCGCGATGAGGGAGACCAATCAACTTCCAACGGCATCCAGAGCACCCGCCGACCCGGAAATAGCGCTGTAGACACGTCTTAGCTCCCCAACAAATCGAAAATATCGCCCAACATCTCCAACCTAAACAATAAGTAATACTTCAATTGAGGGGCTGAAGGTGCGCCTTATGGGACTTTCGGGCATTTTGCCTAGCCCAATCGTCTTAAGCGCGACGGCGCGCGCGCTCATCACCAAACTCGCGGGAAAGTGCCGCTTTCGGTTGGACGCCCCCCGCCTTCAGTGCCAAACTGACGCACATCAGAACACGCCCGGAAAACAGGCGGCCACGGCAATTTGGGAGAGAACAAATGAACGAACAACCGGCGCGCGAGAAATTCTTCGGCGCCTGCCCTCATGACTGCCCTGACACCTGCGCGATGATCTATGAGGTCCAGAACGGACGTCTGGCCGAGGTGCGCGGCAACAAAGAGCACCCGATGACCCGCGGCGGCCTGTGCGTGAAGCTCAAGGACTTCGCCGATCATCACCACAATCCGGACCGTCTGCTCTATCCGCTGAAGCGATCAGGCCCCAAAGGCTCGAAAGAGTTCAAACGGATCTCATGGGACGAAGCCATTTCCGAGATCGGCGCACGCTGGCGCGAGATCATAGCGGAGCATGGGTCTCAGGCCATCATGCCCTATAGCTACCTGGGCAACATGGGACTCGTGCAGGGCATCAATTCCGGCGATCCATTTTTCAACCGTCTCGGGACGACCGTGAACGAAAAGACGTTCTGCGCCTCGGGCTCGTCAACGGCGTGGCTCCTGACTGTCGGCCCGACCGGAGCCGTCGACCCGGAAAGTTTCGTCCACGCGAAGTACATCGTCATCTGGGCATCCAACTCGATCTCGACCAATCTCCATCATTGGCCGTTCGTGCTCGAAGCCCAGAAGCGCGGCGCCAAGATCATCGTCATTGACGCCTATCGGTCGCGAACAGCGAAAGCCGCCGACTGGCACATCTGCCCAAAGCCTGGTACCGACGGCGCCCTGGCGATGGGGTTCATCAATTCGATCATCGCTCAAGGCTTGGTCGATCAGGATTACGTCGACAATTACACCCATGGCTTCCCTGAACTCAAAGACCGGGCGGCCGAATTCACGCCCGACTATGTGGAACGCACGACCGGCGTCCCCGCAGCGGACATTGCCAAGTTCGCGCGCGAGTTCGCAACCGCCCAGCCATCCGTCATCCGCTTGGGTGTCGCCCTTGAACGCAGTGCCGGGGGCGGACAGGCGATCCGCGCCGTTTGCAGCCTTCCCGCCCTTGTCGGCTCCTGGCGTCATGTCGGCGGCGGCCTTCTGCAGATGCCGCTCTGGGATTTCCCGATCGATTGGGTGAAGGCGGCGCATCCCGAATGGATCAAGCCGGGAACCCGCGTCGTCAACAATTTGCGGCTCGGCGCCGCGCTGACTGGCGAAATGAAACTCGATCCGCCGATCAAAAGCCTTTTCGTTTTCTGCACCAATCCGGTGAGTCAAGCTCCCGAGACGAACAAGATCATCGAAGGCCTGAAGCGCGAAGATCTTTTCACCGTCGTCGCCGAACATTTCCTCACCGACACCGCGAAATACGCTGACATCGTGCTGCCATCGGCCATGGCCGGCGAAGCCGAAGACATGATGTGGTCGTGGGGGCACTTCTATCTGACCTACAATCAGAAAGCCGTCGATCCGCCCGGCGACTGCAAGCCGACGAGCGATATGTGGCGGCTGCTCGCCGCGGAAATGGGCTTCGACGATCCGGTCTTCAAAATGACCGATAGCGAACTCTGCGCCGAATACATCAATTGGACCGATCCCAAGATGGGCGGCATCGACATGGAGTATTTCAAGAAACACGGCTATTTCAAAATCGCCGTCGGCTCGGCCGACACACGCACGCCCCACGCCCACGGCAAATTTCCGACGCCCTCCGGCAAGGTCGAATTCCTGCTGCACGACGCCAAGAACTTCGTCGCCGGGCCGTTCCGCGCCATGTACGAGGGCGAGCAATCGGGCGAAGCCGTCGACCCGCTGCCGGGCTACGTGCCGCCACGCGAGACACCAGAAACAAACCCCATCCGCGCCAAGCTCTACTCTCTCAACATCATCTCGCCCAAGAGCCACGCGTTCCTGAACTCGTGCTACGCCAACGAACCGCACAAGATCAAAGCCCAAGGCGATCAGTTCGTCATGATCTCGCCCGGCGACGCGCAGCGACGCGCGGTTCGCGACGGCGATCCCGTCCGGGTCTACAACGATCGCGGTGATTTCGAAGGCGTCGCCCGTGTCACCGACGACGTGCCTGACGGCGTCGTCGTCGCGACGCTCGGTTACTGGCGATCGCTCAATCGCTCGGACGGCTCGGTCAATTGTATTTCATCCGACGCATGGAGCGGCCTCGGCCGCGCCCCGACCTTTTCCGACAATCTCGTCGAGGTCCAGCGCGTCAACTGAGCAAGGCATGATCGTGATACAACTCGGCTCTGCACGGCACCGGCTGTGCAGAGCCCCTGTTCCCCAGGTGACACCTCGTCGGGAGCCGATACGCTAAAACCCTCACGGGGAAGTCGATGGATGGTTTTGATATTCGGCGCCCGATTCGTCCGAGCGCAAAAATCGTCCACCAGGTAGCGATGGAGCCTCATGTCACCCGGTCACGCGGCGCTGGCTGCGATCACATATCTGCTCGTGAAACATGCGATAGCCGACTTCATTCTCCAGACGGATCGAATTTTCCGCGAGAAGGGACACTATGGCGCGGCCGGCGGGCTATTACACGCGCTGATCCATATCCTTTTGACAGCGCCGGTTTTTCTGCTTTTTCCAGGCGGCAGCATGGAACTCGCGGTGGGCCTTCTCGCTGCCGAGTTCGTGATTCACTATCATATCGATTGGCTTAAGGAGCAGCTCGTCAGCCACGAAGGCTGGTCCCCGAAGGACACCCCATTCTGGTGGGCGCTCGGCATCGATCAGCTTCTCCACGGTCTGACCTACGTCGCGATCCTCTGGATCTGGCTCCCCGCCAGCTGAATACCAAGTACGTTTTTGCCTTCTGTCATCTTGCGCAATCCAAGGCATCTCTGCCATATGCGCCGGGACTTGCGGCTGCCCGTTTGGCGTGGCCGCGGTAATATTACCGCAGATGTAACATTCGCCCACAGCGCAGCGAACACAATTCAGAAGGCGTATTTTGGACCGGAAGGCTAGAGACGCTCAATGGTCGGAGCTGATGCGTGCCGCAATTGCGGGCGACGAGAGCTCTTACCGTAAGCTTCTTTCTGAACTGTCGCAGGTTCTGAGGGGCATGGTGCGTCGCGGGTTCGCTGGTATTGGCGTGCCACGCGACGACGTGGAGGACGTGGTGCAAGATGTTTTGCTTGCGATTCACTTGAAGCGGCATACCTGGGATCAGTCGATGCCGCTGGGACCGTGGGTGTCGGCAATCTCGCGCAACAAGATGATCGACGACCTGCGCCGCCGTGGCCGCCGTCCGGAAGTCTCGGTCGACCTTACGGAATTCGAAATCGAAGGTGAAGACCAGCAGGCTTCTATCGATGCTCGCGACGTCGATCGCATCCTCGATGGCCTTTCGGAAAAGAACCGGGACATCGTCCGCTCGATCAGCATCGACGGACACTCCGCCCGCGACGTGGCGGAACGGCTGGGTATGACAGAAGTTGCCGTTCGCGTCGCATTGCATCGGAGCCTGAAAGCTCTCGCCGAGACGTATCAAGAGAAGAAGACATGAGGACCGAAGATCTTATCAATGCCATGTCAGCCGATGCCAAAAGCGTCGCGCCGCCGATCGCGCGCACGGTTGCGATGGCAGTCGGCGTGGGCACGCTGATCTCGGCGCTATTGTTCTTATGGGTGCTTGGAATTCGCGACAATTTCCTTGAATCGCTCACGACGTCGATGCGCTTCGTATTCAAGTTCGTGCTGACGCTAAGCGTCGCGATTCCGGCGTTCGTCTTGGTTCGCGGCTTGGCACGGCCCGACTTCACCCCCGGAAAAAGTTTATGGTGGCTGGCGCTCGCCCCGGTCGTACTTCTCGCCGGAGTGGCCTTCGAGCTTCTGTCACTTCCCGCCGACGCTTGGCGAGCCAACATGGTCGGCCATAACTCGATGTACTGCCTGATCGTCATTCCGCTGTTGTCGCTGGCGCCGCTGGCGGCTGTGCTTTATGCGCTGCGCAACGGTGCAACGACCCATCCCGCGATCGCCGGCGCGGTCGGCGGACTGCTGTCGGCCGGCATCGCGGCGACGCTGTATGCCGCCCATTGCCCGGATGACAGTCCGCTGTTTCTGGCCGCCTGGTACACGATCGGCGTCATCCTAATGACCGGAATCGGCGCCTTGCTCGGCCCGCGCGTTCTGCGCTGGTAAGGGGCATTCGCTTACATCAAGTCGCGGATGCGATAGTAGAGCATGCCGAGTGCCAGCATATAGTTGCCGAACTGATCGCTGAGCGGCAGCCGCACATGCTTGATGCGCGCAAAGAGATCGAACGTCTCAGACGTACCACAAATCGCGTCCGAGACGATCTCCGACGCGATGTGCGTGGCGTTCACACCGTGCCCCGAGTAGCCCTGCAAATAGTAGAGGTTGGGCGACAGACGACCGATCGCAGGCACGCGATTGACAACGATTGCAATCGTGCCGCCCCACTTGAATTCCACCCGCGCGTTTTTGAGCTGCGGAAACACCTCTACCATGCGCGGGTGCATCACGGCGGCGATGTCGGCCGGATCGCGGTTAGTATAGTTGCATCGGCCACCGAATAGCATCCGGCGATCGGCCGACATGCGGAAATAGTCGAGCACGACGTTGCTATCCGCCACCGCCAAATTCTGCGGATCGACGGTCGCCGCTTCAGGCCCCGTCAGCGGCTCGGTCGCGATGATGTAGCTCCCGGCCGGCAGCATCAGCCCCTTGAGGCCAGGCTGCCCAAAACCATTGAAAAGCTCGCCGCCGATGACGACCGTTTCGGCTTCCACCCGGCCGCGCTCGGTCCTCACCCAGGGCTTCGCTCCGCCCGACAGATTGACGGCGCGCGTATCCTCGAAAATCTTGACGCCCAACGACGCTGCGGCCTGCGCCTCGCCCCGACACAGATTAAGCGGATGCAGATGTCCGCTGCGCCTGTCGATGTAGCCGCCATAATAAGACTGCGTGCCGAGGACCTGCGGCATCTGATGGGACTCGACAACCTCAATCTGGTCGCCGTCGCCATCCTTGATCCGGCCTTCGACGTAGGCCCGCACGTGATCCATGTGGCGCGGCCGTGCGGCGACTTCCATCCATCCGGACTGCAGATCGCACGCGATCCCGTATTTCGCGACGCGTTCCTCGATGATCTCGTGCCCGCGATAGCGGATGTCGCGCACGAGCTTGGCCCCGGCCGCCCCAAGCTGACGCTTGATCGTCTCCTCGCCGCTGATGCCGCCGATCATCTGACCGCCGTTGCGGCCCGACGCGCCCCAGCCGATCCGGTTGGCTTCGAGCAGAACAACGGAACGGCCGCGTTCGGCCAGCGTCAGCGCCGTCGCGACGCCGGAAAATCCGCCGCCAATAACGCACACGTCGGCCTTGACGGTGCCCTCCAGCGCCGGATAGCGCGTCTGGTCGTTGGCCGTCGCCGCGTAATAGGAGCGTGTGTAATCTTGTGCTGTCACGATAGCCCGCTGCTTAGCGCGGGCAGGCGCGAAAGACAAATGCCTCTTCGCATCCTCAGCCCGCCGCGCCGAATGCCCTTCGGCGCTCGAGCTCTGCTTTGTTGGTCTGGCGTCTCGTAATGTAAGCCGCCGTCAGAACGCCGACTGTCACAATACCGACCAGGATCGTCGAGATGGCATTGATTTCAGGCGTAACCCCAAGCCGAACCTGACTGTAGATCTTCATCGGCAAGGTCGTCGCTCCGGGTCCGGTCGTGAAACTCGCGATCACGAGGTCATCGAGGGACAAAGTAAACGCCAGCAGCCAAGCGGAGATCACCGATGGCGCGATGATCGGCAGCGTCACCTGGAAGAACGTACCGACGGGCGACGCCCCAAGATCCATCGCCGCTTCCTCGACGGACTTATCGAAGTCCTGCAACCGTGCCTGCACGACAACCGCCGCATAGCACATCGTGAAAGTGATATGCGCGAGAGTGATCGTCCAGAAGCCGCGATCCATGCCGAGCGCCACGAACACCAGCAGCAGCGACAAACCGGTGATCACGTCCGGCATGACCAGTGGCGCGAAGATCATCCCCGAAAACAGCGTCCGTCCCCGGAAACCGCCCATGCGGACGAGCGTGATCGCCGCAAGCGTTCCAAGAACCGTTGCGACCGTCGCCGAGACGACCGCAACGCGAATGGTCACCCAGGCCGCATCCTTGAGGCCCTGGTTCTCCAACAGCGAGCTGTACCATTTCGTCGACCATCCGGCCCACACCGTCACGAGCTTCGACTCGTTGAAACTGAAGATCACCAACAACAGGATCGGGATGTAGAGAAACGCGAACCCGAAGGCGATGGACGTCGCGTTGAACCAGGAAAAACGTCCCTTCATCGTCCGGCCTCCCGCTCGAGTTCCTGCTGCCGCTGGAACAACACGATTGGAACGATCAGCACGAGCAGCAGCAGCACCGCCACCGCCGATGCGAGCGGCCAATCGCGGTTATTGAAGAATTCGGTCCACAGCGTTTTGCCGATCATGAGCGTATCGGAACCGCCAAGCAGATCCGGGATCACGAACTCGCCGACTGCCGGAATGAAGACGAGAAGGCAACCGGCGAAGACGCCCGGCAATGATAGCGGGAACGTCACTTGCCAAAACGACCGCCACGGCTGCGAGCCAAGATCCTGCGCCGCTTCCAGCAGCGACGGGTTTATCTTTTCAAGGCTCGCGTAAAGCGGCAGCAGCATGAACGGCAGGTAGGAATAGACGATGCCGATATAGACCGCCGTCGTGGTATTCATGATTTGCAAAGGCTCGCTGATGATGCCGAGCTTGATCAGGAAAATCGACAGGAAACCTTCCGGCTTTAGGATCGCGATCCACGCATAGATGCGGATCAGGAATGATGTCCAGAACGGGAGGATGACGAGCATCATCAGTGTCGGTTGCCACGCCTTCGGCGCCCGCGCCATGCCATAGGCCATCGGGTAAGCGACGAGCAACGTCAGGATCGTTGAGAAGAACGCGATCTTGAGGCTCGACAGGTAGGAGTTGATGTAAAGTGAATCGCTGAAAATGAACGAGTAGTTCTCGAAGTCGAGCTGCGAAAAGAACGAAACGATCCCCGTCGAAAAGCTGAACGTCGGCGTATATGGCGGGATCGCGGTCGCGACGTCAGAGAGCGACAGCTTGAAGACGATGAAAAACGGGATGAGGAAGAAGACGAGCAGCCAGAGGAACGGCGCCCCAATCACGTACCAGCGTCGGAGATCTCTAGGTCTAGCAATCATGTGAACCTCAACCCGTCAGAACCACGCCGGCATCAATCGGCCAATCAAGCCAAACATCGTCTTCCCAGGTGATCGGCTGCTCTACGGTGTGAGCCGCGTTGGCGCGAAGCGCTGTAATGCGCTGCCCCGCCGCCGTGCGGACGTGATAGTGCGAAATCGAGCCGAGATAGCCAATATCCTCGACCTTTCCCGGTATGAGATTGCATTCGGTCGTCGGCTTCTCGCGCCCGATGCGGATCTTCTCGGGCCTGAGGGCAAGCCCGACCTGCTGCCCCGCTGAAACGGCTTCGGTGCTCTTCGTTCTGAATTTGTAGCCGTCCTTGGCATCGACCTCGATGCAGCCGTCCGATACCTTCGCGACCGTGCCCTCAAAAACATTCACGTCGCCGATAAAGCCCGCGATGTAACGCGTCTTGGGATTTTCATAGATATCGCCGGGCGTCGCCACCTGAACCAGAACGCCCTTCTCCATCACGGCGATACGGCTCGCGACCGTCATCGCCTCTTCCTGGTCGTGCGTGACGATGATAAAGGTCGTGCCCGTCGTCTCTTGAATGCGCATCAATTCGAACTGGGCTTGCTGACGAAGCTTTTTGTCGAGCGCGCCCAAGGGCTCATCGAGCAGCACGATCCGTGGCTTCTTCGCGATGGCGCGAGCGAGCGCCACGCGCTGCTGCTGTCCGCCAGAAAGCTGATTGGGTTTGCGCTTCGCGAACTGCCGGAGTTCGAGCATCGCCATCGCTTCGTCGACTCGTTCCTCGATTCGGTCCTTCGGCATGCCTTCCTGGCGGAGACCAAAACCGATGTTGCGTTCAACGGTCATGTGCGGGAAGAGCGCATAAGACTGGAACATCATGTTGACGGGGCGCTCGTAGGGCGGCAGCTCGGTAATATCCTGCCCCGCGACGATCAACTTGCCCTCGGTCGGCCGCTCGAACCCCGCAAGCATTCTGAGCAGCGTACTCTTTCCGCAGCCCGACGGCCCAAGCAGCGCAAAGAACTCTTTCTCATAAATATCAAGCGTCACGTTGTTGACGGCGACGAAATCGTCGAACCGCTTCGAGACGCCCTCGAAGCGAACGATCGGCGGAAGCTCCGGGTTCTTCCACGGCGCAAAACCGGTTTGCGGGGCCGCCGTCCGAGGTCCTGCACGTTGCGAAGAGCTAGCCGGAGATTGTGCAGTCGCAACAGCCATGATCAAAATTCCTTTGTACCGTTCTGGAGGGTTCGCCGGAACACCGGCGATGGCAAAAGAAAAAACCGCGCCAGAATGGCTCCTGGCGCGGTTCGGAAATTATTGGCCCGTCGTAATCTTCGTCCACATTCGTGTGACGGTCCGTTGAGTCTTGTTGTCCCATGTGAGATGGACAAACAGCTTTTTAAGCGTCGTTTCGTCGGGATAGACGGCCGGGTTCTTCAGAACCGACTCGTCGATCAACTTCTGCGACGCAAGGTTGCCGTTGGCATACTGGACGAAGTTGGAGGCCTTCGCCATCACCTCCGGCCGGTTGAGATAATTCAAGAAGATGTGGGCTTCGTCGACATCCTTGGCGTCCGCCGGGATCGCCATCATGTCGAACCACATCTGGGTTCCTTCCTTCGGAATATTGTACTTAATGATCTGTCCGTTCTTCGCATCGGTTGCACGCGAAGCGGCCTGCAGGATGTCGCCCGACCAGCCGAGCGCCATGCAGGCGTCGCCATTGGCCAACGCGTTGATGTACTCGGAGGAATGGAATTTCTTGATGTACGGGCGGATCTTCGACAAGACCTCTTCGGCCTTGGCGAAGTCCTCAGGCTTGGTCGTATTCGGATCGAGACCGAGATAGTTGAGCACGACGGGGAAGATGTCCTCCGGAGAGTCGAGCATATAGATGCCGCAATCCTTGAACTTCGCGGCGATCTCCGGCTTG
The DNA here is from genome assembly GCF_041659645.1 of Hyphomicrobium sp. GTDB lineage: Bacteria > Pseudomonadota > Alphaproteobacteria > Rhizobiales > Hyphomicrobiaceae > Hyphomicrobium_B. Next base: position 240,688 of record NZ_JBAZXX010000005.1, on the reverse strand, counting down.
AAGATCATATCGAGCGACCCGACGGGAGCGTCCGGCATCCGTTCCTTGATCTTGCCTTCGTTATATCCGACGCCCGTCGTTCCCCACATCCAGTTCATCGCGTACTGGTTGCCCGGATCGTAAGCTTTCGAAATGCGCTCGTAGACTTCGGGCCATGCATACTTGAAGTTTGGAATCTTCGACTTGTCGAGTTTCTGGAAGACGCCGGCCTTGATCTGACGCGAAAGAAATGATGCCGTCGGCACGACCACATCGTAGCCGCTGCCGCCCGCGAGCAATTTCGTCTCTAGAACTTCGTTGCTATCAAATACGTCGTAGACGACTTTGATGCCCGTTTCCTTGGTGAAATCAGTGAGAATCGAAGGGTCGATATAATCCGACCAATTGTAGACCTTCACGACTTTGTCTTCAGCTTGCGCGCTCTGTCCAACAAGTGCGACTGCAGCCGTAGCCGCCAGAATAGAATATGCGACGCGACGCGACGCCTTCCCGAGCCACAACATCGAAATCCTCCACGGATCAGTCCCTAGCCGGCCGCTTGAATACGGCCGACACCCAAGCGCCACGCCGTTTGCACAACGTTTTGCTAAACACCGACCATACTGCGCATTTAAATCGCGAAGCACAACGGGGCTCTTGGGAGAAATAGTGTTTGCAGTGCGAGGATCGACGAAAAACATCCGCCTTCCCGTCAAGTGCCCGATCCGAAGTCAAAGCGCTGCCCTAATGGGCGGCGACATCGAAATTTCATTGTGGGATATGATATTGTAGCGGCTATTGAGGTCGGTCCGGCGAACGGGTTAAGTCTGTTGACTGCCGACCGCACATCGACCCGCTGCGTTTGATGACAGTCCGAACCCGAGCGAAGAACAGCAACTCGAAAACCCGATTAATCCCCATACCCTCGATGCTCTGATACAGTCATCCGCTCCGCCTCAGAACGCGACGCGTCGAACAACACAAGCAAACAAGATACCCAGGTGCCCCATGAATGCCGCTCCCCTACGTCCCATTAACGAGGAAGGCGATTTCGGCGTCGGCTCCACTCCCGAACGGCTTCGGGATTGGCTGCGCGAACACCGCATCGAAGAAGTAGATTGCGCAGTCCCCGATATTGCGGGCGTTGCGCGCGGCAAGACGATGCCAGCGGAAAAATTCGTCAAGCTCGATGCCGTACATCTTCCGATATCGATCTTCCATCAAACGATCACCGGCGACTACGTCGGCTTCGAAGAAGGCGGCGAGGAGCTTTACGCCGAAAGCGATCTCATGATGGTCCCGGACCTGGCGACCATCCGGCCGGCGCCCTGGGCCTCAAGTCCGACCGCGCAAGTCATTCATGATGCTCAATGGCAGAGCGGCGATCCAGTCGAGATCGCGCCACGCAATGTTCTGAAGCATGTCGTCGATCTCTATGCCAAGGAAGGCTGGGCGCCGGTTGTCGCGCCGGAACTCGAGTTCTATCTCACGAAGACCAACCCCGACCCGGATTATCCGCTGGAGCCGCCGACCGGCCGATCGGGACGACCAGGCGCCGGCCGCCAAGCCTATAGCCTTGGAGCGGTCGACGAGTACGACAAGATCGTTGACGACATCTACGAGTTCGCGGAACGCCAATATCTGAAGATCGATACCATCATTCAGGAAGGCGGCGCCGCCCAGCTTGAAATCAACCTGCTGCACGGCGACCCCGTCAACCTTGCCGATCAGGTCTTCCTTTTCAAAAGGACGATCCGTGAAGCCGCCTTCGGGCAGAACTGCTACGCGACGTTCATGGCAAAGCCGCTCGCCAACGAACCTGGCAGCGCCATGCATGTGCATCAAAGCGTCGTCGACACGAAGACCGGCAAGAACATCTTCACGCTGCCGAATGGCGAGCCAAGCAAGCTGTTCTTCAATTTTCTCGCCGGACAACAATCGTATCTTCCGGCGGCAATGTGCCTTCTCGCACCATACGTTAATTCCTACCGCCGGCTCGTGCCCAATGGCGCGGCCCCGATCAATGTCGAATGGGGATACGACAATCGCTCGGCGGGTTTGCGCGTTCCGGTCTCGCCAACCGTCGCGCGGCGCGTTGAAAATCGCCTCGCGGGCGCCGATTCAAATCCTTACCTCGCACTCGCCGCGAGCCTCGCATGCGGCTATCTTGGAATGAAGAACGCCCTTGAGCCGCGCCAAGCCATTGTCGGAAACGCCTATCGCAATGACCATCAGTTGCCGCGCGGCCTGCTCGAAGCGCTGACGGATTTCGAAGAGAATAGCGCCCTGCACGACATCCTCGGAAAGCGCTTCTGCCATGTCTATCTCGCGTTGAAGCGCAGCGAATTCGAAGAATTCATGCGCGTCATCAGTCCGTGGGAACGCGAGCACCTTCTGCTCAGCGTCTGAAGCAAGACGTCTAAGGCCGAGGACAGCGAATATCCATTTGTCATGGGACTTCCGTGACGATGGTATGCGCGTCTTCGGTTTCGGGCACATCGGAGCCGCACGTGCCGCGATTGCCCGATGATCGAATAACTAACGGCCATCGCCAATTCGCAACGCCATCTCGAAGCCGCCGAAGAAGTTAACCGCCTGCGGATTTCAATTCGCAGCCGCCTGATAATATCGTCCGGCTTCCAATTTGTTTCGTTATGAAGAATTCCGTCAGAACTCTTTAATATTGACGGCGAACAGTTTCAATTTTCTGCCAATAAAATATTGATTCCAACCATTAATGGTCCGATTGAATTACTCTGAGCACGGCACATATACCGTGCAATCGCACATATAAGTAATCGACGCCGCCCCTTGTCGCGGCCAAGGTCGCCAATGGCATCAAAGACGAAAACGTCGAACGACAAAAAGAGTGGCACCATCCTATTTGTCGACGACGAACCCCTATCGCTAAAGTATTTCCAAGCGTCCGTCGGCAAGTACGCCAAGGTCAAGACGGCGAGCAGCCCCGACGCCGCCATGGAGATCCTCGAATCCGACGGCGACGAAATCTCCGTCGTCGTGAGCGACGAGCGCATGCCGCGGGAGAGTGGCGTGTCATTCCTTAGCGACGTCCGCAAATCATGGCCGTCGACTGTCCGCGTCCTGACGAGCGCCTACGCCAACATCGACAATTTACAGCACGCCATTAACGATGCGGCGATCTATCGGTTCGTACCGAAGCCCTGGAACCTCGATGAGTTGTGCGCCGCGATGCAGGACGCGCTTGAGGTCGAGCGGTCCGCCTCGGCTCTTGTGGAACCGGCCCTTGGGCCAATGGCAGGCGGCGATGCGGAAGACGCCAATCTGGCGCTGCTCGCAATTCTTGCAAGCGGCTTCGATACCCCGCTGAAGTCGCTCGAAACCGAAGCGCTGCAACTCGCGGAATTGGGTAGACAGGGAACGCTTGAGGCTCCTCATCCCACAACGTCCTATATGGCCTCATGGTCGTCGCGGCTGCGGATGTCCAAAATGACCGCGTCCGCCAGCCAAGTGCAAAAAGATGTCGAGCACTGCCGATCGTTGGCAAACTCCATCGGCAAGCTCGCGCGCGGCCTCGCGAACCCCGCCGGGATTCCGACGTCATCGATGTCGGATACACTCCAAGAGGTCATTGAGCAGAACAGGAAGGGATCGTTCAGCGGACCGGTGCTCGATACGTCCTGCGATTTCCTCTATCAGGTGCCTCGCGAAATCATGAAGTTTGTCCTCGCAAGCTTATTGCGCGGCGGCGCTAGAACGAGGCAATCCCAGGCGTCCGGCGCGGCCACGATCGAGCTGTTTTCTGGTGCAGCGCACAACGAAGTCCGCATCAGCCTCGGTCCGGACCACCCCCCCGCTTGCCTTGACGACAATCAATCGTGGCGGACAATTCGCAGCGCGCTCTGGGCGTTCGGCGGCGAACTCCTTGTGTCCGCTGATGAAAATGTAGGCAATTCAACCCTCGTCCTGTGCCTCCCGCAGGCCAAATAGACAGGATGTATCACCAAGGCATTGAAAATAAGAAAACATCTCAACTGTTTCTAAATCACGCGGCGCAAAACTGAACGAGTGTGGTAACCTTACTCTAGCAAGTCCACATTGTTCAGTCATGGAGCGCCCCCTTGCGTATCGAGCGTGATATTGATCGCACGGTCTCATTTAGAAGCAGCCAGGGTACGATTTTTCGCGGCACCCTAAGCAAGCTTTCGCGACGCAACATCGTCTTTGAGATTTACAACCCATTTTCGCCTGTCCAGACCAGCGAGGTCCTGAGCGATCTCAAGGTCCGTCGCGGCAAGAACCTCGTTTACCAGGGTGACGCCGTCGTAACCGGAGTTGTCACCACAAGCATTCTGGTGGTCGTCTCAGCGACTCTGGTCAACCAGTGGTCGGCCATCGACACCATCATTTCCGAACCTACCGGTCTCGGATCGGAAGTCGGGCGCTTTGTCGATGAATGGGAACGGGTCAACAAGCTCGATCCGAACTATCAGCTAAAAGTCGCGGACCTACGATCGTTTCTGAGCGACTTGAGCTTCTGGCTCGACCAAGTCGACTTGGCCATCGAAGGAGAGCCCAGCGCCAACGCCACCCTTCTCGACGCGGAACGCTTCGAGGAAATCAAGGCGCCCATCATCCCGCGCCTGACCCAGCTCTTCCTTGAGCTTGAAAATGCCTGCCGTCAGCTCGAAGCCGATGAAGTGGAAAATCATAAGCAGCTCGCCCAGCGCGATCTGCTGCCTCTGATGATGGCGTCGCCCTTCTTCAATCGCGTTTATTCCAAGCCGCTCGGCTATGCCGGCGACTATGAGATGGTCAACATGATGTTCCGCAAGGAGCGGGGCGGAAAAACCACCTATGGCCAGATCATCAACGATTGGTTGCTGAATGGTGGACCGCCGGAAGCCCACCGGAACCGCATCTATATGCTTGAGAAGATGCTTTCGAAAGCAGCAGAGGAAGCCGCGGCAGCCAACCGCGAGGTCCGCATCCTCAACGTCGGTTGCGGCCCGGTGCAGGAGCTCCAGCTCTTTTTCGCCAACAATAAGGAAGCCTCGCGCTTTTCGTTCGATCTGCTCGATTTCAATGCCGAAACGCTGGCCTACGCCAAGCGGCAGATCGAAGCCGTCACGGACAGCCAAGATGATCCGCCCAAGGTCACCTACATCCTTAAGACGGTGCAGGAGCTTCTCCGCCAAGCCATCGAGCTGCCCGAGAACCCAAAAACGTATGACATTATCTACTGCGCTGGCCTCTTTGATTACCTTTCCGATCGCGTTTGCACCAAATTGGTACGACTTTTCTACCAGTGGTGCGAACCGGGCGGCCGCATGATCGTCACAAATGTGCATTCGTCAAACCCCGTGAAAGGTTTGATGGAGCACGTCATGGAGTGGCATCTGGTTCTGCGCGACGAAGCCGACATGGAAAGACTTGCGTCAGATCTCGGGCCGGTAAAGATTTATACAGACGAGACGGGTATCAACGTCTTCTTGGAGATCGATAAACCACCCGTCTGATTGCATGGATGACAGCAGCGACCTGAGACGCGCCTTCGAGGCTGAAGAGCACGAGCTTCGACTAAGGCAGTCGAAGGTCGCGTGTATCCTCGGCATCGTCCTCATTCCTGCGGGGATCGCGCTCGACCGGATTACCTATGTCGACCAGCTCGGCACTCTGACCGTTATCCGCCTCGTGGCGGCCGGCCTGATCGCGATCCTCTATGCCCTGCATTTCTGGGAAAAAACGGCCGCCTTCGTCCGCTATCTAACGATGGCGGGCCTGCTGATCGCGGTCGCCTCGATCGCGGTCATCATCGGCATCACCGATGGCGCGAACTCGACTTACTACAATGGCCTCTTCCTCATCTTGTTCGCCGTCGGCGTTCTCGCACCAATGCAGCCGTTCGAGGCAGCATTGCTGTGCATTTCGACGCTCGGTATCTATGCCATCGCCTGTTCCCGCGTGCCCAGCGCCGCTGACACGACGAATATGCTTTTCAACAATCTCTATTTTCTCGTCCTGACGTGCATTATTTCCATCACCGCCGTCCACTTCAACTACCGGCGCCGCTTCAACGAATTCCGCCTGAAATACAAATTGGCGTCGCAGCATCAGGAGCTGTCGGCACTCGATCGCTTGAAATCGCAGTTCTTCGCCAATGTCAGTCATGAACTCCGAACGCCGCTGACTCTCATCCTCGCCCCGGTCGAAAGACTGAAGGCCGACTCCGTGCATCTTGGCCCGTCGGGGCAACAACTGCTCGACGTGATCGAAAACAACGCACTTCGCTTGCTGCGTCTCGTGAACGACATCCTGAGTCTCATTCGACTTGAAGAAGGCCGCGCCGCGCTCGCGAAAAAGCCGATCGACATGGGGCAATTCCTGAAGCACACCGCGGCTTCGATGAAGCATCTCGCGGCTTTGAAGGGCATCCACCTCGATCTCCAAGAGCCTGCCGGCGATCTTCTGATCAACGCCGACCAGGACGCCCTCGAAAAGATCGTCAGCAACGTCATCGCCAACGCGATCAAGTTTACGCCTCCCGACGGCCGCATCGACATCTCGGCGGCGCGCGAGGACAAGGCAGTCACCGTAAAAATCTCGGATACCGGCATAGGTATACCAGCCGAGCAGTTGCCGCATATTTTCGATCGTTTTTATCAGGTCGATGGCTCTGCGACGCGGCGCCACCAGGGTCTCGGTCTTGGTCTCGCATTGGTGCGCGAGCTGATGACCCGTCACGGCGGCGACGTTGTCGCCACGAGCGACACGGGCCATGGCACGACATTCGTCTTACGTTTCCCTCATGCCCTAGAGGCCACGCAATTCGACATGATCAACTCCGAAGATAAGCCCGATGGGCTCGCCGACGATCCTCTGCGCACGTTCGACCGCAAGGCCTCCGCGCAGGCCATGATGGTCACGGACACTCCCGAATCCTTTATGCGAGAGCCGGCGGACGAAACGTCGGAGCCGGATTCCCGCGCCGACCTCCCGCTCATTCTCGTCGTCGACGACGAACCGGATATGCGTCGCTACCTCGTATCGATGCTGCGCGAAAGCTATCGCGTCATCGAAGCGCCCGACGGCATCACCGCGCTTGAAAAAGCCAAGCAAGAGAAGCCCGACCTGATGCTTCTCGACGTTATGCTTCCAGGAGTGAGCGGGCTCGAGGTCTGCCGTTCGCTCAAGGAACGCGCCGAAACGCGCGCCATAAAGATCATCGTCTTGACCGCGAGAGTGGACGAAGAAGCGAAAATCATCGCCTTGAAGCACGGCGCCGACGACTTCCTCATCAAGCCATTCAGCGGCCTCGAAGTCCGCTCGCGCATCGCCAACCTTATCCGCGCCTCCCAGTTGGAAAACGATCTCCACCGGACCAACTCCGAATTGAAGTTGAGCCTACAACAGCTTCGCGAGACCGAAGCGGCCCTCGTCCAGAACGCACGGCTGAGCGCGCTCGGCACGATGGCGGCTGGTCTATTGCACGAAATCGGAAATCCACTGAACTTCATGGGTACGGCGCTGCAGCTCGCCGCCCGCGACCCGACGATCCAGGCCGACCCCGATACTGCCGATACCCTGAAAGACATTCACGCGGGCTACGACCGCATCCATCGTGTCGTCACAGACCTTCGCGGCTTCACGGCTCCCCACCGCCCCGAACATCCCCGGCCCTTCCACATGGAATCCGCGATCGATCATGCGCTCCGCTTCACCGCACATATTCAGAAAGGGATAACCATAACGAAGAATATCACCGCTCAAGGAGAGGTCTACGGTTCGCAGTCGACGATCGCCCAGGTGCTCGTCAACCTCATCGTCAACGCGGTTGCCGCCGTTCACACCGTCGAGGAGCAGCGCAAGCCTGAGATTTCAATCTCTTCCGTGGTCGAAGGCGGCGAGATCATCGTCTCGGTACGTGACAACGGCACGGGCATCGACCCGAAAATCCAGACGCAGATTTTCGATCCGTTCTTCTCGACGAAAGACGTCGGCGAAGGCATGGGATTGGGCTTGGCCGTCAGCCATCGCATCATCGCCAACCACGGCGGTTCACTGAGTGTTAAGAGTAGTCTTGGAGAGTGGACTGAGTTTCGTTTCAACTTGCCGATCGCGTCGGGCACAGAAAATCAGGTCTCCCATGGAGTCGTTTCGTATTGACCAGCCCGTCGAGATCCTGATCGTCGACGACGAACCGCAGGCTGTGAAATACTTCAAGAAAGCGTTCGGCACCAAATACGACGTGCTAACAGCGACCAGCGCCGACGAAGCCGAAACCCTCATCCTTTCGGGCAACCACAATATCGGCCTCGTAATCTCGGACCAGCGTATGCCCGGCCGCAGCGGCGTCAGCCTGCTGAATCGCGTCCGCAACGAACGCCCCGATATCATCCGGATGTTAACGACGGCCTACGCCGATCTCGATAGCGCAATTGACGCCGTCAACAAGGGTGAAATCCTCCGCTACATTTCGAAGCCGTGGGACCTGCGCGTCCTCGAAGCCGAGATCGAGCAGGCGATCACGTTCTTTCTCTTGAAGAACGAATACGACATGCTCCTGCGCGATAAGCTCAGCGCACTGCAGCGCACGCTCCTTCGCGACCGGATGAATGGCCTTGCCATGCTTTCCGGCCTACTGCCCTACGACAACGCTCCACTGACGATGTACCACTACCTGAAGGACGCAATCGCCGATACGTCGTGGCGGCCTTCAGCTCAGAAACTCTGGTCCCAGCTCCGTATTCGCGACCATTGGCGCATTCCCGTCGAGGAAACCCAGCGCAGCGTCGACCTTTCCGAAGAGCTGACACGCGAAACGCTTCACGCCGGTGCCGAGAACGGAACGGATGTCGACATCGTTTCCCTGGTCTCCTCGTGCGCTGAATCGATCAATCGCGAGTTCGGCGCGCAACATATCAGCGTCATAGCCAGCCAGCCGCAAATGGTGGTCGCCGCCGATCCGGCAGCGATGCGCGAGATCCTGTCTCTGCTGATGGAACCGATGAGCCTGTGGCCGGCGTCCGGCGGCTCTGTGATGGTCAACATCACGAGCGAATTGCAGGACGGCACCGACCCCGCCGTCGCCATCCACTTCGAAATCCGGAGCTGCGAAGCCCAGAGGGCCATGCAGGATTGCGTGCTTTTCACGCCCCCTCTCCACACGGCACCGAAGCGCGCCAGCGACTATCTCCGCGCCTCTCTCGCGATCGGCCACATTGGCGGCACGATTTCCTCGCCGCCCATGGAAAACGGTCACAAGCAGATCCACGTGACGTTGCCCGTCCGCGCCAAGATCGGCGGTAAAAAGGTCAATACCGTGCCCAAGCAGTGGATCCAGGACCTGAGCGACGAATACGAAAAGTGGGTCCTCGGCACGCTCGACATCGCGGCCTGATCGAAGGCATCGGCAAAAGCCTCACACCACAGACCGCTCGCGCGCAACGCCGCGCTGGCCTGGCCGGAAGTGCCCCGCCCCTCATCCGTGGCCGCGCGTCAAAACGTCCAAAGACAAAGTGAAGAACCGCGTCCGCGCGCTGCGAGAACGCAGCGATGCAGGGTCTTTTTTGTCTCCGCGCGGAACATAACGCGACAGGATGTATTGTTCTACAGGCCGAAAATGCGCGCCAGCTTCGGCCAAACCCAGATTTTCCCGCCCATAGCGACTTCATTTTTCCGCTGATTGCCGCTAGAAGCACACCGCCGAGTTGCAGATGGACCGCACCCTGCCGCCGGAGCGACGCCTTCGCGCAGGATAAATTCAGCCCTGGACGTCGCGGACTATCCCCAGTGCCGTTTCGTTGGCGGCGCGCCTGAGATCGCCATGATGGTATGGTCGACCAGGATGATTGTACCCAGACGTTAACCGGGTAGAAAAAGACACTTGTGTCGACAGTGAAAACATCGTGGCCCGCATCGCGCCCAATGTCTTCGCCGTCCACATTGGAGATCGTTTGATGACTGCTCACGTTCCGGTCAACAATGAGTTTCTGCTGAGCAGCCTTCTCAGCAAGCAGAGAGCCGCTTTCATGCGTGACGGCGCGCCGTCGGCAATCCAACGCCGCGCCGATCTTCTCAAGCTGAAGCGGGCGCTGCTCGACCGGCGGACGCAATTCGAAGCCGCGGTGAGCAAGGATTTTGGTTACCGCTCGGCCTACGAAACGCGGATCATGGAAGTCGTTCCGCTCGTCCAGGCGATCAACTATCTCCGCCGCAACGTCGCCAAATGGATGCGCCCGGAACGACATCGCGTCTCCCTCCATTTTCTACCCGGCCGCACCAGCGTTATTTACCAGCCGCTCGGCGTCGTCGGCATCGTTGCTCCGTGGAACTATCCGCTGTCACTCGCCCTCATGCCCCTGCTCTCGGCGATCGCGGCGGGCAACAGGGCAATCTTGAAGCCGTCGGAGCTGACACCCGCGACGAGCGATCTCCTGAAGTCCATGCTCCGCGACGTCTTCCCCGAGGATCAAGTGGCGGTCATCACCGGCGGCCCCGAAATCGGCGCGGCTTTCTCGCGCCTTCCGTTCGATCATCTCCTCTTCACTGGCAGCGCCAACGTCGGGCGCAAGGTGATGAAGGAAGCGGCCGAAAATCTCGTGCCCGTCACACTCGAACTCGGCGGCAAATCTCCGACCCTCGTCGGCCCCGACGCGGACATCGAGACGGCGGCGGCCAGCGTCGCATACGGCAAGCTCGCGAATGCGGGCCAGACCTGCATCGCGCCCGATTATGCGCTTGTGCATGAGAAAGACGCTGCTGCGTTCGTCGCTTCATACGACGCCGCCGCGGCGAAGTATTACCCCGACGGCGCCGCCGACCGGAACTATACGGCGATCGCCAACGCCCGCCATTACGCCCGGCTTCGCGGCCTCATCGACGACGCCAAAAGCAAAGGCGCTCGCGTCATCGAAACCGGCGGCGATACCCCCGCCGCCGCGCGCAGGCTACCCTCTGCGATCGTTCTCAACGTCACCGACGACATGACGCTGATGCGCGAGGAAATTTTCGGCCCCATCCTGCCCGTCGTAACGTATCGAACCATCGATGATGCCATCGCCTATATCAACCGCAGGCCCCAACCGCTCGCACTCTATTATTTCGGCAGAAGCAGCGTGGATCGGCGCAAGGTTCTGATGCGCACGACGTCCGGCAACGTCACGGTCAACGATACGCTGATGCACTATGTCCAGAACGATCTTCCGTTCGGCGGCGTCGGAATGTCCGGCATGGGCGCTTATCACGGCATGGCGGGGTTCAAGACGTTCAGCCACGCCAAAGGCGTTTTCGAGCAAAGCCGCTGGAACCTCGGCGGCCTGATGCGGCCGCCGTTCAACCGGACCACCGATTGGATCATCCGCTATCTCCTGCGCTGACGCATTCCGGACGGCCCTTTACATCCTCCAGGGAATTTCCCACAGAGAGCGATCTTATGAACGCGCGCCGCGCCTAACGCAGGCGCGCCCATCTCGGCGACAGAAGGATCGAAGGAAATTTCCATGCAGCAAACGGTTGTGAGAGTCATCTGCGCAATCGGCCAGTCAGGCCAGCTCGGCCTTCACGGCCAACTGCCCTGGGAAGGCAATAGCGACCCCGAATACGTTGCCGACGTCGCGCGTTTCTTCGATATCACACGCGGTCATGTGCTGATCGCCGGTCCCAAGACCATCGGCGCCGTGCCCGAATTCGCGCGCCGCGACCGAACCCTCTTCGTCTTACGATCCAACATGGATCCCGAAGAAACGCTGAAGCAGTTTGCCGGTCGCGTTGTTTATATCGGCGGCGGCCCGCCCGTGTGGGACGTCTACGCCAAATACGTCAGCCACTGGGACGTGACGCGCTTGCCCTACGATGGCCCGGCCGACCGCTGGTTCAATCCCAAATGGTTGACGGCATCCAGCGCCGCCTAGACGCCGACTGAGCGCAAAGTCGACGCTCATTCCGCACAGCATCGAAAAGCGAGCGGCCTCCTAATGCTGCCCGCCTTTACGGCCGGCTTCAGCCGCGCGCTTTGGATCGTTCTTGAAATTTCCGCCGCTTTCCCGACCGCCCTTGCGTCCCGCTGCCACCGCAAGATCGCGATCTCGCGAAAAGCTTCGCTCATGATTCGGAACGCTTGCGCCGCCTTTTCGAGCGATCTCACGTTGTTTCTCTCCGTCCATCGAAGCAAAACCGCGTTTTGATGTTTTGTCCTCTTCCGCCATCGCTACTCACTTTTTGTTTGCATGGTCCTTTCGCCTCGCGGCAAAAGTCGCTGTCAGGCAGCAACCATTTCGAACCGAGCCTGGCCACTGCTTAGTCAACAGTCCCACAGGAATGCGGTTCCGGCCCTTTTTCGCTAAGTCCGGACCGGCACAAGCATACGCGTCCGCTGGAAACGGCTGGAAAGCAAAGCGAGGGATCGGCGAAGGGAACGAAACGCATCATCATGCGTAAAAGGCGGCCGAGTCGAATATTCAGCCGGCTCGGGCGACGCACTCAGTCGGTACTCGCGTCACCACCAGATTCCTCCGCCCGCCGTTCCTCGCGCTACCTTGCCCGACGAACGGCGGCATCAGAGGATCGTTAATCGCTCCTAGACGTCCATGCTGTCGTCGTCGGTCCACGCGTCGTCGTCATCGTCCTGCGCGTCCTGCATCCGATCGAGTTCTGCATCGTCGGCCGCGAGATCTTTTTTATCCTGATCGGCGTCATCGCGCGCGTCCTGCGCTTCATCTTGCAGACGATCGATCGTCGACTGGTCGCTCGTGCCGCCAGACGCGTAGGCGCTGTTTCCACCACCAAAGAGACTGCGGATGCCATCAGCAAGGAAGACGCCACCGGCAACGCCCGCAGCCGTCGTCAGCGCCGACGATAGAAATCCTCCGGCCCCGCCGCCTGCTCGCGCCTGAGAAGACCACGGGCCACTCGGAACCGATGCGGGCTCCGCCATACGCTGCTGCGGCGTCTCGCTACCAAACCGGCCGCCCGCCGACGGGACTGATCCGCCCGAGAGGAAGCTTCCCCCACGCGACGCAGACTGCTGCGGGCGAGACGCGGCCTCTTCGAGTTCGCTCATACGAGCCTCTGCCCGCTCCAGGGCCTGCTGCTGGATGATCACCGTCTGAGCGAGATAATACGGGGCGTCCGGCGACCGGCGAATGAGATCGCTGATAAGCGCCTGCGCATCCGGATCCTTGCCTCCAGCGCCACCGAAATTGCGCAGGCGTGCAAACAAGTCTTCGATAAGTTGCTGTTCTTCCCTGTTCATGGGATTCGCCTCCGCTAAAGCTCGCCGCAAATGGCTGAGCATTGTGCAACGCCCAAGATGTAGGAAATGGACCGCGCAAGTGACATGGGGAGCCGGTTACATTTCCGTCACTTTTTCTTTCCGATCCAGACATCCGGCGGACGGCGAACCTAACGGACGAGAAATGGCGCGCTGATGAACGGCGCGGCGAAAATTCAAAACGTGACGAAAGGCCCGGCCGGACCGAACAGCCACCGGCCCGATGGAACCCAATAAAAGCGGCGCGGCGGACGACATGAAGCCGCGGCATCGGCCATTCGTCATAGACCGTGGCGCACCTGGCATGGCGCAACCCGCGGGCACCTCCATAACCACGTTTCAGCCGGTACCAAGCTTCTCAGGTACAGAATGGTCGTATATTGAATCAGCGTCCTCTTTCTTCAATCTGGGAGCGCTAAAATGGATAAAGCCGCCATCACGTTGTGGTTCCTTCTCACCATCGTGATCTGCTTGACGGTATTTCACATGGCCGACGGACAGTTCTGAGCCCGCGCCATCGCCACCGCGACGCAAATAAAGAAGCGGCGGACTTTGCAGTCCGCCGCATCAAGTTTCGGGATGGGTCGTAGAGGCAGAGATCAGTCTAGAATTTCACCTTCACACCGCCATAGGCAGCGAACGGTATAGCCGGAACGACAGTGCGCGGATTGTCGCCGAGGTTGACGTTGGCGACACCGGCAGGGCCCTCCGCGTCCTCGACGCTATAATAGGTTCCATACAGCGAGTAGTCCTTGTCGAGCAGGTTCTCGAACAAGCCGTAGATCTGCACGTGATCGGTGATGTCGTAAGACGTGTGCAGGTTGACCTTGGCATACCCCGCTAGCGGACTGTTGAGGTTCGCTTCGTCGCCGAAGAAGATTTGATCGCTTGCAGCCACTAAGTCGGTTCCGACTTTCCACTTTGGCGTCATCCAATAGTCGAAACCGGCTTTGAAGGTATGAGCAGGGATGCCAGGAAGGCGATCGCCTTTGTGAACCAAGAAGCAATTGCCGGGACCATCGCCACCACCGCCATCGGCACCACACGGGACGTTACCCTCCAGAGGATTATTCGGTGATGGGAAGATGGCATTCGTATCGAAGGTCGCGTCCGTATAAGTGTAGTTGGCGTAAGCAAACAGCCGTTGCGACCGGTACGAGATGTTCGCTTCGACACCCTGGCGCAGCGTCTTGCCAACATTTTGGAAGTAGCCGTGACCGGTCTCTGTCGACGCCGCGTCGAAAATATCGTCGGTATTGAGAGTGCGGAACAAGCCAACGCCCCAATTCCATTCCGTCCGATCCCAATTTTTGATCGTACCACGGAAGCCCGTTTCCCAAGTATGCGACACCACCTGTTTCAACGGCGGATCCGCAGTCAGGAAGCTTTCGATCAAGCACGGTTTTTCAGGGTCGGAGCAGGCAAGTTCAGCTGCAGTCGGCGCGCGATTGGCTTCCGAATACCCGCCGTACCAGTTGAGGCCTGGGTTGAACTTGTAGGTCAGACCCGCCGACGGATTGAAGCGGTTATACTTGTTCGTCGCATTGAGATCGTCATTCTCCGGGCTTCCGGTATTCTCGATTTGAATTCGGGCGTAGTTGTAACGGCCGCCAACCGTCAACGCCAACTCATCGGTGATATCGAATGTGTTCGTGAAGAATGCGCCGAAATAATCGTTGGTCGTCGTTAGCGAGCGTGGATTAAAGTCCGTAGACCCCGTCAGAATAATGCCTTGACCGTCAACGACGAACTTAGGTTGGAAAACGCCGAGCTCGCTCTCGGCCGTATAAGCTACGCGCCCATGATCGTAGCTGACGCCCGCGATGAACTGATTGTTGTGTCCGAAGAGTTTGGCTTTCTCTTCCCCCTGCAGCGTGACGCCCTCGCTATCCGCGTTCTGCGACGTCTGATCGATCGAACCATAAACCGCGTCAGGATCGAATGGGATCGAATTGCCGTTCTTTGCATTCGATACCGGATCGCCACCCGAGCAAAGCGTCCCGTCTCCGCAATCGCTCGGATCGTCAAATAGATTGCCGTCGAGATGCTTCTGATTGAAGTGGCGATAATACGTGACGCCGGAGAATGTCAGCGTGTCGGTTGCCCGCACTTTGCCGTTCACCGAGTACATCTGCATCGTATTTTCGGTCGTCTGCGGCGACGTAAACGTCAGGCTCCGGTTGATATCGAGCAGCGATTCCGGAGCCGCGGCCGTGACGCCGACATTGTTGTCCGCACCGGTGAAGTTGAAGTGGAACTCGGCGTTGTCGCCCTTCACGCCCAAATCGAAGTAGCCACGGCGAACCTCGGCTTCGGAGAAATCGCGGAAGCCGTCGTCGTTGATCGCTTCGAACGCGCCGTAAGCCGCCCAGTTACCGCTGCGGTATCCGGCTTCGGTCGAAACCTGCTTGCGCCCGAACGACCCGAACATCGTGTCGACATCCCACCCCTGGAAGTTGAAGCCGTCCTTCATATCGATGACGACTGCACCGCCCAAAGCATTCAAGCCGAACACGGGGTTTCCAACCACCACGGCAACATTGTTGATCGCGTTGGACGGCAGGAAGTCCCAGTTGACGATATCGCCGAACGATTCGTTGATGCGCACGCCGTTCTGGTAGACCGCTAGGCCCTGTGGAACGCCGTTAACGGGCGATGCCTCAAAGCCGCGAAACTGAATACTGGTTTGAAACTGGTTGCCCTGAAGATCGTCGAGGATCAGGCCCGGCACCTGCGTTTGCAGCGCCTCCTGAAGCATCCCAGTGTTGCCTCTCATCAGAGCTGCCGAATTCATCTGATAGACGCTGCCGGGAACTTTCTCGACGGGGATCGTGCCGCCAAGCGGGGACATCTTTACGGTATTGGCTTCAACCGGCTCGGCAAACTGCGGCGGTTCGGCTGACGGCTCAACGGCGACAGCGGCCGCCGGCTTGGGTTTCGGCTTGTTGGCCTGCTTGACAGGCTTCGGCGTGGGCGTTGGTTGCTGGGTAACTTGGACATCCGGGAGTTTTTGGCTCTGCGACGGGGTGCTTGCCGCCCCGCCTGCTGGCGGGTTGGTCGTCTCCGGCGGCGTTTGCGTTTGTGTTCCGCCCGCGTCCTGCGCGAATGCCAAATGCGAACCGCCTGCCGCCAATAGTGCAACAGCCGCAGCCGAAGCCAGTAACTGACGCATCATCCCCCGGTTTCCTTTTCCGCGCGCTCCAATTCGATGCCGTCGCTCGAATTGAAACGCGATCATTCCCAATGGTCTCGACTCGGACCATGTCCCCAAGACCAGCAAAATGGAATTTGACGCAGGGGGTCAATCCAATGACCGGCCTGACTTTTTCCCGAACGTGACGTTCCAACGCCCCCGTGACATTGTGGCAACGCAATCGGGAAAATTCGGGAAAAAATCCCGATCACAGCGGGAAGACTGGCGCAGCCCTAATGAACAGGGAGATCGATTCGGGACCCCACAGGGCACCAAAACCTCGGGCGTGAGGCGCCGACGGCATTCGCGGATCTTTGAACTGTGGATTTAGCTCGATTTTCCCAGATCGGAGCGCGAAAACGTCGAAAACGGCGACGCCCCCTTGAACGGAGCAGCCGCGCTCTCCGCCGCCCGGTCGTAGCAGGCAAGACGATCCGAGTTTCCGGCAATGTGAGCGCAGAGAGCAGACCCGTCATTCCGCTTCTGAGGAAAGAACAATCCGAGCGAAAGACCGGAAGCCACGCACACGGCGATTATTGCCGTGAAAATCAACGCCGATTTCCCAACATCCTTGTCCGACAGACCGACGTTTTCCGTGACCGCCTTAGACGCGGCGAAACGCCGAACCTCGTCGAACTCTGTTCCCGTCCACCGCGCGCCGGCCTGACCAGCGAAATCGGTTTCTGTTCCTGCTTTGCCGGTGTCCTCAATCACGACCGACGCCTCCATCACGAGCCACGTCCTGAGATTAGGAAGCTCCCCATAGGGATTCTATGTGGCTCGGCACTGAATGATATAAGAAATGGGCCTCCCCTCGCGACGCGACTCGGGAAAGCCCAGGTACTTTTCTCAGAGCGGCATAATCTTGGAAGCCACGGAAAAGTTCACTCCGCGGGCATCACCTTCTCATCTCCAGAGAGAGTCGCCATCGTCTCGAAGACGCCGTCACGCCTGACAAATGCGTGGAACAGCGCCGCTGCGATATGCATCAAAACCAGAGCAAAGAATGCGAACGCGAGATAGTAATGGGCATTCCACAGGAGCGCATGAAGACTGTCACTCTGCGGCAGGATCGGTGGCAGCCGCCAGCCGCCAAACACCACAATCGGATACTCCGCTGCCGACATCATCGCCCAGCCGATCAGCGGCATGCCGATCATCAGCGCATAGAGAGCGTAATGCGAAAGCCGCGCAGCGATCTTCATCGGCTCGGGCAAATCCAAAGGCAACGGTGGCGCGCCGTGCCGCAACCTTACGACCAAGCGGATCAGCGCGAGCGCAAGAATGGCGATGCCAAGCGACTTATGAATTGAAACCAGCGACAAATATTTCGGCATGATGGTCGAGACCATCCCGACGCCGATGAATAACATCGCAATGATGCAGATCGCCATGAGCCAGTGCAGCAGACGCTGCAACGGATTGAAGCGTTGGTGGGCTTGGGTCATTGCTTGTCTCCCGGAGCTGTGTGCGGATAATCCTTGGCTTCAGCCGTCCGAAGATCATACGACTTCGCATACGCCGCAGACCGCGCCGCAGGAAATGGATCGTCCGAAGTCGTGATACCGGTCGGCAGAATGGTCGGATCGAAGTTGATGTCGCGGCACGGACCGTCCCGCTCCTGTTCTATTTTCTCGACGGTTAGCGTACCGGCCTCGATTTTTCGCCGATCGGCCGGCCATTCCTTGCTCGGATCGGCAGTCGGATCGTTCGGATCAGCCATGGTCAGCATAAGCTTCCAATGCTGCGGCGCCGACGCGACACGCTTGGTAATGTCCTCCTCGAGGAAATTCGGATCGCGCTTTTTGAGTTCGTCTTGCGAAACGGGAACGGCTTGCGCTTCCGGCAAGAGCGACCAGCGAACAGTGTGCTGAACGCCATCCTTGCCAGTCATGACGAAGCTATTGAGGCTGTTGTACGGCTCCTCGGCGTAACTGCCGGTCCACGGCGCGCTTCCCGCCCAGGCGGCGAAATTCCCGAATTCTGGATTGGCCGCGATGAACTTTTTCATCGCATCGGGTTCCTTGCTCTTCGAAACCTCCAGCAGACCGTAAAAGGCTTGCGGCGTCGAAACGGGAAAGAACGGCGCATTGATCATCGCGCTGCGCCAGACCTGTCCGTCGGGAGTTTTAAATTGCAGGCCAAGACCGCGCACGCGCACGGTCGCATCTTCTACATCCGGGTTTGGCGTACCGAGATTGAAGCGTCCGAGCACGGGATACTGACCTTGAGCGAAGACAGCAGCTTTTGAAACTTCGGCTCCCGCACCGTTCGACTCGAACATGCCGGTGAAGCAAATGCCCTTGGCGTGGTTGCGCCGGTGCCCGAGTGCCGGGCCGCCCGGCGGAGCGAACGCCGCGACCAACTTATCCGGGGTAAGACACTTCGGCGAAAACCATCCGGCCGTGTAGGCGAACGTGGCGGCGGAGGCACCTATGATGATGGCAATCAAAGCCAATGAGCCGTAGGGCGGCGCGCGGGGAGTGTCTGGCATAGAGAGACCTCGCTGTGACGTGAGAACCAGCTGCTTGGGATGAAAATATTCTTCATCCTGGAACAGGCATAGCCGTTTAGAGCGAATGTAATCTTTCGCCAATCGATCGGAAATTTCGAATTCGCACGATTTACCGATTTTAACGTGCGGAGCGCCCTGCCTTCGCGCCGTTTCCGAAATCGGGATGAGCGACCTTTACTCCGTCGCGGAAAGGAGCGCGGCAAACCTCGAAGTTCGCTATTTTTTGACCTGAAGGAGCGCCTCACGGATGCAGCCCTCGACGGACCCCACGGCTTCTTCAATATCGAAACGTGAGATCCCCTCGCGCCACGCGTCGTGGAGACACTTCGCTTCAAGCGCCGGAATATCTTCCGCACTCGCGACACGTCCCACGACATGCCAGCGCAGCCAATCCGTCAGAAACTTTGTCGTCTTCGTCGACATCGAAGTCCGGTCACGAACAGAGCTGAGATATTCGGCATCCGGGATCGCACCGCGGCGAGGCCACGAAGCATCTCCGCGCCGATCGTCGAGCGAGGAATAATTCGCGCTTACGCGCGCGTTCGAACCCGGACGGGACTTCGTGTGTTTCTTCGGCGTCGTGCAACGATCCATCCGCAACCTGCAAACCGTTGTGCCGTAACTATTTCAATTGCTGATCAAGACGGCGGCTGCGCTAATGGCTGATCATCCAAGGGCGGGCCGCCGGAAAGCTCTTCATCGCGGCCGGACCGTTCTCTGCGGCCTTCGACTTTTTCCCACCGGAGCAACATCCGCACCCCGGAGCGTGACTCGCTGATTTCCGTGGCTCGTGCGACGATCGCTCGTTGGTCTCTGCCGCCACACGCCGCGCGCGGCTCATTCCCGAAATCGCGGGCGCCGTCAGGATAACGCGCTCCGCTTCCGACCCGCAGCCAGGGCAATCATGCGGCAGCTCGAACTCAGCCATAGAGCGCAGCACCGCGAATGTTCCGCAACTCGGACAGTCATAATCATAAATCGGCATGGGCGGTTCCCCTAAACCTCGGTTGGCCGCATCGGCCAACCGAAAACGCGTGAACTTCGCAAATGTCTTACAGGTCGAGCGCAATCGGCATCTGGATCGAACCGTCGATGTATTTCGTCGGGCCGGCGGCAGACGGATTGATGTCGAATTCGAAAATCTTGGTCGGCAGCCACAGCGTCGCGCAGGCGTTGGGAATATCGACGACGCCGGAAATGTGCCCTTGCACCGGAGCAGTGCCGAGGATCGAATAGGCCTGGGCGCCCGAGTAGCCGAACTTCTTTAGATATTCGATGGCGTTGAGGCAGGCCTGCCGGTACGCAACATGCACATCGAGATAGTGCTGCTTGCCCTCTTCGTCGACAGAAATGCCTTCGAAGATGAGATAGTCGTCGTACTTCGGCGTAATCACCGACGGCTTGAAGATCGGATTCTTGATACCGTACTTCGACATGCCATCTTTGATGATGTCGACTTTGAGATGCAGCCAGCCGGCCATTTCGATGGCGCCGCAGAACGTGATCTCGCCGTCGCCCTGGCTGAAGTGAAGATCGCCCATCGAAAGACCGCCGCCCGGAACGTAGACGGGGAAGAAGACCTTCGAGCCTCGCGACAGATCCTTGATATCGCAGTTGCCGCCATGCTCGCGCGGCGGAACGGTGCGCACGGCTTCCGCCGCGGCCTTATCCTTTGCATCGCCCTTGAGGCGGCCCATGTGCGCGGTCGGCGCGAACGGCACGGTTCCGACTGGCGGCACGGCGTCCTTGTGCGCCTCGACGAATGGAATTTCGCGGTCGTTCCACGTCTTCAGCAGATTAGGGTCCGGCAAGCAGCCGATCAGGCCCGGATGGATGAGCCCCGGAAAGCGCACGCCCGGAATATGGCGCGACTTCGTGAACATGCCCTCAAACTCCCAGATCGACTTCTGTGCCGACGGATAATGTTCCGTCAGGAAACCGCCGCCGTTATTCTTCGAGAAAAAGCCGTTGAAGCCCCAATTGCTCTCGGGCTTTGCGCCGATATCGAGGATCTCGACCACGAGCAGATCGCCAGGCTCCGCGCCCTTGACGCCCACCGGCCCCGAAAGGAAGTGGACGATCGTGAGATCGATATCGCGAACGTCCGAAGCATCATCGTTGTTCTTGATGAAGCCGCCCGTCCAATCGTAGGTCTCGATAATGAAGTCGTCGCCGGGTTCGGTCCAGGCGACAATCGGAATGTCCGGATGCCAACGGTTATGGACCATATCGTTCTCATACGCGGACTTCGATAGGTCTACTTTTATGAGCGTTTCGGTCATTCCAACTGCCCCTTCTCGTTTCGGATACGGAATTCGAATTCAGACTGAGAGATATTTCGAAACCTTGGCTTCATCGATCGCGGCGCGCGGTTCGTCGTGGACGATTTCCCCATTCTCGACGACCAGAACTCGGTCGGCGACGTCGAGCGCGAAGCTCAACACCTGTTCCGACACGACGATCGAAAGTCCGCGCTCGTCGCGAACACGTCTCAATGTGCGTGCCATTTCGCGGATGATTGACGGCTGGATGCCTTCCGTCGGTTCGTCGAGCAGCAGAACCTTCGGCTTGGTTGCAAGCGCGCGCGCGATCGCGAGCTGCTGCTGCTGGCCGCCTGATAGATTGCCCCCACGCCTGTCCTTCATTTCCAGAAGAACTGGGAACAACTCGTAAATGTCCGTCGAAACGGCTTTGTCGCCGTGCGCGACAAGTCCCGTCTCGATGTTCTCCTTGACCGTCATGGTCGAAAAAATCATTCGCCCTTGCGGAACGTACGCAAGACCCTGAGCGACCCGATCATAACTTTTGAACTTGGTGATATCCGTGCCGTTCATCGTCACCGACCCCGACTTGGTCGGCAGAATGCCCATCAACGCCTTCATCAGCGTCGTCTTGCCCATACCGTTGCGGCCCATGATCGCGACGATCTCATTCTTCGCGACCGATAGGTTGAGCCCGTGCAGAACTTCGCTTTGGCCGTAGGCGACGTGAAAATCCGCGATATTCAGCATCCGTTCGCCCTCCTAGTGGCCGAGATAAACTTCGATGACCTTGGGGTCGTTCTTGACCGTTTCCATCGATCCTTCGGAGAGAATTTTGCCTTGGTGCAGAACGATCACCTTGTGCGCGATGTCCTCGACGAACTTCATGTCGTGCTCGATCACAAGAACCGAACGACCTTTGATGATCGTGTGCAGCAGTTCCGCGGTCTTCATGCGCTCGCTGACGCTCATGCCGGCCACCGGCTCGTCGAGCATCAAGAGTTCTGGATCCTGGATCAGCAACATGCCGATCTCGAGCCATTGCTTCTGGCCATGACTGAGCAGTTCCGCGCTCGTCTCAAGTTTGTCTTTAAGGAAGATCATCTCGGCGATTTCCTCGACACGCTCGCGAACGGCCGCGTCGCGCTTGAACGTCAGCGCGCCGAACACCGTCCGGCCTCGCGGATAGGAAATTTCGAGATTCTCGAACACCGTGAGGTCGTCATAGATCGATGGCGTTTGAAATTTGCGCCCGACGCCCGCTTGCACGATCGCGTTTTCCGTAAGCTTCGTAAGCTCCTTGCCGCGAAACTCGATTGAGCCTGAGGTGGCCTTCGTCTTCCCGCATATCAAATCGAGCACCGTGGTCTTGCCCGCCCCGTTCGGACCGATGATCACGCGGATTTCGTCCGGGTCGAGGTAAAACGACAAATCATTGACGGCCTTAAATCCGTCGAAGGACACCGTCAGTCCGCTGACGGCGAGGAGAAACTCTTTAGGTTGCGTACCGATCTCCATGTCGTTCTCCTATTCTGCCGGAGCGCCGTCGATGAGCACGCCGCGGACCGATACGGATTTGCTCTTCCGGCCCGCGAGGATGCGATCGACGTGAGGCTGTACGTAATCCCGCCACGCTCCGCCAAGCCCGTTCGGAAGCAACATGACGACCGCGATGAAAAGCGCACCGAAGGCGAGCTGCCAGAGTTCCGGGAATGATTCCGACAAGCTGGTCTTGGCATAGTTGACAAGCAGCGTTCCGTAGACCGCGCCGAAGATCGACAAGCGCCCGCCGACGGCGGCGTAGATCACCATCTCGATGGAGGGCACGATGCCGACGAACGACGGCGACATGAATCCGACTTCGAGCGTGAATAGGGCGCCGCCGATCGACGCGAACACGGCCGCGAGGCAGAAAGAGAAAATCTTGAAGTTCGCGACGCTATACCCGGAGAACCGAACCCGGTCCTCTTTTTCCCTCATCGCGACCATGATCCGGCCGAGCTTCGAGTGCTTCACGAACAGAGCGATGAGGATGCAGGCAAACAGGCACGCGACCTCGACGAAGTAGAGTACGACCTTGGAGTGGTCGGTGCGGATATCCCAACCCATCAGCGTGCGTAGATCGGTGATGCCGTTGATGCCGCCGGTATATCCTTGCTGACCGACGATCAAGATCGTCATGATCGCCGCGATCGCCTGAGTGATTATCGCGAAATACACGCCGCTGACTCGGCGCTTAAACATCGCCGCGCCGATGATGAAGGCGAAGATGGCGGGCACGAACAATACCGCGAGAATGGCAAAGGTCAGGCTATGGAAGGGCTGCCAGAGCAGCGGCAGCGACGTGATTTGATTCCAATCCATGAAGTCCGGGATGCCGGGCGTCGACTGGATCTTCGTGTTCTCGATACTCGATGCTTCGAGCTTGAGATACATCGCCATGCAGTAGCCGCCGAGGCCGAAAAAAACGCCCTGACCAAGGCTTAGAATGCCGCCGTATCCCCAGCACAACACCAGTCCGAGTGCGACGAAAGAATAGGTCAGATACTTGGCGACGAGGTTGAGCCGGAAGTTGTCGAGGCCCAGCGGCAGGATCACAACGAGAAGCAGTGCCAGAACCAGCAGACCCAAGAACTCGGCACGATTAAAAAAACGAGGATTGGAGTTCATTTATCGTATTCCCCGCGCGTGGTTGCTGAGCGATGAGACGGCGATCATTTGCGAACCTTGAGGGCAAACAGACCCTGCGGCCGCAGCATGAGAATTCCGACCACCGCAAGGAGCGTGATGACCTGCGCCATCGAGCCCGACAGGAAAAATTCGAGAGTTGAGCGTGTCTGCGAGATCGTAAAGGCCGATGCGATCGTCCCAAGCAGGCTGGCCGCGCCGCCAAACACGACGACGAGGAACGTATCGACGATATAGAGCTGGCCAGACGTCGGGCCTGTCGAGCCGATCATGGTGAAGGCGCTGCCGGCTACACCCGCAATTCCGCAGCCAAGTCCGAACGTATAGCGGTCGACCTTCTCGGTATTGATGCCGACGGCGCCGGCCATGACGCGGTTCTGCACGACGGCGCGAACCTGCCGTCCCCAACGGGAGAAGTAGAGGATATAGGCAACGGCAATCGTGATGAGCAACGTCAACGCCATCACGAACATGCCGTTGATCGGAATCTGAATGCTGTCGGTGGCCTGCCAGGAACCCATCATCCACTCGGGCAGCTCGACACCGACTTCACGCGCACCAAACACCGTGCGGTAAACCTGCTGCAGGATGAGGCTGAGCCCCCACGTCGCCAGCAATGTATCGAGCGGACGCTTATAGAGGTGTCGTATCAGCGCCCATTCGACCAGCATCCCCAGCGCACCGGTCACGATAAACGCCAGGATCATGGCTATGAAAAAGTAGATGCTGAAAAGCGCAGGTAGATGATCGTGGAAAAACGTCGACGTCAGCCAGGTCACGTAGGCGCCGAGGATCATGAACTCGCCATGCGCCATGTTGATAACGCCCATCTGGCCGAAGATAATGGCCAGTCCGAGCGCCATGAGCACAAAAACCGAAAACAGGATCAATCCCGCGAAGCCTTGCATCACGAAGATCGAACCGAGGTCGCTGAACGAGTAATCGCCGAACATTGCGCGCTCCGGAGTTGCCGACGTTGACGACTTCGCGCCGCGAAACTACGAGCGGCGCGAAGCACTCAGGCGATGCAGGCCATTGGGCCCGCCGGAAGGGCCTTACTGGTAGCCCTTCGGGAACGGATTGGGCTCGATGAGCTCAGGCGTCTCGTAGACGACTTCAAACTGACCATCGGTCTTCGCGAGGCCGATACGCGATCGGCTCCAAAGATGGTGGTTCGGGTGAATCTTGACGTAGCCTTCCGGAGCGCCCTTGAACTCGATCCCAGGCGAAGCCGCCGCGATCTTGTCGACATCAAACGACCCGGCCTTCTCGGCCGTCAGTTTCCACAGGTTCGGACCGAGATACGCCGCCTGGGTAACGTCGCCGATCACCGTCTTGTCGCCCCACATCTTGTGGAATGCCGCGACAAACGCTTCGTTGTTCGGGTTCTTGAGAGACTCGAAATACTTCATCGAAGCATAGGCGCCCGCAATGTTCTCGCCGCCGATGCCGTCGATCTCGTCTTCCGTAACTGAAATCGTTAGCAGCAACTGCTTGTCGAGGTTGATGCCGGCCGCCTTGAGCTGCTTATAGAAGGCGACGTTCGATCCGCCGACGACGTCCATGAAGATCACGTCGGGCTTCTTCAGCTTGATCTTGTTGATGACCGAGTTGAACTGCGTCGCGCCGAGCGGGAAGTACTCCTCGCCGACGACCTTGCAACCCTGCAGATGCCCTTCGATATGCTTGCGGGCAATCTTGTTCGACGTGCGCGGCCAGATATAATCCGAACCGATCATGAAGAAGGTCTTGGCGCCCTTGGTCTTGTGGATCCAATCGAGGCTGGCCAGAATCTGCTGGGTAGCCTCCTGGCCGGTGTAGATCACGTTCTTCGACTGCTCGAGACCTTCATAGAAGGTCGGGTAGTAGAGCATGCCGTTGTACTGCTCGAGAACCGGCAGCACTGCCTTGCGCGATGCCGACGTCCAGCAACCGAAGATCGCCGCGACGTGGTCGTTGACCAGAAGTTTTTTGGCTTTTTCGGCAAATGTCGGCCAATCGCTGGCGCCATCTTCCTGAATGATCTTGATCTTGCGGCCAAGAATGCCGCCGGCATCGTTGATCTGCTGGATCGCGAGCTTCTCCGCCTCGACCGACCCCGTCTCGCTGATCGCCATGGTGCCGGTAACCGAATGCAGGATGCCGACGGTCACTTCGGTATCCGTGACGGCTAGGCCTGTCGTATTGATCGCCGACGTCGCCGGCACGTCTGCGAATGCTGCGCGCGGCAGGAGCCCCGCAAACGGCGCCGCGGCCATACCCAACAGGAGGCCGCGCCGAAGCCGCGATTGAGGTCCTTCATCTTCCGTCGCCATCAAGATCCTCCGTTCGAACTGCCCACCCCGGACATCGTTCGAACATTGGAACCGCATTTTGCGGCGCAGCACATACGTCAGTTAACGTATATGGTGCGTCGCACCAGCTGCGTAGGGTCATACGCGCGCGATTTAATCCGGGCGCGCGAATCCGCGGAAGCACCGCAGGCCAACCTCATGATTGAAATCGTTTTAAATCGAACCGGGCAGAAGATAGGATAAGCCGCAGCCACAATTTTGCGACGCAATATGGTTACCAAAGGGGGAGGCAGTTTGAGTGAATGACTAACCGGCTCCGGATCGTTCCTGTTCGCCGCAGCTATAACCAGTGGGTCGCCAACGAAACGCTGGAAGATTACGCGCTTCGTTTCACCGCAAAGCGGGCTCGCCGGTGGACGGCTGCGCGCGTCGCCAACACTGCATTCGGAACCGTGTCCTTCCTTGCGCTGGAGGCGATAGGCGGCGCCATCACGATCAGCTACGGCTTTTCAAACGCCCTCGTTGCCGTGCTAGCCGTCTCGACGCTGATCTTCCTCACTGGACTGCCGATTGCCTACTACGCCGCCCGCGACGGCCTCGACATCGACCTGCTGACACGCGGTGCCGGCTTTGGATACATCGGCTCGACGATAACCTCGCTCATCTACGCGTCGTTCACGTTCATATTCTTCGCCATCGAAGCGGCCATCATGGCCCTGGCGCTAAGCGTATGCTTCGGCTTTCCCCTGTGGGTGGGCTATATCATCAGCGCCGTTGTCGTCATCCCAATCGTTACGCACGGCATTACCTGGATCAGCCGATTTCACCTCTGGACCCAACCCTTCTGGATCCTGCTGCAGCTTACTCCCCCGATCATCATCGTTTTGCAGCATCGCGAGAATTTCGATGCCTGGGTCGGCTTTCAAGGCAGTCTCGTTCCCGGCACCAGCTTCAACCTGCTTGGCGTCGGCGCCGCTGGATCTGTGGTCTTCGCCCTGATCGCCCAAATCGGTGAGCAGGTCGACATTCTGCGCTTCATGCCCCCGAAAGAGAAATCCGGCCGTTTGGCGTGGTGGACCGCGCTCCTGATTTCAGGTCCCGGCTGGATCGTTCCCGGCGCCATCAAAATCATGATCGGATCGTTTCTGGCGGTGTTGTGCCTGCGCAATGGCATTCCGTTGGCGCAGGCGGGCGAACCGATGCAAATGTATCAGGTGGCCTTCGGCTACGTGACGACATCGCCGCAAGTCGCTCTCGCCCTCGCCGGCACCTTTGTCGTGCTGTGCCAGATGAAGATCAACGTCACCAACGCCTATGCCGGATCGATCGCTTGGTCGAACTTCTTTTCGCGGCTGACGCATGCTCATCCCGGCCGCATCGTCTGGCTGTTTTTCAACGTCGCAATTGCACTCCTGCTGATGCAGGCCGGAATTTACAAAACCCTCGAACACACGTTGGGGCTCTATTCCGTGGTCGCCGTCGCGTGGCTCGGCGCCATCGTCGCCGATCTGTGCATCAATAAGCCGCTGGGCCTCAGCCCGAAGCGGATCGAGTTCAAGCGCGCCCACCTCTACGACATCAACCCGGTCGGGGTCGGCTCGATGCTGATCGCGACGATCGCCGCCATACTGTCCTACGGCGGAACTTTCGGCATCTATGCCCAATCGCTCGCGTCGCTCGTCGCGTTGGTCGTCGCCCTCATAACCGCGCCGATCATCGCGTATGCGACCAAAGGAAAATATTATCTCGCACGTAAGCCGAGGGCGGCATGGGATCAGAAGTCGTCGATCCGCTGCATCATCTGCGAACACGAGTTCGAGCCTGAAGACATGGCCCACTGCCCCGTCTACTCAGGCCCCATCTGCTCGCTCTGCTGTTCCATCGATGCCCGCTGTCGCGACGGCTGCAAACCACACGGCCGCTTCCAGGTGCAACTCGTCAACCTCCTGCGCGCCGCCCTGCCCCGACATCTGGTGACGGGCCTCAACTCGCGCACCGGCCATTTCTTCGGTGTCTTCACCCTCTTCTGCAGCATACTCGGCTTGGTCCTGCTTCTCGTCCATTACCTCGCAACGACCGCCGTTCCCCACGACGCGAGCGCAATTGCCGGCACCCTCTGGGCCACGTTCCTCATCCTCGCGATTATCGCCGGCGTCGCCAGTTGGCTGTTTGTGCTGGCACAGGAGAGCCGCAAGATCGCGCAGGACGAATCCGCGCGCCAAACGACACTGCTGACGCGCGAAATCGAAGCCCACAAACGCACCGACCGTGCGCTTCATAAGGCCAAGGAAGTGGCCGAAGCCGCAAACCTCGCGAAAAGCCGGTACGTCGTTGCCATCAACCATGAGCTTCGCACCCCGCTCAATGCCGTGCTCGGCTACGCCCAGCTTCTCGACGTCGACAATGCATTGCACGCCAAGGCCCACAAGGGTGTCCGCGTCATCCGCCGCAGCGCCGAGCACCTCTCCGGCTTGATCGACGGCCTGCTCGACATCTCGAAGGTCGAGGCGGGACGGCTCGAACTCTCTCTGAGCGAGGTCCGCATTCGCGAATTCCTTGATCAACTCGCGGATATGTTTCGCCTGCAGGCCAATTCCAAGGGGATTGAATTCGTCTTTGAAGGAGCGACATCGCTACCGCCCGTCGTCCGCACCGACGAAAAGCGTCTTCGGCAGGTCTTGATCAATCTCCTCTCGAATGCGGTCAAATTCACGGACACGGGCCGCGTCGCGCTTCGCGTCGCCTATCGCAGTCAGGTCGCGGAATTCGAAATCGAAGACACCGGCATCGGCATTATGCCCGGCGACATCGAACGCGTTTTCGAACCATTCGAGCGCGGCGAGATCATGCGCGCGAAACTGCTGCCCGGGATGGGCTTGGGTCTCACGATCACGAAATTGCTCGTCGAGATCATGGGCGGAGAAATTTCGGTGAAGAGCATTCCCGGTATGGGCAGTTCGTTCCGGATAAAGCTCATGCTGGCGCACGTCGCGGATGCGCGGCCACTTCCAAAGCTGCAAGAACGCATCGTCGGCTATCTCGGCAAGCGCAAGCTGATCTTGGTCGTCGACGACGACAGCGACCATCGCGAATTGATCCGCGAAGTGCTGGAGCCGATCGGATTTTCCGTCATCTCCGCGCCGGACGGCCCGTCTGCCCTCACCATTGCGGAAGAATGTGCGCCCGACCTTTTCATTCTCGACATCTCGATGCCAGGGATGCGCGGCTGGGACGTCGCCCGGCACCTACGCGAGACTGGCCACACCGCGCCGGTGCTGATGATGTCAGCCAACATCGGCGAACAGCCACTGATGATCAACGATCCACCCGATCACGACGGCGCGTTATCGAAACCCGTCGATATGCAAAAACTGCTCGGTCTCATTCGCAAATTGCTGAACCTCCGCGTCGTGACGTCGAACAACGCCCCGGAGTACACCGTCTCACCGTTGCCAATCCGCGACGCCACCCTGCCAGCCGCAAGACATATCGAGGAGCTCACGAGCCTTGGGGAAATCGGTTTCGTATCCGGCATCGAGTCCAAGCTTGACGATCTGGAGGCCGCCGGAGACGGCTCCAGCATCTTCATTGCCGCAGCGCGCGAACGCATCCGCGCCTTCGATCTCCGCGGTTTCATGGCGCTCCTCGAACGGCCGGTCGAGCCCGAGCACGCCGATGAGTGAGGCCGAGGCGAGAACGGTCGTACTGGTCGTTGACGATAGTCCCGACACTCTCGCAATGCTTACGGCCGCATTGGAGCAGATTGGCGCCCTCGTCCTAATTGCGACCGACGGTGAAAGCGCAATGACCACCGTCACACGGATAGTTCCGGATATCATTCTGCTCGACGCCGTCATGCCGAACATGGACGGCTTCGAAACCTGCAGGCGCATGAAAAGGCTACCGACGCTCGCGGACGTGCCGATCATTTTCATGACGGGCCTCAGGGACACCGACCGTATTGTCGAAGGCCTCGAAGCTGGCGGCGTCGACTACGTGACCAAGCCCGTCGTCATCGAAGAGCTCCTGGCTCGTATTCGCGTCCACATCGGCAATGCCAGGCTTTCGAGAAGCGCCCGCGCCGCGCTCGACACGACCGGCCGCTACCTCTTTGCAACGGACTCGTTGGGTCGCGTCTTGTGGTCCACGCCGCAGGCTAGCAAACTTCTCGCCACCGTCTTCGAAGACTTCGACGACCGGAACTTCACGTTTCCACCGGTCGTCGTGAAATGGCTCGCTGCCCGGACCGAGAGCGGCATAGACCAGCTCACCAGCACCCTGACCATTGGACCCGAGCAAAAAATGCTCAGCCTTTCATTTATCGGGCGCATGACCGGAGACGAGCGGCTCTTACGCGTCGCGGAAGAAAGTTCGTCGGGCGACGCGGGGTTCCTAAAGGAGAGATTGGGGCTGACGACGCGCGAAGCAGAAGTCTTGCTTTGGATAGCGCGCGGCAAATCCAACCGCGACATCGGCCAGATCCTCGGCATGAGTCCGCGCACCGTGAACAAACATCTTGAGCAGATCTACGTTAAGCTCGGCGTTGAAAATCGCGCGGCCGCAGCCGCAATCGCTGTCCGGCACCTGCCCTAAGAGCAATGAGAATGCCGCGCATAACGTTGAGCCCCAGCGTACCGCATTCAATCCCGCGGCTACTGCGCCGCGCTTTCGCCTGACTTGGCCTCGAGCGCATCGACGCCCATCACACGATATACGATCGTCGATATGGCCCAGCTTGCGATGAAGATGCCGACGACCGCAAATCCGAAGTTCGCCAGATTGTCGTTCAACGCGCTGACGAAAGCCCAGAAACCTTCCGTCAAGCCGAGCTTGTCGCCGATCAAGCCCAACGCTTCGATGCCGCCGATAAAGATCGCAACGACAACCGAAGCCGACGTGATCGTTAGATTGTACCAGAGCTTTCGGATCGGATTGACGAACGCCCAGCCATAAGCTCGCGTCATCAGCACGCTATCCAATGTATCCATCAGCGACATGCCGGCCGTAAACAGGGCCGGGAAAACCAGGATCGTCCAGAACGACATTCCCTGAGCTGCTTGTGCCGCCGATATCCCGAGAAGACCGATTTCCGTGGCGGTATCGAAACCGAGGCCGAACAGGAAGCCGACCGGATACATGTGCCACGACCGCGATACGACCTGAAACAGCGGTCGTAGAAAGCGCGAGAATACGCCGCTTCCAGCAAGCAAAGCATCGAGGTCTGCGTCCGCAATCTTTTCACCGCGCCTTGCCCGGCGAAAAGCCGCCCAGACATCCCTCAGAATGAAAAGATTGATGATGCCGATAACAAGAAGGAATACAGCCGACACCGTTGTTCCGATCACGCCGCCGATATCGTGAAACTGTTCAAGCGTTCCCTGCATGGCGGCGGCCGTCGCCGCAATAACGATCGACGCGACAATGACAATGCTCGAGTGCCCGAGCGAAAAGAAAAAACCGACCGAATAGGGCTGCTTGCCGTCTCGCATCAACTTTCGGACGACGTTATCGATGGCCGCAATATGGTCGGCGTCGAACGCATGCCGAAGCCCGAATACATAAGCCAGAATGGCCGTGCCCATCAGAGTGGGGCGGTCGGAAAAAGCAACGAATGCCCATGCCCAGGCGCCGATGTTCGCCGCAATCAGCAACGCGTACATCGTCACTGATTTCGCTTTGCCGTCGGTAGGTCGGTCGTCGAAAGGATTTGCAAGCATGTCACATCCCCACCGAAGCTGATGATTTTCCCGCATCGAGCCCGCCGGCGCGAATCAGGAACTGCACCACGTCTTCAGTACCCTTGCCATCCTTGATGTTCGTAAACACGTATGGACGTTCGCCGCGCATCCGCTTCGTATCCCGCTCCATGACGGCAAGGTTGGCTCCGACATAGGGCGCAAGATCAATTTTGTTGATGACGAGAAGATCGGACCGCGTGATGCCCGGTCCACCCTTGCGCGGGATTTTCTCGCCCTGCGCGACGTCGATGACATAGATCGTAATGTCGGCAAGTTCCGGAGAAAATGTCGCCGCCAGATTATCGCCTCCCGACTCGATCAGCACAAGATCGGCATTCGGAAACTTGCCGCGCATTTCCGCAATCGCCATCAGATTGAGCGAGCAATCCTCTCGTATCGCCGTGTGCGGACAACCGCCTGTCTCAACGCCCATGATACGCTCGGCAGGCAACGCGCCTGCGCGCGTCAGGATCAACGCGTCTTCCTTGGTGTAGATGTCGTTCGTGATTGCAATGATATCGAGAGTGGAGCGAAAGCGCTTGCACAGTGCTTCCATCAACGCCGTCTTTCCAGCTCCGACCGGGCCGCCAATCCCGACGCGCAGAGGACCGTGATCCGAATTCGTCATGAGCGAAAAAGCCTTGAATATTGCGTTTCGTGCCGAAGCGAAGCGATGTCCGATTGAAACGCCGCGCCGCCGATATCGTCGAGAGTAGCAGCTTCTGTCGACAGGGCCAGTCTTCCAACCCCAGGAAGAAGCGCGGCGATCGCGCGCTGCCCATCGGTGTGCCCGATGACGCTTAAGCGGATAATCGCCGACACGAGATTCTGCACCTGAGCCAGTACGTACGATCGCAGCATATCTCTCGATGAGACGCCATGCGCGGCGCACGTCAATCCGACTGCAACGGGATACGCAACGTCGCCTTGCAACGCATCCACTCCCCAATCGAACGTCGGTTCGCGCCACGCTTGCCGAATGATCGCGACAAACGCATTGCCTTGTGCGGTCGTCTCCAAATGCCGTTCCCTCGACCCCGCCGTGGCGAGTGCCAATGCATTAACCTCGCGAAGACCATGCGCATCGCGTGACGTCGTCGCACGCCACGCGTAGATCGCGAAGATCGCATCGTTACGCGGCGCGCCATGCTCCAAAAGAGCGTCGAGCCAAGAGATCACTGTCGCAACGTCGTGAACGTGCCCGGCATGGACGGCCCATTCCAGCCCATGGCTAAACGCGAAACTCCCAACCGGAAACGCTGGCGACAGCCAGATCAACAGCCGCGCCGCCGCATCCGCCGAGCGCACCTCAGCTTCTTCCGGATTGGCTTCGCCCCGCACGCTAGCCGAAATCGAACGGC
The DNA here is from genome assembly GCF_041659645.1 of Hyphomicrobium sp. Taxonomy (GTDB): domain Bacteria; phylum Pseudomonadota; class Alphaproteobacteria; order Rhizobiales; family Hyphomicrobiaceae; genus Hyphomicrobium_B. The sequence continues at coordinate 207,410 of NZ_JBAZXX010000005.1, read as the reverse complement.
CAAGCCGCTCGTCCTTCACATCTTCCGATTCATCATCCATGATCGTGATCTTGTTCGTCATCGTGGTGATGATGGCGGCCGGCGCCAGCGTAAGCCCCGTCCTCCGGATCGAATGGCGCATCGATCAACTTGACGGACGCCCCCAGCAGCCGAACCATGTCCTCGATGACGTGATCGCGACGGATCAGAATACGACCCGGCAATAGCATGACCGGCAGATGGCGATTGCCAAGATGCCACGCGATCCGCACGAGATCTGCATCCGTCGGCGCGTTAATTTCCGCAAGCGGCTCCTTTGCGGCGACAACACGGACCCGCCTCCCGTCCTCCAGTAGCAGCGTATCGCCCTGCTTGATCCGGCGTGCGCGCGGCAAGTCGAGAAGGAATTCAAGACCGCCCGCGCCCGTCATGGCGAGGCGCCGCCGATGCCGGTTATCGAAATCGAGGGTAACCTCGTCGTCGATCAATCCGTGACGCGCACCCCGCGGCTCACATACTGTTGCTCGAAGCATCCGTCGCCTCAGAAAAGAAAATATCGCTGCGCCATCGGCAGTTCTTTGGCCGGCTCGCAGACAAGAAGCTCGCCCTCCGCCGTCACCCGATAAGTTTCGCTGTCGATCTCGATATGCGGCGTCGCGCCGTTGTGAATCATACTTGCCTTCGATATCCCGCCGCGCACATTTTCAACCGCTACCATCTTCTTCTCGACCTTGAGCCGATCCCCTAATCCTTTGTCGAGAGACGTCTGCGAAACGAAGATCAGCGAGCTTTGCGTCAACGACTTTCCGAATGCCGCGAACATCGGACGGTAATGAACCGGCTGCGGCGTCGGGATCGAAGCATTCGGATCACCCATGGCCGCCAGTGCAATCGATCCGGCCTTCAGGACGAGATCGGGCTTCACGCCGAAGAACGCGGGCGACCAGACCACGAGATCCGCGAGCTTCCCGACTTCCACCGAGCCGATGTGCCGCGAGACGCCATGCGCGATTGCCGGATTGATGGTGTACTTCGCGATATAGCGCTTCGCCCGTTGATTATCGTTATCGCCATCGCCCGGAAGCGAACCACGCTGCTTCTTCATCTTGTCGGCCGTTTGCCACGTGCGAATGATCACCTCGCCGATACGGCCCATGGCCTGACTGTCTGACGACATCATCGAGAGCGCGCCGAGATCGTGGAGAATATCCTCGGCTGCAATCGTCTCCTTGCGAATGCGGCTTTCCGCGAACGCCAGATCTTCCGGGATCGATGAATCGAGATGATGGCAGACCATCAGCATGTCGAGGTGTTCGTCGAGCGTATTCACAGTGAACGGCTTCGTCGGGTTGGTCGACGACGGCAAGACATTAGAAAAACCGGCGATCTTCATGATGTCCGGCGCGTGTCCGCCACCCGCACCCTCGGTATGGAATGCGTGGATCGTGCGGCCCTTGAACGCCGCAATCGTATCCTCGACGAACCCGCTTTCGTTCAGCGTATCCGAATGGATCATCACCTGAACATCGTGCTGATCGGCAACGGATAAGCAGCAGTCGATCGCGGCGGGCGTCGTCCCCCAGTCTTCATGTAGCTTCAGCGCGCAAGCTCCGGCTTCGACTTGCTCCACCAATGCTGTCGGCAACGACGCATTGCCTTTACCCGCGAAGCCGAGGTTCATCGGAAATGCGTCGGCCGCTTCGATCATGCGCTGGAGATGCCAAGGCCCCGGCGTACACGTCGTCGCGTTCGTGCCGGTCGCCGGCCCGGTGCCGCCGCCGAGCATCGACGTGATGCCTGCGGCTAGAGCTTCGTCGATCTGTTGCGGGCAAATGAAATGAATGTGCGTATCGAACGCACCCGCCGTAACGATCTTGCCTTCGCCTGCGATGACCTCCGTGCCCGGCCCGACGATGATCGTCACGCCCGGCTGCACATCGGGATTGCCCGCTTTGCCGATCCCCGCGATCAGGCCGTCTTTCAATCCGATATCGGCTTTGACGATGCCCCAGTGATCGACGATCAAGGCGTTTGTGATGACGGTATCGACGGCGCCATCCGCACGCGACACCTGCGATTGGCCCATGCCATCGCGAATAACCTTGCCGCCGCCGAACTTCACCTCTTCGCCATAGATCGTGAAATCCTTCTCGACCTCGACGATGAGCGACGTGTCGGCCAAGCGAACCTTGTCGCCAGTCGTCGGGCCGAACATGTCGGCGTAAGCGGCGCGAGAAATCCGGCTGGCCATCAGAGTTTTCCCATCACGTCTTGGCGGAATCCATAAACAGTGCGGCTGCCCGAATACGGTACCAGCGTCACGTCCCGCGTCTGGCCCGGCTCGAACCGCACCGCCGTTCCCGCTGCAATATCGAGACGCATGCCGCGCGCCTTCTCGCGTTCGAATTCGAGCGCCGGATTGGTTTCGAAAAAGTGGTAGTGGCTACCCACTTGGATCGGACGGTCACCCGTGTTCGCAACTTTGAGCGTCACCGTCGGCGCACCTGCATTGAGTTCGATGTCGCCATCCGGTGTGATGAATTCGCCCGCCACCACCGTCGGCGTCCGGCTGACGCCCCTGATCGGCTCATGAACCGTGACGAGCTTAGTGCCGTCGGGAAATGTTGCTTCGACCTGCACGTCGTGAATCATTCCGGCGATGCCGTCCATCACTTGATCGGGCGAAAGCACGCGCGCACCAAGTTGCATCAACTCGGCGACGGACTTCCCATCTCGTGCGCCCTCGACGACGGCATCGGTGATGAGAGCGATGGCCTCCGGGTAGTTGAGCTTGACGCCGCGCTCCAGCCGCCGTCTCGCGACATTCGCGGCCATCGCAATGAACAGTTTATCTTTCTCGCGAGGCGTTAGCAGCATCTCGATCCTCTATGCTAAATCGACCAGACTCTTGGCAACGCGGCTCGCGACAAGCGCCGCAAGACCTCCGCAACCGCATTTCGAACGTCCAATGGCTCACGCGCTGCAAATCGCACGACAAGCATGCCGTTCCACGCGCTTGCTCCGCCATCGATCACCTTCGCATCGAGAACGGTGCGCACGGATTGCAGGCTCTTTTCGGCTTTCGAAGACAAATAAACGAGCGTCGCGATAGCGCAGACGCCATTCCCGACCGCTGCCTTCTGCACGATATCCGAAATCTCGCCTTCGAGCCGGACATCGTCGGCAAATACCAACGAACCGCCACGACGAATGCGCCAGCGATCGCGAAACACACCGGCACCCAATCGCTCTCCGCGTGCGACCCGCCCAAACACCGTGATCTCAACGGCAATGACCGACGCGCTTTCGCTCATGTCGATATGAAGCGAGCGGCTCAATCCGCTGCCGTTGAACAGGATCGTCTCTTGCGGCATCCAGAGGAGGTTCGCGCCGTCGCCGACATCGATCTTCGCCGCGACCACCGCAGGCTTATCATCGGCTCGATAAATTTTCTCGGCCGATTGCGTCGTCAGGCAGACGTTGGACTTGCGGCCCAGCGCGAACGAAAGATGCGCTTCATCGCCGCCCGCCAAGCCGCCCGCCGTATTCAGCACGACCGCTTCACAACGGTCATCGGAATTCGGAATTCTAAGGCGCAGGCCGCCGGTCTCGAAGGTATCGATCAGCCGCGTCTTGCGTCCCGCACGCTCGAACACACCGCGAACTTCGGCGCGTGCACGCACGTAAGAGGGAATTTCCGGTCGGCTAGACTGAGACGCGTTGACGAACATCTGGCGATTGCAACTCTACTTGGCCACCGGACATCACGATAGATCCCCGCTCCATAACCGCAAAGCGGTCCGCAAGCTCTCGCGCGAAATCGAAATACTGCTCGACCAGGATGATGGCCATCTCGCCCTTGTTACGCAAATAGGAAATCGCGCGTCCGATATCCTTGATGACTGACGGCTGGATACCCTCTGTCGGCTCGTCAAGAACGAGCAGCCGCGGCTTCGTGACCAGCGCCCGGCCGATCGCGAGTTGCTGCTGCTGCCCGCCGGAGAGATCCCCGCCTCGGCGATGAAGCATGGTTTTCAAGACCGGAAACAACGTGAAGATTTCATCCGATATCTTCCGGTCGCCGCCCTTGAGCGGCGCGAAGCCCGTTTCAAGGTTCTCGCGCACCGTCAACAACGGGAAAATCTCGCGCCCCTGAGGCACGAATGCGATGCCGCGCCGGCAACGCTCATAGGGCGCGAGCTTGGAAATGTCCGCGTCCTCCCAAACGATTTTGCCCGATTGAATGGGATGCCGCCCGACGACGGCGCGCATCAGGGACGTCTTGCCGACGCCGTTCCGTCCAAGAACGCAGGTGATCTGCCCCGCTTTGGCATCAAGGCTGACGCCACGAAGCGCCTTGCCCGCACCGTAAGAAAGATCGATGTTTTCAACACTGAGCATCGGTCGCTCCCATCATCGGCCAAGATAAACTTCAATCACGCGCTCGTTCGCAGTGACCTGATCGAGCGGACCCTCTGCCAGAACCGAGCCCTCGTGCAAAACCGTGACACGCACGCCAAGCGCGCGGACGAAATCCATGTCATGTTCAACGACAACCACCGAATGATCTTTGGCGATGTCGCGCAGGAGATCGGCGGTTTGCACGGTCTCGGCGTCGGTCATGCCCGCGACTGGCTCGTCCACGAGCAGCAGCTTTGGGTCTTGACCGAGCAGCATGCCGATTTCAAGCCATTGCTTCTGACCGTGCGATAACGCGCCCGCTTGCCGCTTGCGATGCGGACCGAGTTTCGTGACTTCGAGAATCTCGTCGATACGCTCCATGTTCGCGGCACTCGTGTGCCAAAACAGCGTCGGCACGACGCGCCGGTCGGTCTTGAGCGACAGCAGAAGATTATCCTCGACCGTATGCTGCTCGAAGACGGTCGGCTTCTGGAACTTCCGGCCGATGCCGAGATTGGCGATGTTCGCTTCGTCCATCTTGGTAAGGTCAACACGGCCCCCATCGAACAGCACGTCCCCGGTGTCCGGCCGCGTTTTGCCGGTGATGATATCCATCATCGTGGTTTTCCCGGCGCCGTTCGGTCCGATGATCGCGCGCATTTCTCCCGGAGCGATCTCGAGCGAGAGATTGTTGATGGCGCGAAACCCGTCGAAGCTCACGCTGACTCCGTCGAGATAAAGCAGCGACTGCGAAACCTTGTGATCTTCAGCGTAGCGCATGATCGGTCGACCTAGTTAGCGGGCTGAGATGGAGATTCGGCTTCGAGTGACGGATCGAGCTCTTCGTCCTTGGCCCGCTTGAACTTAAGCTCGGACAAAGTTCCCAAGACACCCCTCGGCATGAACACCGTAACGAGGATGAAAATGCCGCCGAGAGCGAAAAGCCAGTACGGCGCCAGCATACCTGTCGTGAAAATCGTCTTCAGGTAATTGATGAGAACGCCGCCGAACGCCGCCCCGACGAGCGTTGCCCGGCCACCAGCGGCCACCCAAATCACCATTTCGATGGAATTTGCTGGCTGGAATTCGCTCGGATTGATGATGCCGACTTGCGGTACGTACAGCGCGCCAGCGACGCCCGCCATCATCGCCGACACTGTGAAGATGAATGTCTTATAAGCCTCGACCCTATACCCCATGAACCGCGTCCGGCTCTCGGCGTCGCGAATGCAAATCAGGATTTTTCCGAGCTTCGATCCGACAATCGCTTTCGCGATGATGTAGCCGAGCATCAACGCGATCGCCGAAAGGGAAAAAAGAACGGCGCGCGTCCCCGGTGCTTGTACCGAAAAACCCGCGATATCCTTGAAGTCGGTCAGACCATTGTTTCCGCCGAAGCCCATGTCGTTTCGGAAGAACGCAAGCCAGAGCGCATACGTCAGCATTTGCGTGATAATTGACAGGTACACGCCCGTGACACGCGAGCGGAAAGCAAACCAGCCAAAGACGAACGCGAGTGCGCCCGGCACCAACACGACCATCAGAAGCGCGAACGGTAAGCTGCTGAACCCGTACCAATACCACGGCAGATCATGCCAGTTCAGAAAGACCATGAAATCGGGAAGGTTCGGGTTGGCGTAGGCGCCCCTCGCCCCAATTTGGCGCATGAGATACATGCCCATCGCATAGCCGCCGAGCGCGAAGAAAGCTGCATGGCCGAGCGAAAGAATACCGCAGTAGCCCCAGATGAGATCGAGCGACAGCGCCACGAGCGCGAAGCAAAGATACTTTCCGAACAGCGCGACGCTCGTCGTCGAGACATGAAAAAACGACGTCTCCGGCACCACGAGATGAAGTACCGGCACGATGACGGCGAGCGCGGCGAGAATGCCGAGAAAGATCGGGCCGGTCCACCCATCCGAGAAAAGCGTGTTGCGTGTAATCATGCCTCGATCGCCCTGCCCTTCAAGGCGAAGAGGCCTCGCGGACGTTTTTGAATGAACAGAATGATCAATACGAGAAGGATGATCTTGCCGAGCACTGCGCCGGCCGTCGGCTCCAAAAGTTTATTGGCAACGCCGAGTGTCAAAGCGCCGACGAGCGTTCCCCAGAGATTGCCGACGCCGCCGAAGATCACGACGAGGAAGCTGTCGATGATGTAACCCTGACCGAGATTGGGCGAGACATTGTCGATCTGCGACAGCGCGACGCCCGCAAGTCCAGCAATGGCCGATCCGAGCCCGAAGGTCAAAGCATCGACGGCTCCCGTCCGAATGCCCATCGAACTCGCCATTCGGCGGTTCTGAGTAACGGCGCGCATTTGAAGACCGAGGCTCGTATATTTCAACGCCAGCAGAAGCGCCGTGAAAATCAGCCCCGCGAAAACGATGATCCAGAGCCGGTTCCACGTGATCGCCAGTTGCCCAATCGAGAATGTTCCCGACATGAACGACGGCGCGCCGACATCCTGATTGGTCGGCCCGAAAATCGTACGCACGGCCTGCTGCAAAACAAGGCTCACGCCCCATGTCGCCAGCAGCGTATCGAGCGGCCGCCCGTAGAGAAAGCGTATGACCGTGCGCTCGATCAGAACCCCAACCAAACCCGACACCAGGAATGCGAGCGGGATCGCGAATGCCAATGAATAATCGAAGAGCTGCGGCGCCCAGGACCGAATGATTTCCTGCACCACAAAAGTCGTGTACGCCCCGAGCATGACCATCTCGCCGTGCGCCATATTGATGACGCCCATGACGCCGAACGTAATGGCAAGGCCGATCGCCGCCAGCAGCAGAACCGAACTCAGCGATAATCCGTACCACAGGTTCTGCACGAAATTCCAAATCGTCACCTTGAACTCGACGGACTGCACCGCGCTGTCGGCAGCCTGCCGGATATCTCCCGGCGCATTCGCGGGCACCGACTGTAGAAGAACCAGCGCCTCCTGACCGCCTCGCGCCTTCAACGCCGCAATCGCCGGGAACGCGAGAGCCCTATCGTTCGGCGCCGATGTCAGGACAATCGCGGCTTTCGCCTCTTCAAGCGCCTGCTTGACGTCCCCATCATGTTCGCTCGCTAGCGCCGCATCGAGCGCCCCCAGTTTGCTCGCATCCCGCGATTTGAAAATCGAAGCGGCGGCTTCGAGCCGCTTGGACTTATCAGGCGATTTGAGCATCAGCGCCCCGAGGGCCGTATCGATCGTACCCCTGAGCCTGTTGTTCAGACGAACGGCCTTCGCATCTGCAGCGGGCGAGGCAATCGGCTGTCCCGTTGCGGCATCGAAATACTTGTCCGACAGATCCTTGTAGAAAACCACTTTCGTCGACGGACTGAAGTAAAGTCGACGTGCAGATGCGGCTTCGAGAATGGCCTTGGCCGTCGGCGCTCCGGAAACTGCAATTTCCGATATCGCCGCCTCGGATTCGGAAAAACTGTCAGCAGCAAATCGCGCCAGCGCTGTCGCAGGAAACGCAGCTTCATCAGCCCGCGCAACCGCACCCAGCAGGCCGAAGAAAATTGCAAAAGCGAAAAAAAATCGAATTTGAAAGAACATTACTTTTCCCTTTTTGGGAGGGAAACGATGCCGGAGCTTCCGCGCTCCGGCATCATCACGACTCTAGCTCATGACTTTACTGTGCGCCGCACGTCTTGGTGACGGTATTATAATTTCCGCACTTCAGAGTAACCCAATCGGATACGAGGTCCTTGGAACCCGGGAGGAAGTCCGACCACGCATCGCCGGGGACGAGATCCTTCGTCTGCCAAACGACGTCGAACTGACCGTCATCGCGAATTTCGCCTATCATGACCGGTTTCGTGATGTGATGGTTCGGCAGCATCTTCGCGATGCCGCCCGTAAGGTTGGCCTGCTCGATACCCGGAAGCGCAGCGATGACCTTATCCGGATCCGTCGACCCCGCCTTCTCGACAGCCTTCACCCACATGTTGAAGCCGATGTAGTGCGCTTCCATGGGATCGTTCGTAACGCGCTTCGGATTCTTCGTGAAGGCGTGCCACTTCTCGATGAACTCTTTGTTCGCGGGCGTATCGACGGACATGAAATAGTTCCAAGCGGCGAGATGGCCGACGAGATTCTTGGTATCGATGCCCGCAAGTTCTTCCTCGCCGACCGAGAAAGCGACAACCGGGATGTCGGTCGCCGAAACGCCCTGGTTCGCAAGTTCCTTATAGAAGGGCACGTTGGCGTCGCCGTTGATCGTCGAAACCACCGCCGTCTTCTTGCCGGCCGACCCGAACTTCTTGATGTCCGACACGATCGTCTGCCAGTCGGAGTGACCGAACGGCGTGTAGTTGATCATGATGTCTTCTTTGGCGACGCCCTTGCCGAGCAGGTACGCCTCAAGGATCTTGTTCGTCGTCCGGGGATAGACGTAGTCGGTGCCCGCAAGAACCCACCGCTTAACGTCGCCGCCGTCCTTACTCATCAGATAGTCGACAGCAGGAATGGCCTGCTGGTTTGGCGCGGCGCCGGTATAAAACACGTTTCGCTCGCTCTCCTCACCCTCATATTGCACCGGGTAGAAAAGGATCGAGTCCAGCTCCTTGAACACGGGAAGCACCGATTTCCGCGACACCGATGTCCAGCATCCAAAAACGACGGAGACCTTGTCCTGCGCGATCAACTCGCGGGCCTTCTCCGCGAAGAGAGGCCAATTGGATGCCGGATCGACGACGACAGCTTCGAGCTTCTTGCCGAGCAAGCCGCCCTTTTTGTTCTGCTCGTCGATCAACATGAGCATGGCGTCTTTCAGCGTCGTCTCGCTGATCGCCATCGTGCCCGATAAAGAATGAAGGATGCCGACTTTGATGGTGTCTTCGGCGTGTGCGGAAGCGGCAAAACCCGCAGCCAGCACCATACCCGCAAGAAATTTTCCGAGGCTACGATACAATGCACGAATGTTCATTGAGTAACTCCGTTATGAATACGCCAAAAAATGGAAGGAGACATGCGAACCTCCCGGGAGAAGGGATGAAGGCGCATGTCTCCAGACCCAGAAATTAAGTCCGTCTTAGAACTGAAGCTGAATGCCACCTATAAATCTGTTGATGTCTTCGTGACCGGCATTGTCGACATTCTGTTTGGAATAGAGAGCGGACAGCCGCGCGTCGTGTCCTTTGAGGATGTAGTTCGTACCAACCGAATATTCGCTGATATCCGGACCGTGATCCTGATCGAATTCCTGATAGCGGAACACGGGCTGGAATTTGCCTGGGCCGATTTTCTGGTTGATCAGGTAGCTCGTCAGAAGCATGTAGCTGTTGCCGTCGGCTAGCCCGTTGCCGACCAGATCGCCATCGATATTCTTCGCGCTCGTGTTGACGCCGCCGGTATCATAAATGTAGTAGGCGCCCTCAAGCGTGAAGACGTCTCCACCGAAGACCTTCTTCTGCATCAGGGCGTCGACGTTGAAGCCCGAGAAATCGCCCGAATTCACACCATCGGTGGCCGCGTCCTTTTGGAACTGACCGACGACTGCCAAAGAAAGGATTTCTTTCTCGCCGTAGTAATCGCTCGACGTGTAGTAACCGGACTCTTTATCCCAGAAGTCATATTGCAGACGACCTGCGAACAGCGGACCGCTCGCATCGGGATTGCTGCAACTGTTGTCGCCGGCCGTGCAGCCCTGAAAACCGCCAAGCTCATACTTGAACTTGCCGATATCACCCCACACCGCGCCACCGTTGTCGCGGCCAGCGAAGATCGCGGGATAGGCGCTGACGAATGGGTATTCCCAGGTGCCGAGGTAGTACGGACCGTCGAGGTTCGCTCGATCGCTCGGCGCCAACATACGGCCCGCCCAAACGTTGAAAGATGGCGTGAACTCGATCCGAAGAATGGCGTCCAGAGTCCGGATCCGCGAAATGTCGTTATCATTCGGATCGTGGTCGATTTCGGTGTTGTACGTGAACCCTATAATCTTCGTGAACTGTCCGTTCGCGTAGATACGCGCGCTGTTCAGCGAAAATTCGTTACTTTCATTGGCATCGGGATCGTGGATGTACTGCGCCCTGAGCCCGGCACCGATGCTGACCCACGAGTCATCGTCCCAAAGCTGAAACTTCTCTCCTGCAAAAGCGGCAGAACCACTTCCGAGAACCAACGCGCAGGTGGCGGCAGCCAATCCTCGCTGAATACGTGTCATAAGAAAATTCCCCCGGAATTCGACGAGAAGCCAAAGCCCAAAAATTCGAAGCAGAGCAAACACGACGCGAACTTGAGACGGTTGTGTGCAACTGCAGCATCATGACTCTAGTCACGATTTCGAAAATTCCGAAGCAAATCCAGGGACTTGGATGCGCGATTTCGCGCCAGAACATGCTCAACTTTCCGCCACCGCAAAAATGCACGCTGGCAAAAGACGAAAATTATTCGAATTCAGATGGATGCACGATTTTTATAATGTCGAAGCCGAAGACAGGACGTGCAACGCTGATCAAAGTCGGGGCATATGTCCGCTGGCTGATTAAACATCGAGTTGGAAATTCGCACCGCTGCCGTGGTCGATTTGTGACACGCTAACATCGCGCTTCGGTCGTCGAATGTCACAGATCACGAATCATCCGCGCCGACGAATAAGTTTCACCCTCACTCATCCAGATCGACGTCCGGCTGGTTCAAAAAGACGAGCACGGCCAGCACCGACACATAGAACCGGAACGCGCCCTGCTGCCCATTCCAGGCCTGCGATTCCCACATCGCGAACCATTCACCGCCCACGACCATAAAGCCGAAAAACCAGATGAGAAACGCGAGGGTCGCCGCCGCGACTGCGTAGCTCTTGGCCGCGTTGAATATCGAAGCCGGCGCCTCCCGAACGCGCCAGAGCGCGGCGGATCCGGCGATAAACAGAATGCCCGCTAAGCCCTCTGCCGCGATGATCGCCGTATAGGCGAGCTGCCAGAGCTCGGGACTGGAAATCGCCCGGTACTTAAGCCCGCTGTCGGGTAACGTGGTGTCCATGCTCAAGACATGTTGCACGAACACATAGTTGGTCGCGTAGTCCGTAATGTTATTGAACGTGACCAATAGGCAAAACAGGCCGAGCACGAAACACATGACGATCTTGGCGTAGCGCGTGACCCGCATGGCGAAACTCGATGTTCCCGATGACGTGCCGGATCATACCGCAACCCAAACCGGCGCAATGCCTTATCACGATTTGAGCCATTCGCCGAAGCCGTCTTCACGCCGCTCTAGATTTCCAGACCTCGTAGCGGATACGCGCGATTTTGTAGGCATCCGGAATTGAGAGCGCCCACACGAACAGGCCGCCCGCTGCACGGCCGACGAACGACTGTTCCGGCGTCGACAGATGCCAAGTCAGGATCGCGAGCAGCAGAGTGAAGAACGCGAAGCGTAGCCCGCGTTCCGGTTCGCCGATCGCGACGTGCCCCGCGCCGGGAAGAAGAATAGCGATGCCGAGAACGAGATAAGGATTGAGCGGCGGACGCCCGATGACAGAGTTCATGCGGCCCTCATTTTCCATCGTTCGTCGAGCGATGAACTGAGTTCGTCGAGATCGGAAAACAAACGGGCGAGCGTCCCAGGATCGACGCCCGCGTTCTCAAAACGGCATTGCCGAAAAAGTAAGTGCTCGCCGCGATGCCCTTCGGCCGCTTGCCAGATCAGGCGAACCCCCTTGCGCGTTACAGCCGCTTCCTTGGCGCGGGGATCGGAGAATATCCGCCGTAACGCCGATGACGACGCGTCGAGCGCATGTTGCGAATCCGGCCGATCTCCCTTCGCGACGATCTCCGTCGTCACGCCAGCCGGAGGCTCCAGAATGACGGAATGATGCCCCGTCAACGAATAGAATTCCGTTCCGCTCGGGCGAACGAGCAGCGAAAATTCCGGATGCGCCGGCCGCGCCTCAAGGCGTGTGAGCTTCAGCCAAAGTTGAGGCAGCCTGCGGATCGTCATGGTGTCGGGAAGAAGTTCGACCCGGATGAAACGGCCGTCGTGAAAGCCTTCCAACGTCGGGAACCCGTCACCGCCATGAGTAATGTCCGAACCCGAGAGTAAATCCGCGCAACGGTCCAGCAACGTCCGGCGTGCCGCCGTGACCTTTGCGTGTTCGCGCATCGCAACCGCCGCCGTGGTCGCCAGTCCGATGCCCGCGAGAGCAAGAGATAGGGTCATGCGAACTCCTCTGAATGAGAACGAGAACGGCGCGCCTTACCGGCCGCCGTTCTCCGCTTTTTACCTCAATAGCCGACCGGACGCGGCCACTGCATCGTGAACTGATCGCCACGCCGCACATATTGATAGCGGTGGAAATGGAACCACAGCGACGCGACGACGAAGAAGATCAGCATCGCGACAAGCTGCGTTCCATATCCGAGAAACACCGCAAAATAAGTTGCAGAACAAAGGATCAGCAGAACGATCGCGGGTAGCGGATGGAAGGGATGGATATAGCCCCGTTTGATCGTCCCCAGAGGCCACTTCCTCCGGAAAAGGATGACGTTGAAGGACATGTACGTGTAACCAAGCAATCCCGACAAAATCGAGAACGTGATCACCTGATCGAGCGGCGCGAAGTAAGCAAAGACAAGCGCCACCGGAACGAGGAACACGATCGAACGATACGGCGTGCGATTTTTCGGATGTACCGCGCCGAACCATGTCGGCAAGTAGCGGTCCCGGCCCATCGAGAACCATGCCCGCGACGCATCGTTGATGCAGCCGTTGGCCGATGCCAGCGTCGAGAAAACAGTTCCGACGAACAGCAGAACCATCAACGGCATCGAACTCGTCAGCCGCGCGGCGTCGAACAGCGGCGTTACGGCTTGGCCGAGATATTCCCAAGGCATCAGCCCGGAACAGACGTACCAAGTCATGGTCGCCGCAATCAGCAGCGTCATGATGCCGGTCATCGTCCCGAGCGGCAGCGAACGCGCCGGGGAACGAACTTCTTCCGCGGCTTGGCACGTACCTTCGATGCCGAGGTAATACCAGAGACCGAAGTGCAGCGAGGCGAGAACTCCGAGCCAGCCATAAGGAAGACCGGCGTTGAGCATGTCTTTATGGTTGAGCAGTTCGTGCGACCACGGTTTGACCGCCGCGAACAGAATGACGATCGCGATGAAAGCGATGGCCGTTAGAACCAGATTGACCGTCAACGTCGCATAGACGCCACGATAGTTGAGCCACGCCAGAAACACGATTGTCAGCACGATGAAAGGCTTGTCGTGGACATCCGAGAAGCCCGCCATCGTCCCCACGGCTTGCACCAGATAGCCGAGCGTGATCGCGTTGGCGGCTTCGAGCATCGTGTAGGCAAACACGAGATAGAGTCCGACATTGAACGCCATCAGCGGCCCAACGATGTGTTTTGCCTGAGCGTATTGACCACCGGCCGCCGCGACGGTCGATGTAACCTCGGAATCGATCATCGCGACGCAGGTATAGAGAAGGCCGGCCACCCAGCAGGCGATCAGTGCGGCGATCATGCCGCCTTTGCCGACCGCGAAGTTCCACCCCATGTACTCGCCGACAAGAACGATGCCGACACCGAGCGCCCAAACGTGCCCCGGCCCCAACACGCGAAGCAGCGAGATCTTCTCGCCATGAACGGCTGTTGTCTGGCTCATTTGTGCCCCCCTTGATGCGTCGGATCGATCACGAGCGTGTCGTCGATCTCGCCTTCCTTCGATGAGGTCAGAAGATCCTCGTCGTACGATTTGTCCGTCTTGATCATATCGAAGAGCATCCACAGGCCGAGAATGGCCGAGAGCGCCCAAGCGACGTATTCCAAAAGCTGGAAACTATTCATTGGCTGCCCTCACTTCTTTCCGAACCGTTCGTCGATGACTTCGCGATATTCGCTGCGTGAGAAAATGAATAGCAGCGCGAAGTATCCGACAATGACGATTGCGGTGATGGCGAGTTCGGCCACGTTGAAGCTGTAATCGAACCGCGACGTTATGATCGATGCCGCAGTGTCCGGCGTGAAACCGAGCTTCTCCCATTGCACTTGCTGCGCGGCGTTCTGACCGAGGCCGGCCCACGTGGATTTATCGGCTACCGCAAGGTCGATCTTACCGCCGCCGGCGAGCTTCAAATAAAGCGGCACGAACAGCGCAACGAGCACGAGGATCAGAAGAAAAACGCTATCGACGAATTGACCGAAGGCTGATTGCTTCGGCGGGTCATAATGTGATTTAGCCACGGTCCACCTATGCCTTTTTTTGCATTATTATTTTTTGAGATCGAGATAGTGCAGATCTAATCCGTAGATCTCGTCGCGCTCTTCGCTGAGATGAAAAATCATCGCGAGTATCGACGCCGTATTGAAAAGAATGACGAGGCCGCCGGAGATCATCAGAACCCATATGACTTCTGATGAGCCCGCATAGTCTTTCACTTCGTAGAAGACGAACGCGTACAGCAGCCAGAGCACGACGATCGCGGTGAGCGACCACAAACGATCGCCGGCGAACTTGCTCGCGATGCGCGGATCCGAGGACATTTTTTGCATTTTTTCTCCCTTGATCGCCGCCTCGGAGCCTTCAAAAGGGACAATCTCGAGCCGCTCAAATCGGCGAGCGTTCGATGCAAATACCCTTCGTCGCGCCCCTCGGATTGAGCGATTGGTACGGTTTCTCCCTGCGACAATAGTGACGCAGGGAGCTTGCTCGCCGTCAACATTTTTTCGTTAGACGAAACAAAGATTCGATGGTGCGACGCCTATATTCATGCCGCAGAGCGGCAAAGCCTCTCGTGGAAAATCAGAGCGTTATGCAAAGTGCGCCGCAACGAATGCGGGCCCGACGGCGTCAGGCGGCACGCGGCCGGATAGGCTCATGCCAGGAGAGTTACAACTCATCCCCGGGGCGACGAGACGGCCGATGTCTGATGCCAACGACTAAAAAAAGTCAGGCAAATCATCCAATTTGTCTCTATTCGGATCGATTTTAAGAACTCATTCATAGTATATGACAGTCTTAATTTATTTCTCGGCGATAGCCTTAACGCACCTCGAAATTGTTCGCGTGGGTGCAAATGTCCTCCAGACCAGCTGAACGTCCATCGCTCGTTACCAGCGGCGCGAAAGTGCTGTTGGCCCAGAGGCCTTCCGAAATCTCACCGGAGAGCGACGCCGAGGCTCGCGAAGACGCGGATTTCACCGCCGCCTCTCAACTCGCATATCTCGAAGCGGCAGTGACGGAATGGCATTCGCCAGCCCAGCTTCGCACGCCCACGCCGAACCGCGAGCCGGAGACCAAGGTCCCGGAAGCGCCGCCGACCACGGCTCCCGTTCGCGGCGGCCGTCGTCCGCTGATGTCGATCACCACTCTCAAGTCTCTCGTCGCTATCGCGATCGCCGTTGCGCTCGGATGGATGCCCGTCCAGCGGCTTCTCGCGACAACCAGCGCGGAAGCCGTCGTCAACGCCCGGATCATCACCATCAGAGCACCGATTGAAGGCGAAGTATCGTTGGCGCACGACGGAACGGACATCGGCAGTCCGCTTCAGACCGATCAGACAATTCTCACCATCCGTAATCCTCGCGCGGACACCGCCCAACTCGCAAATTTGATGCGCGAGCGCGACCAGTTGCGCACGAACGTCGCGGCGCTCGCGGCCAAGAGCAAACTTCTTAAGAGCAGCCTTATCGAACTCGACGCTCAGCAAGAGCGCTTCCGCCTCGGGCGCATCCAGCAAATCGAGCAGCGCGTGCGGGAGGCGGACGCCGACATCGCCTCGGCGCAAGCGCAATACTCGGTGGCCTTCGAAGCGCAGAAACGAGCCTCGTCCTTGCGGCGGACGGATGCCGTCAGTCAGGCTTTCCTCGATAAGGCCGAAGGCGACGAACGCGTCACGAAGCAAGCCATTCTCGCGCAGATCGAGCGTAAAAAAGGCATCCTCGTCGAACTTGATGCGGCGAAGAAAGGCACGTTCGTCGGCGATAGCTATAACGACACGCCGCAATCCGCCCAGCGCAAAATGGAAGTCTCGATCGAGTTGTCGGACGCCGAGGCGCGCCTAGCCGGAAACCGCACGGAACTTGCCGCGATCGACACTGCGATCGCCACAGCACAGACACGCCAGAACGAATTGTCTCTGGCCGACATTCGTTCGACCGTGAACGGACGCGTGTGGGAAATGTTGACCGCACCCGGCGAGCACGTCAACGCCGGTCAGAATTTGATGAAGGTCCTCGATTGCGGGAGCGCGATCGTCACCGCAAGCGTCAGCGAAACGACCTACGAAAGATTGGCGATCGGCCAATCCGCAACCTTTACGCCGCGCGACGGCGGCGCAATCGTGAAAGGCATCGTCGTCGGGCTCAATGGCCTCGCCGCCGTCGAGTCGAACACGGCCATCCAACAGAGTGCGCTCTCGCGTGAGCCCTATCACGTCAGCCTCAAATTTCCCGAACTCTCGAATGCCTTCGATTGCAGGGTCGGACGATCCGGCATCGTAAAATTCGGCGACGGCGGCAGCGTCTTCGCCGGCAGTATCTATTGACGAGCGCACCATGATATCAGCGGCGGGAATGGGTTACTTGGATGCGCTGCTCCCGGCCATCATCGTCGCACTGCTCGCGATCGCGGTGCTACCTTGGGTCAACCGCAGCAACACCGTCGTTCGCGCCTGCGCCGTACTTGTCGGGATTGCGCTCGGCTGGCGCTATATGTCGTGGCGAATTTTCGAGACCATTCCGTCCGCGGATCACCCGGTCGACTTCGCCACCGGCGTGATCTTTACCGTCGTCGAAACCTTGACCATGATCGGCGCGACGGTCTCGCAGTTGTTCTTGACGCGAACCCGCAATCGAACGGCCGAGGCAAATCGCAATGTCGAACGGCTGCTCGCCAATCCAAAGTTGCCGAAAGTCGACGTCCTGATCTGCACCTATAACGAAGACGAGGACATTCTAGAGCGCACCATCATCGGGTCCCTCGCGCTTTCATATCCGAACTTCCGGGTCTGGGTGTGTGACGACGGCCGCCGCCCATGGCTGAAAGAGCTCTGCACGCGTCACGGCGTCGGCTACCTCACACGCAGCGACAATGCCCATGCCAAGGCTGGCAATATCAATGCCGCGCTGAAGAGACTCGCGCTCCTCAAGGAAAAGCCGGATTTCATATCGATCCTTGACGCCGACTTCGTGCCCCTCCCCCAATTCTTGACCCGCGCCGTGTCGCTGGCGCTCGATGCCGATGTCGGCGTCGTGCAGACACCACAGCATTTTTTCAATCCCGACCCCATTCAAAGCAATCTGGCATTGACTCGCGTCTGGCCAGACGAACAGCGCTTTTTCTTCGACATCGTCATGGCCTCGAAAGATGCATGGAACGCCGCCTTTTGCTGCGGAACATCCTCTGTTATTCGCTTCGACGCGCTGCAAAGCGTTGGCGGATTTCCGACCGACTCCGTCACCGAAGATTATCTCGTATCCCTCCGGCTGCGGGAAAAAGGCTTTCGCACCGTCTACCTGAACGAAGCCCTTTCGCTTGGGTTAGCGCCGGAAGGTCTCGCGGAATATAGCGGTCAGCGCAGCCGTTGGGCGCTCGGCTTTATCCAGATTTGCCGCGGCCCGAGCGGACCTTTGAAACTCGGCAATGGATTGCCCCTCGTTGACCGCATCATGCTCTGCGAAACGTTTCTCCATTGGTCGGCCACCCACCTCTTTCGCTTGCTCGGCGTTGTCGTACCTGTCCTCTACCTATTGTTCGGCATTGAAGCCGTCCACGCCAATGTCATCGAGGCCATTTGGTATTTGGCGCCATTTCTCGTCGCTCAGTGCGCCATCTTCACCTGGCTGACCGAGGGCCGCGTGCTTCCGCTGATGACGGATCTCTACCAGATGCTCTGCTCGACGGACGTCTTGAAGGCCGTCGCCTCCGGCCTGTTGCGGCCTCAGGAACAAAAATTCAAGGTGACGGCCAAAGGCGGCGATCGCAGCAAGCAATTCTTTCAATGGCCGCTGCTCATGATTTTCGGCACGCTGCTGACACTGACGATGCTCGGCATCGCCAATACCTTTCTCATCGATCAATCGCGTCCGCTCGCGGAGTCGAGCGCCATCGCTCTGTTCTGGAGTTGGTATAACATCGTCGTGCTGACGCTGTGTTGCTACGTGTGCAGCGAGCAGCAGCAACGCCGCGCCGGTCAACGGTTCGATGTTCGGGTTCCGGTGAGGCTTGCCGCGCCCGGTTCCCTCTCCCAATACGAGGCGTCGGATATATCGGTCAGCGGTATGCATCTCCTCGGACAACCGCCCCTCCCGATCGGAAGCCCGGTTACTGTCCGCTTCGCCGGTATGAACGTCAAAGCCCATATCCGCCGGACGACCGGGAACGGCTTTGGGCTGGAATTCGAACTGACGGCGCAGACGAAGCCGCCGCTGCTCCAGTTCTTGTTCTCCGGCAAAGCCTCAACCGCCGTCAGTCAAATCAAGCCGCATCTCGTCGCCAAGGCGTTGGCCTTGCGCGTATTCCGATAGCTCGCGCATTTCAGCCCTCTGTTGAAGCCCCTGAACGACAAGCAGCCATAAATCGCGATCGGGCGCGACAACGGCACTTGTGCGATTGCCTTTACCGCCATTCGATTTCTGGACTAGTCTCAAACAGAGCGTTCCCTGTTTCAATGGCTTGCGATCGAACGCGCCCTGAATGCTTCCCGTGAGGTCGACGTCAATGGCAACGCAAGCAATCGTCAAAACGACATGTCCCCGGGATTGCTACGACGCATGCGGCATGCTCGTTAAAATGGCAGCCGATGGCGCGATTTCAATCGTCGGCGATCCCGACCACGACATGAGCAAGGGCAAGTTGTGCGGCAAATGCTCGATCGCCTACAACGGTGTTTGGCGCAGCAAATCCGATCGTCTTTCGATGCCCTTGAAGCGCATCGGGCCGAAAGGCTCAGGACAGTTTGCGGAAGTTTCCTGGGACGCCGCGCTCGCTGAAATCGCCGAGCGCGTGCAAGGCATCGTCGAGACCGACGGCGGCCAGGCCATCCTCCAGACGCATTACACCGGAACGTGCTCTCTGATCGCCGGATTATTCCCTCTTCGCTTCTTCAACCGCATCGGGGCGACGGAAGTCGACCCCGACACGGTTTGCAACAAGGCGGGACACGTCGCACTTCAGCTTGCCTTCGGCGAATCCACGCGCGGCTTCGATCCCCGCACCATCAACTCCAGCAAATCCGTTTTGATCTGGGGCGCGAACCCTTCCGCCTCCGCGCCGCATGTCCACGAACATTGGGTGTTGGGCAGCGGCATCCCGACCATTGTCGTCGATCCGATCCGGCATTTGACCGCCGAGGCCGCCGACATTCATCTCCAGCTCTTTCCCGGGACCGACGCCGCCCTCGCGTTCGCGATGCTCGCCGTCATCAAATCGGCCGGAAAGCTCGATCGGGATTTTCTCGATGCTCACTGCATCGGCTGGGATGATATCGAATCCCAGTTCGATGAGTGTACGCTGCCTTGGGCCGAAGCGATTACCGGCGTTCCCGCGGCGCTTATCGAGCAGGCCGCCCTGCTTTATGCCGACGGGCCGTCGCTTCTTTGGATGGGCCAAGGCTTCCAGCGTCAGACGCTCGGGGGCAACGCCATGCGCTCGGTCGCGTTGTTGCCGCCGGCCACGGGCAACATCGGCAAGCGCGGCGCGGGCTTCTTGTATCTCAACGGCTGGGATGCGCGCGGTGTCGATGCTGGATATCTTTCAGCCTCTCACCTCAATGCCGATCCCCAATCCGTCAGCCACATGGACCTCGCCGCACGGCTTGAGAGTGTCGAGACGAAAGCGCTCTTTACCTGGAATAACAATATCGCCGCTTCGAGCCCCGAGCAAACGCGCCTGCGAAAGGCTTTGACGCGCGAAGACCTTCTCCAGGTGACCGTCGACCTTTTCCAGACTGACACGGCGGATTACGCGGATTTCGTCTTGCCGGCCGCAAGCTTCCTCGAATTCGACGATGTGGTGATGTCGTACTTCAGCCATTCGCTTTCCGCCCAGGTCGCCGCACTCCCGCCGCAAGGAGAAGCGCTTTCCAATCAGGAAATCTTCCGCCGCCTCTCGCGTGCGATGAACCTGACGGATCCCGAACTCCACGAATCCGACGACGCCATCATCGAAACAATTCTCGATCAGGCGTGCCCCGGACTGGACTTCAAAACTCTGGCCGCCAAGGGCACGATGCACGTACCCGCCATCCCGACGGTGCAGTTTTCAGCCCACGACTACAAAACGCCGTCGGGAAAAATCGAGATGACCGGCGAGCCCTACGTTCAATCCGGACTGCCTTCCGCCCCTGGCCCCGCCGCGGAGCGAAGGCCCGCACTCGGCGAATATCGCATGCTCTCACCGGCATCCGAGTGGCTGATGAACAGCAGCTACGCCAACGACGCCAAGATCGGCCGAAGGCTCAAGCTCTGCGAAGCATGGCTCAGCCCTGCCGACGCCGAGACGATGGGAATAGCCGATGGCAGCCGCCTCGAAGTTCGCAGCAAGACCGGCGCTATCGAATTGAGCGTCGGCGTTTCCCCGGCCGTTCCCGCGGGCGTGCTTCTCGCACCGAAAGGACAATGGCCGAAAGCTTCGGCGTCCGGCGCCAACATCAATGTCCTCAATCCCGGCGATAAATCCGACCTCGCGCAAAGCTGTGCGGTCCACAGCATCAACGTCACGCTGACGAAGCCGCCAGCAACGCCCCGTTGAACAACAGTAGAAAAAGAGGCCTAAGCGTCTTCTTCAATTGCCGTCTGCGCGATCTCGGTCGCTCCGCCGTTGAAGCGCGCAGCGATGATGTGCCCTGCCGCAACCGCCAAGACGCAAAGCACGACTGACAGCGCAATATTCGCCGCCGCCCGATTGATCGCTCCGGCGCGGATCAGATCAAGGGTCTGCAGGCTGAATGACGAGAACGTCGTAAAGCCTCCGCACATCCCGACCATCACGAACAAACGCAGATCATCACTCACCGGATAGCGGCCATGGGCCAGCGTCAGAGTCCCGAAAAATCCGATAACGAATGATCCGGCGATGTTGATAATGATCGTCCCCCACGGCAATGAGCCGCTGATGGGAAGGGCAAGAAACGATATGACGTAGCGAAGCAGTGTCCCAATGGCGCCACCGAGCATGACGACAAGGCAACTGGAAAAGTTCATGAGCGACTCGCTTTTAGCAACGGATCGACGCCGCTTTCATACAGATGCGGCGCCTTCAGGAGTCATCAGCCACCACGGCGGTTAGCGGGGAACCCCATCTCCTCGCTCAATTAGATACATGAATTCTTCGGCGCGCCAAACATCTCGCGACTGCGCCACGGACGCGTAGCCGCCAGGTTTGCAATTGCCCAAACGGCCTTTCCTTACAAATAATTGATCTGCAAACCGGGCCGCAGCCTCTTATCCGGCCGCAATGCCGCGCTTCGCTTTCGAAGATGTAAGGTTCTGGCAACCCTCCTGAAATGTGTCGGGCTCCACCGTCCAAGGGACATCGCCGATCCCCGTTTCACCGGCGACGGCAACTCCTGCCGTGCGAACAGAGACCTAAGGCGATTGCAATGAAGAACGACACGCGCTCGCGCATGAGCGCGATCTGGCAGTTGACGACGCCCTATTTCCTGTCGACCGAGAGAAGCACGCTCCGCATCGGTTCATTCCTGAAATGGAAAGTCGCCGAAAGATGGATCGGCGGTGGCCTGCTGCTACTGGTCCTCGCCATAGAGTTTGGCCAAGTCGGACTTTCGATCCTGCTCAATAGCTGGAACGCCGAATTCTACAACGCGTTGCAGATGAAGAATGTCGACGCCTTCTGGCACCAGCTTGCGGTCTTTTCCGCAATCGCCGCCGCCTTCATAGTCTCGTCGGCCTACCAGCTTTACCTCAATCAATGGCTACAGATCAGATGGCGACGGTGGATGACCGAGCGCTATATCCGGAAGTGGCTCGATAATGGCACGCATTATCGCGTGCGCCTTCGTGGCGACGCGGCGGACAACCCCGATCAGCGCATCGCCGAAGACATCGCACTTTACGTCAACAGCACCCTGTCGCTCGGCGTCGGTTTTCTGTCCGCACTGTCGAGCATTATCTCGTTCAGCATTATCCTTTGGGGGATATCGGCCGAAGTGCCGCTGGAAATCGCCGGATATCACATAGCTGGGCACGGCTATCTCGTTTGGATCGCGGCCGCCTTTGCGCTGATAGCCAGCGTCGGGGCGCATCTCATCGGCCGAACTCTGGCAAGACTCAACTTCAGCCGTCAGCGGCGGGAAGCCGATCTGCGCTTCGCGCTGATTCATCTGCGGGAAAATTCCGAGCAAGTTGCGTTGCTGCGCGGCGAGGACGCCGAGTTCAACATCTTACGCAACCGCTTTTCCGATATCGTCACCAATTGGTACGACATCATGCGCCGCCAGAAGTTTCTGACGTTTTTCACGACCGGATACAATCAAGCCGCCGTCGTGTTGCCGTTTCTGATCATGGCGCCGCACTATTTCGCAGGCGCCATCATGCTTGGGGTCATGACTCAGACCGCGGGCGCATTCGGCCAAGTTCAGTCTTCGATGTCCTTCTTCGTCAACGCCTACACCGACCTGGCCGAATGGATCGCCATCGCCGACCGGCTCTCGGGGTTTTACGACCAGATGCAATCGGCGGTCGACGCCGCATCCGGCTCCGCCCTATCGACCCGCGACGCCGTTGCAGGCAGCGTCCTCGGTCTTGCCGGTGTTTCACTCTCGACACCGGCCGGAAAGACGCTTCTGAAGTCCGTCGATCTCGATTTGAAGCCTGGAGAATCGGTGCTGTTGACGGCGCCGTCGGGCGCAGGAAAGACGACTCTGCTGCGCGCGATCCTCGGCTTCTGGCCGGACGCCGAAGGCGAAGTGCTCACTCAATCCGGCGCCCGCCTCGTTGTCCTCCCGCAAAAGCCCTATTTCCCGCTTGGTTCTCTCAATGCCGTGCTCACCTATCCGGGCGGCGATCCTATGCCTTCGCCGGAGGAGATTTCGAGGGTTCTGAAACGCATGGGCCTTGGGCATTTGCAATCCGCGCTCGGAGAGACGCGCCGCTGGGACGAAATTCTTTCCCCTGGCGAGCAACAACGGATCGCGTTGGCCCGCGCCGTTCTTCGCAAGCCCGATATCCTTTTGCTCGATGAAGCTTCCTCCGCGCTCGACGAAGCGACGGAAGCGCAGACACACCGTATATTGCGAGCCGAACTGCCCAACACCGCGATCCTCTCGATCGGGCATCGCTCGTCGCTGCTGGCGCTCCATGATCGCGTCGTCCGTCTAACGCCGAGGGACGACAGCGACGAGCGAGCAATCGCGCTTCCGAGCAGAACCGCCGCCGCGAGCTGACGCTTCGCGGAAGATAGTTTTCCGATTTGTAAGGCGCGTGCTCGCACGAAGGCGTGATCGTGCCATTGCATGGCCGTGTCTGAGAACCATGTCGAAGGCAGCCCGTCGCGGACGGTGCTCAGCGTGCTCAGTCTGAGACCAACGCGACCATGATGGGAGATGAGACAATGTCGGTACAAAGAATATTTGGCATGTTTGCCGTCGTGCAGCTCACATCGCTCCTCTTCACGGAAATCGCAATCGCGGCGCTGCATTAGCCTCGGCATTTTGTCTTCGAGCGCTCTACACCGCCGGGCACGATATCCGATCCGATAGATCGGCAATGGCCACGGTAGTCGGCGCTAGCGGCGCAAGGCAAAGTCATTCGATGGCGGCGATTTCGCGCCGCAAACCCTGACGATTGCTCAGCGCGCGGTTGCCCGGAGTGGCCGGAATACGCGCAGCAATTGAGCGACGCTCGTAAATATTCCTTAAGTTTAAGACTTGGAAACCATCTTCTGTGCATCCTCTCGCCGAGGCTGATCCGGGCGGGATAACGGCTCATCTACGCACCATTGACGGAACCCGAGACCGGCACCCAAGTGCCGGCCCCGGTACGGTGCTGGTTGACTGCTCCCCGCTGCGTGACCAGCGCCGGGCGGCGAGGCGATAGTCGCCTCGCCCGCTGCGTGGCAAATCTTATGCACATGTCGTTGAAAAAGGGTTCGCGGCACCGAAAGTCCGCCTCGGCGTTCCACTAAGTCGTAGCGCGCCACAGTTCCAAACCCAATCAGGCTATTTCACAACCGGCTTCGGCTGATCCTGTTGGCCATCATCGCGAGATCCTTCGCGGTCACGCGCGGACGCGCCGATAGGTTCTGTCCACTCCATCGCAGATGAGCAACCCGCCGATGTTGCCATCGGCGGGTTCCAAATACCTCCTGGCCGAGAACGGCGCTGCTAGCCGTGGCCGTGATTTTTGAATCTCACGTGCTTGTTGATCCAGTTGATGATGATGTCGGCGACCTGCAGGTTGTTGTTGTCCTGCATGAACATGTGGCTGTTGCCGTGGATGCCGAGGTCGGGCAGCGCAACGAACGTCATGTCGCCGCCCGCTTGTTTGATCTGCTTCTGCATCGTGACGCAGGTAGCCGGCGGTTGCGCCGTCGTGAAGTGATCGCCCACCATGATCAGGATGGGGATGTTCTTGAGGACCTTGATGTTCGCTGCGGTCAGATTGGAGAAACAGCCGGTTTCGAGCTGAATGATTCCTTTGACGTTGGTCGAACCGGGTCTCAACGCAGCCATTGTCGGATAGCCGCTCGACTGCGAGTGACCGACGAGGATGGCTCCGCCCAATTGATTTGCGAGCAGTGCCATGTTGTCGGGTGAGTTGAACGGTGCGTTCGGGTCGCTCGGCGTGCAGTTGCCGTCGGCGCAAGTCGGCGAAGAGGCCTCGCTCAACGTGGAATTCAGGTCAGGGATGACCTGCTTGTAGAAATCCAGCGTCGCGTTTTTGCCAACGCCCACCGTTTGCATCGGGAAGCGCTCGTCCTTGAAGGGGGTCTTCGTATCGAAGTCGCCCCAGCGGAACACAGACCAGGCAAACTTGTCGGTGGCGATCAGGATCGCCGGGTTCTTGCTACCAGGCAGATCACCGGTCAGCACCTTTTGGTAATTCAAGGCATCGAAGCCGGAACGACCGCGACCGACCTGCTCGCCCAT
Organism: Hyphomicrobium sp.; assembly: GCF_041659645.1. GTDB lineage: Bacteria > Pseudomonadota > Alphaproteobacteria > Rhizobiales > Hyphomicrobiaceae > Hyphomicrobium_B. The sequence goes on along the minus strand of NZ_JBAZXX010000005.1, from coordinate 181,972 downwards.
GTAGGTCTTGAAGCCCTTGCGCGTGAAATACTCATACCACCCCATGCGGCCATCGGGTGTCGTCTCCCACGTCTTGGACGTCAAACAGCAACCGTGCACGAAGACAATCGGATACTGATCGATGTTGTTCTGCGGAATTTGGTACTGGACGTACATTTGGTTGATCATCGAGTTCCCTGAATCGGCCGAGAACGTCGACGGCGAGATATATTTGGGATCGATGACGTGGGTGCTCCCGCCCACGAAGAAGCTTCCTTCGCCTTTGAGTGTGAGCGGCGGCGAAGATTTGAGATCGGAAAGTTCTTGTGCTGCGGCGATTGCGGGTACGAACGCAAGCGATAAAAGCGCGGCGCCTCCGGCTGCTATTTTTCTCACCAAACGGCGTTTTTGTTTTTGCATGGCTCTCCTCCTTAGAGAGCACGCAATCTAAGAGTCTTCGAAACGACATTCTTGGTATCGAGCGAACTGGTTGGGCGCTCAGAGCCCAGAGTCGAATGCAGCAAACGGGTGCCCGCTTAAATTCAACCTAAGCAGACACCCCTTCGCACCCAACCTAGTACGTGAAGGTTGGGTCCCAGAAGTCGCATTTATAATCGGCTCTGAACTGAGAAACCGTGGTCGTCGACAGCGGGATATCTTGCACGAAATACTTACCATTGGCGTCGGCCGTAAGCTTCGGCCACGGCGAGTTACCTGAGCCATTGGGATTGCCGGACTTCGCGAAGTTCGTCCATGCCGCCACCAGCTGGTCCGAGAGATGGGTCTCCTTGCCGTTCAGCTCGCGCGGCGCGCCTGACTCCTGGTCGAGGTTCACGCCGAGGTTGCCGCCGTGGTAGCCCGGAAACAAAAGCTGGATGTCGATGGTATGCGATGCCAAGGGCTTGAAGCCGGGCATTTTCGGGAAGTAATACGGCAAATCCCGATATGTGAAGTCATAGGCGTAGGTCTGCACCTGCGGCGCGATCTTCTGCAAAACGTGAAGCTCTCGACACTTCGCCGGGTCCGTCAGCGCTCGCTCAAACGCGATCATCGGATCGTTGTCGTAATCAGAGAGCGGGTACTTGGCAGCCGCTCCCGCCGGAAATTTTCCTCCGTTGCACCAGTTGCAGCCCGGAGTCCCTTCGGCCACAGCGGTCGCGTACTGTGCTGCCGTCATCGGCACCTGCGGCGGTCCGGAGAAGTATTCGGAAATACCCGTTAGGAACGTCATCTCGTCCTTTGTCGCGCCGCCCATGACCGGCATCTTGTTGAACCTTCCCGTTGTCCAGGCTTGTTCCGGCGTAACCGGGATGATCGTGCCATCGACGAACGGGCTCGCGGTCGTGTAGGGACCATCCGCGTTGGGCGTCCCCTGAAGCTGCAAAATCCGAGCAGCCGAAAGAGTGCGTAGACATTTCGCAGTCGCAGCGTTCGAGCCAGAACATCCTGCGGCCGTCGCGAAATTGGTGCCTCTCGTCAACGCGTCCGAAGCTGAGGGAAGAAACGAAAAGAACCCAGGTGAGCTTTGGTAGATAGCCCGATTGAACAGTCCGGCGCTCAATGGCGACAGTACCTGCGAAGCCGTATCATAAGCGCCCGCGGATTGGCCGCCGAGCGTAACTCTGGTCGGATCGCCACCGAACGATGCGATGTTACGCTGGACCCAACGGAGCACGGCCTGCTGATCAAGGGTCCCATAGTTGCCCCAGAGGTGGCCTTCCGAATTGATCGCAGGATTTGAAAAGGTGCCGAATAGTCCGAGGCGGTAATTCATGGTGACGACAACGGTCTCGGTGCCGTTCGGACCGCCCGTGGCGAGCTTGCTGCCGTCGTAGTCGTTGGATTCGCCGTCGACATTGCCGCCGCCGTGAATCCAGACGATAACCGGCTTTTTATTGCGCCCGCTCCCGGTCGTGAAGACGTTGAGGTAGAGACAGTCTTCGTTGACGCTTGCCGGGCCGGCGAAGGCTCCAAGCTCCGTCACCTGCGGACAGGTCGGGGCGTACTGCGTCGCATCCAAACTAGTCTTCCAGCGCTTCACTGCCTGCGGCGGTTGCCAGCGGAGATTTCCGACGGGGGGCGCCGCATATGGAATGCCAAGAAAGATATTGACGCCGTTCTTCGTGGAGCCGTGAACAGGACCCTCAGTGGTGGTGACGGTCGGGCCGCTCTTACTGCTCTCGTCATTGCCTTGGTCATGGGCGCACGCAGGTAATGTGGTCAGTCCTGCTGCGAGCAGCGAGCAGGCAAAAATGCTTAGGCGCAACGATCGGCGCCGTGCGCTTAGGCTCGACGTGCATTGCATGGTTTCTCTCCCGGGAGTCATTGTCATTATCATTTTTTCTCATCGACGAGCCTGAATTGCTCGCCTCTTGCGAGGTCCGGATTGGAGCGCACATGGGCCGGATTAACTTTGCGCACGGGGAACGCGAAAGGGATTTGGGTGAACAAACGAAAGACGCCGCGAAATCCAACGGCATACCAGAAATGCAAAGCCCGCCCGGATCGAGGTCCGGACGGGATCAACTTTGTGCTATCAGCTATCGCTTCTCAATATCCGCGGATCGGATTCCAATAAGCGCATTTGTGATCGGCCGCGTAGGCATCTGCAGCGTAGACCGACGACGTAGGAACGTTCTGCGAGTAGAAACTCTGCGCATCCGCCGTGAATTTCGGCCACGGAGAGTTGCCGGAGCCGTTGGGATTGCCGGTCTTCGCGAAGTTCGTCCACGCTGCCACCAACTGATCGGAAAGAGCGATTTCCTGACCGCTGATCTCGCGTGGCTGTCCCGTCGTCTGATCGATATTCACGCCCAAGATTCCGCCGTGATAGCCGGGGAACAGGAACTGAATATCGCTAGTATGGGTCGCGAGCGGTATGTAGCCCGGCATTTGCGGGAAGTGATACGGCGCCTTCTGGTAGTTGAACTCGTAAGCGTAGACTGGCACCAACGACGCCAATTCCTTGACGACGTGGAGGGTGAGGCATGCCTGCGGGTCAGAGCCGTATGCGTTGTACGCAAGATTCGGACTGCCATAGTTGGCAAGCGGGTACTGATCAAGCGCTGCACCTGTGACTTTCGCCAAGTACTGATCCGAGGTCATCGGTGCTTGCGGCGATGAGAAGTACTCGTTGATGCCGACGGTGAAGTTACCTTCGTCATGGACGTCGCCCGTCATGATCGGCATCTTGTTGAAGTTGCCGGTCTTCCATGCGTCGTCTGGTTGTGACGGAATGACGTTCCCATCCACCGTCACCTGAGCGAGATAGGCTGTCGTGGTGTTCGGCGTACCTTGGAGCTGCAGTACGCGAGCAGCGGAAAGCTTACGCAAGCACTTCGCGGCAGCAGCGTCCGAACCCGCGCATCCTGATGCAACGCCAAAGTTGGTGCCACGAGTCAGCGTCGTAGCCGCCGTCAGCCATGTGGTCGCCGGGTAGCTCTGCAGGATTGCCCGCTGGAACAACCCTTTGGCATACGGAGATATCAAGTTCGCCTGGGTGTTGTAGGCACCTGCCGACTGACCACCGAGCGTGACGTTGCTGGGATCGCCGCCGAAGGCTGCGATATTGCGCTGAACCCATCTGAGCACGGCTTGCTGATCGAGAATGCCGTAGTTGACGTTGAGGTGCTTCTCCGCGTTGATCGCAGGGTTGGAGAAGAAGCCCAAAATGCCGATGCGGTAGTTCAACGTCACGACGACGGTATCCTGGCCGTTCGGCCCGCCGGTCGCAAGCTTGCTGCCGTCGTAGTCGTTCGACTCGCCGTCCTCGTTAGCGCCGCCATAGATCCAGACCAGAACCGGCTTCTTGGTGCGGTCCTTGCCCGTCGTGAAGACGTTCAGATAGAGGCAGTCCTCGTTGATGCTTGTTGGGCCGGCGAAGGCGCCAAGCTCCGTCACCTGCGGGCAGGTAGGACCGAATTCCGTTGCATCTAGCGTTGACCGCCACTTCTGCACCGGCTGCGGTGGCTGCCAGCGCAGATCGCCAACCGGCGGAGCGGCGTACGGAATGCCAAGGAAGATATTGACACCGTTCTTGGTGTAACCGCGAACCTGACCCTCGACCGTGTTCACCGTCGGGGGATTGCTGTCATTGTCGTGATGGTGACCGGAGTAGTTGAAGTCATGGCCCCAGAACGGGAAGTAGAAGGGGCCAAAGTTGAAATTCGAATTGCTGTGGGCCAACGCCGGCCCGACTGCCAGTCCCGCTGCTAACAGCGAGCAGACAAAAGCACCTTTGCGCCACGACCGCAGTCGGGCGCCGTCACGAAACACACCTCGCATGGACATTCCTCTCCGAAATCTCGTTTTTTTATGCTTCTCATTGACGTGCGTTTGCCGCCTCGTCTCCTTTGTGAGGACAGGCACTTAAATCTCATTGGAGAGGTTTCGTACTTTGCGCAGAGCGAACATTGATTTGCTGAGAGTGCACCTCTCGAGAGTTTATCCGGGCGTGGTTAGCAGCGCGGACGTGAACCAACCGAAGATAAAAAACGCCGCCCAGGCGAGCCTCGGCGGCCAAGAATGATCGATCGATGGTGGGTGGCCGCGTCCATGGTGGGCGCGGCCACGTTCTCGTTTTTAGGGGCCGTAATAAAGAACGGTATCCCAGAAGTCGCACTTATACGCGGCTCTGTATTGGGTCCGGTTCGTCGTTGAAAGCGGAATGTCTTCGACGAGATATTTCGGATTTGCCCCGGCTGCGTAGCTCGGCCATGGCGAATTGCCCGAACCGTTCGGATTGCCCGACCAAGCGAAGTTCGTCCATGCCGCAACCAGCTGATCGGAGAGCTTGCTCTCTTGGGTATTGAGTTCACGTGGCTGCCCGGTCGTTTGATCCAGGTTCACACCCAGATTGCTGCCATGCCATTTGTCGAACAGGAACTGGATGTCGATCGTATGCGCCGCGTTCGGCTTGAACCCCGCCATTTTCGGGAAGTAATATGGCGCGTCTTGGTACGTAAAGTCATAGGCGAAGGTCGGAATTTGCGGCGCCCAGAGGTTCAGGACATGATCTGCTTGGCACTTCTGAGTATCCGTGGTCACACGATCGTAGGCGGCCGGCGGGCTGCTGTAAGCCGATAGCGGATAGTGCGAGAGCACGGCATCGACTGTTCCGGCAGGATAGGCCGGTGGCGCACCGCCTGGGCCGGAATTTCCGGAATATGTCTTCGTGACCGCAGCTGTGTATTGATCGGCCGTCATCGGGACCGGCGGCGGACCTGAGAAATACTCGGTGATACCGATCCCGAAGTTGCCCTCGTCTTTCACGCGGCCGCCCATTGCCGGCATTTTGTTGAACCTACCGGTCGTCCAGGCTTTTTCCGGAGCGATCGGTATGACGGTGCCATCGACGAACGGCCCGGTGATGTAGGGGCCATTGGCGTTCGGCGTGCCCTGAAGCTGAAGTATGCGCTCAGTCGAGAGGCCTCGCAGGCAATCCGCCGCCTTGCTGTTCGACCCTGTCGGACAGCCTGCTGCTGTCGCAAAAGCCTGACCATTCGTCTTCGCGGTATCCGCCGAAGGAAGCGTAGGGAGCGGGCCGCTCTCATAGATGGCTCGGCTAAACAAGCCCGAGCTTAGCGGGGAGAGTACGTTAGCACCGGTGTCGGTCGCGCCTGCGGATTGGCCGCCCACGGCAACCCGGTTTGGATCACCGCCGAAAGCAGCGATATTGCGCTGGACCCAACGGAGCACGGCCTGGATATCCATGATGCCGTAATTGCCCCAGAGATGACCTTCCTGGTTCAACGCCGGATGCGATAGGTAGCCGAACAGGCCCATGCGATAGTTGAGCGTAACAACAACCGTGTCGTGCCCGTCAGGGCCGCCCGTCGCGAGTTTGCTCGCGTCGTAGTCGTTTGATTCGCCGTCGACATTGCCGCCGCCGTGAATCCAAACGATCACACCTTTCTTCTTTGAAGAGTTACCCTTTGACGTGAAGACGTTGAGATAGAGGCAATCTTCGTTGACGCTCGTTGGGCCGGCGAATGCGCCAAGCTCCGTCACCTGCGGGCACGTGTTGCCGAACTGAGTGGCGTCCAGCGTGCTCTTCCAGCGTTTTACCGGCTGCGGCGGCTGCCATCGCAATTTATCGACGGGCGGCGCCGCATAAGGAATGCCCAAGAACACATTGACACCGTTCTTGGTTGTTCCGCGAACGGCACCGTCGGTGAGATTGACGACCGGCCCCGAGTTGTTTTGGCTGTCATTATTATTCGCGAGCGAGGGAGTTGACGCCAATCCCGCTGCCAGCAACGAGCATGCAGCAAGGACTTGACGCGACCGCCTGGGTCCCGCCTCAAAAAAGATAGTACGCTCCATTATTTGGCTCCTGAATTTTTTTCTTTATTTCGGTGGCTCGCGCTCAAGCGATATCCGCGAGCAGCCGCATTAAGACCGGCCTCGATTATGCGAGCTACGGTGGGAGCGAACCAATTTGGTGATGGAGGAATTGATGGCGTTTTTTATTTCCAGGTGCGAGGCTGCAATTCCCGCCACCTCGAAGTCTCAATGAGAGCATTGAGAAACGCATCGCTTATTCAATAGAATATTTTAATTTCCTAAAACTTTAGCCGGTACTGCCGCGGCGAGCACCCGAATTTCTTCTTGAACGCTCTTATAAACGTCGAGAGATCGTTGAAGCCCCACCGGTAAGCCAACGCAAAGATCGGTTGATGGCGACAAGCTTGCGAAATGAGATCCTGCCGCACGAGATCGAGACGCTTGGCCATTACGTACGTACTAAATGTCGTGCCCTTCCCCGAAAATTGCTTGTGCACGTAGCGAACTGAAATGCCGAGATGATCGGCTGCCGAACTCGGGGATAGTGTGGCGTCGCCGATACTCGATTCTATGAAGAGCATAAGCTCGCGCATATAGTAATTGGACGCTAGACCGATCTTGTCCGCATGCTCGCTTCGGTCACTTGCGTGGCCTGCCGCCACCGGCAAGAGCGCGACACACGTCTCCTGAAGAGCTCGCAATTCCTCGGCCGAAGTCGTGAGCATATTTTGCGTCAAAAATGTCAAGCAGCTGGATAATGGGCTTATCATGTGCTCAGCGGTAATTACGACATTATCCACAATAGCGCCGGAATTCCTGGCTTGAGCCAATTTCGTCTTTGGAATACGAAATGCTAGATCCTCATAGGAGCCATCATTCACTTCGAGAATCCTAACTGGCAATGCGCTATCGTATAATACTATATCTCCGCATTTCGCAGTTGTTGTGTGCCCACCCTGCTCGACGTGCAATTCCCCAGAAATCACGTAATTCGCGTATAGACAGTCGATAGATGACTTGGCTAGCTCGACGCTTCTTCGAATTGCAACAACCGGAGACATTCTAACTCTGGCAATCGAGCCAATTTCCGAGGTCGCGCACGCCATTCGGGCTTCGAATTCCACGTCTGACTTATAATCGATCAGCCACGGCATAAAGGCGCCGGATATTGCTTCGCGAAATGCGGAGAATCCACCGCTGCGAGAACAATATTCGGTGTCACAGATATCCAAATCTGAGGATGGCGAAAGGCGTATATCCCCAATGGCTCCCTTCATTGGCGTTTCTCTCCTGTCGCAGACTCTTGATTGCGGTCTGCGTTTTAGGTCCAATTTCCGCTTGGACTCGTATTTAATCCGCATACGTACATTTTTTGGCTTTGCAGATATTATATGAAATATTAGACCAAGGCGTCGCGGGACGGAAGCTTTTCCCGGCGGCACGCGGCATATTTTTGCTTCGAACATCTGAAATATAGCGCTCGCCTCATCCCTCTGGGGAATCTATATTTTTCTTACTTTAGCTGCGCTGCAAAAAGTGAATCGCGAATGGATTTGCGCTTCGTTTTTAGAGATTGCGCCTTTTCCCCATCCATTGCGGAGGCCGATAGACGATCTTTTTGGCCGTCCAATTGTCCGCGGCCTGCCTCTTCTTTTCGCTCCCTGGAGAAAATCGTAATTCGTGGAAATCATCGTTCGGATTAAAATGGGAGTGGCAATTGGGCGACCCCGATAGCATTTTGGTCTTCGCCGGGCGAAATATGAGATCAATTTATTGCACATACGGTAGTGTGCGGACATTCGCATTGTGCAGGAATCGGTTAAGCACTGTAGGAGAAGGCCGAGCCATGCTTCGCTATTTTTCCTTGGTGGCACTGAATTGGCGCCGTAGGCGGGAGGTTGGATTGCGAAAAAGAAGTAGAAGTCTCTCGGTGGTAGCCGTACTTTGCGCGGCTGCCTGCTCTCTATCCTCATCCGGCGGACAGGCCGGCCCGTTGGGCTTGGGGATGAGTGATGGCTCCTCGGGAACCTCGCTGGTGCAGAAGGCCCACGGCTTCCATTGCCGGCCGATGTACGGGTGGGATCCTCGTCTCGGCATTTATCACGTCCATCGCCATGAAGGTATCTGCCGAGATTATCAGCGGTGCCTGCGCGTCATGTATCGCTGCGATCTGGTCATGGGACGAGGCTGGGAACCCTGGTCATACGAGCGGTGGGGATTCGATAACTGGCGATACGACAAATGCATGCTCGATGCAGGTTGCTATTGAAGCGAAGTCCCGTCGTGAGCGATTGTCCTTCGAATGTGGATCTGTCAATGAACGGACCAGCGTGGCCTCATCGATTTTTTAGGTTTCGAAACGGCCTTCGGGTTATCCCGATGAGTGCGGTATCAATTTTCCTGCTCGGACATTCGACGCTCCACGCAGAGGGGGTAACCATCGATGGCGATCACCCGGCGCAGGGTATCCATATGAACGTCGACAAAGTTTCTATTGGAGCGGTGCTTCAGGCTCTGCACGATAAGTACGGGATCGAAGTTTCAGGCATGAACGACGACATTTCCAGCGATCCGATCTCCATAACGCTGAGTGGAAGCCTACCAAACATCCTCGAAAGATTGTTGCGCAATCAAAATTACATGATCGTGCGATCGCAAAAGAATATCACCGGCGTCGAGAAGGTTCTCATCTCCGCGGCCAGCGCCCCAGATACTTCGAAGAGTCCGCCGCCGAACGACACCGCCAACAAGCAACAACCGCCCATGCCGTGAAGTCGTAACGAAATTCGTTTTTCAAGGGCAGGCGGTGCCGTCCGAACCACTGCAGTCCTTCTTGAATCGTACGGTTTGAGACGTATCTTCGTCCCGCTTAAGGATGACCGATTCCCTTTCGACTGCGGTCACGGACCATCCGCCGACCATATCGCCAACTTGAACGCGGACGTCCGCTCCAGTGCCCTCACTGCGCATGAGCGCAATCGTCCGCTTGCGATTGAGAATGACTCCGAGCAGCCGATAATCCGGCGGGGGCTGCGGCTTGGCGGCCGCTTTCGCCATCGCCTGCGGCGGAGGCCGCTTCCGACTTGGCGCGAACAATGGCCTATCCACCCAATTTTCCAACGTTGCCTTGTCAAAGGAGGCAAGAGGATTGCCGTTGAAAAGCGGGTCGACGGTTGCAGCAGGCGGCGCCGGTCCGACACCGGATGCCTGCTTGCTATTCGCCTCATTGGCCGGTGCGGAACTCTCCGCTTTTGAAACGGTGACGGCAGCTTTTACGGGAAACAGCAGGTTCTGATTGTCGAGCCAAACGAGTGCCGCAAGCGCGAGAGAGATAAAAATCAGGAGATGCGGACGATACTTCTCCAACATATCAGGACCCTCCGCTCTGAACGGCGAAGCCGCTTACTTGCAGCGTTACGTCGAGCGGGCCGAGATAATGCGGTTCGGGCGGGCGAAAATCGTCGTGAATGGCTCGTACGATGATGTCATCGATAAAGATAAGCGGCGTTCCGGTTTCCAGACTATGGACAATATCCCGGAGGCCATCCGTACCGACATTGATCGACAGGCTCACCGAGATCCGCATGAGATTGCCGTCCTCCTTCGGCGGCAAAATCTGGATGCTCGAAGCCGTGCCGCCATTCGCGGTAACGAGCCCATTGACTAAGCTCTGCAAGTGCGCGCCTGCGACACCCGTTTTATCTCCCTCGAGCAGCAGGCTTTTGTCCTGTCCAAGTGCGGCTAGATCGGCATGCTCCTTTTTCAATTCGCTCTCTCGAGCGATTTTCGCGCGTAGCTCAGGCAGCAACTGCTGCCTTTCCGCGATTTGGGCTTCCAGCGTCTCGATCTGGAAAAACGGTGCAGCAGCAATCGCCGTAAGAGTCCCTAGGACAACGATCAGAATCGCAATGGCTACGTATGCGCGCGGTGGGCTCGACGATATATTCATTGGCTGTTCTCCGCATGCTGCGGCGCGCCCTGGACTTTCCCAACGATCGAGAATGTTCCAAGTGTCTGCCCGTCCTCACGCGTCGTTGGTGCTGCGAAGCGAACATCTTCAAACTCGGGACTGCTTTCGAGTGTGCCGATCAAACCCGTTGGGTCCGCGGATTTTCCAACGATACGGGCTTCGTTGTCGTGGATTTCGAGCTCGTCGAGGTAAGCCGTGTCCGGGAGCGAGCGGCTGAGCGCTTCGACTAATGTCATGACTGGAGGATAGTCGATCTTGCGTTTTGCGAGGCGCTCGCGCTGTTCTTTGAATTTGGTATTTTCGTCATTGAGCCGCTTGACCTCTTCCACCCGCGATGTCACCGCCGCGATTTTCCCGTCCAGCTCACTGTATTGCGCCTCAAGATCCCACACCTGATAGACTCCAAAAGCCCAGATCGCCAAGCTGCAGAGAACTAGTGCGCCGAGCACAGCATTGAGCCTCGTTGCCGTCTTGCCGATCGGATCCGCGTCGAGTTGCATCAACTCGGCAAGCGATGCCGTTTCGGGCGTCGGAGCGAAGTCGACAGCGCACGGCGAAAGCCCGACTGCGCGAGCGCTCTCGAGCGCGGTATCAATGATCGTCTTCGTCGTGGCGATGATGTCTGTGTTGATTTGGTCCGGTGACGTCGCATTCGCACCGGCTACGCGATAGCTGTAGCACGTATTCTCGTGCGGCCACGCGACGATCGTCTCGATCTTGTTTTCCACGACCGAGTCCATCAGATCGGCAGCGGCTTTCGGAACTTGAATGGTTCGCTGCACGACGTCTGCGGGTGACAAACGCAGTATTACCTGTTTCGGATCTTGTGCGGCTTTGCCGAGCAGCAATCGTCTAATTCCCGCGACCTCATCGGGCGTCGCACCCGCCCTCAGAATACCGAGGCGCGTTACCGGGCCGTTCGTCTTGGTGAAAATTTCCAACCCTTCCACTGTGTGAAAAAGCATGGTCCGCCACGGGCGCTCGGCCGTCCGCTTCGGCGTCAAGAAATTACTCAACTCGCGAAGCCATCGCGAATAAGCGCGGCGAATTCGGCTCTTGTGAGCGTCATCTCTCGTCATCGTGTTTTCTCCGCAGCCGTATTCGTCGTCGGCCACTTCGCCAGCAATCTGTAAGGAGCACGGGGGTCGATCCCGGTCGCGATCACGAAGGTTCTATCGGTGCTATAATTGTCGTCGGTTCGATGCGCGCGAACGGAGACGAGATACGCGGGGCCCTTTTGATCGGTCAGATAGGATTGGGCTTTCTGCATGAGGTCGGTAAGGGCGGTCTTGTCCGCGTACTTCACTTTCTCGATGTCGGCTCTGTTGAGATTCGGAATTGCCTCCAGAACCTCCGCAGGGGCGGCCACAGGATAGATCATTCCATCACGGCTATAGACGGTCAGGAATGGGGCTACGCGAGCAAAGACATCGCGGGGGATTCCGCCGGAACGGCCAAGCTGCCATACGTCGATGAACGCCGGGTGAGATCCCGGAAAGCTCTGCGAGCCTCCAGTCACCGTGTTGCTGACCTCGGTCTTTTTATCCCCGGAGGCAGCTTCGCGGGCCCGTAGGATAACATCGGTGTATTGTGCCGCCTTCGCTGTGGAATTTGTGAATTTCTGAAAGAAGGCGCGCAGCAACTTCTCGTCGCTCTTGTTCAGATCGATCAAGCCGTTTGCCTCTGTCACTGTGAGGGTCAGATCCGCGCCGGCAAAGGCTAAACGATGTTTCGATCCATCGCCGGGCCAACGGCGCTTTTCGTCCTGATCTATCAAATGCACAGCCGCAACTTCGAGACCCGCATCAAGCAATGCTTCCGATTTGGTCAATCCGATTTCGGATACGGCTGAAGCAGCGCCGCTGCGCACGGCGGCATTGAATGAGGCAACGAGCAGAACTGCCGAAGTGAGAACCCACAGAACGACCAACAGCACAAACCCTTGCTCGCGCGCCGGCTTCAGTTCGCCGTCACGCTCAAACAATTTCAGTGTCGTGCCGCTTTTCACCCTTTACCTCCCGGCTTGCCCAAGCATTGCATTCTGGGCGCCATCTTGGCTGATCTGGCCGCCAGTCTTCGCGCTGCACCTATCCGAACCCTCTGCCAAACAGCCGAACTCCGCATCGGTTCGAAGCGCGACGACAAAAGGTTGGAAAACATCGGTCCCTCTTTCCGCATCGATGATTTCGAGACGGATTAAGTCCGGCAGCCTGTTCTGCTTCCGCCACGATGCAAGCCATGGTCCATCCGGTGTCCCCTTCTGCGCGTAGGAGAACTGATATTTGAACCGGCCCTGCAGCAGCGGAACGATGTTGGCCGGTGTCGCTCCGGGAAAGGCCTGCATTTTTGTCTGATACGGAGCGCGGGCACGGACGAGATCGAACGCCGGTCCATTGGGGACCACGGAATAATCCACGAAATAAGCGCCCGGCGAGGTCGGATAGGGCGGCTCGATCGTTACGAACGACAGCCGATTTTGCGTTCCGGTAAAGATAAAGCGCGGCTTGTCGTTGGAGGTGCTGATGAGGCGCTGAAAACCGGAAACGTCTCTCGTAAAAATATCGAACGCACGCGAGACCATTTCCAGTCTCTCGATGCGATCCGCGTTCGCATTCCAATTTTGCGATAGCGTCCGCAGTGCGGAACTGAGGAGTCCCAAGACGACCGTCAATATCGTCAAGCTCACGAGCAGCTCGATGAGCGTGAACCCGTTCTCGCGGCCGGATGAACCAGACGATGGCGTGTTGCTAGCCATTCGTGCGACCGAGTTTCAAGGAGTCGAGTTCGATCTGGCGGCCGCCAGCCCAGCTCACGATCACGCGAACGCGCCGAAGCCTCCAATTGTCTTTCGTTTCGACTTTGGCCCACGACGCATCTTCCGGTGCGACATTGATCGACCAGGAAAAACCGTCGTCAGTTCCCGCTTTGGAGATGAGTTTTCCACTCCACCCTCCAACGGTGTCCGCGAGCAACCCCTGAGCAAAAATTCTCGCTCTCGCATAATTGGCCGCGGCTTCCGCGGTTCTCAGCGCGTGCGAATGCGCTTCAAAAAGGCTGACGAGGCCGATCGACATGACCAGCATAGCAGTCAGAGTCTCGAATAGCGTGAAGCCGGACTCCGTATCGACGACCGGCACTTTAATTGATCGAGGCTGTGGAGACTCGTCCCGTAAGCCAGTTGACGCGGATTTCATAAGCCCGCTCTCCCATTTTCAGATTTATAGTGGCGCCTGTTGAGCTGCCGTTCGGATAGAATCGGACGCCCGCAACCGAGGGGTCCTGCTTCTCGCTATCAGCCGCCGTCACCTCAATTTCCATCAATCGAGAAAATGCGATGGGCGCGCTGCCGTCGCTGAACTGCATCGTGTGGCGATCGACGTCGATTGCCGCGAAACTCTCGCTCCCGGAGGTCATTGCGTTGGAGCGCATATCGCGGAGGCGCGACGCAGCAAGAAGCGCGGCCGTCTTGATCTGAGCGCCGCCCGACGGCGAACGATAGAGCGTCGATATCGCGGCGGCGGTCATCGCGATGATAACCAACACCGCCAGCACCTCTATGAGCGTAAAGCCCGCACTTCCGCTCGCATCCGTTTGGCTACTGCCAGCTCGCAATGTCCTGATCCTCACCTTGCCCGCCCTCTTTCTTGTCGGCGCCAAGCGTCAAGATATCGAACGGTCCGTGCTGCCCAGGGTAACGATAGATGTAGGGTTGCCCCCACGGATCGAGCGGCACCTTGTCCTTCTTGAGATACGGTCCGTTCCAGCTCGGCAAATTGCCGGGCCGTTGGACGAGCGCGCTCAGCCCTTCGCGCGCGTCCGGATAGCGTCCGGTATCGAGCTTGTAGAGTTCGAGCGACGTACTCAGGCTTTCGATCTGCACCTTCGCCGATTTCGTACGCGAGCTGCCAAGGTAGCCGATGACGCGCGGCGCGACGAGGCTCGCAAGCAGAACAAGGATCACCATCACGACAAGAAGCTCGATCAGCGTGAACCCAGCTTCTCCGGCACGACGATTGGGTCCAGGTACCTTGCGCCCGCGTCTCAGCTTGTTTGTCATGCGTACGATGTCGTCGATATTCATTGATCTTGCACTTTCCGTCACATGGCCAAGTCGTTGATGCTGATAACGGCACTCAAGATCGAGACGATAATGAATGCGATAACGCCGCTGACGAGCAGGATGATCAGCGGCTCGAAAATCGTGAACGTACGCTCCACGGTTCTTTCCAACTTCTCTTCGAAGACCTCCGACATGTGGAGCAGGGACGACGACAGGCTTCCCGTTTCCTCGCCGACACGAAGCATGTTGATCAAGACGGGAGGGAAGAGACGGGACTGCGATAGCGGCTCGAGAAAGCTTCGCCCCTTTCTCAACGCGTCGTAGGACTGATCGAGCGCCGCGGCCGCCGGCTTATTGCCGATCACATCGCCGACGAGCTTCATCGCAGCGGGAAGATCGATGCCATTTTCGAGCAGCATCCCAAGGGTGCGGCAGAACCGGATTGTAAGATTCAATTGAAGAATATTGCCAACAAGTGGAACCCGCATCAGCAACGTCTGCACATCGCCGCGGATCTTTGGCCACGTCCCGACGACGAGGATCACCGCGCCGACGATGCTTCCCAGCAAATAGTCCCAGTTGGCAAGAAGCCAGTCCGAGGCACCGATCACGAAACGCGCCTGCTCGGGAATTTCGGTGCCTGCGTTCGAGATCATGTCCTTGAAGCGCGGAACGACGAACGTCAGCATGATCGTTACAGCCGAGATCGCCATCACGATTAGCAAACAAGGATAGAGCACCTCAGAAAGCGCCATGCTTTTGAGCTTTTGGGCCTTCTCCCGACCGTGTGCGATGCGTTCAAGAACCGTTTCAAGCGTTCCGCTCGCCTCGGCGACCCGTACCATTCTCGAGTAAATCGGCGGGAATGCCTCGCCCTGCATCTCGAGCGCCTCGCAGAGGCTTTTGCCGCCGCTGACCTCGTTGCCGATACGGCCCACTAGCCGCGCGAGGGACTTCGATCCTGCATCGCGCTCGATAAATCCCAATGCCTGATCGAGCGGCAGACCCGCCTTGAGAAGCATGCCGAGCTCGCGCGTAAAAAGCGTGATCTGGCGTGGAGACGGAAGGCCCGAGAATAATCCCGAAGCGACGCGTACGCCGCCGCCTGCGGAGCCGTTCAGCTCCGTCACTTCGATCGGAAAATGGCCAAGCTGGTGCAGGTCTTCCAGGACGGTCGCGCGACTAATCGCTTCCATCTCGCCGGAAAGACTGGCCCCCGCACGGCTGAGCGCCTTATAGCGATAGAGCATCGTCAGTCGGCCCGACGAGGGCCACCCAACCGATGCTCGTTGATCTCAGATTTCATGAACGCGTCCTCCACTTTTTTGTTTTTTTTGTCGTGACGGCGCTTTTTGAGCGTCGCTAAATATCGAGTGCTACGCGGCGAACCTCCTCTTGTGTGGTCACGCCCGCGCGGCACTTCGCGAGGCCGTCCAAAATCATTGACGTCATACCCTTGCGCCGTGCGGCCGCCTCGATTTCCGCGGTTCGCGCGTTCGGTTGTATCAGCTGGCGAATTTCATCGTCGACGCTCAGAACTTCCGCGATCACGATGCGTCCGCTGTAGCCGCTGCCAAAACAGCGCTCGCACCCGACGGCGCGCCAGTGACCTTTGTCTTCTCCCGTGTGGCTGTCTTGAGCACCACCCAACGATAGCTCCTCGTCGGAAGGTTGCTTGCAATGCGGACAGAGCACCCGGACGAGCCGTTGACCGACGACACATCTCAGCGATGAGGCGAGGAGAAAGGCATCAATGCCCATGTCGAGCAACCGCGGAATGGCCCCAGCCGCCGTATTAGTATGTAGCGTCGAAAGCACGAGGTGGCCGGTCAGCGCGGCGTGAATGGCTATGCTCGCCGTTTCGCCGTCGCGCATTTCGCCGACCATCAGAACATCAGGGTCGTGCCTGAGGAAGGACCGCAAAGCGTCGGCGAAACTCAGTCCAATGGACGGCTTTGCCTGTGTCTGGTTGACGCCGTCGAGCTCATACTCGATCGGGTCTTCGATGGTCAGGATCTTTCGATGAGATTTATTGAGCAGCGACAGGGAGGTGGCAAGCGTGGTCGTCTTGCCTGAACCCGTCGGCCCCGTTACCAACATCAGGCCATAGGGCGCCGAGAGATGGCTTCGTATTTCACGCTCGTCGCGCGGTCCAAATCCCAGTGGGGCAAAATCGAGCATTCTCCTGACGTTGTCGAGCAGGCGAATCGCGACCGCCTCGCCGTGAATCGTGGGGATGGTCGCGATACGAAGATCGAGCCGGTGCTCGTTCAGCCTGATGCGCGCGCGACCGTCCTGGGGTAAGCGCCGCTCGGCAATATTGAGCCCCGACAAGATCTTCACCCGCGATACGACGGCTTTCGACATCTGAGCAGGCGGCGGGGTAACGTCGCGGAGCATGCCGTCGACGCGCATCCGGATGGCGACGCGGCCATCGAATGGTTCGATATGGATGTCGGTCGCCCTCGCATGCACCGCATGCTGGATCATCTGATTGACAAATCGAACGACGGGCGCACCCAGTGCCATATCGCGCAGGTGTTCGACGTCGTCGCCGACGGCCGCCTCTTTAGATGTGTCCTGCCACATGGATGAGCTGCCGCGTTCCCGAGCGGCACGCTCGATGGCAGCCAGGATGTCTTCGGCCGAGGCAACGCGCGGAATGATTTCTCGCTGAAGGGCGATGCGGACCGAGTTTATTGCCTGGATGTCCGATGGATCCTCCATTGCCAGAAGGATTCCATCGTCAATGTCTCCGAACGGAAACACCTTATTCTCGCGCAAGAACGCGTATGAAATGTGGACCTGAGGCGGCTGATACTTCAGCCAATCGCTTTCTTCGACCTTCGGAACATTGTGGAAGTCCGCCACCGCACGGACGAGGACTTGCGACTGCACACCGGACGCCTTTCGCAAGGCCGAGAATATGGACGCGCCCGTCTCCTGGCGAAACTTGCCGACGCTGTCCAGATCGCTTCGCGAAATGAGCCGCTCACTGAGCAGGTACTCTTCGAAACTCCCACTCACACTGGCCGCCCCTGCCTTTGAGTATAAGCGTCCTAACGCCAAGAACTCCGGAGCATACCAACAAAGCTTGCCTCTATAAATCCCAATTTTTTTTACACGACGCTGTTAAGGCTATTTATCGGCAACCTTTTGCGCGCTCGTCCATTACGGAACCATTGCTCAAAATCTGCAACTACCGTGAATGAGTGCACTGTAATCCAATTTAGTTCTCTCTATGCGCATTCGCGACTATGGTACGCGTGAGCTTAAGTAACACGTGGGCAACAGAGAACGATTCAAAGACAGTCGGGCCGCCGAAATTTTGTTACGAAGTTCGTCCTGAAGCTATTGTCGCGACTCAAAAAATACTCCGTGCTTACCTGTGGATGCGGTGGGGACCGCAGTCGGCAACGGAGAAGCTTTCTTCGCAGCTGTGCATGCGAAGTCCAAACAAAAACAATGCCGGATAGACAAGCGTCCTAGGGGAAGTCGTTCATGATTCGCTGGTTGATTCTGGTAGCTGTATGGCTTGCGTCGCTTAGCACTTCGGGTTGCTCATCCCTTGATAAGCCGCTTATCGAACCTCCAGACGAGGTCGGAAAGCTTTCCAATGCGAATCTCGCGCCGGCCAGTCCGGAAAATTATCAACCGCAATATAATTCCAACGGCAATACCAAGGTTATTTCCGAAAAATATCTCGGAGATAATCGAGTAGCCGCTCCCCCCAGGCAATTAACACCGGGAATAAGCCAGAGCGAATCCGGATATGAACTCAATTTCAACGATACAGAGCTTTCAGAACTCACAAAGATCATTCTGAAAGACACTCTTGGAATTACATATGTCTTCGATTCTCACGTCGAAGGCCGCGTTACGTTATCGACCGGCGGACCGGTCTCGCGCACCGAACTGATTTCTATCCTGGAGAGTGTTCTGGCGACCTATCACGCCGCTCTCTTGATCGAAAATAACGTTTATCGAGTCGTTCCGGAGGCCGATGCGCACCAGCAAGGAATCTCCGCGTTCGACTACGTCAGGGAAAGCCGCGAGGTCGGAGCCGGCTATGGCGTTTCGATCTTTGCACTTAAATACGTTTCGACCGATTCAATCATGCGCATGCTCGATGGGCTGCTGGTCAAGCAGGACGATCTGCGTGCGAGCGTTTATAACAACCTCTTGTTCGTGCGCGGCACGAGCCAAGTACGGCAATCGGTCGTCGATATCATCTCTATGTTCGACGTGGATTGGATGAAGGGTCAGTCGGCTGGCCTGTTCAAACTCAACAACGCGCAGCCTGACGACGTCATCCGCGAATTGCAGCAGGTATTTCAGACCGATCGGCAAGGCCGGGGTCTGATCAAGTTTCAGCAGATTGCGCGCTTGAACGCCATCCTGGTCCTCTCTCCAAAGTCGCAGATGATCGATAAGGCTGCGGACTGGATAGCGCGACTCGATCACAGCGGCGCAGATGACGACAACTATTACGTTTATCGAGTGGAGAATGGCCGAGCGCGCGATTTATCGCGTCTGCTAATGGCGGCATTCTCAGGATCAAGCAGCGGCTCGAGTCGAGACGCCGAAGAAAAGGAGGTTGCGCCCACGCTCGGCGCCTCCCGAACGAGTTCGAGCAGCAGCACTGGAGCCGGCAGCTCTGGTGGTGGCGGTTTGGGAAGTGGCTTTGGAAGCAGTTTCGGTAGCAATAGCAGCGCGGGAAGTGGATCGGGTTTCGGCGGCGGCGGCGACTCATCTTCAAGTAGCGGTCCGTTGAAGAGTGCCTCCCCGACTTCGACTGCCGACGACACGTCATCGGATGATATTTCTACATCCTCGGTTTCGTCGTCATCATCGTCCGGAAACCAGGTGCGCGTCACTCCCGACGAGCGCAACAACAAGTTGCTCATCAAATCCTCGGAGCGCAATTACCGGAAGATTCTTCAAATCCTCCAGCGCATAGACCAGCCGCCTCTGCAGGTCCTTATCAATGCTACACTTGCCGAGGTAACGCTGAACGACAACCTGTCTTATGGCGTGCAATTCTATCTGCAAAAGAATGGCGGCAGGTCTGGGCTTCTGGGGTTCAGCACGGGTGATGCACTATCTATCAGTCCCGTCGCTCCTGGCCTCAACCTGATCGCCGGCAACATTGCCTCCAATCCGCGCGTCATCCTCGACGCGCTGGCGCAGGTGACAGCGGTCCGCGTGGTCTCGTCGCCATCCGTCGTTGTTCTTCACAACCAGCCAGCCACCTTGGAAGTGGGGGACGAGGTCCCGATCATCACTCGCCAGGCGCAAAGCGTAATCAACCCGGACTCCCCTACGGTCAATGAAATTGAATTCAAGAACACCGGGGTCATTCTCAACGTGACGCCGCGCATCAATAGCAACGGTCTCGTGACAATGGAAATTCAACAGGAGGTCAGTGCTGTCGTGAATCCTTCCGGCCCGAATTCGACGTCGACAACACTAACGCCGACGATCTCGCAGCGGCGCGTCACCAGCACGGTTGCCGTCCAAAGCGGTCAGATGGTGGTTCTGGGCGGCCTCATTCGAGAGGAAGTAGATCACTCAAAATCCAGCATCCCCGTACTCAACAAAATCCCATACCTCGGGGACGTCCTCGGCGGAAATACAAACAACACCAAGGTGAGGACGGAGCTCATCGTCTTCATTCGCCCAACCGTCATTCGCAACCCGGAAGATGCGAGCAACGCCGCCGAAGCATTGCGTGCTGGTATGCAATCTCTCGCGCCGCGGCCTACTGCCTGGGATGTAGAGGTTCAGGAACCTGGGCACGGCGGACGACAATCATCCATCAAATGAAGGCGGTCAGGTATTGCCGATTGACCGTTGTCAAGGCGTCGCCGCAAGAAGGTTAAATTTTGTGCCCACGGCCAGAAAATCGATGCACCAAATGACCCAAATCGAAGGAGCGAGAAAAATACCGAATGGCACAGCCGTCATCGCGGTGATGGATGATTTTTTATAGAACCTGAGCAGCACGACATAGGATATCGCCAGCACACACGCCAAGAGCAGAACGTTGCTCAGCCCTTGCAATCCCGTCCACGCGCCCGCGGCAGCCCCGAGCTTGACGTCTCCGAGCCCGAGCCCTTCGCGGTCGCGCCAAAGGTAGTAGCCTTGCCGAACTGCGTATAGGAGTCCGCAGCCAGCGATGGCCGCTGCAATGTGTTCGAGCACCGATGCTTGTTCGGCATCTGCACCATCCAGCAGCCACACTGCGATCAGGCCGAATGGGATTAACGGCAGCGATAGCACGTCTGGAATGATCAGGTTTTCTGCGTCGTAGACGGCGATCGCGAGCGCCGTCCAACCGAGTAGGCAGGATACCGCGGCGCGATACGGCTCAAACACGTAAAGGGACACTGCCGCAATGGCGCTTGCCAAGATGAGAAAAATCGTTAACGCGCGGCGTGACGTCATCTCATCCCAATCGGTAGCGAGTTCACATACCAGGCGGCGACCCGCTCGAAACAGCCTTGGTAATTCAAGAGACGGATTATGACCAGCAGCGGTCGAACGGTCCGAAGACTTCTACAGTGTCCGATCAGCCTCGACGTCGAACACCGTCAAAAAATTGAGTTAAATTCTTTCAAGATTCTCGCGATCGCCGACGTCAAAATTCTTGCATCGCAATGCGACGAAGGTTTTTTGTGCGCGCCATCGCGATAACAGTTCACTCAGTGCCAAGCGAGTCATGCAAGGTTCTGCTATACAGCCATGTCACAGTTCGTTGCGAACACGTTTCAATAATTTTAGCATCAACCACAAAATGGTTTTCTGCCGGCGCGCGGAGATGAAATGAAAAGCGGGCACTCATCAAAGCGGCGATAGAACCGTAGATGGGAGGAAAAAAATGTCGAGTATCTCGGTCGGCGCGCCCGCACGCGCTGCTCGACTTTTCGTTTGGGACAGCCGCTTAGGTCCGCCCACGAGAGCTTTTGGCATGTTTCGCGAGACGATCTGCAGCGAATTCATGCCGTGGACGCCCGAATACTCGGGCGCGGAGTTTCAAGGTCGCGTAGAAAGCCTCAGCTTTGATAACGGCACCGTCGGCCGCGTCAGGATGAGTCCGATCACCGCCACGAAGACAAAGTCGAATATTGCGAATTCGGTCTTTGAATGCATCCACGGCAACCTGATCATCGGCGGCGAACTCAAAGTCGAGCAGGCTGGGCGTACCAACATAGCGAAACCCGGCGAGCTTGTGCTCTATCAGAGCTATGATCCCGTCGTTTTGACCGAGAAGCCAGACGTCCCGTGCGATAATCTTGCGTTCATCATTCCAAGGTCGGTGTTTGCGGACGACAGCAATGTGGATGATCTTTTCCGCAACGTCGTCGTGAGTTCGGAAAGACTTTCCGGTCCCCTCGGCAGCTCCCTGAACCTTATGGTCAAGGGATTGTTGACATCGTCAGAGATTGAAATTTCCGGCCTCTTCGATGCCTGCATCGCACTGCTTCCTTTGGTCATCGGCACGGGCTTTGGCGAACACTTGGAAAGTGGAGCAGCAAAAGGCAATCGAAGACTGCGCGAGGCTCTGCGCTATATCGATCGGAACCTTTCAAACCCCGATTTGTCACCCGCGCTCGTCGCGGCGCATCTTGGCGTATCGGTTCGCTATATCCACAAACTCTTCTCAACCACCGCCGAGACGTTTGGTTCGTATGTCACCGGACAGCGCCTCGAACGGGTCAAGTGGGATTTGCTCGCCTGCTCCCAAAAGCCGCCGATAGCCGCAATGGCCTATCGTTGGGGTTTTGGAGATCTCTCGACATTCAATCGTGCCTTCAAATCCCGCTTCGCATGCGCGCCGAGCCGCTTCGGAACGCGCATTGATTCCTAGGCTCGATTCGTGGGGAAAAAAATTGGGCACTTCCGCAAACACGCAAGACGCGCCGAAAACATGCTTGTGGGACAGCCATTATGGACCCTCGACGGCAGCCTTCGGCGCTTTCCGACAATTCATCTGTGGCGCCTTTTTTCCGTGGTCGATCGAGCGACAATGCGACGATGCCTTTCATGGACGCGCGGAAGGTTTGATCCTGCCGACCGGTGCTATCGCTAAAACCAGGTCGAATCCCATTACCGCATCGCGGGACAGAGCCGAGCTCAACGGCTCACCGACAGAATGCATTTACGCAAATTACGTCATGTCTGGCGAACTGCATGTTCAGCAAGGCCAGCACGACCTCGTCGCAAAGCGCGGGGATCTCATCATTTATGAGAGTCGTCATCCCGTCATTGCGAAAGAGAAAAGTGATGGGCCGTTCGAGAACCTCTCGTTTCGTATCGATAGGGATCAATCTGCATCCCTCGAGAAGGCGGATGCCGATCTGAGCTGCGCTCTTATTTCGGCCGAGACTATGATTGCGCCACTGGCCGCATGTCTTTTCTATCTCTCGGAGAATTTGCTCGCCATTCCGACGGGCGAAGCTGCCGCGCTCTTCAATGTCTTCAGCTCTCTGCTCCCGGTCGCAGCGTTGGCCATTGCGAAGGATTACGGAACGCAACCGCAGAAAAACTCCGCACAGAGATCTTTGATGCGCGAACTCTTGGAATACATCGAGACGCACCTGAGTGATCCTGATCTTTCACCCAAGTCTGCAGCAGCCGAACTTGGAATCTCTCTCCGTTATGTCCATAAACTCTTCGCTGAAAAAGCCATGACCTTCTGTAGCTATGTGACGTCGAAGCGGCTGGATCATATCCGGAGAGATCTCTCCGCGGATGCGCTTCGCAACGAACCCGCTTATGCCGTGGCGGCGCGATGGGGTTTCGAAGATCCTTCGGCATTCAATCGCATCTTTAAAGAGAAATTCGGTGTGACGCCGGGGCGAGCGCGAACTATCGACTCCTGACATCAGGCGCTTTTGCATCACAATGGCGGCTGCACCTCGAAGGATGCAGCCGCTGAACTTTCCGTCTGTCTTCGATGGTTACATCGTTGGGTACACGATCTGCGTATCCCAGAAATCGCAATTGTATGCGGATCTGTATGCAGCTTCCGATTCCGTCGCGAGCGGTGTGTTCTCGTTCAAGAATTGGATCGATGAGCCGGCGACCTTCGGCCATGGCGAGTTGCCTGAGCCGTTCGGATTACCGTTTGCGGCAAAGTTCGTCCAAGCCGCAACGAGCGAATCAGACAGCCCGACCTCTGCACCCTGGATTTCGCGCGGTACGCCTGTGGTCTGGTCAAGATTCACACCCAACGATCCGCCATGCCAGTTCTGGAACAGAAATTGGATATCGATCGTGTGCGCGGCCAGAGCTTGGAAGCCCGGCATTTTCGGGAAGTAGTACGGCGCGTTCTGGTAAGTGAAGTCGTAGCCATAAGTCGGCATCTGCGGTCCCCACTCCTTCAGGACGTGCAGACCGCTGCACTTGCCGCGATCCGTGGAGACGCGATCATAGGCAAGCTGCGTGTTGCCACCGTAATTGCTAAGCGGGTACTGCTGGGCCGTCGCTCCTGTGACGCGGGCATTGTACTGATCCGCGGTCATCGGCACCTGCGGGGGGCCCGAGAAGTATTCCGTGATGCCGATGCTGAAGTTACCTTCATCCTTCACGGCGCCGCCCATTGTCGGCATCTTGTTGAAACGGCCCGTCGTCCAGGCGGCTTCGGGCTGTATCGGGACGATGGTGCCATCGACGAACGGTCCGGTGATGTACGGGCCGTTGGCATTCGGCGTTCCCTGCAGCTGCAGAATGCGCGAGGCAGGCAGGTCGCGCAGGCATTTTGCAACGTTTGAACCTGTGCATCCGGCCGCCGTTGCAAAGTTGTTACCGTTGGTCAGCGCAGTCGTCGCGTTGGCCAACGAGGCGAGAGGTGCGCTTTCGTAGATAGCCCGGTTGAACAATCCAGCAGCTAAGGGCGAAAGCTGATTGGCGCCTGTGTCCTGTGCACCGGCGGATTGGCCGCCGAGAGCAACTTTGGTCGGATCTCCACCGAAGGCTGCGGCGTTCCTCTGAACCCAGCGAAGGACCGCTTGAATGTCGAGGATGCCGTAGTTGCCCCACAAATGACCCTCGTTGTTGAGCGCGGCATGGGAGAGGAAGCCGAAAAGGCCCAGACGATAGTTGATCACGACGACGACGGTATCTTTTCCGTTGGGGCCGCCGGTCGCGAGCTTGCTCGCGTCATAGTCATTGGATTCGCCATCGACGTTGCCGCCGCCGTGGATCCAGACCAAGATCGGCTTCTTACCGTTTTTCTTGTTTGACGTGAAAACGCTGAGGTAAAGGCAGTCCTCGTTCACGCTCGCAGGACCGGCAAAGGCGCCGAGTTCGGTGACTTGCGGGCACGAGCTTTTATAATCTGTCGCGTCGTAGGTATCTTTCCACTTCTTGACGGCCTGCGGCGGCTGCCAGCGCAGCTTCCCGACCGGCGGCGCGGCATAGGGAATGCCGAGAAAGATGCTGACGCCGTTTTTGGTCAGCCCACGAACCGGTCCCTCTGCGGTTTTGACAACCGGACCGTTGTTATTGTCGTCAGAGTTATTGGCGAGCACCGGCACCGTCGTAAATGCTGTCGCTGCCAATAACGTAGACGCAAGGATACCAGTGCGCCACGACCTTGGTCGCGCGCTCGAACTTGGGACGGTTTGCATAAAAATCTCCTTGAGCTTTGTCTTTTTTGTTTTTGCGTCGATCGTATGCGTTACTCTTCCTCTGGAAGAGCAAATCCACCGCGCATGGCGTAAGCGAATGAGCGGTGATTGACGGCACACCGCCCGCTGACAAAACGCGGGAAGGAACACCGGCCGTCTTTTTCACGCGATCCGGAAAATAGCTCTACGGTGAGAAGGAACGGTTCTGGCTGAGGCGTGCACTGGAGCGAAATTTATCTCGACGATGGTTGATCCGCGTACATCTCGTGTCTCGGCCTAAGACGACTTGGGAGTTTTTCGCTTGCCTCATCGAGGCCACGGACCGCCAAGGAGATCGGCCCCTGGGATGATGATTATCATGGAGCGAGCAGAAACTACGGCCGAGAGGCCGCCTTTTCCGCTCGAGGTAAACCGTCCGAAGACGTCGAATTTTCCGACCTGCAATATGCTCAATCGAGCAATCGACGCGATTCAGGAGCAGCTCGAAAGAGATGTTATGGCTCGCAACGAGCTGCGCTGAGAAGCTTTGAAAAGAGCAATGGACGAGCCCGCAAGGCTTTCTTCCACATGAGTCGCGCCGGGCGTTACGGACCGCCGAATGAGTGGCAAATTCGGCACGCTTACCGGATCCTCTCGGGATAACCCCGCTTGCCGCAAGCAGATTCTATTGTCGGGAGCCACGCACTGAACTAGCTTCAACAATGGGGATGACTCATTTTTTTGGAGGGGCGAATGCGTTCTTTGAAACTAGCCTTAGCGGCCGCAGCGGCCTTCTGCGCACTTTCGGCAACGGCTCAGGCTGATTGCGTCAAGGTTGGAGCGCTCGGCCAAGCTGTGACCCACGATATCGCCGAACTCTTCTCGACGCACGGTCTCGCAAACGTCATCTATGGACAGGGCCGCGTGGGCAAGGGCCCGGTCCACACGAAATGCGACGAAGGCTCAGGTACGACGACGTGTCACTCCTCGCAGATCGCGTGCAAAGTGACGACACCCAAAACCTGCTTAGGCGCTTGGCTTTGCTTCCCCGCATAACTCCGTTGCTCGGCGCAACCGAAGAATAGCGCGACGTCGGAAGAGAGCTTCGATCCGTTTTATGAACGCATCTTTATTGCCTTCGACCGGACCGTTGGCTCTCGCCGACGGGACCGGTCTGTTATTGTTGTAGCGCAGCTTCTGCTGCGCGCTTTGCCCATTTTGCACAAATATCCGACCGCGAATTCCGCTCTCGAGACAGAAGCAGTACTCGATGGCCTTTCCCTCAAGTTTTGCTATTGACCCAAGGCGGACCTCTGCGGCCGGCGACGCGAGAGAGATCTAAAATGGTACCGCCCTTCTAAACGCACGACCAAGTGAGCCCGCACCTTTTGTTATGGCGCGACCCGCTTTGGTTGCTGGCTTTGCAACGATATCCGCCGTTTTCAGTCGCGGGATCGGATCGATGCGAAGGGCTTTACCAACAAACGGGAATGCGGTGCCAACCCCGAGCCCAGGGATCAGGCCGTTAGAAAATTTGAGAGGCGCCGAAAGGATCCCGCCGATCGTCGCGCGAACAATGCGGCCGACGCTGGTATGACGCCGACAAGTGTGCGTCTTCGTACAGATATCGACTTCACCTTCCTGCAGCAGCACCAGGGTGTCGCCATTGCCGTCGACGTAGACGTCGAACACCGTTCCGCGCACACCGATCGTCGCGGACGGCGTATCGATGCGATAGGCGTCCTTCTTTTCCGAGCCGGTGATAAAGCGAAACGTACCCTTGAGGAAATTAACACCGATACTCGTTACACCGCCAGCTTTACCAATCACGAAGTCATCGAGCTTCAGACCCGCATTGGGACCGAGGGCGAGCTTCGTCTGATCGTCGAGCTTCAACTCGGCTTGCGAATTGTCACCTGTTTCCAAATACTCGCTGCGATGGACCCGGCCGCCTTCCCTGAGATCGCGCTTTTCGTCTCCGAGTGTCGCCATGACCTCGCGCTTTATCGTAACAGCGGTGCCGATTTCCGGCGTGGTATCATCAGCTGCGACGTGCGGTTCAAACGCCAGTAACGCCGACGCCACCATAACCATCAAATGCCCGCAAGTCCCGAGCTTGGCAGACGGACGGTCTCCACACTGATGATCCAAGAATATGTTTCCCTCATTTTGAGCCATATGTAACATGCCCCTTAAAATGCACCACGGGCTTTTTATTCGACATGCCGCATGAGGGGACGCACCGCGATCGCCGGCCAGGCGTTCGCGCGGCTTATTGGTTTATCATCGCCAGCGTTCTTGCAGCAGGCATACTGCTGCGCGAGAAAGATTCGGATTTTATCGCCCGTTTGCGATTGCTGGGATTCGACGTGTTGCAGCAAACGCTGCCGCGAGCGTCTGACCCAGACTATCCAGTCCGCATTATCGATATTGACGACCCTTCGATAAAAGCATTTGGAAACTGGCCCTGGAAACGCGATCTCCTCGCTAAGCTGATCGACAAGCTCTTCGCATCCGGCGTTCGCGTCGTGGCGCTCGATATGGTTTTTCCCGACGCAACGCCGAGCGCGTTGGACCGATTGCCGGAAGCGCTACGGAAATCGCCTGAACTCAAACCCCTTCTCGACAAGTATGCCGAAGCACAGTCCCCTGATGATGTCATGGCTGCGGCGCTAAGCGGTCGACGTGTTGTGCTCGGTATTATCGGGACGTCTCAGGACGCCGGATCCACGCCACCAGCGAAGGCATCATTCGCGACGATTGGTGAAAACCCCTCGTCTTTCGTTCATGAATTTTTGGGTGCATCGGTAAATATCTCTGTGCTGCAACGAGCGGCCGCGGGTATCGGCGCTTTGAACTGGTTTCCCGATCATGACCAGATCCTCCGCCGCATCCCACTCGTCATGAGCCTATCGGATCAGCTCTATCCGTCACTCGCAAGTGAGACGCTGCGTGTGCTCATTGGGGCAAAGACGATCCGCGTCCGTACCGCGGGTGACGGTGGGTTTACGGGTAACAATGGCATCACGACGGTCGCCATAGGCGACGCCATCATTCCTACTGACGCCGACGGCCAGATCTGGATCCATTTCTCTCGACACGATGCGAAACGTTTGATTTCGGCGGCCGACGTGCTCCAGGACAAAGCTTTGCCTCATAGCCTTGAAGGTCGAATAGCGATCATCGGCACGACCGCCCCTGGTTTGCTCGATTTGCGCGCCACCCCTCTTGATCCCGTCATCTCCGGTGTCGAAATCAACGCACAAGCCTTGGAGCAGTTGATTGGTGCCGCGCCTCTCGTTCGGCCCGATTACGCGAAGGGGATGGAGATCGTTTTTACGGTGACGTCGACGCTCATTCTTGCGGCAATGATCTATGTGTGGGGAGCGCGCGTCGCGGCTGCGGTTGGATTTGCCACGGTGTGCGTGTTTGCTTTGGGAGCGGTATGGGCATTTTCCCACGGACTGCTCATAGACGCGGTGTTTCCCATCATGACGAACTCCGCCGCCTATATATTGGGGACGGGCTACCTCTATTTTGAAGCTGAAAGCGAGCGCAATCGAGGCCGCCTAACACTACGGCGCATAGCCCAGGAAATGGAGTCGGCTGCACAGATCCAGCGAACTTTCCTTCCCAGAGAAATCCCGACTGGCCCGTTCGATAGCAAATTCGACATTTTCGCAATCATGAAACCGGCCAAGTCCGTAGGCGGCGATTTCTACGATTATTTCCTGATCAACGATCGGAAACTTGGCTTCCTTGTCGGCGACGTCTCCGGCAAGGGCGTCCCAGCCGCGCTCTTCATGAGCGTCTCGCGGACGGTGCTACGAACAATCGCCTTCGATGACGAAGAACCCGGATGCGTACTCTCCAAAGTCAATTCCATTCTGTCTCGCGACAACACAGAAGGCATGTTCGTCACTATCTTCTATGCCGTTCTCGATCTCGAAACGGGTGTCCTGACATTCTCAAGTGCCGGACATGATGATGCCGTTTTACTGACTGACGCCCAAGGCTGCGAACCGATGGGTCACATGGGGCCTGCCATAGCGCTGTTCGATGTCGCGGAATATCCGACGGGCACGCGTAATTTATCACCCGGCGATACTGTGGTGCTGCTCTCCGACGGTATCACCGAAGCTTTCAACATCGACGGCCGCGTTTTCGGCTTGGAGCGGCTGGTGAAATGGCTGAACAAGCGAACGTCCGCGACATCCGCCGATATCGTTCACCACTTGGACGCCGAGGTTACGCGCTTTGCAGAAGGTACCGAACAGTCCGACGACATTACTTGCGTTGCGCTACGGTTCATAGGCTAATCCGCGCACACGATATCAAGACGGTTGAGATCTCCATCCCGCGAATAGTCAACCCGGCTCGCCCGTTCTCGAATAAGCCCGAGACCGAACCCGCCAGGCTCGCCGGACATCAAGTTCCGATCCTTGGGAAGCGGCCATTCCCAAAGATCGAAGTAATACCGTTATCCCTCACCGTCGCAGCCGCACAGCCCGGTTGAAGCCAGATCTCAATCGCGATCATCGGTGCGGCAGTATCTTTGAGGCCATAGCTAATGAGATTCGCGACGATCTCATTGAGGCAGAGCTTGAGATCGGCGGCCAACGATTTTTGGATTCCGCTCTCAACAAATGTTTGGTCGAGCCACGCATTCAACCGTGTAACATCGGGAGGCGTAGGTTGGAGGCTGATCTGACCTGCGAAGCTCATCTACCCTCAACGATCAGCCGCACGCTGTGATCGCGGTCGCTTCGTCCGCTACGACGCGAACGATTGTGTCGATGCCGGTGGAGCGAAGAACTTTCCGTGCATCGTCCGTGGCGCTGAAGACGACGAGGCGTCCGTTTCTTTTGGCAATATCCCGCGCGGCTTTAACGAGGAGCCTGATGCCAATCGAGGCGAGGAATGTAACGTCCTTGAAGTCGACTATGACCTTATTGTTCTTGCTGGAGATGGCGCTGAACGGTGCGTCGATTTCGCCTGCGCCAGCGATATCGAGTGGCCCAATGAGCTTTACCTTGAGGATGCCGCCGGGCAGTCCGACCTGGTCTAAACGCATCTTTTTCTCCCACGACTTTTAGCGCCGCTTCCTGGGCTTCTAATTCCATCAAGACCGTATGTGATTTTAGCTTTCAGCAGAGTCGGACGTGAAAAACGAGCTGACAAAGCCCGAACCGGTGTTCGTCAGATCGAAGGAGTGCAGACCAAGGCTATCCGAAATCATTCGATAGCTTGCGACACCCCGTACCGAATTGCCATTGCTATCGAGTCGTGGCGAATAAGTACCGATCCCAAGCTGCCTGTTCACCACACCAAGAATTCCGCCCCCAACGCCGCTCTTCGCTGGAATTCCAACCTCGTAGGCCCAGCCGCCAGAATAGTCGTACATTCCGCATGTGAACATCACCGACTGCGTATCGCGCACGGCATCGATATCGAAGACGTGTTCATTGGTGACGGGATTGACTCCAAGGTTGGCGATCGTAGCTCCGATACGTGCAAGGTCCGTCGCTGTCACCAGGATGGAGCACTGTCTAAAATAAAGGTCGAGTGCGGGCTCGACCGGCTCGTTCAGCGCCCCGACACTGAGGAGAAGATGACCGATCGCTCGGTTTCGATGCCCTGTCGCAGCCTCGGAGCGATAGACGTCCTCATTAAGCGTCAGTTGACGTCCAGCGGCTCGGGAAAATCTATCGAGGACAAGATCGAACGCCGTTTCTGGACCTAGGATGTCGCGCAGCAACCCCGATATCGCAATGGCCCCAGCGTTGACCATCGGATTGAAAGGCCGGCGTGTCACCGGACTGAATTCAATTGCATTGAACGGATCACCGCTTGGCTCGACGCCGGCGCGCGACAAAACCTCTTTGCGGCCCACGAGTTCGAGCGCCATGCAATAGGTCAGCGCCTTCGATGCCGACTGAATTGTGAATTTTAGATCCGCGTCGCCAATTGTATGGACTTTGCCGTTCGCGGTCGCGATCGCGATGCCAAAGGAGTCGGCCGGTACATTGGCGAGTTCCGGTATATAATCGGCTAGGGCCCCGTCATCGATGGGCCGCGTCTGCTCATACACATAAGCCAGCATCTGATCGACTTGCGAAGTGGAACTTGGTCCCTTACCCGCCGCGGCTGGTTCCACCGTCTTCGGTTCCGTGCTCGGGATGGCTCCGACTACGGAAGCCGCGAGGGGCAAGCTCCGCACGTCCTCCATTTTCGCAAGATCCGAGGATACCGTTGCGCCTTCGGGCCTAATCGAATTTTCCATTTGTTGAGATTGGCCCTCGACCGCCCGCTTTTTCCAGAACATTGTTTTTGTCTCGTTGAGTGTGCTCAATTCTTGTTCAAACTTTCTTGCGATTGCGCGGAAGGTTCGCAGAGATGCGAAGCACGCAACGGCCGCAACAAGCAATTTTCAGCTGCAAGCATCGGGAGGCATTGAATTTTTAGGAGGCCACCCCGCCGATGGCTATTGAATTGTCCGCAATTTTTGTGCCAGCCGGAGCAGCACGGCATCCGGAAGCTTATTCATTGGATGATGTCTGCCCGTTCCAACTGGACCGCCGCTAACTCCGATCGTGGAAGTGGCGTTTCATCCTGCGCCCAGTCGAACATGAAAGGTACGAACTTCTCGCAATATCAGCGCGCAACCCTTCGGCGAGTGGACATGGACCGATTGCGTGTTTATTCCGCCGACTGAACTCGGCTTCTATGATCGTCGACCCACTCGCCTCCAACCATAACTACGGACGTTCCGTAGATAATTCCGGCGCAAATATATTGTCAGCTGCAAATGTAAAACTCGCTGAGAAGCTATGCAGCGATTTCAATATAATGGTGGGTCATCACGGGCTCGAACCTTGGACCCGCTGAGTAGGAGACAACGCGATATCTAACAAAATAAATGAGGGTTACACTTCGATGTCGTCATGAGCGGCCGCAGAAGGTCATGGGTGTGAGGCACCAAATTCCGCTCACGATGCACAAGCGAAACTCTGAAGACCTAATACCCGGCCGCCGTTTCTGACCCACAGCGGACAGCACGACAACGAGCGATGTGATCGCGACAACCTAGCGATGGAGAGGCGTACGAGACCTGCGTCTTCTATGAGTCCTGTCTCACACCGGGCGGCTGCCACGTTCCTTCGCCCGGCGGCAGGATCGAAGGCGTCGTCGTCTTCGGCCAATACAGGCGCATCACGAGATAGATTTTGTCATCCGGGGCCGGAAGCCAATTTGCTTCCTTGTCCGCACCGGGGCTGTCTTTCTGGATGTACAGAGTCAGCGAGCCGTCCGCCTCCTTTTTCATCGCCGACAACATCGGAGAGTTGATGAGGTAGCGATTGATAGGGTTCTTGACCAGAAGCTGGCTCTTGCCGTCGTACATCGTAACGGACCAAAACGCATTCACTGGCGGCAGCTGCCCGGGTGCGAAGGTGATTGTGTACTTGTGCTTGCTGCCGTCGAGAGGCTCACCCGTCGCGTCCGTTCGGGTATAGGGGTACATCGCTTCAACGGCGTCGTTGCCCAAAAGACCGCCCTTTGCAGCCCCGGCCCGCATCAACCAGTCGCCATTGTAGAAAGCCTCGTCGCCAAAGAACGAACCGACGTTCCAGCCATTGATGTTTTTGTTTCCGCCGGCCAGCCATTTGTCGACCTTGTCGTCACCCTGCCTCATACCAACCAGGATTTCGGCTTTGTGTTCGAGAGATAGATCCTTGAACACGAAGGTCTTGCCGGGCCCGACGCCAATCCTCGCGAGTTTCGCACGGATCGCCTTGTCCCTTTGCGTCTCGGGGACGAATTGCAAGGCGGCGTCGAGATACTCGAAGAAGTTATTCTTGATCCCGGCCGTGGTGGCAGGAACGAACTCGATCTTGGGCGCGGCAGGCGGCGCCGGTTGTTTAAGGAAAGCAGAAAGCGGCTCCGCCTTGTAGCCGGCCTGAATTTCCTCGACATTCGGCATGTCACCGGGGTCGAAGAGTTGAGTGCGGATAAGCGCGAGCGGGAACGGCGTGGTCGATGAAAAGACCTTCTTGATCCCGGGCGGCGTTTCACCTTTCCAGCCGGGGCCAACCACCAGATAGTCTCCCGGCTCGGTCCCCGTGGCGCGAGTGCCGATGTAGCCAAAATTGTAGGTGTTGCCGTCGATGAGCTGGACCGCGAAGTAGCGGTCCTTTTTGACCATCGGCACCGAGATAACCATCGGTTCCGCGCGTAAATCCAGCCAGATGAACGAGTAAGGAGTGTCGCTATTCGGAGTGATAACTGCCGTATCCTCCGGCGTGGCGACATGGTGCAGACTTTTGATCTCGTTGAAAGGCGCCTTGAACTGCCCCGAGTTCTTGTCCACGGCGAACTCTTGCATAACCGCATAATACATCACCAGCGGCAGGCCGTAGATGAAGCCTTCCTCGGCGATGTCCTTGGCCTCTAGCAGGCTGGGCCATTCGGCTTTGTTCTGCGCTATTGCCGGGCTGCACATTGTTGTCGTGGCAACGAGTGCGGCCATCGCAGCAGAGCAAAGAAGATCGCGTTTCGTAAGCATCTGAACAACTCCTTGCGGTTCGTAACCTGTGGTCAAACGCGCGTAGCTGGCAAGGGAAGGATACTGCGATGGTTGAGAATGCATAAGCGGCCAATTCCGATCCGCCTTTGGCCCCTAAGCCGCCATTCCCAGAGTAAATCAGGTCGTCTCGTTTCCGAGGAAGAGCGGACCAACATTACGAGAGTCAGCGAAAATCCAACTAGCTTGCCAGCGGTCCGTCGTGGACCACCTAGGCGTCGACCTCTAGTACCGACTTGCAACAGTTATTGGCCAAACGCCAACCGTGCGGCGCGCAAGTTCCACCATAAGTGCGCCTTTCGAATTGTATCGTGGGCCACTGATAGGGTATTCTTACATACAAGCTCACGCCTGAATCAACAATGCTCGCAGCGAATTCAACCCCTCTCGGACGAGCAAAAAATAATCCCGCAACGGGAGGCGAGGTTGAACAAAAGAGCGCTCGATAAAGACGATCCAAGCCAGAAACTGCAAATTTGCGATACGGAGTATTATTCGACGCGCGAGGGATTTTCCGCTTTCCGCGAGGCGGTGGCAGGCGCGTTCATGCCATGGTCGATGAAACCCACAACAGCGCGTGAATTCGGCGGCAGAATTGCGAGTTTGTCGACAGCAGCGGGATCCTTTGCCCGCACGAGGATGACGCCGCTTACCGGCGAGCGAAACAAACATGAGATCTCAAGATCTCCAGAAGACTGTTTGTACGCGAATTACGTTCTATCCGGGCAACTTTTTATAGAGCAAGGGGATCGCATAACCACTGCCAACAAGGGGGATCTCATTGTTTTTGATAGCAGCCTGCCGTTGCGGCACGTGAAAGTTGGAGATGGAGTATTCGAAGATCTGACGTTCAGCATTCCCAAGAGACAAATGGAGAATTACCAGAAGATATTTGAAAACATTGCGGTCCCGAAAAGCAAAATTATGTTGCCATTGCTGAACTGCTTCACCTTTATCACAGAGAATATCTTCTCCGCTCCCCCCGAAGAGCTTGCAGCCATTGGCGCGGCTTGCGGAGCGCTACTGCCGCTTGCCGCACAATACTCCGCGGACCACCCTCAGCCTAACCGTATCGGTTCCGAGCCAAACCGTTACGACCGAGAGATGATGATATTTATCGATCATCATATTGCAGAGGAGACGCTGACTCCCGGCGCAGCGGCCGAGCACCTTGGAATTTCGGTTCGATATGTTCACAAGCGCTTTGCGAAGTTCGGCACGTCGTTCAGCAATTACGTAATGGCAAAACGCCTCGAACTTGTATGCCGCGATCTCGTGTCGGACATAGGTCGGCATCAACCCATTATTGCCTTGGCATTTCGCTGGGGTTTCAGTGACATTTCGACCTTCATAAGGGCGTTCAAGAAAAAATTCGGCTGTACGCCCAGGGAGTACCGGGCAAAATTTTAGCACGCGTTTTTCTGTCGTGTGGAAATCGAGATAATCCGCTGCGCATATTTAGGGGCTCGGCTGCGCCCAACGATGGGACGCAGCCGACGATCTTTCGATCTAGTCGGTGGGATAGGTCAGACTCGAATCCCAGAAGTCGCATTTGTAATTGCTTCTGTATTGGGCCACGGATTCATCCGAGGTGGGAATATCCTGCTGGAGGAGTGGTCCAGAGTTTGCCTTGAACTGTGCCCATTTAAGAGCCTTGGATCCGTTCGGGTTTCCCGTCGCGGCAAAGTTGGTCCAAGCCGCCACGAGCTGGTCGGACAGCTTGACCTCGCTGCCCTGCAATTCGCGCGGCTGCCCGGTCTGCTGATCGAGGTTTACGCCGAGTATTCCGCCCGAGAAATGCGGGAACACGAACTGGATGTCCGCCGTGTGGTAGGCGAGCGCCTGGTAAAAGCCAGTCGGAGAGTACGCGTTCGGCATCTGCGGGAAGTTGAACGGCGCCTTTGTATAAGTGAAATCGTAGGCGTAGGTCGGAATCTTAGACGCCCACAGATTCAGAACGTGAAGCGTCTGGCACTTGGTTGGATCGGTGCCGGACCGATCCGCCGCGATTTGCGGATTGTTGCCATACGCGGAGAGCGGATACTGAGCCAACACGGCGGCGCTGGTGCTAGCCGTATATTGCGCCGGAGTTGTCGCCACCTGGGGCGGACCGGAGAAATATTCGGTGATGCCAGCACCGAAATTCGCTTCGTCGGCGACCGTCCCTGACATCGTCGGCATGCGGTTGTATTGCCCCGTCGTAAAGGCCGTCTCCGGCTGGTGAGGAATGACGGTTCCATCCACAAACGGACCAACTGTGTAAGTCTGTTTGAGTGTCGGATCGACGGCATTTCCTTTGGCCGTCCCCTGGATCTGCAGGATGCGCGCGGCCGATAATTGGCGCAGGCAGACAGAGGTCGAACAGCCCAAGACAGCAGCGAAGGCGTTACCCCTTGCCAACGCCGTCGAGGCTGTCGGCAAGCCGGAGAACGCCGGCAAAGAGCTTTGATAGATCGCTCGGTTGAAGAGCCCTCCAGCCGCTGGCGAAAGGACGTTCGCACCAGTGTCCACCGCGCCAGCCGATTGGCCGCCCAGTGCAACCCTGGTCGGATCGCCGCCGAAGGACGCAATGTTGCGCTGGACCCAGCGGAGCACGGCCTGCTGATCCAGGATGCCGTAGTTGCCCCAAGTGTGACCCTCTGCGTTCAAATGCTGTTCTGATAAAAAGCCAAACAAGCCCAAGCGATAGTTGAAGGTGACGACCACGGTTGGAGTACCCAGAGGGCCACCGGTCGCAAGCTTGCTCCCGTCGTAGTCAGTGGATTCACCCTCGACGTTGCCGCCGCCGTAGATCCAGACGATGACCGGCAAGCCCCTGCCGCGTCCGCCAGCGCGCGTGTTCGTCGTGAAGACGTTGAGATAAAGGCAATCCTCGCTCATGCTTTTTGGGGCGCCAAACGACTGGAGTTCGGTCACCTCGCACGAACTGGCAAACTGTGTGGCATCGAGCGTGTCTTTCCATTTCTTAACAGCCTGCGGCGGCTGCCAGCGCAGTTTACCAACGGGCGGCGCGGCAAAGGGAATGCCGAGGAAGACATTCACGCCGCTTTTCGCAAATCCGCGGACCGGACCCTCAGCAGTATTGACTGTTGGTCCGCTGTCGTTACCTGAATCATTGGCGAAGGCAGGCGCAGAAGCTGCCGCGCTGGCAATCAGCGCCGTGCAAAGCGCCAACTTTTTACACCAGTGACGTCCGAGCATGTACTGCGATGGCATAGCGATTTTTCTCCCACAGGTCGGGGCCGACCAGTTTTTGTTATTGCGAACTCGGCCCCTGTTAGCCGTCATGCCGGCGGCAGTGTCAGTGCGAACGCGAGACTGGATTATCTGTGCGGGGCATGACCAACCGCGGTCCCGGATGCGGAACGATTGTCTCGAATGTTGAGAAAATGGACTACGGTGAGCGTGAACAGCTTTTGTCCCACAGCGCACTGCTTCAGCACATCAGCTCATGAATCACCACAAGACGCGTCGGTAAGTGTCCGACTTGACGCTTAGGAAGTCCGAACCAGAGGTGTCCGATGGTCGTCTTCCAATTCGCCCGACCGTCACTCGCAATCCGAAAGACGCCAGCAACGCGGCGGAAGCATTGCGCGCTGGAATGCGGCCTCTCGCGCTGCGGCCAACGGCTTGAGACATGCAAGTTCAAGATTACGGAGAGAAGAAGTCGCCAGAATACCGAGAGTCGCTCGGCTTTATTGAGGAGTTCATCTGGTGACGATTGGCAATGGCAGCGGTCCGGAGACATTCACTGCAATCGGACCCGCCGTGCCAACGATATTCACCGGGAAGGTAGATCCTCCGCTTACGACCGGCAGAGGCGAGGTGAGATCAAACGCCACAACGCGCACATTGGTGATCGCCTGAGCTTCGACTGAACTTGCAGCGAGCATCGGGCGTACGGAAAGCCAGACCAGTGCTATAGCGATGATTGTTTGCACAAACTTGCTGTAGGTATCCATCTGTCATAGCCCTTTGGCTGAGGTTCAATTTTTTGCACTTCAAAACAAAGACAACAAGTTCCGATCCTCTGGTCTCTACCCTCCGGTGCAAGTGCGGTACGGATGCCGTTGGAAGATTTACTTGGCCGCGACCTCTTTCAGCTCGCTGGTTTCGCCCTTCCGCGGATCAAATCGATCCAAGCTAATCCAGATCACTTTCAAACCCAAAATTGGACAATATTCGTGAACGCGTTTACCTTTGAGCTAACACGAAAAGCA
This sequence comes from Hyphomicrobium sp., assembly GCF_041659645.1. Classification (GTDB taxonomy): domain Bacteria; phylum Pseudomonadota; class Alphaproteobacteria; order Rhizobiales; family Hyphomicrobiaceae; genus Hyphomicrobium_B. Next base: position 144,264 of record NZ_JBAZXX010000005.1, on the reverse strand, counting down.
CCGCGTCTGCTTCCGCGCAAGCTCTGCAAAAAAAGCGCTAGGGTCAATTCATGCGACATAAGTCGCTGAATAAATTTTTCGCAACCAGCTTAAAAGCCAAATCAGCGTCAGGAGCATCATGCCACCGGGCGCGACATATAGCAGAACGTATGTAGTCCCTTTCTCCCAATCCAACGCGAAAGATGGACGAAGGTCGGCAAATCACTTATGGAATGAAGCGGGGACGGCATAGTGGTTGCAATTGACACGAGGTGTCCTATGCCCAGCTTTAATCCCGATATCCTCAACACTCTCCAATTGGCTTACAATAGAACAATCGCGGAGCTTTCGCGTGCGGACGAGGTCATTGGCGAGCATGTCTGCGAAGTTATCGCTCAAGCGGTGATGTCTGCTGCAATCGATGGCAACGCCGACGTTGATCAGCTCATTAGCCGCGCGACGATTGCGGGACGCCGGGTGCTTCAAGCCGAACGGTTCTGGCCCACGGCGGCATGAAGACGGAGACCTGCAATGCTGAGCAGGAGTGATCTATTTTATCTCGGCGCCGCGCGAGCGCTGACCACGAAAATCCGAGAATTGACTGAACGAGGACGCGACTTTTGTGTGCAGTGTCACGGCGACCGCCGACCACTTGCCGCAATCGCCGCGTCGCCTCGATCTCTCGAAGCTCGATCATGAAATGGACCGCAACCGCAAGCGACGCCGGCCGCGATGGGTGGTACTTTAGCGACGGTGCACCGTAGATGAACTCCAGCAAGTCACCCGATCCGCATCCAGCAAGTCGTACGTATCGCGATCGACGTTGTTTCGATTCCCCCGACGTTGCCCCGTATCAATCCCTCGACTACGCACCTCGATCGACGGCGGCAGTTTTATTCTTGTTTTCGACGACATTCACCGAAACCTCCATCCCCAGAAAATAGCCGGGATTACCTACGAAAGTACCGCTCAGTGGGAGTGCCTGGGCCGGATTGGTCGCGACTGCAATTCGGATAAGATCGCGGTTGCCGAAGATGCCATTCGTTGGATCGATTTCAAACCATCCGCATCCGGGAAGATAGACTTGGACCCATGCATGCGTAGATCCTGCACCTCTGCGGGGGACGCGACCTGCGCTAAAAAGGTATCCGCTGACAAAGCGTGCCGCGATGCCGATGGACCTCAGCGCTTCAATCATCAATACCGCGAAATCTCGGCAAGTGCCGCTCCGAAGTTCCAAGGTCTCGATCGGACTCTGCGTACCGGATTTGGGGCGCCCACGATAAGTGAAATCTGACCGGATAGACTCCGCCATAGAGGTCAACAAAGACAAGGTGACATGTCTGCTGTCATCGACAAACTTTTCAGCCCAGGATTTGAGTATGTGCTGAGGATCCGGAAACCGAAGTTCCATGACTGGTCGAATATCGCTCAGCTCTTGATCTGGATACGAGAAGGGAAATGTCTTTGCTGCGTCGGAAAGCAGGGAAGTGAGGTCCGTCTGCTCGTAGTGTAGGATAGTAATCTCACTGTGGAACGCCAGAATCGAACTGCGCACACTGCCAAATTCAGCATAGGCAACCGAATTCCCGAAAACATCGTACGCCCAACTAATCCGAAGTGGGCGCGGAATGATTGAAAGCTGTGTGTTGAGCAACCGCATCGAATGGCTATCGCGAGGACGAAACATCATGCGATGACGCCCGAACGCTACCGGCTCCGAATATTTGTATTCCGTGGTGTGGCTAACGGTTAGGTGTCGTGGCATCAAGGACTGCCCGATTATTCGCGTGGCATTGTGGATATCGACTGCATTCGTCTCATTCTTCTATTTGCGGACGGATAACGCCAAGGGCGGCAAGCTTCTCGCACCTCTTCTCGTATTCGCGTCGGCACATTAGCTGGAGGCGCAAGAAGCCGGCATTGGCCGGCTCGCCCTTTAAATCGTCCGAATACTTAGAGAACCAAGCTCTGACGTTTTCAGCTTCGTCCATGAGCGCTTTAATTTCAGTATCCCTATCCATTCAATCGTTTCACCGGATCATACGCTCTTAGACAATCGAACACCAACACCCAAGGGTAACGAGCAAGGAAGCGAAATCGTTTCGTCTGCGTACTTTCGACGGCCAGTCCAAAACCCGTTGCGCCACCTGCATAGAACGCATGGACGTCGCCAGTCAGTATCAAATCCTATCGCAGCCAGTTCAGGATTGATCAAATCCCACGTGAGTTGTATTTAGAGATATTCTTACAAGCTTATTGCTTACGAGGCTTCGCATGACATTCAAATGCTCAGCGGGACTTGGATTATTTATGCTTCTTCTGTTTCTCAGCCCAACAAGAGGGTCAGCTCAAGAACCGCCGCTGCCTACCAGAATAACAGACTGCAAAGAATATGTAGATAAAGCCATGAGCCAAGTGGACATGTACTGCGGACCTCCGACCGGCCGCTGGGAACAGGCTCCTTCAAATCATATGAACTGGTGCTTGGCCGTGACGCCTGAGGCTAGAGCGAGCGAGAATGCAGCGCGGAGCGGAGAGCTCGCCGAACCCGGTTCGTGTCGCCGTGATGCTGGTAGACGACCGATAACTGCATTTTACGGAGGAGGTCACGGTAGTCCTCCGCTACCGCCAGTGGACTGCCGCGTATTCGCTTGGCGAGCCCTTAGCCAGCAAGCGATCGCAAACTGGTTGAACAACCACGGACGCTGTCCCCCTGACTATTTTGTTTGCACAAAATTGACATCGGGTCGTTGGCTTTCCAATTTTGATGCGCTCTCGGGCTGGTGTACCGCGCAGCATGATGTGGCGAGAATTGAAATCGAGGACTGGGATCGCCGTAAGGAGTTGTCGCTAGTGCGCAGGTGTGCCCCTTGCCCTTCGCCAGGTTGCTCTTTTGGGGGCGGGTGCTGAATCGCCCTGCGAGCGATCCAGGTTACGCACGAAAGATCGGTACCGGCTCAGGTCCAGGCAATAAGACGGAAGACTAGTTTGACGCCAGCGGAGGCGTGACTGGCTTGCCGACAAAGGTTATAGGTGTTTATAGTATTTAGGACGCATACAAATCAACGCTATGACGTTGATTTTGGTGGGTGATCACGGGCTCGAACCGTGGACCCGCTGATTAAGAGACAACGCGATTTGTAATGAAATCAATGGGGTTTTACACTTCGATGTCGTCATGAGCGGTCATGGAGCGTCATGGGTGATCAAGGGCATCGCAAGTTTTTCAGATCTCAGGCACCAAGTTCCGCTCTCGATGCATAAGCGGAGCTTTGAAGACCTAATACCCGACCGCCGCTTCTGACCCGGAACAGACATCAGTCTGCGCCCTTTGCCTTACCCTACCTCAGAACGGTGCTGGGCTCGGCCGAAAACCGCCGATGACGTTGCCCGAGAGTGAGATGTCGTCCGGATTGAGGGTGCGCACGGGTTGTCCTGCCTCGACGTTCATGGCGCTGAGATCGGCCCAGATTACGCTTGGGCTGTTGGTGAGTTCGAAGTAATAGCGCTTTGCAGTGAGGTCGGCGGCGGTGCGGTACTCGGTATTGTAGATGCCGAAACCCTTGTAGGGCGCGCCGAATGGCACCGAGACGTTGCGCACGATGGCGAGGATGCTAGCCGCAGCCTCTCGCTCGGTCTTCGGCTTTGGCAGGAGCGCGTGGAAGTAGGTCGCCCGCTGAAAGCGGTCGACCGGGTTGACGTTGCCTGGTAGTGGCATATCGCTCGCTGGCTTTGAAAAGTCCTGTTTGTCCAACAGAGCGAGCTGCTGGTCGTAGGTGGGGTCGTTGGTCATGATTGTGTATTGACGACCGTGGTGGATCACGGGCTTGCCGCCGATGAATTCGATGATGGCGGAGTCGCCGGTCGCGTCCTCAATCGCCACGTGGACATTCGCATTATGCCCGTTGGCCTCTACTCTCACAATTTGTACGCCCTCGAAGAGTTTCAGTGCCTCCACAACTGTGGCGGCGTTGTCCAGAAGGTACTGCGCCCAGAGCCCGGCCTGCAGCCCTGGCTTCCCTGAATCGCGCGGGCCGAAGTCGGCTGCGTTGAGATAAAGCATATGTGCTGCGAGGCCCGCCTCGTTCATGCCGTCGGCTGTGCCGATGCCGTAGATGGTCGCTACGATGCTGCCGTACTTCGAGGTCCAGCGCGCCGGGTTGTCGGCCACCACCACATCGGCGCCCGCCTTACCACCCTCGCGCGCCAAACCGCGCGGGAACACTGTGAGGATGGGTTGGGTGGACTCCGGCCAGTCCATGGTGCGCCCCACCATCACGGCAAAGTCGTTGTCGTTCCACAGGACGCGCGTGCAGGCCTCAGCGATCCGGATCGTTGCCGCGAAAGCCATCAGCGCCAAAGTGAAGATGGGTGCCTTACTGAACAGGGTCATCGTGCTACCTCATCACGCGTTGATCTGCAGAGGAATGATGATCCGGTATTGATCATCGCGCAACTTAGATACACGAATGACTTGTTTTGGCCGTTCTCCAACCTCGGCCCCATTGCCGAACATAAGTCTGCTAGTGGAAGATTAGCGATTATCATTCGCAAGAGGGTTGACGCCCGCTGATGACCCGAAGCGGACCTCCTTCTTCCAGTCTGCTGTTAGAACGCATCAGACATCCGCCATTAGGCGGCACGTCAGTAAATTCATACAGTTATGTATTGTTTGGTTTAGATCAGAACATCCGCCCAAAAAGGAAACGGAGAAGATAGGATTATTAATCCTTATACGGCCTTATTGCATGGACTTTGCTTATCCGAGCCGGCGCCCACAAAAAACCCTATCCGAATCAATCTTGAACACAACTGGAATGACTTGCATGAAAAATTGGAAAATTCGCACCAGCTCAAAAATCGCTAGTGCCTTTCTGATTTTGGGTTGCTTGGTAATGCTTGCAACGACGTACGAGGCGCTCCGGACCCTAAAAGTCGGAGGTCCGATATATTCGCAAATCGTGTTGGGTAAAGACCTGCTCGCCGATATTCTTCCGCCGCCTGAATATATCATTGAACCGTACCTCGAAGCCACTCTCGCGCTAGCCGATCCCAAATCTGTTGAGATCCACCGAGATAGGCTTGCTGCGCTGCGCAAAGACTATGACGACCGCCACGACTATTGGATGTCCCATGACTTTGACAAGCAGCTACAGACGTCTTTGACGGTGGCGGCGCATAAACCTGCACTTAAATTTTGGAAAACCACCGAAGAAGTCTTCTTGCCGGCGCTGTCGCGGGGAGACATTCCGGCCGCACAAGCTGCTTACGCGAGCATGTCTCAATCTTATAAAGAGCATCGTGCCGAAATCGATAAACTGGTTCAAAGTAGCAATGCCTTCGTTTCAGACACGGAAGCTAACGCCGCCTGGTACGACCACACGATCATGACCATAGTCATTGTCGTATCCGGTGTGATGTTGTTGTCGGTGTTTGCTTGTGCCTTCGCCTTGGCAAGAGGGCTCGTCTCGCCGCTCGTGCGCATAACCTCAGCGATGCAGGAACTGGCAAAAGGAAATTTTGAGGTTGCGCTACCCGGCCTCAATCGTAGCGACGAGATCGGCGAAATCGCTCATGCGGTCGAGGAGTTTAAGCTTCGCGCCGAGGAAAAGGCGGCTGCGGAACGTTTTCGCCTTGCTCTGGAGGCACAATCCCAGCGAGAGGCCGAGCAAAAAGCTGCGGAACTGGCGGCGACCGAAAGCAGGCGCCTTGCTGGCGAAGTATTGGCCCGGCGAGATGCGCAGCGAAGAGCAGAGGAAGAGGCGATCGGCCGCGAACGCGACATAGTCTCCCAATCGATTGGCGCCGCTGTTGCCAAACTCGCCGCCAAGGACCTGTCGTTCCGCCTGGTAGACGAGCTGCCGGATGCATATCGATCGCTGCAAAAGGCATTTAATTCAGCGCTCGAGCAGCTTGAGGCAACACTAACGCATGTGATTGCGACTTCAGAGACAATGAAAAGCGGAACACACGAAATAGGCACCGCCGCTGACGATTTATCGCGTCGCACCGAGAACCAAGCGGCAAGCCTTGAGGAAACTGCTGCTGCTCTCGAACAGATCACCGCGACCGTCAAAAAGTCTGCTGAGGGGGCTGCACACGCTCGCGATTCTGTTGCCTCGGCGAAGAGTGCAGCCGAAGCCAGCCGCGAGGTGGTCCGCCAAGCTACCGATGCAATGTCCAACATTGAAAGGTCATCGAAGCAAATTGGTCAGATCATTGGAGTGATTGACGAGATTGCGTTCCAGACCAATCTGTTGGCCTTGAACGCTGGCGTTGAAGCAGCGCGTGCCGGTGACGCGGGACGTGGCTTTGCCGTCGTTGCCTCAGAAGTTAGAGCCTTAGCTCAACGGTCGGCTGCAGCGGCTAAAGAAATAAAGACTCTCATCTCCACGTCTTCGGAGCAGGTAGGGCAAGGCGCTCGGTACGTCTCGGACAGTGGAAAGACGCTCGAGCAAATTATCGAACATGTTGTCGGGATTAACCACATGATCTCTGATATTGCAAAAGCCTCTGAAGAGCAGGCCAGCGGATTGCAGCAAATCAATACTGCAATCAACGACATGGACCAAATGACTCAACAAAACGCGTCGATGGTCGAAGAGACAACTGCCGCTTGCCATTCGCTGACCCGGGAAACCTCTCAGCTTTCGGAACTGGTCGGGGAGTTCAGAGTCAATCGAAACATGCACGCCGCCAAGGTTCGCCGCCGCGCAGCCTAGTCGATAGAGGTTTGCCGGTTGTTGGCCTTTTCGGACTTCAAAGCCGCCGTCGCGAACGGCCGCCTTTGAGGAAACAGACTCAACTCATTGCACCTTCGGATGTCCGTTCCTGGCCCGAAGCCGACATTCGCAGAGCAGATCAGGTCGTCTCGTTTCGGAGTAAGAGCGCACATTTTGCGATCGATATTTCGAGAGTCAGCGGTAATTGTAAAACCAACCGAAGAAATTTCTTCGAGATTTCGATTACTTGGTGGGTGATCACGGGCTCGAACCGTGGACCCGCTGATTAAGAGGCAGCACGATTTCGAACAAAATCAATGGGGTTTTACACTTTCGTGTCGTCAGGGGTGGTCATCGAGCGTCAAGAGTGATCACTGGCATCGCTCTTTTTACGGAAATCGGCGACCTCGTCCACTCCCGGGGCACAAGCAGAACTCCGGCAGGCTGAGACTCAGGGTCTGCATTTGCCCCCAGAGCAGACTTTGTATTCACCTGGCACTCAATTTATGAGCGTGAACTGAGTCTTCGCCCATTCGCAAAGTTTGAGGCCAGCAAGGTCTAACCACCGATGTCCTTGGGCGATCCACACCAGCTGTCGAGGTTGGCCTGCTGAAGGGAATACGAGCAACGGCCCATTGCCGTAGTGAAGACAGTCAACCAAACCTATCGCAACTCTGAACCTCTCTCCGGAGTCAAAATTTTTGACTTGGACATCGACGCTCAGATCGTCGTTTTGCCCAGTTCCGGCAATACGAAACGTATCATCGTCACTCAGGTATCTTCCGTCTGACACGACAGCAAAATATTGCCAATCCTCCGCCGACGCCGGAGTGGCTAGCAAGAAAAGAGAGAATAAAATTGACTTCATCGTTCTGGTCTCGCGCAATCCCACACGAAAGTGGCGCGGAGACCGCCATTGCCTTTCGGGCGCACAACTACCGGGTTTTGTCCGGAGCGCTTCTCGGTGACTCAGATCATCCGCCATAGCCCTAAACATATCGGCTATGTCAAACATAAGGTCCTGAGTGGCCTCGTCCTGGAAGGTGAGGCCCTTTTTAATATAAGCATCGGCGCGAGAGCGAAAATGGCTAGGACTTGACATGGAACCAACATGCCATTTCAAAATCAAGTTGGATTGATTTCAATCAAGCTCATAGGAGCTAATTTATCGGTGCGGATTATCAGCCCCTCGGTGGTGCAGGAAGCAAGAATTACTTCTTGTCAGCATTCTGAAGCACCGCCAAGCGCGCTTCCAGATCTTTCAGAGTGGATTTCAGAAGCTCGAGAATCTGAAGTCCCGCTGATCTGTCCCAAGGCCTGCCATCGAGCTGAGGCCGCTCTTGCGCCTCAGCGATCCGGCGCTTCAAGTCTATAATACGCGAAGCGAGCAGGGCCTGAGCATGTTCCTTATTCCGCATAGTGAATTTTATTACAAGACAGGGCCGTGCGGAACATTGCGCGAGATCAACGCAGGATCACGGGCCCCGGAATAGTAATCGATGGTCAGCTCAGAAGCGCTTGGCGTAGCGCGCGCGCAAGGTCAGTCTGCTTATAGGGCTTCGAAAGTACCTTATACCGAGTGTCCGAAGTATTTTCTGGGGCGCTAAATTCGCCCCCGTACCCAGACGTTAGTAGGATTTTGATCATCGGAAAGCGTTCAACAGCCAAGCGCGCAAGTTCGTAGCCAGAGATGCGCCCAGGCATCACCACATCGCTGAAGATAAGATCAATCTTGGTCTCGGCCTCAAGCAACGCGAGGGCGGAACGTCCGCTGTCGGCAGCGACAACGCGATATCCAAGACGCATTAGGCGATCAAGCGATAGCTGCCGTAACTCTGGATTGTCCTCAACCACCAGCACGGTCTCGCAAACGAGCCCTAGGTTCTCTTTTATTGCAACCAGGCCAGCCGCAACGGGATCAGGATGCACTTTCGGAAGATAGAGTCTTATCGTGGTGCCGTGGCCTAGTTCGCTATAGATCGTGGCGTTGCCGCCGGACTGCTTCACAAACCCATAAATGCTCGCGAGCCCTAACCCTGTGCCCCGACCAGAAGCCTTGGTGGTGAAGAAGGGTTCGAAGGCACGGGCCACGACCTCGGAAGGCATGCCGGTCCCCGTGTCGGATACGGCCAAGCAAACGTAATCCCCGCGTGGAAGTCCGAATTCCCCGAGATCATCGTCGGCATGAAGACTGACGTTGCCGGTTTCAATAATAAGTCGGCCGCCCTCGGGCATGGCGTCTCGTGCGTTGATGGCGAGGTTGAGTACGGCATTCTCAATCTCACTGGGATCGACACAGACTTTCCACAACTGGTCTCCGAGAGACATCGAGACGTCGATGGTCTCGCCAAGCGAGCGGCCGAGCAGGTCCATCATGGCGTTGACGTGCTCGTTGAGCCCGATGACGACAGGGTCGAGCTTCCGTTGGCGGGAAAAGCTGAGGAGGCGGCCCGTAAGCCGAGCGCCCATCTCCGCCGCCTCTTTGGCGCGCCGGACGAGCGTTTCCGACTCCGCGCTCAGTCCTTCGTCAAGCAACAGCTCGTTGTTGCCTATGATGATTGTCAGCAGGTTGTTGAAATCGTGCGCAATGCCGCCCGTGAGTTGACCGAGGGCATCCATGCGCTGCGCCTGGCGGAGCGCATCCGCTTGTTTCGCCTGCTGCGTGACATCGCGGATGAGCTTCATGGTGCCCAGGGCGTTGCCGTCCCGATTTCGAATGATGGTGGCCGTGATCTCGGCCGGAAAAGTTTGGCCATTCTCACGACGGCAAGCGACCTGCAGTGGATCGACTGCGCCCCACTCGCCGGGTAGGGAATCAAAACCAAGCCTGAGGCCGCGCAGGCGCGCGCAATCTTCGTGACTGGCAAAAAGAATATTGGAGTCTTTACCTATCAGCGCCTCCGGAGCATGTCCGAAAATACGCGAGGCTGACGGGTTCGCCAGAAAAATCCTGTGACTCTGGTCGGATATTATGATGGCCAGAGGCGAGTCGTTGATAATGGCCTGGAGAAGCGTCTGTTGCCGCGTGCTTTCCGTTTCGGCGCGACGCTGCGCACTGAGGTCGTGGACGATCCCCGCAAAATGCCGGTTCCCGTCTATCTCGTATTCGCTGACCGACAGATGCATCGGGAAAGTCGAGCCGTCCTTACGGCACCCTAACACCTCGCGGCCACTGCCGATGATTTTATGCTGACCGGTCTCGCGGTAGTGGCGGATATAGTCATCATGCTGACCCCGGTAGGGTTCCGGCATTAGCATTTTGACGTTCTGCCCGACGAGTTCATCGGAGGAATATCCGAAGAGCCTTTCCGTCGCAGGATTGATGCTCTCGACGATTCCGGCCGCATCGATCGAGACGATCGCATCGACGGCGGATTGCAGCATTGCCGCAAGCTGAAGCAGCGAGCCTTTGAGGGGCGTTCTTTCGGACTCGAAACCACTCATGCGGACTCAAACTTCCTTATGACCCGGCGCGCGTTTGAGCACGGGGATCATGGCCCGATGTTTCGCGAGAATACGCCCTTGCGATCTGGCGTACAACGCTCATGTGATGAGATCAGTCATTCCGAATTAAAAGGCTCTTCTATCGTCGAGGATTGCTTTAGGTAGCTGTCACAATCGTTCTGCTCACAGCCCAACGGGATCATAGCGCTGTCGCAACCGTACCCAAGGCTCGGAAACTACCTATCCTTGCTGCTCTTCACTATCATTTCGTAAAGGCCGCTGCGTCGATTAGGGAGAAAAACCGTCATCTGCCTATGCTATGAATAGGCATCGGCAGTAACAGCGTAGGCTCTGCCGGCTGAGAGAACATAAACGAATTGCTCCCGCCTTAACCGCTGGGGAGAAGATGTGATGTCTCTCTTGTTTCACAATTGCGAAAATCTCGACAAGGCTACTCTGGACCACCTGACGAAAGCTTATGAAGCTGCGTGCGATGAGCTTTCTGCCGAGCATTATTTAAGTTCTTCAGAGCTTGCGGGACTGATCGACGAGATGGCTAACGCGATCCGTGATCAGCACATCGCAGGGCAACGGGTCCAGACTAAGCTCACGCGGCATGCGGTTACTTGCGCCCTTCTAAGCATAGAGCGGCAGCAGTAACTGAGCGCCAGGATTTCGGAGCCGACCACTAGGCGCGCCCGAGACAGAATCGCGTTGAACAAGCGATCAGTCATCCTAGACGCGTGGGTCGCCGTTGCGCAGATTGCCGGCACCAACATTGATGCAAATCATATGGAAAATTCTTTTCCACGCGCCTGCTGCACCCATAACTGGAAAAAAAGGATACGAGTCATGAGTAATAGAAGTTCCATCCATTCCTATCTGGATTGGGCCAAAGAGCGGCTCGACGAGATCGACGCAACGTTGGCCTCATTCGAGGATAATGCCGCGAAGTTGCAGGCCGACGCCAGTGCCAAAGCGCAGAAGGCTATGGCGGATATGCGCGCCGCGCGTGACGATTTTCGCAAGTCTATTAAGGAGAATGGGCAGGAGAGTGAAGCCGTCATCGCCACTTCGAAAAAGACATTGGAATCTCAATGGACTTCATTCGAGGAAGGCGTGCTAGCCTATCTCGAGGCGACCGGTCAGAAGGCTAAGGAGCAAGAAGCGGCGTTTCGCGCCTGCGCCGAGGCGCAACGAAAAGCATGGCACGACACAATCGACAGATTGCACAAGAGCGGGAAAAACCTCGTCGACAAGCAGCGGAACGAAATAGAGACCGCCGTGAAGAACCTAAAAAGCGAATCCGAAGCGGCAAAAACCAGGCTCGATAAGCTCAACAAGACTGGCGGCGAATCCTGGGCGGCAATGAAAGCGGCCCTGGCAGAAACGCGGGCGGCCTTGGACAAGGCCAACCAAGCTGTTCACGACTCGCTAAAGCGCGTCGCCTAACGAAACTCGCGGACTGAGACTGAAGACGCGTCTTCGGTCTTGGGCCGCAATCGTGCCGTTCAGTGAGGCGACCGTCTTTCCCCCATGCACTTCGAGACGCAGTCGCATTTTACGATGCCGGCGCCCCAGACTCCGTCGCGGTGCTCTGGTCATGTGCCCGCGTGCCGAATAAGATGTAAAATGACGTTGCCTATTGCAGGAGGCCGGAATTTCTCGTTGCTGCAAACATGTTATCGCAATTGCGTTTGCGTTGGCGGCCTCAGAACCCGCAGCGGCCGAGCCCTCGGACGTTAGAATCGATTCTGGCGCTGTGCGCGGAGCGGAAGCAGGCGGCGTCATCAGTTTCAAAGGCATTCCCTATGCTGCGCCTCCAGTCGGCAAGTTGCGCTGGCGAGTCCCGCAACCTGTCGAGCCTTGGCAACGCGTGCGCGACACCACCGCATTTGGACCGTCCTGTATGCAGACGGACGATTTGCCGAAATCGGAAGATTGCCTGACGCTGAACGTCTGGCGGCCAGCCTCGAAGTCAAGCGCGCCCTTGCCTGTGATGGTGTGGATTTATGGTGGTGCGCTCGCCCATGGAAATACCCCGCAGTATCCGGCCGACGCTCTTGCTGCACAGGGCGTCATCGTAGTCAGCATGAACTATCGCATGGGTCGGCTCGGCTTCTTTGCGCATCCAGCTCTGACGGAGGAAGCCCCTGACGATCCGCGCGGCAACTACGGCTATATGGATCAGCTTGCGGCCATCAAATGGATCAAGCGCAACATCGCCGCCTTCGGAGGGGATCCAGAGAAGGTGACTATTTTCGGCGAGTCAGCCGGAGGTGGGTCGATCATGGGGGACTATATACTTGACAGAACGCGGTCGATGTAGTACCTAGATGATCAAGGAGCAAAAGCCATGACCACCAACATCACCGACCCCGTCTTCCATGACGAAGAAAAGGCCCGCGAATTCTTAGAAGCGCAGCGCTGGCCCAACGGTCCGGTTTGCCCCTTCTGCAAGGAACACAAGAACGTCGTCCGCCTCGGTGGTGAAGCCGCCAAGAAGGGCCTCGTGCTCTGCCGCCCTTGCCGCAAGAAGTTTTCGGTGACAGTCGGCACAGTTATGGAGCGCTCGCACATCCCTCTCACGAAGTGGCTCATGGGCTTCCGCCTCATGGCTGCTTCCAAGAAGGGCATCAGCGCGCATCAGATGCACCGCATGATGGGTATCACCTACAAAACGGCTTGGTTCCTCAACCATCGTATTCGCGAAGCTATGGGCCTTCCCGTTTCGGCCGGTCCCATTGGCGGCGAAGGCAAGATCGTCGAAGCAGACGAGACGTTCGTCGGCGGCAAGGCAAAGAACGTCCACAAGGGCAAGCCCGCACCCAAGAAGCACCCTGTGGTCGCTCTTATCGAGCGTGACGGCGAAATGCGCGTGAAGCACGTTGCCAACGTGACCTCTAAAACCTTCCGCGAAACGCTTTTCAAGAACGCCAACCGCAAGTCCATCCTCATGACGGATGACAGCACATGGTCGCGTCAGGCCGGGAAGCAGTTCGCCCAGCATGAGACGGTAAAGCATTCTCTAGGCGAATACGTTTCTCAGGGCGGAATTTCACATATTCAGACCGCCGAGAGCTTCTTCTCTCTAATGAAGCGCGGCATCATGGGCTCGTTTCATTCCGTGTCGGAAGCCCACTTACAGCGCTACGCTGATGAGTTCGCGTTCCGCTGGAACCATCGTCAAGTTGATGACGAAACCCGCGCCAACGAAATCATCAAGGCGACGGCTGGAAAGCGTCTAACCTATCGGCCGACTGACGAAATCCCGCACTAATAAGCAGAAAGCTCGACGTTTTCTCTTGTGGAGAAAGCGCCGAGCCCGCCGTGACTCCGAGTAATCTGGCTCTGCAACGAATCAGAAACACGGAGTTTTTATGGACGATGATCTGAAAGCGCTTCTGCAAAAAACGCTGCAGAAGGCTCAACCACCTCTGAAGATAACCCTGACGGGCCCAGGACCGTTCGAACTCCCACCATCCGATACCGTATCGATTCAGATGACAGGGAATCTGTGCGTTCTGGAACTGCAAACAGTCGGAACTGGACAGATGCTTCGTGGCCCCCTGACAGCGGAGGCGAGAGACTCACTCCGGATGACACTGACGGGAATTTTCCACGCTGACGCGAGTGCAGCCAAGAAGAAAAACTAGCGCGCATCAGACTTCGGCTTTTTGGCCGCCGCCTTTTTTGGCTTCGGCGTGAACGGCTTCGGCGGCGTGTTCAGTGCGTTCGCTATCCCGCGCTTGAAGCGATCTTCTGCGCCGGGTTCGTCTTTTATTTCTTTTTTCTTTTGGTCTTTCACAATGCACCCCACTTTCAAAATTGAGGTTCCCGTTAGGTCCGCCTCGATGAATTTAGATGAAGCAGCTTACTACACCGTCGGGCGCATTATCAGATGGTGGGCACTAGTAGAGAACTCCATCGATTCTTCTATTCGCGATCTACTTTCGAGGCCTGACACCACTAAGATCGATACGTCACTCATAATGTCGTTTAAGCAGCGCCGCCAACTGCTCAAAGACCTATTAAGCGAGATCGTTGTAGACAAAAACGTCCTTCTCGGCGTTTTCCATCTCCTAGATCAAATTGGGAGTGTTCAACTTTATCGTGACCTTGTGGCTCACGGACTCATGATCAACGATTCTCGACGTCCAGATACCCACTACTATCTGTCGCGGACCCGGTGGAGTTCTCCGCCCGTCGTTCGGCGGTCTTACATCCGTAAGGAAAAGCTGGTCGAAATCGAGAACAAGATAGTGAAGCTTCACATGAAGCTCTTTATGGCGACGGCGGGTTGCCATCAACTCGGGTGGCTTCCATATCTCGATACAGACTGACGACGAACGCCGCTTCGGACGGCAATTTCCATCGGCGCTTACCTTCGATCCAATCTCGATAAACAGCGATCCCGGCCTCAATCATTTCAGGCGTCACCTCTATCTGAGTGACGCCTTTTTCATTGCCGCCCTGTCGGGATGAATCTGAGCACATCGGACTATGTTCCGTCAAGTATATAGTCCCCCGATCATGGCTCACTTGATCTCGCCACTCTCGCGCGGCCTCTTCCGGGGTGCGATCCTGCAATCGCCGGGCGTGCCGACGGCGCGTTCGAAAGTTTTGCCACTTACAGGCCTTGCCGACGCTGAAAAGAGAGCCGTCGCCTACGCGCGATCGATTGGCATCGGGGCCGATGGGTCAGAAGCCTTGGCTGCGCTCCGGGCGCTTTCCGCCGAAAAGCTGATCGAGGGAGCTTCGGCGCCCGAAGTACTCGCAGGTATGTCCAGCGGACAACCGGTCATCGGCATCTCTGGGGCGATCCTTGATGGGCGTTTCATAACCGAGACGCCCGAGGCGGCTTTCGCCGCCGGCCGACAGGCCAAGGTTCCGGTCATCGTGGGCGCGAACAATCGCGACCTCGGAATTGGCAACGCGAAGACCAAGGACGATCTCTTTACTCTATTCGGCGGGCACGTGATCGAAGCGCGCTCGCTTTACGACCCGAAGGGCGACGAGACATTTGATGAACTGAAACAGCAGGTACTCGCCGACGAAACGCTTGTCGAGCCTTCTCGGCACCTCGCCAACGAGACGGCAAGGGCCGGTCAGCCAACCTGGTTCTATCGCTTCTCCTACGTGGCTGAGGCCCTCCGCAATGATCCCAGGTGGAAAGGGACACTGCACGGTTTCGAAATCCCTTACACGATGAACATTCCAGCGGCGGTCGTGGGCGACAAGGTCACTGATGCCGATAAGGCAATGGGAAACTTGGCAAGCAGCTATTGGGTGTCGTTCGCCAAAACCGGTGACCCGAACGGCGGCGGCCGGCCCCAATGGCCGCGTCACGATTTTTCCGTCGACCGGCTGATTAATTTCACCGACGGCGGCGCCGTGATTGAGCACGACCCACTCAAGGCGCGACTCGATCTCATGGAGACGGTGTGGAGCGAAAGTGGGAACGGCGAGCCGGCTGCACAGTCACGGCCCTTGAAATGACTTAAAACTTCACGCAAGCACATGCTGGATGAATTTCCCATATCTTGCACATGTCCGTTGATGGCCCGGAGCTGAAATCCACAGTGGAGGATCGTTCCGTCCGATTTCAGAAGAAGAACTGATATTTCGTCATCGAAATTTCGAGAGTCAGCTGCAATTGTGAAACCGACCGCGAAAATTTCTTTGAGATTCTTATGCTTGGTGGGTGATCACGGACTCGAACCGTGGACCCGCTGATTAAGAGACAACGTGATTTCTAACGTAATCAATGAGGTTTTACACTTCGATGTCGTCAAGAGTGGTCATAGAGCGTCAAGAGTGATCACTGGTACTCAATCGTTTTACATCAATCGCAACGCAACCTCGAATTGGTCGACGTCCGTCCGCTACGCAGAAAGCGGAAGTTTGGTCACGCAAAGCGCGCGTTATCCCGATGCGTGTCAATAATGTCGGGAACGCACGCAGTAGCAGACAAACGCTACGCGACGAGATGGGCCATTAGCAGAAGTCGCACACCCCAAGGTTCGGCGATGCAGAGCCCGCCGCCGATTACGGCGGAGCTTGCTTCGGCCGGTCCACTGGACCTAACTCAAAATCGGTGCGGCCGCCGCTTCTTCGATGCCAGCAGCTGCCTGTGCTGCGAGGCCATTGTCCGCTGCTTGTGAGTCCTGGAATTCCTCAAGCGCAT
Organism: Hyphomicrobium sp.; assembly: GCF_041659645.1. GTDB lineage: Bacteria > Pseudomonadota > Alphaproteobacteria > Rhizobiales > Hyphomicrobiaceae > Hyphomicrobium_B. The sequence continues at coordinate 127,929 of NZ_JBAZXX010000005.1, read as the reverse complement.
AAACCCTGCCCCATCGCAGTGTAAACGCGTGCAGTCCCCGGTTGATGTAAGGGGTTCCATTTTTGAGTGTCGCCTTCCCGTCCCACTGTGCAAATACCTGGGTGTTCCACGGCCAGCCCTTAACCGTCACCTCGGTGACAGTGATGCGTAGGGTCGGCAACACGCGGCCGAGACGCTCGAACCAGCGGCGAACCGAATCCTTGTCGTGACGTTCACCCCCGAGCGCGTGGTCGCCGGAAACGCGGTGATGGATATTGGGAGCAAGCGCTTCAGTTGCTTTATCCCAGCTATGATTGTTGACGTGGTTGAAGGTTTGCCGGATCTTCCGTTGAAGAGCAACTGAAGTTCTACGATGTGTGGGGCTCGGCGGACACTACGCCGCATATGTCGGTCGCGTGGTCCTGGGCGTTCGACACACCCTTCAAGTGGACCAAGCAGGTGGCGTCGTTCTTCGGCGGCACCCGTCAGGGCATGGTGATGTCGTGGCCTGGGCACATCAAGGACACAGGCGGCATCCGCACCCAGTTCCATCATGTGATCGACATCGTGCCAACGCTTCTTGAAGCCACCAGCATCCCGGCGCCGGTGATGGTGAACGGCATCGCACAGAAGCCGATCGAGGGAGTGAGCATGGCGTACACTTGGGACAAAGCGAACGAGAACGCGAAGTCCACACACGAGACCCAGTACTTCGAGATGTTCGGCAATCGCGCGATCTATCACGACGGATGGATGGCTGCGACGCCACCGCCGCAACCGCCGTGGCTCATGGGCACGGCCAAAATGCCGGAGGTGCTCAACGGCTACAAATGGGAACTCTATAACATTGACGAAGACTACTCACAGAACAACGATCTCGCGGCCAAATTTCCTGACAAGCTGAAGGAGTTGCAGGAACTCTTCCTCGTGGAAGCGCAGAAATACCAAGTGTTCCCGCTAGACAACTCCATTCTCGAACGCTTGCTCACTCCGCGACCGAGCTCAACCGCTGGCCGGAACGAGTTCACGTACTCCGGAGTCATGACCGGATTGCCGGAAGGCAGCGTGCCCAACACGCTGGGTAAGTCCTACTCCATCACCGCCGAGGTGGAAGTTCCCGAGGGTGGCGCCGAAGGTATGCTGAACACGAACGGCGGCCGCTTTGGTGGCTATGGTCTCTACCTGCTGAAAGGCAAGCCGGTGTTTGTTTACAACCTACTGGCGGTCGAGAGATTTCGTTGGGAAGGCAAAGACGCTCTCGCGCCGGGAAAACACACCGTCACCTTCGACTTTAAATACGACGGTCCTGGCATGGCCAAGGGGGGCACCGGCGTTCTGTCGGTCGACGGCAAGGAAGTGGATAGCAAAAAGATCCCACACACCACGCCGTCTATCATGACGATCGACGAATCCTTCGACGTTGGGACCGATACGCGCCTGAGCGTGGAAGACAAGGACTACCAGCCGCCGTTCCGCTTTACCGGCACGCTCGACAAGCTGACGGTCAATCTGGGGCCGTCGCAACTGACCGCAGAGGACCAGAAAGCGGTAGGCTCCGCTGTCAGAGCGAAAGACTAAGTACGACGACAGACAATGCGGCCAAGTACTGCGTCGCTGCGATATGCGGGAGATTCGTTATGAGGTTGAAAGCAGGGCTTCGCACGGCGTTGGTGGCTGGTGTTGCCGTTATGGTCAGCATCGGCGTCACGGATGCCCAGGCCGCCGACGGGCGGACCGCAACCTCGTAGCCGAATTTTCGGTGACCGGATCAAACACGCTTGCTTCATTGCCATCGAGAAGCTCTACGCCATGCTCGAAGAACTGACCGACGATGCAAAGCGCTGCGGCAAACTTAATTGAGATAGGCGTCGACAGCTGCAATTTCCCGAAAGTCATCTTTCGGAGGAAGGGCGGATCGGCGGCGCGAAGCACTTGCGCTCTACGGAACGGCCGGAACACGAACGGAGGGCGCAAGATACCAAACAACTGCCGACAGCACGATGGCACCGCCAGCCAGAACGGTTTCACCAGGTTGCTCTGCGAAGAACATCCAGACCAGGAGGGGGCCGAGCACGACGTCTAGCATTTGGATGAATCCAGATTCGCCGGCGGTAATGTAGCGGCCGCCGTTGAGCGCTAGAACGTAAGCAAGCCCGGACGTCAATCCACCGTACAAAGCGCAGGCCAGAAGTGCAGTCGGCGATGGAAGCCCGGGCTCCATGAAGGGAATGGCAATCAGGCCGCATGCCCCCGCAGCCAATGCCATGGCGACGTTCAAATCAAGCTGGGGATGAACCTTGGAGTGAACGATCTGCGAAGCAAAAGTTGCCGTCATGACGAAGGCCGCGATGATACCGAGGATATCTTTCGCCGTCGCCGCAGACCCGGCCATGATGGCAATGCCGAAAAAGGCCGCAAGCCCCGCGCCGAGCAGGCGCACGGTCACCCGTTCCCTGATCCAGACATAACTGATGAGCGCAGCGATGAATGGTAGCACCGCATACACAATCATGACGTTGGCAACTGTCGTCAGGTTCAACGCAAATATGTACGAGATCGTCGACAGAACGGAGATGGTGACCGCCACGACGCCAGAAGATCCCATTCCCGTTACGGCTTTTATCAAATTGGTCCGGTGTTCGTAGGCTGCAAACCCCGCCAGCGTCAGGAATGCAAAGAGAGAGCGCCACCCAATTAGTGTCCAAGATTCAACATTCGCCATCCTGACGAAGGGGCCGGCAGTGCTCCAAAAAATAGCAGACAAGATAACGAGCAAGATTCCATACGTCCGGCTCGCCATTGTAATCCTCGGGTGCTGCGCGGGTTGTTCGGATCTACTTTGCTCAGCCAATCAAACGAAACCATCCCAAAGGCGACGCGGACCAGAGCTTTGGTGCTTATGAGTTGCGAAGCGAGCGCGCCCTGGACGCGGGAGTGTCGGCAAGGGTCAATACGCGTTATTTGGGTGGTTCGGACGCCGAAGCGGGAATAGCGATCAGTTCTTGGCGCGATACGCCTCGCGTTCCGCGAGGCTCATGATGCTTTGCACAGCCGTGTTCGCAATGTACCCGAAGCCGACATTCGCAGAGCAGATCAGGTCGTCTCGTTTCGGAGTAAGAGCGCACATTTTGCGATCGATATTTCGAGAGTCAGCGGTAATTGTAAAACCGACCGAAGAAATTTCTTCGAGATTTCGATTACTTGGTGGGTGATCACGGGTTCGAACCGTGGACCCGCTGATTAAGAGGCAGCACGATATCGAGCGAAATCAATGAGGTTTTACACTTCGATGTCGTCAAGAGTGGTCATAGAGCGTCAAGAGTGATCACTGGCACTCAATCGTTTTACATCAATCGCAACGCAACCTCGAATTGGTCGACGTCCGTCCGCTACGCAGAAAGCGGAAGTTCGGTCACGCAAAGCGCGCGTTATCCCGATGCGTGTCAATAATGTCGGGAACGCACGCACTAGCAGACAAACGCTAAGCGACGAGATGGGCCATTAGCAGAAGTCGCACACCCCAAGGTTCGGCGATGCAGAGCCCGCCGCCGATTACGGCGGAGCTTGCTTCGGCCGGTCCACTGGACCTAACTCAAAATCGGTGCGGCCGCCGCTTCTTCGATGCCAGCAGCTGCCTGTGCTGCGAGGCCATTGTCCGCTGCTTGTGAGTCCTGGAATTCCTCAAGCGCATAAACCCTGCCCCATCGCAGTGTAAACGCGTGCAGTCCCCGGTTGATGTAAGGGGTTCCATTTTTGAGTGTCGCCTTCCCGTCCCACTGTGCAAATACCTGGGTGTTCCACGGCCAGCCCTTAACCGTCACCTCGGTGACAGTGATGCGTAGGGTCGGCAACACGCGGCCGAGACGCTCGAACCAGCGGCGAACCGAATCCTTGTCGTGACGTTCACCCCCGAGCGCGTGGTCGCCGGAAACGCGGTGATGGATATTGGGAGCAAGCGCTTCAGTTGCTTTATCCCAGCTATGATTGTTGACGTGGTTGAAGGTTTGCCGGATCTTCATTTTTACAATCGAACTGTAAATCATATGTATTTCTCGACTCTCAAATGCTGGCGTCACGGGTGGCCTGTTTGCTGACAGTCGTTCAATGCCAAGAATTGTCCCGATACCCAAACCGATCTTTGTCGATGTTCGTCACTAAGAACATCGCTATCTCCATTCGACTTGCCGCCCCGAGATGTCAGCGGTCCGCGTTAGATTATGATCGACATCTGTATATAGATGTCGTCAGAAATCTAAAGCGTCAAGCCTTTTTCCGCTAATGCATCGGCGAAGCAGTTTTGTCGCAGTTCTTTAGCGAGGAGCCGTCGCCAAGCATCGCGTCAATGAAAATCGATTGCGTTGTGGCGGGCAAACCGCCTCGCCCGTTTCCGCGAGAGCGATCTCCTGCGCCACATCTTCGAGCGTGTGGTCTGGTCGGCGATGGCCATGGGGCTCGTCAAGGGCGAGGGCTTCGCCGTGGACGCGAGCGTGCTCGAAGCCAACGCCAGCCGCTACCACGGTAAGGCTCCGGAGGAGCTGGAGTGGACCGAGAAGCAGCGCCAGACCCGTGCTGTCGTCGAGTATCTCGCCGCGCTCGATGAGACGGCCGAGCCCAATCCCGATCGCAAGATCCCCAAAGTGATCTCAGAACCTGAAGACGATGGCCCTTCGCCTCGTCAAGCCGCCGCCTGACCACCCGGCACGGGCGTGAGTTGCATCATGCGTTGGTGGCTATCGCGTACTTACGTCAGCGCCACCGACAAACTTGCTGAGGCAGGCTGCTCGGAACATGAGATCATCGCGCAGCTCGGTCACGTGACCCCGCAAATGGCGGCGCTGTACACGAAGGCCGCACGACGGAAATCGCTCTCCGCGTCGAATCAAGCTCTGTATTTGACCATTAGCTGACGAGTTCTACAGATCGATTCAATATCCGCAGAACCGTTGTCACGCTATGTGGTGGGCTCGTCTCATCATCGGTCATTGTTTAGGGTGGGCACCAGATCAGCTACGACGGCGTCCAGAGCATCCCCAGAGTTGGCGAGCCCATTGATGACGCCTTGGCGGTCTTCGGCGCTTCGATTTTGGCTCATTTTGCGTTTCCCATCGAGTCTCGTGATTGACATTCGCACGCCGACGATCCCGCGCAATTGGGACTGAACAAACTCGGTCGGCGCATCGGATACAGCCCATGGCATTGCCAATGGGCGTTCGTGGAGGTCGGTAAGGCGGGTGACGACGTCGAGCAGACGATCGGTATTGTCAAAGAACTCGACCGAGCCATAAGCGTGGACGGCGACGTAGTCCCACGTCGGAACCACTTTGCCTGTTTGCCGCTTCGTCGCATACCACGAGGGCGTGATGTAGGCATCGGGTCCAGAGAAGATGGCCAATCCTTCGCCAAGGGCGGCGATCTTCCACTGGGGGTTCGCGCGCGCCACATGCGCGTAAAGCGTGCCGTAACGGCCCTCGCTCTCGTCGAGGAGCATGGGCAACGGCGTTCCGATCATCCCCTCTTCGGTTGCAGTGACGAGCGTCGCTAAGCGCGCCTCTCGCATGACGCGATGCATCTCGGCTACGTCGTCGACGCGGAATACTGGCGGGATGTACATGTAGAAGACTCCTCGCGATCACCGAGGCGTCATACAACGTCGGTCGCCCTTGATGCCCGATCAAATACAAGGCAAACTGGCTTATAGAAAGAACCAGTTTTGAGTATTGTTGGTGGGCCAGTTGCGACTCGGCAAAAAATCCGCGCCCCATGGCGCCCAGCAAATCTGTGCGGCCTTGAAGTCGCAAATCGAGGACGGTGTATATGAGCCGGGGGAACTATTACCCTCGACCCGAGCGCTTGCTGCAGAATTCGGCACTTCGCGAACCACGATTACGTCCGCCTACGATCAACTTCTTGCGGAAGGCTTCATTGAGACGCGCCAAGGACGCCGATCGCGCGTTGCGCCGGCTTTGCGATCGCTTCGTTTGCCACGGGCTCGCAGCAATCTAGCATCAAAAACGCCTCGTCTATCTGCTTTCGCGCGGCGTGTTACCGAGTTGCCCGCTCCGCCGGTGGCGCTGGAGAGTATGCAAATCGACTTCCGCTATGGTGACATTGCCGCTGCTGACTTCCCGCGCCTGACATGGCGACGGGCTTTGATGAAGACCATGGCAACGTCTCGGGCCCGCAGTCTGCGCTATCAGCAGCCGGAAGGATCAAAAGAACTGCGAACCGCGCTGCAAGCATACCTGTGGCGTACCCGGGGCCTGAGCTGCAGCGTTGACCAGATCGTCATCGTCAATGGGTCTCAGCAGGGCCTCGATCTCTGTTCGCGAATATTGCTCGACAGCGGCGACCGGTTCGTGATCGAGAACCCCTGCTATTGGGCGGCCCGGCATATTTTTGAGAGCACCGGCGCCATCCCACAATTTGTCCCGGTCGACGACGAAGGTTTGCAGACAGAGGTTCTTGCGGACGTTAAGAAGGCGCGCCTTTGCTATGTGACGCCGTCGCATCAATTCCCGCTGGGTCACGTTCTCTCCGCTTCGCGCCGTGCTCAACTATTGGATTGGGCCGCTACGGCGGGCGCTTACGTCATTGAGGACGACTACGACGGCGAGTACCGATACGACATCCGTCCTATCCAACCGTTGCATGCCTTGGATCATTCAGGACGCGTAGTCTATCTCGGAACGATATCAAAGACGGTCTCGCCATTGCTACGCCTCGGATACCTTGTGGCGCCGACCGAGCTTGTCGACGCGTTCCGCACCACCAAGCGCCTAACCGATCGCCACTCCCCGACACTGGAGCAGGCCGCGCTGGCCAGCTTCATACAATCGGGTGCTTACGAGCGGCACGTGAAAAAGCTTCGGCGAAAGAATGCGCAGCGGCGCGCGGCGCTGCTCACCGCACTTTCAGATCATTTTGGCGACGCGATCGATGTTCAAGGATCGGACGCCGGCCTCCATGTGGTCACCTGGTTCAACGACTTTGAACCGGCCCGGGAAAACCACATTGCCGGGCTGGGCAGGCAACGAGGCGTTGGCATCTATCCTATTTCCGGTCTTTACGGTGATGGCCATGGCCCCGCCCCGAAACGAAAAGCCGGCTTTGTTCTCGGGTACGCCGCCCTTGAGGAAAGAGAGATCCGCATTGGCGTAAGCCGCCTCGCGACCGCTCTACGATCGAAATAGCAATTTCTGTTTCCGGCCCCAGCTGACATCTACAGCGGAGGATGGTTCCGTCCAATTTCCGAAGAAGAGCTGACATTTCGCCATCGAGATTTCGAGAGTCAGCTGCAATTGTGAAACCGACCGCGAAAATTGCTTTGAGATTGCTTATGCTTGGTGGGTGATCACTGGTTCGAACCGTGGACCCGCTGATTAAGAGGCAACGGGATTTCTAGTGAAATCAATAAGGTTTTACACTTTGATGTCGCCATGCGCGGTCATACAGCGTCAAGAGTGGTCATGGGGCGTAGCAAATTTCACAGATCTTAGGCGTCGAATCCCGCGTCGGGAGGCATAAGCCGACCACTCATGACTTTATGTCCACCACCGCCGCTTCTGACCCATTTGCGAAGTCACCCCGACAGCGCAAAAAATGGTGCAATACTGACGATCCAGCCCCACGAGAGCAAAGCCGGTGGTTAGCGAATTCGCCTCTGTGAACTGCTGCTTACTCGGCAGCGGCGGCTCTCCTCCCCTATTCTCGACGTTTTAGAAAGTGGCGGCAATTGCCGCCACTTTCAACGCTTCGGTTCGATTGCCGATCAGTACCCTAGCACCGAGTCCCAGAAGTCGCACTTGTAGTCGCTGCGTAGCTGAGAAACCGTGATTGTCGAAAGAGGCATGTCTTGCACGAGATATTTCGCATTACCGCCGCCCGTGAATTGCGGCCAGGGGGAATTGCCCGAGCCATTGGGATTTCCGGATCTCGCGAAATTTGTCCAAGCGGCCACCATGGCATTAGACAGCTTTGTCTCTTGCTCATTGAGCTCGCGGGGTTGTCCTGTTTCCTGGTCGATGTTCACGCCTAGATTTCCGCCGTGGAACCCAGCAAAGAGATATTGAATATCGATGGTGTGCGCAGCCAACGCCTTAAAGCCCGGCATTTGTGGAGCATAGTACGGGCTATTTTGATATCTGAAATCGTAAGCGTAGACCGGCACATGGCTAGCCAGGAGTTGCACGTTGTGAAGTTCCGAACATTTCAACTGATCCGTCTTGGACCTGGTAAACGCAATGCCGGGATTGTTGCCGTAGTTGCTGATCGGATATTGAGCCAAAACGTTGGCCGGGGTTAAAGCCTCGTACTGTGCCGAAGTCATCGGTGCCAGGGGATCCGTGAAGTACTCCATGTTGCCAAGATTGAACGTACTCTCATCTTTAGTCGACCCTCCCAGTATCGGCATCTTATTGAACCGGCCGGCGGCAACGGCCTGCGGATCTGCAGGAATAATCGTGCCGTCGATGATCGACTGACTGAAGTAGGAATTGGCCGCGTTTGCCCGCCCCTGCAATTGGAGGATGCGTGCGATGGAGAGCTTGCGGAGGCATTTAGCGGCGGCGGCGCTAGAGCCTGGGCATCCGGCTGCCTCGGCGAAACTTTGTCCCCTGCTCGATGCGGTAGCCGCAGGTACGACACCCGGAAAGATGAACGATGGTGAACTCTGTGCTATCGCGCGGTTGAACAAGCCATTGCTCAAAGGAGAAACCACTTGAACGCCGACGTTGTGCGCTCCTCCAGATTGCCCACCGACGGCCACACGGGTCGGGTCACCACCGAACGCAGCAATGTTCCGTTGCACCCATCGAAGCACCGCATTTACATCGAGAGCCGCATAGTTCCCCCACAGGTGCCCTTCATTGTTGATCGCCGGGTGGGAAAAAATGCCCAATAACCCAAATCGATAGTTGAGAGTGACGACAACGGTAGGCACGCCATCGGGTCCGCCCGTCGCGAGCTTGGATGCATCGTAGTCGGCCGATCCACCGGCGTAGTTGCCGCCCCCGTGAACCCAGACGATGACGGCTTTTTTGCCACCCTTGTTTGGGGTGAAGACGTTGAGGAAAAGGCAATCTTCATTCGTGCTCGTTGGTCCCGCGAATGTAGCGAGAGTCGTAACCTGCGGGCAATGGCTTCCAAATTCCGTGGCATCAAGCGTGGACTTCCAGCGCTTGACCGGTTGAGGGGGTCTCCATCTCAAATCACCCACCGGCGGAGCCGCGTAAGGGATTCCCTTGAAAATGCTGACACCGCTTTCGGTGTAGCCCCGCACCACGCCTTCGACCGTGCGTACGACTGGTGCGCTTCTGGCGTTTTCGTCATCGTTATGTGCCGAAGCCGGCCCCGCCAGAAAAATGGCGGCAACCGAGCACGCGAGAAGCGTCAGTCCAAATTTGCCTCCCCTTAAGGCAAACGAACCCGCGCTTTCGCGGCATGCACTTCCTGCTGCGCTTGAAGTGAGTTTCCGTCCCATTGCTATTTTCTCCTTGAACACGTTTCTCGTGCTCGCTTGCTCTTATTGGTCACGTGCATCTGTGCGGTGATCTACGTCCCGGCAGAAGCCGTGCAGGGCACCATCCGTGCGCACGCTGCGGCGGTCTTGGGCCCGGCTGAACCTTTCGGGCATTCGCCCAAATTTCAGGGTCTCGGAGTGATGTCAGTGCTTAGAATGTTCAGTCGGCGCCCAGTCAAAATCTGGGAACACGAGCAAGAGCGCGCGTGCCCCCAACGAGGGATTGGCGCTTTCCTGATTAACGCGCTGCGCGCTGTTGACTGGCGGCGGCGGCGTAGTAGCCTCAAGAAAAAAGGAGAAATATTATGGGGAGAGAAAAGCCAGATAGTGCTGACAAATCGGCTCCTGAATTGAGGGTTTGGGATACGCAGTATTGTTCGCCAGCGGAAGCCTACACATTTTTTCGGGATACAATGCGAGCTAACGGCCTTCCATTTACACCAAAGCAAATCGAAGGATCATCTTTCCGTGCACGCGCGGAAAACATCACGCTCGGCCGGGGCTTCATGGGTCGGCAGAAGAGTGTGCCAACCGAGTACATAAGAACGAAGTCCGACGTCGCGCATTCTTCTGACGAATGGTTTTGCGCGTTCTATATCCTATCGGGGTCCATGGTTTTCGAACAGCAGGGCCGTACTAACATCGCACGTAAGGGCGACCTGCTTTTCTTCGACAGTACTCTACCTGTAACGTTGACGAGTCTGGCCTCTGAAGGTCAGTCTTTGACCGATACGATGGGCTTTCGGTTTCCTAAAGATCTATTTAGCGACATTCCCGTCCCCGAAGATTTTCTTTTAAACATGCGTTATCCGCGCGAAAGGCTTCTTAGTCCGCTCGCAACCAGCCTGTCGTACGCATCGAATCGGCTCGTCTCTGCCTCGTCTGCGGAATTGATGGGGTTATTTGACGCGATTGTTGATCTTATCCCCCTCGGTGTGGGTGCCCTTGCCGATAAGCACGACAGCATTTTGCAGTCAGCGGATGCTGCATCGCTGCGTGCCGTCGTATCCTTCATCGAGGACCGCCTGACCAACTCGACTCTCTCCGCAGCTTATACTGCGAAGGAGCTGCGGATTTCCGAAAGGTACGTGCACAAGATGTTCGCGTCAGCTGGCACGACGTTTAGTGCGTACGTAACGGCCAGGAGGCTGGATCACGTCCGTGTCGATTTGCTCGCTGCCAGACGCGCACCCATCTCAACCATAGCCTATAATTGGGGATTCACGGACCTTTCGACGTTCAACAGGTCATTTAAAAGGCGATTTGGCTGCACCCCGAGGACATTGAGAGATTAGATTATAGGATCACTCTATTTTGTTGGCGCGCATACAGCAGCCGTTGCGCCTAGATGCGATATTGCCTAGCGAATTTTTCAGCGGTGAGCACAGGCATATTGGCCTAGAAGTGATTCTCGGCTCAATGCTCGCAGTTCACCAGCGTCGGGCGACCCCGGAGTCCGCTCTTGAGACGGAAGCTGTCATTCGCAGGACAGATCAGTTCGTTTCAGCGTAAGAACGAGCATTACGCGATTTATGCTTCGAGAGTCAGCGGTGATCGTAAAACCGCCTGCAGAGATTTCTTCGAGATTTCGGACATTTGGTGGGTGATCACGGGCTCGAACCGTGGACCCGCTGATTAAGAGTCAGCTGCTCTACCAACTGAGCTAATCACCCGTACCAATGACCGTCCCATCGACGAAGGCACTTGGCCTTCAAGGACGGCTAAGGGCCCGAACGGGCCCTGAGGATGGAGCGCATAGCATCGCCATACGGCTCTGTCCACCCCCATCGTCCGCATTCGCCAGCCAATTGAGAAAATTGCGATTTTTCGACGCTCTCACAATGCAAATACGGCGGCGATCGACCGTTTGGACCCGGGGGATTTTCCTTCAATGCCGTCCGTCGCGCCCGTGAACGTATGCCGACATAGCAATGCCGAGCCCTAGCATCAGCGTCGTCATCGAAGTGCCCCCATACGATACGAGTGGTAGTGGAACGCCGACGACCGGGACAAGCCCCGTGACCATCGCCAGGTTGATGAAGACGTAGACGAAGAACGTCATCGCTGATCCCGCGATGGCCAGCCGCGCGAACCGGTTCTCGCATCGCTGGGCCATCAGCATCATCATCAGGATGAGGGCGGCGTAGATCGCGAGGAGCACCATCATGCCGGTGAAACCCCACTCCTCGCCGATAATGCTTGCGATGAAGTCCGTGTGCTTCTCCGGAACGAAGTTGAGCTGGCTCTGCGTTCCCTGCATGAACCCTGTCCCAGCGATGCCGCCCGCTCCCAGCGCGATTTTCGATTGCGTGATGTGATAGCCCGCCCCAAGCGGATCCGTGCCGGGATTGAGAAAGACTTCGATGCGCCGCTTCTGATAGCCGTGCATACCCGACCAGATCGCCGGCAGCGCCGCGATCGCCACGATCGCACCAAAAGCGAAGTAGCGCATCGGCACTCCGGCGAGGAACATCAGCGATAGCCCGAGCGCCACGAACAGCGCCGCCGATCCAAGGTCGGGCTGCTGCAACGTCAACAGAACAGGTACGCCGATCATCGCCAATGGAATGAGGACATTGCGCAGTCGACCGACCTCGTCAGAGCGGAGGTGCACGTAGTAGCGCGCGAGCGCCGCGACCAGCGCCAGCTTCATCAGCTCGGACGGCTGGAACGAAATGACCCCCGCGCCGATCCATCGCTTGGCGCCGAGCGCCTCGACACCGACGTACGGAACGAGCGCCAATGTCAGCAGCGCCACCGCATAGACCGGATAGGCGAGCTTCATCCAGACTTCGAGACGCACCGTCGCCATGAAAACGACGACCGCGAGCATGACCAGAAATCGCAGCGTGTGACGCTCGGCCCAAGGCAGGAACGAGCCGCCGGATACGGAATAGAGCGTCGCCGTGCCAATGCCCGCCAGAATGCAGGTCGTGACGATAACGGGCCAGTGGACGCGCAACAACTTTGCGCCGATCCGAAGCGGTTGCCCGGTATTCCACGCAGAATAGACGGCTTTCATCATCCTGCCTCGTCGCGTCCGGCGCCAACGCCGGGCACATTTCCGCTGTCGCCGCCCGACCTGCGGCGTTCATCGGAAACACGATCGGTCGCGAGCGCAAGGATGTCGCTCGCCAGCGCCGCGGCGGCTTCACCGTCACCGCCGTGCTCGATGACGGTCGCAATGGCATAGCGAGGCGCGTCCGCTGGTTCGTAGCCGATAAACAGCGCATGACTACGCTTCGGCCATGCCATCCTCGTCGCCGTGCTTTCTCCGCTCCAAGCACTAGTGTCCGACACGCCCGTCTTGCCGGCGACTAAGGGCTTGCCCTCAGCGAGCTTGGCCTTCGCCGCCGACCCGCCAGCGTCGTTGACGGCAGCTGTCATGGCGCGCCGCACAGTTTCGAAATGCGCGGCTTGAAACGCGAGTTCTGCAAACGCCCCCGATCCCGCCTCTGGCACCGCGGGTTTGCGCAATACCGGCGCGACCGCACGTCCGCTCGCCAGACGCGCCGCCACGACCGCAAGCTGCAACGGCGTGGCCTGAACGTAACCCTGTCCGATCCCGGTCAACAGCGTTTCGCCGCCAAGCCATCCTGCGTAAAGATTGCCCCTCTTCCAATCGGGATCGGGAACGACGCCCGGCTTCGCTTCCGATAGGCCGATATCACTCACCGCGCCCATGCCCATGGCCCGCGCCGCTCCCGCGATCCGGCCGATGCCGAGCCGCAACGACATCGCGTAGAAAAACACCTCGCACGACGACCGAATAGCGTCATGCAGCGTGATGCTGCCATGCCCCGCGGAATTCGAGCAGCGATAGATTTGGCCGCCGTATTCGTATCGGCCGTTGCAGACGATGCGCTCATCAAGCGAAACGACCCCGGCGTCGAGCGCCGCAAGAGCTGTAACCACCACGAACGTCGAGCCCGGTGCATAGAGACCTGAAATCGCGCGGTTGAGCAGCGGCTCGTCTCCCGATCCCAAGAGCGTCGCCCAATCGCTTTCCGATATGCCTCCCGCAATATTCGTCGGATCGAAGCCCGGCACCGATGCCATCACCACGATGTGACCCGTGGCGATATCGAGCAAGACAGCCGATGCTCGTCGCTCGCCCTGCATGCGCTCGACGACGCGACGTTGCAGCTCGGAGTCGATCGTGAGCGTAACGTCGCGGCCCGTCACGGGATCAACTTTTTCAAGCTCGCGCACGATGCGTCCGCGCGCATCAACTTCCGATTTCAGCGTTCCCCCCGTGCCGCGAAGATCGGCATCGAATCCAAGCTCGGCGCCGCTCTTGCCGACGCGAAAATCCGGAATACGGATCACCGCATCGTCATCGATGCCGAAATGCTCGACGCTTCCAACAAAGCCGACGACATGGCTGAGCGCTGCGCCGTCTCGATAGCGCCTGCGCCAAATAAGATCGGTCTTGATGCCTGGAAGGCTCGGCGCATGGAGATTGAGTTTCGCCACCTGCTCGAACGAAAGATCGGATGCGATGATCGTCGGCAGATTTCGATTTTTCTTGCGCGTGCGCGTGACAATTCCCGCGATCTCGTCATCCGTCAGCGGCACGATATGGCCGACGCGCCGCAGGATAGCACCGACGTCGCGCGCGAGCGACGGCGTGATCGTCACGCGAAAGACGTCGTCATTGTCGGCGATGACGCGGCCGAACGCGTCGAGAATTCGTCCCCGCTTCGGCGGCAGAACCTGCAAATTGATCCGGTTGTCCTCCGCGAGCGGCGCATAGCGGTGGGCGTCGCGCACCTGTAAATCGAACAGGCGCAAGCCGATGAGACCAAATCCCGCCGCCTGCGCGCCTCCGAGCATCAAGCATCGCCGCGTGAATTGATTCCGCCGTCGCCGTTCATCGTCCGGGGGGTCCGCCATCAATCGCCCCGCGTCAGCCGGACGGGTCGGACGGATTTGCCCGCGGTTCCGAAGGCGCCGAACGCGAGCGTGACGATAACGGCCGCGACGACGGCAAACCCGGCGCCACGCGCATAGGGCCGGAAATCAAGGCTTTCAAGAAAATAGAACGACGCCACAAACCAGGCGAATACAGTCACCGAGACAATCGCCCCGGCAAAAAGCACCAATGTCTTCGCCGTCCCCTCGACGTCTAAGCGCGACGCATAAACAGCGCAGACATAGGCAACGAGATAAACCAGCGCCCAATAGCCGAGCGGCCCTTGCGTCAGCACATCGAGCATCAGACCGGCAAGAAAAATCACCCATTCCGGCAGCCACGCGTCGAGATCGAGAGTCCAATAATAGATGGCCACGATCGGCAGCAGCGGCAGCACGAAGCGATCGTCCGCCGCCATTCCCCAAGGCAGGATCGCAACGATCGTCAGCACCGCAACGGACACGACGGGCATCACGAAACGAAGCCGCGTCATGGTCCGCCCCCCGAGGCACGGGACGGATCGCTGTTCTTGGCGGTGCTCGCCGATTTGCGAGATGAGAGATCGCCTGTCAGGTCCGCCGACGGATCGTCGAAGAAAAGCACGCTGACGTAGTCCAGCCGATCGAGATTGGCTCGCAGCGCCACGCGCGGATCTGACCCCGCGTCATCCGCAACGACGCCGAGACGAAGCCCGATCGGGAAAAGCCCCCCTGTCCCCGATGTGGAGACGTCATCGCCCGGCGATACCTTGGCGCCGTCCGCAAGATAGATGAGACGAGGACGCGCGCCGTTATCTCCCGCCATGATCGCCCGCTGCGCATTCGGCCCGACGACGACCGGAATTCGGCTATCGATGTCCGTCGCCAAGAGCACGCGTGCGGCGTTGGCGCCAACATCGACGACACGCCCGACGAGCCCATCACCGTTGATGACCGGATAGCCCAATTTCACCTTGCGCGCGTCCCCCGCATCGATTGTGGCGTTGTGCCCGAAAGCTCCAGTCGAATCCGCGATCACCCGGCTCGTGATAAAATCGAGCTTCTGCTCAGGAACGACTTTCGCAATCGCTTCGAGACCGGAGAGCTTCGTCTCCAGTTGCCGTGCGCGCCACTCCCAGCTCGCCAGCCTGCGATTATCTTGTTTGAGGCGTTCGAGTTCGGTTTGCAGTTCAAGCTGCGTCGAGATCGTTCGCCCCATCTCGCGGATCGGTTCGAGCGGAACCATCGCGGTTCTGAACACCGGCATCATCCAAGACGTGATCTGCCAGCGAACGTCCCCGAGCATGCTGTGATCGAGCCGGCTCAACAGCATCAGGGCCGACGCGACAAAAATGAGAAAAAGCAGAACGGGCCGCATGCGCCGGCCCCGCGCCGCATCGTCGCCGCGCTTGAAAACGAGATGACCTTCCTTGACGCGCGCCATGATCGTTATCCGCTGCTCTCGAATGCGAACGTCGATCAAGCTCAAGGCTTGATCAAAAGATGCTCGCGGTCTTTGAGCCTTTCCAGAATTGCCGCCGACCCCGCAATGACGCACTGTTCCGGCTGCTCGGGGATATGAACTTTGATGCCGATCCGCCGTTCGAGTTCGGCATCGAGCTTAGCGAGCTTCGCTCCGCCGCCCGAAAGATGAATACCGCGTTCGCAAATATCCGTCGAAATCTCCGGCGGAAGATCCTCAATTGCGTGCTGAATGAATTCTGAAATCCTCTCGATCGGCGCTTCCAGCGCTTCCGCGATATCCTGCGGCCCAAGCACCACCGTTTTTGGTTTGCCTTCGCGGATCTCACGGCCGCGAATGAAGATCTCGGCGGTCTCGCCATTGACGTTGCCCGACGCCGATCCGGCCTCGATCTTGATGCGCTCGGCGTTCGCTTCACCGATTAGAAGCTGGTGACGGCGGCGAACGTAGAGAATGATCGCTTCATCCATCGCGTTGCCGCCGCAGCGGATCGAGTTCGCCTGCACGACGCCGCCCAGCGAAAGCACCGCGATATCCGTCGTGCCGCCACCGATATCGACGACCATCGATCCCTTCGGCTCATCGATCGGCAGTCCCGCGCCGATCGCCGCCGCGACAGGCTCTTCGACAAGATAGACTTTCCTCGCCCCCGCCGACATCGCCGTTTCATAGACGGCCCGCCGCTCGACCGGCGTCGCGCCCGCCGGCACGCAAATCAAAATGGTTGGACGAATGAACCCGACGATCGATTTCGTCCGGCCGATAAACTGCCGAAGCATTTCCTCCGTCGCCACGAAATCGGCAATGACGCCGTCGCGCAGCGGCCGGATCGTCTCGATGCCTTCGGGCGTCCGCCCCAGCATCTCCTTGGCCTTCTCGCCCACCGCCAGAACGTCGCGCACGCCACCGCGCGAACGGATGGCGACCACCGACGGCTCGTTCAGAACGACGCCGCGCCCAGCAACATAGACGAGAGTGTTGGCCGTACCGAGATCGATGGCAATGCTGTCGGAAAATGCTCTTTTAACGCCTAAACCAAACATCCCGTGAACCCGGCCCATTTCATGTCGCCCGAGCTTACGGGACGCACGGCGTTAATCAAAGTCACGGCCGTCGACGGCTGAGGCGAGTGCCGGACGGCTTCGACTGCAGCCACGTACATACACAGACAAACGCGTGCGGGGTAGCATGCTTCGTTGGTCGCACGCTACCCCGACCGATAATTCAGGAAATATAGGCTTTCCGGCTAAATCGCCTGCTGCGCCTGAGCCGTCTTTTGCCGTTTGACGACGAGCTTGTTGAGCGCCGCAACATACGCCCGCGCCGACGCGACGAGCGTGTCGGGATCGGCAGCGCGCCCGGTCACGGCACGTCCATCTTCCTCAAGGCGCACAGAGACTTCGGCTTGCGCGTCGGTCCCTTCCGTCACCGCGTGAACCTGATAGAGCTCCAGGCGCGCATTGTGCGGCAGCAGCATCTTGATGGCATTGAAGGTTGCATCGACAGGCCCATTGCCGACGCTCTGCACCGTCTTCGGTTGTCCACCGATGTCGAGCGTCAGAGTCGCGGTTTGCGGACCCATCGTTCCGGCAATGACGGTCAGCGCCGACAATTTGACGTTGTCGTTGATGTGCGCGACGCCATCGTCGACGAGCGCCTCGATGTCCTCGTCGTAGACGTGCTTCTTACGGTCGGCGAGCGCTTTAAAGCGATTGAAGGCATCTTCCATCGCGTTGTCGCCGAGATTGTAGCCAAGCTCCTTCAGCTTCGACTTGAATGCGGCGCGGCCCGAGTGCTTGCCCATGACGAGCGACGATTTACCGACGCCGACCGACTCGGGCGTCATGATCTCGTAGGTCTCGGTATTCTTCAGCACGCCGTCCTGGTGGATGCCACTCTCGTGCGCGAACGCGTTCCGGCCGACGATGGCCTTGTTGTACTGCACCGGAAAATTCGTCACCGCCGAAACGAGCTTCGACGCCTGCGACAGCATCTCGGACGTAATGCCCGTGCGATACGACAGCAGATCGTGACGCGTCCGGATCGCCATTACCACCTCTTCGAGCGCGGCGTTGCCCGCCCGTTCGCCGAGGCCATTGATCGTGCATTCGATCTGCCGCGCGCCCGCGCGTACACCTGCCAGCGAGTTCGCAACCGCGAGACCCAGGTCGTCATGGCAATGGGTCGAGATCACAACCTTGTCCATGCCTGGCACGCGCGTCTTCAGCATCGTGATGAGATCGAAATATTCTTCCGGCAGCGCGTAGCCGACCGTGTCGGGAATATTGATCGTCGTAGCGCCAGCCTTGATCGCGGCCTCGACGACACGGCAGAGATAGTCGTGCTCGGTCCGCGTCGCGTCCATTGCGCTCCACTCGACATCGTCGGTGTAACCGCGCGCTCGCGTCACGGACGAGACGACGCGCTCATAGACCTGCTCTTGCGTCATCTGCAGCTGATGCTGGCGATGCAGCGGCGACGTGCCGATGAACGTGTGGATGCGCCCGCGCTTCGCCGGCTTGATGGCTTCGCCTGCCCGGTCGATATCGCCGAAGTTCGCGCGCGCCAACCCGCAGATCACCGACTGCTTCGCGAGCTTCGCGACCTCGGTCACGGCCTCGAAGTCGCCATCCGACGCAATCGGAAAGCCCGCCTCGATAACGTCGACACCCATCGAATCGAGAAGCTCGGCGACCTGCAGCTTCTCCTCGAACGTCATCGTCGCGCCGGGACACTGTTCGCCGTCGCGCAGCGTTGTATCAAAAATGATGATCTTATCGTCTTCGCGCATTGGCTCTACCGGCGCGTCTTGAGTTGGGGACGTCATGTGCTTCTCATCCTTTACCGGGCGACCTCTGGGGTCTGCCGCTTTTCGCTCTCAAGCTCGTAAGTCCTGGCCGTCCGATCCCCTGGGCACAAACCCGGCGGACAGCCGGGCGTCATGCGGCCCAGGGGCCGGTAAGGAGGAGCGAAAGCAGAAGCTTGGACGCAAAGGACCCGCCGCGCGTGCTCCTCGCGGGCGCAAAAGAAACGGCGGTGTCGGTCGCGCAGGCCATAACGGCAACAGATCCAAGAAAACCGGTCGAAGGTCCAGTCTGCGGTGAATAACCGATCTGGCCCCAGAAAATCAAGCCATCCCTCGGTCGCGTGGCCGCAAAGGAAGAAAATCGAGCTTCCCGCGGCGGTTCTCGATATTCACCAAGACGGATTAGCCGGGCTTTTGCGTTTCTTAATCTCAAGCCATTCACTTTTGAAATAAAGAGAACATTGATCAGCCTCAATTTCACCCGAGCGCTCAAGGGCAGATTAAGTCGCATAAGGCTACATGGAGAAAATTCCGTGACCGTCGTCGCCTCAAATCCTACGTCCAACACCACCGGCTACCCCCCGGCCGCCATCGCACTGCACTGGATCATGGCAATACTCATCGCGGCGGTTTTCACCGCGATCGAGCTGAAGGGCTACTATCCGAAGGGCAGTGAAACACGGGCGCTACTCGGTTCCATCCATATGATGCTCGGAATCACGGTTTTTCTGCTCGTCATCGTTCGCATCGGCGTTCGCACGCAAAACGCCGCGCCGCCGATCGCTCCTCGCCCCGCCTCATGGCAGACTGCCATCGCACATCTGACGCATCTGACGCTCTACGCTGCAATGATCGGAATGCCGTTACTTGGCTGGACGATGGTAAGCGCGGGCGGCCACTCTATTCCCTTTTACGGTCTCTCCATCCCGCCCATCATCGGCGAGGACAAAGCACTCGCGCACAACTTGGAAGAGGTCCACGAGTTTCTCGGTAACGCCCTCTACTACGTCATCGGCCTTCATGCCCTTGCCGCCCTGGCGCATCATTATCTGCAAAAGGACAACACGCTTCTCCGCATGCTGCCACATCGCGGCGGGCCAAACGTCAGATCTTGAGGACGCCCTCGGCGATCCGCACGGCATAGCCGCCAATGCGGACGCCTTCGAGCTTTCCGCGCGCAACCGTCATGGTCAGCGAAATCGCACTCGGACGGCCCATCTCGATGCCTTGCTCGATGGCGCGCTTATGTGTGCCGTCAGGCAGCACGTCGAATTCCTGCACGATATAGGCGAAACTCGCCGCAGCCGAGCCGGTCGCCGGATCTTCCGGCACGCCGAGATCCGGAGCGAACATGCGCGCGTGAAACGCCGACTGAGCCCGCACGCACTGCCGCGTATAAAGATAGACACCCTGAACGCCGCGATCGGTGAAGGCACGCACCCAATGCTTCGGCGTAACCCTCACCTTGGCCATCGCTTCGAGGTTGGCGACCGGCATGAAGGCAAACGTCGGCACGCTCTTGAGGAGAGTCGGCTTGTGGTTCTCGAAACCAATCTCCGTTGAGATGAGACCGACCGCTGCCGAGATTTCCTCGGGCTCCGAAAGAGCTTCGGGCGCATTCGATATCTTCGGCGCATCGAATTCACCGAACGCCGCGCCGCCGCCTCGCTTGCGCACGCCGACGCGGATGCTGCCAATTTCCTCTTCGAGCGCGATGATCGCGTCGCTCTCGCCGTTGACGAGCGACGTCCGAAGGTCGGCAAGTAGAATGGCCGCCCCGAGCGTCGGATGACCAGCAAACGGCAATTCGCGGCTCGGCGTGAAGATGCGAATGCGCGCCGTATGGCCTGGGCTCGACGACGCAAGCACGAAAACCGTCTCCGAGAGGTTGAACTCCCGCGCGATCGTCTGCATTTCAGACGAACTCAGACGATCGGCTTCCAGCACGATAGCAACCGGATTGCCGCCGAACGGGCGTTCCGTAAACACATCCAGGACGTGATAGGTAAGCGCCATCGTGCGCCGGTCTCCCCGCTGTCGATTGCGCTGAAATGGCCGCGCGAGCGGCGGCACCATGCGTCAAGCCTCCGCCGGAGCCAAGCCCTTTTTCCGCACCAGGAGGACCTTTAGCGCGCGACCAAAAGTGTTTCGAGCAACAAGCGCGCATAGGGCAGCATCGCCAGGCCTTCGAGATCTTCGAGCTGGCCGACTGGAATGACAGCTTCGAGTTCCGGATGGTCCGATATGGCATTGTGCTGTTCGACCTGGGCGGCAAACTCTTCGCTTGCCATCGGCCAATAGAACGGTACGGCGAAACACAAATATGTGCCGTACCGCACGACGACGATCCCTTCCTCGCGTTGAAGGCTTTTACCTGCCTCGCCGATTTCTTCCTCGATTTCCCGCTCGACACTCGCGCCGATATCGATCGTGCCATCGGGCAGCACATCGCGGTCGTCGATGAAACCTGACGGCAGGTAGGCAAATCCCGAGTTGACGTTTCCGGGGCGCTGCCGAACCAATATGATCTTTCCGTCGGATGCGCGAATGAGCGCTGATCCAAACCCGTCGATGACGCCCGCTTCCGGAAACCCGAGCGATCGCCAGTAGAGAAAGCTTTTGAAATTGGTGCGGACCAACGACGCGTGAAGTTCGGTTCCCACCGCCTGCGCATCGCTCACGAGATGTACGATACCGTTGAAGTAAGCGGGATTGGCGGCTGTCGCATCTTGCCAGTGCGCGTCGACCTCCTTGGCGTACGTGTCGGCGAACGGCCAGTCATCGCCAACGACATTCAGAACGCAACGCGATACGACCTTAACGCTGTTTCCGTGCGGAAAGCCGGCCTGGGATTTCATTCGTATTTTCACCTTTGCAATTGGCCGGAGAACGCGGTCCAACCCAACAAGCCACAAATAAGTCTCGGTTTGATCAAAAGTCCCTGGCGTATTTTCGCTGAATTTCAAATGCTCGAATTGCCGATATCGCAATTGGTTTTAACCCGCGATCCCAATCGCACAAATTCGCTTCAGCCACGTGTTGAGCCAAGTTTCGTCATGACGCGGCCAAGATTCGACAGCCATATGACGTTAACGACAGCGTCGCTGGGGGGCGACAGTCAAGATCTCCCAGCACCTCTTAGCCGGTTTCAGTTCCTGGTGTTGTACCAGGACACATTCTGGCGAGGTGCCTGAGAATCCATCTGCCTCCCGATGAAAATCTCATCGGGGCTCGCGTAGGCAACCAGCCGCGCGCGAGCCCCTCCGAATCCGAAGATGTCGCGTCAGCGGCAATATTCGGAAACGGGCGGCAGAGGTCCCCGCTCCTCTGCCGCCCGCGTTAGTCCCGGCCTGCACCCCGCAAGGGCAAAGGCTGGATATGACGTGGACCGCCCGCGCTGCCGCACGTAAACCCTCCCCAAGAGCGCGGTAGCGCGGGTCGGTTCCCGTTTCATCATATCCATCACAACAGCGGCTCACCCAACTCGTACCGACCCATCACATCATCCAGGCCGAAGGCCGGGATCCAGTCGAATCACGACACCGGGAACATGGCTCGTCGTCGGGGCGCCGACCTCCGTCGGCATGACGATGCCGATGGACGAGCCCCAATAAAAAAGCGGCAACCTCGGAAGGCCACCGCGTTTTTTAATTCGGTTGCTTGCGTTGACGCCCGGACGGATCAGTTCTTGCCCTTGTCCACAAGCTTGTTCTTGCCGATCCACGGCATCATCCCGCGAAGCTTGGCGCCGACTTCCTCAATCTGATGCGCATCGTTCAAGCGGCGCGTCGCCTTGAAGTTCGGCTGACCGGCTTTCACCTCGAGCATCCAGTCGCGCACGAATCGGCCGGTCTGAATGTCCGTCAGCACGCGCTTCATCTCAGCCTTCGTCTCCGGCGTGATGATGCGCGGCCCCGTCTTATACTCGCCGTACTCGGCCGTGTTTGAAATCGAGTAGTTCATATTGGCGATGCCGCCTTCGTAGATGAGGTCGACGATCAGCTTCACCTCGTGGAGACATTCGAAATACGCCATCTCCGGCGCATAGCCCGCTTCGACCAGTGTTTCGAAACCGGCGCGGATCATTTCGACGAGGCCGCCGCAAAGCACGGCTTGCTCACCGAAGAGGTCCGTCTCGCACTCTTCGCGGAACGTCGTCTCGATGACGCCCGAACGCCCGCCGCCGATCGCCGACGCATACGACAAGAAGAGATCATGCGCGTTGCCGCTCTTGTCCTGATGGACAGCGATGAGGCACGGCACGCCGCCGCCCTTCTGATATTCGCCGCGCACCGTGTGGCCCGGGCCCTTCGGCGCGATCATGCCGACGTCGAGATCTTCGCGCGGCTCGATCAGATTGAAGTGGACATTGAGGCCGTGCGCGAACAGCAGCGCCGCGCCCTTCTTCATGTTCGGAGCGAGCTGCTCTTTATAGATGTCGGCCTGAAGCTCGTCGGGCGTCAGCATCATGATGACGTCCGCCCACTTCGCAGCGTCGGCGACTTCCATGACCTTGAGACCGGCCTGCTCGGCCTTCGCCGCCGAACCCGAGCCCTTGCGAAGCGCAATGACGATGTCCTTGATGCCGGAATCTTTAAGGTTCAACGCATGCGCGTGGCCCTGACTGCCGTAGCCGACGACAGCGACTTTTTTTGATTTGATAAGATTGATGTCGGCATCACGATCATAATAGACGCGCATGGGCGGCCTCTCGGGTTCCCCGGTCGAAATCGACAGTCGGGCTGGGTTGAATGCGTATGGCGGCCCATATCCATCCGGAGACGGGCGCCCTGAAAACTGGGCGGAACCTACAGATATCGGAATAAGGATTCAACGGCCCGGAGGTGCTACCGACTGCCCTAATTCGGAATATTTCACCGCAGCCTATCGGCTCATATTGCAAAGCGGCATTAACCGAACCGCCCCACGAGGCGGGCGGCGGCGAAACATCGGCAAAGCTTGTGCGCGATTCTTTTCTCATATCAGGTCCCGCACGATTGGCCAGAGCGACGCGACAAGCGCGACAGCCATCGCGATGTTGAAAGCCCGCATCGACCGCTCGTCCTTGAGAAGCGACCGAAGCGACGTGCCGAACAACGCCCAAACCGACGCCGACAGCGTCGAAACCAGCGTAAAAACCACAGAAAGCAAGGCCAAATCATTCCACAGATGGTCCGGCGCAACGTAATTCGCCGCGACGCTCAAGCAAACCGTCCAGCCTTTCGGATTGACCCACTGAAAGAGCGCAGCTTCGATGAACGTCATCGGCCGCGCTTCATCGCTGACGATCGGATCGGTCGCCCCCGCCGTCGCGATCCGCCACGCGAGCCATAAGAGATAGGCAATGCTGACGACGCGCAACGCCGTGTAAAGCGGCGGAAAAAGCACGAACACGCGGCCGATGCCAAGACCGACCGCCACGATCATGATCGTGAAGCCGATGACGACGCCAAGAATGTGCGGCTGCGTTCGCACGAAACCGAAGTTAACGCCGGACGCCAGCAGCATCGTGTTGTTCGGCCCGGGCGTCAGGGCCGAGACGAGCGCGAAGGTAATCAGCGAAAGAAAGAGTTCGTGAGACATTTGTCGTCGGCAGCACACCGAAGCGTCTGCTCGTCCCAATTCGATAATGTGTTGTCAGTTTCCGAGCTGAATGTCGTCAGCCGATCGCGCCACGCCCGATGGCCGCAATGCCCGTTCGCGAAACCTCGACGAGACCGAGCTCCGACATGAGCTGAATGAACGTCTCGATCTTCGAGGGCTTGCCGGTGACCTCAAACACGAAATGCTCGATCGATGTGTCGACGACCTTGGCCCGGAAGATCTCGGCGAGGCGCAGCGCTTCGATCCGCTTGTCGCCCTTGCCCGCAACCTTTACCAGCGCAAGCTCGCGTTCGATCGCGCCGCCTTCTTCCGTCAGATCGCGGACGCGATGCACCGGAACGAGGCGTTCGAGCTGCGTCTTGATTTGTTGAATGACCGCCGGCGTTCCGCTGGTGATGATGGTGATGCGCGACAGATGCCGCTCATGCTCGACCTCGGTAACAGTCAGCGAGTCGATGTTGTAACCTCGGCCCGCGAACAGCCCGATGACACGCGCCAGCACGCCCGGCTCGTTATCGACGACGACGGACAGCGTTCGCGATACGATCTCCTGCGAACGCGAGGGGCTCGGGTAGTGCGACTGCTTCAGTGGTTCAGACATCGTCGGTCTCTTCGTGTTCAAACAAAACTCTCAACAAGGGTATGGCCGGTAGCATAATCGGGAATGCTCCACGGTTCTACGAGGGCCGCCTCGCGCCAGTTGGCGAAAGCCGGATGCGCCAGAACGGCATCCATATAAGCACGCGTCGATTCCCGGACGGGAATTTGATAGCTGTCGAACCGCGCGACGACCGGCGCGTACATCGCGTCAGCGGCCGAAAACGGCCCGTAAAGAAATGGCCGCCCGCCGGCAAAGCGATTGCGCGCTTCCGACCATATGTCTTCGGCCCGGTCAATGTTCGCCCGCAAGGCTTCCGTGATCGGTGGCGTCGCGAAGCGCGCGCCGAGATGCATCGGGCAGGCCTGCCGCAAAGTCTGAAAACCTGAGTGCATCTCGTTCGAAATCGCCCGCGCATGAGCCCGCGCGTTGCCGTCTCGCGGCCAGATCGCGACGTCGGGAAATTTCTCCGCCAGATATTCGATGATGGCGAGACTCTCCCACACCGTCACCTCGTCGTCGACCAGCGCCGGCACTTTCCCAGAGGGCGAATACTCCAGCATCCGCCCGCGACTGTCCGGCATCCGCAGCGGAATGATCTCTTCTTCGAACGGAATGGCAAATGAAGACAACACAAGCCATGGCCGGAGCGACCACGACGAATAGAGTTTGTTGCCGATGACGAGCTTCAGCATCGCTATTTGTTGCCGTCCGCCGCGCCGCTATCGGGATCGCCCGGCTTCCTCGGCGGGAACACCGACTTCAGAAAAATCGGCATGCCATTTTTGTCGACCATCTTCTTGAAGTCGTCCGCCTGCTTGACGGAGATCTTGTAGGCCGTAAAGGCAGCAACGAATCGCGCACCCATGCCGCGCGCGATATCCTCAGGCGCGGGCGTTCCCATTCGCACGCGCTGCTCTTGCGGAATACGCGCATAGATCTGCGCCAGCACCTGGCTGTGCATGTAATCCTGCGCCAGACACGACTCGAGGCCCGGTGAATATTCGCTGGCGAGCATCTGCGTCCGATAGCAGGCGTCGAGAAACTTCAGCACACCCGCCGAACCTTCCTGCCGGTGCAACACGCCGAGACGCCGGGCGGCGTCCTTGATGTTGGCGACGTGGTCCCAGGTCTCTTTGGCGGCAGACGCATGCGGAACCGCGACGAAGCTCATCGCGAAAACCGCGAAGACCGCGCCGAGAATTCCGAAACCTGTTCCCCCGTGCGTTCTCAAACCAGCACCTTTCCTGCTTCTCCGATAGCGTTCTCGACTTCCTCTTCGGTATTCTCGCCGAGCAGCATCTCGTTGTGAGCCTTGCCCGATGGGATCATCGGGAAACAGTTCGCAAGCTTCGCGACCCGGCAATCGAACATGACCGGACCCTTCGTGTTGATCATCTCGTTTATCGCATCGTCGAGATCCGCGGGATGCTCGCAGCGCATGCCTGTCCAGCCGTAGGCGTCCGCCAGCTTCACGAAGTCCGGCAGTGCCTCGGTGTAGCTCTCCGACAGCCGATTGCCGTGCAGAAGCTGCTGCCACTGACGCACCATGCCCATGTATTCGTTGTTCATGATGAAAACCTTGACCGGAAGCCGGTACTGCACGGCCGTCGAGCATTCCTGAATGTTCATCAGAATGGACGCATCGCCCGCAACGTCAACAACGAGCGATTTCGGATGCGCAATTTGTACCCCGATCGCGGCGGGCAATCCATAGCCCATCGTGCCGAGCCCACCCGATGTCATCCAGTGATTCGGCTCTTCGAGGTTCAGGAACTGCGCCGCCCACATCTGATGCTGACCGACCTCGGTCGTGAAATATGTGTCGCGATTCTTCGTCAACTCATTGAGCCGCTGACACGCGTACTGCGGCATGATGATATCTTTGGACGCCTTGTAGGACAGCGATTTCTTCGCCCGCCAGCTATCGATGTGCTTCCACCACGTCTTGTGCGCGGCCTTATCGAGCACCGGCGCCTTCGCCTTCCAGACGCGCAGCATATCTTCGAGCGCGTAAGCGCAATCGCCGATGATCGGAATATCGACCATGATATTCTTGTTGATCGAAGACGGATCGATATCGACGTGGATCTTTTTGGAGTTCGGCGAAAACGCGTCGACACGCCCCGTGATACGATCGTCGAAGCGTGCGCCGATGTTGATCATCACGTCGCAATCGTGCATCGCCATATTGGCTTCGTAGGTGCCGTGCATCCCGAGCATGCCGAGCCACTGCTTGTCCGACGCCGGATAAGCGCCAAGACCCATCAGCGTCGACGTGATCGGATAGCCCGTCAAGCGCACGAATTCCCGAAGCAACTGGCTCGCCTTCGGACCTGAATTGACGACGCCGCCGCCGGTGTAAAACACTGGCCGCTTGGCACTCGCGATCAAGTCGACAGCCTCGCGCACCGCCTGCTGATCCGGCTTCAGCTTCGGCCGGTAAGTCTTGTGCTGGATGTTCGACGGGCCGACATAGTTGCCGGTCGCAAACTGCACGTCCTTGGGAATGTCGACCACAACCGGACCCGGACGGCCCGTGCGCGCGATATGAAACGCTTCGTGCAGAATGCGCGCCAGATCGTTGACGTTCTTCACCAGCACGTTGTGCTTCGTGCACGGCCGCGTAATGCCGACCGTATCGCATTCCTGGAACGCATCGTTACCGATCAGATGCGTCGGCACCTGCCCTGTAATGCAGACGAGCGGAATAGAATCCATCAACGCGTCGGCAAGACCCGTCACCGCATTGGTCGCGCCCGGCCCCGACGTTACGAGGCAAACGCCGACCTTACCCGTCGAGCGCGCGTAGCCTTCGGCCGCGTGCAGCGCTCCGCCTTCCTGGCGCACAAGAATGTGGCGGACCTTCTCCTGCTGGAAGATCTCGTCATAGATCGGAAGAACCGCGCCGCCCGGATATCCGAAAATCGTATCGACGCCTTGGTCGGCCAGCGCCGTCATGACGATTTCGGCGCCGGTCATCGTGCGTGCCATCGAAATACTCCTCTGCGGGCATCGGACCCGCCATCATCGCGAAAGTTTGGGGAACCTAGGTGCGCGATCCTAATTGGTCAACGCTTAGACTGAATAAATGCGAAAATTTCTCGCATGGAACTTTCCATAGATTTCGTTTTTACAGCATACCACGTAATCATATGACTTTTGTGCCAAGTTTCCTGCCGTTTGATGTACTGCCGGGTCTCCGCCTGGGACGCCGATATCGACTCATCCAAGCTGATCTCGCAACGTATAGCCCGGAGCAGCGGCCGCACGCCGATCGCCCGCATCGCCGGTAGTCCGCCGTCGAGTTGCATATCCGACAACGCCTGAACTTCCGCTATGCCGCCATCCCTAATCATCTCGGCGAACCGGACATCTGCACGGGCGTGAAGCTCGGCGCGATCGACCTGAACCACGAAGCGAACCGTCTCCGCGTCATTGAGAACCGGCTGCCCCTTGAGCGTTTGCCACTCCGCCAACGACCGCCCGGTCGACTGCAGAACCTCAAGCGCCCGCACAATCCGCTGCGTGTCCGCCGGCTGAAGCCGCGCCGCGACGACGGGATCGCGCTCCGTAAGCTCGGCATGCAATGACCCGGCGCCTCGACGCGTCGCCTCACCGCGCCAGTACTCCCGCACCTCGTCCCGGATCTCCGGGATCGGCGAAAGCCCTTCGAGCAGTGCCTTGAAATAGAGGCCCGTCCCCCCGACGATGATGGGCCGTCGACCCTCGCCCTGTGCCTTGGCAATGGCATCCCCAGCGTCGCGAACGAACCGCCCTGCCGAGTAGGCTTCGCTGGCCGGAACGAAGCCATAGAGCGCGTGCGGCACGCGCGCTTCGTCGGCGGGCGTCGGCCGCGCCGTCAGAACCCGCAGCTCACGATAGACCTGCATGCTGTCGGCATTGATGATCGCACCGCCAACTCGCTCCGCGATCGCCATCGCGAGCGCCGACTTACCGCTCGCCGTCGCTCCCGCGATCAGGATGGGCTTCAGATCTGTTTGAGCGCTGCACATGAAAAAGCCTCCTAGCGCTGCGGCGCTAGGAGGCGCAAGTCACGACGGGAAAATTAACCGTTCGGTCGATGCCGCTCAGTAGCTGATCTTCAGGCGCGAACCCCAGACGGCTGCATGATCGACCTCCGCCACGGCGCCTGGATTCCAGAAGTACTGGAAGTCCGGTGCCAGTGTGATGCCGTTCGCGATCTGCGCGACGTAGTTGAGTTCGAGCACCGACTCGAAGGTCTTGAGCTCGGAGGGATCGGTGTCGACCAGATCGCTGGAAATCTGGCCATATCCGTAGGCGGCGCCGAACGTATCCTTTGCCCGGCCCGGCACGAAGCCCGCGAACAGAACACCCGTATCGAAGTAGAAATCCATCGGGCTGCGATCCGTGGGGCTACCCGAAATACGGCCGAAGGCCGTGATGGTCTTGTCGCCGTCACCCTTCCAGATCTGCTGGTCGATGATGCCGTAGATTCCGTAGTCGTTGTTAACGCCGTTACCGCTGCGGAAGTCGGAGTAAACGCCTTCTGGAGCATTGAACTGCTTCCAGCCGCCAAACTTCACGGTCCCCTCCAGGCCGATATTGTACTTATACGCACCTTCGAGGATCATCAGCTCGCCGTCGCCGAAGCGGAAATCGGTCCCGTGCGGGTTGTCCTTCTGAGGGTCCTCGGCGAACGGATCGGCCGGGCTGCCGTTAAAGACCGCGCCCATGAGGGTCAGCTTGTCGTTCGGCGTGAACGTCACCACCGCGCCCATCGACGTCAGCGGATAGCCGGGACCGCCCTGGATGGTGTTGGATGCCAGAATACCGGGCCAACCGAACGTACCGTTCAAGAAGACAGCCGCCGTGTCGCTGATGAAGAACATCGTATCGGCGGCGATCGAACCGACCTTCACCTTCACTTTATCGTCGAGCAGCGACTGCTCGAGCCACAGCTCATCGAGACGGACAGTCTCGAAGCCCTCAAGGTTGCTGACGGCGAAAATGCTGCCCGTCTTCGCCGTTGGCCCGTCGCCATGAACGTAGAAGGCATTGGCGTGAATGGTCGCGCCCTTCCAGCCCATGATCTTCTCAAGGTCGAGATCGACATAGGTCTCGATGAGGCCGTTATACGTTGATCCGCGAGAAAGCCCGCCGGAGGTCACGTCGTAGTATTCACCGTTGTAGTTGACGCCGTATTTGACACCGGAAGCGGCCAGCGAAGCGCGTACCGAGTCAAAGGGAAGATCCGCGGCGATCGACTCGTCAGGGACGCCGATATCCGGCTTGTCTTCCGCCTTTGCCGCCGTCGCCGCCATCAGCGAACCCAAAGCAAAAACCGGCAAAGCCCCGGCCAAAAGTTTCGATGTCATATAGTCCCCCAAATTCCTCCGGTCCGGCCTGACGCTTCGGTCGCACGGCACCGGCTATTGAACCCGCCTCCCGGCCCAACGGGGTCAAACAGAAGATACTTGACGCGTCTCGTCAACATTTGAGTGGGCGAATAGGATCATGCGATGTGAGGCAAGATCAGGACTGTTGCTGATTTGCAATCTTTCGCGGCATCAGCCTGAGAGAAACGGTCGCAAGCCGTGCTGATTCCGGGAACATCTTCCAATCGTCAGCAGTGACCCGAGGTCAGCCGCCCCCATCTCGGCGAATCACTTCGGAGCGATATCCGCGCCGTCACGCGCTTGTCCCACAAATGGCAAATCGCGCCCCGTCCATCGCCGCCAGAGATCCGCGACCTGCGGCCGGACTCTCTTCCAGGCCTTTGAGACTTCGGCATTCGCACGCGCCTTCACGATGCGCCCATAACGCCATGCCCACGACGCCCGAATCTGGGCGTAGAGCGCGTCCTTCCAAGGCATGAACCAATTGAAGGCCTGCGCGAACCAGCCGATCTGCATCAGCGACGGCTTCACCAAAATGAAAATGCGGGCAATCAGCGCCGTCGACGCGATCTTGGCCCCGACGAACAAAAGCGTCGCCGATACGAAATGCTCGTTCGCCAGCAGCCAGAGCGCAAAGAATTTGAGCGGCAGCAGCAACGACGTCGGCAGCAGCAGGGCGATCAGCGCCGCATAGGGCGGCAGCCTTGCGAGCAGTCTTTCCAGCGCCGCGACCGGCGCGAATTTCGCAAGCCGTCCGAGCAGGTTCGAAAGCGGCCGCCACCCCCATTCCTCGAACAGGATGATAAGGGCCGCTATAATGTTGAGCGCTGCGATCAGCGGGCCTCGTGCGATTTTCCAAGCCGTCCTCAGAAGCTCGCGTACCGTCCAGATCGCAATGACCGTGCCGCGCCAAAGCGCGCCCGATATCCTCTTCGCCGTCGCTATGAAATCGTCTGTGCTCAATCGTTTTCGCCTCTTCGGGCCAGCAAAATGCGGCATCGGAGGCAAGTGTAACATCGCGATTCGGGCCGGGGATAAGTTTTGCCCGCGCAATCCGCGAATTGGCCTTCCCCGAACGCGTCAAAAGGACACTTGAGGCGCGGCCCAACCTATTCTATACTTTTTATGTAAACAAAAAACGGCCGGGAATAGGAAACGATATGAAAGTGACCCATCACGTTCTGATGGCGGCTGCTATTACCCTGGCCGCGCTCGCTATGCCACACGACGCTAGCGCCACCGAACACATCATCGAAATGCGCAATAAGGACGACGCCGGCAATCTCATGGTGTTCGTGCCCGGCTTCCTGAAAATCGAATCCGGCGACACCGTGAAATTCGTGCCGACCGACAAAGGCCATAACGCTCAAAGCGTTCCGAACGCCTGGCCCGAAGGAATTCCGGAAGTGAAAGGCGCCTTCAGCAAGGAAGTCGTCTTCACCCCCGGCAAGGACGGGCTCTACGTCATCAAGTGCCTGCCCCATTACGGCATGGGCATGGTCGCCCTCGTCCAGGTCGGCAAGCCCGTCAATCTCGACGCGATCAAGAGTTTCGTCGCGACCGGCAAAGCGAAACAGCGCTTGGAAGCCGAAGTCGCGAAGGTAACGCCGTAACAGAATCGAGTTGAGCCCAAGGTTTTCCTGGAAGGGCCAAAGGCTAAGCTCGTGCTACCCCTGAGATGGGTCTCCCGGCCCCAAATCTCGGGGGTAGCTTTTTTATGCGGCGATTGAAGCCCTCGCGGCTATCCTCGAGTCGAACGACGGAGGACATTCCCCGATGGCTTACCTGCTTGAAGAGCATCGCTCGACGCCGCTCGCGTTCGATACCAAACACACCTACCTCGGCAACGGCGATGTCTTCGTTGGCCGCGCGCTCGCCATTCGGTTCGCAACCCGCGATGAAGCCGAGACGAAACGCGCAAAGCTCCCCAATCCCGACGACTGGATCATCGTCGAGAATTAAATCCGCTCCAGAACATCCACGATCTCGTTGCGGCAATTCGACGATCGCCGTTTCACCACCAGCGCCAGCCGCGTCCTCAAATTCATAATTGACTGTCTAGTCACTCATGAAGTATGCAATCCGGCTAAGGAGACGACATGGCGAAGCCAAAAAGCGAAGAAAAGCGCAACGCGATCATGGCCGCCGCAACGCGCGTGATCGCAGCCCAGGGGCTTGGCGCACCGACCGCAACAATCGCCCAAGAGGCGGGCGTCGCCAACGGCACGCTTTTCACGTACTTCGAAACGAAAGCGGATCTGATCAACGAACTCTACCTAGAACTAAAGACCGAAATGGCCACAACCGCTTTAGACGGACTCCGCGAGTCGGCAGACCTTCGCAAGCAGGCATTCCACGTCTGGAAGCGTTCGATGAATTGGGGGATGGCCAGTCCGGAGAAGCGGCGTGCCCTATGCCAGCTCGGCGTCTCCGACGAAATTACACCGGCGACGCGTTCACAGGCGCATCAGGCCATGGCGCCTGTCGCCGAACTGATGGAACGCATTCGCGCCGATGGTCCGATGCGCAACGCCCCGATGAGTTTTGTCGTCGCGATCATGGAATCGCTGTCCGAGACGACGATGGACTTCATGATCCGCGAACCTGGCAACGCCGACAAGCACTGCAAAGCCGGGTTCGATGTGTTCTGGCGGGCAGTCGGATAATTTTTTGATCAAGAAATGACTGACTAGACAGACAATTAATGAGGGAACGCGATGTCGAAGACTGCGTTGAAAAATCCTATAGATCCCAACGTCTACATTGTCACCGGCCCGACGTCCGGCATCGGCCGCTTCACGGCGCTTGAATTGGCCGAGCACGGCACCGTCGTCCTGGTCGGGCGCGACCGCAACAAGCTCGACGAGATGCAGAGGATCATCGAGCAAAAAGGGCGGCGCGCGATATCGGTCGTATGCGATCTGTCGGAGCTCGACAGTGTGCGGCGCGCGGCAGCAGAAATCATCGCGCTCGAACTTCCAATTGCAGGCTTGCTCAACAACGCGGGCATCATGCAGGTGCATCCGACGAAAAACGCGATGGGCTGGGACATGACGTTCGCGACCAACCATCTCGGTCCGTTCACGCTGACGGAAGCACTCGTGCCATATCTGCCCGACGGCGCGAACGTGTTGTTTGTCGCCTCCGCCGCCGAAGACCCGGAGCGCAAACCCGCGGTAGCCGCCGGTTTCCGTGGCGGGCGCTATATCTCGGCCGAAGCCGGCGCGCGCGGCGAGTGGCAATCCGGCGGTTCCGCAAGGGTGGGCATGGACGCCTACGCCACGTCGAAGCAGTGCAATCTCGCCACCGCGATGGCCTTCGCCCGCGAGACGCCTCGGCTCCACTTCAACGCAATCGAACCCGGCGTCACTCCGGCCACCGGCCTTGGGCGCGATGCCGGTGCCTTCGTACGCTTTCTGTCGAAATACATCGTTCCCGTGCTCGTACCGCTGCTGATGCCCTTCATCAAGGTTTTGAACACCCCGCAGCGGGCCGCACGCGTGATCGCGAAAGTCCTAACCGATACTTCGGGCCAGACCGGCGTCTATTACGACGAGAGCGGCCAGCCAACGCAAGGCTCCACGCTCGTGCGCGATCCGAAATTTCAAGACCGCGTCGTCGCTGAGACGCGCGCCTTGCTGTCAAAGATTTCAACCTGAAAATTTGAATCGACCGACCGGCAAACCATTGGAGAGAATGATGTCCAAAACAGTGCTTGTGACCGGCGCGACCGGCTTCGTCGGCAGTTGGTGCGTGGTTGAGTTATTGCAGCGTGGCTACACGGTTCGCACCACCGTGCGCAGCCTCGCGAAGGAAGCCGCCGCACGCACGATCATCGCCTCGGTCGTCGACCCCGGTGACAAGCTCACCTTTTTTGCGGCCGACCTCAATCGAGACGAAGGATGGGACGCCGCAGTGGCAGGCTGTGACTATGTCCTCCATGTCGCGTCTCCTCTCGGCACCGACAACCCCAAAGACCCCGACGTGCTCGTCGTGCCGGCGCGCGAAGGCACGCTGCGCGTACTGCGTGCCGCGACTGGCGCCGGGGTCGAACGTATCGTGATGACGTCTTCAGTTGCCGCGTGCGCGCCGAGAATAAGAAGCGGAGAGACTACGACCGATGAGACGTTCTGGACCGACCCGAGCGATCCCGACCTCGGCGCCTATCGTTTGTCGAAGACTTTAGCGGAACGGGCTGCTTGGGATTTCATGTCCCAGCAGTCCAGCCGGACGAGACTGACGACAATTCTGCCGAGCGCCGTACTTGGGCCGGTACTGAGTAAAGAAAACCTGGGATCCGTCCAGATCGTCCAGCGCTTGCTCACCGGCAGCATTCCCGGCGCGCCCCGGCTGGGTTTCAACTTTGTCGATGTCCGTGACGTGGCCGACCTCCACATCCGCGCCATGACCGCGCCGGAAGCGGCAGGCGAGCGCTTTATCGCAGGTGGTGAATGGAAATGGATGAAAGACATATCGGAGATCCTGCGGTCGGAGCTGGGCCCGCGCGCGAAGAAAGTTCCGAGCCGAAATCTGCCGGACTTCGTGCTGCGGCTGATCGGCATTTTCGACCCCACCGTGCGAGTCGTCACGCCGTTGCTCGGCCGCAAACACATGGTCACGTCAGCGAAGGCTCAAACCGTTCTGGGCTGGAAGCCTCGTTCTGCGAAAACAGCGATCGTCGACTGCGCCGAGAGCCTCATCGCCAAGGGTGCCGTAAACTAATTTCGGAACTGCCGTCGCCATCACGGCTCGGGCCGTGCTACGACGCCCGACCAACTTCATGGCCGCGCAGGCGGCCATCCACGACAAGCCAAAACAAAACCGAGCGCCACGCGATCACTCCGTCTCTGCGCGCTCCAGCAGAGTTGCTTCGTCCGAACCGAGCCGCGGAGGCAACTCGCCCGCGTCTTCCAAAGCGTGCGCGAGCTCTTCCCGCGCCTTCTCCGCCTGCCGCTGCCGCGCCCACAGGCTCGCATAAAGACCGTTCTTTGCGATGAGCTCCGCGTGCGTCCCCTGCTCCGCGACCCGGCCCGCCTCGAACACCAAAATCATGTCGGCGTGCACGATCGTCGACAACCGGTGCGCAATCACCACCGTCGTCCGGTCCCGCGAAACGCGGTCGAGCGCATCCTGAATTTCTTTTTCCGTATGGCTATCGAGCGCGCTGGTCGCCTCATCCAGCAGCAAGATCGGCGGCGCTTTCAAAATCGTCCGCGCGATCGCGACGCGTTGCTTCTCGCCGCCCGAGAGTTTCAGCCCCCGCTCGCCGACCATCGTGTTGTAGCCATCGGGAAGCGCCCGCACGAAATCGTCGATCTGCGCCAGCTGCGCCGCCGCGTAAACGTCCTCGTCCGTCGCGTCCGCGCGGCCATACTTGATGTTGTAGAAAATCGTATCGTTGAACAGCACGGTGTCCTGCGGCACGACTCCGATCGCCTCGCGCAGCGACGACTGCGTCACCTCGCGAAGATCCTGCCCGTCGATCAAGATCCGCCCGCTCGTCACATCGTAGAAGCGCAGCAGCAATCGCCCGATCGTCGACTTGCCCGCGCCTGACGGTCCGACAATCGCGACCATCTTGCCAGCCGGCACCTCGAACGAAATGTCCTTCAGGATGACGCGTTCCGGATCATAACCGAACCAGACATGATCGAATTTGATCGCGCCACCCGAAATGGCGAGCGTCTTGGCGCCCGCGCGGTCCGCGACTTCCGGATTCTGTTCGAGCACTTCCATCATGCGCTCGATGTCCGTCAGACCCTGTTTGATCTCGCGATAGACCATGCCCATGAAATTCAGCGGCATGAACAACTGCAACATCAGCAAATTCACCATTGCGAAATGGCCGACGGTATCTTTCCCCGCCACCACGTCGTTCGCCGCCATCACGAGGCAGATCGTCAGCGCAACCGTGAAGATGACGGCCTGGCCCGAGTTCAACACCGCGAGCGACGTGTATGTCTTGATGCTCGCCTTCTCGTAAGCCGCCATCGACTTGTCGTAACGAGCGGCCTCGCGGCCCTCGGCGCCGAAGTATTTGACCGTCTCGAAATTCAGCAGACTGTCGACCGCCTTGGTGTTGGCGTCCGTGTCGCTTTCGTTCATGGCGCGGCGGATCGAGAGCCGCCAGTCGGTCGCGCGGATCGTGAACCACAGGTAAGCGGCGATCATGCCGACGATGGTCACGATGTAGCGCCAGTCGAATTCGTATGCACAAACGACGATGATCATCAGGAATTCGATGATCGTCGGGATCAGGGTCATCAGCGCCATGCGGCTGATATTTTCGATGCCCGTGCGCCCGCGTTCGAGCACGCGCGTCAGCCCGCCGGTCTTGCGTTCGAGGTGAAAGCGCAGCGACAGCCGGTGCATGTGTTCGAATGTCGAAAGCGCGAGCTTGCGCACGGCGTGCATCGCGACGCGCGCGAACATGCCTTCGCGGACCTGCACCAGCAGCGACATCACGATGCGCGACAGACCGTATAAAATGGCGGCCAGCACCGGCGCGCCGACGAGCCACGGCAACGTCTGACTGCTCGCGACATGGCCGCCCGAAGCAGCGACAAGCGCATCCGTCGCCCATTTGAGCGTGAACGGCACACACACCGTCACCGCTTTGGCGATGACCACGATCACGAACGACCAGACGACCGTGCGCCTTAAGTCAGGCCGATCCTGCGGCCAGACGTAAGGCCACAGTGCCCGCAAAACCCGTGACGTCTCGGTGGTGGGAATGAAGCGCGCGACAAACCCGTTTCGGGCGATAGCCGCGCGCATGTTGGTCAAGGATTCTTGCATTGGCCCTCAGATAGGGTCAAGCGGCGGGAAAGTCCATCACCCGCGCCGACGCGGCAGGTAAAGGCGCTCGCAAGGGTATATGAGGTTTGGATTGCGAATGACGTCTCGGTTGGCGCGATAAATGCGCAAGAAATAACGGCCACTGCGATAATGCCGAAGCGCGATCCGCCAAAGCGTATCCCCACCCGCGACGGTATAGCGGCCCGGGAGCAGGATCTTGCGGCCCGCATATCGGCAACGGCCTTG
This sequence comes from Hyphomicrobium sp., assembly GCF_041659645.1. Taxonomy (GTDB): domain Bacteria; phylum Pseudomonadota; class Alphaproteobacteria; order Rhizobiales; family Hyphomicrobiaceae; genus Hyphomicrobium_B. Next base: position 90,624 of record NZ_JBAZXX010000005.1, on the reverse strand, counting down.
TCGCGCCCGGCGGATCCACCGCTTGACGACGGGACCGCGCGCAACGTGAGTGCTCGCTTCGCGGACAAGCTCCGCCTCGTGCGGCGGAGATGGTGCCGCCTCTTTTCTCTCGGCTGGCGGAGCGGCTGCGGCTTTCTCCTCTGCCCCTTTGACGGCGGCAGCGCGCGCAGCTTTGACTTCGGCGATGCGCTGCTTATCGGCGGCATCCTTCGCGGCAGCTTCTTGTTGCGCCTTTTCGTCGGCGGCCTGTGCGGCGGCAGCCCTCGCCGCTTCTTCCTGAGCAAGACGCTGCTTTTCCGCCGCGTCTTTGGCTGCATCTTCTTTGGCTTTATCTTCAGCCGCTTTCGCTGCTTCTGCCGTTGCGAGACGCTGCTTCTCGGCCGCATCCCGTGCGGCAGCCTCTTCGGCCTGCCTCTGAGCGGCGGCCGTCGCCGCCTGTTGTTCGTCGGCTGCCCGCTTCGCATCGTCAGCGGCTTTCGCGGCCGCATCGGCTAAGGCGCGCTGATGCTCCTCGTCTTCGCGGCGGCGCTGCTCCTCGGCGTCCTTCTCGGCAAGTTCGCGCGCTTTCGCCTCTTCCGCCTGCTTTTCGGCCTCAACCTTCGCAGCGGCGTCATTGGCGGACTTCTTTGCGTCCGCTGCTCTCTGAGCCTCTTGCTGCGCTTGCGCCGCAAGCCGCGCATCTTCCAGCCGCTTCTCGTCGTCAGCCTTGCGCTGCGCTTCCGCAAGTCGCCGTTGCTCGTCGACGCGTTTTGTCTCGGCTTCCAGACGCTCACGCTCCTGTCGCACCTCGTCCGCCGCTGCCTTTTCCTTCGCTGCGGTTTCCTCGGCCTTGCGCTTTGCGGCGTCTGCTACGTCCTGGCGATGTTTGGCCTCGGCGGCCTGCTTCGCTTGCGCCGCCTTGATCGCCTCTTCTGCGTGCTGCGCGGCGCTCTCGGCGTCTTGTTCCTTCACCTCTTCGAGCTTGCGCGCGATGTCATCGCCGCCGCCGCTCGGAGGCGCCACCGACAACCGCCGGACGATAACCGCCTGAAATTCGCGATTGGCCCGCGCCAGCCAATCCTGCACGCGATCCAAGAGGCTGAGTTCTCTCGCCCGCCACTGCCTCTGATCTTCGGTCTGGGCGCTTTCACCCGCGCCGGTTCCCGGTTCGGCAGGAGATTTCGGCGCCTCCTGCGCCACCACAATCGGGCGCGCTTCAGCGGCCTCTAGCGTGTCGTCATTGCCGGTTGCCACGACAATGGCAAAATTTCTGTCGATAACGGCTTGTGACGCGGCCCGGCGAACATCCGGCCGCTCGATGGCGGCATCCAGCGGCAGCGATAAAAGCGCGGCAGCGACAAGGATTCCCGCAGCAGCTCCGGCACGCGCGCACCGAAACGCAATTTTTCCGGCCGAATCCGTGGGTTCCCCGCCCTTCATAACATCGCCTTGTAGCTCCTATATAAGCTAAGCACACGTCTCCCGCCGACGCCAAGCCCTGCCAGGGGCGGAGACTGCGGATTGGCCCGGGAGCGTGACCCGGCGCTCACAAGCGTCAAATCGATGGGATGCGAGGACTAGGCCGCATCGGCATCTGGGAACCGCGAAGCCGGCCCACTAAATATTGAAGACTGATAATCTGAGAACGGAATACGAATGAACGAAATGACAAAAATGCCGGACACAAAACCGGCCCACGGGAAGAACGCCAAGGACGATATGAAATCGGGAGTTTCGGCCGAGATTGAGGGCGTCTGCGTCTACTGCGGCTCCGGCAAAGGCGTCGATACCGCCTACGCCATCGCGGCGCGAAAACTCGGCAAGGCCCTCGCCGACAGCGGCATCCGCCTCATCTATGGCGGCGGCAGCCTCGGGCTGATGGGCGAAGTCGCTCGCTCGGCCCTCGGCGCCGGTGGCAAGGTGACGGGCATCATCCCGGAATTCCTCGGTAGCCGCGAACACATGCTGCAGGACGTCGACGAATTGATCGTTGTCGAGAACATGCACGTCAGGAAGCAGTTGATGTTCGATCGCGCCGACGCGTTTGTCGCGCTGCCCGGTGGCGTCGGCACGCTCGAAGAGCTGGTCGAGCAACTGACATGGTCGCAACTCGGGCGGCACACCAAGCCGATCGTCGTCGCCAACATCAACGGCTTCTGGAACCCATTCCTGAATCTGCTTGAGCACATGAAGGCCGAAACCTTCATTCGCGCCGGCCTCGACATCCACTTCACCGTGGTCGACAAGGCCGAGGATATTCTGCCCGCGATCCTGCGATCGGCGAAGCCTCAGGCGCCCGCAGACGCAGAGGATGTCGTGAGGAAGTTCTGATTTTTCGAGCTAGCCTGGAAGTGCCATGCCACATCTCAAAGGTTTGCCTCGCATCCTCGCGATAGCGGCACTTTGCTCGGGCGCCATTGCCCCCGATGTAGCCCAAGCCAACGAGATTTCGACGGCGGGGCAACGGCTCGCTGAAAAGCTGGACAGCTTTGATGTCGAAAAACATTGGCCCGCCCACCTGCACGTCAACTGGGAAACCGGAGAGCCGGATGGAAAGCCAGAGAAAGGCACCGGCGTTCACACCCACTGTAGCGCCTTCGTGGCGGCCGCCGCAAAGCGACTAGGCGTTTACATCTTGCGGCCGCCCGATCACGGTCAAGTCCTTCTTGCGAACGCCCAGAACGAATGGCTTGAGAGCGAAGGCGCTGCTCAAGGCTGGCAGCATTTAAAAGACGCTCAGACAGCCGAAGATGCGGCGAACAAAGGCGAACTTGTCGTCGCGTCCTATCACAATCATCACGAAAATAAGCCGGGCCACATCGCCATTGTCCGGCCGAGCACAAAGAGCGCCGAGGCCATTGCCGAAGAAGGGCCTGACATGGTGCAGGCCGGCGGGCACAACTACAACATCGTCAGCGCCAAAATGGGTTTCGCCGGACACCCCGCCGCTTGGCGTGACCATGAGATCGAATATTTTGCTCACAATCTCGACCTCCGCCCAAACTGACCCTCGCCAGCGCGATATCGCCATCCATCCTCACCAAAAATCGCGAAGCTCATTGCGACCGCCGCCGTTCCCTCTTATCAGCGCTTATGACCAAGACGATTGCAGACCCCCCCGCCCCCATTGCCCGTATCGGCGACGCCGATATCGCCGATTATGTGGCCCGCATGCGGGCGGGCGAGCGCCGCGCCATCTCAACGGTGATCACCGAGTTGGAACGTCTGTCTACGGCCGCGCCGGGATTGCTCCAGGCTCTCCAGCCCCATCTCGGACACGCCCTCGTCGTCGGCTTTACGGGGCCGCCCGGTGCCGGAAAATCGACCCTCGTCAACGCCGTTATCGCCCATCTGCGACAGCATGGTCGCACCGTCGGCGTCATCGCCGTCGATCCGTCGAGCCCGATCTCGGGCGGCGCCATTCTGGGCGACCGCATCCGCATGACCGCCGCCCTCGATGATGATGGCGTCTTCGTCCGCTCGCTGGCGTCACGCGGGTATCTTGGAGGTCTTTCCCCGGCCGCCGTCCGCATCGTCGACGCCCTCGACGGCGCCGGCTTCGACATCGTGCTTCTCGAAACCGTCGGCACCGGCCAGAGCGAAATCGACGTCGCGGAAGTGGCGGACATTCGCATCGTCATCGCCGCCCCCGGCCTCGGCGACGACATCCAGGCGATGAAGTCCGGCCTGCTCGAAATTGCCGATATCATCGTCGTCAATAAAGCCGACCGGCCCGGCGCCGAGCAAACGATGCAGCAACTCATCGGCGCGCTGTCGATCCGCGCGACGCACAGCGAAAAAGTCCCAGTTCTGAAAACGAGCGCGCTAAATGGCGATGGCGTCCCCGATCTCGTGCAGGCGTTCGATGCGATCGGCAAGCGCGTCGTCGCCAATGGTGCCATCGACCGCCGCCGCCGCCGCGCACGTTATCTCATCGCCCGCGCCGCATCCGATATCGTCGCCGCACGCATAAAGTCCGGCGGCAAGGACGGCCTCGATCTCCTCGCCGACGAGGTTCTCTCCGGCACGATGACACCCGACAAGGCCGCCCGAAAGCTGCTCGAATCCTGACGGCGCTTTCGCGCCGGCGCGCGAAACGCGTGTCATTCATGCCAATCGTTAGAGCCACCTGCGCCGCTTGAAATAGAGATACGGCATGATTGCCGAGAGAACCATAAGTCCCAGCGCCCAGGGATATCCGAAGAACCACTTGAGTTCGGGGATATCCTCGAAGTTCATGCCGTAGATCGACGCGACGAGCGTCGGCGGCAGGAACACTACGGCCGCGACCGAGAAAATCTTGATGATCTGGTTCTGCTGCAGGTTGATCAACCCCAGCGTCGCATCGAGAAGGAAGTTCACCTTGCTCGACAGGAACGTCGCCTGATCGGTCAAAGCCACGACGTCGCGATAGAGAACCTTGGTCCGCGCCTTGGCTTCCTTGGTGACCCGCTTGTCGACCTGTTGATCGACAGTTGTGTGATACGTCAGCACGCGGTTGATGCTGACCAGGCTTTCGCGCACCTTCGTCAAGAGATCGCCATCCTGCCCGATCTGCTCGATGGCAAGCTGCAGATCGTCGCTCGACGGCGCCGCTTTCATCTTGCCCTTGCGGAAAACCTGACGCGAAACTTGATCGATGTTCGTGCCGACACGTTCGAGAGCATCCGCTAGGCGGTCGAGAAGCGCCTCGATCAAGCCCATCATAATTTGCTCGCCATTGGCGACGGGAACCGCGTTTGCCCGCTGCGCGCGCGCGACGAAATTGGCGAAGGCCTTGGGCTCGTCGTAACGCATCGTCACCAGCGAGCTGCCCTTCAGGACGAACGTAATCGGCGACATGGTCGGCTCATCGCTTTCGAGCGCCGACACCGCCGTAATCGTCATGAACTCCGCGCCATCTTCCTGATAAAGCCGCGCCGAAACCTCGATCTCCTGCATCTCCTCCCGCGTCGGCAGCGAGATTTCGAGAAGCTGCTCGACGAAGCGGTTATCTTGCGGCGCCGGGTTGTAAAGATCGATCCAGAGAGGTTGGCCTAGCGAAACCGTCCCGTCGGCCGGAATGCCTTCCTGCCCGAGGACGATGTGTGAATTTTCGCGGCGGTAGCTGCGCAGCATGCTGGCTCTCTCTCGTTGACGGCCGCCGCGCAGCCGCCCCGAGCCGCCTTCGATCAGGCGCGCCGGAAGGATGCTGGCGAAAGCGAAGCGTCACTGCGACTGTCGCAGTCCATTGTCGATGGTCCTTGTAATCGGTCCGAAGGGGGAGCGGAGCAATACCCACGGGGCCGAGTCGGCGCGACCCTAACCCCAGCGCCGACCTTTTTCCAGTCGGCGCCGACTGCGGCGGAAGTGCCTTTATATGACGACTTGATGACGCCTCAGGTGGAGGTCGACGCCAGCCGGCTGTGTTTGATCGAATAGGTGAAGTAGATGATCAGCCCGGCCGCGAGCCAGAGGATGAACCGCAAGTGTGTCTCCCACGGTAGAAATACGATCAGCGCCCCGCATGAGAGAACACCGAGCACGGGCGTAAGAATGCCGCCGGGCGTCTTGAAAGGGCGCGGCAGATCGGGATGCGACCGGCGCAGCATGATCACGCCTCCGCAGACGAGGACGAAAGCCACCAGAGTGCCGATATTGACCAGCTCGGCCAAAATGCCGAGCGGGATAAATCCGGCCATGATGGCCATGACGACGCCGGTCAGAACGGTCGTCCGAACGGGAGTACGCGTGCGCTCGTTCACGGCGGAGAAATAGGGTGGCAGTAGACCATCGCGCGACACGCTGGTGATGATGCGCGTCAGCCCGTAGTAGAGCACCAGCATCACCGTCGTCAGCCCGAAGATGACGCCGGTGGCGACGAGACCCGCAGCCGTATCGTGCCCGATAAGAAGCAGCGCCTCCGACGCTGGCGACGATACATTCAACGACGTGTAGGGCACGATGCCCGTCATCAGCGCCGAAACGATCACGTAGATGGTCGTGCAAAAGCCCAGAGCGGAAAGGATTCCGACAGGAACGTCGCGTTGCGGTTCGCGCGCCTCCTCAACAGCGGTCGATACGGCGTCGAAGCCCACATAAGCAAAAAACACCAGCGACGCGCCGGCGAGCACACCGATCGGCTTACCGGCGCCGTCATGCCCGAACCAGCCGAACGGCAGGAAAGGCGACCAGTTCGCCGGGTGAACATTGAAGATTGCGACCCCCACGAAAATCGCGACGGCCAGGAGCTTGATCGCGACCGCAGCCGCATTGATGCGCGCGGTCTCCTTAACGCCGATGATCAGCAGCACCATCAGGATCAGGATGACGATGATCGCCGGTAGATTGACGATCCCGCCTCCGCCCTCAGCGAACGGACCTTTCGTGAATTGCTCGGGGAGTCCGATCCCCATCGCGGTCAAGGCATTGTTGAAATAGCCCGACCAGCCGTTGGCGACGGCCGCTACCGAAACGCCGTATTCCAGAATGAGATCCCACGCGATGATCCAGGCGATCAGTTCGCCGAAGGCCGCGTAGCTATAACCGTAAGCGCTGCCCGAGCCGCCGACCGACGCCGCAAGCTCCGAATAAGATAGGGCGGCGAATGCGCACGCCACGCCAGCCACCAAGAACGACAGCACGACCGCCGGTCCCGATTGCGTCGCGGCGGCATGGCCCGTCAGCACGAAAATGCCGGTTCCGATGATCGCGCCGATCCCCAGAAGGGTCAGATCGAGGGCGCTCAAGACCCTCTTCATTCCGAATTCCGCATCGTCGTAGGCAACGGCTTTCTTGCGAAAGAGATCGGACATGCGAAGGGTCCCCCAATTTGAACGGCATTAAACCGGTCTTGTTCGGCGCTCTAAGTCCCTGCCGCCCCGGTGCGTTAAAGCCGCCGATAGCCGTGCTTCCCCAAGACTCCGTGCCGGCGCTGAGCTTTGCCCAGGCTTTTGCGGATGTCCACAACCCGATTGCCGAAAAATGTTGCTCGCCCATATATTAAGCAGACTGGGCGTCCATGCACCGAACCGCCGCCCCCCGGGCAATTCTGGCGGGGCCTTGCTCCGCGCACCCAAACCCGATAGCGAATTCGAACTTTCGAGCGAGCCAGGGGACCCGGTCCCCAAGCCCATGATGGAGCATGCATATGTCCGACGAGGCCGTCGTCGCCCAGACTGGCCCCTACCAGGTCGAACTGACCGAAGGTCAGGAATACTGGTACTGCCGCTGCGGCCGTTCGAAGACCCAGCCTTTCTGCGACGGCTCCCACGAAGGCACCTCCTTCGAACCGATGCGTTTTGTTCCCGAGCGCACGGGCACGTTCAATATCTGCGGCTGCAAAGCCACCGACGACGAACCCTATTGCGACGGCACCCACAACGTCCTTTAGCCGGGCATAATCGTGTAGCCGTCCACCTCAAGGTTCATGTGGCCACCGCATAAAAAAAGGCCGCCTTGCGCGAATACTCGCGCCGGCCAGCCCAAACCAATAAATCTCGATCAATTGGAAATTGATCGGACGGAAAGAGGCATGCAAGTGCAGGCTCTCATACGCCTGCACTATAACGAATATCAGCGGCCTTGAGAGGCCAGCATGCATTCCGTCATGAGTTGCCTTTCGAGTTTCGACAATTCGTCGGGTATATCCCGGCCCGAATCGCGAAACGCGCTAATTCTTTCCCTCACCAGTGCATAGCATTGGCGCGGATCGTCTTCCGATTGTTCCATTTGATGGACCAATTCAGCAAGCTCTCCGCTGCCCATCTGTTGCGACATGTGATTGTAGTCTCCCGCTTTGGTTTTTATTGAAGCGCCCGGAGTTGGATAAACCATCCGCGTACGCCCCGACTCATTACTCCCTTGGGCCTACCAATCTAGGCCCACCTATCGTCGAATAGAACGCGATAATCAGACGTCGTCCGACGAATTTTATAAGTGTGGCTAAACTGCCCTGAATATTAGCTGAACAAGAAACTGAATTGCCACCCTCATATGGTGGGAATTAGCTCAGCTATTCGTGGCGATAGACTGGCGACATTTGGATATCTCTTCACAAATTATTGCAAAGCATTAGGTGCAGAGCAGCATTCGCCGCTTTCACGGGACCACCCGCAAGTCTTCGGGATTTCGCCTCGCGTGATTGATGCGGAGTGGCCCGTCTGCTACGCCTCCCGCATCGCATCAAGGATCTAGCTGAATGATTCCCCGTTACTCCCGCCCCGAGATGACCCGCATCTGGGAGCCCGAAACCCGCTTCCGCATCTGGTTCGAGATTGAGGCCCACGCCGCCACCGCGAGCGCCCAGATTGGAATAATTCCGGAGGCTGCGGCAAAAAAGATATGGGAAAAAGGCTCGGCCGCCGTTTTCGACGTAAAACGGATCGACGAAATCGAAGCCGTTACGAAACATGACGTGATCGCGTTCCTGACCCACCTCGCTGAGCATGTCGGCCCGGAAGCCCGCTTCGTCCACCAGGGGATGACGTCGTCGGACGTCCTCGACACCTGCCTCAACGTCCAGTTGGTGCGCGCCGCCGACCTGCTGATCGCCGATATCGACCGTCTGCTCGCGGCCCTCAAGACGCGGGCGTTCGAACACAAGAATACAGTCACTATCGGCCGCAGCCACGGCATTCATGCCGAGCCGACGACGTTCGGCATTAAGCTCGCCTTTGCCTATGCCGAGTTCCAGCGCTCGCGTGAGCGTCTCGTCGCGGCGAGAAAGGAAGTCGCGACCTGCGCCATCTCCGGCGCCGTCGGCACCTTCGCCAACATTGACCCGCGCATCGAGGAATACGTCGCCGAGAAGATGGGCCTCGTTCCCGAACCGGTCTCCACGCAAATCATTCCGCGCGACCGCCACGCCATGTACTTCGCGACCCTCGGCGTCGTCGCGTCCAGCATCGAACGTCTCGCAATCGAGATCCGGCATCTGCAGCGGACGGAAGTGCTCGAAGTGGAAGAGTATTTCTCGCCTGGCCAAAAAGGCTCGTCGGCGATGCCGCACAAGCGCAACCCGGTGCTATCCGAGAATTTGACCGGTCTGGCACGGATGGTCCGAGCCTACGCCATCCCCGCCATGGAGAACGTCGCCCTCTGGCACGAGCGCGATATCTCTCATTCGAGCGTCGAGCGGATGATCGGGCCGGACGCGACCGTCACCCTCGACTTCGCGCTCGCACGCCTCGCGGGCGTCATCGAGAAGCTTGTCGTCTACCCCGAGAACATGAAGAAGAACCTCGACAAGCTTGGCGGCCTGCACAATTCCCAGCGCATCTTGCTCGCGTTGACACAGTCCGGTGTCAGCCGCGAGGACGCCTATGCTCTCGTTCAGCGTAACGCCATGAAGACGTGGGAATTCGGCAAGGACTTCCTGACCGAACTCAAGTCGGACCCGGACGTGACGGCGAAGATTGCGCCCGGCGACCTCGATGCCATGTTCGACATCGACTACCACACCGCCCACGTCGATACGATTTTCCGGCGCGTATTCGGGAGCTATTGAACCGACTGATCGGCTGTTAATCGACCAACGTCACCAAATAGTAAGAAAACTGACACGCCGCTGACACGTCTGCTGACGATTTTCCCTCAGGTCGGGGGTTAGTCGGGATAGTTGGTGATGTGGGCGCCGAAGTTTGTTTTCGACTCGGACGAGCGCCTGGATGGCGTCGACGAGACGGACGTCCAACCGTACGTCACGGCAAGCGCTATGCTGAGGGGCGCGCTGATCGTCGGGGGTCTGGCGCTGGTCCTCTTTACGGTTGCGCCCGGCATAGACTTGACTTTGGCGCGTCTGTTCTATCTGGGCGACCGCCATTTCATCGGCAACGCCGGCTTCCTGATCCCGTCTATCCGATTGGCGTTTAACATTTTTTTCTACCTGATCTGTGCGGTAACCATCCTCGGACTGGTGATGGCGGCACGGAACGCCGGTCCGTGGCTCGACCTGACCGTTGGCAAGTGGCTCTTTATTGCTCTCTGCCTGATAACCGGCCCACTCGTCGTCGCCAACATCGGCTTCAAGGACCATTGGGGCCGCGCCCGCCCCCGCGACATCGTTGAATTCGATGGCTCAAAGGCATTCACGGCGCCGTTTCCTCCCTCGGGTCAGTGCGATTACAACTGTTCATTCGTATCGGGCGAGGCTTCGTCGATTTTCATCGTAATGTTTGCCGCAGCCCTGATGTTCAAATCCCGCTCGCGCAATTTCGTCAGGCTCGGCATTGTATCCGGCAGCCTTGCGGGCCTCATGCGAATGTCTCAGGGCGGACATTTCCTATCGGACGTCATTTTTGCAGGCGTCCTGATGGCCATTACGGCCGCCAGCATCCAGATTCTGTTCGATACGCTGAACGGTGAGCAGGCACGTCCCATAGAGCAAGGCGCGGCCTAGGCCAGATGGTGCGCGAAATGCTTATGCGTGACATCTTCAAATCGAAAGTCTAAGCGAACCTCGGACGGAAAGCAGCGAACCCGATGGGGACGATGACCACGGCACTATCTCGAGCTGAACTTCAGGACCAAGACGCGAACGGCAACGTCTCGTTGCTCATTTGGGGCGCGCTCATTGTGGGTGCCGTCTCCGGCGTCCTGTTTTTTGCATTTCCCCAGATCGACATAAAAACGTCCGAGTACTTTTACAAAGGCGGCGGCGTCTTCGCCGGAAAGGGCAGCGGGATATTCTCCGGCGGACCGCCGAGAACCATCCCCGACGTCGTGCGCTTGTTCCTCTACGTCTCGTTCGTCGGCGTCTGCATCCTCAACGCGATCGGACTTATGGCGTCGCTCATTCTCAAACGTCCCGTGTTCGGGCTGGGCTTCCTGAAGTGGCTCTTCCTCGCCCTATGCCTCGTGATGGGCCCGTTGATTGTCGGCAACCTCATCCTCAAGGACAATTGGGGACGCGCTCGGCCGGTCCATATCACCGAGTTCGGCGGCTCGAAAACCTATACTTTGCCGCTCGTGCCGTCCGATCAATGTGACCGCAATTGTTCGTTCGTCGCGGGCGAAGCCTCGATGATGTACGCGGCGTTCTTCGCGGCCGCTTTTCTCTTTCCGGGTCGTGGCCGCAGGCTCATCGCAGCCGGCGTTCTAGTTGGCTTCTTCTCCGGCCTCATACGCTTATCGCAGGGCGCGCATTTCCTATCCGACGTGATTTTTGCCGGCGTCACGATGGCCCTGACGGTCGCCTGCATTTATCTGCTGTTTAAGGCGATCGCGCGAAAGGTTGCCGTCGACGCCCAACCCGGACCAGATCCATTGGCTCAATGGAGCCCGTGGTGACCTCCGATCCCCAAGTGAAAATCACTACCCAGGCATCCGCGATCCCATTCGCCGGAACACACGCGACGGCCCCCGTGGCCCGCCCGCGTCTCTCCGTCGTCATTCCCACCTATTGCGAAGCGGGCAACATCGCATCGATGATCGCGGCCCTCGATGCGGCCCTGGTCAGCATCAGTTGGGAGGTCATCTTCGTCGATGACGACAGCCCCGACGGCACGACAGCCGTCATCCGCGCAATCGGCGAACAGGACGGTCGCGTCCGCGCCATGCGCAGGGTGGGTCGTCGCGGCCTGGCAGGGGCCGTGATCGAAGGCATGCTCGCCGCCAGCGCCGACATCGTGGCGGTCGTCGACGCCGACCTCCAGCACGACGAAAAACTTCTGATCGCCATGCTGCAAGACATCGAAAGTGGCAAGTCGGATATCGTCATCGGCACCCGCTATGACCAATCGGGCGACGCCGAGGCCGGCTTCTCGGAAACGCGGCGCCTGTCGAGCATCCTCGCGACCAAGCTCACGAACGCGCTGCTTCACACCAACGTCAGCGATCCGATGAGCGGCTTTTTCATGCTGAAGCGAAACATCATGGACACCGTCGCGCCGAAGCTATCGCCCGGCGGCTTCAAGCTTCTTCTCGATATTCTTGCGTCCGTCCCGTCAGGCGTCCGCGTTTCCGAAAAGCCGTATGTGTTCCGGCCGCGAAAAGTCGGAAAATCGAAGCTCGACGGTCTCGTAATCGCAGATTTCCTCGGGCTGCTTCTCGCCAAGGTTTCCGGCAACTGGGTGCCTCCCCGCTTTTTCCTTTTCGCCTTCGTCGGCGCGACGGGTCTCATCATTCATTTGGCGGCGCTCCGAAGCGCGATCATCCTGGGCGGCGCATCATTCAATGTGGCCCAGATCTTCGCCTCTTTCGTCGCCATGACGTTCAATTTCTTCCTGAACAACGGCCTGACCTTCCGCGATCGTCGCTTGAGCGGCGTTGAAGCGGTCCGCGGCCTGCTGACCTTTTATGTCGTCTGCAGCGTCGGCGCACTCGCCAACATCGGCGTCGCCGACCTCGTCTACAATCACGATCCGAACTGGTGGCGCGCGGGCATCGCCGGCGCGTTAATGGCTTCGGTCTTCAACTACGCCGTCAGTTCCGCGATCACCTGGCGGCGCTGATGGTCGCCGCTTCGACGCCAGTCGCCGCCCCGGCGGACGCGAAAATTCGCGACAGCCGAGCCGCGAACAATCTTCTGCTCGCCGCTGCGCTCGGACTGACCGTCGTCCGCCTCGCGATCGCGAGCTATACCGGCCTCGTCGACGACGAAGCCTACTATCGAATCTGGTCGCTGGCGCCGTCACTCTCCTACCTCGATCACCCGCCGATGGTCGCCTGGATCATCGGAGCCGGACGCGCCCTCGCCGGTGACGGCACCCTCGGCGTGCGCCTGCTCGCGCCGCTCATCGTGCTCGCGGGCGCGGCGGTGCTTTGGCGAACGGCATTGCTGCTTTACGGACCGGACATCGCGCGCTGCGCCGTCTGGATCATGCTGGCGATGCCGCTCCTCGCGGTCGGCGGCATCATCGTTACGCCCGATCTGCCGTCCGTACTTTTCGCAGGGCTCGTCGTTTGGGGCATCGCCGAACTCGATCGCGGCCGAAACGCAAAATGGTGGCTGGCGATCGGCCTCTTCGCCGGTCTCGGCCTTCTGTCAAAATATACCAACCTTTTCCTCGGCGGTACGATCCTGCTCTGGCTGCTGGCGACTCCCGAAAATCGCAAATGGTTCCGCGCCCCCGAACTCTGGATCGGCGGCATCATCGCGGCGCTCGTCGCCAGCCCCGTTGTCATCTGGAACGCCGAGCACGACTGGGCATCCTTCACCAAACAGTTCGGACGCGTCGCCCACGGCGGCTCCGCTGGATTGAGCTACCTGATAGAGTTGATCGGTGGCTTCGCGCTGCTTGAGAGCCCGCTGATCGCGACGCTGGCGCTGGTCGGTTTCATCGGCGTTATACGCGCCGCGATCTCGCAGCGCCGCCAAAGCGATGTTTTGCTCGCGGCGGCAATCGTGCCGATGCTGCTCTATTTCTGCATCCACGCACTCCATGACCGCGTGCAAGGTAACTGGCCAGGGCCGCTCTATCCGTTTTTCGCGATTTGCGCCGCGCTCGGCCTAACTGTGGTGCCCATGGCTTGGCGGCGCGCGGCATTCGTCGGCGCCCTGGCACTCGGCTTCGCCACGACCGCGCTCGTCTACATTCACGCGCTTCATCCCCTTTTTCAATCGGCGAAAGATCCAACGGAGCAGATGCGCGGTTGGCCGGCCCTCTCCGATGCCATCGAAAAAACGCGCGAGGAAACGGGCGCGGCATGGCTCGCAACATCGAGCTACGCGACGACCGGCCAGCTTATGATGGGCATCAAAGGTCGGAGCGAAGTTGCTCAGCTCGACGAGCGCATCCGGTATATCTTCCTGCCGCCGTTGCCGGATGCACTGCTTTCCAAGCCCGCGCTCTACGTTGAACTCGAACGACGCGTCGATCTCCCGCTTCTGCGGAAGAAGTTCGCCAACATCAGCAAGGTCGCCACGCTGACCCGTAACAACGGCAGCACCAGCGGAGCGACCTACGTTCTCTATCTCGTCTCAGCCCCGCTTCAGCCGCCGCTCGCGATGGACGATAAGCGCTAGATGACCGAAACGGACGCCTCACATCGTCATCCCGACGTTCGTCGGCACGACGATGGTGAGGGCACGCTTCCTAGTAATGCAGGCGAAATACTCAGGCGGCTTCCTTGTTGAGCCGCCCTTCCGCGAGCTTCGTCAGCTTGTCGTCGGCGCCGTATTCTTCTTTGAGCGTCTTTTCGAGGATGGTCGCGATGTCCTTGTGACCGAGAAGCTTCGCCCACGAAACGAGCGTACCGTAACGGGTGATCTCGTAATGCTCGGCCGCTTGTCCGGCCGCGATCATCGCCGCATCGCGCGTATCGGCGTCCTTGATCTCCGACATCAGTTCATCGCCCTCGGTTAGAATGCCCTTAATCGCTGGACACTCCGTAGCCTTGGCATTGCGGCCGAGCTTTTCGAACACTTGCTCAAGGCGCGTCACATGCTCCTTGGTCTCCTCAAGATGACCCATGAAGGCTTTGGCAAGCGCTGGAGAATCCGACGCCTTCGCCATTTTCGGCAGCGCTTTGACAAGCTTCGTTTCGGCAAAATAAATATCTTCGAGCGTATGGTTGAACAGGTCTTCGAGATTCGTGATCTTCATTGGGGGCGTCTCCTCGGCCTATGAACAGTTCCTCATCGCGCAACGTCATGCCCCCTGCGCGGTTCCCGAACTGAACACCGCTCCGCTGGATCTTTTGTCCCCGGAGATGCCGCAATGTTGGTATTTAGGCATTCTATGCCGAGAGAAATTTTTGCTATCGGCGGCCAATACCGGCAAACGCATCAAGCACGAGAGACCCTATGACCGATTAGCAGCCGACTTCCGCAACGCCTCCGCCGCGCCAAGCAATTCCGCTTGCGCGTTTGTGCGTCTGCGAAGGAAACCTGCAATGGTCCGATCCAATCTTCCCGTTTACATTCAACCCTCACGCAAAGTCAGCGAACGGCTCGGCAGCCACATCGGTAACGTCGCGTTGCTTGCGATCCGCGCCATTTTGAAAAACCAGCGCGGTATCGAAGTCGCCTATCAGCAAATTCTATATCGCGGCCATCACCTGGCTTTGTCCTCGCGGATTACGGCTGGCGGCGATCTGGCGATAACCATCGACGTCGGCGACCCGAGCCTCGCCCAACGCCTGATCCTTGAGGATGAACTTTGCAGCGCCGAACGGCGAGCACGCGAGGCCGATAGAAAAGTCCGCGAGGCCGGGCTCCAGCTTCGCCGAGGTCCACGACGCTGGTAAGGAAAATGGCCAGGATCGGGCCGGTCACGCCAGGCGGCCCGATCTAGGTCTCTCTGCCGCTCTTTTCACGAACGGCCCGGTCGGTTAAGCACACAGTCATCCATGAAAACATCCGAAGTCGACATCCTCATCGTTCCCGGCTGGCAAGATTCCGGCCCCGATCATTGGCAAAGCCGATGGGAACGCAATCTCAAGACCGCGCGCCGCGTCATTCAGCTCGATTGGGAAAATCCCGACGTCGAAAGCTGGGGCGACCGGATGGCGAAATTCGCCGGCGGCACTACCCAGCCCGTCGTTGTCGTCGCGCATTCCGTCGGCGTACCCGCTGTCGTCTTTGCGGCGGATAAACTGAAGCGTAACGGCGTCATCGGCGCGTTTCTCGTTGCTCCGTCCGATCTCGACTACGCCAATTTCTGGCCGGACACCGGCGGCAAGCGCTGGCCGCCCGAAAAGGGCACACGCGGCTTCGAAACGATGCCCACGCGGCGGCTCCCGTTTCCCTCGCACGTCGTCGTCGCCAACAACGATCTCTATTGCAGCTTCGCGCGCGCCGAATACCTTGCCGGAAAATGGGGCGCAACGATCAGCGACGCTGGCGAAAGCGGCCACATCAACATTGCTTCGGGTCACGGTCCGTGGCCCGAAGGTCTTTTGCAGTTCGGACAATTTTTGAAAAAATTGGGTTGACGCGCCGCGCCCGGCAACCGGCTCCCGCAACGGGAGAGCCGGGCGCAAACAAAAGACTTAGCTATTCTGAATATCCGTAACCGCCTTCGCGAAAGATTCGGCCATGAACGAACGAATTTCCGTGTCGTCGACGGCGATGCCCTTCGCCGCGAGGTCGGCCTTCACTTTCCGGAAGACATCGTCGTCGCCCTTTTCCACGAGGTCGGCTTTGCGCACCTCTTTGACGTAAGCGTCAAGCGCCTCGCCAACGAGACCGAGCTTCGCACCGGCCCACTCCGCAACAGCCCTGTTGCGCCGCGCCTCAGCTTTGAAGCGAAGCCCCTCGTCATAGGCAAATTTGCTCTCGAAACCCTTCTCACGCTCGTCGAAGGTCGTCATTTCATGCTCCTCCCTGATCTCCCGGGCGCCCACCGGGGGCGTGACCATTGATTGTATTTACTGTTAATTCGCACGCTACACGGGTATTGCAGATGCCCACCTAATGCATATCTAAGGCAGCGTTACCGTGCGCTCTGAGCTAAATCAACGGCTTGGCTTTTAGACACCATAAGGGATGCTGCGGCTCATGGTCTACATTGTGTCGCCCCCCTCGTTCGGCTAGTGTCCGCCCAAGACACCCGAGCGCGAAAAGGTGCGCCACTTCATTCCCGACATGAAGAAAACACGTTGGAAAATCAAGGCGTCAGCGTCAGCGTACGAACTCGTGAGAAGATCCGTTATCGCAATGAGTGAGAGCAATCTGTTGATCCTCAGAGGTCCAGGAATGAACAAGCGTCGGCGCATTTACGAGGGTAAGGCAAAGGTCCTTTATGAAGGACCCGAGCCCGGCACCCTCATCCAGCACTTCAAGGACGACGCAACCGCCTTCAACGCGAAGAAGCACGCGTTGATCGAAGGCAAGGGCGTTCTAAACAATCGCATCTCTGAATATATCTTCGTGAAACTCGGCGAGATCGGAGTTCCGACGCATTTCATGAAGCGCATCAACATGCGCGAACAGTTGATCCGCGAAGTTGAAATCATTCCGCTCGAAGTCGTCGTGCGCAACGTCGCTGCGGGCTCGCTCTCAACGCGCCTCGGCCTCGAGGAAGGCACGCAGTTGCCGCGCTCGATCATCGAGTTCTACTACAAGAAAGACGAACTGAACGACCCGATGGTCTCGGAAGAGCACATCACCGCGTTCGGTTGGGCGACGCCGCAGGAAATCGACGAAGTCATGCAGCTCGCGCTGCGCATCAATGATTTTCTCGTCGGCCTGTTCCTCGGCATCGGCATCCGTCTGATCGACTTCAAGGTCGAATTCGGCCGCTACTACGACAACGAGCAGGTCCGCATCGTTCTTGCTGACGAGATCAGCCCCGATTGCTGCCGTCTCTGGGACGTCCAGTCGGGCGACAAACTCGACAAGGATCGCTTCCGTCGTGACCTCGGCGGCGTCCTCGAAGCGTATCAGGAAGTTGCGCGTCGTCTCGGCGTTCTGACCGAGACCCCGCGTCCTCGCGGCGCCGGCCCCGTGCTGGTCGCCTCGAACACGGCCTCCAACGGCCCGATCGCGCCGGTTAACGGCAAGCCGAACTAAAAGCTCTGATCCTGTTATCCCGGACGGCCCATTGGCCGATCCGGGATCCAGGACCTCCGCCACATCGCCAAGCTCATCGCTGGATACCGGCTTTTCGCTTCGGCCGGCATGACAAAACCGGACTTCTTATGAAGGCACGCATCAAAATCACATTGAAGAACGGCGTGCTCGATCCTCAGGGCAAAGCCATCGAAGGCGCGATCAAGGGACTCGGCATCGCCGGTGTCGGCGACGTACGCCAAGGCAAGTATATCGAAGTCGATCTTTCGGAGAGCGATCCGGACAAGGCCAAGGCCATGGTTGAGCAGATGTGCAAAGACCTTCTCGCCAACACCGTGATCGAGAACTACAGCTACGAAATCGGCTGATCGATGCACCCAGCGCTACGGATCGGAGTTGCCGTAGTCGCCCTTGGGTCATTCCAAGCGTTATCCGATTCCGCGCACCCGTCTCCGCCTGATCTCGATTGCAGCATAGGCTTCGAGGGGCTTCACCAATGGACGGAGTGGCTGCCCGGAGCAGAACGAGGAAACGGCGCCAGCGGTAATACCATAACGGTCAACGCCCCCGATGCCTGGCGCGTCGAAATCACCTTTACCGAACGGGGCCAACCCGCGCATCCCGCCGTCGTCTTGCGGAAGTTCCTGAAGCAGGTCACGGGCGTCTGGACAGCGCAGAGCAAAGTCTGTGGCTACGGCGACAAGGCGCAATTCGCGGCGTTCATGGCCGACGTGAAGACTGAGGACACCAGACTGACCAACGCCTCCCGCGCCGAAGTCGAGCGCCAGAAGCGGGAAGCTTCGCCGCTCGCGCGCTGACGCCCCTGCCGCGACGGGTCGGCAAGTGGACATACGGCCGGAGTCGCATTACCTGACACTAGACAATCATTGACACCTGTCAGCGATCATACCTGCTAACCGAGGCTATCCAGGATGCTCCGCGCTTCCGTCATCGTCTTTCCCGGATCGAACTGCGACCGCGACGTCGAAACCGCGATTGCGCGCGTCACGGGGTTCGCGCCGAAGATGGTCTGGCACGGCGACGCCAGCGTCCCATCGTCCGACGTGATCGTATTGCCGGGCGGTTTTTCCTACGGCGACTATCTTCGCTGCGGTGCGATGGCCGCCCACTCGCCGATCATGAAGGACGTTGTCGCCAAGGCCAAAGCTGGAACGCCGGTCATCGGCATCTGCAACGGCTTTCAGATTCTATGCGAGGCGGGCCTTCTCCCCGGCGCGCTCCTGCGCAACGCCTCGCTGAACTTCATCTGCCGCGACGTGCTTCTCAAGGTCGAGAACGATCAGTCGTTCTTCACGAAGTGCTATCGTAAGGGCGAAGTGATCAAGGTTCCGATCGCGCACGGCGAAGGCAACTATTTCGCCGACAGCGAGACGCTCGACCGTCTCGAAGGCGAAGGCCGGATTGCATTCCGCTATGCCGATGCCGATGGCAACGTCGGCGCGGAAACGTGCCCGAACGGCGCCCAGCGCAACATCGCCGGCATCACCAACGAGACCGGCCGCGTGCTCGGTATGATGCCCCATCCCGAACGGCTCTACGAAACGGCACTCGGCGGCACCGACGGCCGCCGCGTCTTCGAAAGCATCCTGCTTTCGACGCTGGAAGCCGCCGCCTAAAGCGCGTCGCTCACGCCGACATCGCGAGATATGCGGACACTGTCAGCACCGAGATCACTGTCGAGACGAGAATAACGCGCGACGTGACGGCCGCCTCGCGCCCGTAAAACTCAGCAAGCATGAACGGCCCCGTTCCCGTCGGCAGCGCCGCGAGCAAGACGGCGGTCCGCGTCAGTTCCGGCGTCAGATCGAAAACCATGCACGCAAGCACCCACGCGATGATCGGATGCACCACAAGCTTCAATCCGACGAGCATCGCCGTCGTGGCCGTCGTACCGGCGCCTGCCTCCGTCTTCGCTGCGAGAAACAGTCCGAGCGCAACAAGCGCACACGGCGACGCCGCGCCACCGAGCATTTTGAGGAACGGCTCCGCCGCAGCTGGCACGTCAAATCCGGTGATCGGAAATAGCGCCCCCAACACCGGAGCGACGAGAAGCGGGTTGCGAACCAGCGACCGGCCGGCCTTCATCGCAAGATGCAGAGCCCGCGCCTCGCTCTGCAGCCCGATTTCGATCAAGATGATCGCGATACCGAACAGCACGCAAACCGTGATGATCGACGCGATCGTCGTCGGCGCCATGGCTTGATGGCCGAGAACGGCAAGCGTGATCGGAAATCCGATGTAGGCCGTGTTGGCGTATCCGGCGCCGAGCCCGTCGATTGCGGCATCCGCCAGGTGCCTGGTCCCTCGCGCGCGGATGACGACCGTCGCGGCGAAGATCAGCGCCGTGGCGATGCCGAACACAGCGATGAAACCTGGCTGCCAGAGATCGGCCCAATGCGCGTGGCTCGTGATGTCGAAAAGCAGCGCTGGCAGCGCCAGATAGACGACGAACCTGTTTAGCTCCGTCGTCGCGTTGGGTCCAAGGACGCCGATGCGGCGTGCCAGCCACCCGGCAAGCACGAGCGCAAATATAGGCAGAACGATCAGAAGGGTCGCAAGCATGGAGCCGGAAAAAGTTGGGAGGACCTAGGAACGGAGGCCCTTACTTATGCCGCACCGCCGCAATGATCCAATGCGGACTGGGAGCCCCATTCATGCGGATCGACCATGCGGGGGTGATCCCGCCGTCGGCATGACCGGCGTCGCGCGGCGGTCAATTGTGATCTTTCGGTGGCATTTGCGAACCCTCACTTGCGCACCGCCGAAGCCCACCTAAGTCATTGGGAGATTGCGGAACCGGGCCCCTCTGGCAGTACCTTGATGGTGTTGCGATGTCGGACCGCATCGGGTGTGCCCGGTGCTTTGAGTCTTTCGCCGGACATACCTCCATCATTCCGAACCGGAGGAAAGTTCATGTCCCGTCGCTTCTTGGTCCTTCTCGATCGCGCCGCTCGCATCCGCGAAATGATCGACCGCGAACAAAAATTCCCAGCGCCCAGTAGCATGCGCCTCATTCGCATGAAGCAGCTTTACCTGCAGCTCTCGCGCAGCCTGCGGCGCCTCACCGAAAAACGCATCATCGCGATGGCGTCAGCGCCACGCCTCCGTCCGGAAATCATCTTCCTGAATGTCCGCTCGGCTCCAGCCCTCTCCGGCCGCTGGCAATAACTTCCCGCACGTGGCGGCCGGCTCGCGGAACGCGCGGCGCCGGACACAAACAAAAGCCCCCAGAAACAAAAAAGGAGCCTCGCGGCTCCTTCCTCGTGCAGTCAAACGTCCACTGATTAGCGGGCGTTCCCGCGCCGCTGATTCCTACTGGCGGGCGTAGAGCCAAACGACAGCGAATTGAATACAGCGAACACGATGGCCTTCATAATATCACCTGTTTTGAGCTAGCCGGCAGGGATGACCCCCGCCTAACTCCCGGGATTAGCCCCCGGGCCGCTTTCTTCTACAGTGTAGATAGGTGATCCGCGGACGGTCCGCCAGGGGGCGCCGAGCAGCTCTATCATGCGCGCCCCACAGCGCGGCTAGGTCGCGGGGGGTATCAAGAATAACCAATGAAATCAGTGCTTAATGGAAAATAAAAAAAGGGAGAGAGTTGTAACCCCCTCCCTTTGCTCAAACGGCTTGCAAGCGTGGACTTGGAAGCGTCGAGGCAACCCGCTGCCGATAATTCGCAGTTGCGATAAACACTACGTGCGGACGAACCTTAAAACCTTGCCGGACTACCCGAAGCACCGCCCCGAACCCGCCGTCATTGATCTATGTTCAAATCCACGCCAAAGGCCTGGACGTAGCGTCGTCATTCAACTGACTAAATAACCTACTGACCTCACACGCAAAATCCCCATTCACCGCAAACCCGAATTGCGCCTTTTGCAGCGCGAAACGGTCACAGTCCGAACGGGTAGGACGGAAAGTGCCAATCTGCCCGATCGCTGGGCAGAAGTCCGGAGTGGGACAAGGAAGGTTCAGGCCGCCTGCCGGAGATCCGAAGCTCGCGGAGCCTCGGCCGCGGCGTCGGACGCGAGCAACTGCGACTGTGCGACGAAGCGCGACGCATGCGCGACTTCGAGCGCCCCCGGAAGGGCCTGCAGGCCGCCGCTCTGGCGATATCGCACCGCGCGCCATAGATCCGCGAATGAAACGTCCGCGAACAGCGACCGGCGATCGACGAACTTGCGGGATGACATTGGAAACTTCCTTCCGAACCCTCAGACGGCGATGCGGAGACAATCCTCCGTTCGCCGACATTGCCAAATCAGGAGGCATATAGGGCGCAGATTCTGCTAAATAAAATGGCACATCGCCGCAACTCTGAGATGCGCGGATCACAGCGCTGAGCCGCCGCAGGGCAAGACCGTAGAAGTTCATTTCGGGTTCATGGACGTCGCAAAGCTCTGCGTCGCCGGAGGTCCGCGACAATCATACAAGCCGCCGTTATAAGGTCGATCGACGTCACAGGGTTACGTCTCGCCGGGAAATTCCCATATCCGACCATATTCCATAGCTGAAACGCCCGAAGGACATCCGCCGTGAAATCCATCGCCGCTTTTCTTTGCCTCGGCCTTTTCGCCGCCACGCCCGCCGCCGCCGAAGACATGGATATGAAATCCATGGATCACATGCAGATGGACATGGGCGCGACCTCAGCCGAGACCGCCCCCTCATCGAAGGCCTTCGAGGCTGCGAACCAGAAGATGCACAAGGACATGACGATGTCCTTCACCGGCGACGCCGATGTCGATTTCGTCAAAGGCATGATCCCGCATCACCAAGGCGCAATCGATATGGCGAAAGTCGAATTGCAGTACGGCAAGGACCCCGAGATGCGGAAACTCGCCGAAGACATCGTCAAGGCGCAGGAGAGCGAAATCGCCGGGATGAACGCGTGGCTCGCCAACCACGCGAAGTAAGCCGCGCTCCTTGGCTGCTCCCGAGGGGAGAGAGATTAAAACCATCGCGACGTTTGGCCATTGGGCTCGGAGCCCCCCAAAGGCGACAAATCGGCACCGACCCCATATAAGCGGTCGCAATTCAAGCGCCCGGCGAGATCCTGATGACCGAGACGACCACCACCAGCAAGATCACCCCTGCAATCGTTGCCGAACACGGCCTGAAGCCGGACGAGTACGCCCGTCTGCTCGAAATCCTCGGCCGCGAGCCCTCGATTTGCGAGCTCGGCATCTTCTCGGTCATGTGGAGCGAGCACTGTTCGTATAAATCGTCCCGCGTCTGGTTGAAGACCCTGCCGACGTCCGGCCCGCAGGTCATCCAGGGACCGGGCGAGAACGCGGGCGTCGTCGATCTCGGAGACGGTGACGCCGTCGTCTTCAAGATGGAGAGCCACAACCACCCCTCCTACATCGAGCCGTTCCAGGGCGCCGCGACCGGCGTCGGCGGCATCATGCGCGACGTCTTCACGATGGGCGCGCGGCCGGTCGCCAACATGAACGCGCTACGCTTTGGCAGCCCCGATCACGCTAAGACGAAGCAACTCGTCTCGGGTGTCGTCGCGGGCATTGCCCACTACGGCAACTGCACCGGCGTTCCGACCATCGGCGGCGAAACGAATTTCGACGAAGGCTACAACAACAACATCCTCGTCAACGCCATGTGCGTTGGCCTCGCGAGGACGGACAAGATCTTCTATTCCGCCGCCAAGGGCGTTGGCTTGCCCGTCGTCTACGTCGGCTCGAAGACCGGACGCGACGGCATCCACGGCGCCACGATGGCCTCCGCCGAATTCGACGACAAATCCGATGAAAAGCGCCCGACCGTTCAGGTCGGCGACCCCTTCACCGAAAAGCTGCTGATCGAAGCCTGTCTCGAATTGATGGCGACGGACAGCATCATCGCTATTCAAGACATGGGCGCGGCGGGCCTGACTTCGTCGACGTCCGAGATGGCCGACAGAGGCGGCGTCGGCATCGAACTCAATCTTGATTTCGTGCCCCAGCGCGAAACCGGCATGACCGCTTACGAAATGATGCTCTCGGAATCGCAAGAGCGCATGTTGATGATCCTGAAGCCCGAGCGTCAGGACGACGCGAAAGCCATCTTCGAGAAATGGGGCCTCGACTTCGCCGTCATCGGCACGACAACCGATACCCAGCGCATGATCATCATGCATAAGGGCAACGTCGAAGCCGACCTGCCGGTGCCCGTGCTCGCCAACTCGGCGCCGCAATACACCCGCCCTTATATCGAGCCGAAAAAGCCCGCGAAGATCCTGCCAGAATGGGTGCCCGCGCCAAACTCGATCGTCGGCACGCTGAAGGATTTGATGGCGAGCCATCACCTCGCCTCTCGCCGCTGGATCTGGGAACAATACGACCACATGGTGATGGGCGACACCATCGGCCGTCCCGGCGGCGATGCCGGCGTCGTTCGCATCCACGGCACCAAGAAGGCTATTGCCGTCGCGTGCGATGTCACGCCCCGCTACGTCACTGCCGATCCGGAAGAAGGCACGAAGCAGGCGGTCGTCGAGACGTGGCGCAATTTGACGGCCGTCGGCGCCGATCCGCTCGCCATCACCGACAACATGAACTTCGCCAATCCCGAGCGGCCCGAGATCATGGGCCAGTTCGTCGCGAGCTGCCGCGGCATGGCAGAAGCCTGCACTGCATTGGCCTATCCCGTCGTGTCCGGCAACGTCTCGCTTTACAACGAGACCAACGGCGTCGGCATTCCACCGACCCCGGCCATTGGCGGCGTCGGTCTCGTGCCGGATTCATCCAAGCTCGCCGACATCCGCCTGAAGCACGATGGCAACATGCTGATCGTGATCGGCCGCGAGGAAGGCCACCTCGGTCAGTCGCTCTATCAGCAATACGCGGCGGGCAAGTTCGAAGGTGCGCCGCCGCCCGTTGATCTCGATTCCGAAATCAAGGCGGGCCGTCTGATCCGCACGCTGATCCGCGAGGGCCGCGCGCTGGCCGTGCACGATTGCTCCGATGGCGGACTTCTCGTCGCCATCGCCGAAATGGCGCTCGCTGGCGGCAAAAACGGTCTGTCGCGCGAAGCCTCGGGCCTAGGCGTCGAACTCTTCGCCTATGAGGGCAAGATTCCGTCGCACGCAGTCTGGTTCGGTGAAGATCAGGGCCGCTACGTCGTCGAGGTCACGCCGCAGAAGGCCGAAGAAGTGTTGGAGCGTGCCCGGCTGCTCGAACTGCCCGCCCGTATCGTCGGCCGCGTTGGCGGCAACGCCATCGCGCTTACTGGCGAAGTCGCTTTGCCCCTGTCCGAACTTCGCGCCGCAAACGAAAGCTTCCTTCCGAAGCTGATGGGTGGGTGAGTTCAGCGCATAGGCCCCACCCGTCATGGCCGCGAAAGCGGCCATCCGCGACACGCCGAAAACCAATTCTCAATACCTTTGCGGAGGCGGCGCCCGGTGATATATCGACCGGCACACGCAACGACCAAGGCGATCCCGATGTCCACCGCTAACGAGCCGCCCACCGAGCAGGAACTCAGCGAGATCAAAGGCGGCCTCGACGTTCTCTTCACGTTGCGCGAGGAGTTCGCAACATGGGTCGAGGAAGCGCAAGACGAGGCGCGCAAGGAAGAACTCGACAACGTCTATCAGCACGTTCTTGCGATAGAGAGCGAATATCAGCGCCGCCTCGAAGAAGGTCTGAAGAAATCCGAAGCGTCGGCCTAGCTACGCTATCTCTTGAGATCGCGCGGCGACGGGCCTGTCCCAGCCGCCGGACGACACACGGCTCACATTTGAAGGAACCGATATGTCCTACGCACGCTTCCCAACAGTGATGGCCATCGCCGCCGCTCTCTCGCTCAGCGGAGCAATTCTACCCACCAATCTTGCAATCGCAGAACCACAAGGAACGTCCATGACCACCACACCGTCCGGCCTGCAATACGAAGACACCCTCGTCGGCACCGGCGCCACGCCCGAGACTGGGCAGATCTGCGTCATGCACTACACCGGCTGGCTTTATAAGGACGGCGAGAAAGGCGCGAAGTTCGATTCATCGGTCGATCGCGGCAGCCCGTTCGAATTCCCGATCGGCACCGGGCGCGTCATCAAGGGCTGGGACGAAGGCGTCGCGTCGATGAAGGTCGGCGGCAAGCGCACACTCATCATTCCGGTTGCGTTGGGTTACGGCGCGCGCGGCGCTGGCGGCGTCATCCCGCCCAACGCCACGTTAATGTTCGATGTCGAGCTGCTCGGCCTGAAATAACACGTCGCGCGGTGGCGGCCGTCAGAGGGCGGGCGCCGCCGCGTATTGATGCCTCGCTATCCGCGCGAGCACGCCGCCGAGATCCGAGCACCGTGACCGGTGATAGCGATCGATGTTGGCCAGAAACTTCTCGCGCGTGACCATGTTCGGATGCTCGCTGCCGCGCGCATTCTGCTCTTCCGGGCTCATTTTGGTTTTGATCTGAAGCTTTCGGGCGATGCCTTCCTCGTTAAGGACGGCGTACCCGTAATAGAAGATCGCAAGATCATCGAGCGTCGGCATCTGATACCAGTGCCGCCCGCCTTCGCGCGCATAAGCAACGGGATAATTGTGAATGCTGCGGCTGGCGCGCAGACCTAGGTTCAGCTTCTCGCACGGGCGCGGATCCGTTTCGTAGTAACCGAAACTCACCTGCTCGTGTAGCGGCCGCGAATACGTAAGTTCGTGCGGCGCGCCGTTCCGCGGTTGAGTGAAAACATAGTTGCCGAGAAAGTGCTGCGCCGGAATCACAATTTTATCGAGCTGCGCAACGTTGCCGTACAGAAATTCCGTGACATTCAGCGCCATCCGCCAGCCGGTGCAGGTGCGCTCGTAATCTTCGACTTCGCGATCGATGCAGGCGCTATCGAAATAGGCGTTGCGCGTTGTGACGATTTCCCAATCCGGGCACATCTCCTGGATGATGCGCCGGCTTTCGTCCGTCGAATTGTAATCGATCATGATGCCGTGATCGAAGATGCGCCGATGATGAGCCAGCCACCAGGGCAGCAAATATTCTTCGTTGAAGAAGTGGCAAACCACCGTCCGCATCTTGGCCACCGTAAAGCGAATATCGTCGACCTGATGATCTCCCGCACGCCCCCACGATTCAGGATAAACGACAATATGCTTTGATTCGCCAAAACGCTGAAGCGGCTACGCACCCAGCCGCAACCTTCGCGAAACCTTTGAGTCTCTGCGAACTTTCAATTCCAGGAGATCATAGCTTTAGGCCGCGCGCCGTCTCTTCTCCGCCTTGCCGCGATATTTATAGATCAGGCCCGGCAACACGATGAATTCCCCATCCTTCAGCGCGGCGTCGTCGAATTGTCCGTTGCTCCGACGCGGGGCAACACCCGAATAAGCGAACAGCCGCCCATATTCATCCAAAACGAATTCCGAGAATTCGCGCCCGTCGAGCCTGCCGATCACCGGCCCTTGGAACTTCGTATTGTGCAGAATGGAATACTCGATGGGCCGGGCGCGGTGCGTGCTGGAGAGCATGGCTCAATCCCCTCTGAAAATTAGCGCTGGCTGTCGGCCTGCTCTGCCGCGGCACCGGACAATGTCAGCTCGCGTGTGCCGCCATTGGCCAACAGCACGATGCCCAGCGCCGCGCAGGCGCCGATCAGAACGGCGAAAATCAGCGCCACTCCGCTCTTCTCGCGCTTGTTCCTCGCAAGCACCACCGGCTCGCGTCCGGTCGGCTGCGTATAAATCCATACGGGACTTGCCATGATCGTTCACCGTTTTCGCGCGCTCCAACGGCGCACGGAGGACACTTAGGCATCTGTCCGTAAAGAATCGACGGGGATCGCAGTGCAAAAATATAGTCTTCTCATATTGATGCCGGTCAGGGGCGCCCCCCAACCCAAACGAGTTCCCGAGCGGGGTCAAAAACGACCGATCCGAGTCCGGCGACGACCGACATTCCGAGTTGCGCCATAGGCGAAGCCATGTCGGCGATCCCGCCGCAACCATTAGCTTTTTTTCGGATCAGGGCCGCGCCTGCGAGCGGACGGATTTCGCGATCGTCCTCCGTCCGCAACGAAATTTCAGCGTGCACGACGGCATACACGTCGTTGGTCACAACTCCGTGACACGTCACGAGCGAGCTGGTTCCCTTGCGGCGCAGCGCAATGCCTGCTGCGACAAGCTCCCCGTAAAGCGCGTCGTTGATGTCGATGGACGGCGGCATAACGCGATCGTCGTATCCCGTATCGATCTGCGCGGCGGAAAAAACGCCCCCGATGTTGACGAAAAGCACGGGAACGTTCGGCATCACCACATCAACTTTGCGCAAGTCGCCGGAAAAAAAGCCCTTCTGACGAACCGGCACCAACCCCCGCGCTCGAAGCACCTCGCGATCGCACGGCAAAGCACTCAACGCGACATCCCTGCGATCATGACGGAAGGAAAAATCCGCGGTTAGGAGCGATAGAAAATCCGTCCCGATGATCCCGAGTTGACCTCCCGGCGGCGTCGCGGCGAGCCCATATTTCGATATCCGGAACCGGCCGGATGAAAAACTCGGTAAAGAAATCTTTTCGATCCGGATGTCGGCGCTATCTGATCCGCCGGCCTGATAAAAATCACCCGCAAGTGAGCTTTCCGTCGTCCCGTAATCGAGAAGAAAAAAGCCCTTTCTTCTCCCGACGCTAAGCTCAACGTAAGGCGACGTGCCACCCGAAACGGCCGTCACTTCAAAGCGTTTGCCGGAACATCGCGTCTCGACGGGCGCTTGTCGCTCGCCCGTCAACGCTCGGCTCGCCAAAAAGAGCCCGGCGAAACAAAAAATGAGAAATCCTGCGGCTCGTATTGCTGACTTGGCGCTCATCCATCGCGATCATACCAGATGTCCGCGCGATGCCAAAAACCGCTTTTCATCGCTGGTGGGATCAGAGAAGGAAGCCGCAAATACGCGTGCCTCCCTCTTTTCTCCCACACCATTACTTATGCGCACCTGCATTCTGCTCCATCTCCGCACCGGAGAGAGAACCATCCTGCGGCTTCGCATTCGGCGTCGCCGTCTGGCCGGTCTTGTCGCTGTTAACGCCCGGCTGGCGCTGCATTTGTCCTTCAGAAAGGCTGCCGGAATTCGGCTTCGCCGTCGGGTCAACGGTGGTGCCGCCGCTGTTATTCCCGGGAAGATCCTTCATCGCTTTCGTCGTGAGGTTGCTATCTTCTGCAGCGAGCGCGACCGAGGCCGACATAGCAAGCAGCACAGCGGCAAAAATTGACGTCTTCATTGGAACAAGCTCCTGTTTTGGAAGGTTAAAGTTTTTTTATTCAAGAGCGCGGCCGAGACGCGGTAAAATTCGATCGAATATCGCTGCGCCAGATTGCGACTGTTTTCCGCTCTTGCATGAACCGGTACGTCCCCTCACCGGTGTTCGTTTCATGCGTATTCGGAGAAAATTCTCCGACGGCGGAATTAACGAATGCGAAGATTCCCGCGTCAACCCACGCCTGTTCCAGCCGGAACATCCAGTGTGGGCTGCTTAGGGCACAAAGAGCGCAACACGGATTATCTGAAGCAAACGCGGTTCTGTGAAAGGGATCTTGTCATGCGGGTCATGAAATTCATTGCGCCGGTTGCGGCCTTTATCTCATTGGCGGCTGTCCCCGGAAGTGCATTCGCCGGCTCCGATCCAACCGGGATCTGGCTGAACGACACCGGCCGCGGTGCGGTCGAAATCAAGGCATGTGGAAGCGCCATGTGCGGCAACGTCGTTTGGGTCAAATCGGCAACCGATGCAGGTGGCTGCGGAAAGCAGGTCATCGGCAACGTCGCCTCTGTCGGCGCCGGTCGTTGGGATAACGGCTGGATCTTTTCGCCCGAGAGAAACCGAAAATACGATGTCGAGCTGACGCCGCTCGCCAACGGCAATCTCAAGGTCGTCGGCTATGCCGGCATGAAGTTCCTGTCGAAGACGATGATCTGGAAGCCCGCGCCCGCGGACTTGCAACTCTGCGGTCAGACCGAGGCGACCAAGAAGCCCGAGATCACGACGGGCACCATCCCGCCGCCCCCGGCTCCGGCCGCACCGAGCGCCGCTACGTCCGCAAGCATGCCTGCTCCCGCGAAGGAAGCGGAAGCGACGGCATCCGAAAAAACGCCGCCTATTGCCGCCGCACCCGCGGCCAAACCAGACCAGGCGCAAGCACCGGCAACCGCACCGGCTGATGAAACCGCGAAAGACGATACCGGCGCGCCGGACGACGGCAACGACATCGCTGGCGCTCTCGGCAAGATCAAGATCGGCGATCTGTCGTTGGATAAGGTTTTGACCAAAACCAAGTCGGGCAAGTGCAAACTCGACCTTCCATGGCTGAAGGTCACGATCGATTGCGAGCAATGAGCTCGCGAAGCGCCGGGGCTCCCCCCCGTACTCGGCGCTAAAGAGACGTCCGCTGCTTCTGCCCGCAGCGGGCGTCTCCATTTCGATCGCAAAATTTCGGACACAAAAAAACGCGGCGGTAGGATTTCCTACCGCCGCGCTTGAATTCAAATCGAGCAAACCGACTTAGATGAGGTCGATTTCAGCCGGAAGATACGAGGTAACTTCGAGGCCGACTTCCTGCTCGCGAACTGCGGGCTTTGTCCAGGTCTTCATGGTGTCCTCCATTAGACTTCAGGGAGCATTACGCTCCTCACGTTCTGTACATTTAGCGTTGACCAGCGATAACGTCCAATCGCAATCGCGTGAGAATTACATAAGAATGCCTGATCGCATCCCTTGTCGGATCTGATTGGAAGCGCCATAGATCGGAAAGAATCCAAGACCACATCCAGAACCGGGAGTTCACCACCAATGCCGATGGCAGCGGCCGATATCGAACGCATGATCAAAACCCAGTTCCCCGATGCCGAAATCCAGCTCAAGGATCTCGCGGGAGACAACGACCATTGGGCGGCGCACGTCGTCTCGGCGGCCTTCAAGGGCAAGAGCCGGGTCCAGCAGCACCAGATGGTGTACGACGCTCTCGGCGGCCGCATGGGCGGCGTATTGCACGCCCTGCAGCTTACAACCGCGCTACCGCCCGATTGACTAACGCACAAGTCTCGCCCACATCTTGAGTTTTAACGGGTGCGCCGCATCGGGCCGCCCACGATAGGAGCCTCGGAATGGCCTCTGATACCACCACAGCAACAGCCAGCGACGCCATCGCCAAGACCATCAGCGAAAACGATGTCGTATTGTTCATGAAGGGAACGAAGCAGTTCCCGCAGTGCGGTTTCTCGGCGACGGCCGTAAAAATCCTTGAGCACCTCGGCGTGCCGTTCAAGGACGTGAACGTCCTCGAAGACCAGGGCATCCGCGAAGGTATCAAGACCTTCTCCAACTGGCCGACGATCCCGCAGCTTTACGTCAAGGGCGAATTCGTCGGCGGCTCCGATATCATGCGCGAGATGTATACCGCCGGAGAGTTGCACGATCTGATTTGCGATAAGGGCATCGCCCACAGCCACCACCACGGCTAATCGCGCGCAATCAGTTCTGAAAATTCAAGCGGGGCTGTTTCAGTCCCGCTTTTCTTTTGCTGACGGCAGCGGTGTTCGCTTTGCATATCGTCCTGGAATCGACGTCTCATGTGCGTTCAACAAATACCGTCATGCCGACGAAGGTCGGCACCCAGACAACGATTTACATCCAATTTATCGACATCTGCCTGAATCCCGGCCTGCGCCGGGATGACGTTGCCGGGGATAGCCGTCGCCCAATCGCGAAGTTTGACGCCGAGACCGATCGATCGGTACGTGAAAACCAATCTCTCCGTCATGGCCGCACAGGCGGCCATCCATGGCAAACTTCTGCATAATCGTGCTGCGATAAGCGCGTGCAGATGCTTGCCGCTTAACGGCTGACACCGGATGACGGAAAAAGAACTCAGCTCGCGAGCCGGGCCTCGATGGCTTTGAGAGCATCGCCCGCCTTGGCGCCGTCAGGCCCACCCGCCTGCGCCATGTCTGGACGGCCACCACCGCCCTTACCACCCAGCGCTTCCGCGCCAGCCTTAACGAGATCGACTGCGCTCCACGTCTTGACGAGATCGTCCGTCACGCCGACCGCCAGCCCGGCCTTGCCGTCCTCGGTCACACCGACGACCGCGACGATGCCCGAGACGACCTGCTTCTTGCCGTCGTCGATCAGGCCACGCAGGTCCTTCGGATTGAGCCCCTGCACCGTGCGCGCAAGCAGCTTGACATTGCCGATGCTGCGGATCGCTTCGCCATTCGTTGCGCCTTCGCCCGCGCCGCCGCCGAGCGCGATCTGGCGCTTCGCATCCGCAAGCTGCTTTTCGAGAGTCTTACGTTCTTCGACAAGATGCTTCAGCCGCTCGACCAGATCCTCCGGCCGCGTCTTGAGAACACCCGCAGCTTCCTTCACGCGGGTGTCCTGCTCATCGAGATAAGCGCGCGCGCCCTCGCCGGTCAGCGCCTCAAGCCGCCGCACGCCCGCGGAACTGCCGCTTTCACCGACGACGCGGATGAGCCCGATATCGCCCGTCCGCGAGACGTGCGTGCCGCCGCAAAGTTCGACGGACCATGCCTTGTTGGCGCCGGGACGCGTTGAGCCCATTGACACGACGCGAACTTCATCGCCGTATTTCTCGCCGAACAGCGCCATCGCGCCCGTGGCGCGCGCATCGTCGAGCGCCATCAGCCGCGTGACGACCGGCGTATTCTCGAGAAGCACGGCATTGGCCATGTCCTCGACGGCCTTGATCTCCTCCGCGGACATCGGCTTCGTATGCGAGAAATCGAAGCGCAAACGATCCGGCGAAACGAGCGACCCCTTCTGCGCGACGTGCGTACCGAGAACCTGCCGCAACGCCTCGTGCAGAAGATGCGTTGCCGAGTGGTTGGCGCGCGTTGCCGAGCGTCGGCCATGATCGACTTCGATCTCGACGGCATCGCCCGTCTTGAAACTTCCCGCTTCGACCTTGCCGTAGTGAACGAACAAATCGCCGAGCTTCTTCTGCGTATCGGTCACGCGGAAAAGCGCGCCCTTCGGCCCTTTGACAACGCCCTGGTCGCCGACCTGGCCGCCGCTCTCGCCGTAGAACGGTGTCTGGTTGAAAACGAGCGCGCCGTCTTCACCGGCCTTGAGTTCGGCAGCTTCCTTGCCGCCCGAAACGACTGCGGTGACGATGCCTTCCGCACTCTCCGTATCGTAGCCGAGAAATTCGCTTGCGCCGGTCTTGTCCTTGATTTCGAACCAGAGACCTTCCGTCGCCGCTTCGCCCGAGCCCTTCCAGGCAGCCCTCGCGGCGTCCTTCTGCTTCATCATCGCGACGTCGAACGCGTCGGTATCGACCGTGATGCCGCGCGGCTTCAGCGCATCCTCGGTAAGGTCGAGGGGAAAGCCGAACGTGTCGTAGAGCTTGAATGCGACTTCGCCGGGAAACACGGCGCCCTTCGTGAGGCTCGCCGAGCTCTCGCCCAAGAGCTTCAGACCGTTGTCGAGCGTCCGTTTGAACTTCGTCTCTTCGAGCTTCAGCGTCTCGGTGATGAGCGGCTGCGCC
The DNA here is from genome assembly GCF_041659645.1 of Hyphomicrobium sp. GTDB lineage: Bacteria > Pseudomonadota > Alphaproteobacteria > Rhizobiales > Hyphomicrobiaceae > Hyphomicrobium_B. The sequence goes on along the minus strand of NZ_JBAZXX010000005.1, from coordinate 57,690 downwards.
CTGACGAGTTCGGGATAGGCATCACCCATCTCGCGGACAAGCGCGGGAACAAGCAGGTACATTAGCGGTTCGACGCAACCGATCTGCGCGGCATAACGCATGGCGCGGCGCATGATGCGGCGCAGGACGTATCCGCGCCCTTCGTTCGACGGCAGCACGCCGTCAGCGATCAGGAAACTCGTCGATCGCAGATGGTCGGCGATGACACGGCGGGCGACGTGCACAAAATCATCGGTCGCGCTTGTCTCCTTCGCGCCGACTTTCGCCGCTTCCTGGCGAATGGCCTGAATGAGATGCACGAACAGGTCGATGTCGTAATTGTCGTGCTTGCCCTGCAGCACGGCCGCGACGCGTTCGAGACCCATGCCGGTATCGATCGACGGACGCGGCAGCGGCACGCGGTCGCCGGGAGAGCGCTGTTCAAACTGCATAAACACGAGATTCCAGATCTCGATGAAACGATCGCCGTTCTCGTCAGCCGAGCCCGGAGGCCCCCCGGCGATCTTGTCGCCGTGATCGAAGAAGATTTCCGATGACGGCCCGCATGGACCCGTGTCGCCCATCTGCCAGAAGTTATCGCTCGTCGCTATACGGATGATCTTGCTGTCGGAAAGTCCGGCTATTTTCTTCCAGAGCGCATAGGCCTCGTCATCGTTATGATAGATCGTGACCAGCAGACGCTTCTTGTCGAGACCGAAGTCTTTGGTCAGCAGGTTCCAGGCAAGCTCAATCGCGCGCTCCTTGAAGTAGTCGCCGAACGAGAAGTTGCCGAGCATTTCGAAAAAGGTGTGATGCCGCGCCGTATAGCCCACGTTGTCGAGGTCGTTGTGCTTGCCGCCGGCCCGGACGCACTTCTGTGATGTCGTCGCACGCGGCACGGCCCGCGTCTCCTGACCGGTGAAGACGTTCTTGAACTGCACCATGCCCGCATTCGTGAACATCAGCGTCGGGTCGTTGCGCGGGACGAGCGGCGACGACGGCACGATCTCGTGGCCGTTCTTACCGAAGAAGTCGAGAAACGAAGCGCGGATTTCGCTGACACCGGCCATATGCTGTTTCGTGCCTGATCTTGAGAGAAACGGTGTTCCGGACGAAGCTCCGAAACGGCTTGAGGCCGCCGTTGTAGCGGCGGCCCCGAGGCATGTCTAGGAACGGGCGCGTCTCGGAGCCGTCCTCCCGGCTGCGGCGGAACGACAGCACTCAGTCGCCGGGAACTGATAGAGAAACCTACCGCTTCGCCTTGGCGACCTTCTTGCCCGCTTCGTCGGGGAGAACGCCGTCCTCGTCGGGCTCTTCGCCGTCGTCTTCGCCCGCATCCGGATTGGCCAGCATCTTCTCGACGATAAGACCCGCGTTGGCCCGGATGGCCCGCTCGAGTTCCGCCGCGACACGCTGGTTTTCCTTGAGGTACGTCTTGGCGTTTTCGCGGCCTTGGCCGATGCGGTCGCCATTGTAGGAAAGCCACGCGCCCGATTTCTCGACAAGACCGGCCTTTACTCCAAGATCGATCAACTCACCGACCTTCGAGATACCTTCCCCGTACATGATATCGAATTCCACCTGCTTGAAAGGCGGCGCCACCTTGTTCTTGACGACCTTGACGCGCGTCTGGTTGCCGACCGACTCCTCGCGCTCCTTGATCTGGCCTATGCGACGGATGTCGAGGCGGACCGAAGCGTAGAATTTCAGCGCGTTGCCGCCCGTAGTCGTCTCGGGGTTGCCGAACATGACGCCGATCTTCATGCGGATCTGATTGATGAAGATCACCATGGTGCCGGATTTTGAGATCGCGCCGGTGAGCTTACGCAACGCTTTGCTCATGAGACGCGCCTGCATCCCCGGCTGCATATCGCCCATCTCACCTTCAAGCTCAGCCTGCGGGGTCAATGCTGCGACGCTGTCGACAACCAATACGTCTATGGCGCCCGAACGAACGAGCGTATCGGCAATTTCCAATGCCTGCTCGCCGGTATCGGGCTGCGAGATCAGCAACTCCTCAACCTTGACGCCGAGCCTCTTCGCATACGTCGGATCGAGCGCGTGCTCGGCATCGACGAATGCACAAATGCCGCCCTTCTTCTGAGCCTCTGCGATCACCTGCAATGTCAGCGTCGTCTTGCCCGACGATTCAGGTCCGTAGATCTCGATAACGCGCCCTTTCGGCAATCCCCCGATGCCGAGCGCGATATCGAGTCCGAGCGATCCGGTAGAAATGGCCTCGATATCAAGTTTTTCGTTGGCGCCGAGCCGCATAATCGACCCCTTGCCAAAGGCCTTGTCGATCTGCGCGAGTGCCTGCTCTAGCGCCTGCTTCTTATCCATCTTGCCCCCTTCGAGCACAGTCCAGTCCGGCCGTTCCATCGTCATCACCCTCAATCCCTTATGGCAAGCGCCTCACGCCATCAATTAAGGATAAATGTACTCTATTTGTTCCGAATCTGTCAATCACGTTTTGTTCTCATTATCGAGTCCGCGCAAGAAATATTCTCCCCTCACACACATGTTTCCTCCGAGACAGCGCGCAGTTGCTCGCCGGGGCAATCTTCGGGCAACCCAAGCCCAAGGAGGCATCCGTGTCCAAGTTCCTCGCGATCCTGATCTCTACCGCCCTCATCGCCACCTCGTTCGTGTCCGCCGCCGAAGCCGGTCCCGGCCGCCGCCTCGGATTCTTTCTTGGCGGCATGGCCGCTGCCAGCATGATGCAAGCGGCCCAGGAGCGTCGTCGCGAAGAAGCTTACGAGCGAGAGCGCGCACGCCAGATGGCAGCCGCCCGCGCGCAGCAGCGCGCTGCGGCAGTCGCAGCAGCCAAACGCGAACGCGCCCGCCAGATCGCTCTCCAGCAGCGCAAGGCTGCCCAGATCGCTGCCGCCGAAGCCGCACAGCAATCGACGACGACGGCCGACGCCGACAAGCCCGCGCTGAAAAAGGCTGATCGCCTGCCCTCGGCCCAGGATGACACGCCATCGACGACGGCCGATAAGGCATCGTCCGGCGAGGCCGCGAACACCACGACGGCCACCACCGAAGCCGTCACCACGACCGTGACTTGCCGCAGGTATTCCGCCGCGACCGACAGCGTGATCGAGGCGCCCTGCCAATAATTCCGGTCCGCGTTCCAAACGGCAAAGACGTTTTCGTGGCTCTCCTGTTCAACCGGGAGGGCCGCAAAACTTTTTGAAGCGCATCTGAAATTGTACTCGTGTTCCGCTCGAAACAGCGCGGCCTCCGTACCCAGCGCATGGTCCCCTCATCGCCAAGCCAAGGAGACCGCCGTGCTCAGAACAGCAACTTTCATCGCCGCGTTCGTTGCCGCCAGTGCCTTCACCTCGCTGGCGGAAGCACACGACAGGGACGACCCCTACGCCAGCCCGGGCGGCAGCCCGATTTTCATGGCGCCGCTTCGGCATGAATCGCACTGCGAGCGCGAACGTCGAGAACGCACGGAGGCAGAATTCGCGCGCATGCGCGAGGAGCAGATCGCACAGATGCAGGCTCAGAAAGCAGCAGCGGCCGCCGGCGCAGCCAAACGGCGCGCGCGCCTTATGGCTCAGCAGAAACAGCAAGCGTCGCGCGTAGCGGCCGCGAAAGCCGCAGCCGCGAGAGAACGCGCGGAGGCCGCTGAACGAGTTGCAGCCGCCCAAAAGCAAGCCGTCGCGGTCGCCGCGAAAAAGGAAGAGATAAAGCCCGTTGCCGTGCCCGTCGTGACGAAGACGGCGGCGGTCGCCTCATCGGAGACGTGCCGCAAATATTCCGCCGCTGCCGACGGCCTCATCGATGCGCCGTGTAACTAAAAGCAACGCCGATCATCACTGAACGGCGTAATCCAGCGGTACACTCTGAATATTCCGAGTACCCTGTTGCGATTGACACGTCGCTGCTGCACCAATGCTGTATTGCCGCAGCGCTGATCCGAAGGAGAAGACTGTGTTCAAAATTTCTGCCGCGATCGTCGTGGCCGTCGTGGCGGCCACAACATTCTCCTCGAACGCCGACGCTCGCGCGGGAGGCAGCTTCTACGCCAGCCCGTTCTTCAGAAATCAAGGGCGCCAACCGGCGCAAAGCGTCGACCCATCGTACGAGCGTCGCAAACGGGATGCCGCAACGGCAACAGCCAGAGCCCGCGCAAGAAAGCTCGAAGCAGCCAGAGACGCGGCCCGACAGGAAGCGGCGGCAAAACGCGCTCGCCTGCAGGCGCAGCAGAAGAAGCAAGCAGCCAAGGATGTCGCTGAAAAGAACGTAGACCCGTCCCCGCAGACCACCACGACGACGAACGTCACATCCGCCGCGAAGAAAGAGGATCGGCTGCCGGTTTCAGCGGAGAACACATCCTCAAATACGGCAGCAGTGACGTCAACGGCAGCGACCGCAAAGACCGGCTCGACGCCGGACGCATCGCCGGAACCCGCCTCCCGCGTCTGCCGCAAGTATTCCGCCGCCGCCGACGGTCTGGTCGAAATACCCTGCAACTGACGAGCGGGCGCGGAATGTCTTGCATTTCGCGACCCTGCGACGCGCCATAACCAGAACTTATAGCGCCTCGAAGGCCACTCTGGTTTATGCCCACCTCGTGCGTCGGCTTCGGCGCCGTAATAACAATCCGAGCACAAGGTGAAGAGACATGAGCATTGCATCGCGCCCCTCGGGGCGTTTCGGCATTCGCGTCGGCGAAGCCCTCGTCGCAGGCGGCCCTCCGGGAACGGCAGCCGAACCGGAAGTCGCCATCGGCGAGATGGACGGCCCCTTCGGCACCGCGTTCGCAACGCTCCTCGGCGACCAGGTGAAGGGACACAGCCGCGTCCTGTCGCTACTCAACACCGACGTCATGGTCCGCCCGCCAACAATCTGCGTCAGCAAGGTGACGGTCGAGAGCGAGCGCTACACCAACATCCTGATGGGAACGGTCCAGTACGCAACGGCGATGGGCGTGCTTGATGCGGTTCGCGCCGGTGACCTGCCGAAGGATAAGGTCGACGATCTCGGCATCATCGTATCGGTGTGGCTCGCGCCGACCATCGTGAATGTCGAAAAGCTCGATCACAAGATCCTGTTCGACATCCATCGCAAGGCGACGGCGCTCGCCATTCACAAGGCGATGAACTTCCAGCCTTCGATCGACTGGCTCCTCGAAAACCAGGACAAGATCATTCACAAGTACTTCGAGAGGGGCCTCAAGGGCGAAGTTTAAGCCCACCTTAGTCATTCTCGAATGGCCGAGCTTAGCGAGGCCATTCGGGAATCCAGCGTAAAACGCGCCGAAGGCCGATAGTGCGTCTTCGACAAGTCTTCCGCCGGATATCCGGTCTTCGCGCCGCTCGGCCGAAGATGGCGATACCTTACTTCGCCAACTCTTCCTTCACCTTCGCCGCGAGTTGCGGCAGCGAGAACGGCTTCGGCAGGAACGCGAAGTCGTCTGAGCCCATCGACTCGCGGAAAGCTTCGTTCGGGTAGCCCGAAACAAAGATCACCTTGATCGACGGATTGCGCTTGCGAAGTTCCTTGAAGAGCGCAGGCCCATCCATTTCCGGCATCACGACATCCGAGACGACGATGTCGATCTTGCCCTCATTCTCCGCCATCAAATCGAGTGCCTCGAGGCCGTCGGCGGCTTCGATCACCTGATAGCCCTGACGCTTCAGCGCCCTGACCGCGAACTGCCGGACCTCGACTTCGTCCTCGACCAGCAGCACCCGGCCGGTGCCCGTAAGGTCGGCTGCATTCAATTGCTTTTTCGTGGATATGAGTGCCGGCGATAGCGATGTCGCGACATCCTCGCTTTCCTCGACGAAGTGGCGTGGCAGAAAGACTTTGAACGTGGTGCCCTTGCCGACTTCGCTTTCGGGTTGGATGAAGCCTCCCGACTGCTTGACGATGCCGTACACCGACGCAAGGCCCAATCCGGTGCCTTTGCCGACGCCCTTCGTGGTGAAGAACGGTTCGAAGATCTTCGCCATCACTTCCGGCACCATGCCGGTGCCCGTGTCGGCAACTTCGACCAGCACGTATTCGCCGGGAGCGAAGCCGACGACGTCGCGCATCTTCTGGCTCTCACGCTCGCTCACGTTACGTGTGTTGACGCGCAACTTGCCGCCGTTAGGCATCGCATCGCGTGCGTTGCGCACGAGATTGAGAATGACTTGATAGAGCTGATCGCTGTCGGCGCGGACATACCAAAGATCGCGCTCGGCTTGGAGCTTGAGATCGATTTTCTCGCCCACCTGGGTCTTGAGCACCGGCATCATGTCGGACGCCAAGTCGCCAACATTGAAGACGGACACCTGCTGCGTCTGCTTGCGTGAGAAGCCGAGAAGCCCCTTGACCAAAGCCGCCGCGCGGTAAGCCGCCGACTGAATGTTCTTGATGTCGCGATACGCCGGGTCGCTCGGTCGATGCGTCTGCAGCAGCAGATCGGAAAAACCGATGATCGCAGTCAGCACGTTGTTGAAGTCGTGCGCGATGCCGCCCGCAAGATTGCCGACCGCTTCCATTTTTTGCGCCTGCGCGACACGGCCTTCGAGCGCTTTCTGCTCGGTCGCATCCATCACGTAGAGCGCGGCCGCGGCGCCGCCCTGAACGGCCGCGAGCGGTGACATGTAAATGCGGCGCGTAAACTGCTTGTTCTCGCCCGCCGTGATCTCGATCGGTTGAATATTGCCGCGGCCCGCGAGGGCTTCGCCCAATCCGGCGTCGATGAGCACACGCTCCTCGGACTCCGCCGTCCGGCCGAGAGCCTCTGCCGCCAGCACGTCTTGCGCCGGCTTGCCGTCGAGAACCATCCGCATAAACGCGGTGTTGCAGTTGGCGATCCGGCCTTCTGCGTCGAGCGCCGCGATACCGAACGGCGCCGATTGGAAGAACTGCGATGCGCGCACATCCTGCTGGCCGCGATCGACGAGGCCCGTGGTCTGCCGGTTGATCGCGGTAATCGTGAAACCCTGCTCCGCCTGCTCGCCGATCGGCTCGACCAACAACGTGAGCGCCACGATGCGCCCGTCCTGACGCGTGAGATCGAGATCGATAATGCGCTGATCGGCATCTTGAACAGCGGCCATATGCTTCAGCAGCCGCAGCCCCTCACCGCCCGCGAGTTCCGCGAGGCCGAGCGACCGGGCGCGCAATCCGCCCGACGGATAGCCGAGCCAATGCTCGAACGCGGCGTTGACGTACACGATCGCGCCGTCGGCTGAGACCCACATGAACCCGGCAGGCATTGCGTCGAACGCTGCGAGCGAGGCTTCGAGCCTGTCGATATGCTGCGCCTCGCGGCTCTTCTCGCTCGTCACGTCGGTGATGTGCCAGGAAACGAGGCGCTGACGCCGCGATCCGAAATCCGAAACGCCCTCGGGCGAAGAAAACGGCCGCACCATGATACGCGCCCAGGAAGACTTTCGTCCCGCCCCAAGGCGCAAGCGCACATCTTCGCGCCGGGTCTCGCCGCGCTCGGCGGCGCGCGTCAGCCGGAAGAAGGCCTGCGTCCCCGCCGCATCGCCCGACAACGACGCTTCGAGCGCTGAGAACGGCCCCGCCTCATGCGGCCCGAGAACCGTCTCGACCGCCGCGTTGGCATAAAGAATGGTGCCGTCGGCTTCCGCAATGATCTGCGGTTCGTCGCCCGCATCCATGGCGGCCTTCAGCAGATCTCCGGGCACCACGCGCGCGCCGAACCGCAAATGACCGGCTGCAAACGCAAAGAGCATAAAGGTGCCGAACATCGCGAGCAGCGCGATAACGGTCAACAGCAGGGGCTCGCCGGAACCGCTTGCGAGCAGCCCGAACAAAACTGCGCCTCCCGCAGCCGCGATAATGATCATGGGGAGGAAACCGCCGAACCCTTCCGCTGAGTTCAGCGGATCGATCGGGGCGGCATCGATCCTCAACGCCTCGCGATCCTTCATGGGCCGAGAATCTAGCTGATTCTCGAAAATCGATACGTCGGATTGGGGCATGGATATGGAACTCAAACGCAACTGCAACTGTGCCGCAACGGTGCGGCGAGATTCGATTGCATAACACTTCGCTTAAGAGGGTTAACATGCAGTCAACTCGAAGCTAATGAACGATTGACGAGCGCAAAATATCGACACGGCCGGTGAATCCGGCGGCGAGGCAAAAATGGAAAGCTATTTCTTCTGGACGTTCATGTTGGCCGTTCTGGCGGTGCTCAGCGCGGGGGGCGTGGTTTTCGTTCGCGCCTATCTGACCGGAACATCCCCGTCCGCACTCCTTTTCCGCCCCAAGGGCGAACGCCGCCTCGAAGTCGTCGATCATGCCAGCATCGACGGTAAGCGGCGGCTGGTCCTCATTCGCCGCGACGATGTCGAGCATCTGCTGCTGACGGGCGGCCCGGTCGACGTCGTCATCGAGACGGGAATTAATATCGCCGCTGCACGCCCCCAGATCGTGACGCCGGTTGAAACTCCGCCCCCGGTTCGCCGGGCACCGATTTTCAGCCAAGGCAACGAGTCCGCCCCGCTCATCGCGACGCGCGAACGATAGATCGCAGAAGGCTTTAAGGCTTTTAGCGCGCGGGCTCGACGTCGCCAAAATCGGCCATGGTCAGCTTGCTGAGATCGAGTTGAACCTTGGCGCTCGCGACGTACCCGGAGGCCAGCGTCGACAGGTCCGCGGGCGTCGTCCGCCATGCGCGCATGACGCCATTTCCATCCAAGGAGACGGCTTGGCCAATCGCACTCGCGGCGGTCATCGGTTCGGCGCCGCCTCTAACGCTCCCAAGGCCAAGCGCCGCAACCCCGGCGAAGGCAGATACAATGATTTTTACTCGAAAAGTCACGGCCCAACCTCATCGGCATCGCCCGGAAGCGATTTCCAATGTCGGACAAAACCATTAACGGGCGATGAAGGGTCGCTCCGGAATGCGACAGGCCACGCCCCGGAGCCGACTGACGATTCGCGGACGGATTATTCTTCGCGATAGACGCGCTCGCGCCGTTCGTGGCGCTCCTGCGCCTCGACGGACAGCGTCGCGATCGGACGGGCATCAAGCCGCTTTAACCCGATCGGCTCGCCCGTATCTTCGCAATAGCCGTAAGATCCGTCTTCGATCCGGCCCAGCGCCGCATCGATCTTGGCGATCAACTTGCGCTGCCGGTCACGGCTTCGCAGTTCCGTCGCCCGGTCGGTTTCCGACGTCGCACGATCGGCAAGATCGGCATGCTGCGCGGAATCTTCGTGCAGGATCGCCAGCGTCTCGCGTGTCTGCCGAAGGATTTCGTCCTTCCAGTCGAGAAGGCGCCTGCGGAAATAAGCCCGGTGCATGTCGTTCATGAAGGGTTCGCCTTCCGTAGGCTTGTAGCCCGGCGGAAGAACGATATCTGCAATCTTTACGCGAGCAGCCATCTTCTTGTTCGTACCCTCTGACTTTTTCGAAGCTGTCGCCTTCGCGACGGCCAATGTCCTCGCCGGGACTTTCTCGGCAACCATCTCAGGCACCTTCACCGGGACTTTCGCCTGCACCTTTGCAGGCCCCTGAACCTTCACAGGACTTGGTTTCTGCGGCACCGCCCTGCTAACGGCCGAAGCGGCCTTCCCCGTCGCGGCTTTCGTCGGCGTACTCTTCACGGCGGTCTTTGCCACCTTAATTCTTGCAGCGGCCAGCTTTTTTGCCTCGGCGGCCTTGGTCCCGCCCGCTGGCGACGCGCCACTCTTGGCTGATCCGCCACGTTTCACAGCGAACTTTTTAGTCGCCGCTTTCGACTTCGCGGCCCTCGTTCCGATTGCCTTGCTCATCGTCCGCCTCCCCGGAGGCTGCGTTCGCTCGAGCCGATCATCCTCCGCCGAAAGTCGCACCGCGAGTCGGCCTCGTTCGGCCGACCCTTATCTATGCGCGAGGGCCCCGGAGTCAAGCGCGAGCCACCGCCATAATAAATTTCGCGATGCGCCAGTTTATTGAACGGAAACAGCGAATTACGCCTATTTTTCGCCCACCGTGAGCAGGGCATATTCCCACAGTCTGCTGCCAAGGGGTGCGCTTCGGTCACCTTGCCCGCCGCTCCGAAGGCCTCTTAGACACAGATCATGAACTTCGAAGGTACCTCCGCATACGTCGCGACGCCCGACCTGAAGGTCGCGGTCAATGCTGCAGTCAGGCTCGAACGCCCGCTCCTTATCAAGGGGGAACCGGGAACCGGGAAGTCGGTTCTCGCCGCCGAGGTCGCAAGGGCACTCGATGCGCCGCTGATCGAATGGCACATCAAATCGACGACGAAAGCCCAGCAGGGCCTCTACGAGTACGATGCCGTCTCGCGGCTCCGCGATGGTCAGCTCGGCGACGAGCGGGTCAAGGATATCGCCAACTACATCAAGCGCGGCAAGCTCTGGGAAGCGTTCGCCGCTCCGAAGCGCACCGTGCTGCTGATCGACGAGATCGACAAAGCCGATATCGAATTCCCCAACGACCTCCTTCTCGAACTCGATCGCATGGAATTCTTCGTCTACGAGACGGGCGAAACGATCAAAGCCGAGACACGCCCGGTCGTGCTCATCACCTCCAACAACGAGAAGGAACTGCCGGACGCGTTCCTGCGCCGCTGCTTTTTCCACTTCATCAAATTCCCTGACGCTGAAACGATGCGCCAGATCGTCGAAGTACATTTTCCCGGCCTCAAAAACCGCCTCGTCAACGATGCGCTTCGCGTCTTCTACGAACTCCGCGACGTTCCCGGTTTGAAGAAAAAGCCATCGACGTCCGAGCTGCTCGACTGGCTGAAGTTGCTCCTGCACGAAGATATCGATCCAGCGCTTCTGCGCGAAAGCGATCCGAGGAAGCTCGTGCCGCCGCTCGCCGGCGCCCTGATCAAGAACGAGCAGGACGCTCACTTGCTTGAACGCCTCGCATTCGTGACGCGCCGCCGCAGCGAATGAGGCTCGATCCGTAAGGAATTTTTTGCGGTTACTGAACCCCAGTCATCGCTCGAAGATGAACAGGAGATAGTTTGCAAAAGCAACGGGCGGCCTCGCCAATCCGCGTGCGCCACGAGCACATGCGCCAAGAGCCAAGAGCACAGTTGCTGCTTTCTTTCCCTCGGCGACGCGTGTGGTAAGACATCTTCATGCTAGGCTAGGTGGTCTAGATCGTGCCTACAACGCGCGTATTTGTCGCGAACAGTAACCACCATTGAGCGCCGGACTGGCAATATAGCTTCCGACACGGCAACTGATTAATGTCGGCACCTTAAACGTGCAGCAAACGCGTCTCTCCCGTCCGGTGGTATGAGATGTCGAAAAGATACCTATATCTGGCGAGCGGAAACAGTCCGCGTGACCCTCTGCAGAACCGTTGGACGATCCCATGTGTGGCATTTTCGGAATTATCGATCTCAAGAGTCGGCGCGGTGTTCCATTATCCGTTTTAAAGCGCGCCGCCGATGCCATGGTGCATCGTGGCCCTGACGAAGCAGGCTATATTGGGCGCCCAGGTTTCGGATTCGCCGCGCGCCGCCTGAGCATTGTCGGCCTTGCCGATGGCCAGCAGCCCGTCTTCAACGAAGACAAATCGATCACCGCCATCTTCAATGGCGAAATCTACGATCACGATGACTGGCGCCAGCAGCTTCGCGGCATGGGCCACACGCTGACGACCCACTGCGATACCGAACTCTTCCCCCACATGTGGGAACAGTACGGAGAAGACATGTTCGAGAAGCTCAACGGCCAGTTCGCCGTTGCCCTCTTCGATGAACGGAAACAGAAGTTCATTCTCGCCCGCGATCGTTTCGGCATCTGCCCGCTGTTCTGGACTCGCACGACGCGCTTTGGCACCGACTGGCTTATCTTCGGCTCCGAGATCAAGACGATCCTCGCGACCGGCCTTGTCGAAGCAAAGCCTGATCGGCGCGGCATCGACGCCTTGTTCAACTTCCTTGCGGTTCCCGGTCCGTCGAGCTGCTTCGAAGGCATCAACATCCTGCCGCCAGGAAAATTCCTGACGATCTCCCGCGGTCGCTCCGGCGAAGACTCCACGATCGACGAGCGCACTTATTGGCAGATGGACTTCCCCGAAATGGGGAAAGAAACGCGTTTCGCGGACGAAGAAAAGCTCGTCAATGATTTCGAACGCGTTCTCTACGATGCGGTGAAGCGCCGTCTCCGCGCCGACGTACCCGTTGCATCCTATCTCTCGGGCGGCGTCGACTCGAGCACCGTCGTTGCGATGGCGAAAGATATCCTTGGCGCCGCGCCCGCGACGTTCACCGTCAAGATTCGCGATCCCAAACTCGACGAGACCAAGCAGGCCGCTGTCATCTCGAAGCATCTCTCCGCCGATCCCTATATCGTCGCGTGCGGGTCCGAAGATATCGTCGCGAACTATCAGCGCCTGCTCGTCGCAACGGAAGCGCCTGTCACCGACACGTCCTGCACCGCTTTGATGATGCTCGCCGGCAAAGTTCACGAGAAGGGTTTCAAGGTCGCGTTGACGGGCGAAGGCTCCGACGAATGGCTCGCGGGCTATCCCTGGTATAAATTCAACCGCGCCATCGAAGTGCTTGGCAAGGTTTCCGGCGGAAAATTGCCGTCGATGATGACGCAATATTTCCACCGTTGGCTCGGCTGCAACGACGAGGCGATGGCCTATCTCGACAAGTCCGCGGCGTCATCCGGCGGCATGCACGCATTCCAGCGATTCTACGATCTTCTCGGGCCGTCGCGCTTCCGCTTTTACAGCTCCGGCATGATGTCGAGCCTCAGCGGCCAAGATCCTTATCTCGCAATCGATCCCGATGCCGGCCGGGCCGCCAAATGGCACCCGGTCAATCGCGGCGTCTACTGGGCCGGAAAAATCCATTTGCCCGGCCAGCTTTTGAGCCTCAAGGGCGACCGCATCGCCATGAGCCAGTCCGTCGAGATGCGCTATCCGTTCCTCGACAACAACGTCTTCGACTTCCTCTCGGGCATCGATCCGAATTTGAAGTTCAAAGGCATGACGGAGAAATATCTGCTTCGCCGCGTCGCCGAGAAGTGGCTGCCGAAGTCCGTTGCGTGGCGGCCGAAGGGTATGTTCCGCGCGCCGCTCGACGGCTTCTTCCTCGACCAGCGTCTGCCCTACGTCGACGAATTATTGAGCGAAGAATCGATCAAGAAGGCGGGATACTTCGATCCCAAGGCCGTCGCCGAATGGCGCGACAAGTACAAAGATCTTTCGTGGTGGGGCTATCAGCGCCAATCGGGAGAGCTTGGCCTCGTCGCTGTTCTCGCGACGCAGCTCTGGCACCACACCTACATCGATCCGACGCTTTGCAGTCTTCCCGATTGGCGCCAGATTGCGGGTGTGCCGTCGGAGTGGAGCGACCTCGATTTCGCCGAGAGCATGTCGGAGGAAAGCGTCGCCTGATCGGCCAAGCGATAGGCGACGCTCGCAGCCTTGCTTAGGCTGCATACCCCTTGAGGAACATCGCCAGCCCCGAATTGACGTTCTTCTCGATGTCCTCGCGAGGCGGTGCGCCATTGATCACGCCGTAGAGACGGGCTTTGCATAGCCCGCCTTGGATCACCTCGCAGTATTGCGCTGCTGCGAGCCGGGTATCGGGGATGCTGAACCTGCCTGCCGCGACGTGGTGATCGAGATATATTGCAATCGCATTGATCACCCGCACCGGCCCCGCTTCGTAAAACTCCGACCCGATCTCCGGCATCCGCTCCGCAACGCTGATGACAATCCGATGCGCCGCAATGACGAACGGTGCTGCCATCGTTTCCAGCATTTCGACGCCGAACCGGTACAGCACATCCTCGACAGGTAAATTGACGTCGAGCAACGCGATTTTCTCCGCGATGTTGCGATCTCTGTGCTCGGCGCAGATCGCCGTGAACAAATGTTCCTTGTCCTGGAAGTAGACATACAGCGTCGCCTTCGACACCCGTGCCTCGCGCGCGACGTCGCTCATGCTCGTGGCGTCGAAGCCGAGTTCGGAAAAGATCCGTCCCGCGCCCTCCAAAATCTGTCGCCGCTTCGCGGGGTCAGTACCGGCTGCCGGCCGGCCGCCGCGCCGTTCCTCTTTCTGCTCCGAACGAGAGAACTGAGAACCTTCCATGAATCACATCCTACCCGACTGAACCCAGGGTTCAGCCTTAATTATGTGTAAAAAACGAACCGAACGGTTCAGTTTCAGCTTGATGTCCGCTTTTGAACGCTGTATGTCAAGCACAAATTGAACCAACCGGTTTCGTCCGGTTGTCCAAAAGCGAGGCGGGCGTTATGGGCAGAAATAACTTGAACAGCGTTCTGATAGTGCGACCCGGCGCGGCCGATGACTTCGACCCCGCAAGCGACAACGGCGAACGAGGGCATCCCGCGATGTCTAGCGTAAGAAACATTTCGCAAGTTCAGCCCGCAACGGCCGAGACAACTCCGAAATCGGAGTCGCCGGCCTTCGAGCCTGCGGTGCCGCCGGCAACAGCGCGCGAGCGGGGCGCCGAAGCACCCGCCAATGGCGCCACAACGAAAAAGGGCTCGCGCCGGAAGCCGATATTGATGGGCGTCGGCGCCGTCGTGCTGATCGCGGTCGCCTACTTCGCTTACAATTACATCACCGTCGGACGTTTTATGATCTCGACCGACGATGCCTATGTCGACGCCTACATGTCGATCATTTCGCCGAAGGTCTCAGCCATGGTCGCCGAGGTTCCCGTCATCGACAACCAGTCGGTGAAGCAGGGGCAGATCCTCGTCCATCTCGACGAAGGCGATTACCGCTTGGCGCTCGACCAAGCCCAATCGAAACTCGCGACCCAGATGGCGGTCATCAAGACCTTCGGCGCGCAAATCCGGTCGGCGGAAGCCACCGCTGCTCAAGCGCGTGCCCAGCTCGACGCGGCGAAGGCCAACGTCGTCAAGACGCAAGCCGACTTTGAGCGCACGGACGCATTGACCGCCAAGGACTACGCGTCGAAATCCTCGCTCGATGCGGCCATCGCCGCTCGCGATTCGGCCGCGGCCCAGGTGAAGGCGAATGACGCCGGCATCCAATCGGCGGACGCCAACGTCGCTCTGCTCCATGCCCAGCGCGACCAGGCCGAGAAGGTCGCCAAGGAATTGCAGGTCGCCGTGAACCAGGCCCAGCGCGACCTCTCGTTCACCACCATTCGCGCGCCGTTCGATGGCGTCATCGGCAATCGCGGCGGCGTCCAAGTCGGCGACTACGTCACACCCGGCAAACGCCTGATGGCCGTCGTGCCGCTCGATAAAATCTTTGTCGATGCCAACTACAAGGAAACCCAGCTTCCCCCGATCACGGCAGGACAGACTGCGACGGTGACGGTCGATGCACTGAACGGTGAAGAGCTGAAAGGCACGGTCGAAAGCGTTTCGCCCGCGTCCGGTTCTCAGTTCTCCCTGCTCCCCCCGGAGAACGCCACGGGCAACTTCACGAAGATCGTGCAGCGCGTGCCCGTGCGCATCACGATCCCGGCGTCCGAAGCGAAAGGCAGACTGCGTCCCGGTCTCTCCGTCGTCGTGAGCATAGATACCCGCACAACGCCGGCCGATGCCAAGACCGGCGAAACCACGCAGCAATAACGCGGGCCAACGAGCCGTTCCAAAAAAATCTAAGCGGTCGACCATGACGGACACGACGACATTTTCGGATGAACCGAGGAAACTCGAGTGGATCGGTGTCACACCGCGTCAGCTCGCGGGCTTCATCGCCATGGTCTTCGGCATGTTCATGGCGATCCTCGATATCCAGATCGTCTCGGCGTCGCTCCAGGAAATTCAAGCGGGCATATCCGCAAGCTCCGATGAAATTCCCTGGGTTCAAACGGCTTACCTCATCGCCGAGGTCGTGATGATCCCGCTGTCGGGCTTCCTCTCGCGGGTGTTCTCGACTCGTGCGCTGTTCTTTACCGCAGCGGTCGGATTTACCGCTGCGAGCGTACTCTGCGCGACGGCGACGTCCATCAACGAGATGATCGTTTATCGCGCCATTCAAGGCTTCATCGGCGGCGGCATGATCCCGAGTGTCTTCGCGGTCGCCTTCTCGCTCTTCCCGCGCTCGAAGCAGAATATCGTTTCCCCGATCATCGGACTTGTCGCGACGCTAGCGCCGACCATCGGCCCGACCGTTGGCGGCTACCTGACCGACACCTACTCCTGGCACTGGCTGTTTCTAATCAACGTCGTGCCCGGCATCATTGTCGCAACAGCCGTCTTCTTCCTGGTCGACTTCGATAAGCCCAACTACGCGCTGCTCGACCGCTTCGATTTCGTCGGCCTCATCGGCATGGCGACCTTTCTCGGCTCCCTCGAATATGTGCTTGAGGAAGGCCCGCGCTACGATTGGTTCGACGATCAAACGATCGCGACCTTCGGCGTCTTGGCTGTCGTCGGCGCCCTCGTCTTCTTTTGGCGCGCCGCGACAGCGGAAGAACCCATCGTCGAGTTGAGAGCGTTCAAGAATCGCAACTTCGCCTTTGGCTCCGCCTTCAGCTTCACCATGGGCATCGGCCTCTATGGTCTGACGTACGTCTATCCTGTCTTCCTCGGCCAGGTACGAGGTTATGACTCGCTGATGATCGGTCAGACGATGTTCATCACCGGCGTCGCCATGTTCCTGACCGCGCCGATCAGCGGCCGCCTCGCGAGCGTGATCGATCCGCGCTACATGATGTTCATCGGCTTTGCGGGCTTTGCGCTCGGCACCTACATTGCGTCATTCATCACATCCGACTGGGACTTCTGGGAGTTGCTCATCCCCCAGATCCTGCGCGGCTCGTCTCTGATGCTGTGCATGGTGCCGATCACCAATCTATCCCTCGGCACGCTCCCCCCGGAGCAAATCAAGAATGCCTCGGGCCTCTTCAATCTGACGCGCAACCTCGGCGGCGCTGTCGGGCTCGCGATGATCAATACGCTCCTCAACAAGCGGCTCGACTTGCATCTCGCACGTTTGCACGAGCAAGTCTCCTGGGGCCATCCCGTCGCCGAAGAGCGATTGGATTCCATGCAGCAGAGCTTCTCCGCCGCCATGCATTCCGACGGCGACATGGCGGCTTTGAAGAAGCTCGCGATGATCGTTCGCAATCAAGCCAACGTCCTCTCGTTCGCCGATCTCTTTCTGGTGCTGACGGTGCTCTTCCTCTCCGCTGGCTTTTTTACGCTTTTGATGCGCTAACCCTCGGCAGTCCCTGCAGGCGCCGGCGGTCACTGATAAAACCCGAAAGACCAATCGAAAAATTTCGCGATCGGCGTTACATCATGTTTAGGATGTAACGACTTTTCACCCCTTGCGTTCATCAACGATCTGCTGCATTGCAACAGAACCCGCACGAAGCTCGAAGCCCGTGAGCTTCATCGTCTCCATAGCCACCCCAAGCTTGGTAGATAAAAAACATGGCCGAGCCGAACGGCAGCGCGCGAAAAAGCACCGAGAAGAACATACTCGTGCTGCAGGGAGGTGGAGCCCTCGGCGCGTACCAAGGCGGAGCCTACGAAGCGCTATCCGCCGCTGGTCTCGAACCCGAATGGGTCGCGGGCATTTCCATTGGCGCAATCAATTCGGCGATCATCGCGGGAAATCCTCCCGAGCTGCGCGCAAAACGCCTCCGCGAATTTTGGGATCGCGTTTCAAGCCATCTTTTGCTGCCGCCGATCGCAAGCGACAATGCCTCTCGCAAGATCTTCAACGAAACGAGCGCGGCTCTCGTTGCCTCCACCGGCGCACCGGGCTTCTTCGACCCGCGTTATCCTCCCGCGATCTGGATGCCGCCGGGAACGCCGCAGGCGATCAGCATCTACGACACCAGCCCGCTGAAAAAAACGCTCCTGGAACTCGTCGATTTCGATCTGCTGAATGAAGGCAAAATGCGCTTCAGCGTCGGCGCCGTCGAAGTCGCGACCGGCAACCTGCGATATTTCGATAGCACCAACGAAACGATCATTCCCGAACACATCATGGCAAGCGGCGCGTTGCCGCCCGGCTTCCCGCCCGTCGAGATCGAGGGCACGCTCTACTGGGACGGCGGCATCGTCTCGAACACGCCGCTGCAGTATGTCCTTGATGGCAGCATTCCGCGCACCGACATGTGCATTTTCCAGCTCGATCTCTTCAGCGCCCGGGGAACCGTTCCGGAAACGCTTTTCGACGTCACGACACGCGAGAAGGAGATTCGCTACTCAAGCCGCACGCGCCTCAATACCGATTATTCCAAGCTCGTTCAGTCGCTGCGCCGCGCCGTCCGGCGGCTCGACGGAGCGCTGCCCGATGACATCAAATCGGGCGACGACTGGAAACTGCTGTCAGAATACAGCTGCAATGCCGCGATTACGATCGTCCATCTTATTCATCGCCGCGCCGTCTATTCCACGCAGTCGAACGACTATGAATTCTCCCGCTACACCGTCAACGAGCATTGGGCTTCGGGCGCGGACGACGTCGAACGCACTCTCAGCAACCCGGCTTGGATCAATCGCCAGCGGCCGGAAGACGGCGTCATGGTGCTCGATCTGACGAAAGATCTCGCCCCCCCGCCACCACCCCCGGAGACTCGCTCATGAAAATTGCGGACGTCAAGAAACGCGCCTTCGCGATGCCTTTGACAAGTCCAGCCTTTCCACCCGGCCCCTATCGCTTCATTGATCGCGAATATCTGATCATCACCTATCGCACCGACCGCGAAGCCCTCGAAAAGGTCGTGCCTGAACCCCTCACTTTCGACGAGCCAATCGTCAAATACGAATTCATTCGTATGCCGAACTCGACCGGCTTCGGCGATTACACCGAGTCCGGCCAAGTCATCCCCGTCAAGTTCAACGGCGTCGAAGGCGGCTATACCCACGCCATGTTTTTGAACGACGGCCCGCCGATCTACGGCGGTCGCGAGCTTTGGGGTTTCCCGAAGAAATTCGCCAAGCCGACCCTCGGTCCCGATATCGATACGCTCGTCGGCACGCTCGATTACGGCAGCGTCCGCATAGCGACGGGAACGATGGGCTACAAGCATAAGGCGCTCGATCCAGCAGCCGTCGCCAAGTCGTTGGCGGTGCCGAACTACCTATTGAAGATCATCCCGCACGTCGACGGCAGCCCGCGCATTCTCGAAATCGTCGACTATCGCCTCGAAGATGTGACGGTGAAGGGTGCTTGGAGTGGCCCCGGCGCACTTGATCTCCACCCGCACGCGCTCGCGCCCATCGCCGACTTGCCGGTGCGCGAAATCATCTCCGCGACCCACATCCTTGCCGATCTCACCCTCGGCCTCGGCAAAGTCGTCTACGATTACCTGGATACAAAATAATAAGGAGACGCCTCATGAAACTCGACGGCAAGGTTGCACTCGTCACCGGCGCTGCAAGCGGCATCGGCCACCAGATCGCCCGGCGTTACGTCGAAGCGGGCGGACGCGTCGTCATCGCGGACTTGAACATCGACGCCGCGACGGCCGCCGCGAAAGAGCTCGGTGGCGCCAAGGATGCGATCGCGGTCGCCATGGACGTCTCGAACGAAGACCAGGTCAACGCCGGTGTCGAGAAAGCCGCCGCCACCTTCGGCACCATCGATATCCTCGTCTCGAACGCCGGCATCCAGATCGTGCATCCGATCGAAGAGTTCCCCTTTGCCGCCTGGAAGAAGATGCTGGGTATCCACCTCGACGGAGCCTTCCTCTGCACCAAAGCGTGCGTGAAATATATGTATCCCCAGAAGTCCGGCTCGCTGATCTACATGGGCTCCGTGCACAGCCACGAAGCCTCACCACTGAAGTCGGCTTACGTCACCGCGAAGCACGGCCTCCTCGGGCTCTCACGCACGATGGCGAAGGAAGGTGCCAAGCACGGCGTCCGCTCCAACGTCATCTGCCCCGGTTTCGTGCGCACGCCCCTCGTCGACAAGCAGATCCCCGAGCAGGCGAAGGAACTCGGCATCTCTGAGGATCGCGTCATCAAGGAAGTCATGCTTGGTGACACGGTCGACGGAGAATTCACGACCGTCGACGACATCGCCGATGTCGCGCTGTTCCTCGCAGCCTTCAAAACGAATGCACTCACCGGCCAGAGCATCACCGCCAGCCACGGCTGGTATATGGGCTGACAACGCTTTGCTCGTCATCCTCGGCTGCGCGCGACATGTGTGTCGAAGGCCGGGGGTCCAGCCATAAAATTTGTCGAAGACTCAATACTGGAGCCTTCGGCACTTCTTGTGCTGGATTCCCGGACGGCCTCGCGTAGCTCCGCCGCTCGAGAATGACGAACGCTCACTCCCCCGCCGCCGGCTGATGATGCGCGACATGCCGCCCGCCGTTGGGATCGGTCGCGATTGAAATCGCCCAGAACGCCAATCCGCCGACCGCCAGCGCCGCGCCGACGAAGCCCGTCGAACTCCAGCCATAACCGTTCGCGATCGCGAGGCCCCCGAGCCAAGGGCCGATCGCATTGGCCGTATTGAACGCACTATGATTGAGCGCGGCAGCGAGCGTCTGCGCATCTTCCGCGACATCCATCAAACGCGTCTGCAGGGCGACCCCAAGTCCACCGCCGCAGCCGATCATGAACACCACCAGCGTCACCGCGTAGATATTTCCGACCGTAAATGGAAAGAGCGCGAGCGAAAACGCGCTCCAGACCAACAGCCCTCCGGTCGTCGCCATCAACGCCCGGTCGGCGAGCCACGCACAAACGAACGTCCCTATCGTCATGCCGAGTCCGAAGAAAACAAGCACGATCGGTACGACGTACGGTTCGACGTGCGTCACCTCCATCAGCGTCGACGAGAGATAAGAGTAGACGGCAAACATACCGCCGAATCCAATGGCGCCAATCGCGAGTGTCAGCCAAACCTGCGGACGCTTCAGCGCCCCCAGCTCGCGCGTCATGCTGGCGCCCTCGACTTGGTTATCCGCGGGCACGAACATCCACACGAGAAGTACGGTAAGCGCTGCCAACACGCCGACAATCCCGAACCCGACCCGCCATCCGAGCGCCTGCCCCATCCATGTCGCCGCCGGAACACCGATAATCGTCGCGATGGTCAGGCCGATCAGCACGCGCGAGGCGGCCTGCGCCCGCGCATTCGGCGGCACCATGGACGCCGCAACCAGCATTGCAACTCCGAAATATGCGCCATGCGGCAGGCCACTCAGAAACCGGAAGAAGACCATCATGCCGTAGGTCGGCGAAAACGCCGTCAACACGTTTGCGATGGCGAAGCACACCATGAGCACAAGCAACAACTTGCGCCGCGCCCACTTCGCGGCCAGCACCGCGATCAACGGCGCTCCGACCACCACACCCAACGCATAGGTGCTGATCGCGTGTCCCGCCATCGGTTCGGTGATGCCGAACGTCGACGCGAAATAGGGCAAGAGGCTCATCGATGCGAACTCGGTCGTCCCGATCGCAAAGCCGCCCATCGCCAACGCGAACAGCACGAGGCGAACCTGAGCCGGCGTCAACGCAGCGGGGGCCGCGCTGACGTTGTCGAAACCGCCGGCTTTCGCATCCATGCGCCACGTTCTCCGTCGTGCCTCGCTGCGCCGCGCAATCCGGAAACAGCTTAGTAAGTAACCGCATATGTTACGGAAAGTGTCCCACGTCGAGGCGTCGGATGGTCCGATTTCGCAGACGCGAACTGTCGCACGCTCATAGCTCGCGCATTTAAGCCCGATACGCGGCCTCCAGCGATTGCTGCGGCCGAACGCCCTCCCCTCCGATCCAAACGCTGTTCCCTGGGGAACAGCAACCGTCCCCAACGAGACCGACAAAACACCCTCCCGCTGCCGCCTCGGGTTTTGTCCGGGGAAAGAGTTGGAAACGGCCATGCACATGAGGCGATCCACTTTCGCAGCGCTTGTCTTGGCCGTCCTTTCGATCGCCGCCGTCGTTCAGCCCGCCTGGGCCGACGATCCTCCATCAGGCAATCGGAACCCAGTATTGAACCCAAACGAGATAATTCCCGATCATGACCCTTCTCCCGATCAATAAGCCGGAACTCCGGCTCGCCCGCCGACGCGCGTCCGGCGATATTCCCGTCGAGATCCTGTCGATCGCAACAGCCAATCCGCCACGACGCTTCTCGCAAGACGAAGTGCTCGCCAACGCTTCGGAAGTGTTTCCGCATTTTTCGCGGCTGAAAGGGCTGTTCGCCAACACCGGTGTCCATCACCGCCATATGTGCCAGCCGATGTCCTGGTATCGCGAACGCCATACCTGGGAAGAGCGAACCGCGGTCTATCAGAAGCACGCACTCGATCTGTTGGAAAACGTCGCCCTCGATGCCGTCGCGCGCGCCGGACTGAAGCTCTCCGACATCGACGCTTTCGTCACCAATACGATAACGGGCCTCGCGATCCCGAGCCTCGACGCGCTTCTGATGAACCGTCTGGATTTCTCACCGAACGTCGAGCGACTGCCGATCTTCGGGCTCGGCTGCGGCGGCGGCGTCGCCGGTCTCTCCCGCGCCGCCCGTCTCGCCCAAGCCCGGCCTGGCTGCAACGTCCTCTTCATCACGGTCGATCTCTGTAGCTTGTGCATCCGCCCCAACGATCCGAGCACGGCGATGTTCGTCTCGGCTGCGCTGTTCGGCGACGGAGCCGCAGGCGTCATCCTCCGCACCGCTGACGGCAACGCTGCCTCATCCGGACATGACGGAATGACCAAACCGAAGCTGGTGGCATTTGGCGAGCACACCTGGCGCGGCACCCGGCACATCATGGGATGGGATGTCAAGGACGATGGCTTCGGCGTCGTCCTGAGCCCGGAGTTGCCCGCGTTGATGCGCGCCAATCTCGCCGACGTCGCCAACCAATTCCTCGATCGCAACGACATGAAGATATCCGACTTCGGGGGATTTCTGTTTCATCCGGGCGGACGAAAGATCCTCGAAACGGCGGAATCGGTGCTTGGCCTTGATCGGGCGGAGATTGCACATTCTTGGACCGTGCTGCGCGACTTCGGCAATATGTCGTCGCCGACCGCACTGTTCGTTCTTGCGCGCGCGATCCAAGAAGGTGACAAGGGCCGCCACCTTCTCGCGGCGTTCGGCCCCGGCTTCTCAGCCTACTTCGCCGCGCTCGATCTCTAGAGCGTTTCGAGCGCGGCAGGTTCTTGTCGGAACGATTGCGCCAAGCGCCCCGCCGTCAAATCCGCGCCGCACCGTGTTCCACCTCGACGCATCGTCGCCGCTCGAACAGCCCTTCGTCTTCCAACACAATTTTATAGGCCAGGACGGCCGACCATACGGCCCCCATGATCACGCCCAGCGCGAAACATCCAAATACCATCGGCAATAGAAATGTCTCGGCGATCGTCACCGCATAATTCGGATGCCGGATAAGCCGATATGGCCCACGGCAAACAATCGGCGCTTTATCGAGAGTAAAAATCCGATGCGTCCAATAACGGCCCAGCGTGCCGATGACCCAATATCTGATAATCTGAAGCGTTAGATACACAACCGCGAGCGCCGTATAAATCGGCGCATCCGACGAAATAAGAAAATATATGCTCGCAATCCATGCGAGATGCGTTGTCGCGACCACGGGGTAATAAGAACGTCCCACCTCCCGCGCGCCTTGGGCAGTCAGTGCCCTGGTATTCCTTTGTGAATAAAGTTCTTCAAGCCCGCGTTGCAGAAGCAGCATCAGGGCAACGGCCTGCGGCCAGCCGATGGAATCTATCGTCATTCGAATTCTGCCAAATGATGTATTTCATCCCGCCGGATTGGCCATACATAAGCCTATGGCCGCGGAATCGCATCCCCTTGCCCGAACAAAAATAAATGAAAATTTACATTCAACGCCAAATGCCCCGCAATCACGGGAATTGCAGATTCGGGCATTTTGACACAATAGAACAGCCGCAACTCGCGGCGCCCGGACCATCCGCCTTGACCCAAAATTAATAAAAAAGGCCCAGCTTGATCTAAAGTCGGGTGAAGGGGATCGAGACTGCTGATTTATTTGGCAATTATCACTCCGAACCCAATCCGGGTTTCCAATTTGGAATAGGAATGCTCAGGCTCGCGGCCTGATGGGGAACGAAAGCGTTTGTCATGGCGGTAGGCGGGGCCCGGACTTTATCTCGATCCGTAAAAGTTTACGCTGCGGATAACGACGGCCTCACGATCGCAATCGTCATCGCGGCGATCTTCGGCATCGTCGCCTATTTGTCCGCCGCATTCACGCAGAACAGCGACGGAGTGGCGACCATTTGGCCCGCGAACGGACTCGTCCTTGCCGGCCTCATCCTCGCGAAGCGCCCGTGGCGACGTGACCAGATTCTGATACTCGCATTTTTCGCGAATATCGTCGCGAATATCTTCGCCCACCGCGTTTTGGCCGCCAATATCGGGTTCGCGGTTACGAATACCATTGAGATCTATGCCACGTTCCGCATTTTGCAGCTGCGGGAACAGGAACCGTTCGAATTTCGCAACGTCCATTTTCTGATATCGTTCTTGATCGCCGCCTTTGTGGGCTCGACCATTGCCTCAACAGTTGCGACCGTCGTCACCACGCTGACAATCGGAAACGCCACGCTGCATGCCTTCACCTCTTGGCTCTTCGCCGATTTGCTCGGTTTGCTGACCGTGACCCCGGCCCTAGTCCGTCTTCGCCAGGAAACACATATTCCCCGGTCTTCCGCCGCCAGCTGGGAATCTTACGTTCTGTTCGTTGCCCTCGTCCTTGCAATGCTTCTCGTTTTAGCAGTCAACCACTCGAATGTCGGATTTATCGTCCTGCCGATCCTCGTCCTGATCGCATGCCGACTCGGATCCGGCGCGACGTCAGCGGCGGCATTGTTGATGTCGGCAATCGTTCTCGCTTGCACGGCGGCTGGGTTCCCCGGCGATACACATACCCTGCCGACAGCTTGGCTCACCGACATCCAACTCATACAGCTTCGGATCCTGACTGTCTTTGTGACCGTGATGCTGATCGCCGAAACGATCGACTCTCAGGGTCGCCTGAAAGACCTGCTGTCAGCCGAGATCGCGCTTCGCGATGAACTGAATGAGCATCTCAAGGCGCAAGAACATGCGATGTCGGCACAAAAGGCCGAGGTCGAAAAAGCCCACAATCGGCTAAGGGAAGCGATCGAAATACTTCCCGAGGGCATCGTCATTCTCGACGCTGACAACCGCTATGTCGCCTGGAACAAGCGCTACGCGCAGATCTATCACCGTGCGATCGATACGCTCGTTGTCGGCGGCAGCCTCGAGGAAGCCGTCCGCATCGGATTAGAGCGCCAGATGTACCCGGAAGCCTTCGGCCGCGAACAGGCGTGGCTCGCCGAGCGCATCAAAAACCTTCGCACGCCGGCCGCCGCCCATGAGCAGCTTCTCGACGACGGACGCTGCTACCTGATCGAGGAATGCCGTACCAGCGAAGGCGGATTGATCAGTCTGCGCATCGACATCACCGATATGAAACAGCGCGAAGCCTCGATCCGGCTTCTTTTCGAGAACAATCCGCTGCCGATGTTCGTCGTCAGCCGCGATAAGATGGCGATCCTTGCCGTCAACACCGCTGCCGTCGCCCACTACGGCTATTCCCGCAAGGATTTCTCGCTCATCTCGCTGCGCCAAATCCAGGGCGCAGAATTGGTCCTGCCATTCGAGAATGGCGTCCAGAACACAACGCCCACCGACGAAGCTCAGCTCTTCAAGCATTATCGCCGCGACGGCCGTTCGATGGAAGTCGAAGTCTATGTCCGCCCCCTCGTCCACGAGGGTCACGAAGCCTTGCTGATCGCCGCCATCGACGTCACCGAACGCCGTAAGGCCGATCGGAAGGCCGCGTACATGGCGCGTCACGATGCGCTGACATCGCTCCCCAACCGCCATCTGCTCGCCGAGCGGATGCAGCTTGCGATGGCCCGCGCCAAACGCGGCGATCGAATGGCGCTGCTGCTCCTCGACCTCGATAACTTCAAGGTCGTGAACGACACCATGGGCCACGCCGCCGGCGACGAACTGTTGCAAGTCGTGGCCGACCGGCTGAAGAAAGCGCTGCGCGAGACCGATACAGTGGCGCGTCTCGGCGGCGATGAATTCGCCGTGCTGATCGTCGATCTCGATCACCCTTCGAGCGCAATCCGCCTCGCCCAGCGCCTGATCTCGATCCTCAACGAGCCGGTCCGCATCGGTCGCAAGGATGTCGTCTGCGGCGGCAGCATCGGCATCGCCATGGCGCCCGACGACAGTTGCGATCCCAACGAGCTTTTCCGCCTCGCCGACCTCGCCCTTTATGCAGCCAAGGAAGACCAGCGCGGAACCTACCGCCTCTTCGAACGCGAACTCGACGCCAAGGTGAAGGCCCGCAACCTGCTCGAAGGCGAAGTGCGTGAAGCCATCATCAACAACGATTTCGAGCTGCACTACCAGCCGATATTCAGCCTCAAAACGATGCTGCCCGTCGGCGCCGAAGCCCTTTTGCGCTGGCGCCATCCCCGGCTCGGCCTTGCTTCGCCAGCAGACTTCATTCCGATTGCCGAAGAGATCGGCATGATCGCCGATCTCGGAGCGAAGGTGCTTCGCCAAGCTTGCCTGGAAGCCATGTCGTGGCCCGAACACACCAGCGTCTCGGTCAACATCAGCGCCATCGAACTCGAAGCCGAAAGCTTCGTCGACACCGTCAAGGCCGCGCTTGCCGAGTCAGGTCTGCCAAGCCACCGGCTGACCATCGAAATCACCGAATCCATGATCATGAAAGACGTCCACTTCGTAACCGAGGTGTTGCGTCAGATCTGCGACCTCGGCGTTGAGATTGCCATGGACGATTTCGGTACCGGCTATTCCTCGCTCAGCTCGCTGACGAAAGTGCCGTTTCAGAAGATCAAGATCGACCGGTCCTTCGTCCGAGATCTCGCGGTCTCGATGGAAGCCCGAGCCATACTCGCGACGATCGTCGACCTAGCGCGCACGCTCGGGATGCGCACCACCGCCGAAGGCGTCGAAACCAACGAGCAGCTCGACATCGTCAAGGAGTACGGGTGTACTTTGGTGCAAGGCTTTTTGTTCAACCGCCCCGAACCGGCTGACGTCATCCGCAAAATTCTGCGCGCCGGCAATGAGGTCCAGCGGAACGCAGCCTGAAACGCCCGCCGATATCCCGCCCAATCCAAA
Source organism: Hyphomicrobium sp. (assembly GCF_041659645.1). GTDB lineage: Bacteria > Pseudomonadota > Alphaproteobacteria > Rhizobiales > Hyphomicrobiaceae > Hyphomicrobium_B. The sequence goes on along the minus strand of NZ_JBAZXX010000005.1, from coordinate 30,622 downwards.
ACGATCTGAACACCGATCATATTTGGCAATTCGAATTGACTTGCCCAAAAAAGAGACGGATACGGATCAAACCAGCAGATTCCGTGCAACGGTCGAGTGAATCTTTTCACTGATCACTCAAACGGGTGATGCCAAACGGCGCTTGTCCTGATCAAGATTGCTGCATTGCAGCTACCTTTTACTTTTACGCATTGATATTGCATTCGTAACGAGGGGGGCGCCTTTGACAGCGGTCGATCTTGCTGCCGAACGCGGCCCCCTCAATTTTATTGGCGATGTTTACGACAGCGCCCTCGAACCGAGCCGCTGGAATGCTGTCTTGCGCGAAACCGCGAGGCTTGTCAGGGGCTGCGCCGCCGCCATCATCGCCCATGTCCCCGGCGAAGATGCACTGCGCCTTCAGGCCCATTGGAACATCGAGACGCACGTCGGACGGATCACGATTGCGGCGCCGCTGGCCGACCCGGACATGCCGATGCTCGCATCACTCGGCATGAGAGCCGGGTCTCCAGGAGAAGATATCGCCATCGTCCCGTTGACGAAAACGGTTCAAGCATCCTCTTTGCTCATGATTCTCCGCCCGGCAGGAACTGGAGCGTATTCGCAAATGGAGGCCGAGACGATCGCAACGCTGTCGCCGCACCTTCAGCAGGCTGCGGTGATCGCGGCCCTTCTTGATTTCACACCGCTCGAACGCCACTGCGCCATTGGCTGTTTCAATCCAATGCACGTCGGCATTATCCTCACAGACACGACCCGTAAAATCCTTCACGTCAACGCCGCCGCCGAGGACATGCTCGACGGCTGCACGCTTCTCTGCCTTGAGGACGAACTTGCGGCGCGTGACAGCAGAAGCAACGCGATGCTGCAGGATGCAATCGCTCGCGCGGGAAAAACGCGAGGTATCGACGCCCGCCATCGGGTTACGTCGATTGTCGTCAAAGGGCCGGGAGCCAAATCGCTGACTTTATGGGTGATGCGCGTCGAGGAAGGTATTGTCCTGCCAGTCGGCACTCTTCGTTCCGCGCGGATTGCGGTTTTCGTGCACGCTTCGGAGATGATCGACATTTCCGCGCCGGAATCGCTCCTCGACTGCAATCCTGTCCGCAGCGCCGAGAGCGGTCTTCTTACGCTTCTCAGCCACCACCCGGCGCTCGGCCATTCCCGGCCGGCGTCTCTTGCCGGCGGCGAAGCAATCTGACCGTCATCCTGCCGACGGCAGTGCGCTCGCGTCTCGACATGAGCCCGCGTCGCACACGGCGTCGGCGTTAGTCCCGGATCTGAGACGAATTCAGCACCACCGGCCCGGAATTGACTTCGATCCTGCGCGTACTGCAGTTCGCCTGAGTAATCGTCATCCGCACCCCGTCCGGCCTGACGCCTGCAACGTACCCGCCCGACTCGACAACCGACGCGACGCGTTCGCAGTCATCCCGCGCCATCCAATGCGTCTCGATTTCGCCATTCGCAAGCGTTGCGACCAGCAGCGAATTGCTGTCGAGCGCCACGGGAATTTCAAGGTTCTTTGGATGTGTCGCCGTCGTCTTATCGACGCCGGCAATGCCGCTGGCGGACGCAAGAACGACAAAAGCGAACCCGGCGAACTTCAACACTGTCGTACCGAACATGACGCAACCTCCCACAACTGGCGCGAATCCAGCACAAAGGGACGCAACAGGCCAACGCCGACGCGCGCGAAGTCCACACAAAACGAGTATTGCACAGGTCCCTGTGCAAAAACCTTCGGGTTTATGCCCTCGGCTTATGAAAGAGCCGCCGTCGCAATTCTGAGGAACAAGCAAGAAAAAGCCCCGGCCTGTTAGAACCGGGGCGATCATCAGAGAAGGCGATTAGACCTTAGTAGCAATAGCGGCGGCCGTGGCGCCAGTAGCAGTCGTCCGCTGCCGCTGCCGCACCAACGATGGCAGCGCCAACGCCGAGTGCAATCCAACTGCCGTTATGCCAATAGCCGCGACCGCGGTGGTAGCCCCGGCCGTAGCCGTGACCGTAATGTCCGTGACCGCCGTGCCAACCACCACCATGGCGGCCGCTGCGCGCATCCGCCGTCGTAGCGAACGTCGCGAGCGGCAAAGCCGCGACTAGCGCTGCAGCGAGACCGATATATTTTCTCATATTTTCCTCCATTCGGCGGGAACGGGCCGCCGCCCTGTTATCGCTAAAACGCGGGGAGCCCGATTTAGTTTCAATCCGAACCCGCGCTACCGCCGTTGGTATTCAGATTGGGCTTTCGCTCGGCAATGGCTATGAGGCTATCAGCCGCCGTGAGGCCGCGCCGATTTCCCGCCGATATTCAGGGAATATTCAGCTCTTATCAGGTCTGATCAAACTCGGATATACAAACGAATTTGCCGACGCACCCGGTGCCGCGCAGTCCGCTCCGTGTGTGCTCTCCCCATACCTGATGAGCGCCAATAAAGCGAAGAAGCGTCCACAGACGTGAACGCTTCAATCGACCACCACACATACGCCTCTGGGATTCACTCCGCGATGAGTTCACCCGAGCCGCCGAACTCCGCCGGGGAATCTTTCAGCTTCGGAAGCCCGTCCTTCATCGGCAGAACCGTCTCAGCATAATTGACATGCACGCTCGGTTCGAACGGCAACGTCGGCAGCATCGCCGAATAGACATCGACGAGGCCCAGGGGCGGATGGTTGGTCATCACATGGCCGCCGCACTTCGTGCAGTACTTTCGCTCACTAACCGGCGTCATCTGAAACATGCCGATGAGATCGGCTCCTTCGGTCACGCGCACCGCCTCCGGCTTCCAGAGCGTGAATGCATTCACGGGCGCCGCGGACCACGACCTGCACGATTTGCAATGGCAGTAGCCACTGGCCTCGGGCGCACCGGTCGCTTCGAGCTTAACCGCACCGCAAAAACACTCACCTTTATAAGTCGGCATTTCCTCAACCTCATATTTTTTCAGGCTTATCGACTTCAGAGTTCTATATGGATCGAAGTCATTCGTGTAGTCCCGCAATATCTTTGGCTGCACTGCATCGCGCGTATGATCGATTTTCGTAGTGCTCCGATTGCGATCGATCAAAGACTCTCTGATGAAACGACGCACTGCGATGCCACCTCGATCGCTCCGCCTGTCGAGCCACACACCAGCGCATTTCGCAACTGCGATCGTCTTCGAACAGCGTTTCACTAGAAGATCGGCGAGACTTTCGGCTCAGACGTAGCGCTTGGACATCGCCGCGTAATAGTCGGGCCACATTTCGCGGCTACGGCATCGCGACATACATCAACCCCGGAGACGACATGCGTATCTCAAGGCTTGCCCTAACCGCTGCACTCATCGTGTGCTCAACACAGATCGTAAGCGCCCAATCTCTTCGTCTCGACGACCGCGGCTTCAGCTTCCGCTTTGGCAAGGATGACCGGCGCGGCGACGTCGAGGGTAAGCGCGCAAGCTGCGAACTCTACTCTCGCATCGCCCAGGTCCAGGCCGAAGCCAACGACAGATTCCGTTGCGGTTTTCGCGGTCCGCAATGGAGCACCGAAGTCGGCGGCCATTTCCGCTGGTGCCGCTATGCTCCCCGTTCCGATTTGGCGCGCGATCAGATGTTCCGCTCGCAGCAACTCCAGAATTGCTTCAACCGCCTCGGTGATTTCGACGACCGTCGTTGAGATGATCGACATCGATAAAGCCGTATCCTGAGTTTTGTAATCGGCACACGGACGTTTCTTGCCGCTCGCGGATGCTTCAATTCGTATCCGCGAGCGCTCTCCATGTCATCGGCTGCGCCAATCGCGACGACGTTGAAGAGCGAAACGCACCGCACGCCATTCGTTCGCCGCACACATATGACCGACATCGCATTCATGGCGAACCGCAGGCACGGCGATAAATGCCGACTAACGGTTCCATTCAGACCCCATTCCATTCCCGCGTGTTGATATGTGGCCCGCTGCAGATCGATCCGCTGCACTGGGAGCCCCACATGATTTCCAAATTTGCTTTCTCAACCGCACTCGCTGCCTTGGCCCTGACATTTGGCGCCGGTTCCGCATCCGCGGATTGGAACCGCCCTGGGACAGGCTACGGCGCGCCGCCCTCCGCGCATCGGAACTTTGAGCCGCCACGCTATCGCGAAGACTCTGATCACTACCGGTGGCAGCGCCACGAAGGCGAGTATTGGGGCTGGCGCCATCGCCACGCTCGTTGGAGCGACGATCACGGATCGCCGCGCCGCGATTGGCGATACGACTGACGAAAACGCGGGAAAACGTCGGCGCCAAGCAGTGACTAATGGGTCCCCGCCTTGCCCCACGACTTCCAAACGGAACGTTTTTTTCCACCCGCTACGAACGCACCGGCATCTGCCGGTGCGCACTTCCCCCGCCCTCGATACGCGCGCTACGGCGCTTGGAAAACCGCGCCGTTTACCAACTGAAAAGTGGATCGCCACGCAAAATGACACAACCATCAGTATACGTCTATTCCGACCACAGACGGCATCTACCGTCGCTGCGGAGGTGACGCATCTGGGTCACAAATGAAGAAAAGCTTTCTTTATCCACCCCTTTCAGCGTCTTGACGCAAGTTATGAACAGGGGTTAATGATAAGATAGTTAACGTTGGCGTGGTTGTGCCGAGATAAAGTAGTTGAAGTTCACAAGCGTAGGTTGTGCCGTAATGCGTTGCGAGTCGCTCCTTGTGTCGTCAGTAACCGTCGCATTTTTATGCGCGGCGGCGCAGGCGTCGCCGTTAGACACTGAGTGGGCCCTCTTTAAGCCGAATGCGGCGGGCTGTGTTGCGGCCAACGCTGGCGCTCTCGACCTGAGGGTCAAGGTCAATCATTCGGGTGACGAGGAAGGACAGCTCGGCTCGGGGCTCGTTAGCGGATTTCGCGCTGGCGATACGCTGATGATCGTTCGCAAATCAAACACCGGTCATCGCGAATTGAGCTTCATCCTTTCGGCGGTCGACAGCCAGCAGATCACAACGGTTTTTTCGTTGGATGAGGCGACTCCGTCCAACTCGCAAAACCCGGTCGCCGATCAAGTTAAGTTTGTCATTCCTCCCAATGGAAGCGGCTGGGCGTTATTCAGCAACACCAGCGGGGTTGAAGACGTCGGAGAGTACAACATCGTCGTCCGGTGCGCGCCGGGCGATGCCTCAGATCCGCGACCGACATCCTAGTCAAAGAATGTCTGCGACGGATGACGCGGCTCGCTCGTTTGCGCTCATGACGCATGCGTCTTCTTCATGAAAGTCCGGACCGGCTTTGTCAGCACAACGGCGACCGCTGCGGTGAGAAGAACGACCGCCATCACATAGAACGCGTCCGAGAAGGCCATGATGAATGCCTGCTGCTGGACGAGATTGCCGAGAAGTATCTCCCCCTGATGATAAGCGCGTGCCGGGTCCGGTAGGCCATGGGCCTCGAAGTAGTGCTGCATGCGCGTCAGGAACGACTGGTCGGTGACGCTGAACGGGGTCACCGACTGGCCGATGATATTGGAATGAAACTGCTCCCGCTTGGTGATGATCGTAGCGAGCGCCGCCGTACCGATCGCCCCGCCCAGGCTCCGCAGCATATTGAAAAGCCCCGAGGCCGCGGCTGAATCCTTGGGCGAGATTTCCGACGTCGCGATGACTGAGAGCGGCGAAAGCAAGAGAGCTTGGCCGAACGCGCGCACGATGTTGGTGGTCATGAATTGGTCGCCGCCATAGTCGAAGCTGAGCGTCGCATTCATGAAACAGCTTATCGCGAACACGGCGAGGCCGACGCAAGCAATCCAACGCGCGTCGAAGCGTTTCAAAAGTGCAGGAACGAACGGAATGATGAAGAGCTGCGGCATGCCGGACCAGGCGAGCACGAGCCCGATCTGTTCGGCATTGTAACCCTGCACGGCGTCGAGATAGGCCGGCAACACATAGACAGACCCGAAAAGCGCGAAGCCGACGAGCGTGTTGGCGAATGTGCCGAGCCCAAGATTTCGCTGTGCGAGCAGTCGAAGCCGAACCGCAGGCGCCGCGCTTCTAAGCTCGATCACGATGAAGGCCGTGAGCATGACGACGGCGACGATCGAGAGGTGCACGATATAAGGCGAGCCGAACCAGTCGTCCTGGTTGCCCTCGTCGAGCACGGTCTGCAGGCAGGCAAGCCCGATGGCCATCGTGCCAATGCCGTACCAGTCACCGTCCTTCAGGAGTCCGAGCCTCATCGGCGCGTGCTCAAGCGTCGGAAACAGCAGGCTGAGCATCACCGCGCCCGGAATGACGTTGACGAAGAAGATGTACGGCCAGCCGTAATGCTCCGTCAGGTAGCCGCCGATCGTCGGTCCGATTGCGGGGCCGAAGGTGGCGGTGATCGCGAATGCCGCGAGCCCGATCGGCCGTTGTCCTTCGGGCAGTCTTGTCAGCACGGCGGTGAAGGCCATCGGGATCATGACGCCGCCGGTAAAGCCCTGGAGGCCGCGCGTGAAGATCATCGCTCCGAGGCTCGTCGCGAAGGCGCAGGAAACCGAGAACACAAGAAAGAGGAAGACGTTGGTCAGCAGGAAGCGGCGGAAGCCGAACACGCGGCTCAGATAGTCGGTTAGCGGAATCATGATGATCTCGCCGATGAGATAGGACGTGGAGATCCACGTGCCGTTGTCGCTTCCCGTACCAATGCCGCCTTCGATCTCCGGAAGCGACGAGTTCACGATCTGAATATCGAGCACCGCGATAAGAGCGCCCAGCATGCAGCCGGAGACCGCGATCCATGTTTTGAGCGACGCCCGCTCGCTGCCGTCATCGACGGTCAGGGCCGCGCTGCTCATGGCACCGGCTTTCGACCCGGGGTTGTGCGGAGATCGATTGTAGCGAGAACCGACATTCCGGGGGCCTGCCTGCGAGCGGATCGCTCGAGTCGATGGTGATCTTGACCGGGATGCGCTGGACGATCTTCGTGAAGTTGCCGGTGGCGTTGTCGGGCGGCAGCAGCGCGAACTCCTGACCGCTCGCTGGTGCGACGCTGTTGACGAAGCCGCGAACCGTGGTGTCGTCGAAGGTGTCGACCTCGAGCGTGACATGCTGCCCGGGACGAACGTCCGCAAGCTCCGTCTCCTTGAAGTTGGCGACGACGTAGGCTTCGGCAAGCGGGACGACCGCGAGGAACTCGGTGCCCGGCTGGACGTATTGCCCGACGCGCAACGTGCGATCGCCGATCACGCCATCCACCGGCGAAGTGATGGTGGTGTAGCCAAAATTGATCTTGGCCTGCTGCAGGATCGCCAGGTTCTGCGCGAGCATCGCCTTTGCCTGCGTCAACTGAGCGGTCAAGGTCGTGACCTGCTTTCGGGCCGCATCGAGCGCGGCTTCATCCTTGACTGTGGTGGCCTTCGCGGTCGCCGTCTGGGACACCGCCTGTTGTTCGTCCTGGACCGATCCGTAGCCCTCGGTGGCGAGCGCGCCATATCGCTGGTTATTCTGCGCCGCGAAGACTTCCGAAGCCTTATCGGCTTCGATCGTCGCTTGCGCCTCGGAGATGACAGCCTGCTGCTGCGAGATCTGAGCCTCGTTCGTCGCAATCGCGGCCTGTGCATTCTGAACGCCGGCCTGCGCCTGGTCGACCGCCGCCTGATAGTCCCGCTGGTCGATGATGGCGAGAACCTGTCCGGCTTTCACACGCTGGTTGTCGTTGACGAACAGCGACGCGATATTGCCCGAAACCTGCGGCGCGATGGAGACCACGTCTGCTTGCACATAGGCGTCATCGGTCGAAACCTCGAAGCGCCACTGAGTCCAATATTCCCATCCCGCGTAAGCAGCCCCAAAGACAACGACAGCAATCAGAACCACGGGAAACACGCGCCGGAGGAATGAGCGCCGCTGAACCGGCGGGTTCTCCGCCATACCGGGCCCGCCGGAAGGAGGAACTTCAGAAGGTTGCGTCGGCTTGGCGGTTTCGACGCAGATCGGAGCATTGGTCATCTGAGTCTCCCCGCGCTTGTCCCGCGCATCGTTCCTTGTTGGCGTGTCTAGTCATGAAGCGGGGTTGATTTCTCGGCGTTTCGCGCTGCGTCTTCGATCACGGCTGCCACTTCTTTCGGATGCGATTCATAGACGGAGTGGCTGGCACCCTTGATTTCCGTCGTGTGACTCTTGGCGCGCGCGTAGTACCAACGCTCAAGATCTGGGTTGATGATTTGATCATTCCCGGCAACGATTCCCCAGCTCGGCTTCGTTCTCCAGGCAGCCTCCGTCAGCGGCGTGCTGAATACGCTTGCTGCCGTCAAGACCTGAGAGCGTGACTCGAATTCGGCCTGCTCGCGCGGCAGATCGGGCGCGAAAAGTTTGGGAAGCTCCGACGGCCTGAGGTAGGTAAATCCATCTGGCGTTTTCTCGATCGCACCGGGAGTCTTGGCCAGTACACTCGGCATCTTCTTGCCAAGCTCGCCTTCGTCTTCGCCGACATCGGGAGCGTGCGCGGCGACGTACACGAGGCCAACCACGTTGGGATGCTCGCCGGCCTGCGTTACGATGGAGCCGCCATAGCTGTGCCCGACGAGAAGCGTGGGGCCATCTTGAAGATCGAGAATTCGCTTCGTTGCCGCAACATCGTCAGCAAACGACGTTTCGGGCTCCTGCACCGTCGTGACGTGGAAACCGTCTTTCTTGAGGATGTCATAGACCGGCTTCCATCCCGATCCATCGACCCAAGCGCCGTGAACCAGAACGATGTTCTTGAGCGGATCGGCGCTTGCCGAAGCGACCGAAAGAAGGGAAAAGGCGGCCGTTGCAGCCAACAAAGCTTTGATATTTTCCACGTCAATCCTCCAGCAATGATCTCGTTCGCGTGCTGGCGCGGACTATAGGTAATGCCTTCAAGCCCCTCTATTTTACCTTCGGTCGGAATGGCTATACGCTCGTCCGGGACGCTTATACTTAGGTCTATCCGGAATGGCGTCGAGAGTGGTTCTTGCGGAAGGGATTAACGGCAGGAGGCCGCAAAGCGCTTCTGACGCTCGCGCAAAATAAGCGATACCGGGACCAGCAAAATCGGCGGCCCGCGATAGAGTCTTCATACGGCGGCGATTAACGTCTCGGATTGGGGGATTGCTGCTGGATCTCCACCCGGCTTGGTTCCCAGACATGTGGCCTTGGGCGACGCGTTCCGGCTGGCTGTGCGGCCGCCTGCTGTTGAGACATCGCTTGCTGCTGCGGTAGGCGCGCCGGAATTCCCGCCGCCGCGCTTGCGTTGACGGGATCCTCGCTCGACAGCGGCTGGTCCAGACGACCGGCGCGCACGTTGACGGAAACGACGGACCCCGATGCGACGTCATAGGCGCATTCGTAACTCACGCGCACCCATGTCTTCTGCATGTCCATGAAGCGAACGGAATCACCGCGATAGCGAACGACGGCATCTGCAGGCGACGATGGCTCAGCCTGTTGAAAGATGCCGGGTGTCGGTCGCGAAATCCAATCGAAATCCGTAGGCGATTGCGCTTCAATCCTCGGCGCGCAAGCCTCGCTGGCTTTCGAGGCGTTGGCGCGGACGCAGTTCGCATCGCATCGCGGAGGCGCGGCTGCGCCGACCACAGCACCCGTGGACACGCCGTTCGGAGTTGCGACGGGAGGCGAGGTCTGCTGCGCGACGCCTGCGCTCACGCCGAGCAGGAAGAAAATCGAAGCTGACGCAGTTCTAAAAAGATTCATGGAACACTACGCTTGATCGAACCATTCATGCCCTGAGATGCGAGGGCATTCATTCGCACATTTTCGCCTGGGGTCAATTTAGAGTTTCAGGATAGCCTGCGCGTGACAGGCAATGCCGCCGCCCGATGTGGCGACCAATTCAACCGTCGCATGATCGCCATGCCGAAGGTTGATTGTCACGTTGCTGACATACGTCTCTGCTCCCGCGTTGAGACTGAAGGCGTTGCCTTGATTGATGTTGGATGCGCCGGATGGGCCCGACTTTGCCAGCAGAAAACGCACATTCCCCGTGAGGGCTGCGGAACTGGAAATAACGCCGGTCAAATGCACGGAACCTTCGTCGCCGATCTTGCGAATTTCGCAGCTGAGAGGTCCGGAAGACGCATGCACAATGACGCTCATATTCTGATCCCTGGCAAACGCTGAAATCTCGCTCGCAGACAGCGCAATAACGAATGCCGCAAAGCACCGCCCGCAATTCCCGCCTAAAATTCTAGAACGCATGTCGCAGCTCCTCGCGAAAAGGAAGAGGCGCGCACGGCGCCTCTTCCAAAGTCGAAGTCACATTAGTGCTTGATGCCCTGCACGATGTTGACGGTGTTGCCCGAGCCGACCTGGTTGTAAACGGCAGCGTTGCTATTGCCGTACTGACCGACCGTGGCCGAGTTGCCGCCTGCGCCAGACTGCTGTCCGTAGATGTAGTTGCTGTTGCCGACCTGCGTCAGGCTCGCCGTCTGCGTACCGGCGCCGCCGTACTGGCTGTTATAAATGAAGTTGCTGTCGCCGGTCTGAACCGCGGTAAGCGAGTCGGCCGTCGACTGATAGTTGGTCAACTGATTGTCCGTTCCGGTCTGGGTGATGATAGCCGTTTGGTTACCGTTGCCGCCCTGACCGTTGTAGACGTAGTTGTTGTTACCGATCTCCGCGATCGATGCAGCTTCGGTGTTGCCCGTCTGATAGTTGGTGAGGCTATTGTTATCGCCGCCCTGCGAGAGAGTAGCGTTATCTTCCAGGTTCGACTGAGACCCTGTCAGAAAGTTGTTGGTGCCGGACGTGTTGATCGACAACTGGTCGTATCCGCCGTACTGGCTGACCAAGATCCTGCTGTTGTTCGAAGGTGCCGCGCTGGACGTGCCCTGGTTGATGGAGAGGTTGTTCCAGTCAGCGAGGTAGTTGCTGTTGTCCTGAGAGATCCACAGCGTGTTGCCGTTACCCGTCTGCGAAGCATACGCAGTCTGGTAATAGCCGTTCTGGTTGTTTGTAAGCGTGTTGCTGTCACCGGTCTGCATATTGACGCCATTAGACTGCAGCGTGTGAGACGAACCCGTCTGCGTGTTGCTCAGCACGTTGCCGTTGCCGACCTGAGTACCGTTGTTCAGGTTGTTGCCGTCGCCGGACTGAACCGAGCCGAGGATGTTGCTGTTGCCGACCTGCGTGGCGTAAGCGGCGTTGGCACCGGTCTGCGTCAAGGTAATCGAGTCACCGTTGCCGCTCTGCGTAAAGTGGGCGAGGCTGTATTCGAAGCCGGGATAGGCCTCGCTCGTATTGTCCTGGTTGATCGTCACGATGCTGGAAGACGCATCCTGGCTACCGAAGATGGTGTTCGAGGTGCCCTTCTGGATCAGCGAGATCGTGCTGGCGCTGCCGGATTGCGCAGACTGCGCCCAGTTGGACGAACCGGTCTGCATCAAGGTCGTGGTCGAGCCCGTGCCGCCCGTTTGGGCGATATCCGCGTAATCGCCGCGACCTGCAACGTTGCCCTTCTGCATGATCGTGATGATGTCGTTGGACGAGGCGTCGGTCTGCGAGGCGCGCGCTTCGTTTCCGATATCGCCCTGCGTAACGCCGATCGAGTTGTTGGCGCCGCCCTGGTTGATGCTGAAAATGTTGTTGCTGCCCGTCTGCGTGAGCTTCACCGAGCTGTTGTTTGCGCTCTGATTGATGGCGTCTACGTCCGTCGGGGAAGCCTCGGGGCCAACATCGTCGCTGTACACGCCATTGCTGGTGCCGCCTTGCGAGAGCGATACGGAACTGGCGGTGCCCGACTGCGTAACGGCCGCGTTGTTGCCCGTGCCCGACTGGAACACAGAACCGGTGGAAACGCCCGTGAAGACGTTGTTGTTGCCTGACTGCGTCAGGTTGAGAGTGTTCGCCGTGCCCGTCTGGGTGATCGGCGCACCGGCTCCGGTCGTCGGATCAGTGACGGTACCTGCAGTGTTGTGGTCGCCGGTCTGGCTGAGATTGACCACACCGCTCGTGCCGGTCTGGCTGATGTTCGTCTGGTTGTTGATGTTGAAGTCATCCGCGTATGCGGCCGTCGCCAGCATGGTGGCGATGACGCTCGCCGAGGCGAGCAGAACCTGCTTATTCATAGAATAACTCCGCTGTTGGTAAGACATTTGTCCCCCACTTACAAGCGTCACGAGCACCGGGCTGAGCCCCGGAGCACTTTAACGCCCAGTGAATTACTAAATCATGTTTAGATATATTTATAAATACATTGCGATGACGGCGGAGTGACGTTGATTACCAATATTTATACTTCTTATTACTGTAAAATAAGCATCACGAATACCTTGTCCGATCTTTTCACTGATCAGCCCTCCGGCTTCTTCGGCACGCTCGAAAGTTGCACCGGCGTGGTCGCTTCGCGAGCCAGATAATCATCCAGAAGCTCGCGCCCCCTTCGCGGATCGGCGAAATTCCAGATTCCTTTCTTCGCGCCCTGCAACACGCTTGCGTAGACCGCGAGATCGATAGCCTGCCGGACCGCGAGCTGCGTCGGCTCCGTCCGGGTAATTCCGGCTTCCGCCTGCAGCAATTTGTCGACGGAAACGAATTTGTAGACGTTGGCGCGGAGAGCGAGCGAATAGACGGTCTTGGTGGTGGTGATGCTGGTCAGCATCTCGCCCGACTGCACGGATACGACGCGCATCGCAACCGTGACGGTGTCTTGCCGGTACTGGACGTCGCCGCCGATGTTAAGAAAATTGGCGCCGACGCCGCCGGTGACAACGTTGCCGTCGAAGCCGATGATGCCACCTTCGAGCAGCAAACCGGCAAAGCGCATCGGTGGGAGCGGTCGAGCATTGTCCGCTTCGAACTCTGCACGCGTCGCGCGCACGAGTTGGCGCTCCTGCAGAAGATCGTTTAGGCCGCCGCGCTCATCCACGGTGAACCAATGACCGTGTCCGGCACGTTGAAGCGCATCGACCACGAAGCCTGCGCCGCCTTGCGTCACGGCGCGCGAAAACACGGCGACGTTGTCGTTCGGCTCGTTTTTGCCGGTTAGATCCGGAAACTGATAAACGGCGATATCGAGCTTACGGCGCGGCGGCGGCAAGCTCTCGAGGTCGAGACCTGTCGGCGACGTCGGCGTCAAGATGGGCGCCTCTTCAAGAAGCTCCCGCGAAACCGGCTTCGCCGCGCATCCCGCAAGCGACAAGGCCAAACACACAACAAGCATCAACCGCACGATGTCTCCGCATTACCAAATTGCATTCAAGGTCTGATCGGAGTCGCTCAAGGCCCCGCCGGCACGGTAATGGTTGTGACGGTCGTCCCATCGTTGATGGTGAGATCGATATTGCTGCCGTCGCGCACATATGTGATCGTCGTTCCCTCAAACGAGAATGTCCCGTTCTGCGCCGCGTTTTCTCCGAAAATCGCTTGCGTGATTTTGTTTGCGAGCGATGAGTAGAGCTGGCTGGTCAATTGCTGCGCGAAGATCTGGCCGGGCGTCAGCCCGCCGCCGCCCGCGCCGCCGCCGCTGGAACCAGAAGGCAGATGCTGGTTTTGCGCCTGGGCGGAATTGAAAAGATATGATCCGTTCAAAGGGTTGCCGCCGAATGTCGGGTTGGTCGGTGTGTAGATCATGGTGCCGGCCAGCGCCGGAGCGCTGACGGCACACAAAAACGCAACCGAGAGCATGACTCGAATCACGACTGGAACTCCCCCGAACGCACTTTTACTTTCTCCCGTACTGCTGCACGGACACGGGCGCATTCGTTCCGATCACCTGAAGCTGGTAGGCGAGACCGGAGCCGACCTGAACATTGCTGATGTTGTTGTTATTGCCGACGACGCTGATGGCGCTCGTATTTGAGTTCCCGATCTGTGTCGTGTTGAGCATGTTCTGCGCGCCGTTCGCCGACAGCGTCGAGGAGTTCTGTGAGCCGCTCTGATACTGGACAGTGAGGTTTCCGTTACCGGCAAGCATTGCTGTCGCCGAGTTCATTTGCCCGATCTGAGTCACAGTCGATGCGAGAGCCGGCGAAGCCAATGCGCGTTGCTGCAACGAAGCCTGGCCGCTTTCGAGAAGATAGCCGGAGAGGTCGGTATAGGCGTTCGGAGTGCCACTGGCTTGCTGCGCGAAAACCGATGTCGATGTGCTCACAAGGAGAGCAAACATGGGCGTCGCAAGCATTTGCGCGCGCAGGCGTTTTCCGTTCATTTTCGCTTTCCCCTCGTTCCCCGAGGCGATCGCTACATGCAGTATATTTCACTATTAAGAACGATGTTCAAAACCCAATCGCGGCCAGTCCGAAAAATTTCATCGCTTTTCTTTTTGCGGCGAGAGCAGGTCCCGCCGCCATGGGCCATCGAACCTCTGCCGCCGCGGACAACAGCGATCGCGTTGTTCCGAGCGTGTGCACCTCAGACGCCAACACTCGCAGAGGAGCACAGCGCACCTTCACCGCAGATGGTTGAACTCGCGAGTGAGACCATCGGTAGCAAATCCACGCAGAGGCCCGTGCGAGAAGATTTCCCAGGAAAATTTATGCGCTGGTCGTCTTAAAGGGATTAGATATACGGCTTAGTTATTTGGTATCTTTTTCTTTCAATGTCATTGTTCGGTATAATGCGCACTCAGATCACTTTATGGACGGCCGTTCTCTGCGTTTGCCTCGCATCGCCGACGCTGGCGAACGTCGCGTGCGAAAAGGCCTACAAGGACCTGAAGCACAGAGAAGCTCTTCAACGCCATCTCCAGAACTTGGACATCGACCGTCTGCTGATGACCGGCGCGCCCGCGCGGCCGTGTAGCAAGGAACGAATTCAATTCGAGGAAAACTACGCGGCACGGGCAAAGGAAATGGCGCCCGTGGCCAAGGCATTCGTGCGCGCCTGCGGCCGCGTGGGAGACCACATGGCCGAACTGGAACTCTATTCCAATGACCGCGTGCTCCAACCTGCTCCCTCGACAGGCCGGGACGGATGTGGTGTCGCCGAATACAACGCGCGTGAATCCATGGCGCCTGGAACAATCGCACGCTGATCAAAAATCCCAGGAACACAAAGAATTGTAGGAGAGCTTTCCCTGCCGCCGGTTTGCGGCCCGGTAGCTTATATTCACGCACAGCGAGCAATAACTCCACACCGCATGCGACAATATGGTTGTTGATGCCACCGTCGTGATTTCACGCTTTCGCCCAGAACCGGCTCACAAATAGCCGGACAACAATTCCAAAACGAAAAACATTGCGGGTCCCGAGACTTGGGCAGTTTATTTTTGTTGCGGGGTAATACGTCATGTCAGCATCTGCGATCTCACCAGACGCCACGCGCCCTGATCCTGAGAAAAATCAATTGAACGATTTGATTTCTCATGTCGGATCACTCGCCGAGGATATGAGAACGACCACCATTCAAAGCGTGGGTTGGTATCTGAAGTCGGTAGAGCTCCAACAGGCATGCCTGAAGATGCGATCGCTGCAGGTTAATCTCGCTGATCGATCGCAGAGGTTATCGGGCCTGAGCGTTACGCGACGCATCCGGTTGCCGCATGCTCAGTCCTCAGGCGCGCGTCTCGGGCTCGGTCGCGGCGGGAATGGCCCGGAACGTTCTTAATTTCGGATCGCCGGCCGGTCCAAATCAAATGAACTGCGCGTCCTCCGAGCGCCCGGAGAGATGTCGAAAGTCACGCTTTTAGCGCCGAGATAGCGCGAGCCATTGGGGGTCGATCGCCTTGTCGAACTCGCCGTGAGCAGACGAAATCTCGCGCCGATGGCTGCGAGTTAGCCAAAAAATTGAATAAATCTCGCGTGTTTATTCCGTTTCCGAACTATCGGGTCTAGGCTGACGGTCGCGCGGCGCGTGACCAAATCTGGCCGCCTCGAATTTGCGAGGCGAGCTCACCGACCCCTGGTGAGGAGCAAATTGAATGTCCAAGGCATGTTTGGTCGTAGCTATCGTTGCCTCCGTGGCCGCATACGGTCCGGCGCGCGCCGATGACTGTGATGCGGTTCTCGCAGAGTTGGCCGCGACGGTCACCGGCCTCGATGTCGGCGAGCGAATTACGTCCACAGGCAATTCCGACACCGTTCAACTGAAGCATGGGGCAGCCGACGATATCAAGCTCACGTGCGCGCCTCCGGCCGCGCATCAGCCAAATCAGATCGCTGTTGTTTGGCATTCGGCGTTTCCGCCACCATCCTATTTCGATCTTCTCGCCGCAGCCGGCGCAATCGTGACAACGAACTCGACCACAACAATTCGAAAAGGTGCCCTTGCTTGTCAGAAGCACGCGCTGACAGCCGACATCGAGAATTCGGAATTTAACCTCGCCAGCGTAAACTTCAGTTGTTCTGTCACGACACGGAATGGCGGACGAACAGCGATCACCGTCTCCTCCACGCGAGATGATATCGCCTTAACCCAAAAAGCGCCGCCCGAAACCGCAACTCCCGAACTACAGACGCGCAAGAAAACGACAACCAGAAAAGAGTCCGGCGTAAAGCAATCTCGCGAATAGTATGTTCGCGAACGTGACTTGAACCGGCCGCGTGTCGCGACGGGATCATGACTGGCACCAAGCCCCGTTAATGAGTTCCTAAGACCTATTTAATTTCATCGAGTTCATCGATGATCACGAAATCCCCGCTCGGATTCTCATCACGGGCATACTTGATGGCCGCTTGGCGCGTACGAAATAATCCGCCCCTGCTTCCTGTGTGCTCATGAATCTCCCACCGACCGCTCAAATTAATCGCCAAGTGGAATATGAGCACGGCGAGATTGTTTGGAGCGCCGTGAGATCGAGAACAATCGGCTTTAAGATTGACCATCGAATGATTCCATCGAGACAAAGAGATCCCGTGCACCCCGTGCCCAAGTGAAGGTTAGGCTAACGCCGACCGGACGCTCGTAGCGAGCGCAAGCGTCCGGCCACGCAAGTTAGAAACCTCAGTGAAAGTCAGGCCAGCAATGATGAAATCACTTTGCTGGCGCTGCGCCTCGAAAGGTATTTAGAGCGTGCGTCGCACCCATCGATTCAAGACGCGGATTGGACGCCGCGCTGTCTGAGGGATGGTATGCGCTGCTAACGACACCGGCAGCAATCATCAACGCGAAAACTGCGGCTAGGTTGTAGGCCGTTCTCCTGATCGAGCTCTTGCTCCAACCCGAAAGGCCATTTGTGTAATCGTCGGTAAGTTCTATGCCTTGATAAGCCATGGCACTGTCTCCTTTGTTGTCGGAGACGTAGCGACGGACGTATTCAAATTCGAGAAGGATGAAGTAGCGACGTTATAGGAACGGTATATATGTGCCCTCGCCCTCCAACGTGCGATCCCGTCCGGCCGTCCAGTTCGATGGACAGACTGCGAGTGTCCGCGACTATCCTAAAGTGATTTTTTTATACGCTCCTTACAAAGAGCTTATCGGCGACCCATCGAATCCATACGACTCCGCGTGCAAAAACGAGCGCCTGAAAATCGGAGCGCCTCACATGCACACCCTCTACATTTTATCCGACGGCATGGATTCTATATTCCTCACGCTAGGCTTCAGAATCGCGTTTGCTTTTATTCTTGCAGCGTCCGTCGGGACGATCCTCGCAGCGCTCACGGCACGCCTCGAGTCTTATCTTGGCACCGAGACCGAAACGCCGTCATCGGCTGCCATTTCTCCGCAACGTCAAATAGTGACGCGTCTCTTTGAATACGGAGCAACGCGCGGTCTCGGCACTCTCACAAAGACTTCAACGTAAGTCAGACCGCCAGCCTCCACATAGAGAGCCCCTGCTCGGAATATTGGCGCGGCCAAATTGGCGGCGGAAATTTTGCTGTCCCGAAGAATACGGCAGGCACTTATGAGATTCATAGACGTTCGCCGCCGCACTACCGTTGAGCTTTAACGGGGTCATGACGAAGTATCCGACCCGACGGCATCCCATTCGCTGTCGAACGGAGACTGATATGATTCACCTCGACGACATCAAGCACACGAAATTCCGCCCTAAAGGCAGAACGTTCCGATCACATTCGAACGATTTCGCCGACGATCCGAAAGTCAGACGTCTCAACTCTTCTCCCGCGGAACAGGCCGCCAGCGCCTACAATCATGTCGGTGACGACTACAGCCGTTATGCGGATGGCGATGCGGACCTCGCTCAATCGACACTGTCCGCCTGTCGCTTCGCGCACGCGGATACGATCGTTTGGAAATCGCTTCAGGCGGCGCTCGATGAACTCCGCCAATCCGGGATAACGAGCGCTCGGGTGCTCGACGCAGGATGCGGGCCGGGATTCTGGTTAAAAAGGGTCGCTGATTATTCGCGCCGCATCGGACTTCATGTAAGCATCGTGGGCTTCGACATATCGAGCGCACAGCTCGAAATCGCGCGGCACGAAGCCGAGAAATATCTCGACTGTTTATCAAATGGCGCCAAGCCGGCGTTCGATTTTCGGGAACAGGATTTGTCGAGGCCGCTGCCGTGGGCTGACGGCTACTTCGATCTCGTGCTTTGCAATTACACGGTCCTCAACCATATCACCCCGCATACGTTGCCATCGGCAATTGCGGAACTGTGCCGCGTCTCGACGGGCCATCTGATCGCAACGCTGCGCGCCGTCGGCAGCACGCCCACTGTCTGTATAACCGGCATGGAGCGTGTGCGCGAATATCGCCACGATGTGGGCCGCAGCAATCTTACCTTCACCCTGAACGATGGCAGCCAGCACGCACTGCCGTTCAAGATCTATTCCGCGCAAGCACTCGAGGGGCTTTTCTCGCCGCACGCCGATGTCGTGGATATCAGGGCGATCGACATATTCGTCAGCAGATTCGCGGGGGATAAGAATTGGACATCATCGCTCCTTGACGGTCTTCCGGATCGCCCGGCAATCGTTGAGAAGCTGAAGGACATGGAGGAAAGCTTCTGTCGTCTGCCTGGATGGATCGATCACGGCACGCACGTTCTCGTGGTTGCAAAGGCCAAATCGGCGAAGGGCGAAGCTCATGTCGAGGCGCTTGATAATTGCGGCGAGACCTCGCCGATTGCCTCCTTCGCCGATTTTCTTGCGAACAGGTCTAAGTGAACGCTCGTAGGCCGTGACGAGACACAACCGTTGGCCTCCCACGGCCAAATTAGCGATCAGACGACCGGCTGCGATGCCAGGGTAGCGAGGATCGCCGCTATGGGAACGAGTGGGCTCCAGATCTCTCACGAAGGGAGACTGGGGTTCTTCGTTCGTCCACATCCCCCTATTCCCGGCCAAGCTTTTAAGGCAGCTCCCGCGAGCCGAACTTGGCCATCCTCTCGGGAACGTCTCACCTCGAAAATTTGTCGAGCGGCAAGCGACTTCGCAGCGTCAGCACAGTGAGCAAATAGCCTATCCCCGATCCGACGACTGCGGCAGCCAATGCGAACAGGTCCGAGTGAGCTCCTGGCATCCACGACGCGCCGATTTTTGCTCCGAACCAAGCGCCTGCGCCCGCGGCCAGGGTAGAAATTAGGGTAACGCCCAATGATCTGATGAAAAGGGATTCAATCGCCAATAAGCTCCGGCTACGGCCAATCCAAGTCAAGACGGCCACATTGATCCAAGCGCCGACGGCAGTTCCAAGAGCAATGCCTGCGACGCCTAGGTCGAAGCCCCAAACGAAAATGACTTTTAGAATTATATTGGAAACGATAGCCGTCACAGTCGCTATTGCGGGGGTCAGCGTGTCGTGGCGTGCATAAAATGTCGACGCCACGATGCGGACGAGCGCCATCGCGGGCAACCCGGCGCCATATGCCGCGAGCGCAGAAGCGGCAAGGTCGGCGGAATGCGCATCGAACGCTCCATGTGCAAACACGGCACGCATGATCGTATCGGGGATTGCGATGAACACTGCGGCGAACGGTAACGTCAGCAGGAGCGTCATTGCAGCAGATCGGTTTTGGGCAGTGTCCGATCCGGCACGATCGTCTTTCGCCAAGCGCTTGGACATTTCCGGCAACAGGATCGTTCCCAACGCGATGCCCAGAACGCCGAGAGGCAACTGATTGATGCGATCAGCGTAGTAGAGCGCCGTTCGACTCCCGGTCGGCAGATAGCTTGCGATGAAGAAGTCGATCAGAGGAGCAACGACCACGCTGGCGGCGCCGAATGTCACGATGCCCAACGCTTTGAAGAATTCCGCGATCTCGGGCGTCCAACGCGGCAGCTCTACGCGGAGTGATATCCCGTCTCGACGGGCGGCCCAGAGGATGAACACCAATTGCAGACACCCGCCGATCAAGACACCCCACGCGGCGGCGTACGCTGCATTTGGAAACCGCGACGACGCCAGCAAGGTACCGATCATCGCCAAATTCAGAAAGTTGGACCAAGCTGCTGCCGCCCAAAATTTTTCTAGCGCGTTCAGCATGGCGGAGAGCTGGATCGCAACCAGCGTAAGTATCAAATAAGGGAATGTGATGCGCGCCAAGCTTGCGGTAAGGGCGAGTTGATCCGACGAGTAGCCGGGAACAAAAATCGCGACGAGTTGTGGCATCGCCGCCATAGCCCCGATGAGCAAGAAAAGCTGTGCGGCGAGCTGCCAGGAAAAGACCTGGTTTGCAAAACGTCGTGCGGCTTCCGCGTTGCCTTTTGCATAGAGCGCGGCATAACGTGGAAGAAACGCGGGGTTGATTGTTCCTTCGCCAAAGATTGCTCGAAAATAGTTTGGAAAGAGAAACGCAAAAAGAAAAGCGTCCGATAAAATGCCCTTTCCGAGGATCCAAGCCATGAGGACATCACGAATAAAACCGGTTATGCGCGACAGCAGCGTGAAGCCGCCGACAGAGATCAGCTTGTTCAACATGAAAATTGCCTCGGTCGGGAAAGTGCAGAGACTGGTGTCGGGTTGCGGTCTACGCGATCCGCTATCGTTCTGTCGAATTCCGGGTCGATACCCACGAGCCGATCTTTCTTGCCTAAATTAGCCCCCTCCGGTTCTCGGCAACAAAACCCCAAGAACGATGGCGACCAGGATCAGCGCAGGAACATCTCCCATTAAATGCCCCATGTGCATCCCCGCACCAAGGGATTGTATCGTCATAATCCCGGCATGCACGATGCTGGAAACGATGGCGAAGAGGATGAGCGACCGGTTCGCGGATGGATTGGACGACGCTCGGATCAGGAAAACGCCTAATGTCGCGTAAACGCCGACGATCATCATGAAATACACTGTCGAGTTCGCAAGAAGTAGCCGACTGTTTGGGAACTCGCCTTGAGATTGTGCCTGGCGGCGGCCATCTCAACAGCGCGACAGGATTTAATGCGTTCCCTCAATTGCTGGACGCCATTCTTGCTGAGCTCGCAGCAAAAAAATGAGTGATTTGTTTGCTGCTCAATGGCAGTGGGTGTCCGCAGCGTCGACGCGGAGACAGGATTCGGGCGTGTAGATATTGCCGATTATCATATCTTTTCACGGCAGGCGCACCTTCGGGCGACCTTAATCGATTGGCGTAACAGCAATCAGCTAGATGCGTTCTAGCTGATCGGAGTCAGTGCTCCATGCTGTACTGAAAACTTTGTTGATCGGGCGCTGGTGACGCCTGCTATGCAGAGTTTGCGGACGTCGCGGCGATCTCCGGCCGTCGAACTCATCATCGAATCGGGAACGGCTGCTACTCCCTCGAGAGCCGACATGAGCCAAGCGACGCGATGGGCCAGAATCACACGCCTAAGACGTTCGCGCAGGACGCCTGTTCTCGTCCTAAAAGCGGATATCACAAGACCGGCGTCGACGGTATCCGGAAGGCTTAAGAGCACAAATCGCAAGACTTGAGAGCCCGCCCTCGGTCGCGCGGGCGGCACAGGCAAGTGTAAGTGCGACGAGCTTTGACACAAGTCAAGGCCCGGCGGCGCATCGTAGATCATGGAAATGGTCAGGCAAAAATGAGGTCCGCCATCAACGGATCGACGGATCGGATGGGGGAGGGCTATCGTGAAGGAAACCGCGAACGAGAGATACGCCCTAAGTGATATGCTGGCTCTCGGAAGCGCTCTGCTCTTTGCGATCGTCGGATTGATTTTGGCCGTTGCCGGTGTCGACGGTGGCATGCGGCTGCACGGTTTGATCCTTTGCGCGGCGAGCGCGGCGGCGGGCGTTTATATTCTTTCCCATCCGACCGACATTCGGAACGAAAAAGCATCAGGCTATTTCGACGGACCAGTTCGTGCCGCGACGATCGCGTGCGTGCTTTGGGGCGTCGTCGGATTTCTTGTCGGCGACGTGCTCGCTTGGCAACTCGCCTTCCCAGCCCTCAATTTCGATTTGCCCTGGACCAATTTCGGTCGGTTAAGGCCGGTGCATACGTCCGCCGTCATCTTTGCATTCGGCGGCAATGCCCTGATCGCGACGTCTCTCTATGTTGTGCAGAGAACGTGCCGAGCGCGCCTCCCAGGCAGATGGGCTCCGTGGTTCGTCGTGTGGGGATATCAGCTTTTCATCGTCCTCGCCGCATCCGGCTATGTTCTCGGCATTACCCAAGGAAAAGAATATGCCGAACCCGAATGGTACGTCGATGTCTGGCTGACGATCGTTTGGGTTACCTATTTATTGGTCTTCCTCGGCACGCTCAGAAAGCGCGAAGAACCGCACATCTACGTCGCGAACTGGTTCTATCTCGCCTTCATCGTGACGATCGCGATGCTGCACATCATCAACAATCTCGCGCTGCCCGTGACGCTTCTCGGCTCGGAGAGCTATCCGCTATTCCCTGGCGTTCAAGGCGCAATGACTCAGTGGTGGTACGGTCATAACGCTGTCGGCTTCCTCCTGACGGCGGGCTTTCTCGGCATCATGTATTACTTTATTCCAAAGCGCGCCGAGCGGCCGGTCTATTCCTATCGCCTGTCGATCGTCCACTTCTGGTCGCTGATTTTCCTCTACATCTGGGCCGGACCGCACCATCTCCATTACACGGCCCTGCCGGAGTGGGCGCAAACCCTCGGCATGACATTCTCGATCATGCTGTGGATGCCGTCGTGGGGCGGCATGATCAATGGCCTGATGACTCTCTCTGGCGCCTGGGATCGACTCAGAACCGACGCCGTCATTCGTTTGCTCGTCGTGTCCGTCGCCTTCTACGGCATGTCGACGTTCGAAGGGCCGCTGATGTCGATCAAGGCGGTGAATTCCCTTTCTCACTATACGGACTGGACAATTGGCCACGTGCATTCCGGCGCGCTCGGGTGGGTCGGCATGATCTCCTTCGGCGCCGTCTATTGCATGGTTCCGTGGCTCTGGAAGCGCGAAGGTCTCTATTCGATGCGCCTCGTCGAATGGCACTTCTGGCTCGCGATGATCGGCATCGTTCTCTATATCTCATCGATGTGGGTCGCCGGCATCACGCAGGGCCTGATGTGGCGCGCCTACGACCATCTCGGCTTCCTCAAATATTCATTCATCGAGACCGTCGAAGCGCTTCATTGGCCGTACATAATCCGCGCAACGGGCGGCGCGCTCTTCCTGCTCGGCGGTCTGATCATGGCCTACAATGTTTGGCGCACCATTAGGGGTGACCAACCCGTCGACCTTAAAAATCAGCCCCCCGTAGCGGCTGCACCCGAACTCCGCCCCGGCATCGTTGCCGTTCCGGCTGAATGAGGGAAGCCATGAACCACGCTATCTTCGAAAAGAACTCGCTCATTCTCTTAATCGCCACTTTGATCGTCGTCTCGATCGGCGGCATCATCGAGATCGCGCCTCTCTTCATGCTACAGTCCACGATCGAGAAGGTGGAAGGCATGCGCCCTTATTCGCCGTTAGAGCTTGCCGGCCGTGATATCTACGTGCGCGAAGGCTGTTACAATTGCCACAGCCAGATGATCCGTTCGTTGCGGGACGAGATCGAGCGCTACGGACATTACTCGCTCGCCGCCGAGAGCATGTACGATCATCCCTTCCAGTGGGGATCAAAACGGAACGGTCCTGATCTCGCTCGGGTCGGCGGTAAGTATTCCGATGCTTGGCATGTCGAACATATGCGCGATCCCCGCTCTGTCGTACCTGCTTCGATCATGCCCGGCTACCCCTTCCTGGAAAAGACGCCGCTCAACTACGCAAATATCGGCGATCGCATGAAGACGTTGCAACGTGTCGGCGTGCCTTACACCGACGAGATGATCGCCGATGCCAAAACTGATTTACTCGCGCAAATCTCTCTCGACGCAAGCTCTGCGAAGGCCTTGATCCAACGATATCCTAAGGCACAGGCCAGGAGGTTCGACGGCCAGCTTGGCGACGACGTGCCGCCAAGTGAACTCGATGCTGTCGTCGCTTATCTGCAGATGCTCGGCACGCTCGTCGACTTCACGAAATTCGATGCCAGCGGTCCCAATCTCAGGTGAGATCATGACCTACGACGAAGCACAGGTTCTATCGCAACTCGTCTCGATGGCGATCTTCATGGCCCTCATGGTCGCGGCTTTCGTTTACGCGTTTCGCTCGTCGAACAAATCTACGTTCGAGCACGTGGCGAAGGCAGCGATCGATCAGGACGACAAAATAGAAAAGCAGTGACAACCAATGGCCAGCCAAAAGCGCGTTGATGAGGTAACCGGCGCCGAGACCACAGGGCATGTGTGGGACGGCGACCTGACGGAACTCAACAAGTCCTTACCGCGATGGTGGTTGTACACCTTCTATGCCTGCATCGCTTGGGCATTTGCCTACTGGCTCGTCTATCCGGCTTGGCCGACCTTGACCGGTTATACGAAAGGATTCCTCGGTTACAGCCAACGCGGCGAAGTTGCGAAAGACGTCGCTGCGGCAAAGTCAGCGCAGAACAGCTATCGCGCTGCGATTGCGGCAATGCCCATAGCCGACATTAAAAAAAATCCTGAGCTGTTCGAATTCGCTCGAGACGGCGGCGCCGCTATTTTCGGTGACAACTGTGCTCCTTGTCACGGTCGTGGCGCGCAGGGCGCCGTTGGGTATCCCAATCTCAACGATGACGATTGGCTTTGGGCCGGCGATCTTGAAAGTATTCAAACGACTATTAGTTACGGCGCCAGGTCCGGCGATCCCAAGACTCATGACACGGCCATGCCGCGGTTCGGTCTCGATAAAATTCTTGAACCGCCCCAGATCAGCGATATCGCCAATTATGCACGCTCACTCTCACACATCAATGTCGATACCGCGGCCGCTTCACGAGGTGCTCCCCTATTCGCGGACAATTGTGCGGCATGTCATGGGGATGACGGCAAAGGAAACACCGAAGTTGGTGCGCCGAATTTGACCGATGGCATCTGGCTCTATGGCAGCAGCCAGGAAATGGTGATGCGAAGCATTGAAACCGGTCGCGGAGGAATGATGCCTGCGTGGACCGGCCGTCTCGATCCCGTCTCGATCAAGTTGGTCGCGCTCTATGTTCATTCACTTGGAGGCGGCCAACCCGAACCTGAAAAGACCGCGCCGGCAGAGGCTCCCAAATGACGATGGCGGGTGGGCATAACAAGTTCATTGCGGATGGTGGCGGCGCCGAAGCCAAGGCCAGCAGCGAACGGGTTGAGACGAGCATCTACGCCTCGCATAAGAAGATATATCCAAAGGAAGCCCACGGAACCTTCCGCAACATCAAATGGGCCGTCACCGCGAGCACGCTCGGCCTCTACTACATACTGCCATGGATCAGATGGGATCGCGGGCCGGGCCTGCCCAATCAAGCGTTTCTTCTCGACTTTGCCAACCAACGCCTGCTGTTCGGGTCGATCGAGATTTGGGCGCAGGAATTCTATTATGTAACGGGCGCGCTCGTATTATCGGCGCTAATGCTTTTTCTGGTGACAGCAATCGCTGGGCGCATGTGGTGTGGGTACGCCTGCCCACAGACGGTCTGGACCGATCTGATGATCGCAGTTGAGCGTTTTTGGCAGGGCGATCGCAATGCCCGCCTACGTCTCGATCAGAGCGGCTGGTCATTTGAAAAACTCTGGAAGAAAACCGCCACTCATATTTCGTGGCTACTGATCGCTTTCGCTACCGGCGGCGCTCTTGTCTTTTACTTTCGCGATGCGCCGACCCTCGCTATCGAGTTCGCCACCGGAACTGCTCCTCTCATCGCGTACGCCTTTCTGGGAATCTTCGCCCTTACGACGTATCTACTCGGCGGCTTGGCGCGAGAGCAGGTCTGCGTTTACATGTGCCCCTGGCCGCGCATCCAAGGTGCGATGCTCGACCATGATTCCCTCTTCATCTCCTATCGTGATGTCCGCGGCGAACCCCGCGGCTCGCACAAGCGCGAAGAAAGCTGGGAAGGGAGGGGTGACTGCATAGACTGCAAAGCTTGCATTGCCGTCTGCCCTACGGGTATCGACATCCGCGACGGCGCGCAGCTCGAGTGCATACAATGTGCGCTATGCATTGATGCCTGCAACGAGATCATGGATCGCATAGGCCGTCCGCGCGAGCTGATCGCCTATACGACGGCCGCAAACCTCGAAAACGCCACCAAAGGCCCTCGCGACGGTTGGCGGATCGTACGGCCGCGAACGATCCTCTATTCAATTCTGATTACGGCCATCGGTGGCCTAATGGTCTGGTCGCTGCTCCACCGCGCAGATACGCTGGTTAGCGTTGCGCCCGACCGCAATCCGCTGTTCGTCACGTTGAGCGATGGCGGTCTACGCAACGGCTACACCGTGAAAATTACCAACAAGCTGCAGATGACGCGGCATTTCCGGATCGGCATTTCAGGCCTCACAGGTGCCCACCTCAAGTTTGTCGAGTTCGATAACCAGGATCCCGTGCTTGATGTTGCCCCCGCGGAAGTTCGCGCGGTGAAGTTCTTCGTTTCTTTGACGCCTTCAGCGCGGAAAAACCTCAAGTCAGACGCGACTCCCACGATGATCACCGTGACAGACATTGCGGATGGTAAATCAACTTCGCGTTCGACGACGTTCAGCGGGCCCACGCCATGAAACAAGCAATTTCTGTACGAGGCGGTGTTAACGGTTGGCATGTGCTGTTCGGCATGATGGCTTTCTTTTTGATCGTCACCGCAGTTAACGGTGTGATGATTTATGATGCCATTTCGACATTCGGTGGCGACACGCCGGACGCCTACCGGACGGGCCTGCAATACAATCAGCGCATCGCCGAAGAACGCCGGCAGGATGAGCTCGGCTGGACGGAATCCACAAATTTCGACGGCCCGACCGGAATGTTCAGTGTCACGCTTAAAGATCATGACGGTCACGGCGTCGAGGACTTGCAAATCACCGGAACTATAGGCCGCCCGGCAACGGATATTGCCGATCATAATCTAGTCCTCACCGCTGCAGGCGGCGGGACCTATTCGACGGTCGTGCCTAATCTGTCGGAAGGCTCGTGGGATATTTCTCTGACTGCCAGCCAAGGCGACGCCTCGCGTCGAAGCGTTGTCTACCGAGCAAAGGCGCGGCTATGGAAGCAACCTTGATTGCTCCACCGACGCTAAAAGAAAACGCGTCGCTGCAAGATGCCACGAAAGACCTCGAAACGGTCACGCTGTCCGTCCCGGAAATCGTTTGCGGAAACTGCATTCGTACCGTGGAGACGGCCCTAAGAAACATTCGAGGGGTTTCGGCAGCGCGCGCCAACCTCGCTCTCCGCCGCGTGACGGTGACGCTCTGCCGCCGAAACGATAATGCAAGTCCCGACGTGCCGGATCTCGTCGCGGCATTGAAGAACGTCGGCTACACGGCCGCGGAAGTCGTCGAGGGCGCGGAGACGACAGCTTCTCACGGGCGCACGAGTGAGCTTATTCCGCGGCTCGGCGTTGCTGGCTTCGCGGCGGCCAACATCATGCTGCTGTCGGTATCGGTTTGGTCGGGCGAAGCGTCCGACATGGACAACTCGGTACGCGACCTCTTTCACTGGGTGTCAGCACTCATAGCGTTGCCGGCCATCGCCTATGCCGGACAACCATTTTTTCGTTCGGCCTTCTCCGCTTTGCAAGCTCACCGCCTCAACATGGATGTTCCGATATCTCTCGGCATCCTCCTCGCGACCGCGATGAGCCTATTCCAGACGATACGCGGGGGCGAGCAGGTCTATTTCGATGCCGCGATAACGCTCGTCTTCTTTCTTCTGATTGGCCGGTCGCTCGATGAAAGCATGCGCGTACGCGCTAGAGGCGCTGCGGAAAATCTGCTGAGTCTCCGTGCCATGAGCGCGACTGTGGTTTCGGAAGACGGGTCGGTGCGGTCGCTTCCCGCGCGCGCGCTCTCGCCGGGGATGCGGGTAGCGATTGCCGCCGGGGAACGTATACCTGCAGACGGCACCGTTGCCTCGGGCCGCAGTGAAATCGACGAGAGTTTGATAACCGGCGAGACCGTACCTCGCTACGTAGCGGCCGGCGCTCACGTTCACGCCGGCACAGTCAACGGCAGTGGGACTTTGCACATTCTTGTCACCATCGCCGACGAGAACACACTGCTCGCAGAAATCGGTCGCCTGATGCTCGCGGCCGAGCAGAGCAGGGGCCGCTACGTGCGGCTCGCTGACAGAGCCGCTCAAATCTATGCGCCTGCCGTTCATGTGCTCGGGCTGTTGACCTTCGCGGCCTGGATGCTCTCTGGAAGCGGTTGGGAACTCTCGGTCACTCATGCCATCGCGGTGTTGATCATTACATGCCCGTGTGCTCTGGCGCTGGCGGTGCCTGCAGTGCAGGTCGCTGCTATGAGCCGGCTGTTGAGCCGCGGCGTCATCGTAAAGGCGGCCGATGGTCTCGAACGAATGGGCGAGATCGACAGCGTCGTGTTCGACAAGACGGGCACCCTCACACTCGAGGAGGTTGTACTGGTCGACGATCAGAACATCGATGCCAGGCTTCTGGCCCGTGTTGCTTCGCTCGCAGTTACGAGCCGGCATCCCTATGCGCAAGCCATCGTTCGTGCCGCACGTGACCGTGCGATCGTCGTTGACGCCGTCGAAGGCGTTCAGGAAATCCCCGGCTTCGGACTCTCATATATCGATGAGGGACGAGAGCAACGACTCGGGTCCGCGCAGTGGGTCGGCGCTGGCGCCGATCAGAATGCCGAGGCTTCTCTCTGGTACAAGTCGACCGATGAAACACCGGTTGGATTCCGCTTTATCGATATCATTCGGCCCGATGCGAGAGAAACTGTCGAAGCCCTGCGCGACGCCGGCTACTCCGTCGAATTGCTGTCCGGCGACCGGCCTCAGGCCGTTGCGCGTGCCGCGGCTGCGAGCTTGATCACGGATTGGCAAGGCGCGTTGAGCCCCTCGGAGAAGCTCGAGCGCATCGGCGAACTGCGATCAAAAGGTCACAAGACGCTGATGGTGGGCGATGGGCTGAACGACGCGCCGGCGCTGGCGGCAGGATATGCCTCAATGTCACCCGCGTCCGCGGTCGACATCAGCCAGGCGGCCGCAGACGCAGTGTTTCAAGGCGATCGCCTTGGCTCGGTCGTCGAGACGCTGAAGGTCGCTCAGGCTGCACGCCGAATGGCACTACAGAATTTTGCAATTGCAATTGCATATAACGCGATCTTTGTTCCGATGGCGATGCTCGGGCAGGTGACGCCGCTGGTTGCGGCGCTGGCCATGTCAACATCGTCAATCGTCGTGACGGCGAATGCGATCCGCCTCAGGACAAAGAAGCTCCGCTTGAAGCCCGTCAGGAGGTACGAATGACCTCTCTCGCATGGCTCATTCCTGCAGCGTTGACGCTCGGACTCGTTGGGCTCGGCGGCTTTCTCTGGGCGCTCCGCAGCGGTCAACTCGAAGATCTCGAGGGCGCGGGCTGGCGAGCGATCGAGGACGGTGAGCCCGCGAGCACGAATGCGAATGAAGAGTCTGCGGATCGCCATGCTTGAATCGGTGCTCATATCAGGAATCGCATATGGACTCGCGAGCGCGTTGCATTGCGCTGCGATGTGCGGTGGAATTGCCTGTGGTGCGTTGCTGTTGTTAGACGCGCCGACCGCCGGAGAGCGATATTGGCAATTGGGCCTGATGCAGGCAGGCCGCGTCACGACCTACGCAACGATGGGTGCAGTTGGCGGCGCGATCGGCGCCGGACTTGCGGCGCCGCGGGGAGGAATAAGCTTCGAGGTTATGCAATGGGGCGCCGCCATCTCGCTGATGTGGACCGGGCTCGTACTAGGGGGCGTGTTGCCGCGCCTTTCCTTCCTAGATCGCGGAGCTTCCTATCTTGCCCGAGCGTTCGACATAATCGCCGTGCCACTTCGAAAAAGGAGGACTGCCGGACCATTTGCATTGGGCATCGCGTGGGGACTCAATGCTTGTCCGATGCTCTACGGGGCGGTGTTCTTTTCCTCACTTACCGGCTCCGCACTCCACGGATTTTTTTTCATGACCGGGTTCGGATTTGGCACGTTACCGGCCGTCTTCGCTGCTGCAAGCGGGTTGACATTTTTCCGCACGATAAACGCCACGGGGCAGGTTCGGTTAGCGGCCGGCATGGGCTTAGTTATCGCGGGGTTTGCGAGCATCTACGTGCCCTGGCCGACCATCCAAGGATTTTGCCTGCGTTGACACCGAAAGCGGCCTCAATTTAGGAATGACGAAGTTCCGCTCAGGGTCTTGGTCGTGTAAAAACGCTGCGGGGGATGATTGCCCGCAGTGGACAGGGACAGGTTTCGGTCCGAGCCACTGTCTCACGCCCTGATCGCGGCCATCAGCGGCTTGATGCCCATGATGTTCAT
>NZ_JBAZXX010000004.1:0-730676 GCF_041659645.1 Hyphomicrobium sp. | reverse complement strand
CGAGCCCGAGCCGTCAACCAAGATTGCCGCGTTGTCAGCCGCGTCGGATTGTTTGCCGACCGAGACCTTACCCAGCTGATCGCTCTTGATGAACCAGAATGACTGCAGCGTCGAAACGCCGTTAGACGTGCCGGTCAGAGCGTTCTTACCGTCTGGCGTGGCTTGATTGGTCGTCAAGCTGTCGGAGCCGATGGCTTCGATGTGCAGGACGTAACCTGCCGTCCAGCCGGGCAAAATCGTTGCCTGGCCAGTGAACTTCACGTGGCTGCCGAGTGTTGAACCGAGGTCTGTGACGTAGGCGTTCGACTCAGAGCCGTCGTCCCACCACATGACCTGCTGACCAACCCAGCCCGACACGGTGAGAGAAACCTTGCGGTTGCCCTTGCGTGCCGTCGTTGCTTCAAGTTCCGCAATGCGCTCTTCAAGGTCCGCGCAGCAATTGCCGCCCAGGTCCGCTGCAGAGGCGCTCGTGGCGAAACCGCCAACGAGAACGCCTGCAACGAGCATGGCGCCTACCCCATATTTCCTCATTCTACCTTCTCCCGTCTTCATCACTTCTAGTAGTGGACGCGGTACCTGGCGTTCGCCGTATTGTCGGCCGCTTCCCAAGCGATCCACGGCGTAACACCTGCCAAGTGACTCCGCCGCTTGAGGGGAAAGTCTGTGATTCGTCGTTTTGCAACAATTGCGGTTTGCGAAAACACAGCGACGAATCCGACAATGTGGCGCAGGGGCAACTAGCCGTATTGTTGGGCGATTGCCCAAAATGTGTCCAAATACTTGTTTTTAAACGCATTATTTTCGTGCGACGGGTCTGTGGCCGGAAAATGAGTTTTCCACGCATCAGGTGGATTTGCTGTGCACACAAATGAAAAGGCCGCCCCGAGGGAGCGGCCTTTTTGATTTGGCTTGGTCTTTAGCTGGCGATCAGAAGTTGATCAGAGCGCCCATGCCGACATACTGGAAGTCCTGATAGCCTTGGCCTTCAGTATTGTTATCGCTGTAGTCAAGGTGACGATACTTGACCCAGATCGACATAGCTGCTGCGTCGATTTCCTGAACGATGCCGCCGCCGATGACCTCAGTCCGATCGTGGGTGGCGCCGTCCAGTCCCAAGTTTTCAGACTGCGAGAAGGCGCCTGATCCCTTGATGTTTTCGTACTCGCCGTAGAGAACGGTGTGGCCGAGTGGGTTCCAGCGCTGACGGATGCCGCCTTTGCCGTACCAGGTCTGCGAGGACCCGAGATTACCATCGCTGTAATCGTCGTGGCCGTAGGCACCGTAAGCGAACAGACCTGTCGGGGTGTGTTCGATGTATGCGCCAGCCTGGAAGTACTGCTGGGTGTTGTTGATCACGGCGCCATTAAGGGCTTCGTCGGTGCTCTCAAAGTATGAAGCCACACCAGCGACTTTGAAGTCAGCCCATTCACCGGCATAACGCGTGGTGATGGCCCAGATGTCGTCTTCACCCCACGATGCCGACACCGAGAAGCCGCCAAAGCTAGGTGAGTCATAGCGAACGGTATTGCGGGGAACGCCCGCGCAGTCACCCCAAGCCCCGCCTGCAGACTGGCAGTAATCGCCGCCCCAGTGTCCGAACAGGGTATCGTCCTTGGTACGAATACCGAAGCTGTTGACGTCGAACGCCACCCAGTTGGCGGGAACGAGCGAGCCCGAGCCGTCAACCAAGATTGCCGCGTTGTCAGCCGCGTCGGATTGTTTGCCGACCGAGACCTTACCCAGCTGATCGCTCTTGATGAACCAGAACGACTGCAGCGTCGAAACGCCGTTAGACGTGCCGGTCAGAGCGTTCTTACCGTCGGGTTGGCTTTGGCTGGTCGTCAAGCTGTCGGAGCCGATGGCTTCGATGTGCAGGACGTAACCTGCCGTCCAGCCGGGCATAATCGTTGCCTGGCCAGTGAACTTCACGTGGCTGCCGAGTGTTGAGCCGAGGTCTGTGACGTAGGCGTTCGACTCAGAGCCGTCGTCCCACCACATGACCTGCTGGCCAACCCAGCCCGACACGGTGAGAGAAACCTTGCGGTTGCCCTTGCGTGCCGTCGTTGATTCAAGTTCTGCAATGCGCTCCTCGAGGTCTGCGCAGCAGTTCCCCCCGAGATCAGCTGCCGATGCACTGCCGGTTGACAGGCTGCCCGCAATCAGGCCTGCCGCCGCCAGGGCACTCAGACTGTACTTGTTCATAGAACTACTCCCGTCTGCTTCGACTTGAGGAATGACAGGCAGAACGTGACCGTTCGACCCAACACTCTTCTTTCCGTGGTGCTATTTACCCGTCCTCAAACCCGTCTTTGCGGCCAACGGGTTTCCCCCCGAATCACCGCCCAGGGTTATGTTTTAAGCAGATCTGATTCGGTCGGGGAATAGTGGATGGGTGTTTGGCTGTGGAATTGCCGGGATTTGTGACGGAAAAGTCACGAGCGTTGATGTTGCCACACGATGGCCACTCGACCATCCAAATTCAGACGAAGTCTTTCTTCCCCCATCCCGGAAATGTGTTCTTCGCTGAGGGATAGGCGCGCGGTCGTCACGGGACGGAGTACACTATGGGTGCTGGCCCTTTGTTCTACTTCGAATAAAACGCCGCGATGCAAACGCCAAGAGAATAACGACCAGTGCGGACGAGTGCGTCAACAGGACCATTTCTGGCCGGTCTGCATAACTCGCGAGCACGAAGCGCTCATAAAATAGGGGATGGAAGCGATCGGCCTGGCCGAAGCTCCAGCGAAATTGCTCCTGCATCGCGTCGAGCAGCAGGTAGGCGTTTGCCAGGGCCTTGCCGTTTATCCACTCAAAAACAGCGACGCCCGAGACCGCAAAAAACTTCGCAACGATGTTCAGTCCCTCGACGGCGTGGTCATAAATGAGGAGAAGAGCGAATAATGCGATGTGGACAGTGACAAAAAACTGCCAGAGGAAATCGATCTGACCGCGGACGGACATCATCGCCTCGACGAGCGTGCTTTCTTGAAACTGCGACATCGCTTTCCCTCTTTGGCCGCGCGGGCATCGTGGCGGCCCCCCGTCATGTTATAGCTTCCGAATATGTGGCGAAGAAACGTATCTTCGAGCCGGATCGTGCGACGCCCGTCCGGGGCTCGTGGCGCGAAGGGCGGGTTGCGGACGGTTCATAATTCATTGACGAGAAAGTCACAGGCATCCACCCGCGCGTGGAAAATCTGCCACAATCGTTGGATAGCAGAGTGGCACAGTCCTTCAGCGCGCTTGTGAGAAAGCGTGAGGTTAGGGCATGCGCACCGCAAGGGTTGGCTGATATCGGAAATGACAGGAAAATTTATCGATCGCCGGGTACTGCTTGAGAAGGCGGTCGCGGGAACTTTTGCCATGGGCCTCGCCAAGATGGCGTTGGCCGCGACTGCCGCACACGCGGATGCGGCGTCCCCGGGGCCACAGCAAAGCCAGCAGGGCACAGCATTTGGCGCGACGACGGTAAAGACCGAAGCCAAGCGGCTATCAGACCAGCCGTTCGTCAAGCCGGCGATGGATCTGCCTCAGCCCTTCAACAAGCTTACGTACGAGCAGTACCGCGACATCCGCTTTCGCTCGGAGAAAGCGCTTTGGAAGGGCGATCATCTCGACTTTCAAGTCCAGCCATTCGCGATGGGATGGCTCTACGACGTTCCGGTCGATCTCTGGGTCGTCGATGCCGGCAAGGCGTCGCGGCTGATAGCGGATAGTTCGCTGTTCTCGTTCGGGCCGCTCATCGGGCCGGGACCGGAGGCAGCGCCGTTCGGATTCTCGGGCTTTCGAATCCACGGACCGATCAATCGTGCCGATGCGTACGACGAATATATGGTCTTTCAGGGAGCGAGCTATTTTCGTGCGGTCGGGCGTGGAGAAGGTTACGGGACGTCGGCCCGCGGATTGGCGCTCAACACGGCGCAGCCAGGCGGGGAGGAGTTTCCATTCTTCCGCAGCTTCTGGATCGAGCGGCCGAAGCCGATTGCAACCGAATTGGTCATCCATGCGTTGCTCGACAGTCCATCTACGACCGGCGCCTACCGGTTTTCGATCACGCCGGGAGAAACAACGGTCATGGATGTTGAGGCAACTTTATATCCCCGTGTCGCGCTGAGCCATGTCGGCGTCGGGCCGCTGACCAGCATGTTCTTTCATGGCCAGTCGAGCCAGCGCCGCGTCGAAGATATTCGACCTGCCGTTCATGACAGCGAAGGGCTGGCGATGGTAAACGGGAGCGGCGAGCGACTTTGGCGGCCGTTGAACAATCCCAAGACGCTGCAACTCAGCGCCTTCATGGACAAGGATCCGAAGGGCTTTGGTTTTTGGCAGCGCGACCGCGATTTCCACAACTATGAAGATCTCGAAAGCCATTTCGAGCGGCGGCCGTCGGTATGGGTTGAGCCAGCCGGGCCATGGGGCGAAGGTTTTGTCGAGCTCGTCGAAATTCCGGTCGGTGATGAAATTCACGATAACATCGCTGCCTACTGGAAGCCTTCGAAGGAATTGGCTGCGGGCGGTCCCCACCTCTTTAACTATAGAATCTACTGGGGCGCGGACGTGCCGGAGTCGTGGTCGGGTGCCCGCGTCGTCAAGACGCGTGTAGGGAATGGGAAAAAGCCGGGCATCATCGTGTTTGTCATCGATTTGGCAGGGCCATCGGTCAAGGATGCGAAGGACCTGCCAGCCGTGGATTTGTCAGCAAGCGCCGGTCAGGTCTCGAACGTCAATATCCAGCGTAACGCCGAGATTTCCGGCGTCCGGGTCTCATTCAATTTAGTTCCGGGCGACAATGAACTCATCGAACTTCGTTGCGTTCTGAAGGCTGGGGAGCAACCCGTCTCGGAGACTTGGCTCTATCGATGGACAAAGCCGTAAACGAGAACTTCATAGGCGAAGCGCCAGAAGTGACCTCATATTCGAAAGCGTCGCCGGATGCCGGGCCGTGGTGGCATCTGCCGCCATCATCTCCGCTCGCCATGCCGGTTCAAGATTTCGCGTCGCCGCCGGCGGCGAGCGTTGAAATCAAGCGCAGGGGATACTGGGTGCCACGCACGGCGATTTTCGCCGGCGCAGCTGTACTGACGGCAGCGTTCGGGCACGAGCTCTTCAGCATTCTGTCTTTCGTCGTCATCACACCGGTTCAGTTTCTCTTTCTTATCCTATCAACCGTCGCGTTCGGATGGATTGCGATCGGCAGTATGAGTGCCTCGCTCGGCTTCCTGCCGCTCTTCGTCGGCGAGCAACCCGATACGATCGAACCACCGCCGCCGACATCTGTGCTGACCGCGCGGACGGCGCTGTTGTTTCCCGTTTATCACGAAGACCCGGCGCAGATCGCTGGCGCCATCGAGGCGATGGCGCGCGAGCTTGCCGACCTAGGGCGCAACAGCTACTTCGACATCTTTGTGCTTTCCGACACGCGCGGCGATGACGCGGGCGCCAAGGAAGCGGCGGTCTATCGGGCGTTATCGGCGCAATTGGAGGACGTCGCGACCGTTTATTATCGCCGGCGTTTGAAGAATACTGCGCGCAAGTCCGGCAACATCGCCGACTGGGTCGAGCGGTTCGGCGCGGACTATCAATCTTTCATCATTCTCGACGGCGACAGCGTCATGTCGGGCGGCACGCTCGTCTCGCTGGCTGCGGCCATGGAAGCCGATCCGAAAGCCGGACTGATCCAAACGGTGCCGAGACTCGTCGGCGGCGAGACGCTTCTCCAGCGCCTGCAGCAATTTGCGTGCAACACGTATGGACCCGCGGTCGCCGCCGGACTGGCGTTCTGGCATCGCGATCAGGGCAACTACTGGGGACACAACGCGATCATCCGTACGGCTGCTTTCGCGTCCGCCGCGGGACTGCCGGATCTGCCGGGCCGCAAACCTTTCGGCGGTCACATCATGAGCCACGATTTTGTCGAGGCGGTGCTGCTGCAGAGAGCGGGCTTCGGCGTCCACATGATGCCGTCGCTGGAAGGGTCTTACGAAGGCATGCCGCCGAACATCATAGATGTCGTGGCGCGGGACCGGCGCTGGGCGCAGGGCAACCTTCAGCACTTGGCGATCGTCTCGCAGCCGGGACTAACGCCGATGGGACGTTTGCACCTCGGGATGGGAGCCGCATCATATTTGATCTCGGGCGTATGGGCGTTGTCGCTCATCGTCGGTGTTGTGCTGGCGCTGCAAGGACAGCAGATGATCCCGAGCTATTTCCGTGACGATAAGACCCTGTTCCCGATCTGGCCGACGATCGACCCGGGCGCGGCGCTGCGGCTGTTCCTCGGAACGATGATCGTGGTGCTGCTACCGAAGGCGCTGGGGCTCGTGCTCGCATGGAAGCAGGCGCGGAAAGAACGAAATTTCTTTGCCGCTGTGCAGGTGACGATCGGTGTGCTGATCGAGACGGTCTATTCGATGCTGATCGCGCCGATCTTCATGGTGACGCAGACGGTCGGGTCCGCTGAAATTCTCGCCGGGCGCGATTCAGGCTGGAAGCCGCAGAAACGTAATGACGGCGCGTTGACGTTCGACGATGCCATGTGGTTCGCACGCTGGCACACGGCCATCGGCGGCATCGCGGGCGCTATCGCCTGGACGGTTTCTCCGGCGCTTCTGGCATGGATGTCGCCGGTGATTCTTGGTCTCGTGCTGGCGGGGCCGGTCAGTTGGCTGACCTCGCGCCGGGCCGGACCAATCGAGCGCTGGGCGCTGGCGACGAACGAGGATCGCAGGCCGCCGCCCGTGCTCGTCGACGCTGGACATCGGTCGAGGGACTGGGAACGGAAAATCGCGACGCCCGGCGGTCTTAGCGCCCAACCGGATGCGGCTGCGGCCTAGGCCTAACGCGTTCACAGGTCAACGTCGTGTGTCTCCGACCCTTAACCTTCGGCCTGCTTATCGGCGCCGCGCAACGAACGGATGAGTTCGTTGAAAATTTCGCGCACGCGCAGGGGCTCGGAATCGAGATAGGGCAGCGGGCGGATAACCTCGACGGCAACGACGCCCAGGCGTGAGGTCAGCGCGCCGTTGAAAGCGCCTTCGCCCAGCCGGCGCGATAGCCGCCGCAGGACGTCCTGGCCGACGAACTGACCTAACAGATCATCTGTCATGGCGATGCCGCCGGTCGCGATGACGTGGCCGACGACATTACGGGCGAGGCGAAGCGCTCCGAGGATGCCGGGACGGCCACCGTAGAGTCCGGCGATTGCCCGGAACATGCGGACGTTTTCGACCAGCACGAAGCCCATGGCGATCCACATGATCGGCGATAGCGCAGTGACGGTTGCGACGCGCTTCGCCGAAGCAAGGATGACCTTGCGGGCTTCGCCATCGAGAGGATGAAGCAATTCGCGATCCGACAGTCTTAGCAATTCACCGGGAGCCAGGACGTCGCCGGAATGGTCTTTCACGCGGGCAAGGCCCCACGAAAGGTCGGGTCGTCCGCGATAATGGGCGAGAAGGGCTGAGACGGCTTTTCGCTCGGAGGCAGCGTCAGGCTTGGCGAGCGTCGCCCTGACGAGCGTGCGCAACTTCGCCAAGCGGGCGAGGCGGCGAAATCCTAAGAGTTCGCGCAGGACAATCCCGACGAGCGCGAGGGCGATAACGACCATCAGCCCGAATGCGACCCAGCCGATCCAGTCCTGTCGTTCGAGCGCGACGGAAACAAAGCGTGTGAACCACAGCCCGGCTGCGATCGACGCGAGAGCTGCCATCGCGGAAAACAGAACGCTGCTGAATCGAAAGCCGCGATTGATATCGTTGACGCTCAGCCGGCGCGACGGCGCATCCGAACGACGTGACGAGACGGCGCCGCCGGCGGGGATGTCGGCATCGGCGAATTCCGCATCTTCGGTGATGTCGTCCGCCTTGAAGACACGGGGTTTTCGCGGCGGCGGCGTGTTGTCCTCGAAGCTCATGCGAGATAATCCGAGATCAGGAAATCGAGCGCGCGATCCAATCTGATATGCGGGAACGCGGCTAATTTGCCATCGGAAAGTGTGTCGGCAAGTTTGGGGGGCGCGAAGCGGACAAGTTCGAGAGAGGCCGATTTGGCCCGGCGGGCGGCGTCCAGTGCGGCTGCTGGATCTATCGGAAGGTCGCCCGGAAAAATCGCGGCTTCGGCGACGCCGTCGAAGGTGATGTTACCGATGCGCTCGCCCTTGATCGGCGTTCCCCGCAGGCAGGGAAGGATCTCACCGCCTTGTTTGGCCGTTGCTTCACGGGTGGCGCGGAGAGCTGACAGCGCTAGCGCTTGAACGCCTGCGCCTTCGGTCTCGGCGCGCTTGACGGCATCTTCGACGATTTCCTTGAGAATGGCTTCGAGCCGGTCGTGGCTGGATGCCGGAAGATGATCGGCTTTGGTCGCGGCGAAGAGGACGCGGTCGATCCGTCGGCCGAGAAACATCGACAGCCACGAATTGGCGCCGGGTCGGAAGGCATGGAGGATATCCGTCATCGCACGTTCGAGATCAGCCACTGCGTCGGCACCGCGATGAAGCGCCGTCAGCACGTCGACCAAGACGATCTGGCGATCGAGCCTCGCGAAGTGATCGTTGAAGAACGGTTTGACGACGGAGGCCTTATAACTTTCGAAACGGCGGACCATCATCGCCGCGAGCGATCCGCGCGGCAAACGCTCATCCGACGTCAGCGGCATCGGGAAGAATGTCAGTAGCGGCGAGCCGTCGAGTTCGCCGGGCAGCAGAAAGCGGCCCGGCGCGAGAGTGGATTGCGCGCCGCTGTCGCGCGTCGCGCGCAGATAAGCTGTGAAGAGTTTGGAGCCGGTGATCGCGATCTGCTCGTCTTCGGCGGCAGCCGGGTCGGTTCCGGCAAGAAAGTCGAGAAACGGCTTTGCGAATACGGCGCGCGAGGGGGACGCCGCGAACGTCAGGGCGCCAGTGGAGAAAGCGCGATAATCCTGTTCGAGCATCGGCAGGTCGATCAGCCACTCGCCCGGGTAATCGACGATGTCGAGATGCAGCTTCGAGAGGCCGACCATTCGTTTCAGGGCGAAGGCCGAGCGGTATTCGATCGTCACGCGCAATTCCGAGATCCGCTTCGTGCTCTCGGGCCAGGTGGGCGGCGAGGACAGCAGATCGCCGAGGTGCGCCTCGTAATCGAAGCGGGGCACGCTATCGTCTGGCTGCGGCTCAAGGTAAGCGCGAACGATCCGATGCTCGGCATCGGCTGCGAAGAACGGCAGGCGGCCGCCGCTCACGAGGTTGCGGACCAGCGCGGTGATGAAAACGGTCTTACCGGCGCGCGATAGGCCCGTCACTCCGAGCCGCACGGAGGGCGTCAGATAATCGGACAGGCGCGTTTGCGCATCTTTCAAAAGATGGGAATAGGAAATGTCAGCCAATTGATGCCGCGCATGTCGCCAAAAGAAATGGAGCCCGGAGGCTCCCTTTAAGT
Organism: Hyphomicrobium sp.; assembly: GCF_041659645.1. GTDB lineage: Bacteria > Pseudomonadota > Alphaproteobacteria > Rhizobiales > Hyphomicrobiaceae > Hyphomicrobium_B. Next base: position 721,266 of record NZ_JBAZXX010000004.1, on the reverse strand, counting down.
GGCGTAACTTGCCGACCGCGACAAGACGTTTCCGGAGCACCGGTTGCGCCATATCAAATGCGGCGGCTTAGCCGTAAAAAACGACAGCGACGCCAGCAGCCAAGACGACGACGGCCATCAGCATGATGGCGCCTGAGCGAATGAATTCGGACACGGCCTTCTATCTCCTTTGCCAAGTCCACGACCAGTATTGGCGAAGAACATAGGCTCAAGGTTTGAATAGGCCCTGAAGCGCGGGTTCACGCCGCGTTCATGGCGCCGTCATCATCGCACGCCTCGTGGCGGGCTTGATCGAGGATGACGAGAGGACGGACTCGCGGGCCCCGCATTCGCGTGTCAGGCGTCGTGGGCCTTGCGGACCTCGAATATTTCCATGATCCGGCAGCCGCGGTGCGGGCCGTCGACGACGAACGTCCATTTGCCCTCGGTGAAGGTGTCGCACATCTTGACGCCCTTCACGAGAATCCAATGGCCTTCCTTGCCCTTGTGGATCGCAAGAATATAGTAGGCCCAAGCGCTGCGGGGTTTCTGCATCCAGGTCCAGAACGTCGGCCGTTCCTTCCGAGCGCGGTGCATGTGGCTTTCTTTCAGCTCCATGCGGTAACCGAAATAGGCGAGTGCGGCTTCGACCTCGTCGGAGTAGGTGCCGCGGACTACGGGCTTACGATGTGGCGGCAACTCGCGGCCTTCGCGGATCACGTCTTCGATCTTTGCGATGCCGAAGCCCGTGATGGCGGAGAGCACATAGGGGCCACAAAAGGCCACGCGACCGGTGTCGTTATTTGCCGCGCCGAGACTTGACGATGATCCGGATGAAAAGCGATCGGTCATGACGAAATTGCCCTATACAAGTAGCAACGGGATGCTCGACCTATACGGTTAAGCAAAGATTAACGCAGAGGGAGCCCGAGCCGACCCATGGCAGAACGCGTCAACGTCTCATTCTTTCAGGATTTGATGGCGACGGTCGCCGAGCAGGGGCGCGCACTGCTCCCGAAGGCACTGTTTCGCGATGGGCCGGGCGAGTCGATCGAGGTCCTGTCGCGGGCTTTGATGTCGGGGCGCGGCGAAGCTTCGGGCGTGGCGATCGCGCGGCAGCTTCTCAATCAGCTCAAGAAGGCGAGCAGCGAAGAACGGCTGACGTTCTATCATTTTCTCGCCGAGGATCTGCAACCGGACGCCGCGAGTGTTTCCGAAGCGGCGCGGAATTATCTCGATCAACCGTCAGACAAGACGCTCGCGAGGTTGCAAAAGGCATCCTACAGCCCACGGCTCGAATTCTTCCGGCGGCTCAATCTCGCGCCGGGCGCGACGGCCGAGATCGTGGCGCTCAGATCCGATCTCGTTCGTCACATCAAGTCGGATGACGCGCTAGCGGCTGTCGACAGCGATCTCGAACGGCTGCTGACGTCGTGGTTCAATCGCGGCTTTCTCGTTCTGCGCCGGATCGACTGGCAGACCCCAGCTGCGATCCTGGAGAAGATCATTCAATACGAGGCGGTCCACGAAATTCGTGGCTGGGACGACTTGCGCCGCCGCCTCGATCCCAAAGACCGGCGCTGCTTCGCTTTCTTTCACCCGGCCCTGGTCGACGAGCCGCTGATCTTCGTCGAGGTTGCGCTGACGCGGGACATGCCCAACGCAATTTCGACAGTGCTCGACGGGCGTCGCGCCGAAGATGACGCGGCGCCGACGACGGCGGTGTTCTATTCGATCTCGAACTGCCAGGAAGGACTGAAAGGAATTTCCTTCGGCAACTTCCTTCTGAAGCAGGTCGTCGAAGATTTGGCGCGGGACGTTTCGAGCCTCAAGACGTTTGTTACTCTGTCACCGGCACCAAGCTTCGCACGTTGGGTCGATCGGGCGCTGGCAAGCGGGAGCGATGTGCCGCTGAGCGCCGACGATCGCAAGGCGCTCGGGCGTCTGCGCGATCCAAGGTGGGCGGATGAGATCGCGAAGGACGTCGCGGGAACGGATGAACTCAAATCCGCGCTGATGGGGCTAGCGGCTCATTATTATCTGATGGCGCGTTCGAGCGATGACCGGCCGGTCGATCAGGTCGCGCGCTTCCATCTCGGTAACGGCGCCCGGCTCGAACGGCTGAATTGGTTGGGCGATACATCCGAAAAAGGTCTGCGCGAAGGGCATGGGCTGATGGTCAATTACCGCTACGATCTCGCCGAGATCGAGCGCAATCATGAGGCTTATGCCGACGAGGGGACCGTCGCCGCCTCGCGCGCGGTTCGTGCGCTCTTGCGGCCGGTGCCGAAAGTGAAGGGCCTGGCCGCGGTGCCGGATCTCCTGGCGTTGCCGGGAGCTGCGAAGACGAAACGCGTTCGGGGCGATGAACCCCAGTCGTAACTGGGCGGCCCTATCGCCGAGACCCAAAAGATGCCCTTGTAAAGGCCATTTGCCCGTGCAGTATGAGCCCGCAAGCGTCGCGGGCCGCGCTGTTTTCGAACGTCGGACCGTGATGCGTTCGTCATTTTGAAGGTCCGCGATGCGCTACGATCAGAACGACCGGGAAAGCAGCAACGTCGAAGACCGCCGTGGTCAGGGCGGAAGCGGCGGTGGTGGATTTCAGTTTCCTGGTGGCAACGGCATCCAGATTCCGATTGGCAAGGGCGGCTTCAGCATCACGACGCTGCTGATCATCGGCGCCGTCATGCTGTTCTTTGGCATCAATCCGCTCGATGTCCTGCTCGGGACCAACAACCAGATTCAGATGCCGCAGATGCCTCAGGCGCAGCGGCCGGATCGAGCGCCTTCAAACAATATTCCAGGACTTCCCGGTTCGCCACAGACGCAAACAGCGAACAATGATGATGCCGAGAAGGCGTTCATCGGCAAGGTGCTTGCCGATACCGAAGATGTGTGGACGTCGGTCTTCAAGAGTTTCGGTCGCGACTATCCTGATCCGAAGCTCGTCGTTTACAGCGGCGCGACACGGACACAGTGCGGCGTCGGCCAGACGGCGATGGGACCGTTCTATTGCCCGTTGGATCAGAAGGTTTACATCGACCTCGCGTTCTACGATGAGCTGAAGCGCCGGTTCAACGTCGCCGGGGATTTCGCTCAGGCCTATGTGATCGCGCATGAGGTCGGGCACCACGTGCAGAACCAACTCGGCATTCTCAAGAAGGTGCAGGAGTTGAAAGATAACGCGGGCGATGAGACGACGGCCAATCAGATCCAGGTTCGGACCGAATTGCAGGCTGACTGTCTTGCGGGTGTTTGGGCGAACCTCAACGATCAGATGAAGAAGCGGTTGCAGCCGGGCGATGTCGAAGAGGCGCTGAACGCGGCATCTCAGATCGGCGACGACATGATTCAAAAGAAAATGACGGGCCGTGTCGTTCCGGATGCCTTCACGCACGGTACGGCGGCGCAGCGTGTCTATTGGTTCAAGGCCGGTTTGCAGTCGGGCCGGATGGATCAGTGCGATACGTTCAACACCGCAAGTCCCTGATCGCGGCCAGAATCCGACAGAGGGCCGCCGCCCTTGCGTAAAGGCGGTTGCGTGCCCCGGTAGGCAGTGATCGCATCACTTGGAAAGACCCGGATGAATGGCCGGCCGTAGCGGCGCCCGCTTCGGCGCTATGGCGGTTCGGACGGGATTATGAGATGAGATCCCGTCCGCCGCGACGTGTGCGCTGGCTGTTCGGCTTAGAGTTCCGCGCCGCGGTATTCGCTGATCTTGCAGCTGACCGATTGGGCGGCGAGTTCCTTGCAAAGCTTTTTGGCTTCGGCCCTCGATTTGACCGGTCCCGCGATGAGGCCGAAGTTCGGATTGGTCGCAGTTCCGAGATCGGCGTAACGGGCCTTCAAATGGCTAAGCTGATCGGAATGAATTTGCGACAGCGCACCCCACGTGATCCGGAGCCCGTCGATGGAGGGATCGGTCGCGAGCTGGATGCCGACAGACCGCGGCTCCGGCTTTACGATGGCGGGGCCGAAGGAAATCGGTTTGCTGTTGGCTGAATTGACGCTGCCCGTCTCGATCGGCGCTCCGACGCGTGGTGGGGCGTTGATGATTTTCGGTGGTGCGGGGCTCATGTCGGCTGTTTCGGCCGGCGCGGCATCTGTCCCGGATGGTTGTTGCTGTCCGGCGTCTGACGTTGTCGTGGTGGTTGGGGGCGCTTCCGCAAGCCGGATTTTATCGTCGAGCGCGGTCAGCTGCGAGCCAAGGGTTTGCGTCTGAACCGCCTGAGCGGTGACTTCGGCCTTGATGCTGGCGACGTCGAGTTCAAGTTTCGTCAGTGACGATTTAACAGTGTCGACGTCGGCGGATACCTTCATGACCGTGGTTTCGGTCGCATGCTGATGCCCGGACGACAGGTCGGGCAGGACATGCGGCGCGAAAAACGCGATGCCAAGGTAGCCGAGGCCCACGACGCCGAGCACGGTCCAGACGGCCGAATAGGGCGAAGCGTCGGCTTTCCTGCGCGTCGGCTTATCGGTTGTGGGCTTGGTCATGGGTTTGTCGTCCTAATGCCTTGCGGGCGTCCGGCAGGCGGATCATCCCGAATCGTTTTCACTGTCTGAACGAGGTTGGGTCGGTCGTGCGCTCGCCGCAATGGCGTGGTTCAGGAAGCGCGCGGGAAGCTGTGGACGGACGCCGAGATGGTGCAAAACGGCTATCTGCCGGTAACTCTTGGGCAAAGACGCGACCTGGCGTATCGGTGGGCCCCTCGCCCGGGCCGCTGCACATGACGCGACAAGGCCGCCTGGGTTCTGGGTCTTGCGGCAGACGGAGCGCAGGCGGTATGGCAAGGTTCAGCCGCTGGCAACGCTCACTCGGCGTTCGCGCTTCGGCTCCTGTAGCAATTGGAACGCAAGGTCATCCATGAGTGCCGGGCTCTGTCTGTATGTCGTACTTGCCGCCGGCAAGGGCACGCGGATGAAATCATCGCTGCCGAAGGTGCTCCACTCGATCGCCGGGCAGTCGATGCTCGCGCATGTTCTTGGAACGGCGTCACTGGGTGGCGGCAAGATGGCCGTCGTGGTGGCGCCGGATAGCGAAGCGGTTGCGGCAGAAGCATTGCGGATCGTGCCGGACGCGAAAATCTTCGAGCAGGCGACCCAGCGAGGCACAGCTGACGCCCTTCTAGCGGCAAAACCGGCTCTTCAGGAGCACACCGGCGACGTCATCGTGCTTTTCGCCGACACGCCGCTCGTCCGGCCAGACGTGCTGGCTGAACTCCGCGCGGCGCTTGATGATGGCGCTGGGATCGCGGTCTTGGGTTTCCGTTCCAAGAACCCGACCGGATACGGGCGGCTGCTGATCGATGACGGCGGCGCGCTGATGGCGATACGCGAGGAAAGGGACGCGAGCGACGCCGAGAAGAAAGTCGGATTGTGTAATTCCGGCGTCATGGCGTTCCGGGTGCCGGACCTGTCCGGTCTTCTGTCGCGCATCGGCTGCGCGAACGCCAAAAACGAATATTACCTGACAGATGTGGTTGCGATCGGACGGGAGCTCGGCATCCGCGCGGCTGTGGTTGTGTGTGACGAGGACGACGTTCTCGGGATTAACACGCGCGAGCAATTGGCGCAGGCGGAAGCCGTCTGGCAAGCACGAACGCGGGTGGACATGATGCGCGAGGGCGTGACGATGATCGCGCCGGAGACGGTTTGGCTGAGCTTCGACACGAAGATCGGGCGGGACGTCATCCTTGAGCCCAATGTTATCTTCGGGCCCGGCGTGACGGTGGAGGCTGGCGCTCGCATTCTCGGTTTCTGTCACTTCGAAGGTGCAACAATCGGGACGGGTGCGCGCGTCGGGCCTTTCGCGCGGCTCCGCCCCGGCGCGGACCTCGGGGCTGACGTCCACATCGGCAACTTCGTGGAGGTGAAAAAGACCACGCTGGGCACGGGCGCAAAAGCCAATCACCTTTCCTATCTGGGCGACGGCAACGTCGGCGCGGGGGCCAACATCGGTGCGGGGACGATTTTCTGCAATTACGATGGCTTCAACAAGGAGAAGACCGTGATCGGCGAGGGGGCCTTTATCGGCTCGAACTCGTCGCTGGTGGCGCCCGTCACAATCGGGAAGGGCGCCTACATCGGCTCGGGCAGCGTCATCACGAAGGATGTCAATCCGGGAGCGCTGGCCTTGTCGCGATCCGCCCAGGACGAGCGTCCGGGATGGGCGGACAAGTTCCGCATCATGATGTCTCGACGCAAAGCGGCGCAAAAGAAATAACTGTTAACCAAGACAGTAAAATAGACTGCGAGTCGCGTGCGTTGCTTTGAAATATTCTTTGATTTGAGAAGTACCTTATCCGGCCCCATCGTCGGATTGGGGAACGCATTTGGGGAGCCGGTCCAAAATGTGTGGGATCGTTGGAATTCTTGGGAAATCATCGGTTTCGACCAATCTGGTCGATGCCCTCCGGAGGCTTGAATACCGGGGATATGATTCGGCTGGCATCGCGACGGTCGAGGGACCTGCCATCGAACGCCGACGCGCGGAGGGCAAACTCAGGAACCTCGAAAAGCGATTGCTGACCGAGCCTCTCGCGGGGCGGACCGGGATCGGGCACACGCGCTGGGCGACCCACGGGCGGCCAACGGAGCGAAACGCCCACCCGCATATGACGGGAAAGGTGTCAGTCGTCCATAACGGCATTATCGAGAATTTTCGCGAACTTCGGGCGAGCCTTGAAGCCAAAGGGCACAAGTTCGAGACGGACACAGACACGGAAGCCGTCGTCCATCTGATCACCGACGAGATGGATCAAGGCGCGGAACCGGTCGCGGCCGTCCGCAGTGCTTTGCAGCATCTCCGGGGCGCGTTCGCGCTCGGAATCATCTTCGCGGGCGAGGACGATCTGATGATCGCGGCGCGCAAGGGCTCGCCGCTCGCGATCGGGCATGGATCGGGCGAAATGTATCTCGGCTCGGATGCCATTGCACTGGCACCGTTCACCGATACGATCACTTATCTCGAAGAAGGCGACTGGGCCGTTCTGCATCGCTCGGGAGCCGAGATCTTCAATCTCGACGGGGTCCGGGTTGAGCGGCCTCTCGTCAAAGCCGTCGCGAGCGCGCTGTTGATCGACAAGGGCAACTATCGCCACTTCATGGCGAAGGAAATTCACGAGCAGCCGGAGGTCATTTCGCACACGCTGGCGAATTACCTCGATATGACGACGGCGCGCGTCCGCTTCCCTGACCTCGGCGTCGATCTGTCGAAGATCAGCCGCATCACGATCTCGGCGTGCGGCACGGCCTATTACGCCGGCTTGGTCGCGAAGTACTGGATCGAGAAATTCGCGCGCGTTCCGGTCGAAATCGATGTCGCGTCGGAGATGCGCTATCGCGAAGCGCCGCTGCCCGAGAACGGCCTCGCCGTCTTCGTCTCGCAGTCGGGCGAGACGGCGGATACGCTGGCGACGCTGCGGTATGCCAAGGCCAACAAGCAGCGGATCGCGTCCATCGTCAACGTCCGGACCTCGACCATAGCGCGTGAATCGCACGCTGTGCTGCCGACGCTGGCAGGACCTGAAATCGGCGTGGCTTCGACAAAAGCCTTCACCTGCCAGCTTTCGGTTCTGGCATGCTTGGCAATCGCAATTGCCCGCGCCCGGGAGACGATCACCGCGGAACAGGAATCGGCGCTCGTCAAATCTCTGATGGAGGTGCCGCGGCACGTCGCGTCCATTCTCAGAAGCGATGAGGCTTATGTGGCCGTCGCCCATGATCTTTCGAAGGCCGACGATGTGCTCTACCTCGGGCGGGGTGCGAGCTTCCCGATCGCGCTTGAGGGCGCGTTGAAGCTCAAGGAAATTTCCTACATCCATGCCGAAGGATATGCGGCGGGAGAGTTGAAGCATGGGCCGATCGCCCTGATCGACGAGACCGTGCCGGTGGTTGTGGTGGCGCCGGAGGACGAGCTGTTCGAAAAGACGGTTTCGAATCTCCAGGAAGTTGCGGCGCGCGGCGGGCAGGTGATTTTGATCTCGGATGCCGATCCCGAGAAGGCCGGTTGCAAACTTACCGGGTATATCCGTATGCCAAAGGTTGACCCTTTTGTCGCACCGATGATCTATGCTGTACCGACTCAACTCATCGCCTATCAAACGGCGGTGTTGATGGGCACCGACGTCGATCAGCCAAGAAATCTGGCGAAGTCCGTGACGGTGGAATAGCCCAAAGCTGTAAATTGGGGATGGGGCCCTCAATTTGCCGCCTTCCGCTGGTGCGATAGCGACGGGGGAGGGTTACGCCACTCAAGAACGCGACCAATGGGGAAGGTAGGGGAAATGACGCAATTCCATGTGCTCGCGCGCCGGTTGGTGCCCGCTGCCACTGTGGCGTGCGTATTTGCAGCCGTCCTTTCGGCTGTGCCAACCGCTGGCGAAGCAGCAAAAGCAAAAGCGAGCAAACAAACACCCTCCGGACCATCTGCTCAAGGACCTGGAGCCGGTAACGACGGCGCCCAAAAGGCTGCAGCGGCTGATGCCGCGAAAAAAGCCTATGATAGCGGTCTCAAGGATTTTGCTGCAGGCCGATATCCATCTTCGATTGCTCAACTCTCGACTGCGGTGAAGTCCGGCGCGCTGACATCCTCGGAGATGGCCAAGGCGCTGATGACGCGCGGCCTCGCCTACAAGAAGGACAACAAGCCAGGTCAGTCGATCTCCGATCTCACCGGCGCGATCTGGCTGAAGAACGGCTTGAGCCCCAACGACCAGAAGTCGGCAATCGCTGAGCGCGCCGAGGCCTATCGGATGGCTGGTCTTCAGGATACCGGCAGCATGCCGGATCAACGCGCAATTGGAACTCCGACGACGCCGACCGCGACTGCTGACGCAACAGCAACACCGGCTGCTGCAAATTCCGCTTCAGGTCCGAACGCTGGATCGGCGGGACTTTCGGCCGCGGCCATCGCGGAGGCAGCGGGCGCACAGAAAGCCAGCGGTGCGCAAGGGGCTTCGGCGGCGATCAGCAATCCAGCGGTCAATGGCGAGACGACGCTGCAGTCGGCTGCGGCGGCAGGTGTCGCGAGCGAAAGCGCGAAGCCTGCTTCATCGGGTATCGGGGGATTTTTCGGTTGGGGCCAGTCGGCGCAGGCTCCTGAGCCGGCGGCGGCACCCGCGCCCAGCACCGGATCGTCATTCACACAGTCCGTCACGGCTATTCCAGGCAACGTGTCGGGCTTCTTCTCCAATATGTTCAGCAGCGGATCATCGGCTCCCGCGCCCGACGCGAGCCAACCCGTCACCGTGACGACGGCATCGACGACGGTGACGGTGTCGGTGCCAGAGACATCGAGCTGGAGCAGCGGGACGTCGATTGCACTTCGCACGAAGCCGGAAGTCGTCAAGGCCGAGAAGGCGTCCTATGCGCCTGAAGCCGGACCGAAGGCGGCAGCTCTGACGAAGGGCAAATTTAAGATTCATATCGCGGCCGTGAGGTCGAAGGCGGAAGCCGAGGCCTTGGCGCAGAAGCTTGTTGCGGAACACGGCGCGGAACTCGGCAATCATGTGCCAATCGTCGATCAAGCCGTTATCGGCAGCATGGGCACGTTTTACCGGGTGCGGATCGGCGGTTATGCCTCGCAAGATGAACCACGTAGTCTCTGCAACCAACTTAGAACCAGTGGCCTTGACTGCTTGGTCGTGACAAACTGAGGGGAGCCCGGTCCTCTGTCGGGCATGATGCTCGAGTAGGAGAGTATGGTTCCTCCCCCGGACGATCCAGAACCCGTACCCCGGCGTACGCCGGGTGTTCCTCAATCCGAAGCGCAGTTGACGGCGGGCCTCAAGCGGCTCGCCAGTGAAAGCGGCAAGACCGGCTGGCGGCTCGGTTCGCGAATCCGAAACGCCTTCTTGACGGGCCTCGTCATCGTTGGGCCGGTGACGATCACGCTCTGGATCATGTGGGGCGTGATCCATTGGATCGATGCCTGGATCAAGCCGCTGCTGCCGTTGTCCTTCAATCCCGATACCTATCTGCCGTTTCCAGTGCCGGGCCTAGGCTTGGTGATCGCGGTCGTCGGGTTGACGTTGATCGGGGCACTTGCCGCGAACCTTCTCGGCCGCACGCTCGTTTCTTCGGGCGAGCTGATGATGTCACGGACACCGATTGTCCGGAACGTCTACGGCGCGCTGAAGCAGATCTTTGAGAGCGTCATATCGACGACGGGATCGAATCCGAGTTTCCAAAAGGTGGGAATGATCGAATTTCCCTCGAAGGAAATCTGGAGCCTAGTGTTCGTTACGGGTGAGACGACGGGCGAGATCAAGGATATCCAGCCGGGCGGTGAAGGCGATCTTCTGACTGTCTTCATGCCGACGGGCATCGTGCCGCCGACGGGGTTCATCTGCTTCGTGCCGCGCAGCAACGTCGTGTTCCTCAATATGACGGTCGAGGAGGCGGCGAAGATCATTCTTTCGGGCGGCATTGTCATGCCGAATACCGAGCAGGAGAAGCTGAAGCTGCTGGCAGCGGCGCAGCAAAAGTCGTCGCGCTTCCGGCGCGGCGGAGACAAACCCACGACTTAAGGCCCGCAGTCTAGGCAGCGCGGAAAAGGCGGACGGCTTCGTCACACTCGAAAAGATAGAGCAGGGTCCGAAGCGCTTGCCCCCGCGGCGACATAAGGTTCGGGTCGCGTTCGAGTATCAGAACAGCGTCGTCGTGCGCAGCTTCAAGTAGGGCCTCCCGGCCCGGGACCTCAGCGATACGAAAGCCGGGGGCGCCGCTCTGACGGGCGCCAAGAATTTCACCGCCGCCGCGTAGCGCCAAATCTTTCTCGGCGATTTTGAAACCGTCTTCGGTGTCTTCCATCATCTTGAGGCGTTGCTCTGCCGTCAGGCCGAGGGGCGCCTTGTAGAGCAGCATACAGAACGATTCACGCGAACCGCGACCGACACGGCCACGCAACTGATGGAGTTGGGCCAGTCCAAAGCGCTCGGCGTGCTCGATGACCATGATGTTGGCGTTGGGCACGTTGACACCAACTTCGATGACCGTCGTCGCGACGAGAATTTTCAGCTTGTTGGCGGCGAACGCGGCCATCGTCTCGTCTTTGTCTTTCCCGGCCATCCCGCCGTGCAGCAGGCCGACGACATCGCCGAAAAGTTGGCGCAGATAGGCGAAGCGCTCTTCGGCTGCGGCGAGATCCATCATTTCGGAACTCTCGATCAACGGGCAAACCCAATACACCTGTGCGCCCTCTTCGAGCTGGACGCGGATGCGGTCGATCAGGCGTTCGAGCAGTTCGATCGGCGCGGCCTTGGTGACGACGGGCTTTCGTCCGGCGGGCTTCTCGGTGAGCTTGGAAACATCGAGATCGCCGTAGTGCGTCATCAAAAGTGTGCGCGGGATCGGCGTCGCGGTCATGACGAGCACGTTTGTGTCGCCATTCGCACCTTTCGCCTGCAGCGCCATGCGTTGATGCACGCCGAAGCGGTGCTGCTCGTCGATGACGGCAACGGCGAGATCCTTGAACAGCACATCCGATTGGAAGAGCGCGTGCGTGCCGACGAGAATATCGATTTCGCCCGAGGCCAAGCGCGAGATCACAGCGTCACGAGCCTTGCCTTTTTCGCGGCCCGTGAGAAGCGCGAGACGCAAGCCAGCGGCTTCCGCCAGCGGCGCGATGGTTTCGATGTGCTGACGAGCGAGGACTTCGGTCGGAGCCATCAGAGCCGCTTGCGCTCCAGCTTCGACCGCAATTGCCATCGTCATCAGCGCGACAACGGTCTTGCCGGAGCCGACGTCGCCCTGAAGGAGGCGGAGCATTCGGTGTGAAGCCGCAAGATCGACCGATATTTCTTCGAGCGCCGTTTTTTGTGATCCCGTGAGCGAGAATGGCAATGCGGCTGCGATGCGAGCGCGGACATCGCCATTGCCGGAGAGACGTCGCCCACGTTCGGTTTTCAGGGTTCGCCGGACAAGCGCGAAGGCCAACTGCCCGGCCAGAAGCTCGTCGAAGGCAAGACGCTGCCAGGGTGCAGCGCCGCTCGAAACATCCTGAGCGTCTGCCGGCTGGTGGACGCGGGAAATGGCATCCTTGAAGGGCGGCCAGTCGCGCGCCTTGAGCCACTGGGTTTCCTGCCACTCCGGAAACTCGGGAACGCGATCGACGGCTTGACGCGCGGCTTTCACCGCGATTTTTCCGGAGAGCCCGGCCGTCAACGGATAGACGGGTTCCAGCAGCGGCATCTCGTTTCGCGCGTCCGGTGACACGATGTAATCGGGATGCGACATTTGCAAGTTGTCGCCGTAACGCTCGATGCGGCCGGAGACAAAGCGTATTTCGCCGACCGGAAGCTGACGCTCGATAAACTTGTGCTCGGCGTGGAAAAAGACGAGGTCGATGCGGCCGGTATCATCTTCGCACGTCACTTTGTAGGGCGCTTTGGTGTTGCCTCGGGGTGAAGGCTTGTGCTTCAGGACCCGAAGCTCAAGCGTGACGATGGTTCCGGGGATGGCTTCCGACAGCGTCGGTTGGCTGCGCCGGTCGATGACGCCAGTCGGCATATGCCACAGGACGTCGACGACGCGGGGCTCGGATACGCCCGGTGGCAGCACCAGGCATTTCTTCAAAAGCAGGATGAGGCGCGGGCCGATGCCGGCCAGGGTCTGCGCCGATGCGAAAAGCGGGTTCAGGAAGGCTGGTCGCATCGGTGAAAAAGGGCTCGCGGTTGCTCGGTTTCGCGGCCGCTACCCAAGGTCGCGGCAATAAGCATCGCTGGGCGCGCTATGCGCCGCGAGCGGCGGGCGCTATATGAGCCTTTCGCGAATAGCGCACCGTGACGGCCAGCCGGCGCTCAGTCAAGCTGCCAGCGAGGCTTTATACCATTGCCATACAACCCGGACTGCCCATGACCGACGATCTGGATACGCGCAGGCGGCGTGCGTCTTACCGCGCCCACCACCGGGGCACCAAGGAAATGGACGTGCTCGTCGGGCGATATGCGGATGCCCGGCTTCCAGGCTATTCTGCGGACGAGATTGAGCGCTTCGAGCGTTTCCTGACCATGCCCGATCCGTCGTTGCAGCAATGGATCTTTTCGGGTGAGGGGTTCGGCGGCATCGAGTTCGAAGATCTTTTGAATGACATTCGCGCCTTTCATGGTCTGCGGGCCGAGGCGAGCTAAGACGATTTGATGGCGACGCAAGTTCAAAATTCACGCGCGATATTTTCAGGCGTTCCGGAAGGGTTCGACGGCCGGGTGATCGCCGACGTCACGAGGGCCGCGCGGTTCGACGATCAGCCGGGCATTCATCTGCATGTCGCGCGCGACGACCGGCGGCTCGACGAGTTGCAGGCGGCGGTGACATTCTTCGCGCCCGACATCGCGATCGTGCCGTTCCCCTCGTGGGATACCGTGCCTTACGACCGGACGAGCCCGAACCCCGAGATCGTCTCGAAGCGGATCATGGCGCTCGGCAGGCTTGCCGTTGGCGGGCGCAAGAAGCCGACGCTGGTGCTGACGACCGTTAACGCGATTTTGCAGCGCGTGCCGCCGCGGAGCTTCATCCGAGGTGCCGTGCGAACCATCGCGCCGGGCCAGCGCCTCGATCCCGCCGATCTCATCAAGCGGCTCGAATCCTACGGCTACGACCGGTCGAGCACGGTGATGGAGCCAGGCGAATATGCGCAGCGTGGCGGCATCGTCGATCTCTATCCACCGGGGCGGAGCAATCCGATCCGTCTCGATTTCTTCGGCGACCAACTCGAGAGCGTGAAGGCCTTCGACGCCGAGACGCAGCGTTCTTTGAAAGCCGTGCCGAAGTTCTCGCTCATGCCCGTCAGTGAAGTGGCGTATGGCGAAGCGGCGACAGCTTTGTTTCGCACGCGCTATGTCGAACTGTTCGGCGGCAATACGGGCGACGATCCGCTTTACGAAGCGGTGAGCAGCGGGCGGCGTTATGTGGGGCAGGAGCATTGGCTGCCGCTGTTTCATCCGAGCCTTGAGACGCTGTTCGATTATTTACCGGGTGTAGGCGTCAGCTTTGATCATAACGCGGACGAAGCCGTGCAGCAGCGCTTCGAACAGGTCCGCGAGCATTACGAGGCGCGCGTCGATTCCCTCGAAGGTCAACGCTTCGGCGCGCCGCCCTACAAACCCGTGCCGCCGGATCGGATGTTTCTCGACGGCAAAGATTGGTCGGCGTCTCTCAATGCGCGGACGGTCTCGCGGCTGACGCCGTTCGACGATCCGGGTTCGGCGAACGTCTATGCGATGCATGGCAAGCAGGGTCGCACGTTCGCCGCCGAGCGCGCCAATCCGGACGCGAATGTTTTCGATGCGGTCGTCGGACATATCCGGCGCATTCACGGTGAAAATCGACGCGTCTTACTCGCGTGCTGGACGCCTGGCGCGCGCGAGCGCCTGATTACGCTGCTCGAAGATCACGGCCTCAAAGACACCGTGAAGGCCGAGAGTTTCGCCGACGTTCAGGCGATGCGTCCGCAGGAGACGGCGTTCGCGGTGTTCGGCATCGAGGAAGGCTTCGAGACGCCGGACTTCGCCGTTATCGCCGAGCAGGATATTCTGGGCGATAGGCTGGTGCGCCAGCGACGGCGTGCGAAAAAGGCCGCCGACGTCCTGACCGAGGCGACGAGCCTTTCGGTCGGCGATCTCGTCGTTCACAGCGACCACGGCATTGGCCGCTTCGCCGGTCTGCAGACGATCACCGCGCTCGGCGCGCCGCATGATTGTCTGGAGCTGCACTATGCGGGCGGTGACAAGCTGTTTCTACCCGTCGAAAACATCGAATTGCTGTCGCGCTACGGTTCGAACGATGAGGGCGATACGCAACTCGATCGGCTTGGCGGCGTCGGCTGGCAGTCTCGCAAAGCTAAGCTCAAGAAACGGCTGCGCGAGATTGCCAATGAGCTGATCAAGATCGCGGCGCTGCGCGCGCTGAAGGAAGCACCGGTCCTTATTCCACCGACAGGTGCTTACGACGAATTCGTTGCGCGTTTTCCCTACGAAGAGACGGAAGACCAGGCGGCGAGCATCGACGCGGTGCTTGGAGACATGGCGTCGGGCAAGCCGATGGATCGGCTCGTCTGCGGCGACGTCGGCTTCGGCAAGACGGAAGTTGCTATTCGCGCCGCTTTCGTCGCGGCGATGAACGGATTGCAGGTTGCGCTCGTCGTGCCGACGACGTTGCTCGCGCGGCAGCACTTCAGGACGTTCAGTCAACGCTTTCAGGGATTGCCGGTGAAGATCGCGCAGGCCTCTCGGATGGTCGGCACGAAGGAACTGGCCGAGGTCAAGGCCGGCGTAAAGTCCGGCGATATCGATATCGTCGTCGGCACGCACGCGTTGCTTGGCAAGTCCATCGAGTTTGCGCGTCTCGGGCTGTTGATCATCGACGAAGAGCAGCACTTCGGCGTTAATCACAAAGAGCGTTTGAAGAAGATGCGCGAGGACGTCCATGTCCTGACGCTGTCTGCGACGCCGATCCCGCGAACACTCCAATTGGCATTGACGGGCGTGCGCGAGCTTTCGCTGATCACGACGCCGCCGGTTGATCGGCTTGCGGTGCGCACGTTCATTTCGCCATTTGATCCTGTGATTTTAAAGGAAGCTCTGCGGCGCGAGCGGTTCCGTGGCGGTCAGACTTATTACGTAGCGCCGCGTATTTCCGATCTCGACGACATTGCGGAGTTTTTGCGCGAGGCCGTGCCGGACCTCGCCTTCTCGCGAGCGACGGGGCAGATGTCGCCGACCGAGCTCGAAGATGTCATGACGGCATTCTACGAGGGCAAGTACGATATTCTGCTTTCGACGGCGATCGTCGAGTCCGGTCTTGACGTGCCGAATGCGAACACGCTGATCGTTCACCGCTCCGATATGTTCGGCTTGGCGCAGCTCTATCAGCTTCGCGGTCGCGTCGGACGTTCGAAGACGCGAGCTTATGCTTACATCACGACGCCGCCGGGCCAGAAGCTGACGGAGGGCGCGGAGAAGCGGCTGAAAGTTCTTCAATCTCTCGACACGCTCGGCGCCGGTTTTTCGCTGGCGTCGCACGACCTCGATATTCGCGGCGGCGGCAACCTGTTGGGCGAAGAACAATCAGGGCATATTCGCGAGGTCGGATTCGAGCTTTATCAATCGATGCTCGAAGAGGCCGTTTCGGCGATGAAGGGCGGCGACCTCGAAGCCGACGACAAGTGGAGCCCTGAGATCCAGCTCGGAACGTCGATCATGATCCCGGAGACGTACGTCGCCGATCTGCAGCTTCGTCTTGGCCTCTACCGGCGACTATCGAGTCTTGAGACGCGGTCCGAGATCGATGCGTTTGCGGCGGAACTGGTCGATCGCTTCGGACCTTTGCCGCCGGAAGTCGAGCATCTGCTCGATGTCATGGAGATCAAAGGGCTTTGCCGCGCGGCGGGGATTGCGAAGGTCGATGCTGGGCCGAAGGGCGCGGTCATCACGCTTCACAAAGCCAAGTTCGCCAACCCAGAAGGGCTTATCGCGTTCGTGCAGAATTCGCGCGGCCTGCTGAAGGTGCAGCCCGATCAGCGACTGGTCTATCGATCCAATTGGGATCTGCCGGAGGCGCGGCTCAAGGGCGTGCGTGCGCTTGTGCAGCAGTTTGCCGACCTTGCGGCGAAGACGAAGAAAGCTGCTTAGGCTTTAAACATCAATGCAGCGAGGGCTTTGCGTTGCACCTTGCCGTTGGGCGTTCGCGGCAGGTGGGCGACGAAAACAATCTCGCGCGGGACCTTGTAGGCCGCGAGGTTTTCGACGGCGAAGGCTTTGACCGCATCGGCGTCAATCGTTCCGCCTTCAGTTCTGACAATGAACGCGCAGATAACGGAGACATCGCTGCGAACGCGAATTTCCGAGCACGCTATTTCGGCGACGCCGGGACAACCCGCAAGCGCGGCTTCGATTTCGAGTGGTGATACGCGATAGCCGCCTGCATTCATGAGTTCGTTCGCACGTCCGAGATGCGTAACATAGCCGTTGGAGTCGATCGCGCCTAAGTCGCCGCCGACGAACCAGTCGCCGCGCAGCACGTCCGCTTCTTCGGCTGGCCGGTTCCAATAGCCGAGCATCAATCCCGGATCGGACCGGTGAACAGCGATGAGGCCTTCTGAGCCGGTGGGCAGCGGCTGGTTTCCACCTTCGGCAGGAAGGATGGCAACGCGGCGTCCGGCCTGGGCCTTGCCGATGGTTCCGGCGCGGTAGGGCACGGATGGTCCGGTCGAGATGTAGGTCGAGATTTCGCTCATGCCGAGGGCCTCATAGAGGGGAAGTCCGGTGGCGGCGGTCCATTCCTCTATCAATCCCGGCGGCGGTGTTTCTCCGGCCATCAAGCCGTGGCGAAGATCGCCGAGGCTGCCCTGTTCGGGGGAAGCGTATTTCAGAATCTGGCGATAGACGCCGGGTACGGCGGCGAAAAGTGTGGCGCCGGTCGCGCGTATGAGGCTTGGCCAAAGTTCGGGGGCTTTGTCGCCGGTGCAGACGATGGCGGTGGCGCCGTTGGCCCACGGATCGGTCAGGCCGACGCCGAGCGTGAAGGTCCAGTTGAAGGCGCCCGCGTGCAGCATCCGGTCGTCGGCCGTGATACCGTACCAGCCTTGATACATCGGCTTTCGCCCTCTGGCGGAACGCTGAGCGTGCAGCACGCCTTTCGGTCGCGATGTCGTACCGGATGTGTAGATCAAGAACGCAGGATCGTCGGCGTTGGTCGTTGCGTAATCCGCTTTTACTGAACCGCGCATCAGCGCCGCGATATCGTCTGGCGAGAGAACGACAATGTCCGGTGGAATGACATCGGCGGCGAGGGGCGTTGATGTTGCGATTGCAGCGGCTCCGCTGTCTTCGAGCAGCGATTTCAATTCGGGCGGCGTCAATTGATCGGACAAGGGGAGGGCGACGAAGCCTGCGGCTATCGCGGCGAAGAACAGCAACGCTGACTGACTCGAATTTCCGAGCCGAATGGCGATGCGGTCACCGCGCTTCATGCCGTGCGCCGAGAGTCCAGCCGCCAAGCGGAGAATGGCGTCTTCGAGTTTGGCGAAGGTCCAGCTTTCTTGCGGATGCTCTGGCGTCGAGGTGTCGTAGACCAGCAGTGCGGTTTTATCAGGTGTTCGGTGTGCCGCACGGCCGATGGCATACTCCGCCATATTGAAGGCGGTGATGTCGGCGGGCGTCATTTGGTTTCGCTCCACCACGTATCGACGGAATAGCCGAAGAGCGGTGTCTTGTCGGGATGTTTGAGGCGCGCCCAATAGGGCACCCATTGTCGCGGCGTGTAAAAGAGCGGCACGACATAGTCGCCTGAAAGAAGCACGCGATCGAGGGCGCGAACCGAGGAAATGAAATCGGTCTCGCCGTTCGCCGCAAGCATCGCGTCGATCATGGCGTCGGCTGCCGGATTTTTGACGCCGGCGAAATTGAACGAGCCCTTGGAGTCCGCGGTCTTCGCCGACCAGCGGAAAAGTTGCTCGTTGCCGGGCGACAGCGACGACGGCCAGGTGTTCTGGATCATGTCGTAGTCGAAGTCGGTCAGGCGCCCTTGGTACTGCGCGCTATCGACGACGCGGACGCGTGCGACAATGCCAAGTGGCGCGAGGCTGCGCGCATAGCTTAATAGCAAGGCTTCTTGGGCGTTGCTGTTGGCGAGAATTTCGAACGTCAGCGGTTCGCCAGTCTTGCCGTTGACCATACGGCCGCCCTTCAAGACCATGCCCGCCTCTTTCAGAAGCGCGAATGCCGCTTTCTGGTTGGGGCGATCCTGGCCGCTGCCGTCGCTAGTCGGAAAGCGATAGGTCCCTTCGAGAATTTCCGGCCGCACGGCGTCGGGGAAGGGTGCGAGAAGCGCACGTTCGTAGGCGTCGGCCGGGCGTCCGGTCGAAGCGAGATACGAGCGCTCGAAATAACTTTCCGTGCGCTTGTAAAGGCCGTTGTAGAGCGTGCGGTTGCACCATTCGAAATCGAAGAGAGTCATCAAGGCGCGGCGGACGCGCGGATCGGCGAAGATCGGCCGGCGGGTGTTGAAGACCAGCGCCGTCATACCGGCAGGAAGGCCGATGTCGAATTCGGCCTTGATGATGCGGCCATCGCGGACGGAGGGAATATCGTAACCGGTGGCCCAGCGGCCAGGATCTTCTTCGAGGCGCAAATCGATGTTGCCGGCCTTGAAGGCCTCGAACATCGACGACGCGTCGCGATAATAGTCGAAGCGGATCTCGTCGAAATTGAACCGGCCGCGATTGACGGCAAGGTCCTTGCCCCAATAATCGGGATCGCGCTTGTAGATGATCGAGCGACCGGCATCGATTTTCGAGACCGTGTAGGGGCCGGACGCAACGAGCGGCGTCATCGATGCGGACGCGAACTTCTCGGGCGTCGTTGCGTGAACGGCGAAAACCGGCATGACGCCAAGGATCAGCGGCAACTCGCGGTCGGTTCCGTCCTCGAACGTGAAGCGAACACCGCGATCTCCGATCTTTTCGGCTTTCGTGACTTTCGCAAAGTAGGTGCGATGGTTGGGGCGACCCTTCTCTTTCAGTAGCTCGAACGATGTGATGACGTCGTCGGGCGTGACCGGTGTGCGGTCGGAGAAGCGGGCGGCGGGATTGAGGGTGAAGGTCACGGATTTACGGTCGTCGGCGATGTCGATCGTTTCGGCGAGCAGGCCATAAAGGGTGAAAGGTTCGTCGAGGCTGCGCGCCATCAGCCCCTCTATGACGAATTCGCGAATGCCGGATGCGGGTGTTCCGCCGACGATCAGCGGATTGACGTTCTCATAGGAACCGAGAACGCCGAGCGTCAGGCTGCCGCCCTTTGGCGCCGTTGGATTGGCATAAGGAAACGCTGTAAAATCGTCGGCGAAGAGTGGCTTTCCGTGCAGCGCGATGGCGCGAACGGGCTCCGCGTTGACGCTCCAGCCACACGTGACCAGGAGCAGTACGATGAGCGAAAATTTCCCGAATGACATCGCCGGCACCTGAAGATTCGTCCATCGGGTTGGTATCACGTGATAATCCTGGGACTAAGGCGCCTGTTGTCCGGGCAATAGGGGTGTTCTAGCGGCGGTCTCCTGCTGCTGTCCAGCTTGTCGCAGTTGCACGCGGGCCACGTTGGCGCAAGGTGCTGAGAAGCCCCCAATTGGGGCTCGCTCCGGCCACGGGATTGCCGTATTCGGAGCCTTACTCGGCCTCTGGAGTGGCAGAGGAATATGCCGCGCCTGCGCCGGCTTAGTATTGAGCATTTGGCGCGGCGTCTATGAGGGGACGAGCTGGCAGGGCCGGTTCAAAACAAGCGAGGATTTTTACGTTGATGGCAAACGCAGTATTGCGCGCGAGGAACAGGGCGCTGGTATCAGCCGTTGCGATCGCGGTGGCTATGGTCACCGTTCCGGTCGGGGCACAGGCCGCGGATAAGAAAGCTCCAGCCGCCGCCGCGCCCGCCGCCAAAACGGCAGCCGCAAAGCCCCAGAGCGCCTGGGTCAAGCTTTGCGAAAAAGCTCCGGTCGTCACGAAGGGACCCGACGGCAAAGAGGTCAAGGGTGAGAAGTCGCTTTGTCTCACGCATCACGAGCGTCTCGACGGCAATACGGGCATGGTTCTCGTCTCCGCGGCCATTCGCACCGTCGAAGGCTCCGACAAGAAATCGCTGATGATCATGGTTCCCCTCGGCATGGCAATACCGCCGGGCATCCGTGCCGCTGTCTACACGAAGCCGCAGTGGGACGCCGCCGCGAAGGGCGACAAGATCGACGAAAAGCAGTTGCACCCGATCGAACTCCGTTACGCACTTTGCCACCCGGCAGGCTGCACGGCCGAGACGGAAGCGACACCTGAGATCCTCGCTGAAATGGCGAAGGGCGGCGGCATTATGGTTCTCGCCATGAACGCTGCGGCGCAGCCGATCGGCTTCCCGGTTCCGCTCGACGGATACAACGAGGCTGCAGCCGGCCCGCCCGTCGACAACAAGAAATATGCCGAAGCTCGCAGCTCTCTGATGCAGCAGATCCGGGCGCGTCAGCAACAGGTGGCTGACAAGTGGAAGGCCAACGAACTGAAGAACCTGCCGCTCGACGGTCCTGGTGCGCCGCCGACAACGACAGGCTCGACGAAGAGCAAGTAAGGCAATCTTACGAGGCCGTTCGGCTTCGAGATTTGGACCGTCCCGGTTTTCGCCGGGGCGGTCTTTTCTATTTCCGGTGTGGATGCGGGGCGTACGAGGTCAGTTGGTGGCTTCGGGACGGAGGCGATATCCGCCGTTACCGTCGACGATGAACTGATCCTCGATATCGGGATGGCGTAACGGCTGTTGGCTCTCGTCGAGCAGCAGGTTTTGCTCGGAGACATAGGCGAGATAGGTCGATTCCGCGTTCTCCGCGTAGAGATGATAGTAGGGCTGGTTCTTCCGGGGGCGGAGATCCTCCGGAATGGAAAGCCACCACTCTTCCGTGTTAGCGAATTCGGGATCGATATCGAAAATCAGTCCGCGGAACGGATAAAGACGATGGCGGACGACCTGACCGATCGAGAATTTCGCGTGCTTGATGTCACTCATGGCGTGAATGTGTGGCGGTTGAGGCAAAGGCGCAAGTCCATGCCGGCCTCCTAGAGATCGCCATAAAGTGCAGCGCGCTCGGCGTCTTTCGAAGCCACGATCTTGGCCAGATCGACGATGACCTTCGCCTGCTTCCAGGTGGCGTCGTCCTGCATCTTGCCATCGAGCATCACCGCGCCGGTGCCGTCCGGCATGGCGTCGAGGATGCGCTTGGCGAATTTCACTTCGACCGGATCGGGCGAAAACACGCGTTTCGCGATTTCGATCTGCGTCGGGTGTAATGTCCACGCCCCAAGGCACCCCTGAAGATAGGCGTTGCGGAACTGTGCCTCGCAGGCGGCAAGATCGGAAAAGTCGCCGAACGGGCCATAGAAAGGCTTCAGACCATAGGCGAGGCAGGCGTCGACCATCTTGCCGACGGTATAGTGCCAGAGGTCCTGCTGGTAGAAGGCGCGCTGCGCGGCGGGATTGTCTTTCTGGGCGTCGGCCAGAACGCCGTAATCGGGGTGGCCACCGCCGACGCGCGTCGTTTTCATGCCGCGGGATGCGGCGAGATCGGCAGGGCCGAGGCTCATGCCGTGCATACGGGGCGATGCCGCAGCGATGGCTTCGACGTTATTGACGCCTTCGGCGGTTTCGAGAATGGCGTGGATCAGGATGGGCTTCGTGACGCCGTGCTTGGCTTCGAGCTGCGCGAGGAGCTGATCGAGATAGTAGATGTCCCAGGGGCCTTCGACCTTCGGCAGCATGATGACGTCGAGCTTGTTGCCGACGTTCGAGACGATTTCGGTGACGTCGTCGAGAACCCAAGGTGAGTTCAGGCAGTTGATGCGGGTCCAGACGCCGGTCGAGCCGAAGTCGTTGTCGCGCAGCATCTGAATGAAGCCTTTACGGGCGTTCTCCTTCTGGTCGAGCGGGACAGCGTCTTCGAGATTGCCGAGAACGACGTCGACCTGGGTCGCGAGGTCCTTGATCTTGGCGCGGATCTTTTCGTTATGGGGCGGCACGAAGTGGATCATGCGCTCAAGCTTGACGGGGAGGGTGCGGAAGGGTTCGGGTGCGCCGATGGCGAGAGGCGAAAAGTGCTTGGCGGGCGTACGCGTCGAAGCCATCAGCTGCTATCCTATTCAAACGGTTGGAAGATCATGCACCTTTATGGGACGGGTGGCCGCTGTCAACGGGGGCGCCTTTTTCGCCCGGCGGGTGCGGCTCGCGGGGCTCGTGCGATCGTTCTACAATGGGCTCCGGTCAACAATGAAGAGGGCCGATGATCGAGGTCACCAACCAGCCGCCGCCGCTTGAGAATTATAATCTATTTTCGAGCGATGCGGTCCTGAAGGATGCCCTGAAACGGGAGAATGCGGGGTGGGCATCCGGAGATCTGAAGCTGCTCGGGGAACGCCTCGGGACAGCGGAGATGATCGCGGCGGGGGCGGATGCCAATCGCCATGTCCCCGTGCTGAAGACATTCGATCGCTGCGGACACCGGCTCGACGAGGTTGAATTTCACGCGAGCTGGCATGCCCTCTTGGGGCTGGCGATCAAATCAGGCCTGCATACCGGGCCATGGGCCGCGCCTCGGGCGGGGGCGCATGTCGCGCGGGCGGCTGGCGGCTACATGCTGGCGCAGATCGAGAGCGGTGTTTACTGCCCGGTATCTATGACCTACGCGGCGGTCGCGACGCTGAGGCAAGCGCCGTCGATCGCGGCCGAATGGCTGCCGCGAATTTATTCCCGCGATTACGATCCGAGCTTCCGGCCCGCTGCGCAAAAGACGTCGGCGCTGATCGGCATGGCCATGACGGAAAATCAGGGCGGTTCGGATTTGCGTGCCAACGTCACGCGGGCGGACCATTACAGGACAGCGGGCGATAGGCGCTTCTACAGGCTTACGGGCCATAAGTGGTTCATGTCGGCGCCGATGTGCGACGCATTCCTGATGCTGGCGCAGACGCCCGCGGGACCGACGTGCTTTCTGGTTCCGAGATGGACGCCCGAGGGCGAACGCAACGCAATTCACATTCGCCGTTTGAAGGACAAGCTTGGCAATCGCTCGAACGCATCGAGCGAAGTCGAACTCGATGGCGCTCATGGAGAGCTTCTCGGCGAAGAGGGCCGAGGAATTCCGACCATCATCGAGATGGGAAATTATACGCGGCTCGATTGCGCCATCGGATCATCGGGACTGATGCGGCAGGGATTGGCGCAGGCCATCC
Source organism: Hyphomicrobium sp. (assembly GCF_041659645.1). Lineage (GTDB taxonomy): Bacteria > Pseudomonadota > Alphaproteobacteria > Rhizobiales > Hyphomicrobiaceae > Hyphomicrobium_B. The sequence continues at coordinate 697,538 of NZ_JBAZXX010000004.1, read as the reverse complement.
AGCACGCGCATCATCGACGCACGTTTCAGAAATTCCTCGTCGATCAAGCCTTGATGGCCAATGTGCTCGCCGATCTCGCAATCGAGTCCGAAGCCGCTACCGTTCTGACGATGCGTCTCGCGCGTGCTTATGACGAAGACGACGAGGCGTCGCTGGCGTTTCGGCGGGTCGTGACGCCAGCGGCGAAATTCTGGATCTGCAAGCGCGCGCCGGCATTCGCCGCCGAGGCGATGGAGGTACTCGGCGGCAATGGCTACGTCGAAGATTTCAATCTGGCGCGGATCTACCGCGAGGTTCCGGTCAATTCGATTTGGGAAGGATCGGGCAACATCATGTGCCTTGATGTTCTCAGGGCGCTTGCGCGGTCGAAATCGGCGATGGGTATGCTGGCCGACGAATTGAGCGAATCCGCGAAAGCGGATCGACGGCTTGGCGCATTTGTTGGAAAGCTTCAGGAGAGCGTGCAAAGCCTCGATGAATCGCAGGCTCGAATGTTCGTTCGAAACCTCGTCGTTGCACTGCAAGCGTCGCTTCTCATCAGGCACGCACCGAGTGAGGTATCGGACGCCTTTTGTGGGACGAGACTTTCCGGCGATATGGGAGGAGCTTTCGGGCTTCTGCCATCAGGCACAAACACCAGGGCCATCATCGAGCGCGCGGCACCGGTGTTGGAATGATGCGGCGAGCGATGGTTATCGTGCGTCGTGCCGACCGTCGAGGTTTCAACACTTCGATCGAGCACGACGCCAATTATGACTACGATCAGCTGGCCTTGGGATCCGCGACGGCTCCGGTGTTGGCGGGAGCCGACGGATTTGCGGCAGGGCCAGCGGCGTCGGCGATCTCCGGGAGTTTCGCGGCCAACGCGGCAAGAATTGCATCGACGGGAATGCCGAGCGACTTGGCGATCTGTTGAACGTGCTGGTCGCCGAGCGCCGTCTTGATCTGATCGGCGGTGATCGGAAGACTGTCCTTATTCTTGTTGAACCACGACTGGACCTGATCTTCGAAGCCAGCGCTTTGCAGCTTGGCGAGGATCGTTTGCAGACCTTCGGTTCCGAGGACGCCTTTCACGAGGTCGGGCAGAGCGGCTTGCTCGGCTTGTCCGACGAGGTTTCCAACAGCGCCCTTGAGTGCGTCGCTCCACGTCATGTTCTGCCCTTTCCTATCATCAAACTCGGCGCCGATTGCGCGCGCGTAAACCGCTGCGGCCGCCGGTTCATTGTAGCGATTTTCGCGGGAACATCCAGTGACCGCTTAAATGACAGCGCGTGAAACGATCTATTAACGAAGGACATAGCAGGTCTTCCACGCGCGGCGATTCACCTGACCGCCACATGATCATCAAAGTTCCTGGTTAACCCGCAGTGATGATCATAAAAGCTCAACAAATGGCTTTGGGGCACCGCGGCCTTCGCCTCGGTTTTGCGAGCCTCGCCGCTGTGTTTGCCGTTACGGCGGCCGTCAAAGCCGAAGGCTGCATCGATGTCTTGTCGACATCCGACGCGCCGGATTTCACAACTTGCGAGACGGTCGAACCCGAGATCGATTTTAACTCGGCCATCTTGGAGCAATCGGCGAGCGAGGCGTCTTCGGCGCAATCGGACGCCCTGCCGTGGATCGCGACCAACCCTCAGGATCTGCCGGCCCAGTTCAGCACGACCGACACTGGCGTTTCAGTGCGAACAAGCCTCGGTACTTGGCGCGATTACAATGCGCGGAGTGCGTCACCGACCATTCAGCAGCCCGAGTATGCGCCCGCGGCTACAAACTTCGATTTACCGCAAGCGCCCGTCGCTCGGAAAACGCCGGTCGATGTGTGGACCAATATCGACGTCGAGGGTTATGACGGCGCGCGCGATCAGTCGACGCGGGCGGGTGTCGGCGCCGATTACAAATTCAACAAGACGACGACGTTCGGCGTGTCGGTGGAACATGGTGACGCGAGGTCTGCGTCGACGTCTGGCGTCGAACAGGATCAGAAAGCTTCGGCGTACGTGACATTGCAAGCGACGCCCTTGCTCAGTCTGGATGCGCGCACGGAATGGCAGGCCGGAAACAGCGAATTTGCGGCCAGCTCCGGTGCGTCCGAAAGAGGGGCCGTCGTTCTCGCGCCGAAGATCAATCATTCCTTCAAAATGGATGACGGGACGACGTTCTCTCCGTTTCTCACCTACGAGCGAGAGTTCGATATCTCGACCTCTCACAAGGAGGGTGTCGATCCGGGCTTCGATCCCGCGCAATCGGCGGGTGCTGGCGTTACGTATACGAAGCCGGACGCCTATTCGCTCAGCGTCTCGGCGGATGTCGATAATTTCGGTGCAACGGACGACAGCCAAAGTCTCAGCAGCAAGTTCCAGCTAAGCGTGCCATTTAGCAAGTGAGGCCGAAGCGACGCCGCCGTGCTGCTGCGATCGTTCTTACAGCGGCGCTTTGAAAACGAAGAAGGCGCCGAATGCGATCAGCGCAAATCCGACCGCGTGGTTGATGGTGAGCGTTTCACCGAGATATGCGACCGAGAAAATCGCGAACACGGTGAGCGTGATCACCTCCTGCATCGTCTTCAACTCGGCAGGTGAATAGACGGCGCTCCCGTAGCGATTGGCCGGGACAGCCAAGCAATATTCGAAGAACGCTATGCCCCAACTGACGATAATGACCAGCCAGAGCGGCTTGTTGGTAAATTTCAGGTGACCGTACCAGGCGAAGGTCATGAAGACGTTCGACAACGTCAAAAGAACGATGGGCAGTATCGACTGAGGGATCATCTGAGGTCCGTTTGTGGGTGTTCCAAGGCGATCGTTCGATCGGAAACAAGCGCCTACGACGGATCATTGGGAAACGGAACCGGAAATTATCGGCGTGCGTTTACCCTTCAAGTGACATTGAGGAGGTTGCCGGATGTCCCAGAGCATCAAGGAGTCAGTTCCGAAGCTGCTCAAAACGCTTTGGCAATTAGAGAACGAATTGCGTGGAGCTGCGCAAAATAGTGTCGTTTTGCGCCGGGATGAAGCCAAAAGGCATTTATCGGATGCCCGTCGTCATCTCGATGCACTGCTCGCGCTCGCTCAGGCAGCGAACTCGAAAGAGGCTCGCGACGAGACACCCGAAGACCCTCCCATTCTGCCGCCAACCAAATATTTCAAACATTGAAGGAGAGACGCATGACTCGCGATATTATTCTTTGGCTCGCAGGTGTTCCGCTGGTCGTTATCGTTGGCTTGCATCTGTTCGGATTTCTGCACTGATCTCGCGGGCACTCAAACTCAGTGCCAAAGCCCAGAGCCAAGCTCTGGGTTTTCTTTTTTTTGCGCCTGATGATTGTCAGTTCGCTCCGCTGTCGTCGATGTCTTCGGCCCTTGCCAACATAACCGCGACGTGGCGATTCAAGGCATCCGATGCGAGTGTCGGCAGAAGCGCCGGTCCAATCGGGCCTTTGGATGCGTCATATGCAGTGCGCATCTCTCCATTTTTGTCCCACACAACCAAAGCGAAGCCCGCCACAGCGTCGCCCATCGCATCGATGGCGGCCGCGCATTTGCCAAGCAGATCCGCGCGTAAAAGCTCTGCCTCGCGGTCGGCTCGCAGGCTTCGTTCGGAATTGAGATCGATAATGTGGGGCATGATCCGTACCTATTGAGACTTGTACTTTGCCCTAACGCGGCCGGAGCAGGATGGGTTCAGGGCTCGAAGGGCTGCCATGCGTTTCCGGGCTTGACTGGGTTATTGGGTCAGGCATTCTGGGGTTCGCCGCGAAACGGAGGCACCGGTTCAGCCGGGTGGATTGTGGAGGTGTCGGCCGGACGACATCGTATACAATCGAGGTCGTCATGCTTCCCGGGAACACGCCCGGCGGCGCGCATGCGAGCTATAGCTCCGCTTCGCCGTCTCCAGCCTGCCTCTCTTCAGAACAGACATATTCAGGAACGCATACATTTTTGCGGGCCGCTCGCGTCAAGCAAGCGAAGGCGGGCGATTTCGCCATTCTTGGCGTTCCCCTCGACATCGCGACATCGAACAGGCCCGGTGCGCGGCTCGGTCCCGACGCGGTTAGAAGTGCGTCAGCACAGCTCGCGGAACTCAAAGCCTATCCGGGCGGCTTCAATCCGCTGGACTATGTGCATCTCGTCGATCTCGGCGATGCGTGGCTCGACTATGGGTTTCCGCAGACGATCCCTGCCGCTATCGAAGAGACGGCATCCAATGCTATTTCGGACGGTGCGTTCCTCTGTTCGTTGGGTGGCGATCATTTCATCAGCTATCCGCTGCTCAAGGCGCACGCTCGTAAGCACGGCCCCCTGACACTCATCCATTTCGACGCGCACACCGATACCTGGACACCGCGCGTCGGCAAGGACGGGAGCATCGAAATCAACCACGGGACAATGTTCGCGCAGGCGATCGACGATGGGCTGATCGTTCCAAGCACGTCGAGCCAGGTTGGCATCCGGACATGGGTCGACGATGCGAAGGGCATGAACATTTTCGACAACATGGTGGTTGCTGAGAAGGGTGCGGCCGCAGTCGCGGCGATGGTCACGGAACTGGCTGGCGATACGCCGTGCTATCTGACCATAGACATTGATTGCCTCGACCCGGCCTTTGCACCCGGAACCGGCACGCCGGTGGCGGGCGGATTGGCGACGCGGGAATTGCTGACGATGCTGCGCAAGCTCGACAGCCTCAGAATCGTCGGCTGCGATGTCGTCGAAGTGGCGCCAGCCTACGATCAGGGTGGCATTACGGCACTCGCGGCCGCGACGGTCGTTTACGACCAGGTGTGCCGGGTTGCGCGGAAGAACGGTGCCGAGCCGGTCTTCTACCCGTTGCCGCGCGACGGCCAACTGGGCGGCGACTAACGCGTCATCATTCCTGGACTGAGCATCGGTTTCCTCGGGAACAGCGGGAGGTTGTGGTCTCCCGCTATTTCTCTTCGCAGCGAGGGCCCGGGTGGGGCTCTCCTCGGAGAAGAGAAGGAGATCTCACATGGCCTCTTTGAAAAGCGTACCCCGGGCGGCCTCGCGCTCAGCCATCTTCGCAATCGTTGCAGTAGCGGCCACGGTGCCGATGGCGGGGAATGCCTTCGCCCTTAGCCTGAAGGTTCAGATGGCCTGTGCGAGCGACTATTACGCCCACTGCAGCTCCTACAGCCCATACGGTTCGCAGGTGAGGTCTTGTATGCGCGGCGTCGGTGCCGGTCTCTCGAAAAGATGCGTCGACGCGCTCGTCGCGGCCGGTGAAGTTTCGGCCAAGGAAGTGGCACGCCGAGGCGGTGTTTCCGAGACTGCGGCAAGATAAATTCTTTCGATAATTCAATCGTGTTCTCGGGTGTTTGACAGGTCCCGAGACCCGGACGGCGAACGGATGGCAATGAAATTTTAACCATCGCGGCGAAATTATAGGCCACCGTTCAATTCGCCTTTGGGAAGTCATGTCTCTACTTGCCGCCTCGCGTGAACCGGCGTTCGGGCCGTCAGTTATTCCCGGCCTACAACTCTCTCTTCGGCCGCTTCGAGCCGAACCACGCAGGAGCAAACTCCTGAGCGTTCCCCTCGAAGATCTGCGGCCAACTCAGATGGCGGTCGGCATGCGGGCAGTCGCGGCCAAGCGCGAAAAGGTGGAGAGGCGCGCCCGGAGTTCACGGAAGCTGCGGCGTTTTCTTGAAAATCGGCCAATACCTGCGGTTCGGGGGCCGAACGACGACTTCTTCATCATCGATCATCATCATTTGGGCCTCGCGCTGCTTCGGAGCGACGTCGATGAGGCCTTCATTATGGTTGTCGGCGACCTCTCGCATCTGTCGCGTAGGCCGTTCCTGGAGAAGATGGCCGGTCTTGGACTGCTGCACGCCTATGATGGACACGGCCGTGCCGTCCCGCCGACGAAGCTTCCCGAACGGCTGGACGACTTGCGCTGCGATCCATACCGAGACCTTGCGTGGTCGGTACGGGAGGCCGGTGGGTTTGCGAAAACGGGAAAGCCCTTCGCTGAATTCCGCTGGGCGGATTTCTTCCGCACTCGAATCCCGAGATCGACGGTGCGGCGCGATTTCGATTATGCCCACGACCGAGCCATGTGGCTTGCCCGGTCGCGTGAGGCTGTCCGGATGCCCGGATACATCAGCCGGTAAGGCTGCGGCTGGTCGTTCGATCAGTGCCGCGGTGTGGCGAACCGGAAGTCAAACTCATCGTTGTTGATGTTCTGGGCGGCCTGACGCCAATCCGCGCCCGCGGTCATGGAGTGCGGGGGTTCGATTTCGGCTTGGGACGGGTGGCCATGTTGGTCGATCGTCTCGACATGAGGTGCAGGACCTCTGACGGGGAGAGCGCAAAGACGTGTCGCCAGTTCTTGCAGTTCGCCGAGGATGGCCTCACGGCGAAGCTCGTGCTGAAGCGAAACGTTGCGAACATCGCGCAGCAATTGCTCGTCGACGCGACGGAGAGCGTCAGAGAGAGTCTGGACGAAATCCTGTTCGGTGCGGGCGTTGTCCGCAAGGCGGCTCAACATTTCTTCGACGTTTTTGGATAGGTCCGTCATCGTTTCTCTCCTCGCAGCTTAGGGAGTCTTCCTAGACCAAACCAATTGATTCGCATGGCTAAAAAATGTTGCGGATATGCTCACTTGCTGCCGTATGCACAGCTTGAGTCGTGACAATTCCGACTTTCGTCTGGGTAGGAGCAGCAAATGGCGGCCCAAATGAAAAACGCCCCGCACACGGGGTGCGGAGCGCTGATTTGGCGGGGAAGATCAATCGGGCCGGTGCTCGCTTTGGGTGAAGCGCTGATCTTTCAGCGCTCCATTCCCAGAGTCTGCTCGAACGCTCTGACGGGAGGGCGATACGGATGATCTGTAAACGTATTACAGGCGAGTGAGCGTCAAGCCGGCAACACCTGCAGAAAGATTGAGACCGGTTTGGCCTTCGACGCTGACCGGCTGCAGAACGACGGACTGATTGGAGCCGCCGACGAGCGCGTTCGCGTTGGCGCCGATACCGACTGCGACGCCGGCGGTGACGCCGCCGTAGCCGCCTTCGAGGGCGCTGCCGGGCATATCGGTCGTCGAGCCGAGAACAGTCCAAACGAGCGTGCTGGCACCCGTGAAGCCGATGTCGAGGCCGACCTTGGTGATTGACGCGTTATACGGGAAGACCCGGCCGCTGAGTGCAGTCTGAAATTCGCAGCGCATGTTCTCCTTCGACCCGAAAATGAGGCCGACGCTGCCGTGGCCGTGGCAGGTCAAGGTGCCAACTGCGATCTTCGGCGGGTCAGCAAGCACCGGCGAAATAGCCGCCACGGCCGTCGCGAGCAGGGCGGCAGCGCCCGTTAGCAGGCGCTGGCGGGTTGTCGAAAGGCTCATGGTCGTCTCTCCTGACATCGCTCGGTCGTGCGAAGCCACCATTGGCGCCGAACGACGTGGATAAAAAGCCGAATGGATTTGGGTGTTTCATGCCCCGTGTGGATACCGCGACTTAACTTCCTAAACTGGAGGCCCAACCACGGCAACACATGTGGTGAAGGAATATCCGCGTCGGAAGTGGGGCTCAATTGATGCTTATCAACTATGGGATGAACGTCTTGGATAATTGACGAGAGCAGACGCTTTCATCAGGAGGCGCGTCGCGATTCGGTCGTCCTAGTTTTCCTGGAATTGTGCATTCAACTCTTTGGTGCGCTGCTGCGTCTTGTCGGTCATGCACATAAGTATCGCGGAGGTTGCACCGGTGCCGTTGGTCCACACTTGGGCCACGACGCCTTTGCAGTCGGCATCGCGATAGGCGATCCAGGCACGTTGGGCGGTCTTCAGGGCATCCTCGGCGCTTTTCGCATCGTAAGGCCTTTCGAGAGTGCGGGAGCGGACGGATTTCAGCGCCAAGGCGTATTCGGCATTCAGTGCTTTGTCGGCCGCCTGATACTCCTTGTCGGCGCAGAAATTCAGTTCAACGGTCGCCATCGCGTTGGCGCAGTCGATTGTTTCGGCGGCAGCGGGATGGGCGAAAGTCAGGCTGGCCAATCCGGCGAATAGCAGAATCATTCGATATTTCAGGGCGAGGCGAGGCATTGGGGGAACTCCGCAAACGGGACGGGTGGATCGAGGAGACTGATTAGATGGAGCGCCACTCTATCGGTAGGTGGCGTTGGGGTAGCTTTCGGAAGCATGGCGAATGGAAATTTTGCCGGCAATTGCTATCTTTTATCCATGCTAACGCGGTTTGCCGGCGTGTGGCGATGACGGCTAGGATTTCGGGACATCATGCGAGCCACGGCTTACAGCTATCGCAACGATCCGGCAGTTCCCGCATTTGATGACGCGCGCCCGATCGTCATTTTCGACGGCCTGTGCGTGCTCTGCTCGCGTGGCGTGCAATGGATGCTCGATCGCGATCCGATGGGTAAAAGCCGTTTCGCCGTCATTCAGGATCCGCTGGCACGGGCGCTCTACGGCCATTACGGTCTCGACGCCGAGGCGTTCGATACGTTCATGGTGTTGACTGATGGCTTACCGCACACCCGATGGGCCGGTGTTCTTGCGGCGGCCAAGTCGATGCCGCAACCGTGGCGGGCCTTGGGAGTCGCGGGACGTATCGTGCCCGACGCAATCGGCGATCGGGTTTACGATTGGGTTCAGCGCAACAGGCTGACGTGGTTTGGGCAACGGTCGACGTGTCGCCGTCCGGAAGGGGGCGAGGCGCAGCGCTTTCTCGTCGAGTCATGATGCGCGCCGCATACCCCGGGCATTTCTTATTCTGGAGATCTTTATGAGCTGGCTGACGCACAACGATCCCATTCCAGGCGATAGGCAATCCTGCGATGCGATCGAGCAGGTGATCGTGCCCCGAGCCCGGGACCTTGGCGGTTTCGAAGTGCGGCGCGCGCTGCCCTCGGCGCAGCGGCAGATGGTAGGGCCGTTCATCTTTTTCGATCAGATGGGACCGGCCCAGTTCCTGGCCGGCAAGGCAATGGACGTCAGGCCACATCCCCACATCGGGCTTGCGACCGTCACGTACCTCTTCGACGGGGAAATCACGCACCGCGACAGCCTTGGCTCAGCGCTCTCCATTCGTCCCGGCGAGGTCAACCTGATGACAGCCGGGCGGGGCATCGTTCATTCCGAACGGACAGGGCCGGACGTACGATCCACCGGGCAAAATCTTTTCGGCATCCAATCGTGGATGGCGCTTCCTAAATCGCATGAAGAGAGCGCGCCGAGCTTCGCGCATCACGACGTCAGCGTGCTTCCGAGATTGGAGGGCGACGGGAAGCGCGTGCGGGTGATCATGGGCAGCCTTTACGGCGAGACGTCTCCGGCGACGTTTCCACACGATTGCTTCTATGCCGAAGCGGTACTCGCGCCGGGCGCCGTTCTGCCGTTGGACCCCGATTACGACGAGCGGGCGATTTATATCGCCTCAGGTCGCATCGACGTTGCGGGCCAGGCGTTCGAAGCGGGCCAGCTTCTCGTTTTCAAGCCCGGCGATCGTATTTCCATTCTCGCGGAATCGAATGCGCGACTGATGCTGCTCGGCGGCGAGCCGATGGACGGGCCGCGCCACATTTGGTGGAACTTCGTGTCGAGTTCGCAGGATCGAATCGACGCCGCGAAAAATGATTGGCGCCAGGGCCGCTTCGACATCGTTCCGGGCGACGACAAGGAATTCATTCCGCTACCGGAAGATCGCTGACCGGCTGGCTCGTTCCTTAGTCGCAAGCCCGGGGGTTCCGGAGGCTTTATCTGACCGCTTGCAGCTTAGGTTCAGCTAGGCGTCGCAAATCCGGCGTGTACGACCCACATATAAAGAGGCAAGCTGGCGGTCCGCGGTGGGTGCGGATCACACGGTTCGCTCTCCCCCGTTGCCGTGTCGGCTGCGAATGAGCGGACCAAGCGAAACTCGTGAAGCGACAGAAATCTTGGGAGACCGAAATGCGAAATCTGTTTTTGGCCGCCGCCCTGGCGTTGGGTATCGGCTTCGCCGCCACCGGTGCTCAGGCCGCTGCGGTTAGTGGTAACGTTGCCGCCGTCGATGCGGCTGCAAAGAGCGGCCACAGTGTTGTTGAAAAGACCTACTATCGCCGCCGCTATGGCTATCATCGCCGCTATTGGCGTCGGGGCTACGGGTATCGCCCTTACTACGGATATGGTTATGGCCGTCCGTACTACGGTCGCCCTTACGGTTATCGTCACCGGTATTGGCGCCGCCGTCACTATTACTGAGATCTGCTCCACCGTTCAGGTGTAGCGGTGCGCTTGCCATCAGGGGGACGGGCTCAGCCTCGTCCCCTATAGGGCTGAACGCCTTGGTCGGGCAGCCAGACGTCGCCGGGCGGCGTTCCCGTCTGCCAGAAGACGTCGATCGGGATGCCGCCGCGCGGATACCAGTAGCCACCAATTCTCAGAAACTTCGGCTTGATCAGCTCCGCGATCCGTTTTCCGATCGCAACGGTGCAATCCTCATGAAAAGCGCCGTGATTGCGGAACGCTGCGAGGTAAAGCTTCAGCGACTTGCTTTCGAGCAGCCATTTCCCCGGCACGTAGTCGATCACGAGGTGCGCGAAGTCGGGCTGACCGGTCACCGGGCATAACGACGTGAACTCCGGAGCGGTGAAGCGGGCGACATAGTCCGTATCGACGTGCGGATTGGGAACACGCTCAAGCTCGGCCTTTTCGGGGCTTTCGGGAATTCCGACCTGCTTGCCAAGCTGCGTGATGTCCGGCTTGCCTGCCGTCATGGCTCGTTACTCCGCAGCCAAGCGAACGTCAGGTGCGGGGCCGCGATAAATGCATCCCTCGTTGCAGCTGTCGCGATGGACCTCGACTTGAGTCAACCCCGGCACGCGGTTCGAGAGCCGATTCCAGATCCACATGGCGATGCGTTCGAGTGTCGGCGCCGAAAGGCCGTCGATCTCGTTCAACATGCGATGATCGAGCGCTTCCTCGGTCTCGTGGATCGCCGCAGACAGTTCGTCAAAATGGAAGATGTAGCCGGTGCTTGGGTTTGGCTCGCCCTCGACGACGACGCGCGCGCGGAAAGAATGGCCATGCACGCGAGCGTTCGCGGTGCCTGGAGGTGCCGACGGCAGAAAATGGGCCGCCTCGAACCGGAAATCCTTATAAATTTGCATGGCGCTCAAATAGGGGATTTCAGACCTCTGCGCCACCCCCGGTCGAGGCCTTAATCCGCGCCAAACCGGCGCGGAAACCCTGTTCGTTAAGGGATTCCGAGAAGTTTGTGGGTCTGAACCGACAGTCGCCACGCCGGATTGGCCTTGCAATAGGCGATGGCCGCCTCGGTATTCGCCTGCTGAGCCGCCCCGTCCATGGGCTGGAGGAAGCGCTGCTCAAAGGCGAGAGCGAGGAATTTGGCCGGGTCGACGCCGACTTGCGGAAAGACGAGTTTCAGCTCGTGCCCGTGGCGCTGCTTCAGGTCCGAACCGGCCTTCGGCGAGACGCAAATCCAGTCGATGGTGTCGAGAACCGGAAGCGTGCCGTTGGTCTCGATGGCGATGCGAAAGCCTTCAGCGTGAAGCGCATCGATCAATTCCTGGTCGACCTGGAGCATCGGTTCTCCGCCGGTCAGGACGACAAACTTCGGTGCGTCCGTTGCGGGGGCGGCAGCTGCGCGGCAGGCGCGGGCCAGGGATTCGGCTGTCTCGAAGCGGCCGCCGCCGACGCCGTTCGTCCCGACGAAATCGGTGTCGCAGAACTGGCAGGTGGCGCTGGCGCGATCCTTCTCGCGGCCGCTCCAGAGATTGCACCCGGCGAACCGGCAAAACACCGCAGGCGTCCCGGCATTCGCGCCCTCGCCTTGAAGCGTATAAAACATCTCCTTGATGGCATACATGCCGGGATACCTACGGGGCGCGTCGCGCGAGTCAAGTCTGGCTGGAGGTAATGGTGACCGAACCGCGAAACTACCGCTATTTCGACCTGGTGATGGTCGCGTTCGTGGTCATCCTGATATGCTCGAATTTGATAGGCCCGGCCAAGGCCGCGACATTGACGCTGCCGATCATCGGGCCGGTGACGTTCGGGGCGGGCGTTCTTTTCTTTCCGATTTCCTACATCTTCGGCGACATTCTGACCGAGGTATACGGCTATGCCCGCGCCCGGCGTGTGATCTGGACGGGCTTTGCGGCACTCATCTTCGCGGCGGTCATGGCGGCCGTCGTCGTGGCGCTCCCGCCGGCGCCGACATGGCCCAACCAACATATCTACGAGGTTGCGTTCGGTAACACGTGGCGCATCGCGGGCGCTTCGATGATTGCGTATTTTTGCGGCGAGTTCATCAATTCCTACGTGCTGGCGAAGATGAAGGTCCGGAGCGAAGGCCGCAATATGAGCTGGCGGTTCGTGGCTTCGACCATTGCGGGAGAGGCGGTCGACTCGTCGTTGTTCTATCCACTCGCATTCCTCAACTCCGGGATCATGCCGAACGATCTCGTCGTGACGCTGATGATTTCGCAGTTCGTGGTGAAAACGCTTGTCGAGATCGCCTTCCTGCCGATCACGGTGCGTATCGTCACTGCGCTGAAGCGAGCGGAGAACGAGGATTATTTCGATCGTGAAACGGACTTCAATCCATTCAAGCTTGATGCTTAAGGATGAGGTCGACGGCGTGCTTCAGGTCTTTTGCGCGCGCCATTGCGTCCAACCGTTGGCGCGAAGTTCGCACGCCGGACAGATGCCGCAACCATAGCCCCAGTCGTGACGGTTCGTGCGGTCGCCCATGTAGCAGGTGTGCGTGTCTTCGATGATGATGTCGATGAGATCGTTGCCGCCGAGTTTCGATGCCAATTCCCATGTCGCGGATTTGTCGATGAACATCAGCGGCGTTTCGATGGCGACAGGGGTGGCGAGGCCGAGCGAGATCGCTTGCGCGAGAGTCTGGATGGTTTCGTTGCGGCAATCGGGATAGCCTGAAAAATCCGTCTCGCACATGCCGCCAACCAGCGTGGTTATTCCGCGACGATAGGCGAGCGCCGCGGCGTAAGTGAGAAACAAGAGGTTGCGGCCCGGTACGAAGGTCGTCGGCAGGCCCGTTGCGGCGAACGTGATTTCCGTTTCACGCGTCAAAGCCGTGTCGCTGATGCTTTGAAGCGCCGGGAGATCGAGTACGGCGTCTGGGCCGAGGTGTTTTCCGGCTGCGCCAAGGCCCGCAAGCTTTTCGCGGATAATGTCACGTTGGGCGAGTTCGACGCTGTGGCGCTGTCCGTATTTGAAGCCAATCGTCTCCACGCGAGCGTAGCGGGACAGCGCCCAGGACAAGCAGACGGTCGAATCCTGGCCGCCGGAGAAGAGAACGAGTGCTGACGTTTCTGACACGATCAGAGGCTCTTGCCGTCATAAAGTATGGTAGAGAGCGCCGTAGCGTCGACGCCATCCAGGCAGCCGATATAGACCGCCACCGGGGTCGCTCCTCCGGTCCACATCTTCGTTTCCGACATTGGTCTACCTTGGTTATTGGGTAAATGTCCTATCGGGTAGGGCGTCGACTGCCCGCGAGGACTTTGCCTTAAGAGAGTTTGCGGCTAAAACCCGCCCGAACCTGTCACAGCCGTTGCGTCTCGACAAGCCAAGCAGCACAAGCCAACCAGAAAATATCGGAAACGCTCATGACCGCCATCGTTGATATCATTGCCCGCGAGATCCTCGATAGCCGAGGCAATCCGACGGTCGAAGTGGACGTGCTGCTCGAAGACGGGTCGGAGGGGCGCGCTGCCGTACCGTCAGGTGCTTCAACCGGCGCCCACGAAGCGATCGAACTTCGCGACGGCGATAAGTCCCGGTATCAGGGCAAGGGCGTGCTGAAGGCGGTCGACGCGGTCAACGGCGAGATCTTCGACGCGCTGTCCGGAATGGACGCGGAAGAACAGCGCGGCATCGACGCGGCGTTGATCCAGCTCGACGGTACGGACAACAAGAGCCGGCTCGGCGCGAATGCGATCCTCGGCGTGTCGATGGCGGTCGCGAAGGCGGCGGCAACATCGAACAGTCTGCCGCTCTACCGATACGTCGGCGGCGTCAACGCTCATATCCTGCCGGTGCCGATGATGAACATCATCAACGGCGGCGCGCACGCGGACAATCCGATCGACATTCAGGAATTCATGATCATGCCGGTTTCGGCTGAGACGTGCGCCGATGCGATCCGGATGGGCGCTGAAATTTTTCATACCTTGAAAAAGAATTTGAAAGACGCGGGCCACAACACCTCAGTCGGCGATGAAGGTGGTTTCGCGCCGAACCTCAAGAGCGCCGACGAAGCGTTGAGCTTCATCATGAAGGCCATAGAGAAAGCCGGATACAAGCCGGGTGAAGATGTGATGCTGGCGCTCGACTGCGCGTCGACCGAATATTTCAAGGACGGCAAGTATGTTTTGGCCGGCGAGGGAAAGTCGCTCGACAGCGCGGCCAACGCGAAATATCTCGAAGATCTCGTCAACCGCTTTCCGATCATCTCTATCGAGGACGGCATGGCGGAAGACGATTGGGCCGGATGGAAGCTGCTGACCGATCTTATCGGCAAGCGCGTGCAGCTCGTCGGCGACGATCTGTTCGTCACGAACACGAAGCGCTTGGCGGATGGCATTGCCAAGGCGACGGCAAATTCAATCCTCGTGAAGGTCAATCAGATCGGTTCGCTGTCGGAAACGCTCGACGCCGTCAGCATGGCGCAGCGCGCGGGCTATACGGCCGTGATGTCGCATCGCTCCGGCGAGACCGAGGATTCAACCATTGCTGATCTCGCCGTTGCGACCAATTGTGGTCAGATCAAGACGGGATCGCTTTCACGCTCCGACCGTTTAGCGAAGTATAATCAGCTTATCCGGATCGAGGAAGAACTGGGCGATGTCGCGGTTTATGCTGGCCGTTCAGTAATGAAACAATCTTTGACATAGGAAATTTGGGGGCTTAAAGGCGCGAACGCGTAATTGCAAAATGCCTCATCGACTTTCGGTCACTATCGTCTGCAACCCTCGACACTAATCTGATGTCGGAACAAACTGCCGCCAAGAGCATTTCCGTATTGAGTAAGAGGGTGGAATAATGCGGCAGTCGAGGTTGTTGGTTCAGCAGGTGTTCAACCGGCCGCGTCGAATTGATCACTTTCGCCGCAGGGCGTGGACGGTTCGGCGCGTTCACAGGCCGAACCCGCAGGAAATTTTGATAGCGCGTGAATACATTCCTGGGGAGTTCGACGAGCCGTCGCGTTGGGCGGCGATCGCTCCTCTGCGTCGTGGCATCGGATTGATGTCGGATGCGATCGTGCTGACGTTGGCGTCGCCGTTTTTCGGTATTTGGTTTCTTTATCGGGCTGTACGCCGCTGGCAGCGCGCGGCGAATTAACGCCAGACTATGATCGACGCCTGCCTCGATCTGCGGAACGTCTGCATCCGCGACCGCGTTCTCATCCGTAAGCAAGAAAAACAAAGTCATCGACATTTTAGGCCCCGTTTTTCGGGGCCTTTTTCATGCGGGAACTCTGCATGAGCGAAGTCGTTTGCCAAAAAAGGAATTCGACACATGAAGCTTATTGCAGCAGCAGTTTTATCCGTGCTGGTTGCTCCCATAACTCAGGCGCTTGCACAGGACAGCACGAGCACTTTGCCCGAGAGTATGCGCATCCAGCAGGGTGTGACGCAGCAGAATTCAAACGCGCAAACCACGCCGTCCAGCAACGACGAATCTCGTACGACGACCGAAGCTCCGGGGAGTGCCGGTGGGCCGGTTGAAATGAATCGAATTGATCCGGCCGCTCCGAGTTCGCAGCGCCTTCAAATTGATGACGGCGCGAGCGCTGCGGTACGGCAAAATCCCGATGTCAACGCATTGCATCCAGGCTCGGCGGGAACCTCGTACAACACGATTTTACGCGGTGCACCCTCTACGAGTGGTGCGAGCGGCGGAACGTCGGGAATAGGCTCGCCGAGCACTTCAGGCGGCATCGGTTCGGGATCGAGCGTGGGCGGCGGTGCTTCCGGCGCAAGCGGCGGCAAGTAAATCGCATCAGCGGCGTTTTTTTAAGACTTCCGCTGCGGTTGTCGCTTGGGCGCCCGGCGCTTTGATTTCTTTATCGATGTCGATCGGTTTGCATTCGCTAGTTCGCAGCAGGTCGTTCACTCCGTCGGCATCGCGCCGCAACTCGGAAACTTTAATATTCGTATCCTGATCTTCGCTCGTGTTGGAGGAAGAGCTGAACAGGCCATAAACGCTGGTTGTCTTGTGCTCTGCGTTGGAGGCCCGCAACGCTCGGATCTTAGCTATATGATCCTTTACGAAAGCCGTGGGCACGGCGCACGGATCGCTGTTTACCGCCGAATGGTTCTTTTTGTGTTTGGCCCACGCTTCGTTCGGCGATACGAGCGATGGCAATGACAATGCGATGGCAAAGATGCCCACAAAGACGGCGTTCGGTGAGCTCTTTCGGAACTGCATTTCGGAAGCCTGTATCGGTGGATCGAGCGTGTCGCACTCGTGCAGAGACGCGAGAATTGAGCCACGAGTGGGACACCCAAATAACAAACTCGCGGTTTAGCGTCGTCGCAGCCTCGGTCCGAGTTTGCTATCGTCGATATTGATTCTGCGGAGTGGGGTGAGAACCAGCGTCGCCACGCTTTCATGTCGTAATCGCTGCAGTTGCAAGGGTCATAGCGTCATGAGCATGCTTGGATGGTTGAGCCGGCGGCAACCGCAGCCGGCGGAGGCCAAGCCGAATTCGAAGCCCGATCAATCGGGTCTAGATCGGTCGAATCCCGATAATTTAAAATTGGATCATAAGCGCCCTAAGATCGATCCCGAGATCATAAGGGAGCGAGCGCGCAAAAACAGCCCGTGGCGGTTTGACGACGGGCCGTCGCGGCGGCCTGTCGGCGGCAAGTGAGCGGCTTTATTGACTGGGGGGAACCTTGTGGCATCGGCGCCCTGGTATTTGTAGGTGCGCGCACGTAGTGTCCCCGCGAGAGTTGGGGGCGTTTCACTATGCTCGAGCGTGGTCTCGTCGGGCTTGTATACAACCACTGTAAGGCTTACTCCGGGCTGCGGTTGACGCGGTTTCGATTTGATCGTCATGGCGTCGCGCCGGTTTGTCGTCTGGAGCCAGCCGGTCCGGAGTGGCGGCGATGAGCGTTACGATCGCAATTGCCAACCCGAAGGGTGGTGTCGGCAAATCGCTGACGACCATGATGCTCGCGGATGGGTTGGCCCTTTCGTACGGCGCCCGCGTTCTTGTTCTCGACGCCGATCCGCAAGCGGGCGTGACGAAGGCGTTGCTCGGCATCGATGCCGAACAGGAACTGCGCGAACGGCGGATCGGCCTCGGAGCAATGCTTCAGGCTTTTGCACGAGGACGAGATATCCGCCTCGCTTCACACAGGGTGTCCGCAAGCGATCTCATCGAGCTGCAGGATCGTCAAAACGGATTCATCGATATTCTGCCGTCGAACCACGAGCTTCTTGGCGACATGGCTGATTTTGAACGCTCGGCCCACCGAAAGCGGCGGCGGGACCGGCTCGATGTTCAGCTATCCGGCGTGTTGCGCGCCGAACTGAATAAGATCGATGACGAATACGATGTCGTCTTGGTCGACTGCCCCGCGGGACCCGGCGTTCTGGGCCTCACGGGCATACGCTTGGCCCACCACATCGTTGCGCCGACGAGCCTCGAAACAAACGCCTATTCGACGCTGACGGATTTCTTGAAGTTCATTCTCGCGGACGATTTGGACCTTGCGACGCGCGTGAAGGTCCATCCGCTGATCACGCAATATCAGGCGACGAATTCCATTCAGCGCGAAATGCTGCAGCACATCAAGGAAGGGCTGGCGCACCTCAACGCGATTTCTCGGCCCGTGCCGTACACGGCGGCCTTGCAGAATGCAGCTGCGCATCCCGGGATGGGGACGGTTCGCACCGCGCGGCAGAAATATGGAAATGCGCTGCCGGAAGTCGTCGCTTTGTCGAAAGCCGTGGTCGAGAGAATTAGCTCCAACGGCTGATGGCGCGCCGAAGGTTAGCGGCCGGACGATTGTGGATGGCGGTGATGGCTTCGCGCGCTATAACGTCCACGGCAGGGGCTTCGAGCCTTCGTCGATAGATGCGCGATTGTCGTAATCCTGGGGACCCATCATGCTGATCCGCGCCATTGGTTGCCTTCTCATTTGTGTTGCAGGCCTCGCGACGCCAGCGCTCGCGCAACTCAAGCCGGGCGACAAGGCGCCTATGTTCAAGGCGGAGGCGTCCCTCGGCGGAAAGCAATTCACCTTTTCGCTCGCTGCGGCACTGAAGAAAGGCCCAGTCGTCGTCTATTTCTATCCGAAGGCCTTCACGTCGGGTTGCACGATCGAAGCGCACGATTTCGCCGAGGCGACGGCGAAGTTCAACGCGCTTGGCGCGACCGTCATCGGCGTCAGCAACGACGACATTGCAACGCTCGATAAGTTCTCGACCTCGGAGTGTCGCAGCAAATTTCCGGTGGCCGCCGATAAGGACCAGCGGATCATGACGGCCTACGATGCCGTGATGATGGGATTCATGCCCTATGCCAGCCGGACATCTTACGTCATTACGCCGGACGGGCGGATCTCATACGAGTACACGGCGCTCGATCCGTCGGACCATGTCAAGAACACCCTTGCGGCGGTCGCGAGCTGGAAGGCGAAGCACGGCTAGCCGACATTTCGCGGCCGGGGGCAGCACCCGATAGTCCGCCGCTGTTGTGGTTTGCAGGCGGCCGAACGCCTGCTAACCAAAGGGGCCTTCCATTGTGCCCAGTTCTTCGAGCTTCAACCGGATCGCAGTTATGAGTTGATCGGGGTGAGCGCGTCCGTCGAGTTCGATTTCCGCATCGACGGGAGGCTCGTACGGCGAGGAGACGCCTGTAAATTCCGGGATGATGCCCTGTCGCGCCTTTTTATAGAGGCCTTTGGCGTCGCGTTTCTCACAGACCGCGAGGGGAGTGTTCACGAATACTTCCAGGAACTCGCCGTCTTCGAAGATGTTGCGCGCGATCTCGCGGTGGGCAATGAGCGGGGAAATGAGAGAGACAATGACGATCAGCCCGGCGTCAACCATGAGCTTTGCGACCTCGGCGATTCGGCGCACGTTCTCCGCCCGTCCGGCATCTGAGAAGTTAAGGTCGTTGCAGAGGCCGGTGCGACAGCGGTCGCCGTCGAGGACGAAGGTGTGCTGGCCGGAAGCGTGCAAGGTTTGATCGAGAAGGTTGGCGATCGTCGTTTTGCCGGCGCCGGAAAGTCCGGTAAACCAAAGGCATACGGCCTTTTGGCCTTTGGCCTGAGACCTGTCGTCTTTGGAGACGGCAGTATCCTGCCAAAGCAGGTTCAACTTTTTGTCGCCACGTAGGACATCGGCGCCAGATCTCGGCATCGGTACCCCCTCTTTCCGCCTATACTGAATGGCCGATCCCAATCGGCCAGGTCCACGATAGTCGGCATTTGGGCGGTATGTTGGAAGAAGTCGTTTTTTTACACAATCTTATCTGTTTTGGGCTGTGCGCCCTTCCTCCCAGTAACGGGCGAGCGCGGTTTTTCCGGCGCGGCAGAGCGGCCGTTTTCGTCTTCGCAGGGGATCTCTACCGGCGGCGATAGCCGTGTCGGCCGGGAGGTCTCGGAGGCGGCTGCCAGTACGGCTGGGGATAGAACGCCACCTGTGGTCCCCATTGCGGGAACAAGCCGAAGTAGGGCAGCGGATAGGCCGGGGCGTAATAGACGCCGTTTTCTTCGTAAAGGTCGTTGTACGGCCGGGCGAAGAGCACCGGAGGAACCGGCACTACAAACGCTTCCTGGGGAGGCGCTTCCTCGCCACCGAAATCGGCGGCTGACGCGAAGGAGGATGCGAGCCCCATCGCGGCGATTGCCGCCGCGGCAAAGCGGATGTTCGCGGTTCGCGTGTTTGTGCTTAGACGGTACGTCATTTCAAAGGCCCATCGCGCGGCGCCGACGCGCACGTCATGTGCAGATCTGTCGCATTCGGATCGCTTTACAACTTGCGGCACGGCAAGTTGTGCTCATCTTCGATGACCGGACGTAAAGAACGGTTAAGACGCGGGGCTTCTCGCGGTCGCGGCGCGGAATTTATCCAGCGGCGCAGAGTGCGCAGGACATCACTGGCTTTCCCGACAACGGGCGAGGAGCGTCATCGTCTTCGGGTCGGCGCCGTTGCAGAACGTAAAGAGCGCTTTGGCGAAGATGCTCTCTTGGCCGGTAACAGCCGCAAACAGAGTCATCGAAGAATGGAATTTGAGGTTGTCTGGAGTTCCGAGAATCTGAAGCAGCGGCTCGTAGCGATGATCGAGCATCAAAGCCGTCACCTTCACGAGACGCGGTCCGAGCACGGGGTGGCAAACGTAAGCTCGCGCTTCTTCGTAGCTGTCGATGCCGAATTTTTGCGACATATCGCTCGTGCCGAGACCGCGCATCTGAGGAAAAGTGTACCACATCCAATGCGATTGCTTCTTGCCGGCGGTGAGTTCGGCGATGACGCGCGCGTGAGTGTGCGCCTGGGCGCTGACGAAGCGTTCGAGATCGAATGGATCGTGAAATTTTTTCATGCTCGTTCTGCGGATGTTGCTCGGCACGTCGAGGCGTCCTGGAGGGACGCGCATCTGGGGCATGTCGCATTGAACTGATGTACGCGTCGGCTATCGGGTTTTACGAAACAGACTTGAGCGTGATTGCTAAATTGCGGCTTCTGCGCCGCCGGCGGTGAAACAACGGACGAAGGTGGCGTTCGCTGGCATCAGAACGGATAATCAGAGCACAAGCCAGACCGCCCCGAAACGGTATACCCAAACGAATAAGACGTATCCGGATGATATGCGTTATTGCCGATCCGTACAAATGTTTCCGGCAGGGTTCGCGGGAATCGCAATTCTAACGGCAGTCCGGTATCGCAGTTGCTGTGGTAAGCCCCCGGGCTGACTGCTTGGGAGGGGGATATGGCGACCTCCGTCAAGCTCCGGCGGCGCGGGGGTGGTATCCGGCAGGCGCCGTTTTTGTCGAGCGTTGGGCTGCGTATGGTGCGGCCGCAAACGGCAAGGACTCTGAGATGGCGCGCGCCGACGTAGCACATACAAATCCCGTAAGCATCGGACGGGCGATTATCTGCGCTTTCTGCGCGGGTCTTATTGGAATTGGACTCGCGCGTTTTGCCTATACGCCGCTTTTGCCCGCCATTGTCGATGCGCGATGGTTCACGCCTGCGGACGCGGCCTACCTCGGGGCGGCCAATCTTGCGGGCTATCTCGCAGGCGCGCTGCTTGGGCAGCCGCTTTCTGCGCGTCTTTCGGTCATTGGCGTGCTGCGCGCCATGATGCTGCTGGCGACGGTGTCATTTTTCGCGTGCGGTTATCCGCTCGGCTTTCTTTGGTTTTTCGTTTGGCGGTTTGCCGCGGGGTTTGCGGGCGGTGCCATGATGGTCCTTGCGGCGCCGACGGTCCTCGCCCATGTGCCGGTGTCCCGGCGCGGTTTGGCGGGCGGGTTCATTTTCATGGGCGTCGGTGCGGGCATCGTCGCTTCGGGTACGCTCATTCCGCTTCTCTTGAGCGTCGGGCTACAGCAGACGTGGTTCGGTCTCGGCGTGTTAGCGTTCGCTCTGACGGCCGTCGCGTGGCGTGGTTGGCCCGAAGCGCACGCGCTGCAGATTTCCCAAGTGGGACATTCGCATCCGCCGCGCCTAGGAGCGTTGAGGGCACTCTACGTCGAATATGCGTTGAACGCGGCGGGCTGGGTTCCCCACATGATCTTTTTGGTCGACTTCGTGGCACACGGCCTGGGGCAAGGCGTGCAGGCCGGTGCGGAGTTCTGGGTGGTTCTCGGCATCAGCGCCACGATCGGCCCCGTTCTTGCGGGCTATATCGCGGATAGAATAGGGTTCGGCGCCGCGTTGCGAAGTGCGTTCGTCTTGGAAATTGTTGCTATCGCGTTTCCGGCTCTCAACCCTACAAGCCGTCCTTGGCTGTTCGCATCGAGCGCCGTTGTAGGCGCATTCATCACGGGAACCGTGCCGTTGGTTCTCGGGCGGATTCACGAGCTTATTCCGCATCGTCCTTCGGAGCAGAAGGCGGCGTGGGGCATGGCGACCGTTGCGTTCGCCGTCTGCCAGGCGGCGGCCGCTTATGCGCTGTCGTTTATCTTCGCGCAGAGCGGCGGGGATTATCGCATCCTCTTCGTCATCGGCAGCGCCGCGATGACGCTCGCGCTCTTGATCGATCTCGTTTGGACTTGGCGCGAGAGAGTGGCTCGCTGAGTGATGCCGTTTCCGGCGAGTGAGGTCCCTGCAAGGTTGGCATGTTGAGTTGAAGGCCGCCCCGATTCTCGGCTCTGCTGAAAGCGGGGGTTCAACGCGCGAAAAGCGGGTCTCCTCATGAACATCATCCAAATTGATCGACACTCCGGACAAACATCCAGCCAGATTTTAGCGAAGGCAATGGATCTCCATGCGTCCGGCGATCTTCACGAGGCGGAGAAAGAATATCTTGCGGTCATTGCTCGTGGCTATCGAGTCACTGAGATTTTACCGCTGCTTGCCGGCATCGCGACCATCAACGGCGACCTTCAAGTCGCTCTTGATCGCTGGACCACGTTTCTCGATCTAAAGCCGTCACACCTCTTCGGGTTGATGGAAAAGGGCGCTCTCCTTCACCGGCTTGGCAGGTGGCAAGAAGCCGTTGTGTCCCTGCAGGCTGCCGAACGGATTGATCCCAACAACCCCGATCTTCTCTTAAATCTTGGCATCGCATTGATTGATGCGGGGCGTGGTCATGAAGCCGTGACCGTTCTGAAGCGTGTTGCGGACATACGACCGGGCAATCCCTTGGTCGCGCATCAAATTCGACGTATTTCGTCGGCTATCGTACCGTTCTGGCATATTCCCATGCTGAACGATCAGCCGAGGAATGATGCCTTCGAAGAAGGTATCAAGCAGGCGATCGCCGCGCATGGAAGCACAGCGCGCGTATTGGATATTGGCGCTGGAAGCGGTCTGTTGTCGATGATGGCTGCGCGAGCGGGCGCTCAAAACATCGTCTGCTGCGAAAGCGTAGGTATCATCGCGGAGGTGGCGAAGAAAATAATTTCCGCCAACGGCTATGCAGACCAAATTAAGCTGGTGCCAAAAAATTCCAAAGATTTGATGGTCGGCGAAAATCTCGACAAGCGCGCCGACATTCTCGTGTCGGAAATATTATCCAGCGACTTGTTATCCGAAAGTGTGTTGAGCACCTTCGAGGATGCGATTGATCGACTTGTGCATGAGGAAGCGACTATTGTGCCCCGTGCGATCACGGCCCTCGGGTGCCTTATCGAAAGCGACGTACTCGCCAAATACGCGTTCGTCGACGAGGTGTCGGGTTTTGATGTGGCAGCATTTACGGAGCTCGCCCCGACAAGGCTTCCAGTCCACGGGAAACTGACCTCCTGGCGTCGGCTGTCAGATACTCATGATCTCGTTCACATTGACTTGCGAGCGCGCAAGCACGAGGCGTCATATCGTCAAGTGGATCTACCCGTAACGGCCGACGGTATTGCGATGGGCATCATGCAGTGGATACGGGTCGACGTGGCGGAAGGGGTCGAATTCTCAAATCCGCCGGACCACTATTCGGACGGCGGCTGGTTGCAGGTCGTTCACACTTTCTCACGTCCCATCAGCGTTAAAGCGGGTGATCAGTTTGCGCTGATAGCCGGCCACGATCGAACCAGCTTAATTCTGATGCCTGCTGGATGACACCTTCCCGATAAAGAGCGCTGCGGTTGAGCCCGCTAAATGCCGTTCAGGTCGGGAGTTGAGGTGGCTGGTTTCATCGTTTCGGATATCGGCGGGAACTCTCGGTCGGCCTGGCGTGTGTGTAGACCGACGCCGTCAGACCCAAGTTGGCGGAGGGGGTGGGATTCGAACCCACGGTGGACTTGCGCCCACGCCGGTTTTCAAGACCGGTGCCTTAAACCACTCGGCCACCCCTCCAGGGCCTACATGCGAGAACGCCCGATAGAGGCGACACGATCCGCTTGGCCGGAGCGCTCTCCTAGCGGGTTCCGACGCCGGCCTCAAGCCGTCAGCCTCAAGCCGGCGCGCTTAACCTGATCCTAAGCTGCTTTTGTCATCATTCAGGCATGCTTCGGCCACCGTTCCCGTGTGTCATGAGGGGGAGGGTGCGCTTGGGCGGGCGTAGCGTATCGAGTTGGGTTTGCGTACATGGAAAGTCGCCCTTGTGGCCGGCTGTCTTGCCGGCTGATGCTGGCAGCGAGCGTGACCGCGCTTTTAAGCGCGTGTTCAAGCGATCCTTCTCCGCAATCCCTGACCGGCGTTTCGCGGTCGGTCTTTTCCGAAAGCGAATACGGCGTCAGCAGCAGCCCGCGTGTTGCTTCCAATTACGTGCCGAAGGGCGGCGGCTCCTTCAAGCTCGGTTCGCCCTACAAGGTGGCGGGCAAATGGTACGTCCCACGTGATAATCCAAATTACGACGAATATGGCGTAGCATCCTGGTATGGCGCGGATTTTCACGGTCGTAAAACGGCCAATGGCGAGATCTTCGATGCCAATTCCCTGACGGCCGCGCACCCGACTTTGCCGCTGCCTTGCTATGCCTATGTCACCAACGTCGATAACGGGAAAACCATCCTGGTTCGCGTCAACGACCGCGGCCCCTACGTCAACGACCGTCTCATCGATATGTCGTATGCGGCGGCTAAGCAACTCGGCTATCTCGCAAAAGGGCGGGCGCGCGTACGCGTGCGGTTCGCCGGTTTGGCGCCTCTCAACGGCGACGACACTCGGGAGCGGCAATACCTGGCCTCGCTCCAGTGGCGACAGCAGTTTGCGGATCGGAGCGCTCCGGCTCCTCGGGACTATGCTTCGGCCGAGGCGCAGCCGGCGGCGACCTTCGCACCTGAGGCGTCGGACCGATGGGATCCCAATGCTTACCGGGCGTCGCTCGCGGGCAAATCCGTTCCCCCGCCCCCAGCGCCGGCGCAACGATCACGCACATTCCTGCAGACCGCGAGCATCGCTGAGCGGGATGTCGGGCAGGGCCGGATGTCGCTCACGGCGGCGCCTGAGCCCTTCGATACGCCGCAACGCTTCGCGCCTGCGCAAGTGTCATCCGACAACGGCGATGCCTATGATCCTGGCGCGGCATTTTCCTCCGGCACGGTGGATGGGGCGGCAGCCTCTGGCCGGGCCTATGTACAAGTCGGAATTTTCCGGGATCGCTCGAACGCAGAGCGGTTGCGGCGGGAACTGGGCGCGCTCGGTCCGGTCGAAGTGGCGCCGTTACAAGCCGGCAACGGAGCACAAGTCTACCGTGTTCGCGTCGGGCCGTTCTCACAAAACGAGGCATCCCGTGCGCAAGACCGCATTGCGACATATGGTGTTGGAAATACTGCAATCGTCAGCGATTGAGCCGGCCATTGCGTCATTGCCGTTAACCTAGCGTTGACCATGTTGCGATGGAGTTGGATACTTCGGCTTGCATCAGTCGGGTCGTCTATTCCTGGCGGCATCAAACGGACGCGATTCGAGCGATGTGGAAGACGTGGGGCATTTGGCTCAGCCTAGTCGTGATCGTCGGATTTTCCGGTGCGGTTCCTCGAAGCGCGGCTGCAGCCGAATCCGCTTTCACGACGAAGGCTCCCCGCGCCATCCTGATGGATGCGGCCACCGGAGCCATTCTGTTCCAGCATAATGCCGACGAGCTTGTGCCGCCCGCGAGCATGAGCAAGCTGATGACGCTCGCGGTGCTCTTCCGGGCGATCAAGGAAGGGCGCGTCCACAAGACCGATGAATTCACGATGAGCGTCAACGCCTGGCGAAACGGCGGGGCGCCCTCCGGCACGTCCGCGATGATGGTGCCGGTGAATACCAAGGCGTCGGTGGATGAGCTTATTCAGGGTGTCACGGTCCAGTCTGGCAACGACGCCGCGATGTGCATCGCGGAGGGAATGGCGGGCACCGAGGCCGCCTTCGCGCGCATGATGAACGAGGAGGCGCGGCGCATCGGTCTCGTGAAATCGACGTTTGCGAATGCGACTGGGCTCCCCAATCCGAACCATTTGATGACGGCGCGGGAACTTGCCATTCTCTCGCGCTATCTCATCAACGAATATCCGGAATTCTATCCCGCCTTCGGCCAGAAGGAATTTCTCTATCGCAAGCATCGTTTCATCAATCGCAATCCGCTCCTGTTCTTGAACATCGGCGCGGACGGTTTGAAAACGGGGCATACGGCGGCGGCGGGCTACGGCCTCGTCGGATCGGCGGTGCAGGACGGCAAGCGGTTGATCGTGGTGGTCAGCGGCGTCGAGAAGGCGGACCAGCGGAAGGACGAAGCTGCCAAGCTGCTCAACTGGGGCTTCCAATCGTTCAGCGAGGTCAAGTTGTTCGACGGAGGGGAGGTTGTCGGGCAAGCGCGCGTTTGGGGCGGGAAGATCTGGTATGTGCCCCTTGCGGCGAAGGATGACGTCATGTTTACGATGCCCAAATATCCGGCAAGCCAAAAGATTTCGGCGGAGATCGTCTACAAGGCCCCCCTCAAGCCACCCGTGAAAAAGGGCGATCAGGTCGCGACGCTGCGCATTTCGAGTTCCAGCAGCGCTTCGGCCGAGGTGCCGCTTTATGCTACGGAAGACGTGTCGAAAGGCGGGATCGTCCGTCAGGGCGTGGATTCGCTTGTGCTAATGGCCTTGCGCCGGTTGGCACTCTAGATTACGCCCGCCGGCAACAGAGGCGAGCCATGAAGCGCGGAAAATTCATCACATTCGAAGGCGGCGAGGCGACTGGAAAGTCGACCCAGACGAAACGTCTGGCGGAGCGGCTTCAACAAGCCGGTATTCCGGTTGTCGTGACACGCGAGCCAGGCGGTACCCCGGTCGGTGAAGACGTACGCGAACTCATCATGAAGGATCGCCCGACGGACCCCGTCACGGAGCTTTTGCTTTTCGCGGCGGCGCGGGCGGAGCACATGACGTCGATCATCCGTCCGGCGCTCGACGAGGGGACATGGGTTATCTCCGATCGCTTCATCGACTCGACGCGCGTGTACCAAGGCAAACTCTATGGCATCGAGCGGACCTTCATCGAGCAGCTTGAACGCTTCACCGTCGCGCCCGATTATCCGGATCTGACGTTGATCCTCGATGTGCCCGCGAACGAAGGTGTCGAGCGCGCGCAGTCGCGCGGCACGCTTTCGCGGTACGACGCGCAACGGATCGAGACGCACGAAGCCCTGCGTGAGGGTTTTCTTGAGATCGCGACTGCGGAGCCGCAACGCTGTGTGTTGATCGACGGCTATCTTCCGGTCGCGAGCGTCGAGACGGCGGTGTGGCAAGCGGTTTCGGCACACCTCCTCGCTGAGGCGGATTGATGGCGCGCGCGCCGCTTGCGGCCGACATCGAGGCGTTGCCGGAAGCGG
This sequence comes from Hyphomicrobium sp., assembly GCF_041659645.1. Taxonomy (GTDB): domain Bacteria; phylum Pseudomonadota; class Alphaproteobacteria; order Rhizobiales; family Hyphomicrobiaceae; genus Hyphomicrobium_B. Next base: position 670,120 of record NZ_JBAZXX010000004.1, on the reverse strand, counting down.
ATCGCCTCGACGATTTTCCGCATCCGCGCGACACGCGCGTGCTTTACGGCCAGGACGCCGCCCAATCGATTTTCGCAGAGGCGCTTGCGGGAGGGCGAACGCATCACGCTTGGCTGTTGACGGGGACGTCGGGGATCGGCAAGGCGACGCTTGCTTATCAGGTCGCGCGTGCGGCTCTGGCACAACCCGACGAGCGCGATATGTTCGGTCAAGGGCTCGCGGTTGAGCCCGGCTCTCGAACCGACCGGCAGGTACGCGCGCTCTCGCATCCGTCGCTGTTCGTAATCCGTCGGCCTTACGATCCGAAGACGAAGCGCTTTTCGCAGATCATTCCGGTCGACGAGGTGCGCAAGCTCAAGGGCTTTCTCGCATTGAGCGCGGGTGATGAAGGCCGTCGCGTCGTCATTGTCGACAGCGCCGACGATCTCAATCTCAATGCGGCCAACGCCCTGCTCAAGTCGCTCGAAGAGCCGCCAGGCCGGACGATTTTCCTGCTGATCACATCGGCGCCGGGGCGGTTGCTCGCGACGATCCGCTCGCGCTGCCGCGTCATTGCGATGGCCTCGCTCGCGGACAGTGATTTGAAGCGCGCCGCATCGCAGGCGTTGACGACCGCCGTTAAAGACATTCCCGAGGACCACGATTGGGACAAGCTCCTGCCGCTTGCGGGAGGCAGCGTGGGGCGGGCGCTGACATTGCTCGGTGGCGGCGGTCTTGCGCTCCAAGGCCGCATTGATCAGCTCCTCGGAGGCCTTCCGAAGCTCGACCTAAGGGCCGTTCATGGCTTGTCCGACGAATTGCAGCCATTGGCGCAGGATCGCAAATTCCAACTGTTCATGGACCTTTACCAAGCGAGTCTCGGGCGTCTGATCTCGGCGGCGGCGACGGGCCAGGGGGCGTCACGCGACGTCGAGCTCGGGCGGCGGCTTATCGGGCCTGAGCGCCTTGCCACTTTTGCCGAGCTATGGGAAACACTGGCCCGCGACAAGGCGGACACGGTTACGCTCAACCTTGACCGGAAATCGCTCATCCTCGGAAGTTTCGCGCGCCTCGAGGCCGCGAGCCGCGGCTGAGCAGGGCGCTCCTCCGCGCCCACATCAGGCACTTCAGAAAGAACCCGAGAGTGGCGGAAAAATATTACATCACGACGCCGATTTTCTACCCCAACGGCAAGCCGCACATCGGTCACGCGTATACCGTCATCGCGACCGACACGCTGGCCCGTTTCGCGCGCCTCGACGGCAAGGACGTGTTCTTTCTGTCGGGCACGGACGAGCACGGCCTCAAGATGCAGCAGACCGCGGAGAAGGAAGGCGTGACGCCGCTGGAACTCGCCGACCGCAACTCCGCGATCTTCCGCGCGATGATCGAGACGCTTGGCGGCTCGAACGACGAATTCTTCCGCACGACGGAGCCGCGCCATTACAAGGCTTGTCAGGCCATCTGGGAGCGCATGGCCGCCAACGGCGACATCTACCTCGGCCGCTACGGCGGCTGGTACTCCGTCCGCCAGGAAGCCTATTTCGACGAAAAAGAAACGACCGTCGGAGACGACGGCGTGCGTCGCGAGCCGCTCGGATCGCCGGTCGAGTGGACCGAAGAAGAGAGCTATTTTTTCCGCCTGTCCGCCTATCAGGACAAGCTGCTCGAACTTTACGAAAATGATCCGGAGTTCGTGGGGCCGGTCGAACGGCGCAACGAGGTCGCAAGCTTCGTCAGGTCGGGCCTCAAGGATCTATCGGTGTCGCGCTCGACCTTCAACTGGGGCGTTCCGGTTCCGGGAGACGAAAAGCACGTCATGTACGTGTGGGTCGACGCGCTGACGAACTACATCACGGCGGCGGGCTATCCCGATACGGCCGCCGAAAAGTGGCACTACTGGCCCGCCGACGTGCACATCATCGGCAAGGACATCGTGCGCTTTCACGCCGTCTACTGGCCGGCCTTTCTGATGTCGGCTGGCATCGCGCTGCCGAAGCGCGTCTTCGCGCACGGGTTTCTTTTCAACCGCGGCGAGAAGATGTCGAAGTCCGTCGGCAACGTCGTCGACCCGTTCGATCTGGTGAATGCCTATGGACGCGATGCCGTGCGCTACTTCTTTTTGCGCGAAGTGATGTTCGGGCAGGACGGGAGCTATTCGTCGGAAGTCATCATCAACCGCATCAACGCCGATCTCGCGAACAACCTCGGGAACTTGGCGCAGCGCTCGCTGTCGATGATCTTCAAGAACTGCGACGGCGTCATTCCCCAGCCGGGCGCCTTCAGCGAAGCGGATAACGCCATCGTCACAGCGACGGATGGGCTTTACGTCGCCGCGCGTGCGGAAATGGATAAACAGGCCGTCACCAGGTATCTCGACGCCGTGTGGACCGTCATCGCCGAAGCCAATCGCTATTTTGCGGCTGAAGAGCCGTGGGCGAAAAAGAAGACCGATCCGGCACGGATGGCGACGATCCTTTACGTGACGGCGGAATGCGTGCGGCAGTTCGCGCTTCTCATTCAACCCGTAATGCCCGAGAGCGCGGCGAAGTTACTCGATCTACTTGCCGTTTCGCCGGAGGACCGCACGTTTGCGAGCCTTGGGAGCCAGGGGCGTTTGAAGCCGGGAACGAAGATCCCTGAGCCGCAAGGCGTTTTCCCGCGTTACGTCGCCCCGGAGTGAGCGGACAACGCGCCGCACGGCGCGTTTGGGCCGCTGGAGGGTAAAAAGACCCGATGCTTGTCGATCACCATTGCCATCTCGATTTTCCCGAGTTCGCGCCAGAGCTCGATGCCGTCGTCGCGCGGGCGCGCGCGGCCGGTGTCCTGACGCTGGTCACGATCTCGACGCGCATCCGGAAATTCGACGAGGTTAAAGCGGTCGCCGAACGCTTCGACGACGTTTATTGCTCGGTCGGCACGCATCCGCACAACGCGCACGAAGAACTGGATATCCCGCTCGAACGCATCGTCGAAATCGCGCAGCATCCGAAGGTGGTCGCGATCGGGGAAGCCGGTCTCGATTACCACTATGAGAACTCGACGCCCAGCGCGCAGGCCGAAGGTTTTCGCCGGCACATAGCGGCAGCGCGTGAAACCGGTTTGCCGCTTGAGATCCATACGCGCGATGCCGACGAAGATACGATTGCCATTTTGGAAGAGGAACATTCCAAAGGTGCTTTTCCGGCCGTGCTGCATTGCTTCACGGGTGGACGCAAACTCGCGATGCGCGCGCTTGAGCTTGGTCTCTATGTGTCTTTCAGCGGCGTGATCACGTTCAAAAACTCGGAAGGCCTGCGGGAGATCGCGCGCGACGTGCCGCTCGATCGCGTGCTCGTCGAAACGGACGCGCCGTTCCTGGCACCCTTGCCGTTCCGGGGAAAGCGCAACGAGCCGTCGTATGTCGTGCGCACTGCCGCAACACTTGCCGCCACGAAAGGCATTTCACCTGACGAAATCGCCGCTGCGACGACGGAAAATTTCTTTAGGCTCTACAGCAAGGCGAAGCCGCCGAAATCCGTTTCGTCAACAGCTGGCGGGTCTGCCGCAGCATGAGCTATAGATGCACGATATTGGGCTGCGGCTCTTCCGGTGGCGTACCGCGCATCGGAATGAACTGGGGCGCTTGCGACCCTGAGAATCCGAAGAACCGGCGTCTCCGATGTTCCGCACTCATCGAGCGCACGGGCTCGGGCGGTAGAACATCGGTCCTGATAGATACGTCGCCGGATTTTCGCGAGCAGATTCTATCGACGCGTCTCACGGCGCTCGACGGCGTATTCTATACGCACGATCACGCGGACCACACGCACGGCATTGACGATTTGCGCATGGTGGCGTTCGCGATGAAGAAGCGCGTGGACGTCTATTTCAACAAGGCGACGGGTGACAGCCTGAAGTCGCGTTTCTCGTATTGCTTCGAGACACCACCCGGCTCGCCCTACATGCCGATGCTGAATGGCCGCGAAATTGACGGCGTTTCGCCGGTTGTGATCCCGGGTGGGGGTGGCGCGATCACCGCGCAGCCGATCGTGCAATGGCACGGGGCGATCCACTCACTCGGCTACCGCGTTTCAAATCTCGCTTATTCGCCTGACATCAACGACATTCCGGCCGAGTCTATTCCGCTGCTGGAAGGACTCGATGTTTGGATCGTCGATGCGTTACGGCATGCGGGGCACGAGAGCCATTTCAGCCTGAAGCAGGCGCTGGCTTGGACCGAACGCCTCAAACCGAAGCGCACGATCCTGACTCATATGACGAGCGAGCTCGACTATGCGACGCTGGCGCGGGATCTGCCGGCCGGCGTCGAACCGGCCTACGACGGAATGATGATTTCGTTCAGTTGAGGCGGGCGGCGGCGACAACGCCGCGAATTATTTCCACAGACCGAAGTCTTCCCATTTGCCTTCGGGGATTTCCGTGCCGAGCTTGTAGTCGAAGGATTTGGCGCGCATCTGATCGTCGCTGACGGCGCAGGTGAAATCGAGGAAGTACCAGTGATTTTTAGCGCGCACCGCGCCACCCTTCGCGGTCACCACGTTATCCTTGAAAGTCGCGGGTTTCTGAATAGTGGTCGTAACGCGATCGACGCCTTTGAGATGGCTGCCCTTACGGACCGCATCGAGGCCGCGCAAATTGCAGACTTGATGGGCTCGTTCTTCGGGTTCCAATTCCTGGAGGACGCGATCCATCGATGCATCTGCCAGCGCCGTTTGCGTGCTGCCCGCAAACATCAGCAACAGTAGAAGACTTCTGTTCGAGAGCATTCCCCTGACTTCCCCAATTTCAATTCCCAGAGACCTTGCGGACCCAAAGCGGCCCCCCGACCGCGACCGCCAAAGCGCGCGATGATGTGACCGTAATGAGGCAAGATTCGTCGGTGCAGCGCAGCGCTGTGAACCCCGCAGGGGTTTTCGCTGAACTCCGGACGCCGAGCGGTGAAGTTGTCGAAAATGTAAATTTGATGACATGGGCACACGGGCGGGCGCCGTCACTCGTGGAGGATCAATCTGCGACAGCTACGACAGCGGGTCGCGCCACTCACGAAAATTGATCGTCTCGCCGTTTCTCTTGCACTCGGGGGAGGCGAGTTCGAGAAAGAGCGGAACCAGATCCTCGGGCGCGGGAAGTGCCGCCGCGTCCTCGCCGGGAAACGCCTTAGCGCGCATCTGCGTGCGCGTTGCGCCTGGGTTGATGAGGTTGGCTCGAACCGGGGTATTTACAAGCTCGGCGGCCCAGGTTTTGACGAGGGCTTCGAGACCGGCCTTAGAGGCGGAATAGGCGCCCCAATACGCATACTTGCCGCTGGCGGCGCCCGAGGTCACGAATATGGCGCGTCCTGCGTCCGAGCGCTTTAAGAGCGGATCGAGCGTGCGGATCAAGCGCCAGTTGGCCGTGAGGTTGATGTCGATCGTCGCGAGGAAACCGTCGTCGGTCGTATGGCCCAGCGGCGAGAGTGGACCGAGAATGCCGGCGTTGGCGACGAGGATGTCGAGCCGCTCCCAGCGCTGGTAGATCGTCGGGCCGAGTTGATCGACGCGGTCGCCTTTTCTGAGATCGAGCTGCAGCAGGGTCGCCGCGCCGCCGGAAGCGCGAATTTCGTCATCGACAGCTTCGAGCGCACCGAGTGACCGAGCTGCCAGGATGACATGCGCTCCGGCCTTCGCCAGTCCGATCGCGACGGCACGGCCTATGCCGCGCGATGCGCCCGAGACGAGCGCGATGCGCCCCGATAGGGGAGTTGTTGTGGAAAGAGGCGTGCCCGTCATGTGTCACTCTTTAAGCAACGGACGGACAAGCCGCCATCATCCGACTTCGGCGAGAAGTGAAAGCTGCCGCGGAACAGGCTCGCCACCGTAATCGGTCAGATTGGTCGGGTAATCGCCAGTGAAGCAGTGATCGGTGAACTGCGGCGCGCGGTTATCCCGGCCGCCGAGACCGATGGCGCGGTAGATGCCGTCGACCGAAAGGAAGGCAAGGCTGTCAGCTTCCATGAAATCGCGCATCTCATCGAGCGTCATGTTGGCGGCGAGCAGGTCTTTCTTGCTCGGCGTGTCGATGCCGTAGAAATCAGGGTGCGTGATCGGCGGTGAGGATATCCGCATGTGGACTTCGGCGGCGCCGGCGTCACGGATAAGTTGGACGATCTTTTTCGAAGTGGTGCCGCGCACGACGCTGTCATCGATGAGGACGACGCGGTTGCCGCGAATGACGCCCGAGTTCGCCGAATGCTTCAGCTTGACGCCGAGCTGGCGGATGCGCTGCTCGGGTTCGATGAAGGTACGGCCGATGTAGTGATTGCGGATGATGCCAAGTTCGAACGGGATGCCGCTCTGCTGGCTGAAGCCGATTGCGGCGGGAACGCCGGAGTCAGGGATCGGAACGATGACGTCGGCGGCAGGCGCGGATTCGCGTGCCAGCTCGATGCCCATGCGCTTGCGGATGTCATAAACGGTCTGGCCGCCCGTGATCGAATCCGGCCGCGAGAAGTAAATATATTCGAAGATGCAGGGCCGGGCGGGGCGCATCGGGAACGGACGATGGCTTTCGAGCCCTTCGTCGGTGATGACTACGACTTCACCGTTTTCGACTTCACGCAGAAACTCGGCGCCGACCATGTCAAGGGCGCAGGTTTCAGACGCCAGGACATAAGACGTCCCCAGGCGGCCGATGACCAGCGGGCGGATGCCGACTGGGTCGCGGACGCCGATCATCATGTCGTTCGTCAAGCAAACGAGGGCGTAGGAGCCTTCGACCTGACGAATGGCGTCGACGAGACGCTCGACGATGCGGCGTTTCTTGGAGCGCGACAGGAGATGAAGGATAACTTCGGTATCGGACGTCGACTGGCAGATGGCGCCAGAGGAAATGAGTTCGCGACGCAGCGTCAAAGCATTCGTCAGATTGCCGTTGTGGGCGACGGCGAAGCCGCCGGTATCGATATCGGCGAACAGCGGCTGGACGTTGCGGATGAGGGGATCGCCGGTGGTGGAGTAGCGATCATGGCCGATCGCCATACGGCCTTTGAGGCGGGCGAGAACGTCGGGCTTGGAGAAGTTGTCGCCGACGAGGCCCATGCGGCGCTCGGAGTGGAAATTGCGCCCATCATAGGAGCAGATGCCGGAGGCTTCCTGACCGCGATGCTGAAGGGCGTGAAGGCCCAGCGCGGTGATCGCCGCCGCATCGGGATGATCGAAGATGCCGAAGACGCCGCATTCTTCGCGAAGGCGATCATCGCCATAGCGCGTGAAGGTCAGACCGTCGATCGTGGTCGTGCCGCCTTGCTGTGCCATGAGGCACCTCCCGCGATTGAGCCGCCCTGCTCTGCCCGATACGCCGGGTAACCAATTCCGATCGTGTCGACTCTCATGACGCGGCCTGCGTCACGCGAGCGTCATATAGTACCGCTCGCCGCCGATGACCAGCGCGACTGAACGACCCTTTTGCTCAAGACGCCCTTGTTGCCCAGGCGCTTCGTTAGGCGTAGCCGGCGGCGCGGTGGACGGCTGCGGAATGACCTGCAGCAGAACATTCCGGATCGACTCGCCCGTCGCCTTCACATACGGCCTAAAAAACGCATCCCGAACAAGGGGATGCTGCTTGTCCTGCTCGGGAGAGATGAAGGCTTCGTAAGCCATGTACGGGATGACGAAGAGAAGGAAGCCGCGCAAGACACCAAAAATAAACCCAAGCGCCCGATCGATCATGCCGACCTGACTGTCGAGAATTGCATCGGAGATGCGCGCGGTGATCAGGTGTACAATGATGAGAACGATGAGGGCGACGACCACTGCGACGGCGATTGTCGCGATTTGCGGCGGCAAACTCGTCTGCGCCGCGATGTCGGCTGTCATGTCCTTTTTGGTGGCGAAGATCCAGTAGCCGACGCCGGCTGCGGAAATCCAGGATACGATTGAAAGCAGCTCGCGTGCGAATCCCCGGTACATCGCAAGGAGACCGGAGATGAACGAGACGGCAATCAGTGCCAGGTCTAGATAAGTGAATGGACCGACCATGGCCGAATTCCCTCTTTGATTGCGTGCCCCCCGAGCCTGAGACTCGCCCGGAAAATCAGTCGCATGGTGCCGTAGCCTCTGCAAGTGACTTGAGGTGCGCGATGCGGGATAGCGACACCTTCATTCCCTGGACATCGACCTCGCCACTTTCGGGCAAGACCGCTTGTCCAAATCCGAGTTTGGACGCCTCTTTCAGGCGGGGCGTCATCATTGCGGCGGCTCTCACGGCGCCGGAGAGCGAGACCTCACCGAAATAGACGGCGTCACGCGGCAAGGCAATGCCGGATATCGATGACAAAAGCGCCGCGGCGGCGGCGAGGTCGGCCGCGGGTTCGGTGATCTTCAGGCCTCCTGCGACGTTCAGATAGACGTCATGGCTTGCGAACGAAACCCCGCAGCGGGCATCGAGCACGGCCAGCAGCATGGCGAGTCGGTTGCTGTCCCAGCCCACGACCGCGCGGCGCGGCGTGCCGAAGCCGGACGGCGCGACTAGCGCCTGGATTTCGACGAGGAGGGGGCGTGTCCCCTCGACACCCGCGAAAATCGCGGAGCCCGGGCTGCGGCTGTCGCGATCTCCAAGGAACAGCTCGGATGGGTTGGCGACCTCTTGCAGTCCGCCGCTCACCATCTCGAAGACGCCGATCTCGTCGCTCGGGCCGAAGCGATTCTTGACGGCGCGGAGAATGCGGTAAGGCATGCCGCGATCGCCTTCGAAATACAACACGGTGTCGACCATGTGCTCGATGACCTTCGGTCCGGCGATTTGGCCGTCTTTCGTGACGTGGCCGACGAGCAGCATTGCGGAGCCCGCCATCTTGCCGAAACGGATAAGCGATTGCGCTGCTGCCCGCACTTGGCTGACGGTCCCGGGCGCGGCATCGAGGGTATCGGCCCAGAGCGTCTGAATGGAATCGATGATGATCAGGTCCGGCGCCTTGCCGTCACTGAGAGTTGCCAGGATGCTCGACAGATTGGTTTCCGACGCGAGCCCGACCGGGGCGTCAGCGAGGCCGAGCCGGGTGGCGCGGAGGCGCACCTGCGCGACGGCTTCTTCGCCCGAAAAATAAAGCGCCCGGCCGCCGCTCCGTGCGACATACGCCGCGACCTGGAGCAGAAGCGTCGATTTTCCGATGCCGGGCTCGCCGCCGATGAGGATCGCGGAGCCCGGAACGAAACCGCCCCCGGTGACGCGATCGAGTTCGGAGATGCCGCTCGAAAATCGCGGTGCCTCCTGAGCCTCGCCCTTCAGCGTCTCAAGCTTGATGACGCGGCCCTTGCTCTGACGCGTGACGCCTGAGCCCGGCGGCGGACCTGCGTCCGTCTCTTCGACGAGCGTGTTCCATTCGCCGCACGAGGCGCACTTTCCAGCCCAGCGCGGTGTGGTCGCACCGCAAGCCTGGCAGACGAAGAGAGAGCGAGAGGGCTTTGCCATGGCCTTATGGATTGTCGTCGAGATAGAGGCGCGTGAAGCGGCGTCCGAGGCGCGTCAGGATTTCGTAGCCGATGGTTCCAGCGGCATATCCTGCGTCCTCGATCGTCAGTTCTTCCGCGACGAGTTTCGCGAATTCGCCGGGCATCGCAGCCCCACCCGGAAGGTCCGTCACGTCGACGGTGACGAGGTCCATCGAGATGCGTCCGACGATCGGCGCAAGATGGCCGCTGATCAGCACATGGCCACCAGGGCGGCCGTCAGGGGCGCTGGCGTTACGCGGGATGCCGTCGGCGTAACCGGCCGCGATCGTCGCGATGCGGCTCGGGCGTTTGGCGCGCCACGTCGCGGAATATCCGACCGTTTCGCCGGGCGCGACATCGGCGACGGCAAGGATGCGGGCTGAAACGGTTACGGCGGCTTGCACGGGCGCGGGCGCAATTTGGGACGCCTGTCCGCCGTAAATCGCGTAGCCCGGCCTCACGAGATCAAAATGGAATGCCGGACCGAGCATCAGCCCGTCGGACGCTGCGAGGCTTCTCGGGATGTTTGGGAACAGCGCCGTGAGTGTTTCAAACGCGACAAGCTGATCGCGGTTCTTCGGGTCGTGTGGGTTATCGGCGGATGCGAGGTGGCTCATAACCAAGGCGAGGTCGATACCGGTCATCATCGAGGTGTCGGCCGCAAGACGGCGCACGTCACGCACGGGAAGGCCGAGACGATGGAGGCCGGTATCGATGTGAATAGCGGCGGGAAGCCTTTCGCCACGGGCACGGCACAGAGCCGACCACGCGACGATGTCATCGAGGGTCGAGAGCACCGGCATCACCGCGAGGCGCGCGAATGCAGCGGCGACATTTCCAACGAGTCCGTCGAGAGCATAGATGTCGGCGCTGGGCGCGATTTTGCGGGCCGCCTCCGCTTCGTCCGGCGTCGCGATAAAGAAGGCCGTGCAGCCCGCACGCGAGAGAGCCGCGATGACGCGTTCGGCGCCGAGGCCATAGGCGTCGGCTTTGACGACGGCGGCACAGCGCGCCGGCGCGACCTTTGCTGCCAACGCCTTCCAGTTCGACGCCACGCGTCCGAGATCGACCGTAATCGTTCCCGTGGCGCTCGCGAGGCTTTCGGGCATTCGCGCATTCACCGTCATGTCACGTTCCCACCCGGAGCCCCGACAGCCCCGATCACCGTTCGGGCAGCATATAGTCTCGGGCCAAATTGCCAAAGCGCGTGTATTGACCCTCGAACGACAGCTCAACCGTGCCAACCGGGCCGTGGCGCTGCTTACCGATGATGACTTCGGCCTTGCCGGAGGCCTGGCTCATCTTCGCCATCCAATCGGCAAATTCGGGCGTTCCTTCGGCAGGCTTTGTCCGTTCGACGTAATATTCCTCGCGGTACACGAACATGACGACGTCGGCGTCCTGCTCGATCGAGCCCGATTCGCGCAGGTCGGAGAGCTGAGGGCGTTTGTCTTCGCGTTGTTCGACCTGACGCGAAAGCTGCGACAGGGCGATGATGGGAACCGCGAGCTCCTTCGCCAACGCCTTCAGGCCCGTCGTGATCTCGGTGATTTCTTGCACGCGGTTGCCTTCGCGCGCTTTGGAACCAGCAAGAAGCTGAAGATAGTCGACGACGAGAAGGTCGAGGCCGTTCTGCCGCTTCAGTTTACGCGCACGAGCCGAGAGCTGCGCGATGGTGATGCCGCCAGTCTGGTCGATATAGAGTGGGATGCGGCCCATCTCGGCGGCGACTTCCGAGAGCTTGCGGAATTCGTTCTCGTCGATCATGCCGCGGCGGATTTTTTCCGATGAGACCTCGGCCTGCTCGGCCAGAATACGTGTCGCGAGCTGCTCGGACGACATTTCAAGCGAGAAGAATCCGACGATGCCGCCGTCGGCAGTCAGCATGGTGCCGTCCGGCTGGCGCTCGCCACGATAGGCCTTGGCGACGTTGTAGGCGATGTTCGTCACAAGCGCCGTCTTGCCCATCGAGGGACGGCCCGCGAGGATGATCAAATCGGACCGTTGCAAGCCGCCGAGCTTGTTGTCGAGATCGGAAAGACCCGTTGAAGCGCCCGAGAGATGACCGGCGCGCTGAAAAGCGCTGTTCGCCATCTCAATGGCGGTGGTCAACGCCGATTTGAAGCTCTCGAAGCCCTTGCCGTACTTGTTCTGCTCGGCGAGCGAGTAGAGGCGGCCTTCGGATTCTTCGATCTGGGCGCGCGGCGCATGGTCGACGGCGCTATCGTAGGCCGTGTTGACCATATCTTCGCCGATGATGATCAACGAGCGACGCGTCGCGAGATCGTAGACAGTCCGTCCGTATTCGGCGGCATTGATGATCGTCGTGGCGTTTGCCGCGAGCCGGCCGAGATATTGAGGCACGGTCATGTTGGCGTCGATCGGCTCGACGTTCTCGAAGAACGTCTTCACCGTGATCGGCGTCGCGGTCTTGCCGGCATGAATGAGGGTTCCGAGCGTTTCGTAGATCCGCGCGTGCAACGGATCGAAGAAATGATCGGGCGATAAGAAGCCGGAAACGCGGTCGAGAGCCTCGTTGTTGACGAGGATCGCACCGAGGAGCGCCTGCTCGGCTTCGAGATTGTGAGGCGGCTGACGGAATGTCAGCGGCTCATTTGCCGAGACTGCCTTTTTGAGCTTCTCGGTTGCGAGGAATGCGGGGTCTGCCATGGCCCGGACGCTAACCGATTCCTGATCGCGTCCGGGAGATTACGTTGATACAACCTGCGAACCTTCCCCGCTATCAACATGCTCGTCCGGAAGTGCTTGGCCGTGGGAAATGCGCAACGGCCAAGCTTCGGGCAGTTGAGGCGGGCTTATTCCGATTCGTCTTCGTCAGCGGGGGCCGCGCCTTCGTCGAAGGCCGAGTCGGGATTGAACGTCTCGAGTTCGAGTGCCTCTTCCTTGACGACGGCGACATTCTCGCCGCGAGCCTGCTTGTCGGCTTCGTCCTGCGAACGGGCGATGTTGATCGAAACCGAGCAGATGACTTCCGGGTGAAGCTGGACTTTGGCGTGCGTCAAGCCGAGCGCCTTGATCGGCTTTTCAAGCACGATCTGGTTGCGGTCGACGGTGAAGCCGCCCTCGGTGATGACCGTGGCGATGTCGCGGGTCGAAACCGAACCGTAGAGCTGGCCGGTGTCGCCGGCAGCGCGAATGAGAACGAACGACTTGCCTTCGAGCTTGGCGGCGACGGCTTCGGCATCGGCCTTGTGGGCGAGGTTTTCGGTTTCAAGCTGAGCGCGGCGGCCTTCGAAGACCTTCTTGTTGTCGTCGGTTGCGCGGAGAGCCTTTTTCTGGGGCAGCAGGTAATTGCGGGCGTAGCCGTTCTTGACGTTGACGATGTCGCCCATCTGGCCGAGGCGGCCGATACGTTGAAGCAGAATAACTTGCATGTGTTGTGACTCCTAGTTTTGAAAGCGGGACTTGCGAATATTCGGTTTGACGTCAGTTCGGTGTTTCTGGGGGCTTTCCGGCCGATCGATAGTGGAAGACCGTTTCGGCCAGCCCGGCGAGAGCGAGCAGCAGGCCGATGTGGGGAACGAAAATCAGACCCACGTACAGCGAGGTCAGTATGAATGTTCGCCACGGCGATCCGCGCGTGAGCGAGTGAATGAGCGCCAGGCCGACGAGGGCAAATGCCAGAGTAAAGGGCGCCGCGACGCCCGCCGCGACCAGCCCCGCGAGACCGCCGACGAACGTTAGCGCGATCGCAATCAAAAGTGTGAACGTCGCTCCGGTCGGCATCGCGAACGTCGCGAAATCAGGCCACGGACGCTGAAGCCGTCCGGATGCACGCGTGATACGGGCCGCGAGCCAGAGATTGAGCAGGATCGTTCCCATCGCGAGGATGCCCAGCGCCCAGGGAAGGGAAAAGAGTGTCGAGCGCGTGATATCGTCTATTTCGGCTGGGCCGATTTCGGGCGCTCCGGGAATTTGCGAAAGCTCTGTCTTGACGAACGACTCGACGACGGTCCGGAGCAACTTGGTCAGCGTATCGATATCGCCGCCCATCAGGATCAGGGCGAGGATTGCGAAGGCCGCCGCAAAAATGGCGGCGGCAACGGTAACCCGGCCGATCGGATACCATTCGCGCTCGCCGTCGGATTCGCGACTGAGAAGCGTGAGCCGAGTACAGACAACGGCAGGGAGCGCGGTGCTGACGGCATAAACGCCGGCCGCGAGAGGATTGGCGATCAGCAGGACGCCGGCCGTCGCGGTGATGGCGGCGATGGCGGCCGCGATCGGACCAAGGCCAAGTCCGGTCAGATAGAGCGACAGCGGAGTCAGCAGAAAAAGAACGATGCGGAGCAGGAACGCTCCCGCCGTCGCTGACGCGAAGACGACTGCCGAAATCAAGCCCGCGGCAAGGGCAAGTATGAAGACTTTTGTCGGCATGTCGCTTTGCTGTCCCGCGATCTTGAGCGGTTAGGGTCAAATCCGGCATCGCCGTCCTGACCCAACGAGTTGAAAGGCAAGCCGGGCGGATCGTCGTCCGCCCAGCTCGATGTCTTACTTGATTACGTAAGGCAGCAGCCCGAGGAAGCGGGCGCGCTTGATGGCGCGGGCCAGCTCACGCTGCTTCTTCGCCGAGACAGCCGTAATGCGGCTTGGCACGATCTTGCCGCGCTCGGAGATGTAACGGCCAAGCGTCCGGACGTCTTTGTAATCGATCTTCGGAGCGCCGGCGCCCGAGAAGGGGCACGTCTTGCGGCGACGCTGGAAGGGGCGGCGGGCGGCGCCGCCGGAGGAAGCGATCTCTGCCATGGGTTAGCCCTCCGAGCCAGGATTTGATGAACCGGGATTGGAATCGCGCGGCGGACGCGGCGCACGAGGCGCTTCGCCTTCACGCGGCGGGCGCGGACCGCGATCACCGTCGCGGGGGGGACGAGAATCGCCCTCACGCGGAGGACGCGAACGGAACGTCGAGCCGCCTTCACGGCCGCCGAAGCCACCACGGTCGCCACGCGGCGGACCACCACGGCCAGGGCCGCCGAAGCCACGATCACCACGATCGCCGCGCTCGTCGCGATCCTGCTTGCGCATCTGGATGCTCGGCTCGGTTTCGAGTTCTTCGACGCGGACGGTTATGAAACGGATGACGTCGGTATTGATGCCCATGCGGCGTTCCATCTCGGTGACGGCGGCCGGGGGAGCGTCGACGTTGAAGAACGCATAGTGTGCCTTGCGGTTCTTCTTGATCTTGAAGGCGAGGTTCTTGAGACCCCAGTATTCCTGCTTGGTGATCTTGCCCTGGCCTTCTTCGATGACGCCCTGGAATTCCTTCATCAGAGCTTCAACTTGGGCCTGGGTAACGTCCTGGCGCGCCAGGAACGTATGCTCGTAAAGTGGCATACGGGTTGGCCTTTCGGTTTGAGTTCGTCTTTCGACGTGTGTTGCTTTCCGTCGGCGCAAAGCCCCAAAAGGCCCGAGAAAGGCCGATCTGGCACCAAATAGGAGAAGACACTGGGGGGCGGCGCCGGAAAGCACCTCCCGGAAATGCAAAGCCTTAACGGCAAATGCAACCCGAGCCCCCGTTCAGCCTCCTACCGAACGGAAAGGCGGGCTTATACAGGAATTTCGGCCGAGGGCAAGCCGGGCAGGTCCCCGCACCTTGCAGAATTTCCCGTCGACAACCGCACGGGTGCCACTCCGCGAACACGGGAATCATGCCCTAAGGGAGGTGGCC
This sequence comes from Hyphomicrobium sp., assembly GCF_041659645.1. Lineage (GTDB taxonomy): Bacteria > Pseudomonadota > Alphaproteobacteria > Rhizobiales > Hyphomicrobiaceae > Hyphomicrobium_B. The sequence continues at coordinate 654,982 of NZ_JBAZXX010000004.1, read as the reverse complement.
GGGCTAGGATCCGGCGCGTTGAGGGAGACCAACCAACATGAAGTTTGCTGCCTATACCGAGGAAACGATCTGGGCGGTCGAAGATGATGAAGAGACTGCCCGCAGCGAAGGCGAGGCGTCGATGGAGGAGAACGGCGCAGCCGACGTCGCAGCTTTGAAAATCGCGCCGATCGACGACGACCTCGTCGAAGCGCTCGCGGCCGCTGAAGAGTCAGGCACTGATGTGCTTTTCGACCTGATCGATGGCGAGCTTTGCGAAGTCGAGACGGTCGAAGGTTAATCGGCACGTAAAGTCTATCCGTGGCGAACCACATCCGCAGTTGCCCAACGGCTGACGGTGCGTTGCGGCATGATTTCGTCGGCATTTGAGCGTCGCGGTTTCGCGGCGCTTTTTTTCGTTCATTTGCTGGCGAGCCGCCGCGATAAGCGAGCTTGCTCTCTGCGTCCTGCCAGCCCACATATCAGGCCAAATCATTCGTTATTCAGCGTTTTGAGGTCTTCGATATGGGCGCATCTTCCGAAGCGATTGCAGCAGGGCCGGGCCCGATCGATCCCGGAGTCCGCATCGGTCACGTCCACCTGAAAGTCGCCGATCTTCAGCGGGCACTCGATTTTTATTGTAGGGTGCTCGGCTTTGATCTGATCCAACGGATGGGCAATCAAGCAGCCTTCATATCGGCCGGTGGCTATCACCATCATATCGGGCTCAACACCTGGGAAAGCGGGGGAGGGAGCCGGCCGCCTTCGGGCACGACGGGACTTTACCATGTCGCTATTCTCTATCCGACGCGCGCGGCCCTGGCCGACGCGCTGCGCAGGTTGACTGCCGCCGGCATCAAGCTGACCGGCGCCAGCGACCATGGCGTCAGCGAAGCGGTCTATCTCGACGATCCCGATGGCAACGGCGTTGAACTCTACTGGGACCGTTCGGAAGGGGAGTGGCCGCGCGACGCCGCCGGCAATCTCTCGATGTTCACCAAGGCGCTGGATCTCCGGGATCTTTTGCGCGAACCGGCGTCCGCCAGATAGCTTCCTTCGTGGATGCTGCCCGTTCTGAGGCACGGCGGTTGGCTATTCCCCGCGTCTCTTGACACCGGCGGGGCGGCGGGGGACTAAGGCCGCCGAGCTTTCCAGCGGTTTGGCCCAGCGATTTGAGCTTCCCGCACTCCAGCACAAGGTATCCCTCAGCACGATGGCACGCGCTTTCGTTTTTCCAGGTCAAGGCAGCCAAGACGTCGGCATGGGTAAGGCGCTGGCCGAGGCATTTCCGGCTGCTCGCGCCGTGTTCGATGAAGTCGATGACGCGCTGGGCGAGAAGCTGTCGGCGCTCATCTGGGAGGGGCCGAAAGAGACCCTGACGCTGACTGAAAACGCGCAGCCCGCGCTCATGGCCGTTTCGATGGCGGTCATGCGGGTGCTTGAGAAAGAAAAGGGCGTTTCGCTCGCGGATAAAGTGAAATTCGTTGCCGGGCATTCGCTCGGCGAATATTCGGCGCTTGCAGCCGCCGGGGCGTTTTCGCTGGCGGATGCTGCGCGTCTCCTCAGGCTGCGCGGTCGCGCTATGCAGAAGGCCGTTCCCGTCGGCGTCGGTGCGATGGCTGCACTTCTCGGTGTCGGCGTCGACGTTGCGGAAAAAGTGGCGGTGGCGGCGGCGCAGGGCGACATTTGCCAGATCGCGAATGATAATGAGCCGACGCAGGTCGTGCTTGCCGGGCACAAAACCGCGATTGATCGCGTTGTGGAGATCGGCAAGACATTTGGCGTCCGCCGCGTCGTGCCGCTTCCTGTATCGGCGCCGTTCCATTGCAAGTTGATGCAGCCCGCTGCCGATGCGATGGCGGAAGCGCTGGCGAACGTCACCGTTCACAAGCCGGTCGTGCCCGTGGTCGCGAACGTGCTGGCGCAGCCTATTTCCGATCCCGACGAAATCAGGAAGCGGCTCGTCGAGCAGGTGACGGGCACGGTGCGCTGGCGCGAATGCGTTGCGTTCATGGCGGCGGACGGCGTGACGGATTTCTACGAAATCGGCGCCGGGAAGATCCTTGCGGGCCTCGTCAAGCGAACGGCTCCAAACGTCAACGCGGTGAGCCTCGGCACCCCTTCCGATATCGACGCGGCGCTGGCCGCTCTCAGTTCATAAGGAGACCTCTATGTTTGATCTGACCGGCAAAACCGCGCTCGTTACGGGCGCGACGGGCGGACTTGGTGCCGAGATCGCGCGCGTGTTCCACAAGGCCGGCGCCGCCGTCGCGATATCAGGCCGCAAAGTCGAGGCGCTTGATGCGCTTGCGAAAGAACTTGGCGACCGAGTGCACGTTATCCCCTGCGATCTCGCGGATCGCGCCGCCGTCGCGAAACTGATCGACGAAGCGGTAAAGGCGCTGGGACGGCTCGATATCCTGGTCAACAACGCCGGTCTCACCAAGGACAATCTGTTCATGGTGATGAAGGATGATCAGTGGGACGACGTCATTGCCGTCAACCTGACGTCGACGTTCATGCTGTGCCGCGCCGCTTCGCGCCACATGATGCGCTCGAAGACGGGTTATGGCCGGATCATCAATATTGCATCCGTTTCGGGCGTTTTCGGCAATCCGGGCCAGGGCAATTACGCCGCTTCGAAAGCAGGCATGATCGGCATGACCAAATCGCTGGCGCGCGAGGTCGCGTCGCGCGGCATTACCGCGAACTGCGTCGCACCGGGTTTCATCAAAACCAACATGACGGACGTGCTGACGGACAAGCAAAAGGGCGAAATTGCTCAAATGATACCGGCGCAGCGTTTCGGCGAGCCGTTGGACATTGCGGCCGGTTGCCTCTATCTCGCTTCCAACGAAGGTGGGTACATCACCGGCCAGACCCTCCACATCAACGGCGGAATGGCGATGGTCTGATTGGAATTCAGCGAATGATGGTAAACGCCGAGAATGCTTGATTTATCGGCGTCTTTCCTATCGTAGTTTCCGGCGTTGCCAACTGCGTCACCAGATGCTTTGCATTGCTGGTGAAGTGTGTTAACGACACCACGGTTTTGCGGCGTGAAAATCGCGTCGTCGGGACGGTGCGAAACTGGGGAAAACCCAGTGACGTGCAATGTGGGGACGGTGCCTAAGCGGAAGACTCACGCTAGGGCGACTAAGGAAAAAAGACTTCTTGAAACTGGGCGTACCCCTATCCGAACAGGCTACACTTCCCGTAAGTTGAAATCCTGTCATGCGGTTTATAGCGGGTTCTGCAGGGCGAACAGGCGGGCCATAAAAGGCCGCCAAAAATTAGAAAGACACGAGGATTGACGATGAGCGATGTCGCAGAGCGCGTGAAGAAAATTGTCGTGGAGCATCTTGGGGTCGAGGCCGACAAGGTCACCGACAACGCCAGCTTCATCGACGACCTTGGCGCGGATAGTTTGGATACTGTTGAACTCGTGATGGCGTTCGAAGAGGAATTCGGCTGCGAAATTCCGGACGATGCCGCCGAGCACATTCTGACGGTCGGCGACGCCGTCAAGTTCCTCGAAAAGAACGCGAGCGCGGCTTAAGCAGCTTTCGCGCTTCCGGAATTTTCCCTGGCGCCATTGCGCCTTTTGGGCAGGATTTACAGGGGGCTGGGTGACCGGCCCCCTTCACGCGCCCAGCGCCGATCTCGTACTGCCAACAGCAAGTAAGAAACTCATTGATGCGCCGTGTCGTTATTACAGGATTGGGGCTTGTTACCCCGGTGGGATCTGGCGTCGAGGCGTCATGGTCCAATTTGCTCGCGGGCCAGAGCGGTGCGCGGCGCGTAGAGGAATTCGAAGTTTCCGACATCACCTGTCAGATCGCAAACTTCGTTCCGCGCGGAGCGGCCTCAGACGGCAAATTCAATCCCGATGATTGGATGGAGCCGAAGGAGCAGCGCAAGGTCGATGATTTCATCATCTACGCCGTTGCCGCTGCGGACCAGGCGATCGCCGATGCCGGATTGAAGCTCGATACCGCAGAGGCGCAGGAACGCGCGGGCGTTCTCATCGGCTCGGGCATCGGTGGTCTTTCGGGCATCGCGGATACTTCGCTGCTGCTGAAAGAGAAAGGCCCGCGGCGCGTGTCGCCGTTCTTCATTCCGGGGCGCCTCATCAATCTTGCCGGCGGTTATGTTTCGATCAAGCACGGCTTGCGCGGTCCGAACAACGCCGTCGTAACGGCTTGTGCCACCGGCACGCATGCCATTGGCGACGCTGCTCGCATCATCGCTCTCGACGACGCCGACGTCATGGTCGCGGGTGGAACGGAGAGCCCGATCTGCCGGATCGCGATGGCAGGTTTTGCCGCGTGCCGCGCTCTCTCTACCGGCTTCAATGATGCGCCGACCAAAGCCTCCCGGCCCTACGACAGGGATCGCGACGGCTTCGTCATGGGCGAGGGCGCGGGCGTCGTGGTGCTCGAAAGTTATGAGCACGCCGTGGCGCGCGGCGCGACGATTTACGCCGAGGTCATCGGCTACGGCATGTCGGCGGATGCCTACCACATCACGGCGCCGGCCGAAGACGGTGATGGTGCTTACCGCTGTATGAAGGCGGCCCTGAAGCGCGCAGGCGTGACACCGAGCGACATCGATTACGTCAACGCACACGGCACTTCAACGCCGATGGGCGACGAGATCGAGTTGAAGGCCGTCGAACGCCTGTTCGGCAACAGCACCGGCGGATTGGCGATGTCGTCGACGAAGTCGGCGACCGGCCATCTCCTCGGTGCAGCGGGTGCCATCGAAGCGATTTTCTGCGCGCTCTCAATTCGCGACAACATCGTTCCGCCGACGCTCAATCTCGATAATCCGTCGGTTGAGACCTCAATCAATCTTGTGCCTCACAAGGCACAGAAGCGTGACATCAATATCGCGCTTTCAAATTCGTTCGGCTTTGGCGGGACGAATGCCTCTCTGGTTCTGCGCCGGGTGGCGTAAAGGCACGGTCAGGTACGCGTTTTCGCCACATTTTACGGCGAGCGTCCGGCGCGGGTGGGGGGATTGAGCACCGCAATTTGAGGCACGTGCCCTCGTGCGCAGTGCTCCTTCAATGACGGTGCTCGCGGTATCATGAGTCAAAACAGGAAGCGTTCGGACGGCACCAAGACGTCTCGAACGGCCGGAGCTCGAAGCCCTGCGGAACGGTTGGAGCCGGGCCGGGCGCCGAGCCGTCCGCGCGGTGTTCAGGCACGCGAACCGTCACGCACATTCACCGGATTCGTGCGCGCGATCAGCAGCGTATTCACCGCAGCTCTCGTGATCATGCTGTTCCTCGGCGGCGGGGCCATCCTGGTTTTCCATCAGTTCGAAAGTCCGGGGCCGCTGACTGCCCAACGCACGGTCATCATTCCCAAGGGCGAAGGGCGCATCGCCATTGCGGAGCGCCTCGAACGGGAAGGGGTTATCACGAACCGCTGGACGTTCGTCGGCGGTTATCTTCTGCAGGGGTTTCTGGGCGGCCGGAAAACGGGTGAGCTGAAAGCCGGCGAATACGAAATCAAAGACCATGCGTCGATGCGGGATGTGATCGACACCCTCGCAGGGGGCAAGTCTATCCTCTACAAGGCGACGCTGCCCGAAGGTTTGACGAGCGAGCAGATCGTCGAACGCCTGAAGGCGGAGCCTAATCTCAGCGGCGAAATCGCGAACGTCCCGCCCGAGGGGACGCTGCTGCCGGATACCTATTATTTCTCGAAGGGTGCTTCGCGCAGCGAGATCCTCGATCGCATGGGTTCGGACATGCAGAAGGCGATGGCCGAACTTTGGGAGCAGCGCGATCCGGATGTTCCGGTGCGGTCAATCGAAGAACTCGTGACGTTCGCATCGATCGTCGAGAAGGAAACAGGGCGCGCCGATGAGCGCGACCGGGTCGCGGCCGTTTTCTATAACCGCCTGCGCAAGGGCATGCGGTTGCAGTCCGATCCGACGATCATCTATGGCATCGTCGGCGGGCAGGGGGCGCTGGGTCGTGGCATCACGAAGGCCGACATCGAGACCAAGTCGCCCTACAACACGTATCAGGTCAACGGCTTGCCGCCGGGGCCGATCTGCAATCCAGGCAAACCGGCTCTTCTTGCTGCGCTGCACCCTGCGAAAACCAGCGATCTTTACTTCGTCGCCGATGGTACGGGGGGGCATACGTTCTCCGAGAACCTGAAAGATCACAACAACGCCGTGCAGAAATGGCGTCAGGTCGAGAAGGCGAAATCGAAGGGCGGATCGGCCGACGATCAAGACGACGACGCGGCTCCGATACCGACGACAAAACCTGCGAAATCCGCCACTTCGAAAGGCCAGAAATCCGCGAAGGTGGTGTCACCGTCGACGGGAGCTGGTGACGGCGATGGGGCTTTGCCGTCCGATGCGTCCGCGGACGCGTCCGGTATGCCGCTGCCGGTCCGAAAGCCGAAGCGGCAATAACATTCAAACCGGGCCGGGCCGCACGATACGGTTGGCGGATGCCAGCCGACCCGTTAAGTTGCGCGCCACATCACCCACCCGGCCTGCGAGACCTTCCCATATGACGATTTCCAGCATGACGGGATTTGCCCGTGTCGATGGCGCGAACGACGGCCTCGCCTGGACGTGGGAAGCGCGGAGCGTCAACGGCCGGGGCCTGGATGTGCGGCTGCGTCTGCCGCCCGGTTACGAAGCCTTGGAGGTTCCGGTACGGGAAGCCGTTGCGAAGCGGCTTGCGCGCGGAAACGTCTCGATATCGCTGAGCCTCGAAAAGCAGCAGGCGAACGGTTCCGTTCGTTTGAACGAGGCCGTTCTCGCGGACGTGATCAAGGCGACGCAACGCGTCTCCGAGCTTTCCGGCGCCGCGAAGCCCGACGCCGCCCAACTTCTCATGATCAAGGGCGTTCTCGAAACAGCCGATCAGATGCCGGAGAATAGCGAAGCGCGAGCTTTGCGAGAGAAAGCTATTTTAAAGAGCCTGGAAACGGCGGTCGACAAACTCGGCGAAGCGCGCCGCGCCGAGGGCACGCGGCTTGCCGATATCGTCAGCGAACAGCTGGTTCAGATCGAGCGGTTGGCTGCGGAAGTGCGCGCCTCACCATCGCGGACACCGCAAGCGATCGTCGCGCGCCTCAACGATGCGATCACGCGGCTGTTCGAGACGACGGCGCCGCTCGACAAGGAGCGGCTGCACCAAGAAGCGATTCTGATCGCGACACGTGCTGATGTCGAAGAGGAGCTTCAGCGGTTGTCGGCGCACGTCTCCGGCACTCGCGACATTCTCGGCGAAACCACAGCCGTCGGCCGCAAGCTCGATTTCATGGCGCAGGAATTCAATCGCGAAGCCAATACGCTGTGCTCGAAGGCCAATGCCGTCGACGTCACGCGGCTCGGGCTGCAGCTCAAGACGATTATCGACCAATTCCGCGAACAAGTGCAAAACGTCGAATAGCATGAGCAAGAACGCGGACGACGGACAAAACGAGGGCAGCATTTCCGAGCCACAGATCGCGCGCCGGGGATTGCTCTACATCGTCTCGTCGCCATCGGGGGCGGGGAAGACGACGCTGGCGCGGCGCGTGCTCGCCGCCGACCGGAACATTGAGATGTCGGTTTCCGTCACGACGCGGGCGCGGCGGCCGGGCGAGCAGGACGGTATCGACTATCATTTTGTCGATCGCAGCGAATTCGAGCGCATGAAGGAGCGCGACGAACTGCTCGAATGGGCGCGGGTGTTCGACAATTATTACGGCACGCCGCGAGCGCCGGTCGAGGCGGCCATCGGCGGCGGCAGAGATGTGCTGTTCGATATCGACTGGCAGGGTGCGCAACAGTTGACGGCAAAGATGCGGGATGATGTCGTGCGCGTCTTCGTCTTACCGCCCTCGGGACATGTGCTCGAAGACCGGCTGAAGTCGCGAGCGCAAGATCCGGCGGATGTCGTTGCGAAACGAATGGCGGCAGCGGCGGCGGAAATCAGCCACTGGCCCGAATACGATTATGTCATCGTCAATGCGCACATCGAAACGAGCGTCGCGTCGGCGCTAGCGATCCTGTCGGCCGAGCGCCTAAAGCGCGGACGGTTGCTCGGACTATCCGACTTCGTCCGCACGCTGCAGTCTGCGCTCTAAGCGATCGCGGCGTCGCTTTCGTCGATGATCACGGCTAGCCGAGCAAAATCCGACACCGATAAATCTTCGGCCCGCTTCTCGGGGGCGAGATCGGCGCGCCGCAACAGCAACTCGGGAAACGCGGTAATCTGCTTCAGGCTCGAGCGCAGCATCTTGCGGCGCTGCCCGAAGGCCGCCGCAGTAACGCGCGCAAGCGTCTTTACTCGGCACGAGGGCCGTGGCTGTGCGATGGGGCGAAATTCGACGATGGCGGACGAAACCTTCGGCGCGGGCGTGAACGCTTCGGGCGGAAGTTGCATCACGATTCTCGCTTCGGTGCGCCACTGAGCCAGGACCGAGAGGCGGCCGTAGGCTTTCGATTTCGGCGCGGCGACGATGCGTTCGGCCACCTCCCGCTGGAACATCAGGACCATGCGATCGTACCACGGCGGCCATGGTTCGGTTTCGAGCCAATTCACGAGCAGCAACGACGCGACGCCATACGGGAGATTGGCGACCAGCGAAGCCGAGGCCGTGTCGCCCAGCAGATGCCGCCAATCAACTTTGAGCGCGTCGTCCGCGTGGACTTCGAGCCGGCCCGGATAACGCGCCGAAATATCTGCGAGCGCTGGCAGGCAGCGGTCGTCGCGCTCGATCGCGATGACCCGTTTTGCGCCTTCGATCAAAAGAGCTCGCGTCAGACCGCCGGGGCCGGGTCCGATCTCTACAACCGTTCGCTCGCTCAAATCTCCAGCGAGCCGCGCAATCTTGCGCGTGAGATTAAGGTCGAGGAGGAAATTTTGGCCGAGCGACTTCTTGGCGTTTAGGCCGTAGCGCTCAATGACATCGCGCAGCGGCGGAAGGCCGTCGGGGCCGGGCGCGGAGCTCATGAGGAAGCCGCCATTCGGCGGATGCTCATGTCGGCCGCGAGCTTCAGAGCCGCCTTGAGGCTCGACGCCGAAGCGGTGCCCTTACCGGCGATGGCGAAGGCGGTGCCGTGGTCGGGAGAGGTGCGTACAAACGGCAATCCAAGCGTGACGTTCACCCCTTCGTCGAATGCCAGCGTTTTGATCGGGATCAGCCCTTGATCGTGGTACATCGCGAGGGCCACGTCATAGGTTTTGCGGGCCGCGGCGTGAAACATGGTGTCGGCGGCAAAGGGACCCGATGCGTCGATGCCTTCGGAACGCAACAGCTCGACGGCCGGGTGCACAATGGCAAGATCTTCCGATCCCAATGCGCCATGCTCTCCGGCGTGCGGGTTTAATCCGGCAAGGGCGAGGCGCGGCGCGGCGACGCCGAAGTCGCGTTTCATCGCGGCGTGGACGATACGTGCGCATCTGACGATTCTGTCGGTCGTGAGTAGCGACGGAACGTCCTTGAGGGGAACGTGAATCGTGACGGGCACGACGCGAAGCACCGCGGCGGCGATCATCATGACAGGATCGGCGGCTTCGGATGGCCAGTGCTGCTGGGCGAGGACGCCCAGATACTCGGTATGTCCCGGATGCTCGAAGCCGGCGTCGTAGAGAATGGATTTCGCGATTGGGTTGGTAACGACGGCCGAAGCATGACCGGCCGCGACATCGGCAACGGCATGCCTGATCGAAAGAATTGTCGCCGCTCCGTTGGCGACGTCAGGAGAGCCGGAGATCGCGGGCACGGCGAGGGGAACGGGGACGACCGGCAGGGCGTCGTCGAAGACGAGACTGGCGGCTGCTGCGTTCGCCACCGGCACGATCGCGGTCGCGGGGTCGAGAGCCGCGGCGCGGGCGAGTTCGCGCATCAACTCGATGTCGGCGTAGACCGCAAACTTCGGGATGGAGTCTACGGCGCGGTCTTGCCAGGCGCGAAGAGCCAGTTCGGGGCCGATGCCCGCGGGGTCGCCCATCGTCAGGGCCAGGGGCGCGCGCGGCTCCTTATTTGGAGCCGACATTTATCCGGTACTCGATATGCGCGTCCTCGCGGAGATCCTTGAGGTAACGCTTGGCCATAAGCTCAAACTCTTTCTGCTTGAGTTCGCCTTCGGCCTGATTGCGTTTGTCGGTCGACGCTTTGATCGCTTCGCGGCCGCAGACCACCCACAATTCGATCGCGCCGTCGTTGACGGTCGGGGGCAGCATCTCGCCGTTGGCGGCATTGACGACCAGAGTGCGGGTCGGCTCAGGAATAGCCGACGGCCGCTGCTTTCCGAGGTCTTCGAAGCGCGCGCCCGCGACGCCCAAGGCAGCCGTCGAGGTCGATTGGCAGCCCGTGAACTTTTGACGGATCTTGTCGGCGTCCTGAATGCGGGCGGCGATGCCATGTTCTTCGATTTTCGCGGGCATCGTGATGCGCACGCGCTGGAGCTGCAACTCGACGTCTTCTTCGCCGCTGATCGACGATGTGGCGACCAGCTTATCGACATCTCGGTTGGTGACGTTGATCAACGGCGCGAATTTCTTGCGCACAACTTCGTTCCAAGCCAGCGTGGCGCGAATACGGTTTTTGATCGGTTCGAGACTGCCGCCGATCTGCTGCTTGAATTGATCCATCGTCATCTTATTGCGTTCGGCGATGCCTTTGATGACGCGATCAAGTTCAGCGTCTTCGATTGTCACCGTTTGCCGTTTCGCTTCCTGCGTTTTGAGACGGTCGTCGATCAGTTCTTCCAGAGCCTGCTTCTTCATTGCGGGCAGCGTGGATGCGCGCGCGCTTTCGAAAGCCTGGCGCTGCAGGCTCATGCCGAATTCTTTCTTGCGCCGCTCGAAGATCGCTATGATTTCGTCGCGGGATTTTCCTTGGTTGGTGCGGGCTGTGTCCTGGAGGATCTGCTTCAGCCGTTCCGACGTCTTCGGGTTTTTAATGATGGCTTGGAAATTGGCTTTGGCCTGGCTTTGGACATTGGTGCCGCTGAGCATCATGGCCCGCTGGTCGATTTCGTAACCGGTAATGGGTTCGTCATTCACCAGGGCCGCGATGGAGCGCTGTTCGCTCGTCACCGGACCGGACGCATCGGGGCCGGCGGCTTCGGACTTTGCGGAATCGGAGCCGAGGCCTTTCTTTCGCTTCTGGTTCTTTCCCTTTGGCGCATCGTCGGGGATGGCTTCGCCGATGTCCGGCTTCTTCGATACTGCCGCCGACGTTCCGTCTCCAGTGACGGCAACTGTTCCGCCCTGAGCCGCGACCGCGAGTGAAAATACAGAACAGGCTACGCCCGCGAGCGCGCACCGCCCGGCGAAAATTTGAACTCTGGCGATAATGCTCCGTGCAGACGGCATGCGCTCACGACACCCATAGATCCGATTCGACGCAGATTCACGATACTGCGGCCAGCCTCCGCGAAGTGGCCTTATCCACATGAAGAATGGCTAAAATCCGGTTTTAGAGCAGTTTTCAAGCGCCCGCTACCAATGGTGCCGAGCCGAGCTTGGTCAACGCCTTGCGAGCGTCAGTTCGTGCGCTGGTCGCCGCCCAGGTTGAAATCGGTTCCAGTCGAGGTCGCGAAGTCGCCGAGATGTTTGAATTCGAAGCGGAGCATGACCGTCTGATCGGGTTCGATCGATTCATCCGAGTAGTTCGACTGGATATAAGACGCGGTCAGAGCGAAGCAGTCGTCGACATACTTTAGGTTAACGCTGTCGTAGCGGAAGTTGCCGTCTTGCAGGTTATAGCGAGACGAACCGCCGATGCTCCAGCGGTTGGTTAGCTGCAGGGTCGCGGCAGCCAAAACTTCTTCCTCGCGCGACAGCGTCGCGATGGTGTCGGGGTTTTCCGGATCGGTGAAGAGGGCGTCGGCGTCATAGGAATAACCGGCCTGAACCGACAACGGTCCCCAGCTCGTGATCATCGAGGAGTCCTGGCGCTTCAAGGCGAACGTGGACTGGTCGAAGCGGCTCTGGGAAATGATGCGGAAGTTGCTGAGTGGCGCAATGTACGCGCCGATCACGTAGTCCGAACGATCGGTCTCGAGGCCGTTGTAGGGATTGAAGACGTAGTTGCCGTCGGCGTTCCTGCCGGGGTTCAGGTAGATGTTATCGCCCGAGAGGTGATAGCTCTGGCCGGCGAGGAAGCGGGCATAGCCGCCGTCGTTTGACTGGAAGGTGTACTGCAAGCCGGCATTGACGCGGGTGCCCGTCTCTATGCGGTCGTTGCCCGAGAACTTCGATGTCGAGAACAGGTTGGTGTCGTCGAACACAAGGCTCTGCGCGTCCTCGTCAGGCAGAGCGCGCTGCGGAATGCTCTCCTGGTGGGCAACGAATTGGCCGATGGGCTCGATGATATGCGTTCCGGCGGCGCTCGTGGCGGCCCACGGATAAGACACTGTCGCGCCGCCATCCACGATGCCGCGAGTGACGGTGTCAGAGAAGACCTCTCCATGATTGGTGATCACCCCGTCCGTCACTTGTACGGTTTCGGGATTGGTGGCGTTGTCATACTGATAGACGTCGCCACGGATATCAGCGAATGGGGTATAGCTGATGCCGATAGCGTCCGTCAGGCGGCGGCGCCATTTGAGTTCGGTGACGATGCGGTTGACGTTCTGGTCCGCGTCACGGCCGGTCTGCGGATCCACGACGGAACCGTCGGCGCGTGTGAAGCTCAGAACATTGGTGTTCCACTTCAGCTCGCCGCCGAGAACAGGGTCTTTGAAAACGTAGTTATAGTCGATGATCGGATGCGTGTAGCTCTCGGTCTGCGGCGTGTCGTTCGTCAGCAATCCGCCGAACTGATAGAGTTTGGCGCTGAAATAGTTCCGGTCCGATTGACCGGTCAAATAGACTTGGTTGACGCGATCGGTGACGAGGATGCTGTCGAGCTTATAGAAGCGACGGAACTGGTCGTCGCTTTCGACGATCGCATCCCAGCCGAACTGCCACCAGCTCGACAACGAGAAGCGGCCGTGCGTCTCGACGCTGCCGCGGAGGCCGTCCAGGTCTTGATTGAAGTTGTTCGAGGCGTTACCGCCCGGCAAGTCATTCGAGTTTTGATCGATACCGGCAAGACGGACGTTGTACTCGCCGTTGGCGAGCCGCTGCCGCCATTCACCCTTCAACATCAAGCCCTGATCGCTGAAGTAGATTGGCTCGATCGTGGCGTCGTAGTTCGGCGCCAAGTTGAAGAAGTAGGGGATGCCCGTGATGTAGCCGAGCGTTGACGAGTGGCCATAGTCAGCCGTGAGGAAGCCCGACTTCCGCTTCACGGTCGGGTCGGGGCTCTGGAAATAGGGAAGATAGAAGATCGGCTGGCCGTAGATCTCGAAGTACGCGTCCTGGTAGGTGAGGGTCGCGGCCGACTGATCGTGGATGATACGCGTCGCGCTGATGCACCAAAGCGGCGGAGTGCCCCCATCGCTTTGGCACGGCGTGAATCGGCCATTGTGGAATTCGGTGACGTTACCCTCACGTCTCGTCGCGCTATCCGCCGAGATGTGGGACTTGTCCTTCGAAGTGATCGACAACGCCGAAACGAAGCCGTCGCGGAAGTCGTCGGTCAGGGTGTAGCGGTCGGCGTGGACGATGTTGCCCTGGGGCTCTTTCAGCGTGACGTTGCCGATGGCGGTCAGCGTTCCGGAGCCCTGGTCGTAAACGACTTCGTCGGCTGTCAGGATGAAGTTGTTATAGAAAATCTCGACGTTGCCGCGAGAAATAACCCGATCGCCGGACTTGTCGTAGATGAGCTGATCGCCCTGCAAGCGCATGGGCTGGGCGCGGTCGAGATTCGTGTTGATCTTGCCGAATACGGCGCTGGGCGCATTCGCGGCGCCGAACGAAGAGGCGTTCTTTTTGGACTTCGTCGTGCCACTGACGCTGCCGCCGGGATCGCTGGTCGACGCGCTGTAGCCTTGGGCCGAAGCGCGAGGGCTCCATGCGACGGCAAAGCTGACAAACATCAGGACGCACAGAAGCGCGCGAGCAACCCCGTCCACCTTCCGGTGGCGAGATGCCTCGCGAGACGACCCGCAACCGTCATGCGGTGTCTGCGCTTCACGCATCACTCAGCCGTCCTCCTGGTGCAACAGCACCGTGGTTGAGATGATTAGAACCAAGACAACAGGAACCCACGCGGCGACCCACGCCGGCGCAAGCCCCGCGATCCCAATTTGCCTCGCAATTTCCGAGAACAAGAAGAAACCAACCCCACCGATCATCCCTGTCGTAACCATAGTCTGGATGCCTCCGGAGCGGAATGACCGCAATGACACAGTTGCCGCCAAAAGGACCATGGCCAGACAGAGGAGGGGGCGGACCAGAAGAGACTGATATTGAACACGCAACCTTTCGGTCGAAAGCTTCGCTTTATCAGCTGCATCGATGAGTTCTGGAAGATCCCAGAACGAGACCGAGAACACGGTGCCGAGAGCCTCCTGGACACGGTCGGGCGTGAGGTAGGTCGATACAAGGTAGGAATTGAATTTTTCGGGCTGCTGGCCGAGGCGGGAAACCCAAGCGTCTTTCAGGTCCCAATAGCCGTCTTTGAGCTGCGCCTGACCGGCGTCAACGCGCTCCGCGAAATGCCCCTGGCGGTCATAAGCCAGGATCATCACGCCCGTCAGGGTCAACCCCCGGTTGGACGCGGCCGCGGCTCCGAGGACCGATTCCCCGTCGACGCCGTTCTGCCTGATCCATGAGCCGCCGCCTTGGGCGCGGAGCAGGTTATTGTCGTTTCCGAAGGCCTTGGCGAAGACCAGCTCCGACTTCGCCCGGCCTTTGGAGGCCAGCGGGTTGTAGACGGTTACGCCAATCAACCCGATCGCGAGCCCTACCACTAGTCCGGGCGCGAGGAACTGCCAGACGGACATGCCGCCCGCGCGCATGACCGCCAGTTCGCTTTTGCGGTTGAGGTAGAGGAGGGCGCTCAGCGCGCCGACGAGAACGGCAAATCCGAGCAGGAACTCAACGTACGCGCCGAGCCGCAACATTGCGATGAAGACGAGCGTCGACACCGGAACGCTGCCGTACTTGCTCGATTGGCGCAACAACTCGACGAAGTCGATCATGAAGATCAGCATCGCGCAGACGGCGAGCGTCGAGATGATGGCGACGAAAAAAAGCTTGGCGATGTAGCGCCCGAGGGTGAACGAACTCCTCATGACACCAACTTTCGGCGCGGCATGATCAGGCGGCGGCCGGCTGCAACGAGTTCCAGGACCCGGTCGGACAGCATCTTGAGAACGCGCGATGGGGGCCTCTGCCTGTCGGCCCTCTTGATGACGATCAACGATACAATGATCGCGGCGATCGGGACGCCGTAAAGGGCGAACAACATCGTGGGATTACGGGCCACCGCGCTGTTCAAGGCCAAGCCCGCCATTCGGCAGGCCGCCCCCAACAGGAACGTCAGCACGAGACTTTGCATTCGGCTCGATCGCGTCGAGCGCGCCTGGCCGACGAACGCGATGATCAGGAATGCAAACGCGATTGGGTAGAGAGGGCTGACGAGGCGCTCGTGGATTTCGGCGCGGAACTGGCCCGCCGCGCTCGTATAGAGTTTGCTCTTCGGGTCGGGATGCACGAGTTCGCTCCAATAGCGCTCGCGGGGCTTTAATTCTCCCGAGCCGTCGTTTTGCGGTTCGAACTGATCGAGATCGACGACGTATTTGTCGAAGGCGATGATTTGGGGCGGCCCGTCGGCATCCGAGCGGCGAATGATGTGACCGGTCGACATGGCGAGGTAGGCCGTGCCGTCCTGCTTCACGATGGTGCCGTGCTCGGCGAGGTAGGTCTGCGATTGCGACTTGTCGCGCGTATCGTGCATGACGAGGCCCAGGAGCTCGCCGTCGGCGGAACGGTCGCGGATATGAAACATCAGATCCTGCTCGGGACTCGAAAAGCGACCGGGCTGAATGACTTGCGTTAGGAGATCGCTACGGACCTGTACCATGTAGTCGCGCAGCAAGCGCATACTCCATGGCTGCGCGATATGACTTACCAACGCCAAAAAAATACTGACGAAAAGCGCCAGGAGGAGGAGGGGGCGGGCGACCGTCCACACCGTCGAGCCTGCAGCCGAGAGCACGATCAACTCGCTGTCGGTGTTCAAGCGATTGAGGGTGTGGAGCGCACCGATGAGGAGTGAAAACGGCGCGATGATCGCCATGAGGTTCGGTACGGCGAGCGACGTCACGCGGATGAGCATCCAGGTGTCCTGACCCTGGCTGGTCACGACATTGAACTGGCGGAGTGCCAGCGCGATCCAGACGATACCCGTCAGCGATATGAGAATGAGCAGGAACGAACTCGCCGCCTGCCGAAACACATACCTTGAGAAAATTCGCATGCTACCGCCGTCCCCGCCTCGGTCACGCGACCGAAGCCCCCCAAATCATCGCCGGCTTTCGCGATGATTGCATCGGGGTCCCATAGCACAATGGCGGAATTTCGGCTGTTCAGTGTTGTCCCGCCATGTGGTATATTACGAAAATCATACTTGTGTCGCAGATAGTTAGGCCGTTTGAAGGTCTTAGGCGAATGCCCGCGTGCAAGGGTTCGCTTGCCACGCCTTTGCGAACGACTAAGTTGTGCGCCCGGCGATGCGATCCTGCCCGCCTGCCTTGAGCAGACCCGCCGGTCGCAACGTGGATCCGCCACCGCGTCTTGAATCGCGTCTCGGCACCGCAATTTTCTCCCCATCCCAGAGCGGGATCTTATCTTAACCTGGAGTCGTCTTGAAAATGTCCGATCGCCTCGAAATCACATTCTCGCCGCTCAACGCCGAACCTGAGACGGCAACCGTTGTATTTGCGGGCGACGGATTGGTCCTCGGTGCGAAGGCTCGCGAATTAGAAACGAAATCGGCAAGCGCCATCAGTAAGGCCGCCGCCGCCGCTGACTTCAAGGGCAAATACAAGTCTTCTATCGAAATTCTCGCGCCCGCAAAAATCGGTATCGAGCGCCTCATCGTCAGCGGCATAGGCAAGATCGGGGCGCTGACGGAGCAACAGGCGGTCGATCTGGGCGGCGCGATCGTCGGTGCGATCCAGGCTCGCAAGTCGAGCGCGGCGAGCATTATTGTCGATGTCGACGGCACGGAAGCTCTTTCCGCCGATGAGATCGCGGCGTTGATCGCGCAAGGCGCCATGCTCCGCCATTACAACTTCAAAAAGTATCTGACGAAGAAGTCCTCCGAGGACGCGGCGGACAAGGACGGCCTCAAGAAGCTCGTCATTCAGGTGCCGCATCCGGATAAGGCCAAGGCAGCATTTCAGCCGCTGAAGGCCGTCGCCAATGGCGTCAACCTGGCGCGTGAACTCGTCAACGAACCCGCCAACATCCTTGGTCCCGTGGAACTGGCGGAAAAGACGAAATCGCTCGAAAAGCTCGGCGTTTCCGTTGAAATTCTCGACGTCAAGGACATGGAGAAGCTCGGCATGGGCTCGCTTCTTTGCGTTGGCCAGGGAAGCGTTCGTCCGTCGCGGCTGGCCGTCATGGTGTGGAACGGCGCCAAGGGCGCCAAGAAGCAGAAGCCGATCTGCCTCGTCGGCAAGGGTGTCGTGTTCGATACCGGCGGTATCTCGATCAAGCCGGCTGCCGGCATGGAAGACATGAAGGGCGATATGGGCGGTGCGGCCGCCGTCATCGGAACGATGCACGCGCTTGCCGAGCGCAAGGCCAACGTCAACGTGGTCGGCCTCGTCGGTTGCGTCGAGAACATGCCGTCGGGCAATGCCGTCCGTCCAGGCGATATCGTCAAGTCGATGTCCGGGCAGACGATCGAGGTCATCAACACCGACGCCGAAGGGCGGCTCGTGCTCGCCGACGTCCTCTGGTACGCGCAGGAGCAGTTCAAGCCGAAGCTGGTCATCGACCTCGCGACGCTGACCGGCGCAATCATGGTGGCTCTCGGCAAGGAGTACGCGGGACTGTTCTCGAACGAGGACAAGCTCGCGGATGAGCTTCTCTCAGCGTCGCGTTCGACGGGCGAAAAGCTGTGGCGGATGCCGCTCGACAAGGCGTTCGACAAGATGATGGATTCCAAGAACGCCGACATGAAGAATGCCGGCGGACGCTGGGCAGGCTCCGCGACAGCGGCTGCGTTCGTGCAGCGCTTCGTTCAAAAGGATACGCCCTGGAGCCATATCGACTTGGCCGGTACGGCGATGGACGGCAACCGCAACGACATCAATCAGAGCTGGGGCTCTGGTTGGGGTGTGCGGCTGCTGAACGCGTTCATCGCCGAGCATCACGAAAAGGGCGAGAAGTAATCAGGCCATCCGAGCCAATCCAGATTATCGGGTTGGCTCGGCACATCGTATCATTTTGATACAATGGTGGTTTTAGTATCTAGTTTCCATAATACATATTATGCGAATCTACGATATCATCGTGGGGCTAGAAGCTTTTCTCGCGCAGATGGCGCACGAACCTTTGAGATTGATCGCGGAGCAAGCCGCTCAAGGTGCGGCTCTCGCCCGCGTCGGCTTCCGCGAGCGCCGCCTGCCAGTGGGGTACGGATTTTTCCCATGCGCTCACTGGGGCGTCGCAAGCGACATTAAAAATACGAAACCGCAGCGAGGGATTGTAGGTTTTGAGGCCTCCACGCAATTCGCGAAGTGTGGATTCATCCGAGTTTCTCGTGACGAAGAGGATGCGCTCGCGGCTGGAGAAAATGCGCCTCATCCGGTCGGTCAGATAATCATGCCGCGATTTCGCCTCGGCATATGACGATAGACCGTTCTTAAACTCATGCGGGTGTCGCGTGCCGTGGCGGACGTTCGATACGATCGCGTCGTTTTCCAGCCGCAGATCGGGCAGCTCCATCATGCCCCTGAAGTCATGCCGCAGATATGCGATGACGGCGCTGGGCGGTGTAGTCTGATAGCTAAAAGCTGTTGTGGGACGTCGCCGCCGGCCAAAATAATGAAAAGTCTGCATGGCCGGCAAACAGTCCGGTCCGAGACTGATCACGACGTCGAATTTGAAACATGCTGGCATCGCTCGCCCCCAAAGGAATCATATCCTGGTGCGATCCCCCTTCCCTGTGGAAGCCGCTCAACAAGCTTATCAATATCAATTTTAGATGACGTCGATCCGCGCGGCTCGGCCCATTCGCTTGCGCATGGAGTTCGCGGCGTCTCTCGCCTTGGCCGAGAGATAATTGCCGAGCCCGATCTCTCGGACGGTCCAAAGCAAACCACGGAGCTGCTCAACTGCGGACGGTTCCCAATGAGGCCGGATTTTCGCCCGGCCAATCGTCGATGGCCGTTCGAGGTTTTGCGAAACGATGGCTGGATAGACGCCGTAGATCTTCAGGCGCTGCTGCCAAGCAAAACGATTGTCCAAATCGTTGGGACGCACGCGATCCATCGGCGCCAGCCATTTCCTCGCGCCACTGTTGGAAAGGACGTAACCGGCGGTTCCGCACGGCGGCAAAACATAGCGGACAAGCGCGTGATGTGCGTCGATGTCTGCGACCTTTATCACGGTCTTCTTGAAGCGAGAGCTTATGTGCAAATAGTCCCAGCCTAGCGGCGCACATGATACGGCGCGCTCGGCCACACTGAGAAAATCGGGAGACAACTGGGCGTCGTCCTCCATGACGAGAGCGTATGGCAACTGTCGACCCACGATCGTGTGCGCCGCGAGCAGATGGCTTGCGTAGCAACCGACGGCTCCATCGCTCATGCGGGCGCTGTTAGAAAATTCCGAGTTCAACCATGCCGGTATTTTACGCCCATCGACGGCAGAGATGCGTTCGAATGAAAATCCAAGGGCGTCGGCCTGTGCCTGCATGGAGGCCAGCCGGTCCGGCGATCTGTCGAGATTGATGAGGAATATCGGGAGCAATGTCCGTTTCAATCCGTTGCTGGCCGCATAACGTATGCTTCCTCAATATATTTTGGCAAAAGCCCAATGAATACGCGTTTGCCCCTTTGTTTTCGCTTTTCCCCACTTCATGTGGGAGTGAAGCCACTCGTTTCGACGTTGCAGTTAACCGATGCTGCGCTGCAATCCCTGTTTTCGATACCAAAATGGGATTGGCGCACCCATGATCAGAATCAGGAACGCGAGCACGGCGTTGCGCACCGGACGCTCCTCGAAGCTGCCGCTTTCGATCGTTTCGTAGCCGGGAACGGCTTCGCCGCTGGCGATGATTTGGCGAGCGGCCTCGATATCGCTTTCTTCAACGAGGAATGCGACCCCGCCATACAGGAACGCGAAGTGCGGGCATTGGAAGATGATATCCTTACCGGCCGCCACGAAGGGAATCCCGTGTGCGGTCAGTAAACTCTCGATGACGATCGCCTCCGGCAGCATCAATGTCCGGTGCGCAATTTGGAGCGGCATGGCACGCCTCTCGCGATTTAAGGCTCGCGCCGTTCGAGTGTTCTAATGCCCTCGGCAATGAGTACGGCGTAAAGCGCCAATACGAAGCCGGACAGCATGTTGACCGACACCACCGCGCCGATCGCCTGAGCCAACGCCGGATCAAACACCCATGAGAGCATTCTGACAACAATTTCGTCGAAGCTCTGTTTCAGGAGGAACAGAAACTCGCTCGCCTGCTCCATGGTCGGCTTCGTCGGAAGATCGAAAGCTGCTCGCTTTGCAAGTTCGGTGATGCCAGGCGCCGGGAGGAACGTGAGGCCAGCAGAGAACAAGAGGCCGAGCGGCGCTGCGAGGCGAAAATAGCCCCAGCGCAAGGGACGCGCTTTAAGCTTATCCATCAGGAAGCGGACGACCTGCACTCCGAGAAAGAGCGAAAACGCGAAGATGATGGCGACGAACGTCAGGCGCTGCTGGTCGGTGCCGAGGAAGGTCAGCAGACCGACGACGCCGGCGAGGACGGCTTTGGTCACAGCTTCAAGCGTTCCCACGGCGACGATGAGAATGATCGACCGGCCCGGCACGCGATCGAAGTAGAATGGGAATTCGTATTTGAGCCGCGCGATTTCCAGTGCGGCGCCGACCGCCAAGGCCAGAAGCGCCGTACCGGCTGCAAAGATCAATGGCGCCGTAAATCCCGCCCAGGCCACGGCGCAGACCGCCGCAAGCTCCAGCACCATCATCAGGCCATTGAAAAGTATGTGCATGGCCGCCCCATTGCCCCGACTGCGAAGACTAGCAGAGACGCGGCTTGCGGCAACGGCGTTTCGTTTCGATGCGTCTCAGCTCGTCGCTTTGTCGAGCGTACAGGTTGCATCGCCTGCGCGCGTCAGGGTCGCTTCAAAGGGATACGAGCGGCGGATCATCAAAAGCTTGGTTCCGGTGTCGCCGACGAAATGCATCTCGGTGATGCCGGTTTCCTTATCCGTATTGTGCCAAGCCTGGACGACATAAGGCGCCGCACCTTTGGCAAGCTCCAACTGGCCATCAAAAACTTTTTCGCCGGCTTTAGCATCGGCGGCGAGATGCAGCCCGACGGCACCGCAAGATTTGTCGGTCTTAACGGCGATCCCGCACCAACCATCCTTGCACGCAACGATGTCGAACATCATTCGGCAACCGGAGTCGCCGCAATCCTGGCCGTCCCTGCTCCGGCCGTAGCCGTAATAGCTGCCTGTCCATCGACCGGCGAGCGAGATCGGTGTGACGTCCTTTACGCCGGGGCTTTCGTCGGCCGCCGCGGAACCGCCAAATCGAAAGGCGATCATGCTTATCGCCATGACGGATAACACGATGATCGAGACAGCGCTGACGGCACCACCTCTCCCTCCTGACAAGGCGCCGCCGCGCAACGTCCGGTTTGTGCTTCGCGTCACGATTCTGTTGCTCATGATCGTCCTCATTATTCCTGTGGGCGTCGTCGCAATCGGATCGGGCCTAGGTCTCATCGCGCTGCCCTATCAAATGTTCGAGCTCGCCGGGCGGGCGCCACTTCTCTTTCCCGTCCACATGGTGTCTTCGGCGCTGGTGCTGCTGCTCGCTCCCGCCGTCGTGTTGGCGCGGCGGCACCCAGAGCTTCACAGACCGCTGGGCCGGCTGTTGGGCGCATTTGTGGTGATTGGGGGGCTGACTGCAATCCCCGTTGCCATCATGAGCCATTCGCCCCTCACCTCTCGCCTGGGCTTTTTCGTGCAAAGCCTCGTCTGGCTTTATCTTCTCGCTGCAGCCCTTGTCGCGATACGCCAGCGGGAGATCGCGCGGCATGCGCGCTTGATGGTGGCCATGCTTGCGGTGACGACGGGCGCCGTCTGGTTTCGTGTCATCACCGGAACGGCGATCGCTCTCAATTTGCCGTTCGAGCCAGCATATGCCTTTGCGGCCTGGGCCGGTTGGATGCTTCCGTTGGCGATCGTGATGGGAAACTCCGGGGTTACCTCAATCCTTCTGGAGAGATAGCCGCAGCTTGGGCTCTCGCCCATCTCCACGGCGTCGATTAGTGTCCGGCCTCGGCGGATAAGAGGACGGACATGGCCGATACGTTGAAACCTTCGCGCGAGATCTCGCGGCTCATCGAAATCATGACGGCGCTTCGCACGCCCGTCACCGGCTGTCCGTGGGACCTTGAGCAGACCTTCGAGACGATCGCGCCCTATACGATCGAGGAAGCGTATGAGGTCGCCGACGCGATCGAGCGGCACGACCTCGCCGACCTGAAGGACGAGCTTGGCGATCTGCTTCTGCAGGTTGTCTACCATTCGCGTCTCGCGGAGGAGCAAGGCGCGTTCGCGTTCGGCGACGTCGTGGAAGCGGTGACGAAGAAGATGATCCGGCGTCATCCGCATGTGTTTGGTGCCGGGGCGCAGCGCGATCCTTCGACGGTCAAGGCGACGTGGGATCAACTCAAGGCGGAAGAGCGCGCCGAGAAAGCCGCCGAGCGCGCGCGGTTATCGGGAGGTCGCGTGGCTTCGGTTGAGGGACCGGTCACATTGGCGGACGTTCCCGCTCCCCTCCCTGGCCTGACGCGCGCGATCAAGTTGCAGAACAAAGCCGCGAAGGTCGGATTCGATTGGCCGAACCTGCTTCCTGTTTTCGAGAAACTGAAAGAAGAGATCGCCGAATTTGAAGAGGTCGCCTTGCTTCATGACCCACGCGGAGCGTCTTTGAAGGCGCCATCCGACGCCGTCAAAGAGGAATTCGGTGACATGTTGTTTGCGATGGCGAACATCGCGCGGCACCTCGAGATCGATCCGGAAGCGGCGCTTCGCGGCGCAAATCAGAAATTCGTCCGCCGCTTCGGGCATATCGAGACGGTGCTGGCGGAGCGCGGGAAGACGCCATCGCAATCGACGCTCGCCGAGATGGATGCACTTTGGGACGAAGCCAAAGCGCTCGAAAAGAGCTAGCGCCCGTCGGCGGCTCTGATGTGCTCAGCCACGTGTTCGGGGCGAAAGCCCAAGCCCAGCAGCCGCGCTGGAATCCGCGATAGAAACGGCAGCGCTTTGACCAAGCTGGCGAACAGCGGCGGTTTGATCGGCCCCTTAGCCGCGAGCGTCTTCGAAATGACCATGTTCTGAATGCCGAGCTGCAAGCGCTGGGTCGCGACGGTTGGGAATTCGCGGCGCGACTGCACGGCCTGGAGATCACTGAATTGCAGGTCGCCTTCCTTCAAGGGCTGCCACAGCCGGTTCGCGGCCGCGACGGCGTCCTGTACGGCGAGATTGACGCCGACGCCGCCGACGGGGCTCATTGCGTGAGCGGCATCGCCGATGCAGAGAAACCCGGGTTTCGCCCACGTCTTCAATCGATCGACGACGACTGTCAGCAGCTTGACGTGATCCCAATCGGGGATGGCGTTGGCGCGCGTGGAATCGAATGGAAGAAGCCCCGCAACGGATTTTCGGAACGCATCGAGACCCGCGGCGCGGATGCCGGCGTCGCCGCCTTTCGGAATGATGTAAGCGCACTGCCAATAGTCGCCGCGCTGGAGCATGATGAAGATATGTCCGGCGTCGAAACGGCCCTGCGATTCTTCGGTGTCGGTCGGAAGTCGCGGCAAGCGGAACCACATGACGTCCATCGGCGCGCCGAAGTTTTCGCTGACCATACCGGCCGCTGCCCGGAGCGTGCTTGAGCGGCCGTCCGCGGCGACGACGAGATCGGCGTTGATTGTGATCGGACCATCCGGTCCATTGGCTTTCACGCCTGAAACGCGGTCACCGTCGTAGACGAGGCCGGTTGCTTCCGTACTCATCTTCAGATCGAAATTCGGATAGGCGCGGCCCTTGTCGGCGAGGAAATTCAGAAAGTCCCATTGCGGCATCAGCGCGATGAACTTGGTGGTGATGGGAAGGTAGGAGAAATTCGCCATCTCGACGCGCGTATCTCCGAACTGCGCGTAGATGCGTTGCGCTTCCTGGTGCGGAAGCTTGAGAAAATCGGTGAGCCAACCGAGTTCCTCCATCAACTGCAACGTGGATGGATGAATTGTATCGCCGCGAAAATCGCGGAGGAAGTCCTTGTGCTTTTCAAGGACGCAGACTTTGACGCCTGCGCGCGCCAACAGCACGCCGAGCATCATTCCAGCCGGGCCGCCGCCGGTAACGCAGCATGACACGCGTTGATCCATGGGGACGGACCTTAGACGGAAATTCCGTTCTTGCGAAGCTGTCCGACGACGCGATTTTTCTTTTCGCTCGGAATTCGCAAGCGCAGCTCGACGCTGCCATCCTTACGCTCCTCTCGCGCCAGGACATCGCAGGTCTCGTGGAGCCAATTGAGAAGCGCGCCGCTGCTGCCCGGAATGATGACATCGAGGATCTGATCGGATGAACCGAGGCGGGCGTCGATCGCCTCCAGCAGCGACGCCATCCCCTCCCCCGTCGCGGCGGAAACGAGCACCGGGGGACGGCCGTTGCGTTCAATTTCGTGTTGCAGCTCCGTCTTGCGATCGTCTGAGAGCAAATCGATTTTATTCCAGACTTCGAGGATGTTGCTTTCAACCGGCAGCGTGTCGATGCCGAGATCGGTCAACACCTTCTCGACATCGTGCGCCTGCGCTTCGGTTTCGTCATGCGCGATGTCGCGCACATGCAAAATGAGATCGGCTTCGACAACTTCTTCGAGGGTTGCCCTGAAGGCCGCGACGAGCATGGTCGGAAGGTCCGAAATGAAGCCGACGGTATCTGACAGGATGATCCGGCGAGCACTTGGCAGCTTTACCTCGCGCATCGTCGGATCGAGCGTCGCGAAGACCTGATCCATCGCGATGACACCAGCACCGGTGATCTTGTTGAAGAGAGTCGACTTGCCGGCGTTGGTGTAGCCGACGATCGCGACGACCGGGTACGGCACCTTGCGACGGCCCTTGCGATGCAGGTCGCGTGTTTTCTTGACGTCGGCGAGGTCGCGTTTGATGGCGTCGATGCGGTCCTGAAGCATACGTCGGTCGAGTTCGATCTGGGCTTCGCCGGGGCCGCCGAGAAAGCCGCCGCCGCCGCGCTGACGTTCCAAATGGGTCCAGGCGCGAACAAGGCGGCCCTTCTGGTACGTCAGGTGCGCGAGTTCGACCTGCAGCACACCTTCACGCGTGCGGGCGCGCGCACCAAAAATTTCGAGGATCAATCCTGTTCGGTCGACAACCTTGGTGTTCCACGCTTTCTCAAGATTGCGTTGCTGCACCGGCGTGACGATGTGGTCGATGACGACTAAGCCGATTTCGAGATCGGCCACCGTTTGCTTCAGTTCGTCAACTTTACCGGCCCCCAGCAGCGTCGATGGGCGCGGTTCGGACAGCGGCACGATCACGGCATCAATGACGTTGAGCTCGATGGCGTGCGCAAGCCCGACGGCTTCCGCCAACCGATTTTCCGGCGTGTGGATTTGGGGAAACGGCTTTGTCTTTTCGCCAACGCGAACCTGGCGCTTCCACACCGGCACGACAACGAGTGTGCGTGTCTGTGGAGCGCGCGTCTCTTCCGGAACTCGCCGGCCCTTGCGCTTTCCCTTGCCCTCAGGCCGTTCGTCGTCGCCGTCTTCTTTGGTGGGGCGCGAGATCAACCCGCGCCGCCCTCGTCCTGATCATTGAGATTGACCGGGCCGCCAGGCATGATCGTCGAGATCGCGTGCTTGTAGACCAGCTGCGAATGGCCGTCGCGGCGGAGGAGAACGCAGAAATTGTCGAACCAGCTGACGATGCCTTGAAGCTTCACGCCATTGATGAGGAAGATCGTCAGAGGTGTTTTATTCTTGCGGACATAATTTAAAAATGTGTCCTGCAGATTTTGAGTTTTTTCGGCCGCCATTTTTGTTGTCCGTTTATTGTCACGACGTCTTGTGAGAGCGTCTTGTCTGAAACGTGTTGCGCCGTCGCGTTTGAAAAGCAACGAAGCGCTACAGCGGTTTCGATTTTCACCGGGGGGACGATGACGATCGAAGCGACCGCACTCTACATCCATTGAGGTCCCGCACAATGCGGCAAGGTTCGCACTACCCCGCTGAAAATTCAGCAATATGATGAAATCTCAAGCGTAGTCTCCGCGCCAGTGGTCCGGGCCGGCCATCGCCTACCGGAGCGCCGTCGATCTTCACCACAGGCATGACGATATTCGTAGCCGAGGTCACAAATGCTTCCCGGGCGCTCAGGACTTCCCGCACGCTGAACGACCGTTCCTCGACGTTCAGACCTTCCGCTTTGGCAGCATCCATGACAGTCGCGCGCGTGACGCCCGGAAGGATCTGGCGATCGAGCGGATGGGTGACGAGCGTCCCGTCTGCCGTCACGATCCAGGCGTTGCTCGACGCGCCCTCCGTCACATGTCCTTGAGCATCGATGAACCAGGCTTCTTTCGCGCCCGTTCTACGGGCTTCATCCTTGGCGAGGACAGCTGGTAGCAGCATCACCGTCTTGATATCGCAGCGACCCCAGCGGTTGTCTGGAATCGTTTTAACCGCGATGCCGGTCTCGGCGAGTTCCGCTGCCCAACCCTTGCGTTGAGCCCGGGCCAGAACGACCAGCGTCGGCAAAGTTCCCAATGGCGGCAAAGCAAAATCCCTCGGCCCGGCGCCGCGGGTCACCTGTATATAGACGATGCCATCGCGGATGCGGTTGCGGCGGATCACCTGCGCAATCACCCGGAGCAGTGCGGCGTTGGACATCGGCGGCGGAATCGAAAGCTCATTCAGAGAGCGGTCGAGACGCGCGAGGTGCCGCGTGGCATCGACGAGGCGGCCGTCGAGAACATCAATGACTTCATAAATGGAGTCGGCAAATTGAAAGCCGCGATCCTCGGCGTGGACGGCGGCTTCCGTATAGCGCTTGTAGGCGCCGTTGACGTAGACGATGCGGGTCAAACGGATCGCTCCTAGGAGGCGGACCTGAGGTCGCCGCTGCGCTGTTCGGACGATACGCCCAGCGCCCTGAGCTTACGATGGAGCGCGGAGCGTTCCATGCCGACGAACTCCGCCGTTCGGGAAATATTCCCGCCGAAACGATTGATCTGGGCCAAGAGGTACTCGCGCTCGAAAATTTCCCGCGCCTCGCGAAGCGGAAGCGACATCAAGTGCTCGGCGCCGCCGTTGACGGGGAGCGGCACGTTCGAGCCGATTTCATCCGGCAGCATGTCGGCGGTGATTGCGGCATTGGCGTCCCCGCCCGCGAGGATCAAGAGGCGTTCAACGTTGTTTCGAAGCTCGCGGACGTTGCCCGGCCAGTCGTGAGCCTGCAGAACCGCGATCGCGTCCTCACCGATGCGGCGCGGCGCGAGGCCCGAGGTCTGCGCGACTTGCCCGATGAAGAACTGGATGAGTTCCGGGATGTCCTCGCGGCGTTCGGCAAGACTTGGCACGCGGAGCGTGACGACGTTCAAGCGGTGATAAAGATCTTCACGGAAACGGCCTTCGCGAATGTCCTGCTCTAGATCGCGCGAGGTCGACGAAATGATCCGAACGTCGACCGATACCTTCTGCGAGCCGCCAAGACGCAAGAACTTCTGCTCGACGAGGACGCGCAAGATCTTGCCCTGGGTCTCCATCGGCATGTCGGCGACTTCGTCGATGTAGAGCGTGCCGGTGTGTGACTCTTCTAGGGCGCCGACTTTGCGCGGGCCGCCGGTGCGATCTTCGGTGCCGAAGAGTTCGTCCTCGACGCGATCGGGAACCATCGCAGCCGCATTGAGCACGACAAACGGGCCGTCGGCACGAAGCGACTTCTGATGCAGGACGCGGGCTGCGAGTTCCTTGCCGGAACCGGAGGAGCCACGCAGCATGATGCGGCTGTTGGTCGGGCCAGCCTTGTCGATATTGTTTTTGAGCTGATTGATAGCCGGCGACTTGCCGATCATCTCCGCCGAAACGACGGAACGCTCTTTCAGCTCTTTCACCTCACGCTTCAACTGAGAAGCTTCGAGCGCGCGCAAGGCGACCAGCACGAGCCGGTCGGACTTGAAGGGCTTTTCGATATAATCGTAGGCGCCGCGCTTGATCGCCGTCACCGCCGTTTCGATATTGCCGTGCCCCGAGATGATGACGACGGGGAGATCCGGGTAGGTGCGTTTCATCACCGTCAGGACTTCGAGGCCGTCGAGACGGCTTCCCTGCAGCCAAATATCGAGGACGACGAGATGTGGCTTGCGGTCTTCGATGGCCCGCAGCGCTTCGTCACTATCTCGCGCGAGGCGTGTTCGATGACCCTCGTCCTGGAGAATGCCGGCGACCAGATCCCGGATATCGGCCTCGTCGTCGACGATCAAAATATCAGCTGACATTGCTGCGCTCCTGGGGGGTTAAGCGTTTCATATCATGCACCGCCGACTGCATGTGCTGCAGAGCGTAGGGGCTCGGCGGAAGAAGGTTCAGAGGTTATGGTCTTGAGAGGCAGAGTGAGACGGACCAGTGCGCCACGCGAGCGCGTGGCGGTCAAAGGTGCGTCCTCAAGTGAAAGCGCGCCGCCGTGCTGTTCGACGACCTTTTGCACGATTGCGAGACCGAGGCCAGTCCCCTTTGCGCGCGTCGTGACGTAGGGTTCGAGAAGCTTGGCGCGGTTTTGTTTCGGTAGCCCGATGCCGTTGTCGATGACCTCGATCGCCATCCGATCCGCATAGGGCACGAGCCGGACCTCGATCTCGCCCTTGTAGCCGGCCGGACGACCTTGCGGTTCCCCATAAGACTCGATGGCTTCGGCGCCGTTCTTGATCAGATTGGTGACTGCCTGCGAGATCAGCCGCAGATCGAAATGCGCCTTGGCGGGCCGGTCCGGAATCTCGAGCTTGAAATCGATGTCCTTATTGCTTTCGCGGAAGAGCACGGCCG
The DNA here is from genome assembly GCF_041659645.1 of Hyphomicrobium sp. Lineage (GTDB taxonomy): Bacteria > Pseudomonadota > Alphaproteobacteria > Rhizobiales > Hyphomicrobiaceae > Hyphomicrobium_B. Next base: position 625,803 of record NZ_JBAZXX010000004.1, on the reverse strand, counting down.
GCTCTTGGACGGCAAGGCGCAAATCCTGGTCGGCCATGACCGGCTGCGGCATACGTGCGAACGAAGCAAATTCGTCGACCATGCTTTTGATCTGGCCGGTCTGACGCTCGATCGTTTGCGTCAGGGTCTCGAACAGTTCGCGGTTTTCGCCGATCTGCGATCCGAACTTCTTTCGCAAACGCTCGGCCGCAAGTTGTATCGGCGTCAGTGGGTTTTTTATTTCGTGGGCAATGCGCCGGGCAACGTCAGCCCACGCGCTCGTGCGCTGAGCCAGGACGAGTTCGGAAATATCATCGAACGTCACGACGGAGCCGACGTCGCCCTCGTCCCCTTCCCGCTCGTGCGTGATCCTGACGGCAAACGTCCGTTCTTCGTCGCCGAGCTGTTTTTTGATTTCGTGCTGGCCTTTGGTCTTGAAGCCGCTCTCATCGGGTGCTGCCAGCACGGCACCGAATTCGGGAACGACGTCGGTCAGATGCTTGCCGACGACGTCCGCGCTCTGACATCCAAGCAGTCCCTCGGCGGCACGGCTGAGGAGTGTGATCCGGTCGGCGCTGTCGAGGCCGATCACGCCGGCCGACACGCCGGAGAGAACGGCTTGGATAAAGTTGCGCCGCTCGGTCAACTGGGCGTTGGTGGTGACGAGCGCGTCCTGCTGACTCTTCAGTTCGCGCGTCATGAGGTTGAACGTTCGCGAGAGCCGTCGAAGGTCCCCCTCGCCGCGACGCTCGGGGAGTTCGATGCCGAGGTTGCCTCGCGACACTTCCTGCGCGCCGGCGATCAATCGGCGAATCGGCGCCACGAAGCGGCCCGCGAACCACATACCGACCCAGATGGCGGCGAGCAGCGACGTCAGCGAGATCATGAAGTAGATGAGGCCGTGCGCAACCTTGAGACCGCTTTTGGCCTGCCGCAGCCGCGAATACTCGTAGACGTTTTGCTCCGTGCTTTTCAGATGCTCGATGACTTTCGGGCTGACGCCGCGGGCGACGTAGAGATAGCGGCCGGGCATCGAGTCGATCTTGGCGATGGCGGATATGCGGTAATCGCTCGAAGGCCGCGATAGCGCGACTTGACCGGCTTCCGCTTGCTTGATGGCCGATGGCGGCGGCAGGACATACGGCAGCTTCGGGTCGTCGAGGGCCAGAACGGTCGGCACGCCTTCGGCATCGATGATGTAGGCCGACGTCAGATCGCGCAGACCGGCTTGGCCGATAAGAAATTTCTGGAAGGCGTCGGGATCGTTGTTGAGGCTTGCGGACTCGCCGTTGATATCGCGGACCATATTGACGATGTCGGTCCGGATGATCTGGCTGTGCTCGTCGACGTAGGCGCGCGCCACGTCATATGAGTTTTCGACGATCGCGCTCGTGCGGCCTGAGAACCAGCCGTCGAGCGAGCGTGAGAACGTCGTCGTCGCGGCGACTGCGAGAAGCACCGCTGGCAATGCAGCGATCAAACTGAAAAGCAAGACGATGCGCGTATGCAGTCGTGCGCCTGGAATTTTCTTTTTCCAAGCGCGGCGAAGGCCCCACGCCTGCCAGCCGATCGTGCCGAACATCGTGAGGATCAGGACTGCGTTCACCGCGAGCGCTGCCCAAACGTATTCGTTGCGAGGCGCGATATTCGTTAGACCCGTCAGGATCAAATAGCTGACGAGCGCGGACGTGAGCGAGAGAACGACGACGCCCAATCCGAACCAGAACGCGCGGTCCGAAGGGTTGAGCGATGTTGCGCCCTCTTCCATCAGGGCAGCCATAACCTCAGGATCGCTTGGCGCGATCGTGTCAGGTTTGCCATCGCTGTTGCTGGCGTTCATCAGTTTCCGACCAACTCAACTATCGCTCTGAATTCGTTTTCTAATTATCGATTAGCAGGCATCGGCGACGGCGCTTCCCAGCGGCACGGATCGGCCGCCGACGCACATGGAGCGGCGATCCCGCACCATGCCGGAAGAAACAACAACCTAACTGTGACATTTTCGCGACGGGTGTGGCGCAGTTCAAGCGCCAAATGTCTGACAGACCGCAGCCTGTGGATAACTCAGGGCGGTCCGGCCGGGGGCTTTAGCCCTCGACCGTGCGGAAAACCCGGATGTTGAGATCGCGAATACGGGCGCGGAGCGTGTTCCGATTCAGTCCCAGAAGCTCGGCGGCGCGGATCTGATTGCCCCGCGTCGCGGCCAGCGCGGCGCTTAACAACGGCTTCTCGACGTCGCGGATGACGCGGTCATAGAGACCCGGCGGCGGCAGATCGTTGCCGAACGACGAGAAATACCGAGCCAGAAAGCGCTCGACGGCTTCGCCAAGATCTCCGCTTTCGGCCGCGCCCCCGATGGGCGGCGCGATTGCCGAGCCGGCGAGTTCCTGTTCGACGATCTGAGCGGTCAGCGTGTCTTGCGTATAAAGCGCAACAAGCCGGCGGACGACGTTCTCAAGCTCGCGGACGTTGCCCGGCCACGGATGCGCCTTGAGGCGTTCGATGGCTGCACTCTCGATGGACTTCTGGCCGAGACCCTCACGCGAAGCTTGGCGGAGGAAGTGGCGCACGAGGTCGCCGACGTCTTCGAGACGTTCGCGCAGCGGTGGCAGGCGGATCGGCACGACATTCAGGCGGTAGAATAAATCTTCGCGGAAGAGGCCCTGCTGGATCTGCGTTTTCAGATCGCGATGGGTCGCGGCGATGATGCGGACATTCGTCTTGATCGGTGTGCGGCCGCCGACGGTTGTGTATTCGCCCTGCTGCAGCACGCGCAAAAGCCGCGTCTGGGCTTCGAGCGGCATGTCGCCGATTTCATCGAGAAATAGCGTGCCGCCTTCGGCCTGTTCGAAGCGGCCCGGCGTGCGCGTCTGGGCGCCGGTGAAGGCCCCCTTCTCGTGGCCGAAGAGTTCGCTTTCGATCAGTTCACGCGGGATCGCGGCCATATTGATCGCAACGAACGGGCCGTGACGGCGCTTCCCGTAATCGTGCAGCACGCGCGCGACGAGTTCCTTACCCGTGCCGCTCTCGCCGTTGATCATCACCGTCAGATCGCTCTGAGTGAGACGGGCGAGGACGCGGTAAATGTCTTGCATCGGTAGTGAACGGCCGATGAGCGGCAGTTCATCCGTCTCGCGCTCGGTCGTTGGCGCCTGGCGCTTGCGGCTCGGCTCGGAAAGAGCACGCGATACGACGGCGACCACTTCGTTCAAGTCGAAGGGCTTGGGAAGATATTCGAACGCGCCCTTTTCGGCCGCCGTGAGCGCTGTCATCAGCGTGTTCTGCGCGCTCATGACGATGATCGGAAGATCGGGGCGGAGCTTCTTCATGCGCGGAATGAGATCGAACGCGTTCTCGTCCGGCATGACGACGTCGGTTATCACGACATCGCCCTCGCCCTGGCTAACCCAGCGCCAAAGGGTCGCCGCGTTGCCGGTTGCACGGGGTGCAAAGCCCGCGCGCGCCAGCGCCTGGTTCAACACCGTGCGAATGGCGGTGTCGTCGTCGGCAATCAGTATGGTGCCTCTGGCCATCAAGTCTCTCTCGTCGTCGGCACGGCCGCGGGGCGTGTTCGCTGCATCGGGAGCAGCACGCGGAAGACCGTGCGTTTGGGTTCGCTTTCACATTCGATGATGCCGCCGTGATCGGCGATGATCTTCGCTACGAGGGCTAGGCCCAAGCCGCTGCCTGACGGTTTCGTCGTGACGAACGGATCGAAGAGGTGCGGCTTCATATGCTCCAGGATGCCGCTGCCGTTGTCCTCGATCTGGATCATCAACGGCAGGCTGACGCGGGTATCGGAGCCGGGAAGCGACAGCCGCACGCCGGGGCGAAATGCCGTCTGCATGATGATGCGGCCACCGTCGTGCTTTTCGCCGATAGCTTCAGCTGCGTTCTTCAGAAGATTGAGGAAGACCTGGACGAGCTTGTCGCGGTTACCGAGAACATGGGGGAGCGAGGGGTCATAATCCTCGACATAGCGCACGTTGCGGCCGAAGCCATGCTCGGCGATGCGGCGGACGTGGTTGAGGACGTCGTGGATGTTGACGGCGTCCTTCGTTATCGGCCGCTCGTCGCCGAATACTTCCATCCGATCGACGAGATTGCAGATGCGATCGGTCTCGGAGCAGATGAGCTGGGTCAAGGCGCGATCTTCGTCCGACAAGCCGGGCTCAAGCAACTGCGCAGCACCGCGAATACCGGACAGCGGATTCTTGATCTCGTGGGCCAGCACGCCCGCCATTCCGGAGACGGATCGCGCGGCGGCGCGATGCGTCAGCTGCCGCTCGATCATCTGCGCCATCGAGCGCTGCTGCAGCATGATGAACATGTTGCGCGGCTCTTCCGGCAGCGGCCCGCCGTAAACGTCGACAAGCTTGGCGCCGGAAAAACGCGGTGTCGCGACTTCGATGCCGTATTCGTTTACAGTTGCGCCTGTGGCCTGCACCTGCTCGACCAGACCGAGCAACGGGCAGCCGAAGGCAACGATGTCGGAGATGCGGCTCCGCGTCAGCGCCGCGGCGCCCATCGAGAAGAAGGACTCGGCGGCTGCGTTCGCAAATACGATCGAGTAATCGTTGGCGACAACGAGGATCGGGTGCGGAAGCGCGCTCAGAAGATCCTCGCAATCGACGATCGATCCCGGAGGGAGCGTCGCAGGTGCGCGTTCAGATTTGCGTATCGATACCGACTTGCTGCTCATGCCGCGAGAGACTCCGTACCAGAGTAGAAGGCTTTGAGTCCGTCGATCACGCGTTGCGGTTCCAGCATCACACAAAGCTTTCCCCGCCATGCCTTCACGATTGCGTCGCTAGCCCCACTCGACGCAAGATACCAACCGATGTGCTTGCGCGCGTTGCGCAGTCCTAAGTCTTTGCCGTAGTGCCCGAGCATCGTTTCGACGTGCTCGACGGCGATATCGCATTGCTCGGAGAGCGCCGGATCGCCCGGGTCACGGCCCGACGCCAGATACTTCGCGATCCGACCAGGCATCCAAGGCGCGCCGTAAGCGCCGCGTCCGATCATCACGCCTTTCGCTCCCGATGCTTCGAGGGCCGCGCGCGCATGAGCCGGTAAAAGAATGTCGCCGTTAACGAGTACGGGAAGCGACGTTGCGTCAACGACCGAGCGGACCGCCGTCCAATCGGCGGCTCCGGTGAAGAACTGGCATCGCGTGCGGCCATGGACCGTGATGAGCTTGACGCCTTCGGCCTCGGCGCGGCGTGCAAGTTCGGCGGCGTTACGGTTCTTGTCGTCCCATCCGAGCCGCATCTTCAAGGTCACGGGGACGCCGACCGCGTTGATGACGGAACGGAGAAGCGATTGCGCGTGATCGAGGTTGCGCATCAGCGCCGAGCCCGACAGCTTGCCCGTCACCTCGCGGGCGGGGCAGCCCATGTTGATATCAATGACGTTCGCGCCCTTGGCTTCGGCAATGCGCGCGCCTTCGGCCATCCAGTGCTCCTCGCGCCCCGCGAGTTGTATGACAAATGGTGTGAGGTCCCTGCCCTCGACCCGGCGCAGGACATCGCGGCGCGACTTCGCCAATTCCTCGCTGGCAACCATTTCGGAGACGACGAGCGTCGCGCCGAGGCGGTGAGCCAAGCGCCGGAAGGGTAAATCGCTTACTCCGGACATGGGCGCCAGCACTGCGGGCGGCGCGCCGTTTACGATGTTTTCCAGCATGCGGTCCTAATCGAATGGCGTAGCGTTTGCCCATTCGTTGAGCAGAAAGCGTTTCTGCCGTGAGTTTGTGCAGACTAGGCAAGGGGGAATGATTTCGCAAGGGCGAACAAGACATTTACAATTTGCCCATTTGACGCGGCCAGGCGTCTTCTGGCTATGAAATTGGCAACATCCGAGGTTTCCGGCACCGCGCGCGAACACGAGGGAGTTGCGGAATGGCCTCGTAGCAGGCAGGGAGTTGCAGCCATGAACTTGGGCACATCCGGATTAAGGGGAGAGCTATTTTGCGCATTGCCGCTCTGATCGTCGCGGCCGGACGGGGGACGCGCGCCGCGGCACAAGGCTCGGGTCCGAAGCAATACGCGGTTATCGGCGGGAAAACCGTTCTCGGCCGGGCGATCGGCGCGTTTGTAGGGCATTCCAAGATCGACGAGGTCAAGGTCGTCATTCATGCGGACGACGCGCAGTTGTATAGCGGCGTCGCGACCGAATTCGAGTCCGAGAAGCTTTCCGCGCCAGCAATCGGGGGTGCAACCCGGCAGGCATCCGTCTTGCGCGGCCTTGAGGCCCTCGCCTCCTCCGCGCCCGATATCGTTCTCATTCACGACGCGGCGCGCCCCTTCGTCTCCGATAAAACCATCGCGAGCGTCATTGCGGCGCTGGGCGAGCGACCTGGCGCTCTCGCCGCGCTGGCCGTTACCGACACGCTGAAGCGCGCGTCCGATGGCATCATCACGGAAACGATCGCCCGGGTGGGCCTCTGGCGGGCGCAAACCCCGCAAGGGTTTCACTTCGGGCCGATCCTGGCCGCGCACCGCAAAGCAGCGGACGCTGGCAATGATACATTCACAGACGACGCAGCAATTGCCGAATGGGCGGGCCTCGACGTAGCTATCGTCGAAGACTCGAGCGGCAACGTCAAAATCACGACGGCAGAGGATTTGGAAGTGGCGGATCAGCAATTAGCGCGCGCGATCGAACCGCGCGTCGGCACAGGCTTTGACGTTCATCGTTTCTGCGAGGGCGATCATGTCTGGCTCGGGGGGATCAAAATTCCCCATACGCACAAGCTCGAAGGCCATTCCGACGCCGATGTCGTCTTGCACGCGCTGACGGATGCCTTGCTCGGCGCGATCGGCGACGGCGATATCGGCCAGCATTTCCCGCCTTCCGATCAGAAGTGGAAAGGCGCCGCCTCGAAGCTTTTTCTGGAAGATGCCGTGCGGCGCGTGCGCGAACGCGGCGGACGTGTTGGCAATGTCGATATCACCGTTCTTGCCGAAGCGCCGCGTGTCGGCCCGCATCGTCCGGCGATGCAAGACCTGATTGGCGGCGTGCTCGGGATTTCGGCTGACCGGGTCGGCATCAAAGCTACGACGACCGAGCAGATGGGTTTTACCGGACGTCGCGAAGGCATCGCTGCCATGGCCACGGCGATGGTGTTTATTCCATCGGAGCAGACCTCAGCATGAGCGACGTGCCGCAGAACCCGGAGCCGGATATCGCGACGAACAGCGCGTTGCGGCTGACGGTTCGAAACGTGGCCGTGCTCAATCTCACCTACTTCGGAATAGAGTTTGCGGTGGCGCTCGCGATCGGCTCGGTCGCGCTCTTCGCCGACAGCGTCGATTTTCTCGAAGACGGTGCGATCAACCTGCTGATCCTGGCCGGGCTCGGGTTCTCTGTGGCCCGGCGGGCGAAACTTGGGATGCTTCTGGCCGTCATCATTCTGGTGCCGGGGGTGGCAACGCTCTGGACCGCATGGCAGAATTTTTCGAGCGGGCTGGTGCCAGGTGCCGTTGCGATTACCGTCACAGGCGCGGGCGCGCTGATCGTCAATTCCATCTGCGCGTGGCTTTTGGCGCCTTTCCGAGCCGCGGGCGGCAGTCTTACCAAAGCGGCGTTCCTGTCGGCCCGAAACGATGTCGCGGCGAATGTCGCGATCATAGCTGCGGGGCTATTGACCGGCGTGACGCAATCGCACTGGCCGGACCTGATCGTAGGCCTTGGTATTGCCGCGCTCAACGCCGGCGCGGCGCATGAAGTTTATGAAGCTGCTCGGGAAGAGCACGCGCAGTCGCGGGCCTGATATTTTAGCGAAGTACGGCAAAGCGTTGTTGCCGCGCGCGCTAACGCATCCCGGGAGCACGAGATGCTGCTTTGCAACGCCTTTCTCCATTGACCCTCAAGGCAGAATCGCGTCATCACACTTAGGCGTGGTTGTATTGCCACGATCCACTCGAGAGTGCCCATACGGGAGCCGATATGAACATCATGCCCCAAAACCTCGACCGTCAACATGTCGATGCGGCTATCAGCACAATCGCTGAGGCTCAAGCCGAGATGTGCTTGGCGACTCGTGTTCGTCAGCTCTCGCGTATCGTCACGAGGGTGTACGATGATGCCTTGCGCCCACTCGGCATCACCGCAAGCCAATATACGCTACTTGCCCAGCTAGCGTCTCGCGACGGCATCACGGCCGTCGAGATTGGTCACGAGCTTGACATCGAGAAGTCGACACTGTCCCGCAACTTGAAACGCCTGTTGGGACTTGGCCACATCGTTATGGATCCGCCCGCCGGTCGGCGGGGACGCGGCTTGCACCTTACGCCCAAAGGTCAAGCTGTGCTGAAGGATGCCTATCCGATCTGGCAGGAAGCCCAAAAACGCGCTGTTGGTGCCATGGGCACTGAGAGCCGGTCCGTTCTCGACAATCTACTTTCACACGCTGAAGTCCTGGCCGCGGCCTGATCAGCTAGGTCGTTTGCACCTTCTCCTCTCTCTAGATAGCCTTATCGGGGAGTGCTTCATCAGAAGCGCTCCCCATTTTCATTTTGGCATCAGCGACGAGGCCTTCCATTGTTCCCCATCGACGTTCTCGACATCTCCAAACGGCTTATCGACGCCCTGCGGGCTCAGAACAGGAAGCTCACCACAGCCGAAAGCTGCACCGGCGGCTTGGTCGCGGCGGCGATAACGGCTGTTCCGGGATCTTCAGACGTCTTTTCCGGCGGCTTCGTTACCTATTCGAATGAAGCGAAAGCACAGATGATCGGCGTCGATCCCGGTCTCATCGCCCACCACGGCGCGGTTAGCGAAGCGGTTGCGCACGCGATGGCGGAAGGCGCCCTCCGCGCGACGGGCGCCGATCTGGCGGTTTCCGTCACGGGCATCGCCGGTCCTGGCGGAGGAAGCGCGCACAAGCCGGTCGGGCTGGTTTACATCGCCGCCGCATCAGTATTTGATGCTCCACGCGTGGAACGGCATATGTTCGGCGATGCTGGCCGCGATGACGTGCGCTTGGCCAGCCTCAGGGCGGCTTTGAGACTGCTCGAAGAGGCGGCCACATGAGCGGATGTCGGAGCCTAGCGCTCAACCTGTCAGGGTTCGCCAAAGTCGCGCTCGGCGCGTTGCTCTGCGTCACGCCGCTCCCGTCGTTGCTCTTTGCATCATCGGCTGGAGCCGCCGATCTCTCCGCGCGCGACGTCTCAATTCTTTTGTTCCGCGCCGCGCCTGGAAGCCACCCCTCGCTCAACAGCCGGAATTTGATGCGGCTCGATCTTGCGGGTCTCGACTTCAAGAAAGCCGACCTCCGACAGGCCAATCTTTTCGGCTCGGACCTTACCGGCGCCGATCTCTCGGGGACGGATCTGACCGGGGCTAGTCTCGATCGCGTGACGCTGATCGGGGCGCGGCTCGACGGCGCAACGCTCGATAGCGCGACGATGATGAGGCCGTCGACCACGTCTGCCCTCACGCCGGTCCCACATGAAGCTCCGAGCCTCAAAGGCGCGTCATTGAAAGGAGTGAAATTCTTCGGCGATTTCTCCGGCTCGGATTTTTCCGGCGCCGATCTGACGGACTCGGTCTGCGCGCCGACCAACAAATCGGGCTTCATCGAACATCTTTGGCGGACGTCCTTCACCGGCGCCAACCTGTCGGGTGCGATCCTGACGCGCGCCAACATGGAGCGGGCACAATTGAGCTTTGCCGTGCTGAAGGGCGCCGTCATGCGCGCGACCAACCTACAGGAAGCCGACCTTTCCGGCGCCGATCTCAGCGGCGCGGATCTGACCGGAGCCGACCTGACCGGGGCCGACCTGACGGATGCCAACGTTAGCGGCGCGGATCTCTCCGGCGCACGTCTTCACGACGCAAAGGGGCTTGAAACCCTCAAGAGTCTTTCGCTCGCTCGAAACTCGGATAAAATTATCCGCTAGGGGCCGTTACGGAGCGGGCGTTGCCATAGATCGTCGCGGCGCGCTCTTCGAAGGCCTGGCTGAAGCGGCGGAATGCCTGGTCGAACATCGAGCCCATCAGCACGCCGAGCAGTTTCGAACGGAATTCGTAGTCGATGAAGAAATCGACGGTCGAGCCCGAGGCGTCATCGATGAAACGCCAACGATTGTCGAGACGCTTGAAGGGGCCGTCGAGATAGCTGACGTCGATGCGACGCTCCGCCGGATCGGTGACGATGCGGGTCGTGAAATTTTCGGCAATCGATTTGTAGCCGACGCTCATGCGAGCGGTCACGTCTTCTCCCTCTCCTTGGCGGCGGCGAGACAGAACGATCAAGCCGGTGCAAAGCGGCAGAAATTCCGGATATTTCTCGATGTCGGCGACGAGCGCATACATTTGCGCGGCCGAAAAGGAAACGTGGCGCTGGGAGGAAAAAGACGGCATGGCGCCGGTCTTATGGCACAGGGCGGGCCTGGGTGAAAAGCATATGACGGCATTTCTGCACCGCCTTTGCGGCGGCAAGAATCGCGTCTTGCGAAGGATCGCTTACGCGATCAGCCGGGCCAGGACGACGACGACGATGGCGCCAATCGCGGCTGTCACGATCTGGGTGACGAGCGCGTTGCCGATCCCGAGATTGATCCCAAGTGCCCGGAACAGATAACCGCCGACAAATGCGCCGATGATACCGGTGATCAGATAGCGAATGATCCCATCACCGCCGACGACCAACGACGCCAGAAAGCCGGCGACGATGCCGATCAAGGCGAAAACGATCAAATCGCGGGTTTGACTGTCCATCGTGATCTCCGTCGCAGGTCGTTTTCCGGGAATTCGGAAGCCGAAACGATGTACCTCGGCCTACCGAAAGGCGATCTAGACGTGGCAGCGCGCGCCCAAATATTGATTGAGCAGGTCGTTGTACTTGTCAACGTCGGACCGCTGCCCAGCGTTGAGCTTGCCGCCATTGCTCGCGCGCTCGACCTGCGCCGGCACGCCCTTCGAATCGAGACGATTGAGTTCGCTACGGATCGAGCCGCATGATTCGCCGGGAGGAAGCGGCCTTGCCCCCGGATCTCCCCCGCTGCCCCCGGCCGCGCCGCCGCAACCTTGGAGCGCGCCCGTGAGGACGGTCACAAGAACAACCGCTAAACAACCCCGCATCATCCGTCCCGCTTGCTTGAAATCATACGTGAACCCAACGAGGGTTCGCCTCTTAGTCGGAAAGACCACACGCCGGCAGCCTTCGCAATCCCCCGTGGCGTTCCTGTGGCGGCGCAACAGCACTCACCGTTATGAAAACGCTCGTGCTCTCGCGCCTTTCTGCGGGAACGCCGCAGTACCTGATGCCTGACCCGACGAATAATTCCGCCTATTTAATTCGCAGCTGCGGGCGCCTTCGTCTGCTGGGACGCAACTTGGTTCGGAACGACCGGACCACAGCGCGTCTGGAATTGAGCGTAAGCCTTGTTCAACTCGGCCTGCTTCTGCAGAGCAGTCCGCTTGATGGAGACCTTGCTGGTTTTTCCTTCGGCGGCCTGTTCGAGCTTATCGATGGTACCGTCGGCCTTGAGCGAATTGATCTGGCTCGCGAGCGAAGTACAGACTGGGTCCGTCTTCGCGACCGTCTGTTGCGGCGATATGGACGCCGTCGACAGATCGAAGCCCGAATTCGCGCAACCACACACCAGAGCCGTCGCGACGACGACTAAACCGACCTTGGCAAAAGAAACCGTTGTCATCGACCATCCCCCTGAGTTGCTCGTCCGCAACTCAACGCGCACACATCGTGTGGTTTAGCGATTGGGAAGCCGGCAGCGCAAGCTGGCGAAGTTCAGTCGTCCCCTGCCGATATTCGAGCAAAGGTCCGAAGATGTGGACATCGGCCATGTGACGCAAAGCAGCCACAGCCACGGGGCGCACCGTCTCCGTGATAGCGACGTATGCTCGCTAGTGGACGCGCTTGCGCACTTTTCCATAGGTCGCGAGTTCGCTCGCCGGGAATGAGGCGTCGAAGCCTTTGCGGAGGGCGTCCATCGAATGCTGCTCGCCAAGCTCACCATTCAGAGACGCCGCATGAGCGATGTGATGGCCGATCTGAGCGAGAACGCGGCCCCACTCCTCCAGTTGCGGCCCGAAGGCTTCACCGTTGAGTGTTACTGCTAAGGCACCGTCGGCGACCCAGGCCCTGATGAGTTCGACGGCCTGCTCGGCTTCCGGGACACCGTCCGGAACGTCCAATTCAAGGAGGGGCTCTGAATCGTGAAAGTCGGACATCGTCGACGGACTCCCTGAATTACGAACGCGCCAGTCCGTTGCCGCGACGCGCATCCTGGCTTGATTGGCGCCTCTTGCGCACGGCCGTTGGCCATCATGCGCGCCATCGCGATCTGTTTGTAGGTAGTAATGAACTACGGTCTTTATCGGGCGACAACTATTTTGTCGTCAGGGCGAACATAGCCGAGGACGTCGCGCGCGGTTTCTTCGACGATGTCGGCATTCGGCATTTCCGGCGACAGCAACGCCACGTCATGGCGGAGCTTCGAACGCACGTTCTCCAGGCCCTTGATCTCGAAATCGAGGAGAGCCGAGCGATCCTGAAGTTCGCTCCGCGCCTCGAGGCCGTGCCGACCATAACGGATGTGATAGCTGAAGTAAGCCGTCAGGCTCAGGCAGGCCAGTGTAATGGAGAGCTGCTTGAGAAGCCAAACGGCTCCGCGTCGACGGTCGGGGCTGCTCGCGTAATGCACGCGCTTCGATCCCTGCAAGAAAAGGCGATCAAGGCTTATAGAAGCAACGCGATTAAGGGGGGGTAAACCAAGGAGGCCGGGGACTCGTCGACGAGACCGATCGGACCAGCCAAAGAACGGCGGTCGTGCTCACCTAGAAGCGGTGCTTTACCGTGCCGTGAATCATCAGATCCCGCTGCTCGTCGGTATCCTGAGAATTGGGGAAGTCGGGCGTCGTCTTGCTGTTGTCGTCTTCCACGGCGCCATAGAGAAGGTCGAGGCCGAAATCCATTTTTGGCAAAGTTCCGATTTTGCCGAGGCCCGGGATGCGGATTTCGGTGCCGGTCTCGCTCTTGGAAGGAAGCGCTTCCTCCTGCTCTTGAGCTTTCGGAGCATCAGGCACAGCAATGCCACCGGGGATTGCACCCCGCTGTTCTTCCATGGCAATTACATCGGTGCCGCGCATAACAGCCAACGCCGCCAGCGCGATCAGCACCAGTCCTAACCGTCTCACAAATACCCCGCCATGCTTCGGAAGCACGCACATAAGCTAGTGTTGCGCGGTAGATAGCAGAAACTCAATGGTAATATCCCAGGGTTGTTGAGCTTCCCATCGTTTCTCGGCGGCCCTGTTGTAAGGTCGCCATATCGCCCATTCGACACAGGGCCAATGGAAATTCCCCCGGGGAATGTAAATATTCGAAGCGAGAACAAAAAGGGGCCGCCCAAAGGCGGCCCCAAGATCTGTCGCAAACGGGAGTAAGCGATCAGAATCTCATCAGTGCGCCGACGATGACCGAGTCGAATGCGTCGAGTTCGACGTTCGTGGTCTGGTTCGAGATGTTGCCCTCGCCGTGGCGATACATGACATAGAGGTCCATTGCAGCCGGCTCGATGTTCTGGATCACGCCAGCGCCGACGAAGTTGAGACTGGTGTCCTGAAGGTTTGTACCACCGAACGACTGCGTGAGCTTGCTGCCGCCGTCATCATGACGATATTCGCCGAATATTGTCGTTTTGCCGAGCGGCATCCACTTCTGTTCGATACCACCTTGGACGAAGTACATGCTGCTCGTCTCTTTGGCGCCGGGATCTACATCACGGATATGATCGTCTGTATTCTGAGCGTAACCGCCGTACACGTACAAGCCGGTCGGAACGTGCATAATCGTGGCGGCAGTGCCGAACAGTTCGCAATGGGTTCCGGCAACACTCGCGGGCGGCGGAGAGGCAGATGACTTATCTGCGCAGCCGATGGCTTCGTCAGAGTTCTCACCATAGCCGGCCTTACCGAGGATGTTGAAGTCACCCCAAGTATTTTTGTAGGTCAGCGACATGCCCCAGTCGTCGTCTTCACCCCACGAAGCCGTCAGCGTGAATCCAGCGATCGTCGGCGAGTCGTAACGGATGATGTTGCGGCGGCCATCCTGGCCGACGGTTCCATTGTCTACGCCCTGCAGGATGTTGTTCCATCCCAGAGAGCCGACAGCAGCGCCGTTGCTGCGAAGCTTGAAAGCGCCCTGATACACAGCAGCAGCCTGCGCGTCCGAGAAGTTACGCGTATTGGCGCCATCGGCATCGTCGAGCACGTGGTACAATGCCGTGCCTTCGAGGCCGACCGTGACCTTACCGAGGTCTTTGCTCTTCAACCACCAGTTGCTCTTACGAACGTTGAGCGTGTTGGAGTTCGTTCCGTCAGGAGCGGCCTGGGTGAACTGGTTCGACGGTGCGCCCTGAACGCCAATTTCGAGAGTGTAGCCTGCCGAGTAGCCTGGAGCGATCTGTGCTTCACCGACGAAGCGAACGCGCGACTGCTCAAGCGAGTTGGTGCCGACGTAGGAGTTACGCTCCGTGCCGTCGTCCCACATCATAACTTGTTCGTTGACCCAACCCGAAACCGTGAGTGAAACCTTACGGTTGCCCTTACGGGCGGTCGTGGCTTCAAGCTCGGCTACGCGTTCTTCGAGATCAGCGCAGCAATCGCCGCCCAGATCGGCCGCCGCAGCGGGAGTAACGCCAGCTGCTGCAAGACCAAACGCTGCCAGCAACGCCAGACGGCTGGTTGATAATTTGAATACCGATTTCATCGGTGCCCCTCTATTTCTACAGACCCCAGATAACGTTCGGCACGTAATCCCCTAGCGTGCCGGGCGTTTTCGCCGTTATGCCCTCAAAGCGTCTTAGCGATGTGGACAACTTAAGTATCTGCTAACCACGCCAATTTAACAGATGCGTGACAGCCAGCCGTCATATTCGTTGCGAATGGGCCACAGGGGTCCCTTTCGGTCATTTCTGTGCTTCAATAACCACACTTAATGGACCTAAGGCATGGCTGAACAAGACATTTTTGACATTTCTGTCGTCGGCGCCGGACCTGCCGGGCTGATTGCAGGAGCCGCGTGCGCACAGTCCGGCCTCCGTACGGTGATCATCGGGCCACCATCGAATCGCGACGACCGGCGGACCTCGGCGCTCTTTGGCGGCTCGATTGAACTCTTGAAAAGATTGGACATTTTGGAGCGCCTCGGTGGGCTCTCGGAGCCGATCACCGGAATTCGAATTGTAGATGGGAGTGCCAGCCTGCTGCGCGCCCCGGAGGTGCTGTTCGAGGCCCGCGAGGCTGGGTTCGAGGCGTTCGGCTACAACATCCCGAACGCCGCCCTGACGGAGGCCCTGGAGGGCGCCAGCGGTCGATTGCTGACGCGCGTCCCCTCCGGTGTCACCGAGGTCAAGATCGGCTCGCGTGACGTTACGCTCACCTCCGACTCCGGTGAGAAACTAGCCTCCCGATTGGTTGTAGCTGCCGATGGACGCTCCTCGGCCACCCGCGCCGCCGCTGGCATCGAGGTGTCGAACTGGACTTATCCGCAATCTGCGATTGTGGCGATGTTCCATCATCAACGTGACCACCATGGCATCTCCACCGAGTTGCATCGCTCTGCTGGGCCGTTGACCGTCGTGCCGGGCCCTGGGAAGACGTCGAACCTGGTCTGGATCGATACGCACGAAGAGGTCGCCCGCCTGCTGGCTCTCGACGATCAGGCGTTCTGCGGCGAACTGAGTACCGCGCTGAAGGGCCTGCTCGGCGCCCTTTCGGACTTCACTCCCCGGCAATCGTTCCGCCTTTCCGGCCAGACCGCCCGATCGCTCGCAAAAAGCAGGGTCGTCCTCGTTGGGGAAGCGGCTCATGTCATTCCGCCGATCGGCGCGCAAGGACTCAACCTCAGCTGCCGCGATGCGGCGGCGTTAGCGGACATTGCGGGAGAGGCGAAACGCAGCGGCGTAGATATCGGGGGCGAGGCAACATTGAAGCGCTACGAGAACGCCAGACAGGCTGATGTCGGATCGCGCGTGTTCGCGGTCGATCTTCTGAACCGGTCCCTGCTGAGCAATATACCCGGCGTGAGCATCGCACGCGGCTTTGGGCTTTTTGCGCTCGCGTCGAGCCCAGCGCTCAGGGCACGGGTTATGCGGGAGGGGGTCATGCCGACCACGTCGCATCATCAGCCTTCGACGTCACCGCTCGCGCAAGACGTGGACATATGACCGCCGAGGCTTGACGGCGCGCCCGGGGGAAGGGCATTTCGCTCCGGCATTCATCATCGTGATAAGGAAACAGGGCGCTGTCCTCGACAGAAGTTTCGCGACTGCGGGATCTGCAGTTCAGGCTAGAGTACATCGTCCTGCGCGCCATCGTCGGCATCGTCCGGGCTGTGCCGCTCGATACCGCCACGCATATATCGGCATGGTGTTGGCGTCGGCTTGCGCCGGTCATCAATCCGAAGCGGCACGAGCGCGCGCTGGAAAATCTGAAAATAGCTTTCCCCGAAAAAACGGACAGCGAGCGGTTGACGATCGCGCTGCAGCATTGGGAAAACCTGGGCCGCGTGATGGCCGAGACGATGCGGGTCGATCAGATCATCGCCGAACCGTCGCGTCTCACCATCAGGAACCCGGAAGTCTTCAACCGTTATTCCAGCAAGCTCGGGCCGATCGTCGGCGCGTCGCTGCACATGGGCAACTGGGAGCTGGCGATCTGGCCGCTGACGCTCTCGGGCGCCAATCCCGCGTGCGTCTATCGCTCCGTGAACAATCCCTACATCGACCGATATATTCGCTATCAGCGGCGCGATCTCTATCCGGGCGGCCTTTTCGGGCGCGGCAAGGTCGAGGGCGATCACGGGGAAAGCCAGAAGACGGCGCGCGTCATCATGGATTACGTCCGCAACGGCGGCCGCCTCGGCGTCGTTTGCGATCTCTGGGACAGGACAGGCTTGCCTGTTCCGTTCTTCGGACAAGACGCGCGAACCGTCACGATCCCGGCGATGATCGCGCGCCGCGTCGGCGCCCGGATCTGGATGTCACGCTGCATGCGCGTCGGTAACGACAGCCGGTTCGAGATTGAACTCAAGGAGCTTCGCATCCCGCGCACGTCCAATCCCGGCGACGATGTCAAATGGGCGACGGCGGAGATGACCCGGCAATTCGAAGACTGGGTGCGAGAAATGCCCGGACAATGGATGTGGTCAAACCGGCGCTGGAAGTAGCGCCACGGCGCTGGGCTGCTGGAAAATTCGGAACTTAGAGACGGGCGGCTGCGTTTTTCGAGGCTGAAGCCTCAACGGAGCGCGGAATGAGCGATGCCCTTACGCCTCTACGGCTGTTTATCGTTTCCTTGGGCCTTTTGCTGCCGACGCTGGCGTTGATCCCGCTCGGTAGTCTTTGGCTTTGGCAACACGGCTATCTCATCCATTGGGCGTTGGGAACGCTCGCCTGCACGGCTCTGGCATTCGTGTTCGAGCGGCAAACTCTCGGCCGCCCTGCTGGTCCCGCGGCGACAGGCGACGTGGCGTCGGTGACGGTCGTGCCACCAACGGATTCAAGCGATGCGCAGACCGACGCAGACCCGGCGCGGGAGGAGGCGCGAGATGCGGTTGAGGTGTTCGGCAACGACTCCGATTCCCGAACCATTTCGAACTGGAACGATCTTCTGAACACGGGTCTTGAGACCGTCGAGATCGTGGCCAAGGTTTATCATCCCGAGGACAAAGATCCGATGCTGCACTTCACCGTGCCGGAAGCGTTGACGCTCGTAGAGCAGGTCAGCGCACGGTTGCGTCCGGTGTTCGAAGGCACCATCCCGCTCGGAAGCCGACTGACGGTCGCTCAATTCGCGCAGGTTTACCGATGGCGCGGCGTCTACGATGTTGCCGGACGCGCGTGGTCGGTCTGGCGTGTCGCACGCATGATGAATCCGGCGACCGCCGCCACCTACGAAATGCGCGAGCGTCTGTCGAAATCTCTCTTTCAATGGTTGAAGGGAACGATCTCGGGACGGTTGACACGGGCGTACATTCACGAGGTCGGCGCAGCGGCTATCGATCTCTATAGCGGCGAATTGCGGAAGACTGCGGCGGCGCGCAAGGCTCAGTCCTGATCGAATTCGCGTGTCGGTAGCGCACAAAAAATCCGCCGAAGGATCGTCATGCAATGACAATCTTTCGGCGGATTAAAATTTTGCGAACGTCGCAGAGAATTCACAGCGACGTTCGCGCGGTCGTTATGATTTCCAAAGTGCGCCGATGACGAAGCCGACGGCTGCCGCCGCCAGCAATGTGGTGATCGGCTGATCCTTTACCGACTTGTCGATAGCGCCCTTGACGTTGCCGGCAACCTCGCCGACCTGCTGTTTTGCCTGACCGGCGATGTCCTGAGCGCGGTCGGTAGCATCGTCAAATGCCTGCTTGGCCTTGCTCTTGAGGTCTTCGACGGAACCGGATCCGTACTGCGATGCGGATGATGTAGCCATGGGGGTACTCCGTTTGTTGCAACGTACTGAGGCAACGCGGAGCGAGTGGGGTTGGTTGCATGCGTCTAGAATAGGATCAAGAGATAGTCTTCAGCACCTTTTCGGTTCCGGAAATAAAATCTGACACTTGCTCACTTGTGGGCTCTTGTTTCTTATTGTGGGCACAAAGGTTGCGTAGGTCTCCCAACATCGAAATATATCTCCATTGCGGGACATCGATCACGGCAGCAGTCCGTAGAGCTTCATTCAAGTCAGAGATGCTTGGATTCTTCTTAGTAATCTTTGTTCCATGATCTTCGCACACTTGAAGCAGGTGCTTTTCAAGAACGACGCCCGTAATCGCTCCAGCCGCCCGAACAAATTTATTGCTCAATAATTCTCTTGCGGCAGCGATCTCATTATCGAAGACATCTGCTTGGACTAACTGCCGAATTTCAAAAAGGGAACTTTCAAATCTTCCCTGCGCAGCTTTGACTATTCCAAGCTGTTGGCGAAACTGCGAAAGCGCCGCAGATGGGCCGACTAAGGTTTCGGAACCTCGGGTTACGCAAAGTCCTTGTAGAAAATCCTGAATAACATAATTTCCCCAGGACAGGTCTTTGCGAGATTTTGGCTTCTCGTACAGCGAGATAAAATTTGAAACGCGGTCGGGAAGAATCTGTCGAAGAAGCACAACCGCTTCAGAGTACCAAGACTCGTATTTCACGCCAAAGTTTTTGGGTAGTTTTTCAATTAGTGCGTCGGCGTCTTTTCCCAACTGTTTCCGAATTTGTTTTAGAAATTCTCCGTCATTTGAGGTATCTCGACGCATTGCGTATTCAAGAAGGGTCCCCTCGTTAATCAACCGACCGAGATCGACTTTAAATCGCTCGATGTTCAAAGCCATCGCACCGACCCCTATAGCGATTATCGCAAATCCGGTGGCACGGCTTCGGCAGACAGCGCCGTTAAGGCCTCGTCGAGACCAAGCACCGTCTGGTCTTGCGAACCGAGGCGGCGGATCGAGACTTTCTTCTCTTCGGCTTCGCGTTTGCCCACAACGAGGATCACCGGCACCTTGGCGAGCGAGTGCTCGCGGACCTTGAGGTTGATCTTCTCGTTGCGCAGATCGGTGGTGACGCGCAATCCAGCGGCCTTGGCCTTCTCGGCGACCTCGGTCGCATAGTCATTCGCGTCCGACACGATCGGCGCGACGACGATCTGCAGCGGCGACAGCCACAGGGGGAAATGACCGGCGAAGTTCTCGATCAGAATGCCGGTGAAGCGTTCGAGCGAACCGAACATGGCGCGGTGGATCATCACCGGCGTTTTCTTCTCGGAATGATCGTCGATGTAAAACGCGCCGAGACGGCCCGCGAGGTTGAAGTCGACCTGCGTCGTGCCGCACTGCCAGTCGCGGCCGATGGCGTCCTTCAAAACGTATTCGAGCTTCGGACCATAGAAAGCACCCTCGCCCGGATTGATCGAGGTCTTCACCCGGTCATTCGAGCGACGTTTCACTTCGGCGAGAACATCGCCCAGCGCCTTCTCGGCCTTGTCCCAAAGCGCATCGGCGCCGACGCGTTTTTCGGGCCGGGTCGAGAGCTTGATGTGAATGTCCTCGAAGCCGAAGTCGCGATAGATCGACAACATCAGATCATTGATCTTGAGGCATTCCTCCATGATCTGATCTTCGGTCAGGAAGATGTGCGCGTCGTCCTGCGTGAAGTGGCGGACGCGCAGCATGCCGTGCAACGCGCCGGAGGGCTCGTAGCGATGCACCTTGCCGAACTCGGCGATGCGGTAGGGCAGATCGCGGTAGCTCTTCAAGCCGTTCTTGTAGATCTGAACGTGGCCCGGACAGTTCATCGGCTTGCAGCAGAACACGCGCTCGTCCGGAAGGACGGTCGTAAACATGTTCTCGCCGTAGTTCTCCCAGTGGCCTGAAAGCTCCCAAAAGTGCTTCTCCATCATGTCCGGCGAGTTGACTTCCATGTAACCGGCGCGCTGCTGCTGGCGGCGCATGTAGGCAATCAAGGTCTGGAACAGAGTCCAGCCCTTCGGATGCCAGAAGACAGAGCCCGGTGCTTCTTCCTGGAAGTGGAAGAGATCCATCTCGCGGCCGAGCTTTCTGTGGTCGCGCTTCTCGGCTTCCTCAAGCTGATGAAGATAAGCCTTCAACTCGTCTTCGATCGCGAAGGCGGTGCCATAGATGCGCTGGAGCTGCGGCTTGGTTGAATCGCCGCGCCAGTAGGCGCCGGCGAACTTCATCAGCTTGAACGCTTTGCCGACCTGGCCGGTCGAGGTCATGTGCGGGCCGCGGCAGAGGTCGAGCCATTCGCCCTGCTTATAGATCTTGAGGTCCTGGTCCTCAGGGATCGCATCGACCAGCTCGACCTTGAAGTACTCGCCCTTGTCCTTGAAGAACGCCTTCGCCTTATCGCGCGACCACACTTCCTTGGTGAACGGCGCGTTCTTGGCGATGATCTCGCCCATGCGCTTTTCGATCGTCGGAATATCTTCCGGCTCGAATGGCTGCTGCTTGGCGAAGTCGTAATAGAAGCCGTTGTCGATCACCGGGCCGATGGTGACTTGAGTTCCCGGCCAGATCGATTGCACGGCTTCGGCGAGGACGTGCGCGGCGTCGTGCCGGATCAGTTCCAGGGCTGCCGGATCGGTGCGCGAAACGAAATTGATCGAGGCGTCGCCGGTGATCGGATCGGCAAGGTCTGCCAAGACGCCGTTGAGCTGCATGGCGACAGTGCGCTTTGCGAGCGAAGGCGAAATCGACTTGGCTATTTCGAGGCCCGTCGTCCCCGGTTTGACTTGGCGTTGTTTGCCATCCGGGAACGTAATGGTGACGTCAGTCATCGCGGCCTCCTGTGCTCACTCGCCGCAAACGAGCGCGGCGTAAGACGATTTGGAAGGGCGTAATGGGGTGCGAGCCGCCGCAAGTCAAGGGGCGGCTCGGCGTCGCGTCTTACCGCCAGCGGCCGTAGCGCCAGGGCTGGAACGTGTGCGTGACGTCACGAATATCGGGAACCGGATCGACGCCGTGCGTGCCGCCTGGACCGCAGCGCACGAAGCGCGAGAGAGTCAGCCAGAACCCTCGCCAGGCGCCGTTCAGCTCGATGGCTTGCAGGCCATACTCCGAGCACGTCGGCCAGTGGCGGCATTGACTGCCGATCAGCCATTTAAAGCTGTAGCGATAAACGTGGATCGGCGCCTTGAGCAGCGCTTTAGCTAGCCTGGAACTCATGGCCCGAGCAGACGCGTTTCCGTGACATGACGCAAGCGCGAAGCGGTGCGACCCGATTTACGGTGTCGGGTTTGCGGGAGCCGGTTGAGCGGCGGTCTTCGCGGCTTCGAGATCCCTTTGGAGCGTCGCGATCTGCGCCTTGAGGCTATCGATTTCGCCGCGGAGGGCTGAAGCGGCCGCTTCAGCATCGCCCTTCGCCTTGTTAGCGATGTCGAGTTCCGCCTTGACCTTGCCCGTCGTATCGTCCGCGAGAGCGAGCTTCGCCTTCATCTCTTCGGCCGCGCCAACGAGCTGCGCTTTCAGGCCGTCGTTATCCTTGGCGAGGCCGGCGGCCTTGTTGTCGAGTTCCGAGACTTTGGCCATGGCGGTCGAGACGTCGGCCTTGCCTTCGTCGACCTGATGAAGCGCGTCGGCTACCGCGGCCTTCAGCCGGTCGATTTCATCTTGCGACGATTTTCGAACCTCCGCGGCATCATCGACTGCTTTGCGCAAAGACGACACTTCTCCGCGCATCGCCGTCAGCTCGCCTTCGGCCGAAGTCTTCTGCTGCCAGCCATACATCGCGACCAAAGCCAGGATCGCGATCACGACCCACTTCAGCGCGCTGGTCGATGAGGCCGCACTCTCTACGCGCGCGCCGCTATCGTTATCCTGCGCTGACATTTTGGATCTCCAGTTGTGCTCTAAGGTCAAGTTAGTCCGGCCGGCTCGGGTCTATTCTTCTTCATTTTTGTGACTGATGCCGTCAGCGGGCGAAGCAGTCTTCTACCCTCAGTTTTTCCCAATCCGGAAGCCCCTTCCGGCACGTCGGCAAAGAAAGACTTTCGCCAAGTTGTCGAAATAACTCGCTGCATGATCGAGGGGTGCAACGGAGCGAATATACAGCACGCCGGAGCCGTGCTCGTCGATTGGGTGAAGGGAGGCTACAGCGAAATCCGACGGAAAAATTGTAGTAAAGGTTAGCGCGCAGCCTGAAGCTGAGCCCCACCCCTCGCCTCGGCGTCGTCGAGGGCTCTCTCGACGGCATCGAAGACGAGCAGTGTCGAAGCCTGACGGGCTTTATAATTCCGCACCGGTTCCAGGAAGGCCAGGTCGGACCAGCGGCCGGACGGGGGAGTTCCCCCCTCCTTCAACATGGCGCGCATCTCGCGGCCAATCGCGCGGAGTTCGTCCGGTGTCGAGCCTACGATCTCACGCGCCATAACCGACGAGGACGCCTGACCGAGCAGGCAGGCTTTGACCGATTGGCCAAACTCGCTCACCCGTCCGCCCGTAAGCTTGACGTCAACGGTCACGGTCGAGCCGCAGAGTTTCGAATGGCCGGTGGCGCTACCGTCGGGATCGGTCAGCCGATCCGTATGCGAAATCGCTCCTGCGAGTTCGAGGATGCGCGTGTTGTAGATCTCATCGAGGTTAGCCATGTCGATCTTCGCGTTGTATGGTCCTTCGGATCCGTCTTTCGGAACTTAAGCCGTGCGGGGCCCTCCTCCAGACGTTCCGGTCGCCGTATATAAGCCGAGCCGGGATCGAATGCGAGATGGCGGCCGTTGGTTCCGGCCATTGGGATGCCGAGCGGATTTGCCTATGAGCCCCTTTGCTCGTCACGTATGCGTTTTTCGCTCAAGAGGATTGTCATGACGAGCAAGGCGACAATAGAGGGCCCAGACGGCGGCATGACCGAGACAATCGAAACGACCCACTCTTTCAAACCCAATTTCGGGCCGGAGGGGCTTATTCCCGCGATCGTCACCGATCAGCGCTCGGGCGATGTGCTGATGTTCGCGTACATGAATGAGATGGCTTTGGAGGAGACGATTGCGAGCGGCATCGGCCATTTCTGGAGCCGGTCGCGCGGCAAGCTGTGGAAGAAGGGCGAGGAAAGCGGCAATCTCCTCAAAGTGATTGAAATGCGGACCGATTGCGATCAGGACGTCGTCTGGATCGCGGCCGAGGTGCTGGGCGATGGAGTTGCCTGTCACACAGGTGAGCGCTCGTGCTTTTACCGGCGCGTCGTACAGGCCAATCGTCCGGGCGGTGCGGTGTTGGAGTTTGCGGATCTGCCGCAGCCTAAGACGATGCCGGCCAAGACCACGCCCGTCTGAGTCTCAAGACGGCTCTCTCGTCTTCGGCGTTTGCCATATCCACGTTCATACCTTGATTACCAATTGGTAGGGGGACCTTAATCGTGCGGGCGTAGCCTGAAGGCATGCATGCCGCTTGCACGGCCCAAGGCGGCAGCAGAGGGATTTTATCGGGAGCACGGTCGTGTTGGGCAAAGCGGGCGTCAGGATCGGACTAGCACTCGGCGGCGGCGCGGCGCGTGGATGGGCGCACATCGGCGTCCTGAAGGCCCTGGAGCGCGCCGGCATTAAGCCGGATGTCATCGCCGGCACATCGATCGGCGCGGTCGTCGGCGGATGCCATGCGGCAGGTCATCTCGACCACCTGGAGCGCTGGGCGCTCGAACTCACTCCCAAGCGCATCTTCGGATACCTCGATTTCAATTTCGCCGGAACGGGACTGATCACCGGGCAGCGCCTCTGCGACCGGCTCGAACAGCACCTCGGCGACCGCAACATCGAAGATCTCCCGACGCGCTTCACGGCGGTCGCGACGGAAATCGGAACCGGACACGAACATTGGCTGTCGCGCGGTCGGCTCGTCGAAGCCGTGCGAGCCTCCTACGCGCTGCCGGGCGTTTTCAAGCCGGTCAAGGTCAATGGCCGCTGGCTGTTCGATGGCGCTCTCGTCAATCCAATTCCGGTCTCGGTCTGCCGGGCACTCGGCGCGCGCTATGTGATCGCGGTGAATTTGAATTTCGACATTCTTGGACGCGGCAGCGTGATCTCGTCGCCGGAAGCGATGTTCCCGGATGCCGGCGGGCAACTGGAACTTGTCGCGGAAGCGGAACGCGAAGGCAAAAAGGGCGGCGTGCGCGGGCTTCTGCAGCGCCAGATTCTCGGCAAGGGCGATGGCGCACCGGGGATTTCGACCGTGATGGTCGATGCGCTCAATATCGTGCAGGACCGCATCGCCCGTTCACGTCTCGCTGGCGATCCGCCCGACGCAATGATTTCACCGCGCCTGCAAGATATCGGCCTTTTTGATTTTCATCGCGCCGAGGCGGCCATCGAGGCCGGCATTCATGCTGTCGAGCGTCAGCTCGACAACATCGTTCGTGAGATTGAGATCTGCGATCCCAAGCGCGCGCGCGGCGACAGCGACCGCGGCGCGACGCAGGACTATCAGCCGGTCGCCAAGTAATCGCGCATTGCGGTTACTTCCAACTCGACTTCGGAGATGTGGTGTTTGACGACATCGCCGATGGAAATGATGCCGACAAGTGCACCGTCTTCCATGACTGGAACATGCCTGAAGCGGCCCTTCGTCATCGTTTCCATGACTTCGTCGAGCGTGCAGTCACGCGTGCATGAGATGACGTTGCGGGTCATTCCATCTTTCGCCTGCATGTCGAGCGCTTTCGGTCCGTGCTCGGCGATCAAGCGGATGATGTCGCGCTCCGAAATGATACCGGCGACGTTTCCGTTTTCGAGAATGACGATCGCGCCGATCTTCCGGCTGGCGAGACGCAAAGTGATTTCTTGAAGAGTATCGGCGGGCGCCGCGGTCATGACGCCCCGTCCCTTCGACTTAAGGATTTGTGCGATAATCATATGTTCAGCTCCGTTCTCGGAACGTGGTGCCGAACTGAAGTCGTGGTGGTACGCTTGCGTATCACCTAAAGGCCCGCAAGCTTACCCGGTCTTCGGCCGGCATTCCGCTGCGTGTCACACCCATTGTCATCCGCTCTTACGGCGGAATGATTGAAGGCTGAGGCAATTCTAACGAGATTGCAAGCCTTCAGTCGAATTCTGCGGAAGGCGGTAAATCATTTTGCAACGCACTGTCATCTGAACGATCAAAAGCTCCGAAGGCGAGCAGACCGAAAAGATAACCGCCGATGTGCGCCTCCCATGCGATCGCTCCGGTCTCGCCGAATTTTCCGAACCCGATGATGGCGAGCAAATTGATCCCAAGGAATACGATCGAAGACAAAACGATGCGGCGGTCACGCAAAGCGCCGCCGATCGTCACCGCGGGAATTGCAGATGGTTTATGGCGGAGCAGATAGCCCTCGCCGCGATCGATGGCGTTAAAGAGAAAGCGCATCGTGCCGCCCATCATGGCCGAGACGGCTCCCGATGCGCCGATGACGGGCGCCGGCAGTCCGGGATTGAACAGCAGAAATAGCAACGCGCCGACGATGCCTCCGGCGATCGAGAAGGCGATAAAGCGCAAACCGCCCATGCGGGCGCAGAGCACGGAACCGAACGCGAGCAGCCAAAGGCCGTTGAAGGCCAAGTGCGTGAGGTCGGCATGAACGGCCATATGCGTCACGAAGGACGTCACTTCGGCGACGCTGCCGCCCGGGATCTGATCGGCGAAACCGGAGTAGCGCGCCGGGATGAAGGCAAGCGCCAAAACCCACCACGAGTAGTCATCGGGCGACAACATCGACAACGCGACGTGCACGGCGATCAAGACTGCGAGTATCGCCAGCACGGGGCCGGGCACATTGAAGATGGGTTCTCGAGTCACTGCGTCGTCCCACTTTGAAGCGATCCGGTCTCCTGCCGGCTGGACTGCCGTTGTTAACGGTTCGATCAAATGCGGGCAACACCGCACAAGACCACCGTCTCTCGCCGCTTTCCTGGCGCTGGCACGAACGATGCTCCCATAGCCGATAACGGAGCCGCCGAAAGGAAGCGTGCTTCGAATTGGTACGGAAGACGCCCCCCGGGCGCCAACCGGCCAGCGGATCATCGGGGTCTTTAGTCGTGAGCATGCAAGAAGCCGTCACTCAGTCGCTATTCTCCTACTGGAATACCCTGCGGGGACAACGCCGGGCGCCCAAGCGCTTTGAGATCGATCCGTCGCGCATCGCGAACGATCTTCCCGATACATTCATTCTAGAACGGATGAATCCCCGAAACGTACGCTTCCGGCTCGCCGGTACTCGGATCACCGAAGCGCTCGGCATGGAGCTGCGCGGCAAGAACCTGTTCGATATGTTCGACGCCGACGATGCCGCGACGGTTCAAAGCCAGATCGAAATCATCACCGAGCATTGCGCCGTCGGCGTCTTTCGCATCTCCGCCGAAAACGGCGAAGGACGGTCGACGACGTTCGAAGTTCTTGTCCTGCCGCTGACCCACACGCAAGATTCCGTCGAGCGCTTTCTCGGATCCATCACTTCGATCGACAAGCCGGGTTGGCTTGGAGCGGTGCCGCTGACGAAGCGCACGCTTATCGATCATGAAATCATCTGGCCGAATGGTGAGCCTTCGAGAGAGGGAAGTCGCAGCAACGATCTGGTGCCTATTCTCCACACACGGCGAGAGGCCAGAATTGTGCGATCCGCGCGGCGTCAATTCCGCGTTTACGAAGGTGGGCTGAGTCTGGCTGGCGACGAGAGGTAATCTCCCGTCAATCCATAACGTTCCCTTTTCTCGAAAAGCCGAATTTGGTGCGCCGATTAGAGCTTCATTAAGGACCGTGCCCGCATAGTTAGGTTGGGCGCCTTTCGCACGTTGACAATGCGGAGAGCGCTCGCAGGACCACCTCTTGTTGACAGTTCGAAGGTTGGCGATGGCCATGCATGCGCGCATCATCCGGGACGTCCGGCATCCATCCGATGCAGTGATTGCGGGTGATCTGCGCAAACATCGCCGCCTGCCGCTTTCGCTAGCGGGCCGCTTCATGCGCGCTGACCGCAGCGAATATACCTGCCAACTGAAAAACGTATCCGTCGGCGGCGCGGCCGTCGTCACTGCGCATACGCCTGAAGTCGGCGAGCGCGTCGTGGTCTATTTCGATCATCTCGGAGGTCTCGACGGTATCGTCGCGAGAATTACGTCGGATGGTTTCGCATTCGTTTTCAAAGTCACGGACCATAAGCGGGAAAAGCTCGCGGCGCAGATTATGTGGCTGGTCAACAGGGACGACTTCCCAGCGGAGGCCAACCGTATTCATGAGCGCGTCGGAACTCGCGGCCGCCGCACGACGTTGAGGGTCGAGGAGGGCGTCGTTATCGACGTTGAATTGCTTGACCTTTCGGCTTCTGGCGCGTCCGTCGGCACTCCGGCTCGGCCGCAGATCGGGAGTTTCGTCGTCGCCGGAAAAACGCGGGCGATCGTCCGCCGTCATCACGAACACGGTATTGGCCTTCAGTTTCTGTCGCTGCTTTCGCCCGAGGCGTTGCGCGACAGTTTTCCTTGATAATCGTTGCGTTGGTTGTGTGATGCCTCAAATCGCTCGCCGAGTTGCCAAAATCCTAAAGTTAAATTTGTATACGAATTTAGCGCGAATGCCGCGGTGGGTATTCATGCTAAAACCAGCTGTTTCGCGTACTGTATCGTACCGTGTACGAGGGCGTTTCATGAAGTACGGTAGCGTGGCCGCCACTGTGGCGGTGTGGTTGTGTGGTGTGGCATTTCCGGTAGCGGCGCAGCAAGTCGCCGTCATCAGTCCGGCGACGCGGGCACCGGAATTTATGCGTGTTTACGGCAGTTCGCAGCCTCCTTACGGCTTCGTTGCCTTTTGCGAGCGCATGCCTCAGGAGTGTGTCGTCTCGTCTTCAGACGACGCCCGATATCAAGCTACGCCTCAAGTTTTGAGCGAGCTCGATGAGGTCAATCGTACAGTCAATCACGCGATTGAACCTGCGACCGACATGGAAGTTTACGGGGTCGCGGAATACTGGACGATCCCCAAGACCCGCGGCGACTGCGAAGATTATGCTCTGCTGAAGCGTCATCGCCTTATCGCTCGTGGCTGGCCGTCCGGCGTTTTGCTCATGACGGTCGTGCGCGACGAAAAGAATGAAGGCCATGCCGTTCTCACGGCACGCACGACCCAGGGCGACTTCATATTAGATAACAAGATCGACGTCGTACGTCTTTGGAACCAAACGCCCTATCACTACGTGATGCGGCAGTCATATATGGATCCGAGGGTTTGGGTCTCGCTCGATCCGAACGACGCTTCGACGCCTTCGGCGCTGTCGGGCGTGCAGTCGGTCGATTCAACAATCTTCGACGCGATGCCGAATTTTCCGTGATGGCTTTTCGGCATCGTTGAATTGAAGCTTACAGGGTCTCGCCTCGCCGATTCGGGGCCTCAACTCTGGGACGAGAGTCCGGCGACATAGCGCTTCCAGTTGGCGACGTAACGCGGGGCCCCGCGACCGAAACGCTTGATGTCCTCGGCGGTCAACTGGCGGATGACCTTGCCGGGCGAACCGACGACCATCGAACGCGGTGGAATTTCCTTACCCTCCGGCACCAAAGCTCCGGCGCCGATGACACATTCCTCGCCGATCTTCGCGCCGTTCATGATGATGCAGCCGATACCGACGAGGCTGCCGCGCCCGATGGTGCAGCCGTGCAGCATCGCCATATGCCCGATCGTGCAATCCTCGGCGATGGTCAGCGGAAAGCCAGGGTCGGTGTGCAGCACAGACCCGTCCTGCACGTTGGATCGCGAGCCGACGGTGATCAGTTCGTTATCGCCGCGGAGGATCGCGCCAAACCAGACGCTGGCGTCTTCTTCAAGCTGGACCTTGCCGATAAGAACAGCATTCGGGGCGACCCAGAACGCACCGCTTGCGGGCGTTCTGACGCTTTCACCATCGAGCTTGTAGAGGGGCATTCGCGGAACTCTGTCTCAGACGCCTTCGAGATCCATATCGAGGATCGCCATCTGGAACTGATAGGACGTTTCGCCCTCTTCGACTTCGCGATAGAGCGTGGCGATGAACTCGCCGTTGACGAAAACCTCCGCCATATCGTCTTTCTTCGGCTGGGCCTTCACCTCAAGCGATGTCGCTCCCAGCGTTTTGCGCAGATACGACTGCAGGCGAGCGAGCTCTTCCTTTTTCAATTTCTTTCTCCTGAACGATTTTAAAGTCCGCCGAAATCATCAACCCAGCCTTGCTCCATGGAGCGGGCCGGTTCGGCACAGCCAGCGCTGCCAACAATCTTGGCCGGCACGCCAGCGACGGTGACGTTGGGTGGCACCTCGGAGAGCACAACCGAACCAGCGGCCACTCGTGAGCAGCGGCCGACTTTGATGTTGCCGAGAACCTTGGCGCCAGCCCCGATCAAGACATTATCGCCGATCTTGGGATGGCGGTCGCCTGTTTCCTTGCCGCTGCCGCCGAGCGTGACGGCGTGCAAGAACGAGCAGCTATCGCCGACGACTGCCGTCTCGCCGACGACAAAGCCCGTGGCGTGATCGAGCATTATGCCCTTGCCGAAGCGGGCAGCCGGGTGAATGTCGACCGCGAACATGCGCGACGACTGGCTCTGCAGATACAGAGCAAAATCTCGCCGGCGGCTTTTCCAAAGCGCATGGGCAAAGCGGTGGGTCACGAGCGCGTGGAAACCTTTGAAGTAAAGGAGAGGATCGAGATAGCGCGTGCAGGCGGGATCGCGATCGTAAACGGCTTGCAGATCGGCACGGAATATCGCGCCGAGTTCCGGCTGCTCGGAGAGAACGCCCTGGAAGGTTTGCGACATGAGGCCGGCATCGACGTCGGTGTGGTTCAGCCTTTGGGCCAGGCGGTGGCATACCGCTTCCTCGAGCGCCTGATGGCTGAGGACGGTTGCGAAGATGAAGCTGCCGAGCGCCGGCTCGGCCTTCATGGCCGCTTCGGCTTCGGTGCGGATTTGCGCCCAGATCGGGTCGACGACCTGGACTTTGGATGTCGCTGTTTTCGTATTCGACACGGGCAGCCTCTGGCTCGAAATCGGGTCCGTTTGCAATTTGTTACCGCAGGCGATTAACGGCGCCGCCAACGCCGGTCAATCGGTGTTGCCGTTAAACTTATACACTTTCTGACGGCCGCGTGCATCTGCCACCCTGACGGCGGTTTGCGGTGTCTTCAATTGCAACTTAAATGGCCGCAAAGATCGAGAGGACACACGTATATGGCAGATGCCGCCGAAGTCGCCAACCCGACATTGCGATATGCCACGGATGGGGCGGTCGCCTGGATCGCGGCCGATAATCCCGCCCGGATGAATGCCCTAACGGCGGCGATGTGGAAGGCCATCCCCGATGCCGTGGCCGAGGCCGTTCGCGACCCGAACGTGCGCGTCATCGTTTTCCGGGGTTCGGGCGACAAGGCGTTCTCGGCGGGCGCGGATATTTCGGAATTCGAGAGTTCCAGAACGGGTGACGCCGCGAAGACCTACGACGCGCTGAACGAAGCAGCCTTCAATGCCTTGATCGGCTGCCCGAAGCCGACGATCGCGATGATCCACGGCTTCTGTCTCGGCGGCGGTCTCGGCCTCGCGCTCTGTTGCGATATGCGGATCGCCGACGACGCCAGCCAATTTGCCATTCCAGCCGCAAAGCTCGGCATCGGCTATAATGCTCGCTGGGTGCGTCCGATCCTGGCGGCGGTCCCGGCTGCGCGCGCCAAGGAGCTGTTGTTCACCGGACGGCGTTTCCGGTCTGCCGACGCGGAAGCCATGGGGCTTATCTCACAGCTCGTTCCGAAAACGGATCTTGAGACGACCGTCCGGGCGCTCGCCCTGGAAATCGCCGGGAATGCGCCGCTGTCGGTCGCGGCTGCCAAGAAAGTGATCGACGAGATCTCGCGTCATCCGGAGCATCCCGATATGCCAGTTCTCGACGCGGCCGTAGCTGCATGTTTCGAAAGTGACGACTACGCAGAGGGCCGCCGCGCCTTCCTCGAAAAGCGTAAACCCCAATTCAAGGGCAAATGATTTTGGCAAAGCGCATTTCGATCATCGCTCTTCTCGCTGGCGCGGCGTTCGCAGCGGCACATGCAGTCCCGGCATTGGCTGGTGACGCCGCCGTGCTGCACGCGTGCTATTCGCCGGCGGCGCTCGCGGGTGTAACCGGCGAAGAGATCGTGAACCGTGGCAACCACTCCTTCGACGCTCCGATCAAGATCAATGGCCTCGCGCCTGCAACGCCTGTTCCGGATGCGTTGCGAGGATCGATCCGGCGCGTCGATGTTCCTAAAAGCGAAAAGGTCATCGCGTTGACGTTCGATCTCTGCGAACAGCGCGGCGAGATCGCGGGCTATGATGGCCGCATCTTCGATTATTTGCGCGAACAGGGCGTGAAAGCGACGTTTTTTGCGGGCGGAAAATGGATGGTTTCGCACCGTGCGCGTACCGAGCAACTGATGACCGATCCGTTGTTCGAAATCGGGAACCATACCGAAACGCACGCGAACCTCAGACTGCTGCAGCCGGATGCCATACGCCAACAGGTTCTGGCGCCGCAGAAGGCGTATGAGGATACCCGCGCGGATCTGGCATCGAAGCAATGCGTTGCGACATCAGCCGAAGGGATGCGCGGCATTCCAGAGAAGCCAACGCTTTTCCGCTTTCCTTACGGCACTTGCAACGAAGCCTCTCTGAAAGCCGTCAACGATGCTGGGATGCTCGCCATCCAGTGGGACGTTGCAACCGGCGATCCCGATCCGCACGAGTCCGCCGCCCGGATCGCGGGGGCGATGGTGAACGAAGCGAAGCCCGGATCGATCATCGTCAACCATGCCAATGGACGTGGCTGGCACACGGCTGAAGCGCTGTTGATCGCAATCCCCAAGCTCAAAGCCAAGGGCTATAAGTTCGTAACGGTGAGCGAGCTGATGACGATGGGAAAGCCGGTCATCTCCTCGGAGTGCTATGATCGCAAGCCCGGAGACGTCAATCGCTACGATTTCCTTTGGGCTCTCAAGAAGCCGCTGAACGCCAACACCGCGACAGGCGCGAAAGTTGCCTCAACGATGCCTTTGGCCGGAACAAAACCAGCGACGAAGAAGAAGCGTAAGGCCGTGTCGCAGACATCCGTTCCGGCCACAAACTAAAATGACGAAAAAGCGAACTCAGAACGTTGCCGCCGCGGACGTTTCATTCCGGCCAATGACGGCTGCGAGCGCCGAACATCTCGGCGAAGCGCTCTCAGGTATCGATCCATGGGCACACTATCACTACACGGCGAAAGCCCTCGCGGCGTATCTTGGCGGCAAGGAAGAGGACGCACCGCGTTTTGAAATCGTGTTCGGCGAAACTCTGGCTGGAGCGATCTGCATCCGGAAAAACTGGCTGCGTGGACCTTACCTGCAGTTGCTGGGCATCCTTCCCACGTTCCAGAAGCGAGGCCTCGGCGCCATCGCGCTATTGTGGTTCGAAGACGAAGCCCGGAGAGACAAAGCTCAAAACATTTGGGTCGTCGCATCCGAATTTAATCATGGCGCCCTCGCCTTCTATGAGCGCTTCGGGTTTTCTCGAACGGCGACGTTCGACGGGCTCGTCGCCGAAGGAACCGCCGAAATTCTTTTGAGAAAGCGGCTAATAATCGGTTGATATGCGGGCGGCGCACTCGCGTTGCATCGGCCCATCATCCGCTCACGGAGCGAGTCGAGCGCCCGCCGTCTCGCGGCGTTCGGTGCTTCGTATTCATCATTGAGAGCGACGCAAGCAAAATAGTTTGGGATCATTTTTGTGCGGTGCGTCGGCGGTTCCAGTTGGTTGCGAACGTCATTGTTCTTTCGTTAACCGGCATTGCCGTCCCGCTCGGCGCTGCTGAAAATGCGCGTTTTCAAGGCTTTTTCATTCGTGCTTCACCGCTTTCGGGGAACCGCAACAATCCTCAACTGTTTGCCGTCGAAGCGAAGCAGGCAATTGGCGGTGTCGAGGCAGCAAAGCTCTCTGCGGCGCAAAATGCTTTTCGCTTGTCAGCAATGGCTGGGGCTGCGTAGCGTTTGGCCGTGCCTCGATCGAGGGGGGCATGGCGAATTCTGGAGCATCTCAACCTCGGAGGTGTGACATGGGTCTGCAAGGCGGTTTTAATGTTCTTGCGATAGGAATGTCGTTTGGGTTCGTGATTTTGGTCGTGCTCGGGACCTTTTGAGAACGACCTCCTGGAGGAAATACCTGAAGCAGTAATCCCACGCGCGATGCTCCAAGGAGCCAACGAGACGGGGGACTATTTCTGGGACGTCTGGCGCGAAGCCAAACGAACATGCGGCGCGGGATCCAACACGGACCGCGCCGTTTTTTTGTCCGCGACGATCAAGCCGCCGCTGTGACGGCGCCCGAACGTTCGTAGTTCAAGACCGGCGCCAGCCAACGCTCGGCCTCTTGGACCGTCCAGCCCTTGCGAGCGGCGTAGTCTTCGACCTGATCGCGCTCGACCTTGCCGACACCGAAATAGTGGCTTTCGGGGTTTGCGAAATAGAGGCCGGAAACGGACGATCCGGGCCACATCGCGTAACTTTCCGTCAACGTGATTCCAGTCGCCTTCTCGACATCCATCAGCTGCCAGAGCGTTGCCTTCTCGGTGTGCTCGGGTTGCGCCGGATAGCCCGGCGCCGGACGAATGCCCTGATACTTTTCGAGGATCAGATCATCGTGCGAGAGTTTCTCGCTCTTCGCGTATCCCCACAACTCGCGGCGAACTTTCGCGTGCATGGCTTCGGCAAAGGCTTCCGCGAGACGATCGCATAGGGCCTTCGCCATGATGCGCGAGTAATCGTCGGTCGTCTTGATATGACGCTCGATCGCTTCTTCTTCGCCGAGACCTGTCGTGACGGCAAAGCCACCGATGTAATCCTCTAACTCCGTTTCTTTCGGCGCGATGAAATCCGCGAGCGCCGTATGCGCGCGATTGCGCGAGGGATCGCGCGCGATCTGTTGACGGAGCGTATGGAGTGTCGCGATCTGCGAATTACGGGTGTCGTCCTGATACAGCGCGATATCGTCGCCGATACTGTTCGCCGGCCAGAAGCCGACGACCGCCGATGCGGTGACCCACTTCTCGGCGACGATGCGCTTCAGCAGAGCCTGCGCATCGTCGAACAGCTTCTTTGCCTCGGAGCCGACCTTGTTATCCGCGAGAATCTGCGGATAGCGGCCCGCGAGTTCCCAAGTCTGGAAGAAGGGCGTCCAATCGATATACGGCACGAGCGCGGCGAGGTCGTAGTTTGCGAACGTGCGTGTTCCGAGGAAGCTCGGCTTCGCAGGCTTGTACGTCTGCCAATCGATCTTGAACTTATTGTCGCGCGCGGCTTTGAGCGTGACGCGCTGCTTGCGGGCTTCGTTCGCCAGATGGGTTTCGCGTACTTTCGCGTATTCCGATTTGATGCTCTGGACGAACGGCGTCATTTCCGTTTCCGACAGCAGCTTCGACACGACGCCGACCGCGCGGCTGGCGTCAAGCACGTAGACCGTCTGTCCGCGGTTGTAGTTCGGATTGATTTTGACGGCGGTATGGACTTTGCTCGTCGTCGCGCCGCCGATCAGCAGCGGCACTGAAAAGCCTTCACGCTCCATCTCGGCCGCAACGAAGCACATTTCATCAAGCGACGGCGTGATGAGACCGGAGAGGCCGATCATATCGACGTTCTCTTTCTTCGCAGTGGCGAGGATCTTCGCGACCGGCACCATGACGCCGAGATCGATAACCTCGTAGTTGTTGCACTGAAGAACAACGCCGACGATGTTCTTGCCGATATCGTGGACGTCGCCCTTGACGGTCGCCATCAGGATCTTTCCGGCGGCAGGCTTCGCCGCACTGCCCGAGGCGATCTTTTCTGCCTCAAGGTAGGGCTGCAGATATGCGACCGCCTGCTTCATGACGCGCGCCGACTTCACGACCTGCGGCAGGAACATTTTTCCAGCACCGAATAGATCGCCGACGACGTTCATGCCGGCCATCAGCGGCCCTTCGATGACGTGCAGCGGCTTGTCGGCCTTAGCGCGGGCTTCTTCGGTGTCGACTTCGATGAAATCCGTGATGCCGTGGACGAGCGAGTGCGTCAGCCGCGCTTCGACCGGCGCCTCACGCCAGGAAAGATCTTTCTCTTTCGCTTTTACGCCGGAGCCGTCGCCCTTGAACTTCGGCGCGGCTTCGAGCAAGCGATCGGTCGCGTCCGCGCGACGATTGAGGATGACATCCTCACAGAGATCGCGAAGCTCGGCCGGGATGTCGTCATAGAGCGCGAGCTGCCCGGCGTTGACGATGCCCATGTCCATGCCCGCCTGGATGGCATAATAAAGAAATACCGAATGCATCGCCTGACGCACCGGCTCGTTGCCGCGGAAAGCAAACGAGAGGTTCGAGACGCCGCCCGAGATATGGACGAGCGGCATCTTTTCCTTGATCTGCCTTGCCGCATCGATAAAGGCGATGCCGTAGCCGTTGTGCTCTTCGATACCCGTCGCAACTGCGAAGATGTTCGGATCGAAGATGATGTCTTCCGGCGGAAAGCCAACCTTCTCCGTCAAGAGTTTGTAAGCGCGCTCGCAGATTGAAACCTTGCGCTCGGTCGTGTCGGCTTGGCCTTCCTCGTCGAACGCCATGACGACGACTGCCGCGCCGTAGCGCAGCACTTTCCGCGCGTGCTCCAGAAACGGCCCCTCGCCTTCCTTCATCGAAATCGAATTGACGATGGGCTTGCCCTGAACGCACTTGAGGCCCGCTTCGATGACGCTCCACTTGGAGCTGTCGATCATGATCGGCACACGGCTGATGTCGGGTTCGGAGGCGATGAGGTTGAGGAACGTCGCCATGGCTTTCTCGGAATCAAGAAGGCCTTCGTCCATGTTGACGTCGATGATCTGGGCGCCGGACTCGACCTGTTGGCGCGCGACTGCAAGCGCGCCGGAATAGTCGTTTTGCTCGATCAGCTTGCGAAATTTCGCAGAGCCCGTGACGTTCGTGCGCTCACCGACGTTGATGAACGATTGTGCGGCGTTGGCTTTGGTCATTGTTCTCAATCACCCATGAACGAACGGTTCGAGGCCGGAGAGCCGCAGGCGCGGCTCGATTTTTGTAATCGCGCGGGGCTTATAGCCTTTGGCGTGGCTGGCGATATGCGCGATGTGGTCGGGTGTCGAGCCGCAGCAGCCGCCGACGATATTGATCAGGCCGTCAGCAAGCCATGGTTCGATCTTACACGCCATCTCGTGCGGGTTTTCGTCGTATTCGCCCATCGCGTTCGGAAGCCCAGCGTTGGGATACGCCGAGATGCGCACATCGGCGACGTGCGAAAGCTCGGCGATATAGGGCCGCATCAGCTCAGCGCCGAGTGCGCAGTTCAAGCCGATAGAGAACGGCTTCAGGTGTTGCATCGAATACCAGAAAGCTTCCGCCGTTTGCCCCGAAAGCGTACGGCCCGACCGATCCGTAATCGTTCCGGAAATCATGACCGGAAGCTCAAGGTCTTTCTCCTCGAAGATTTCGAGCGTCGCGAAGCCTGCTGCCTTGGCGTTCAAAGTATCGAAGATCGTTTCGATCAGGATGATATCCGAACCGCCGTCGATAAGGCCGCGCACCTGCTCCTTGTAGGCATCGCGAAGCTCGTCGAAGTTGACGTTTCGGAAGCCCGGATTGTTGACGTCCGGCGAGAGCGACGCGGTGCGATTGGTCGGGCCGACGGCGCCCGCGACGAAGCGAGGTCTTTCCGGCGTCTTCTTCGTCCACTCGTCCGCAGCGCGGCGCGCGATCTTCGCCGCCTCGACGTTCATCTCGTAAGCGAGATCTTCCATATGATAATCGGCGAGCGAGATGCGTTGCGCGTTGAACGTGTTCGTCTCGATGATGTCGGCGTGAGCGCGGAGATACTTGCCGTGAATCTCTTCGATGATATCGGGCTGCGTCAGCACGAGCAGATCGTTGTTGCCCTTGATGTCCTTCGAATGATCCTGGAAGCGCTCGCCGCGATAGTGATTTTCGCCGAGCTTATACTGCTGGATCATCGTGCCCATGGCGCCGTCAATTATAAGGATGCGCTCGCTCGCGGCTTTTTCCAGCGCGGCCCAACTTGGTTTCCGTCTCATTGCACGCCTCGTCTTTCCTGTATGTCTTACGCCGCGTTGGCGTTCGCCGCCCGCGCCGGGCGCAGGCCCAGCAGATGGCAAATCGCGTAAACGAGATCGGCTCGGTTCAACGTGTAGAAGTGGAATTTCTTGATGCCCTCGTCCACGAGGTCCATCACCTGTTCCGTTGCGGCGGCCGCGGCGACGAGATGGGTCGTCGCGCTGTCGTCCTCAAGGCCTTCAAAGCGCCGCGCGAGCCACGATGGAACGCTCGCTCCCGCGCGCTTGGCAAAGCCCGCGACCTGCTTGAAATTGTGGATCGGAACGATGCCGGGTGCGATCGGCACCCAAATGCCCGCAGCCCGCGCGCGCTCAAGATAGCGGAGAAAATAGGCGTTATCGAAACCGAACTGCGTGATGATGCGATCGGCGCCCGCATCGACCTTGGCCTTGAGATTATCGAGGTCGGCTTCGATGGAGACGCTTTCAGGATGCTTCTCGGGATATCCTGCAACGGAAATTTCGAAGTCGGCGATCTTCTTCAGGCCCGCCACGAGGTCGGCCGCATTCTGATAGCCGTCTGGATGGGGCTCGTAGGCGGTACCTGCGCCATGAACCGGGTCGCCGCGTAGCGCCACGATGTGGCGAACGCCTTCGTTCCAATACTGCCGCGCGACGGCGTCGACTTCGTCCTTCGTCGCATCGACGCAGGTGAGATGCGCGGCGGGCTTCAATTCGGTTTCGGTCAAAAGCCGCGTTACCGTCGCGTGGGTTCGTTCACGCGTCGAACCGCCGGCGCCGTATGTCACCGAAACGAATTCGGGACGCAGCGGCGCGAGACGCGAGATCGCGCCCCATAGCGTCTCTTCCATCTTCGGCGTTTTCGGCGGGAAGAATTCGAAACTGACGACGATATCGCCGGAGCCGAGCAGTTTGCTCTTTCGTTCGTTGCTCTGTGCCATCAGCGCGCTCCCTCACGCACGTCACCCATGGACGCGCTTATTTTTGTAATCGGCATTTGTGTAACAGGACGTTCCGCCAGCCAGACCGTGACGGTCAGCATGTCTTTGCCGCCACCGGCCTTGGGCGCCAGATCTTCGACGGTCCTGGCGACGAGACCGGCATCTTTGAGCCATCCCGCAACTTGTTCGCGCGTAAAACCGAGACGTTCGTGCGCTTCGCGGGTGCGCAGGAATTCAAGCTCATGCGGCGCGAAATCAACGATGAGCAATTTACCGCCCGGCGCCAGAACGCGCGCCGCTTCGCGGATGGCGAGCGCGGGGTCAGATAGGAAGTGCAGCACCTGATGCATGACGACGGCGTCGGCCTGCTCATCGGCCAACGCGAGCGAATAGATATCGCCGTGGCGAACCTGCGCCTTCGTGAAGCCTTTGG
Source organism: Hyphomicrobium sp. (assembly GCF_041659645.1). Taxonomy (GTDB): domain Bacteria; phylum Pseudomonadota; class Alphaproteobacteria; order Rhizobiales; family Hyphomicrobiaceae; genus Hyphomicrobium_B. Next base: position 586,863 of record NZ_JBAZXX010000004.1, on the reverse strand, counting down.
ATTTCAGGTTGGCGCGCGCGTAGGTCAACATCGCCTGATTGACGTCGAGACCGAGGCCGCGCTCGAAACGGTCGGCAAAGAGTTCAAGCGTGCGTCCGGTGCCGGTGCCGAGGTCGACGAAGAAATCGAAGGTCTCCTCGCCAAGCGCGCGGCGCATAGCGGCTTCGACGTCCTTCTCGGCGACGTGAAGCGTGCGGATGCGGTCCCAGTCGGCGGCGTGTTCCTCGAAGAAGGTCTGCGCGACGGCCTCGCGTTCCCGCTTCAGGGCTTCCGCGCGTTCGCGATCGCGACGGACGGAGGCTTCGGACGGATCGACGTCGGCGACGAGGCGCAGCGCTAAGCGACCACCTGCCTGGCGGTCGGAAATATGAAAGTAGACCCAGCTCCCGTCGCGGAAGCGCTCTATGAGGCCCGCTTCGCACAGCAGCTTCAGGTGCCGGCTGATGCGCGGCTGGCTCTGGCCCAGGATCAGTGTCAGATCCTTGACGTTCAGTTCGCCGCCCGCAAGCAATAGGAGAATCCGCAGACGTGTCGTTTCAGCGGCCGCCTTTAGCGCCGCCACCAGATCTGTCGTTCGCATTTCCTCGAAGCTGGACATGCAGCACAACATATAAAGATATGTTTATATGTCAAGTGGGACGCTCGCGTCTGTCCTCACCGAAAGACAGACAGTGCTTAACCGCCCTTTAGCGATGTTTACCATAAAGTGCTGGACTGTATCCGCGCGGGGGTCGAGTAGCGTCATGCAGCGTCAGAGTTTTGAAGTCATTGAAGTTTCAGGTGATCCCTATTCCCTCCCAATTACCATCAGGCAGACCAATCCGAAGCTCGCTAAGCTTCCCGGTCTGCTTCTGATGACGGCGCTGGCGGCGTTGATCGTTCTGCCGCAGATCGGCTTTGCGATTTACGCGCTTACGTCTTTTGAGGTTCGCACCGCTTTGATCGCGCATCCGGCGGCGGCCGTCGAGTTGGCGCTCGCGCTGGTCTTTTGGGCGGCTTTGATCGTCTGGCCATTGCGCAACATATTGATGGCGTTGATCTCCGACCGGCTGGTCGATATTCGCGACGGGGATGTGAAGGTCGTCGACCGGACACCGTTTTCGACGATGCTTTGGCAGATGCCGCTGGGCAGTTTCGAGGGCGTCGCGCTGCACACGCGGTCTTCTCTATCGGGCGTCCGGCAGGAAGCCGTTCTCGTGCACCCGAATAGAAATCGCAGCATCATTCTGATGGCCGCCGATCGGATCGCACATCAGGAATTCGAGAGGCTTTGCAATACCCTGAACCTTCCGGTGGTTCCCGCAGGACGGCTATACGATCTGGGCGATAAGCCTCGGGACCGTCAAAATGCTGTGGCCGCATAGCCATCCGGCATTGTTTTGACGCGATTGTTGCCTCTCTAGCGCAGCGAGAGGCTTGTTTGGATTGGGTTACGGTAGCAGAATCAGGTTCCGGCCACCTGCTACTTCGGGATTGATTAGGGGACGACGAATGCGAGGGTTTGACATGGGGTGGACAGTTTCTACGCGAATTCGCTCCGCCGGATGGCTGTTGGCCGTGATTGCGTGCTTTGCCGGACTTTCCGCGAGCGGCGCGCGTGCCGAGACCCCGGCAGTTTATATGCAGCGCGTGCAAAACGAGCTGATGTATGCGCAGCGCCAGGGCGGCGTGTCCGCTTATGCCAATGTCCTTCGCCAGCACATGGATGTTCAGAACATCGGCTTGACGGCTCTCGGACCGCACGCGCGGACGCTGCCGAAAGCGGATCGCCCTGCCTACTACAACGGCATGATCAACTTCATCGCGAAGTATGCCGCAAAGGAAGGTCCGAAATATATCGTCACTAGCGCGGTCGTGACCGGTCAGGGCGCGGGCGACGCGGGCGGCACGAACGTCGACACCCACATCACGCTCGCTGATGGCTCCGGCTATGACATTCGCTGGCTCGTGATGAAGACCAGCCAGGGTTACAAGGTCAGGGATGCGCAGGTCGTCGGTTTCTGGATGACGTCGTTTCTTGACGATCTGTTCCAGAATTACATCACTGAGAACGGCAACAATCCCCGCGCGCTCGTTTTGGCGCTCAGCCGCTAGGATAAACCTCGCCGGATCCGGGCGGCCTAAAAGAAGGCATTATTTGCCGCGCCGTCGTGATTTTGAAATTATCCGCGTCGTTGCGGTGCCGCTCATATGGGCGACGCCGTGACCTATTCGGTTTCGTTCCGCCGCCCCATTTACGTCCAGCTTTACATCGACAAAGCGCCGCACCTTTGCATCTTGATCGAGCATAGGGGGAGCAAAACGCTCGCGCACGTTCTATATGGAACGCGAGTTACCTTGGGTGGGGATGGGAGTGGGGCAATGATCATTTCGAAATTGCGTTCGGCGCCGGGTGTTGCGTTCGCCGTCGCCATCGCGTGCGGTTGGCTTTCACAGACGGCGCCTGTCGCGAGCCAGGAGGACCAACAGCAACCTCCGGCCGCGAGCGATCAAGCTGCGCCCGAACAGCCAGCACCCGAGCAGACGGCACCGGCCGCCGAGCCCGCTCCGGATGGGGCAGCGCCGAGCGCCGAGCCGGCGCCGTCGCCAGACAGCGGCGCGGCCACCCCTGAAGCTCCCGCGGCCGAAGCTCCCGCAGGAGAGGCTGCTGCGCCACCGGCCGAAGCTGCGCCAGAAGCCACAGCTCCTCCCTCTGAAGCCGCTGCCCCGTCGGAAGGCGCGGCAGCCATCAGTGCCAGTCAGGTGCCGATCGGTGCCGCCGTGTTCGGGTCCGACGGCGCCAAGATCGGTGAGATCAACGGCGTGAAGTCCGACGATAGCGGTAAGGTTCAGGAAATTCTCGTCACCGACGGCGTGCCCGCAGGGATGAACGCCAAGGTCTTCGAGATATCGGCGGACAAAATCGTCAGCGCGACCGACGGCGTGAAGCTGTCTCTCAGCTCCGAAGAGGCCAAGCAGCTCCCAATCATCGACAACAGTAGCGGTTGATGGAATGGACAGGGGCGCGCCCCGGATAGGCCTCCTCCCCTAACCCCTCCCCGCAAGGGGAGGGGAACTTATTTTGATCGCGGCTTCCGACTCTCGTTCGTCCAGCCGGAAACCGCGTTTTTCGTCCTCTATCGATCGAAGCGCTTGAACTTGATGCGATGCGGCTCGACGGCCTGATCGCCGAGCCGGCGCTTCTTGTCTTCCTCATAGTCGGCGAAGTTGCCTTCAAACCATTCGACGTGGCTGTCGCCCTCGAAGGCAAGGATGTGCGTCGCAAGGCGGTCGAGGAAGAAGCGGTCATGCGAGATGACCACGGCGCAACCCGGAAAATCTTCGAGCGCCGCTTCGAGCGAGGCCAAGGTCTCGGTATCAAGGTCGTTGGTCGGCTCGTCGAGGAGGAGCAGGTTACCGCCCTCCTTCAGGAGCTTCGCCAGATGCACGCGGTTGCGTTCGCCGCCTGAGAGCAGGCCGACCTTTTTCTGCTGGTCGGCGCCCTTGAAGTTGAACCAGCCGCAGTAGGCGCGGCTCGGCATTTCCTTCTTGCCGCCAAGCAGCATCTGGTCGAGGCCGCCGGAGATTTCCTCCCAGACGGTCTTTTTGTCGTCGAGGTGACTGCGGCTCTGATCGACGTAGGCGATTTTCACCGTTTCGCCGAGGCGGATCGTGCCCTTGTCGGGCTTCTCCAAGCCGGTCAGCATCTTGAACAAAGTCGTCTTGCCGGCGCCGTTTGGACCAATCACGCCGACGATTCCGCCGGGCGGGAGCTTGAAGGAGAGCCCGTCGATCAGCAGGCTATCGCCGAAGGCCTTGGAAAGGTCCTCGACCTCGATGACGATGCCGCCGAGACGCGGGCCCGTTGCGATCTGCATCGTGGCGCGGTTGTTTTCCTCGCGGCCGGCTTCGTCGGCGAGCTTCTCGTAGGCCGTAATACGCGCCTTGGATTTTGCCTGACGTGCCTTCGGCGACGACCTGATCCACTCGAGTTCGCGGGAAAGAGCCTTCTGCTTACCCTCTTCCTGCGCCTTCTCAGTCGCCTCGCGCTTGGCGCGCTGCTCAAGCCAGTCCGAGTAGTTGCCTTTCCACGGCACGCCGTGGCCGCGATCAAGCTCCAGCGTCCACTCGGTGATGTTGTCGAGGAAGTAGCGGTCATGGGTCACGAGAATGACGCAGCCGGTATATTCGCGGAGATAGCGTTCGAGCCACGCGACGCTCTCGGCGTCGAGATGGTTGGTGGGCTCGTCGAGAAGAAGAATGTCCGGCTTCGATAGCAGAAGCTTCGTCAGCGCGACGCGGCGCTTTTCGCCACCGGAGAGTTTCGAAACGTCGGAATCGCCGGGCGGAGAGCGCAGCGCGTCGAGGGCCTGCTCAACCTGAGCATCGAGATCCCAAAGGTCCTGAGCGTCAATCTGGTCCTGGAGAGCCGTCATCTCGTCGGCTGTCTCTTCCGAGTAGTTGGACGCGATTTCGTTATAGCGGTCGAGGATGGCCTTCTTCTCCGCCACGCCTTCCATGGCGTTGCCGAGCACGTCCTTATCGGGATTAAGCTCGGGCTCCTGCGGCAGATAGCCGACCTTGATACCTTCGGCCGCACGCGCCTCGCCGATAAAGTCATCGACGACGCCGGCCATGATTTTCAGGAGCGTCGATTTGCCGGCGCCGTTAAGGCCGACGACGCCGATTTTGGCGCCCGGCAGAAACGACAGTGAAATGTCCTTCAGCACCTGCTTGCCGCCCGGATAGGCTTTGGAAAGCTTATGCATGTGATAAACGTACTGATGTGCAGCCATTAGCGGCGCCTCTATGACTTGAACCTGAGGGATTTGAGCGGACTTCTAGCCGATTGCTGCGGCTTGCTCAATTAGATCGTTGCCGCGCGAGCGACGTGCCGCGCATGGCATCGGCTTTATATAGGAAGCATCGCCAGGGAATGACCGGAATGTCGGATCAGAACGCAGAAAGCGGCAAATCACCGAAGCCCAAGGTCGTTTGTGCGCTAACGGGGAAAGAATATCCGCGTGGAGCCGTAATCAATCTGGCGACGGTGATGCCGTCGCTGATCGAGCGCATGCGCAAGGACCATCCCGACCTCAAGGATGATGCCTTCGTCGCTCGCAAGGAACTCGACCGATATCGCGGCCTCTACGTCAGCGAATTGCTGCGCGACGAAAGCGGCGATCTGAGCGATATCGAGAAGCAGGTAGCGGAAAGTCTCGCCACACACGAAATGCTTGCCGAGAACGTCGAAGGCGAGTTTACGGCCAAGCGGACGTTTGCCGAGTACCTATCGGATGGGCTCGCTTCATTCGGCGGCAGTTGGAGCTTCCTTATCGTCTTCGCCGGGTTTCTCGCGGTCTGGATGCTCTTCAACTCCTACCAGGCCGGCGCGGCGTTCGATCCTTATCCCTACATCCTATTGAACTTGATCCTGTCGACGATCGCTGCTGTGCAGGCGCCGATCATCATGATGAGCCAAAAACGCCAGGAGACGAAGGACAGACTGCGCTCGCTCAACGACTACAAAGTTAATCTGAAAGCTGAGCTCGAGATCCGGCACCTGCATGAAAAGATCGATCATCTGATCAACAAGCAGTGGCAGCGTCTCGCGGAGATCCAAGAGATGCAGCTCGACAAGATGGCCGAGCGGAGAAAGTAGTTTTTCGTGATGCCCGCCGGATTTTCAAATTGTGCCGGGCAATTTTCCTACCGAGAGCCGGCTGCCCGGCAGATCACCAAGCCGGGTTCTTCACGCCCGTAAAGAAGTAGACGCCGAGCCCGATCGTGAAGACGAGCCAGCCCCAAAGTACGTGCTCGACGTAAACGGCCCAGAACGAACGGGTGCGTTCGTATCGCCACGCGAGCAGCATGCCGATAAGGAAGGTTCCACCGACGGCAATCCAATTGCGGAACAAGATGTGCCCGAAGCCGAATGCCAATCCATTGGCGAGGATCAGGCTCCAACGCGCGCCGAAAAGAACGCCGTAGCGGTGAAAGAAAAAGACGCGATAGGCAAACTCCTGCGGCAGCACGGACGTGAACGGATAAAGCACCATGATCTTGAGCCAAAGCCCCGGACGTTCGGATGCGAGGGCAAAGAGGCGATCGGGCATGACGGCCGCGACAATACCGGCGACGACAAGGCATCCGGCGCTAAAGATCAGCAGGATCGAGATCAGCGTCGGCACATCAGGCCAGCGGGAGATTTCCTTTTTCAGACTGAAGCTTCGATCAAAATACAGAAAAGCGATGAAGCCGACGAGCACCGGGGGCAAGGCGTAAAACAGCGGCACGCGATAGTCGAACACCGCGATCCGCATCAACAGCGGCAGCGCGATGTAGACCACTCCAAGCTCTGCCCAAAGCTGCAGCCGACGTTTTTCCGACGGCTGTCCCGCGCGGATGCCACCGTCGAGCGTACCTGCAGCAACGAAGCCTTTGGCTGCTTCGGCGATGCCTTCGGAAGAGAACGAGATTGTCATCGATGCTCCCGCTGGCGGCGCTATGATCGCTTTGGATTGACGAGGCCGGGTAGCAGCTCGGCGCGCTTCAGCCAGCGCTTGCGAATTTCGGCTGCAATCGTTTCGGCGGAGTGGAGCGGCGGATAACTCCAAGTCGTCAGGGCTTCACCGGTTTGGGGAAGCGGGCGAGTTGCTCCGTAGGCGGCGAGAGCCGCGTGGAAGCGGTCGAATTTCGGACTGCCGCCCGTCGGCGTGAACAAAAAGATTGGCCGCCCTGTGGCTGCCGCTTCGCACGTCATGCTGATGCTGTCGGCGGTGATGACGAAGGCGTCGGCGGCGGCGAGAAAATCCGGATACGGATTTGCCCCCGAGCCGTCCCAGAAAATCACGGGCTTTCCGTCCATGGCGTGCCGGAGCCGGGCTGCGAGCCGTTCGGGTGTCCGACGCGACGCCGTGATCATCAGCCCCGCCCCGGTTTCGACGAGTGCCGTCAGCGACCTGACGAGGCGATCCTCGTCAGCGCCGGTATAGCGGTAATCGCCGTTCGGACCGCCGATGAGGCAGGTGATCCTTGGCTTCGGCAAGGCCGCGATCTCGGGCGGAATGTTGGCCTTGAGTGCTTCAAGCTTGGAAGAAGAAAAGCGGTGCGGAGACGTCAGCGTCGTGACGACGTTCGGGCCGCGACGGCGGTCGTGTTCCGGCACCCAGATCACGTCGGCGCTGTTCGGGCCGGTCTTCGGATCCATCAGAATGACCGTGTACGTCTGAAGCCCGGCACGCCGCCTCAGGGCGCGGATGTAGGGGATGGTCGTGCGGCCCGTTGCGAAGGCAAATGCCGGCCACGGAGGCCCGAGAGAGCCGCCCTGCGCACCAGTCCCCTGTCCGACTGGCAACGGCCCCCAGGGCGCCATCAACTTGTATATGCCCGAGAGGTTTATCCGCTTGATCTCCGGCGACAGCCCGAGCGCCTCGACGACACCGAGGCACTGGGCCTCGTGCCCGGCCTTGCCGTCGGAAAAGATCCAGGCCGATCGACCCTCAAGCCTTCCGGAATCGGCTTCAGCGCGTGTCATGTCGGACAAACTCTAACTTCCTGCTCGGCGGCATCGAGGCCGGGGTCAAACCTGATGTCAGGGCCGCGTTAAAGAAATTTGCGAAAATGTGCGCGCCCGGCGACATTCCTGATATTACTCCAAGCTTCCTGCGGCGGCGCGGTCCATGGCGATAGAACTCGACGAAACAGACTGGCGGATCTTGCGCGAGCTGCAATCCGACGGACGGATGACCAACATCGCTCTCGCCAATCGCATCGGCCTGTCGGCGCCCCCCTGCCTACGCCGAGTCAGGGCGCTGGAAGAAGCCGGTCTTATCACACGTTATACCGCGCTGGTGGACGAAGTCAGGCTCGGCTATGCGCTGACGGCCTTTGCGATGGTACGACTGCACAATCAAGCGGAATCCGACCTTCGCGCCTTCGAGAACCGCATACTCGGATGGCCCCTCGTCCGGGAGGCCTACATGCTGTCCGGCGAAAGCGACTTTATATTGAAATGCATCGCACGAGACCTGCAACGATTTCAGAATTTCGTGCTTGAAGAATTGACCGCCGCGCCGAACGTGGCCAGCGTGAAAACTTATCTCACGATCCGGCGAGCCAAGCATGAACCGGGCGTGCCGATCAGCGTATCCGGCCCCGAAGGACCATGATAGCGCGGTGCGTATTGCGGAGGGTCGATGGGAACCTTTTCTAAACTGGCGGCATCGGCGGCAAAGTTGGTTGTTCTTTCTTTAGTCCCGAACATATCGCTGGCGATGGCGGCGACGTCGGACGATCTGTTCAACACCTATTTCGCGAACGTGCTCGACGGCGCCCCCTGCTTCGCGCGCACCTACGACGACGCCCATCTGGCAAAACACCCAGGCCAGCAGGTGCGTGCCATCGAGGTCGACCTTTCCAAAGCCAATTCAGACGGCCGACCCAATGCCGCCGACCATTTTACGCTTGGATTTGCGCTGATGCTGACGTCGGGTCCGAGTTGGTTCGGACAGGCCGCGAGTTGCAAGACAAACGACGCGGATTTTGAATGCTATCTCGAATCCGACGGCGGCGTCTTCCGGCTGACGCCGCAAAAAGACGGCGGTCTTCGCCTTGAAACCGGTGAGAACGGCCTTTCGCTCGAGGGGACGGACGGCGATATCGAACTCACGGGTAAGGACGGAATAGATCGCGTTTTCGATCTCGTTACGTCGAAGGCTGAATGCCAGGCCGCGGCGGCTTTCTTCGAGGGCGGCAGCGACTAGGACGGAGCGCGATCAGCCGCCCCAGCTCACTTTCAAGATTTCGAGCGTGCGCGTACCTTTCGGCGTCGTGACATCGACGCTCTCACCCTTCGTCTTTCCGATCAGCGCGCGCGCAATCGGCGACGAGATGGAAATCTTGCGGTCGCGCAGATTGCCCTCAGTATCGCCGACGATCATGTAGCTGACCTTTTCGCCGGAATCTTCGTCTTCAAGGGTGACAGTGGCGCCGAATTTGACGGTGTCACCAGACAGCTTCGAAACGTCAATGATTTCAGCGCGGTTGATCTTGTCCTCAATTTCGGACACGCGGGCTTCATTGAGGCCCTGCTGTTCTTTGGCCGCGTGGTATTCGGCGTTTTCGGAAAGGTCGCCGTGGGCGCGCGCTTCCGAAATCGCCGCGATGATGCGGGGGCGCTCGACGGCTTTCAACCGCTGCAATTCCTGTTCGAGGTTTTTATAACCCTCAACGGTCATCGGCACCCGTTCCATTATCTTCTCCAGCGTCTTCCGAACGGTTCAATCCCTGCGGGGGAAAACCCCGACACACGGTACCAGTAAGCTTGTCAAATTGGGAAGTAGCGAAGGGCAGACGCTCCTCAGCGTGCCACCCTTAGCGTAGCCCGGCGACTTGATCGAACGGCCTAGCGATGCGCAAAAGCCTGCAACGGAGCGACTTCAAGCGTGTCCGATGCCAATGCTTTAATGGCTTGGGTAACCGCGACCGCCCCCGCCAATGTTGTATAATACGGGATGTGGTGAAGCAAGGCCGTGCGCCGGATGTCCTTGCTGTCGCTCAGAGCTTTCGAGCCTTCGGTTGTATTGAAAACGAGATTGATATCCCCGTTTTTCATGGCGTCGACGATGTGGGGACGCCCCTCCAGCACCTTGTTGATGGCATCGCACTGGATGCCGTTCGCCTCAAGGTACCGCTTCGTGCCGCGGGTCGCCACAATTTTGAAGCCCATGCCGGCAAGATCGCGGACGGGGGCGACGACGCGGGATTTGTCGCTTTCCTTGACCGAAACGAAGACCGTGCCCTTTTTGGGTAGAATCTGGCCAGCGCCAAGCTGGCTCTTGCCGAAGGCCATCGCGAAGTCGTGGTCGATGCCCATCACCTCGCCCGTCGAGCGCATCTCCGGCCCGAGGATCGGATCGACGCCGAGGAAGCGCGCAAACGGGAAAACCGCTTCCTTGACCGCGATGTGTTTGTAGTCGGGCTTCTTCAGATTGAATGCCGCGAGGGGCTTGCCAGCCATGATCTCGGACGCGATCGCGGCGATCGGCAGGCCGACGACCTTGGCGACGAACGGCACGGTGCGCGACGCACGCGGGTTCACCTCGAGAATAAAGACCTGCTCGTCCTTGATCGCAAACTGGATGTTCATCAGGCCGACGACGCGCAGCGCGAGAGCGAGTTCGCGTGCCTGCCGTTCGAGTTCTGCGATGATCGCGGGCGACAGAGAATGCGGCGGCAGCGAACAGGCGCTGTCGCCGGAGTGAATACCGGCTTCCTCGATATGCTCCATGATGCCGGCGACGAAGGTATCCTTGCCATCTGACAGACAGTCGACGTCAACCTCGACGGCATCCGTCAGATAGCTGTCGATCAGCAGCGGGCGCTTGTCCGACACCACAAGTTCCGACGGCCTGTCGAGGGTCGCGGAAAGGCGCGCGACGTAGCGATCGACCTCGGCGCCGTCATGGACGATTTCCATCGCGCGGCCGCCGAGCACATACGACGGCCGAATGACTACGGGATAGCCGATCTCTTCGGCGATGCCGCGCGCGGCGCCGGGCGTCTTGGCGATGCCGCTCTTGGGCTGCTTGAGCTTCAGCTTATCGATCAGCACCTTGAAGCGGTCGCGGTCTTCGGCGAGGTCGATGGCGTCGGGCGACGTCCCAAGGATCGGGACGCCGGCTTCTTCCAGCGCGCTTGCAAGCTTCAACGGCGTCTGTCCGCCGAACTGAACGATGATGCCCTTGAGCGTCCCCTTCGCGCTTTCGACGCGGATGATTTCGAGAACGTCTTCGGCGGTCAACGGCTCGAAGAAGAGCCGATCGGACGTATCGTAATCGGTCGAGACGGTTTCGGGGTTGCAGTTGACCATGATCGTTTCGAAGCCGGCCGCCGTCAGCGCGAAACACGCGTGGCAACAGCAATAATCGAACTCGATGCCCTGGCCGATGCGGTTCGGGCCGCCTCCGAGAATGACGATCTTGGTCTTCTCGCTCGGGTCGGCCTCGCAGACGGGCTCACCGGTAAGGCCCGTTTCATAGGTCGAATACATATAAGGGGTCGGCGACGCGAATTCGGCGGCGCAGGTATCGATGCGCTTGAAGACCGGCATGACACCGAGATCTTTGCGCATCTTGCTGACGTCAGCTTCGCTGACCTTGCCGAGCTTCGCAAGGCGCGCATCCGAGAATCCCTGAGCCTTGAGGCCGCGCAACTGCGAAGCTGTCTTCGGCAATCCGTGCGCGATGATGCGGGCTTCCGTGTCGATGATGGCCTTGATCTCAGCGAGGAACCACGGATCGATCTTGCAATACTGATGGATCTCGTCGAGCGAGAAGCCTTCGCGGAAGGCCTGGGCGACCTTCAAAAGGCGGTCGAACGTCGGACGCGATACGGCGGCGCGAACGACGTTCTTGTCGTCGCCCTGGCCGAGGCCCTCGAACCGAATATCGTCAAAGCCGGTCAAGCCGGTTTCCATCGAGCGGAGCGCCTTTTGCAGGCTTTCCGCGAATGTGCGCCCGATGGCCATGGCTTCACCGACCGACTTCATCGACGTTGTCAAAGTGGTGTCGGCGCCGGGAAATTTCTCGAACGCAAAGCGGGGAATCTTGGTGACGACGTAATCGATCGTCGGCTCGAACGACGCGGGCGTCGCGCCACCCGTGATCTCGTTCTGGATCTCGTCGAGGGTATAGCCGACAGCGAGCTTCGCCGCGACCTTGGCAATCGGGAAGCCGGTCGCCTTCGACGCCAGCGCGGAGGACCGCGACACGCGCGGGTTCATCTCGATGACGATCAAGCGGCCGTCGGCGGGATTGACCGCGAACTGAACGTTCGAGCCGCCCGTCTCGACGCCGATCTCGCGCAGAACCGCGATCGAGGCGTCGCGCATAATCTGGTATTCTTTGTCGGTCAATGTCAGCGCTGGCGCGACCGTGATGCTGTCGCCGGTGTGGACGCCCATCGGATCGATGTTCTCGATCGAGCAGATGATGATGCAGTTGTCCGCCTTGTCGCGAACGACTTCCATCTCGTACTCTTTCCAGCCGAGGACGCTTTCCTCGACTAGAACCTGAGAGGTCGGCGAAGCGTCAAGACCGCGATCGATGATCTCGAAGAATTCTTCGCGATTGTAGGCGATGCCGCCGCCGGTACCGCCCAGCGTGAACGACGGCCGGATGATCGCGGGCAAGCCGACGTGTTCGAGGGCCGCGGATGCGTCCTCGCGCGTGTTCACCATGCGTGAGCGCGGTGTTTCAAGGCCGATTTCTTCCATCGCCTCGCGGAAAAGCTGGCGGTCTTCGGCCTTATCGATGGCCTCCGCCTTGGCGCCGATCAGCTCAACGCCGTAGCGATGCAAAATGCCCTGCTTGTGAAGCGCGAGCGCGGTGTTGAGCGCAGTCTGGCCGCCCATCGTCGGCAGAATCGCGTCGGGGCGCTCCTTGGCGATGATCTTCGCCACCACCTCAGGCGTGATCGGCTCGATATACGTCGCATCGGCAAGATCAGGATCGGTCATGATCGTTGCGGGATTCGAATTGACCAGGATGATCCGATAGCCCTCCTCCCTCAGCGCCTTGCAGGCCTGAGTGCCGGAATAGTCGAACTCGCACGCCTGACCGATGACGATCGGGCCGGCGCCGATGATGAGGATGGACTTAATATCGGTGCGTTTTGGCATGGGGCGCAACAAATTGGCCGAGGCTCGCGCTGCGGGCGCGGTCGGCTCAGGGGTGGGTGGAACGTCGGGCTAAGTGGGGCTTATAGGCAATGCGTTGGCCCGGGGAAACCCCGAAATTACCGCGTCGCGAAGTTCTCTGCCCCAAAGGCAATTTAAGCTGTTTTTAGTTTGTCATATTCGGGCCTGTCGGTTCCCGGGAGGAACACCGTCAAAAGCCCGAGGAATGGCAGATACGAGCAAATCTCGAATACGTAATCGACGCCCTTCGCGTCGGCGACCAGACCGAGCACGGCGGCGGCGATACCCGCCATTCCAAATGCCGCACCGAAGAAGATGCCGGCGATCATGCCGACTCGGCCGGGGACGAGTTCCTGGGCGAACACGACGATGGCCGGAAATGCCGACGACAGAATCAGGCCGATCAGCATCGAAAGAATGACTGTCCAAGTGAGATCGGCGTAGGGCAGCGCCAGCGAGAACGGCAGGCAGCCGAGGATCGAGAACCAGATCACCATCTTCGGACCAAAGCGGTCGCCAAACAGTCCGCCGAGGATCGTACCGACGGCGGACGCGCCGAGAAATGCGAACAGCATCAACTGCGATGCCTGTACCGACATGCCGAAGTGATGGATGGCGTAGAAGGTATAAAAGCTCGCGAAGCTTGCCGTGTAGATGTTCTTCGAGAAGACGAGCACAGCAAGCACCGTCAATGCGACGGCGGTTCGGCCGCGCGAATGTATCAGCGTGGCGCTTTGGACGCCGCCCCGGCGCTTGGCGCCGACTTCAGTGGCCCACTGGCCGACCTTCCACAAGATCACCATCGCGACGAGCGCGATCGCGGCGAACCACGCGATGCTCATCTGGCCGTGCGGTATGACGATGAACGCCGCCAAAAGCGGACCGATTGCCGTTCCGAAATTGCCGCCGAGTTGAAATAGCGATTGGGCGAAGCCGTGACGTCCGCCGGACGCGAGGCGCGCGATGCGCGAAGATTCGGGGTGGAAGATCGCCGATCCGATACCGACGCAGGCGGCGCCGACAAGAAGTCCGGCGTAGCTATTTGCATACGCCAACAGGATCAGGCCGGCGAACGTCGAGCCCATGCCAATGCTCGTCGAATACGGAACCGAGCGCTTGTCGGTGTAATGACCGATGAATGGCTGCAGCAACGACGCCGTAATCTGGAAGGCCATCGTCAACAGGCCGATTTGCCAGAAGTTGAGGTGATAATCCTCCTTCAGCATCGGGTAGATGGCGACGAACAGCGACTGCATCACGTCGTTGAGCAAATGACAGAAGCTCACGGCGAGAAGGACAGCGAGAGAGGCGCTTGCGACCGGCGAACGTAGCGCGGCGCGGGATGAATCGATGACGGTCATTGGAATCTCCGGCGCGCTTTTAACGCCGGAGCGGGTTCATTGCATCGCGCGTGGCGACATGGCTGCCATCCGGCTCCGTGATGCCGCAGAGGCCTTGAAAAGGCTTATTTGCCCTCGGCAGGCGCCGGTTTCGCCGGCTCAGCAGGCGGATCTGAAGAAACGTCCTTCGGTGGTTCGATTTTCATGTCGATCGGGAAGGAATAGCTCGTCTTGAAAATGGGCTTGTCTTCGTGCCCAGGCGCCAAGAGAGCGTTGCTCGCGGGCAGCCCCGTCATCGCGTCCACAAAGAACATACGGAACGCTTGGTTCTGGGGCGCACTCGAACCCTTTTCGGACTCGCTGTCGAGCTTGTAGGAAAGAACGTCGCGGCCGTCGATCTGGGCGCGTCCTTTGCAGGAATAACTGCCGACGTCGGTCTGCTGTTTAACGACCGTATCGTCCATCTGCTCGCGGAGCTGTGCGGCGACCTGCTGCGGAACCGGCCGCCAGCTGCCATTCTGCTTCGACCATGCGTTGTTGCCGATAAGGATCAGCTCAGACGTCTGATTGGTGAGCTTTTGCGTGACGGTCTGATGCATCCGGTCCGGCAGAACGTAGTCGATCTGCATCGTTGTCGGACCGTTCTCGGTGATCATCTGCGTGTCCATGCGGAACCACGACGACTTCCGGAGCTTTTGAAGCGCCGCGGAAACTTCATCGCTGCACGGATTGGCGTTCTGCTTGGCGGGCGCGGGGGTTGCCTCCGGGACCTGCGCCGACGCCTGGCCTGAAAACGCGGCAATCAAAACAATGGCAATTGCAGTACGGCGCATGGAGATGTCCCAAACGATGCCGGCGAACGGCGTTAACGGAGCTTTTGCACGGGCGCGTTCGTCGGCGCAACGATTTCGATGTCGGTCGGATACGAGTATTTGACCTCACGTAGCGGCTTCGCGCCCGCGGCGAGAGAGGCGATGACGTTGTAGGCGGGTAATCCGGATTTGGGATCAACGTAGATGGTTCGGGCAATCGCCTTCGACGGATCCGTTTGGGGATGGGTTTTGTCTTCGAAGCGGTAGCCGAAGAGATCCTGGTCTTCGTATTTCACCGTCCCGAGACACTCATAACCCTCAAGTTTGGTCGGCCGAGCGAGTGCCGAGGTAACTTCGGCAACGATCGATTGCGTAAATTGCGGTTGAAGTTCTTCGAAACTGCCGCCTGAGCCCGAAAATGCGCGATCGTTGACTAGCATTGTCTGCTGCTCGCCGGGCATCGCCGGCGACGTTACGGTCTGGAGCATTTTCATCGGAGGCACATAGTCAATCTTCATGTGCGCCTCGCCTTCGGCCGTCGGCTGGGTGAACTCGATCCGGAACGACTTCAATGCCAGCTGTTTCTGAATGGCGACCAAGACATCCGCAGAACAATCCGTCCCGGCGGCGGATGCCGGGGTTGCGGCCGCGAGAACTGCGGCAGCGATAACGAACAGGCGCATCAAATTCCTCCCAGAGTTTTTCCCGGGTTATAAGCAAATTTGCCGCAGATGCGATCTTAAAGTTCGGCAAGGTTGATTTTGGGCATCGCAACACGGGAAGATGGGGAGCGCTTATTTTTTGCGCATCTTCTCGCACGGATCGCCGCGTTCGGCAGGCTGTGTAAAAACGACGAAGTCGGCGGCGGGCTCGCCGTCGGGATCGAGCGGAACGTAGGCGTGCGGATCGGTCCTGTCGTTATCGACCTCAATGAACATGACCGACACGACCTTTTTGTGTGCTGCGCGCTCGCGGATGTACCAGGGGACCGCGCGATCCGTTCGGGCATGGCCCGTACCGGCGATCAGAATTGCCGAGCCGTTTTGTTGTACGGCCTTCAATACTGCGTCGGCCAAATGGGCGTCGCGGTAGCGCTGTGCGAATGCCATGCCGGCAAAGGCTTCTTGCGGAAGCGCGCCACAATGAGCGTCTTCGATTTCCTTGATCGAGGCCGCATCGAACTTGGCGCCAAGTGGCACGTCGAGCACGAGGCGTTTGCTGTCGTCGGCGGAAAGAGCGCCCTCGCCTCCCTTGGCGGCCTTCATGATTTCGGCGCGGGACACGTCCCCGGCATAGAACGGCCGCTTGGCTGAGATGACCGCTTCAAACAGCGGATCATAGAGATCGGGCCACTTCGCTTTCTGCCAATCGACGAGTTGCTTGACATCGGCGACCGTCACCGACCTGCCGCTCTGCTGTTGAGCGATGACCTTATCGATGCCTGCCTGCTGATCGTCCCGAAGCTGCTCGAACACGATAGCCGTCACGTTCGGCGGCGAAGGCCGCGCGAATTCCGTGACTGCGGCTGCTTGCAGCAGGTGATGTGTGGCGTTGTCGTGCGCTTCGCCCAGGATCAGCACGCCGCCCGACGCCAGCGCGGCGGACGCCGCCGATTTGAGGCGCTGCCACTCATCGTCGGGGCACGGCTCTTTCGGATCTTCCGCAAACGGCTTTGCCGTGGCGTAGATTTGCCCGCACAGCGGATGCGCACACGACTTCGTGGTGCGTGCAATTTCCTGCAGAAACGGTCCTTGTTCGGACGAGCAGGCGTTTGCGTTCGCCGCGTAGCCGACGAACAGGAAAGCAGCAGCGAGACAGCTGCGCATGAAAACCATCATTTGATCCGGTGAGAGCACGGATTGGCTGTCAGCGCTCGCGGCTCGTCGGCAAGCCTTTTTGCTCGCGCATCATGTTGACGAAGCGCGTGAAGAGATAATGGCTGTCCTGCGGACCTGGCGACGCTTCGGGGTGATGCTGCACGGAGAACACCGGCTTGCCTTGGAGGGACAGGCCGCAGTTCGAACCATCGAACAGCGAGATGTGGGTTTCGACGACGCCGTCCGGCAGGCTATCGCGGTCGACCGCGAAGCCGTGATTCATCGATACGATCTCGACCTTGTTGGTCGTGAAGTCCTTCACGGGATGGTTGGCGCCGTGATGCCCCTGGTGCATCTTTTTCGTCGTCGCGCCGAGCGCGAGGCCGAGCATTTGATGGCCGAGGCAGATGCCGAACACCGGCTTACCGCTATCGACGAGCTTCTTGATCTCGGGAACAGCGTATTCGCCGGTCGCCGCCGGGTCGCCGGGTCCGTTGGAGAGAAATACGCCGTCGGGCTTGCGCGCCAAGATATCCTCAGCCTTCTCGGTCGCGGGCACGACGGTGACTTTGCAGCCGGCCGACGCGAGGCAGCGCAGGATGTTGCGCTTCAGGCCGTAGTCGACGGCGACGACGTGGAAATCGGGGTTTTCGTTGCGCTCGTAGCCCTTGTTCCAGACCCAGCGCTGCTCGTCCCACGAATAGCTCTGGCCGCTCGTCACTTCGGGAACGAGGTCCAGCCCCAAGAGCCCATGCCAGGACTTCGCTTCGGCCTTCAGCGCCTCAATGTCGAACTTGCCCGACGGAGCGTGCGCGATGACGCCGTTCGGCATACCGCGCTCGCGAATGCGCGCCGTCAACGCGCGGGTGTCGACGCCGGAGATGGCAATGATGCCGCGCGTCTTCAGCCAAGCATCGAGATTGTCGGCCGAGCGATAGTTCGACGGAGCGGTGATGTCGGCGCGCAGAATGCAACCGCGCACGCCCGAGCGCGACGCAAGGTTCGATGTCTCGGTGTCTTCCGGGTTGGCACCGACGTTGCCTATATGCGGAAAGGTAAAGGTGATGATCTGCGCGGCGTAGCTCGGATCCGTCAGGATTTCTTGATAGCCGGTGATCGCAGTATTAAAGCAGACCTCACCGACGGCTGTTCCCGTTGCACCGAGACCGCGTCCGGCGATGACGGTTCCGTCGTCGAGCACGAGGCGCGCCGTCAGAGGCACTTCTGTCCAGGGTTCCGGTGCGGTCATCTGTCATCCGTTAATGGAAAGCGTGTGGGGGCGCCAAGTCGCGCGGAACCTAGGGTAACGACCTTTCGACGTCAATTACGGACAGGCCGAGAAAGTTCTCTCGTCGCAAAGGCTTGCCCGGGCATATGCGCAACCCGTAAACCATTCTTCAGACCTCAAGGAGACGCACCATGCGCGCGAAGATCAACGCGGACCTCAAAACGGCGATGAAAGCCGGCGAAAAGCAAAGAGTGGGAACACTCAGGCTCATCAACGCGGCCATTCAATCCGCAGAGATCGAAGCGAAGAAAGACTTGGATGACGCGGGTATCCTTGCAGTCATGACCAAGATGGTGAAGCAACGACGGGATTCAATCGCTCAGTATACAAGCGGGGGCCGTCCAGAGCTTGCAGCCGTCGAGCAAGCCGAGATCGACATCATCGAAGCCTATCTGCCGCAGCAAATGGACGAAGCCGCCGTTGCCACCGCCATTGCCGACGCCATCAAAGAAGCTGGCGCGGCTTCGCCCAAGGATATGGGCAAGGTGATGGGCGTGCTCAAAGCCAAGTATGCCGGGCAGATGGATTTCCAGAAGGCCAGCGCGGCGGTGAAGGCGGCGCTCGCCTGATGGCACGGCGCGTTGTGCTCAATGCGCGTGCACAGAAATTGCGCCCGTGCTGTGGAAAGCGGGTACGGTTTTCTATGACAAGGCGTTGAATGGGCGAGCTTCTGAGCGAATCACCTATTGATCAGTCTGCTGCAAGCCTCTCGACGAGGGTGCGACGCGGCACATCGCTCACCTGAGGCATACTTTCCCGAGGCATCCCGCGCCCATGCGCTTCAGTCCGAACTTCCTGGATGAGATCCGCTCCCGGCTATCGGTTAGCCAGGTGGTGGGCCGGAAAGTCGCGCTGAAAAAGGCGGGCCGCGAATTTCGCGGTCTGTCTCCGTTCAAGGCGGAAAAAAGCCCGTCGTTCTTCGTCAACGATCAGAAGGGCTTTTACCACTGCTTCGCATCGGGCGAGCATGGCGACATCTTCACCTTCGTGATGAAGACGGAAGGGTTGGAATTCCCTGAAGCTGTCGAGCGGCTTGCGGCTGAAGCGGGCGTGCCGATGCCGAAGGCCATCGAGCGCAACGTCGAGCAGGAAGACCAGCGCGACCGGCTTTACCGGCTGCTCGAAGAGTCGGCGGAGTTCTTCGAAGGCTCATTGCGGACGGGTCTGGGCGGGGAAGCCCGCCGATACCTCGAAAAGCGCGGACTCGCGGCGGAGACGATCGCGCGCTTCCGACTTGGTT
This sequence comes from Hyphomicrobium sp., assembly GCF_041659645.1. Lineage (GTDB taxonomy): Bacteria > Pseudomonadota > Alphaproteobacteria > Rhizobiales > Hyphomicrobiaceae > Hyphomicrobium_B. Next base: position 567,687 of record NZ_JBAZXX010000004.1, on the reverse strand, counting down.
TCGCGCCGAATTCGCGGACGGCGCTCGGAGCGCATTTAAAGGCGAAAGGTTTTTCGGCAGCCGACATGGCAACGGCGGGAATGCTGATCGCGGGCGACGATATTCCCGAGCCTTACGACCGCTTCCGCAACCGAGTGATCTTTCCGATCCTCGACCTCAAGGGGCGAGTCATCGCCTTCGGGGGACGCGCCCTCGATAAAGACGCCCCCGCCAAATACCTGAATTCGCCCGAGACGCCGCTGTTTCACAAGGGGCACATCCTGTTCAATGCCGCGCGCGCCCGGACCGCGGGACACGAGAAGAACAGGGTCATCGTCGTCGAGGGCTACATGGACGTCGTAGCGCTGAGCGAGGCGGGCTTTACAGAAACCGTCGCGCCGCTCGGGACAGCGCTCACTGAAGACCAATTGAAGCTGCTATGGCGCTTTGCGCCGGAACCGGTGCTTTGCTTCGACGGCGACACCGCCGGGCAGAAGGCCGCTGACCGGTCGATCGAAGTTGCCCTACCCTGGGTCAAGCCCGGCGTCAGCGTGGCGTTCGCGTTCCTGCCGAACGGTCTCGATCCGGATGATTTGATCCGCCAGCAGGGCGCGTCGGCCATGGCAGAGGTCTTGGGCAAAACGCGGCCGCTTATCGACGTCCTCTGGGACCGCGAGATCAAAGCCCAGCCGACCGGTACGCCGGAACAGCGGGCAGCGCTCGAAGCTCGCCTCAACGCCCTCACCGCCTCCATTCAGGACGCGACGGTTCGCAGCCATTACTCGCGCGAGCTGAGAGACAGGTTGTATCAACTTGGTCGCGAGCAATCATCCATGCGTCTCGCCTCTCAAACTGGACGACCTAACAGCTTTCGCGGCCAATCCTCGTATGCGCGCCCCGTCGCTGCCGCCGACTGGCGCCTGCGGGATCGGAACCGCCTTAGCGGCACTTCCGGCGAGCGGCGCTTTCCGGGGCGCCGTGACGCACCTCCCATCTCTCAACTCGCGAGCCCCGAGCTTGTTGGACACTTCCAGAGCATATCTCCCCGGGAAGCGCTCATCATAAAAACGCTTCTTAACCATCCGTGGTTGATTGATGAGTATTCAGAGGCGATTGCGGCCATCGAGTTCGCCGCGCCCGCGCTTTCGGTGCTTCGCGATGAGATTTTAGGGGTCCATGCTCGCCAAAATTCACTTGACACTACCACTTTGCGCACCCAATTGAGCAAATCGGGGGTTGCAAAGGTGGTGGACCTCGTCGCGCGAACGATTACGCACATCAGCGACCGTTTTGCCGAGCCAGATGCTTCCGCCACCGATGTCGAAGCCGCCTGGCACCATATTCTTGCGCTGCATCAGCGACAGGCCGCACTCGGCCATGCCCTGAAAGCAGCTGAGGAAGCTTGGTATCGGGATTGCACAGAAGAGGCCGAGATTCGCCTTCTCGACATCAAACGCCAAATCGCCCGCGAGGCGGCGGTGAATGAAATGGACGAAGAGTTCGATCAACCCGACGACGACGCTTCACACGTTAAACGCGCTTGATCGGTGCGTTATTTCGCTTTCCGGCTTCCGATACCGCAGTTCGGAGCCTAAATCAAAATTGAGCCGTTTTCCGTGCGGGAGCGGCGCAGACGACAAGGAACACAGATGGCACGCGCCCAGCAGGCAGTCCAGAAGACCGATGACAAAGAGCAGGCAGCCGATGCGCCCGAGCGCGACAGCCCCCTCCTCGACCTATCGGACCAGGCGGTCAAGCGTCTTCTGAAGACAGCCAAGGCGAAGGGCTACGTCACGCTCGATCAGCTGAACTCGGTGCTGCCGTCGGAAGAGGTTTCGTCCGATCAGATCGAGGATCTCTACGCCACGCTCTCCGACATGGGCATTACCGTTGTCGAGCAGGAGGAAGGCGAAGAGAAAGAAGAAGCTACAGAAGAACCCGACGAGGAAGAAGGCCGGTCGCTCGTTGCCCAGAGCAGCAGCGCTCTTACCAAATCCGAAGGCAAGTCGGAGCCGACCGAGCGGACCGACGATCCTGTCCGCATGTATCTTCGCGAAATGGGTTCGGTCGAGTTGCTTTCGCGCGAAGGCGAAATCGCGATTGCGAAGCGCATCGAAGCCGGCCGTGAGGCGATGATCGCGGGCCTGTGCGAAAGCCCGCTGACCTTCCAGGCCATCATCATCTGGCGCGACGAACTCAACGACGGCAAGATCCTGCTTCGCGACATCATCGATCTCGAAGCGACCTACGAAGGTCCCGAGGCCAAGGAAGTCCCGATCATGCCCGCAGAAGGCGGGCCTCCGCAGGCTGAACCTGAGACGCAGTCGGGCGATAGCGACGACGACGACGAGTTCGAGAACGCGATGTCGCTCGCAGCGATGGAAGCCGAACTCAAGCCGAAGGTTCTCGAAACCTTCGACCAGATCGCCGGAACCTACAAAAAGCTCCGCAAGCAGCAGGACAAGAAGCTCGAACAGCAGCTTGTCGGCGAACAGGGCTCGCGGCAACAGCAGAAGATTTACGAAAAAGTCCGCGACGAGATCATCGTCGACGTGAAGTCGCTGTCGCTTAACAACAACCGTATCGAAAGCTTGGTCGAGCAGCTCTACGCGATCAATAAGCGGCTTATCGGACTTGAAGGCCGCTTGATGCGCCTTGCCGACAGCTACGGCGTGCCGCGCCAGCACTTCATCGACGAATACTACGGCAACGAGCTTGACCAAACGTGGCTCGACCGCGTTGCAAACAATGGCAAGAAGTGGGGCCAGTTCGTCAAGGTCGAGCGCGTTACGGTCGAGAATATCCGGGGCGAGATCCATCAGCTCGCGACGGAGACCGGCCTCGAAATTCCGGAATACCGCCGCATCGTCAAGGCGGTGCAGAAGGGCGAGCGCGAAGCCCGCCAGGCCAAGAAGGAAATGGTCGAAGCCAACCTGCGCCTCGTCATTTCCATCGCCAAGAAATACACGAACCGCGGTCTGCAGTTCCTCGATCTCATTCAGGAGGGCAACATCGGTTTGATGAAGGCCGTCGATAAGTTCGAGTACCGCCGCGGTTATAAGTTCTCGACCTACGCGACGTGGTGGATCCGGCAGGCGATCACGCGTTCGATCGCGGATCAGGCGCGCACGATCCGTATTCCGGTCCACATGATCGAGACGATCAACAAGATCGTCCGCACGTCGCGCCAGATGCTGCACGAAATCGGCCGCGAGCCGACGCCTGAAGAGCTGGCTGAAAAGCTGGCGATGCCGCTTGAGAAAGTGCGCAAGGTTCTGAAAATCGCGAAGGAGCCGATCTCGCTCGAAACGCCGATTGGCGACGAAGAAGATTCGCATCTCGGCGATTTCATTGAAGATCGCAATGCCGTGCTGCCGATCGAAGCCGCGATCCAGTCGAACCTCAGGGATACCACGACCCGCGTGCTCGCCTCGCTGACGCCGCGCGAAGAGCGCGTGCTGCGCATGCGTTTCGGCATCGGCATGAACACCGACCACACGCTCGAAGAAGTCGGACAGCAGTTCTCGGTCACGCGCGAGCGTATTCGCCAGATCGAAGCCAAGGCGCTTCGGAAGCTGAAGCACCCGAGCCGGTCACGGAAGCTTAGAAGCTTCCTGGACAACTGATCGGATCCTAAAGGGCCGCTATAGCGGCCCTTTTCATGTGATAATGGAATAAGATAGTAGTCATTCAACTATCATAAAATCAGTGGATCACTGTCATCATGACAGTGGCGCTCGCGATCCTCGAAAATGATGACGTCGACACGGCAATCGACGCCGTGATCGACGCTGGGCGTTATGCATCCAGCCGGCACTGGGTGCCCGCGACTTCGGGAAATTTCTCCGTAAGGATCGATGCAACACGTATTGCGATTACGCGGAGCGGTATCGATAAGGGCGCGCTGACGGCTTCCGACGTTTTGGTTCAATCCATCGACGCGCCGCTATTGCCTGGTTCATCTGCCGAGGCAGCACTGCACATCAGGCAATATGCCGACAACCCAGACGTCGGCGCCATTTTTCACATTCATGGTCTCTGCTCATCCGTGATCGGGCAAGCCCATCTTGCTCAAGGCGCCGTGCATCTCAACGGCTGGGAATTGCAAAAGGCCTTTTCGGGTGTGACGACCCATGGCGTGACTGTCGAAGTTCCCGTCTTCGCCAACGATCAGGATATCGACACGCTTTCGCACCGAATTGCCTCGCGCCTCGCCGAGCCGGTACCGCCCGGCCAATTCCGCGCGCCGGGATATCTGCTCGCGGGCCATGGTCTGTCCGCTTGGGGACGAACGCCTCGCGATGCCACACGCCACTTGCAGGCGTTTGAAGCCCTCTTCAATCAGGTTCTTACGATCAGGAGTTATTGCCCATGACGCAACTCGTCGTTTACTCGGCAACCGATGCCTCCGATGTCCTGCTGGACACGATTGATTTTGCCGTAATCCGAGAGGAACTCGCTCAGTCCGGTGCCGCTATCGAGCGATGGAAAGCCGAGGCGCCGCTGTCATCGGATGCCACTTCCGAAGAAATTTTATCGGCTTACAAACCTCAAATCGATCGTTTGAAAGCAGAGCGCGGATATGGCAATGCCGACGTCATTCACGTTCGTCCGGGCAATCCGAACTGGCCGGCTTTGCGGCAGAAGTTTCTGAGCGAGCATACACACGACGAAGACGAGGTTCGGTTTTTCGTTGAAGGAAGCGGTGCCTTCTATCTCCACGTCGAAGATAAGGTTTATCAAATCGTCGGAACGGCCGATGATTTGCTTTCCGTTCCGCAGGGCACCAAGCATTGGTTCGATGGTGGATCGGAAGGAAATTTCACTGTGATCCGTCTGTTCAACGATGCCGCGGGCTGGATTGCTCATTACACCGGTGACGCGATTGCCGAGAGCGTACCGACGTACGAAGCGGCCTGACGTGCGCAATACTATCAGCGAACCTCAGACGAGGACGGCGGACAAGCGACCCTTGTCGAGCATCACAGCGGATGCCGTGTTGCTCGATATCGAGGGGACGATCAGCCCGATCAGCTTTGTACGCGATACGCTGTTTCCCTACTCGCGAGATCGTCTCAAAGATTTCGTGTCCACCAATCTCGCGAGCCCAGTCGTTCAAGATATTCTCACGCAGGCGGAGGCGCTTGCTGACGGAGGCGACGCTGTAACCGCGCTCCTCGATTGGCAGGAGCGCGACGTCAAGGCTCCGCCGCTCAAGGCCCTACAAGGATTGATTTGGGAAAGCGGCTATCGCTCCGGCGCATTCAGGAGCCCGATTTTTCCGGATGCTTTTTTGGCAGTGAAGCAGTGGAAGGCTGCCTCTCTTCCCATCTATATTTACTCGTCCGGCTCCGTGCAGGCGCAGCTGCTCTTCTTTGAATTCAACGTGGAAGGTGATGTACAGCCGCTGTTTAGCGGATACTTCGATACGACCATCGGCCCCAAAAACGGGGCGTCCTCCTACCTTCGTATATCGGAGCAAATCGGCGCCTCTCCCGGCGACATCGTCTTCTTTTCCGACAACGAGAAAGAACTGCAAGCTGCGCGAGCGGCGGCGCTGCAGACCGTGCATGTCGTGAAGGGCGAAACGCTGTATCATCCGGATTTCCTTGGAATTTCGGACTTTTGCGATGTCGCCGTCGCGCGCAAGGAACACAGCCCGGCGTGAGGTGTTATCCTCTCGGAATGGGATTCCTTCGCCTCCGAAGAATTTAGCGCTATTCCTAGTTCGGCCGCGTGAAGCGTAACAGTTTCTTCAAGAGGCCTTCTTTCGCGGTAAAAATCACTCGACGGGATTGCGCCGATGCCGCGCCATTCTTCGCGCATCCTCAAAAACAATCGCGGCGGAATACAAAAAAATGGAGGAGCGAAATGTCCGAAGTTCAGGAGAAACCTGGCGGCATCAGAAGCGAAAATTGCCAGGCCATCACCCCTCACCTCGTTTGCGCAGGCGCGGCCGACGCCATCGATTTTTATAAGAAGGCGTTCGGCGCGGAAGAGGTCATGCGATTGGCCAGCCCAAACGGCAAGCTGATGCATGCCGCGATCAAGATCGGCAACGCCAGCGTCATGCTGGTCGATGAACTGCCGGAATGGGGATCGTCGTCGCCGCTGACGCTCGGCGGCAGTCCGGTGACCCTCCATCTTTACGTTGCCGACGTCGACGCCTTTGTCGCGCGTGCGGTGAAGGCCGGAGCTATCCTCCGCATGCCGGTCGAAGATATGTTCTGGGGTGATCGTTACGGCATCATCGAAGATCCGTTCGGACACAAGTGGTCGGTGGCGACGCATCTGCGTGACATGAGCGGAGACGAGATCGAAGAGGCGATGAAGAAATTCATGCCGCCTCGCGGCAGCGCGTCATAGGCGACAACCGCTCGAAGCGGCTACAATTCGATCGACTGAAGCTTACGCTATTCGATCTTGATGATCTCGACTTCGCCCGCTCCCGCGGCGACGGTGTCGCCGACGCTCTTTTCCAACAGCGCCTGCGCGAGGGGGGAGACGTAAGAGATTTTGCCTTTCGAGGGATCGGATTCGTCCTCGCCGACGATGCGGAACGTCTGCACGCGGCCATCGTCTCGCTCGAGCGTGACGGTCGATCCGAATGCAACGACCGAAGCGCTTTTAGGCGCGGCTTGAACCTCTGCTGTCGCGAGACGTTGGTTCCAATAGCGCAGGTCGCGGGAGATGCGCTGGATCACATCGCGGTCGCTTGCTCGCTGTCCGTCGGCAAGTTCGTCCTGAAGCCGTTCGACCTCGGCTTCGATCAGGGCTAACCCTTCGGGCGTAACGAGATTGCGGTGCTCGGAAAGGAGCTTCTCGGGAAGCTCTTCGACGGCGTCTGATTCTCGGACGAATGCTCTGCTCATCGAAGTAATATAAACACTTTCCAAGGCCGGCACCAGAATGCGTCAGCACCAAGAAACGATAACCATCGAGACCCGCGGCCAAAGCCTGATCGAATTCACGCGAGACGTTGCGCGGATCTTAAAGGCTTCAGGCATCGAGACGGGCTTGGCGCACGTCTTTTGCCGCCATACCTCGGCGTCGCTGCTGATCCAGGAGAACGCCGACCCGGATGTGCAGCGCGATCTCGTCGCGTTCTTCAAGCGGCTGGTTCCGGATGGAGATCCGCTTTTCATCCATCGCGCCGAGGGGCCGGACGACATGCCGGCGCACGTCAAAAGTGCACTGACGCAACCAACGCTGACGATCCCGATTTCGAACGGCCGGATGATGCTCGGGGCGTGGCAGGGCATTTATCTTTTCGAGCATCGGATGCAGCCACATACGCGGCAGGTGGTGGTTCACGTGATGGGCGATTAACGCTTCCTTTTGGCATCGCCCTGAAACATCCCTGGCTTACCAAAGAGCAGAGACCGTCCGCCGACCTTCCCTCAAAGGAGTGACCCATGCGCTTGCCGCTCATCCCCATGAACACCCTGACTCCGGAGCAGAAAGCTCTCTACGCGGACATGAAGCAGGGCATTCAAAGCCACTTCAAAGGCTTCACCGCAATCAACGAGGACGGCCAGCTTATCGGGCCTTGGAACCCGTGGCTGCGGTTCCCGCAATTCGGCGGCCCAGTCTGGGAATTGACCAAGGCGATGTCGTTTTCGCCGAAGTTGCCGCGGCCGGTGCGCGAGATCGCGATCCTCGTTACGGGCACGAAGTTTCACGCCGCATACGAACTCTATGCGCACGTTCTCGTCGCGGAGTTGCGCGGACTCTCCGATGACAAGATCACGACCATCATTTCCGGGCACAGACCGAGTGACCTAAGCAGCGAGGAAACGATTGCTTACGATCTCTCATCGAGCCTCGTCACCGGAAGCACGCTTCCGGCGCTAACGTACAAGCGCGCGGTCGGCGCATTCGGCGAAGACGGCGCAGCAGAGTTCATCTACCTCGTCGGACTCTATTGCGCGGTCTCCGTCATCCTGAACGGCTTCGACGTGCCGCTGCCCGATGACGGGACGGCGGACTGATCCGCATCAATCCAGGCGGTAGTTGAAGCTTACCGAGACGCGCTCGGCTTTGGCGTGATTGACCGGCACTTCATGGCGAAGCCAACTTTCCCACAGCAAGAGCGTGCCGGGCGACGGCGCGACCGAGACGAACGTCTCGTTCTTGCCCTTCGCCGAGGGCTTTTTCGGCGGAGCGGCCATCAGCATCGGCAGCCTCGGGTCTTCGTATTTGATCGCGCTGGCGTCCTTGGGGACGGCCAAATACAGCGTGCCGCTAATGACCGAATGCGGGTGAATATGCGAGCCGTGACGCCCGCCGGGCTTCAGGACGTTGATCCAGAGGCTATCAAGCGTCAGACGCCGGCCGGCAAGGTCGAACTCCAGCATGCGGCCAAAGGCGGATACCTGGCGATCTAGGACCGTGACGAGATCGGCAAAAGCCGGATGCCGGTCGGGCAGATCGTTGAGAGACGCATAAGATGTATATCCCGGATAATCATGGACTTTCGACCACCCCTGCCCCGCGCGGTCGGCGGCCGCGATGTCGTGCGCTGCGGCAAGAAGTTCGGATACGAGCGCGGACGTCGCGCCGCGCTGAAGCTCTTCACGGTAAATCTGGGTGACAAAAAGCTCTTGGACCCGTGCCATGGCCTATTCCCAACTGCTCAACGGAAGGTGAAATGTCGCGTTTACCGCAACATCCTTGCGCATGGAAGGAGGGAACCTGAACTGCTAAGACCCCCCGACCGAATTGAATCTAAAAAAGCTTACCGGAGAAGCCCCCGATGTCCGACACAACCCCTGAATCGCAAGCTCGCGCCGCGACGGCCGCTCTCATCCGCGATTATTACGCGGCCTTCAATCGCGGCGACACCGACGGCATGCTCAATTTCCTGACCGACGACGTGATCCACGACATTAACCAGGGCGAGCGCCGCCAGGGCATCGAGAAGTTTCGCGCCTTCAATGCGCGCATGACGCACAATTACAAGGAAGAGCTGAAGGACATCACCGTGATGGTGTCGAAGGACGCGACGCGCGCCTCAGCCGAATTCAACGTCCACGGCATTTATAAGAACTCCGAAGAAGGTCTGCCGGACGCCGTCGGCCAGAAGTACGTTCTGCCCGCCGGTACGTTCTTCGCGGTCCGCGACGGCAAAATCTCCCGCGTCACCACCTACTACAATCTCACCGACTGGATCGCGCAGGTCGCGGGCTAAGGGACCGACAAGGCATGGCTGCCGACGAGAAAAAGAAGCTCGTGGTGAAATCGGTGACGGGACCGGATATTCTTCCGGTGCTGTCCGATCTAAGCCGGCTGCGGATGATCGTTTTTCGAGATTGGCCGTATCTCTATGAAGGCACGCTCGAATACGAACAAAAATATCTGGAGAAGTTTGCACAGGCCAAGGGCGCGGTTGTCATCTGCGCCTACGACGGCGACGCGATGGTCGGCGCATCGACCGGCGCGCCGATGATCGAGCATGCCGACGAATTCGGCGAGCCATTCAAAAAAGCCGGTTACGACATCTCCAAGATCTTCTACTGCGGCGAGAGCGTGCTGCTCAAAAGCCATCGCGGCCATGGTCTCGGACACGCCTTTTTCGACGGGCGCGAAGCACAGGCAAAAGCGCTCGGCGGCTTTACGCACTCCTCGTTCTGCCGCGTCGTGCGGCCGGACGATCATCCGTTGAAACCGGCGGATTACGCCCCACTTGATCCGTTCTGGAGAAAGCGGGGCTATGAACCGGTCGAGGGCCTCGTCGCCACCTATGAATGGCAGGACGTCGACCAACCCGGCGAAACGCCCCACAAGATGCAATTCTGGATGAAGACACTCTGATGCGTCGTGAGACCCTTAAAGTCGCAAGTTCTCAATATCCGATCGGCCAGCCGAACACGCTTGCCGAGTGGGAGGAGAAGATTGCGCTTTGGGTCAAGACCGGAGCCGCGACCGGCGCAGAGCTTCTGATCTTTCCGGAATACGCAGCGATTGAGCAGGCGGCTTGCTTCGGCCCGGAGGTCTACAGCGATCTGCAGGCGACGCTCGCCAAGGTCGCCGAGATCACGGGCGCACGCGTCCAGCTTCACGTCGATCTCGCCAAGAAGCACAAAGTCCACATTCTCGTGGGCTCCGGGCCTGACAAGACGGCTAGCGGCCAATTCGTCAACTCGGCGCAGCTCGTCACGCCGAAGGGTTCGGTCGGGGTGCAAGAGAAGCTGATTATGACGCCGTTCGAGCGCAGCTGGGGCGTGACAGCGGGCAAGCAGGTTCGCGTGTTCGAGACATCGATCGGCAAGTTCGGCATCGCGATTTGCTATGACAGCGAATTTCCGCTCATCGCACGCGCCATGGCGGAAGCCGGTGCGGAAGTGCTGCTTGTTCCATCATGCACGGAGCGCGTGTCAGGCTATCACCGCGTTCGCACCGGCTCGATGGCGCGGGCACTCGAAAACACCATCGCTGCGGTTCAGAGCCCGACCGTCGGCGATGCGCCGTGGTCTCCTGCCGTTGATTTCAATGCCGGTGCGGCGGGCATCTACGTGCCGTCGGAACACGACGTTTCCGATACGGGCGTGCTCGCGGAAGGTACCCTCAACGGAGCGGAATGGGTGACGGCCGAGATTAATCTCGCGCGCCTCGCCCGCCTGCGTGAGACGGGCGAGATGCACAATTACGGCGATTGGTCGGTGCAGCCTGGTGCACCTACGCCAAAGGTCAACGTCGAAGTCGTGAAGCTTGTTTAATTGGCTTCCGACTCTCCTTCGTCCGATCCCCACCTTCGCGGGGAGGGCGGAAGCCGACTTTCTTACTTCAGCGCCCAGGTGACCGTGACGCGCGCTTCGAGCGTGCTGGTGCCGGTTTCGATGGGAACCGATGACGCGGCCGCCTTCGCGAGGCGCGGCGCGTACATCACCGGGCCGCTCGACGTCGTTTCTTCTGAGATCTGGAGGACGTCGCCGACTTCGGTGCCGGCGGCAGCCGCCAGAAGCTTGGCGCGACGCAGGGCGTTGGCTACGGCTTCCTTGCGAGCATCATCCTTGAGAGTGTCTTCCTTCGAGACCTCGAACGCGAGACCCTGAATCTGGTTGGCGCCCGCGCTCACGACATTATCGAGCACGTCGCCGAGCTGATCCAGCTTTCTCACGAGTACGATGACCTGATTGCTGACTCGATAGCCACGAACTTTCGGCGGCTGGCCGTCCTTGGAATAATCCATCACTGGCTCGACGTTGAAGGACGCCGTTTGGATATCCTTGGCGTCGATGCCCTTCGCTTTCAGCTCGCCGATGATCTTGCTCATCGTCTCGCTGTTTTTCGTCAACGCGTCGCGGGCGGTCTCGGCTTCGGTGGAAACTCCCGACGTGATGCGGGCGCGGTCGGGCTCGGCTTCCGCCGTGCCGGCTGCCGAGACGGTTATCGTCCGTTCCATGGGCTTGTCCTCTGCGCGCAAGACGGTTGACGGGATCATGAGCACCGCCGCCACGCCGCCGATCTTGAGTGCTGAAAGGATCACTTGAGGACGCAAAGCGCTTAACATCGATGTCTCCTGACGTTTTTCCGTGGTGGCTATCGTCGCTTCGAGGACAAATGACGGCGAAACGCTGTCTTTGGGGTGAATGGGCACTCGTTCCACCGCCCGATGCGAGTGCCGCCGCCTTGCGACGCCCGCATCTCCTGCTATAGCATTTGCCGGTGGCTGGCCGCGGATTGCTCGGCCCCAAGGCTATTGAAAGCGCGCAGAGAATTGAGAATGGTCGATACCAAGTCTCGAGACGAAATTAACACAAAGAACCAGAGTCCCGACATTCGTCGGTCTTTCGACTCGGATTTTGTCGTCATCGGGTTTTTCACGCCGAATTACGAACCGTCGGCGTCCGCGTTTTCGAAAAACCTCATCGAGCATCGCATCTCGCACCATCTTTATGCGCGCCCGGTTCTCGGCGACAGCTGGTATTCGCAGACGCGGCAGAAGCCGACGGTCCTGGCGCTTGCGCGGACCGACTATCCCGATCGGCCGCTGATTTTCATGGACGTCGATTGCACGGTTCGCGGCGACGTCAGCGGCATTCTGCAATCGCCAGGCGATCTGGCGATGCGAACCAAGGGTACGGCTTTAGGATCGGTGCGGCGCGCGCTGAAGCCGACGACGCGTGTCCTGCTTCTTCGGCCGACGGCGGGGGCGGACGCGTTTGTCGCCGCCTGGGAAGCGGGCTGTCAACATGCCGGAAAGGGCGATTCCGCCGAGGCGGTCCTCATCGAAGTCATGTCTGACAGTCCTGAGCGCTATGCGGTCGGGACGTTGCCTCTCACGTACGCAGGCATCGAATTGCACGATGCGCCGGTCAATGCCGTCATCGTCCATGACAGCATTCACGATCAGACCCGTCCGGCCTGGGCCTTGCGCCGAAGTGCGCAGCGCTACTTTCGTGCCGGCCGGAACGCGGCCTTTCGCCTTGCAACCGGCAAGACCTACGACGAGCGTTACGGCAAGCGCGGCGCGCGAAGCCGGCCGCAATAGTCCCGTCCCCCTCCCGTCGCGGCGACAGAATGCCTGACACAAAATCGTCGTTGAGGCTGTCCGCCCGGCGAACATCTGGTATGAGAAGCACCGCGTGGGCCCGTAGCTCAATGGTTAGAGCTGACGGCTCATAACCGTCTGGTTCCAGGTTCGAGTCCTGGCGGGCCCACCATTAAAATCAATGAGTTATCGATGTCCTAGGGCGGGTCGCGCTCGAACTTACGATGTAAGACGACAATCTCCGGCGCCATCGCTTCGAAACCGGATGAACATTGCTGGTACTGGAAAGCTAGCCGCGCTGCGCCGCATCGATCGTGGCGATATCGATTTTCCGCATCGTCATCATCGCATCAAATGCGCGCTTGGCTTTTTCGCCGCCGGCTGCCAGCGCGCCCGTGAGGATGCGCGGCGTAATCTGCCAGGATATGCCCCACTTGTCTTTGCACCAGCCGCATTCGCTTTCCTCGCCGCCATTGCCGACGATCGCGTTCCAGTATCGGTCGGTCTCCTCCTGATTGTCGGTGGCGATCTGGAACGAGAATGCCTCGCTGTGCTTGACGTGAGGACCGCCATTAAGACCGATGCAGGGGATACCGGCGACGGTAAATTCTACAATCAGTACGTCGCCTTCCTTTCCAGATGGGAAGTCGCCAGGGGCACGATGGATTTCGCCCACCGAGCTTTCAGGAAACGTCTCAGCATAGAAACGAGCGGCAGCTTCAGCGTCCTTATCGTACCAAACGCAGATCGTATTTTTGCCCATGAAGATTTTTCCCTACGTTGAATTGCAGTTGTGCAAACAGCTTCAATAGATGGGCCGGCCGGGCCCCCACCAGCCAAGTAATTGCTCTTTGTATGTGTACGGCATGGCGGTGCCTTCGCGGCTGCCCTTAGGACGACACTGCGGACGTCATACCGACACTCGATCGCGATTAATTTTCAAAGTCCGCCTGACGTAATTAATCATTGCTTTCAAAATCGCTGAGACCTTCGCGACCGTGGGCTAATCTGAGGCTGATGATCGGTACTAGAGAGCCAGCCATGCATTGCAAGCGCGCGCTTTTTGTTGCTGTTACCGGTTCAGCGCTCGTCGCACTCGCGACCTCCGCCGGCGCCCAAAGTTTCACGACGCGTATTGTGACCCACGATTACTCTGGTGCGATCATTTCCCGTGAACATGGCGTGCGCGTCATTCGTCCGCTGCCGCCGGAGCGCCAAGTCATCATCAACCCGGATCGAGTGCCCCTGTCCCTCAGCTACAGCGACACGCGAATTTACGGATATATACCGTCGTCGAGCGCGGGTGATGCTGGCGCTGCCGGTGGGACCCGTTATGGACCCGATGGCGAGATCTACTCCGCGCCTGCTTGGGGCCGTGGTTTCCGCGGCCACGGGGGATTCAATCATTTCAACGGGCATTTCAATGGGCGGCGAGGTGGAATGCCCGGCGCCCATCCAGGAACGCCTGGATTCAATCACGGAGCGGCCCACGGCTTTTCGTCGGTACGCTAAGACCGCGCCCGGCAGACCGACGCCACACACTCCGGCGGACGACCAAAGCGTGTGGCGAACTTCCGCCCTGTGACGGAGGCGACTAGGTTGCCGCCACCGCGTCGCTCAGCACTTCAGCCAACCAAACATCCGATGTCCAAACTTCTCCGTTCGATCAGCGACACGCTTCGCGAAGCTTGTCGTGCCATCGACAGCGGACGAGACTTCGGACCGCATGTTCTTGAATCCGAGGCAATGAGCCTCTGAGACCGCGGGCAATGTGACGAGCGCAGCAATTCCCATTGCGGCACCAAGGACTGTACGTTTCATGCGAGAACTCCTGTTTGCCTTTCAACGATAGATAGAATCTACGCCGATTGGGCCGGACAGCGAGCGTGTGTCGCGGTGTTGGTTAGCCGCGAGTGAAAGCGGTTATTTCGCCTTGGATGTTAACGGCGGGCATCGGGCCGAAAAGATGCTGCGGGAACGCTTCCTTACCCCGGCACGTTTCTCGCTCCATGGACGACATGCGAGTTCTCTTTGCCGTGGTGGTAATTTTCGCGATTTTCGCGGTCGACATCGCATTCAACGGTGGCGCGTTGATGAACTGGATTGCCGCTCAGGTTGGATGGAATTGATCAATACCGCTGCCCGCGCGCCGATCAGAGTGTCGCGTCGGTGAATGGCTCGCTCGTCGACGTGAATGCTAATGCGGGATTGCTTCGATGTCGGCAACGGCGATGTCGCCATCGGTGACGTAATGATTGACCCGCCTGGTCACCACCTCGTCTCCGGTCTTATAATTGGTCACCTTTCCGATCACTCCGCAGTCGCGCAATTCGTTGACGACGTAATTGCGTTCGGCGTTGGTATCGGAGTCCGTGGCGTGGGTCATCTGGAAGGTCATGCTGGTCAGTGAAAAACCGGTATCCTTGGTGCCGGCTCCGACCCAGAGCGCGGGCTCGTTGTTCGACGGCCGCTGATCGTTCAGCCAGAAGTCCGGTGTTGCTAAATCAGCCTCCGCATACGCGAGGCTCTGTGCCCAGAAGCGAACATGGTGCCGCTTTCGCGGACTGTCATCGATCGCCTTTTGAAAGCCGACGTCCTGTCCGCGACCGAAGAGATAGAGGGTGCTGAAAGGCGCGGTGGGGTACGGCCTGTTAAGAACAAAAGCGCGGGCCATACGCCACGAGCTTGCGAGGTTCAGGGGGTCCGCTTCTACCCATCCGGCGACGGTAAACGCATTTCTGAGCTGATCGAAGGTGCCGGCCAAAGCCAAATTCACCGGATCGCCGGGGAGACCGTCTCCGGTGATCGTGAAGCTCGGCACGCGCTTGCGCTGGAGAACCTTGAGTCCCATCCTGACGGCGCGCGGAAGAATGAGATAGGCACCGATGGCGTAGGTGGCGATGAGGGCGAGGATCAACGGCAGCCGACGGTCCACGAGCTCAAAGACATCGACGATCAACCAAATGCTGAGTCCTCCAAGAGCTAGGATTACCGCCCGCTGCAACATTCGAATCGCGAACCGCATATGTGCGACCTCTCAGATGTTCGTCAGACATTGGATGGCAGGCGCGTGAAAAAATCAAATGGCGTTGACCTTGCATACCCCTACGGGGTATATTGCCGATCAACTTGTGAGATTTTTTTGAAGCTCTTTGACGTCATACGGCTCGTCCTTGCGACCGCCCTCCTCTTCTCCCTCTCGGGGACGATGGCGTTTGCGCATGCGTGCGATCACGATGGCGGACAGAGGCCGGCGGAGATTGCTCACGTCATGCATGCCGCTTCTCCGATGGCCGCTCATCTTCAAAATTCGTCCGATGCTAAGCTATCGCTGCGAACATTCGCGATACGGCACACGCCGCGCGATGCCGCGGTCGTTACAGCACATCCGGCCGGTCTATCGTCGATGCCGGGTTGCGGTCATGGCTGCTGCTGCCACGGTCGCTCCGCGTGCGCCATGGCTGGATGCGCGGCCCATGCCTTGCTGGCGGCCGATGACGTCTCGCCGCGGCCGCTGCGCTCAGGCAGGCTCGCATTCGAAATCTCGGACGTTCATTCGGGGCGCGTCGGTTCCGGCCTCGACCGTCCCCCAAAAGCCTGATCCCGCCAATTCCACGATGTCTCCGGCGTGCTCCGAGCGCGCTCGAGCATTTGCGCCTGTTCTATTTTTGCCCCGACTGATTGCGTTCGGCGATCCGAATGGCCGGAAACGCTACCCCATTTCATCGAAGGATTGAAGGCAATGAAACTTGCAACGCTCGCTATCACACTGACATCAGCTCTCGCGCTCTCGCTTGTGGCTGCAAAAGCCGAAGACATGAATATGCACGACATGAAAGGCATGAGCGGTATGAAGGGAATGAGCGACATGACGGACACTGCTCCGTCAGACGAATCGAAAGCTCTCAACGATGCGATGATGAAAATGCACGAGAAGATGACCATGAAAATGACCGGCGACGCCGACGTCGACTTTGTGCAAGGTATGATCCCGCATCACGAAGGCGCGGTCGACATGGCCAAAATCGAACTTCAGTATGGCAAGGACCCCGAGTTGCACAAACTCGCTGAAGACATCGTCAAGGCCCAGGAATCCGAGATCGCCTTCATGACGTCTTGGCTCAAAAAACACGACCAATAGCGCCGAGTGCACGGGAGATACGGCATCGGAGCGGGTAAGATCACGTACGTCACGCGCCTCATCGTGGAGTTTTTCGCCTTCGTGCCGTATTTCCTTCCTCGCCCCACACGATTGGCCGATGGACATCGCTTGCAAGGGCGTTATCTCGTGACGTAATGCGATGTGAAAGGCGGCGAGCCACATGCCGTTTTTCGTTCCCCTAGGACGCGCATAGCAATGGAGGCGGCGCCCGCCGATCAATGAGTTCGCCCGCCTCCTCTCGTGACACTCAAAGCCTCTGGCGCCATCGGCCGCTGCAATACTTTCTATGGGCGCGAGGGTTCTCGAAGTTTTCGTCGCAGATCCTGACCGTCGCCGTCGGCTGGCAAGTCTATGCCTTGACGAGCAGCGCGTTCGATCTCGGCATGGTCGGTCTAGTGCAATTTCTACCGACGGCGATTTTGGTTTTCGTCGCCGGGCATGCGTCGGACCAGTACGACCGTAAGCGTGTCATCCAGATCTGCCAAGTCGTCGAAGCTTCGGCCGCGATTTTTCTCGCCTGGGGCAGCTACGAGGGTTGGCTGACGGTGCCGCAGATTTTCGTAGCGGTCGCGCTTTTCGGTGTCGCCGGCGCGTTCGAGAGTCCTGCCACGGCTGCACTGCTTACGGGCGTCGCGCCGGAGGGCATGCTGCAGAAAGCGACGGCGCTTGCGACCGGCGTTTTCCAGGTCGCGGCTATTTCGGGACCTGCAATCGGCGGTCTCGCTTACGGTATCTCTCCGGCCGTGCCCTACGCTTGCATGGCGATTTTCTGGACGATCGCGGCGATCCTCAACGGTGCGATCAGGTTGGACCGCCCGACCGCGGCGCGCGAATCGCCGACGGCAGGTGCGCTGTTTGCCGGCGCGCATTTTGTCCGCACGCACCCGGCAATTCTCGGCACGATTTCGCTCGACCTTTTCGCTGTGCTGCTTGGTGGCGCGTCCGCGCTGCTGCCGATCTACGCGCGCGACATCCTCCATACCGGACCGTGGGGGCTCGGCATGTTGCGCGGCGCGCAAGCGGTCGGGGCTTTGATGATGACAGGCTTTCTAGCTCGCCATGCCATCACCAGACACATCGGGATGCGGATGTTCCAGGCGGTCATTGTCTTCGGGATGGCAACAGTGGTGTTCGCGCTCTCGCAGACCGTTTGGCTGTCCGTGCTGGCGCTCGCGGTGATGGGTGCCGCCGACACGATCAGCGTCGTCATCCGTGTTTCGCTCGTGCAGCTCGCGACGCCCGACGACATGCGCGGGCGGGTCGGCGCGGTGAACTTCCTGTTCATCAACGCGTCGAACCAGCTCGGCGAGTTCGAGAGCGGACTGACTGCGGCTCTTCTCGGCGCGGTGCCTGCCGCGGCTCTCGGCGGCCTTGGGACGATTGCGATTGCATTGATCTGGATGAAGCTCTTCCCCGTGCTGCGCAATCTGCAGCGGCTGGAATAGGACGCGACCAAATCAAAAACCCCGGTCCGGGAGCAATGGACCGGGGTTTCCAAGACGGAATTCCTCCGAAGCCAGGGGCCCGGCGGTTCTCCGTTGTGCGATATTTACTCAGCCGGGCTGGCGGTGAAGTCACCGATAATCGCTTTGTGATGCCGCGTTTCCATGCCGATCTGGAAGATGAAGAAGGCGATGAAAAACGCGAGAATGCCCAGTGCGAACAGCACTTCGTCACCGTGGAACGGATAGATGGCGGTGATGTCGGGAAGCTTGGTCAAGGTCGTGACGCCGGTGTTCATGAAACTCTCCTTTCGATTGGGGGGTCATGCAAACGGCCGGCGGCAGGCTTGTTATCCCGCCGCCAGCGCGAAGCTTAAATTCTGACTTCCTTACGCTGCAGCGCTTCGAAAGCAGCTTCCGCACCCGAAAGGTTGGGATACGTCGTGCTGATGTGCTCGCCGTCGAGACCGGTCAGCTCAACCTTCGCATCGACACGGAGCAAGCCGAGCATCTTCAGGATTTTGCCGAGGACATATCCCGGGATCAGGCCGAACCCGATTGCGAACACAAACGAGCCGATGGCGTTGCCGATCGGAGTTACGATCGGCAGACCTTCCGCGTTGGTGCCGAACCATCCGGCTCCTTCGGAAAGGGCCACAGCCGCGCCGGTACTCGGCATAATCGCGGGATAGCCCCAAAGCGCAAACCCGGCGACGATGCCTCCGAACAGTCCGCAATAGCCATGCACCGCAACCGCGCCCACGGCATCGTCGAGCTTGTACTTTTTCTCGACCCAGTTGTGCGCGTAGTACGCCATGACTGTACCGACGACCGCGATCGCGAGCGCGACAACGGGGTGGTACAGGTCGTTGCCGGCGCTTGCCGAGATCAGTCCGGTCAGACCACCGGAGAAGGTCCAGAAGGCATTACCGTTCGATACGAGGTAGGCCGTCATCATGCCGCCGAAGAGGGCAAGCAGGAAGTTCATCGTGACACCCGAGAGTGTGATCGGGAAGCCGTAGATGTTCGTTGCCGTCCAGTAAGCGGGCTGGCCTTCAGCCGCGACATTGGCCATCGGGATATGGCAGGCGGCATAGAAGCCGAAGAAGCCGACGTAGATCATGAAGAGACCGACGGTGACCATCCACGGATTGTGCGCCGGAATTTCGCGCGGCGTACCGTCTGACGCGAACTTGCCGATGCGCGGGCCAAGATTGAGGAGAACGCCAAGGGCCGCGAAGCCGGAAACAGAGTGAAGAACCGCCGAGCAATACTGATCGTGAAATCCGAGATATTGGGTCATCCAGCCGTTACCGGACCAACCCCACGCCGCCGGAATGACCCAAGCAACCGCACCGACATAGATCGCAATGATCAGGAAGCCCGACGTTTTCGCGCGTTCGATGATCGAGCCAGACACGATCGACGCCGCGGTCATGCCAAAGAGCGCAAATGCTCCCCAGAAGACGCCGGAAATCCGATCCGAAAGATTGGGAGCGAGCTTTTCAGACCAAGGTTCGAACCCGGTCGCAAAACTGACTGTCGTCGAATTCACCGGCCAGCCTTGCAGGCCGATGTACATCCACATGCCAAACAGGAAGAAGGCGAGACCAACGACGGGGATTGCCATCGCATTCTTCAGCAACGTGTGTTGAACGTTTTTCGTTCTCGCGACGCCAACTTCGTACATGCAGAAGCCGATGTGAATGAAGAACATCAAAACGATGGTCAGAAAGAAATAGAACTCGGTGAAAATCGTCAGCATTGCCGTGGATTGATCGGCCATAAGCGACTCCCCTCTGGGCCTGTTCCGCCATGTCCGGCGTCCAGGCAAAGTTACCTTACGAATTTGTAAGCGCACATTTCGTGCCAGAGCGGTCGACTTGGCATAGCCTACATTCTTCTGCGGAATTTCAACCAAATTGGCAGGAAAGCGCGCGCTTATTTGCTGGGTACGCAGGCATCTGCATAAAAACTTGCCATACATTCCCGTAAGCTTTGATGGCTGAAACGGCGTTCAAAACTTATGTAGCGTCGGCGCGATTGGGGCATCGGCAGCACGGCGTCGACAATGAGAAATGCGACGGCCGGAGCAACCGGCTGACTCGTTCTGGACTTAGCTCTC
This sequence comes from Hyphomicrobium sp., assembly GCF_041659645.1. Classification (GTDB taxonomy): domain Bacteria; phylum Pseudomonadota; class Alphaproteobacteria; order Rhizobiales; family Hyphomicrobiaceae; genus Hyphomicrobium_B. The sequence goes on along the minus strand of NZ_JBAZXX010000004.1, from coordinate 547,486 downwards.
GAGGCAGTCGCGCGATATCCGGTCGATGGTGCGAACGCCGGCAAGCGCCATCGTCACGTCGAGCTCTTTGGCGATGAGATCAATCGCCTTGCCGACACCGGCCTCGCCCGCAGCGCAGAGACCATAAAGATAGCTGCGCCCGAGCAGGCACGCCCGTGCTCCGAGCGCGAGTGCACGGAACACGTCCTGGCCGGAGCGAATTCCGCCATCGAAGAAGACCTCGACGTCGGAGCCGACGGCGTCGACGATACGCGGCAGCATCGAAATCGACGATGCCGCGCCGTCGAGCTGGCGGCCGCCGTGATTGGAAACGACGATCGCCGACGCGCCGCTCTTGACCGCGAGCCGCGCGTCATCGACGTCCATGATGCCTTTGATGATGAGCTTGCCGGACCACTGTTCGCGAATCCACGCAACATCGTCCCACGACAACGCCTGATCGAACTGGCTTTGAATCCAGTCCATGTAGGAGCTGAGATTCTCGGTGCCGGGAATGCGGCCAACCACATTGCCGAAGGTCTTGCGCTTGCCCATCAGAACATTCGCGATCCATGCCGGTTTCGATGCGATGCGTCCGATGGTGGCGAGATTGATCCGCGGCGGAACCGTGAGGCCGCTGCGTACGTCGCGGTGGCGTTGACCGAGCACTTGCAGGTCGACCGTCAAGACGAGAGCGCTGCAGTTTGCCTTGCGCGCGCGAGCAATGAGATCCGCGACGAAGCCACGATCCTTCATGAAGTAGAGCTGAAACCAGAACGGCTTCGTGACCGCGGCCGCGACATCCTCGATCGAGCAGATCGACAGCGTGCTCAGTGTGTAGGGAATGCCGGCCTTTTCGGCGGCACGGGCCGCAGCGATTTCGCCATCTCGATAAGCCATGCCGCTCAAGCCGACCGGCGCCAACGCGAGCGGCAAAGGCTGCATCACGCCAAGTACGGTCTGGGATTGGTTGCGATTGGCGGCGCCGGCCAAGACACGCTGACGAATGCGAATGTTTGAAAGATCGCGGAGATTGGCGGCGAGCGTCGTCTCCGAATAAGAACCGGATTCGTAATAGCCCATGAAATCGCTCGGAACACGGCGATGCGCTAAGCGCCGGAGATCGTCGATGCAGGCAACCGACCTGAGAGTCACGAGACCCATCCGAACAGCACGTCAAGCATGAGAACCAATGCGCTCAACAATCGGCTTCGCTGACCGATATGGCGACGCCGGGATGTATGGCCTTGAGCTGGCGAACGTCGTCGAGCGCCTCCGCCCAAACATTGCATGGACCTGCCATGCGAATCTCACCGCGTGTTCTTGAAAGCGGTGTTGGGCCGAAGCCGATCGAGATGGCGTCACCTTCGGGCCAAAAGACAATGTCGCCGGCTTTTACGGTGACGCGGGCGTCAGGCTCAGCCGCAGAGCTTACCGGCGCATCGAAGTAGATTTCAGCGCCCCATGTGCGCGCTGCCGATTGAATCGGAAGCGCGGCCCATATTCGCTCCGCCGTTGGCGTGTCGAGGAGTCTTGCGCGAATGGCAACACTCCCGGCCCGGATGACGATCTTTCGCATACCGCACAATCCCGATCAGAGCTTCGCGACCGGGACTAGAAAGCGGCCGCAATTTGGAAGTGTCTCATTGAGAGAGGTCGCCATCAAGCGCTTTACTGCCCTTGGGTGCAAACAAAACGTCCTGCGCGCGTGAAAGTTGCGCAGGATTTGCTGTTTGCGCGGCGCAACGCCTTTATTGCAATCGCGAAGAACGGCCGGTGCGAAGACATTTGGCGACGGCCGAGCTTCAATTTGATCACTTCGGCGCCGGCCCGAACACGAGCGAGGTGTTCAAGCCACCGAATGCGAGGGAGTTCGACATCGTGTAGCCAAGCTTCATATCGCGGCCGACATTCGGGACGTAATCGAGATCGCAACCGTCGCCCGGTTCGTCGAGACCGATCGTCGGGGGCACCCAGTTCTCCTGCATCGCCATGATCGTTGCAACGGCTTCGACGCCTCCGCCCGCGCCGAGCGGATGACCGTGCATCGACTTCGTCGACGAGATGGCGAGCTTATAAGCGTGATCCTTGAAGACGTTCTTGATCGCCTTCGTCTCGTTGATGTCATTATCGGCGGTCGCGGTGCCGTGCGCATTCAGATAATCGATGTCCTCGGGCTTGATGCCGGCTTCGGCAAGCGCGTTGAACATGGCTTCGCTCGGACCTTCGACAGTCGGCTTGACCATGTCTTGGCTATCGGAGGCCATGCCAAAGCCGCGCAGTTCGGCGAGGATTGTCGCACCGCGCGCCTGCGCATGTTCGAGGCTTTCGAGAACGAGAATGCCGGCGCCATCAGCGAGCACCGTGCCGTTGCGCTTCTTCGCAAACGGGAAGCAGCCTTCCGGCGACAGCACGTGGAGCGCCTGCCAAGCCTTCATCGTTCCGTAGGTGATGACGGACTCGGATGCGCCGACGATCGCAACGTCGACGAGGCCGTCGCGAATGTAGTCGCGGCCGAGGCCAATTGCGTGTGTCGCGGTCGAGCATGCCGAGCAGGTTGCGAAGGTCGGGCCTTTGACGCCGAATTCGATGCCGACGTGGGCGGCGGCCGACGAGCCGATGATGCGAAGAAGCGTCAGCGGATGGGTCGCGCGCTTGTTTAGAATGAAGAGGTCGCGATACGCGGTCTCGAAGGTCGTCAGACCGCCGGCTCCGGAACCGATGATGCAAGCCGAACGATAGGGATCAACGAGCGGCATCTCGAGGCCTGACATCTTCACGGCTTCGTCTGCAGCCGCGGCGGCGAACCAGGAATAGCGGTCGGCAAGCGAGATGATCCGGTCGCGCTTGAAATGCTTCAGGCGTTGCTTCGGATCGAAACCTTTGATTTGCGCGGCGATCAAGATCTTGAGATCGTCGACAGGGAATCCTTCGAGATTGCTGACGCCCGATTTACCTGCTCTCAAGCTCGCCCAGAAATCAGGAACATTCTGACCGATCGGAGTTACGACTCCGAGACCCGTGACGACGACTCGGCGTCCCGGCTTACCATTCGACATCTTCAATCTTTCTTGTCTGGCGAATGCGCGGAAACCCCCGGGAAGGGGGTTCCGGTCTTCACACTTCGATTTCGACAGAAGATCGCTCGCGGCCGTTAAGCTTTGGCTGCGGAAGCCTGCTTCGCGGCCATCAACGACTTCACGCGATCAACGACTGAACCAACAGTCTTGAACGCTTCGACTTCTTCATTGGCGTTATATGGGATCTCAATCCCGAAGCCATCTTCGATATCGAAAACGATCATCGCAAGATCAAGTGACTCAATCTTGAGATCTGTAAGCTGGGTGTCGAGCGAGATATCGTCGCGCGGCTCCTTCATATGCTTCTTGAGGATATCAATAACCTTAGTCGCGACTTCGTCCATCGGCCTCTCCCACCCTCGCAATTCACTGCGACGGGCCAGTTTTGCTTGGCATCTACCTAAATCAAGACCACTACATCAGCAAGCGGGGGGGTCACTTATCCTTAAACAACCGCGAAGTCCAGGTACGGACCGTCGCGCTCAGCGCATTGCAGTCCGGCCTTACTCGTCCGCCACCCTGCGGAGAGGTGTTCATACGAGCCATAGAGCGCTAGCGCTGGCTACCGAAAGTTGTCTAATATTCGCGCGTCCCTTGCTGGTCCCGAACGGTTTACGACATCTCCAGCGAAGGTCAACGCGATCCGGATAAAATAAAATCGAGCACCGGACAGCCATGAAAGCAGAAGCCGCCTCGCCTGTGTCCGAGATATCGCCCCCGTGGGTCGATAATTACCCGGCTGGGGTCGATTGGCGCATGCCGATTACCACAGAGGCCGTCCACGAGCTTCTAGAGCGCGCGGCAAGGCGTTTCCCGCGAAACCCAGCGGTCAGCTTCCTCGGGCGTATAACGGCCTACGCCGATCTCGCCGCCGAGGTCGACAGAGTCGCAGCCGGGTTACAACGCATTGGAGTAAAACGAGGCACAAAAGTCGGCCTTTTCCTGCCGAATACCCCGACTTTCATCGTGTACTATTTTGGAATACTCAAAGCGGGTGGAACCGTCGTCAACTTCAACCCCCTGTATACTGTCGAAGAGCTGACGTTTCAGGCCAACGACAGCGAAACGGAGATCATGGTCACGCATGATCTGGCGATGCTGTTTACCAAGATCGAGGCGTTGCTTCAGGCGGACGTCATTACGCGTGCGGTCGTCGTGCCGTTCAGCAGCGTGCTTTCGCCGCTGAAATCGGTGCTTTTCAGGATCTTCAAGCGGAAGGACATCGCCAATGTCGCCGCGTCATCGGTTGCAACGCGTATTCTGGACGGCCTCGATATCGCGGCCACTGCCACGCCTCCCGCCCCGGTCGAGATCGACCCGGACAACGATATTGCGGTGTTGCAGTACACAGGTGGCACGACAGGCACACCCAAGGGCGCAATGCTGACGCACGCCAATATCGTGGCGAATACGAAGCAGGTTGTCGCCTGGGGCGTGGGCTTCAAGCACGGCGAGGAGATCATGCTTGGCGCCCTCCCGCTGTTCCACGTCTTCGCAATGACGGTCGTGATGACGGTCGGCGTGGAGTTTGCGGCCAAAATCGTGCTGATGCCGCGCTTCCAGTTGGCCGAAGCCGTGAAGCTCATCCATCGTGAAAAGCCGACGATGATGCCGGTCGTGCCAACGATTTTGACGGCGATGCTGAACTACCCCGACATCCATTCCTTTGATTTCTCGTCGCTCAGGTTCTGCTTGTCGGGCGGCGCACCGCTGCCGATGGAGACGAAGCTCAAATTTGAGGCGCTCGCCCGGCAAACGAAAGTCGTTGAGGGTTATGGTTTGTCGGAGACGTCGCCGGTGCTGACGGCAAATCCGATCGAGGGCGAACCCGTCTCCGGCTCGATCGGGCTTCCGCTGCCTGGCACGATCATCTCGCTGCGCGACCTCAACGACCCGACGAGAGAGGTTCCGCAAGGCGAACGCGGCGAGCTTTGTGCCAAAGGGCCGCAGGTGATGAAGGGCTACTGGAATAGGCCAGAGGAGACGGAAAAGCAGTTCGTCGGCGATTTTCTGCGGACCGGTGATGTCGCGATCATGGATGCGCGCGGGTATTTCGCTATCGTCGACCGGATCAAGGACCTCATCATCTGCTCGGGCTTCAATGTTTACCCGCGCCGCGTCGAGGAGGCGATCTATGCTCATCCCGCGGTCGAGGAAGTCACCGTCATCGGCATTCCCGACGCCTATCGTGGCGAAGCGCCCAAGGCCTTCATCAAATTGAAGAGCGGCATGTCGGCGACCGCGCCTGAGATCATGGAGTTCCTGAAGCCCAAGATCTCAAAAATAGAGATGCCAGCCGCTGTCGAGTTTCGCGACACTCTGCCCAAAACGATGATCGGGAAACTGTCGAAGAAAGAGCTAGCCGCCGAAGAAGCCAAACGCGGCAAACCGGCATGACCGCCAAAACCGCCCCGCTTGCCCGCAGTGAGGCCGCCCAGCGCGAAAAGCCGCGCGAGACATCGTACTCGATCTCGGCGCTGGCGAAGGAATTCGGGATCACGACGCGCACGATCCGCTTCTACGAGAGCCGAGGGTTGATTGCTCCCGAGCGGGTCGGCATGACACGGAAGTATTCAAAGCGTGACCGTGCGCGGCTCATTCTCATTCTGCGCGGGCGCAATCTCGGCTTCACGGTAGACGATGTCAGCGAGTACCTGTTGCTTTACGATTCCGATCCGGGGCAGTTGGCGCAGACGCGGCTTCTGCTCGATAAGGTTGTCGCTGCCATCGACGATCTCGAAGCGAAGCGGCACGACATTGAGCGGTCGCTGGCGGACCTCGGTGAGATCCGCGCGCGCTGCGAGATGCACCTCAGAAAGACTGCAGGGCCTCAGCGGTAGAGATCGGCGCGCGTCGGCGGTAATACCGGCTCCCGCTTTGCGGATTTCGACGCCAGCGTCTGGAACAGCCGCAGCGTGCCGCGCGAGAATGCGAGGCTGACGCCCGCGAGATACGCGATCCAAATGCGATATTTCTCCTCGCCGACGTATTGAATCGCCTGGTCCTTGTTCGCCATCAGGCGTTCGCACCAGAGCTGGCATGTGCGCGCGTAATGCAGCCGCCATGCTTCGACGTCATGCACCTCAAAGCCCGCGCGCTCCATGGCCGCAATCGAATGGCCGATGTCGTCGAGTTCGCCGCCTGGGAAAATGTATTTGGCGATGGCTTTCTTCTCGGGCCGCATACGGCCTTTGAGCAAGCCCGGCTTATGCTTCGGCGCGCGGCGCGAAATGGCGTGATTGAGGAACAAGCCGTCATCGCTCAACAGCGAGCGCACTTTGCGCATGTAGGCCGGAATATTCTTCAGCCCAATGTGTTCGTACATGCCGATGGACGCGATCTTATCGTAGGTTCCGGTGAGCTTCGAATAATCGGATAACTCGAAGGTGACGCGGTCATCGATGCCGAGGCGTTTCGCCTTGGCGCGCGCGAACGCGAGCTGTTCTTCCGATAGCGTCACGCCGTGCGCGGTGACGCCGTAGTTCTGAGCCGCATGGCAAAGCAGTCCGCCCCAACCAGCGCCGATGTCGAGCATCCGGTCGCCGGGCTTCAACCGTAGTTTCCGGCAGATCATTTCAAGCTTGTCGTGCTGGGCCCGGGCGACGTCGTTCGACCAGTCGGTGTAGTAGGCGCACGAGTAGACCATCTCGGGGTCGAGGAAGAGCGCGTAAAAATCATTCGAGAGATCGTAGTGAAATTGGATGTAGGCCTTGTTGTCGTCGGTCTTGCGGTTCTTGCCGGTGATCTCGCCTTGGAAGCCGTGGGCGTCGCGGGCGTCGGCCGTCTTCGCGAACAGAAACGGCGCGAGCTTCAGGGCTAGGCTCGCGACTTCGGCCAGTTTCAATTTCACGGACTTGCGGCCGTCTTGAAGGCCTAAGCCAAAATCGACGAGCGTGCCGCCTGAAAAGTCGATTCCCTTCTCGACGTATTGGCGGATGATCGAATCGAGCGAAGGCCGCCGCAAGATGGCGCCGATCACACCCGGGTCACGGATCGAGATTTCGAAGTTCGATTTCGGCGCGTCGCCAAGCGGCAGGCGCGTGCCATCCCACAGGCGCACCCAGCCGTCAGCGTTCAGGCGTTCCGCCAGCTTGCGGACAAGCACGCGCGCTGCTTCGAGTTGCTTATCGTCTTTCGCGCCCATGCGCCGTTCCCTCGCTGCTGGCCCTCGCTGCCGGTGGCCGCGAGGTCCATAACGCATTGCCGCGTGAGAGTCTTCCCGGCAAGTCCTTAAGCTGCCTGGGCCCTTATGCGGCGCGCGCTTCGATGGTGGTTGGGGATTCCATGATTGCGGTCACGCCCATGCCGCCCGCGGTGCAGACGGAAATAAGGCCTCGCCCGCCCTTGGTCGACAACAGTTTCGCGAGGTTGCCGACGATACGCGCGCCGGTTGCCGCGAACGGATGCCCAAACGCGAGAGACGAGCCCTTGACGTTCAGCTTCGAGCGATCGATCGAGCCAAGCGGCGCATCCTTGCCCAAATGCGTCTTGCAGTATTCGGGATCTTCCCAGGCTTTCAGCGTGCACAGCACCTGCGCGGCGAAGGCTTCGTGAAGCTCGTAGAAATCGAAGTCCTGAAGCGTCAGCCCGGCGCGGTCGAGCATTTTCGAAACGGCAATCGTGGGGGCCATCAGCAGACCGTCACCGCCGACGAAATTGTTGGCGATGTGTTGGCCATAGGTGAGATACGCCTGGATCGGCAAATTGCGTTGCTTTGCCCATTCTTCGGACGCCAGTAGGACGGTGGCGGCGCCGTCTGTCAGCGGCGTCGAGTTGCCGGCGGTCAGCGTGCCGCGTTCCGATTTCTCGAATGCGGTTTTCAGCGAAGCCAGCTTTTCGAGCGTGAGATCGGCGCGCAGGTTGTTGTCGCGGAAGACACCGGCATACGGAATGACGAGATCATCCATATAGCCTTCGTCGTAGGCGGCAGCGCCTTTTCTGTGGCTTTCATAGGCGAGCTGATCCTGGTCGGCGCGCGCGATGTGCCATTCCTGAGCCATCAATTCGCAATGCTGACCCATCGTCAGGCCAGTACGCGGCTCGGCGACGGATGGCGGCTGCGGCGCCAGCTCGGCGGGCGACAGACCCTTGAAGGCTCTCACCTTGGCCATTGCCGATTTGCCTTGCTGCACTTCGATCAGGCGCTTGGAAAACTTCTTCGAGAAGACGATCGGCGCGTCCGACGTCGTGTCGGAGCCGACCGAGATCGCGCTTTCGATTTCGCCCGTCGCGATCTTGCCGGCCGACATCAGCGCCGATTGCAGCGACGTTCCGCAGGCCTGGATCAGTGTGACGCCCGGCGTCGAGGGGGCGAGCTTGGTCGAGAGCACGGCTTCGCGCGCGAGATTGAAATCCTTCGAATGCGTGACGACCGCGCCGCCGACGACTTCGTCGATATGCTGGCCCTTGAGGCCGTAACGATCGACGAGACCTCCGAGCGCAGCCGCCATCATGTCGAGGTTCGACTGGTCGGCGTAAAACGTATTTGACCGGCAGAATGGGATGCGGACACCGCCGATCACCGCAACGCGCCGAAGTTCTCGTGTCATGCATTCCTCCGTTTATCCCCTCCCCTCGACGGGGAGGGGTTAGGGGTGGGGTGATGATTGCGGCGCGACGACCAGGCCGTCGCGGTTGGATGGGTTAACCCCCACCCCGGCCCCTCCCCGCAAGGGGGAGGGGTGAAGCGAGGGAGATTCGTTACTCCGCTGCGGCGGCAGCTTGCGCTGCCGGCGCGGGATTTTTGGCGGCGACGCTCTGCTTGTAGTGCAGCGGGCCGCCGCGGAACGGTGCGAATCCGGTGCCGAAGATCATGCCGGCATCGACGAGATCGGCGGTTTCGACCACGCCGTCGTCGAGCGACTTCTGGGCTTCGTCGATCATCGGCGCGACGAGGTCGCGGCCGAGCAATTCGAGTTCGGCTTTCGGGTACTTCTTATCTGATTTGACGGGCTTTCCGTCCTTCCAGACGTAGAAACCTTCGCCTGTCTTCTTGCCGAGGCGACCGGAAGCGACGAGGCGATCGAGCCTGGAACCTTCGCTCGACTGGCCGAGGATATTCGCGACGTGGGCGCAGATATCGAGACCGACGTTATCCGCGAGTTCGATCGGACCCATCGGCATTCCGAACGCGCGCGCGGCTTCGTCGATCTTTTCCTTGTCGTCGCCCTGCTCCAGTCGCGTCATGGCGGCGAACATATAGGGCGTCAGCACCTTGTTGACGAGGAAGCCCGGCACGTCCTTCGTGATCAGCGGGAACTTGTCGATGGCCGTTACGAACGTCGCGCCCTTCTTCACTTCGTCGTCGCGGGTATTGGCGCCGCGAACCACTTCGACGAGCGGCATCTGCTGTACGGGCGAAAAGAAGTGCAGGCCGATAAGGCGGCCGGGGTCGCGCAGCGGCGCGGCGATGTCTTCGAGCTTCAGTGACGACGTATTGGTCGCCAACACCGCGCCGGGTTTGATCTTGGTTTCAAGATCGGCAAAGAGCTTCTGCTTGATGTCGAGCCGTTCGACGATGGCTTCAATGACAACATCGGCACGGCCGACGCCCTTGCCTTCGGGATCCGCGATCAGGCGTGCCTTGGCGGCGTCGCGCGTGGCTTTGGTTTTGAACTTGCGAGCGAAGAGCTTGCCTTGGGCTTTGATGCCCTTTTCAAGCTGCTCGGGCGAAATATCTTGCAGTGTCACTTCCATGCCCGACGCAACGCAGACACCGGCGATATCAGCGCCCATCGTACCGGCACCGATGACATGGACACGGCTCGGCCGCCATTTGAACCCTCTCGGCGCTTGAGCTTTCAGAAGCTCCGTCAGGCGGAAGACGCGGCGGAGGTTCTTCGACGTATCCGACATCATCAGCGGCGCGAAAGCTTTCGTCTCCTCGCGCTTCATGGTCTGGAGATCGCCGCCGTATTTTTCGAACAGCTCGATCAGGCGGAAGGGCGCGGGATAGTGATCTTCGCGGACCTTCTTCGCCGTCTCCTGGCGGATCTTGCCGGCAAGGAAACCGCGAGCGGGCCATTTCGCGAGCAACATCTTGACGGTGCCTGCCGACTTCGAGCGGCGGTTCTGCAGCACGGCCTTCCGGGCCGCCCAATGGAGTTCACCTGGGCTGCCGACGAGTTGGTCGATCAGGCCTTGAGCGCGGGCCACGGACGAACGGATCATGCCGCCCGTCAGCATCAATTGCATCGCGGCCATCGGACCCGCCTGCTTGATCGAGCGTGCCGTGCCGTTAAAGCCCGGGAAGATGCCGAGCTTCACTTCCGGGAAGCCGACACGGGTGGAATCGTCTCGCGTGGCGATGCGGTAATGGCAGGCGAGGATAAGTTCGAGGCCGCCGCCGACGCAGACGCCGTGGATTGCCGCGACGACCGGAACGGACAGCTTTTCGATCCGTTCGAACAGCTCGTTGACGGGCTTCAGCGCCGCGACGACATCCTGCTCGCTCGTGAAGGTTTCAAACTCGCGAATGTCGGCGCCGACGATGAAGCCGCGATCCTTCCCCGACATGATGACGAGGCCGCGGATCTTCTTGGCCGCCGCATCAGTCTCGGCGCGCGAGATGATCTCGGCCAATTCTTCGATCGGGCGGCGGCCAAGCGAGTTCATGCTTTCGCCCTCGCGGTCGAAGATCGCCCAGGCGATCCCCTCGCCGTCCACCGAATAGCGCCAGTCTTTCAAATTGAGACCGCTCACCTCAGCCGCACCTTCCGTCATCGTTCACCTCAACACATACAGACTGAGCGGACGCTATTCCGCGGCCAGACTCTCGCCGCCACGGACGTTGTGGCCGAGCGAGATATAATTCGGTTTCACTTCGGCGGGATCGAAATGGTCGACTGCAATGACGCGCGCCACGAGCCGTTCGACCTCGCGAAGTTGTTCGGCTTCCGCCGCCGTGATGACGCCCTTGGCCTGCGCTTCCGCAAACCAATCGTTGCCATGATAGCGCTGCACCTGACCTTCGCGGATAGCTTTTTCGAGTTTTTTCTCAACCGGTTCGGCGGCGATCACCTTTTCGAGCGTGACCTCCAGAATACCGGTCGGATCGTTGACGTCCTTAGAAACGTAGATATCGCGCGTGAGGCGGTCACGGACCGCGCCCGGTTGCAGCACATGGCGGGCGACGCGGTGGCCCAGCGCATCGGACGCCGGTTTGTGGCGACGGCCGAGCGGAAACACGACGACGCGCATCAATGGCCGCGCCCAAGCGACGGGGAAGTTGTCGACCACACCGCCGATGGCTTCCTGGAAGCCGAAGAGGGCATTTTCGGCCGCAAGCTCGACGAGTTGCTCGTCGCCTTCCGGGCGGCCGTCATCGTCGTAGCGCTTCAGCGTCGCCGACAGCATGTAAAGTTCGGACAGCGCGTCGGCCATGCGGCCGGTGATTTTCTGCTTGGTCTTGAGGCCGCCGCCGAGCAGCGCGACCGTCAAATCCGCGACAAAGGCAAAGGACCGGCTTGCGCGGCCGAGCTGGCGATACCAATGCGACATGCGTAGCGCGTGGTCCGGCGCCTTCACGAAAGCGCCGCCGGTCAGATTGTGGACAAAACCGCCCGTCGCGTTCGAAAGCGAAAAGGAGATGTGATTGTTGAAGGCGTCCACGAAGGCATCGAGCCCACGCGCCTTGTCGGGATTTTGCGCCGCCTGCACCTCTTTGTAGAGATAGGGATGCGAGCGCAGCGCTCCTTGGGCAAACGTGATCAGCGTGCGCGTGAGAATGTTGGCGCCCTCGACCGTGATGCCGACCGGAACCATCTGATACGCCGACTGCAGGTAGTTCGACGGCCCGTCGCAGATACCGCGGCCGCCGTGGATGTCCATCGCGTCGTTCACGGCGCGGCGCATCTTCTCAGTCGTCTGGTATTTCATCAGCGCAGAAATGACCGATGGCCTCTCGCCGCGCGAAACCATCGACGCCGTCATGGCGCGGGCCGCCTCGTTGACGTAAGCCGTCTCAATAATACGGACGAGTGCTTCCTCGACGCCTTCCATGCGCGAGACGGGCAAACCGAATTGCTTCCGAATGCGGGCATAAGCGGAGGTGACGCGCAGCATCGTCTTGGCGCCGGCTGTCGCCGACGACGGCAGCGAAATGGCGCGGCCGGCCGACAGGCACTCCATCAGCATGCGCCAGCCGTTACCGGCCATTTTGTCGCCGCCGATGATCCAGTCCATCGGGATAAAGACGTCGTTGCCCCAGTTTGGGCCGTTCGGGAACGCGGCGCCCGAGGGCAAATGGCGGCGGCCGATATTTACGCCCGGATGATCGGCCGGAATCAAAGCCAGAGTGATGCCGACGTCCTCGCCCTTGCCGAGCAGGTTGTCCTTGTCGAACAGGCGGAACGCGAGGCCGACGAGCGTCGCCTTCGGTCCAAGCGTAATATAGCGCTTGTCCCACGATAGGCGAACGCCGAGCGTGTCCTTGCCCTGGAACGTGTCGCGGGCGACGTAACCGATGTCGCGCATCGTGGCGGCGTCCGAGCCCGACGTTGGGCCGGTCAACGAGAAACAGGGCACTTCATCGCCACGCGCGAGGCGCGGCAGGTAATAGTGCTTCTGCTCGTCGGTACCGTACTTCTCGATCAGTTCGCCGGGGCCGAGCGAGTTCGGCACCATGACGATGGTGACAACATCCGGCGAACGCGAGGCGATCTTTCCGAGGATGAGCGATTGCGCCTGCGGAGAGAAACCGAGGCCGCCATGATCCTTCGAGATCAGCATGCCGAGGAAGCCGTTTTTCTTGACGAAGTCCCAGATCTCGTCGGGGATATCGTGCAGGTTATGGCGCACCTGCCAATCGTCGATCATGCGGCAGAGATCGTCGGTCGGGCCATCGAGGAAGGCGCGCTCTTCAGGCGTCAACTCGATCGGCGGAATGGATTTGAGCTTGTCCCAGTCGGGCGTGCCGGAGAACAACTCGGCGTCGAATCCGACGGTGCCTGCTTCAAGGGCCTGGGCTTCCGTGTCGGATACGCGCGGCAGGATCTTGCGGATCTGAGCGAAAACCGGCGCGATGATCAGGCTTCTGCGAACGGATGGGATCGACAGCACGGCGAGCGCCACGAACGGCAGCCACGCGATCCATGAGAAGAGGCCAACGCTGCCTCCGGTCGCCAGAAGCGTCCAGACGCCGACGGCAGCGGCCCAGCCCCAAAGGGGAGCGCGCATCATGCCCAGTGCCAAAACGGCGGCCAAAGCCACCACCAGCAGAACGACGGGTGCCATTTCCGTGCCTCCCATAAGGGCTGCGCAAGGCGATCATCTCAGCGCGCCTGGTATCATTGGTTGACGTATACGTCAACTTGGGTGGCCCTCGCCTGGATTTCCAGGGTGGGGCCTTCCGGGGCTATTCTGAGCCTAATTAATCACGATTGTGCGGCAGCGCCTATCTTGCAGATACATAGGCCATCCCTCCGGCCCGGCACGATGCTGCGCGATAAAGTTTAAGGATTGCGGAAGTTGGGAAGCGTCGGTTGCGGCGGGACTTCGCCGAAGAGGTCTTCGACGATGGTCTGATACCAGTCGGCGCTTTCCTGGAAGACTTGGCGGCGGAGATCGGCGCTGTCGTCGGCCTTTGAGATGAACGGGTCCTTGACTTCAAGATAGGACTTTCCGTCTTTGGTTGCAGGCACATAATCGCCGCCGATCTTGGCGCTGTTATCGGGCGCGACCATCGACCAGCAGGTGTTTCGATAGCGGCCCGGCACGCGCGGCTTACCGTGAAGGTCGGCAATGATATCAGCCGCCACGACGCTCGCTTGGCTGACGGCGGAATAGGCTGACTTCGGCATATCGAGCGCGATCGCGGCGTCGCCCAACACATAGACGTCCTTGGCTTTGGTCGAGGCGAAGTTTTCCGGGTGCACCGGGCACCAGTCCCCCTCGGTGAGACCGGCGCTAGCGGCAATCGCACCGGCTTTCTGTGGCGGAATGATATTGGCCAGCGCCGCACGTTCGGCGCGCCCTGCTTTGGTGGTGACCGCGCCCGTCGCGGCGTTGACCTTGACGACCGAGAAATCATCGATCTCGTTCGTCAGATTGATCTCGACGATGTCCTTATAATACTCGTCGAACGCCTGCTCGAAGACGGCCTGCTTCGAAAAGGTCTTTTTCGCATCGAATATGACGAGCTTGGCTTTTGGCTTCCTGGTCTTCAGGAAGTGCGCGATCATGCAGGCCCTCTCGTAGGGGCCCGGCGGGCAGCGATAGGGGTTCTGCGGCACCGCCATCACGACGAGCCCGCCGTCCGGAAGCGCCAATAGTTTTTCCTTCAGGAGCCATGTCTGTTCGCCACCCTGCCAGGCGTGCGGCATGATCTTGGCCGCTTCCGGTGAATAGCCTTCGATGGCGTCGTATTTGAAATCAATGCCGGGCGCGACGACGAGGCGGTCGTATGGCAGCGGCGAGCCTTTGGCGAGCGTCACCGTTTTCGCCGTCGTGTCGATGCCCGTCGCCGTATCGGTCACGAGGGTGATGCCACGCTTCTTCACACCCGCATAATCATGCGTAATGGATTTGAAGGAGCGAAAGCCGCCGAGATAAAGGTTCGAATAAAAGCAGGTCGTGTATTTTTCCTTGGGCTCGACGAGCGTGATGTCGAGCGCCGGGTCGGCCGACTTCAAGCGGTTTGCGACCGCCGCGCCGCCTGGACCGCCGCCGATGATCACGATCTTCGCCGGGCCAGCGGCCAACGCCGGGCGGGAGAGTTGCGATACCGTCGCCAGGCTTACGCCCGTTGCCAACACGTTGAATTCGCGGCGCGTGATCCCGGTCATTCCCGCCCCTAATCTCCGCCTCTATTCCGGTGCGCCGTCACTTCTCATTCTTAACGCCGGTTTTGCCGGACATTTGCCACGAGCGGACGGTCATGTCAGGAAAATAAATGGTAAGGTTGGGGCCGGCGCGGCCTCATCCCTATATATGACGCCAATTGACATCCTCTATTCAAGGCAGCACGGGTGCGAGACCGCATCGACATTTACGTCCTGAGCCGCCGGGCGTTCGTCGTCGCCGGCGTGGCGGCGGTCGGCTTGGCGCCGTTCGTCGTCCATGCGGATGATAGCAGCGCAGCGGCTTCTTTTGCACCGAGCCAAGAGTTCAAGGATGAATTCGCGCGCATCGTCGGGACCGCGACGCCGGTTGACGGCAAAATAGCCGTCGACCTTCCCGAGACCGCGGACAACGGCAACTTTGTGCCGATCACGATTGCCATCGAAAGCCCGATGACGGACGCCGATCACGTCAAGGCCATTCACCTTCTCTCGACCGCCAACCCGCACGCGCACGTCGCGACGTTTCACCTTGCGCCGGTGAATGCCGTCGCGCGCGTGCAAAGCCGCATGCGTCTGGCGAAGACGCAAGACGTGATCGTGCTGGCCGAACTTTCGAGCGGCGACATGCTGATTTCGACGACACGCGTCAAAGTCACCATCGGCGGTTGCGGGATTTAGGAGCACAGACGAATGGCTGCCCCCGATCCTCGCATCAAGCTTCCCGACAGCGTAAAGGTCGGCGACGTCGTCGAGGTGAAGACATTGGTCCGGCATGTGATGGAAACCGGCAACCGTCACGATAAGACCGGCAAGCCCATTCCGCGCGATATCATCAATACGTTCATTGCCAAGTTCGACGGCCGGGATGTGTTTCGCGCCGAGTTCGGTCCCGGAATTTCGGCCAACCCGTATCTGTCGTTTCAAATGCGGGTGCCGGGTCCCGGCGTTATCGAGATTACCTGGATCGACGATCGTGGAGTGGCGGTGGTCGCGACGGCGCCTTTGAATGTTGCCTAGGCCATCGTCATCCTCGAACGCGATCGCGTTGCTCACGCGTCCGAGGATGACGATGGCAAAGCCCGTTCAATTCTTTTTTGAATCGCCCTGTCGGAAATCGTGCCCTTCGTTCGTCCTGGAGTGGACGGCGGACGGAATTTGGCCTTCAGTCGGCCGATAATCGTCCGATCGCTGCGCAACAAAATCGGAGGTGACATGACGAGCGTACGATTGCTGGTGGGCACGAGAAAAGGCGCATTCATTCTCACGGCCGACGGCGCGCGCAAGGACTGGAACGTCAGCGGCCCGCATTTCGCGGGGTGGGAGATTTATCATCTCAAGGGCTCGCCGGTGGACAAGAACCGGATCTACGCCTCGCAATCGAGCGGGTGGTTCGGGCAGCAGGTCCAGCGCTCGAATGACGGCGGCGCGACGTGGGAAGCGGTCGACAATTCATTCGCCTACGACGGCGTTCCGGGTACCCACCAGTGGTATGACGGCACTCCGCATCCGTGGGAATTCAAGCGCGTCTGGCATATCGAGCCGTCTCTTTCCGATCCCGATACGGTTTATGCGGGCGTCGAGGATGCCGCGTTGTTTCAATCGAAGGACGCGGGAAAATCATGGACCGAGCTTTCGGGTTTGCGCGGCCATGGATCGGGACCGCACTGGCAGCCGGGTGCGGGCGGCATGTGCCTGCACACCATTCTGCTCGATCCCACCGATCCCAAGCGCATGTTCATCGCGATTTCAGCGGCGGGCGCGTTCCGCACGGACGACGGCGGGGAAACGTGGAAGCCGATCAACCGGGGCCTCAAGTCCGAGTTCATGCCTGATCCGACAGCGGAGGTCGGGCATTGCGTTCACCGGCTCGCGATGCACCCGTCTCGGCCGAACGTGCTCTACATGCAGAAGCATTGGGACGTGATGCGCTCGAACGATGCGGGCAATTCGTGGCATGAAGTCAGCGGCAATCTGCCAACCGATTTCGGCTTCGTCATCGACGTTCACGCGCACGAGCCGGAGACGATCTACGTCGTTCCGATCAAGAGCGATGCGGAACACTTTCCCCTTGATGGCCAGCTTCGCGTCTGGCGCAGCCGAAGCGGCGGCAACGACTGGGAGCCGCTGACCAACGGCCTGCCACAAGCCAATTGCTATGTGAACGTGCTGCGCGACGCGATGGCCGTCGACACGCTCGATGATTGCGGCGTCTACTTCGGCACGACCGGCGGACAGGTCTATGGATCCGCCGATGCGGGCGATACGTGGAACGCCATCGTGCGCGATTTACCGCCCGTGCTTTCCGTCGAGGTGCAAACGCTGACATGATCCGCGTCGTGTTGCCCTCGCACCTTAGGAAACATGCCGATATCAACGGCGAGATCGCGGTCGACCCCGACGGCCCGGCGACGCAGCGAACGGTGCTCGATGCACTGGAGAAAGCGTATCCGGTTCTGCGGGGAACGATCCGCGATCACGATACGAAGAAGCGGCGACCGTTTCTCAGGTTCTTCGCGTGCCAGCGCGATATCTCGCATGAAGCCCCCGACGCGCCGCTGCCGGACGAGGTCGCGCGCGGATCGCAGCCGCTCCTGATCGTCGGCGCGATTGCTGGCGGTTGAGCCGAGCTAGCGCTCGGAACGTCGCGACCTCGACACAATCACGCGGCATGGCGAAGCCCTATCGCACACGCCTCGGGATACACGCATGAAAAAAGCCGGACGCACCCTTCTGATCATCATCGTCGCCGGAGTCATCTTCTTCGGCCAGCGCTGGTATTCGTACGTGAATAACAAGACGAGCCCGTACGATGAGGTTGGGATTCAGATCAACAGCGCGATGCCCGGTCCGATCCGCAAGTGGGGATGCGATAAACTTCACGCAAACTTTGCCAGCGCCCTGCCGCCCTATGGGTGCCAAGCGCCGGACGGCAAGAGCTGGATATAAATCGGGATGGCGTCGTCCGCGTCGCGCCTACTCAACCGGCGCGGGCGTTGTCGCGCAGAAGTTTGAAGTTGATCGAATCGAGAAGGGCTTCGAAGCTCGCATCGATGATGTTGGGTGAGACGCCGACCGTCGTCCACCGCGCGCCCGTTTCCGTATCGTGGCTTTCGACGAGAACGCGCGTGACGGAAGCCGTGCCGCCGTCGCGGGTTTGCGTCAGAATGCGAACCTTGTAATCCACCAGTTCGACGTTCTCGATATGCTTTTGATAGCGGCCGAGATCGTTGCGAAGTGCGTTATCGAGGGCGTTGACCGGACCGTTACCCTCGCCGACGGAAACCAACGCCGCCTCCTCACCTGCGATCGAGACGGTGACGACGGCTTGCGAAACGGTGCCGTTGCCATTCGCCGACTTGGATCGCTCTTCCTTGCGCTCGACCGTCACGCGGAAATTGTCGACGGAGAAATAACGCGGCACGGTCGCGAGTGTGCGGCGGGCGAGAAGCTCAAACGAGGCTTCAGCCGATTCATACGAATAGCCCTGGTCCTCGCGCGCCTTCACTTCATCGAGCAGAGCTTGCACGCGCGTATCGTCCTTGTCGGACGGCAGGCCGAGGCGTTCGAGCGCCGACGTCAGCGACGAGCGCCCGCCCTGCTTCGAAACGAGAATTCGGCGCTCATTGCCGACGCTTTCGGGCGAAACGTGCTCGTACGTTTCCGGCGCCTTCAGAAGCGCCGACGCATGAATGCCGGCCTTGGTCGCGAAGGCGCTTTCTCCAACGTAGGGCGCGTGTCGGTTCGGCGCTTCGTTCAGCACTTCGTCAAGAACGCGGCTCGCGTGCGTCAGCGCGCGCAGCTTCTCGGGCGTGACGGCGGTCTCGAAATATTCCGCGAACTCGCTTTTCAGCAGCAACGTCGGAATGATCGATGTGAGATTGGCGTTGCCGCAGCGCTCGCCCAGACCGTTGAGCGTGCCTTGGATCTGGCGGCATCCGGCGCGCACCGCCATTAACGTGTTGGCGACGGCGTTCTCGGTGTCGTTGTGGGTATGAATGCCGAGGTTCGTTCCCGGCACATGCTTCGCGACGTCAGCTACGATGCGCTCGACCTCGTGCGGAAGCGTCCCGCCGTTGGTATCGCAGAGCACGACCCAGCGCGCGCCCGCGTCGAAGGCGGTCTTGGCGACGGCGAGAGCATAATCGCGGTTGGATTTATAGCCGTCGAAGAAATGCTCGCAGTCGATCATTGCCTCGCGCTGCGTCTGGACGACCGCGCGCACAGATTGATCGACGGCTTCGAGGTTTTCCTCGTTCGTGATGCCGAGCGCGACGCGGACCTGATAATCCGACGACTTCGCGACGAGGCAAATGCTATCGGCCGCCGACTGCAAAACCGCCTGCAAGCCGGGATCGTTGGAAACCGAGCGGCCGGCGCGTTTGGCCATGCCGAATGCGGTAAAGCGCGCCGACTTGAAATTGGGGCGCGAAGAAAACAATTCCGTGTCCGTCGCGTTGGCGCCGGGATAGCCACCTTCGATGTAATCGATGCCGAGATCGTCGAGCACGCGCATCAACCGGCGCTTGTCTTCGAGCGAGAAGTCGACACCCGTCGTCTGCGCGCCGTCGCGCAGCGTCGTATCGAAGAGATAAAGGCGTTCCTTGCTCATGACGGTTTTAAAGGCTTCTTCGGTTGGCTTTCGACGAGCCGCTTTATCATGGTCGTGTTGGAAAGCCACTGATCGTCGCGCGGGACTGAGTTGCGCTGCGCCGCGACATAGCCCCGGCGTTCGAAGAACGGCACGGCGGTATCACTGGCATCGACCGTTAACGCCTCGGCGCCCCGTGCACCGGCAATCTTCTCAAGCGCGTCGGCGAGCGCTGTGCCCACTCCCTCGCCCGCGTAGTCGGGATGCACATAAAGCATATCAATGGTTTTATTGTCCTTAAGAGAGCCGAAGCCGAGGTATTCGCCCTCAAGCTGGACGACGAGCGTCAACGCTGCCGCGAGCCGCGCACGGAATTCGTCCGCATCTTCGGCGCTCGACGCCCAGGCGATCCTCTGATCTTCGTCGTAGTCGTCGACCGTCAGTTCGTCGATGGATTGAGCGAAAAGATCGCGCAAGGCCATCGCGTCGGCCGGAAGGAAGGGTCGGAGCGGATAATCTTCTTCGAACATGGTTTCAAAGCTGCTTGAGGGCCGGTTTGGGCCAGCCTTTACGTGTTGGAACGGGTGTTATGGGATGCAGCGTCCCGCGTATCCCCATGCGGCCACCGATGCAACCCCTTCGTTGATCGTTTCCGGCATCATCCGGGGGCGACCCAATTATCCGAAGCACCTTAAAATGGTGACTTTCGTGGATTGACGTCGTTCCGAACCGACCTAAAACGGTTGATACGACGATTGATCTCAGGATTCCGATGCACAACGCCCCGCATCGCCTCGCCGCTGTCGACCGGCTCGCCTTGGGGTCTCGCCTGTGCCCTGCCTTCCAGGCGTCTTTGACATGGCCAGATGCATGCCGCTGAATTACGATACCGCAAAAGCCGTTATTGATGAAGCGCATCGCGCTTGGAGCGCCGGAGACATCGACGCCGTCCTCCGTACTTATGCCGACGATATCTGGTTTCAACGCAATTCGGTCGACTATTCAACGCCGCCGATGATCATCCGCGGCAGAGACGCGATGGGGACATTTCTAAGGTCTGTCGCGTCGAAGGCCAAAGGAATGGCTGTGCTGGAAAGTTTTCAGTTCCACTCCGGCATCGCGCGGACGCGCGTCTCGTATTTCTTACAGGATTTGGAGACTGACCAAAGTCTCTCCGCCACGTATCGCCAGATCGTGATGTTTCGGGGTATGCAGATTTCGCGGATGGAACAGTTTCATGATGCCGCGCGTCTAGACGCCTTTTTCCGATTGATCCAAGCGCCGACTTTTCACAAGGATCGCGCCTGACGCCAACGCCTGATGACGGACGCTCGATACTCTCAACTGGTGGCGGAGTTGATCAGCGACTTTACGCGTTCGGCATCCTCGGGCGTCGCGGGATTGTAGACCACCAGCCCGAGGTCGGGACGGCCGTCAACTGACAGCGTCGAATACTCGAATGCAATCGTGCCGAGGATCGGATGGCGGAGCCTCTTGATACCACCGCTGTGATTGTGGACATCGTTCTCACGCCAAAACCTCTCAAAGTCCGGACTTAGCTGGCAGAGTTCGTCCACGAGGGCGGCGACCCGCGCTGCGGCGCCCGCACGCGCGGCGTCCGCCCGGAAGACACCGACGACGAACCGTGCGACGCTTTCCCAATCGTACTGCGCCTCGCGAACCTGCGGGTTGCCAAATATGACGCGCAGAATGTTTCGCTTTTCAGGCGGCAGCAATCCATAGTCCGTCAGCACCGTGGCGAACGCGGGGTTCCAGACGACGACGTCCCACGTCGCATTCTTGATCATCGCGGGACTGAACTCGAAGGCATCCACCAGGCGCTGCAGACGCGGCGTGATGCTATCGTCAACCTGGTAACGGACTTCGGGCGGGCGACCCAGTCCAAGAATGAAAAGGTGCTCGCGCTCGGCGTCCGTCAGCATCAAAGCGCGCGCAATCCCGTCAAGCACATCGGCGGAGGGCGCGCCTCCCCGCCCCTGCTCCAACCAAGTGTACCAGGTTGCACTGAGGTTAGCGCGCTGCGCGACTTCCTCGCGTCTGAGACCGGGCGTGCGACGGCGAACCAACGGCAAGCCAAAGGCCGCGGGATCGAGCTTCGTCCGGCGGTCCCGCAAGTATGCGCCGAGTGCGTTCTCTCTCGTATTCGGAAGGTTCATCCTGGTAGCGTTTATACCTGTATAATCTCACTACTTTACCATGATGAACTTTAGCACGACATAGCCTCCGACGTAACAAGGAGGGCATTTTCATGCGTGTTTTCATTACTGGAGCCACAGGATTCGTCGGCTCGGCGGTTGTTCGGGAGTTGCTCGCCGCCGGGCATCAAGTCCTTGGACTCACACGCTCCGACAAAGGAGCTGCGGCCCTTTCGTCGGCGGGCGCTGAGGTTCATCGCGGCGATCTCGAAGATCTCGAAAGTCTGAAAAGCGGCACATCATCGGCGGACGGCGTGCTCCATCTCGGCTTTATCCATGACTTCACGAAATTCGCGGAGAATTGCGCGATCGACAAACGCGCCATTGAAGCGATGGGCGATGTGCTGGAAGGCACGAACAAGCCCTTCATCGTCACGTCAGGAACGGGCCTCGTGGAAGCTGGGGTAGTCGTTACCGAAGATATGAGGCGAGACGGCAGCGCGCACGTTCCGCGCGTGTCGGAACAGGCTGCTCTGGCTTACGTCTCACGCGGCGTGCAGGCGATGGCGATACGCCTACCGCAGGTGCACGGCGAAAAAGGTAAAGCCGGTTTGATTACGTATCTTGTCGAAAGCGCGCGCCAGAAAGGCGTAGCCGCATATGTCGGTGACGGCAGCGAACGCTGGGCGGCGGCGCACAGGTTGGACGTGGCCCGCCTCTACAGGCTGGCATTGGAGAAAGGCACCGCAAACAGCATCTATCATGCCGTTGGCGAGGAAGGCGTGCCCATGCTCCAAGTCATGGATGTGATCGGTCGCGCTCTGAATGTGCCCGCGATCTCGATCAAGAAGGAAGAAGCCGGCGATTATTTCGGCCCGCTCGCGATGTTTGCCGGTCTCGACATGCCGGCGTCGAGCGCGTTGACGCAGCAGCGGCTCGGCTGGAAGCCGAAGGAGATCGGGCTCATCGCGGACATCGGCCAACCGGGATATTTCCAGGTCTAATCCTGGCTGTTTTCGACTCCCAAATTCCGTCATTCCGGCGAAGGCCGGCACCCAGCCATGCTTCGACAGTTTCACCGTGGAGGCTTGTCTGGGTGCCGACCTTCGTCGGCATGACGGAGGTGATGACAGACTACCGCGCGACTTCCCAGGTGGTTTCGATTTCGCCGGTGTCTTTGTTCTTGGTGTCTTTCAGCGTAATGCCCATTCCGGAAAGCTCGTCGCGAATGCGATCGCTTTCCGCGAAGTCTTTGCGCTTGCGGGCTTCGAGGCGTTCGTCCGTTAACTGAATCACACTCGGCCAACTGAACTCAATAGGTCGAATTGCTTTTACTGTCGTGCCCGGGACGAACCTTCGGAGAAATGCGATTACGCTTCGCGCATCTTTTCCGTAATTGCTCTCAAAATGTTTGGCCCATGCATCAAGTTCAATATCGCCATTCGTCTGGAAAACTCTTGGAACAATATCCGCGAGTTCAAGCGGCCTGTGCGTCGGAATCACAATTTCTTCATTGAATTTCCATTCACGAAGAAATCCCAGAAGCCCGAAGGCCTTTCGCAGTTTTTGTGCGGCCAATTCCTCCCCTGCTGACGCGGCTTCTCGCAACTCGAACAGTCTCGCAAATGCAGCTGGAGTGTTGAGATCATCTCGAAGCGCGGCGAGAAATTCTTGATCGTGCTCTTCCGCTTCTGCGTGATCGCGGATTAAATTACCTATCGATGCCCAGACTTTCTGGTTCTCTCGCAATGCGGTGACAGTCCAATCGATTGGCTGGCGATAGTGCGTCCTAAGCATAGTCATGCGAAGCACATCACCCGACCACCGTTGACCGCCGAAGCGGTCGGTCTCCAATAATTCATTGATGGTGATGAAGTTGCCGAGGCTCTTGCTCATCTTCTCGCCTTCGACTTGCAAGAAGCCGTTGTGCATCCAGACGTTCGCCATCACCGACGTATTGTGCGCGCAGCGCGATTGCGCGATCTCGTTCTCATGATGCGGGAACGTCAGGTCGATGCCGCCGCCGTGAATGTCGAACACGGGACCGAGCAACGCACCTGCCATCGCCGAGCATTCTATATGCCAGCCCGGGCGTCCCGGAGTTGTAATGCCGGCCGGTGACGGCCACGCCGGTTCGCCGGGCTTCGACGGCTTCCACAGCACGAAGTCCATCGGCCCTTTCTTGTAGGGCGCGACCTCGACGCGAGCGCCCGCTTCCATCTCATCGAGCGAGCGGTTCGAGAGACGGCCGTAATCGGGCATCGAAGCGACGTCGAACAGGACGTGATCTGCGGCGACATAGGCATGGCCATTGCCGACCAGCGTCTCGATGATCGAGATCATGTCTTCGCCGCCTTCGGCGCGATGGATGTATTCGGTCGCGCGCGGCTCATATGTCGGTGGCAGGACGCCGAGGGCATCAATGTCCTTATGGAACTGCATCTCCGTCGCTTCCGTCACCTTGCGGATGGCGTCGTTCAGCGGCAGGTCGGGATAATCCCGTGCGGCGCGGGCGTTGATCTTGTCGTCGACGTCCGTGATGTTGCGCACGTAGGTGACGTGATCGGGCCGGAAGATGTGGCGAAGCAGCCGGAACAGAAGGTCGAACACGATCACCGGGCGGGCATTGCCGATGTGGGCATAGTCGTAGACCGTCGGGCCGCAGACATACATGCGCACGTTCTCAGGATCGATCGGTACGAACTCGGCCTTCTGCCGGGTCAAGGTGTTGTAAAGTTTGAGCGCCAAATCCGGTCCTCGTCCGTCGTCTGTTCCCAGTATATCGATTGCAGGATTATGCCACAGGGGCACCGTGCGGGAATAAGTTCGCCGCCGGGGCCTTATGCGCTTGTCCACACTTCCGTCAAGCGTCTGAAACCGCTTGTAAAACACTGGGTGTCTCAATTGCTCCCAATTGACCGGCTAGCAAATCGCTGCTTAGGCTCCGCAACACAAGGATTGGAGCCGCCAAACGGGCGTCGGGAGCAGGCTTGAGCCAGGGAAATTCATTCAGAATTGCCGTTCGCAGACTGGTGCTTGGGCTGGCTGCGATGACGCTCGCGTTGCTTTTCGTCACGGAGGTGGCCTCGGCGCAAAGCTGGTGGCCGTTCGGCGGCGGCGGTGGCGGCGACGAGCAGCAGGAGAACGATCGCGGGCCGGTGCCGCAGGAGCCCGTCTATCGGCAGCCGCCCCTCGGCCCTGCCCCTGGGCCTCCGGGAGAGCAGCCGCCGCAGTCGTATCCGTCGGGACCACCGCCGGCTTACCCGGCACCACCGCCACAGGCGGGCGGTTCGGCGCCGCCCCCACAACCGCCAACCGCGAACTGGACGAACCGAAATCCGATCTGCCTGCAGCTTGAGCAACGCCTCGTCCAGGAAAACCAGAAGCACGGTCAGTCGCAGACCGACCTGCCGCGCATCGAAGACGAAATTCGCCAGCTCGAGCGGGTCGTCGATCAGGCACAGTCGCGCCTCGATCGCGGCTGCTACGAATATTTCCTATTCACGAAGTCGCTGAAGAACTCGCCGCAGTGCAAGGATCTTGCGCGGCAGGCCGACGCCTCGAAGCGCCGTCTGTCCGACCTCGACACGCAACGTCAGGATATCCTCGGATCGTCGGGGCGTTCCTATCAGGATGATATCGTTCGCGAGCTTGCACGCAACAACTGCGGCGCGAACTACACCAACATGGCGCGCAGGGCCGGCGGCGACAGCGGCGGCATGTGGGAAGACGAAGAGTCGAGCGGTGGCAACACCTGGAATCCGCGAGCCGCAAACGGCGCGCAGACCTATCGCACGCTTTGCGTCCGCTCGTGCGACGGCTTCTATTTTCCGGTGAGTTTCTCGACGCTGCCGAGCCATTTCGAACAAGACGCCGAAGTGTGCTCGTCACACTGCGCGGCCCCGTCGGAGTTGTATTACTATCCGAACCCCGGCGGGACGGTCGAGCAGTCGGTAGCGCTTAAAGATCAGGCGCCCTACACCAAGCTCAAGTTCGCGTTCCGGTATCGGAAGGAATACGTCGCCGGCTGCTCGTGCAAGGCGGCGGACTATGTTCCGCCCGAAGGCGAAGCCGACAAGAAGGCCGAAGGTCAGCCGCGCGGCGCCGATGCGCAACATCATGCCGACGCGACCGCCCGCGTGCCGGTCACCACGACGGGATCGACGACGGTCGATACCGCGCCGCTACCCGAGGCCCAGCCTCAATCGCCCGCGCCTGCATCCAGCGGCGACGGCGGCTGGCAGACGCAGGCCGAACCACAGCAGTAAACGACCGACCGCAGAACGCAGGTTCAGGCCCGTTTGCCTTCGAGGCGCGCGAGGGCGCGATCGCGGCCCATCATGGGCAGCAGAAATTTGAGCTCGGGACCGGCCTCGCGTCCCGTTAGCGCAAGCCGTAGCGGATGAAACAGCGCCCGGCCCTTGGCGCCGGTTTTCGCTTTGAGGGCGGCCGTCCATTCCGGCCACGTCGCTTCGCCCCACGGCTCGGGCGGCAGAACCGAAGCGGCCGCAACGGTCATTTTCGAATCTTCGATGACCGGTTCGATATCGCCTGCGACGACATCCCACCAGATGCGTGCGTCGGCGAAGACGTCGAGGTTGCCGCGCACCGCGTGCCAGAAATCCTCGTGACCCTCGATGCCGAGCGCGCGGAGACGATCCGCGATGTCGGCATAATCGAGCATGTGGAGCAGCTTGCTATTCAGCCCTTTGAGGTCGGCGACATCGAAGCGGCCGGGCGCGGTCGAGATCTTCGCGAAATCGAGTTTCGCCGCCAGCTCATCGCGCGACTTGAACGGCTCGATGGCGTCCGACGTGCCGACGAGCGCGGCGTGACAGAGCACGGCCATCGGTTCTAAGCCTTCGTCGCGGAAGCTCTGAATGGAGAGCGCGCCGAGACGCTTCGACAACGCCTGTCCGTCGGCACCGACCAGCAATGAGTGATGACCGAATTCGGGTGGCGTGGCCCCCGCCGCTTCGAAGATCGCCATTTGAACTCCGGTATTCGTGACGTGATCCTCGCCGCGAACGATATGCGTGATCCCGAACGCGATATCGTCGATGACGCTGGTGAACGTATAGAGGAATGTACCGTCCTCACGGATCAGCACAGGATCGGAGAGCGAACCGAGATCGACCGTCTGATCGCCACGGATCAGATCGTTCCACGACACGAGCGTCGGCTGCGGCACGAGCCCGCGTTCTTCGGTCGTGTTCGGCAGACGAAAGCGCCAGTGGGGTTTTTCGCCCGATCCAATCCGCGTCGCGATCTCGTCGTCGGAGAGCTTCAGCGCGGCGCGATCATAGATCGGCGGCTTGTGCATCGCGAGCTGGCGCTTGCGGCGACGATCCAATTCTTCTTCGGTTTCGAAGCACGGATAGAGCGCGCCGCTGACCTTCAGCGCTTCGGCTGCTTCTTCGTATAGCGGCGTGCGGTCCTGCTGCCTCGCCACATCATCCCAGGTGAGGCCGAGCCACTGCAGATCGTCGCGGATCGCGTCGGCGAATTCATCCGTCGAGCGGGCGATATCGGTATCGTCCAGGCGCAGCAGAAACGTGCCGCCGTATTTTCGAGCGAACAGCCAGTTCAGCGCCGCCGTGCGAATGTTGCCGATATGGATGCGCCCGGTTGGGCTCGGTGCGAAGCGGACGCGTGGTTTCATTGCAATCTCGGTTTGTGATCGGATTTGCGCGCAACCTACCCTGCGGGCTGTCGAACGCAAGGTTTAGTGATATGGCGCCTTCGGCACGCCTTACGCTGGATCACCGACCTTCGACGCACCTTCCGGCGCGTTCGGCCGAGGATGACGATCGACCGAGGAAGCCACATCCTCGCGAAACTTGTTCGTGATTGGGTAGCGGCGGTCGCGGCCGAAGTTGCGCGAGGAAATTTTCACGCCCGGCGCGGCTTGGCGGCGTTTGTACTCCGCGAGGTAAAGCAGCCGCTCGATCTTCTTCACCGTTTCGATGGCGTGGCCGCGGGCAACGACACTGGCGACAGGCATTTCCTTTTCGACGAGGCAAGTCAGTATGTCGTCCAGCTCTTCGTAGGGCGGCAGCGAATCCTGATCGGTCTGGTTGGCGCGTAGCTCAGCCGTTGGTGCTTTGGTCAAGATGCGTTCCGGTATGACGACACCAGATGGCCCGCGCGCGCCTTCCGGCAGATGCGCATTGCGCCACCGCGTCAACTCGTAGACCTCCGTCTTGTAAAGATCTTTGATCGGGTTGAAGCCACCGTTCATGTCACCGTAGAGCGTCGCGTAGCCGACGGACATTTCGCTTTTGTTGCCGGTCGTCACGACCATGCCGCCGAACTTGTTCGACACCGCCATCAGGATCGTGCCGCGCACGCGGCTTTGCAAATTCTCTTCCGTGATGTCGGCGTTGGTGCCCGCGAAGAGATCCTTGAGTCCCCACGTCAGTCCAGCAACGGCGGGCTCGATCGAAAGTTTGTCGTAGCGAATACCAAGAGCTTTGGCACAGGCTGCCGCATCTTGGAGGCTGTCGTCGGAGGTAAATTTCGACGGCAGCATGATCGCGTGGACCCGCTCGGCTCCCAGCGCATCGACGGCAATCGCAGCGACAAGAGCTGAATCGATGCCCCCGGAAAGGCCAAGCACGACGCCTGGAAAGCCGTTCTTCGTTACGTAATCTCGGAGGCCGAGCATGCAGGCGTGATAGGCGGACGCGCAGCCGTCGTCCAACTTTGCGACGTCGCCGCGTTCGCACCGCCAACCGTCATTGGTTCTTTTCCATTCGGTCAGAACAATCGCTTCGCGCCAGGCCGGAAGCTGCACGGCGAGGCTGCGATCGGCATTCAGCACGAACGACGCGCCGTCGAAGACCAGCTCGTCCTGGCCGCCGACCTGATTGAGATAGACGAGCGGCAGGCCGCTTTCGGTCACGCGCGCGACGGCAACATTCATGCGGTTATCGGGTTTCGGCCAATCGAACGGCGAGCCGTTGGGCGAGAGCAAAATCTCGGCACCGGTTTCAGCCAGCGTCTCGACGACCTCCGAGCCCCAGATATCTTCACAGATCGGAACGCCGACGCGAACGCCACGGACGTTCAGCGGTCCCGGCAACGGACCCGGCGCGAACACGCGCTTTTCGTCGAAGACGCCGTAGTTCGGAAGATCGACCTTTAAAGTCGTCGCCTGGATACGGCCACGATCAAGCAGAGCAACGGCGTTATGGACCTTCCCGCCGGCCGCCCAGATCGTGCCGATCAGGATCGCGGGACCGTCCGCGCATGCGGCCGCCAGCCATTCGAGCTTGGCATGGGTCGACTGCTGAAACGCGGGCTTCAGTACGAGATCTTCAGGCGGGTAGCCGTTGAGGAATAGCTCCGGGAATAAAACGACGTCAGCGCCGAGTTCTTTCGCGCGCGCGTGGGCGGCAACGGCGCGTTCGGCATTGCCTTGCAAATCCCCGACGACGGGATCGAGCTGAGCGAGGGCGATCTTGAGCGAAGCTGGTGATGTCATGCCCGCTATTTAGGGCTCGTCGCGATCAAGGTCCAGAACCGCGAAGCCGCTGGCTTAACGCTCAATCGTCATCGTCGTCGCAGGGGACCGGGAACTCGACGTCGGGATCCCAGCAAACCTGGCCGTCGTGAACGCGAGCATCGGCGCGCGGGCTTTTTCCGTGTGCGACGGGGGCGGGCGCAGCGGCCAGCACCGCGAGGATGATCAGGAGGCGTAATCCCATTCTAGCCTCGGACCTCGGGACGAAAACAGCGGCCGCGTTAGATCCGGCCGCCGTTCAGCATACACACAATGGCTCGTCCTGAAAATCGCCGCCGCGTTAGGCGATCAGCGTCTTCTGCTCCGGATGGGCGTCCGCGTCCCGCTCTTTCTTCAATTGCTCGGCAACGAGGAAAGCCAGCTCCAAGGCCTGATCGGCATTGAGGCGAGGATCGCAGTGGGTGTGATAGCGGTCGGACAGATCCTGTTCGGAGATCGCCGTCGCGCCGCCCGTGCATTCCGTCACGTTCTGGCCGGTCATCTCGACGTGGATGCCGCCCGCATGCGTGCCCTCCGCGCGGTGAACCTCGAAGAACGACAGGCTCTCCTTCAGGATGCGATCGAACGGCCGGGTCTTGTAGCCGTTGACGGCCGAGATCGTGTTGCCGTGCATCGGGTCGCACGACCAGACGACGGACCGCCCCGCCTTCTTCACGGCGCGGATGAGCTTCGGAAGGTGAGCTTCCACCTTGTCGAAGCCGAACCGGCAGATAAGCGTCAAGCGGCCGGGGTCATCCTTCGGGTTCAGAAGATCGATCAGGCGCAGCAAGCCATCGGCATCGAGAGACGGGCCGCACTTCAACCCGATCGGGTTCTTGATGCCACGGCAGTATTCGATATGCGCGTGATCGGGCTGACGCGTTCTGTCGCCGACCCAGATCATATGGCCGCTCGTGGCGTACCAGTCACCGCTGGTCGAATCCTTACGCGTCAGGGCCTCTTCATAGCCGAGAAGCAGTGCTTCATGGCTGGTGTAGAAGCTCGTGGTGCGAAGCTGAGGCGTGTTGTCGGACGTGATCCCGCAGGCGCGCATGAACTGCAGCGTTTCGGCGATACGATCGGCGATTTCCTGGTAACGGTGCCCCTGCGGGCTATCGTTTACGAAGCCCATGTTCCACTGATGCACGCGTTCGAGGTCGGCATAACCGCCGGTCGCGAAGGCGCGGATCAGGTTCAGCGTCGCCGCCGACTGACGATAAGCTTCAAGCTGGCGCTGCGGATCGGGAATGCGAGCCGCAGACGTGAACTCGGTGCCGTTGATGATGTCGCCGCGATAGCTCGGCAGCTCCAAGCCGTCTTTCTTCTCGGTCGGCGAAGAGCGCGGCTTGGCGAACTGCCCAGCGATGCGCCCGACCTTGGTCACGGGCTCGCCGCCAGCGTACGTCAGCACGACCGCCATCTGCAGGAAGACGCGGAAGAAATCGCGGATGTTGTCGGCGCGATGCTCGACGAAGCTTTCGGCGCAGTCGCCGCCCTGCAGCAGGAAGCCACGGCCGCCGGCGATCGCCGCAAGCTGCTTCTTCAGCTCGCGTGCTTCGCCCGCGAAAACGAGCGGCGGGAAGGTCGCGAGGCGGGATTCGACGTCGCTGAGGGCCTTGGCGTCGGGATAGTCCGGCACCTGCATGATGGGCTTGCCGCGCCAGCTTTCCGGCGACCATTTTTCAGCTTGGGCGTTGGACGCCATAGTAAACTCCTGAAAAGCACCGATTGGACGCCGACCCGGAGGCGGCGCCTGACCCTGCTCTGTGGCATATTATCTCGGGGCGCTTATAGGTGATATCGGCGACCGGCGCCAGCCCACCCTAGGCGTCGATCCCCGCGTTCAAAGCCCGGCTCCCATGCCGCCATCGACGGCCAGTTCCGATCCCGTGCAATATAGGCTGTCGTCCGACGCAAAGAAGACTGCGGCTCCCGTTATGTCCTCGGGCGTGCCGAGGCGGCCCATGGGCGTTTTGTCGATCAGTGCCTTCCTGACGGGGGGCAGCTTCAAGAGCCGATCGGTAATCGCGGATTCGACGTAACCCGGCGCAATCGAGTTCACGCGGACATTGAAGGGCGCGTATTCGACGGCGAGGCCCTTGGTCATGGCCGTGATCGCGCCTTTGGTCGTCGTGTAAGCCGCGAGAGGACGCAGACCGCGGTACGCCATGATCGACGAGATGTTGATGAGCGACGGCGACTTCGACTTCCGGAGCAGCGGCAGCGCGTCGCGCGAAATCCGCAAAATGGCGTCGATATTCACTTCGCGCAGTTTGGTCCAGTCGGAATCGGAAAGCTGACGGATTTCACCGCGGACGAGAATGCCGGCATTGTTGACGACGACGTCGACGCGGCCGTGCGCGCTTTCGATATTGCGGAAAAGCGCCGTAACGTCCTGGCCTTTCGAGACATCGACGACCATCGCAGTCGCAGCGCCGCCTTGAGCCGTGATACCGTTCGCGGTTGCTTCCGCGGTCTCGCCGTTGATATCGGTCACCCATACGTGGGCGCCTTCAGCAGCGAAGCGTCGCGCGATCGCCGCGCCGATGCCTCCGCCCGAGCCCGTCACGATAGCAATTTTGCCGCTGAGCCGCGCCATGTGAACCTCACGTCGTCGATTGGGGGGAGAACCCATAGGGCGCGGCTATTCCGCGATCAAGCCGCTGCTTCTCCCGGCGCGAGCCATTTCTCGCGCAAAGTCACAAGTTCCTCTGCGGCGGATGGATGCAAGGCCATGGTTTGATCGAAATCGGCTTTCTTCGCGCCCATGCGAACTGCGATGGCTGCAGTCTGGACGATTTCGGCGGCATCGGGGCCAAGGACGTGAACGCCGACGACCCGGTCGGTCGCGGCCTCGACCACGAGCTTCATGAGCATACGTTCGTCGCGACCGGCGAGGATGGCTTTCATCGGCCGAAAACTGCCTTTGTAAATATCGACGTTGCCGTATTGCGCGCGCGCTTCGTGTTCCGTGAAACCGACAGTACCGATTTCGGGCGTCGTGAAGACTGCGGTCGGGATTGTCGTGTAGTCGACCTGCCAGGGCTTGTTGCCGAACACGGTGTCGGCAAAGGCTTGGCCTTCGCGGATGGCGACCGGCGTGAGGTTGACGCGGTTCGTTACGTCGCCGACGGCGTAGATCGAAGGCACCGCCGTTTGCGATGCGTTGTCGACGACAATGGCACCGGTGGCGTCCATTCCGACGCCGAGGGCTTCGAGTCCGAGGCCCCTCGCATTCGGCGAACGTCCAATCGCGAACAATATCTGATCGGCTTCGAGCGTATCGCCGCCCGAGATCGTTCCGAGGAGGCCAGACGGCGTCTTCTCGATCTTCGTGAAGACTTGTCCGTTGATGATGCGAATGCCGCGGCCCCGCATGGTGGCGATCAGACCGTCGCGCAGATCGTCGTCGAAGCCGCGGAGAATTTTTTCGCCGCGGTAGATCAACGTGACCTCTGATCCGAGGCCATGAAACACCGACGCGAACTCGGTCGCGATATATCCACCTCCGGCAATGACGATGCGGCGCGGCAGTTCTGACAGATGAAAGACCTCGTTCGACGTGATGGCGTGCTCGATGCCGGGCAGCTTGCGATCGACGTTTGGGTGGCCGCCCGTCGCGATCAGGATGGTTTTCGCTGAAATGGTGCGGCCGGACGCGGCGAGGCGCACTTCATTCGGCGACAAGCACATCGCACGTTCGGGAAAAATCGAGACTTTGTATTTATCGAGCGTCGAACGGTATGCCGTCTCTAAGCGCGATATTTCCGAGTCTTTCGCGGCGATAAGCGACGCCCAGTCGAATTTTGGCTCGGGCAAGGTCCAGCCGAAACCCTCGGCATCACGGAATTCATCGGAAAAGCGGCTGGCGTAGACGAGAAGCTTTTTCGGGACGCAGCCGCGGATTACGCACGTTCCGCCGATGCGGTCCTCTTCCGCGATCGCGACGCGGGCTCCATGGCTCGACGCAATTCGGGCGGCCCTGACGCCGCCCGAACCCGCGCCGATGACGAACAGATCGTATTCGAAGTCTGACATTCTGAATCTTTAGAGCGGAAATCTATTCGGCGGAATCTATTTGATTTTATTTCTGGTCGGCCGACGGCGTTTGGCCAGCCTTAAGTTCGTCGGCGATCTTCGTGCTGTATTTCATACCGATCTCGGCACCTTTTTTCATCAGCTCCGGGGTCATCGAAATGAACCTGGCGCCGGGGCCGGAGCGATAGAAATCAGCGACGGCTTTCATTTCCTCCGCCGTGAATGTTTCGGCATAAAGGTTGGCGAAGTCGCTGATCATCTGATCCTTGTAGTCTAGCAGCTTCTTCATGCTCGAGTCGAACTGAGCGGAGAGCTTCTTTCCCGCTTCCGAGTTGTCGGCATTGGCGCCTTTCGCAAAGCCGCGAGACATGGCTTCGACCATGCCGTCCATCTGCTTCGTCACGCCGGTGACTTCGAGAAGATCACGGGCGGCGGCGACGCGGGCCGGATCGGGCGGCGTCGCTGTCGTGTCATCGGCAAGGGCGGCGCTCGAAAAGCAGACGAAAAGCAGAGCGATTACTTTCAGTACGCGGCTCATGATCACATGTCCTCTTCGAAGTCGATCTCAATTCCCGATAGCACTTCCACGCCTTTCGGCCCAGCAATGATGCCGACGTCGGCAATGCCGAGAAAAAGGCCGCTTTCCACAAGACCGGGGACGAGCTTCAAAGCGTCGTCTAGGGCTTCGGGATCGTCAATCGAGCCGAACGCGCAATCGAGAATATGGTTGCCGTTGTCGGTTACGAATGGATTGCCGTCCGTGCCACGGCGCAACGTGATCTCGCCGTCGAGCCCGGCATCGGCGGCAAGCTTGGCGATCAGGCTTTCGGTCGCGGCCAAACCGAACGGCACGACTTCGAGTGGTAATGGAAACTTGCCAAGCATCTCGACGCGCTTGCTGTTGTCGGCGATGATCACGACGCGGTTGGAGGCAACCGCCACGATTTTTTCCCGAAGCAATGCGCCGCCGCCGCCCTTGATAAGCCGAAGCTCATCGTCGATTTCGTCGGCGCCGTCGACCGTCAGATCGAGAGATGGCATGGCATCGAGCGTCGTCAGCGGGATCGAGAGTGCGGCTGCTTGAGCCCGGGTCGCTTCCGATGTCGGAACGCAGATGACCTTGAGGCCCGATCTCACCCTCGCGCCCAACAGCTCGACGAATTTCGCGGCCGTCGACCCCGTGCCGAGACCGAGCTTCATCCCGTCTTCGACATAGGCCAGCGCCTGCTCGGCCGCCTGCCGCTTCCAATCGTCAGTGCTCATTGTGCCCCCAAAGACCAAAACGTTGCTGCCACGCCGAGCCGCGCGCCCTGTCTAGGCTGACCGCGTGGCGCTTTCAAGCCGAGCGCCGATCTAGCAGGCATTCGTGACGCCGTGACAGAGTG
This sequence comes from Hyphomicrobium sp., assembly GCF_041659645.1. Taxonomy (GTDB): domain Bacteria; phylum Pseudomonadota; class Alphaproteobacteria; order Rhizobiales; family Hyphomicrobiaceae; genus Hyphomicrobium_B. Next base: position 512,976 of record NZ_JBAZXX010000004.1, on the reverse strand, counting down.
GATCGAGGCGAATACGGTGCGTTGAAAACGCGAGGAGAAATCATGAAGGATTGGACGGTCGTTTTCGACCTCGATGGCACGCTTGTCGATACTGCACCCGACCTTGCCGAGGCGACGAATTACGTCCTGTCGACGCTCGGCCTTGAGCGAATCAACGAGATGGAGATTCGTCCCTTCGTCGGCCACGGGGCGCTGGCGATGATCAATGGGGCCGTCGAGGCGCACGGCCGCAAGCTCTCCGAACGCGAGCTACACGATCTGTTCGAGATCTTTATCGTTTATTACTCCGCGCACATCGCAGATCGAAGCGTCCCCTACCCCCACATCGTCGCGGTGCTCGACGGGCTCAAAGCCGAGGGTGCGACGCTTGCTGTCTGCACGAACAAGATGGAAGCGCAGGCGCGTTCCGTTCTCGAAGCCCTTAAGCTCGACGGTTATTTTTCGGCGCTGACCGGGCGCGATAGTCTCGGGACCTATAAGCCCGATCCGCGACATTTGACTGGAACGATCGCGATGGCCGGCGGGCGGGCCGACAAGAGCATCATGATCGGCGACAGCGAAACCGACATCAAGACGGCGAAGGCCGCGCAAGTGCCGGTCGTGGCGGTGAGCTTCGGATATAGCGTCGATCCCGTTTTGTCGTTCGGTCCGGACATCGTGATCGACGACTATCGCGATCTGCGGGCGGCTCTCGGGAAGCTTGCGGGAACGTCGGTCAATTCGTGAGGCCCTAGTAGGTCAGCACTCGGCAATCGTTTTCCATGATCTCCTCAATGAAGTGCGCGGCGCCAATGACGCCGCTGCATTCGGCAATGAGATCATGCTTACGCATCGCGCACGTATCGAGGCCCGTCGAAAAGCAGTGGAACCGCACGCCCGCGGCATGGGCTTCCTTGATGAAGTCATAGATCGTGCGGGCTTCGGCGGATTTGACGTGGATGGCTTCGGCGACGCCGCTTTTCAGGATCGTGGCAGCGTTGCCGGTGCATACGACTTCCACCTGATAACCCATCGAGGCCGCGACGGACGCCTGAAAAATCGGCGCACCGATCGCCTCATCGCTATGGGGATCGGCGTTCGCCAGTACGACAATGAGCTTGCGTGCCATGGCTTTCTCGGAGAGCATTGCACGCAACAGTAGGCTGCCAACCGCGGCGGCCGCAACCTTTAACGATTGTTCACCGCATCAAACGTCGTGGCCGCTGATATAACGGCGGTAGACAAGGATCGTTGCCGGCAGGAACACGAGGTCGGCGACAAGCGAGGCCAACAACGTCACGCCGCAGACCAATCCGAACAGGCGGAGCGACGGCAGATCGGAGAAGATCGTCACGCCGAGGCCGAATGCCAGCACCATCGTCGTCAGGATGATCGCCGGGCCCACGAGCACGCGGGCGCGCCGGATGGCAAGCTCCGGCGGGACGCCGGGCTTCTCTTCCATTCGCAGCCGGTTGAGGAAGTGAATAAGCGCGTCGACACCGAGGCCGAAGACGACGATCAGCGCCACGACGGACGAAAATTCGAGCCCGCCCCCCATGAAATAAAGCACGGCGCCGGATGTCACGACGGGGAACAGGCCCGGAAGCAGGCTGATGAAGCCGACGAAGACGGAGCGGAACGCAAGCGCGAGCAGGACAGCCGCGACGAGCACGCAAAGCGGAATGCTTTCGTCGAGCTGTGAGATCATCCGGTAGCTGTTGCGCGCCGCGAGCGCCGGCAGACCGGTCACGGAGATCTGGTATTCTGGATTGGCCTTACGGATGGGATCGAGAGCGGCATCGACCTTATGGACGAGCGGCAAGATCTGGCTGGCGTCGACGTCGGGCAAGCGGCCCGTCACGAGCACGGCTTTTTCGTCCTGTGCGATGAAGCGGCGGACGAGATGCTCAGGCAGAAGACCGACGTACTTCTTGATCGTCGCGACGTTGTCGGAGCCGTTTTCGCGCAGCCAGCGCCGCAGACTTTCGAGCGACCATACGTTTCCGAGGCCCGCCGCCTTTTCAAGCGCAACATGCGTCTCTTCGATGACCTTGAGAGTCGCGGGATCGTAGAGGCTGGCGCCGTTTTTCCACTGGATCATGACGTGAAACGGATTGGCGCCGGTGAGCTTTGAATCGATGCGTCCCGTTGCGGCGATGGCCTGCTCACGGTCCGGCACCTGATCGGCGAGGCGATAGCGCGGCTCGAGCTGTAAATGCAGCGCCGCGAAGCACGCAAATAGCGCAAAGGCAATCAGCGTGTAGGCCACTGAATGTTTGACGACGCGGTCGACGACGGTGCCGACGAACGTGCCCAGAGCATCCATCAGGCCGTCGGCCGGATTGTGATCGCGGGCGAGAGTTTTCTCGTTGCGGACGAACAGCAGCGCGAGGATGGGCAATACGATGATCACGGCGCAGAACGAGATGCAGACCGCCATCGCGCCCGCCTCTCCGAAGGTGCGGATTAGGCCCGATTCAGAGAAGAGGAGTGCGAGGAATGACAGCAGCGTGGCGGCGTGGGCCAGCACGCACGCGGGGCCAACGACGAGGATCGCAAAGCGGATGGCTGCGAGCTTGGTATCGCCCTCGCGGAGCCTGATGCGGAAGGCCGACACCATCTGCATGCTGTCGGCGAAGCCCATCACCATGATGAGCGGCGTCATGACGTTGAGGAAGAGATTGAGCTTGAAACCGAGCCAACCGAGGAGGCCGAGCGACCACGCGACGGCGATGACCGGCGGCAAGGCCGCGACCAGCATTAGCGAGACGCGCCGGAAAAAGAGTGCGGCGATCCCGGCGCCGAAGAAGAGGCCCAAGCCGTTATAGACGATCTGGTCGCGCTCGACGGCGTTGCGGATTTCGAGCTGCATCACCGGTGCGCCGGCAAGCTTCGCGGAGAGGCCGACAGAATTGAGATCCTGCTTCGCCGTCTGCTCGATCTCGCCGATGACAACCTTGGCGGACTTCTCGGCAACGATGTCGCGATTGAGCGCCAGAACCATCAGTGCAAGCTGACCGTCATTCGACAGAAACTTGCCTTTGACGATGTCGTTGGTCTTGAGCGCGTCGAGGATCTTGTCGAACTCGGCCGGATTGTCTGGCAGGTCATCGGGTACGATCGGCGGCGCATAGCCCGTCGCATCGGGCTTGCCGCGCGCCGACAGCATCGACACGATGCCGTTGACGCCATCAACGAGTTGCAGATCGGCGGCTGCGTTGGCGAAGGCTGTCAGCCCTTCCCGGGTCAACAGGTTCTTGCCCTCGACCACGACAAGGACATCGTATTCGCTTGAGGGAAACCGCTTATCGATCTCTTCGTAGGTCTTGAATTCGGGGGTGTTGGTGCGGAACAATTCCGAAAGGCTATCGTCGACCCGCAAGCGGGAGATGCCAGCGGCGGCGACGGCGGTCAGCAGGAGGACGATGATCGCCGACAATATCGGCGCCCTGATCCCTACGAGGCCGATTTTGTTCAGCCCCAAAGAGATCAGACTCGGGCGTTGCGGCTCCCCTGACTCCAAAACGTCCTCCCCAACGATGCCGATTTGAGAGGTCGCCCTGGCGGCCCCGGCATCGTTCGTGTTTGCCGGGAGACATGGCATTATGAACGAACCCGCGCAAGGTCCGCACGGCATCACATCCGTGGGCAAATGGCCGAAAATCGAGGGTCCACAGCCGCGTCCCGCAACTTTCGCTAGAGAAACGGGATGTCCGGCGCCGGCGAATCAATCCTGGTACGCAGAGTTTCTCTTGCGTCCTAGCCGCAGGGTGTGTGACAGCGTCGGCCGCGTCGACGATGACGGCGCTTGTACCTTGAGGATTGGCCATGCCGACGACTTTTTCGCTTTCGCGCTTCGCCGTTTTTGCCTTTGCGGCTCTTGCGCTGTCATTCGCCACGGCGCCGGATGCGTTCGCGAAGAAAGCGGTGGTCGGGCCGGTGTCTCTCAACGTTCCGGACGATTTCAAGGATGTCGGTGGGAAGGTACCGGCCATCCATCAGGATTCGTCGGGCATCACCGTCGAAATCTCGGAGCTGCCGCCCGAGGCGCTGCACGAGTTCAAAGGTCCTACCTTTCTGCAATTCTTGCAGAGCCTCGGTTACACCAATCCGACTTACGCCGACGACGCGCTGAAGCGGACGGACGCGCATACCTATGTCCTCGCGGACGCCAAGGGCACCGAAGGGCCGCAGTCGCGGTTTCTGCTCGTCATTGGTGGCGAAGGGCGTGCGGCGATCGTGACGGCCTATGTGCCGAAGAGCGAACTCGCCAACGGACATGCGAGCCGCGCTGGAATCGAGGCCATTCTGGAAACGGCGTCGGTGGTGCCAGCCCCCGCCGCCAAGCCGTAGGGTCTGCCTCGCCGCGACCGTCAGGCCCCGGTTTGCGGCTTGACAGTCCGATCCGGCGCCTCGCATAAGGGCCGTCCCAAACGGGCGGTTAGCTCAGCGGTAGAGCACACGCTTCACACGCGTGGGGTCATAGGTTCAATCCCTATACCGCCCACCATTTTGTTCTCCCATAACATTCGATCGATTTTGCCGATCAATTGGATTGGAACAATGCGTTAGATTTATGGATCGCGACCTTCGATCTTAGGTTCAGCGCCGGGCGATGCTTCGATACAGGAGGCTCCGGCAAATGATCTGAAGACAGGAGTTTGCTCATGGCTTTCGCAGATATTTTCAGCGACCGTCTCCCCCGGCAGACCGGGGCTTGGCTACATCATAAGCCCCGCATCGCCACGCCGTCGCAGTCGCAGTCGCGGGCCGCCGATTTAGCCGCCGACACGGATCTCTCGGTCCATTCTGCCCCGATTTTCATAGGGCTCGCGAGTTGCGCCTGGTTTGCGTTGCTCAGCTGGACATGCTTCGCCGCGTTCGACCGCGAAACCGGGATGGCAGTCGGTGTCGTCACCACGACATTCGTCATGTATCTCGGTGGCATGGCCCTTGGCGCGTACTATTCCGCCAACAGCCGGGCGGCCGGACGGGGGCGCACCTTCCGCCAGTTCCTCCGCGGCCGGGTCGACGTCGCAACCGGTCTCATCAGCGGACGCGAAGCGATGCTCCAGATCGCGACGCTGCCCTTGGGGCTCGCGGTCGGTGCCACGGCGATGGCGCTTATCTGGGTGTTCATCCGGTAAGACGGAAGCGATAAAGGCAACGGGGGCCTGCCCTCTCGGTCCCCATCCCTATTGGCCAAACGTCCAACCCGGAATGGCAGCCCGGGGCATTTGCGTTCGTCGCCGAACAGCGTTAATCGCCGACTTTAATTCCGCGACGTAAGATTTTCCGCCGAAATGCGGAATTCGGCCATGAAACACCGCCAAGCGTCAGGCGGGGAACGAGGGAGAAAACAAAAATGACCATCAAGGGATTTTGTGTTGCGCTGTTCGCGCTCTTTGCAATCGTCGCTGCGGCACCGGACGGCCACGCGGCGTCGGCCCGGGAAATCGATGCGGGCGTGCACGAAACACTCGACAGATTTTTTCGCCAAGTCGGTGGCGCGCGTGAACTCGCGAACAAGTCCGTCGGCATCCTCGTCTTTCCGTCCGTCGTGAAAGCCGGTTTCGGCGTCGGCGGAGAATACGGTGAAGGCGCGCTGATGATCGAAGGCCGCAATGCCGGATATTATAATACGGTGTCGGCTTCGTTCGGATTTCAGCTCGGCGTTCAGGCGCGTTCGGTCATCATCGCGTTCATGACGCCGCAGGCGCTCCGCCAGTTTCGCAACACGTCAGGCTGGAAGGTCGGCGCCGATGCGTCCGTTGCGATTATCACGATTGGCGCTGGCGGATCGATCGATACCAACAAAATCACGAGCCCGGTCGTGGGCTTCATCCTCGATCCGAAGGGCCTCATGTATAATTTGACGCTCGAAGGTTCGAAAATTTCGCGCATCTCAAAATAAGCCCTCGGCTCATAGGCTTCACCAGGACATGACCGCGACAGGCCGATGTAACGAACCGCGTCGATCGAGCGAACAGCCATCAGTATGTTCATTCAGCCATTCCCCCGGGAGTGTTTCCGATGGCAATCGATCTCAAATCGTTCTTTCGGCCTGATCGTGTCTTCTACTCGCTAACTGCAATAGCAGTTCTGGCCGTCGTTCTCAGCGTCGGCGGTATCCGGGTCGATGCCGAGGAAGGCCGGCGCGTGCCGCCTCCGGCCGTCGATGAGACCGCGCCGCAGGGTGCCCAGCTCGAAACGGCGGTGTTTGCAGGCGGCTGTTTCTGGGGCGTCCAAGGCGTCTTCCAGCACGTTGCCGGCGTGACGAACGCCGTCTCGGGATATACCGGCGGCGATCAGCAGGATGCGCTGTATCAGGTTGTCGGAACGGGCACGACCGGCCACGCAGAATCCGTGCAGGTGAAGTTCGATCCGCAGAAGGTGAGTTACGGCAAGCTGCTGCAGATTTACTTCTCAGTCGCGCACGATCCAACCGAACTCAATCGCCAAGGGCCGGATTCGGGCACGCAATACCGCTCAACGATTTTCCCGATGACGGCCGAGCAGGCAAAGGTCGCGAAAGCCTATATCGCGCAGCTCGACGGAGCGCATGTCTTCTCGGACCCGATCGTCACGACGGTCGAGCCCGATCGCACGTTCTATGCGGCTGAGAACTACCATCAGAACTTCCTGACGTTGAACCCGAACTATCCGTACATCGTGATCAACGATTTGCCGAAGGTCGCAAACTTGAAGCGGCTCTTCCCCGAAAGCTACCGGGTTGAGCCGGTGCTTGTCTCGCTGGCGAAGGCGTCGAACTGATACCTTTACTCCGTCATGCTGACGAAGGCCGGCGCCCAGTCAACGAGCAATAATCGGTTCTTGTGGATGGCCACCTTTGCGGCCATGACATGAGGGGACATATCGAACGAATATGCCTAGGCGTTGCGGGCAATCGGCTCGAGGTCTTGCGTGTAGATCGAATACATCGGCTCGTCCTGTAAGATGACGTCGACGTATTCGCCATAACCGTTGAAGCGGGTGCCCATCGCGCGCGCATAAGCGCCGAGGTTCCCGATCTCGATGTAATCGCCTTCGCGGACTGACCCCGGCAGCATGAACGGACCTTTCATGCGATCGATGGAGTCGCACGTCGGTCCCCAGAACTCGAACGGTTCGAGCGGCTCATTCGGATCGAGGCCAGGACGGATGAGACGAACGGGGAAAACAAAGCCCAGGTGTGCGCTATCGAACAACGCACCGTATGAGCCATCGTTGATGTAAAGCTGGTTCCCAGGCTTGCGGAGATCGACTTTTACGATCAGGCTTTCGGCTTCCGCGACAAGGGCGCGGCCCGGTTCGCAGATCAGGCGGCAATGCTCCGTCACGGGCATTTTCGCCATCGAGGATTTGATGACTTCGATGAAGTCCGACAAGCGCGCCGGGACGCTGTCGGTATAGCGCGACGGGAAGCCGCCGCCGATATCGATGGCATCGACGACGACGCCGGCCTTTACGATGTGCTTTTTCACTTCATCGAACGCCATCGCGTAGGCGTCGGGCGTCGTCGTTTGCGAGCCGACGTGGAACGTGATGCCAAGTTCGTCAGCGACCTGACGCGCCTTGACGAGAAGCCGCTGCGCTTTCTGTCCCGAGATGCCGAACTTATGCTCGAGCGGCACGCGGCTGTTCTTCGCCGGAACGGAAATGCGCACGAACAGTTCAAGATCTTTGGCGCCGTCCGTCTCTTCGACGATCTTCTGCAGCTCTTCTTCCGTATCGAGCGCGTAGCATTTGATGTCGTAGTCGAAATAGGCGCGGCGGATAGCGTAGCGCGATTTCACGGGATGCATGAAATGCAGGCGAACGCCCGGGATCGTCGCCGCGTCCTCGAGTTCGGCGACGGACGCTACGTCGAACTGCGTGATGCCGGCGCCGTAAAGCGCGCCAAGAAGAAACACCGAGCTATTCGCCTTGTAGGCGTAGGCGACCTCTCCGGGGAAGTTTTTGATGAACCAGCGAGCGGCACGGCCGGCGGCATGGGGACGAGCGGCGAAGACCGGCAGATCCGGCTTCAACTCGGTCACCATTTCGAGGGCGGTGGCAAACTTCTCCATCGCGAAAGAACCTCCTGAGGAAGAGCTATCCGGTTTCGCGCGCGGCAGCCGAGCGATGTCGGCTTTCGATACGATGCTGAAGGGGTGCATTTAGGTACCTCGGCTCCCTCTGTAAAGCCTTTCCCGAACCCAAACGCTCTACAGGGTTGTCGGATTCTCTCCCGATGGCGAGGGTGCGGTCGCAATTGGCACGCAGAGCGATGCCTTTCGGCACCTATCGCTTATGACAGTTTGATGAAATTGCCCTGTTTCCAGGCGTTTCCCGGCGACAACCGAAGCGCTATCTCAGTCCCAAGACGAGGACGGCGCGCCCATCGCGCAGTGATCTCTCGCTGACGACGTCGGGACGTGGCGCGTCGACGCGTTCACCGCGTGCCTGGCGACGGCCGATGGACCCGGTCCGCGCGATCCGCGCGCGCTCGGCCTTTTCGGGGTTGGTGCGCATCTCCCAATCGGTCACGAGGGTATCTTCGAGAAAGTTCTCCCAGTTTCCGAGCACGGTGAACCGCTGGCGCTCAAAATCATGCTCGATGCCGACGGGTGGAGCGGAGCGCGCCGAGCAACGGCCCAGAAGCGTTTCGCTCCCCTCCGCCTTGTAGCGGAGCTGAAAAGGTGCATCGGGAGGCGGGATGCTTACGGGCTTGCCTGCGGCGAGAAGATTGTCGGTCTGGAAATCACTCGGGAACAGCACCGTCGCGACGCCTTCCGCATTGACGCTGATGACCGTGAGGTAGCAGTCGTTATCGGCTTCGGCCTCGATGGTCACGAGGTCGCCGGGAACAGGGCGCGGCCTGTCGAGCCACATGCTGAGGCCGATCTCGGATCTCACCTCGCGAAGAAAGCCTGCGGAAGCCGTCTGTTTCGGCGCATCAATCCCCTTGAGGAGCGAGAAAAGCTGTTCGAGCTGCGTCCGTGAAAGCACGCCATGGAGGAGACGTCGTGCGAGCGGTGCGGCGGGGCCTTTGGCATCCGCCAGCTCATTCAGGAACTCTTTGCGTTCGAGGCCCGTCTCGCCCAGCGCGACCTCGAAATCGGCGCCTTCGCGATAACGACGCGCGAGGCCCGAGACCAATTCTTCGCCGTTGATCCGCAGTCCGAGATCGATGCCGACGGATTTCGCAGCGGCGCGATAGCGATCGGTGCCGCCGAGCATCAGCAGGGCGTTTTCGCTGTCGGTGCCGAAAAGCGGCAGCGCGACGCGGCGATCGGCAGGCATTGGCGCAGCGGAGATATCGATCGGTCCCGCCGATCTGAAATTGTCCTTGGCGTTAATCAAGCCTTCGTTATGGCACGCAAAGCAATTGGTGCCGGCCCTGGTCGTCGGCTCGACGGCATCGGCCTCATCGCCCGCGTAGGGTTTTTCGATGCCCGGCAGAACTCGATCGATGCGATTGCCATCGGCATCGTACAGGGCGAAGGCATAGAAGCCGTTCGGCAGCGCGAAGAGCGCGCGAACTTCATCGGCTTTGAAGGGCGAAGCAGCCTTGGTTGCCGATTTCGGTCCGAGCGGGTGGTCGAATATGTTTTGCGCGCCGCCGCTGGTCGCGAAATCATATACGAGCCACATACCCGCCCGGTCGCCGGGGTGACGCTCGATCAGGCGATTGCCACGCGTGACCGTGCTTTCGCGAACGGCGATCCGTCGAACGGAGCCGGAGCGAATGTCGGCATCGATCGTCGTCCCGTTCATCTTGGCGAGCGCCGATAACTTCGGCGGGATACCGAGAAGATCGTAATAGAGCGGCGTCTCTCCCGCGGCCGCCGCGAGCCAATCGCCGTTGACGATGACCGCCTTGCTGCCCGCTGTCTTCAAGACATCCGGCGCGACCGCATGAACGAGCGCTGGCGGGTAGGCTTTCTCGATCAAGGCCCAGCGCGCAGCATTCCAGCCGAAATCGGAAAGGCGGAAGGACAATACGGTGCCGGCCGCATCGAGCGACGTTAGCTTCACCGGATCGGGGGACCAGGAAAGGCTATTCATCAGCTTGTTGAGCGCAGCTTCGTAGGCCGACAGCTCTTCCGGCGTCGCGCATGCGTTGTAGAGGTGGGCCAGGGAGATGAAGCGCACGTCCTTGCCCTGATCGCGTTCGAGTCGCTGGGCATCGCGCATCAGCTTATCGACATCGACCGGTAGAACGGGTTGGCGCGACGGGCAGGTCTGCGCTGTGTCGGGCAAATCCTTGATCCAGCGGCGGACCGCTTCGATATCGTCGGGCTGTGGTTCGGACACGGCGTTCGCGCCAGGGAAAACGTCGAGCGGCGCGTGCCGCGTCTCAAGCACGTCGTAGAGGCGGGACGCATCAGGAAAGCCCGGCTTCACCAGGACCGGATCGCGCGCCAGAGCATCGATCGCAAGAATATTCGCGAGGCCGCCAGACGCCAGCGGACGTTCCAATGCGCCGGTTTGGTGGCAGCGCGCGCAGTAGGTTTCAAGGACGCTATACGCCTTCGCGGCGAGAGGCTCTTCAGGCCGCGCCGGTACGGAAGATGCCGCCGCCTTCCGAGAGGTCTGCGCAACGGCTGCGGGTACGGCGACGCCGAGCCAAGCGACAGCCAGCAAGACCGACAGGCGGCACGCGGAACGGATCAGGTATTTGAATTGCACGTCTCTCGCGTCCCGCCTTCCGGCCCCTGCCCGTCGTTATCGTCCTCCATCCCTAGGGCTCGGGCGCGGCGCCATAGTGGCGCTTTCCGCAAATACCCCGCTTCGATTTGTTCCCGGAATGGAGCGTGGAATTACGACTTTTTAGGAGGTGTGAACACTTCATTAAATTCGTAAAACGCGAGTTAGTCATCGCAAGACTTCAAAATCGACGGTCTCGTAAAAGTCGGTTACAAGAGTCTTACTTCAGTAGATGAAAGCGGGTTTGTCCGATGGACCTCAAGGCCGCCAGTGATCAGAACTCCACCCTCGATCGTTTGACGCGTGCGGGTATGGCGTTGTGTTTTCTGGCAACCGGTGTGCTTCTGATCGGAAGTCTTGCCTTCGATACATTTCACGATGGTTCCGGATTGGACTTCCGGCTCCCGACGCTTTTGTCTTCCAGGTAACCAAGTCTCCTCCGTCACCTTCACGACCGACTTCTACTCACCCGATTCCGAGCTCTTCGATCCGACCTTCTCGAACCCCTTAGGGCCCTTCGCACCGCGCGTAGGGCCCTTTCTTTTGCCTTCGACGTCAGGGTGCGCCGGCGCCGGTCGAACTTTTCACGATCACGACGTAGCCCGCCTCCTTCAAGCCAAGCACGACTTGATCGAGATGAAGGCGATCGCGCGTTTCGATAACGAGGTGGAGTTCCGTGCCCTTCGCGGGGACATCCGTAAAGACACGCTGATGGTAGACCTCGACGACATTGGCGCCGACGCCGCCGATGATACCGGCGACCTTGGCGAGTTGCCCGGGGCGATCGGGAATGTCGATGGCGAGGCGGGAGAGTCGGCCGTCGCGGGCGAGTTCACGCGTCAAGACGCTCGCGAGCAGCCGCGTATCGATGTTGCCGCCACATAAAACGAGCCCGATCTTGCGTCCCTTGTACAAGCGGTTCGCGCCGATGAGCGCGGCAAGTCCGGCAGCGCCCGCCCCTTCGACGACCGTCTTCTCGATCGTGATCAAAAGCGAGACGGCGCGTTCGAGATCGGATTCCGACACCAGCAGGATGTCATCGACAAGCGCTTTGACGATCTCTTGTGTCAGCGTACCGGGCGTCTTGACTGCGATGCCTTCCGCGAGCGTGTCGCCGCCGACAGGCAGAGACGAGTTCTTCACGGCATTGAGCATCGACGGATAAAGCTGCGCCTCGACGCCGACGACCTTGATTTTGGGGTTGATTGCCTTCGCCGCGACGGCCATTCCCGAGATCAGACCGCCGCCGCCGATCGGCACGATCAGCACGTCGAGGTCGGGGGCCACGGCCAGCATCTCGACCGCGACCGTTCCTTGTCCCGCGATGACGGCTGGATCATTGAACGGGTGGACGAACGTCAAGCTCCGCTCGGCGCCATAGGCGACCGCGAAGGCATAGGCATCCTCCAGCGTCTGGCCTTCGAGAATGACCTCGGCGCCGTGGCTGCGGGTATTCTCGACCTTGATGGTCGGCGTCGAGGCCGGCATGACGATCGTCGCGGGGATGCCGAGGCGATGGGCATGATAGGCAACCCCCTGCGCGTGATTGCCGGCCGAGACGGCGATGACGCCATTTTTCCGTTCGGCGCCCGTGAGCGACAGCAACTTATTGAGGGCGCCGCGCTCCTTATAGGAGGCTGTGAATTGTAAGTTCTCGAATTTCAGCCAGACCTCGGCGTTGAGAAGCGAGCTGAGCGTCCGGCTGGGCTCGAAACGTGTTTGGATGACCGCGCCGCGGATCGCGTCGGCAGCGCGCACGACGTCGCCGTAAGTCACAGCAAGAGGTGGGGAATCAAGTGTCGCCAATTTTGTCATTGTCTTCCGGCAGGTTTCAGTCGAGGTCTTCACTTAGCATATCGCTGGAGGGTTCGGCGGCGCCCATCCCTGGGCATTCCACCGTTCAGCATCGGCTCAGGTCATGGCATCTATCTATTGGAAAGCGAAGCACGAAGCTTCGCTGTTGAATTGTGGTTCGGAGAACGTGAATGGAACGTCTGCCCCTCAAGCTGAAATTCGCAGTCGCGGTTCTGCTTGTGGGATTCGCAACGCCTTTGGCTGCGCAAAATTTCGAATACACGCCGTACCGGGGGCAGAATAACACGGGCCTGCCGAGCGACGCACCTCCGCAGGACAATTATACCCCTACGCATCAGGGCAACGGGCAATTCGGAGCCCCCTCGCCGGGCACGCCGGGACAGGCCGACCAGGACGACGCGCGACAGGATGGCAGCTCAGATGACCGCGACAATGGTCGCGCTCCAGCCTCCTCGGGCGATGCGTACGCTCCCCCGAGCGGGACCTATTCTCCTTCGGAAGACGTCTATTCTCCCTCCCGCGACGGACGAGGAACGCCACCACCACCATCGTCACCGCCGCCGCGCGGCGTCGGAGGACCACCCCCGCCCGATTTCGACGACAGGCCGCCGCGCGTCGAAGTCCAGGTTGCCGCGCCCGACGACGGTGTTCCTCTCAGCGTCCGCGAGGGTGATGCCCGCCGCGCTGCAATTCAGGGTTGGCGAAGCAAGGTTGCCGACCGCTATGGGCCAGAATTCTCGCAATGGCGTGCCGCTATCGACAAACGCGTCAATTGCCATCCGGATCGTCGCGACGGCCTCGTCTGTACCGCGAGCGGTCAGCCTGTGCGCGGATTTGACCGGGACGGCCGTTGATAACCGGAAGTTGGGCATCGGTACATGACGCGCCGGGACAATGCCTGTTGATCCCGGCGTTTCTTTTTGCCATCTGCGGCTGCGGTCGAGATTACGCTGAACAACGCGGACGGGGATTGGCGATATGGCAAAGGTGGCTTGGCTAGGTTTGGGTGTCATGGGCTTTCCCATGGCCGGCCACTTGAAAGCGCGTGGTGGCCACGATGTCGTCGTCTACAATCGAACCACCGCGAAGGCCGAGGCGTGGCAGCGCAAATTTGGCGGATCGATTGCAGCGACTCCCGCTGAAGCGGCGCGAGGCTGCGACGCCGTGTTTGCGTGCGTCGGCAACGACGACGATCTGCGCAACGTAACGACGGGGCCTGAGGGCGCGTTTCAATCAATGGCCGCGGGCACGATCTTCGTCGATCACACGACGGCGTCCGCCAAGGTTGCGCGCGAACTCTCAGCCGCGGCCGATGCAAATGGATTCAAATTTTTGGACTGTCCGGTATCAGGCGGCCAAGCGGGCGCCGAGAACGGCGTGCTGACCGTCATGGCTGGCGGCGACCAAACGGCTTTCGGCACCGCCGAGCCGCTGATCAAAAGCTACGCGCGCGCCGTCCGCCTTATGGGGCCGCCGGGATCGGGGCAGCTTGCCAAGATGTGCAATCAGATCGCCATTGCCGGGCTCGTTCAGGGCTTGGCGGAATCGATCCATTTCGCCGAGTGCGCCGGGCTCGACGTGGCCGCGTTGATCGAGACGATCTCGAAGGGCGCAGCGCAATCGTGGCAGATGGAAAACCGCTGGCAGCCGATGCACGAGCGCAAGTTCGATTTCGGCTTCGCCGTCGATTGGATGCGCAAGGATCTTGCAATCTGTTTCGATGAAGCCGCGTCGAACGGCGCGGATTTGACGGTGGCGCAACTGGTCGATCGGTTCTACGGCGACGTCCAGGAGCTAGGCGGCCATCGCTGGGATACGTCGAGCCTTATCGCGCGCCTCAAGCCCAAGCAGGCAAGCTAAGAACTGAAGCGATCAGGCCTCGGCCCGCTCGCTTTTTCCCGAGCGCTCGGTGATCGCGAATTGGAGCGGCAGGGCGGTCGTATATTTGATCTGCTCCATCGCGAAGGCCGACGAGACCTTGGCAATATCCACCCGCGAGATCAGCTTCTTATAGAACGCGTCGTAAGCTGCGATATCGGGCACCGCCACGCGCAGCAAGTAGTCGATGTCGCCGGACATGCGATAGAATTCGACGACCTCCGGAAATTCTGCGACGGCGGCATGGAATTTTTCGAGCCAGTTGAGAGAGTGCTTGTCGGTCTTGATAGACACGAAGACCATGACACCCGCATTCACCTGCTGGGCGTCCAGGATCGCGACGCGGCGTTGGATGACGCCCGACTCCTCAAGCTTCTGGACGCGCCGCCAGCACGGCGTCGTCGATAGGCCGACCTCCTTGCCGATGTCGGCCACGGGACGCGTGCAATCCTGTTGAAGAATGCGCAGAATTTTGACGTCCATATCGTCGAGCATGCGGCAACATCCTTCGGATTGGAAATATCATTTTACATGATTCTGGCATTTTTGAGATTATTATTCTACTCATCTCGCGTGTCAACGGCGCTATTGGCAATTTATTCCATTGCTTCCGGATAATTTCGGCGATTGGTTTTGACGCGATCAAGCCATGGCGCTCGGCCGCGCCGATACCTCTCGATGCCAGCGTGTGACGTTGGCGAACGTGTCGGGTCTGCCAAGGCGGGCGGGCCGCATGAAATCGACGGCGACGAGGGCCGTGATGTCGGCAATCGAATAGTCGTCTCCGGCGATGAAACGGCTGACGGCAAGCCGGTCATCCAGGCGGCGCAGTTCTTGAGCAACTTTCTCCTTGTTCGCTTCGCCCCATTCAGCAATTTGCGGCACTTCGAGGTGGGCCATTTTCGGATGCAAATGACGGAAGACGCTGAAGACCGCGCTGGCTAATCCAAGTTCGACGCGCCGGTTCCACATCTCGACTTCAGCCTTGCCGACCGCGCCGACACCGAACAGGGGCGGCTCGGGCGCGATCTCCTCGAAATAGCGGCAGATTGCGACCGTCTCAGCGATCGTGCGGCCATCATCGAGCACCAACACGGGAACACGGTGCCATGCGTTGAGTTTTGCGAAGTCGCCGCTTTTGAGGTCGTCCGTCATCATATCGCATTCCTCGCGCGGCACGACGATGCCCTTCTCGGCGAGGAAAATATTGACGCGTCTCGGGCTCGGGGCAGCGTGTGTCTCAATGATGCGCATCGATTACTTGCCCCCTTCCGCGGCCTGTTTCGCTCGCCAATCCTTGGGATTTTCGAAATCTCCGGCCCAGAGACCGCGCCGCCCGGCCCGCGCCTTCGCCTGCTCGTTCCAATAACTGCCGTAGGCGATCGCCATGCCGGATGCGACCATTCCGGCGTTGAGATCACGGCCACCAGCCGTGCAGCGGCCGAGCATCCGGCCATAGGTATCGCGTTCGCTGATCGCGCAGGTCACATCATCGCGGCCGATGGAACGACGCAGCTCTTCGCGGGAGGCTTCACCGCAGTTCCATGGCACAGCGTCACGCCGACAACGCTGTTTCCATTCGGGGGCGTCGATGCCCTTAAGGCGCACTTCGGCGGCGCCGACCCACAAGCTGTCGCCGTCGATCGGCTTGCCGTAGCCGGTCACCGTCGGAGGAAATGGGTCGTTGGCGACTGGCGAGCGCCACGGCCCACCGTGATGGCGGCCAAACACCGCAATCGCCATCGCCAAGGTTAATACGAGCGAAAGTTTAACGTAGGACGCCGTGTTTCGCCGTGTCCATCGGCGTCGGAGCCATGGTCGTCGAGGAAATCTTATGGGTTGCATCTCCCGACTCTTCGACTAACGGAGGAAGCTCTTAAGCCTTGCTTTAACGAATTGTCGCCATTTTACGAACTGCGCGAGGCACGAGCCCCGTGCAGCATCACCGATGGGATAACGGCTCACGGAATGGACGACAACGCCGATATCGCCGAAACGGCTGATACGCACGTGGCGATGCCGCCGCGGCGCGGCCGGTCACGGGACGATGAACTCAAATCATTTCGAGAGCGGCTCACGCACGGCACCGTCAATAAACCGGAATTCGAATACGAACTCCTGACGATGTTTGCGCGCAACGAAACAAGCGCGCCCTTCGCGATGCCGGCGTTGTGCTTCATCTTCTACATCACGTCGATGTTCTGGGCGTCCTTCACCGAGGCGACGACCTGGATCGCTATCGTTTCCATCTCGCGCGTCTACATGCTGGATCAATGCCGGCGTCTGCTTTCAATTCCGCGCGCCGAGGTGAACATCGGACAATGGCGACGCCATTTCGTCCGTATCGAACTTGTCAACGGTTTTGCGCTCGCGGCATTTGCCCTGATCGGCATGTCTATCCACGGCGGCCAGCAATTGAACTCGCCGGCGACCTTCTCTTCACACGTCTTCATTTTTGCGACGCTGATGGTCGTGCTCGCAATCCGGATGACGTTTGCGTCGACGCTTCCCCGTCTGTTTCTCGCGGGCACTGTGCCGATGACAGTTGCGGTGGCGGCGCGGCTCTTCACGCTCGGCGATCCGTTTTATTTTGCGCTCGCCTCGATGGCGATCGGGATTCACGTCTTCTTCGTATATCTGGCGCGAGGGCTGCATTCGACTGCGTTGGCAATGGTGGAATTCCGCGCCGAGAAAGACAATCTGATTTCGGAACTCGAAGAAGCGACGGCCATCTCCGACGAAGGCCGGCGGCGCGCCGAGGCCGCCAATAAATCCAAATCGCGTTTTCTCGCGACGATGAGCCATGAGCTGCGTACACCGCTCAACGCCATCATGGGCTTTTCGGAAGTGATGGAAAAGGAGCTACTCGGCCCGATCGGCAGCGACATTTACCGGGACTACGCGCTGAATATCTATCAGAGCGGCGATCACCTTCTCAGCATCATCAACGAAATCCTCGATCTCTCGCGGATCGAAGCCGGCCGGTACGACCTCAATGAGGAGACGATCCGCCTCACCGAGATCACCGACGATTGCCAGCGCCTGGTCAAGATCAAGGCCGACGCCAAAGCGCTGACCATCGTCGAGGATTTTGCACCCGATCTGCCCCAGGTCTGGGCCGATCCCCGCGCGCTCCGGCAGATCTGTCTCAACCTTCTCTCCAACGCCCTGAAGTTCACGCCGAAGGGAGGACGCATTACGCTGATTGTCGGGCATACGCAGGACGGTGGCCAATTCCTTACCGTCGCCGATAACGGCCCCGGCATTCCAAAAAATGAAATTCCACGCGTCTTGCAGGCGTTCGGACAAGGCTCGCTGGCGCACGAGTCGGCGGAGGGCGGCACCGGACTTGGACTTTCTATCGTCCAGAATCTTATTCAGCTGCACGGCGGAACGTTCGATCTACAGTCGGAACTGCGCAAGGGAACCGAAGTGACGGTTACGCTGCCACCGCAACGCGTTCTGCATGCAGTCCTTCCGTTGCAGCCGCTCGGGCAAGAGCGACATCGCGATCCGGCGGCCCCGAGATCTCCGCGCCAGCCGCGAATGCGGTCCGCTTCCCCCTACACCACCCAAACACCGTTCCGTCTCACGGGAGACGTGCACTAAACGTCATTCCCCACCCAAGGCTAGATCATGCTTATCTTGCTTTTCATTGTCGTCGTCGGCCTCGCCGGAGTACTCGGCACGACGGCATTCGGGGGGCTCAATTTCGATGCTATCCCGAACCTGCCCGTCGCCGTCTCTGTCATTGGAATTCTGATCGCTCTCTATCTCGCGACGCTCCTGAGCCATCGCGGTGAGCGCCGCCTCGCGCTCTGGCCGACGCTCGTCGCGTGCATTTCCGGAGCTGTGCTGGTGACCGGCGCCTTCAACAAAAGCGCGCCGCTGGCGCTCGCGGACTATTTCACATTTGCGAAGCCTGCAAACGAAGTTGCGCCGCTGATGCGCGATGCTTCGGCGTCAGTTCGGCTTCGGCGAAGCGACGACGGCGGCTTTTTCGCGAATTCGGAAATCAACGGCGCGACGATGACCGTGCGGCTCGATAACGGCGCCGCAACCGTTATTCTCAAGCAGTCGGATGCCGAGAAAGCCGGGATCGACGTCAAGGGGCTGAACTACGACACGCCCCTTCGCACCGCCAATGGGACGAGCTATCTCGCCCCGATCCGACTGAAATCCGTGCGCATCGGCCCGCTTTTCATGGGCGACGTCGAAGGCTTGGTCGCGCGAGCGGGAAGTCTTAACGAAAACCTGCTCGGTACGAGTTTTTTAAGACGTCTGACCTCTTATGAGGTAGCGGGCAACTTCGCGACCCTCCGGCAATAAACATGCCCTCAGTGGATCATCGTCGGCGCATTTGAAAGGCGACCGGAATGTCATCGGCAACGGCCAGCCTCTTTGCGTCTTTCGCGCTCGCCGCGTTGGGGGCGGCCGGACTCGCCTATAGCCTGAGCCATCCCGGAACCATCATCGGATTGCTGGATCGCGTCGGCGTGACGTCGATGTCCTCGGCCGAGGCGCCTCCAGGTGCGCCCAGCGACACTGCTCACGACGGCACACAACCTGCTTCCGTCGCAAGCCAGCCCGGCGCCGTTACGCTGCCGGCAGGCGAATACGGCCACTTTCTGACGGAAGCCGAGATCAATGGCCGGCCCGTCGACGTCATGGTCGATACGGGCGCGTCTCTTGTCGCACTCTCCTACGATGACGCCGGCAGGGCTGGAATTTTCGTCAATCCCTCGGATTTCACCCATGCCGCACAGACGGCGAACGGCATCGCCCGGGTGGCTCCCGTCACAATTTCGAGCATCCAAATCGGCGATATTACAGTCAGGAACGTGCAAGCCGTCGTTTCCGAGAGGGGTGCTTCTCAGCGGACATTGCTCGGCATGTCATTTCTAGGGCGGCTATCGCGCGTCGAAATGCGCGGCGACACTCTACTTCTCGAAGAGTGACTATTCCACTTTTCCGCCCAGAACATTGCTGATAGAGCGGCGCGTCGGAACCGCGCGCTAGCGTTGGCGCGTTACGTTCCCCGATGAACAACGCTCGAGGAGAGCCTTTATGCTGCCGAAGCCGCGCGCCGATCTGAAGCCCAACACCGCTGACTTCGAACGCTTTCCGCTCGTCAAGCCGACCGGCTTTCGTGAATACGATGCACGCTGGCTGTACCCGGAAGAAATCAACCTGATGGGGCTCAATGCCGTCGGGCTTGGAATGGCGGCGCTATTCGCGCGCCGCGGCGTACCGAAACGCATCGTCGTCGGTCACGACTATCGCTCATACTCCGGCGCCGTTAAGCAGGCGCTCATGATGGGTCTTCTTGCCGGGGGTTGCGAGGTTCACGATATTGGCCTCGTTACTTCGCCGATGGCGTACTTCGCGCAGTTCGAACTCGACGTCGAAGGCGTCGCGATGGTGACGGCGAGTCACAACGACAACGGCTGGACCGGTATCAAGATGGGATTGTCGCGGCCGTTGACGTTCGGCCCCGACGACATGACCGAATTGAAATCGATTGTCCTCAACGGCGAATTCGAGGCAAAAACCGGCGGCCGCTATATCTTCGTTCAGGATCTGGCCGAACGCTACATCAAGGCGCTGACAAACCGGCCAAAGCTAAAGCGCCATCTCAAGGTTGTCGCCGCATGCGGCAACGGCACCGCGGGCGCATTCGCTCAGCAAGTTCTTGAGGCCATCGGCTGCGAAGTTGTGCCGCTCGACACCGAACTCGACTACACGTTCCCGAACCACAACCCGAATCCCGAAGACATGAAAATGCTTCACGCGGTTTCGGCCAAAGTTCTTGAAACAGGCGCCGATGTCGGCTTGGCGTTCGACGGCGACGGCGATCGCTGCGGGGTCGTCGCCAACGACGGGCATGAAATCTTCGCGGACAAAGTCGGCGTGATGCTCGCGCGCGATATTTCGGCGATCTACAAGAAAGCGACGTTCGTGGTCGACGTGAAATCGACCGGCCTTTTCACGACTGACCCCGTGCTCATCGCGAACGGCGCGACGACGAGTTACTGGAAGACCGGGCACAGCTATATCAAGCGCTATAACTTCGAACACAAAACGCTGGTCGGCTTCGAGAAGTCGGGCCATTTCTTCTTCAACGAGCCGCTCGGTCGCGGCTACGACGACGGCTTTGTTTCGGGAATAGCCGTTTGCGACATGCTCGACCGCAGCCCTGGAAAAACGGTCGCCGATCTGCGCGACGCGTTGCCCAAGACCTTCGGCTCGCCGACGATGTCGCCGCATTGCGACGACGAGAAGAAGTATGGCGTCGTCGATCGCGTTACCGAGCACTACACGCACCTGAAGGAAACGGGTGGCCTGGTCGCGGGACAGTCGATACGCGATCTCATCACCGTCAACGGCGTGCGCGTGATGCTGGAGGATGGCACCTGGGGTCTCGTTCGCGCTTCCTCGAACAAGCCGGAGCTCGTCGTCGTGGTCGAAAGCCCGACGTCGGAAGCCAACATGAAGGCGATCTTCAAGGACATCGACCTGCAGCTGTCGCGCTTTCCCGAGGTCGGCGAATACAATCAGAAAATAGCGGTATGATTTGATGGCGCGATTTTAGTTTCATCGCGGGCAGCAGTAATGCTGCCCGTATTTCTTTTTATCTTTCGTAAAGCATAGCCGCGTCTTAAAGCGCCGGCAGCCTTTCAAAACCTTGCGCTTTAAGTCCTTGTTGCCCCACCCACGCTATCCCTGCGGTGGATTAAGTCGGCAACGGTGCCCGAGCATGAACTCTATCTTCGGCAAACGGCCCGGCGCCGGAATCAAACCCTATCAGCCTTTACGACGCGGCGAGGCGGCGGCGGCGCCACGCCAATCGACCGTGCAACGCATTCCGCGCGCGGATGAGGCCATCGTCCTCGCTGCCGCTGACGCATGGAACGATCGCGCGGCGATTACCCATAAAGCGGTCTCTTCGAGTCTACGCTTCATAGAGTTCGTGCGTGCCTACATGGCAGCATTCGGAGCCGGCTTCGCGACTTACCTGCTGCTCGGCGATCTCATGAGTCGCCATTTCAACATCGTCGCGATGATCGCCGCACATCTGTCGATCATCACCGCGCCGTTTTATGCGCTGCTGCTCGCTCCCGCAATTTTCAGCCTTTATAGTTGGACGCGTGCGGTTCCGGCCTCGGAGGCAACGCGCATCTATCTTCTGGGACTGATGCCCGGCGCATTGTTGCTGCTCGGACTTGCCAGAAACGTGCGCTCCATTGATCCGCAAATGATCGGTATGGCGCTCGCGGTGATCGCTTCCGGTCTCGTCGCAGCCCACACATTCAACCGCTCAGCCGCAAAAATCCGCGCCAAGTGCGATACGGCGGCGCCTTAAAGCAAGGTCCACAGAAAGCGGGCGACGACCGTCGTGATGAAGACCGCGAAGGCAAGTTCCAGCGTACGCTTCGAAATATGGTGGGCAAGCCTCACGCCGTAAGGTGCGGTGAGCACCGCCAGCGGTGCGATGAGGCAGGCGCCAAGGTTGACATAGCCGAGCGAAAGCGGCGGCAGCCCCTGCTCTCCCCAACCGGAGATGATGTAGCCCGCGATGCCAGGAACGGCGATGACGGCGCCGATGCCCGTCGCGGTGCCGACAGCTTTCAGCAGCGGCATACCGTGTAGCGTCAACAGCGGAACGGTGAACGTCGCACCGCCAATCCCCATCAGCGTCGATATCAGTCCGATGAGCGACGCGCCGACCTCCAGCCACGGCGGGCGCGGCAGGGTGTCGGCGATTTTCCAGTTGTCACGTCCGAGGAACATTTTCAGCGCCAACGACGTGCCGAAGACAACCCACAACCAGCGCAGCACCTCGCTGCTGGCGTAATAAGCGATGACGATGCCCGCGACGACGCCGAGGAAGATCCACGGTCCCATGCGCTTGACGACGTCGAGATCGACGCTGCCGCGAGCGTGGAATGCCGAGAACGAGCGAAAGACGGTCGGGGCGATGACGCCGAGCGTCGTCCCGAGTGTGACGTGCATGCGAACGTCTTCGGAAACGCCGGCGGCACCAAACGCTTCGTAGAGCACCGGCACGAGTACGCCACCACCACCGATTCCGAGAAGTCCGGAAAGAAATCCCGCTAGCAAGCCAGCGCAAGCGAGCAGCGCCAATAACTCAATCAGATACTGCGTCGTAAGGCCTGATGCCGACATGCGATGGTCTCAGGCTGCGTCCGGCCGGACTTGCCGGGTGATGCCTTGCTCCGCAAGCGCGATCGCGTCGCTCAAAACGTCGGCTGTTGCGGAGGCTTGGCTGCCGCGCTCGCTCAGGATGCGCCGAAAGACTCGGCCACGCGGCTGGCCATGATAAAGGCCGAGAACATGGCGGGTGATATTCGAGAGGCGGCCCCCTTTCGCAAGGTGGCGGTTTGCATAGGGAAGCATCTGCGACAGCGCCTCGTCACGCGTCGGCGCCGACGTAGGCTCGCCGAAGATCGCGCGGTCGACGTCGGCCAGAATGTACGGATTTTGATAGGCCGCGCGTCCGAGCATCACACCGTCGACATGGTCGAGATGAGTCTGGGCTTCAGCGATGGTCTCGATACCGCCGTTGATGACGATCGTAAGTTCGGGACGCCTCGCCTTCAGGCGGTAGACCCGTTGGTAGTCGAGCGGAGGAACTTCGCGGTTCTCTTTCGGCGAAAGTCCCTTCAGCCACGCCTTGCGGGCATGCACCACAAAGGTTCGGCAACCGGTCTCCGCGACGACGTCGATAAAGCGTTGCAAGTCGGCTTCGGCATCCTGATCGTCGATGCCGATGCGGCACTTGACGGTGACGGGGACCGGTTGGCTTTCGCTCATGGCCTCAACGCATGCGGCCACGAGTTCGGGTTCGGCCATCAAGCACGCGCCGAAGCGCCCTTCCTGGACGCGATCTGACGGGCAGCCGACGTTGAGATTGATTTCGTCGTAACCGAGGTCGGCTCCGATGCGGGCGGCGTTCGCAAGCTTGGCCGGATCCGAGCCGCCGAGTTGTAAGGCAATCGGGTGCTCCTCCCCTGAAAAGCCGAGCAGCCGCTCGCGGTCGCCATGAATGACGGCGTCGGCAGTGACCATTTCGGTATAGAGCAGCGCGCGCTTGGTCAGCCCACGGTGGAAGGCGCGGCAATGCCGGTCGGTCCAATCCATCATGGGGGCCACGCTGAACCTATGACTTAAGTAATTCATATCATTAGGTTATTTTCATTGCAGTCGCCTCAATCCATTATAGGATGCGGATCCAAAAACGATATCGAACAGCTTCTTAACCGCATGCAGCAACAAGCAGCAATACGCTTGATCACACAATTCTATTCTTGGGAAACATATCCGTCGGCGGAGCGCACTTTGGCATTGTACACGAATTGCTCACGTGAGCATTTTCGCCGAAGACGGAATCCTACTGACAAGAGGTTCGTCATTTCCGCCCCGGGGATGGCGGCGCTTCGTTAGCGCTGCGCCTGCTACAAAGTCAGCCATTTGCCGAGAGGGGCAACTCCGAAAAATTGGCCGGTCCCTGATCGGGTCTATCGAGGTCAGGTTAAGGTCGCAAAGCGGACGTGTGATCGGTCGTGCCGCCTCTGATCTCAAAGCGGGAAATGCTTACGCTATCAAAGCCGCCGAATGCGCCCCTCGCTTCGTTCTAATGAGGGCGCGGTGAACATCAACGTTCGGCATCGCCTTGCCATAGAGCCAACCTTGCGCAAAATCACATCCTAACTCTTTCAGAATTTGCGCCTGAAATTCAGTCTCAACACCCTCGGCCAACACGGGAAGCTCAACGGCGTGGACAAGCTTGATGATCGCATCGACCATCAGTCTCGATTTATCACAGCTCACCATCTTTCCCACGTAGCTGCGATCAATCTTAACTTTGTCGAAGGGCAACATCCGAAGATGATGCAGCGATGAATATCCAGTGCCAAAGTCATCTAACGTGAGGGTGACTCCTTGGTCCTTCAGCATCTGGAGATTGACGCGCGCCGTGTCGGCATTTTCCAGGAGCGCATCTTCGGTCATTTCGATATCAAGGCGTCGCGGTGAGAAGCCCGTCTTTGTCAAAACCGCCAATATCTGCATTGGCAGCAGTGGGTCGCAAAGCTGCCGTGGTGTCAAATTGAATGATATGCGTAGTGGTCGCGGCCACCGCACTGCTTCTGAACACGCTTGCTCAAGGAGATGACGGGATAACTTGTCGATGAGGCCCGCCTGCGAGGCTGCTGGTATGAATTCACTTGCCGCGACCGACCCGAGAACCGGACTGTTCGTCCACCGCGCCAGCACTTCGTAGCCGATCACCTCGCCGGTCCCAAGTTCTACAAGGGGCTGATAATTGGGAACTATCTCTCTTCTGGGTATTGCATCCCGAAGCGTCGCCGCAACCAGTGCATACCGGTGGTCGGCGTCCTCCATGCTTGGTTCGAAGAGCTGAATAGAGTGCTGACGCGTCTTGGCTCGATAGAGCGCAATATCGGCTCGGCGCAGAAGCGCGTCGGGCTGGTCGGCATCGTCTGGATATCGGGCAACTCCAACGGAAACTCCAACCTGAACGACTTGCCCCTCAAGCATCTGCGGTTCACTGACAAGACGCATCACGAGACCGGCCACCTGCGTAACACGGTGGGGCGTGTCTAGCGAAAACAACATGGCGAACTCATCGCCGCCCATGCGTGCGAGGAGCGCACCAGGCGGCAAGACACTGCTGAGACGTTGGGTAACCTCTTCTAGCAGTTTGTCTCCTACAAAATGACCGCGGAGATCGTTCACCTGCTTGAAACTGTCGAGGTCGAACAAGAGGCACGCGAAGGGGTATTTGGTCCCTCTACCGACCGCATTGTCCAACGCTTCCATGAATGAGAGCCGGTTCGAGAGGCCCGTTAATGCATCGCGATGAGCAAGCTTATTGTAGCGTTGCTCGGAGCGAGCCGCCTCAGCCCAACGCCGAAGCGCGAAGATCAGTAAGCCGATGGCCGAAAATATGCCCGCCAAGACGACAGAGTCGAGTTCCATATCCGGGTGTGCTGCCACGTACTGAAAGAAGCGCGTGCAGGTCTCTGTTCGTTCTATGAGAACCCACACTACGACGCAGATAATCAGCAGAATGACTGCGTCGTTGATGGCTTCTTTGTTGGCCCGTCGCTCTGATCGAAACCTAGTGAAAGGCATGTCTCCTCTCATTTTATTTTGTGGCTGTGCGACAACGCGGAACGCAGCAACCAAACTGCGACCGCGTGCCTTAATAATCTGTCAACGGAGGTTATTGTTAGAAGCGTTCTCGCCGGGAACGTTTCCGCACGCTTTTCCAATTCATAGGTTTATTATTTATGATGCGGACTAGCCGTACCCATCCATCATAGATGGACGTTCTGGTGTCCCGAGGGACCAAGGCTCCGGATGCGGCTCGGTCGATTGGGGTAACGGATGTCACGTATATTACCGCTGGCGTCGCGAGTGCCCGCCAAAGGAAACTTCTAAGCCCCGCACGCCAACGCGTTTGCTTCGAGCATGTTAGACGTGAGCTTCACGTCTCCGGGCGTCGCGCCGGCTTCGATGCTGGCCGCGAGTGCGGCGGTCGGTCAGCACCGCTCGACGCAACGCAAGGAATGTAGGACGTTTTCTGACTTCAGCGTCGCGCGAAACCTCTGGAGTTTCCAAACACTTTTGTTTTATCGAGAGAATTTCTCAGGCGGTTGGAGCGGGTGATGGGCTCCATCCGCTCCAAGCAACGTGCCAAAGGAGGCACCGGCCCCGCAACTGTCAGCCTTGGAAAAACAAATAGGCCCGGCGCAAATGCCGGGCCCTTTCATTCGAGAGGTGGCCTTAGTTGGTCGCGGCGACGGGAAGAACCGTCAGGTCGTTGTTTTCACGGCTGAGTTCAACGCTCGTCGATCCAGCCTGACCCTTTGCCGTCGAGAGGACGACCGACTGGCCTGGGGCGAGCACCGTCTCAACGCGGATGGGGAGACCCTCTTGTTGAGCGAGTGTCGCGACGACACGGAAGCGGCCGGCTTCCTCGGTGTAGTAGGCAACGCCGTTGACGCCGCCGAGGTCGATCTTGTGGGCGCGCGGCCCACCGGCGTACGCCGAACCGGTCGAAGCCAAGGCGGCGACCGCAGCGACGAAGGCAATTTTTGAAAGGCTCATGACTATTTCCTAACTCTGCTGATTGGACGCCAGAACGCGGATGATCTGGTCTGTTGCTCAGAGAGATGATAGTGAGGGCATAATTAGTCCAATGAATTGGATCGATAATGCCCATCGACCACATCAATTTATCCCGCGTGGACCTCAATCTACTGGTCGCTCTCGACGCGCTGCTCGCGGAGCGCAGCGTAACCAGGGCGGCCGCTCGGATCGGCATCGGTCAATCGGCCATGAGCCACAATCTGGCTCGGCTGCGTGAGCTGTTTGGCGATGAACTCCTGACGCGCGGCCCGGCTGGGATGCAGCCGACCCCGCGCGCTTTGGCGCTCGCCGACCCGGTACGCATCGCGCTGGCGCAAATCGAGACGTTGGTCTCGCCCGAGCAAGCGTTCGATCCGGCGACGGCGGAGCGGGTCTTTCGTATCGGCTTGCCCGACAGCGTCGAGGTCCTGGTGGGTCCGGCGCTGCTTGCCTACGTTTGCGAGCACGCGCCCGGAATTCGCTTTCGCTTCTACGCCGCCGAGGGACAAGGCCTGCTCGATGACCTCGATGCCGATCGACTGGATCTCGGCGTTGGAGTCGGTGCATTCGCCGGCGGCCAGATGCACCACAAGCAGCGATTGCTGAGCACGGATACCTATCTCGTCATGTTCAACGCCGAGAAGGTGCAGGTAGAACCACCGATCTCCCTTAAGGATTACGTGCGACTGCCGCACGTCCTGACGAGCCTGCGCAGTGGCGAGCGCGGCGTGGTGGATGAGGCGCTGGAACGACTTGGCCTTAGCCGCAAGATCGCACTGGTGACGCCGCGCTTCGTCGCCGTTCCGTTTCTCGTTGCTGGCGCGGCGGTCGTTACCACCATGCATGCGAGACTCGCACACTATTTTGCCGAGGAGCTGGGCCTCAGCCTCAGCCCGCCGCCCGTCGAGCTGCCGGAACTCAAGAGTTGGCTGCTGTGGCATGCCTCCTACGACACGGATCCCGCGCACATTTGGCTACGCGATACGATCATTCGCGTTGCTGCCGATGAGCGCAAGACAAAGACAGTCACGGTGCGCAAGGCGCGCTGACAGTCATATTGTTGGCAGTCTGTTCCGGACCAAGACCGAAAGTGTAGTGCGGTGGGCGCGATAAAAAGCGCTACGACGCTTGGGCATCAAATCTCGCGTCGTCGATATTGACGAGACCAGCGCCGACAGCGAGCCAGACGAGATGAGCGTCATTTTGCGCACCGATCTTGCTTTTGATCGCATAGTGGTGATTGCGCACTGTCTTTGGGCTGAGGTTTAAAAGCTCGGCGATCGCCTCGCTGGCCAGCCCCGAAGCGAGCAGGCGGAGAATTTCAGTTTCCCGAGGTCCGAGTTGGTCGATCGCGCGCTCGGGTCCCGCCAAGCGATCCACGGCAATCGCCCGCGATATATCCTCGCTCAGAAAGCGTCCGCCCGCGGCGATTGTCTTCACGGCGCCTACCAGTTCCTTTGGTGAGCTACTCTTTGTGATGTATCCCGAAGCGCCGGCTTCGAACGCCTTGAGCGCGAACGCGGCGCCCTGATGCATCGAGAAGACGAGAATCTTCGCATTCTTATCCCATAGGCGGATATGGCGGACGGCTTCGAGGCCGCTCGCGCCGGGCAGAGCGAGGTCCATCACAACGACGTTCGGATGATGCTCTTTATAGGCGCGATAGGCTTGCTGCGCGTCGTCGGCTTCGGCGCAGACGTGAAATTCCGGCTGGCGTTCGAGCAGGCGATGGTAGCCCTCGCGAACGATCGGATGATCGTCGACCAGCAGGATCTCGATGCCGCTCATGCGAAAGCGTGGCCGAATGCCTGCGCATTTCGCGGTGCCATAACCGGGATAATCGCCGCGACGCGCACACCGTTCGCGGCCTTGCCGATCGACAGGCTGCCGCCCAGAGCGGCGATGCGCTCGCGGATACCAAGAATGCCGTGACCCTGGTCGCCATTGACCCGCGTGGCGTCGCCGCCACCATCGTCCTCGACGGTCAGAGCGATGGTTTCGCTGTCGCTCATCCGGCGCTCTACGCTAAGGCGCACCTCGGTCGGGGTACCGTGCTTGACGGCATTGGTCAGGCACTCCTGAGCGATGCGATAGATATCGATCGCTGCCTGCTTCGGCAAAGCGGCCAGCTTGCCGATCACATTCAACCGAAACACGGCGTCGGAGGCCGGCCGCGTGTTGTGCTCGGAGACGAGCTGGCGGAGACTCGCCTCAAGGCCGATTTCATCGATGTCCTGCGAGCGCAGACGCACGAGGGCACTCCGTAGATTATCCATCATGCGCTTCTGCGCGCGACCGATGGCGCGCGCTTCGTCGGCAAGATCCTCGCGGTCGGGCGGCGCGCCGGCTTCGATGCTGGCAGCGAGGGCGGCGGTCGCCGTCAGGCACTGTCCGAACTCATCATGCAGGTCGCGGGCGAGCGCGCGGCGCTCCTCCTCCTGAACCTGGAACAGTCGCGCCGTCAGCGCCACGCGAGCAGCATTCGTGCGCGCGAGCTCTTCCGAGAGGTTGTTGACAGCCCCGGCGATGAGGTTGAACTCGACAGTCCGGAATCGCGGCAGGCGCCAGCCGAGGTCGCCCTGCTTCAGCTTACGCAAGCCATCGATGATGGTTCGCGCCGGGATGAGGGCATGGCCGATCATCAACGTCGCGAGAACGGCGATGGCAGCCGCCATGGCCATCGCGACGCCGACGACGATCGAGACTTGATGCCACGAAAGCCGCTGCGCCGCGTCCGGCTCGGCGGCCGAGAGGATGAAGCCGGCGTTCCTGTCGCGAAGCGAGAGGTAGCGCTTCACCGGCGCCTCGACGCCGAAAAGGAAATTATTGACCTCTGCGAACCACGCGGGCGCGGCAGTGCCGAGCGCTTCGATCTGACTGCACATCTGCCGCGGATCGTCATTCGGCGGGACGAACGTCACGCAGACGCCGGGAGAAACGACGCTTGCGGTCGCGAGCGTTTCCCAATCAGGCATCGGCAGCAGGGTGTCCTTGCTCATGCCCGCCCGCCACAAGAGCTTTTGCCAGTAGAGGCCTTCGAGTCGCTGGCCGACGCGCTCGGCGGTCGCTGAGGTCACAGCCTCGATCGACCGGTGCGCATCGATCATCACCCAGCCGATTGCGCCGGCAAGACAGAGCGACACGACGGCGAGAAGGCGTCCGACGAGGTGAACGAGCAAGTGCATGGCTAGGCTCCGTGTTGCGGGCTCTCAATTCCGGCGCGGCAAACTTGGCACCGAGAGGCGGGGACTTGGCAAGGGGCTTGGGGCCACGTCGGGCATATTGCCCAACTCAGGGCGTGTTCCGTGCCCTTCGGCAACGCGCAGATCGCGGGCAATGTCCGACCGGGCGGACGTTCGTCCGAGATCCGGGAGCGCGCTTTGATGCGCTGTTTCAGAACATGACGCCGACCGGATCATCATCTGCGCGGAAGGAACCCGCGCTTCAACCCGTGAGAAAGCTCAACCGCGTGGAAGACGTGAAACTCCAAGACATGCGCGATATCGTCCGACGCGGGCCGTTGCTGCACTGGCTGATCTTTACCGGTATCACTGGCTTTGCTGTCGTGCTCCTTTGGCATTATGGCCTTATCCAGAAAATGGTGGTCAGCGACCGGACGCATATTTCGTCTCTGATCGCGCTCCTTTACATCGGTGCGTCGCTGCACTGCCTGTGGCGCACGATCGTCATCTCGCGCGAGGACGATGCGGCCCGGCGTTCGGCGGAGTTCGTCGCCGACGGCCGGCATCTCGAGTTCGATAGTGGCGCTCTAGCGACCGCAGGCGGGCTGCCGGACGGCGTCCTCACGACGCACATTCGCAATCTGGCAACCAAAGCGAAAACGCAGGGCCCCTCGCGTCTTGATCAAACCCTCCTCTTGCGCGGCCTCGCCAGCCAACTGCGCGGATCAAATCACTTCGGGGCATTTGCAAGCGATACGCTGATGAAGCTCGGTCTTCTTGGTACGATCGTGGGCTTCATCATGATGCTCGCACCCATTGCGGGTCTCGATGCGGACAATCGCGGCGCGCTCAAATCTTCGATGACCCTGATGAGCGATGGTATGGCGGTTGCCATGTACACGACGCTGGCGGGGCTCGTCGGCTCGATCCTCATCAAAATACAATACTACATGCTCGATGACGCCACGAGCCGGCTGTTCAATTTTGCTGTCGGCGTCACCGAGGTTCATGTCGTCTCCGCCCTTGAGCGACAATCGGTTGCACGCCGATGATGGACGATTTTGATTTTGGGCCTCGCGACGAACCGTTCGATCCCTTTGGCGTGATGCTGTTCAAGGCGCTGCAGGTCATCGCCTTCCTCTTCTTCATCACCCTGATGATGGTCGCACCGGAGGCGAAGGGCGGAAAAGTCGACAGCAAGGCGGAATTTCTCATCACGATGACGTGGCCCGACGGCCATCCCGACGATATCGATCTCTTCGTTCAGGATCCGCTCGGCCATATCGTCTTTTATCGTCGCCGCGAAGCCGGCTTCATGGTGCTGGACCGCGACGACCGCGGCGGCGCCAACGATTTCATTCTGGTGGGCGACACGAAGGTCGACTCGCCGATCCGACAGGAGATCGTCAGTATTCGGGGGATCGTCGCCGGCGAATACACCGTCAACGTCTATCATTTTACTGCCGTCACCGGGCGCCCCGTGCCGGTATCGGTGAAGGTCGAGAGGCTCAATCCCACGGTGCAGGTCGTGCACTATGACACGATTGAACTCAACGACAGTGGTGAAGAGAAGACCGCGGTCCGCTTCACCATGGATTCGGCCGGCAAGGTCACCGGCGTCAATCGCGAGCAGAAGTCGTTGTTACGCCAGCTCGCCACGTTTAACGGCTCGGTTTGGACCGGCATGGGCATAGATAAATGAGCCTGCAAAGCGAAATTCTCGGGCTTGCGCTCGCTTATGCGACGCTCGGCGCGCTCCTTTTGATAGCGGTTACGCGTGGCAATCTTCCATGGAGGGCCAAGGCAGGAGCAATCGTCGCGACGAGCGCTTTATACGTTGTTGTCTTCTTCAGATTGCAGGGACTGCTTGGATGGTCCGCTTATGAAGCGTTGCCGCCTCGATTTGAGCTTTTGTGGGCGCGTGTTGTCGAAAGCGATATCGTCGATAACGAAGCCGGCGCCATCTATCTATGGGTCGAGACGTTAGACGATTCCAACCGGCCGAGCCTCGTACCGCGCGCTTATGTGCTGCCCTATTCGGCGGAACTCGCAAAAAAAGTCAAAGTGGCAAAAAACGAGCTCATGCTTGGCCATCACATTGAGGCTAAGCCGAAGGACTTCGGCTCCGGCGGTGGACAGAATAATCCTGGAGGCGCGCCGGCTCGAACAGGTGGCGGTATCGGTGGAGATCCATCGGGCGGATTTCTCGATACAACGTTTCTCGGTGGCGGTGCGCCTTCCATCAATTTTGCGCCTTTGCCCCCTCCGATCCTGCCGCCGAAGGATGAACCCTGACGTCGGAGATGTGCCGAGTTCGGCTTTTAGAAAAATAAGAAACTCAGAAAACATGGAGCTTCCCTCAATGTCCGACCAGGGTATGGCCGATCCCGGCAGACACGCGTCATGGATCATCACGTGGTTTATTCTCGACGCAGTCGTGGCTCTCGCCCCGCCCCTCTATTGGGCTGTTGATGGTGACCGAACCTCGGTCCTCGGGCTTCCAATCGCTGCGCTCTACTTTGTCTCCGTCGCGATCTTCATCACCTGCAGCATCGTCGCCGCGTATCTCACTGAAGCCGATAGAGCGGATGCCGGCTGATGCTCATAACGTTTGGCGCAATCGCCTTCTTCTTCGCAATTATCATCGTCATTCTGCAGTTCAGCGGCATCAGGGACCGCGGCTTCACCGAGTACGCTGTGGGGGGCCGCTCCTTCGACGCTCGCTATCAGGCCATGTCGTTTCTCAACACGTGGTACCCCGGAGCAATGTTCACGGCCTTCGGCGGAATGGCCGCTAGCGCCGGCGTGATCTCGTTCTACGTTCTCTCTTACAGCCTGCTCACCGTCGTCCTGATGTACCTGATGGCTCGGCCCGTCTGGATTTGGGGGAAGACGTTCAACCTGCGCACGCAGCCCGATCTTCTGGCACTGCGTTTTGGCTCACGGCATATCCGGACCATTGCAGCTGTAGTCGGGATCATCTCGGGTATCCCGTGGCTCGTTCTCGGCATGCAAGCACTCGGAACGCTGTTTCAACATATGTCGCTCGGCACGTTGTCGTTTGCGCACTCCGTCATGCTTGGAGTAGCCATCATCGCGTTACGGCAAGTGTGGACGATGCGCATGGGCATGCGAGGCGTCGTCATTTCCGATATGGCTCAAGGAATCGTCGCTTACATTGTTGGTAGCGCGACGCTGATTGGCCTCATCCTATGGATGGTGTTTGTTCGTGGCATCACGTTCGACACGCTTGATCAGAAAATGTTCTCGATCCCCAGTATCGGCTCGAAGGAGGGTCCGCTTTACGTCTTCAGTTTGATCTTGACCGGCGCGATCGGAGGCTGGTGCTGGCCTTACATCTTCGTTCGCCTTTTCACCGCGGATGGAGTTCAAAGCCTGAAGAAATCCGCAGCTCTTGCAGTACCATTGTCGCTCATCTTCGGCGTGGCGCTCTTGGTCTTTGGAATGCTCGGATCGCAGATGCCGGGCGTTTCGGCTCATCCCAACGACGTTTGGTTTATCGTCAGCGAGCAAGCTGGGGGGCTTTGGCTCTTGGGACTGGCAGGCGTAATCGTGCTCGCCGCCTCGATGGGACACACCGACGGCAACATCCAAGCAACCGGCGCCCAGATCGCGAACGATCTCATCGGTAACTACTGGCACCTTGACGAGCGCCAGCTGATTGTCATCGCCAAGCTCGGGATGCTGGCATTGACAATCTTGTCTTCGTGGCTCGCTTGCCTCGAGCTGCCGGCACTTTTCTCGCTCGCTATCCTCGCTTATCAAGGCATCATCCAACTTGCCGTGCCGCAATTCCTCGGCATCTTTTGGAAGCGCGGGAACACGTATGGCGCCATCGCCGGGATGGTTGTCGGATTTATAATTGCCGTCGTTCTCGAGCTTGAATATCCGGGCTTCCTGCCGTGGGCTTATGGGCTGACGTCCGGTACTGTGGGCCTCCTCGCCAATCTCGTGATCTACGTCAGTATGGCTTACCTGCTTCCTCAGTCTCGCGAGGAGGAGCAGCGGGTGAAGGAATTATTTGGATTGGTGAAAGAGGGGCGGCCTCTGACGGCACCTCTTTCCCAACGTGTCCAACAATCAGGATGCTGAACCAGCGAAGCCCGTACTTTGGTCCAGTCATCGCCCTTTGGCATGCTCAAAATAGCGTCACGTTGCGTCGTGAAGCAGCCGCATTGGTTTCCGTGCTGTCACCGGTGTCGAGGGTGTGATAGCCCGTGGGTAAAGCTGGCGAAGCCACAAGTATTCCATGTCTATTTAAAAGGTAAGTTATGGAACAATTGACCGACGAAGGCCGACGGATCGTAGATGACGTGGCGCGCCGCCATGGGTTTTCGAGCGACGCTGTTACTACCATGCTCATCGCGGTGTCGGCTGGGTATGGCAACCAAGCCCAGTTCAATCATCCGGAGTTCGGCGGCATGGGCCAGTGGTCATCCGGAGGGATGATCATGATCGGCGACATGTTCAACAACTACCTCAAGGGCCGCATTGCGTCACTGTGCCAGGAATTGTCTGGTTTGATCCAGGGGCAGCCGCTCTTCGCCATGCCCGCTCAAAGCCAGAACCAGTCCCAGGGCGGTGGCTATCAACAGCAAGGCAACGGCGGCGTCACCGGCTCAAGCTTCTTCGTGCCCAACGCGCAATCGGGAAACTGGTGGCCAACTGATCTGGGCGTCCCGGGGTCGACCGGTGCACAAAACAATCTGAGGTATGCCTACTTTCCCGCAACACGCAGGCTCGCAATCGACGTTGGCGGCCAAGTATCGGTCTACGATACGGGCAATCATCAGATCGGTGGTTTCTCCCAACAGCAGAGCGGCGATCAGTCGATTACCTTCACAAGTCAGTTTGGGCTCGTGCGAGTGCTTGACTTGCCCCTCATCACCTCCGCCTATCCGACGAACGGGGCCGCTTCTCCGACCCAATCCTATGCGAGCATTCGCGAGCCCGCACTTGTCGCCCCAATGGCGCCGATCATCGCGCCAGAACCAGCACCAGCTGTTTCGCCACTGGTTCGCGACGCGGTAGCTCCTCTGTCGTCGGTGGGCCGCGATGCGGGAGCGGTAGCCGCGGGGGCACCCGACGAGATCTTTTCGCTCATTGAAAAACTCGCCGATCTGCACAAAAAAGGCATCCTGACAGATAGCGAGTATGAGTCAAAAAAGGGCGAGCTGCTGGGCCGTCTATAACCCGATTTGCGAGCGTCGCTCTGCGAAGACCCTGCGTTGTCCGAAGGGCAATGAGCGCGACCGGCGGGTCGTCATATCCCGCCGAGCCCGCCGATCGATAAAGGTCAGGCTAAATCATTGCAGCCGATCACTGCACGGTAACTCCGGTGGACGCCACAACGTCATCGCGCGTCACGCCAGGAGCCAGCTCAACGAGTTTCAGGCCGCCAGGACCGACTTCCATCACGGCAAGGTCGGTAATGACCAGATTGACGACCCCGACTCCGGTTAACGGCAACGTGCATTGCGGCAGGATCTTCAATTCGGTCGTGCCGTCCTTCTTTTTCGCTGTGTGTTCCATGACAACGACGACGCGGTCCACGCCGGCCACTAAGTCCATGGCTCCGCCCATGCCTTTGACCATCTTGCCGGGGATCATCCAGTTCGCGAGGTCCCCCTTCTCGGAGACCTGCATCGCCCCCAAAATTGCGAGATCGATGTGGCCGCCCCGGATCATTCCGAAACTATCGGCTGATGAGAAGAAGCTTGATCCAGGCTGTGTGGTGATCGTCTGCTTCCCCGCATTGATGAGGTCCGCATCGACTTCGGCGTCGGTCGGGAACGGGCCGATGCCAAGCAACCCATTCTCGGATTGCAACATCACGCTCATCCCGTCCGGAATGAAATTCGCGACGAGTGTCGGCAGCCCGATGCCGAGATTGACGTAGAAGCCGTCGCGCAGTTCTTTGGCTGCGCGCTCTGCCATTTGATCACGTGTCCAGGCCATTGCTTATAGATCTCCGGGTCAAGCCTTGCGAATGGTGCGCTGCTCGATGCGCTTCTCGGGGGTGGCATTGAGGATGATGCGCGACACGAAGATGCTGGGCGTGTGCACGTGGTCGGGATCGATCTCACCGACTTCCACGAGATGCTCGACCTCGGCGATGGTGATCTTGCCGGCCGTCGCCACCATGGGGTTAAAATTGCGCGCGGTTTTGCGGTAGACGAGATTGCCCGATTTGTCGCCTTTCCAGGCCTTCACAAGCGCGACGTCCGCGGTGATGGCGCGCTCAAGGATGTAGGACTCACCGTCGAATTCCGCGACGGGCTTGCCCTCCGCCACCAGTGTTCCATAGCCGGTCTTGGTATAGAAGGCGGGTATGCCGGCGCCGCCGGCGCGCAGACGCTCCGCCAGCGTGCCTTGGGGCGTAAATTCGAGTTCCAACTCGCCGGCGAGAAACTGGCGCTCGAACTCCTTGTTCTCGCCGACATAGGACGAGATCATTTTTTTGATTTGCCGCGTCTCCAGCAGTTGGCCGAGACCAAAGCCATCGACACCAGCGTTATTGGAGACTGCGGTTAGGCCCTTAACGCCTGAATCCCGGAGGGCCGCAATCAGCGCCTCGGGAATACCGCACAGGCCAAAGCCTCCAACCGCGATCGTTTGACCGTCTTTGACTAGGCCATCGAGTGCCGTCGCCGCGTCCGAGAAAACTTTATTCATGAGCACCCTTGATCTGCATCGTCCTGAATTCCCGACCTGGGCTATTGAGCGTGCCGCGGGCTTGGGCTTGAGGAAGACGAACCGGTCACGAGTGCGGTCTTGCCTACGAGCGACATGGAGATGGCCCCCGACCTTTTAGACTTCCGCAGTAAGATCATGCCTGCGCATCGTCCGACTAATATGCTTCCTGAACATCTGCAATAAAACGGACTCAAGAAAGTTAGATCACTTCATATTGCACTGCGAGCGGATTCGCACAGGTCCGGCACGTTGATAGTGAGGCTCTCGGCTTCCGGGATCGGGTCAGATGCAAGCCCTTCCCCACACGAGCGGCGGATCGGCATTGCACAACGAGGCAGCAAATTGCCGCTTAATTAGCAAGTTGTCGTTGTTTTCAAAAAGACTTTCCGCTTGTGTGCGCATTTCTTGCGGCGCAAACTCAGTCCCCGTCGCGCAGCAAGATTGATGCGCGATGGGTTGGTTTCCTGGCTGGGTTGCACGCCGTGCCCTCGCCTAATGAACGAGACGGGGCTTCCCGTAAGCTTTGCTTGAGACCCCCAGCTAGATGACTGCTCGTCCCTTGGAGGATGCCATGAACGTGCATGCTGCGGTCGATTTTAAAGGGCCTGGTCTTACGCGCCCCAACGGCGATCCAGTCCGCCTGAACAATCAGAGTTTCGTGGCGATTGATCGCTATCGGGATGCGGTCTACGAGGCGACCTATCGCCCGCAGGCTCTCTATAACCGCGCGAACGAAGGCTTCCATGCAAACAACGAAGCCTTCCTTTTCCATGAGGTCGCGACAAATCTCCCGATTTACCGCGAAGATACCGGCCCCACCGATTTCCACCTCCACCTTCCACCGGGCGGTTTCCAGCTCGTGGTGGTCACGTCGGGCATGTTCACGTTCAACTACGATGGCCGGCTGTATTACGTCGGCCCCGGCGCGGTGATGTTGCAAAGCGCGATCGTGCATCGTCAGCTCTTTTATACTTGGTCAGGAATGTCGACCGAAGAGAACCTGAAGACGCCGCAGACAGTGGTGCCGGACGCGATTTCGATGGGCTACTCGGGAAAGTTTCTTGAAGCCTTCATTACCGATCCTACGACCTTTCCCAATCCGACCATTGTGGCTCCCGATCACATCGACGAAGCCGAAACGCCACGCATCGCCTGGACCCACGAGTTGCATGATCGCCCGGCGGACGCGGGCTTCTGGCTTCAGGATCCATTGGAATTGGATGCGCTGTTCAAACCTCTCGTAGCGGGCTCATCCGATAGCGTCATTAAATCGGACACGCCTGTTTACGTGCGAGACATCGGAATCGAGATTCCGAGTGGTCATCTTGTAACCGGCCACATCATAGCCACCGACCCTCGTGACCACTCGCTCTTGCCAAAGAGCACCTCGGCAACAGCGGACGCCGCATCTCTTGCGAAAGGCGAGGTCGTTATTTATCGCGTCATTCGCGGCACAGCCGAATTCAAAGACAGTGCGGGCAAGATTATCGAGCTTTCGACAGGCGATGTGGTGACGGTGAGCAAGAACACAATACAT
Organism: Hyphomicrobium sp.; assembly: GCF_041659645.1. GTDB lineage: Bacteria > Pseudomonadota > Alphaproteobacteria > Rhizobiales > Hyphomicrobiaceae > Hyphomicrobium_B. The sequence continues at coordinate 474,999 of NZ_JBAZXX010000004.1, read as the reverse complement.
CTCGACGGCATGGGGGAAAATACGCAGGTCCTCCGGCTCGGGCTCCTGAAGGGCATGGAAAATCTTCGCAGCTGGACGCCGACGCAACGAGACGAGATCGACGGTCTGGCTGGTCAAATCATCTCGGGGAAGGACGTTCGTCCGATGCAAGCCGAGGGCAAGCCTGTCGGTTATCTGTACGAGTAAGCGACCGCTTCGAAAGCCAGCCTAACTAGCGAAGGGAGTGCTCGACCGGGCATTTTGCCCGCTGATCGTTGGCACCCCTTCATTTCCGGACAGGTAGGATGCACACTCCCCCGAAAAAGACGGGAGGAAACCATGCGCCTTCTTACGCTGCTGATCATTCGGCTCATGTCGGTCGTGCTGTTGTGCCTTACCGCTGCTATTTGCTGTCTGGTGTGGGACGCTCATCGCTCAATAGAGGCGGACGTGGCTTCGACCGCAACGCGGGTCGATCAACGCCTGCAGGCCCTCTATTGGCAGCGTCTGATGTGGCGCAATGGGATGCAGCGCGGCTCGCTTGTCCCGCTCCCCGACTGGGATACTGTCGAGACACAGAGCATAATTTCTCCTGGCGTCTGCGTGACCTTTGGTTTGACGAATTCCGATCGCCGCAAGCTGTGCAGTCAGGTCGAGGCATTAGGCCCACCCGCACCTGCTTGGTTCGCGATGGCTTACCTGCCGCTCTTCGGATCATACGAGCCTGTCGAACAGAACCTCTCAATCCACGACCAAAGTGCAGGCGTTATCGTGACAAACGCCGACCCCGACGCAGCGCTTCGACGCGCATGGCGCGAAATTTCGACCGTCGTTGACGTCGCGATCATGTTAGCCGCAGGCATCGCCGTTCTCGCGGCGCTGATGATTGGACATGCTTTGCAGCCTGCGCGAGCCATCGTCGGCGCGCTCAAGAAACTTGAGGGAGGGCAACTCGGCCTGCATCTCGGAAAGTTCAAAAGCACTGAGTTCAATCACATTGCAAATGCCGTAAACGGCCTCGCGGCGACGCTTCGGCAGACGAACTCCGAGCGCATGGCGCTCACGGCCCGGCTGTTCCAGGTTCAAGAAGAAGAACGAAGGTCGATCGCCCGCGATCTTCACGATGAATTCGGCCAAGCCCTTAGCGCCACGACTGCCCTTGCGACGGTCATCGAGACCAGTGCGATGCCGGACAGGCCTGACATAGCGCAGGACGCCAGAGCAATCGCGAAAATGCAAGAACACATGATGGGGGCATTGCGGACCACATTGGTTCGCTTGCGATCGCAGAGTATCGAGGAGGTCGGGCTGGAGGCCAGCCTCCGGCAACTCATCACCGATTTCAACGCCCAGTCCAAGACCGGCACCGTTTTCCGCCTGCAAATGGCGGGACGGCTAGCAGAGTTGCAAAAGCGCGTCGCCGTGGATCTCTATCGCATCGTTCAGGAATGCCTGACGAACGCGAGCAAGCACGGTCGCCCCACCGAAGTCAGCGTTCGCATCGAACATCGATCCACGCGAGACCCGCATATTGCGCTGACGATTGAAGACGACGGCGGCGGCGACATCAGCCGCGTCCACACATCCACGGGCCACGGCATCCTTGGGATTCGCGAAAGACTTGCGGGGCTCGGCGGCTCTCTCGCGATTGGGAACGCGCCACGCGGAGTTCGCATTTTTGCGATGGTGCCGCTCGGACCCGAGGGCGTTTTCGCATGAGCCGCATCTCCATATTGCTGGTCGACGATCATCCTATCGTGCGGGAAGGATACCGGCGGCTTCTGGAAATGCGGCCGCGGTTCTCCGTCTGCGCGGAAGCCGAGGACGTCGTACAGGCCTACGCGGCGTACAAAACGCATCGCCCCGACGTCGTCATCATGGACTTGACGCTGCTGGGCGCGAGCGGGATCGAAGCGGTCCGCAGAATTCGCGATTTCGACAAGGATGCAAAAATCCTTGTCTTCACGATGCACCTCGGCTCGGCTTTCGCCTTGAAGGCTTTCGAGGCCGGCGCCAGAGGTTACATAACCAAGAGTAGTCCGCCTGGAGAGCTTATTCGAGCCGTTGAAATTGTTGCCGACGGCGGCAGGGCCATGAGCGAAGACATCTCGCGGGCTCTTGCCGCCGACCGCTTGAGTGGCGGCCGTCCCGCGATCGATGAATTATCGCCGCGCGAAATGGAGGTTTTGAGACTCGTTGCGACCGGCCTTAGCAGCGAGGCCATCGCCGGTCTTCTCAACCTCAGTCTCAAGACGGTGCGGAATATCCACTATGCGGTCAAGGCGAAGATCGGTGCTGACAACGACGCGCATCTTGTGTGGCTAGCATTGGCGGCCGGACTTATTCCCGCCGACCAGCTCGTATCGAGCGGAGCCTGACGCGGGCATTTTGCCCGGTGAATGCGGGCACCGTGCTCTATCGTTCCAGGGCACTTCAAAACAATTTCCATCTGGGTCGTCGAGAAGGTGCGCGGCGCGCGCGTGCGCACTTGTATTTCCCTCGGGTGATCCGCGCCAGTTATTGCAAACAAAAAAAGCCGGGAGGACGACCTCATGCCCTTGGACTCTTCGATCCCAAGTCATCTGAGATGCCCACGTACGCGAACGCGACGCGTCAGCGATAAATGGAACCCGGCGGTCCCGATGTATTCGGCGCGGGGCGAGGAGACGATCGAGAATCTTGTCATGGCGTACTTTGGCGTTCAGTCCAAAGGCGACGACATGAAAGGGCGCGCCTGCGCGGCGTTTCAAAACATCCTGCAAAGCTTCAAAGCGGCCGATGGCCCGGCACGCCACGATCTCGTCCAGTTCGTCGATGGCCAGGGCTACCTGAATTTGATCGCTGTCGGCTATTGGGTGGATCCGAACGAATATGAAAGGTGGAGAGACAGCCCCGCTATTTCGAGCTGGTGGGCGTCGCAAGACCGTCTCAATGAGGGCGTCGGCTACTTCCGCGAGATCCTCCGCCCGCGTATGGAGCAGTTCGAGACGATCTTCACGCATGAACACGGACCGCTCGAAGGCATCAGTATTTTGATGGGTGGCATGAGCGAACCCATTATCGAGCACGGCTATTGGGGATCGATGCGCGATCGCCTGCCGCTGTCGCAGACCGATACTTTGGATCCGTCAGGAAGCCTTACAGTCAAGGAAGGAACGCCGGCTCTCGGCGGTCGCGTCGTCGTGGCGGGCCATCAGAACTTGGCGCTCATCCGCTCCGGTGAGGACTGGAGTTTGACGGAAGGTGAGGAACGCCGGACGTGGTTCGAAGAGATCGAGCCGGTGCTCCACGACGGCATGAACTATCTGCGCGACGACGGCCTCGAATCTGGCTGCTATTGTAACCGCTATCTCCATCATATGGACGAGAACGGTAACCTTTTGGAGAAGGGCTTTGGATACAGCCTCTGGCGTTCCATCACCAATCTCGAGCAGTGGGCGGAATCGCACCACACCCATCTACAGATTTTCGTGACGTTCAATCGTCTCGCCAAGAAGTTCAAGAACCTTACTCTCTATCACGAAGTCTCGGTCTTCGATGCGGCCGCCCAATATTTCGAGTATATCAACTGTCACCCGAAGACCGGTGTTATGCGCGCCGTGTAGGAAGCCATTATCGTTATATCGACTGCGGCGCCACCCTCGCGGGAGGCGCCGTTGGACTTTGCGTTCGGCTGGAGACAGAGACCGGAGCGATTGGCGAGACCGGTTACGGCTGCGCGCTGCTGCCGCCTTTCGCCGAGCGGCCCGATGTCGAATAGAGCGGGAGAGTTCCAGTCTGGAAGGCGCGGGCATCGTAGTTCCGCAGTTCCATGTTGAATTCCACTTCGGCGGGGCCATGGCGGAAGATCTTATCGATGGGGCCAAATTCGTTCACGTCGGCCTCGTCCAACACGAGACGAAAGCCGTACGTACCGGGTTCGCGAATGATCTGATCCGGCTTTTGCGCCGGCCCGTTCGTGTAAAAGAGAACCGTCTCCGTTTTGCTCGACTTGCCCGCCAGTGGAATGGGAGCAAATGGATCAAAGCCGTTGGCACGGGCTTTATCCATCGTCCACCGGCCGAGGTCGGCGGCGTAAAAGCGTTTGACTTCGCCTGTCTTCGGGTTCGTCACCTCGAGGTCCATCGAAAGGGCAGTACCGGTGCGGCCGCCATCATTCAGGAGCGTCACGGGAACCTCGACCACTTCGAAGTTGGTGTTGTTATAGGGCGCAGTGAATTGGATGACGGGCGGCACGAAGACCTTGAGATCCGGCGCCTTGAGCGAACTATCCCAAAGACTGTAGCCAGAGAACGCGAGAGCCAGCACGGAAATCACGGCTGAAAACGAACCACGACGGTGACCCGAGTATCCCCTCGCTTCGTTCTCCGCGCCCTCGCCCCCAAGCTCGTGTTGAGCTTTCGTCATTTCGGCTACTCCCACCCCTGATGCGGGCGGCAGGCAACCAGCATGACTGGCCAACGTCAAGACGCGGCATGGAAACCCTGCGCGTTCGCGATGCGGTGTGCTCAAAGCGAGACGGGCGAGAGCCCTTTCAGCTATTCTTTATGGGGTTGCGCATCGATATTCTCCGCTGGATGAAAAGCCGGTTGGATGCTTTCCGTCATCACTCCGTTGACATATCCGCACTCGCCTTCGCTCCGCAAAAGCTTCAAATTTCGCCCGCATAGAATCGCCGGGACCTTAGGCGAGAAACATGCAATTGGCGCCATTAAAAGGAACGACCGATGTCTCATACGAAACCGACAGCCTTGATTGTCGGCGCGTCACGCGGCTTGGGGCTTGCCCTCGCGGAGGAAGATCTCAATCGCGGCTGGAGCATCGTCGGGACGGTGCGTGGCAAGACGCACACACGACTTCACGATCTCAAAAATAAATACGAACATGCGCTCGAAATCGAAACGGTCGACATCGTTAAGCCGGATGAGGTCAGCGCTCTGCGCGACCGACTTAAGGGGCGCACGTTCGACCTCCTGTTTGTCAATGCTGGCGTCGCCAACAATCCCGATGAGACAATCGGCAACGTCACGACCGAAGAATTCATCCGATTGATGGTCACCAATACGCTAAGCCCAATGCGCGTGATCGAAGGACTCGGCGATCTCGTGTCGGACGAAGGTACGATTGGCGTCATGTCCTCGGGCCTCGGCAGCGTCGCCAACAACGAGGATGGCGGATGGGAGATCTATCGTGGCAGCAAGGCGGCGCTCAACACGTTGATGTGCAGTTATGCGGCACGGCACCGGAACGACCAGCGCTCGCTTATCATCATCGCTCCCGGCTGGGTCCGCACCGACATGGGCGGTCCGCGTGCGTCTCTCAGCATTGAGGAAAGCATACCGCGTGTCGTCGATACGATTACGGGGCAGGCTGGGAAACGGGGGCTGCGCTTTCTCGACTACCGGGGACTGACGGTTCCCTGGTAGGATCGACTTCGAACTAGGGCGACGCCTTCACCGTCGAGCCGACGACAGCGGCGACAGCCTTGGAGTCTTGCGGAGTTGGCTCGCGGTCACCCGGTTCTTCCGTCGTACCCGGCCCAGTCTCTATTGCATCGAGCCATTCTGCCGTGTGTGTGAAATCCGGGTCGGCGCGAAACCGTTCGCTCGGAACGAAACCTTCGGACCTGCTGATGGCTTGCGCGATCAACTTGCGAAATTCCGGAACGTCGAAATACGACGCGTGAACGAGTTCCTTCCATGTGAAGTACGTGCTGATTGCGGTATCAGCCGTATGGGGGGGCACCGCAAACCGGATTTGACCGATGGCGTGGCGAAACTTGGCGATGGTCAAGCTTGCCGCGGCATTGCTGTAGTTCGTGATGAGATCGGCGACCGGAGCCGGAAGGCGCGGCAGGGATTTCTCCACCCACATCGGGCGATCCAACGCGCCGATTGCGATCTCTCCGTCGGTGTCGTTGCCGTAAGCGGCGCGCTTAACCTCGGCGTTGGTGATACTGTTCAGCGCCTTGCTGGCGATGGCACTGACGAGTGTCGCAATGCCCTGAATCAGCACCATCAGAACGAGGGCAACGACGCCAAGGATTGCGGGGACGATGATTGCGGGGACGAACAGCGACCAGAACCAACGCTTGCTTCGATCTTGAAGATCTGCGGCGCCAAATGCCCAGGACAATTCGTCGGTGGCGACGTGGAGCAGCAGGCCGCTATTGACGGCGAGATCCCGTCCCGCTCCGCACAACACTCCACCGTCGCAAGCCTGACCGTCCCTCTGAAAGAAGCGCCGCTTGAAGCGTATGCCGCGCTCGATCGCATCGAGGTTCGGATATTTATCTTCGAGCTCGCTGCGCTTCTGGCGATATTGCTGCCAGGCGGCCTTTCGGTCTGGAGGGGACGGTACAGTGGCTCCGCTTTCGCTTGTCACCGCTTCGCCCTCACCTTTGCGCGCCGACATCAGCTGACTGCGCAGGTCGTTCAACGCTGCTTCCGCTTCGGCTGACGCATTGGCATCGTAGATTTCCGTTTTCAACCAATCCGCGATGCTCACCATTGTCGTCGGTGACAGAAGGACCGCGAAATAGATGATCGGTAACGCGATCACCGAAAGGAGCGTAATCGACGAAACAGCGAAGGATTTGTCGAAGAAATCGAGCCGCGCATCGGGAAGCAACGAAAGACCTTGGATTGCTTCGTCATCGGGATGGGACAGCGGCAACCAGCGCGGCCCGAAATTGGCTAAGGCGCGCTTCGTGGTTCGCCTGTGATAGCCCAACATGCTGCGGCCATCGAGCCAGCGCAGCACAATGTAGAATATGAGTGCGGGCAGGCTGGCGAGGAGGCCCGTGAAGACCCACACGCGCGGGAACGTGCTTCCAAAGAGCGTCCTCTCCCCGCCGATCTGCGTCTCGATGATATAAACGACGAACATCATCAACAGCATCATCGAGGCGACGAAGATCACCTTTCGCATGAGGCTTAGCCGCGTCAGAAGCCAAAGCTCTTTCCTGAGCTTCAGGAAAGGCGTGCCGACGGTGATCCAGCGCTTCAAGTTTGCAAGCGGGCGGCGACGGGCGGCATTGGTCAACAGGGCGTCAGACAGGATGGAGCCACCGTGGCTGTGTCCGATGACGCAGTATGGCTCGCTCTTGGCTTCGAGTTCACGCATCACTTTTGTCAGCCGATCGCCCGCGTCGCGACGCTCGACTTCGCTGTTATCGCCTGCCCAGGGAAACGGAACGAAATTCAGTTCGCCGTCGCGGGCTTCGACGAACTGACGCATATCGCTTTCGAACGTGCTGCCCTTCTCCCACCATTGCAGCTCGGGCATCGCGCCGCTATTTGGATCAGCGGCCGTCGGCGCGGCGAATGTTCCGTGCACGGTGATGATGGTCGCCAACGCCGCCTCCCCTTAACGTCGCTCCGGCTGGCCGCTCGATATTGGGGGGCAGACCGGGCACTAGACCACGCATGCTGCCCCAGCGATGGGGGTCTTTTGCGGGCCGGCGGCGGATGATGGCGCATCCGATCAAAAGTACCATTGCAGCAATGCGATTTCGCGTGCGAAAGCTGGTTCGTGTTGCCACGAATCCCCTTTGGCTCGCGACAGATTGGCTCGAGCGCCGCCCGCGGCATTGTCCGGAGTCGGCAATAGGATGTTTGGATGAGTCCGCGCGGATGCGAACTCCGGGTTTTGTTCTCGCGGCCAGGACGATTTTCGGACGCTCACGATCACCTTAATTCTGCGCAATCTCCTTCACATCCGACTTTCAAACCCTCATGAGCAGAGAAACTCACGGCCGACTACTGTTTTCTCCACGGAGCATTTGCATGCTGATCAAATCGAACTTTTTTAGCGGAGGAACACTTCAGCAATGAGCCAGCGGTCGGCAGCCCATCTTCAGCGATCTGTCATTCATCTTCTTCGGCGCGTCGATCAGTGCGCAACGCAACTTTACTCAACGGAAACGGCAGATAGCGATCTGACGCTCAGACAGCTTGCGATCCTTACCGCGATCTCGCGTCAGGAAAATCTCAGCCAGACGGACTTGGTGTCGATTACGGGAATAGATCGTTCAACGGTCGCCGGCATCGTCAGCCGTCTCATTCGTAAGGGATTGCTCGAACGCAAACGCTCCCCACTCGATGGTCGCGCCTATTGCGTGCGCCTTTCGAAGCGAGGCGCGAAAGTGATCGCCGGAGCCGACCGTCTTTACTCGCGCGTCGAGAAGAAACTTCTCGCCGGCGTTCCCGCGGCCGAAGCAATCCAATTCGTCTCGACACTGAAGGCGATCCTATCTGTTCATACCGATGAACAATCAGGGGCGCCCGCATAGAGACCAACTTTCAAAAACTCGGCCCACGAACAATAGTTCCATCCGCAGAATTATTATCGGCTCTCCTTTCTTAGCATTTGACCTGATCCCTTCCCCTCGTATCATCCGCGAGCGGGTAGGGATCAAAGTAAAATGCTGCACATTCTCGGCGATACGGCTCCCTCTCTAGAGGCCGAGCCGACCGAATGGTTCATCACCACATCAGACGTCCACCCTCGAGACCGGTTCGAATACTGGTTCGAAATGAGCCGTAAGGTTTTTGGTCCCCACGAGACTCGCCCAGCCCATCCAACACGTTTCAAAGGCGACCTGCGTTATGTGAGGGTAGCCGGAATGTCGCTCTCGACCTTTAGCTGCAATGGTCTGACGGCGTGGCGCACCAAGGGGCAGGCCGCGCAGTTTGCTGACGCCGTTCATATTCTCGTCCAGCTCAGCGGCAACGCGCGGATCGCCCAAGACGGGCGCGAAGCGGAATTGAGGACCGGCGACCTCTGCTTGCTGGACGTCGGTCGGCCCGCGTCTTGCGTTCAATCGCACGACGCCGGCGGCCTCGTGATTGAGGTCTCGCGGCGCGATTTCGAGGCGCGGCTCGGACCAATGGCTCGTTGGACTGCCAGGCGCGTCGATGGCGGGCACGGCGGCGGGGCACTGGCCTCGACGTTCGCCAAGCTGCTGCCGGAGCAGATCACTTATTTGAGCGCGCCGTCCCAATCTCAGGTCAAACTTCAGTTGCTCGATCTCGTGGCACTGGCCATCAAAGACGCGGAAGGCGACGGCTTCGTCCATTCGTCCGCGCGCTTCGCGTCTCTTCTGCGGCTCAAATCCGTCGTCGACGACAACCTATCGAATTGCAACGCAACATGCGAAGACCTCGCGGGTGCCGCCGGCATTTCCGTTCGCTACGCGAACCAGCTGCTCGACCCCGAGAAGACGTCCCTGCAGCGCCTGTTGTTCAGCCGGCGAATAGAAAAATGTCAGGCGGCCCTTTCAGACCCTGCGCAGGCGCATCGTCAGATCAGCGATATCGCCTATTCCTGGGGCTTTGGCGACGTCTCGCATTTCGGTCGTCTCTTCAAGGCCATGGTCGGCATGACCCCGAGGGATTTCAAGAAGCATAGCCTCAGCCTCGTTGACCGAATTTGAAGACATTCCGCTTATAATCGACCGCGGCGGAACCTCTCGCCACTCATAGAGTTTCGAAAGGCTCCTTTTTTCCGAAGGGTGGAGGCCGATATTTCGCCTTTGCTCCCGGTTAAGGCCATCTGTCGTCAAATTTTGGGGCTATCGCAGTTAGAAATTCCAATCGCACCAGAGCCCTTGGGAGCATCGGCGAATAGGATCCGTCTTGAGCAGGCAACAAGAATTGTTAGCTCGCGCCATGGCGCTCCGATCCAAGGCGGCCATCAAGGCCGATGATCTCGCTGTTCGCGTTTCGATCGTGCTGACGCGCATCGTTTTCCTTGGCATCCTTCTCCTCCCCCTCTGCGAGCCGAACAGCTTCTATATCGTCCGCGCGGGACGTCTTAGCTCGCCGCCCGAAGCCGAGTTGCATGCGCGATCCGATGTTTCGGTGATCGCGCCGGCCGTTGCGCCTGGAGCCGCAATAAAAGCCGATGCACCTCCCTCCAATGAGAGAGCCGATGCGCCTCCGACCGATAAAGCGGCGGACTCGCACGGGCCGAGTTTGTCGGCGTCCGACGGCCCCGCTTCATCCGTCACCGCATTGCCCGCCGATACCGAAGCATCAACGAAGCCCGTTCCACCAGATAAACAGAGCGCGCCATCCTGGACGGAATCCGAGATTGCGGCGGCAAAACAGGATTGCGAGAAGCTGCTCGGCAAGATCACCGTCGTCTCCGAGGAGCTTCCGCCGACGCGCGAAGGCATTTGCGGGGCACCAGCGCCGCGCCTTTTGAAAAGTGTCAGTGAGAGCAAGGTCAGGATCGAGCCCGCAGCGACGCTCAATTGCCAGATGATTGCGAGTGTCAATTCCTGGGTCACGGACAAATTGCAGCCGGCGGCGCAGAAGAACTTTGGCTCGCCGGTGGCGCGTGTGATCGCGGAATCTTACTCCTGCCGGAACAGATATGGCCTTGCCCGCGCGCCGATCAGCGAGCACGCGCTGATGAACGCCATCGACGTCTCGGCCTTCGTTCTGGCGGACGGCAAGATCATTCGTGTATCGAGGAACTGGGGGCCGACGGCGGACGAGCTTAAACGGGCTCAAAAGTCGAGCGATGCCGCATCGGTCGAGCACAAGGCCAAATTCCAAGTTGCAGCGGCGAAACTCGGGGCCCACGACATCGCGAAGAAGAGCGAAGACAAGGAAAAGGTCGACGGCAAGCCAAAGACCGACGAAAAGCCCAAATCCCCGGAAGCCCTAAAAGAAGAGCAGGAGAAGCAGGCCATGTCTGCGTTTCTGCATCAGGCTCACGACGGCGCGTGCGATGTCTTCGACACCGTTCTCGGGCCTGACACCAACGACGCGCATCACGACCATTTGCATCTCGATATGAAAGAGCGAAAGCGTCATCTCACGCTTTGCCAATAGCGCCGCGCACCGCCAAGGCTAGTCGGCAGGCATCTTGAGCGCCACGACCTCCATTCCGCTGCGATGATCTTCCGCGATATCATATTCGGCGAATTTAAAGCCGTGCGCGCTCAGTAGGCCGACAAGGCGTGCGCGCGTGAAGTTGTGATAGCGCTCAAGTTCGGACCAATATGGGTTGGCTCCAGTTGCATCGAGCGCGCGCCAGACGATGGATTCCGTATTCGCCATCGACAAGACGAGGGCGCCACCGGGGCGCATCACCCGTTGAACCGCAGCCAGCATGTGGCTAGGGAATGGCGTGCGATCCAAGACATCAATCATGCTTACGACGCTGAATCGGCCGGCACCGCTTATTTCATCGAGATCGCGATAGGCCTCATATCCGAACTTCCTGAGCTTTGCGACGCTTCCCTCGTTCGCATCTATGCCAACCGCCCGAAACCCCCATTCCGAAGCCGTGAATACACGCGACGCGTTGCCGAAGCCGATATCGAGCCAGTCGCCGTCAGGAACAAAGCGGGCGACGCGCGACACCATTTTCGCCGAGGTCTTGCGGCTATTTTCGGCATCCTTGCCGACGCTTGTTTCGGCCTTGATCGCGGAATGAATGATCGCAGCGCCCGCGGGGGTCAGATATCCCTCCGTAAAGACGTGATCGCAACTCGTGCAACGGCGCCATTTCAGTACCGGTGGCAGAATGGTGTTGTAGAGCATGTGGTTCGTTATCCGAGCTTCGCTTTCGAGCGATGTCTCGCGGCTGTCACAGATCGGGCACCCGTCGAAGGCCGCGCGGAGCACCGGGGACGTCGTGCTGGCCGTCGGCGGCGGAGCGGATCGCGGCGGATCGGTCTCGACGACAACGAAAGGCCGAGGCACTTCGCCTGCTCGCATGATCTCAACCATTGTCTCGAAAGACCTCTCGAGGTTGCGCGTGTAGCGCGTTGAATCGAAGAGAGGAGCCGTCTCTCTTTGGTTTATGAGTTTCCGACGGATCGCGTCGAGCTTTTCCCTGTCGTGAGCGAGTTCCAATGCTCGAACGCGGTAATCGTCGAGGCTGGAGGCGATCAACTCGGGCAGCCCCATGGCTGTCAGAAGGCTGCCCGCAACGCGGCCGGCGAACGTCTCACCAAGGCACGTCAAGACGGGTAGGCCTGCCCAGAGGGCATCGCTGGTTGTCGTGTGGGCGTTACAGGGCAGCGCATCTAGGAAGAGGTCGGCGAGGCGATGGCGGGCCAGATGCTTCGCGGTCGAAGCGCGTTCGGCAAAAACGAGACGCGAAGGATCGACGCCCCTCGCTTCGGATTCGCGGCGCAAATTACTGGCGCACGTCGCGTTCGGCACGAGCAGCCACAGCACAGAGCCCGGCACCTTACGGAGGAGCGGCATCCACAGATCGAACATCGTCGTATTGAGTTTGTAGCTATTGTTGAACGAGCAGAACACGAAGGCATCTTCAGGCAGACCGTATTCGGCGCGCGTCACGGGCTCGTCGGAAATCACGCGCTGGCGGTCGTTCGGTTGATAGCTGTTCGGAAGATGCACGATCCGCTCGGAATAATTCGCCTGCATTTCCATCGGCGCCACGACCGCATCAGCCACGATATAGTCGATAAAATCGGCGCCCATGGTACCGGGATACCCGAGGTAGTTCACCTGAATGGGTGCAGGCCGATAGGCGAGGATCTCAGTCCGTGCGTCGCGGGTGTAGCCCTTGAGATCAACGAGTACGTCCAGGCTGTCATCATGGATCATCGCCGCTGCTTCGCGGTTCGTCGTCGTGGCGATTTTTCGCGTGTGGTCGAAAGCGCGAAGCATCCTCTGGCGCATGGCGCTGTTGTCTTCAGGGCTGTGACAGTAACCGAAGATTTCGAAGCGACTGCGGTCGAGCTTTTCCAGGACTTCGGCGAACAGCATCGCCGTCGCGTGCTCGAAGAAATCGCATGAGAGGAAACCGATACGGATGCGCTGTTCCGAACGCCGAAGGTTTTGGTTTGTCGCCAACCGGAGGGATTGAGGAACGTCGAACGTCTTCGCGTACTCCTTGGCCGCCCGGAGTTGATCGGAGGGACTCGACCACAAGGAAATCAATTGAAACGGAGCGATGCGCGCGGTCTTTGACCGGAATATCTGAAGGCAGACCCGCTCCTCCGCGTCGACCCCGTCCCAATCGCAAAGCGTACGCCGCAGGTTGATGTATTCGAAGCGATTGACGACGGAATCCGGCGCGCACTCGATGCTTTTCTGAAACGCCGTGCATGCTTCGTCAAACCGGTCGCGAAGCTTGTAGGTGATCGCAAGCTCGTAATGCGCGGTCGCCAAATCGGGTTTCAGCTTCACGGCGTGCTCAAGCGCCTGAATGGCGCCGTTGTGCATGTTCATGTTCCGGAGCAACGTGCCGACGCTAGCGTATGCTTCGGCTCGGTCCGGCTCAATCGCGAGGCCCGCCTGATAGCTCTTGAGTGCGTCTTCGTTAAATCCAAGGCCTTCCAATGTAAGGGCCAGATTAAGGTGGTAGTCAGCAACGCCCGGATCGGCCGCGACGGCGCGCCGACCCATGTCGGCGGCTTCGGGGAGGCGGCGTTCGTCCCTGAAATAGGTTGCCAGTTGATCGAACCTTCTGGCGCGTTCGCTCGCCGTCTTCGATTGCGCCTCGATTTCCGCCGCCAGCGTTGCGATGGAGCGCGACGTGGCGGCTAACAAGCGCCGGTCGAGATTTCGCGCGTCGTCAAGATTTGGATCGAGTTCGAGAGCTCGCCTGCAGTGCGCGGCGGCTGCGTCGACATCACCCGACTTCAGGCGCAATTCACCGAGGCGGGTAAGAACAAGCGGCTGGTCCGGCTTTAATGCGAGGGAATTGCTATAGGCTTTCATCGCCTCGTCGCCATCGACGAGGCGAAGGAGATTGCCGAGCACGGCATGGGCTTCGGCATGTCTTGGTTGCAAGGCCAAGCATTCCCGACAGGCTTCGATGGCTTCTTGCGAGCGTTTCATCTCTGTGAGGATGATCGCAAGATTGAGCCACGCCTCGTGATAATCGGGCTGAACGGAGAGGCTTTGGCGGATGAAATCGACGGCGCCGTTCAGCTCACGGCGCTTAAAGGCGATCAGCCCGAGATGGTGGAGGCTCGGCGCGTGGCTCGGGACCAGAGACAGGACGCGATGGTGGGCCACTTCCGATTCGGCGAAGCGCTCGAGTTTCAGATGCTGGACCGCGTCGTGATAATGGCGAGCCGCTTCGGGATGTTCGACACGCTGCGCTATGGGTTGCGAAACCGCCGATGCGCGCCGCCGCTCTCTTCGATTCATATCGCTGCCCCGCCCTCACCCGCCGCATGACAAAAAACGCCGGAGTCGAGTTTGACTCCGGCGTCATGTGCGAGGCTTGCACCGGCTCGGGCCGGTGAGCGAATTAGGACGCAGGTTGCCTATTCCGCGGGATGTGGCGGCGGCTCGTGTTGCCCCTCCGACCTGCGGCGCCCAAGGCCCGAAAGCCAGCGACAAACCACGTAAAAAACCGGGGTGAAGATCAGGCCGAAGAAGGTCACGCCGATCATGCCGGAAAAGACGGCGGTGCCGAGGGCCTGGCGAAGCTCGGCGCCGGCGCCAACGGCCCAGACAAGCGGAACGACGCCGAGAATAAATGCGAGCGATGTCATGATGATCGGCCGCATTCGGAGACGCGCTGCTTCTGTCGCCGCCTCGAACCGGCTGCGGCCTTGAGCTTCGAGTTGCTCAGCGAATTCGACGATCAGAATCGCGTTCTTCGCGGCAAGGCCGATCAGGACGATGAAACCGACCTGGGTCAGGATGTTGTTGTCCATGCCACGAATGATGACGCCCGAGATCGATGCGATCAAACTCATCGGAACGATCAGGATGACGGCGAGCGGCAACGTCAGGCTTTCGAACTGGGCGGCGAGCACCAGGAACACGAACGCAACGCCGAGAGCAAATGCGAAGACGGCGGTATTGCCGGCTCTGATCTGCTGGAAGGCGAGATCGGTCCATTCATAGCTGAAGCCCGGCGCCAATGTTTCACCAGCCATCTTCTGCATGATGTCGAGCGCCTGCCCCTGAGAGTATCCGATGGCGGCGGAGCCATCGAGCTCGGCGGCCGGATAGAGATTATAGCGCGGGACACGCGACGGGCCAGAGATGTCGCTGACCGTTACGAACGATCCCAACGGAACAGCGTTGCCGCTTTTATTCCGGACGCGAATGTCCAGCGCATCCCTCCCCGTCAAGCGAAAGGAGCTATCGGACTGCGCGGTGACACGGAACGTGCGGCCAAGAATGTTGAAATCGTTGACGTAGAGCGAGCCCAGGTACGTCTGCAGCGCGGCGAACACATCGGGGATATTTATCCCAAGCATCTCGGCCTTCACGCGATCGATGTTGAGGTAAAGCTGCGGGGTGGAGGTTTCGAACAGCGAGAAAACCTGGCGGACGCCGGGCGTCTGTGCGGCCTTGCCCATCATGGCGTTGACCTGCTGCTGCAGGGCGCCCGAGCCCGCGCCGCTCCTGTCCTCGACCATCATGCGAAAACCGCCGGCATTGCCGAGGCCGCGAACCGGTGGCGGCGCGACGACGAGAACCAGTCCCTCCTGAATCGTCGAGAACTTCTTCAGCAACGCGGCCCGAATGGCGGCCGCCGACATATTCGGATCTTTCGCGCGCTCTTCGAACGGCTTCAACACGACGAAGACCGCTCCGGCGTTCGAGGCATTGACACGCGTTGCGCCGGAGAAGCCGACGAGATTGACGCAGTGGGCGACGCCGGGGACGGTGAGAGCCATGTCGACGATGCGCTGATTGACGGCGTCGGTGCGCGCCAGCGAGGCGGCCGACGGCAACTGCACGATGGTGATCAGATACCCGCCGTCTTGATCGGGAATGAAACCGACCGGCGTCTTGCGGAATTCATTGAGGCCGAACGCGATCAGGCCCGCGTAAATGATCAGCATAATTGCCGCGAACCGGACCGCACGACCAGCAACCCATCCGTAGCCGCGCGAGAGCTTGTCGAAGCTCCAGTTAAAGGCACCAAAGAAGGCGCGGATCGGCCAAGTCAGAATGCTGTGCCGTGGGTTCTCATCATGCGGCTTCAATAAAAGGGCGCAGAGGGCGGGCGACAGCGTCAACGACACGATCAGCGAAATGACGGTCGCACCGGCGATCGTCAATGCGAACTGGCGATAGAACTGGCCGGCGATACCGGTGATGAACGCGGACGGCACGAAGACGGCGCTTAACACCAGAGCGATGGCAATGAGCGCGGTCCCCACCTCCTCCATCGTGCGGTAGGCGGCCTCCCGGGGACTCAATCCGTTCGCCATGTTGCGCTCGACGTTTTCGACGACGACGATCGCGTCGTCGACGACGATACCGATGGCGAGGACGAGACCGAACAGCGACAGGTTGTTCAGCGAGAATCCGAACAGCGCCATCAGGAAGAACGTGCCGACGAGCGATACAGGGATCGCCACGATCGGAATGACCGCCGCGCGCCATGTTTGGAGGAACAAAATGACGACGAAGACGACGAGCACGATGGCTTCGAGGATCGTGTGAATGACGGCATTGACCGACTGCTGAATAAAGTCGGTCGGATTGTAGACGATCGTATACTCGAGACCCGGCGGGAAAGTCTTGGAAATTTCCTGCATCTGGTCCTGGATCTTCTTTGCCGTTTCGATGGCGTTGGAACCAGGTAGCTGGAAGATGCCGAGGCCGACGGCGGCCTGCTTGTCGAGATACGAGTTGATGCCGTAATCGAGGCCGGCAAGCTCCACGCGCGCGACGTCTTTCACGCGAACGATCGAATTGCTCGACTGCTTGACGATGATATTTCCGAACTCCTTCGGATCTATCAGGCGCCCCTGCGTCTGCACCGTAATCTGGAAGGCTCCCGGGTTCGGCAGCGGCGGTTGGTTCAGAATGCCCGCGGCCACCTGGACGTTCTGACCCTGGAGCGCCGTGACGACATCGCTTGCGGTCAGTGCGAGCGATTGCAGCCTGTCGGGATCAAGCCAGACACGCATCGAATAATCGCGGCCGCCGAAAACCGAAATCGAACCAACGCCCTGAATACGGGTCAGCTGGTCGATGACGTTCACGTTGGCATAGTTCGATATGAAAAGCGTATCTCGCGAGTTGTCGGGCGAAAGCAAGTGCACGACCATCATCAGGTCCGGCGACGCCTTCGCAACCGTCACGCCGATGTTGCGGACGTCGGATGGCAGGCGTGGCAGCGCGATGGAGACGCGGTTCTGCACCTGCACCTGGGCGATATCGAGATTTGTCCCGATGTCGAATGTGATCGAGATGGTGAAGCGTCCGTCATTCGTCGAGTTCGACGAAATGAACAGCATGCGCTCGACGCCATTGATCTGCTGCTCAAGCGGAGTGGCGACGGTCGCTGCCACGACGTCGGCGCTGGCACCGGGATATTGCCCCGTGACATTGACGACGGGCGGAGCGATTTCCGGATACTGGGCGATCGGCAAACGGCTGACCGAGACTGCGCCAATGATGACGAAGATGATCGAGATGACGGCCGCAAAGATGGGCCGGTCGATAAAGAAGTGCGAGAGACGCATTGGACGGTCCGTTCTTTAGTTGGTCCGGACCGTCTGGTCCTTGGATTTCGATGCGTCGGCGGTCGCCAGTTGCGGCGTCACTTTGGCGCCGGGGCGAACGCGCATCAGGCCGTTGACGATGATCGTATCGTCGGCGACGAGGCCCTTCGTGATGACCCGCAGACCATCCACAACGGGGCCGAGGGTGACGTATTTAGGCATCACGACGTTGTCGCTGTTGATCGTGTAGACGAATTTGCGGACCTGCTCGGTGCCGATTGCTTCATCCGGAACAAGGAGCGCTACGGCCGGTTCTTGCGCGGCAATCCGGATGCGCCCGAACATGCCCGTCGTCAGCCGGCCATCGGCATTCTTGAAGACAGCGCGGCCGCGGATCGTTCCTGACGACGGATCGATGGCGTTGTCGACGAAGTCGATGTGGCCCTGGTGCACGAAGTCTTTCTCGTCGATCAGCTTCAGCTGGGCATTAAGGCTCAGGCCGCGATCGATGCTGTCAGCACGCTTTACGGACGCTGCGTTCAGATAGCGAAGATAGGACGCCTCATCCATCGTGAATTCGAAGCGAATCGGATCGACGGAGACGATCGTCGCGAGCAACGTCGTGTTGCCGGTTGTTCCGCCCGTGACGAGATTCCCGACCGATACGCGGCGATCACCAATTCTGCCAGCGACAGGCGCCGTAAGCTCGGTGAACTCAAGATCGAGAGCCGCCTGACGGGTTGCGGCTTCCGACGCGGTCAGGTTGGCTTCGGCAACGCGCTTCGCCTGGAGGCGCTGATCCAACGTTTGCTGCGTGATTGTGGTGCCTGTGACCAGACTCTGGCCACGCTGCAAATCGGCCTGTGCGAAAGCGACGTTCGCCTGCGACTGAGCAATGGCAGCCTGGGACTGATCGAGAGCGGCCTGGAAAGGCCGGCGGTCTATCGTGAACAGCGGGTCACCGGCCTTGACCATCTGGCCATCGGTGAAATGGATTTTATCGAGATAGCCCGAGACGCGAGCCCGCACCTCGACGAAATCGAGCGCCACGAACCGGCCAACGTACTCGTCATAGTCCGTGACGACTTTGCTCGTGGGTTTAGCAACAGTCACCTGCGGCGGTGGCGGCGGCGCAGCTTGAGCCGAGGATTTTTCCTCGCTGCATCCGGACATGCCCGCCGACAGAAAGAGCAGAGCCGCGACGATTGGAGCGGATCGTTGGAACACGCGTTCTTTCTCCATCTCGAATATTTGCCGTCAACGTCGCATTCGAACGCGATCGCGTTCTCGACATCGAGCGCCAGTTCCGACGGCGAACAGCGCCCCGGCGCGTTCACCGATCAATTTTGTTCAGACCCACCCCATCGACCGCGAGCGCCAAACAGCGAATGACAGACCCGAGGAGTCATGTTAGCGAGTCACGGGTGCAGTTACCGATCGGTAACACAGCTAACGGCCGCTAACTTTTTCGTCAAGAGGGCGATGGGTACAACGCTGGACAGGGAGGCGCGCAATTTCAGCGAGTTGCGCACGGAAATCAGCGCCAGCCTTGCGGGTAAGCCGCCGCGCGAGCGCATTTTAATAGCGGCATGCGAGCTGTTCTATCGTTTCGGTGTCCACCCGGTTGGGGTCGAGGCGATCGCCGATACCGCCCTCACGAACAAGATGACGCTTTACCGGCATTTTCGATCGAAGGACGATCTCATCGTTGCCTATGTCGAACAGCTCGCAAGCGAAAACGTCGAGATCCTCGACCGCCTGCTTGGTGAAAGTTCGAGCACTCCCGAACAGAAGCTCGCTGCTTGGATCAATCACGTCGAGGACGTTCTCGCTAACAAGCTTGAGCGCGGATGTGCGCTTGCGAATGCCGCTGTCGAGTTGGATGCCGGGCACCCTGCCCGCGCCGTGATCGAAGCCTACAAGCAGCGGAAACACGATAGCCTTGTCAACGTCTTCCGGGCTGCACGCTATCGCGAGCCGGAGCTCCTTGCGGATGAGGTATTTCTTCTTTTCGAGGGTGCCCGCATCAGTCTGCAATGCGGCGGCAAGGGGCCGGTATCGCGCCTCGTTGCGATGCTTCGCGGCCTGCTTGCGGCAAGCCCGCGGGCGGAAGCCAGCACGGGCAGCGTGCCGGCAAATACATGGTTTTCGGCCGAGGGCTCGCCGGAAAAATGATGCCTACGGAATAGGCGTCACGCATAAGGCGGCGGCAACGGGTCATTCGCCAGTAAGAAGAAATTCTGAATTTGCTGCAATTTCGAGCTGGCACGGCATGTGCAGTCAAACCTGTATAACGCCTCTAGGGTTCCGGCTTTTCCGAGCGACAGGTCCGAGAGAGGCTCTCCCGCCTCGCCAACAGCGCGGCGGAGCCACGGCGGGATAAAAGCCCGGGAGACCTACACCGCGAGTAGCTTTGGCGCTCGAACGGACAGGCCTCCATCTGCGCATTGTTTCCGCGCGTATTAGAGGACCCCCCGTTCCTTGCACGATGCCCCTCGCGGTCGAATGAGTGGCCAGCACAAGGACAGGGGTTAGCAATGCGCTATTCCGCCAAGACAATTCTGAAAGCTGTGATCGGCGCCGCGGTCGTGATGGGGTTTGCCCTGTCGCCGGCCAATGCCGCCGAGAAAAAGGACTTCAAGGTCGCCTGGTCGATTTATGTCGGCTGGATGCCTTGGGGTTACGCTGCCGATTCCGGCATCGTGAAAAAGTGGGCCGACAAATACGGCATCAACATCGAAGTCAAACAGTTCAACGACTACGTTGAATCGATCAACCAATACACGGCTGGCGCATTCGACGCCGTCACAGTGACGAACATGGACGCGCTCTCCATTCCCGCCGCCGGTGGCGTGGATACGACGGCCGTCATCGTCGGCGACTTCTCCAATGGCAACGATGCCGTCATCTTGAAGAACAAGGACAAGCTCGCCGATATCAAAGGGCAGCAAGTCAACCTCGTCGAGTTCTCGGTGTCGCATTATCTGCTCGCGCGCGCACTTCCGACAGTCGGCCTCGCGGAGAAAGACCTAAAGGTCGTCAATACGTCGGATGCCGATATGGCGGCCGCTTATAAGACTCCTGACGTCACGGCGGTCGTGACCTGGAAGCCGATCGTTTCGACTATTCTTGAATCACCCGATGCGCACAAGGTCTTCGACAGCTCGCAGATCCCGGGCGAAATCATCGACCTGATGGTCGTGAATTCTGCGGTCCTTAAGGACAATCCGAAGTTCGCCAAGGCGCTCGTCGGCATCTGGTACGAGACGCTCGCGACGATGAAAGACGGTACGACATCGAAAGAAGCGATGGCGAAAGCGTCGGGCACCGATCTCAAGGGCTTCGACGAGCAGCTTGCGACGACGAAGCTGTTCTCGGATCCTAAGGACGCCGTCGCGTTCACGACGAGCCCCGCCCTCAAGACGACGACTGAACTGGTATCGAAGTTCCTCTTCGAGAAGTCGCTTCTCGGCAAGGATGCGAAATCGGACGGCGCGGTCGGCGTCGAATTCCCCGACAAGACTGTCTTCGGCGACAAGGGCAACGTGAAGTTCCGCTACGACGCGACCTACATGAAGGAAGCTGAAGACGGCAAGCTCTAAGCACTCGTCTCTCCCTTCACAGACATGATCGCAGGAAGGCGGCTCTCGATGCGCGCAATAAACTATCGTCCGGACAGAACGTGGCGCCTCGCGCTTGCCTTCCTGCCGTTTGTTCTTCTTGTGATCGCTTACCTTGTCGGGTCGGGTATCCGCCTTGCGGAGAACCCGAACGACAAGCTTCTCCCGAGTTTCGCGAAAATGGGCGAGGCGATCGACGATTACGCGCTGAAGCCGGATGCGCGCACCGGCAAATATCTGCTGTGGGACGATACAGCGGCAAGCGTGACGCGGCTCGTCACCGGTCTTGCGATTTCGACGATTATCGCGCTCGTTCTGGGCATCGTTCTCGGATTGCTGCCGGTCGCGGGAGCCACGTTCGGCCCTGTGGTGGCGGTCTTATCGATGGTGCCGCCTCTTGCCTTACTCCCCATTCTTTTTATCGTGATGGGTCTTGGCGAGGCTTCGAAGATCACGCTGATCGTGGTCGGCACATCGCTGAAGCTCATTCGCGATATTGCGCTTCGCGTCGGAGACATCCCGCGGGAACAGCTTATCAAAGCGCAAACGCTCGGCGCGTCGAGCATGCAGATCGCGTTGCGCGTGATCCTGCCGCAGACGCTGCCTCGTCTCATCGACTCGGTCCGATTTGAAATCGGACCGGCGTGGCTGTTCCTGATCGCCGCCGAAGCGATCGCAGCGGACGCGGGTCTCGGTTATCGCATCTTCCTCGTTCGCCGCTATCTCTCGATGGATGTGATCCTGCCTTATGTCGCCTGGATTACCCTCCTCGCTTTCCTTATGGATCTTGGTTTGCGTATCCTGCAACGGAAGGCTTTCCCCTGGTTTGCGCAAGCGAGGTCATCATGAACGCCATCGTCTTCAACAAAGTCTGGAAGGAATACGGCGACCACGTCGTTCTCGAACAGATCGATCTCACAATCGCGCCGCGCTCGTTCGTTGCGCTTGTCGGTCCGTCGGGCTGTGGAAAGACCACATTCCTGCGCATGCTCCTCGGCGAGGAACGCCCGACGCGGGGAGGAATTACGGTTGCAGGCGAGCCATTGAAGCAGGAACCCGATTCCGATCGCGGAGTCGTATTTCAACGCTACTCGGTGTTCCCGCATCTGACCGTACTCGGCAACGTGATCATCGGACGTGAGTTCGAGATGTCCGGCGGGTTCGGCCGTCTCTTCGGGGCCAAAAGGAAGAAGGCCGAAGAGGACGCGATGGAGCTTCTCAAGGCAGTCGGACTTTTGGGACACGAGAAGAAATATCCGACGGCACTTTCCGGTGGCATGCAGCAACGCCTTGCGCTGGCCCAGGCGCTGATGCGGCGCCCGAAGATCCTTTTGCTCGATGAGCCATTCGGCGCGCTCGACCCAGGCATCCGTGCCGAAATTCACGTTCTGATGCGGCGGATCTGGAATGAATCGGAATTGACCGTCGTGATGGTGACGCACGATTTAAGAGAAGCTTTCGAACTCGGCACCCGCATAATCGCATTCGAGCGTCCACGAAATCGACCGGAGGAGGCCGAGCGTTATGGCGCGCGTCTCAGCGCCGACATTACGCCAAAACTCAACGGCGTCGTATTGCCAAAGGGCGCGATGATTACCAAGGATATCGAGATTTGGCCGCCGAAAATTGCGGGGGCGCCGGGCGTTACCACACGGCACGGGCACTCGACGCCGCATTCATAGGTCACCACGCCTCCGCCAGGGACGACCCTCGGCGGCTGTCACCAACCCGGGACGGCCCGGATCGGCGCGCAGAGAGCGGGATGCTCCTGTGTTGGGAGTCAATAATGGGGAACTTGGTCTACACCGATACTCTGCCCGGAGGTAAGCACTGGTCGCTACTCATGCGGCGAAATATGCGGTTGCGGCTGACCGATGCCGAAGGCGGCGCCAACATCGGCATGCTGTTCTACAATCCGCAGAACCTTCTCGAGCGCTACAATGCGCCCGACACTCTTAAGTGCCAGCATACCTTCAAGCTGACGACGGGGCATTGTCTCTATTCCGACATGGGCCGCATCTTTTGCTCGATTGTCGCCGATACGTTCGGTTGGCACGACACCGTTTCAGGCAATGCGACGAAAGCCATCGTTGCTCGCAAATGGGGCGAGAAAAGCTATCAGTCGGCGCTGAATGACTGGCGGCAGAACGGCCATGACAGCTTCCTCGTCGAAGGCGCGAAGTATGGCCTCACCCGGCGCGATCTTGCGGCCAACGTCAACTGGTTCAGCAAGATCGTCGTTGCTGAAAGCGGCGCGATGTCGCTCGATTCCTCGGCTGCGAAGGCCGGCGCGCAGATCGAGCTTCGCTTCGAGATGGATACTCTGGTGCTGTTTCATACCTGCCCGCATCCGTTCAATCCCGCGAACAGCTATCCCCGGAAGCCGGCGCAGTTCGAGATTTTCGAAGGACCGCCGGCCGCACTCGACGACCCCGCCCTGCTCTCGCATCCCGAGAACGGCCGCGGCTTCGAAAACAACCGGATCTTTCTCGCCGGTTGCTGCGGGGAGGCACACTAATGATCAAGGAAAGCACGTTTCATGACGCCGATGCCATCTATCGGCGGATTGTACCGGCAGGCGATTATTGGATGCACGTTGTCCGCGAGGGCGAGACGTTCCGAATTCTCGACCTCGAAGGCAACCAGGCGGCCGACACGCTGTTCTTCAACGCCGACGATCCAGGCGAACGCTATTCGGCATCCGACACCATTCGCGAGCAAGGCAACGTCTACCTCAGCGCAGGCTCGGTTCTTCTGTCCGATCTCTGTCGCCCAATGGTGACGATCACGGCCGACACCGTCGGACGTCACGATACGCTCGGGGGTGCCTGCGCGACGGAAAGCAATACTGTGCGCTACGCACTTGAAAAAAAGTCGATGCACGCCTGCCGCGACAGCTACATGCTCGCCATCGCCGAGAACGAGCACTACGGCCTCTCGAAACGCGACATCGGGCACAACATCAACTTCTTCATGAACGTACCCGTCACGCCGGACGGAGGCTTGACGTTCGAGGACGGACTCTCCGCGCCCGGAAAATACGTTGAGATGACCGCGCATATGAACGTCATCGTTCTGATCTCGAACTGCCCGCAACTCAACAACCCTTGCAACGCCTACAATCCAACACCGGTTGAAGTGCTCATTTGGGGCAAGGGGGCGTAAAGCGCATGTTTCGCAAAGTACTGATCGCCAATCGCGGCGCCATCGCCTGCCGCATCATCAGGACGCTCGACCGGATGGGGATCGCGAGCGTTGCCGTCTATTCCGAAGCGGATCGCCATTCGATGCACGTCATGCAGGCGGGAGAGGCTGTCGCCATCGGCCCCTCGCCCGCAGCTGAAAGCTATCTGAAGTATGACGTCATTCTCGACGCCGCAAAGAAGACAGGTGCCGACGCGATCCATCCCGGCTACGGCTTCCTGTCGGAAAATCCCGACTTCGCCGAAGCCTGCGAGAAGGCCGGAATCGTCTTCATCGGTCCGAAGGCTAAGCACATGCGCGCCTTCGGCCTGAAGCATAAAGCGCGCGAACTCGCCGACGAAGCAAAGGTGCCCTTGGCGCCGGGATCTGGCCTTATCCGTGACGTCGAGCATGCGAAAAGCGAAGCTCAGCGCATTGGCTATCCGGTGATGATCAAGAGCACGGCCGGCGGCGGGGGCATCGGCTTGCAGCTCGTGTTATCGGCGGACGAAATCGAGCCGATGTTCGAGCGTGTCGAGCGATTGGCGCGTAATAATTTCAAGGACGCCGGCATCTTCATCGAGAAGTATGTCGCGCGTGGCCGTCACATCGAGGTGCAGATTTTCGGCGACGGCAGGGGGAACGTCGTCTCGCTCGGTGAGCGCGATTGCTCGGCGCAGCGGCGCAATCAGAAAGTCATCGAGGAGACGCCCGCGCCTCACCTTCCCGAGGCGACCCGCGCGGCTCTCTGGGATACGGCGCGCCGGCTCGGCCAATCGGTCAATTATGAAAGCGCGGGCACCGTCGAATATCTCTACGACTCCGAGACGAACGAGTTCTATTTTCTCGAAGTCAACACGCGGCTGCAGGTCGAGCACGGCGTTACCGAGGAAGTCATCGGCGTCGATCTCGTCGAGTGGATGGTGCGGCAGGCGGCAGGCGAGTTGCATCTCCCGGAGCAACAGACGCTCGTTCCGAGCGGCGCCTCGATCCAGGTTCGACTTTATGCCGAGGATCCGGGCCGAGATTTCCGCCCGAGTTCGGGCCGCCTGACGGACGTCACTTGGCCGCCCGAAACGCGGATCGAAACTTGGGTGCAGAGCGGCTCGGAGGTTTCACCGTTCTACGATCCGATGATCGCGAAGATCATCGTCAAGGGTGCGTCGCGCGAGGATGCTCTGTCGCGGATGCAAACGTCGCTCGGCGCAACACGCATTGGCGGGCTTGAAACCAACCTCGACTATTTGCGCCAGTTGTCGCGTTCGGACGTGTTCGCCGCGGGCGAAATGCTGACGCGGACGCTGCAGACGTTTGTCTACAAAGCCGACACGATCGAGGTTCTGTCTCCCGGGACGCAGACAACGATCCAAGATTGGCCGGGGCGGATCGGCTACTGGGCGGTCGGCGTGCCGCCTTCGGGTCCGATGGATCCGCTTTCGCACCGTCTCGTCAATCGCCTGCTCGGCAACGACGAGACTGCAGCCACGATCGAGACGACGCTGTCGGGGCCAACGCTGCGCTTTAATACCGACAAGGTGGTCTGCCTCGGCGGCGCTAAGCTTGGCGCGACTCTCGACGGAGAGCCTGCTCCTTATTGGCAACCATTTGCCATCAAAGCCGGGCAGGTTCTGAAGATCAGCGGCGTCAAAGGCCCGGGCGTTCGGGCGTATATCGGCGTTCGCGGCGGTATCGACGTGCCATCCTATCTCGGCAGCAAGGCGACGTTCACGCTCGGCAAGTTCGGAGGGCATGGCGGGCGCGTGCTGATGACGGGCGACGTGCTTCACATCGCTGCCTACATCGCCCAAGCTTCGATGGCGAGCCTTGACGCGGACCTCAAGCCCAACCTCACCCATACGTGGGAAATCGGCGTGCTTTACGGACCGCACGGCGCACCGGACTTTTTCGCTCCGGAATACATCGACACGTTTTTCTCCGCCGATTGGGAAGTGCACTACAATTCCAATCCGACAGGCATCCGCCTGATCGGCCCGAAGCCGGTGTGGGCGCGAACCGACGGTGGCGAAGCGGGGCTGCACCCGAGCAACATCCACGACAACGCCTATGCGATCGGTGCCATCGACTTCACCGGCGACATGCCCGTGATCCTCGGCCCCGACGGTCCATCGCTCGGCGGCTTCGTGTGCCCTGTAACGATCGTGCAGGCCGAATTGTGGAAGATGGGTCAGCTTCGACCCGGCGACAAAGTTCGTTTTGCGCGTCTTACTCCGGCTGCGGCTGCGGCGCGCCTCGCAAAGCAAAACGCCGAGGTCGCCTCGCTGAAGTCGGTGGCGGCGCCGTCGTTTCCCAACGGCAAGTGGGGCGTCGACGATTGCGTCATCGGCGGCCGCGAAAGTGCTGGCGACAATCCGCGCGTCGTCTATCGCCGTGCAGGCGATGCCTACATGCTCGTCGAATATGGGCCGATCATCCTCGATTTCACGTTGCGATTTCGCGCTCATGCGTTGATGACGGCGCTCGAGAAACTGAAGCTTGCGGGCATTCTCGATCTGACGCCGGGCATCCGCTCGCTGCAGATTCATTACGACGGAACGACGCTGCCGCTTGAAGATCTGCTGACGGAGCTTTCGGCCATTGAGGATACGCTTGGCGATTTGAGCGATATCGAAGTGCCGTCGCGCATCGTTCATCTGCCATTGTCGTGGAATGACGCGGCCGTCCAGAAGACGATCGACAAATACATGCAGGGCGTCCGGCCGGACGCGCCGTGGTGTCCGTCGAACATCGAGTTCATCCGGCGCATCAACGGTCTTGAATCCATCGAGGATGTGCTGCGGATCGTCTTCGATGCGACGTATGTCGTTCTCGGCCTCGGCGACGTTTATCTCGGCGCGCCGGTCGCGACGCCGGTTGATCCGCGTCATCGCCTCGTGACGACGAAGTACAATCCGGCGCGGACATGGACGCCGGACAATGTCGTCGGAATCGGCGGCGCTTACATGTGCATCTACGGCATGGAGGGGCCGGGCGGTTATCAGCTGTTCGGACGAACGTGCCAGGTCTGGAACACGTACCGGACGACAGAAGACTTCGAGGCGGGCTCGCCTTGGCTCCTGCGCTTCTTCGATCAGATTCGCTTCTATCCGGTGTCGAGCGAAGATCTCCTTAAATTTCGCGACGGATTTCTGGAAGGCCAAGCCGGCGTCAAAATCGAACCGACGACGTTTCGCCTCAAGGACTACCAGCGTTTCCTCACGGAGAATGCCGAGACGATCGGAGAATTCAAATCGCGCCAACAGGCCGCCTTTGAGGCAGAGAGGGCGCGCTGGCAGCAGAGCGATCAGGAGGGTGCGGGGAACTCGGCGGATACGGTTGAGGATCATGATGCCGAAGCCGCTTTGCCACCGGGAGCAACGGCTGTTGAAAGCCCCGTGCCGGGTAGCGTCTGGAAAATTCTTGTCGAACCCGGCAAGGCTGTTTCGGAAGGCGAAACCTTAATTATCGTCGAGTCGATGAAAATGGAGATGGCCGTTCCGGCGCCGACAAGCGGCATCGTACATGAAGTGCGCTGCTCGGAAGGCCGGCCCGTTTCTCTCGGACAGACGCTCGTTATTTTGAAAGAACCGCAGGCGGAGGCGACGGCGTGACTCTATCGCTCGATATCGGCAATCTCGCCGCGCTCTACGATGAGAAGAAGACCACTCCCGAAGCTGTCATCGACGAGGTTTACGCACGCATCCATGCGAAGGGCGTACAGCCCGATTGGATTGCACTGGTCGAGAAGGAAACGGCCAAGGAGCGCGCACGGCAAGCCCCGCGCGGTCCGCTTTACGGCATTCCGTTCGCGGTCAAGGACAACATCGACGTCGCCGGGATGCCAACGACGTGCGCCTGCCCCGCGTTCGCCTATACCGCCGAGCGATCTGCGACGGCGGTCGAACGACTTCAGGCAGCGGGCGCAATTCTGATTGGGAAGACAAACCTCGATCAATTCGCGACGGGCCTCAATGGGACGCGTTCGCCCTACGGCATTCCGACGAGTGTCTTCGACCCGGACTACATCTCGGGCGGGTCGAGTTCCGGTTCGGCGGTGGTCGTGGCCTCCGGTCTCGTTTCGTTTTCGCTTGGAACGGACACGGCGGGATCGGGGCGCGTCCCGGCAGGGTTCAACAACATCGTCGGATTGAAGCCGACAAAGGGTCTCATTTCCACGCGCGGCTTGGTTCCTGCGTGCAAGAGCCAAGATACCATTTCGATCTTCGCTCTGACCGTGGCCGATGCCACAAAGGTAGCGGAGTCTGCAATTGCCTTCGACAAGGAGGATTGCTTCTCGCGCTCCGACGCGCCGCCGTTCGCGGTCGAGAGCGTGGGCCGACCGCTGAAGGTCGGCGTACCCAATTCGCCGCTCTCGTTCTTCGAGGACAGTGAATACCGCCGGCTTTATCTTCACACGATCGATCGGCTTGCCGGGCTCGGCGTCGAGATCACGCCTTTCAATTACACGCCATTCCGTGACACGGCCACGATGCTCTACGACGGGCCGTGGGTTGCGGAACGGCTGTATGCGATCGAGAACCTTCCGGAGCATGAGTTGAATCCGGTCGTCGGCGACATCATTCGCGGTGGCAGATCCAAAACCGCGTTGCAGACGTTCGAGAGCTTGTATCGTCTCGCTTCGCTCCGCCAAGCCGCCGACGCCGAGTGGAAACGCATGGACGTCATGCTCCTGCCGACGGCCGGAACGACATATAAGATCAGCGATATGTTGTCGGACCCGATCCGTCTCAACTCGAACCTCGGCACCTACACGAACTTCGTCAACCTCCTCGACCTTGCGGCGCTTGCGGTTCCTGCCGGCTTTCGCGACGACGGCATTCCGTTCGGCGTCACCCTCATCGGCCGGGCATTTTCCGACGGTAAGCTTGCGACGATCGGGGATGCGGTCCATCGGGCACTCCTCGACGCCAAGCTCGGTGGCACGCAGGCGGTGCTCTCCGATACGAAGCGCGTTGCGGTACATCCCGCAAAGAAAAAGACCGTACAGGTTGCCGTTGTCGGTGCGCATCTTTCCGGTCAACCGCTCAACGGTCAGCTTACAGAACGCGATGCAATCTTCAGGGAGACGTCGCGGACCGCGGCTGGATACCGCCTTTATGCCCTGCCGGGGACAACGCCGCCCAAACCCGGGCTGGTCTATGAAGGCACGGGACCGGGTGCGATCGAAGTCGAGATCTGGGAAATGGACGACGCCGCGTTCGGTTCGTTCGTAGCTCTGATTCCGGCCCCGCTCGGCATCGGAACGCTTGTTCTGGAAGACGGGCAGCAGGTCAAAGGCTTCCTGTGCGAGAGCCACGCCACCGTCGGGGCGGAGGATATAACGAGTTTTGGCGGCTGGCGGGCTTGGCTTAGCCGGACGGCGGCCGCTTGACGCTTCGTTGCCACCGGCTAATTTGTAACAAATGTAGGGAGTTACGCGTACCAAGGTTGAAGGCGTAGGTCTCCTTGCGGAATAGATGACCCGGTCCCTATATTAATGTAGTATTTTGTTCTGCAATTCGGCGTTCAGTGCGCACGAGACCGTTCCAAAGGCGGCAAGCGAGGAAACGATGCGGAGAATAGCGAGCGGTATTTGCGTAGGCCTTGTGCTGGTCGCGGCAATGAGTTTTAGCGCTCTCGCCGAAGATGGCGCTGCCTCTGTCGCTAATCCCACTGCCTGGGATGGTATCCGCAAAGACGCGTTCGGCACCCGCGAGATTCTTGATGGAGCGGGGAAAATTACCCTCGAAGCCCCCAAAAGGGCCGAGGATGCCGCGACCGTTCCGATAACGATACGCATGCCTGCGGCTTTTGCCGGTGACGTCAAAACGCTGACGATCATAATCGATCAGAACCCTGCTCCCGTCGTCGCAGCCTTTACGTTTGGCGAGGCGGCCGGAACGGGCGAGCGTATGCTGGCGACACGCGTACGCATCGACCAATATTCTGAGGTTCGCGCCATCGTGGAGACCTCTGACAACAAACTCTACATGACCACGGCATTCGTGAAGGCATCTGGCGGCTGTTCCGCGCCGGCAAGCAAGGACGCAGAAGAAGCTGCGAAGACCATGGGCAAGATGCACATCAAGACTGCGGTCGGTAAAGAGGACGGCAGTGAGGTGGCTCAGGTGATGCTGAAGCATCCCAATACCTCGGGCATGGCCATGGACCAGATGACCCACGCTTATCCGCCGGCACGCTTCATCGATAAGCTATCGGTGACGACTGGCGGAAAACTAGTCTTCTCCATGGAAGGTGGAATTTCCATCAGTGAAGATCCGAATTTTCGCTTCACCTACAAAGGAAATCCGGCTGACGAAATGAACGTGAAGGCCGAAGACTCGAACGGCACACAGTTCAGTGGTCGTTCAACACCGAGCCAATCCTGACGCCGTCGAACAGCGGAACGGCCGCGTGGCCGCCAAGCTTTCAAATGACGATTTAACGCCTGTTGCCGGTAACGGGATTTTGCATCGCCGCCTTTTTCTCAAAGGCGGCCTCGTTCTGGCGACGGCGCAAGCGGCGTCCTCGCTGAGTGCCAAAGAGGCTGCTGACACGCAGCCGCAAGACCTCTCCGACCCGCCATGGCTGCATGAAACCGGTGGCCCATTCACCGGCTACGGTGTGCCCTCGAAGTATGAGAAATTCGTTTTCCGAAACATCGGCGGCAATCGCGTACCCGCTGGCGACGGTGTCTCGTGGACGCCTCTGGAAGATCTCGAAGGCATCATCACGCCAAGCGGCCTGCACTTCGAACGCCACCATGACGGCGTTCCGGATATCGACCCAGCCTTGCACAGGCTCGTTATTCACGGCTTGGTGCGGCAGCCGTTGGAATTCACGGTCGAAAGCCTGCTGCGCTATCCGATGCGATCGCGTTTTCTGTTCATCGAATGCGGCGGCAACAGCAACGCCGGATGGCACGAAGAACCGATCCAACGTCCGGTCGGGGCATTTCACGGGCTCGTATCCTGTTCGGAATGGACCGGAGTGCCGCTCTCGATCCTGCTCGATGAGGCGGGAGTCGATCCGAAAGCGTCGTGGGTGATTGCCGAAGGCGCCGACGCTGGGCTCATGAATGTCAGTCTGCCACTGGCGAAGCTCGCCGAT
This sequence comes from Hyphomicrobium sp., assembly GCF_041659645.1. Classification (GTDB taxonomy): domain Bacteria; phylum Pseudomonadota; class Alphaproteobacteria; order Rhizobiales; family Hyphomicrobiaceae; genus Hyphomicrobium_B. The sequence goes on along the minus strand of NZ_JBAZXX010000004.1, from coordinate 443,688 downwards.
GACGCGATGATCGGCGTCTACCAGAACGGAGAGCGCGTTCGTCCGGAGAACGGCTATCCGATCCGGCTCATCGTGCCGGGCTGGGAAGGCATCACGAACGTCAAATGGCTGCGCCGACTGCACATCACCGACCAACCGGCGATGACGCGCAACGAAACCGCGAAATACACGGAGCTGCTGCCATCGGGAAAAGCGCGCATGTTCACGTTCGCGATGGATGCGAAATCCGTAATCACCTCGCCGTCTCCGGGGCAGAAGCTTCATGGGCCGAACGTCTATGAAATTCGTGGGCTCGCGTGGAGCGGGCGCGGAAGGATCGCCAAGGTCGACGTTTCAGCGGATGGCGGCAAGACGTGGGCCGAGGCGCATCTGCAAGATCCTGTCATGCCGCAATGCTTCACGCGGTTCCGCTGCCCATGGACATGGCACGGCGAACCGGCGCTCATCAAAAGCCGAGCGACGGATGAGACCGGATACGTTCAACCTGAGCGCGACGTTCTAGTCAGGGAACGCGGCCGTGAAGGATATTTTCATTACAACGCCATCGTATGCTGGGCCATCGACGAGGACGGCGAGATCACCCATGTCTACGCTTAGGCTTTTCGCGTTGACGTTCGGACTTGCCGCACAGCTTGGATCGGCTTTGGCTGCCGATGACGGCACCAAGGCTCCACGTCTCGGTACACCCATGTCCGCGAGTGATGTCGTCAAGTGGGACAAGACCGTTTTTCCGGACGGGCGCGGACTGCCGTCCGGACACGGAACTGCGAAAGAAGGCCGCCTGCTCTACGTACAAAAATGCGCGAGCTGTCACGGTCAGCACGGGGAAGGCGCGACGGCGGAAGACCTTGTCGGCGGACCGAAGCCGCCCTCGTCCGACAACCCGAGCAAGGCCATCGGCCCCTACTGGCCATTCGCGACGACGATTTTTGATTTCGTCTCGCGCAGCATGCCGCCTGCGGCACCCGGCTCGCTTTCGGCTGACGAGACATATGCCATCACGGCTTATCTTCTTGCCGCGAACAGGATCATCGGCGAATCCGACGAGATCGACGCCAAGACGCTGCCCAAGGTGAACATGCCCAACCGCGACGGCTTCATCTGGATCGACGTGAAGTAGTTGAGGCGCCTCATAGAATCCACTTCGGATGGCGGTTCGAGTGTGTGAAATGTGCAGCAATCATGAGGCGAATGGAGCGTCGTCCTCAACTTATGGCATCCGCCTTTTGACATAGGCTATTCGGATGTGCATCCAATACGGTCAGAGGTCGTATTGCGCACGAATCTGAGGATGTCTCGGATGCTCCGGGAAGTGAAAAAGGCAAACGTCGATTGTTCCGTTCCGATCATTTCCATAGTGAAGAATGAGATTTTCTTTCTCCCGGCCTTTTTCGAACACTACAGAGGTCTTGGAGCAAAGCATTTTGTCATTCTCGACGATCGCTCGGATGACGGAACAACTGAATACTTGATGTCGCAAGACGATTGTACGGTCGTGAACAGCGACCTCACCTACGGTCAGTACATCGACGGAAAAAAAGCAGACGTTTTGTGGCGAACGGAACTTCCACAAAAGTACTGCCACGGCCGTTGGGGCGTGCTCGTCGACGCCGACGAATTTCTGGAGTTGCCGCCGGGGTTCGAGCAACTCGAGGCTTTCACCCACATTCTAGACGGCAAGAACATCGATACGGTCGGCGCGGTGATGGTCGATTTCTACCCGGATAAGGCGATCGATCTGCAACAGCGGGAAGCGCCCCGAAGCAAATCGGATTTGCTGACACGATATCCCTACTTCGACGACTGTCATTACGGTTCCTGGATCGACGGGTGCAATGAGTTTCGGCGTGCTTATGGTGGCGTGCGGCAGCGATTGATGCAGGAGCATCAGATCGCGTTATACGGGCAGAAACGCGCGTCGGCGTTTCGCGCGATTAAATCCGGTGTGCGGAAGCTGATTGGAACTGAGAAGCAAAAGTCTTTTTGTGCGCTTTACAAGGTTCCGCTCATCCGATGGGATGAAAGTTGTTTCCATATAAATTCTCATAAAACCAACCGGGCTCCCGCCGACGGCATTCAACTGCCGCTTATGCATTTCAAATTCACCGGCAGTCTTCTGCAAAAAATCGACTTCGCGATCGAGAGCGGAGGCTACGATCGTCAAAGTTCCGACTATCGCGCATATCGGGATTTGCTCGGCGTCATGATGCAGCGCGACGCCTCTCTTCTGGGTCGAAACTCGCGCAAGTATTCGAGCAAGCAAGACTTTATTTCCAACGGCATCCTGAAATTCGACGTCGGCGGCGGAGAACTTTTGAAAGACCACCGCACGAACTGGCCATGGGCGGCCCAAAGCGATCGCGTCGCATAAAGACGCCGATCGGCTTCGAACGACGAGGCTGGCTCGAATGGTCCGAGCCGCAAGCAGCGCATCCCAATCAGTCGAGACTGATATCGTAGCCAAAGCGGCTCGATACCCAATCGAGCGTTTCGCCGAGTTGGGGCTTGATCGATTTCAGATATGCGACCTTGTCCGGATCTTTTTTGTATTTGTGAAGCGACTGCTTATCGATGCCGCGCAGTCCGTGCATCGCCGACTTTGCTTCGCCCGACGGACGAAAGACCGTCGCCAGGTCTTCGACGGACGTTCCGACCTCGAGACCGAGTTCGTCACCAAGCTTACGCTGGACACGTTCGGCATCGTTCACCATGTCCTCATAGCGAACGATGCAAATACCTTTTCTGCCACTCTCCAGAGCGGCTCGCAACGCCGCCATCTCGCCGAGCCAGCGCTGGACGTCAACGTGATAGGTCTGGGCGCTTGTCGGGTTATGGCTTGTCAGCACGTCGTAGGGATGGCGGATTGCATAGGCGATTTTGATACGTTCCGGAATTTGCGAGAGCCCCTCGAACGAGACGTTGTTTCGTTTAAGAACCAGGTTTTTTCCCGTGGTCGTCAACTGCGCGAACAATTCGATCGGCACTTCCTTAGCGACGACGCAGGTGTCGTTGAACGTCGACATCAGTCCCGTCAAAAGCCAGGTGCCCGAACGGCCGCAGCCCATAACGAATATCCGCTCGATCGGGCGTTCATCATCGATCCGTTCGAGACGGGCTTCGAGGGCGCCATTCTCGGCGAAACTCGCAACATCTCGCTTCTTCAGCCTAACGCTCAGCGGTTGCAGCCGCGCATTGCCCGAGGTGTGGAACTTTATCGCGCCAAATCGCTGTAACCCCCAGGCGAACAGCGCGGTGGATAAAGCCGCCATTTCTCCTCCGTTGATCGGAATTCTTTACCGTCAATCAGGACTTTAGAAACATGGCGATGATCGGGCGGGGCGGCCCGCGGCGGGGGCTTAGCCGCCGATTTCGGCATCAAAGATCAGCAAGACGGCCTAGGTCATCCGGACGGATGCCGGCGGTTGGGCGATTGCCGTAAGTCAACGGGCTACTTCGGCGTGTCGGGGTGTCGGGGCACCGGCACCGGCGGCGGCAGCGGCAGCCGCAGCCGCAGCCGCAGCCGCAGCCGAAAGTCGCTGCTCGGTCTGCGCTCGTCCATCTCACTCGGCAATTCTCGAAGGAATATTCCGTCATGGGGACAAGCGCATTCGGTGGAACGCTGAAGCGCATCTTTGGCGCCAGGGCCATCGCCGGTAAATACACCAGTCTCCAACTCGACGACGACGCCATCGCGCGGGGCGACTACAAGCTTCACCTCGGCGGCGGCAGTGAAGGCTGGGACGCGCGCGGCCTTTTTCAGCTTCATCTGCTTCGCGCGCGCGGTCTCGAACCCTCGTCGACGCTCCTCGACATCGGCTGCGGTCCGCTGCGTGCCGGGGTGCATTTCATTCGCTATCTCGATGCCGGTAATTACCAAGGGTTCGATTACAACGCGTCGTTCGTCACTGCCGGGCAACGGCTCATTGCTGAGCATGGCTTAGCCGACAAACGGCCGTCGGTCGCCATGCTTGCCGATTTTGATTTTCGGGGTGTCGAACGCCGGTTCGATTACGGGCTGGCGTTTTCGGTCCTCAATCATTGCAACGAGGCGCAGCGAAAGCTGTTCTTCGCCAATATTGGGAGATGTCTGGCGCCCGGAGCCAAGCTTTTCATTTCGCATGCCCGCTGGCTCAAGGAGCCCGATCTCGCTTCTGCCCGACTCTCGATACTGAACCGCTTTGACGCGGCGGACCTTGATCTCTCCAATTATGGATGGCCGGCGCCGGAGCAGCGTTCTGTCTGTCCGATTTACGAGCTTGTGAAACGTTCAGACTGACGTTCGCCGTTCCAGGGCTTCCCAGCCTCACCCTGCTGGGCGGCTTCGGAGGTGAAAGCCCCTCTCGAATAACTGTCACAATTCTCTTTTTGGGCAATTTATACGGTGTTCCGGCGCGTCTGCACGGGCAACCGTTCGGAACTATTGAATTAATTGCGCTTCTGCCCTATTTCCCGCCCCCAGCGCAGACTTTCAAGCGCTTGCTGGAGCCGGTATGACCGGCGTTTCAACTCTGGGAGCGGCCGTTGGACAACGTACTCATCATCGGGGCAGGCGCTGCGGGTTCGGTCGTCGCGAAGAAATGCGCGATGAACCGCGATGTCTTCAAGAAGATACATCTCGCGTCGCGCCGTCTCGAAAGCTGCAAGAAGGTCCAGGCCGAATGCAAGACGCCGATCGAGATTCATCAGCTCGACGCCGACATTGTCGCTGACACGGTCAAGCTGTTGAACGAAATCAAACCTGATCTCGTCATCAACATGGCGCTCCCCTATCAAGATCTGGCGATCATGGACGCCTGCCTCGAAGCGGGCGTCAATTACATGGACACTGCCAACTACGAACCGCGCGAAGAGGCCAAGTTCACCTACAAATACCAGTGGCCCTACCACGACAAGTTCAAGGCGAAGGGGCTGATGGCGGTACTCGGCTGCGGCTTCGATCCCGGGGTCACGAACATTTTCTGCGCCTACGCGCAGGAAAACCTCTTTGATGAGATCCACACGATCGACATCGTTGACTGCAACGCGGGCAGCCACGGCAAGGCGTTCGCCACCAATTTCAACCCGGAGATCAATCTCCGGGAAGTGACGCAGCGCGGCAAATACTGGAAAGACGGCGAGTGGATTGAGATCGATGCGCTGTCGATCTCGACGATTGTCGATTATCCCGAAGTCGGGCCGGTCAAATCCTACCTCATCTATCATGAGGAAGAGGAAAGCCTGGTCGAGAACATCAAGGGCCTGAAGCAGATCCGCTTCTGGATGACCTTCTCCGACAACTACATCAAGCACCTCGACGTGCTGCAGAACATCGGGATGACCCGGATCGATCCCGTCATGTACAAGGGCACGCCCGTCATCCCGATGGAGTTCCTGAAATCGGTTCTGCCCGAGCCGTCGTCGCTGGCCGAGAACTACACCGGCAAGACGTCGATCGGCGTCGTCCTTAAGGGCGAGAAGAAGGGCAAGAAGAAACGATACATGATCTGGAACGTCTGCGACCACGCCGAGACGAACAAGGAAGTGGGCGCACAGGCCGTATCCTACACGACCGGCGTTCCGCCCGTCGTCGGCGCGATCATGATGTTCAAGGGCATCTGGAAGGGTAAGGGCGTGTTCAACGTCGAGCAACTGCCGCCTGAGCCGTTCCTTGAAGAACTTGCCGAGCAGGGCTTGCCCTGGCACGCCAAGGAAATCGACAAAGCCGACCAGAAGAAGTTGTTCGCGGTCGAAACCTGATGAGCGAAGCCGAGATCCTTTCGATCCGCAACGAATTGACGGCCCTCGTGGTCTCGGTCGTTTCGGTCAGTTTCGGGATGATCTCGGCTTACATCGCCGGGCTTTGGTTGTTCCTTCGCGAGGCGCCGATTTCGCTTCGGCTGCTCGCGTTCGCCCTTCTGTCGTGCGGCTTAGCGTTCATGGGCGCGCTGACGTGGGGGCTCAACGATCTACTCGTCGGCACAGACCGGGCATGGTCGAAGCTCGTCAATCCGGCGAGCGAGATTTCGGGTTTCGGAAACGGACGACCCGTGTGGCTTCATGGCTTCACGCTCTATGAGGCATCGGTGTTCCTTGGAAGTTTGGCATTCGGAGCCATATACGTTTCGCTTGCCTACCTTACCTTCATCTACAAATGGCCCGGCGCGACTGCCGGATCTGTTCGCATCTCGCCATAAGGCGCTTTTCCTCATTTGATCGGTGGCTGGAAGTGTCCGACCTCACCAAGTTGAAACTGCAGTCTTTTGATTGGGCGCAATCTATCGCAACGCCTGCGTATGTGCTCGACGTCGCGGCCTTGAAACGTAACCTCGCGCGTGCCGCCGAGATCAAGCGGGAAGCCGGGTGCAAAGTTCTACTTGCGACCAAGGCGTTCGCCATGCCCGCCGCCTTCCCGATTATCCGCGAAGTGCTCGACGGCACGACGGCCAGCGGCGAATACGAAGCGCGCCTCGGTCACGACGAATTCGGCAAGGAAGTCCACGTTTATTCCCCGGCCTATGCGCCCGGCGAAGTCGAGCGGCTGACGAAGCTCGCCCAGCACATCTATTTCAACTCGCCGCAGCAGATCGTCGAAAATCTTGCCGTCATCCGTAAACATCCGGGGCTCAAGATCGGCATCCGGATCAACCCGGGGTACTCGAACGCCACGCTCGGCGGCGCGCTCTATGATCCGTGCGCGCCGTTCTCGCGCTTCGGCGCGACGCGTGACATGCTGGACAGTGTGCCGTGGGACGAGGTCGACATCCTGCATACTCATGCGCTGTGCGAGTCGGGTGACGAAGGCTCGGTCGGGCTTATCGAACACGTGGCGCGCGAGTTCGGCGACTACGTCCGCCGGGTGAAAGTCGTCAACTTCGGCGGCGGCCATTTCATCAACAAGCCGGGCTACGATATCTCCAAGCTGATCGCAGCCATCACGGCGTTCAAAACGGAGTTCAAGGTGGACGTCGTTCTGGAACCGGGCGCGGGCCTCGTCGTGGACACCGGTTATCTCGTCGGGTCCGTTCTCGGCCTGCATCACAATGACAAAAACATCGCCATTCTGGATGCTTCGGCCTCGACGCACATGCCGGACGTTCTGGAGGTTCCCTACACGCCAAAGGTCATCGGCGCGGCCGAGCCCGGCGAGAAGCCACACGGCTACATCCTCGGTGGCAAGACCTGCATGACTGGCGATATCATCGGCGAGTACTCATTCGACAAGCCATTGAATGTGGGCGATCGCATCATTTTTACCGATATGATGCAATATTCGTTCGTCAAGAATAACACCTTCAACGGCGTTCCCCTGCCCGACTTGGCCATTCTCGACGAGGACGGCAAAATTAAAGTCATTCGGTCATTTGGCTACGATGATTTCCGGCACCGTTTGGGATAAAATCTTGGGGGTTGCCTGAGAGAGGGAATGCTTGGATCATCCCCGGGAAGCGCCTATGACGTTCGCAGCGGGGTGCCATGAAAGCAGAAAATCCCAAGCCGGTTCTTCTCGCCGACTACAGTCCTCCGGAATTCCTGATCGATACCGTTCATCTCGATATCGCGCTTGCGCCGGCGAAGACGCGTGTCGCGTCGAAACTTGAGATCCGGCGCAATCCCGCTTCGCAGACGCCCGGTAAGGTGCCGTTGAAGCTCGACGGCGAGCTGCTCAAACTCGAAAGCGTGGCGCTGGACGGTAAGAAGCTTAAGCCCTCATCGTATCGCGTTGGCGAGACGAGCCTTACAATTCTGGCGCCACCAAAGGGGCCGTTCACCCTCGAGGTGGTGACGAGCATAAACCCCAAAGCCAACACGGCGTTGCAGGGCATTTATCTTTCACGAGACGTTTATTGCTCGCAGTGCGAGGCGCAGGGCTTTCGGCGCATCACGTATTTTCTCGACCGGCCCGATGTTCTCGCGAAGTATTCCGTCCGGCTCGAAGCCGACGTCAAGACGGCCCCAATTCTCCTGGCGAACGGCAACCCGGTCGAGCGGGGCACGCTAGCCGGCAGCGAGCGCCATTATGCGGTCTGGGACGATCCGCATCCCAAGCCATCGTATCTCTTTGCCGTCGTCGGCGGAGATCTCTCATCCATCGCGTCCACGTTCACGACGCGGTCCGGTCGCGAGGTGGATCTTCGGATCTATGTCGAGCACGGCAAGGAATCGCGTGCGCACTGGGCCATGGAGTCTCTCAGGCGGGCGATGCGGTGGGATGAAACCCGCTTCGGCCGAGAATACGATCTCGACGTCTTCAATATCGTTGCCGTCTCCGACTTCAACATGGGGGCGATGGAGAACAAGGGCCTCAACATCTTCAACGATCGCCTCATTCTCGCCTCGCCTGACACCGCGACGGACGGGAACTATGAGTCGATCGAGAGCGTCGTCGCGCACGAATACTTCCACAACTGGACTGGCAACCGCATCACCTGCCGCGACTGGTTCCAGCTTTGCCTGAAGGAAGGTCTGACCGTCTTCCGCGATCAGGAGTTCTCGGCTGATCAGCGCAGCGCCACCGTGCAACGCATCGGCGATGTGCGGCAGTTGAAGGCGTTGCAATTTCCCGAGGATCAAGGACCGCTCGCGCATCCGGTCCGACCCGAGAGCTATGTCGAGATCAACAACTTCTACACGCCGACCGTCTACGAGAAGGGCGCGGAAGTCGTCCGCATGATCGAAACGATGCTCGGCCCGGACAAGTTTCGGATCGGAATGGACCTCTATTTCGAACGCCACGACGGCCAAGCGGTCACGATCGAAGATTTCATCGCCTGCTTTGCGGACGCGAGCGGGGAAGATTTTTCGCAGTTCCACCGCTGGTATTCGCAAGCCGGCACGCCCGAGCTGGTCTGCAATCTTACCTATGACAAGCGGCGAAAATCCGCCGAGCTGACCGTGCATCAGGTTTTGAAGCCATCGCCCGGCAAGGTGAAGAAGCAGCCCTATTTCATTCCGATCAGCATGGCGCTGCTCGGCGAGAACGGCAAAGAGATGGACCTCGACGTCGAGGGCGGCGTTAAAATCCGCGACGGCGTGATGGCGGTCACGGAGCGGACGACGAGCTTCAAGTTCAAGGGCGTCACCTCGCGACCGGTGCCGTCGCTGCTCCGGGGCTTTTCGGCTCCCGTCATGATCAACATGCCGCTGTCGGATCATGATCTGGCGTTCCTGATGCACCACGACAGCGATCTCTTCAATCGCTGGCAGGCAAGCTATGCTTACGCGACGCGGAGCATCCTGACGCTGCTTGAAGCGAAGCGGCCGAAGACCGTCATCGGGTCCAAGGCCATGAAGCTCGCTGAAGCTTTGCACTATGCCCTGGGCGATTCCGCGCTCGATGACGCCTACAAAGCCGAACTTTTAAAGTTGCCGTCCGTTGCCGATGTCGCGCGCGAGAAAGCGACGAAGGTCGACCACGCCGCAATCTTCGGCGAGCATCGGGCTTTCAGCCGCACGATCGGCGAGAAGCTGACGGAAGATCTCGAAGCGCTCTACGCGAATGCATCGCGCGAGAAGAAGTTTTCACCCGATGCCAAGAGTTCCGGGCGTCGGGCCTTGCGCAACGCCGCACTGACACTGCTGACGACGCGCGAGACGAAAGAAGACTTCGCCCGGCTCGAAGCGCACTATCGCAAAGCGTCGAACATGACGGATGCATGCCACGCGATGTTCCTCATCGCGGGCGTCGATGCTCCAGGCCGCTCGGGCGTCCTCGATGATTTCTTCGAGCGCTGGAAGGGCGATCACCTCGTCATCGACATGTGGTTTGCCGCACAGGCGCAATCGCCGCGACCGCAGGCGCTCGATGAGGTGAAAGCGCTCTGCCGGCATCCATTGTTCAAGATCACGACGCCGAACAAGGTGCGTGCACTGATCGGCACCTTCGCCTTGAGCAATCCGCTGCAGTTCAATCGCGCCGACGGTGAAGGCTACGAGTTCCTTGCGGACAAGACGCTTGAGATCGATCCTCTCAATCCTCAGGTAGCGGCACGGATGCTCGGGGCGTTTCGCAGCTATCGTGCGCTCGAACCCAAGCGCAAAAGTCTCGCCAAGGCGGCGCTTAAGCGGGTCGCCGCAGCACCAAGACTTTCGCGGGATTGCCTTGAGATGGTCACGCGGATGCTCGACGACTAAGGAGTATCCGGAGCATTTCGGCCACACCCGTCATGCGATTTGCTTAAGTCGTCGAAACAGCGACAAAATTGATTCTAAAGCGATTTTTTCTCCCTCGACAGGTGAGTCGCAAATCGGCGAATGTCGAATCATGCTTGGAGACATGATCGTCTCCGGCCTGGTGGGGCGGGGCACTTAGATCAAAATTCAGCAGGGGAATTTGAGGATGGCTCGGACTTGGTCCGTTCCTCAACGGGGAAACATTGCCGCAATCAGCGGCCTCGTATCTCAACAGAACGGGCCGCTGCTGGAGCTTTCCGGCGGCCGCGGCTTCGGGCATCGAGGCTTGTTTCTTCTGCTCGCGGCGGTGCTGACAGCGGCCGGCGCCATCATTCCGCACCTCGATTCCGAATTGCTTTCAACCGTACTCTTCATGGCTGGCGCGGGGCTGGCAGCCCTCGTCGTCGTGTTGCCGTGGCACTTGCTCGCCCGAAACGATGCCGTCGCTACCCGCGACCGCCGCCAGTCGGACATTCGGACCGCCATCGGCACCGACATGACGCGCCAATTACGCTTCCCCGAACTGCTCGCGGTTGGACCGGGGCAGCCCGGCATGGACCGCGCGGCATGGGGCAAACTTACTGCACACATGAGCCATGAACTCCGGACACCGTTGAATGCCGTGCTCGGCTTCTCGGAAATGATGACGAACGAAGTTTTCGGCCCGCTCGGATCGGGCTACAGCGCCTATGCCCGCGACATCCACGCGAGCGGACGCATTCTTTTGAAGTCGACCGAAGACGCCCTTGCCATCACGGCGCTGTTGACGGCGCCGGAGCGCAAGCGCGCCCGCGAAACCAGCCGTATCAAGCGCGTGATTGACGAAGCCTACGCCTTCGCGGCCCCGGACCTCGCGGCACAATTGATCGCGGTCGAGATCGACGCCGGCCTCGATGCCGAGATCGTTGGCGACCATCAGGCGATGCGCCAAATGCTTATCAATCTGATCGCAGAGGCCGTTCGAAACGCGGCGACCGGCGCGGTGCTGCGGATCGAAACGAGAGCAACCGCCGATGCCGTCACGCTTGCCGTTGTCCTACTCACCGATGGTCGTTGTGTAGGTTCGGATGAGGGTTTCGGAATGATCCTAGCCCGGACGTTCTGCGAGCTTTCGGGCGCCGAGCTGACGACGAATGCCGGCAGCGGCGGAGTATGGACGTCATCCGTGCGGCTGTTGCGCGCCGCTCAGGCTGACTTATTCGCTGCCGCCTGATAAGTCGGCCGGACTTGCTCAGTCCGTCAGAGGTCTGTTGTCTTTGTCTTGCGTCTGGTCTTTGTCATCGTGCTTGCCGAGGAATTTGGCTCGCCGTTCCACCCGCCAAGCTTGCAGTAACTTCCGCTCATCGGGCGTCAGCATTTCGGCGGTGTTCGCCACCATATTGTAAATACTGGCCCTGTAGCTCGCTTCGAGGTCCTTGAGCTGCTGGAGCGCCGCTGAAAACTTGGCCTTGTCGAACGGTTCATCCGTCAACATCGCATTGGCATTCAACCACGCCTGCCGCATGCTCGCCCGCAATTGCTTCATGGAATCGCGCGCCGCGACCACTTCCTGCCGGATCGCTTCCTGCCGGTCGGAGGGAAGATTGGCGACAAAACCCAGGAGACCGAGGCCCTTCGGTCTATCGATTTCTTCCTGGTGATGATGCCAAGCCGCTGCTGCGAAGCCACCAACAAACAACAGGTTGATCGCCAGCGATGCGATGAATCCGAGATAAAGGAACCGCGAGCGATTACGCGGCGCCGAATGATTGACCTCAGCCGTCACAGCAAATCCTCATCCAATAGCCCGTCAGCATCGTCGGTCTGGGCCAGCTGCCTGTTGACGGTAGAAGAACTTACACCATCATCGCCGAGAAGAACGTCAGCAGTCGAATTGAACATATTTAATTGACCGGCAAATATACCGAGCACGAGTGAGGCCGCGAGGGCAGTGGCCGCGACGCCGTGATGACGGCGAAGCGACGTCCACACGGAGCTGCTGCCGGATGTCGCGCGAGCATGACTGACAGCAAGTCGTGGCTGGCGTTCCGCTGCTGCCGCGATACGGTTGCTCAATAAGTCTAAGCGCCCAGCGTCGTACTGCGGCGCGCTGTCCAGCAGCCGATCGAAGGCTTCAGCATCTTGCAGCATCTTCTGTGCGTCAAGATTGCCGGCGATCAATCCCGACAACGTGAGACGCAACGGCGCCGGCCATCGCGTACGGTCTGCACCGTACGTATCGAGGGCTGCCTCCAGTTTATCGAGCCCTACCGGGCCTAAACTATTGCGTGACATCGTCTGCCGTCTCCCGAACTTCAGAGTTCGCTGTCATTGCGCAGCGACTCCCATTCCGATTTCAAATCTGCCTTCAACTGCCGCCGTGCCCGGCTCAGCAGCGACTCGACTGCTTCGTCGGATATTCCCATTGCCTGACCGATCTCAATCTGACTCAGCCCCTCGAAGTGAAAGAGGGTGAGCGCCAGCCGCTGCCGGTCGGGCAGTCTCTGCATCGCCGTTTCAACCCGGCGCTGCGTATCCTGGCTCTCGAGGTTGGCGAGCTGCTTCGCCGGCTCGGGGACCTCTGGCAATTCTTCAACCACCATCACACGGCCCTGCCCGCGCACCCGGTCGAGGCACAGGTTCGAAACCACGCGACGCAACCACGGTCGGATTCCCGCAGGACCGATTTCGAGCGTTCCGCTTGAACGCCAGAGCCGCAAGAACGCTTCCTGCGCCACGTCTTCTGCCTCCGCGTCGTCCCGCAGCATACGGCGCGCCACGGAGACAATGCTGCCGAGATGGCGTGCCATCAGCAAGCGGAACGCATTGCCGTCGCCGCTGCCAACAGCGGCTACGAGCACTGCCTCGTCGGCTCGGCTCTCGGCCACCGGTCGCGGTGCGGCCGGGCTGCCATCGGTCCTCGTCGCCGCCACTAATCCCCTCGACATCTGTTCGCCTGCCTTGCGCTCCAACGCCTCGGATGCCGCCGCCCGAAGGCGGTTTTCCGTGTCGGTTATCGCAAGAACGGTCCAGCCTGCCACAATCCGTCGCCGGTGCGCAAAGGCGCCTAAACGATCAGACGGTTAAAGGCTTCCAGAACGTCCGCAAGCGTCTGTTTCAGTTTTGTTTCCAGGTCTTCAAATGAAGTTGTATCGCCCGATCGAACCAGGAGCGATTTCAGTCCTTTTGGCGCCGACGCAGGGTCGAATGGCCCCTCGATGGTCAGCCGGAGCACCTGCGTCAGATCGTGCAACAACCGACCGGCATCCGCCAGCCGGCGGTAGTCATCGTCAGGAATGAGGCCCGCGGAGGCGGCCGCTGCGAGGGACGCGATGGAGGTCTGGCTCAGGATAGCCGGATGCTCGGCTGCATGGACGAGTTGCAGATATTGCACGATGAATTCGAGGTCGACGAGGCCGCCCCGCACCTGCTTCAAATCCCAAATGTCGGCGGACGCTTTTTCGGCTTCGATGCGACGGCGCATATCGAGGACGTCGGCCGCGATTTTCGTTCGGTCGCGCTTCGCTGTCAGGACTTTACGGATCTCGGCTTCGACACGACCCGACAGATCCCGTGATCCGGCGATGACGCGAGCCCGAGTCAGGGCCATGTGTTCCCAAGTCCAGGCTTCGGTGGCTTGATAGCTCGTGAAGCTCGACAGGCGCGTCGCGACCGGCCCCTTCTGGCCTGATGGCCGAAGGCGCATATCGACATCGTACAAAGCGCCCTCCGCCGTTCGCGCCGATATGGCGTTGATGAGGCGCTGCGTCAGGCGCATGTAATAATGCGGAGGGGCCAGCGGCTTCGCGCCATCCGATTGCTCAACTGTGGGATCAAAATCATAGATCACGATGAGGTCGACATCGGAGGCTGCAGTCATTTCGCGGCCGCCAAGCTTGCCCATCGCGACGACGACGGCGACACCGCCGGGCACGGTGCCGTGATCGTCCTGCATCTCGCGGGTCACCTCGTTCAGCAGGGCCGCGATGAGGCGCTGAGCAATGGTCGCGTAAGCGACGCCTGCTTCCATCGCCGATATACTTCCGGTCAGAATTCTTATGCCGACAAGAAAGGCCTGCTCGCTCCCGATCCTTCGCGCGGTATCGAGAATATCCTGCATCGGGTCGCCGAAACTTGCCGCGCGGGCCGCGTCGAAGGCCTTGAGCAACACATCGTCGATTGCCGCGCCGTTGAAATCGCCGCCCAGGACCTGAGGGTCCAGGACTGCATCCAGCAATCGGCGGCGACGGGAGAGGATATGCGCCAAACGTGGCGCCGATCCCATGATATCAGCGAACAGACGGATCAATCCCGGCTGCGCCTTGAGCAGCGAGAAAAGTTGCACGCCAGACGGCAACTCCGCCAGGAAGCGATCGAAACTTGCGATTGCGCCGTCGGGATCGACCGTGTCAGCCAAAGCCTCGATCAGCAACGGCTGAACTTCCGTCAGCCGTTCTCTTGCGCGCGGCGACCTTACGACCGGCGCGCGGCCATGGTGCCAGCCACGGACGATGGCCAGGACTTGCGCCGGTTGCGAGTAACCGAGCTGCTTCAGTTCTTCGAGCGTTCGCGGATCGTCCTTGGCCCCCGCGAAGACGAGATTGGCGCCGGCAGGCGTGAGGTGATGGGGCGCTTCCTCGAAAAGACCATCGTAGTGCTTCTCGACCGTCTCCAAGACGGGCATCAAATGAGCGGCAAGCCCGGGCACGTCGGCATATCCCGCAAACTGTGCGAAGGCGGCGAGCGCCGCTGGATCGGATGGCACCTCGTGGGTTTGCTCGTCGGCGACCATTTGCAGGCGGTGCTCTAAGCGGCGGAGATAGCGATAGGCGTCGTCGAGTTCGGCGCGGACGTCGGCTTTCACCCAGCCTCGGTTTTCGAGGGCCGCCAACGCGTCGAGCGTCGCGCACACGCGCAAATCGGGTTGGCGTCCGCCCGCGATCAGCTGTTGAGTCTGGGCGAAAAACTCGATCTCGCGAATGCCGCCGCGACCAAGCTTCAGATTCTGTCCGGCGACGGAAATCGGGCCGATTTCCTTATGCGTATGGATCTGCCGCTTCATAGCGTGGATATCGGCGATGGCGGCAAAATCCAGATACTTGCGCCAAATGAACGGCGACAGCTCGGACAGGAATTCGGCGCCTGCTTCGAGATCTCCGGCGATGGGCCGGGCCTTGATCATCGCCGCGCGTTCCCAATTCTGGCCGACCGTCTCGTAGTAACCATGCGCCGCGACGGTCGAGAGTGCGATCTGAGTGGCACCCGCATCGGGACGAAGTCGCAAGTCGGTACGGAAAACGTAGCCGTCGGACGTGCGTTCATCCAGCAGAAGCACGAGGTCGCGTGTCAGCCGGACGAAGAACGACTGCACGTCGCCATCGCCTACTAGCCGCGACTTTTCGCGGTCGAAGAAAATCGTCAGGTCGATGTCGCTCGAATAATTCAGCTCGAAAGCGCCGAGCTTTCCCATCGCGAGCACGAAGTATCCGGACTCCATCTCCGGGCTTTCGGCTTCGGCCGGCTGCCACTGGCCTCGCGCCGACGCCATCCGAAACAGGAATCGAACGGCCGTTCCGACTGCGGTGTCGGCGCAATCCGACAGCGTTTGCGTGACGGTCATGACGGGCCAGACGCCGGCGAGATCAGCGAGCGCGGTCAAAAGCGCGACTTCCGACTTGTAGATGCGGAGCGCGCGCTTGGCCGCAACCATATCCGCGGCGTCGCGCATTGCGGCCTTCAACTCGTCGGTCAGAGTCGAAAACCGTTCGCCCGGAGGTTCTCCGAGGATCCGAGCGAGGCGCGCGTAGTCTCGGTTCGCGAGCGTCGTGAGATAGGGTGAGCCCTCGAAAATGCCTGTCAGTAGATTTTCGACCTTGGCATCGTTCAGAAGCTCGGCGAGCCGTGGATGCTCGGTCTTTACCTCAGACTTAAGGGCCGCGAAACGCTCGCCGCCGCGCCCACCGAGTGATGAGCGAGGCCACTCGGCGATGCGGGCCGCGAAGCTTGGAGAGACAGGCTGATCCATGCGCTCATTGTGCCGCAAGACCGGGCGCTGCGTCACCCTCCCTATCGGGCACTGCAATCAGACATTTGCTCGATAGCAGCAGGACGACCTTGAGGCCTGGCTGGTTATCCTCAAGGCGGACCTCACCGTGATGGAGGCGCGCAACCGCCGCGACGAGGCTTAACCCTAGTCCGGTCCCCGGCTTCGTGCGGCTCTCTTCCAGGCGCACAAAGCGCTTCAAAACCCGCTCGCGGTCGGTCTCGCCGATGCCCGGCCCATGGTCGCCGACCGAGATTGCAGGACGGCCGTTAAGGCGGTAGGCGCGCGCGGTGATGGCGCTTCCGGGCTCGCCGCCGCGCGAATATTTAATGGCATTGTCGATGAGATTGGCGATCGCCTGACCGATCAATTGTCTGTTGCCGCGAACAAAGACGTCCTGCTCGACGTCAATTGCGAGTGCGAAGCCCGCTTCTTCAGCGGCGGGCGCATACAGTTCGCTGACGTCCGCCACGAAGCGGCCGAGATCGAACGTCTCGGTGCTTTCCTCTAGCGGACCGGCTTCAAGGCGCGCGATGAGCAACAGAGCGTTGAACGTCTTGATGAGTTCGTCCGACTTCTCAATCGTCCGTTCGAGGCCTTCGCGATAAGCCTCACCGCCGCGTGGATCGCGGAGCGCCGCCTCCGCCGCGTTGCGGAGCCGGTTGAGCGGCGTCTTGAGATCGTGGGCGATATTGTCCGAGACCTCGCGGAGACCGCTCATCAGGCCTTCGATGCGTTCCAACATCTCGTTGAGGTTGTTTGCTAGTCCGTCGAGTTCTCCGCCCCTGCCCGACGTTGGAATGCGGCGCGAGAGATCGCCCTCCATGATTTGACGGCTTGCCGCCGTGATCTGATCCATACGA
Source organism: Hyphomicrobium sp. (assembly GCF_041659645.1). Lineage (GTDB taxonomy): Bacteria > Pseudomonadota > Alphaproteobacteria > Rhizobiales > Hyphomicrobiaceae > Hyphomicrobium_B. The sequence continues at coordinate 426,654 of NZ_JBAZXX010000004.1, read as the reverse complement.
GTGACGATCAGGCGGCTGACGGTGAGGCCGCCGAGAAGGCCGATGACCGAGAGGGCGCCAAAGCCCAAGAGAAAGACGAAGCGGATCGAATTCGCAAAGGCGCGTTGATCTTCGACGTCGCGGCCGACGATGAGGCGAAGATTGGGACCGAGATCAACTGGAATAGCGACGGCGAGATGCGACGGGCCTTGGTCGTCGGTCGGCTGATAGCTGAAAACGCCGCCGCGTCCGTCGGCGTCGAGTTCCGGGGGAATGCGATTGAGGTTTCCGGCGATTTTCGCGCCAGTCTGGTCGGCGAGATAGTAGAGGCCCGTTCCCTGAGGACGCGACAGCGCCGTAACCGTCTCGACGAGCTTCACCTGGCCGCCAACTTTCATCTCGGATGAAAGAATACGGGCCTCGGCCGTCAGCGTCGAGAGGACCTGGTCGGTGAAGAGTTTATTCGTCTGCCAGAACAGAAAGCCGACAACGATCGCCGCGGCGAACAAGAAAAACGCCACGGCCAACGCGCTCAATCCGAAGGCTGTGGTCGAAGCCGCTTTCGCGACGCGATCAAGCAGGGCCGTCACGGATTGTATATCCTGCGCCTCGGACCGTGTGCAGCAACGGCTTGTCGAAGTTCTTATCGATCTTCGCCCGGAGACGGGAAACATGCACGTCGATCACGTTCGTTTGTGGGTCGAAGTGATAATCCCAGACATGTTCGAGCAGCATCGTGCGGGTGACGACCTGCCCGGCGTGCTGCATCAAATATTCGAGCAACCGATATTCGCGCGGCTGGAGCAGGATATGCTCGCCGCTGCGGGTGACACGATGGGAAAGGCGATCGAGGATGAGATCGCCGACGGAATAGCGGGTCTGCTGTTCCTCGGGCGCGGTGCGCCGTCCGAGCGCCTCGACGCGGGCCAGAAGTTCCGAGTAGGCGTAGGGCTTCGTGAGATAGTCATCGCCGCCGGCGCGCAATCCCTTGACCCGATCGTCGACTTCGCCGAGCGCCGACAAAATCAGCACTGGCGTCCGGCTACCCTCGGTCCGAAGCGTCTTGATCACGGACAAGCCGTCGAGCAAGGGCAACATGCGATCTACGATCAAAACATCGTAGGCACCGTCCGTCGCCAGCGACAAGCCCGCTTCGCCATCGTGAGCAAGATCAGCCGTATGGCCGTTCTCTTTCAGGGATTTCTGCAGGAAAAGCGCGGTTTCTTTATCGTCTTCAATTACGAGCACGCGCATGGTTTGGGTCCGACCTTGGCCTTCTCTCCGCTCACTGTTTAACTGGCTGTCCCCGAAACGTCGAGACAGCCCCGCCGTTTGACTGACGGAGCTGCTCGAATTGGTCATGGCGCGTTAACCTCAACCCTTCTTGGTCAGCTGAACGGCGACGAAGCGCTTCTGGTCGGCTGACTTGACGTGCAGGAGGACGGCTGTGCGCTTCAGATCCTGCGCCTTCTTGATGCCCGAGATGACGTCGTCGGGAGACGTCACGATCTGGCCGGAGACTTCAAGGATGACGTCGCCCGGCTTCAGGCCCTTCTCGGCAGCGTCCGACGACGGATCGACTTCGGCAATGGCGACGCCCTCAGCGTCCTTACCCGACCGGGCCGGCATCAGCGTGAGACCGAGCTGGCTCAGGTCGACGGACTTGCTGTCTTCGTCGTCATCGTTCTTGCCGTTGTCCTGATCGTTGTTATCGCCGTTCATCGCGGCTTCGGCGTTCTTGGGGAAGAGCCCAAGCTTCACCTTCAGCGACTGCTCGGAGTTGTTGCGCCAGACCTTGACGTCAACGTCCGTGTTCGGCGCAAGCTCGGCGATTTTACGGGCAAGATCACGACTGTCGGCAATCTTGTCGCCGTTGACCTGGAGGATGGCATCCTGGGCCTTGATGCCCGACTTGGAAGCAGGACCGTTCGGCGTCACTTCGCTGACCAGAGCGCCGTGGGCGTCGGAAAGCCCGATGCTGGCGGCGGTGTCCTCGTCGACGTTCTGAATCTTGACGCCGAGCCAGCCGCGGCTGACCGAACCGTCAGCCTTCAGCTGCTGGACGACTTCCTTGACGGTCGTCGCGGGCACAGCGAATGCGATGCCGACGTTGCCACCAGACGGAGAGAAGATGGCGGTGTTGACGCCGATCACATCGCCGTCGATGTTCACGGTTGGGCCGCCCGAGTTGCCGCGGTTCACGGCCGCGTCGATCTGCAGGTAATCGTAGGGACCGGAACCGATGTCGCGGGCGAGCGCCGAGACGATGCCGGCGGTAACCGTGCCACCGAGGCCGAACGGATTGCCGACGGCCAGAGCCCAGTCGCCAACGCGCGGTTTCTTGTCCGACAGCTTGACGGTCGGGAAGGTCTTGTTGCTTTCGATTTTGATGAGAGCGATGTCGGTGCGCGGATCGGTGCCGACCAGCTTCGCGTCGTACTTCGTTTCGTCGTTGTCGAAGCTCACCTGGATCTTGGTGGCACCGTCGATGACATGGTTGTTGGTCACGACGTAGCCATCGGACGAAATAACGAAGCCCGAGCCCTGGCCCTGAACGATCTTCGGGCGCTCTTCCTGGCCGAACTCCTTCGGAAGGTTCTTGAAGAAGTCGTGCAAGGGGTGATCCGGCGGTAGATCGGGAAGCGAGAAGTTCTTTTCGCCCTTCGGGCCCTTCTCCGGCTTCTTATCCTTGTCGTTCGACGCGAGTTTCGAGGCACCGCCATCGTTGACGACGGATACGGAAACGACTGCCGGCTTCACCCTGTCGACGATGTCGGCGAAGGTCAGCGGCGCGCGGCCGAATGGCGTTTCGATCGTCTGGGCGCCGGACTCGGCGCGCACAGGGTGCGATGGCACCGCAAGCCCAAATCCCACCGCAGTGATTGCAACCATCGCAGCCGATGCCGGCGCGAATTTAGAAGTCAATTTTGAATAAGAGTTCGTCGACAAGCGGTGCGGAAATCGCATCCCAGGGTCTCCAGATGAAAGCAGGCTTCGCGAGCCTTACTACGACGCATAGCGGAAACGGGGTTACGGCAGCATGTCAGGGACGTTAACTGTTGGTAATCTGGTGACTGTTCCAGGCCCATCCAAAGTCTAACGGTCCTTGGGGCTAAGTATTTCGTCGAGCTTGGCCTGTTCCTGTTCCGTCAGGGGGACGCTGGCCAATGTCCCGGCTGGCTTCGTCGCCCGGACGACGAGCACGATGCCGCCGAGCAGCACGAGAATGGGCGTCAGCCAAAGGAGAAGCGTCGACAGCTCGAACCGGGGCTTCAGCAGAACGAATTCGCCGTAGCGGGAGACGATATAGTCGATGACTTGAGCGTTGGTATCGTGCGCCATGATCCGTTCGCGCACGAGACGGCGAAGGTCGCCTGCGAGCGGGGCGTCACTGTCGTCGATGGACTGGTTCTGACAGACGAGGCACCGCAGGTCGCCCGAGATCGTGCGCGCACGCTGTTCGAGCGCCGGGTCGCTCAGCATTTCGCCGGGCTGAACGGCGAACGCCAACGGCACAAATGCTAGCGCCGCCCAGACTGTCAAAGCCACGACTGCGATTAACCGGCGCAAGGGTTTCACTCCGCAGGAACCGCAGCAGCGAGACGCGGCCGTGTCGGGGCTCCAACGCGCAAACGCCGATCGGACAGCGAGATGCCGCCGCCAAGGAACATAATCAGGCCGCCAAGCCAGATGAAGCGAACGAGAGGATTGAAGTAGGCGCGAACGGCGTAGCCTCCGCCCGGCTGACCGTCGCCGATGACGAGATAGAGATCGCCGCCCCAGGAAGCGTAAATGCCGGATTCCGTCGTCGATTGCGGCGGGGCATCGTAAAGGCGCTTCGATGGCTGGAGCCGCGTAACCGTCTCGCCGTCACGCTTCACATTGAAGTCGGCGATATCTTCAACGTAGTTCGGGCCACGGCCACGCTCGACACCGGCGAATGTCACCTGATAGCCATCGACCATCAGCTGATCACCGGGTTTCATCGCCACGATGTGCTCTTCGCGATAGGCGCTGGTTGCGACGATGCCGACCATCAGCATGCCGATACCGAAGTGGGCGAAGAACGTGCCATAGGCCGAGCGCGGCAGGTTCACCGCACGGCGGACGACTTCATCGCGCCCGGTCGAGCCGAGCTTTACTCTGTTTGCCCACTCGAGCACGGCGCCCGCCATAACGTAGACGCCGAGCGCGATGCCGAAGGGCGCGAGCCACGGTCCCCGGTATTCGGCCGCGAAGACGGCGACGAGGGCGACAAGCGCCGCCAGGAACGCGAACGCCAGCCGCTGCATCGCACCGAGCAAATCACCGCGCTTCCAGGCGAGCATCGGCCCGAACGGCATCGCGATCAGCAGCGGGATCATCAAGGGGCCGAACGTCATGTTGAAGAACGGCGGTCCGACGGAAATTTTTTCGCCCGTCAGAGCTTCGAGTGCCATCGGATAGAGCGTGCCGACGAGCACCGTTGCGGTTGCCGTCACCAGCAGCAGGTTGTTGAGGACGAGCGTGCCTTCGCGGCTGATCGGCTGAAAGAGGCCGCCCGCCTGCATATCCTTTGCACGTAGCGCAAAGAGCGCGAGGCCGCCGCCCGTGAAGATGACGAGAATGGCAAGGATGAAGACGCCGCGTGCCGGGTCGACGGCGAACGAATGCACCGACGTCAGCACGCCGGAGCGTACGATGAATGTGCCCATCAACGACAATGAGAACGTCAGGATCGCGAGCAGCACGGTCCAGATCTTCAGCGCTTCGCGCTTTTCCATCACCAATGCGGAATGCAGGAGCGCCGTACCCGCGAGCCATGGCATGAACGACGCGTTCTCGACCGGGTCCCAGAACCACCAACCGCCCCAGCCAAGCTCGTAGTAAGCCCACCACGAACCCATCGAGATGCCGATGGTCAGGAACATCCAGGCGGCGAGCGTCCAGGGGCGCACCCAGCGCGCCCAGGCGGCATCGATGCGGCCTTCTATGAGGGCGGCGATGGCGAACGAGAATGCGATCGAGAAGCCGACGTAGCCCGTGTAGAGGAACGGCGGGTGGAAGGCCAACGCGGGGTCCTGGAGGATAGGATTGAGACCGTTGCCGTCGGACGGCGCCGGATCGAGGCGTATGAACGGATTGGACGTCAGCAGCGAAAAGAGCAGGAACGCCACCGCGATCGATGCCTGCACGGAAAGAACGCGGGCTTTCAGCGTCGGCGGCAGATTGTTGCCGAACACGGCGACGGCAGCGCCGAAGAGCGCCAGGATCAGCACCCAGAGCAGCATAGAGCCTTCGTGATTGCCCCAGACGCCGGCCATTTTGTAGATCAGCGGCTTGGTCGAATGCGAATTCTGGGCGACGTTCAGGACAGAAAAATCCGACGTTACGTAAGCGTGCATCAGCGCGAAGAAGGCGAGCCCGATCAAGAAAAGCTGAGACACCGCAGCCGGCTCCGCGACGCGCATCATGCGCCCGTCCTTGATGGCGGCGCCGAACGCGGGAACCACGACCTGCACGACTGCAACCAGCAGCGCGAGGATGAGAGCGAAATGTCCAATTTCGACGATCACGGCATATCCTTCTAGGGCATCTCTGCCTTTAACTGGCCCGGATGCGCGCTCGCACCCAGCTTCACGCCTTTCGCTTCTAACGCCTTCGCAACGTCGCGGGGCATGTAATTTTCATCATGCTTGGCAAGAACGGTGTCCGCCGTGAAGCCGCCCTTGCCGTCGAGCACGCCTTCGGTCACGACCCCCTGCCCTTCCTTGAACAGATCGGGCAGCACGCCGGTGAACGTCACGGGGATATCTTTCAGGGTGTCCGTCACCTTGAAAGTAATCGTCGTGCCTTGACCGCGAACGACCGAACCTTGCTCGACAAGTCCTCCGAGGCGAATGCGCTGGCCGGCCGCCACGCCCTTCTCGATGATATCGCTCGGGGTATGGAAGAAAACGATGCTGTCCTTCAACGCGAAAAGAACGAGGATAACGGCCAGTCCGAGCGTCGCGACGCCGCCTCCGATCATCACTCCGCGTTTCTGTTTGCGTGTCATTGCGGACCTTACGTTACATCAACTTCCAAGACCGAGCTGGCGCGCCAAATCTTCGACTTGGGCCAGCCCTCCTTGGTTGCCCTTGAGGTTGGTGCGGGCATCATTCAATGCTTTCACGGCATCGTCGCGGCGGCCGAGAACTTGATAGGCGCGGATGAGCTTCACCCATCCCTCGGCATCGCTGCCGTCCGTCTTTAGCCGGGCCGCAAGACCATCAACCATACGGCCAATGAAGGCCTGGCGTTGTTCGGGGCTCATGGACATGACCGCCGAGGCATCGGGGCCAGCGGGGGCTTGAGGCGCGGCGGGTGCTGCAGGAGGTGCGTTTGCTCCGGCGCTCTGATCGGTACCCGGAGCGGTGTTGCCCTTAGGCTCCAGCCTCGCGAGGCGCTCTTCCACGACGGGACGCCACGGCGCGTCGCTCGGCGCTTGGGCTAGGAGAGACTTGTAGTCTGCCGCAGCCTCGGTGAGGTTACCGTCCTGCTCTTTGGCCAGCGCCAGCCAAATGCGCGGCTCGACGGATTTAGGCGCGAGCACAAGAATTTGCTGAAGCGCCTTGCGGGCATCGTCAGGAACGATGCCGTTTTCCAGGCGGATGCGGGAGTTGGCGAAACCTTGCAGGCGACGGGGATCGGCGCCGATTAATCGCAGCGCGTTTTGATATGCCGTGGCGGCGTCGACGTAGCGGCCCATCGCGTAGTAAACCGGCGCGATCACGTCCCATCCGGTGCCGTCTTCGGGATGCTCGCGCAGCCGCTGCTCAACCTTGGCAATGAGATCGTTCGGCTTGCTCGCAACGTTCGCTTCGGCAAGGCGCTCGCTCAATGGCTGCGCCGGCATACCGGGTGCGCCATAGGCGAGATAGAGTCCTAAGCTCGCGACGGGCAGGGCAACGGACGTCAGAAGCGAGACCGGCAGGATGAAGCGATTGCGGGCGGCGGCGCGCGCTGCGGTTTCGGATTTTGGCGTATCTTGCGTGACGCGCAAAAGGCGGCGCGCAATTTCGGCGCGGGCGTTTTCAGCCTCGTTGGCCGCAAGCGTGCCCCGCGCTTCGTCGGCCGTTACCTCTTTGAGCTGATCCTTGTAGACCGCGATATCGGCGTCAGCGTCGGCATCGGTGGCGGCCTGCGCGGGCTGTCGCATCAGCGGCCACGTGATGGCAAGCGTTACCGCCGCCACCAGTCCGGCCACTAGAATCCAGAAAACCATCGCCGCGCGATCCTCAAGCTTTTTGCAGGGAATAGGATCGCGCGCCGGTCCAGGCAAGCAGACAAAGCTCAGAGCAGCCCATCTGTCGCGGACGGGTTAACTTATAGAAATGTTTCCCGAGTTTTGTTGCAGTGCGTCAGCCAACTGCCTGCCACGTTCCATCGCCACCACGGCACGCCGTGCCGCGCATCTGCTTCGGCTTGCCTTCAATGTAGACCGTGTGGGTGTAATCCCGGCAATCGGCGACGCCGCGTTTGTAGGGGCGGCTCGGAACGATATCGCCGTAGTTGCCGGTATCGGGATCGCGCCATTGCCGCGAAACGCCGGATTGGCCGCGCTCGAGAGCGTCATATTCGGCTTCCTGCGCGTAGCGGCGGTCTCGCTCGTCCATGCTGGCGCCGATCTGGCTGCCGACGATGCCACCGATGACGGCGCCAGCGACCGTTGCCGCCACCTTGCCGTCGCCCTTGCCGACCTGATTACCCAGAATGCCGCCGGTGATACTGCCGAGGACCAATCCTGTATTCGTGTTGTCGACTCCACCCTGGCCGTTGCTGCATCCCGCCAGCATGGCAATAGCCAGCAGCGGCAGCGAAAAGCGCGCGATGCGCATGGTAAACCCCATTATCGGTTCATCCCCTCGCGCCGCATTTGCCCCACCCGGCGCACAGTCTTGAACAGTGGCTAGACCGATATTGTGCCTTCGACAAGGCGGAAATCGACCACAATTCGGGCAAATCCCCACCCAAGTTCGGTGCTGCGCCGCGATATCCAGAGGAAGAGCGTCATACTGCTGGAAGATCGAGTATGGCTTTCAGGCCACCATGCTTGGAAGCTTCGAGCGAGAGCTTGCCCCGATAGGACGTGGCGAGATCGCTAACGATCGAGAGACCAAGGCCGGATCCGGGTTTTGTTTCATCCAAGCGCAAGCCCCGCTTGCCGATTTTAGCCCGCTGCTCGGGCGAAAGCCCTGGGCCGTCATCCTCGACGGTGATTCGGAGCTTTCGGCGCCCCGTCGTATCTTGGGAATTGACGACCGCCGCGAGATAGACCCGGCCCTTCCCCCACTTGCAGGCATTATCGAGCAGGTTACCGAGCATTTCTTCCAGGTCTTGCTTCTCACCCTGAAACTTGGCGCCGGGCTGGACCGCCAAATCGAACGAGACACCCTTGTCCTGGTGAATGCGCTCGAGCGCCCTCACTAGGGGGCCAGCCGTCGCATCAACGGGCGTGACGCGGCCGATGGTGCTGGTGCGCGCAGCGATGCGGGCGCGGTCGAGGTAATGGCTGATTTGATCGCGCATCAGATGTGCCTGCTCGGCAACCTTGACGCCGAAGGGACTTTCGTCCTCGTGCGCTTCATTGGTGAGGACGGCGAGCGGCGTCTTGAGAGCGTGCGCGAGGTTGCCGACCTGGGTGCGCGCGCGATCGATGATATCCTGGTTGGATTCGATCAGCGCGTTGAGCTCCGACTGTAACGGCTCGATCTCGGCGGGAAGGTTGCCTTCCAACCGCTCGGCCTGGCCGGACCGGATGCTCGCGAGGCTTTTCTCGACACGGCGCAACGGCAAAAGACCAAAGCGCACCTGGAAAACCGTCACCGCCAATAGACCCAAGCCGACGAGCGCAAGAGCACTTGTCAGGCGCGTGCGGAACTTGGCGACGGTCGCCTCGAACCAATCCATCGGGCCAGCGACGATGATCGAATATTTCGTTTTGTCGGGATCATGACCCGGGGAGTCGATGAATTCGAGAATACGGATCGTCGTGCCCGTCGGGCCGGGCACGTTCATCCAGCGCGTTCCGGTATCGTCGGTCGGAAACTTGCGATCATAGGGAGACGGCAATACCGCGGTCGCCAGTGACGGCGACACGAGCGTTCGCCCCGGCGCGCCGTCAACCGGGCGGATCTGCCAATACCAGCCCGATTGCGTGACTTCGAACAGCGGTTCGTAGAGGTTCGGCGGGATGACGGGCTGATCACCCATCGTGCTCATGCTGTCGATCGTGATCTGGGTCAGAAGCTTCTTGAGCTGGGCGTCGAAGCTTAACTGCACGTCTTCGCGATAGAGCGAGTAAATGATGTAGCCCGCCAGCGGCAGGGCCAGAAGCGTCCACGCTGCCGAAGTCGCAAAGAGGCGCAGCGCGAGGGAGTTAAGCCTCATCCGGTCCTTGGCTCATGCGGTATCCAAGACCGCGGACCGTCTGGATAACATCGCCTGGAATCTTCTTCCGCAGTCGGCCGATAAATACCTCGATGGTGTTCGAATCGCGATCAAAATCCTGGTCGTAGAGATGTTCGACCAGTTCGGTCCGCGAGACCACCCGGCCGTTATGGTGCATCAAGTACGCCAACAGCCGGAATTCGTGCGATGTCAGTTTCACGGGGGCGCCGTCGCAGGTCACGCGCGCCGACTTGGTATCGAGCCGGATCGGCCCGCATTCGATTTCGGATTTTGCATGACCCGACGCCCGGCGCACCTGGGCGCGGACGCGGGCCAGCAGCTCTTCCATATGGAAGGGCTTCGCCAAATAGTCGTCTGCGCCGGCGTCCATGCCCGCGACCTTGTCGCTCCAGCGGTCGCGCGCGGTCAGGATGATGACCGGCATCTTGCGGTCGCTTCGACGCCATTGTTCAAGAACGGAAATGCCGTCGATCTTCGGCAGGCCGATATCGAGAATGACGATATCGTAGGGCTCGGTATCGCCGAGGAAATAGCCTTCCTCACCGTCCCCGGCGGCATCGACGGCGAAACCGGCATCGGAAAGCGCCGAGGAAAGTTGACGGTTCAGGTCTTTATCGTCCTCGACGACGAGTGCTCGCACGGCGATTTCCCTCCGCTCCTGCGTGACGTTGCGGACTTATAAGATAGCTTTCGGAGAAAGCCAGCCGCAACGATGAGCCACCTAGCGACTCTTAGCAGTCATAACGGTCGTGATCAGCCGTCCCGTCGGCGCTCTGATCACAAGGCGATAAAAATATCCGCTTTCGGAGCGGCAAAGCGTGGTCTTGACGAGTACGCCGACGCCGTCCGAGGCAAGAGACCGGGAGACCTCCTCCACCGTTATCAGGTTCTCCCGTCTCACGATTTGGCCGGCCATACCCCAATCGGTCAAGCAGTCGGCGGCGCAAACGGCTTCGCACGGCAGTATGCCTGCCGCAGCCATCACCACTGCCGCTTTCCCCAATCCGAGCATGGACCTCATCCGGAAAACACTACTGTGTAAGAATAGCGGGTTGAATGGGCGATGAATACGGGCTCGGAGACAGCGAGCGCTCCAATTGAAATTAACTTTTACGAAGACTGAGGACGGATGACGCGGTGAATCGCCCATATATAGTAAGGCTGGTGCCGAACAATCCCGCGATGGCCTGAACAGCCGTAATCGCTTGATCGCCGAATGTCTGGATGATGTCCGCCGGGAGGGTTACGCCAATCGCCGGGCCCAGAAGGGGAAGGACCGTCGAAGCCGCGGTGATTAAGACACCCCATAGCGTCTTCGATTGCGTCCAAACTTTTGCGTCGCTGTCGGTGGTCGTTGTCGTCGTTTGGCTGCTCATGGTCGTTTCTCCTTTTGCGTTTTGTCCGGGCTCCAAAAGCCCGTGGGTGATGCCGTCGGCTGAGGCCCACGCTTTGCCGAGGGCGAAAGTTGCATCGACGCGTCTCAACCAACCGCGTCCAAACCGCCAGAAATGCGGAAGGGCGCGGTAGCGGGCGCGGCGGATTTCGGCGTAGCTATCGATGAGGTCGAGGACGTTGCGCGCGCCGATCGCGGCGAGTGTCTCAGGGCCGATCTCGCCGTCGACCGTGACGCTGGCTGCTTGCTGCAACATGCGGATCGCGGCACCAACGCCGTGGTTCACGGCGGCGTCGAAATGCATGAGCGTCAGCGGCGCGGTAAATGCCGCGCAATCCGCCGGTTCGAAATAGCGGCGGCGATAAATTGCGGCGACGGTCGCGTCGGGAATGGATTTCAATTCCGCGATCAGGCGATCCCGCGTACCGGCGTCGAGGGTCTGGCCCTTAAAACCGGCGTAAACGTCAAGCGTAATGCCGCGATTGGTCGGTCCGCCGGGATCGTAGGGATCGTTCGTATAACCGCCCTCCATTTCGAGGACGTGCGCGAGCACTTTCGCGAAGATGCCGTTGTCGGCGGTTGTGCTTTCCGCCTCGGTTTCGTCGTTTGGCCAGCGAAGTCCGAGCAGGCGTGTCTTGTCGAAGGCTGCGATCGCCACGGCATCGCCCTGGTTGCCGCCGAGGAGATAGAGTTTGTCGGCCGCCTCTCCGAGCACAAAGCCGACGTGCCCGGCCGTTGGATCGTCGCCGCGCGATAGAATAGCGACGGCGCCGAGCCGCGCATCATCGAGTTTGATGCCCCATTCGAGATACGATCGCGCAAGAAGCGAGCCGGTGCCTGCGGTTCCCGCACGTTTCAACATGGCGCCAGTGAATGCGGCGCACCAGGGCGTTGCTTCGGTCTCGACATTGTCGTCACCCGCATCGCGAAAATAGCGTAGGATTTCGGGCGCACTCTCGTTGCCGGGAATTTCGCGCACGCCAAATTCGGCCCACGCAGCCGCAAGCCACGCCGGTTGGTCCATTGCGATTTCCTCGAATGATGATTGTCGTGGATGTCCGCCTTCGCGGCCATGACGTGACTAAGGGATGGTCTAAACGATCGCAGCCCGTGGCGCGCCGCGGCCGAAGACGACGTTGGTCTGGTAGATCTTGACCGATACGGCCGACTGGACAGATCCGAAGTCAGCGATTTGATCGCCGCTTGAATAGCTCGCGGTCGGCGACGAGGATTGAAGCGTGCGCTTCACGTCCGCGCCATCGAGGATGTCGACTTCGTAGCTCTCGCTTTCTTCGCCCAGCGGCACATCGGGAAGCTCCCAGTTGTCGCCCCCGGTGCGCGTGCGCCGAACCCACGACATCACAATGTTGCCCGACGCGCGCGTTGCCTTGACGCGAACCGGCGAGAGCGGCCGCAGCCCGAGTCCCTGATATGCAAACGGCGCCGTGACGTAAGACGCATCGCCAATATTGCGATTTCCCGGGCCGTAGCGCCAGTTGAGCGTCAGCTTCTGCTCGCTTTCCGGTAGAGGAATTCGCGTGACGCCAGCATCGAGCAGCACGAACTGCGCGCCAGACGACGACGTTTCAACCATTGCGCCTTCGGTGCCGAACTGGCCGCGAAGAAGTCCGCTCAATCGGTAGGTCTGCGCATCGACAAGCTCCGCCGTGAGGAACTGGATAATTTCCCAATTTCCGCCGGCATTGCGAAGCGCAGCGAGATTTGCGCCAGCCAACATCGACACGAGATCGGCGGACGCGAGCGTGCCGTTCGTCAATCGGACCCGAAACGAAGCTCGATGATCGAGTCGTCCTTCCGGCCCCGACGGCAGATCATCGAGCGTCACGCCGAGAGTCGCGGGAACACTGGCAATGGCCTTGAGCTGATAACCCGTGTCTTGCGGCGACACGAACAGCGCAACGCTGCCCGGCCAGGGTTTCTGCATCGCCGCCGCGTAGCCGGACAACGCGTCATAACTCGCGTTCCATTGCGGCAGGTCCATCAGTGCGACCGCAGGCGACCCGATCTGCACGAGCGGCGTCGGCGCTGCGGCACGCGACGGGACGTCGATTTGATCGTAGACGCTCGGATCGATGCTGAGAGCTTGGATCTCACGCGTGCCGTGCTCGGAGACGGCGGTCAATCGCAGCAGGCGGCTTCGCCCTGCGATGTTCGCCGAAACGATGTCCCCCGGCTCCAACGCGAGCGTCGAAGGCGGCAGTTTGAATGTCGCGGACTCGCGCGACGCCCAGGTTTCGTACAGCCAGCTTTCGACGATTGCTCCCGCGAGGCCGTCATCCAGAACAATCGCGAGATCGGCTTCGGCGACACGGCCGCTGGCTCCGGTCAGACGCCGAGCCTCGGCGACCGCCTGAGGATAGTCGTCGATCCCCGAGATGTAACGCACCTTGGCCGAGGCTGGGAGATCCGTTTCCTGGGCGCGGGTCAGTTCGTAAAACGGATCGCCGACGTTCTCTTCGACGAAGCTGTCGATACTGAGCGTCATCGCCGGTTCGGCTCGGCCGCGATGGCGAAATACGATTCTGCCGTTGCTCTCGATGCTATCGAAGAAGTACGCGAGTTCGAGCGGCTGGATCGCATCACGCGCCGCCATCGTGCGGTCGACGACATACCCCGGCACGGTCCCGGTCAAGCCGGAAGCATCGAACGCGGTGAAACCCTGATCGAGGAGGATCGTCGACACGACCTCATCGAGCGCAGCGCCGCCGAGGCGGCCGTTGACCCAATGCCCGTGCTCCCAATTCGCGCCGTCGCCCCAGTAGGTCGTCGCGTCGGGGAATGCCGGAAAGGGTCGCGCATCCCAGCAGTAGACGTGAATGTGGTCGAGATCGACCATTCGCGCGCCGGTCACCGACGAGACCTGATTGAGATCCGCGATATATCCTGGCTTCGTCCAGTCGAATGCATCGCGCAGCGCCTGGCCATGGCGCGCCTGCATGAGATCGTCGCGAAAGCCGCGCGAATAATACGGATACGCCGACTCCGAGCTCTTCGGATCGACGAAGACGTTCGGCTGGTTGGCGCCCTTATCGACCGCGGGGCAGCCGATCTCCATGAACCAGAACGGTTTCGATTGCGGCACCCACGCCGTCGGCGTTCCGCTCTCGACGCGCCGCCCGGGCGATTAAAATGGCGATTGCTCCACCATGACAGGATATCCTTGTAGCGGAAGATCCACGGCTTACCGCCGCCGTCGGTAATCGGAGTGCGAGCTTGCGCATCGCGGTCGGCTTCGGAGGCGTAGTACCAATCGAACCCCTCGCCGCCGTGGACGTTCGATCTAAGATAGCCAAGATCGTAGATCGACGGTGCGCCGGCAATCGCATCGAGATGATCGCGGCCGTCGCGCCAATCCGCGAGCGGCCAATAGACGTCAGTGCCGATGGCGTCGATGTTCGGCGACGACCACAACGGATCGAGATGGAAATAGACGTCGCTCGAACCGTCGCCCGGCTGATGGCCGAAATATTCCGACCAATCGGCGGCGTAGAGCACCTTCGTGCCTGGGCCGAGGATCGATTTCACGTCGGCGGCGAGCGCGACAAGCGCGGCGACGAACGGATAGGTTCCGGAAGCGGAACGCACCCACGTCAAGCCGCGTAATTCCGATCCGATGACGAAAGCCTCGACGCCTCCTGCTGCTTTCGCGAGAAACGCCTGGTGCAGGACCATACGACGATATGACCATTCGCTCGGACCGGAATAGTTGACTGCCGCGCCCGATAGCGAGAAGTCCGACGCCGCGGCCGCGCCGACGAACGCCGCGATCTGGCTGGCGGCCGTCGCGGTTTTATCGGGCGTTCCGGATTGGCCGGGTGCCGGGTGACAGGTCATGCGCCCGCGCCACGGATAGACCGGCTGGCTCGCGCCACCGTATGGATTTGCGAGCGTATTGTCGGCTGCGACGTCCATCAGAATGAAAGGCGTCAGCGTGACGTTGAGGCCGCGCGCCTTCATGTCTTGAATGGCGGCGACGACCGTCTGGTCGGATGGCGTGCCGCCGTAGGCCGCGTTGCCGTCGCGCGTTGAGATGAGATACGCGGTGTCGCGCGTCGTGCCGGCGACCGACCATGTCAACGGCGCTGTCGTTTTGTGACGCGTCTCGACGCCGGGCTTGATCTCGCATTCGCCGGCGCGGAGATCGGTACCGAACCAGCTGACGATCAGCGACGCGGACTTTGCATTCGGAAGCGCCGATTCCATCTGATCGAGCGCGACCTGCCAATCCGTTGCGCCTAAGAGCTGATGCACGTTTTCCGATTGCGATACGCCGTCGTCGAACGTCTGATGCACCGGCTCTGTCGCGTATACGAACTCGCCGGAACCCGGGATCAGCACGATGCCGCGCACGTCGTTATCGGCGTCGGATACGCTGCGATAGACTTCGAACGATAACTGCGGAACTCGGTTGCCATAATCGGCGAGCGCGAAATGCTCGAACACGACGTATGCGACCCCGCGATATGCTGGTGCGTTGCTCGCACCTTCGCGCGCGGCGATCAAACTGTCGACGGCTTGGGTTTCGGTGCCGGTATGAAGGCGAAACGTGGTGCGTGCGAGGTCGAGTTCTTGCTCGTCGGCCCAAATGCGGCCGACGCGCGTGACGACTCCCTCGGCCAAGGCCACGGCGAAGTTTGCATAATAGTTGTATTGCGTGAGGCGGGTCTTGTCGCCGCTCGACGTTCCCTTCCCGCCGCCGACGGCTTCCGTCGTCGTGACGATGTCTTCCTCGATATCGGTCGCCCAGATGATCTGGCCACCGACGCGTGCGCGGCCGTAGAGTTTCGGTAGCGGCGCGCCTTCGGTCGACCGGCGACGACAATTCCACATGCGTCCGACGATGCCGTTGCCGTGACAGGTGGATCAAGAGCGACAACAACTCGTTGCATTTCTGGGGCGTTCGCGATGCGCGCTTCCTCGATCCAATGCCGGCGCCACAGCCCGTCGCTTGCGTCCTCGACGATCTCACCGAGCAATTCTTGCCGTCCGATCGCGGAACCGGCGTAGCGCCGCGTCATCTCGGCGAGGAACGACGGCGCGAGGTTGGTGGCGTTATCGGCGGTCGCGAGATTGACGGTCACGGTCGCTTCGTCCGCGATGATCTGTTTCAAAAGCTTCGTTGCGCGCGGCGTCGTCGTCACGCAGACGCGCGGCGCATCGCCGAGGCGGAGCGCAAATTGCAGCATGTCCCACGCCCTTTCCGCGCCGCGCCATTTCGCAAGCTCGTCGCACCACGCGGCCGTGAACTGCGGGCCGCGTAGCGCTTCGGCTTCGTCCGCCGAGAATAATTCCGCCACCGCGCCGTTCGGCCACGTGAGGCGCCGCTTCGACGGCTCGAAGTCAGGTCGCTCGTACGCAGGATGGATTGCGAGCAAACCCGATTGACCTTCGATCATGACGTTGCGGACGTCGGCGAGGGTTTTACCCACCAGCGCTATTCTTGGTGGTGCCCGGCGACTCCCCTGCGGGGAGCCGGCCGCAAGGCGCGGCTCTGTATCATCGCCACGGGCGATGGACCGTATCCATTCCGCACCGGCGCGCGTTTTGCCGGAACCGCGACCGCCAAGAAGTAGCCACACGCGCCATTGCTTGAGTGCGCCCGTACTTGTCATCCCGGGCGAGCCATCTTGCGAGACCCGGGACCCAAGACTTAGATCCCCATCAGCGCCGGGAACTCTGGGTCCCGGCCCGCCGCTACGCGTCGGCCGGGATGACACCTGATGAAGCGGCGGCAATTGCTCGTCCCGCGCCCAGATTTCCCAATCGTGGGCGATGAATTCGAGTTCCGCGCGCGTCAGTTCATTCAGATCTTCGGACAGGCGCCCGCTTGCGATTGAGTCGCTCAAGACGTTCCGCAATTTCGCGGCGTAGATCTTCCGCATGGGCGAGCGCCTCCTTGCTCTTGGCGTCTCCTCCGGTCGGCTTCCGCTTCGTCATCTCGCGTTGCATCTCAACAGCTTTCTCCAAGGCATTGACCATCTGCGACAGAGCCCGCGACGCGCGCTCGCGATCCTGGGACGTCAGTCCCTTCTGCTTCTCAAGCTTCGTCAGCTCGCCGTCGATCGTGTTGTAGACACGCTGAACGAGGGCGTTGGGTTTTGCGCGCGCTGGCTTCGCCACCTTCGGCGCCGCATTCTTCGTTGCGCGGACGCGCGTCGTCGTTCGCCGCGCACCTGATGCCGCCATGCGCCGCTGACCTTCTCGAATTGTTTGGGCTCGAATTTTAAATGGGATGCGCGATGGGCGAACATTACGGCCGAAGCCGCCGGTTTCTCTCGGCTCACACTTTCCGCGTTATACAGAGAAGATGCCTGAGAAGCGTCGCGCTGTCAATCGACAAAACGATGTAAGACATTGAAAAACAATGCAATAACGTAAATATTTCAGAAAACCCTCAAGTATAACCTCGCCGCTGCAAGCGGGGATAAGTTTCTATATGCGCTCAGATCGTGTGTAAGTTTTTGCGAGCCCCTCTCATACGGTTTCCAAACGGCAATGCGCGAATTTGCTGTTGGAATGCATCGATCATGGCGTGCTCGGCCGCCGCGCAATCGGGAGCGGTGGCCCAGTAGATTTGAAATGAGGGGGTCAGCAGCAGAATATCCTGTCCGCCCCGATGCGGGCTGGAACGGCCATACTTGTGACGGTAAAATTGAGAGATACGGCGGCGAAGTTTCGTTGCTTTTCCGATGTAGATTATTTCCTCGCCCTCATTCCAGCGAGTAAGTTCAGTCTCGGATAATTTTTCGGCGAAATTGGCGGTTGGATCAACGAGGGCGATGACGTAAACGCCCGACGAAGTCTCGGTTACGGGATCGCCCCAGGGCACCGGCCCCCGCATTTCCAAGGACGTCCGTTGAAAAAGCTCTGAGACCGACAACATCTCGGCAGATCTCCTGTAGCAGGCGTGGACAGATCCGGCCTTCGCGGCCATGACGGATGACGGGACCGCGTTGTCGGCTTTCTGACCTCGGCCGGGATGATGCGTGGCTATTTCGGTGGCGCTTCGGCTTCTTCCGGCAGATCCGGAATGATGTATTTCCAATAATTCTCTTGCTTGACGCGGCGTTCGCTCATGGCGAAGCTTTTGACGGAAATACCGGCCTGATGCACCGTGTCGTGCGTTCCCGAGACGAGCGGATGCCACCACGGCAGATCGCCGCCCTCGCCCACGATCCGGTAAGCGCAAGACTTCGGCAGCCACGAAAGCTCGCGGGCGCGGGCGATATCGATCTCAAGGCAATCGGGCATCTTCTGGAAGCGGTTCGTATAGTCCTTGCAGCGGCAGGTCCGGACGTCGAGCATCGCGCAGGACAGCCGCGTGAGATAGATCTCGGACGTATCCTCGTTCTCGAGCTTGACCATGCAGCAGCGCCCGCAGCCGTCGCACAGCGCTTCCCACTCGTCGCGGTTCATCTGCTCGAGCGTTTTGGTGCGCCAGAACGGTGGATCGTTGCCGTCCAACATCAGGTCTTGCTCTTCCCTTCCGCGCTCCGCCGAGATAACCACAATTATGTCGATTTGCGACGCCTAACGTCCGACGACCGGCTTTGCGGCGCATCCGGCGGAATGCGCTGCCATCGCTGTTTCGAGAACGATCTCGTGGTAAAGGGCTTAAGCCCGCGTCTGACGCGTGACAAGAGCGACATAACAAGAGCTACTTGGTAAGGCTTGGCGCGGCAAGGGGTTGCGGTTCTTGAACGATTGGTTTCACAAGCAGGGCGGCCGGCATCGCCTCATCGATTGGCTGGCCCTTGATTCGAAGCTGAATTCCGCGCTTGGCGACGCCTGGTCGCGCATCAAGGACTACTGGAACGCGGGGTCGAGCTATTTTGCGCGGTTTCAGCTCGTCGGCTGGCGGCGGCTGCTCAACGAGTTCGCGTCCGAAAGCTTGACGATGCTCTTCGGCGGTTTCGTCGTGCTTTACGGCTTGGCGCTGCCTGCATTCCAGGAGTTCGACGAGAGCAAGTTCCTGACCGGCCGCTATGCCGTGAGTTTTCTCGACGTCAACGGCAACGAGATCGGCCGCCGCGGCATCCTGCACAACGATTCGGTGCCGCTCAGCGACATTCCCAACGTGCTGATCAAGGCGACGCTGGCGACGGAGGACAGGCGCTTTTTCGAGCATTACGGCATCGACGTGCTCGGCACGCTGCGCGCGCTCGTCACCAACGTGCAGGCGAACGAAGTCGTCCAGGGCGGCTCGACGCTGACGCAGCAGCTCGCGAAGAATTTGTTCCTGTCGTCGGAGCGTTCGGTCCAACGCAAGATCAAGGAGCTTTTTCTCTCCTTCCTGCTCGAAAGCCGATATTCGAAACGCGAGATCCTGAAGCTCTATTTCGACCGCGCCTATATGGGCGGCGGTACGTTCGGCGTCGAAGCCGCGTCGCAGTATTATTTCGGCAAGTCCGTACGCGACATCAGCATGGCGGAAGCCGCCGTGCTTGCGGGCCTCTTCAAGGCGCCGTCCAAATATTCTCCCCTCGTCGATCTCTCGGCGTCTCGCGC
Source organism: Hyphomicrobium sp. (assembly GCF_041659645.1). Classification (GTDB taxonomy): domain Bacteria; phylum Pseudomonadota; class Alphaproteobacteria; order Rhizobiales; family Hyphomicrobiaceae; genus Hyphomicrobium_B. The sequence goes on along the minus strand of NZ_JBAZXX010000004.1, from coordinate 407,321 downwards.
GCGGACCAATCAGGTCCTCGATAACCTGGTCGAGGCCGGATATTACACAGCAGGGCAGGTCCATGCGGCGCGCATGAACCCGGCGAAGATCGTCGAAGCCCGCGCGTCGACCAGTCCCGACTGGTTCCTCGACTGGGCCTATGAGGAAGTGCAGCGACTTGCCGAGGGTAAGAACCAATTCGTTCTGACGGCGCGCACGACCGTCGACCTCACGCTGCAGCGGCAGGCGGAAGAAGCGCTTAACGCCGCGCTTCGCAAGGATGGACCGCCGAACCATTTCAGCTCCGGCGCCATCGTCATGATGGAGACAGACGGCAAAGTGAAGGCTCTTGTCGGCGGTCCGGATTATGGCGAGAGCCAGTTCAACCGCGCGACGCGCGCCAAGCGCCAACCCGGATCGTCCTTCAAGGTCTACGTCTACGCGACGGCGATGGAGAACGGCTTTACGCCCGACACCATGGTCCGCGATGCGTCGCGCTCGTGTGGAAACTGGTCGCCGTCGAACTACGGCGGTGGCGGTGGTTCCGGCGCGCGCATTCCGTTGTGGAACGCGTTGGCACGCTCGCTCAACACGGTCGCGACAGAACTGTCGTTCGCGGTCGGGCGCGAGAAAGTCATCGAGATGACGAAGCGGCTCGGGATCGAGGGCGTGAAGAAAACCTGCTCGATGGCGCTTGGCGACGGCGGCATTACCGTTCTCGAACACACGGGCGGGTTCGCGACCTTCGCCAACGGCGGGAAACTTGCCAAGCCTTACGGCATTCTCGACATCACCACCTCGAAGGGCGATCTGCTTTATTCGCGGGAACGTGACGAGCCGCCCGCGAAGCAGGTCATTTCGCGCCATGTGGCGGAAGAGATGAACGTCATGCTCAATCGCGTCGTGACAGAGGGCACCGCCGGCCTCGCCAATCTCGATTTCACCAACGCCGCGGGCAAGACGGGCACGTCGACGGGGCCGAAGGACGCGTGGTTCATGGGCTTCACCGGCAAGTACGTGGCGGGCGTCTGGGTCGGCAACGACGACAACAGGCCGATGCGCGCTGGCGTCACGGGCGGGCATCAGGCGGCGCCGATCTGGCACGATCTGATGACGGTGGCGCATACCGACATGAACATTCCGACGATCCCCGGTTTGGCGCCGCATCCTCGGCAGATCGAAGAACAGCAGCGACTGACGCAACTGCGGGCGGAGCAGGTCGCGGCCGGATTGGTGCCGGCGCAAGCGGCAGACGCATCGAAGCCGCAGAGCATCATGCCGGCGAAAACGCGGGACGCGCTGAAGGTTCTCGTCGCGGCGCTTCGCAAGGCAAACGGCGAAGGACCGGCCCCGGCGCCTGGCAACGGCGGCCCCTCACATCCGCCAATGCCCGTCGATCCAAAAGAAATACCGCAGCCGCAGCCCGCCAACCGGCCAGACCGCCGGGCGACTCTGCTCGACACATCGCGCGACGATCTCTCGATGCCGGCTGCTGGTTCGCCGCCGGAAGATAATAAGACCCGCGCCGCGACGGCGCCCTGAATGCGGACGCGATAGGAAAGCTACGAACTTGGCATCGATCGAACTTGAGCCGGCTGCAGGGACTTCGAGATTGAGCGTTTTGCGCGCGGTCATCGGGATCATCGTGCGTGCGGTCACGGTTCTTCTCACGATCATGCTGGCGATCTTCATCGGCATGTGGTCGAGCAAGTACATGATCTCGCGCGGCTCGCCGCTGTCGGTGAATACGTTTGGGCCCTGGCAGCAGTGGCCGGACATCGGCCGCGAGAGCGCCGACCCCTATACCAAGGCGCACATGATCACGACGGGAAAACTGCGGATTTCGTCCGACAGCGCCGGTATCTTCGAGGCGCGGACGGACTCCCAAGGGGCGCGGCTTCACTCGTCCTGTAACTACGTCGTCGACGGCGCGAACATGCGCGGGCTGTGGTGGAGCGTCGGAGTCTTCGACTCGCGCGGCAATCTGATCGCCAACGATGCCGACCGTTATGAGTTCACAGCCGACACCATCGCGCCCAATCCGAACGGCTCGTTCGTGGTGTCGCTCGGCCGCGATGCGCGGCCCGGCAACTGGCTGCCGACGGGCGGCGCGGGCCGCCTCGTGCTGGTGTTCACAGTGCTCGATCCCGCGACGGGGCTTTCGACGGAAGAACGCTCCGAGCGCAACAAGCGTCTGCCGGTCATCACGCGCGAGGGATGCTCATGAGGCTTCTGCGAGCCTTCGACTGGCGATTGCTTGCGATCTTCGCGATCATCGCAGGGATTGTGCATCTGACGGCGACGTTCCTTGCGGTGAACGATACGCGCGGCTCGGCGTATTCACGGCTCGCGCGCGCGTTCCCTAAAAACACGATGACGATCGCGACGGCGGTGGCACCGCAGCATCAGCCGTTGCCGTTCCTCGCGCCGGACGCGCGTTATGCGTTCTGTCCATTTGAAGCGTCGACCGGGACGATGCGGGTGCGGGCGCTTCTGCCCGATCTTGGCTGGACGATCGGTGTCTATGCGCCGGATGGGACGAACCTCTATTTCGCCGCGGCATCCGCCGATCGCGAGACGACGATCGACCTTTCCATCGTCCCCTCCGATGATCGCTTTCTCGGATTGCCTGCGTCGAGCGCGGCGAATATCGATCCGCAGCAAACGATTGCCGCTGTTAAAGGCTTGGTCGTCGTCAGGGCGCCGGATAAGGGAGAACCCTATCGCGCGGATGAGCTCGCGGCGCTCGCCAAGGCGTCATGCAAGCCAGGCGGCGCCTGAAGCGGCCTCACGCGCGCGGCGTGATATCCTCTGCTTTCAGCTTTCGAGTTCCGGCTCTTCGCGGCGGCGCTTCGTCCGGGCCGAATTAGCATCCGGCCCGTCTGTCGGGCGCTCGTAACGGACGCCTGGAAATAGCACGATCTCGGCTGATGCCGCAGCGTTGCAAGCCGCCAGCATCGATGCGGCCGTCGGCCTCGGCGCGAATTTGAATTCCAATATCGTCGCCATGGGTCCCCCCCAAGAAGCGCGAACCTTGCTCGCGCCGTGCGGCACTCCTAGCCTTAAGGCTCCGGCCACGGAATCTGAAACGCGATACCGAACGTGGCAAGTCTGCGCTGCGGCCGCCAGAATCATCGCATCGTATGAATTACAGCCGGGGACGGGTTAACGAAATGTAAACCCGATATTTTCGGCGGCGCACTGTGGCTATTTCATCAATTCATCGCCGAGGAAATGTCGGCCTTCGCGATCCTCGATTTCGACGATCCAGATGTCGCTGTCGAAGCTCGCTTCGCGTTTCAGCATGGCTTCGGCCTCCGCTTCCGGAACAAATTCGCCCTTGAAACGCGACACCCAGCGACGATCGATGTCGGCATCGTCGAGGCCAGCCGGTGCGGGCGAGAATACGGCGGCGGTACCGCCCGTCCGGACCACTTTTATGAAGATCGCCCCGGCGTCGTCATCGCCGTGGCGCGCGACGACGCAGGGCGCGCCATTATATTGGCAGCGGCGCAGATAGGCTTTGACCCAGATTTCGGATTTGAGGCGCATGTCGCTAGGTTAGCAGGAGACGTCGCGGAGTTCCTAACGCTTCGAGGCCTTGGCGACCGCCTCGCGGCGCGCCTTGGGTTCGCTCTGCAGACGCAGCAAGCGGCTTTCCATGGGACCGGAAATGCGGCCGCTTACCTTCAGCTTCTGATCGGTTTCGAACTCGCGGATGGCGCGGGCGAACTCGGGCGTCAACTTCCCGCCCGCCACACCGGTCTGATAGCCGAGCGCCGAAAGCTGCTGCTTGACGGCGCGCACGAGGCTTTCGGCGTCGGGCGTCGTCGTCTTGCCGGGACGCGCGGAGCTTTGCGTCAGCGACGAGCTGCCGAGGATCAACTGGCTCAGGAGCTGATCGCTCGGTTGGCCTGTCAACACCATTCCGTTATCGTACTCGTAGGCGAAGATGGCGGCGCGGGTAACGAGGCCAAGAACGCCGTCGGCCGTGCCCGCCTCATAATTGATGTTGTTGAGTTCGCGCTGCACGCCCTTGGTGATTTCGGCGCGGTTGGATTCATCGCTTTCGGCGAGCGGTCCAGGCGGCAAGACCGCATCGGCAGCTTGCGGCATCGCGCCCGGTCCCGGAGACGTCGGGCCGAGCGTCAGGCCGGGTCCGTCTACCCACGCCGTGCGGTCGGTGATGCCGCCGGTCTCGATCGTGTCGGCTTTTTTTCCGGTGTTCTGGAAGACGAGCATGTTCAAAGCGACGCTCGTGGTCGCCAGCAACGACACTATGGCCGCGAGTTTTCGGTCCCTCTCGATCATCTGCGCCGTCCCTCGTTGCCCCCAAGAGACGATTATCGCGGCTAGCCGTTAAGACGTCCTTAACCGTCGAATTTAACCGATAGCGGAAGCGTTAATTCGGTACGTCGAATTTGATCTTAATCCGGTTCAAATTGTGCGCTGCAGGCTAGCTTAACCTTGATACGCACCTGCTATCGATGTGCGCTAGGGAAGCCAATCGTGCAATGCGCTTCCCCAGGCCGGTCGTGCGTCCGGCCGTCAGACGCGAAGGTTGGTATTATGGGTTTGTTGCGTATCGCTACAGTTGCCGCGATCGGGATCGCTCTGCTTCCATCCGACAAGGAGCAGCAGCAGCGCCTCTATGACCGCGCCGGAGCCACCGCCGAATGGGTCGTTACCTTCTGCGACCGGAACACGACGGTTTGCACCAAAAGCGCGGAGGTGTGGACCCAGTTCGTGGCCAAGGCCCAGTTCGGCGCTCAACTCGCCTACGAAATGGCCCGAGAGCACTACGCGGGCGGCGTCAGCACCGCCAGCTTGAAACTCGACGACAGCAAGAGCGGCGGCGTTGCACCGGCCGTTCTCGAGCGCGACAGCGGCACTCTGACGCCACTCGACAAAACGCCCAATTGGCACGGCAAGCAGCCGAACCGCAACGGCATCTGATCGCCGAGCGGCGCGCTGGCCGCTTCGGGCCTTGCCCTCACCCGCCCCCGGCACCTATGTGTAGGGTGTGCGATCCGGCACGTTGCGGATCGAAGCCGGGCTTTCCTCATGACGCTTGAAGACATTCGCGCCGATTTCGCGCTCCTCGACGATTGGGAGGATCGCTACCGCTACGTCATTGAGCTCGGCCGGGCGCTGCCACCATTGCCGGAAGAGTTGCGGACGGAGGCCAACAAGGTTCGCGGCTGCGCCAGCCAGGTCTGGATCGTGACGCGCCGCTTCGGCGATGCAAGCCGGCCGAGCGCCAGCGACACGCTCGAACTCCAAGGCATGAGCGATGCGCACATCGTCCAGGGCCTGATCGCGCTGCTTTTCGCCATTTATGACGGCAAGACGCTCGACGAGATCACGAAGACGGACGCCGAGGGAGTTTTTGCGAGTCTCGGCCTCAGGGAGCACCTGACGCCGCAGCGTTCGAACGGTCTGGCGTCGATGGTGAAGCGCATCCGCTCAGATGCGGCCGAGATGCTCGCAGTATAAGTTCACATCGTCCCCGGGTCGATCTCGGGGCGATAGTCGTTCGTACCCCAGTGCCGGACGCGGACGGGCTTTTGCTCTCGCGTGGCCACGGGCGGTGGTACCATTCCATAATGGCGCGCCAATTGGCGAAGCGCGATCTGTAGTATGATCTTGCCAGAGCGCTGAGGCCAGCCGCTCTCCTTCTCGCTCGTTTCCAAACCTTTAAGGTGGCAACAGACGTCGATCAAAACGCCCGCGAGATCGGGGCCGACGGCCGCAAGCGCCCGCTTCACACGCTCCTTCGCCGCGACGACGGCATCGCGCATGTCGGGACCGATATCGGGTGCGCCACGGCCACCGCCGCCGCCTGAAAGGAGCAGCGACCAGTTCGCTGTTGTGCGCGGCGTCATCTGCGCGAACCAGAAATCGGCGCGTATCTTTTCTCCAGCGTCGAATTCGGCGTCCGTCAACATCGGCTGGCCGTCCTTGTCCTTGCGCCGCGCGAGCCACGCAAGCGGACTTTCGGCGAGATTACGCGCCGGCGCGGTGTTGACCTCGGCGGAGTGTTCGCCTCGCAGGCGACGCGGAGTTACAGCCATTCCTGATCCTCAATGTCTCGAAGCATGTTCATCCGTTCGTGAGCCGGGTCGCGAAGCACGAGCGTCGGCAACGCCCAGCTCAGAACATCTAATGCGCGGTCGAAATTCGGGTCGTCGCGGCGATACTCGACCTTGAGGCAGGCGTGCGCGACGGTTGTACGATCGCGGCCGAACATCGTGCCGACTTCCGTCAGCGACATGCGGCAGCAAACGTGAGCGAGGTACATCGCAACCTGACGGGCCTCGGCAATATCGCGGACGCCGCGCGTGCCGCTCCAGAGGCATACGGCGTCGACACCGAAGACATTCGAGATCGCGAGATCAATCGCGATGCGCGCTTGGCGGTGCCGAAGGCTTTCCGGGGTTGCGGCAGATGCTGTGCTGCGCTGGCGCATCTTCACGGCCGAAGAAAGCGAAGCCCGTAACATCTGTCCTTCCCGTCGTCCGAAATTTGTTTGATCGACATCGCCGGTCGCGGCGGCGTTATCAAACTCGGTCAATCGTTGCGGTTGTGTCATCGGCGAGTAGAATACGTGCGACTGGTGGAGCGGGGATAAGTTTTTTTTCGATTCTCTCGTTCACCTTAGCGGCGACGAGACGCGCGAAAGATATCCCCGCTCCGCGCGACTGCATCACAGTCGTCAGCCATGGAAAAACGCGTTTCGAAACGACACACAAACACGACCACACATGCGTGGTCCGGAGTCTTTCGCAATTCAGAGTCCAGTGGCGAGCAGGATGCCTCGGAACTTTTACCTATTTGGCCGAAAGATCTGAGCGACCGCACGCGCGCGGGACGGCAAAATCTGATCGCAATCGTAGAACGTGAGTTGAGGAAAGAACGGCGACGAGGGATTGCGGGCAATCGCTCCTACGACATCGCGCGGCATGCGAAGCTCGTTAAGCTGTTAAGAGTGGAACGTGATGAACTGCTTGCGCTCACCCGCCTCGATGCCGCGTCGTGCGCTCGGCGCGCCGCGACACATGTCGATCTGGCCTAGCGTCGGCAAGCAAACTGGTTCGGGAAAAAAGTAACTCGCGCCCGGGAAAATTATTTTTCGCGGCGCGTGCCGAGACCCATCTTCTTCGCAAGCTGCGAGCGGGCGTTGGCATAGTTCGGCGCGACCATCGGATAGTCCGGCGGCAAGCCCCACTTCTCGCGGTATTCTTCCGGCGACAAGTTGTAGTGCGTCCGCAAATGCCGCTTCAGCGATTTGAACTTCTTGCCGTCTTCGAGGCAGATGATGAAGTCTGGCATGACAGACTTCTTGACCGCGATCTTCGGCTTCGACTCTTCCCGTTCCTGTGGCACCGTGCGCCCCGCCGCCCGGCTCAAAGCGGCATGAGTTTCGGCGATGAGGCTCGGAAGCTCGGTCGAGGCGATCGAATTGTTGCTGACATATGCCGCGACGATCGTCGCCGTGATTGTCACAAGCTCAGGCGGGGCTGAACTGTCCATGCGTTTGTCTTCCGCTTCCTCTGACGGCCGAAAATCCTGCGCGGATCGTTCGTCCATATCGACACCCCGCCGCCGTAACGCCGCCAACCACGTCCGCCGGAAATCGCAAGATTAAGAACGTAGACAACGAAATCAACTCGACTTCACTTGCGAAAGCTTTGACTACAGGATGCCTCCATTGTCAATCTCAGCTCAGGGTTAGATTACGACATTACTAATTCTTGATGGGAGGGCTGCTTCATTTGGTTATTACTCCATCGTCTCCGCTGCGTTGACGCGGACGCCATAGCGGCAGAGAACCATTCGCCCTGATCCTCTCCTTAAGCATCGAAAGGTTTGCAGACCGATGACTGGTCAAAGCGACACGTCAGCTATCGCCGAAGCAACGGCGCTGCCCGAGCCACCGATCGCGCGGCGGCTGCCCGTCGCCTCGACCCATCACGGCGTTACCCTTACCGACGACTACGCCTGGATCAGAGCCGACAACTGGCAAGAAGTGATGCGGCAGCCGCAGGCCCTCGCCGGGCATATCCGGATTCATCTCGATGCCGAGAACGCCTATACCAAGGCGATGCTTGCCGACACCGAGCCGCTGCAGGAGACGCTCTTCAAGGAGATGAAGGCGCGTCTCAAGGAAGACGATCAGCAGGTTCCGCAGCCGGACGGGCCGTTCGAGTATTTCCCGCGCTTCGTCAAAGGCGGCCAGTATGCGCAGATCTGCCGGATTGCGCGCGGCGGTTCGCTCGACGATGCCGAGGTTCTGCTCGACGGCAACGCGGAAGCTGAGGGCAAGAGCTATTGGGATCTCGGCGCGACGGCGCATTCGGGCGATCACAAGCTGCTCGCGTTCGCGACCGATGACAAGGGTTCGGAACTTTACACCATCCGCGTTCGCGATCTCTCGACGGGGCAAAACCTTGCCGACGAAATTCCGGATGCGCACGGCAGCCTCGAATGGTCGAACGACGGGCGCACGCTGTTCTATATCAAGGTCGACGAACACCAGAGGCCGCTCTTCGTTTACAGCCACGTTCTCGGCACGCCGGTTTCCGAAGACAAGCTCGTCTATGAGGAAAAGGATTCCGGCTTCTTCGTCGGGCTGTCCTCGACGCAGTCGGAAAAGTTCATCCTCATCGATATTCACGACCACGATACGAGCGAAGTCCATCTGATCGACGCCCGTGAACCGGACACAGGCCCGAAGCTCGTCACCCCGCGCCGCCCGGGACATCAGTACAGCGTCGAGCACCACGGGCAGAACCTGATCATCGCGACGAACTCGGAGGGTGCGGAAGATTTCCGCGTCGTCACCGCGCCCATCGCCGCGCCGCAGGAAGAGAACTGGCGCGAGATCGTCGCGCACAAGCCGGGTCGGCTCATCCTCGACGTCAGCGTGTTCCGGAATTTCATGACGCGGCTCGAACGCGAAGACAGCCTGCCGCGCATCGTCATCACGGCGATCAATGCGACCGACGGCAGCGGCGAATTTCTGGATCGCTCCGGCGAACACACCATCGCCTTCGAGGAAGAAGCCTATGCGCTCGGCATGAGTTCGGGCTACGAGTTCGACACGACGCGCATCCGCTTCACCTATTCGTCGCTCACGACGCCCGCGGAAACCTACGACTACGATATGGCGACGCGCGCGCGCACGCTTCGCAAGCGTCAGGAAATTCCAAGCGGGCACAATCCGGCCGACTACGTCACGCGACGCCTTCTCGCGCCGGCTGCGGATGGAGCGCTCGTTCCGGTCACGCTGCTCTACAAGCAGACGACGCCGCTCGACGGGTCGGCGCCGCTGTTTCTTTACGGCTACGGCGCTTACGGCATCGCGATGCCCGCCGCGTTCTCGACGGCGCGGCTGTCGCTGGTCGATCGAGGCTTCATCTTCGCGATCGCGCACATTCGCGGCGGCAAGGACAAGGGCTATCGCTGGTACACCGACGGCAAGATGAAGGCGAAGAAAAATACCTTCACCGATTTCATTGCAGCGGGCGAACATCTGATTGCCGAAGGCTTCACGACTCGCGGCCGCATCGTCGCGAATGGCGGCTCCGCTGGCGGTATGCTGATGGGCGCAATCGCCAACATGGCGCCCGATCTTTTCCTGGCTATCATCGCCGATGTGCCGTTCGTCGACGTTCTGAATACGATGCTCGACAAGGATCTGCCGCTGACACCGCCGGAATGGCCGGAATGGGGAAATCCGCTCACGAGCAAGGACGACTTTGACTACATCCGCAGCTACTCGCCTTACGACAACGTGGAAGCGAAGGACTATCCGCATATCCTTGCTCTCGCCGGGCTCACCGATCCGCGTGTCACGTATTGGGAACCGGCGAAGTGGATCGCGAAGATGCGCGCGCTCAACACGAGCGACAACCTCGTGCTTTTGAAGACGAACATGGGCGCAGGTCACGGCGGCGCTTCTGGCCGCTTCGATGGCCTGAAGGATACCGCATTCAACTTCGCTTTCGCTCTGAGGTTGACAGGGTTGGGCATGTGAGCCCGTTCAGACGTCACATTCCGCAGGCCAAAACAACGCTCGATCACCGATCGGGCGTTGCAACGACTTCGAGGACGCCGGTTTTGTAGATTCCCGCCATGAACTTGGCCGTGTCCTCGTCGCGAATGTTCCAGGTCTTGTACCACTTAATAAAACTCTGAGCGGTCCAATTCGGATCCTCATTGAGGATCTTTTGCCATTGCTCGCGCGCTTCGTCTTTGCGTCCCAGAGCGCCGAGGATGGGAAGGTAGTCGACGTAAGAATAAAGCGTCTCTTGGTTTGGGTCCTGCCTCTTCAGCTTGAGCGCCTGCTCGTAATCGCCGACGAGATAGTAATTCAGATAGAGAGTCGCGTGATACCACCCGGCCGATGCATCGGCGTTAAGCGCATTGGCTTTTTCGGCCATTTCAACACCGCGCGACCAGTCGCCTGATGTCGCTGTCATGTATGCAAGCGTCGCCAGACTCTCGGCATCGTAGTGAGCAAGCTCGATCGCCTGCTTCGCCTCAAACTCAAAAAGTTCGAGCTGCTTGTTGAAGTAGTGCGCCGCCGCGGCCACCATATGCGCACGTCCGTCAGAAGGATCGAGCTGAACCGCCTTGCTCGCCTGGACTACGATTTCTCCGGACGGAACGGGTGTCTTGTCGAGGCCGCTGATCAATCCGACGATCGCGAGCCAGGCAATCTCCCGTCGCACGCGGGCGTTAGCCGGATCAATGGCAATCGCCTGATCCAGCAGTTCCCGTGCCGATCGGAAACTTTCGTGAGTCCAAAGCCACATCTCCGCATGCGCTCGCAAGACGAGGTCGTAGGCCTGAATTTGCTCATCGCTTTTCTGCGATGACGATTTGGCCTCGGTGTTCTCGATCACCCCGTATCCGCCGGCGATCTTGGAAACGATCTCTCTTACAATCTCGTCCTGGATGACGAGAACGTCGGCCATCTGACGATCGAATCTGTCGACCCAAATGTGTCCGCCGGTCCGCGCGTCAATGAGCTGCGCCGTTATTCTGATGCGAGTGCTAGAGCGCTGTATGCTGCCCTTCAGGACGTAATCGACCTTCAACTCGCGATTGAGCTTCGCGACATCCGCTCCTGGGCCCTTGAATTGAAACGTCGTGTTACGCGCAAGTACGACGAGGTCGGGAGTACGCGACAACTCCGTGAGAATGTCCTCCGTCAATCCATCGCTGAAATATTCCTGACTCGGATCGCCGCTGAGGTTCGCAAACGGTAGTACAGCGACGACCGGGCCCTTTGCTCCATTCATATCGGCCGAACCAATCTGATGGCGGGTTCCGAGACCCCACCAGGCAATCGCTCCGATGACGACTAAACACGCGATGCCGGCGGCAACTGCGGGCCGTCGCGGAATCCCATTCTGCTTTCGGCCAGGCTCGTGAACTTCGTTAGCCGCTGCCGTAGCTCCGTCTATCGCCGCGAGCGGCGTCGTCTGAGCGATCGCGATTGCAGGCCCGGACTGAGCGACATTGCACATTTGACGGAATTCAAACAGAGGCGCGTAGGCGCCCTTTGGCAAATCGATATGGATTGGATCGGACTCGCCCTCACCATGATAGTAGTCGCGCAGTTTCTCTCTGAGACGGCCTGCTTCGACGCGAACGATAGGGTCGATGACCGGATCAAACGATGTGGGACGATCGAAAACTTCGACGGCAATCGTGTAGCCTTTGAGCCTATCTCCGCGACCGGCCAATGTTTCAACGACGAGAAATTCCAGAAAACGGCGGCGGCGCTGCGACTGGTGAAATAAAGCGCTGTTTACAATGCGATCGAGCTGGGCGCGAACGGCGCGTTGCTCGGATTCACTCCAGTTATGCGCACCCGTGACGGACACACCAAGTTACTCCGGACATGTAAATCTATCAGTATTTTAAGCTCCGCCCGCAACATCATCAGTACGGTAACATACTATGATCGAAGCCCCGCCTCTGTCACCGCTCGTGTCGGCCGCAAGGCCGAAAAAAGAGGACTAACGCACGAAAGGACAAGGCCATGGGTTACAAACCGCTCTTTGCTATGACGTGTACGGTGTTTCTTTCCATTGGAACGGCCGCGGTGCGCGCTGGTGAGACGATCAACGATACCGGCATCCTAGTATGCGCGACCGACAAGTGGGACGAGAAGGAAGTTCAGAAGGGCCATAAACTGGTCGACGCCACCAGCCGCTGCGTCCTCATCCCGGATGAGGCAACGGCTAAGAAAGTCACCGAGGCGTGCGCGGGGAAATACGAGTATCAGCCTGACGGAAGCTGGAAGGCCAAGGGCACCTGTACGGACTCCTATCCCGGCGGCGACAAGATCTTCCTCAACTGGGAGGAAGGCTCGCATCTCAAGGAGTACCCCTACGTCAAGACGGGGGGCACCGGGAAATACCAGGGCGTGAGCGGCGGCGGCACGTACTTTTACGAGAATCTCACGGATACGCTTTCCGCCGGCCGCTACAACGGCAAGATCGTTCTGCCATGACCGAGATTGCTTAATGACTTCTATATGACTGGGCCGGAGACATACGCTGCCTCCGGTCGCCACTCGTTACGGCCGAAAAAAATTTTGAAGGCGACTCGACAAAGCACCGAGAGCGGATAATCTCCGCACACTGACGGCCGCCGGAGAAGACGACGCGATGGCGACACGGCTTCGACACGGATCTCTTTAAGCGTCACGTCACTGCTCATTCGAATTGTGCTTCGTTCTCTCAGTCGAAGCTGACGTTTCTTTCAAGCCCATCGATCCGAAAAATCTTTCAGCGTAGCTTCTGGAGGTCAAATCATGTCGCGTATTTCGACAATTCGTTGGTTGCGAAACAAGCCCGCTCTCGCGGTTGTATCAATCTCCGCCCTGCTCGCGGCGGCGACCGGAATGGCTCTCGGCGCGCAAGACAGGTACACCGTGCAGGTGCCGGGCGGCCTCGCATTCTCCGAATTTAAAGGATACGAAGACTGGCAAACGGTCGCCGTCAGCAAGACCGACGCAGCGATGGCCGTGATCCTCGCCAATCCTGTCATGATCGAAGCCTACCGGTCCGGAATCCCTGAGAACGGCAAGCCATTCCCGGACGGCTCCAGAATCGCGAAAATTCACTGGGAGCCGACGCCGAGCAAGGACTCCCCCTCGCCTGCGACTGTCCCGGGTAAGCTGCAAAACGTCGACTTCATTGTGAAAGACAGCAAGCGGTTTGCGGACAGTGGCGGCTGGGGATACGCGGCGTTCGAATATGACGATGCGTCGGACACGTTCAGGCCAGCCAACACATCCGACTCGCCGCCGCAGGAGAACGACGCCAAATGCGGATATGCGTGCCACACGATCGTGCAAGCGAAGGATTATATTTTTACGGCATATCCCAAGCGGTAGCGGAATAGCTGCTCGCGCTCTTGAAGCCGAAACTGGGTGCGGGCTGCGGGGCTGACGTCCCAAAAACAAGATGCCCAAAAAACAAAAAGGCCCGCCTAGGCGGGCCTTCGTCGCGATGCAAGACTTCGTCGATCAGCGCTTGCCGCCCGACTTTTGCGGCTTTGCGAACGTGGCGGTGACGGAACTCGTGGCCGGCTGTGACTTCGCGGCGGCGGCTTTCTTCGGCTTGCGGATTTCCCGGGTCGAACGCGTTTGGCCTTTGGCCATGGCAAACCTCTAAGGGTTGGAGGGCGGGTGCCGTCCTGGGCGACGGAATCCCAAAACAGTTGTTTCACACCCCGCTTCGACGCGCCAGGGTGGAAGTCCGTCTGCGGAATACAATTCGGTGAACATTGCGATCGGCGGTCTGTATCGAACGGAGCCCCAAAAACAAAAAAGGCCCGCCGAAGCGGGCCTTCCGTTTCAAGAAGCAGCGCTAGGCTGCAACGGTGCCGAAGAGAGGCGATTTCGTAGCCTCCTCGAGTGCCATGTCGGATTTGAGTGCGATACCAATGTACCGGACTCGACCGGCTACCTTCTCCTTTTTCACGCCAAGCTCGGCGAATTCACGTGCGAAGCTCGGAAGTGCTGCAGGCTCCTTGTTCTTAGATTCACACCAAGAGCAATAGTCTTCGTAGAGTTCAGTAGCCGTAACGCTTGATCCGTCGCGGACCTCGATATTCTCCTTGTAGAAACGTTCGGTGTTGGTTTCCGGGGCAAGACGCCGAACTGGCGCCGCGACCCGGCTCTCTGCAATCTTCGTCTCGACCTGATGCACGTCTTCTGCGGGTTGAGCTTCGATTGCTCGCGCCGGGACAACGGGTGCTTCGAGAGCGATCTCGATCGACCGATTGTCGTTGGCGCCTGAACGCGGCTTTTTCGTCTGAACGGCAACCGGTGTGAGCACCGGAACCGCCACCGCTGCCGCAGCGGTGCTTCCTTCCATCTGCGCCATTCTCGGCGAGACAGGCATGGGCTGGCGGTCATAAAGACGCCACTGGCTGAATGCGACGTACATGCCGAATCCAGACCCTATTTCGAGCAGCAGGGCGACAAACAACGTCAACGCCATCTGCACGTTCTCGATCTTCACGTTCGGGAAGAACGCATTCACAAGCTCGGTCAAGACCTTCGCCTGCGGATCAGCTTCGGAGAGCACAGCAGGTGTGCCAGCGGACGCATCGATCTTCGCCTTGATCTCGGCGATACGCGCATCGGACTGCTTCGCTGAGCTTGCGGATGCGAGCTCGGCGTCAAGCGACGCCAACTGCTGACAGAGCGTCCGCTCTGACTTCGAGTTGACATCCTTACAGCCGTTCGACCACTTCCAGGCCTTCTGGAGCTTCGCGCCATCGATCTCACTCTGCACCGCTTCATACGGTCGATGCTGAGGGATCCAGCCTGCTTGCTCTTCGGCGCGCTTCAGGTCAGCTCTCAGATCCTGATAGACCTGAGCTTCCTGCGCACGATGCCCGGTTGAATCGAAGCGGTTTAACGCTGCGTGTCCGAGCGCGGAGGTCATGGAGTAGGTCGTAACGACCGTCCAAACCAATGCGGATGCTGCTGCTTGCGACCAAATTCGATTACGAACTGCGGCAAAGAAGAAAAACGGTACAAGCGCCTTCATGCAGTCGGCCGCAGCGGATGCTGCTCCGTAGATTTGGCCATCAAGCTCGGTTCGCCCGAGACTGAAGCCAAAACGCCAGTTCATAGCAGCGGAAACGGCGAGTAATACGCCTGCTGCCAGAACCCCCAACACGCCTAAAACGTGTCTCATAGTGTGCCCTCTCCTGTGAGGACCGATCGACTACGCGGGACAAGACCGGCCATTTCGTTGTGATCCAAGCGACCGAGGGTGCCGCCGACCAAACTCCGGAACGCGAACAGGCGAGATTGCGATGGTATCCGTTCGTTCGACTGTGAGCTCCGATGTCATCCCCATGACATCGGCAGACGAGCGACGCGAAAACCGCACAATCAAGCAAGCCAGAGCCGCCACTTTCGATATCGGCAGGAAACTTTCGCCACGATTTCGCCGCAAGAAATCAAGGTGGAAAACTTTGTCCTCAACGCCGACACGAAGGTGGAAAACTTACGCGAATTAAACTCCCCTCGCCTTCAGCCGTAGCTGAGTCGTGGGGCGATGTGAATCCGAATTGATAGCGGAATCAGAATTCTAGAAACCCGTGCTCAACATGACGCGGGGGTCATATGACGGTCTCCACAGCCTTGGCGCGCCGGTTGACAAGTCGCGGTTATCAAGAGGTTTTGCACCGGGCACGTAAGTTTTGTGCACGGTTCAATTGTGGCGGACGTGTGCGCCTTCTGGCTTTTCGCGTGGCGAGCATATGACGGTGTCGTGTCGCGCCCCGCACGGGAGTGTGCGTATTTCCCGTTTACCAAGAGGCCCGAGATGGGGCATGCTGTGATGGTGTTGGTCTCGCACGTTTTTCGCGCCGAGTTTCGGTGCGGCGCCGGTGGCCCGAGCCAGACAAGCGTGCGCCGATAGCCATTTCGGCATGACGGCCCAGACTTACGGCGTTGAGTGATGTTGGTGGAGTTCATGTCATGGCACGTACCGGTGTACTGCTCGTGATCACCGCAGGCGTCGCGCTCGCAAGCTATGGCTCGCTCTTTTCACCCGCCGACACTTTACGCGATCTTGCAGAGATCACCCGTATTTCCGTGGCGCCTGACCGGGATTATCGCGACAGCGCGACGATTCCGACATTCGCTCCGTCTACCCCCGCGTTGCGCGTTGAGGCTTCCGCAGCCGAAGCGCTTCCTCTGCCCAAGCCCGGGACGTGGACGACGGTCGTCACGTCGGGGCAATCCATCGTGTCGCCGCTCAGATCCTCGCGCTCTGCGGACCCCGAAACGCGTTCGCAGCTGACACGCGACCTGCAGCATGAGTTGCAGGGGATCGGCTGTTATGGCGGAGAAATCACCGGCAGTTGGAATTTGGCGACCCGCCGAGCGATGGCCGCGTTCCTGGACCGGGCTAACGCTGTGCTGCCCTATGACCAGCCTGATTACGTTCTTCTCTCGTTGGTTCAGAGTCACCGGGATATTTCGTGCGCCGCCGAATGTCCGTCCGGACAGGTCATGCAAGATAGCGGGCGCTGTGTGCCGCAAGCCGTCGTCGCGCAGGCGGCGAAGAAACAAAAGCGGCTCGAGGCGCGGCAGCATGTAGCCGCACGTCTCGCGGATGAGCGAGAGCACGCCCGCGTTGCGGCATCCGAACCCGAGGTGCTCCCGTGGCAGCAAAAGGCGGCGGCTGCGGTTCCACTCGATATCGCTCTCGCGCCGCGTCCGGACCCGCTGCCGGGCCGCATGTCAATCGGCGGACCGTTGCCGGTCGACGCCGCACCGTTACCGCCGGTCGTCGTTGCGCCGTCACGCGGTACAGCCTCATCCGACGAACCGTCAGGCGTGGAAGCGCCGGCAAAACTCGCCGCCTTGCAATATGAACCCGACGCCGATGACCTTTCGGACGACGCGAGCGCTCCGGCCGCCGACGTTGCGCCTCTCTCGCTGGACGCCGAGGCATCGCCCCATAAAGCAAAGAAATCCCGGCATTCGGACAGCGAGCGGGGCCGGCGGCGCAATTCCTATGCCTATTCCGGAAAAAGACGGCATGGCGATCCTCGCCCCGGGACGGCGCGCTTCAACCTCATGCAATCGCTCGGCGGCATCTATTGACGGCGTCAGGACCGCGTGCCGCTTCTGACCCAACTCAGATAGTCGACGCTGCCGCCTACGACCGGCACGACAAGCACCGCCGGGGTTTCGTAGGGGTGATGGGCGATAATGTGAGCGACCGCGCGTTCGACGCCCTCAGCCGCGAGCTTGACGATCATGACGGCCTCCTCGGCTGTCTCCGTCGCGCCCTTCCAGACGTAAACCGAGGTCATTGCGGGCAAAACATTGACGCACCCAGCAAGACTCTGCTCGACCAAATCGCGTCCCAACGCCAGGGCGGCCGCCCTGTCGGGGAACGTTGCGTAAATCATCACGACGCCATTGGCTGGCGAAGTGCGGCTGTCTCCGCTATCCCCCACTTCACGATCCTGATGGAGGGGCTTGTCGTTTGCCGACACCTGAGCGAGCTTCCCTGTCTTGCTGCGCGACCGTAATATCTGAAGGGCCTTATGGCGAAAGAGAAGCAGAAATTCGAGCGCATCGCATTCGTCGCGAGCGAGGTTTCCGAGGCGCTCGAAGCGCAGTCGGCCTTGATCAAGCGTTACGGGGAAATCGAACCAGCGAGCGCCGACGTCATCGTCGCGCTCGGCGGCGACGGCTTTATGTTGCAGACGCTACATCGCTTCATCAACGACAAGATCCCAATCTACGGCATGAACCGGGGCTCGGTCGGCTTCCTGATGAACGACTACAAGGAAGACAGCTTGCTGGAGCGCCTCTCGGCCGCGGAGACCAGCCGCATCCACCCCCTGGCGATGATTGCGACGGACGCCAACGGCAAGGCGCACAAGAGCTTGGCGATCAACGAGATCTCGCTTTTCCGACAACGCTATCAGGCGGCCAAGTTGCAAGTCGCGATAGATGACAAATTGCGGCTCGAAGAGCTGATTTGCGACGGCATTCTGGTTTCGACACCCGCCGGTTCGACGGCCTACAATCTGTCGGCGCACGGTCCTATTCTGCCGATCAAGTCGTCGCTTCTCGCCGTGACGCCGATCAGCCCTTTCCGGCCAAGGCGCTGGCGCGGGGCGATCGTTCCGAACAAGGTCCACATCAAGATCACGGTTCTGGAGCACGAGAAGCGGCCGGTCAGCGCCGTTGCCGATCATTTCGAGACCCGCAACGTCGTCAAGGTCGAAGTCGAACAGGCGCGCGCCATCGAACTCTTCATGATGTTCGACCGCGAGCATGGGCTCGAAGAGCGCGTGCTCGCCGAGCAGTTTCGATATTAGTTTTCCGTTGGCGCCTGGCGATTCGCGTTGCGCGAGCAGGCCGCTAGGCCCGAAACGAGCTTAAAAACCGACTGGCCCTCCAACGCTGCCTGGAAGCACGCGCGGAGGGCCATGATTTGGTCTTAAGTGCTGGCTTCTCTATTCCCGGCGCTGGAGGTGCTGATCCCCACGGCGCTCCGAATCAAGTTTGCAAACACGCATTTCGTGAGCTTGGCAGCACATGGTTAATGACGTACTAACGCCACTTATGCCTGCCAGTGCTTGATGAGGGCTTCGAGCTTCGGGCGCTCGCGCTCCTCGGGCTTCTCCATCGGGGTGCCGAGGTAGATGAAGCCCGCGATTTTCTCGTGCTCCGTCAGCTCGAAGGCCTCGCGAACCGTCGGACTATAAGCGATCCACTCGCTGATCCAGGATGTGCCGAAGCCCAACGCGTTTGCCGCAAGGCAGAGATTGAAGCAGAGGGCGCCAACCGAGAGCACCTGCTCCCACTCCGGCGCGCCGGGGCGCGGCTTCACTGAGGAGATGACGGCGATGACCATCGGCGAGCGCGTGAACCGCCCGCGTTCCATGTCGAGCCGAACATGCGACGGCGGCTCGCGCTCTTCCTTTTCGCAGGCCTTAGCAAAAATCTCCCCGGCGGCGGCTCGGGCATCGCCCTCGAACACGATGAATCGCCAAGGCGACAGCTTCTTGTGGTCGGGAACGCGGGTTCCCACCGTCAAGATTTTGGCGAGTTCTTCGGGAGTTGGTGCGGGTGCAGCCAGCCGGTCGGGCTTGACCGAACGTCTTGCAGCAAGAAAATCAAAAAATGCTGTATTCATGAGTTGTTCCGTACCTTTGCGTGCCCGTTTCGCTATACGAGGCTTCAGGCCGTTACAAGCCGTCCGTTACAGTCAGAGTCGCGATAAGGACCAAAAAGCGCGAGGCGTGGGGGGAAGATGGGGCTTGGATTCCTAAGACTGCTCGCACCACTGGCCGCAGTTGCCGGGTTCGCCACGGCAGGGCTCGTCGCGGGGGCGACGTCCGCCTGGAGCGACGACGTGCCGACAGCAATGCTCATCCTTGATGGGTCGGGCTCGATGTGGGGCCGCTTGGCACCCGCCAATCAAAGCAAGATCGACATCGTGCGCGACAAGCTCGGCGCCCTTCTCGCAACGCCGTCGTCGACGCGCGTGGGTCTTGTTTCATTCGGTCATCGCCGCCGTGGCGACTGCAACGACGTCGAGTTGATCGCCGGGCCCGACAGCCCCCGACAGGCCGTTCTCGATCCGATCGCGAGCCTCAATCCCAGAGGACCCGGCCCGCTTACGGCAGCGCTCAAGATGGCGGCTGACACCATCGGCCAATCGCGTCCGGCGCAGATTATCGTCGTCGGCGATAACGCCGACAATTGCCGCCAGGATTCCTGCGCCACGGCACGGGAGATCGCGAAGACCTCTCCGGGCGTCGCCATCCAGGTCATCGGCATCGGCGTTCCCGCCAACGAACGGCCGCGAATGGCGTGCATCGCGGAGGCAACGGGCGGCCACTTCTACGACATCACGGATTCGGACGGTCTCAACGCGGCGTTGGACGAAACTGCGAAACTCGCAATTCTGTCGCCATCAGACGTTGCAGGTGCCGGGCCTGAGGCAACGAAGCCAACAGCGCCGCCTCCTCCAGCCGGAGCTTCCCTTCGTGCGTCCGCAGCGCTTGCCGCCGACGGCGCGCTTCTCAAGGTTCCGTTGACGTGGCGAATTCGTAAAGCTGGCGGAACGGCGGTTCTCGGCGAGGGCGTCGGCTCCGACATCACGGCCAAGCTACCGGCGGGCGATTACGATATCGAGGCCGAACTCGGTACGATCAAGACGCGCTACGAAATCACGATCGCAGACGGCGACGCGCAAAGCATCGTCGTGCCGCTCGACGCCGCGCACCTCGTCGCGCGCGCGACCGCAAGCAAGGGCGGACCGCCATCTCCGACTGCGATCGTCACCGTGTCATCGGGCGAAACGCCCGTCACGGCGACGCGTGGCGGCGCCGTCGATCTTTACCTGGCACCGGGCGACTACCGCGTGACCGTCGTCGATGGGGCGGCGCGTTCGTCAGAGACGCTGAGCCTCGCGGCCGGAAACGATAAGACACTCGATCTCGCGCTTGCGACGGGCCGCCTCGATGTGTCCGCGACCAACGCGGGCGGTGGCGCGATCGCCGACGTGCTCTACACTGTGGAGGCCGACGATCCGGAAAGCCCGGACGGGCGTCGCGAGGTCGCGAGGTCGCGCAGCCCGCAAGCGAGCTTCACGCTTCCCGAAGGTACGTACTATCTCGGCGCCAGTTCCGGAGACGGCAGCGTCAGCAAACGCATTGCCGTCAGAGCCGGGCAGACAGTCGCGGAAACGCTGGCGGTCGTGCTCGTGCCCGTGAAAATCTCGGCGCTCGTGGCGGGCGCACCAGCCAAGGCCGATGACAATATTTTCTATCGCGTCGACCGCATCGACGGCGATCGCGTCAGTGTGGCGCGGGCCATTGGCCCTGCTCTCGCGCTCGACCTGTCGCCCGGGCGCTACCGCGTCACCGCGTCCCTCGCCGCCGCACATCTCACGGCATCGAAAGACGTGGTGTTCGAAACCGGCAAGCCAGCGAAGACCGTTATCGAAATCGCGTCGGGCCAAGTGAGCTTTACTCCAGCCGCTAATGCCGCGCCATCATTCGGCGACATCTATTGGGAAGTCGCCGACGCCAACGGCATGCCGATCTGGCGGGCGACGGGCGCCGCGTCGACGGCGATCCTAGCGCCCGGGCAATATACCGTGCGTTTCGACGCGCGTGACAGTCATGGTCAGGCCGCGTTTGAGGTTCAATCCGGCCAAAGCCAGAAGCTTGAGATTGGACCAGGATGACCGAAGTGCTGCGGAGACAATGCGGGTTGCGGCTGCAGCGCCTTTCGATGGGCATTTTCGCCGCGGCGATGACGGCTGTGCTGTTGTCCTTCGTTGTGGCAACGGCATCCTACGCCGAAGAGCCTATTCCGGACGGACCGGCCCCAGCGCCTTGGGGGCCTGTCGGTGACAAGCGGAAGAACACGACAACCGTCGAGCGCGGCAAGACCAAGGGCACGGGCGTCAAGCTGGTCGCTCTGCTGACGGGCGACGGCCAGCAGATCGAACAGGGATTGGTCTGGCGTGTCTTCCAGACGGCGCGCGCGGGCAAGTCCAAGCTCGTCACCGAGTCCCACGAAGCGAGCCCGTTCGTCAAGCTTCCGCCGGGAGATTACTTAGTCAACGCCGCGTTCGGGCGGGCCAACCTAACGCGCAAAATCGAGGTGAAGGTAGACGGGCCGCCGTTCGAAGCATTCGTGTTGAATGCCGGTGGACTTCGGCTTTCCGTGCTCATCGGCGGCGCGCCGGCGCCGCCCGGAGCCGTCACCTATTCCATCTTCTCGGACGACCGCGATGCAGGGGAAGGCAACGCCGCCATCATCACCGGCGCTAAACCCAACCTGATCATCCGCCTCAACTCAGGTATCTACCGGGTCGTCTCGGTCTACGGCGACGCCAATGCCAAAATCGAATCCGACGTCACGGTCGAAGCCGGCAAGCTGACCGAGACGACATTGACGCACACGGGCGGCAAGGCAACGTTCCGGCTCGTGACGCGGGCCGGCGGAGAAGCCATGCCCGATACGCGTTGGACCATTCAGACGGAAGGCGGCGAGACCGTCAAAGAGAGCGTGGGAGCGCTGCCGACGCATGTTCTCGCGCCAGGAAAATATCACGTCACCGCATCCTCGGGCGGCCACCTCTTCCAAAACAACTTCGAGATCAAGGACGGCGACAATATCAGTGTCGAAGTGTTGATGGCCAACATCAACGACAACGGCAATCGCGTTTCCGGCGGGGCGACAACCATCGTGCCGACCTCCGACGTGCCGACGGATTTTAGAAATCAGTGAGGACCCAATCGGTGGGGCAGCCATTCTCGCGCATGCGCTTTTCGACACGCGCGTGCTGCTCGGCGTCGCCACCTTCCTGGAAGGCCGTCCGCGCTAACTGCCACTGTTCGCACGCGCTCGTCAGATCTCCGGCCTGATGGGCCTCTTCACCGAGCGCAAGGCGAGCAGCGGCGTGCGCGGTTTGCGGACCGTGCAATGCTCCGTATCCGGCTGCCGAGCGAAGCGCCGCCATGCGCGCGGTGAGGTTGCCATCCAGCCCGTGCGCGGCGGCAAGGTCGAAATAGAGACTTGAGAGCGACGTTTTCTCGCCGTTCACAATCGCAGCTTCGATTTTCGACGTGAGAGTATCGATGCTAACCGTCGCTTTCTGCGGAGGGAGGTCTGTTTCGATCTGCGGGTTAGCTTCCGTCTGGGCGGTGCCAGGGGAAGGTTGCAGTATGGCATGGAAGGGTTCGCTCGATGCGCGAGGCTGCGGCGGTAATGCTCCGCGCCGGAACCGCCGTCGTGACCATAGCAGAAAAAGCAGCGTTAGGACGACTGCGACTGGGATCACGAAGATGACCGCGTCGAGCGGCGTATCGAGCGTTGCCTTGTCCCCCATCGCTTCTCCCCCGTCGTCACAAAGCCGCTCTCAAATTCCGCGGGGCTAAGCCTATCAGCGGAAGGGAACCGAGTACATGAGGCCGCCCTTGGTCCACAAATCATTGAGGCCGCGATCGAGCTTCAACGACGAGCTTTGGCCGAGCGTGCGCTCGAAGATCTCACCATAATTGCCGACTTGCCGAATGACTTGATAGGCCCAATCGCGGGAAAGCCCGAGAGGCGCGCCCAAGTCGGCATCGAGACCTAGAAAACGGCGCACCTCGTGGGACGGCGACGCCTTCATCGCATCGACATTACCGCTCGATATATTCAGCTCTTCCCCGGCGACGAGGGCCATCGCGGTCCAGCGGACGATGGCGAACCACGCGTCGTCGCCGAGCCGCACGGCAGGGCCGTAGGGCTCCTTGGAGATCAATTCCGGAAGCAGCATCTGATCGGCGCCACTCGCCAATCGGCTTTTTTCGTAGGCCAGCAACGTCATATCGCCTGTCAGAACGGTGCAGCCACCGTCTGAATAGGTCTTGACCAAATCCTCCCAGCGATCGGAGGTGATGAGTTGATAGCGCATCTTCCGGCTGCCAAAGTAATCGGAGATAGCCATCTCGTCGCTTGAGCCCGAAAGAACACAGATCGAGGCGCCGGAGAGTTCGAGGACACTCGCTATTGAATGGTTGCGCGGAATGATGAAGCCCTGCCCGTCATAATAGAGCGTGCCGGTGAAGCGAGCGCCGAGCTCGGTATCACGCGTCAGGGTCCAAGAGGTCGCTCCGAGAAGGACGTCAACGTCGTCGTCCTGCAGCGACTTGAAGCGGTCGCCGGCGTTGAGGCTAAGAAATTTGACGGCGTCGCGATTGCCTAGGACCGCTGCCGCGAGCGCGGAGCAAAATTCGACGTCAAGTCCGCTCCAGGCGCCGCGCGGGCTCACCTCGCTGAAGCCCGCCGCGTGATCTTGCAGGCCGCAGACGACTTTACCTCTCGCCCGGATCGCATCGACCACGCTGATAGGGGCGCTGATGGCCTCGGAGGAGAGACTGACTGCGACGATGAAAAGCGAGATCGACGCCGCCAAGATCCGCACTACGATGCTCATCTGCACTCTTCCGGCCAATGCTTCACTCGGGTCTCTTCGTTGCAAGCAGACGAAAGCGACGGCGCTCGAGCGTGACCGCCAAAATTAGCGCGCAGCCAGACATCCCGCGTCAGCGGGCAATGGTCAAGGCCTTGACCGGCAACCAAACTTGCGTCACGACGGCCGAACCCGCCCGGAGAAGCTTAGAATGACTGTAAAGAAAGATGGTTCCGAGAGCGGAGAGCGCCCCGAGACCGAAGTCGTTCATCTGGGACGAAAGCCGTTCGAACAGCACGGTTTCGTCAATACACCCGTCTACCGGGGATCGACCGTTCTTTATCCGACGCTCGACGCCATTCGCGCCCACGCTCAGCCCTATACCTACGGGCGCCGCGCGACGCCGACGACGCACGCCCTCGAAGAAGCGATTGCGCATCTCGAAGGCGGCGCGGCGACGATCCTGACATCATCGGGTCTGGCGGCGATCTCGACGGCTATCCTCGCGTTCGTCGAAGGCGGCGACCACATCCTGGTGCTCGACAGTGTCTACCAGCCTGCGCGCGCTTTCGCGGACAAGATGCTGAAGCGGCTCGGCATCGAAACGACCTATTACGATCCGCTCGTCGGCGGCGACATCGCCAAGCTTTTCCGGCCGAATACGCGGCTCGTGCTGGTCGAGGCTCCCGGCTCGCAGACGTTCGAGATGCAGGACATTCCGGCGATCGCGGCGGCGGCTCATGCCAAGAACATCTGGGTTCTGGCCGACAACACCTGGGCGACGCCACTCTATTGCAAGCCGCTGGCGCTTGGCGCTGACGTTTCGATCCAGGCGGCGACCAAATACATCGTCGGGCACGCCGATGCGATGCTCGGCGCCGTCACTGCCAACGCGCGGGCGGCGAAATTCATCGATGACGCCAAGGAGCGGCTCGGCACTTGCCCGGGCTCGGAGGAAACCTATCTCGGCCTTCGCGGTCTCAGGACTCTGGCGGTTCGGCTCGAACGGCATCAGCGCTCGGGCATTGCCGTCGCCGAGTGGCTCGCGGCCCGACCTGAGGTCGACCGCATCCTCCACCCTGCGCTGCCGGGCGACCCGGGCCACGCGATCTGGAAGCGTGACTTCACCGGCGCAAGCGGTCTTTTCACCGCGGTGCTCAATCCCGTCTCCGAGGCGGGGCTCGCGGCGTTTCTCGACGGGCTCAAGCTCTTTGGCATGGGGTATTCGTGGGGCGGATTCGAGAGCCTCGTGGTGCCGTTCGATCCGTCGCCTTACCGGACGGCGACAAGTTGGCATGGCCCCGGTCCGGCGCTGCGCTTCCACGTCGGGCTCGAAGCCGTCGACGATCTGATCGGCGATCTCACCGCCGGTTTCAAACGCATGAAGGGCGACTGACGCCGGGGCTCTTCGTCAGAAGCCGAGCGCCTGGCGAATCATATCGCCGACACCGCCGTCGTACTTGCGATAGGGCTTGCCGTCGCTGTTCAGGTCCGTCGGCGTGTCTGCGTTCGACTTATTGAAACGCACCTGCTTCAGGGCAGAGGTATCGACGGCTGCGAGATGATCCCGGCCGACGTCGATCTGGTCCCACTTGCCGGCAAGTGCGAGCGTGATGCGGTTCTGGTGGCCGTACCAGTCCTTGTAATACTGCGCTTCACCGTCGTCATCGACCCAGACCGTGAAATAGCCGACATGCACGGGGACCGGACGCTGGAGCGCGAACTCGTTGTCCATCGGACCTTTGCGGACGAGTTGCTTCACATTCGGCGCCGCCTCACCGCGATCGATGTCGAAAATCCGCTGAGCGAAGTCTTGCGGGTTTCGCACGCGCATGCAGCCGTGGCTGTAAAGGCGAACGCTCTCGTTGAAGAGAGACTTCGACGGCGTGTCATGCAGATAGACCGAGTGCTTGTTCGGAAAGAGCAGCTTCACGAGGCCGAGAGCGTTGTCGTCGCCCGCTGGCTGATAGAACTGGTAGGCACTCAAGTTTGCTTTGGCCCAATTGACTTGAGTGCTGTCGATGCGACGCCCGTTGCGCATCACGACGTAGCCTTGCTTTTCAATCGATCTGCCTGAAAGGAGCATCGAGAGTTTGATGGAATCCGGAATATTCCATCGCGGCTTCAGAACGATCGTCGTCATATCCTTGGAGAAGATCGGCGTTTCGGTCGCGGCCGTACCGACGACGACGCGGTCGCTGAATACGGTCTTGCCGTCATCCGTCAACGCGATCGAGAACGACGGGATGTTGACGAGAATATGCGTGTTGCCGAGGGAACGCGGCATCCAGCGCCATTCCTCCATGTTCGCGATCACGGCTTCGATTTTGTCGGACGACGATCCGGTGTCGTTGCCCGCGAGGGCCGCGCGCGTCGCAGGACCAACGATGCCATCATCCGACAACCCCTTCGACGCCTGGAAACGCTTGACGGCGGACGCGAGCGCGGCATCGAAAAGTTGCTCGTCTCCCGGCTCCGACGTGATTTCGAAACGCTGCTTCAGGGTCGCGACGTCGGGGCTGCGCTCGCCACTCGACAGCATCGGGCCGCGCATGGGAATAACAAGGAGATTGGCCTTATCGATGGGGCCGCCGCGCAGGCTCGCGAGAAGCGTTTTCAGCTTCTGGAATTGCTCCTGCGGCGGCTGAAACGATCGCAAGACCTCGTCGGGATTCGCGTTGTCGGCAATGCGCGCCAGCACTTCAGGTGCGGCGGTGATGACGGGCGTGCGATCGATGTAGGACGATAGTTGCTTTTCGGGTTCCGGGATGCGCGCGCCTTCGGCCTGATGCGCGTAGCGCAGGACCGCCGCCGTGATTTCGAGATCGGCCGTGGCGAGTTGCTCCGGCGTCGATTGGCCTGGCGCGAGAGACTGAGTCGCTGCGACGAGTTTGAAATCCGATCCGTCGAGGCCCCACTCCTCGGCGCGGCCAAGTTCCGAGATCGCGACGTCCGCTGCGTGCGTGCGTCCCTGCGCATCGACCCACAGCGGGCGGCATTGCCGACTTTGGTAGAACGCCGCCGCGCCGGCGCTGTCTCCCGCGTCGAACACGGTCGCGGGAGTCGACAGCTTGGCGCAAATCGCGGCCGGAACGCCCGTCAACGGAGCGGCGGTGGGCGGCGCCGTCTCTACAACAGCCGGAGCTGCCTCAGCGGCGGGAGCGGTCTCTTGCGCAACAGCGATCGATGGAAGGAGCGCGAACGCCAGAACGCCGCTCCACAACAGCCGAGGTTTCGCGGCAGGGAATTGAAAGCGGTTGGGCGACACCGGCATTATACGCACTCGCTACATATCAATTGGACGATGGCGGACGGAGGCACCGTAAGCCAAGCGGGCTCCATCGCTAGCCTTTGTTTCAGAAAGGCGCCCTGTGGTTAAATGTTCATAACGAGCGCAGCTGCAATTTCCATCGCAAAAGATGCAATGCGCCTGCCTCAGATCGTGCGGATTATCGTTATTGGCGGTCCCGGCAGGGGTCGAACCTGCAACCTTCGGAGTCGAATTCCGACGCTCTATCCATTGAGCCACGGGACCGAGATGTGACGTTCGCGTGAAACCAACAATCGCCGCTTTCGCATCCCAAAATCAAAGATGCAGCTAACGCCGCACAGCGATTCCAAACGAATGATGGCATATTCCATGTTGTCGAGAAACGCATTCGTATGTGGAACCGAAGCGCGGAATCGTAGTTAGCGCCACAGAGCGGGATCGTTGGCTTTTTTTCCGGGGGGATGTCGGAGCCATGACTTCCATTGAACAGGCCTGCCATCGGAGGGCGACCGAGCTTTGGCGGCGTCGTGCTGATCTGCACGATTGGCGCAGTCGGCTTTTTCTTCAGGTTTTGCGGTATTGCGAACTTTCCGGACCGCGACCGACGTCGTCGGCGTCGATCGTTTTGTTTAGCGGCATCGCGGCAGCCGGGGCGGAAGCCTATCGCAAGCGGGCTCCTACGCTTTCCGAATGGAAGAACGTGCTCTCGTTGGAGCCCCAGGTTCTAAACCGCAAGGTGTCTGAAATCTATGCCAGGGCGGAGAACGAAATTCGCCTGCATCAAGACATCGTCGCGCGCCTCATCAGAATAGAATCTTGAACGCGCCGACCATTGCACTGCGCAAAATTCCTCTCCTTGATTCACGACTTTCCGCTCTTTTCGGCTGGCGCGGTCCTGGAACCATCCGCAGCGGGGGACCGTTGCAAAGGTGGGAACGACAAGAAAAGGAGATGATGAAATGACCTTCTTAAAGGTGGGTGCAGCGACGCTGGCGTTGATGGCAGCGGGTTCGTTGGGCGGATTAGCGCAAGCCGCCGATTATAGTAACGGCGTCAGCCCGCAATCGGCGGGATCGAAGCCGACGACCGTCGTGCCGGCGCCTGAAAATCAAGGCGCGAGCACGGGCGAGGCCGGCGTTTCGACACCGGCGGGAATTCCGGCCGATCCGACGACGAACGAAAACGTTCAGCCGGGACCTTCGACCAACACGCCGAACGATCCAGCCGCGGGTTCAAATGCGGGCGCGCGAATTCCGACTTCCCCTGAGGGCACGGGAAGTTCGAGCCCGTAACTGAACAATCCGTAAGTGCAGCACAATAAGCAAATGCTCCGGACCGAGGTCCGGAGCATTTGCGCGTCACCCTAGTTCAGGTTCACGAAGTGCGCTCAATCTTCGCAATCGCGGTACCGACGCCACCAGTAGGCGCTGCCCGTCCGAACAGCATTGCGATAGAGCCAGGCGCAGTCGTTGCCGTAGTAACCGTCGTCGTAATAGTCGTCGCCATAGTAATATCCGCTACCGACGATGATCGGATAACCGCGGCGATGATGATGACGCCCGTGTTTGCCGCCGCGCCAGCGATTGCCTTGGCCGTAAGCGAACCGCCTATCGTTGCGGAACGCTCGTCCTCCACCATTCGGAGTGCGGGCAATGCGCGGTCCGCGGAAGTTTTGGGCACGAAAATTCTGGCTGCGAAAGTTTTGGGCACCGCGAAAACTTTGGCCACGAAAGCTTCGGCCACCAAAGCTCGGACCGCTGCGGAATGAGCGCGCGGCGAAACCGCCGCCTCCTGAGCGCCCGCCAAAGTGACCACCTCCGCCTCCGAAATGGCCGCCGCCACCGCCGAAGTGTCCCCCTCCTCCCCCGCCGAAATGTCCGCCGCCGCCTCCACTTCGCGCATCGGCAGCAACGCTGCCGACCGCCAGGAGCAAGGCTGCCCCCAACGCCGCGATGATTTTCAGGTACATTGAAAAAACTCCTTGGTCTCTCGGGGTGGATGCCCTCACGACATCCTTAAGATTGGTAACTCGGGAGCAAATCGCGCAGTTCCTAGAACGAAACTCGCGCGTCTCGGCGTTGTGCCGAAAATTCTGCGGAACAAGAGCCGTCTGCCGTCGTTACCTACACAGACGGATGCACCAGCATACGTCAGGCGCCCCTCAAAAGGTGCCCGGGCCGCTCGGAAGCCTTGGGCTTCCGGCGGCTTTTTGCTTTGATCTAGATCTAGCGCACAGGCACCCTCAGATCTTACACTCACTTTGAGAGCCCTCGTGCGGATGCTGTCGAATGGCGAAGAAAACTCTTTCAGAATATCGCGCCAAGCGAGACTTCACGAAAACCGCCGAGCCCAGCGGAACCGCCGTCGTTCGTCCGGCTCAGCATCTTCGGTTCGTCATCCAGAAACACGCCGCGACGCGGCTGCATTATGATTTTCGTCTTGAACTCGACGGCGTTTTCAAATCGTGGGCGGTGACGCGCGGTCCCTCAATCGATCCCAAAGACAAACGCCTCGCCGTTGAGGTTGAGGATCACCCGCTCGATTACGGCGATTTCGAAGGCACGATTCCCAAAGGTCAATATGGCGGCGGTACTGTCATGTTGTGGGATCGCGGTTTCTGGGCGCCGCTCGGCGAGGAGAGCCCCGAGGCGCAATTGCGCAAGGGAGAATTGAAATTCGTGCTCTCGGGCGAGAAGCTCAAAGGCAGCTGGGTTCTCGTCAAGATGAAGGGCGACCGCTTCGGCGGCAAGCGCAGCAATTGGCTTCTCATCAAGCACCGCGATGAAGGCGCGCATGCGGGCGACGCCGACAAGATTCTGGCGCAGGATCGTTCCGTCGCGTCGAAGCGAACGATGGTCCAGATCGCGGCGGGCGAAGGGCGAGGACCCGAACCGTTCATTCTTCGCGGACGCCGGGCGACGCGTCCGGATGCGATCTGGAATTCCAGTGCTTCCTCCGACGACGACCCCGAGCCTGCCGCACGAGCGACGCCGCTGAAACGGATGCCTGTTCGAAAGATGGCCAAGACACGCGACACGAAAGCTGCCGTAAACAGTTCGGACGCCAACGCCGTGCTCGGCATTGTCATCTCTCATCCCGATAAGGAGCTTTGGCCCGCGGGTGATGGCGCGGCGGTGACGAAGCTCGATCTCGCACACTATCTCGAAGCCGTCGGAGATTGGATGCTCCCGCATATCAAGGGGCGGCCATGCTCGGTGATCAGAGCGCCAGACGGGATTGATGGCGAGAGCTTCTTTCAGCGCCACGCCATGCGCGGCATGTCGCGGGAGATCGAACTCGTTCGGATCTCTGGCGACCGCGAGCCGTATATCGAAGTCAACTCGCTGGAAGGCATGATCGCAATCGGGCAGATTGCGGGGATTGAATTCCATCCGTGGAACTGCGCGCCGTTCGAACCGGACATTCCGGGCCGTCTGGTGTTCGACCTCGATCCGGCGCCGGATGTCGAATTCGCGCGCGTCGTCGATGCAGCCACCGAGTTGCGCGAGCGGCTCGATAAGCTTGGACTCATCGCCTTCTGCAAAACGACCGGCGGCAAGGGCATCCATGTCGTGACGCCGCTCAAGACGCGTAGCAGCGACGGCGTTGGGTGGAGCGATGCGAAAATGTTTTCGGGCGCGGTCTGCCAGCAAATGGCCAAGGACAGCCCCAAGGACTATCTCATCAAGATGACGAAGACGCTCAGAAAAGGTCGGATCTTCCTCGACTTCTTTCGCAACGACCGGATGGCGACGTCCGTTGCGCCACTGTCACCTCGCGCGCGTCCCGGAGCGACCGTGTCGATGCCGTTGACGTGGGCGCAGGTCAAGCGCGGCCTCGATCCGAAGCGCTTCACGGTTCATACTGTTCCCGCTCTTTTGAAAAAATCTACGGCATGGAAGGACTATCGCGAGTCCGAACAGCCACTGAAGGCCGCGATCAAGAAGCTCCTCGGGCCTTGACGGTGGTGCGTACGAAGGCACCGATCTCGCGCGCGAAAAGCGGAGTTCGAAAAGAGCCGGCGCGGAAATCGGGGCGCGGCCCTGTTTCAGCGTCCAAAATCCAAGGCGCTGTGAAGACGGCGATGCCTGCATTCGTCGAACCCTGCCGTGCGACGCTCGTCGCGCAACCACCGACCGGCACTGCGTGGGTGCACGAAATCAAGTTCGACGGCTACCGCATCCAGGCGCGGATCGACAAAAAGGGCGTGCGGCTCCTCACGCGGAACGGTCTCGACTGGACGGACCGCTTCGGCGCGTTGCCCAAGCTTCTCGCTGAATTCCATGACGGCGACGCGATCATCGACGGCGAGCTGGTGGTCGAAGATGGCGGCGGCCGCTCCAGCTTTTCAGCGCTCGCCGCCGCGCTCAAAAGCGGACACAGCGACGCCTTCGTTTTGCATTGCTTCGATCTGCTCTATCTCGACGGTTTCAATCTCATCGGCGCGACGCTTCGGGATCGCAAAGGGTTGCTAGAGAAACTTTTCGCGAGTCGGCCGAAATCCGGACAGATCCGATACAGCGCGCATTTGTCGACCGACGGCGCTCGTATGCTGGCGGACGCCTGCAGCCTCGGCCTCGAAGGCATCATCTCGAAGCGGATCGATCGCCCGTATCGTTCCGGACGGCACGACGATTGGTTGAAATCGAAGTGCATCCAGGTCGATGAATTCGTGATCATCGGCTATCTCAATTCGAATGCCGGTCCGAATGCGATCGGCGCATTGGCGGTCGGTTACTACGACAAGAGGCAGCTCATTTATGCGGGGCGCGTCGGCACTGGCTACACGCATAGAATCGCAGCGGAGTTAATGCGCAAGCTGAAGCCGCTCAAAACCGACGCCGTTCCGGTCAAGGCGCCATTGACCAACCTGCAGCGCAAGGATGTCGTTTGGGTCCAGCCGGAGTTCGTCGCGCAGATCGAGTACCGTGCCTGGACCGGCGACGGCTTATTGAGGCACGCGGCGTTCAAGGGTTTGCGCGAAGATAAGCCAGCGAAAGACGTTCGCCGTCCTGTGGCGAAATCGATTGAAGGCTGACAGTGCTAGAATGTGCTGAAAAACATTTTCTGGGCCACATGGGGCGTCATGACCATCCAGATCCAGAGTGCGAACATCGGGTGCATGGGAACCTCCTGAAATTGCCAAACGCAATCAGGCGACATCGCAGCCCGTGCTCATATTGCACGATCAGACGCTTTTGGGGACTTTGATCCCGTCAGCGAACCGGCGCAATTCGCGGTACACTGCGACGGTAACACGAGTCTATCGTTCGCCGGCTGGATTATCCGCGGGCGCGTGTCTTGCGCTTTTGAGCTTTGGGCGGAGCGCGCTTCACCGGCTCGTGCTTCTGGCGAGAAGCGGCCGTCTTCGTGCGCGCCTTGGCGCTTCCAGCGGTGGGCTTTTCCTTCGACTTGCCTGTGGACCGGCGGAGCGCTTCGAGAAAATCGATGACCTTGCCGCCGGAAGGCTCGTCGCCGCCACCCGCGACTTCGGTTGAAAGACCGCCTGCGACTTTCTCTTTCACGAGAGCACGCAAAGCTTCGGCGTAGTGGTTCTTGAATTCGCCTGGATCGAACTTTTGCGCGCGCTCTTCGATGAGTTGTTTCGCCATTTCGATGAGCTCGGGCTTCAATTTGCTTGTACCTATTCCGGCGAAGACGTCGTCGGCGTCACGAACCTCACCGGCGTAGCGGAGCGTTTCGAGCATCAAGCCGTCGCCGCAGGGTTTCATCGCGATCAGATTCTCTCGGCCGCGAATGGTCAATTGGCCGACGCCGTATTTCTTGGTGGCACGCAGCGCGTCGCGGATGATGCGGTAGCCCTCCTCCGCAACATCACCGTCGGGCAGAACGTAATAGGGATTGTCGAAATAAAGCGGATCGATGGAGCAGGCTTCGACGAACTCGGTCAGTTCTACCGTGTGTCGGGTCGTCAGCTTGAGCTTGTCGAGTTCGTCGGGCTCGAACAATACGTAGTTGCCGTCATCGAGTTCGTAGCCCTGCACGATGTCGGACTGCGCCACGACCTTGCCGCCCTCGCCCGCGACTTTCTGATAACGAATGCGCTGCTTCGTCTTGCGATCGATCTGGTGAAGCGCGATCTTGTCTTCGGAGGCCGTTGCGCTCACGAGACGGATGGGAATGGTGACGAGCGCAAGCCGCAGATGTCCTTTCCAGAAGGACCGCGCAGTTGCCATGGCTCAACTCCTTTGGAACGCGATACTGCAAGCCAGATTAGCACGCCGCGGGCATTTGGGCTAAGGGCTTCGGGTGCAAACGCTTATTAACGGCGTGGGGTTCCGAGCGGCTTGAGCTGCCTCGGCATTCGGCGAGAGACCGTCAACTCGCGGTGCTGGTCGCCACCCAGTCATACGGATGGTGAAGGCGCCGCCGGTGGGCTTCGGCGGATTCCCGGGTTTCGAACGTCAAGGCACGGTTGGGGTCGTGCGTTTCGGCGCCGTCCCTGCCGAGGTAGAGATCGGGACGTCCGGCATAGACGACATCGGGCTTGCGCTCGACCAGCATCCACCTCATCGCAAATCTCCACGATCCGCTGCGATGTCCATCGTAGATGGCGATCCGGGCGGAATTCGAACCGGCCTTGGTCTTCGTATGGATCTCAACCCTGACGGCGTTATTGTCTTTAGTTGCGAAACTTTTTTCCGGCGATCGAGATCGGGGGCTTCGTCGACGACCAGAATATTGGCGACCCCGGCAGGATTTGAACCTGCGACATCGAACTTAGAAGGTTCGCGCTCTATCCAGCTGAGCTACGGGGCCAAAGGTGCAAGCATACGCATACGCGACGGATTTATAGGTATCTGCTTGGGCGTTGTACCAATTCTCGTTCGAGAATCCAGTGCAATGCTCAAAGGACTGAGCTTAAGGGACTTGCGTTCCACCCGACGGGCCAGGAGAGCCGGCGGGCGTGCGGCGTCCTAACCGGTTTGGAGGCAGCACTCCGAGCGAAAGGACGGGGCGCCGTCGCGGGCTACTCCCTAGGCCGGCGCCGAGACTGAGGCGGCGGTTGCCGTCTTATGACGCCCGGTCCGCCAAATGCGATAGATTTTCAAGAACCGGTAGCGGGCCTGGATCGACGCATATCGCAAGCCCTTGGGGCCACCCATGACGTGACGGCGGACGATGTAATATTTGAAGAAATTCATCGGCAGCTCAGACAGCAACCGCAGTCGGATCGAGCCGGTTGCACCGGGGGCGGAGTTCTCAACCAGAAGCCAAGTCCGCTCGTTCAGCTTGCGCTTCATGTCGGCAAAGGAACGCATCGAGTAATGATGCATAGGCGCACGCAACCGCCCGATTGGGTAGTTGTCGGTTACAACCGCGTCATGAACACGCGAATTCCTGAAGCGGACGAAGCGGCGATCGTAAAGCCGCACATACCAGTGATCCCGCGCGAGAGGCCGCGGTTTTGCGGAGCCCGGATAGACCATCTGCAGCGGCATTCCGTAGGCGATGAATTCCGGATTTCCGGCGGCGAAGACAGCGAGGATCTCCTGTTCGAGTTGGGGAGTAACGACCTCGTCGGCGTCGACGTTGAAAACCCAGTTGTTGCGGCACTGATCTTCCGCGAAACGCTTCTGGCCGCCGAACCCGAGCCAAGGTTGCGTAATCACCCGGCAACCCTCGGCGAGCGCCACGCTGACGGTATCGTCGGTGCTCTCGCTGTCGACGACGACGACCTCATCGACCCACGGACGGACGGAACGGATGGTTCGGGCGATGCGGTCGGCTTCGTTTTTCGAGATTATAAAGCAGGATACGGGAACTTTACGCATTCAAGATAGCCCGCTTATCTGGATCGCCGTATGGAAACAAATTTCTTCTAACATTCGATGGTCGCGCATTCCTGCGGCGTTTCGGCGATCACATCGTACACCGCGCAAAAGGTTATGGGAGTCAATCTGCTGAATGGCAACCCGATCATTGCCGGGAGCTATCGAGGCACGCTGACCGTGACGATCGATCCGAATCTATGAGCGGCTGCCAGTTCCCTTACGAGCGCGGGCAGCCGCTGGCGTTTTTATTCAGCCGGCCTCGCTAGGCTCGTTTGACCAGCCGCAGAACGAACAACAGCAAGATTGCTCCGATCGCGGCAGCAATGATTTCACCTATAATTCCGCCGCCCAATCGAAGTCCCAGATAGGGAAACAGCCAACCGGCGATAAATGCGCCGATGATGCCGACGACGATATCTCCGACTAACCCGAAGCCGCCGCCGCCCATAACTTGGCCTGCCAGCCAACCAGCCACGGCGCCGATCAACAGCCAGATAATCAATGCTTGGGGATCCATGTTTCTTCCTCTCCCTGTCAGCACGCTCACGAATCGAAACGCGAACGATCATCCGCGTCAAAACGCCCGCTGACAAGTTGGACCTCCGTTCTTGATGCACATGACGCTGATTCTTCGGGGCGTTTAGGCCGTCGTACTCGCTCCAGACGCCCTAAATTCGCGTCGCAACGGCAGATGTTTCGGATTTTTTTCCGAGCTCCGGTGCGGTCGAGCCACACGCCAACCGGCTTAGGCTGGCCCTCGTTGGACATCGGCGCCGTCTTACCGATCGATGCGCGCAGCTCCGGGAGCATCAGCGCGTCTCTTTAGCCAGCCACGTCTTGAGGTCCGCGAAATCCGCCGCTCCCGAGAACGTCGTCGCCGAACCGTCGGCCGCGATGAGGCGCGTATAGGGAAGCTCGCCCATCCAATCGCGATCGATCGCGAACCGCAACTTGTCCTCGAAGCCATCACCCAGCGCGAAACTCGACGCCGCGCTAAGCCCTGCCGTTGCGAGAGCCGGGCCAATTTGCGCGGGGCGCGCTCCGCGTTCGTCCCAGTTGACCAGAATGAGCGTCGCTTCGGGATGCGCTTGCACGAACGCGCCCCAGTCTTTCAGCTCGGCCATGCAATTGCCGCAGGTGAGGCCCCAAAAATGCACGATCACGGGGCGCCCCTTATGCGCGTCGATGGCCTGCTGGACGATTGCGGGGTCGAACGGACGCGTTTGCGTCTTGTCCGATGCCCATCCGCCGACCGGCATAAAAGCAAGAGCGGTGAGTGCGACAACGACCGATGCGATCCTCATGACTGCGGCTCCAGCGGAATCAAGCGATATCCCTCCTTGAGCGTCAGCCACGACAGATAGGCCGTCGACCGGTTCGCGATCAGCAGCGGATGGTCGGAGGCGTCATGCGTCATGGCAATGGGGTGCGGCGCAGTCCAGGTTTTACCGGAGTCGCGCGATGTCATCAGATCGACGGTCGTCATCGTACCGTCGAAGGATTTGTAGACCAGATAAACAACATCGCCGAGCGCGAGCACGTACGGCCGCGAGGTCTGTGCATTCGAACTTCCGAGCCGCATCGGCGTCGAGAAGGTTTTGCCGCCATCGTCCGAGTGCGCATAGTAAAGCCCCTTGAGCTTACGCCCGAGCGCGAACCAGGTTGCGTGATAGACGCCGTCAGGGCCGATCGCGAGGCTCGGGCCGTGATGCGGGCAGGCGTCGATCTTGGCGTCGTCGTCGCTGACGCGATAGAGCGGCCCCGGCGTTTTCGGATCGGCAAACGTGATGATGGCGTGATCTCGCACGCCGCCATCGAAGATGTTGCGGAACAGGATGACGGGACGCCCAGGGCCCGCGAACGCCAAGCCGATGCGGCAGCATTCGCAGGAATTGTCGCGCGCGATCGCTGCGGCTTCGAGCGTTCCGCCCGGCTTGTCGTCCCAGGCGAACGCGAGTGCGGCGCCGGCATAGGGTTTTCCTTCCGCCCTCGCCTTCGCGCCATTCCTCTTGTCGATCCAGGCGGCGAAGACACGGCCATCCTGATCGAATTCGGCCGTCTCGAAGCGCTGGCTTGGAGAGTTTGACGTTATCGGTTGCGGAGTTTCGAACGTCTTGCCTCCATCGGCCGACCGCGCGATGAAGGCGTGGCCGTTATATTTCTCATCGCGTGACGTGTACGTCAGCACGACGCGATGATCGGGTCCGACTGCGACCTTGGGGCGAGCGTCCGGCCCTTCGTCGAGCGGCAACGTGGTGGCGGGCATCGTCACCGGATCACCGAAAGTTTTTCCGAGATCGTCCGAACTCGCGACCGAAATGCGGCCGCCCGCCAGCCACGTCAGCCAAAGTTTGCCGTCTGGATCGAATGCCCCGGTCGCGACGCTCGCGCAGGCGAGTGCCGTTGTCTGGCATGCAACCGATGGAGCGTGATGCTGCATCTTCATTGGCATCTTGTCGTCGTGAGCGAGCGCAGCGCCCGGCACGAAGAGCAAAGACGCAAAAAGAAGCGTTGATGGAGTGAGATGATTTCGCATCGCTTAAAACCTCAGTTTCATGCCGCCGTAGTAGGTCCGTGGCGAACCCGCGTAAATCGAGCCCGATGTTTCGGCCAAACTCGCAGCCGTCGATCCGATCCGATCCGTGATGTTGTTGGCCGAGGCGATATAGGTTTCGTCGAAGACGTTCTGGATCTCAAAATACGTCATCAGCGACTTGATCGGCCCAGCGCTGAATTCCTTGTTGTAATGAACATTGACGTTCACCAGCTCGTAGCCCGGAGCCTTGAGAAGGTTGGCGTTCTCCATGAAGAAGCTGTCATTCCATTCGTATTCGGCATACGCGCCGACACCCTTCCACGGCCCGTGAGCTAAATCGTAGCTCAAGCGGGCCGATGCTTCGTTCGGCGACACGCCGGGGATCTTGTTGCCGTCACGGCTCTCTGCGGATGCCGCGCCGGATAGTCGTTCCGAGTATTCGGTATAGATTTGATCGTTGAGGGTATAGGACGCGGTCAGCCGGAAGCCATGGCCCAACGCAACATCAGCGGAAGCTTCAATGCCGCGATGCTCGGAAGCAGGAGCGTTGAACGTGAAGTTTTGAAGTCCGGGGCCTGCCGATTGCGAAACAAGCTCGTTCCTGAAGAACTCATAGAATCCGGTGACGCTGAGCACGACACCCGGTGCCGGCGTCCAATCGGCTCCGACATCGAAGCCAACGTTGGTCTGAGATTTCAGTTCGGTATTATTTCCGGGCACGCCACCGGGCGTGATGAAGAGATTGGAAAATTGCGGCGTTCCGTATCCTGTGCCGACGCGCGACCGCAACTGCCATTCTCGGGTCGGCGTATACACGACGCCAAGCTCCGGCGCGACGTTCGTTATATCGCGATCGGCGGAAACGAAGCTGACCGATTTGATGCTGCCGTTCGGGTTATAAACATACCCGCGTTGCGATCCGTCGAGCGACGTTCGTTCGACGGTGGCGCCCCCCACGACGGAAAAATCATCCGTGAGCTTCACTTCCTCGCGCGCACGCGCGCCGACGTTTGTCGTCGAGCCGGTTTGCTCGGATTGGAGAAGTCCGAGCTTGGCATTGCCGCCAGGAGCGACGTTGTAGGTGCTGCCGTCGACGGGCAGATAGTTCCAGAACGCGCCGAGGTATCCGAGTGTCGGCAGCCCAGCGAACGTTGATCGCCGCGTTACGCCGCTGCTGACATTATACGAGAGATAGTCGCCGATGGCGCTCGTCGTTCCGGTTGGCTGATTGATGTTGCGGTCATCGATGACGACCTGGACTTGGCCGGTCGTCGCGGCGTCGAACGCGTGCTCCCAGCGAAAACCGCCGACTGTCCGGCGATCATCGCGGTTTGCGCCTGCTTGCTCGGCCGTTTGACTAACGGCGCCGGGCGGAAGCACACCATTGACGGCCGACGTATTTCCCGTCGCCGAAAAGACGTTCGCCGCACATCCCGCCGCGATCGAAGCTGGCGTCGACGTCGCGCAGCCTTTTTGGAATGGGTTCTGATTGAACTGCTTCAGCGACGTGCGGAACGGCAGTTCGGTGTCGACAGTGTTGTTGATGAACTTGAACGTGAACGTATCCGTGGACGACGGTTTGTAGGTCAGCAGCGCGTTGACGGTCTGGGTGTTGAAGTCGCTGTAGCCGAAGTTGCCATCGCCGCGCACGTCGCTCGTGAAGACCGACGCTTCCCAGTTGTCGCCCTTCTTGCCACCGATCACGTAGTTGTTCAGGTAATTGAAGCTGCCGACGTCGACGCCGTATTCGATGCCATCGATAACGCCGCCGGGATTGGTCCGGAAGTTGATGGCCCCGCCCGTCGCATAGTTGCCGAAGAGCGCCGACGACGGCCCGCGCCAGACGTCAACACCGGCGTAGGCATGAGGGTCGATCAGGTCGCTGCGCGAGAGGCCGTCCGGCTGCGTTACGGGGAACCCATCATCGAGAATGACGATGTTGCGAATGCCGAAGCCGTTGCGCGCGTTCGAGCCGCGGATCGAGATGCCGACGTCGCGCGGCCCGTTCCCCTGTTTCAAGGATACGCCCGGCACGGACTGGAGGATGTCCGTCACCGAGAATACTGGCGTATCGTCGAAGTCTTTCATGTCGACGCCGGTTGCGGTCTGGGCGCCAGGGCCTGAAGCACCGGGAACTCCAGCGACGGCCGCGGAGGGCGTTCCTGGATTGCCGATAAGCGGTGGTGAATCGGAACCTGCCCCGGACGTTGCGACGGCTTCAGCCGGCGGTACCGGTGCGGCAGGCAGCGATTTCCTCGCGGCGTTTGCGATCGTCTTCGGCTTTGCCGTTGGCTTCGCGGCCGCTTTTGGGGCGGTGACGGCGGGAGCTTGCTCCACCGTCACGTCGGGCATCTGAACGGCTCCCGGATTATGGGCGTCCTGGGCGCGAGCGTACAGCGGCGCTATGATGGTGCAGGCAATGGTGAAACACGCCGTGATGACGCGCATAGGTCCGGATGCCGCGTGCGCGCGGCCTCTCGAGAGTTGCATTTGCATATTCCCAAATGATCTGATGCCTGCGAGATCGCGCTCGCAGACGGCCTAAGGCGCGTCGCGACGGTTCTCGACGAAAACGCTGTCGATAGTTCAGATCAGAGAGACTGGAGGACCGCGCGCCGACTGCGCTCCGGGTTTTGGAGTCGCGCGGAAGAGTTCGGTCGCGATGGCGTAAGTGACCGAGGCATAGCGAACGGTATGCGTGAGCAGATGCGGCGCATCATGATCGACGCTGGCCGCGCCGACTGGCGCATAAGGGCAGGTGTTCTTGTCGTCAGTTGTCGACTTGGATGGATGGGGAACGCCCTTCTCATCCAAGACCCAGCTCTGCGGGCCGTGGCCGGTACAGATCACAATCTGGGGCATGCCGCCGTGGTCTGGCGTAACCGCGAGCATGAAGCCCACGGGCAGAAGGCTGCGCACCGCGAATGCAAGGCCAATCAGAAGGTTTACGTAGCGGCGCATCAGAGATCGATTATCCGGAGCGGACGTTGCTGTCCACCCGACAATCTATCTGCGAGTCAACAATACTGCAACGCTTCCCCCGGAGGACGCGGCAACACCAGCATTGCCGCGTATCCGATGTGTCACGCCGAGCGCAGGCCACTCTCCGGAGCACCGATGCCGGGCTTGAAGCGGCGAACGGCAAAATAGCCAAGCACTATAAACGCAACCATCGTTATAGCCTGCGCGGCAACGAACGGCGCTTCGGCCTGCGTCGGCGCCAAGGCGTGAAGTGCCGGCACCTTCAGGAAGAGCTGAACGATGAGCACGAAAACATTGAGATAGAGGGCCGTCGAGGCCGTCACGACGTAGATCCATCTCCAAGCGCCCGATAGGCGTGCACCGTAAAGCGCGTACAGCGCGGCAGCGAGAACGACGAGCGAGATGATGCCGACAATGTGCGACGGCAGCAGCTTCGTGAACGGAAAGCCGAAGCCCGTCACGCTCGTCAATACCGTGGTGGATAGGAACAGCGCGGTCAGGCTCGGCAACCGGCCGTCGGCGATAAAGCCGAAAAACACGATGATGCCCGCGGCAATGCCAATCAGGCTCAGCGCGACATGCACAAATGTGAAAATATCCATTCCTAGGATCATCCGACGCCTCCCCTTTGACCGATCCGACAATGCGCTATCAGCACAGCACCTACTATAGTAGCACGGCCGTGTACCGGGATATATGTCGATCGCAATCAATGGGAGACACGCGAACGGACGCAGGTTGTGAAAGCGCTCGATCGCAGGGGAAGCCAACCCGGGAATGATGCCTCAAAAACTGGCGTCGACGGCTCGGATGGCTTATGACGTGGGCAGGCCCGTGGCGCTCAATCCCTATGAGTTCCTGCGTTTCGCGAATTGCCCAAAGCCCGCCAAAGGGTTAGCGATTGCCGGCTCTGATGGCATATTCCTTGATCTACTGACGGCAATCGAAACTCAGCATCGAAAGCACGTCTCCGTGAGCCAGAACGACATGCACGGCTACACGGTGGCCTACGAGCGTGAGGAGATTCAATTTCCGGTTTACGTCGTCGCGCTCATAGGCGCGATCCTCGCGACGATCGGCGTGGCCATCGACAATATCATTCTGATCGCGCTATCTCTTTTCGCTCTCGGATTTGCCTATTATAATTTTCCCCTGCTCGAAACAGGGAAACCCCGCATCGGCGCGGGGCAGTATGGCATCTTCGCCGAGGGTCTCGGGATTGTGGCTTGGGGGTCGATCAAGCAAATCGAGATGGTGCCGGTCGACGTCCGCGGCTCGACAAGCAACGAGCTACGCGTCATGCTTGAAGATCCGCTCGACAAGGCGCTGATCGCCGATTGGCGGCGGCGTCCGCCCTACCGCTTTCTGATGCGCCTGCCCTGGATAGCGGCGCCGGGCAATATCATTCGGATTCCGCTCGATGTTTTTGATCGTCCTGCCGATGAAATCATGCTCAGTTTTTCGCGCATGATGACCTTTTTCCGGCGCTGACGAAGACCGGCGCCGTCTCGCCCCAATTCTCCGGCCGGCTCTCGGCCGCTATCCTCGGCGCGGCGTAATATGTTATGGGGGCGGTCGGGGGAGCTGTGAAACATGCTACGAGAAGAGGTCGTCCTCGTCGATACCGAGGACAACGAAACGGGTATCGCTGAAAAGCTCGACGCGCACCGCGAGGGCCGGCTCCACCGCGCATTTTCGGTGATGGTGTGGGACACGAGGGGCCGTCTGCTCCTGCAGCGCCGCCAGATCGACAAGTATCACTCGGGCGGCCTGTGGACGAACACCTGCTGCGGACACCCGCGGCCGGGCGAAACGTCGTCGGAGGCGGCGTCGAGGCGCCTCAACGAAGAAATGCAAATCATTTGCCCGCTGACGGCAATCGGGACATTCACGTACCGCGCGGAACTCGATGCCGGACTGATCGAGCACGAGTTCGTCCACGTCTTTCATGGCGTCTATGAGGGTGTGGTCGCGCCCAATCCCGTCGAATGCGACGGCTATAGCTGGTCGAGTCCGGACGTCATTCGCCGGCAGATAGCAGCCGTCCCGCAGTGCTTTACCGCTTGGTTCAAAAAATACGTCGACGCGGGATGGCCCATCGAACCTCCGCGTTGAGATTGTTCAGCTCTAGGCCTCGACCGGGGGGCTCGGCGGAATTATTGCCGAGCCGGGTATTTCACTTTTGTCGTGATCGTCTCCGCTTCCTCGATCAGCGCTTCGCCGAGCCCCAGGGCCTGATCGGCAGTCAGGCCATAGGCCGGATCATTCTCGAAACGCAGCATGACGACGGGCTCGTGGCGACCGCGGCCGACGGCGAAATTGTCCGGGATTTTCGTAATGTCGGTGCCGCGCCTATCCGCATGGTCGCCGAGAACCGACGCGAGGGCTGCGGCTGCATTCGTCCCGAGCGAAATCGTCATGCACTTACCGGCGGCATCGCAGAGTGAAATTTCGATCCGTTCGTTCGCGAGATCGCGCTCGGAGCGGGTGAGAATTTCCGCGTAGAACTTTTCGGCCATGGCTATGTCCTCGGGCACTAAGAATCGCGCATTCACGCCGTTATTCTAAGCGCTGGAGACAAAAAGAAAGGCCCATTTTTTGGGCCTTTCCTTCTTATGCTGCCGTTATCTACGTCAAAGAGAGTCCGACCAGCGGTCAAGCTCCTGCTTGGCCTGGTCCTTGGCATAGCCGTAGCGCTTTTGAAGAATGCCTTCGAGCTGCTCCCGGTTGCCGTTGACCTGCGCGATATCATCATCGGTCAATTGACCCCACTTCTCCTTCACCTTGCCGCTGAACTGCTTCCAGTTGCCTTCGACGCGATCCCAATTCATGATAAACCTCCTGTGTTGTGTGCATTCAACGCCCCCCAGGAGCGAGAGGTTCCGCATTTCGCGTCACGTTTGGAATTGTGATCGGGAGTGGAACAAAATGCCGTTATGGGGCGTCTTGGAATCCGAAAATGCGGAAGCATTTAAGATCGTCGGGTTTTGAGCGTCTGCCGCCGGGACACGGTCTTGCAGTGTCTTTGGCAATGTCTTTGGATTCATTTGCGGAGAGCGTCGCGATGGCGGCGAACGACGGCGAACCTCTGCCTAAGGCCGAAAATACCCGATCGTCGTCACTGGTGCGCCGACTGATCGCCAGTCTCGATGTCCACGCATTTTTGAACGCCATTACAGCGCGGCGAAACCGTCTGCCCAGCCCAACGAAAAAGGCAGCAACCGGCGGCCCGGGACAGATGATGAGAGCCAGCGAATATCTCGAGATATGCCAAGAGAAAGCGCTAGACGCGTATACGGTGGCGGATGCTCTTTATTGGCACAACGAAATCATGACCGAGCTCTCGATCGAGCTCAATTTGATTGATGCGACAAGCTGGCCTCAAACCGTGAAGGCCAGCATGACGGTCGCGCTGGAGCAGCGTTTGGATCAACATGCCTCGGCGGTTGCGAGGCTTGTTGCGGTGCTTGAAAAGAATGAGCCGTTCAACTGGCAGCCATGATGCATGGCGCAGCGGCAGAACGGCCTGAGCTTAGGCCTTGTTACGCTCTTTCTTTGCAGCCTTATCAGTGCGCTTCTTCAAATTTTCCATCTTCCGCTGGCGGTTCGTAATGCGACGGCGGCGGTTGTCCGACATGTTTGGCATGGTGTTCTCTTTCCACTGAAATGCAACGATCCCGACCGGACGCTCGCCCTGATCGGGATCAAGGGCGATGTCCTAGCAGAGCCCGTGGCGTTCGTCACCGGATTCCTAACAGCCGTCTCGATGCGCTGCGCGAACGCCGCAATGAAACCGATTTCAGGCAAATGATTTGAAAGACTTTTCGCTTATTCTATGCGGATTGAATCCGGTCATATTCCGAAAGAACGATGAATGGGCCATTTCCAGCAGGTCAACCACCCCGCCCACGACGACTGG
Source organism: Hyphomicrobium sp. (assembly GCF_041659645.1). Taxonomy (GTDB): domain Bacteria; phylum Pseudomonadota; class Alphaproteobacteria; order Rhizobiales; family Hyphomicrobiaceae; genus Hyphomicrobium_B. Next base: position 362,844 of record NZ_JBAZXX010000004.1, on the reverse strand, counting down.
GTGGCGGAGTTCAGGGAACGCGCGGTGCCGCGCCTTAGGAAACTGTTTACGTCCGACCGGGACTTCACCGTGTTGCCGGACATCATTGCCGAACCGCTGCGGCGCTTGGCGCTGATCGAGCAAACACGCCGATCATCCGGCGCTTAAACTCCCGCGAAAGAAAAAACACCCTGGCCGAGGGGGGCGGCCAGGGTGTCCGGGATTAACCACGGCCGGGGGATACACCCGGGGGGAAGGTGTGTGACCGTGGTATCAACAATACGATTTCAGACCAGCAATCGTTCCTGCGACATTCCGCACACGGCCGTATAAGGCACAGATTCGGTCAGACGGTCCCTCGAAGCGAAGCTTAGCTTAGAGCGAGGCGGCTTCCGTCACGATTGCAGCTCGCTGAAAGAGCGGGAGACGAAGAATGCGGCTACTCTCAACCTCGGCCATCTTTTTCAATTGAAGCCGCTTTTCGTCGAGGAAGGTTGGACCAAAACTCGGATTGTGCATGCCGATGGCGGTACCATTATCGATGATGTCGGCGAGCTTGATGAGCTTGGCGTTCCAAGGCGCCCGCGAAAGACGCCACGCCGCCTGCAAGGCGACAGTTTCCCGGCTACCGGTTTCCTTATCCGTGAGCCAGTAAACAAGTTCCGCGACCGGCATGCCGAACGCGGCGATCAACTCTTCGATGGTCGTATCGCTTTTCTCCAACGTGTCGTGAAGGAACGCGGCGGCGATGATTTCCGGAGTCTTATAGCCGTACTCCGCAAGGATTGCCGCGACGCCATCCAGGTGCGCAATGTACGGCCTTCCGTCATGTTTACGCACTTGGCTGCCATGCTTCGTCACGGCGAAATCTCTAACGTCCTGTATCGTCGTTGCTACCAACATTGAGACGCTCGACCACTCATTGGAAATTCTCGATGCTCCGTGCAGACAAAGCTACGTCGAGTAGACGCTCGACAGCGCGAAACGGTTTCTTAGGCGTGGCGATGTGCCGTACACTGACATCGGAACTCACGCCCGCGCACGTTGTGTGGGAGAATAAAGTAAATATTCTCACTGCGCGGATTATGTGATCGAGGTTCGGCCCGCGAATAGTCGGGTGTTGACCGACGCCGGCGGCGGCGAATTGAGCTGGCGCTCAATCATCGGGATATGCGGCTCGATGGATGCCTTCCCGCTCGCGATCATTTCGTCGGCGCGGTGAAAATCGAGAACGCCGATATCGGCAAGATCTGGAGTTACAAGCAGATCCGGAGGGTCGCCCATCAGGCGGGCTCTCGCGATTCGGTCATGGAAGATGCTGAACGAGTTTAAAATCACGGAAGTTATTCCCGGCGCGCCGTCGTCGCGGCCGAACAACTGACGATGCAAGAGCTGGAACGCTCCGCGCCCGTTCCAACGCGTGATCGGCGCTTCGTCGGAGATGATCTCCTCTGCCAAGTCGTCTTCCTCATCGCCGATGCAAATCCCGCCACGGCCAAACTCTGATGTCAGATTCACTCCGACGACGATGCGCGCCCCCAAAGCGCGGCACACGGAGACCGGCACAGGGTTGACGAGACAGCCATCGACCAGCCATCGCCCATTCAGCGATACCGGCTTCACGATACCGGGAATTGCCGACGACGCGCGAACCACATCCGTCACGCTACCGCGGCGCAACCAAACTTCCTGTCCGGTCGACAGATCGGTAGCGATCGCGGCAAACCGCGTTTGAAGATCTTCGATCTTAAGTCCGCTCAAGTGATCTTCGAAGCGGGCAAAGAGCCTTTGCCCGGCAATAAGTCCCGAGCCGGATACGCTCAAGTCCAGGAAGCTGAACACCCGACGACGCGTCAGCTCGCGGGCGAAATCCTCAAGCATGCCCAATCGGCCGGCTGCGTAATGACCGCCAACGATGGCGCCAATCGATGTGCCGACGACGATTTCCGGCTCCAACCCCGCCTCGGCCAGCCCACGCAAAATGCCAATATGCGCCCATCCCCGCGCGGCTCCTCCGCCCAAAGCCAATGCGAATTTCTGCTTCGACATTTGATCTCACCTCTCGCCGTGACCTATGACGGCCGTCGTCACAACGCGCGTGTGAGATATATTGTTCAATGTAGGCGGGATCGCAATCGTGCGAGTGTGCTCGGCGATTATCACAAACGCGGCATCGTCCGAAAGCATCGACGAACGGACGCACCGCTACCCATGTGGCTAATCTGGTCGATATTAAATTATCGTCACGCCGCGTGTTTGCGACTGCGAAAATCGGAGGCGTAAACTTCATCTAGGACGCGATGGAGTTGACGACGGGCCTCTTTCAAATGGCGTGAGCACTCTTCGGGATCATCGACGGCAAAATGCACGGGCGCCGACTTCAACTCCTTTTCCAGATCATAGACAGCTTTCAAAACGTCGTAGACCTGATTTACGGCCTTCTTGCTCATAGCCCACCTCCGTTGTCCGATCTCCTTTGCTAACGGACGTCGTTGGAACAGGTTCCCAGTTGCAGCAGCCAAACTCAATCGATCCTGCCGGCGTCCTGCAACTCGTGAAGAAGCCGGCGAAGATCGAAGCACTCGTCTTTAATCGTTTTGAGTGCGAGTTTAGCCTCAAACGATTTGCCTTCGGCCCGTGCGGAATCGAGGCGCGACGCCTCCCCGCGAATAACATTCAAACCCTTGACGATGCGTTCAGCTGCGCTGTCGGTGTCCATGACCCACACCCCACTTTGTGCGTTGCGGACCGTTCTCGGAGCGGATTGCGGCAGCGGAGTGACAGCAAGTCGTCACATTCGATTTCGGCATGTTAAGCCCGTGGAATCTGACGACGCGATCAAACGGACGCGAGGGCTCACTCTGCGCCACAATGATCACGGCGTCCGGATCGTGGGCAGTAGTGACCGCACTGCCGCACTTCAAAAGTACGGGGGAACGCCGCTCGTATGGACACGTTAGCAATCCGACCCAGCACACAAGAAACAATGAAGGGATGGTTTGGTGCGAGATATCGATGACTGGATGTTTCATTTCCAGCGGCAGGCGGCACCTGAACTCAAAGCGATTTTGTCGGAGAAAGTTGACGCCCTGCCGCCACGGCTGGCTACGCTGCTCGAAAAGTTACGCGATGAGACTGCGCCGAAGGGACAACAACATAAGGTCGATCAACTGTCTCGCCGATAGGACCGCGTCAGATCGCGAGATCAGCGTCGCGTTCCGTCCAATAGAGATCGGCGAGCCGATCGAGGAGGGTATCGGGAAGCGGATCTGTAGCGATTTCCGAATGCAGGTATTGATCGGCACGCACAAAGCGCTGCTCAGGCTCGGTGCGGATAGTGCCGCGTTCGCCGAGCGCGTTTGGTAATTCGATCGACGCCCACGCCGAACCTTGCCATGCTCGCGCCATTGCCATCGACCAGATCCATACAGCCATTGCGGGGTGCATCGTCGTTCTCCTGAGAAAGTCGAGGTGTACAACGCGCTGGCATGTACTTAAGTTTCGCTGTGCGACGCTAGAGGCATTTCGCCATGTATCTTGCGCCTCACGTACGTCTTCGCTTCGCGAATTCGTCCTGGAGCTTTTCCATCTCTTCGTCGGTGCAATGCTCAAGATCTATGAGAATATTGCGGGCGCTCCGCGTGCTGCGGATCAGTTCATCAAGCTTAAGCTGTATTGCTCTTCCGTCCTTGTTTTGACTGTGCTGGATGAGGAAAACGGCAAGAAACGTCACCAGCGTCGTGCCGGTGTTTATGACGAGTTGCCAAGTATCGGAATAATGGAAAAGCGGCCCGGTCGCCGCCCAGGCGATCACCGATAGGGTCGCGACGACAAATGCCGATGCCGAACCGATCAGCAGCGCCGACCAACCGGCGAACTCCGAAAACGAGTGCAAAATCCTTTGCTGCCACGTTTGCGCGGAGCCTGCCGTTGGTGCGGACTCAGCTGAAAGGCGGGAACTTGTATCCGTCATGTTTTGCGAAACCAAAAGCGGGCGAAAGCACGTAGCTTCACCGGCTCAAAGTTCTTACCGCTCGCACCGGCACAGCTACGCCCTGAGAACGCGGTTTCGCAAACGTTGTTCCCAGGGCGGATGTTTTTGCGTTGTGGCCGACGGATCGCAGGCTGGTGCCATCAGGGGCCGGTCGCGTCCTTGACGCACTTTTTGGTAAAGCTCGTTTCGGCGGCGCCGTGGAGTTTCTTCTCCTTGGCACCTGCAGAGCATTTCGCCGTCGCATCCTTTTCGCATTTTGTCATGAAGCTCTTCAGCGCGGCGCCCGCGAGTTTCTTATCTTTCGCCGTGGCGCTGCACGTCGCGTCGTCGGCGAGAGCCGCGCCACACAGACAAACGCCGATTAAAGCCGCAAGTACAATTCTCATCGCTTCCTCCTTGAGGTTTCCAAGCCGACCGAAAACACGATGCGCAACATCGTCGGCAGACGGATGGTATGACAGCTCTAGCGCCCAGAATCGTCAATTCGCACGCGGCGAGCTTACTGAAAAGTAAAGTGCAAACGTGCTCTCTACTACTGTCTGAGCGTAGCCATCCGGCTCACCTTTGGGTAAACGCTTCGCGACCCTTTGGGGTTTGCATCAAATTTCCAGGCGAGGCGCAATGATGGCACGATCGGTGCGGTTGTTCATCATCACGTTACTGGCCGCTTTCGTCCCGATATTGCCGTCGGCTGGAGCGGCCGAGACGCCAATCACTCTTCACGTCGCCACGAGGACCGTCGCCCCTCTTGTTCAAAAGGACAATGGCCGGCTGACGGGATTCAGCATCGACCTCTGGAATGCCGTCGCGGACCGCCTGGGGGTGCGATCAGATTTCGCCGAGATGCCCGACATCGACAGCCTGTTGGCGTCTGTCCATGAGGGTAAAGCGGACGTCGGTGTGGCGGCCATCTCGATTACCGCCGATCGCGACAAGACATTCGATTTCTCGCAACCTATGCTTGGAGCGGGATTGCAGATCCTGGTGCGAGGCAAGTCCGATCAGGGCGCACCCAATCCGCTTCAAGGATTCATGCGCCTTCTGCTTTCGCCGGTCATCCTCGTCTGGCTGGGCATTGCGGCGGTTTTGATCGTCGTCCCCGCGCATATCATATGGTTTCTGGAACGCCGGGCGCCGGGCGGCATCATTCCGGAGCGCGGATATTTTCCCGGGATATTCCATGCCCTGTGGTGGGCCGCGGGAACGCTGGCGACGCAAGCGGACCAGATGCCTCGCCAGTGGCTCGCGCGCGTCGTGGCCGTCCTCTGGATGTTCACGGGCGTGATCTTCGTCGCGTACTACACGGCGCAGCTTACGGCGGCACTGACGGTCGAGCAAATCCAAGGCGACATCAATGGCCCAGATGACTTGCCGGGCAAACGCGTTGCGACAACGCTTGGAAGCACCGCGGCGACGTTCCTCAAGGGACAGCACGCGCGCGTGCAAGAGTTCGCCGCGATCGACGCCGCCTACCGAGCGCTGCTCGACGGGACGGCGGACGCCGTTGTCTTCGATGCGCCCGTCATCCTCTATTTCGCGGAGCACGAAGGCAAGGGACGCGTGCAGACCGCCGGCGCCGTCTTCAGAAAAGAGGATTACGGCATCGTCTTCGCCGAAGGCAGTCCGCTGCGAAAGAAAGTCGATGAAGCCCTGCTCGAATTACGCGAAAACGGTACCTACGCGCAAATCTATCAGAAGTGGTTCGGCGCGAATTGAGTGAAGCTTCCTCCAATGGAACACCTCACTTCGGCTGAATACTCTGATCGCCGCCCGGCTCTCCGGGCGGAATGATCACCGGCATTTTGTCTCCGGTCTTTGCAGGCGGCGGCTGATGGATTTCGGGGTCGATGCCGCTCGGCGGCTTTAAGACGCCATCATTCTCGTTGAGCTTCTTGCTCAACGGCACCTCACCGGATTTTTTCGAAGGAGCTTCGTCGGCCTTTTGTATTGGGGTCTGCGATGGTTCTTGCGCATTTGATACCGACGCCGCAGCCATCAACCCGCCCGATAAAATCAGCCAATACGTTCGCCTCACGTTGCGCATCATTTTCGATCCTTGCTTCTATCCGAAGGCAGAGATCGAGCAACGGGCTCGGATCGGTAGAGTTCCGATCGTTGCCGTTCAAGACCGGCTCAACGCTTTTGATGATGAAACAGTCAAGCTGGGCTCGAGTCCGATCCAGACTCGGACTGACGTAGTGATTTTTTCATGAGCGTATTCAGCTGGCCGAACAATAAAGGTCCCTCCACCTGATCATCCATATATCCTTCTTCGCGCAGCTTTCGCTTGATCTCCGCGACCGTGGCGCAACTGCCAGAGTTTGCGAGTTCGAATGCACGCTCCAATTGTGAGATACGATTGTCCACGGCGATGCTCCTCGATAGTTTCAGGCTTTTATGGCACTTCTGGTCTTATCGAGCATGAGAGGGCCAGCCTCCGACTGCCCGCGCGACACCTTGGCAAGCCGGTGGGATGATCTTTCTTCTCGCCTTAACACCAACTTCGCCGCTATGTGCCTTCGCTATATTGCCGGACGCGCGCGTTCATGCCCTTCGTCCGCAACTCGCAAAATGGTTCGAGGGGCGTTCGGGTTCCGGCATTAATTCGGAAATGTTTAATATGAGCCAGCATCATCAGCCGCCGCACGTCATGAATATCTTCATTGCATGCAGCCCGACCTACCATAACAGGCGGGCCATTATGGAAGCGCTCGGTTCGATCTTCATCGATACGATCGAGGAGCAGCGACAGTATTATTACTTCGAATGTCCGGCGATGACCGAGATCTTCGACGACGGCGTTTTCAATCGCGCGAGGTTCCGCCTGATCGCGTCAGGCGACGCCACGGGTTCGAGCCCAATCAAGAGCGTGAAATTCACTCATATTGTTGCGGGCGGCGATGACGCGTTCGTCGCAAATGTCCTGTCGGAGGTCGGTGCCGACGACGCCATGCTTATGCGGCTCGCGTGACAGAGTCGTCGGACGCGATTACCCATTGACCCGTCGGCCGACATGAGTGACCCATTGCGATAAGCTTTTCAAGATTGAGGAAACCCATGGACAGACGCAAATCGCAAGTCGTGGAGCCAGAGGAATTCGATCCCGATGCCCTCACCCCGATTCCCGAGCAGGAGCCGGGAGAGCCCGAGGAAGTTCCAACGTATCCGGGCGACGACGACGATTCCGACGACGAACGCGAGGATGAGAATGAAGCCGTCCCAGATGAGGACGACGAATAGTTCGGCGCTCGCAACGACGTCGGCCAGTCATAAAAAACGCCCTGCGCTTGCGCGCGAGGGCGTTTTCATTTTTTGCACGTCTATAAGAACCGAGGCGCCCTTGCGACGCCGGGCGTCTCTCTTGCCCTAGTTGATGGACTGATAGGTCTGGACGTCGTGCTCGGCGATCAGCCCCTTGACCGCGATGATCGCGCGGGACATCTGCTGCCGTGTCGGGTAACGCGCCGGCGGTTCCGACGTAAAGACCGACGGGACATTCCGTGCCGCGAGCATCCTGCAGAACGCGACGGTTTGGGGGCTGTGCGAATAGGGAAGCACGACGGCGTCGATGCTCTTTGCGTCAAGAAGCCGTTCGGCGAACGCCAGACTTTCGACGACGTGGGCCTTCGCGCCCGCAGCAATAAAAGACTGCCGCAGCTCGAATGCAGCTTCGCCATTCGTGTCGACGATCAAAATAGAAAGCTCAGACAGAGACGTCATGGTGGGTACCTTGCGGCGCGATGCGGTCGCGCTTTCCGCGTGGAGCCGGGCCAATTGGACCAGCAGTCCCAGGATGACAGCAACGCAGCGGGGCAACGTCACTGACCAGAATTACGATTAGCCCCGGTGCCGCGAAGCTACGCATCTGCACGAAGTTCAGGCAAGTGGAAGTTGGACCCGAGCGCCAACATTCGTCATTGCAGCGCACATTCACGAATTCGAAAAAGTTCCCGAAATTTCGAGCTAAATCGATGCGGACGCGAGAATTGAGGCGACCAAACCTTGCTTCATGCAAAGGTACACAAGTTCGATGTCCGATTGAACGCCGAGCTTCGATTTAATCGCATAATGATGGTTGGCGATCGTCTTGGGGCTGAGATTGAATGCGCTCGCGATTTCGTCCGTCGATTTGGCGTCAAGGATCATTCTGAGAATTTCGAATTCGCGAGGCGTCAACGCGTCGATCGGTGAGATGTCGTCCATCAACCGGCTGGCCGCAATGATGCGGTTGATCTCGTCGCAGAGCGCCGTCTTGCCGACATAGACCGTGCGGATTGCGCTGACCAACACGTCGGGCGGGCTGCTTTTTGTGATGTACCCTCGCGCTCCGGCGCGGAATGTCTGCTGAGCGTAAGTTGCATCGGCGTGCATCGTGAACATCAATATCCGAGCGTGCGGATCGAGCTGCCGGATCTGGCGCACGAGATCGATGCCGCCGCGGCCGGGCATCGAGATATCGACGATCACGACGTCCGGGTTCGATGCTTTGAACGCCGCGTAAGCAGACGCCGCGTCGGCCGCTTCCGCAACGACCTCTATGCCGTCATGCTTTTCGATGAGCCGGCGATAGCCTTCGCGGACGACGGCGTGGTCGTCCACGAGCAGGACGCGGATCGTGCTCCTCATACGGCGCCTTCCTGCTGGTGAGCGGGAAATTCGATGCGCAGCCGGAAGCCGCCATCCGTGAGAGGTCCGGCATTCAAGGAGCCACTCAACGCCAGCACTCTCTCCCGCATGCCGATCAAGCCCGATCCGGCATATTGAGGATGCTCGACGTCAGCCGATGGCCCTATGCCGTCATCCGTAATCGCGAGTTCGACTTTCTTGCCGCCGGCATTGCTATGCTGATTGAGCGTAACATTGACGTGATGCGCGCGGGCGTGCTTCGCGGCATTGTTGAGCGCTTCTTGAATGATCCGGTACACGTGCGCCCTGGTTTCCGAGTTGAGTTCCTCGACATCGCCGCGGGCCTCGATCGTGTAACGCGTCCGCCCGCCCGCGTCTTTGTTATGGCCCGCGACCAAACCCTGAAGGCTCGGCAATAATCCCAGATCGTCAATTTCCTGCGGCCGCAAATATGTGAGCGTTTTGCGCAGCGCGATCATCAGGCTTGACGCCATATGCTCGAGTTCTCTCGCTTCGCCTTCGAGCTCTTTCGCGTCGCTCTGCGCAGCAATCCTGATACACGCCGCGAGCGCGCTCAGCGCGCTGAGCTTCTGCGCGATCTCGTCGTGAAGCTCGCGCGCGATGTGACGCCGCTCCCGCTCTTGCGCATCGACAAGCAGGCGAGCGAGTTCGGTGCGATCGGATGAGGCTATTTCGAGGTCCCCGGCGAGAGAATTAAAGACTTCGCTGATCCTGTCGATCTCGGTCAAACGGAATGGAGGCAATCGCGCCGAGAGATCGCCTCTTGCGAGACGGTTGAGGCCTTTCAGGATTTCCTCCGTCGGACGCAATGCCCGGTCAATAACGAAATAGGTCACTAAGCAAAGCATCGCGACCAGCATCGCGGAAAATCCGAATAATGGCGCAATGGTTCGCCAGGTTTCGGTTGCGATGGCGAGCGGATTGAAGCTCGCGACCACAGCTCCTTGCTGCGTGCCGCGATATGATACCGGACGCGACGCAAGGACCTCACCGCCGATCAGGAAAGTAAAAGCGTCGACGAACCATCGAGGCGTCGGATTCGAGACGCTGTCGAATCCCGTGCAACTGGACTTCAGGACCGACGCGTCGGGGCGGAGCAATTGCACGCATTGCCCAGGCTGCAGGGCATAGCTTGTCACAAGATCCCAATCGGGAAATCGCTTCGGAAGGTCGAGCGCCGTGGCAATGCGGAGGAGCTGCAAATCCAATTGCTGCGCGACCGATTGGGCTAGATCCGCGTTCTGCCGGTACGCTAGGCTCGATGTACGATAAACCGCAATGAGAGAACCGGCGGCGAAGCACGCAAGCGCAACGAGCGTAATCCTTCGGACGAGAAGCCACTTCAGGTTCATTGCAAACTCCCGCGACCGGCCTTTCGATCTCGCGCTCAAATTATCGAGATCTGGAGGTCCTGTGAAGTTGATCTCCTTTATGTCAGGCAAATTGCCCGGCATCTTCGGGAGTTTCGCCGTTGCCCGCTTTGGCTCGCGGGCAGATGGTCCCTCGGCATGCACGCCGTGTGCCCGCAACGAATTCAAAAATGACGGAGGAACCGACCGTGACCGGCAGCAAATTCGACGACAGCAACATCACGTGGCGCCAACTCGAAGGCTTCGATGATCTTTGGTTCTACGTCTACAACGTCGACCGCGAGAACGGGATCGTCGATGCCATTTTCAAGTTCGCCGCCAATTCCAGAATAGCACTGCATCAGCACAAAGTGCCGTACGTCACGCTCGTATTGCATGGCGAGCTGCGGTTTTACCGACCTAATGGTGAATTCAAGGAAGTGCGGCCGGTCGGCAGTTACGTACGCGGAATAGCAAACGGCGACCCCCATCTCGAGGGCGGCGGTGACGATGACGTGGTCGTGTTTTTCAGCTTTCGCAATGCCGAGGACGTTCTGTTCGTCTTTCTCAATGAGAATATGGAACCCGAGCTGCCGTTCCGGATCGGCGATTTCGAAGAGCAGCTCAAGGCGCAAGGACCGGCGAAATGGCAGAAGGCCGCATAAGTAGGGGGCACCACTTTCTTACCCCCTACTTTCCCTCAACACAGGCTGAAATCATTCAACAGCTTTGCCACGCGGTCGCTTTGGACGTGCGGAGGACATAAGGCTCGCTGTTTACGATCTCGCTCCCGCTCAGGCTTGTCTGCCCGACATGGCGGATTTGCTTGGAGCGGGCCGAGGCGTTTCAAATGGACGCGCTCGCACGCTCTGTGGACGGCTGGCGCCGATGGCCGATACGGGCCATGATCGCGGCATGCCTCGACGGCAAATTTCGCCGTCGCTTGCGATCCAAGCGGCATGCTCCACCGCCGGAGCCAAACAAACATCAGATGCAAGAACCCCGGACATGACAAATTCACCCGACTATATGCCTCCGAAGATCTGGACCTGGGATGCGCCGAGCGGCGGGCAATTCGCCAACATCAATCGTCCCGTCGCCGGCCCGGCGCACGACAAGGACCTTCCTGTCGGCAAGCATCCGCTGCAGCTCTATTCGCTGGCGACGCCGAATGGTCAAAAAGTCACGATCATGCTGGAAGAGTTGCTTGGGATCGGAAAGACGGGCGCAGAATACGATGCTTGGCTAATCCGCATCGACAAGGGCGATCAATTCGGAAGCGGCTTTGTCGAGATCAATCCGAATTCGAAGATTCCGGCGCTTACGGATCGCAGCGACGGCAAGCCGAGGCGCGTGTTTGAATCCGGCGCCATCCTGCTTTACCTCGCGGAAAAGTTTGGCGCGTTCCTTCCCGCCGATCCCGATGGGCGAACCGAGGCGCTGAACTGGCTTTTCTGGCAGATGGGCAGCGCTCCCTATGTCGGCGGCGGCCTCGGTCACTTCTATTCGTATGCTCCAATCAAGATCGAATACGCGATCAACCGCTTTGCAATGGAAGCGAAGCGGCAGCTCGACGTGCTCGATCGCCATCTCGCGACCCATCGCTTCTTGGCAGGTGACGACTATTCGATTGCGGATATCGCGAACTGGCCCTGGTACGGCAACCTCGTGCGAGGCGACCTATACGGTGTCGCCGAGTTCCTGCAGGTTCAAGACTATACTCACGTCAACCGCTGGGCGAATGCCATCGCCGAGCGCCCGGCGGTAAAGCGCGGCCGGATGGTCAACCGAATTTCGGGACCGCCTTCAGAGCAGCTTCGTGAGCGCCACGACTCCAGCGATTTTGAAACGATGACGCAGGACAAAGTCGAGGCGTGATGCTTCTGCGGGCTCGCGGCATGCACAACAACGCGGGCCTGTTCAGCAGCCGCGCGCGGCCATGCATTGGCCATAGCCCGGCTCGCTGACACCCCACTGGTCAAAGCAGGAGTGCCTGACGTCGCGGCAATGGATCTCGTAGTTGCTGCGTGGCGGAATGCCGGAATTGTCAGGGTTATTGATTGCAGACCACGGCACGTCGACGACGACGCCGTTGTTCGGCCCCCAACCACCGTCACGCCCGCCGCGGTTGCGTCCGTCCATCCCGTCAGCGGCCGCGGCAGCGCTGGCGATCATCATGCAGGCGACGGCAGTGGCCGCGAGCGCTTTCATGCGAACTCTCCGATTCTCCGCATTCATCGGGGCGGAGTTTGCGCGACGAAGCTTGCCGCAGGGTGTCGGCGCGCAGCTATTTTCACGCAGCGGTTACCGCGACGCGACGTTGCGCTCCAAAAGGAGACAATGGCAACGGCCGGGACGACTCGGTTCCCTGTCACCGGTCACGGAGGCAGAAAATGCCTTTTCCGGGTGGGGCGCGGCCTGTGGATGGAACCACGTTCCGTGCGCGGGCATTACTCTTTCATGAGTGTGCGTAAAACAAGCGATGCCAGCATCCTCCAGAGCGGGCTGCGGATGCGCGGTGCGGATGAGCTTCATTGGATCGACGTCTTCAAGGATCGGATTACGGAAGACCTCAAGCGGGTTCTGCAGGAAGATATGGATTGGATGACGTCTCTTCCGATCCTCGAACGCTTGAATAGGCTCCGCGAGATCGAAGAGGCTCGGCGCAACCAAGAGCACTTCCGGGAACCCGGAACAACATCGCCCTGATTCCCTATTTTGAAGTGTTTTCTTTCAGGAACCAAGGCTCGGCCCGGGACGTTCAGCCCAGAGATCAATCTTGGAATTTTGGAGGAACCGATATGGCAGGCACCGACACGCCGGACAGGATTAGAGCAGCATCGCACGACATGACGGATGATGCCGTGGACGCTGGAATGCGGGCCATGCATTCGCTGGAGCGGACCGCCGCGAATGTGCAAGATTCCGGCGAGCGCCTCGTGGCGAAAGGATCTGAGCTCGGCGACAGCATGCAGAAAGTGGCAAAGAATTTCTCGAACGCAGTCGACAAGTCGGTCGCAGAGCAACCGATGACGACACTCGGGATGGCGGTCGCAGCCGGGTTCATCCTCGGCGCGATTTGGAAAGCATAAGCTCGGAGATATCAGGTGTTCGCAAGCTTATTCGAGAGAGCGGAGGCAAGCGTCGATAATGCGATCGGCGATCTCGGCAACCGCGTCATCATCGCCCTGCCCATTATCGTGGCCTTTGGCTTCGCGGCCGCCAGCCTGTCGATGGTCGTCAATCGGACATACGGTGCCGAGGTCGGCAATCTCATTGTGGCGGCGTCCTTCGCCGTTCTAGGTGGCATCATCGCAATCGCCATCAGGCTTCGCAAGACATCCACTCCTCAGGCCGCGCAACCGAGTTCATCCGAGAGCGACGCGCAGATGGAGCCTACGAAATCCATCTTCGATAACGAGCAGTTGATGGGCATCGCCTCGGCGGCAGCACCCATTCTGCTGCCCGCGTTATTGCGGACGGCGACAAAAAACTGGCCGCTGATCTTGGCTGTCGCGGGAGGACTTTACGTTTTCAGTATGTCTGACAACGTTGAAAAGACGCCTCCCGCGCAACCGTAAATCTTAAATTTCAAACGGAGATGTTTTCGAACATGGACAAATCCCGCGGAGAAACGGAATTCCACGATGCCGACGAAGAGCGTGCAGCGAGCGGACATCCTGTCGTGGCGTTGCTTACGGCCGGCGCTATAGGCTTGGCGGTCGGCGCGGTGATCTGGCAATACCGGCGCAGCAACCCTCAGAAATTCGCATCGTTCGACCGGGCCGTCGATATGGCGCGCTCGGGCGCCGTCGAGACAGTACAGAAGCTCAACCGCCGTTTGCGCGAAGAAGGCTATTCCCCGGCGCAGATCGAAGGCCGGGCCAAGAAATACCTATCGCAATTGATCGATGCCGCGCAGCGACGCGGATAGAACACAGATCCGCCATCGAAAAAAGGACACCCCGACGAGCGAGGGCAACTGCTGCCGGGGTGTAAATCTCTCCAAAATTTGCCAATGATGGGAGACGCTGAAAATTCGATCGATGTGAGATTCGAAGCAAGGCTCCGGTCGAGTTTATCAACAGCATACGGACCGTGCGGGGACGGACGAACATCTGCTTCTTGAGAATGTTTCGTCGAACAAGCAGCACCAATTGCGATCGACGCTAAGTTGCAGGGCCCAGACAGGCTTTTACCGCTTGGTCGTGGTCGGTGGCGAGATTGAGATCAGGGCCGCCAAATGAATTGCTGTTTGGACTCGATAATGTCGGTCAGCCGATCGACGGCGTCGCGGTGATATTGAGCGCAGGCTTGGATATCGAGTATTGCTTGGTCTGTTTCCGCGTCGCTCCGGGAACTCATCTTGACGATCATCGCCTCGATGGCGAGGAGGTCCACCAACTCGCTATGATAACGCATCGCATCCTCCGCGGTGTAGGCGTCGATCGCGCGCTGATAGACGATCCCTATGGCCGGCTGCGTAAGCTCATGGCCGCTTGCAGGTAATGGCATTTAATACCCTCAAAGGTCATTTTCGATACGCGGCAACCGGCCAAATAGTTTCGTGGTTCCAGAAAATATTTCGCGCGGGAGGTTATGCCGCCACCGACTGGGCGACCGATGCGTCTTGAGCGAATATCGCTTGAATGAGTTTATCGACATCGCGTTCACCTTGGCCTGCGGCCGCGAACAAACGCTTGCGCATCATCGAAATGGACAGCTCGACCTCGCGCTCCGAGGCTTGGCGCGCCGCCCGATCGAGCACCGCGTAAAAGCCGGAGAGCTCATCGGCTGAATATCCAAAGGTCCGCATTGAACGCTCCTCAACGCGACAGACATGAAGGCGCCTGCTCGTCCGGAGAAAACGTAGCGCCTGGAATTCCGAGTTCCCAACGCGACATGCAGCAATGTTTTTCTTATTCGCCCGATAAAATACATTCTTCATTGGGATGAGAGACTAAAACGCCTTCGCTATTAGCTGATCATCCCGATCACGGCGCCGCTCATCAATGTCGCGAACGTGCCCGACAGGATAGAGCGCGCCCCGAGAGAAATGATGTCGTTCTTGCGTTCGGGTGCCATCGTCGTCATGCCGCCGACGAGAATGCCGAGGCTCCCGAAATTGGCGAAGCCGCATAGCGCATACGTCATCATGAGCCGCGAGCGCGGGCTCAAGGCGTCCGTCGGCAGTTGGGACAAATTGAGATAGGCGACGAATTCGTTGAGAGCGGTTTTCGTGCCCATCAGGAGGGATGTCGTCCAAAGATCCTGCGTGGGGATGCCGATGATCCACAGGAGCGGCCAGAAGGCATAGGCAAAGATGTGCTGCAACGTGATCGGGTCGCCTTGATGCGGCAGCAGGCGTAAAGCAAGGTTGACGAGGCTCACCAGTGCGACCAGCACAATCAGCATGGCGATGATCGTCGCTACGATCCCAATGCCGTCGATGGTTCCGCGGACGATCGCTTCCATCGTGCTTTGAGGCGCATCGGATATGGAGAGTTCACCGGCCTCCTCACTGTCCGGAGCGAAGGGCACCATGAGCGCCGCGACCGCCAGTGCCGCGGGCGTGCTGATGATTGACGCGATCAGGATCTGGCCGAGCGCATCGGGAATAACCGGGCCGAGTATTGCCGCATAGACGACCATCATCGTGCCGGCGATGCCGGCCATTCCGCAGCTCATCAGCGCGAAGAGTTCGCCGCGCGACATTGTCTTGAGGTAGGGGCGGACCAGGAGCGGCGCTTCCACCATGCCGACAAAAATATGCACGGCGCCTCCAAGCGCCAACGCTCCGCCGATCCCGAGCGTCCGCCGCAGCGCAAAGGCGAGCGCGCCAACCACGCGCTGGAGAATGCCCCAATAGAGCAGAAGCGATGCAATCGCGCTGATCACCAGAACCAGCGGAAAGGCGCGAAACGCCAGAATGAAGCTTGCTTCCGGATGGGCTTCGACAAACGGCGCAGGAGCGCTGCCGAGATAGCCGAAGACCAGCGCCGTGCCGGTATCGGTCGCCTTCTGGAGCGCGGTGACGCCGTCGTTGAGCAGCAGAAAAATCTTGGTCGCCGGCGGGAACTTGACGAAGAGGATGGCCAAAGCGATTTGCAGGGCGACGCCGCCAATCACGACACGCAGCGGCACGCGCCAGCGGTCCTCGCTCAAAAGCCAGGCAATGAAAAGCAGGCCCGCAAGCCCGCAGACTCCGTGGAAAACGCTCATCCCGGAAATTCCCCAATTGGCCGCCCTGGGGAGCAGTCTAACGGCGGTGGCGGTCAGGCGTCCCGTATCGCCGTGACGCAGCGTCTGCCGGTGACGGTCCGAGGATGCGCTATCGCACCATCGGGGCCATTTGCGCGTTCAATAGTCGATACGCCGAACCCAAGTGGGGAAGCGGAAACCGGCGCAATTCTCACTTTAAAAAGACTTCGAAGGCACGCCTACTGGACGCTGTCCAAGCGGAAAGCGCCCTTGGGTCACCGGCGCTTTTTCGTCGGGGCGGCGACTGGGGTCGCAGCTTCGCGGGCGAGCCGTTCGGCCCGGAGGCGTTCGGTCTTAGCCCGGGTGGCTAATCGTTCCGCCTCGTGATCCTTCATCGCTTGCGACGCCTCTTGAGCGCGGCGTAGCTTGCCGGCGGCGGCGTTCGTCATATTTTTTGGTATTATCGCCATGGGCCATCTCCTGATAGCTCCGATGCAATAAAAAACCCGCGGCTGGCAGAGCAGGCGCGGGCTTCATCGATCAAACTTGTCGCCAGTACATCCGTGGTCGAGCCTGATCGTTTGCGTCGAAACCGCTGTTAAGCGGCTCGCAGATTGTCGGCTGAGGATTTGCCACTCCGGCGATCAGCAACAACGTCAAAAGACACTTTCTGTCCTTCGTTGAGGCTTTGCATGCCGGCGCGCTCTACGGCGCTGATATGAACAAAAACATCGTTACCGCCTTCGTCCGGCTGGATAAAGCCGAAACCCTTTTGGCTATTGAACCATTTCACGGTTCCGGTTTGCATGAGATAATATTCCTCGATTAGTTGCGCGCGTTTCCCCCCAACAGTGTCGGAGGAGTTTACTCGAGTTTTTTTGGAAGGTCGTCGGTCAGGCACGCACTCGGCGGCGAGGCCAAGTCGTTTCGGCGAAGCTCGATATTGCGAAACATAATGCCAGCCCCCCCTTTTTGCAAGTACAAACGTCGCGGGGGCAAGCAAACGCGCTCAATTCCTGCAAATCCAATAAAATCGGCCTCTGCGGCGATCAAGTGGGGCATCATCGCCGCTGGCATCGGCCCCGCCCTCTGGTAAAAGATGGGCATCGGCAGTTACAGTTTGGGCTCTGCCGGCTGAGAGTGCTCCTGACGCGCTCCCGCCTGGATGCGGCTGGACCGTCTCATGAAGGCCGTTTTCACAATTCCGATTCCGGCGGACGACGCGCACGATGCCATGTTGAAAGGCGCGGTCGCAATTGCTTGCAACGAACTGATTGAAGTCCACGACGTCGATGCTGCCGAACTTGAATCGCTCGTCGGCGTGCTCGCTAGCACGATCCTCGAGAGGTTCAAAGAAGGGCATCGGGATGCGCCGCTTATGGCTCAGTGCGCCATACTGCAAGCGCTCAAGCAACTCGGCCGCATGCCCAACTAGGACGGCTATTCCGTGGGGTCAGTCCCTCGCAAGGTGACATCATGCAACCAACGCCACTTGAGAGAGCGTTCGAACTCGCGAGATCGGGCAAATGCCGAACCGTGGATGATATACGGCGGGCATTGCATTCCGAAGGATATGTGACAGCTCAGATTCAAGGCCCCCTGCTTCGCAAGCAGCTTCGCGATCTCATTTCCGGCGCGGTAACGGTTCCGGAAAGCGATCGCTGAGCTGGGGTGCCATCTCGGCGGGAATGTGCAGGCGTCAGTATGGTATGTCGCCGTAATACTTCCCCTCCCTTTTCATCGCCCACCAATGTCGCATCTGCTGCGGCCCGACGTAGACTCGGCCGCCCATCTTCACACTGATTTCGAGTTGCTCGCCGCGGACTTCGAACTCCCTTGCGGCGGCAGCAAATGCATCGGTCTCGAGATGGAAGACCGTGTCTCGGCCGTCGACGCTGAGCGTGACTTCAGAATTGGTCATCTAGCTTCCACTCCCGAGGCGATGTCTCGCATCCTTGATCATCATGCGAAACCGCCCCATCAGGGTCGGTTTCGTCTCCGGCGCGGCCGGATAGCCTTCGGCCTGCAGACGATCGCAAACTTGCTTGATCGTCTGGCATCGTCCGGACTTGGCTAGCTCTAGCGCGCGCTTGATTGGCCCCGTCATTTTCGAGGAATCCATGTTGCAAATTTTTCGAGCGCGCGAACGCCTGATTTAGCTCGCTTCGTCCCTTGGGGTATCATGACCGAGAACCTCGCCTGCCGCGTCTTCGTCCTCATCGTCGATGTCAATTAGAATGTCCGGAGCCGATGCGGCGCCATCGTCAACGTCCGTACCGTCGTCGGCCTCCGCGACCACTTCCGCTTCCGCGTCGTCATCGGCAACCGGCGCCGGCGGTTCGACCAGCCGATAGCTCTTCCCTTTTTTCGGCTTGGTGGCCATTTCGAACTCGTGTCGCGCAACCACCGTCGCGTCGTAGGGCGTGCCGCAATAAGGGCACACGACAGGCGACCGTTGCAAATCATAGAAGCGGCGACCGCAGTCCTCGTTTACGCACGTTTGCTTGGCGCCACGCGACGCGGCGGCGGACGGATCTTTAAGAGCACTTCCTTGGGACACAAATTTTCCTTTCGCCGGGGCTCTATGACGTGCGCGGGAGCGCCCGGAAGTCGCGAGACGCACAATGCGCGTCGCTATCAAATGTTAGTCGAGGAACACGGGATACGTGAGGCTCGATGAGATTGCCGGTTGGCAATGCAGTTCCAGCCGTCAACGACCAGCGCCAATTTTCGCGAAAAGCCGTCGCCGGCGCGTCGGTTGATGAAGAACTCAGCTTCGCCGAGTTCGCGCCAAAGAGACTATCTCGTCGGCGAAGGTGACTGCACCAAGCCTTTCGCCCGGCCTTACCTGCGTGGCGGCAATTCCAACAATCCGTTGGCGCCGCCAGTCCTAATCTCTTGAAGCCGTAGGCTACGAATGCCCATGTGTCCAACTTTATTTCTTTGACATCTGAGCAAAAAGCGGTTCCAGCGGCCTTCTCGCTGCCGTTACCGTTCGTCGAAGGCGGGGGCCATCTGATCTCGCACCGGCTTGACGAGATATTCGAGCGCCGTGCGGAACGATCTACCTTCAAGGTCGACGACGTTGCGTTCCATATCGTTCAAGCGCGACGTCTGGACGAGACCGCTCTTGTCGAGCGTATGCAGGTGTTCAAGCTCGCGAATGGAAATGTCGTGTTGGCGGGTCCGCGCCGAGAGAGATGCCGTCAAGCCGTCGATCTGGCTTTCGATCTGGTCGATCAGTTGTTGGAAACGCGCTTCGCCTTGCTCGATGGACTGCTTGCGTGCTTCGTAAAGCGCGGTCTCAGAGTTTCAAGCTCACTTGCTGTGTCCGCGCGATCTGGAAGGAACTCCCGCGCAGGCTGGTTCAAGCACGCCCCGGAGTCGTGTCCAAACACCCCATGCCCGCCAAGGTCTCGCGGACGGCGACGGCCAACGGGGTATGGGGTTGGCACCAAGAACCGCGACGAGCCGCGAATTGTTCATATGGATGGGAGTTGTCCAGAGGTAGCGCATCTCTGCAAGTTCGCGAAACAGGGGCACGAACGGCGACGACATCCGCATGAGCAGCCACGGAAATCGGTGGACTTTGATATCCGGATTGGCGCACGCCTCGCGGATCGCGGCGATCATCCGCGTTCCGTCAGCATCCCAATGCCCTTCCATATGGAAGCCCGCGAAAATCTCCAGGACATCTGACCGTTCCAGAAGTTGGACAATCGTCTCGGCGACGTCGGGCAGATACGCCCATTGATGGCCGATGCCGCGCTTGCCCGGATAGCTCACTGCGGTCACCGGTTTGCCGGGCTTAACGAGACCTTGCGAGAACCAGTTGTTGGCCGTTTTCGGTCCAAAGAAGTCGCCAGCCCGCACGATCAGGACAGGCGTACCTGCATCCGCGGCGGCGCGAAGCCTCTTTTCCATCTCGACGCGAATGCGGCCTTTGGCGGTGACCGGATGCTGCGGAGAATTTTCATGCAGCTCGGGGAATGCGTCCGGCCCGAAATTGTAGACGGTACCTGGCAAGACGATGCGTGCGCCGGAGAAGCGTGCAGCGGCGATGGTGTTGTCGAGCATCGGCAGCACCAGTTCGCCCCATTTGCGATAGCCGGGCGGGTTGACGGCGTGGACAATGACGGACACGCCAGCGGCAGCGGCCAAGACATCGTCGGCGGACATGGCGTCGCCCCGGATCCATTGGATTCGCGAGGCCCTCGCAGCCTCCGAAAGGTGGTCCGGGTTGCGGCTAAGCGCGCGCACCGTCCAACCGCGGGCTACGAGGAGGCGGGCCACCTCACCGCCAATGCCCCCCGTCGCGCCAAGTACGAGCGCCGTTTGATCTGTCACGTCTTGTCTCCGTCGCTTGAGTGTGACCCCAAGATGGAGAAGCCCTGCACTAAACGGAATTGCCGAAATTTGTGTAGTAACTATACTCAAATAGATGAATGCCACCCAACCCGACTGGAATCTCTACCTAAGCTTCCTGACCGTCCTTCGGCAGCGATCTCTGTCGGCGGCGGCGCGCGCCTTGAACCTTTCTCAACCGACGCTGGCTCGCCATATCGACGCGCTCGAGACAGCGTTGGGACTTGAATTGTTCACGCGCTCCCAACAGGGCCTTTCACCGACCGACGCCGCGTTGGAACTGGCGCCCTACGCAGAAAACGTCGAAGCGAATGCCGCGGCGATGTTGCGAATGGCATCCGGCCTGGGCTCCGAAATCAGGGGGACGGTGCGCATCAGCGCAAGCGAGATCGTCGGCGCTGAAATATTGCCGCCGATATTGACCACACTCCGGCGACAGTATCCGGCGCTGGTATTCGAACTGGTTCTCTCCAACGTCGTCGACAATCTCTTGCGCCGCGACGCCGACGTCGCGGTGCGTATGGTAGAACCTGATCAAGATGCGTTGGTGATTAGGAAGCTGGGCGAGGTCACCATTGGCCTCCACGCTCGCAAGGATTATCTCGCCCGAGCAGGAACTCCGGTCACGCCCGGCGATCTTGCCGACCATAGCTTGATTGGCTTCGACCGCGAGACGCCGGCCATTCGCGCAATGCGCAGCCGCGTGCCCGGTGCCGAAGCGCTCAACTTCGCCTTCCGCGCCGACAGCGATGTCGCGCAATGGCGCGCGATCAAAGCCGGGTTTGGCATCGGCTTCTGCCAAGTTGGCCTCGCGCGGCAGGAGCCGGATCTCGTGCGCGTGCTGCCAAACACATTCAAACTCCAACTCGGCTCTTGGCTCGCCATGCATGAGAATTTGCGGACAACGCCCCGCTGCCGGGCGGTCTTCGATGGACTGGCCGTCGGCCTCGACGAATATCTCAACGCGTGAGCGCGTATGATCGCTGAGCGAACGGCGCGAACTGTCGACGGAACGAACGACGAGACCTTTGCCGTATTAAGGTGATAAATTGGAATAGATTCCAGGAATTCATTCCCGGGCGGATGTCCAGCTGTCGACCGCTGCGATCAGCATCAAATCAGCTTCATCTCGAGGGCGATCCGCACCATCTCTGTCGATGTCCGCGCCCCGAGCTTCTTTCTCAGAATCGCGCTGTCCGACGCGACCGTCTTGTACGACACCGAAATGTCATTTGCGATCTCGGCCATGCTCCGCCCGCGAGCCAACATCCGCAACACAAGTTGCTCGCGCTCGCTGAGAAACGCCGCCGACTCATCGTTTTGAGCTCGAAGCAGCGCCATTTCCTGCACGAGGTCATCGGAGATCCACGTCACACCGCGACCGACCGCAAGCACCGCCTCGCGAAGATCGGCCGGACCACCGTTTTTGCTGACATAACCTCTGGCGCCGGCCTGAATGGCTTGAATGGCAAGGATCGGCGTGTCGTTCATCGAAAACACAACGATCCGTGCGTCGGGATCGTGCGCGATGAACTCGCGAGTCAGTTCAAGCCCTGAACCGTCGGGAAGATTGATGTCGATGATCGTCACATCGGGCGCATCGCGCGAAATCGCGGCACGGGCTGCCGTTACCGTTCGCGCCTCGACGATTATTATACCATCGATCTTTGCGAAGAGCGCGCGGCAGCCGGATATGACGATCGGATGATCCTCGACGATGAGCAGCTTCACGGTTGGCCTTGCTCACCTCTCGCTCCTAATCCTTTGCTCCTTCTAGCGAGCGACAACTGATTGGCAATGCTGATTTTTAAGGGATTTTTTCCCGGCAAAGACAGAAATTCATCCCACGTCGGCGTGCTGCAAGATCGGGCCGCACAGAGATCATCTCTTGGACGCGGGGCTTCATTCCGGAACTTATGATGCGATCCTCAGAGCAATCAGCGAAGATCGTCGGTCGGGTTCATGACGGCTAAACGTGAGACCGCCCAAGTCCAATCGGACGTGGCTGCCCGAACAGTCGTTGCAAAGATGATGTCGCGTCCCCCGGCTCGAATTAGGACGGTAAATTTCCGCCCGACTGTGCGATTTTGAGAAGCGCGGTGAATAGATCTCGAAACAGCGGCACCGGAAGTACTGCGACCGGCGCGATCAAACCCATCGCGATTAACGCCAAAACGACGTTTAAACGCTTGGAATATTTAAAGGGAAAGGCATTGCGCAGCTGATCCATACCGCGACCAGCTGCATTGACTGTGCCAACAATGAATTTCAGTTGTTAGCTGGAATCTTAGCGTATTCGTCAGGCGTTCGGGCGTCCCAGCTGGCATTTCTTTTGAACTGCTCGTCGACGGAGGGATCGCAACGATGCCCCGCGCATCCGGGTTCAGGCAGGGCCGCGCACCCCGAGATCATCGCTATCAGAAATATTGCCAACATGAATGGCACGATTAACGTTCGCCCATGAAGCGCGCTTTCGTTTTCGAATCTCGGCGGCGATTTCCGGCGGATACAATGAGCTTTGTTACATCGCTCCTGTTGTCGAACTGACGCCGCTTAATCCGTACCGCTCTAACCGCGAATGCGGCGGCACAAGCCAGTAGCAGCAACATGCCAAAAATGAGAACTTTCACATTCGCCTCCGAGATTCGTGACGGGACGGATATAGCAGGCCCTGGGTACGCTGATCGCTGATGAACGGCGAAGGAACGTGAGGGAGTTCTGCGCACATGCCGCTAGCAAATCCTTTTCCGATCCAAATGTTTCTGCAAGTGCCTGAGAGGTGTCTCAGGCCGACGCGGAGCGGACGATCAAGACTGGCAACAATAATGCAACAATCAAACCTGACGAATCAGGGAAGCCATTTCCCAAGTTGTTGACGACACGCTTCTCCGCCTTGTCTTGGCCGCGCCTAGGCTTGCATAAGTTGTATCAATTACCCAGCTCGCAGAGGCACAACCGAGGACACTAAAATATGCGGCTGCCGCGTCTCATCGAAGACATTTTCCGCAAGCGGCGGCCCACCACATCGCATTCTACATCGGATACACTTTCGTCCGAAACTGGACGCTTGCCAGAGTTGAGGGGATCTCCAATTCGATTTGGCCCCGTGAAAGTCCTTTCTGCGGATCCACCAATTTTTCTTTCAGGCATATCTTACGACGAATATGTCGGCGTGGCCCGAGCTTTCGGCCGACGTTATGGCGACGTGAAAGCCGGCTTCATCATTTTTCCTACTTGGACGATCGAGCCTCCAGAGAGGGCACGCAGACTGAGCCAATCCTTCCTCTCTCACACACAACGGTATCCTCAGCACAGGCTGCGCTACATCTGCAATACGCTTGAGGAAAAACGCGTGCTCGAAAGCGTCGGGCAGCCGGCACTTTTTCTCAATCATAAGTTCACGGTTTCGGAACAGATTTTTCGGCCACTGCCGGACGTGGCAATTGAATTTGATGCAATCTACAACGCGCGATTTGTCCCCGAAAAACGACACGAGCTTGCCGCAGACATCGAGAAGGTGGCCTATCTTGCCTATTCCGAACCACAGGAAGCACGGCAGAAGGATTTCCGTGCGCTTTGGCCCAAAACGAAAGCCCTATGTCCTGGCCACGTGCTGTTGAACGATCTCGCTGACGGATTGCCGGTCAAACAATCGCAAGAGGATGTCAACATCGCGCTTGCCCGCGCCGCGACAGGTTTGATCCTGTCGGAAGTTGAAGGCGCCAGTTACGCCGCCATGGAATACCTGCTCGCAGGGCTACCCGTCGTCAGCACCCCGAGCATCGGGGGCCGCGATGTTTTCTTCGATCCGGAATACGTCATTATTTGCGAACCAGATCCGCGCTCGGTCCGGGACGCCGTCGCGGCTCTCAAGGAGCGCGATATTCCCCGTCAATACATCCGCGAGAAGACGTTGCAGAAAATCGAACCGGAGCGCCTTCGTTTCCTCGCGTTGATTGATGAGTTGTCGGAGGAGCTGGGCGGCGACCGCGGCAACTTCGGGGCTTGGCCATTTGGAGAGATCAGTGGTGTCCCATGGGCGGGCTTCAACAGTCATCTTGCGGAATTCGACAAGACACAAGTTGCACGACTTGAGAAAGAATTCGATCTACCGGAAGGCGCGCTATCGGAAATCCAATTGACCACCGGCGAGATCAGGGTGATCTTGGACGCTATACGATCAAAGCCCAATTGCCGCCTTCTGGTTTTCGGATGCGGCAACGATTCCCCATTGTGGGAAAAGGCCAACAGCGGCGGCATCACGGTTTTTCTCGAAGATGATCCGCAATGGGCGGAAAAAGCACGTGGCGTGCTGACCTCGGCCGAGGTGCACGATGTCCACTACGGTACGCGTCAGGAGAAATGGCGCTCTCTTCTCAAGCATCCACGTAAGCTCAAGATGAAATTGCCGCGCTCTGTCCGTCAGCGCCGCTGGGATGTCATTTTCGTTGATGGCCCGGCAGGGTATCGGGGAGACCTTCCTGGCCGGATGAAAAGCATCTACCACGCGTCGCGTCTCGCAGCCTGCGGTGCAAAGGTTTTCGTCCACGATTGTGAACGCGCCGCCGAAGATGCGTTGGCCGAGCGATATCTTGGGCAGCACCGCAAATTCGTCGAAGTCAGCGGCCGCGCTCTTCTTAGGGGCTATGCCTTATAATTTATCGGTATTGCGGATCACAACGCGGCACCTATCCAGGCCTTAAAGGCGGCGTGTTTGAAGCCGCTTACGCGCGCCGACGCAGACGGCCTCCGGAGAAGTTGGGCAAACACTGGGCAGTCATCCCCTGCCTTTTGAATTTCGCCGTTGAAGCGGCTGAAAAAGTTATCCCGCGAGCAAGTAAAACCGTTAAAAAAACATCGCTGCAACATCGACGCAAGCGGTCCGAGCGCGTCTAGTGTATCAGTATACGTTCCAAGAGGATCGAAATGCTCCAGACGACTGACCGAGAACAGTTTATCAAATTTGACCACCGCGCGGCCACGCAGGCCGTTGCCATATCCATTGCCGGGCAACCATTGGATGCTATTGCCCCGGTCGGGCTTCGGCCACCCTTAGTTTCATTCGTGCTTATTTGCTGGAACTATGCGCAGTACGTGGCTGAGACGATAGCATCGATCAGAGCCCAGGATTATCCTCAATTTGAATGTCTCGTCATCGACAACGGATCCACTGATCGGAGCGGCGACGAAATCGTCCGCGCGATTGAACAGGACGAAAGATTCAAAGTCATCACGTTTGACGAGAATTTGGGTCACCTCGGCGCAGCCTTGTGGGCGCTGGATCATATCAAAGGGAGCTTTGTCACGTTCGTCGACGCTGACGATGTCCTCTTTTCGAACTTCGCGTCGACACACGTCCAAGTACACCTCGCGCTACCAAGAAGTGTGGCCCTGACATCCAGCAACGTGTTAGAAATAAACGCTGATGGCGGTATAATAACGTCGCAATATGACAAATTCGGATTCGGCGTTGCGGATAGGTACTGTTTCCGAGATGCTCATATCCTGCCGCGGCTATCGACCGTGTCCGAGGACCATTTCGGCATACTAAACGCGAGGACGCTTGTCCGGAAAGCAAGCGAAAGTGGTTGGTGTTGGGCACCTGGCTCCGCAAATATGTTCAGACGTACGGTATTAAATTTCTGCCGAATAGCAGATGGTCAAACCAAGCGGATGCGGGCAGCCGACAATCATTTCAATCATCTTTCCCACGCTATCGGCGGGACCGCGCTGATCGATTTTCCGTCTTCCGCCTATCGCCATCATCAGGCCAATTACTTTTCGAATTCAGAAACTCTTCCTGGCCTTCGGCGCGGGACCCGTGCCTACGTGGCGCAAGCCACTTCCAACCGCGCTGAAACGGTCGAGTGTGTTCTTCGCAATTCAACCGATTTCAACTGGTTGCTGCCAGGGCGATACTGGTCCCTGATCGACCAGCTTGGGCAAATGGGTATGGCGGTTCCCCCCTTCGCAAAGGATCCTCATATCATCGCGGCCTTTACGCGTCATATTACACAGATCTGCGCGGAGTTCGGATATAGGGCGACCTTCAAAGAAATCACGAAGCGTTTCAGTACAGCAACCGCGCGCTCCATTTTCAAGCAGGGTTTATCTTCGTCGGAATACGGGCGAGTTGGAAAATATTTTCGTCGGGCAAAGATCAAAAAATTCTTCTCCCTTAAAGTGAAAGAGTGAGTTTGCACATGTCGTTGACGGACACCAAAGCTCCTTACAATTGAGATGTCGGGCCGCAGCGCACTCCGCCCAGCCTGCCTCCTGTGAATCCCGTTCGAGCTGATCCCGGTTCGCTGTCCGCGTGCCCGCCGTCTTCGTCTTCTCGGTCACCTCGTAGGAGCAGATATCTCCTCACATAGCCACAGCACGCCCAATCCGGGGACCGTTCCTGCGCCTAGGACCATGCTGAAACGTATGACGTTGGTTTAAAAAAATGCATGTAGAGAACGAATAATCCCACACCGACGCACGCGAGTGCCGATCGCGCTGACATCCGGAGAACGCGGACCGGCGCGGCCTTATTCGATGGTCTTTGCACAGCGTCGCGTGCGGGGCCCGGAAGGCGGCACCACTCGCCAATCACGTCACTCTCGATTCTCATGTCGCCCGGCGATATGACCGAGCTTTGCGATGCGGATCTGACCAGGCAGGGCGTGATGACACTCTCCGGTCACAAGACGCCCCAGGCCGCTAGGCTTTACGTCAAGCGGACGGAGCGGCAGAGAGCAAGCGCCGCGAGGAAGCGTCGCCAGCGGGTCGGTGCGAACGAAGGGGGTGCAGATTGTCAGAATAGACCGCCCGACGCGAAGTCAGAACGGAGAGCAATAGAATGGCTAACCGAATGCGCCAGCAGCCTTCCTTTCCAAAGTGACATCATCTTGTTCCGTCAGGCCGACGATCCGATTTTCCCTCGCTAACTTTCGTGAATGATGAGTGCCAGTTCTGAGGGGTTTTCGACAGCTGAAAAGTGACCGGTGTCTTTGAGCGTGAACATGCGTGCATGCGGTATCAGGGCGCGCGTGCGTTCCCGCTCGTTAGGGCTCGACCAATCGCTGTCGCCATAGATCAGCGTCACGGGCGCTGTGATTCCCCGATACTGATCGCGCGCCTTGCTCCAAGATCGCCAACCCGCCAGTACTTTACGCGCGGCGCGTTTGTAGCCGGGAAGATGCGCCACTTTATCGAATTCTGTGAGAAGGTCGGCAGGAAGTTTACGCGGGTCGTGATAGCCGCCGCCCATGATCTTCCCAAGGATCATCCTGTTTTCCAACGAGGCATTGAACGCGCCAAGAAGCGGAACCTGCAAACTTCCGATGATAAAATTCGCAAACCAGTTACCGCGCCGGATGCCATCGCCATAGCGAGTTTCGTAGTCGTACGGATTGATCGCAAAGACCCGCTTTACGCGATGCGGAATTGCGGCCGCGACCGTGAGGGCCAATGCACCCCCAATCGACTCGCCGACGAGCGTGATGTCGGTGAGGTTGAGTTTCTCGATGAAGCCTACAACGCCTTGTCTGAAATACGGCTCATCCAAGCGCGCGTGGGGATCAATCGGCGAACGGCCATGCCCGGGAAGATCGATGGCGTAGACCGTATACGATTTGGCAAGGGCAGGTGCCAGACTTCGAAAATATTCGAGCTGTGTGCGAATCGTATGCATGAGAACCAACGGAGGTCCGTCGCCGGTCTTCTGATAACGCAGACTGAGTGTATCTGAAATTTGAAGCATGCTTGGTTTAGTTTCAAGCGGCGCTGACATTCGATTTCTCCCTTTGTTGTTTTTGAATGAGCAAAGCGGCTGGCTTTCTCGGCATCTGGAAATATTTGAAGGTTCACCAGCGCGACGACGCATCGGCGCATACCAAAAGCGTCAAGTTTTCTCTTCTATGATTTCCAGCGCGCGATGCCGCGCCTTGGCGAGAATACTCTTCGATAAGTCTGCATCATTGGTCGCGCGCGCCATTACAAGCGCACCCAACATCAGCCCTCCGAGTTCAATGGCGCGATCGGCTCGCTTTACATCTGGGCAGGACAATCCTTCTGCCGCAAGATCAAGCAATTTGCTGATGCCAATTGTGAAGGCCCCGCGGACGATTGCGCCCTGCCTGGACGCATCCGCCCCACACGCCGAAATCATGCAGCCCATGCCGGGATCGTCACGGTGCACATCGGAAAGGTATTCGAGCACATACGCGATGAGTGCCGTCTTTGGTCCGGCTTCGGCTGTCCTTTTATCGAACCGCTCGGCGACTTCCTCAAAGGCTTTCGAGGCCGACAAGGCGACCAGTTCGTCTTTCGATTTAAAGTGCCGGTAGAAGCCGCCGTGCGTCAGTCCCGCCGTCCGCATGAGATCGATGAGGCTCGTCCGCTCGATCCCGCGTTCGCGCAACATCTTCGATGCCGCTAATGTGATCTCGTCATGATGCTGGGCCTTAGCTTCGCGTGTTAGCCGCATGACACGTTTCCTCTCTTTTCTTATCGGCGCCCATCACGACGTTGCGAGCAATTCGGTGCCGTGTGCGTGCGATACTGCTTCGGTCGGACGAACGCGGAACCAAATGGCATAAAGCGCCGGCAGAAAGAGCAGTATCAAGAATGTGCCGACAGCCGTTCCGCCGATCAGCGTATAGGCCATCGAGCCCCAGAAAACGGAAGTCGTCAGCGGGATGAAGGCGAGCACGGCCGCCATCGCGGTGAGCACGACGGGTCGGGCCCGCTGCACCGTTGCTTCGACCACGGCGTGATAGTCATCAAGGCCGTCGCTCTTGTTGCTCTTGATCTGTTCGATCAGGATCAAGGTGTTCCGCATCAAGATGCCCGACAACCCGATAAGACCGAGAATGGCGTTGAACCCGAACGGCTGTTGAAAGATCAAGAGCGTCGGTACCACGCCGATGAGGCCAAGCGGTGCGGTCGCAACCACCAGCCACATCGCTGAGAACGATCTCACCTGGAAGATGATCACGATCAGCGTGAGGATGAACATGATCGGAAATATGGGAGCCAGCGCGTCGTTGGCTTTGGTTGCTTCCTCGATGTTTCCGCCCATCTCGATGCGATAGCCGTCGGGCAACGACGCGATCAGCGGATGTAGAGCTTGCTGCACTTCGATCGAGACCGGTGGCGGTTGCGTGGATTCATCGATGTCGCTCTGCACCGTGATCGTCGGCGTGCGGTCTCGCCGTTTCAGAATAGGATCTTCCTGGACGATTTCGATATGTCCGATCTGGCTTAGCGGCACCAATTGACCGCTGTCGTTTTGCAGAACGAGATTGCCGAGCTTCGTCGGGTCGAGCCGATCCGGTCCAGCACTGCGTGCCATCACCTGAACCGTGCGGATGTCCTCGCGGACACCTGTTACCGTCACTCCTGTCAGCAAAAATTGCAGTTGCTGCGCGACGTCGCTTGGCGACAAGCCGATCAAGCGTAGGCGGTCTTGATCAAGCGTGAAGCGCACCGAAGGCGTTCGCTCCGTCCAATCGGTATTGACGTCGCGCGTATGCGGATTCGCTCGCATGATCGCGACCACCTTTTGAGAGATGTCCCGCAGTTTGGGGAGATCTGGTCCCATGACGCGGAACGCAATGGGAAAGGGAGAAGGAGGTCCGAATACGAACTGAGTCGCGCGAACACGTGCTTCCGGCGCCAAGCCTTCGGCGATCTTCTGCCGGGCATGCCATTTCAAAGTATCGCGAGCTTCCGAACTTGGTGTCAGCACGACGATTTTTGCGAACGAGGGGTCGGGCAACTCCGGATCGTAGGCGAGGAAAAAGCGCGGCGCTCCCTGGCCGATGAATGACACCACGCTTTTTGCTTCCGGCTGCGTCTTCAGCCAGGCTTCGACCTTGGCGACCGCGGCTTTCGTAACCTCGATGCTCGAGCCTTCCGGCAACTGCACCTCGACGAGAAGTTCGCGGCGGTCCGAGCTCGGGAAGAACTGTTGCTTCACGCCAGCCATGCCGACGCCAGCCGCAATGAAGAGTAGCACCACGAATCCAACCACGATGAACTTGCGGCGGACGGCCCAGCGGACCATTCGCCGGAAACGCTCGTAGTTCGGCGTCGAATAAATGGCCGCATGGCCTCCCGGAATCGGCTTGATGTCGGGAAGCAACTTCACGCCCAGGTACGGGGTAAAGGCGACGGCAACGATCCAAGATGTGATGAGCGCAAACGCGACAATCCAGAAGATGTTGCCGGCATATTCGCCCGCCGTGGACTTGGCAAAGCCCACGGGCATCAGACCGATGACCGTCACGAGCGTTCCGGAAAGCATCGGAGCTGCCGTATGGCTCCAGGCATAAGCCGCTGCCTTGGTGCGTTCGTAACCTTCTTCAAGTTTCACAACCATCATTTCGATGGCGATGATCGCGTCATCGACAAGCAGGCCGAGCGCCAAGATGAGTGCGCCGAGCGTGATGCGGTCGAAGTTTCGACCGGTGATCATCATGATCACGAATACGGCGGCGAGCGTCAAAGGTACAGCCGCGGCCACGACGATGCCGACGCGCCAGCCGAGGCTCACGAGGCTGACGATCATGACAACCGCAAGCGCGACGAAGAACTTCAACATGAACTCGTCGATCGATTCCCGGATATTTTCGGCCTGATCGATGATCTTGGTGAAGGAGATGCCAGCGGGGAGAGTCTTGGCGATTTTGGCTTCTTCCTCGTCGAGGGCCTTACCAAGATCGAGGCCGTTCCAGCCGTCCTGCATCACGGCGCCGAGCACCATCGCGGGCTCGCCGTTATGCCTGATGAGGAATGTAGCGGGATCTTCGTAGCCGCGCTTCACATCGGCAACGTCGGAGAGCTTCAAGACGCGCCCTCCCGCCACAATCGGCGTGTCCGCAATTTTTTGCAGATCGTCATAAGCGCCTTCGACGCGCACGAACACCTGAGGGCCGTTGGTGTCGACGGACCCGGATGCGGTAACGACATTCTGTCGATTTAGAGCATCGAAGATCGTTCGTGAGCTGATCCCGAGCGTCGCGAGCTTTGCATAAGAGAATTCGACAAAGATGCGCTCGGGCCGCTCTCCGAGGATGTCGACTTTTTTGATGCCTGCAACTTGCAGCAGGCGTTGGCGAAGCGATTCCGCCTCTCGCGTCAATTGCCGTGGCGGCATCCGGTCTCCCTGCACAGTGTAGAGAGCGAAGGTGACGTCGGCATATTCGTCATTGATGAACGGGCCGATGGTTCCCGCCGGGAGCTTGAGCGCTTCATCGCCGAGTTTTTTGCGGGCTTGATAGAATTGTTCCGGGATTGCGGTAGGAGGCGCCTGGTCCTTCATCTGGACCTTCATCAGCATCAAGCCGGGGCGCGTAAATGTCTCGACCCGGTCGTACCAGCGAAGCTCTTGCATACGTTTTTCGAGCGGTTCGGCAACGAGATCTTGCATCTCCTTCGCCGTGGCTCCGGGCCACATGGCGGTCACCGTCAGTACTTTGATGGTGAAGGGAGGATCCTCGGCACGGCCGAGCTTGGCGAACGCATATGCGCCGGCCACGGTGATCGCGATGATCAAAAATAACGTAACGGCGCGTTCGCGAACCGCGAGGGCGGAGAGATTGAAATTTGTCATCGTGATGCCGTTTCTTCGCCTTCGACCCGAACGCTATCGCCGTCGTGCAGAAGTCTCGCGCCAAGCGCGACGACCTGGTCGCCGACCTGAACGCCGTTGCTTATGAGAGCGGTTTCTTCGCCGACGCCAGCCAGCGTTACAGGCCGAAATCCGACGACCTGCTTCTGTTGATCGAGCAGCCAAACACCGGACGAAGCGCCGTTATCGACGACCGCGCCGACGGGCACCTCGACGACCGTTTTCGTTTTGAGCTGCGGGATGTGTAGGGTTACGGTGGCGCCGAGGGGAGCATTTGCGGCGGCGCCCGCCAGGACATAGCGCGCCTCATAGGTTCTTGTGCTTGGGTCCGCGGCGTCGGAAAGCTGACGCAGACGCGCCGGCGAGCGCGATTTGAGATCGCCATACAGCGTAGCGGTTGCTTCTGAGCCGATTTCGGGTCGCACGGTTTCAGGCAAATTGACAGAACCCTCGCGCGGGCCGGAGTGAGCAAGGCGCACGACGGTCTGGCCTGCCGAGACCACTTGGCCAGGCTCGGAAAGCGTTTCCATCACGACGCCGTCGGCATCCGCAACGAGCACGGAATAATCTTCGGCATTGCGAGCAAGCTGAGCGTTCGCCTTGGCGACGGCAAGTTGGGCTTCAGCGCTATCGAGCGCCGATTTCGCTTGTTCGTAGCGCTGGTGGGAGACCCAGCCCTGGCCCACCAGATTTTTGTAACGCGCTTCGTCCGCACGCGCCTGGATGGCCGTTGCGTTGGCTGCATTAATGGCATTGTTTTGCGCAACGATGGTGAGTTTCAGATCGACTGGATCGAGCTTCATTAGAGGTTGGCCGGCCTTGACCGGCTGGCCGGTGTCGACGAGGCGCTCAATGATCTTTCCGGCGACGCGAAAGCCAAGATTGCTCTGAACGCGGGCGGCAATCACGCCGGTGAAGGATCGCTCCGCTGTGCTTGCCAAATGGACGGTCGCGACGCGCACGAGGGGAACGCCGGTCCTCGGATCGGCTTCCGATGGTTTGCAGCCGGCGATACCGACCGAAACGAGTGCGGCTGCGGCCAGTGTGACGGACGTTTTCCGCCGCGACGTACCGTTAGTTAGAAAATGCCCGACGTTTTTCGCCAGCGTTTCCATAATGACCCTCACTGCCTCAATGGCGTTCACTGATCTTCGAACTTCATTCTTGCCCACTTAGATTACATACGACATCTAAAAGAGCAAGAGGAAATTACTGCGACGCGGCGTTTTTGTCGCACGGCTTGAGGGGGCATGGCGCCGCGATTTTTAGATTGATCGGAAAATAGAGAGCGCGCCGCCTCGGATATTTGTCGAGGCGGACGGAACGCCAGCGAGCTGTCGGCATCCAAATCGTTTCGAACGTAGTCCGTGTATGGTCCGGCGAGGTGACGCGATCATACGTCTAGCGCCGAGGGCGAAATGATTTTTCGATTATCGGCGCGCTTCGATGATTTGACTTGCGCGCTTGCGTGCTGAGGCAATGATCTCGCCAGATAACTTCTCATCGTCCGTCGCTCGCGCCATGGATACGGCACCTGACAGAAGCGACAAAAGTTCGACCGCTTTTTCCCGGCGGTCGGCAGGCGGGACCGACAAACCTTCCATGATGAGCGAAACGGTGGTCTTAATCCCGCCGGTGAATACGCCTCTTATCGCGCCTTGTTCGCGGCCGACGTCGGGACCGAAAGCCGGTACCGGACAGCCCAGCTCCGGCTTTTTGACGTGCGACAGCGTGAGATAGTCGGCGACATAGGCTTTGAGCGCCGCCTTGGCGCCGTGCGACTGAACTCCTTCCGCAAAGCGCGTATTAATCTCCGTGAAGATCCTCTCGGTAGCCTCCGCCACAAGGGCATCCTTCGAGTCAAAGTGCTTGTAGAAGCCTCCGTGCGTGAGGCCTGCCGCAGCCATGAGATCGGCGAGGCTCGTGCCGACGATGCCCCGCTGCCGCAGCATCTTCGACGTTTCAGAGATTATTTCATCGTGCCGCTGGGCCATGACCTCTCGGGACACTCGCATCGTCAAACCTCTGTTGCGTGCAATCGCACATATATTCGGGCTTTTGCCACCATCACCAGGTTACTCGGTGCATTAGATGCTGAACGAAATCCAAATGTCAAGGATTTACGTGATTGCATCCAAAAAGGTAAAGGAGACCGAAATAGTGTCGGTCCCCATTGTCTTCTTGCAACGGCTATTTAGTGCTTCGTGCGGGTGACGACAGCACCCGCGTGGCTTACGCGCGATGACGATTGAGTCCAGGCACCTTTCTCAGAGCCATTCGGATTAACATAGGAGCCCGCACCCATCGCCCGATCTGTCTCCTCAAGAGCCTGTGCACTAAATGTACCGCCAGAAAAAGCTGCAGCAGCGACAGCAGCAATAATAAGAGCTTTCATTGTCATTCTCCATTCGACCCGTGTTTCACCGCCGACTTGTGGTCGGCAGCCTGATCAGATGACGACCGTCATCTGCAGATATAGATGTTATTCGACATCTAATTGATCAAGCCCGATCTTCGACTTTGAAAGGAAAAGGTGATCGTGTCGCACTTTAGATGTCAGTAGAAAGCTAAATGCGCCCGAGGTGCGCCGATGGCATAACCGGGCTTCCGATCACTCTGCAACTTAGGCGTGGCTACTAACGAGGACGATCAACTCCGAAAGCAGATTTTGGGCTTCCGGGAGAGCGCAAGTATCCAATGCCTGACGCTTCCGATGCCGCGAACGCAAAAGCTCGCGCTTCTGAGGAAGAGAAGAAGGGCAAAATTACGTTGGCTCAGAAGTCCGAGATCGATGCTAAAGCTGGCCGAAAACTTGGCAAGGCAAAGTAGGAACCTCATTTATGAGTCTAGGTTCGCTTGCGGCCGCGAATATTTCGAGGATCAAGTCCGCTCTTAATCAATAAGCAGAAGCTGCCCGAGCGATCGCCGGCGATCAAGCGCCAACTCACGCAGGCGTCCGCTCTAGTATAGGAGCGGACAGCACCTCTATATCTGCAAAACAGAGAAAGCCCGCATGCGCCGCACGATCGCTGGCGGAGCCAATACGGATGTTGCTCGTTTGTCAGTTAAGGCCCATGGGGGCGTGCGATGAAACCTTTAGACCCAGCAACTAAATCCGCTCCTACGCTGTCCTAAAAAAGCAAACTCTCCAATGACCGGGAATAAACCGAAGATAATCTAAAATGAAAACCATCATCGGACCGAATCCAGCTTCTGTGCGGTCTGCTCTAAGGGCGTTGGCGAGGGCTTTTTCGCAAATTCGGAAATCCCCAGCATTCGACTAAGACGAATGAGTGCTTCTGGCAGCACGCCAAGATTTAAGAACGTGGCAGTTGCCAGACCACCGAGTATCGTGATCGCCATCGGCGCTTCGATTTCGTGTCCCGGACGCCCCAAGCCGAGAGCAAGCGGAACAAGCCCCAACGCCGCCATCAATGCAGTCATGAACACCGGCGCCAATCGCTCGGCGGCGGCCAATCGGATCGTCTCGGCGTTCCATCCTTTGCCTTCATCGTCGGCGAGGTGTTCGACGTGCGCGAGCATCATGACTGAGTTGCGCGCGCCGATGCCGAATACGGTGATCAATCCGACGAGGCTCCCAAGTGTCATCCCGATGTTGCTTGCCACGATTGCCGCAACGCTTCCGATGAGACAGAACGGCAAGTTGATGAGTACGAGAACGGCAAGGCGACGTCGGCGAAAGGCAATCGTTAGGACGGTGACGATCAAGGCGGTGCTGAGTGCCGTTAGGCCCGCCAATCGCAATTGGCCTTCCCTCTCGGCCTCGGCTTGGCCGGTGAATGAAATGAAGACATCCTTAGGCAATTCCAGTTTTTCAACGCGCTCGCGCGCCTCCCCCACGAGGTTGCGCAACGAATAGCCCTTGGCTCCGTTGAACGTGACCGCCACGCGACGCTGGGCTCCATCGTGCTGGATATTAGACCGGCCTTCGGTCAACGTGATCGAAGCAATGTTCTTCAACAACGTCTTCGTATTGACGTTGGCGATCATCAGCGTCGAGAGGGCGTCTATTCGATTGCGGTCGTCCGGCGACAGGATGACAACGACATCGATGGTTCGGGCCCCATCATATGTCTGGCCGACGGTCGTTCCGGCGAACGCTGTTTGGATGGTATCGAGAGCATCACGCGCGGTCAGACCATAGTTTGCCAGCGCAATGGGATCGAGCTTGACCGAAAGCGCCGGGACCGAAGCAGTTCTCGGCATTCTGAGATCTGTAACGCCCGGAATATCCGCGACCGCATTCTGGATTTCGGCGCCGGCCTTCTCCAGAGCATCGAGATCGGTACCCATTGCATTAATGACGACCTGTGCCGTCTCGCCGCTAAGGCTTTCACTGATGCGATCGCCAAGGAATGTGAGCGTTTCTGTTCGAACTTCCGGAAAAGCCCGAAGCGTATTGCGAATAATATTTTGCGCTTCCTCCTCGCTTTCCGAGTGGACCGGATTCAACTCAATATGAAATTCGCTTCGATCGACGCTCCAAGTGTCTTCACCGGCTTCGGCACGACCAATCTGGTGCGCGACTGTTTTGACGAACGGTAGTTTGAGCAGCGCCGCCGTGACCCGCTCTCCTACGGCCACCACGTCGTCCGTCGAAGTCCCTGGGGAGGCCATCGCCATTTGCAAGACGAAATGGCCTTCACGGAACTGAGGAATAAGCTCACTGTACAAGAACGGTATGACGGCGATTGAGGCTATCACGCCGGCAGAAAGTGCCAGGATAGTAAGGCCCCATGCGCGCTGCACGACGTAGAGGACTTTGGTTTGCGCGGCCTTGAGAACGTTCAGAAGTGGCGACTCTTTTGTATCTTCCGCATTCGTCAAAAGCAAAGCGCATAGTGCTGGCGTCACAGTCAGCGCGACGAACATCGACGCGAGAACGGCAATGATGAAAGTTAGTGCCATCGGTCCGATAAAGCGGCCTTGCACACCGCCAGCAAACAACACCGGGAAAAATGCGAAAATAACTGCCAGCGTCCCATAAAGCATTGAGCCGCGAATTTCGATCGATGCGTCTTCGACGACTTTCAAACGATCGGCCCCGGGCCCGGCGAGTCGCAGGCGTCGAGCAATATTCTCGATGTCGATGATCGCGTCATCGACCAGAACGCCAAGCGCCAACGCGAATCCACCAAGAGTCATTGTATTGATTGACTGGCCGCATTCGCTGAGGACGACAACCGCCGCGAGCAGAGAGAGCGGGATCGCGAGAAACGAAATCAATGATGCTCGGACGCTTCGCAGGAAGGCGTACAGCACAATCAAGATCAGCGCGGAGCCGATGATCAGCGCTGTCTCGAGATTTTTGAGAGCGCGAACAACGAACGATGCGGGCCGGTGCAGCGCCGGATACACAGTCACGCCTCGCCGTTCCAACGCGGGGGTCAACTCCGCAAGAGCTTCCTCGGTCGCGGTGGTCGCCTCAAGAGTATTGGCACCGAATTGACCGGAAACCGTAATAAGAACTCCGGACTGCCCCATAATCGTCGCGTCGCCAATTTTGGGCGCTGGCCCAATCGTCACTTTGGCGAGATCTTCCACGAGAATGGGACGATTGTTCTGCATCGTGACGACGGCTTTAGAGATCGTCTGCGGATTAGGCGACGGCGGGGGTGTCTCAATTGTAATACGCTGGGCTGATGTTTCGACAACCCCTCCGCCCCGAAGCGCGATGGCCTCGCTGATCGCATTCATGACGTCGGTTACAGTAAGGCCGAGAGCAGCAATTCGTTTCAAATCGGGTTGAATTTGAACCTGCCGGATTGCGCCTCCATAGACCGTCACGCGGGCGATTCCGGGAACGGCCAGCAGCCGTGGCTTTATCGTCCAATCAGCGATGTCTCGGAGGGTGTAAGGGTCAACCTGGTCGGACGAGATGCCGATCTTGAGCACGTCCATGGTGCTAGAAGTCAACGGTGTGAGCTTGGGTGGTCCAAATCCAGCGGGAAATTTTCCATTGAGCGTCGTCAGGCGTTCGGAGATACCTTGTCTCGCGGAAACGGCATCTACGCTTTCCTTGAACGACACCAGCACGACGGAAAGCCCGTAAATCGATTCCGAGCGAACCGTATCGATGCCAGGCGCGCCGATAATTGCCGCTTCAATGGGATGCGTAATGATTTGCTCGACTTGCTCCGGCGCGAGGCCGGGCGCCTCCGTTTGAATCGTGACTTGCGGGGGAACAAACTCGGGAAAGACATCAAGGGGCGCCCGCATGACGAGAAAAGCCCCGAAGACTAGCCAGGCGATCGAGAGCAGTGCAACAAAGCCCCGATAACGGATCGACCACCGAATAAGGGCATTCATGCGAGACGCCTAGTCCGGGTCTGCAGGAGGAGCAGTGTGATTTTGAGCAACCGGAGACGGCGCGCCAGGTTTCTTGCTGAGACCCGCTGAGGGCTGAGTGTCCCCGCCGCCCGCGTCATCGTCGTCATCCAAACTCCCGGGCGTGGCTTCGCGCGCGAGCAGAATAGACGCGCCCTTGATAACGACGCGCGTGCCGGCCTCGAAGTCGCTGTTGACAAGGAAACCTTCTTTGACGGGTGCATCCAAAGATACTTCCCGCCGCTCATATCTTTCAGGCCCCGTTTTCACGTAGCACCAGGACTTGCCAGCATAAACGATGATTGCGGCACTTGGGATGACCACGCCGGCAGGACTGTCGGGGTTGTCTGCAATGACACGAGCGCGATCGCCGGCTCGCAGACCCGGCCCAGCATTTATTAGACCGAAGTACGAAACGCCGGGCATTGCGAGGTTGCCAGATGGCGCCGCCCACATGGCATCGACCTTCGTTTCCTGGCCACCACGCAACGGCATTACGCGGACGTTCTGTGGATTTTCATTTGCGGTGTCAGAAAAGTCCAAACGAAGAATCGCCCGCGATCCACCGGCAATATCGGTGATCAACGCTTGCCGAGATTCAGCGTTCAAGAATGGGGCTTTGTCTCCCCACGTCTGTTGAAGACGCGTGATCACCAGCCTCAAAGCCGACGCATCTATGCCCTGTTGCCGTATGGCACTTTCGACCGTTTGTTTCGAAAGCATGGTTGAAGCTTTGAAACGTTCGAGCTGTCCGCGGCTAAAATTTTCGGCAACCGTAGCTGATCGAATGTCGGCGTCGAGCTGCAGGAGCCCGTCCGAGTTGAGTACGGTTGCGATACCTTGGAGTTTTTGTGTCTCTTTTGATTTTACGAGAGGAACAACGAGGACAGGCGGAGCGGATACGTTTTCGGCCGCATTGTCACGGCCGTTTACCTCCTCAGAATGCAACGCGTTGCGACCGCAGAGCAAAAGGCTCGCGATGAGTATAGCAGCACAAACTGAAGTAGCCGCCGTCACTCCCGTCTCCAGTCGAGGAAAATCAACCATCCATATCGGGAATTCTTCCCTATGTTGTTGGGAAGAATGCGTCAAAGGGCTGAAGACCGCCAGCGTTTTTTAGGACTAAGAGGAGGATAGTGAACGGTCGACCAAAGTTTTTGGAACGAGCGAATATACGGCCGTTATCGACGGTCCAACCTATCGTTGATTCTCATTGGCTAGAAAAAAGTGGCCGTCTTGACGGTGCATTTGATGTTGTCGGCTCTTAATGAATTTAGCCGGAAATTGTTTAGAGCATGCAGGCTCGTTAAGTAGACCTTCTCTCCCTGCTAGGCGGTACGCAATTTTTGCGTCGCAGTATTTTCCTGCGGCCGTGATCTGCAGTTCCTGGGTAAAATTCGAAACGTGGTATTCGGCGTCGATCCGTTGGCCATTGACGGCTATCCGCAGTTTCGCATTTGGGAAAGGTGACTGCGTGATAGAGAACCACTTACCTATCGGCCCAGACCGGCGGCAGAAAATACGCGTGGCTAATTGTTGAAGGGCGGCGTGTTCGGCGGCGTGTTTATGACCTCGATTCAGCGGCGCTAATGATGGGCATTCGCGCCGGATCCCCGCTATAATCGGCCAGAGGGCGTTGCCAAAGCTTTGGAATTTTGTTGGGGGACAAATTCGGATGAGCAAGGGCGAGAAATATGCCGATCTTGGGTTGGCTGCTTCCTTGCTCCGCGAAGGAAAGGTATTGCGCGCTGAAAAGGAAGTTCGGCTATATCTCTCTGTCAGGCCGAACGATGCAAACGCAATAATGCTGCTCGGTGCGATTAAGAGTGAAGCTAAGCAGTATCGGGTGGCGATACCGTTGCTCAAGCGCTCGGTCGCCCTTTTGCCCAGGTCAGCCCAGGCGCACTACAATCTAGCGAAAGCGCTCTTCGGATTTGGCGATCTCGAAGCCGCTCGCGATCACTTCGTACAATCGATCGAGATAGAAGCTGATCACGCGGAAAGCCATAACAACCTTGGCAGCGTGTACTTCGCGCAAGGCCAAGATGAGCTGGCCAGGCAGGCATACGAACACGCGCTCAAACTCAATCCCCAATGTCAGGGCGTTTCTTTCAATCTCGGCATCGTCTTATTAAAGCTCTACCGGTGGAAAGAGGCAGCTCGTGCCCTTCAGGCCGCGACGGCTCAGGACCCTTCTGATCCCCGCGCCCATTATGGGTTCGGCATCTCGCTTTGCGAGTGTGGAAAGTTCGATGATGCGGCGAAGGTCTTCTCACGTATTGTCGAGATTGATCCAGAGAATGGAGCCGCCGCAAGCTTTCTGGCCCATACGAAGCGCATGACCGCCGACTGGGACGGCCTGGCTGCTGTCGAGAACAATGTTCTCCGGCTCATCGATTCACCCAAGACGCGTGACGGATACTACGTCAATCCTTTTCCCTTGTCCGCGATCAGCGACGATCCGGCAATTCTCTTCCGGTGTGCTAAACGCGCCGCGCAACAACCCACGCGCAAGTATACCGAGAGCCAGTTGGATAATATGCGGGCTGTCGACCAGCGTCGTTTAAAGATCGCCTACGTGTCAGGTGATTTTCGGGAACACGCGACGTCTCGTTTAATCGCAGGTTTTATAGAGGAACACGATCGCAAACGGTTCGAGGTTTTTGGTATTTCGTTTGGCC
Organism: Hyphomicrobium sp.; assembly: GCF_041659645.1. Lineage (GTDB taxonomy): Bacteria > Pseudomonadota > Alphaproteobacteria > Rhizobiales > Hyphomicrobiaceae > Hyphomicrobium_B. Next base: position 321,660 of record NZ_JBAZXX010000004.1, on the reverse strand, counting down.
CAGATGACAAGAGTGCCGTCCGTCGACGCATGAAAAATGCCTTTGAAGTCTTCCTCGATGTTCAAGACCAATCACCCCAAGCCACAGCCGACCTTATGCGCAAACACGAGATCGATATTGCAATTGATCTCGTTGGTTGGGCCCAACTTCGGCGAACGGAGATTTTCGCAAATCGCGCCGCTCCGGTGCAGGCAAATTACCTTGGCTGGCCGGGGACAATGGCAACGCGGTATATGGATTACATCGTAGCTGATCCGATTATTATCCCCGAAGACCAGTACAAACACTACTCCGAGGCCGTTGTGCATCTCCCGGAGTGCTATCAGCCAAACGATCAACATCGACCATTGCCAACAACTATTCCAACCCGTGCATCGTGCGGGCTGCCCGATCAGGCGATCGTATTTTGCTGCTTCAATAGTCCCTATAAAATTGGACCACTGATGTTCGACATCTGGGGACGGATCTTGAATCAAGTGCCTGGCAGTGTGCTGTGGCTGATTGAGAACACTCGCCAGACGTGTGAGAACTTGAGGAGGCAGGCGATAGCACGAGGTGTCGACGGCGCCAGATTGGTATTTGCGCCATGGGTCCAACAAGCTGCTCATTTGGCGCGCTTGCGGAATGCGGACATTTTTCTAGACACCTTGCCGTATAATGCCCACACAACAGCCAGTGACGCACTATGGTCTGGAATTGCGGTAGTCACTTGCAACGGCAATAGCTTCGCCTCCCGCGTCGGATCGAGTTTGGTTATGGCCGCGGGCGCGCCTGAGTTATCGACTTCGACGCTGGAGGAATACGAAAACCTCGCTATCGAGCTCGCGACCAATCGAAATAAACTTTTGGCAATTAAAGCGCGACTTGAGGCATCAAGAACATCTTCTTCGCTGTTCGATCAGCGCCGCCTCTGCCGCCATGTGGAAAAGGCCTATCAAACCATGCAGGATAGAAGGCAGCGGGGATTACCCGCCGAGTCATTTCGAGTCGATTTAGAAGTGTAAGCCTTCGCTAGGCTGGAACGCGCACTTTCTTACTATCTCTCAGGCATCACGCCATCCCCGCGCACGCTTGCGCCTTACAGTACTTTTTGACCGACCAGCATCTACGCCAATCCTACGTTCAAACATCCGCCTCGACTTTGTCTGTCAGCGCCTTCCTGACAGCATCCCAATGCGGCTTTGCTTCCGCCGCGTCGACGATGTTCCCCAGAATGCCCCTGCCGCCTTCAGAGTTCTCCAAATCCGAGTTCGATCTGCCTAACCTCTGGGCGCTCGTTCCCAATCGAACGGTCGCCAGAAAAAACGAAAACCCCGCCTCGGTGTGGGTGAGAGGCGGGGTTTGGAGTAGCATAACCATTGACCGTGGAGGCCAACGACATTTGTCTGTGATGCGCGCCAGAGTGCAGCAGGCCGAACGACCAATGCCTTTGGCTACGCGTGACCGACGCGCTCGCCACCTGAACTTGCGACCTTGACGTCGATGTATTTTACAACGGCGAGAATAATGTCCCGTCCGTGATCGCCATATTTTCCGACTTCGAGCCAGCGGCAGAGACGATACACAATCATTTCACGGTCGTCGTCTTCGAGTATCTCCATGCCGACAAACGCCTCATCAAGTCGCTTGATGACTCCGGTTGCATCGACCGGTTCTTCGGTAAGGTAGTCGCCCATCAAACCCCCTAGGGAATTGCTCAAGAGAAGAAGGTGCTACGCAAACTATCGCGGTGCCCGCGTTTCTTGGTCCGTCATTCCACCGCGCGATTAGCGACTGAATTGATTCGTGAGTCTTTTTTGAGAGACAGAGGGCCGCGCCCGCCATGTGGTGTTGTCGGACACGTCCGCGATGAACTCGCGAGTCAGTTCAAGCCCTGAACCATTTGGAAGATTGATGTCGATGATCGTCACATCGGGCGCATCGCGCGACATCGCGGCACGGGCTGCCGTCACCGTTCGCGCCTCGATGATGAGCAGCTTCACGGTTGGCCTTGCTCACCTCGGCAAAGACCGAAATTCATCCCACGTCGGCGTGCTGCAAGATCGGGCCGCACAGAGATAATTTCTTGGACGCGGGACCAGCGGCTCTCGGCTGGAAGCTGGCGTTTCCTGTCCTAACGTCGGCGACGCATTCTTGCGTTAAATGCGATGACCTCCGAGAGGATATCCGAATGCTCGGCGCGAGTGCCCAAGTCAGTTGGCATTTGAGCGAGAGTTTCGTCGACGGTGCTCCTGGGAGCTACGCGAGTTGGCTTTCGAAAAAGTCGCGCAAAATGCGCCGGCGCGGAGTAACCCAGTGATGTAGAGATCCGCGTTATAGAGACATCGGTGTGGGTCAAGGCTTCGAGCACTCTCCTCGCGCGCATTGCAATTGGCAAAGTACGAAAGTCGGCGCCTTCGCGGTTCAACTTACGCTGCGACGCCCGAACGCTCGTATCGACTGAGTGTACTGTGCTTGCGATCGAAACCCTTCCAGCAAGCACCTGCGACCAGCGCCGCGGGGGCGCCATTGCAACGCCGTCAGGCCACACCCGTCGCTCGGCTGCAAATCGCCGGCGGCAGAAGTGGTTCGTTTCCGCATAGGCTTCGCAACCTCCCTTGCGGGCTACGCCCAATCCGTCTTCCGCGCAGCATCTGGTCGATGGAGGTGCGATGAATCGACATTGCCCCTGTATCGCTCCATGGCGCGCAATCAATGTGCCGGCGATCGAAGCTGCCCACCTGCTATCAACCGTAAGTACACACATGGTGTTGCGTTGGCGATTAGCGGTCATGGGGGCAAACTGTTCGTCAGCAAACTGATGAAGAGTAGCTTGCATCCGCGACACTAAAGATCGGTTTAGATCGGTTCCCGATAATTCGTCGCTCCAGACCTCAATGCGCGCCTCTTGCATAGGTCGATCAACCGATCTGCAAAATGGCGGATAGCGCGTTTGACTGACTGCTAGGCCTTCTCGGGTGCTCTAAAGATATGATTCCTCGATATGAGGACGGACATTCTCAATCGGGCAGTTCTGGCCGATCGTCCAAAATGCTCACGAGCCATTTAGAGAGCAAAAATGTATAGAACTTGGGTAGAGCACTCATTTGTGGTGGCGATTTACTACTTCGTGAGCGCCGCCTACGCCGTCTCGGCGTTCAGCCTTGTCATTATATTGATCCCGTTCGTAACGCTGACCTCTGCATGGCGGACGTTGAAAAGAGCGAGAGATCGGTCGATCATAGTGATCGACTACAATGGAAATGAACAACTGTATCGAAAGGATCGGTGGCGCCAGGGTGAATAGATACGGATACCGTGCAGATCTCACGTCATCGACTTAATCAGATTGCAACGCGAGATCTGTATAGACTTGGTCAGTCTATAACTGATCTGAGGCGCCGCTACGCAAGCCACCACTATAAGGTTTGGATCAATCGGCACCGAGCATCTCGGAACAAAATGAGTGCGTGAGGCATAGAAAAATACGAGTGAGCCAACCGACGGCCCGACCTCATTGCCGCCTTTGCTGAAAGACCGCTGGCGTTGATTTATAAAATCAAGGCCGTTAAATGCGTGAACTCGGCGAAACAATCGGAGGCCGCGTGGCGAGGAAGATGGATCCATCACTCGATTACGACAACATCGGCGGCAATTTCTACGATAAGTACAACACCCGGAATCCAATAGCGCGTTACTTGGTGGACGGATTTCTAAGAACATTCGACGCGTTGGTCGCCGAGGCCGACGTCCCGACTGTTTACGAGGTCGGTTGCGGCGAAGGGGCGCTATCCCTGAGGATGCTTTCCAAGGGTCTCGAAGTAAGAGGGTCCGACGTGGACTCAAGCATTGTCGAAACGGCGAACAGAAGCGCCCTTGCCGCTGGCTATAGCGCTCCGTTTTCCGTTCGCAATATTTATGATCTGCAGGCTTCCGAAGCTGCCGCTGAGCTTGTTATCTGTTGCGAAGTCCTTGAGCATGTGCCGGACCCGGTGGTGGCACTCGATTGTTTGGCAACACTAGCGCGGCCCTACCTCCTCGTTAGCGTTCCACGCGAGCCATTGTGGAAAGTGTTAAACATTGCGCGAGGCAAATATATATTTCGGCTGGGCGATACGCCGGGCCACATCAATCATTGGTCTACCTACCAATTCGTCAGATTCCTCAGAAAGCGTTTTGACGTAATCACAATCCGAACGCCACTGCCTTGGACCATGGCACTTTGTCGTCTACGTTGATCCACCGCCTTCGAATTGGTCCGACCCAAAATGTGGATTTTTTTCTCCACAGGGATGGTATGGCTTGACGACGTTCACTCTTCCGGATCGACGCGAAACGATTTGGACTTGACGCAGTCGCAGGTGGGGCCGCGATACATGTTCGTCGCATAATGACGCTTTCCAGCGCACCCGTTTAAAATCCCGGATATTTTCGTCCGATACGTCGGCTCGGGTGGCTCTTCGCCTTCCAGGGTGGAAGCAATGGGTCTTTCTTGGGGCCAACCAATACAGTCGGCGCACTCCTAGACGACGACACGGAAGAAATGACAATCGACGAGAATCGGGCGACGGGAACGAACCAGCAGCAGATGTCAGAACAGGACGCCGACGGGCAGTCAGAATAGAAAAAGAGAAAAGGCTAAGGTGCGGCGGCCGGACGTCTGCAAACTCGGCTTCGCTGAAGGCCGACGGTTGCTTATCCCAAAAGCCGACGTTCATTCGAGCCGTGTTCGCGGTCCGCGTATGGTCGGAAACGATGTATGCAGTGGATCAAGATTGAGCTCTTAATCGCAACTGCAAGCTGCGATACGCATTGACTTTGAATCAGCGCCGGCCCTAGCTAAACCCACCTCGCGGAGCATGGACGCGAATGCGGCTCCTTCCATTGCCCTCCGGAGGACGCCATGACGGCAGATAGCAGTTTAAAATCAACAACAGTTTTGGTCGTCGAAGACGAGATGGTGCTTCGTATGCGCGCCGTCGATATTGTCGAAGACGCTGGCTTTACGGCGGTGGAGGCTGTCAACGCGGACCAAGCACTCCTTATCCTTGAACAGCGCTCTGACATTTCGATGCTGTTTTCCGACATCCAGATGCCGGGAACCATGGACGGACTGATGCTGGCGCATGCTGTGAATGAGCGGTGGCCCGACATAAGGATCATACTGGTCTCAGGCCAGATAACTCCAACCGAAGCTGAAAAACCTCCCGAGAGCAAATTCTTTGGCAAGCCGCTCGAAGTCGTACAAATGATCGCCGAACTCCAAAAGATGGTCGGTGTCGGAGCGCTCACGATTGTTCCAGAGCTGAATGAGGTGCCCTTCGACGCAAGCGGCAATCAAAGCGGGTTGAGCCAGCTAACTCATACTGAGGAAGTGCTGACTGCGGAAAATGACGGATTGCGGCTGCTGCTTGAGCAAGCGGCCATCAACGCTAGGGCCCTCCTAAAACAGGCGGGCATCGAAGCGAAGGAACGCGAAGCATCCGATAATCTGCAAAAGCTCATTATGGGTGAACTTCACCACCGCATCAAAAACACCCTTGCGACGGTCAGTGCAATCGCGGGACAAAGCCTAAGAACCGCACCGACTCTCGTGCACGCTCAAAAGGCTATCGAGAGCAGGCTTACGGCGCTCGGACGGGCACATGATTTGCTCCTGCAGGTCCACTGGGCGAATGCCAGTCTTGCCACCACCGTGCGTTCAGCAATAGAGCCATTTGACAATCAGGGCGCCGGACGTATTTCAATCATAGGGCCAGATCTTTCGATTTCATCGGGCGCCGTCATCTCTTTGGCCATGACGTTAAATGAGCTCTGTACCAACACCACAAAGTTCGGTGCCCTGTCAGTGCCGGCCGGGCGTGTATCAATAGCTTGGACGGTGGATGAAGGCGCCGGACACCTCAATCTGAAATGGATGGAAACGGGTGGCCCGGCGGTCAATGTCCCGACGCGCCGCAGCTTCGGCACGCGAATGATGGAGTCTCTTGGCAACCAGCTCAGTGGTCGGGTTGAGCTATCATATAATCCGTCAGGCTTTATCTATCAGCTTGATGCTCCACTCAGCGCCCTCAGAGCGAAAAGCGGGCCGCCGTCCTAAACTGGTTGTCGCGGCGCTCATGTAATTCAGTCTGATGACGTCCGCTTTTTCGGCTTCGCGTCGATAGACGAGAAATCCAGTTTTGACCCATTTGAAGTCGAGCGAGAGGTAGATGCTGACGCGCCGCACGTTTGCACAAACTGCTGGTCGAGCCCCCAAAGCAAGCATTCAAGAGCACGCCTTTAAATTCGTACAATTTTCCTACCGGCACTTTTACGGTAGCGGACAAACCTGCACAGCAGACGCGTGCTTTCGGATCGCGAGCAACAGGCTGATCCCCCGCGTCGCTGGAGCTCGTGCCGCAGCAACCACTTTCCCGCACAACGCTTTCGGATGGGGTGGGACTAATGTTTGCGCGGCGCTGCGGCTGAAACCGAATCATTCGGACGGAGCCGCCTCGTTGATTAACCTGCGGGGCACAGCCACTTACCGACGAAACTCACCAAATCGTGAAACCTCATCATTCCACGCTCATCACCCGGTTATTCCCCATCAATGGCCGTCGCATGAATCTGGCTATTGTATTGGCCTTATTCGTCTTCCTTTTATGGCGAACGGCAAACGGCAAACGGCATAATCTATCCCTCGAGGACCTCGAACGGTGCGTGACCGTGCTCGCCTACGCGGTCGCCGAATTCAGCCGTGAATACGCATCGCTGCTCGACGTCGCAGAACGGGAGCTCGAATTGGCGCGCCAGGAAGACCCCGTTGTCAAGGCGCGACGGATTCTCGAGGCTTACACGCGGGACGGCGGCGTGAAGGCAATCTTCGCCAGCACCGCGTGCTTGAAGGCTAAGGTATAGCCTTCGCCATAAGGCTGCCCGTCGTCCGCATGACCCATCAGCGCGTCGGTCAGCGAATCTTTCGCTTCCGGAAGGTGGATCAGACGGTCCTTGAACGTATGGCGCAGTGAATAGACCTTTTGCCGGTCGCTCTGGAAAAGCTTACGGGCGGCGAAGGCCTTGTTTAGAAGCGCCGAAAGGCTCGCCTCCTTATCGATGTAGCGAGGGAAGCCGCCGGGGTTGGCCTGCATGGCCATCATGGCGCAACCGACGAGGGGATCTCGCGGGCGGATTCCTTGGTCTTCAGGACGCGGTTCTTCGGCGCGATCCTGACGTGAGGAATGTCGCCTTTGAGCAGGATATTCTCCGGCAGAAGGTTGCAGGCCTCGCTGGTGCGCAGCCCCGTCTCGACCATCGGGTAGATGACGCCGCGCGCTTCTGGATTGATGTCATCGAACAGGCCGTCCTGCAGCAGCGTGTGCTGGACGTACTCCACCGGAAAGGCCTCGCGCTGTTGGCATTCGTCGTCGGGAAACAGCATCCCTTCGAAGTGGTTGACGATGTCCATCAGGTAATGGCGGCGGATGGTGTTGTACATTCCGCCCACCTGCTTGAGGTACTTGTTGCCGGTGTGGTTGGTGATTTGCTCGTCGAGAATGCGCTCCTGCAGTTGCTCACGGAAATTGATAACGTCATTACGCGTAATCTGATGGAGGGCCTTGTCGGCTTTGACGACGGCCCTGAACTTGCCCAGCGCGAGGTTCTTGGCGTCCCGCCATTTCTTGAGTTGACCCAGCGACTTCTTCTTGAGGTCGACAGCTCGAATGGTCTCGACGGTGGCGACCATGTCGGAGATCTTGAGGCGATCCTCTTTCTTCGGCGGGAGCTTGGCGCCGCCGAGCAGCCCCCGGAAGACGATCTCGTTGCCCGCGTTCTCAGGTGAACTCAGAAGCGCAATGCGCTGCGCGATGGCTTCGATGCCGGCCTCCGAAAGCTCGACGGCAGGTATGTACGGGACCCCGAAAGTTTTGGCGACCGCGATCGCTTCCTCGAGGTAGTGCGGCGGGTGGACATCGTGTCCCTCTCGCTTGGCGCGCCAGAACTCCTCAAGGTCGCGCATCATGCGGTCGACGACGGCCTTGGGCGGTCACGCCGCGTGGGTCAACGGTGATGCGCACACGGGTGCTTCGGGCGACGCGGCTTGCGCGAATCAAAGGCGGCGAATTCGGACGGGATACGGCGGATGAAGTGCCAAAATCCATCCTTCTTGATGGGCTTTACGGGCTCGACGGGCCTTGCCATGTCTGGGTGATCCTAGAGGTTTGTTTCCGGATGAAGCCAGTTGCGCGGCCCGACAACGGGCGATTTGGCCAGAAAACCTAGGATTTTGAATGGCAGAGGGGTGACGAAAATGGCGCTCCCTACGGGAGTCGAACCCGTCTTTTCAGATTGAAAATCTGACGTCCTAACCGATAGACGAAGGGAGCGTCCGTCGGAAGAGGCACCCTATAGTCGGCTTTGGGCGTCTTTGGCAAGCCGCGTGGGGTCGATCGTTCCTGCGACAGGATGGGCCATCCGGGGGAGGGCCCATATTTCCCTATTGGCGGCGCGGATCGGCGGCGTCTTCGATCTGCATTTCGATGCGCTCGCGACCACCCCAGGTGTCTCTGCGCAGATGGCCGGCGACATGCAGCGGCATCCCGCTGGCCGACGTCAACAGGTCGCCCAACGGCTGGCCTGCGGCCCGAAACGCGACGCCGTCGACGCGAGAGCCGTCGCCGCCTTCCAAGATCACGCGGACGTGCGCGCCTGCGATGATCTTGCCGAATTTCACGCGATGCGCGGGCAGCGCGAAGCGGGCCTCGGCGTTACCCTGGCCGAACGGACTGACGCGCTCGATCAGGTCCATCAGTTCGGGTGTTGCACCGGACGCGACGAGCGACGCATCGATGTCGAAGTGAGCGATATCGCCCGAGCCTTGTGCGGCCACGCCGATTTGGTTTTGCAGGAACGCCTCGAGCGGGGCGAGGCTCGCCCGGCTGACCGTCAAGCCCGCGGCCATGGCGTGACCGCCGCCTTTCGCCAGTAGACCCGCTGTGACCGCCGCGCGAATAGCGGCGCCAAGATCGATGCCGGGTACGGAGCGCAGAGAGCCGGTTCCCATCTCGGTCGCGTCCCAGGCGATGACACACGCGGGACGGCGGAAGCGTTCGACGAGGCGGCTTGCGACGAGGCCGACGACGCCCTTGTGCCAGGCATCGGAGCCGACGACGAGAATGGCGCGCGTCGGATCATCGGTCACTTGGCGATCGGCAATTGCCATTGCCTCTTCGAGCACGGCCGTCTCGATATCCTTGCGTTCCTTGTTGAGCCGGTTGAGCAGCTCGGCGATGCGCTGCGCTTCGACCGGATCGGACGTCGAGAGCAACGTTGCTCCGAGCGCGGCGTTGCAGATGCGGCCGCCAGCATTGATGCGGGGGCCGAGGATAAAGCCCAGGTGATAGGGTGTCGGCGCGACCGCCAACCCGGCAACGTCGGCAAGCGCCGTCAGGCCGACGTTTTCCCGCGCGCGCATGACCGCGAGGCCCTTCTTGACGTAAGCGCGATTGAGGCCGACGAGCGGCACCACGTCGGCGACCGTCGCAAGCGCGACCATATCGAGGAGCGCCAGGAGGTCCGGCTCGCGCGACCCGCTGTAGGCCCCCCGGCGGCGGAGTTCGCGCGTCGTCGCAACGAGGACGAGGAAGACGACGCCCGCGGCACACAGCATCCCCTGCCCTGAAATGTCGTCCTGGCGGTTTGGATTGACGATGGCGTTGACGTCCGGAAGGCGCTCGTCGGCTTGGTGATGGTCGATGATGACGACGTCGGCGCCGAGTTTGCGCGCGGCGGCCAGCGGCTCGTGGCTTGTGGTGCCGCAGTCGACCGTCACGATGAGCTTGGCGCCCTCGTTGACGAGGCCTTCGATGGCCGCGGTGTTCGGGCCGTAACCCTCGAACAGGCGATCGGGAATGTAGATGCGCGCCGGGGTATCATGAAATTCCAGGAAGCGTTTCATCAGCGCCGATGAGCAGGCGCCGTCGACGTCGTAGTCGCCGAAGATCGCGACGTTCTGCTTTGCCTGAATAGCGTCGGCCAGACGCGCGGCGGCCTTGTCCATGTCGCGCAGGGAACTTGGATCGGGCATCAGCGCTTTGAGCGTCGGATCGAGGAACGTCGCGACGGCGTCGAGGCCGATGCCGCGCGCCGCCAGAACGCGGCCCATGAGGTCGGGCAGTCCGTGGCGCTGGCTGATCGCCGTCGCGATTTGCTTCAAATGAGCGGGCAAGCGTTCGCGCCACGCAAAGCCGCGCGCGCTTTTGGTAACCCCGAGAAACGAACGCTCGGCCGCGCCGTCGTCCGTTTCAACTGCCGCTAGATTTGGGCGCAACCGGTTCCCCGCCGCTTCTCAAGATCGACCTACACTCGTTTCAAGTTGTAGGTCGATTCGGTCTTTCAGACGGCACCGGCCGGCGTTGTCCCCCACAATCGCGAGGGAGACGGCAGCCTCAGACGAAGCGCGAACCGACGTTGCGGACCGTCGACTTGATGCGGCGGACGGTGCCCGTCTTGGCGCGCATGACGACCGTTTCCGTCTCGGCGAAGTCGCCCCGCACGCGGACGCCCTTCAGCAGAGAGCCGTCCGTGACGCCGGTGGCGGAGAAGACCACATCGGCGGACGCCATGTCCGCGAGCTTGAATATCCGCTTGATGTCGGAAATTCCCATCTTCTCGGCGCGCTGGCGCTCTTCATCTTTCATCGGCATCAGGCGACCTTGGATCTGGCCACCGATGCAGCGCAACGCCGCCGCCGCGAGAACGCCCTCAGGCGCGCCGCCGGAGCCCATGTAGATGTCGATGCCTGTTTCTTTCGGGTCCGTCGTCCAGATGATGCCTGCGATGTCGCCATCGGGAATAAGCTGCACGCCAGCACCGGCTTCACGGACGGCGCGGATCAGTTCGGCATGTCGCGGGCGGTCGAGGATGCAGGCCATGATCTCCGAGATCGGCACGCCCTTCGCCTTGGCGAGTGCATTGAGATTGTCGGCGGGCGTGGCATCGAGATGAACGATATCTTCGGGATAGCCAGGGCCGATCGCAATTTTGTTCATGTACATATCGGGCGCGTGGAGAAGGCCGCCCTTCTCCGCGATGGCGAGAACCGCAAGCGCGTTCGGCATAGCCTTGGCGCAGATGGTGGTGCCTTCGAGTGGATCGACCGCGATATCGACTTCCGGCCCCTCGCCGGTTCCGACCTTCTCGCCGATGTAGAGCATCGGCGCTTCGTCCATCTCGCCTTCGCCGATGACGACGGTGCCACGGATCTCAACGCGGCCGAGTTCGCGGCGCATTGCGTCGACGGCGGCTTTGTCAGCTGCTTTCTCGTTGCCACGGCCGACCAAGTGCGCGGCAGCAATCGCCGCTGCTTCCGTCACGCGTGCAAGTTCGAGCACCAAAATTCGATCGAGACCCGGCCCGTGCGTGCCGCTCGATTGTTCAGCCCTGCTCATGATCCATGTCCTTCCGCGGTGTCCGAGGCGTTGTTCAAAGTTCTTCGATGCGTATCATTTGCGGGCGCTCGGTGACGTTGCCATCCTTCTCGATGGCTTCGAGCGCTTTGCGCATGGCTTGTTCGGTCGTCTCATGCGTGATGATGATGACCGGCTGATCCTTGTTCTTCGGGATGCGCGATCCGACTCGCGGCGCATGCAATGTCTGCGGTCGGTGCTGCACGATGCTTTCGAGCGAAATGTCCTGATCGCCCATGCTTTTGGCGATATTGGCCATGGCGCCGGGCTTATCGTAGAGCGCGAGACGAACGTAATAGGAGCCGTAGTGCTGATCGAGCTTGGCGCGCTTGTGCGCTTTGAGCTTCGCGGTCGGCGTTACGAACGGCGGGACGATGAGGCCGCGGGCGATATCGAGAATGTCGCCGGCAACCGCCGACGCTGTCGGCTTTGCCCCCGCGCCCGGACCGACGAGCAAGATATTGCCCGAGAAGTCGCCGTCGATCGCAACCGCGTTGGTGATGCCGGAAACCTCGGCGATGGCTGAATCCTTATAGACCAAGGCCGGGGAGACGCGGGCTTCGATGCCAGTCTCGGTTTCGGTCGAGACGCCGAGAAGCTTGATGCGGTAGCCGAGGCTGTCGGTCGCCTCGATATCGGCTTGCGTGATCGACTGGATGCCTTCGACGTGGATCTGCTCGAAGGCGACGCGCGTGCCGAAAGCGAGGCTCGTCAACAAAGCCAATTTATGCGCGGCGTCGAAACCGCCGATGTCGAACGACGGATCGGCTTCGGCGTAACCGAGTTCCTGAGCCTCTTTCAGAACGTCGTCGAAAGCGCGATTCTCGCTTTGCATCTTCGAGAGGATGTAATTGCAGGTTCCGTTCAGGATGCCGTAAACGCGCTTGACGCGGTTGGCGCCCAGCGCTTCACGCAGCGTCTTGATGACAGGGATGCCACCCGCCACGGCCGCCTCGAAGTTCAACGCGACGCCGTTCTTTTCCGCGAGCCGCGCGAGTTCGAAGCCATGCTTCGCGAGGAGCGCCTTATTCGCCGTGACGACGTGCTTCTTCGCGCCGAGCGCTGCCTCGACGGCGGCTTTCGCGACGCCGTCCTCGCCGCCGATAAGTTCGACGAAGACCATGTTCGAGGGATCGACGGCGAGCGCCACCGGGTCATCGAACCATTCGACGCCATCAACGGCGATGCCGCGCTCTTTACTGCGGTTACGCGCCGAAATTCCGGTCACGCGAATGTCCCGGCCGACGATGTTTGCGAAATGCGGTCCGTTCGCCTGAAGCAGTCCAAGCAAACCGCCGCCAACCGTTCCTAGTCCGGCAATGCCGAGTGTGAGAGGTTTCATGATTTCAATTATCGTGTCGCGGACTTTTGCGGGCGGGAAACGGGAGCCAGAGTTTCAGCTGGTTCGGAGAAAAGCTTCTTGATCGAACGCGCGGCCTGACGAATGCGTTGCTCATTCTCGACGAGCGCAATGCGAATGAAGCCTTCGCCGTATTCGCCGAAGCCGACGCCGGGCGAGACCGCAACGTCGGCTTTTTCGATCAGCATTTTCGAGAACTCGACGGAGCCCATATCGCGAAAGCGGTCCGGAACGGGCGCCCAGGCGAACATCGTCGCGGGCGGCGGCGGAACGGGGAAGCCGGCTTTGGCGAAGCTGTCGACGAGGACGTCGCGGCGGCTCTTGTAGAGGGCGCGAATTTCATCGACGCAATCCTGCGGCCCGTTGAGCGCGGCGGCGGCCGCGACCTGGATGGGCGTGAAGGCGCCGTAGTCGAGATACGACTTCACCCGCGCCAGCGCGCCGATCAGGCGGGAGTCGCCGACGGCAAAGCCCATGCGCCAGCCCGGCATGTTGTACGTCTTCGACAGCGACGTAAACTCGACCGTGATGTCCTTCGCGCCCGGCACCTGCAAAATCGATGGCGGCGGATTGTCGTCGTAATAGAGTTCGGCGTAGGCGATATCGGACAGGATGATGAGATCGAGCTTCTTCGCGAGCGCAACGGCTTCCTTGTAGAAGTCGAGGTCGACCGTCATCGCCGTCGGGTTCGACGGGTAGGACATCACGACAGCCAGCGGCTTGGGGATCGAGTGCTTTACCGCGTGCTCCATCGCACGCAGGAAATCTTCGCCGTTGCTTGCCGGCAGATGCCGAATGGCGGCGCCCGCAATGATGAAGCCGAACGAATGGATCGGGTAGGTCGGGTTCGGCACCAGCACGATGTCGCCCGGGGCGGCGATCGCTTGGGCGATGTTGGCGAAGCCCTCCTTCGATCCGAGCGTCGCGACGATCTCGGTTTCGGGATCGAGCTTCACGCCGAAGCGGCGCTCATAGTAAGCAGCCTGAGCCTTACGCAGGCCGGGGATGCCCTTCGAGGCGGAATAACGATGGGTGCGCGGCTTGTTGATCGTCTCAATCAGCTTGTCGACGATGTGCTGCGGCGTCGGCATGTCGGGATTGCCCATGCCGAGGTCGATGATATCGGCTCCACGCGCTCGTGCAGCCGCCTTCAAACGGTTCACTTCCGCGAAAACGTAGGGCGGCAGGCGCTTGATGCGGTGAAACTCTTCGTTCAAAGGTCTTTATCCTTCGGCACCGCAGCAAAGGCGGCGAAAATCGGACCGGCTAGGGTAAGTCTCAAAAGAGGGACGTTTAACCAAGCTCACCGTCCGGATAAGGCTTGGCCGCACGCCTCTTTACGCTTGCTCGCCATGGTCCGTCCAGTGCTGCGGGACGAGGTTCCGGCGGACAGCGTCGAAGGGCGTCACTTCTCATAATTCTGCGTTGCGGGAGGAAACCCGCCTCAGTCACGGTTATGCCATCTCTCCCTACCTATTGCTAAGGGCCGCCATGGCCGATTCGCGCTTGATTCGACTCTGGTCTTGACGGCAGTGTCGCAGGGGTTTTGGCGAAATCGTGCACGATGCCGACGGGACAAAACATCAGAAAGCTTTTGACGCCGCAATGCCGCAAGACAGCCACGAGCTACCACCCATTTTCTCGGCTTACCGGATCCCCGATCCCGAGGCGTTCGCCACGAACATCTTGAAGGCGTTCGAGCAGGGAAGCGCGGCACTTGCTCAGCTTGCTGAACGTCCGGACGCGAAGTCCGGGCCGTACACGCCCGCGAGCGAATTTTCCGCCGCGACCGAGACGCTGACGTCGTTCGTTCGGAAGTGGCTTTCCGACCCGATCAAGCTTTCCGAGGCGCAGGCTGAGTTCTTCCGGCTGTTCGGCGCGCTTTGGAACAACGTTATTACGCGCATGATGAATAAAGACGTGCCGGCGCTCATCCAGCCGGCACCCGGCGATAATCGGTTCAAGGACCCGGAGTGGAATCACAATCCGTTCTTCGACTTCTGCAAGCAGGCGTATCTGCTGGCCTGCAAATGGGCGGAAGACCAACTTGCCGCAACCCAGGGACTCGATCCGCTCGAGCGGCATCGCGCCGAATTCTATCTGAAGCAGCTGACGAGCGCTTACTCGCCGTCGAACTTCCCGATCACGAACCCCGAGGTGCTGCGCGAGACTCTGGCGTCGAACGCCGAGAACCTTCTCAAGGGCGCGACGATGCTCGCGGACGATTTGCGGCGCTCGGGCGATCTGATGAAGATCAGCCAAACCGATCCAAGCGCATTCGAACTCGGCCGCAATCTGGCAACGACCCCCGGCAAGGTGGTTTTCCAGAACGAGCTTTTGCAGCTTATTCAATATAGCCCGACGACGGAGAAAGTCCGCGAACGGCCACTGATCATGATCCCGCCGTGGATCAACAAATATTACATCCTTGATCTGACGGCTTCGAAGAGCCTCATTAAGTACGTGGTCGACCAGGGCTTCACGGTGTTCATCGTCTCATGGGTCAACCCCGATGAGCGGCTCGCCGACAAAACATTCGAAGACTATGTTCTCGAAGGCATCCTCGAAGCCGTTCGGGCCGTGCAAGACGAGACGAGCGTCGAGAAGATCAACGTGCTCGGCTATTGCGTCGGCGGCACCGCTTTGTCGACCGGCCTCGCCTACCTCGCCCAGCGCGGCGAAGAGCCGTTCCAATGCTGCACCCTGCTAACGACGCAGGTCGACTTCTCGCTCGCGGGCGATCTGTTGCTGTTCACCGACGACGCGCAGCTCGCGAACCTCGACGCGCTGATGACGGAGCGCGGGTTCCTCGACGGTTCGCGGATGGCGAACGTCTTCAATATGATGCGGCCGCGCGATTTGATCTGGCCCTACGTCGTCAATAACTACCTGCTCGGCAAGAAGCCGTTTCCGTTCGACCTGCTCTACTGGAACCAGGATTCGACGCGGATGGCCGCCGCCAATCACAAGTATTATCTGCGCGAGTTCTATAATGGAAACCGGCTCGCTGCGGGCGAGATGACGTTCGGCGGCATCAGGCTCGACCTCAAGAAAATCAAGCTGCCGATCTTTTCTGTGGCGGCGCGCGAAGATCACATCGCGCCGGCTGCGTCGGTCTTTCGCGGCCTTCAGATGTTCGGCGGTCCCGTCGAGTTCGTGCTCGCCGGTTCGGGGCATATCGCAGGTGTGGTCAACCCGCCCGACAAGGTCAAATACCAGTATTGGACCGACGGAACGGCGCTCTCGAATATCGCCGACTGGCAGGCGTCCGCGGTTGAGCATCCCGGCTCGTGGTGGCCCTACTGGATCGAGTGGCTGGCGCAGCAATCCGGCGGCTGGATCCCGGCCCGTAAAGCCGGAACGAAGCTTGGCGTGATCGAGGACGCTCCGGGCACATACGTCAACGCGCACTAACCGGACGCGCTTGTCGCCCGGGTGAGCGCTGCAGTCGAAGCGACGCGTGCCGCTACGCCAATTCGAACTCGCCCTCGTAGTCGACGGGCCAGAGCACGGTAAAATCCTCGCTATTGAGCGCGCGGAACGCTACGGCGTTGATATCAAGCTCGTCGGACGCGTCCTCGACGATCGGCTCGATCTTTTCCCAAACTTTCGCCGCGTTCTTTGTGAGCAAGACGAGATTGATCACGCCCTCGCCGGGCTCGTGACCATCGACCTCGGCCGATGTGGAGTTGCCGAGCGCTTCGATCAAACGATCTTCAAGCGCAATGACTTTTTCGAGCGTGTCGTCGTCGTCGCCCTGAAACTGAAGAACAAGCTGGTGATTCATGGTCCCTTTTCCGTCGACATCTCAACAGCAGCGAGCGCCTGTTCGAGATCGCCAATAATGTCGTCTATATCCTCGATGCCGATCGACAGCCTGACTACGTCCGGTCCCGCACCGGCGGCAATTCGTTCGTCATCCTGGAGTTGCCGATGTGTCGTCGACGCGGGATGAATGACAAGGCTTCGCGTGTCGCCGATGTTGGCGAGAAGGCTGAACAGCTTCAAGGCCGAAACGAGCTTAACGCCCGCTTCATATCCGCCTTTGAGACCAAAGGTGAAGACGGCACCCGCGCCTTTTGGACAGATCTTTTTATGGAGCTCGTAGTTTGGGCTTTCCGCAAGTCCGGCGTAGCTCACCCAGGCGATTTTCGGATGGGTATCGAGCCATTGAGCCACAGCGAGGGCGTTATCGCACTGGCGTTGCATGCGAAGCGGCAGAGTCTCGGCCCCTGTCAGGAGAAGAAAGGCGTTGAACGGTGAGATCGCAGGGCCGAGGTCACGCAGCCCTAAAACGCGTGCCGCGATCGCGAAGGCCATCGGGCCGAAGGCTTCCGCGAGCTTCATGCCGTTATATGAGGGGTTCGGCTCGACGAGGGATTTGTAGCGATGGGGGCTGGCGAGCCAATCGTAGGTTCCGCAATCGACGATGGCGCCCCCGATAGAGTTGCCGTGGCCGCCGATAAACTTTGTCAGGCTGTGGACGACAATATCGGCTCCGAAATCCTTCGGCTTGCAGAGGTACGGCGTCGCGAGCGTGTTATCGACAATGAACGGAACGCCAGCCTGTTTGGCTATCGCCGATATAGCCGGGAGATCAACGATTATTCCGCCCGGATTGGCGATACTTTCGCAGAAAATCGCTCGCGTTCTGGGCGTGACGGCTCGGGCGAAAGACTGGGGGTCCGTGGCATCTGCCCAGACGACGTTCCAGCCGAATTTCTTGAACGAATGATTGAACTGGTTGATCGAGCCGCCATAGAGCTGACGCCCGGCGATAAACTCGTCGCCGGGTTCGAGGAGCGTATGAAACGCGAGGAACTGGGCGGCGTGCCCCGAGGCAAGCGCGAGCGCCGCGGTGCCGTCTTCGAGGGCTGCAAGGCGCGCTTCAAGTACGGACTGCGTCGGGTTGGTTATGCGCGTGTAGATGTTTCCGAACGCCTGCAGCCCGAACAGCGCCGCAGCGTGGTCGACATCCTCAAAGACATAGGACGTCGTCTGATAAATCGGTGTTGCCCGCGCCCCTGTCGCCGGGTCGGGGGCAGCTCCTGCATGAACCGCGGCCGTCGCGAATTTTTGTGTCCGCTCTAAAGGCATCGCAATCGCTCCTCGTCGGCATTTTCGCCGACAGGGAGCCGAGGCCGGGCCAGCGTGTCAACTGGCCAAGTCCTTCATAAGCATTTTTCAGAGGTCGGCGGACTTGCCCGCTGTTCCGCAGTGCCACCTTTGGATCACCCAATTGGGATGATCGCCGATCCACTTGGCCATTTCGATCTGGCCATTGGTCATGCACTGTCCGGCGCTGACTGTCTCACCTTCGAAATTGAGTGTGACGTCCTTGCAACGGGCCGGCTGGTCTACCAAGCAAACGGCGACGACAAGTTCAATCATAGGACCTCCAGGTATCGGTCTGGCAATCGCTCGTTGAAGCGATCCGGTTTGCCCTGGGCGGTTCCTCTGGTCGGCTTTTTATTCGTTCTTGGGACGATTATGCGAGTATGCGGGAAATATTCCCCTGCACAAGAACAAGGCTGTCGCACGTCCTGCCTATTCTGTGGTCAGGAAGATTTGCCGCGGCACGTGTTGCCCGATCACCCTCATCCCGCCATCAAACCGTATCGCATTCGCCACAGTTTGGCCTTGCCACGCTCACCGTCGGCGTTGATAAGCAGCGCGAAGGCCACAATCGATTCGATTTCCACCGAAAGGGCGATCAGTCGGCTTGTGCTGATGGTGTGGTCGGGGCGATGTGAGCGGTGAGTCGCAGGGGCAATTTCTAAGGCGGCAGATCAGCATATGACGAGTCACGGAGCCCGAGGGGGCCAGAGTGCGGCGTGGGGCGACGCGCAAGCGTCCGGAACACCTACGGTTGGTTGGTTCGTGCGCCGTTCGGCGCTTTGGGTGAGCATCATGGTTCTTGCCCTGGTTTTGGCGTGCACGCTTTACGGTTTCGCCAGCCAGGTCGGGGCGAATGACGTTCGAGGCGTTCCGAAGGCGCCGCCGCCCGAATTTAAAGTCTGACGTTGAAGGCGATCATAATCCCATAGCGACCGAGTTGCTTGTCGCGACGGGCAGGACGTATGCGATCTCGCGCGTGCGCGTTCCGGGTGCCCATGATCCTTGCTTCAGCCTTCGAATGCCAATGGTTGACTGACGCGGAGCCCGGCTCGCTCTTCATCCGGGATTGGGACAACCGCCGTGTTGCCTACAAAACAATCGACGTCCGGCACCGCCCGGCGCGCCACTTTGACGAAAAAGCCTGCTTTTGCTCTGCGGTGCTTCGATAATTTTGCCTGTCGTTCACTATTGATGCTGCGTAGTGATCACCAATACCTTGAATTTGGGCTCTTCATCCTCCTATCATCAAAAGATCGCCCGAGCCCGAGGGACGCGTCTGAATGACGGAGCAGCAAAAGAAGTTTCCAGAGTTCTACGTGACGGCTCCGCAGCCGTGCCCCTATCTATCAGGCAAGCTCGAACGCAAGCTTTTCACGCATTTGACGCACGACAAGCCGCCGGAGCTCGTTGACCGTCTCCTGACGACAGGCTTCCGGCGTAGCCAGAACATTGCCTACGTGCCCTATTGCGAAGGCTGCCAAGCCTGCGTCTCCGTGCGCGTCCTCGTCAACGAGTTCGAGCCGGACCGCTCGATGCGCCGAACCTTGAAAAAGAATTCCCGGCTCGTTGCCCAACGCACCGCGCCGACGCCGACGATGGAGCAATTCCGGCTTTTCCGCGCCTACATCGACGCTCGCCACGGAGACGGCGGCATGGCGGACATGACGATGCTCGATTACCGAATGATGGTCGAAGATACCGTCATCGAGACGTTCCTGACCGAATACCGCGAGAAGCCGGAGGGAGCCGAAGATCTCGACTTCGATACCTGGCCGCTCAAGGCCGTGGCGCTCTGCGACCGGCTGACGGACGGTATTTCGATGGTCTACAGCTTCTACGACCCGGAAGACGTCGACGCCGGCCTCGGCACCTACATGATCCTCGAACACCTCAACTTCGCCCGCCGGATCGGACTGCCGCACGTTTACCTCGGCTATTGGATCGAGGGGTCGCGCAAAATGGCTTACAAGACGCGGTTCAAGCCGCAGGAGCGCCTCGGCCCGGATCGCTGGGAGCGCGCGCCAGCCGACAGCGAGGATGACCAGGGCTGATCTAGGTCAGTTCGCGAGTTCGGCGTCTAGTTTCTGGAACATGTAGCTCCATTTCGCAGATTGCGTATCAACGAGCATTTTCATGCGGGCGCGAAGCTCGACTATGCGGGAGCAATCGGGCGTCTCGGCGGTCGCCCCCTCCTGCCCCATCGATGCGATGGCAGAGAGCAATTCGTCGGTCGTGCGGTCATAGACCACGGTTTTTTCGTCCTTCACGTACGGCTTGGCGTTCGTGATGAACTCATCGTGGTTCCAGTGCCGCTTATTCTTGAGCTCGCGCAGCTTTTCCTGAAACAGCGGACGGTTCTCGGAATTCAGGTCGCGAAGACTTCCGGAGGCCTGTTCGACAACCGTTTCGAAATCTTCCTTCGCGCAGGCGGGCGGCGCCTCGTCGGCCCGCGGATACGAGCAGCCCAATGCCAACGCAATTGCGGACACTCCGGCGCCGGCCACCGCTCGTCTTAGAAACCCACCCATGGCCAGCAGTCGTAGCTTCCAGCCTGCAAAGCCACAAGCTCCGCAATCGACAGGCGCGCCTAAAAACGCGGACCGAACGAATTGGACCGTGGGAAACCTTTCGGCGCCACGCGACCAGCCTGGGCACGCTCGCCCACCCATTCCTTGAGTTCGCTCCAGGACAGGGAGAACTCGCGCCCGGCGCTGTCGAGCCACGTCAAGCCGTCGGATTTCTTGAAAACACGGACATCCGAGAGCGCGCCGTCCTTGAAGCGCTGAAGGATGACGCCCTTTCCTCGGGTCATTTCGTTGACCTCGTCGAGCTTGAAGACCAGCATCTTGCGGTTCTCGCCGATGGTCGCGACGCAGTCGCCCTCGACGGGCACGCAGACGCGGGCTTCCTCGGGCTCGCTGACGTTCAGCACCTGCTTGCCCTTGCGCGTGGAGGCGATGACTTCGGCCTCGGGAACGATGAAGCCATAAGCGCCGGTCGAAGCCACCAGCAGTTTGCGCGAGGCGTCGTGGACGAACAGCTCGGCGATGTCGTGGTTTTCCTCAAGATCGATCATCAGGCGGACGGGTTCACCATGGCCGCGGCCGCCTGGAAGCGCATTGGCTTCGAGGGTGAAGAACTTGCCGTTGGTCGCGAAGATGACGAGCTTATCGGTCGTGAATGCCTTCAAGGCGTGCTTCAGGCTGTCGCCCTGCTTGAATTCAAGCTTCGAGATATCGTCCGGGTGGCCCTTGAGCGTCCGGACCCATCCCTTCTCGGAGACGATGACGGTGATCGGCTCTTTCTCGACAAGTGCGGCTTCCAGATCGAGGTCGATATCGGGCATGTCGGCGAACGACGAACGGCGGCGGCCAAGAGGCGTCTTCTTCGAGTACTTCTCGCGCGTTTCCTTGATCTCGCCCGCGACGTGCTCCCACTGAAGTTCCTCGGACTTCAGAAGTTGCTTCAGTTCGCGTCGCTCCTTCGAGAGCTTGTCGTGCTCGGCCTTGATCTCGACCTCTTCGAGCCGCGATAATGACCGCAAGCGCAAATTCAGGATGGCTTCGGCCTGGACGTCACTCAGGCTGAACTTCGCGATCAGCTTGGCCTTCGGATCGTCCTCGCGGCGGATGATCCGGATCACCTCGTCGATGTTGAGGTAAGCGATCAGATAGCCGTCGAGAACCTCAAGGCGGTGCTCGATCTTCTTCAGGCGGTACGTCGAGCGGCGAACGAGAACCTCGATGCGATGCTCAAGCCACTGCCAAAGAACGTCGCGTAAATCGAGAACGTTCGGGATCTGCCCGGCCGACAATACGTTCATGTTGAGGCTGACGCGGACTTCCAATTCCGTCGAGCGGAACAGGCTCTCCATCAGCAGGATGGCTTCAACCGTGCGGCTCTTCGGTTCGAGAACGAGGCGGATTTCTTCCGCACTTTCGTCGCGGACGTCGCCCAGGAAAGCGAGCTTCTTCTCGCTCATCAAGTCGGCGATCTTCTCGATCAGCTTTGCCTTCTGAACGCCGTAGGGAATTTCGGTGACGACGATCTGATAGCCGCCGCGGCCGGTGTCTTCCTTTTCCCAGCGCGCCCTGACGCGGAACCCGCCACGGCCTGTCTTATAGGCTTCGAGCATCTGCGCGCGCGGCTCGACGATGATGCCGCCCGTCGGGAAATCCGGTCCCGGAATCATTTCGACGAGCTTTTCGATCGTCGCGTTCGGGTGCTTGATGAGGTGCAAAAGAGCGGCGCAAAGCTCGTCGACGTTGTGCGGGGGGATATTCGTCGCCATGCCGACCGCGATGCCCGAAGAGCCATTCGCCAAGAGATTGGGGAATGCCGCCGGCAGTACGACCGGCTCTTCGACACGGCCGTCGTAGTTCGGACGGAAGTCGACGGTCTCTTCGTCGATGCCTTCAAGGATAAGCGCGGCGGTCTCGGTCATGCGCGCTTCGGTGTAGCGCTCGGCGGCCGGGTTATCGCCATCGATATTGCCGAAGTTGCCCTGCCCGTCGACCAACGGATAGCGAACAGCGAAATCCTGCGCCAAACGCGCGAGAGCGTCGTAGATCGCCTGGTTGCCGTGCGGGTGGTAATCGCCCATCACCTCGCCGACGATCTTGGCGCACTTGATGAACCCGCCTTCCGGATTGAGCCGAAGCTCCCGCATCGCGTAGAGGATGCGGCGATGGACAGGCTTCAGGCCGTCGCGCACATCCGGCAGCGCGCGGTGCATGATCGTGGAAAGGGCGTAGGCCAGATAGCGCTCTTCGAGAGCGGTTCTGAGCTCTACGGGCTCAATGGAGCCGCCGCTCGGCAGAATCGGTTTGTCACTCATGGGGCATCCCTCTACAGCGGCGCCGGGGAGCGCTCAAGCCTGAGCCAGGGCGCCCGGCAGCGGCAGTTCGGCGGCCGCGCCATTTGGGCGCAAGCGGACACAACCTCTGGGCGATTGGTTCAGGCGATTGAGGCGACAGGGAAATCCACAAGTCAGACCGCCCATTTGAAGCGGCCGATGGCATCTGCGCACCAGAGCGGATATTCCTCGTCTGCAAGAGGCCAGAAGATGCGAAACGGACTTCACAATGGCGGTTCTCGCGCCTGACCTGCCGCAGGTCGAGCAACACATCGTTGAAATGACAAATCAGGTCCGGCGGCAGCAGAAGTTGCCGGCGCTGAAGGTCAACGCGATGCTGGCCAAGGCCGCGCGCACCTTCGCCCTGAAAGTCGCCACCAGCGGCACGTTCTCCCACACGGCCGACGGGAGGACGCCGAGCCAGCGCGCCGAAAGCGCCGGCTACAAGCATTGTGACGTCGCCGAAAATCTCGCGATGGACGAGGACATCCGCGGTTTCGATACCGGCACTCTTGCTGTTCAAGCCATTGCTGGCTGGATGAATTCGCCGCCCCATCGCGCCAATATTATGCGGGCAACGGTTTCCGAGATCGGCGTCGGGGTGGCGCGTGCGCCAGGACCGAAACCGAAATTCATATCGGTCGAATTGTTCGGGCAGCCGGCGGCAAAAATCCTGACGTTTAAAATCAGCAATATTGCGAGCGTGGACTTGAGCTATTCGTATGGCGGCAAGGCTTACGACTTGAAACCCGGAGTGTCCGTTGTTCACTCATCTTGTTCACAGGAAGAGCTCATCATTAAAAAGCCGGGCACCTTGTTTTCCTCGACGCAAGAAGTTGCGAAGGTAACCGCCGAAAACAAAAAGCTTTACACCCTCAAGCTTGATGCTACGGGCTCGCCCACCCTGGAAATAGCGACGCGTTCCACGGCTCCATGACAGCGGAAAATTCATCCGTGAAGAAACTTTCTCGTTGGCTAAGCGTTGTTGTTGGTCTCCAATAAAAAGAAAAAGGAGAGACGCCATGCAAACACGCCAGCTCCTCATCTTTATCGCATTAAGTCTGATCGCGGCTGCGACCGTGGTCTGGGCCGTAACAACGTTTCGATCGCCGACTACGGCGACGGTCACCACGCCGGTGGTGCATGGCGATACCGACAAGCCTGGCGGGGGCACGACAGTCGACGCTCCGAACGTCCACATCGAAAAAGACAAGGACGGGACTAAAGTCGAAGCGCCTGGCGTTAAAATCGAAGTTCCGAAATCGCCGCAATAAACCGGTATCGTTATCACGTTGCTGCCGCCCTCACGGGCGGCTTTTATATCTTCACCCAATGGTTCTGAGGATGCCGCCCTCGACGCGAAGGGCGGCGCCGTTTGTTGCGGAGGCTTCCTTCGACGCGGCGTAGACGACCATGTTCGCGACCTCCTCGACGCTTGCGAAGCGTTGAATAAGGGATGCAGGGCGATGCGTTTTGACGAACGTCGCCGCCATCTCGTCCGGCGTCTTACCCTCGGCGGCCGCCATCGACTTCAGGAATTCTTCGACGCCCTCGGAGCGCGTCGGGCCGGGCAACACGGAGTTGACTGTCACATTGCTGCCCGCTGTCAACTGCGCGAGGCCTTGCGCGATCGACAGCTGCGCGGTCTTCGTGAAACCGTAGTGGATCATCTCGACGGGAACGCTCACCGCGGATTCCGACGAGATGAAGATGATACGGCCCCAGTTGCGCTCGAGCATGCCGGGCAGATAAGCCCGCGACATACGCACGCCCGACATGACGTTCGTTTCGAAGAAGCGCGTCCAATCGGCGTCGGGAATGTCGACGAAGGGCTTGGGCTCGAAGATGCCCGCATTGTTAATCAAGATATCGACGGACGGCACCGCCTTGATCAGGGCTTCGCAGCCCTCGGCGGTCGCGACGTCGGCGGCAACACCGGAAACGGTCGCGGCATTGCAAGCGCCGTGAACGGCGGCGATGCCCCTGTCGACCGTCTCTTGCTTGCGGCCGTTGATGATCACTTTCGCTCCGGACTGCGCCAAGCTCTTCGCAATCGCGAGGCCGATGCCGGCTGTCGAGCCGGTGACGAGCGCGGTCTTATCGGTCAGGTCGATTTTCATCAGT
The DNA here is from genome assembly GCF_041659645.1 of Hyphomicrobium sp. Lineage (GTDB taxonomy): Bacteria > Pseudomonadota > Alphaproteobacteria > Rhizobiales > Hyphomicrobiaceae > Hyphomicrobium_B. The sequence continues at coordinate 296,774 of NZ_JBAZXX010000004.1, read as the reverse complement.
CGAGCTCCGGTTGAAAACGATGTGCGTTAGATCGGACATTCGGAACAATAAGCAAGTGGGACATTAGCTCGCGGGATTTGGCTTGGATCAACGTCGAAGCCAGGGCGGTCGGCTTTTCTGCTACGTCGTACATGTGAAGGAGTTCCATGCGGCCGGGCGCCCATCCCGATGTTGGAATTGAGCAGTCAGCGATTGGCCGCAGGCGGCTCAGGTAATTCTAGCCGAATTCAATGCCTGACGAAGCGGTATTGTCGTAGAGCCGAACTAAATTCAATTCGGCACGCGCGGCGGCCCCTGGAGGGATCGGTCGCCGACGTCGCGTGATGCCGTGGGAGGCGGAATGGCACTTGAAATTGAACGGAAGTTTTTGACTAAGGACGATACCTGGAAATCATCAGCGACGGGCTCGGCGCGCATTCTGCAGGGCTACTTCGCGCGAACGCCGTTGCTCAGAGCGCGCATTCGCATCTACGGGGATAAGGGATTCATCACGCTCAAGACCGAGCCCGGCATGCTCGTCCGGCACGAGTACGAGTACGAAATTCCGAAAGCCGATGCGATCGAGATGATCAAGCAGTTCAGCGTCGAGCCGATCATCACGAAGGTCCGCTATGACGTTCCTTACGAGGGCGTCGTCTGGGCCGTCGATGTTTTCGAAGGGGCGAACAGCGGCCTCGTGATGGCGGAAGCCGAGCTGAAAACTCCAGATCAGGTGCTGGCGTTGCCACCCTGGGCGGGCAGCGAAGTCACGAATGATCGCCGCTACGGCAATTCCAATCTCGCGCGCTATCCCTTCATCACATGGGACAAGAACGGCAATCCGCCGTGGGAGAAAGACGACGCGTAATGCTCGCGGGAGGGAGGGCAAAGCTTATCGCCTTGCCCACGTCTCTCAATGCCAGCCGTTATAGGGGTCATAATTATCATCATCGTCGTCGGCTGCCCGGTCGGCGTCGCGATTGATGATCCGCGGCGACTGCGGCAAGTCCTTCTCCGCCGTTCTCGGCCGAGACTCCGGCTTCTTCGCCGCGGCCGCAACCCGCCCGCTCAGCGAACGCACAATCGTCACCTCAGTGCCGACACGCACGAGCGAGGCAAGATGCAACACGTTTTCGTTCATCATGCGGAAGCAGCCGGAGGATGCCGCTTTGCCAATCGACTTCGGTTCATTGGTGCCGTGGATGCGATAGAGCGTATTGCCGAGATAGATCGCCTTGGCCCCGAGCGGATTGCGAATACCGCCGAGCATGCGTACGGGGAGACCGGGCTGACGCTGGCGCATGTCTGCGGGCGGATACCAATCCGGCCAGTCAGCAATGCGCGAAACCTTTTCCTTGCCGGTCCACGCGAAGCCCTGGCGGCCGACGCCGATGGAATAAGCGTACGCTGAGTTCGGGCTCAGAACGTAGTAGAGCTTGCGCGTGCTCGTATCGATGACGATCGAGCCCGGCGCGTAAGGTCCGCTAAAAGCGACTTTCGGCGGCGCTTCGGCACGGATGTACGGCCGCGAACCGCCGCTGGCTCCCTGCGATTTGCTGAGGCGTGCTTCATCTTCTGGCGACGGCGCGGCATCCCAGGCACCGTAGTCGTCACGATCGCCGTATCCCGGATCGCGGTCGCTATCGCGGCCACCGTATGCCCTCGGGTTTGAGTATTGCTGCCGCGCCCCATAGCGACCGTCGTCGCGGTCGCTGTTGTAGCGGGGATCGTAGCGGCGCGGATCGTTGTCAGGATCATAATAGCGGCTGTCGGCACGCGGTCCGTCTTGTTGGTCGAAATAGCGATCGTCGCCGTAGGGAGCGCCGTAGCCATTATCCTGCGAATAGTAGTCTTGGGCGGCGGGCCGTTGCGGTCCATCCCCTTGATCCCATTGCTGGGCCGAGGCCAGCGTCGACGACCCGGCCAAAGCCGCCATGCCGATAATCGACAGTATGATTGCTTTCATTGACTCACCCGCTTCTCAGTCAAAACAGAACGTCTCGCCTCGCTATGTCCGTCGTTCAATAATGCTGTCGGAAGTCGTCATCCGCGTGGCAAATCAAAGGCATCGACGCATAAGCGGTGTTTCAAATTGTAACGACGAAACGCTCAGAATTGATAAAAGCCGGTAATCCCGGGCTCGAGGATTGATTCAGATCAGCGCGTTGCTCGCGCGAGGACGTCCATCAACTCGGCAACCTTGCGACGTTGATCGGCGGAATTGCCGCTCGCGATCGCGTGCTCGACGCAATGGGCGACGTGATCTCGCAGCACTTCCTCCTCGACGCGACGCAATGCGGCGCGCACGGCCGAAATCTGCGTGACGACGTCGATGCAATATCGCTCGTCCTCGACCATTTTGGCGAGGCCGCGAACTTGACCTTCGATGCGGTTCAGGCGCTTCAGGCAAGCGGCTTTAGTTGGTTTCTGCATGCCTTGACGTATACCCCACCCCGGTATACATGTCAATCGATACCCCTGGTGGGTATATAGCTGGGATGGCGAGGCGTTGGGCGATGACGGCAGAAGATGCGAAGGCGGGACATGGTCACGGCCACAACGGGCATAGCTGCTGCTCACACAAAAATGAGAAAGCCGGCGCGGACACCGCACAGTTGGTCAAGGACCCGGTTTGCGGCATGGGCGTCAATCCGCTGACACCGAAGCATCACGCCGAGCACGCGGGAAAGCCGTATTATTTCTGCTCGGCAGGATGCGAGGCGAAATTTATCGCCGAACCCGCCAAATATTTGAAACCCGCCGAAGCGAAAACAGAGCCCGTGCCTGCGGGCACGATCTACACCTGCCCGATGCATCCGCAGATCCGGCAAGTCGGGCCGGGCTTCTGCCCGATTTGCGGCATGGCGCTTGAGCCTGTGGTCGTCACCGCGGAGGCCGCGCCCAACGCCGAGCTTCAGGACATGACGCGCCGCCTCTGGATCGGGCTTGCACTCGCCGTTCCAGTTTTCCTGCTCGAAATGGGCGGGCACATCTTTGACCTGCATCATGTCATCAGCCCAACCGTCTCGAACTGGGTGCAGCTCGTGTTGGCGACGCCCGTCGTGCTGTGGGCGGGCTTTCCGTTTTTCGAGCGCGGCTGGAAATCGATCGAGACGCGCAACCTCAATATGTTCACGCTGATCGCGCTCGGGACCGGAGTCGCGTGGGCGTATAGTATCGTCGCGACCGTTATGCCTGGCATCTTCCCGGCGAACTTGCGCAGCATGGACGGCGCGGCGCCGGTTTACTTCGAGGCTGCAGCCGTCATCACGGTGTTGGTGCTGGTCGGTCAGGTTCTCGAACTTCGTGCCCGCGAGCAGACGAGCGGCGCCATCCGCGCCCTGTTGAACCTCGCGCCCAAAACCGCGCGCCGTCTCAATGCCGACGGATCCGATGAAGAGGTCCAGGTCGACACGATCGTGGTCGGCGACAAACTTCGCGTCCGACCCGGCGAGCGTGTCCCCGTTGACGGCGAGGTTGCGGACGGGAAAAGCAACGTCGATGAATCGATGGTGACAGGCGAGCCGCTGCCGGTCACGAAAACGGTCGGCGCGAAGGTGATCGGCGGCACGATCAACGGTTCCGGGGCACTCGTCGTCCGGGCCGAGAAGGTTGGGCGCGATACGATGCTCGCACGCATTGTCCAGATGGTGGCGGATTCACAGCGTAGCCGCGCGCCTATTCAGCGCCTCGCGGATCAGGTCGCGGGCTGGTTCGTGCCGCTCGTCATCGGGGTCGCGGCACTGGCGTTCATTGCCTGGATGGCATTCGGCCCGGAGCCGCGCTTCTCTTATGCGCTCATCGCGGCGGTTTCAGTTCTGATCATTGCCTGCCCCTGCGCGCTCGGACTCGCGACGCCAATGTCGATCATGGTCGGCATCGGTCGTGGGGCGCAATCCGGCGTGCTGATCAAGAACGCCGAAGCGCTGGAACGCATGGAAAAGATCGATACCCTCGTCGTCGACAAGACCGGCACGCTGACGGAAGGCAAGCCGAGGGTGACGGCTATTCGAACAGTGTCGAATATCAGCGAGGCTGATCTTTTGAAGCTTGCCGCCAGCCTCGAACGGGCGAGTGAGCATCCGCTGGGCGCGGCTGTCGTCGCGGCGGCGCAGGACCGCAACATCGCACTCTCGCAAGTGAGTGACTTTGCTGCGCCGTCAGGTAAGGGCGTTAGCGGGACGATCGATAATCGCGCCGTCGTCATCGGCAACAAGAAGATCATCGACGACGCGGGCATCTCGACATCATCGCTCGATGCTGAAGCAGAAACGCTTCGGGCCGATGGCGCGACGGCCGTCTATGTCGCCGTGGATGGTAAGCTGGCGGGCCTCATCGCCATTGCCGATCCGGTCAAGGCGACGACAGCCTCGGCGCTGCGGAAGCTCAAGGCCAGCGGTATTCATGTCGTCATGCTTACGGGCGACAACGCGACGACGGCGAAGGCGGTGGCCGCAAAGCTTGGCATCGACAACGTGAAGGCCGACGTTTTGCCCGAAGACAAGGCGCGGATCGTGGCCGAGTTGAGGCGTCAAGGCCATGCCGTCGCGATGGCGGGTGACGGAGTCAACGATGCCCCTGCCCTCGCCGCTGCGGATGTCGGTATCGCGATGGGCACGGGCACCGACGTCGCCATCGAAAGCGCGGGCGTCACGCTGCTGAAAGGCGATCTTGAAGGCATTGCGAAGGCGCGGCGGCTTTCCGAAGCCACGATGTCGAACATCCGGCAGAATCTGTTCTTTGCGTTCATCTATAATGCGGCGGGCGTGCCGATTGCGGCGGGCGTGCTCTATCCGGTGTTCGGATTGCTGCTATCGCCCGTCATCGCGGCGGCGGCGATGGCGCTTTCGTCGGTGAGTGTTATCGGAAATGCTCTGCGGTTGCGGGCCGTCGATATAGAGTAGAGAGACCACAGCGAATTCGGGGGAATAACAGTGCTCATCAGTCCCGACTGGGTTCTTTTGGTCCTAGGCCGCATCCTTCTCGGCGGCCTCTTCGTTTACGGCGGCGTGCATCACGTCTTCATCATGGCGCCGCTTACTGCCGCGATTTCGGCGCGCGGCGTTCCGGCTCCGCGACTCGTGCTGATTGCGGGTTCGGCGTTTCAAACCATCGCCGGCGCGCTTTTTACGCTTGACGTGTACGTCGCCGCTTGCGCGTTTGGCCTGATCGCCTTCACGATCATCGCATCGATTATGCTTTTGAATTTCTGGGATATGGAAGGCCAAATGCGGGCGACCGCCAAAACGATGTGGCAAACGAATCTCGCCATCATTGGCGGATTGCTGATCGCCGCGGCATACGCCCTCTAACACGCTGCGGCGTACCGCGTTCCATTCGGCGTCACGTCGTTGCTTCGGCTTCGATTGCCGATGGAGCCTTGGATTTCTCCGGCTTTCCGAGCGCAAGCACCAGAACGGCGGCGATGATGCACGCGATCCCCGCAGCGAAGAACGCCGGCAGATACGTCGAAAATTCGGTGCGTGTAAGGCCGGCGCCATAAGCTGCCGTCGCCGCGCCGATCTGATGACCGGCGAAGATCCATCCAAAGACGACGTTCGTTTTCTCAGCGCCGAAATAGCGGGTCGTCAGCTTGACTGTCGGCGGCACCGTCGCGATCCAGTCGAGGCCGTAGAACATGGCGAAAAGCGAGAGGCCGTAGAACGTAAAATCGGTGTACGGCAAATAGAGCAGAGACAAGCCGCGCAAGCCATAATACCAGAACAGCAGCCAGCGATTGTCGAAGCGATCGGAGAGCCAGCCCGAGCCGATGGTGCCGAAGAAATCGAACACGCCCATCATCGCAAGAACGCCAGCGGCCGTCACCGATGCGAGGCCGTAATCGCCGCAAAGCGCGATGAAGTGCGTCTGAATGAGGCCGGTGGTGCTCATCCCGCAAATGAAGAATGTGCCGAACAGAACCCAGAAGGCGCCGCTTGCCGCCACCTCCTTGAGGATCAGAAGCGGCGATAACAGGAGCGCGCCGAAGCTTTCGGTGTGCGGAGCCGTAGGAACGATTTCTCGCGCGCCGTAGGGTGGCAAGCCGATGTCGGCCGGACGGTCGCGCATCAGGAGAAATACGACCACGGCGGCGATCGCGATCACAGCGCAGATGAAGCAGACGGACAGACGCCAGCCGTAGAGCGCTGTCAGCTTGGCGAGCAACGGCAGAAAGATCAGCTGTCCCGTCGCGGTGCTGGCGGAGAGCATGCCCATCACCAAGCCGCGGCGTTCGGAAAACCAGCGCGTCGCGATCGTTGCGCCGAGAACCATTGCGGTAAGGCCCGTGCCGAGACCGACACCGACACCCCATAGAAGCACGAGTTGCCAAAGGCTCGTCATCGCGAGCGACGCAGCCAGCACGGCGGCGACGATAATGAGCGCCGTCAAGACGATGCGGCGGACTCCAAAGCAGTTCATGAACGCCGCAGCGAATGGCCCCATCAGACCGAAGAGCATGAAGCGTATCGCTAGCGCCGAAGAAATCTCCGACGTCTTCCAGCCGAATTCTTTTTCGAGCGGAACGATAAAAACGCCCGGCGCGCCGACGGCGCCGGCTGTCACCAGCATGGTGAGGAACGTCGCTGCGACGACGGCCCAACCATAATGGACATTTCTTCGTGCCAACGATGAAGCAAGTGCGGATGACATCATGATTTCACTCGAACCAGATCCCCGGAGCGCTGTCAGTGTGGTTTTTATATTATGTTCATCATCAAAATTCAGCGCGACCTAGCGGCGCGTCCCCGGCTTTGGCCGATTCGCGACCCCGTCGCCATGCGGCGCTGCAAATCCCGCCCCAGCGTGATCCGGCAAAAAGATTTTCCTTCGGCGGATCATTAACTTCGAGCGAATTCGACACATGCTCCTCCTTGCGGTCTTGGGTATTGCCATCCTACCATCGTCGCAGACCACGGGGATAAACCGGCGCATGTTGGGGCTTGCGACGCAGTTTTGGGGCAAAAGCGAACAACGATGACACGCCAGCGGCTTTTGCTTCTCGGACTGCTGATCTGGGCGCTTGCGATGATCCTGCCGGATTTTGCGCGTGTCGTGCGCCCACTCGCGTCGTTTGGGTTCTATTCCGACAGTGACGGGTTGATCTACGACGTCTCCGGCCCATTCGATGCGCAAGAGCAGTCTCCGGCCTGGAAAGCGGGCATCCGCGAAGGGGATAGGCTCGATTTTTCGAGGATGCGATGCATCCCCTACGACCGCGATATCTGCGCCAGCACGATCTCTGCCGTCGGCGGCAACGAATACGTGCTTCCCGGGCGCACCGCGACGTTCGAACTCCTGCCCAACGGTTCGGAGGGCGCTCGCACGGTTCATCTTACGGCCGATCCGCGACCGGCCAACTGGCTGGTACGCTTCGTTCTATTGCTCGACCAAGCTGCGGGAATTGCCGTCGTGCTGGCCGCCACGTGGCTCGTGTGGACAAAACCCGGACCGATGAGTTGGGGGTTTTTCCTCTACGCCATCTGGTTCAACCCGGGTCAGGCATATGAATTCTACGCGCAATTGCAGCGCTGGCCGCTCGTCCTCATAATGCAGAATATTCTGGGTTGTATCGCGCAGGCTGCGGGCTATGTGGGCTTGCTGATCTTCGTGATGCGCGCGCCGACCGATACCCTGCAGCCGGAATGGGCGCGCGTTGAACGCCTGATGCCCTGGCTTGGCGCCGTCATTGCCGTCGCGCTGATGGGGGCATACGGGAGTTCGTTCGGCTTTCACACGGAGTTACTGAGCCGGGCCACGATCCTGTTCGGCATCATCGTCAGCGTCGCCGCCGTTACGATCCTGCTCATGCGGCGCCAGACGCTGTCGCCCAAGGACAATCAGCGTCTCAGATGGGTGATGTGGGGATGCCTGATCGGGCTGCCCGCGTTCGTCATCGCCGATCTCAACGAATACACGACCCTTCTGACGGATTGGGACGGCTTTTTCCTGCCGGAGGACGCTGCCGGACTGCTCTATCTGATCAACGGTGTGCTTTGCCTGTTCGTCGTCGAAGCCGTGCGTCGCCAACGTGTCGTCAACGTCGCCATTCCTCTGCGGCGCGTGACCGTTCTCGCGCTGATGACGAGCTTGCCTGCGTTGCTTCTTCATCAGCAAGCGGAGCAGTTGCACGAGCTTGTCGAGCTTCCGAGCTGGGGGTGGCTCCTGATCGGTGCCATCATTCTGTTCGTCATCGGCCGCCTGCACGAATGGGCCGTCGAGCTTGCGGACGATTTCTTCAATCGCTCGATCGATCGGGCCGAGGAAGTCCTCGACGAGGCCATTCTGGAAGCCAAGACTGCCGGTGAGATCGACCGGATCCTGTCCATCCGCGCAAGCAATATCCTTAGGCTGTCCTCCGCCGTCACGTTCCGGCGCACCGACACCGGCTTTCGCCGCTTGGAAGACGGAACAGGCTGGAGTGGCGGGGAATCGAAGCTCGGCCTTGACGACAAGGACCTCGGAAACCTACTCAGAGGCGCTCCGTGCGTGATCAACGAAGCGGCCGCCGAGGAGGCAGGCTTCCCGGCCGGGCTCGACATGCCGATCCTCGCGATCCCAGCGACGAGCCGTGTCCACTGCTTCGCCGTCACGCTCTACGGCCCGCATGAATCGGGAACGGATATCGATTCAAACGAACGGCAAACCCTACAAAATCTCGGCCGACACGCAGCCGACGCCTACGCGCGGCTCGAGAACGAGGAACTCCGCAGGGCGCTTGCGGAACTCCAGGAACAAGTGGGGCCGCACGGAGCCCTCGCTTAGAGAGATCGGCAATCGCGCGCCGCGAAAGCCTGTGGCACGCCGTCGCCAATGATCTCAATCGACGCTTAATGCCATCCGAAATACCTATTGGAAGCCTCGTCTCCGCGCTGCCATCTAACGTGCGTGGTTCGATCACTGAAATGAGGAGTGCGTCATGGAGCAGATTTCGATCGGCAAATCTGGCATCACCACATCGCGGATCGGGCTCGGAACCTGGGCGATTGGCGGATGGATGTGGGGCGGTTCCGAAGAATGCCAGTCTATTGCAACTATTCAGTCCGCCGTTGAGCGCGGCATCACGCTCATCGACACGGCTCCGGTCTACGGCTTCGGTCAGTCCGAGGAGATCGTCGGCAAGTCCCTCGCCGAAGGCGGCTTGCGCAGCAAAGTGCAAATCGCGACCAAGGTTGGTCTCGCGTGGAAGGACGGCAAGGTCTACCGGGATTCGACGTCGGCACGCATTCGCCTGGAAATAGAGGATTCCTTGCGGCGGCTGCGGACGGACGTCATCGACCTCTATCAAGTGCATTGGCCCGATTTGCAAACGCCCCTCGAAGAAACCGCGCGCACGCTCGAAGATCTACGCCGTGAAGGAAAAATCCGCGCGATTGGCGTCAGCAACTACTCGCCCGTGCAGATGGATACGTTCCGCAAAGCCGCGCAGCTCGACGCCGCGCAGCCGCCGTACAATCTGTTCGAACGCGAAATCGAAGCCGACGTACTTCCCTATTGCGAGCAGACCGGACTAACGGTGCTGAGCTACGGCGCGTTATGCCGTGGCCTGCTAAGCGGTCGAATAACATCAGAGACGACATTCGAAGGCGACGATCTGCGTAAGGCCGATCCGAAATTCCAGCAGCCGCGCTTCGCGCAGTATCTCGCGGCGGTCGATGAACTCGCGATGCTTGCGCGCAGTCGTTTCGGTAAATCGGTTCTTGCGCTGGCGCTACGCTGGGTACTCGATCAAGGGCCGACGATCGCGCTGTGGGGCGCGAGGCATCCGGGCCAGCTCGATCCCGTCAATGACATCGACGGGTGGCATATCGACGACGAGAGCAAGCGGGACATCGACGCGATCCTGAAACGATGCGTCACCGATCCGGTTTCACCTGCATTCATGGCGCCACCGGAAAAGCGACCCAAATTTGCGCCGGCTGCATCGGCCTGACAACGCGACGTGCTAAGAAATTTACTCGGTCGATAAAAGCCTGTGAGGACGCATGCAAATCGGTTTCATCGGACTGGGCCAGATGGGCTCAGGGATAGCGGCGAACCTGCTTAAGGCGGGGCATGACGTTACTGTTTACAATCGCACGCGAGCGAAAGCCGAAGCGCTCGCGTCGAAGGGCGCGAGAATCGCAACATCGCCGGGCGATGCCTGCAAAGGCGACGCCGTGTTCACGATGCTGGCCGACGACAAGGCGGTGGACTCCATCGTTCATGACGACGGCGGAATCGTCGCGAACCTGAAGGCCAGCGCAATCCATATCTCGTTGAGCACGATCAGCGCGGCGCTGTCGAAGCGGCTTGCCGAAGCCCACGCTAAAGCGGGACAACGGTACGTCGCGGCACCGGTCTTCGGTCGCCCGGAGGCTGCGGAAGCGGCGAAACTTTTCATCGTGGCCGCGGGAGAAGCCGCTGCAGTCAAGACCGTCTCACCGCTGTTCGACGCCATCGGACAAAAGACGTTCGTGGTTTCCGAACAGGCCGACGCTGCCAATATCGTCAAGATCAGCGGCAACTTCCTTATCGCGGCTGTGATCGAATCTCTCGGTGAAGCCATGGCGCTCGTCGGCAAGGCGGGCATCGACAAGCATCAGTATCTCGACATCCTAACGTCGACGCTGTTCGGCGCGCCCGTCTACAAGACCTACGGCAACCTCATCGCGGATGCGAAATTCTCGCCTGCGGGGTTCGCCGCGCCGCTCGGACTGAAAGACATTCGGCTCGCACTTGCGGCGGGCGATGAACTGCGCGTGCCGCTGCCTCTCGCGAGCCTTTTACGCGATCGTTTCCTGACGCTTCTCGCCAACGGCGGCGAGAATCTCGATTGGTCGGCGGTCGGCGGCCTTGCGGCGAGAGACGCGGGAAGCGTCTGAGCGTCGTCATCTCTCGAACCGTTTACGGCTTACACCGATGACCGCAAAACAGTAGCATCATGGCGCAAGCTGGAACCGTTCGGCGCCCGGCTTCATTTGTATTTCGAATAAGTCTCCGATGTCTTAGTGCCGGCACGCGAGCGGATCGATGGCAGTTTTACAGACTTTGCATAAGGGCCTGCCGCCGGGGCCGAGAGGCACGTTGGTCGGCGGCAATCTTTCGCAAATTGGGCCTCGCCGCGTTGACTTCTTTCTGGAGCTCGCGCGCACGTACGGTCCGATTGCGAGTTTCCGAGCCGGGAGATGGCGGCTCTTTCTTGTTAGCGATCCCAGCCTCATTCAACAGGTGCTCGTCACCGACGCGCGCTCATACGTCAAACATTTCGGCGTGCGGACATTCAAGCCCGTGCTCGGCAACGGTCTTCTTACGAGCGAAGGCGAATTCTGGCTGGCGCAGCGGCGTCTGCTTCAACCGCCATTCCTAAAGGCGCAAGTCCTGTCGTATGCCCCTGTCATGGCGGAGTTGGCGGAAGCCATGCTGGCGAAGTGGACGCCGGGAAAATCGGTCAACATCGAATTCGAGTTCAGCGCGCTGACGAGCGCCATCGCGCTTAAAACGCTTTTCGGTCTCGACGATCACGGCGATCGCGAGCGCATCGACAGCAGCCTGCGATTGACGTTCGCGCTTCTGACCGTCCGACTCGACGCGCTGTTCCAATTGCCGCTCTGGCTGCCGACGGCCGCGAACTTCCGGCTCCGGCGGGCGATTGCTGACGTCAACGCGGTGATCGACGGATTTATTGCGCAGAAGATGTCACGGCCGCTCGGCAGCGATCTGCTTTCAACTATGATCGCCGCCCAGCGCGAAGACGGGACGCGCATGACGCCGCAGCAGCTTCGCGACGAGGCGATGACGCTCTATCTCGCCGGGCACGAGACGACGGCGCTGACGCTCACCTGGAGCTGGTATCTGCTGTCACAGAATCCGGAAGCGGAGAAGACGCTTGTGGAGGAATGGCGGCGCGTTCTCAACGGCCGGGCGGCGCAGGCGAGCGATTTGCCGTCTCTGCCGTACACGTCGGCGGTGATCAACGAGTCGATGCGGCTTTATCCGCCCGCTTACGTCATCGGGCGCGAGGCGACGGCCGATCTGGAGCTTGGCGGCTATCGCGTGAAAAAGGGCTACACCATTCTGATGAGCCAGTGGGTGAACCATCGCGACCCGAAATACTTCCCGGAGCCGGAACGCTTTCGGCCCGAGCGATGGCTCGATGGCCTCGCCGCCCGACTGCCGAAGTTCGCGTACTATCCGTTTGGCGGTGGCCAGCGGCTTTGCATCGGCGTGCATTTCGCGCTGATGGAAGCGGCCATCGTGCTCGCGACCGTCGGGCAAAAATACAAGTTTACGCTCGATGCCGATGCGGTGATCGACATCATGCCGCAAATCACGATGCCGCCGAGGTACGGGATGCCTGCAACGCTCGCGCGCCGCTGACGGCTGTCATGACGCCGCTGCGGCAAGTTCTTCCTCGGGCCGTCGCCAGAATGCAAACCGGCGCTTCGGCGCGGGCTCGCCCACGGTCGCCAGCGATGTGATCAACTCGGCGGCGCCGCGAACCACGCGCCGGTTGTTCCAATATCCGGTATGGGCCTGGTGGGCGACCAGCGGCTGCGAGAGCCGGCCGACGCCACGGAGGAACCAGCCTTCGGACGCGACCTCGATGTCGTCGAGCAGCGGCTCGTTCGCGTATGCGTCGTTGAGCGGCTTCAGCGGATAGCCGAGCAGATCGTTGCGGCTGTAATAGTTGAGCCATCGCGCGCGGCTTCGCATGTCCGCGGGAAGGTCTTTTCCGGGAAAGGCTGGGGGATCACTCGGATCGCGCGACGACGTAATCGGCAGGATTCGACCCGGACCGAACGTGAACGTGAACAGCGGCATGTTCGACCCCATCATCACGAGGCCCGCGAGCGTGTCCAAGCGGCGAAACGGCGAACCGTTCTTGAGATGGACGGCGAACTCACGGATCTCCTCGCCTTCCTGGACGAGACGCGTTTCGTCCCAGTTCTTGATGGTGTTCACGTCCCAGATGAAGGACGAGACGATGTGACAGCCAAGCGAGTGACCGATGAAAATCAGCGGCCGGTTCGGCAGATTTTCGGCGTCGAGACTTTCGAGAACGGCGCGGACGTCCGCCTGAATTTCATAGTAGGAAGAATTGCGGAAGCTCTTCGTTTTCTGATAGGCGGCGGCGTCGCCGAGGCCCTGAACGACAAGACTGCGATACGGCGTGACGGGGAAAAGATTTTTCTTCGCGACTGCATCCAGGTACTCCTTCTGGCGCTGGCGGACGCGCTCCGCCCAGAACACCGAACGGAACGTAACGTAGTCGCGGAGCCGCTTCGGCAGGCGCGCCTCGATCGCGGCCTGCATTCCGGCATGATAGCCGGGTGCGAACGTGTGGATGCCGTGTACGAAAACGATTGCGACCGGCTGCGCCATTTTTTCCTCCCTCGCGCGTTCCTCATGACAAGCGGATTGCCGCCGCTCCTTTGGCTATCGGGGGCGCTTGCGGCGTTTGCATGGCGAACCCACAACGACGCGCGCTTTCGCGATTTGGCGCGCTTCGCTAAGATCGCCGGGGCAAAGCCATGTCGGGAAAATATAACATGAGCGCAAAGGTTGTCGCGATCACGGGCGGCGGACAAGGCATCGGCCGCGGCATCGCGTTCGCATTTGCCGAGGCCGGTTATGCCGTCTCCATTGTCGATCCCGCGGCGGACGCGGGCGAAGAAGCAGCAGCACATATTCGCAAGCTCGGCGCGCAGGCGTTTTACGAGCAAGGGGACACATCGCAACCTGAGGACGTTACGCGGTGGATTTCTCGAACCGTCGAAAGTTTCGGCTGCCCGAGTGTGCTCGTCAACAACGCCGGCATCAACGCCAACACGCCGTTCCTCGAACTCTCCGTCGCGGACTTCGACCGCGTGCAGGCCGTCAATGTGCGGAGCACGTTTCTGTGCTCGCAGGCGCTGGCGCGCGAACTCGTCAAACGGCAGCGTGGTGGCGCCATCATCAACATCGCCTCGACACGCGCGTTCATGTCGGAAGCCAATACGGAAGCCTACACCGCGTCGAAGGGCGCGATCGTGGCGCTGACGCACGGCATGGCGATCAGTCTCGGCGGCTACGGCATTCGCGTCAATTCGATTAGTCCCGGCTGGATCGAGACGAGCGACTGGCAATTCTCGAAGCGTGCAAAAAAACTCCTCACCATTCCGCGGCCGACAACGGCCAGCATCCGGTCGGACGCGTCGGCGTGCCCGATGACATCGCAAAAGCGTGTCTGTTTCTAGCGGAAGATGCAGGCTTCATGACGGGCCAGAACATTACAATCGACGGCGGGATGAGCGTGAAGATGATTTATGTTTAGGTTCGCGCGGGCGGTCGCGGCGCTGACGCAATCGCTGGTTACGCGTCGCGTTCCTTTAAAAGGATTTCATGCGTGACCAACGCGACGATCGAGAACGTATCGGATACCGCATTCTGGGTGGCGCATTACCGCGGTGTTGAAACGGAGCGCGCCGACGCGCTCTTCCGCGATCCGTTCGCGGCCGTCCTTGCGGGCGATCACGGCCGACGCATCGCGGAGTCGATGCCACGATCGTTCATAACGTCGTGGGTCATTGCGGTTCGAACGCGCATCATCGACGACTTCATTCTGGGTACAGTCGCAGGTGGCGTCGATACCGTTCTCAATCTCGGCGCCGGACTCGACGCGCGTCCGTATCGCATGGAGCTGCCACCTACGTTGAATTGGATCGAGGCCGACTATCCTGCGATGATCGACTATAAAGACGGTTTGCTCGGGCGGGAATCTCCGCGCTTCAAACTCACGCGCGTGAAGTGCGACCTCGCCGATGCCGCCGAGCGCAGGCAAGTTCTCGCGGATGCCAACGCGCGAGCCAAGAAAATGCTGGTGCTGACCGAGGGCGTCGTTCCGTACCTGAGGAGCGAGGATGTCGGCGCGCTTGCAGATGAGCTCCGCGAGCTCGATCACGCGGCTTACTGGATCGTTGATTATTTTTCGCCGAAGTTGCTCAGGTACCGGCGAGGGGTCATGGCGGATCGGATGCGGAATGCACCCTTCAAGTTTCAACCCGAGGATTGGTTCGAATTTTTCGCGGCGCATGGATGGACGCGCGAAGACATTCGCTATCTTGGCGATGAAGCTGATCGCCTCGGGCGAAAAATAAAGGTGCCGTTGCTTGCTATGCTGTCGATGATTATCGGCGCGACTTTTAATGCGAATGCGCGCGGGGGGTTCAAGAACGCCGCCGGATACGCTCTGCTGCAGCCCCGTTAGAATAAAGCCCCGGCGCTTCGCTGCGCGCCGGGGCCCACCGGTTCAATTCCGAACCGCCGTTTTGGCCCATGCCCAGATGCTTATGTGCCGCGCCGCAACACACCGGCCACCAGACCGATGATCACGAAGACCACAGCCACCATCAACAACATGTGGGCACCGGAAACCGCCGTTCCCGCGACACCACCAAAGCCGAGTGCCGCAGCAACAATCGCGATAATCAGAAAGACAATCGCGTAGTAAATGAGATTACCGCCCATTGGGGCCTCCATTATGAATGTCGTTGGAAATCGAACGCGCGGAAGAGTCTTTAGGTTCCGCCTTGTTGGCGTCTCGCGACGGCGAGCCCCCACAGGGGGCGCCGGCCATTGGAGCATGGGAAACCCCGACATTTTTACCCCGTGGCTGAAGATTAACGAGTGCCGCGGCTTTCCTTGACGCAAAGACGCTTGGCCGCGCTATTACTCGGCGCTAGCCTACAGGCTCAGCACTGAACGTATTCATCCGCCGGTCGATCTCATGCCTGTCGTTCTATCCATCATCGGCCAGAAAGGCGGCGTCGGCAAAAGCACGCTGGCGAGGGCTGTTGCCGTTGTTGCGACGCAAGGCAATCTCCGCGTCAAGCTTATCGATCTCGATATCGGCCAGCAGACGTCCGTGCGCTGGTCGACGACCCGCGCGTCGAGCCGGGCGCTGAAGACCATCGATGCAGAGGCATTTTCAGCCGTCGGAGAGGCGCTGAAGCAGGTGCACGACGTCGATCTCATCGTCGTCGATACGCCCGGTTACCTTTCGCCCGAGACGTTCGAGGTCGCCCGCGCGTCGGATCTGATCATTCTTCCAACCGGCAGCGGCACGGACGATCTCCACCCGACGACGCTCCTCCTCTATGAGCTGGAGCATATCGGGATTCCGAAAGACCGTTTGTGCGTGGCGCTCTGCCGAGTCCTCGATGCGAAAGAGGAACGCGGAGCGCGGCGCTATCTCGAATCGACGGGCTATCCGGCGCTCAACGGTTCGCTGCCCGAGCGGCTTGGGTATCGCCGCGCGCACAATGGCGGCAAATCGGTTACGGAGACGACCGAGTCATCGCTCAACGAACGCGCCAACGAATTGATGGCCAGCGTGCTCAGAAAAATCCTGCAACACGTCCGGGCAGCGAACAGACTCCATTCGGCGCATTGAGCACGGCGGGTGAAGCGGGGCTACGATGATCACGGTCTATGGTTACGTGCCGGCTTGGGGGCTTCCCGACATTAGCCCCTACGTCACCAAGGTCGTCGTCTACATGACATTTACCGGACTGGCGTTTCAGCTCCGGCCGCAAGATCTCTCGCGGATCGATGAAGACGCGCCACATGGCAAGCTGCCTTACATCATCGACAGCGACGGCATGAAGGTCGCGGATTCAAATGCCATTATTGCCTACTTCAAACAAAAGTACGACGATCCGCTCGATGCGGGGCTTTCTCGTGCCGAAGCGGCGAACGCCCTGGCATGGCATCGGCTGATCGAGGAGCATCTTTACTGGAGCGGCGTCATCGAGCCGAGATGGCGATCGGATTCGGGTTGGGAAACATATATCCCGTATATCGTTCCAGGCGCCGAGGTGACGCCCGAACTGCGGGCGGCATTGGATGCCTTTCGCGTCCGTATTCTTTCGGGGTTCGCCGGGCAGGGCATGGGGCGGCGCTGCTCTGAGATCGTGCTCGACTGCTTCCGGACCGATCTCGACGCCATATCCGATTATTTGGCCGACAAGCCATATTTCCTCGGCGACAGGCTGCGCTCGATCGATGCGTCGGTCTACGCCATGCTTCGCCATCTTGCCGATCAGCCGCAGCAATGGCCGGGATCGGGCTATGTTGCGAGCAAGCCTAATCTCGCCGCTTACCTCGCTCGCATTCGCGACGAGCACAACATCTGAGAGATTTAGCGCCTTCGAGCGCAACGTCACCGTTTCATAATTGCTATTGAGCAAAAGCGATTTCATGCAGCTCTTTCAGATGCATCGAACCACGCTGCGAAATCTTGTGCGCATTCGGAAACTTCTCGGCGTCGGACGGGTTTGTCCTGCACTCGACAGCCAAGCAAAAGGAGATGACGATGAAGCTTGTCACAACGGCTGCCCTTATAGGGGCTGCCATGCTTGCCTTCACCGCGACGGCGGCGTCCGCTGCGATCGTGTGCAACGGCGAAGGCGATTGCTGGCATGTAAAAGAGCATCGTGACTACGCGCCGGGTCTTAATCTGCGCGTTTATCCCGACAACTGGAAATGGAAAGAAGCAGAGCATCACCGGTGGCGCGAACACGCTGGCCACGGATATTGGCGTGGCGGCGTGTGGGTCGATCTCTAAATCCTTGGTGCCAGGCGACACGCGTTCCGCGCCGGCCACCAAGCATGTACCTAGACGTATCCCGTCTTGTTTACATCCTCGGGCTTGGCCCGGGGATGTTTTTGTCTGAGCGGAACGATCTCACGGCATTTAATCGAAGAATTGTCCTTTAATATTTGGTAAGTCTGCCGACGGTCCGATATCCACTACAAACCATCTCTCTGGTAGCGATGCCGGACTATTTAATTTCATTCACATGCCGCCGTCCTCGCGCGGCTTCCCCCGGATGGTCAAGATGGCCCAACAAACGACGCAGCCCGACGCTCAGTCGCCGCAACCGCTGCTGCACGCAATCTCAATCGATGATCTCCGGCCGACGCAGATGACCGTCGGCATGCGCGAGGTCGAGCGCAAGCGGGCCGATTGGCGAGGGCTTGCACCAACCAAGACTGGCTCATTCCTTGGCCGTCATATGATCCCCGTCGTGCGCGGCCCGAAGAACCGCTACTACGTCGTGGACCATCATCATCTCGCGCGCGCGCTGCACGAAGAAGGCGTCAAGCAGATCCTGATCTCGCCCGTGGCCGATCTGCGCGCGCTCGAAAAGGATGAGTTCTGGACGTTTATGGACAACCGCGGCTGGATGCATCCGTTCGACAGCGACGGCCAGCGCCAGACGCGTGCCGAGCTTCCGAAGACGATCGCCGATCTTCAGGATGATCCCTATCGCAGCTTGGCGGGCGAACTCCGATTCGCGGGCGGCTACGCCAAGGACACGACGCCGTTCAGCGAATTTCTATGGGCCGATGCCCTTCGCCGGCGCGTCGACACCAAGACCGCGAAAGGAGACGCTGAAACCGCGCTCGTGAAAGCGCTCGAATTCGCGAAAAGCCCGGCCGCAGCGTATCTTCCCGGTTGGTGCGGTCCCCACGCCCGAACGTAGATAGAGCAGGAGGCGAACGCGTGGCGCAACAATCCGAGCAGCACATCGTTGAACGCGTGGGGTGGCTTCGTGCTGCTGTGCTTGGAGCCAACGACGGCATCGTTTCGACCGCGAGTCTGATCGCAGGCGTAGCTTCGGCTGATGCATCACCGAAGTCGATCCTCGTCGCAGGCATTGCTGGGCTCGTGGCAGGCTCTCTCTCGATGGCTGCCGGCGAGTACGTCTCGGTCAGCTCACAGGCCGACGCCGAACATGCCGACCTCGCACGGGAGAGCAAAGAACTCGCCGAGCAGCCCGATTTCGAGCTGCAAGAACTCGCGGACATTTACACCAAGCGCGGCGTGGAACCCGGACTTGCAAAGCAGGTCGCCAAGCAACTCATGGCTAATGACGCACTTGCCGTGCATGCCCGGGAAGAACTGGGGATTTCGGAACTGACAACCGCTCGCCCGATCACCGCCGCAATCGCGTCGGCATCGTCATTCGCCGTCGGTGCGGCGGTGCCCGTTTTAGTCGCTGTTTTCTCACCTGAAGGGCGAGTGACCCTGCTCGTGACTGCGGCTTCCCTTGTCTGTCTTGCCGCCCTTGGCGCGGTTGGCGCTCGCGCAGGCGGGGCCAACGTTTGGCGCGCGACTGCGCGCGTCACATTCTGGGGTGCTCTGGCGATGGCCCTGACCGCCGCGATCGGCCACCTTTCTGGTGCTGCGGTTTAGCTTGACGGATGTGCCGCCCTTCCTCCGGGAAACGATCGGAGCTATACGGATCTGATCGACTTCCGGGATTCTCAATGAAACGATATTTGCTCGCGTTCGGTATCAACGCAATCGGGGCGGGAAAACGATACTTCGTCGGCCGCGTTTTCACTGGCCTAGTTGAGAGGCTCGCGCCCGCATGACCGACGCATCTGCAAAAGTCGAAACGCTGCGCGTTGCCGATGGCGAGGCCGATATGCGCCTCGACCGCTGGTTCCGTGTGCATTTCCCGGAGGTCGGCTACACCTATCTCCAGAAGCTTCTCCGCTCCGGCCAAGTGCGGATCAATTCCAAGCGGGCGCAGGCCAACGACCGCCTGAATGCCGGATCGGAAATTCGCGTTCCTGCGATTGTCCGCCAGCCCAAGAAATCGGGAACGGGCCTGCAGGCCCCCCCCGGTGTCTCAAAGGGCGACCGCGACACCATCGAGAAGATGATCCTGTTCGAGGACGACCACGTGCTGGTTCTCAACAAGCCGTTTGGTCTTGCTGTTCAGGGCGGCACGGGAACGAAGAAACATATCGACGGCATGCTTGAGGGCATGGCGGATCGCTTCGGCGGCGAACGCCCTCGGCTCGTGCATCGCCTCGACCGCGATACGACGGGCGTGCTGCTCGTTGCGAAGACACGCGACGCGGCGGCAAAGCTCGGCCGCACCTTCCAGACGCGCTCGGCCGCGAAGACTTATTGGGCGCTCGTCAAAGGCGTGCCAAAGCCGCCGCAAGGAAAGGTAGAAGCCGCACTCGTCAAGGCCTCAGGCCCGGACGGCGATCGCGTGCGCAAGGCGAGGCCCGGCGAGCAAGAGGTCGCCATGCACGCGACGACGCACTATTCCGTCATCGACCGCGCCGCCCAAAAAACCGCCTGGGTGTCGCTGAAGCCGGTCACGGGGCGCCAGCATCAGTTGCGTGCCCACATGCATCTCATCGGTCATCCCATCGTCGGCGACAACAAGTACGAGGGCGACGTGACCATGCCCGCCGAGAACATGGATAAGAAGCTTCACCTGCACGCCCGCCGCCTCGTCATCCCTCACCCCAAGGGAGGCAAGACGATCGACATCACGGCACCGCTGCCGGATCACATGCGCCGGACATGGGAGCTTCTGGGCTTTGACGAGGAAAAGTTCGAGTAAGGTAGGACGATGCACCATGATTAAAGATGTGATTGCCTTTGCCCTCTCGAATTTTACTCTGACGTTCCTGGTAATCGGTCTGCTGTTCTCGGTCGCGGCAATCGCTAAGGAGCCGAAACCGGTCAGCTCAGCGCTCGTGGTCGAGAAGCTGATTTCCTGGCACGTCTTCTGGGCCATTGGCGTCTGCTTTTTGTATAACTTTGTGATGCACAGCATCTTCGGCAAAACGGCAGCCGCGTTTATCGGCTGGGCCGATAGTCCCTTTCAATTCGAAGTCGGGACGGCGAGCCTTGGCTTTTCCGTGGTCGGCTTTCTCGCAGCGTTCCGGAGCTTCGACCTTCGCCTCGCTGCTATCGTCGGGCCTGGTTTGTTTGCTCTCGGCGCCGGTTTTGGGCACATTTATCAGATCGTCGCGGAGCACAATTTCGCGCCAGGCAATGCCGGAGTGATTTTCTATTTGGACTTCTTGATCCCGCTCTTCGGCTTCGCCCTGCTGTGGCTGCAGCACAGGTTTGGCCGACCTGCCACCTGATTTGCCTCTTTGCGGTGGCGTGCTAGAACGCCCCCATGAAACTCGTTGTTTTCGATTGCGACGGCACAATCGTCGATAGCCAGGCGGGCATCGTGCTGTCGATGGTCCACGCCTTTACCTCGCTGCAGATGACCCCGCCGAGCCGCGAGGCGACGCTGTCGGTCGTCGGCCTATCCCTGCCCGAAGCCTTCGCGATGCTGGCTCCCGACGCCGACAAGGCGACGCGCGCGGCGCTCGCCGAGCGCTATAAGTCGGCGTTCCGCGAACTGAAGCACGACCCCGCCGAGACCGAGATCCTGTTTCCGCAGGCGAAGGAAACGATCGCCCGCCTCGCCGCGCGCGACGATCACCTCCTGGGCATCGCGACGGGCAAGTCGCGCCGTGGTATTGACCGGCTCTTCGATCGTGAAGGCTGGCACGGCAGCTTCGCCACCATCCAGACCGCAGACGATCATCCGTCGAAGCCGCATCCGTCGATGCTACAGCGCGCCATGCTTGAAACGGATGGCAAGCCGGAGGTGACGGTCATGGTCGGGGACACGACCTACGACATGGCGATGGCGCGCTCGGCCGGTGTGGCAGCAATCGGCGTCGCCTGGGGCTATCATACCGTCGCCGACCTTGAGGGCGCCGGCGCGCACATCATCATCGAGCGCTTCGAGGATCTGCCGAAAGCCATCGAAGACGTCCTCGCGCTTGAAAGCCGCGCGGCATGAGCGCCGAAGACGACGACGGCAAGCGTGCGGAGCCCGACTCCTCAAAACCAAAGCCGTCCGGGGGACCAGCGAAGGTCCCCACCGATAGCTTCGCCAAGCCCCTCCCGCGTCGCTTCTACAAAGAGGTGAGCGTCGGCGACGGTGCGCCGTTTCATGTTCTGCTCGACGGCCGGCAGATCAAGACACCGAAGAAGCGCGGCCTCGCGCTGCCGACCCGGGCGCTTGCCGAAGCCGTTGCGGATGAGTGGCGCGCGCAGGCTGACGTCATCGATCCGAGGCGTATGCCGCTGACGCGTTTCGCGAACACGGCCATCGACGCCGTGGCCGATACGCTGAACGCTGTCGCCGCCGACATCGTTGCCTACGCCGGAAGCGATCTCCTTTGCTATCGCGCCGAGATGCCGAAAGAACTCGTGGAGTTGCAGGCGGAACATTGGGATCCGATCGTCGCCTGGGCGAACGAAACGCTCGGCACGGAGTTTCATGTCGTCTTCGGCATCGTGCATAGCGCCCAGCCCGCCGATGCTCTGGCGGCCTTTTCACGAGCGCTCCTTCCCCACGATGCCATGCGTCTGACGGGGCTGCATATCATCACGACGCTGACCGGCTCGGCGCTGATCGCCCTGGCGCTTGCCCGCGACTGGATGAGCGCCGACGCCGCTTGGAAAGCCGCGCATGTCGATGAAGATTATCAAGTCTCGGTGTGGGGCGAGGATGCAGAGGCCGTCGCGCGCCGCCGTGGCCGCCGTGCAGAATTCGACGCTGCCGTGCATTTTCTGACCCTGCTCGGCAAATCGACTTAAGTCACCCGCCGCCGCAGCGGCACGAGGCGGCTGGCAAGAACCTTATCAATGCGACGGCTATCGAGATCGACGACCTCGAACCTCCAGCCGCCGATATCGACGTGCTCGCCCGTTTTCGGAAGGTGCTGAAGGCTCGCCAGCACGAACCCGGCGACCGTTTCATAGGAGCGATTTTCGGAAAGCTCCATGCCGATCTTGTCGGCCATCTCGTCGACGGGCATACCGCCCGAGAACAGCCACGAGCCGTCGTCGCGCTCGACGGCGTGCGGCTCCAGGCCCTCGGCATCGGATTTGAAAACGCCGGCGATGGCTTCCAGGATGTCGGCGGGTGTGACGAGGCCTTCGAAATCGCCGTATTCGTCGTGAATGAGCGCCATCGGCACTTCGGCGTCGCGCAAGACGGACAGCACATCGAGAGCCGCTGCCGTCTCGGGGATCATCGGCGCCTTGCGGATACGCGTTTTGAGATCGAGGGCGTTGCCCGCAAGAACGTCCGCCAGCAATTCGCGCGTCTGCACCACCCCGATCATCTTGTCGGTCGAGCCTTCGCCAACCGGCAGTCGCGAATGCGGCGTCGAGATCAAGCGTTCTTTAATTGCATCTGCTGAGGCGGTGATATCGATCCAGACGACGTCCGTACGCGGCGTCATGATGCCGACGACGGCGCGATCCGCGAGGCGCATGACGCCCGAAATCAACTCGCCCTCGCCGCTTTCGAGCACGCCCGCCGTTTCCGCCTCGGCGATGAGTGTCTTGATCTCTTCGTCCGTAACTTTGTTCTCGCTCTCGCGCGACAGTCCGAGAAGACGGAAGACGAGGCTCGTCGAGGTGTCGAGCAGCCAGACGATCGGCGCCGCTGCCTTGGCGAACGCCGTCATGATCGGCGCGACGACGCAGGCGATGCCTTCGGGGTTGCGCAGCGCGAGCGTCTTCGGCACCAGTTCGCCGACGATGACCGAGAGGTACGTGATGATGGCAATGACCGCGCCGAAGCCAATGGGGTCGGCGAGCGGCTCGCTCAAGCCCAGGGTTTGGAGATGGGCGGACGCAGCTTCGCCGAAGGTCTCACCGGAATAGGCGCCGTTGATCGTACCGATGAGGGTAATGCCGATTTGGACGGCGGAGAGGAAGCGCCCGGGCTGAGCCGAGAGGGCCAGAGCGCTGTTCGCACCCGACCGCCCTGCTGCTGCCATCGCCTTGAGGCGTGGACGCCGGGCGGAAACAACTGCCAGCTCAGAAAGCGCAAAAAGGCCGTTGAGAAGAACAAGGGCCAGGACGATGAGGACTTCGGTCACGATGTTCGCGGCCGACGGATTTGCGTCCTAGCCACTCCAAGTTGTTGAGGAACACCATGCTATGGGGTCGGCCCGGTCAAATCAAGACCGGCGACCGCGCAATAAACCGCTAGCGCTGGCGGCGTTCTCAGCAAGATTGTGACATCTGTTCACTGGGGGCAGACCCAACACGTCTTGTCTGTTCTGTGCGCGGACCGAATAAATACCGCCCGATCCGCCGTAGGACCGGCTTGTCCTGAAGTCATCTTTCAAGAACACTTGCAGGAATGATTCGGGGTCGATGATCAATGCTCAACGCGCCGCGCATACCGGAACTTGCGCAACGCGACCGCTTCGTGCGACGAGCGGTCAGTGAAGGGCGTGTGCTGACGCTTGCGGACGAAGAAAACGCCTCGGTGCCATCGCAGAAAGTCCTCGCGCGGACGGTACAGCTTTTTTGGTCGAGCCCGATCGAGGCCGGACGCTGGGCCGAAGCGCTTGCCGGAAATCGCGAGCTTCAGGATCTATCGCTTGAGGTTTTCGCAACGGACATCCTGCCCGGCATTGCGACCGCGAAGGGCTTCGTCGGTACAGATTGGGTTTCCGATCCGATCGAAGCCGAGATCGACCCGCGCGATCTTCTGATCCGTCTCAAGACGGAGGCAATACCGGTTTACGCGGCCGCGGCACGCGAAAAGGGCGAAGTTTACCTTGTCGGCAATGCCGAGGGGCCGTTGCTGACACCCGGCACGCAGAAGCCTCGCTCCGCCGACCGGCTGCACGTCTTCGCCACCCGCCCCGACGCCGAAGCCCACATGAAGAAAATCTCGGGTAAGCGCGTTATTGCCGATCCCGTCGCCAACTTCATCGGCTCGACGCTCGTCTGGGCGGCAGCCGAGAGCCATCCGGTGATGATCGAGCCGATCCGGGGCGCGGGGTTCGTCGAGGTTAAGGCCGCTGAGATGACCACGCGTCTCTCCGCCGAAGGTGCAGAGACCGCCGTCAAAAGCGCTTGATTTCGAGGCTTCTGGCTGATTGCCGAGCGCCTTCGGCAGCTCGCGACAACTCAGCGTTTGCGCTGCATCGGAGCCATGCTAGAGAGCCCTTTCCGCTTATTTCGCCCGAGCCAGGCAAGGGGTTCCATGAAAGACATCATCGACGAGCTTGAGAATCGCCGCGACAACGCCCGCCTCGGCGGCGGCCGCGCCCGTATCGACGCGCAGCATGCCAAGGGCAAGCTGACCGCGCGCGAGCGTATCGAGCTCCTGATGGACGACGGCTCATTTGAAGAATTCGATATGTTCGTCGAGCATCGCTGTACCGAATTCGGCATGGAAAAGACGAAGGTGCCGGGCGACGGCGTTGTCACGGGCTGGGGCACGATCAACGGCCGTGTCGTCTACGTCTTTGCCAAGGACTTTACCGTCATGGGCGGCTCGCTCTCCGAGACGCACGCGAGGAAGATCACCAAGATCCAGGACATGGCGCTGAAGAACCGCGCGCCGATCATCGGCGTGTTCGATGCCGGCGGCGCCCGCATCCAGGAAGGCGTCGACGCGCTCGGTGGCTACGGCGAAGTGTTCCAGCGCAACGTGCTGGCATCCGGCGTTATTCCGCAGATCTCGGTCATCATGGGGCCGTGCGCGGGCGGCGACGTCTACTCGCCTGCCATGACCGACTTCATCTTCATGGTGCGGGACACGAGCTACATGTTCGTGACCGGCCCGGACGTCGTGAAGACCGTGACGAACGAGACCGTGACCGCCGAAGAACTGGGCGGCGCCAAGGTCCATACGACGAAATCCTCGATTGCCGACAAGGCCTACGAAAACGATCTTGAAGCGCTGCTGCAGATGCGCCGTTTGATGGACTTCCTGCCTTCGAGCAACAGAGCAGGCGTTCCCGAGATGCCGACGCATGACGACCCAGAGCGCATCGACTATTCGCTCGACACGTTGATCCCGGACAATCCGAACAAGCCCTACGACATCAAGGAACTGATCCTGAAGGTCGTTGACGAGGCGGACTTCTTCGAAATTCAGGACGCCTTCGCTAAAAACATCGTGACGGGCTTCGCACGCATGGAAGGCTCGACGGTCGGCATCGTCGCCAACCAGCCGATGATGCTGGCGGGCGTTCTCGATAGCGACGCCTCGCGCAAGGCCGCGCGCTTCGTCCGCTTCTGCGACTGCTTCGACATTCCGCTCGTGACCTTCGTCGACGTTCCGGGCTTCCTTCCGGGCACCGCGCAGGAATACGGCGGTCTGATCAAGCACGGCGCGAAGCTTCTGTTCGCCTATGCCGAGGCGACCGTGCCGAAAGTTACCGTCATCACGCGCAAGGCCTACGGCGGCGCTTACGACGTCATGAGTTCGAAGCACATTCGCGGTGACGTCAACTATGCGTGGCCGACCGCCGAAATCGCGGTGATGGGCGCGAAGGGCGCGGCCGAAATTCTCTATCGCTCCGAGTTGTCCGACCCGGTAAAGATCCAGGCGCGCATCGACGAATATAAGAAGCGCTTCGCCAATCCGTTTGTCGCCGCCGAACGTGGCTACATCGACGAGGTCATCACGCCGTCAGCGACGCGCAAGCGCCTTTGCCGCGCGCTCAACATGCTGCGCAATAAGACGCTCGAAAACCCTTGGAAGAAGCACGATAATATTCCGCTGTAATGCTCTAACGCGCTCACGCCTGCTGATCCGATCGCCTAAGGCGATCGGGCAGGCTCCGCGAGGGCGGCGCTCGCGCCGTCGCCCGGTCGGGCTCGCGGCCTGCGGCCGAAGAGTGGGGTATGGGGGCTACTTGCTGTTTCGCTCGGCGCGGAGCTTGGCCCAGTAGTCGAGGCGTTTTTTAATCTCACGTTCAAAGCCCCGCTCGGGCGGATCGTAGTATTGCGGGCGCTTCTTGAAGGCGTCGGGGAAATAGTTCTGCCCCGAGAACGCGTCCGGCTGATCGTGATCGTAGCGGTAGTCGGAACCGTAGCCTTCCTCCTCCATCAACTTCGTCGGTGCGTTGAGTATCGTCTTTGGCGGCGCGAGCGAGCCGTGCTCTTTTGCAGCACGCATCGCGGCCTTGAACGCGACGTAGTTGGCGTTCGATTTCGGCGCGGTCGCGACGTAGATGACGGCTTCCGCCAGCGCCAATTCGCCTTCAGGGCTCCCGAGAAAATCGTAGGCGTCCTTCGCGGCGTTGCAGACGACGAGCGCCTGGGGATCGGCGAGGCCGATATCTTCGACGGCCATACGCACAATGCGCCGCGCCAGAAACAGGCGATCCTCGCCGCCGTCGAGCATACGGCAAAAATAATAGAGCGCGGCGTCGGGATCGGAGCCGCGCACCGCCTTGTGTAGCGCCGAGATCAGGTTGTAGTGCCCTTCGCGCGACTTGTCGTAGAGCGGGGCGCGGCGCTGCACGAGCTTCACGAGCGCATCGCGATTGAGCGGCTTGCCCTTTTCGGGGACGGCGGCAAACACATCCTCGACGAGGTTCAGAATCGAGCGGCCATCGCCGTCGGCCATGCCCTTCATGGCGTCGCGCGCATCATCGTCGAGCGGCAGCGAACGGCCGACATCCTTTTCGGCGCGTTCGAGAATGGTTTCGAGGTCGGCGTCGCTGAGCCGGTTCAGCACCAGGACGCTGGCGCGCGAGAGAACGGCGGCGTTCAACTCGAACGACGGGTTCTCCGTCGTCGCGCCGACAAGCGTGATCGTGCCGTCCTCCATGTACGGCAGGAAGCTGTCCTGCTGCGAGCGGTTGAAACGGTGGATCTCGTCGATGAAGAGCAGCGTGCCTTTGCCCTGCTCGCGCATGATCTTGGCGCGGTCGAAGGCTTTGCGCAGTTCGGCGACGCCGGAGAAGATCGCGGAGAGCTGCTCGAACACAAGGTTCGTTTCACCAGCGAGAAGACGCGCGATCGTCGTTTTGCCCGAGCCCGGTGGTCCCCAGAAAATCAAACTCGGCACGCGACCGCTTTTGAGCATCCGCGTCAGCGTGCCGTCGGGACCGACGATGTGCTCCTGGCCGACGACTTCGGACAAGGATTTCGGGCGCAGCCGATCGGCCAGCGGCCGCGGCGCGCTTTTCTCAAGTCCGGCGGCTTCGAAGAGATTGGTCATATGGGCCTTATATAAGGCCGCCGCGCCGCCGTCCAAAGGGGAAGCAAGCCGTGGGCACCCACGGCAGGGCGTTGCACCCAATGTTTGTCATCCCGGGCGCCCCCCTTGTGAGACCCGGGACCGAGAACCCCTCCTCGATCGCGTGGCCTGGGTCCCGGCTCTCCGCTACGCTCCGGCAGGGATGACAGGGGAAGCTAGTAGCTCCGCACGGCAACGTTGACCGTTTGAGGCGAGCCGGAGCTAGCGCCGGAGACATCCGTTACCTCGACGTCGAAGCGGGCTTTCTCGGCAGCGGAACCGTCGTGAGCGAAATAAACCTGACCGCTTTCCAGGTCCGCCTGCGAGAACGTCGCCACAGCGCGGTCCGGGTCGGCCGCGAGCCCTACGTATCCGCCCGACGCGTTCGAGATATGGAAGGTCAGGTTTTCAGGCTTGTCGTCGGGATCGAGCGCATTGAGATCGGCGGTCGTGATTCTCACAGTGCGACCCTGCGAAACCGTGAGGTCGAGATCGCCGCCCAGCGCCGGGGGAATGTTGCGGACGTGCGCCGTAAGCTCACCGCCCTCCTCCATCGACAGGCGGCCGTACTTGATCTTGCCGACGGCGTGGCCGGTGCGCCTGATCTGGATGAGTTGCTGAACGCGGACGTCGCCCTGGATGGTGCCATGAATTTCGGCCGTATCGGAGTTGACGTTGCCAAAGAGCCTACCGCCCTCGTGGACGATGACATCGGCGGCCGTGACGCCGCCTTCGACGTAGCCCCAGATTTCGATCCGCTGACCGCTCTTGACCTGGCCCTTCAGGACGGCGTCCTCGCCGATAATCAACACACCACGATTGTCGGACATCGGCTTGCTCCCGTTTACGCTTACAGGGCCGCGCGACGGCAACGGCCAGGAGCGCAACCTCGACCAGGAATTTGTCAGCTTCTCGACAGCCGAAGCGGCGGAATACGATGGACCGGGCAATTCAAGGTTAATGGCGAGGGTTGTTCTTGCGCCCTAGGCGGCCCGCGCGTGAAACGCGTGTCGCCTAGCGCCTACAAGGCCTAACCGGGGACCTGAAGCTGGAGGACGCGGTTGCCGCGTTTGACCGAGATCTGCCAAAGCTGCCGCCGGTTCGCCAACGCGCGTTCGGCTTCATCGACGGTCGCGATCTTGTCTTTGTTGATTGCAGCAATGATATCGCCCGGCTGGAAGCCGAAAGTCTGAGCCGTCGAACCGTCACGCACGGACGTAACGACAACGCCGTCGGTATCGTCGAGATCGTACTCGTCGGCAACGGATGGCAGAATGTTCGAAATTCGCGCGCCGTCGAGCGGGTGATTGCCCGACAGGTTTTTGGCGTCGTTCTTACCGGGCTTCGGCGCGGCGACAAGCGGCATCGCGATATCGATCGGCTTGTTGTGGCGAATAACGGTGAGCCGCGCCGTCTGGCCGATGCCCTTCGTCGTCATCCGGTAATAGACGGCGCGTGCATCGACGACGTCGACGCCGTCGACATTCGTGATGACATCTCCGGCTTCAAGACCGGCGGCGGCGGCGGGGCCCTTGTCGTAGAGGCGTGTCACGACGGCACCCGAAACGCGATCGAGGCCGAGGCCTTCGGCGATATCTCGCGACATGGCTTCGAGCTTGGCGCCGAGCCAGGGCTTCTCGACCTTTCGGCCGAGCGCCGCGCTATCTGCATAGACACGCACGAGGTTCGAGGGAATGGCGAAGCCGATGCCGACCGAGCCGCCCGACTGAGAGTAGATCATCGTATTGATGCCGATCAGGCGCCCGGACATATCGACGAGCGCGCCGCCGGAGTTACCCGGATTGATCGCCGCGTCGGTCTGAATGAAGACTTGGCTATCGGATTGGCCGATCTCGGTACGCGACAGGGCCGAGACGATGCCGCTCGTCACGGTTTGGCCGACGCCGAACGGATTGCCGATCGCGAGAACGAGATCGCCGACTTCAAGCGCATCGGAATCATCGAATTGCAAAAACGGAAAATTGCCGTCGCCGCCTTCGATCTTCAGAACGGCGATGTCGGCCTTGTCGTCCTGCGCGATCACTTTCGCGTCGAACTCGCGCTTGTCGGCCAATGCGATGCGAATGGCAGTATCGCCACCGCCCTTGATGACATGCGTGTTCGTAACGACGAAGCCTTCGCGATTGACGATGACGCCGGAGCCGAGCGAACTCATCACGCGCTCCGACGGGCGGCCAAAGTTATTCCCGAAGAAGTGGCGAAAGAACGGGTCGTTAGCGAAGGGCGAGTCGAACGTTTGCACGCGGCTGCGTACATAGACGTTCACGACTGCGGGCGCCGCCTTCTTCACGATCGGCGCGTAAGAGTACTGAATGGACTCGCGCGAGGGCGGGGCAATCTTCTCTTGCGCAAGCGCGTCTTCCGCCGGGCTGAAAACTTTCGGCGCGACGCTGGCGCCGATTACGGCGGCCACGCAGATGAGGAACCACTTCTTCATTGTCATCGATCAGCTCTTCAGATGGGTCTGTTCAGACGCGTTGGCGGGCCGCCCGCAGTTGATGCTCGACCGCCTCGACCAAGACGATTCCGAAAGAGAAATACGTTCTCGCAGGCGGTCAGATCAACCTAAGGTCTCGTAATGATCGGACCGCGGCGGTGACGGCCTCATCCGCCCCCCGCAGCGAAAGCCCAAGTTCGGCCTTCACCTTGGCGTTGGAATAGGCCTTCTTTTCTCCGAGTTCCGGAAGCACGGTCCGCAACTTCCTGTCGAAAACCGCCATCGCCCGCACGGCGAAGTCGGGAAGCTCGAATTTCGGCACCTTGGAGCTAAGATCGGGGAGTTCGCGGGCCATGATCTGGCCGAGCTCGTAGAGGCTCAGCATCCCCTCGCCCACCAGATAGCGGTTGCCGACGATGCCGGGCTGGAAGGCCGCCTCGACATGCGCTGCGGCGACATCGCGCACGTCCGTCACGGGGAAGCTTATGCTCGGAGCGGCTGGATAGGTGCCCTTGGCCATGATCCGATACAGCTCGTGGGAGGTCGACAGATCGGCGTCAACAGCTGGGCCTTGGACGAAACTCGGGTTGATCGCAACGAGTTCAGGCGCGCCGGGCGTCGACTCGATGAAATCCCAGGCGGTCTTTTCGGCGATGGTCTTCGACTTGAAATAGGGCGTTAGGTCGGGCCGCGTTTCGTCGGTGAAATCTTCCTCCGAATAGACGTGCCCTATGGGGCGGCCGCTTGGATAAAAGATCGCGACCGTGGACGACGTCAGCACGACGCGGGCGACTGCGGCTTTCGTCGCCGCGCGCAAGACGCGCAATGTGCCGTCGCGTGCCGGAGCGATGACATCTTCGGGATCATCGGGCTGAGTGATAGGGAATGGCGACGCCGAGTGGACGACAACCCCGGCGCCCGCAACGGCTTCGTCCCAACCGTCGTCGCTCGTCAAATCGGCGACGATGAAGGATAGGCTTTCCGGGTCGGCGCCGAGGCGGCTGACCGCGCGACGCACATCGTCGGCCTTTTGCAGGCTTCTGAGTGTTCCGCGCACGGTATGACCGCGGCGCAGAAATTCAGCGATCGTGTTTTTGGCGATAAGGCCGCTTGCGCCGGTGATGACGACCTGCGGATCTGAGGGCATGACGGGCGCACCTGTGGTTCGAGTGCCGGTGCGCCCATCGCGCCCGGCTTACGCCAGATAGTCGTGCAGAACACGGCCGAATGGCAATGTCAGATCGGCAATAAAATGCCGCGCGCCGACGATTTTGCGGACCGGCAGATCGGCGACCGGCGCATTGACGTGCGGGATGAGATGCAGGCGTCCTGGCCCCATCCACGAACCTTTGATCGAGATCTCAGTAAGGTTGTAGGCGACGAGCTGGCAGATCTGCAGCTTGCCATCGACGCCGGGAATGACCTTGAGGTTGACCGCTGTCTTCGCGAGGATCGCAGTCGTCGCGACGCCGTTTCCGGCCATCGAGAGATGCTTATAGCCCATCGTTCCCATAGCGACGAGCTGGCCAGCATATTCGAGCGTTCCCGTCAGCGTGTCTTTCACGACTTCGAGTTTCGGATGCGCATACTTCTTCGGGAAGCCCCAGATCTCGCGACCGGCGACGATCGGCGGATCGTCGTCGAGGTACATCTGGGCGACGAAGTTCATGTCTTCGCCGTTGTAGCGGCAGGGAATGACGAGACCGGATTCGGTGTAGCTGCCGAATCCGGACGAGTCCGGCATCGAGATCCATTCGTAATGCACGATCGGCGTGTCGACCGGTTCGAGCGGTTCGGGAAGTTGCTCGCGGATGATTTCGGGATCGGTCTCGTAGGAGATGATCATGTATTCGCGATCGACGAAGCGATAGGGACCGGCGGGATAGCTCGGACCGGCGAGCGGCATGGAGGGCAATGTGCGGATGTCTTCGGCGCGCATCTGGGAAATCCTCGGCTCAGCGTGGTTGACGTTGATCTTCAGTGGTCAATGCGCGGTCCAGCCGCCGTCGATCGGAATGATCGCGCCGGTGATCGAGGCTGTCTGCTCGTCGGCGAGGAATGCCGCGAGCGACGCCACTTCCTCGACCGTGATGAAGCGCTTCGTCGGCTGCGCCGCGAGAAGCACGTCGCGGACGACGGCTTCTTCCGAGATGCCGCGTGCGTGCGCCTGATCGGGAATTTGCTTCTGCACGAGCGGCGTCAGCACGTAGCCGGGGCAGATCGCGTTGACGGTCACGCCATGCTCGGCGGCTTCGAGCGCCACCGTCTTCGTCAGGCCCGCGATGCCGTGCTTTGCGGAAACGTATGCCGATTTGAACGGCGACGCGACGAGCGCATGGGCGGACGCGACGTTGATGATGCGGCCAAAGCCGCGCTCCTTCATGCCCGGGAGCACGAGGCGGGTGAAGTGAAACGCGGAGGAAAGATTGATAGCGATGATCGCGTCCCATTTCTCGATCGGAAATTCCTCGATCGGCGAAACGAACTGGATACCTGCGTTATTGACCAGGATATCGATTTCGCCGAGTTCGGCTTTGGTTTGCTCGACAGCGGCGGCAATGGCTTCCGGCTTGCTGACGTCGGCATCGGAGTAGCCGACCTTGACGCCATGCGCCGACGCAATATCGGCCTTCAAACGCTCGACTTCTTCGCGGTCGGCAAAGCCGTTCAACATCACGTTATGACCGATCGCGGCAAAGCCGCGAGCAATGCCGAGTCCGATGCCGCTCGTGGAGCCCGTTATCAACGCGTTGCGTTTAACCGTCATAAACCCTCCCAAAGGCGAGAAAATCCTGCGCCATCGCCGTTCCGGGCTTTGACGCATTTCGGTTTCACGTCTGTGACAAGGCTGAACGAACGTTATTTCGGTCTGAATTGTTCAATTCTGAAGCCGACGTGAAGGCCCCCCAAAGTGGCGCAATCCGGCGTCCGTCATACGCGTGCAATACCGCTCGCCTTAGAGTTCGCGTAATTGCCTCAGGGAGCGTGCCGATGGACGCGAAAGTCGCCGACAGGGCTACCGTGCCCGATTTTTCGAGGCAGGCCGGTGAGGAACATGCGTGGCGCCCGCGCGGCTGCGGCCGCGTCGCTCTCATCTTTCAGGGCGGCGGCGCTCTCGGCGCATATCAAGCCGGTGTTTATCAAGCGCTTTCCGAAGCCGGGGTAGAGCCCGACTGGGTCACCGGCGTTTCGATCGGCGGCATCAACGCGGCGATCATCGCGGGCAACAAGCCCGGTCAGCGCACGGAAAAACTCAGAGAATTCTGGCGTCGTATCACGGACCGCCGCGTCTGGGCCTATACTCCGGACGGTGATATTTTCCGCCAGATGCGCAACATGACAAGCGCTATGATGACCATGACGCATGGTCAGCCCGGCTTTTTCGAACCGCATAAGACGAACGCTTGGATGAGCCCGGCAGGCGCCGCGACCTCAACGAGCTTCTACGATTGTTCTCCGCTCAGGGAGACGCTGCTCGATCTCGTCGATTTTTCGCTGATCAATCAGCGGGTGAAGCGCTTCTCGGTCGGCGCGGTCAACGTGCTTAGCGGAAACTTCATCTACTTCGATAATCGCGACGAAGAAATCGGTCCAGAGCATGTGATGGCGAGCGGCGCGTTGCCGCCGGCTTTCCCAATGGTCAAGATCGGCACGGATTATTATTGGGACGGCGGCATCGTATCGAACACGCCGCTGCAGCACCTTCTCGAACAGGAAGACCGAGTTAATTCTCTCGTTTTCCAAGTCGATCTCTTTTCATCGCGAGGCGCATTACCTCGCGATATGAGCGACGTGCTCGGACGCCACAAAGACATCATGTATTCGTCCCGCACGCGCTACAACACCGACGTCTACCGCCGTCTGCATAAGCGAAAAACCCAACTCTACGCCGCGCTGTGCCGGATACCCCAAGCGGATCTGACCAGCGAAGATCGCAAACTCAAGGAAGAGCTGAGCAACCTGCCGCAGTTCACCATCATGCAGCTTATCTATCAGCAGAAGTCGTACGAAGGGCACGCGAAGGATCACGAGTTCTCGGCCACGTCGATGCATGAGCATTGGCAGAGCGGATACGAGGACACCAAGCGGAGCCTGAAGCAACGAAGCTGGCTGGAGCTGCCAAGTGCTGAAGAGGGCATCGTCGTTCACGACGTGCACCGCTTGCAGGATTAAATCCCGCTCCTGCAAACGCTCTCGTCGCAACGCCCTCAAAGCGAAACCCCGGTGCCTCTCTCGGCGCCGGGGTTTTCGCTTTTGGTGGTCCTTTTGGGGGAACCTCGGCCCGCGAGGTATATGCCCGTCGCATGGATGACCGCCTGCTCGGCCATGACGGAGGACGTTAGAAATACAAATGGCCGGGACAAGCCCGGCCATAGCATCAACTCAGAAGCAGTTGCGCTTGCGAGTAGGGATCAGTTCGCGGCCTGCTCGGCGAGCATGGCTTCGTGGCGGGCCTTGTCCTCGGCGCCCTTCGCGCTCTCGTCGCGATCGACGAGTTCGATGACTGCGCGGGGCGAAGCGTCGCCGTAGCGGAAGCCGGCCTTCAGAACGCGCGTGTAACCGCCGTTACGATCTTTGTAGCGCGGTCCGAGAATGTCGAAGAGCTTCTTGACCATGTCCTCGTCGCGGAGACGGGCGATTGCAAGGCGGCGCGAGTTGAGGTCGCCGCGCTTCGCGAGGGTGATGTACTTGTCGACGACGCGCTTCAGGTCTTTCGCCTTCGGCAGCGTGGTGATGATCTGCTCGTGCTTGATGAGGGCTGCGGCCATGTTCGAGAACATCGCCTGACGGTGGCCCGGCTGGCGGCCGAAACGGCGGCCGAGTTTCTTGTGTCGCATCGTATCTTCTTCCTTGCATTGTTGGCTCGCGGCACACGCCGCAAGCTTGGTTTTGACCGTCGGCTGCTGCCATCCGGTTCGGCGCGGGAGGTTCTATGGCCTCACCTTCGCCTGTCGTGATCCGGAAGCTCTTAGAGCTATCCGGCAGTCTCCATTAGGCTTGCGACTGCAAGCCCGGCGCGTGCGCCGCCCGAGCGGAGCTGGCCCGTTCGCGCGAGCGAACGGAACAGCCGGCGCGAGCTCAATACTGGTCTTCGAAGCGCTTCGCCAGTTCGTCGATGTTGTCCGGCGGCCAGTTCGGAACTTCCATACCGAGATGAAGACCCATCGTGGCAAGGACTTCCTTGATCTCGTTGAGCGACTTGCGGCCGAAGTTCGGCGTGCGCAGCATCTCGGCTTCCGTCTTCTGGATGAGGTCGCCGATGTAGACGATGTTGTCGTTCTTCAGGCAGTTCGCAGAACGCACCGAAAGCTCGAGCTCGTCGACCTTCTTGAGAAGTGCGGCGTTGAAAGCCAGCTCCGGATGGCGCTGCTCTTCCTGGGCCTTCTTCGGTTCTTCGAAATTGATGAAGACGGCGAGCTGATCCTGCAGAATGCGAGCGGCGAGCGCGACAGCATCTTCCGGGCGGATCGAGCCGTCGGTCTCGACGGACATCGTCAGCTTATCGTAGTCGAGGATCTGGCCTTCGCGGGTGTTCTCGACCTTGTAAGAGACCTTCTTCACCGGCGAATAGAGGCTGTCGACCGGGATCAAGCCAATCGGCGCGTCTTCCGGACGATTACGGTCGGAGGCCACGTAGCCCTTGCCCATATCGGCCGTGAATTCCATGCGGATCGCGGCACCCTGATCGAGATGGCAGATCACGTGGTCCGGATTCAGGACTTCGACTTCCGACGACGCTTCGATGTCGCCCGCGGTGACGGGGCCGGCGCCTTCCTTCTTCAGGACCATGCGCTTCACGCCTTCCGAGTGAATGCGGAGCGCAATTTCCTTGATGTTCAGGATGATGTTCGTCACGTCTTCGCGGACGCCGGGAACCGACGAGAACTCATGCAGAACACCGTCGATCTGCACGGTCTTGATGGCGGCGCCCTGGAGCGAGGAGAGAAGCACGCGGCGGAGCGC
This sequence comes from Hyphomicrobium sp., assembly GCF_041659645.1. GTDB lineage: Bacteria > Pseudomonadota > Alphaproteobacteria > Rhizobiales > Hyphomicrobiaceae > Hyphomicrobium_B. The sequence goes on along the minus strand of NZ_JBAZXX010000004.1, from coordinate 260,519 downwards.
GTTGCCGAGCGTCATGCCGAAGCCGCGTTCGAGCGGTTCGGCGACGACAGTCGCGATGCGCGAACGATCGCGGCCGGTCTGAATTTCAAGCTTCGTCGGCTTGATCAGGTCTTGCCAGTTCTTCTGGAGAACGTTCACGAGAAACCTCGTATATTTAGCGCGGACGGGGGAGCGGGCCGCGGAATCTCATAGCCGTGATTGTGCATGCGTCTCCGCGCGCCGAACTTGCGGCGCGCGTGCGGAATTTCTTCTTAGACGCGGCGGCGCTTGCGCGGGCGGCAGCCGTTGTGCGGGATCGGCGTCACGTCGCGGATCGACGTGATCTGGAAGCCGACGGCCTGGAGCGCGCGGAGCGCCGATTCACGACCCGATCCCGGACCGCAAACTTCGACCTCGAGCACTTTCATGCCGTGATCCTGGGCCTTCTTGCCGGCATCTTCGGCAGCCATCTGAGCGGCGTACGGCGTCGATTTGCGCGAGCCTTTGAAGCCCTTCGTGCCCGACGACGACCAAGCGATCGTGTTACCCTGCGCGTCGGTGATCGTGATCATCGTGTTGTTGAACGACGCGTTAACGTGCGCGACGCCCGACGTGATGTTCTTTTTCTCGCGCTTTTTAACTTTGCCGCGCGCGGCTGCTTCCTTGGCCATTACCGTCGTTGCTCCATGCCCCGCTCAAGGAGGCTAAAAACGTTGCGCGCGCCGGAAATCCAGAGACCGGGACCGGCGCGCAGAATTCCAGATGACGAACTACTTCGTCGCCTTCTTCTTGCCTGCGATCGGAACGGCCTTGCCCTTGCGGGTGCGGGCGTTCGTGTGCGTGCGCTGACCGCGGACGGGCAGGCCCTTGCGGTGACGGAGGCCGCGATAGCAACCGAGGTCCATCAGACGCTTGATGTTGGTCTGAACTTCGCGGCGAAGATCGCCTTCGACCGTATAATCGCGGTCGATCGCTTCGCGAATCTGCAGCACCTCGGCGTCGGTGAGCTGGCTGACCCGACGCTCCGCCGGGATGCTGCACTTCTCGCAAATCTCTTTCGAGAATTTCGGGCCAATGCCGTGAATATAACGCAGCGCGATTTCAACGCGCTTGCCTGTCGGAATGTTGACGCCTGCGATGCGGGCCACTTCAGTCTCCTGCCTTTAAATCTCGTAGCGAATTAACGATGCCGTCTCTTGCGATGCTTTAACTGCCAATAGGCGCAACGACCGCAAAACCCGGGTTTCAAGCCCTGGTCGGATCAAGTTGAGCCCTAGAAAAGTTGCGTGTTCTACCTCGGGTCATCTCTTCCGTCAATGCGTGCTTTTCCCTATGTCAAGCATCCTGGAATTGATTCAACAGTGCGCCAATCTGGAGGCTGACGTCCTGGATAGGGGCCATGCCGTCGACTGATTTCAGCAACTTATGAGCATAATAGTAACCAATCAGCGGGGCCGTCTCACGATAGTAGGCGATGAGCCGGGTCTTCAACGCTTCGGCATTATCGTCGGCGCGGACCGTTCCGCCGGCCGCCAGCGTCTCGCGGGCGCGACATTCTATCCGTTCGACGAGCTTGGTGTCGTCGACCTTCAACTCGATCACGCAGTCGAGGTGGCGGCTCTTGGACTTCAGCAGGTCGTCAAGCGCGTCTGCCTGGGGGAGCGTGCGTGGAAAGCCGTCAAGGATGAAGCCCTTGGCGCAGTCCGGCTCTGAAATCCGGTCGGCGATGATGCCGATGACGATCTCGTCGCTGACAAGGCCCCCGTCGGCCATGATCTTCTTCGCCTTAAGGCCGACCTGCGTTCCGGCTTTGACTGCGGCGCGAAGCATATCGCCCGTCGATAGCTGGGGCAGTCCGAGCTTGTCGGAAATGATCTGCGACTGCGTCCCCTTGCCCGCGCCCGGCGGGCCAAGCAGCATCAAAATCATCGACGCGCCCCACGAAGCTTGGCCTTCTTGATCAGGCCTTCATATTGCTGGGCGATCAGATGGCTTTGCACCTGAGCGACGGTATCCATGGTGACGCTGACCGCGATCAGCAGCGAGGTGCCGCCAAAGTAGAGCGGAATGCCGGCATAAGACGTCAGGATCTCGGGCAAAACGCAGACCGCTGCCAGGTAAAGCGCGCCGACGACGGTGATGCGGGTCAGAACGTAGTCGATGTACTCGGCCGTCTTGTCGCCAGGACGAATGCCGGGCAGGAAGCCACCGTACTTGCGCAGGTTGTCGGCGGTCTCCTTGGGGTTGATCACGACCGCGGTGTAGAAGAACGCGAAGAACAGGATCAACAGCGCATAGACGAGCATGTGAAGCGGCTGGCCCGAACCGAGCGCCGCGACAGCCTCGTTCAGCCATTCCGGCCCCTGCCCCGCTGTGAACTGCGCGACCGTGATCGGCAGCAACAGCAGCGAGGACGCGAAGATCGGCGGGATGACGCCCGATGAGTTGAGCTTCAGCGGCAAGTGCGAAGCCTCGCCCTGGAACATCTTGTTGCCGACTTGTCGCTTTGGATATTGAACGAGCAGTCGTCTTTGAGCGCGCTCGAAGAACACGATGGCCGCGACGACCGCAAGAGCGAGCGCCAGGAAGAACACGAGAACGCCGGGCGAGATCGAGCCGGTACGTGACAGCTCGAAAAGTTGTACCAGCGCGCCTGGAAGACCGGCAACGATGCCAGCGAAGATGATCAACGACGTGCCGTTACCGACGCCGCGCTGCGTGATTTGCTCGCCGAGCCACATCAGGAACACGGTGCCGCCGACGAGCGTGATGACGGTCGTGGCGCGGAAGAACAGACCCGGATCCATGACGACGGCGCCGGCCGCATTGCGCGAGCCTTCAAGGCCGACGGCGATGCCGTAGCCCTGCAGCGCCGCGAGAATGACGGTGAGGTAGCGCGTATATTGGTTGATCTGCTTGCGGCCCGCCTCGCCCTCTTTCTTCAAGGCTTCGAGCTTCGGCGAAATCGAACTCATCAACTGCATGATGATCGACGCAGAGATGTAGGGCATGATGTTCAACGAGAAAATGGCGAGGCGCTGCAGCGCTCCGCCCGAGAACATGTTGAACATGCCGAGGATGCCGCCGGCCTGAGACTTGAACGTCTCGGCGAAGGCGGCCGGATTGATGCCCGGCAACGGAATGAACGTGCCCAAGCGGAAGACGATCAACGCGCCAAGCGTAAACCACAGGCGCCGCTTCAGATCCTCCGCCTTCGCAAAGGCTGAGAAGTTCAGGTTCGAAGCAAGCTGCTCGGCAGCGGAAACCATTGGTCTCTTCTCCTAACCGTTGAGGCGAAGCCCAACGGGCAATCCCGCAACTTGGGTCCGGAACACGCTGTTTCCAGCGCTTTCCAGACGCGGACGCTCGACCGGCTCAGTTCCCCCGCTCCGGTCGCGCGTGCGATTATTATTCTTCCGACTTAGCGGCGCCGGGCTTCTTAGCCTTGGCAGCCTTCTTGGCCTCTGACTTCTTACGCTTCTCTTCGTCAGCCGCGAGGACCTTCGGCACGATCAACGTGATGCTGCCGCCGGCCTTCTCGATGGCTTCCTTGGCTTTCGCGGACGCATGATTGACCGTGATCGAAATCTTGGTCTTGATCTCACCGTCGGCGAGGAGGCGAAGGCCATGCTTCGGACGGCGTACAATGCCGGCCTCGATGAGCGTCGCAAGGTCGACGGGCTTGGAGGCATCGAGGCGCTTGTCCTCGATCGCCTGCTGCAGCGAGCCGACGTTGATCTCGTTGAAGTCCTGCGGACGCCACTTGTTGAAGCCGCGCTTCGGCAGACGGCGATGCAATGGCATCTGGCCGCCTTCGAAGCCGCCGATTGCGACGCCGGTACGGGCCGTCTGGCCCTTGCCACCGCGACCACCCATCTTGCCCATGCCGGAGCCGATGCCGCGACCGATACGGACGCGCGTCTTCTTGGCGCCCGGATTATCTTTGATGCCGTTGAGACGCATAGTCTTATTTCCCTTCTTCGACCTGCACGAGGTGCTGAACCTTTTTCAGCATGCCACGCACGGCCGGCGTATCTTCGAGCGTCGAGACGCGCCCAAGCTTGTTGAGACCGAGGCCGGTCAACGTCGCGGTCTGCCGCTCAGGGCGCCGATTGGGGCTCTTCACCTGCTTCAGCGTGATCGTCTTCTTCGTCGCCATATCGTAACCTCAAGTCCCTTTGTGAAGCGGCGGCAATGCCATACCGCTTCCATTATTATCTATCAGACGTCGGCGCCGGCTTCGGCAATCGACGAGCCGTCACGACGGCGCGACACGATGTCGGAAACCTTCTTGTTCCGACGGGCGGCAACGCCACGCGGATTTTCCTGCGCCTTGAGCGCATCGAACGTTGCGCGGACGACGTTATAGGGGTTCGTCGAGCCCATCGACTTTGCAACGATGTCGTGCACGCCGACCATCTCGAAGACGGCGCGCATGGCGCCACCGGCGATGATGCCCGTACCGGCCGGAGCCGAGCGTAAGATCACCTTGCCCGATCCGTGACGGCCGACGCTGTCATGATGCAGCGTGCGCGCATCGCGAAGCGGAACGCGAAGAAGATTGCGCTTGGCGCCTTCTGTTGCCTTGCGGATCGCCTCAGGAACTTCGCGAGCCTTGCCGTGGCCGAAGCCGACGCGGCCCTTCAGGTCGCCGACGACGACGAGCGCCGCGAAGCCGAAGCGCTTACCGCCCTTGACGACCTTGGCGACGCGATTGATGTGCACGAGCTTATCGGTAAACTCGCTATCGCGTTCCTCGCGATCTCTGCCACGGTCTCTCTGGGGTCCACGTGCCACGTTTCAGTTCCTCTCGAGTATCTCTTAAAACTTCAGTCCGCCCTCGCGGGCGGCATCGGCGAGCGCCTTGACGCGCCCATGAAACAGAAAACCGCCGCGGTCGAAGACGACCTCGGTGACGCCAGCCTTGACGGCACGCTCGGCGACGAGCTTACCGACGGCAGCAGCGGCCGCCTTGTCGGCGCCCGTCTTGATCGCGCCTTTGACGTCTTTTTCAAGCGTCGAAGCGGCGGCGAGCGTCACGCCCTTCGCGTCGTCGATCACCTGAGCGTAGATGTTCTCCGACGAACGGTGAATGGAGAGCCGCGGCCGACCATTGGCTACGTTCTTCTTCAGGCTGCGGCGAACGCGCGCTCGGCGGTTCAGAAACTTGTCGTTGATCTTGGCCATAGCTGCCGGTCCTTACTTCTTCTTACCTTCCTTGCGGAGGATGTATTCGCCTTTATAGCGTATGCCTTTGCCCTGATAGGGCTCGGGCTTGCGGGAAGCGCGGATGACGGAGGCAATCTGCCCTACGGCCTGCTTGTCAATGCCGGAGACATTCAGAAGCTCCTGCTTGGCGCCGCCGACCTTGACGTCGACGCCCGCCGGAATCTTCAGCACGACGTCATGGCTGTAGCCGACCGAAAGCGTCAGCGTATCCTTGCCCTTCATCGACGCCTTGAAGCCGACGCCATGGATCTCGAGATCCTGGCTGTAGCCGTCCGTGACGCCCTTGATGAGGTTCGCGATTTGCGTCCGCGACATGCCCCACTTCGAGCGCGCAGGCTTGTTGTCCTCGACCAGGCTGACGTCGATGCCCTCGTCCGTCTTCTGAACCTTCAAAGCGTCAGGAACGATAAAGGCGAGTTCGCCCTTGGGTCCCTTCATCTTGACGGTCTGACCCGAGATCGTCGCCGTTACGTTCGACGGGACCGGAACGGGTTTCTTACCGATGCGCGACATGGCTTCTTCAAACCTTGTTTCGCCGAGGCCGATGCCTCAGCCTTAGAATATGTTGCAGATGACTTCGCCGCCGACATTGGCTTCGCGTGCCTTCGAGTCCGACATGACACCCTTCGGCGTGGACAGGATGGCGACGCCAAGGCCGTTGGCGACCGTCGGAATACCTTTTACCGGCGAATAGACGCGGCGACCGGGTTTCGAGATACGCTCGATCTCACGAATGGCCGGCTGGCCATTGTAATACTTGAGCTCGATCTCGAACTGCGGGAGTTCACCCTTCAATTCGACGCGGCTGTAACCACGGATGTAGCCTTCCTCGGCGAGAACGTCGAGAACACGTGCGCGCAGGTTCGAGGCGGGGGTAGCAACCTTCGGCCGGCGACGCATCTGGGCGTTCCGGATGCGAGTGAGCATATCGCCCAACGGATCATTCACGGACATTGATGCTTCCTCTTACCAGCTCGACTTGACCATGCCCGGGATACGGCCCTGGCTCGCCAGCTCGCGGAGCTGGTTGCGGCACATCCTGAGCTTGCGGTAGTTGCCGCGCGGGCGGCCGGTGATTTCACAGCGATTGCGGACGCGAACCTTCGAGCCGTTGCGCGGCATCTCGGCAAGCTTCAGGCGGGCGGCGAAGCGCTCTTCCGGCGTCTTCGTCTTGTCCTTCGTCAGAAGCTTCAAGCGCTTCCGCTTCGGGGCCTGCTCTGCTGCCATCTTGCGACGGCGATTGTTCTTTTCGATCGAACTGGTCTTTGCCATTTCTTCTCCTCCAAAGGCCTTTCGGCTTTGTGCCGAGGTCCTCTAGCTACGGAACGGGAAATTAAAGCCCTTGAGCAATTCGCGGGCTTCATCATCGGTCTTGGCCGACGTGCAAACGATCACGTCGAGACCCAATACGTTGTCGACCTTGTCATAGTCGATCTCAGGGAACACCAGGTGCTCCTTGAGGCCGGTCGCGTAGTTGCCACGGCCGTCAAAGCTCTTCGGGTTCAAGCCCCGGAAGTCCTTGACGCGCGGCAGCGCGATCGTGACGAAACGATCGAGGAATTCATACATCCGGTCGCCGCGGAGCGTCACCTTGGCACCGATCGCCATGCCTTCGCGAAGCTTGTAGGTCGCGATGGCCTTGCGGGCCCGCGTCACGACCGGCTTCTGGCCGGCAATCAACGCGAGATCGGAAGCCGCGGTATCGACTTTCTTACGGTCGTTGACCGCTTCGCCGACGCCCATGTTGATCACGATCTTTTCGATCTTCGGGATCTGCATGACGTTGGCGTAGCCGAACTTCTCCTTGAGAGCGTCGCGAACGACCTTCTCGTAATGAGACTTCATACGCGGCTTATAGTCGGCCGGACGCGGCGCAGCGGGTGCGCGCGGCTCAGACGACGCGGCGGCCTTCTTGCCAGCCTTTGCCTTCTTCTCGCCGGCCTGCTGGGGGGTTCCCTGCGGCTTGGCGCCGGCCTTTGCCGATTTGACTTCCTTAGCCATGGCTTAGTTCTTCTCCGGGATCTGCTCGCCCGAGCGTTTCGCGACGCGGACCTTTTTGCCGTCAGCGAGGATCTTGAAGCCGACGCGGGTCGCCTTGCCGTCCTTAGGATCCTCGATCGCGATGTTCGAGAGGTTGATCGGGCCTTCCTTGGAAATGATGCCGCCTTCCTGAGACGCCGACTGGCGCTGGTGACGGCGCACCATGTTGACGCCACGAACGAGGGCGCGGTTCTCTTTCGGACGAACTTCGATCACTTCCCCGCTCTTGCCCTTATCGCGGCCGGCGAGGACGACGACCTTGTCGCCCTTCTTGATTTTAAAAGCCGACATCAGAGGACCTCCGGCGCAAGCGATACGATCTTCATATGGTTCTTGGCGCGAAGCTCACGCGTCACGGGACCAAAAATGCGGGTGCCGACAGGCTCGCCGTTGGCGTTGATCAACACCGCGGCGTTGCGGTCGAAGCGGATCAACGAACCGTCGGCGCGGCGAATGCCTTTCGCGACGCGAACGATGACGGCTTTCATCACCTGGCCCTTCTTGACGCGGCCCTTCGGGATCGCCTCCTTGACGGAGACCACGATGGTGTCACCCACCGTCGCATACTTGCGCTTCGAGCCGCCCAGCACTTTGATGCACTGGACGCGGCGCGCGCCCGAATTGTCGGCGACGTCGAGATTGCTCTCCATCTGGATCATCGCGTCATTCCTTCTCTCACGGCTTCAAGAGGCATAGTCTCGAAGCGCATCTCACCATTTGCCCAACTTGCACGCGGGGTCTTGGGGCAATTCCCAACTCTCCGACGGCCCGAAAGGCGCTACTTAAGCGTTCGATCGCTTAGCGAAGCGAGGCTTATGCCTCAAGTCGCGACAGCAATCCAACGTTTGTTCTTGGAAATCGGCCGGGTTTCTTCGATTGAAACCAAGTCGCCAACCTTGAACGAATTCTGTTCGTCGTGCGCGTGGTACTTCTTCGTACGACGCACGGTCTTCTTCAGCAGCGGATGGGTGTAGCGACGCTCAACCTGAACGACGATGGTTTTGTCGTTCTTGTCGGACACCACGACTCCCTGCAGCACGCGCTTCGGCATAGTCTCGTTCTCCCTTACGCGCCTTTTTTGACGCTACCACCGCGCCGAGCAACGGCTGCGGTCTTGATGCGCGCGATGTCACGGCGGACAATCCGGATGCGCGCAGTGTTCTCAAGCTGACCGGAAGCCCGCTGAAAGCGCAGATTGAACTGCTCCTTCTTGAGCTTCACCAGCTGGTCGTCGAGCTGATCGATCGACATGCCCTTGAAATCATCGGCCATGACTTTTCCTCAACTCCCTATTCAATTCGCGTGACGACGCGGCATTTGATCGGCAGCTTCGCGGCGCCAAGGATCAATGCCTCTTTCGCGACTTGCTGGTTCACACCGCCAAGTTCGAAAATGATACGGCCGGGCTTGACGCGCGCCACCCAAAGCTCGGGCGAACCCTTGCCGGAGCCCATGCGGACTTCGGCCGGCTTCTTCGACACCGGCACATCGGGGAAGATGCGCAGCCACATACGGCCGGCACGCTTCGTATGACGAGCGATGGCGCGACGAGCGGCTTCGATCTGGCGCGCCGACAGACGCTCCGGCTCCATGGCCTTCAGGCCCACTTCGCCGTAAGCGAGCGTTGTGCCCGACTTGGCGGCGCCGTGGATGCGGCCCTTAAATTGTTTGCGGAACTTTGTCCGTTTCGGTTGCAGCATGATGTGCCTCTGGGATCCTTACGCTTCTGGCGTCGACGTGCCGGCGTCCGAGGCAGCCGGCGCATTGCCGCCACCACCGCCGCCTGCTCCGCCACCTGGGCCACGTCCGCCGCCACCGCCACCACGACCGCCACGGCCGCCGCGACCAGGACGACGATCCTGACGGTCGCCATCGTCGCGACGCGGACGCGGTGCGCCGCTCTCTTGCATTTCCGTGAGCTTCTTGTCGGAGGCCATCGGATCGTGCTCGATGATCTCGCCCTTGAATACCCAAACCTTGATGCCGATGATGCCGTAAGCCGTACGCGCAACGCCATAACCGAAATCGATATCGGCGCGGAGCGTATGCAGCGGCACGCGGCCTTCGCGGTACCACTCGGTACGAGCGATTTCAGCGCCACCCAAACGGCCGGCGACGTTGATACGGATGCCGACGGCGCCGAGGCGGAGAGCCGACTGAACGGCGCGCTTCATCGCACGGCGGAACGCAACGCGGCGCTCAAGCTGCTGAGCAATGCCCTCGGCGATCAGCGTAGCGTCGATCTCGGGCTTTCTGATCTCGAGGATGTTCAGGTGAACTTCCGAGCTCGTCAGCTTGGCGAGGTCAGAGCGCAAGCGCTCGATCTTCTCACCCTTCTTACCGATCAGGATGCCGGGACGCGCCGTCATGACGGTGACGCGGCACTTCTTGTGCGGGCGCTCGATGACGACCTTCGAGATGCCGGCCTCGCGCTGCTCTTTCATGATGTGCGCGCGGATGGCGCGGTCCTCGTGAAGCAACCGGCCGTATTCACCGCGAGCGGCGAACCAGCGGCTGTCCCAGGTCCGGTTGATACCGAGGCGGAGGCCAACGGGATTAACTTTTTGACCCATATTACTTGGCCTCCTTAGCCGCGGCGGTCTTCGACGCGGGCTTCTTCGCGGCTTTCTTCTTCTCGGTCTTTTCCTCTTCGACCTGACGGACGACGACGGTCAACTGAGAGAAAGGCTTCAAGATCGAGGCGCCACGGCCACGGCCACGAGCATGGAAGCGCTTCATGACGAGGTTCTTGCCGACGTAGGCTTCGGCGACGATCAGATCATTGACGTCCAGCGCATGGTTGTTCTCGGCGTTCGCAACGGCGCTCATCACGCACTTGCGGACATCGCTGGCGATGCGCTTCTCGCTGAATTCGAGTTCAGCAAGCGCCTGATCAACCTTCTTGCCGCGGATCAGGCCCGCAACAAGGTTGAGCTTTTGCGGCGAAACGCGCAGCGACTTGAGGACCGCTTGGGCCTCGGTGTCGGCGAGGCGCCGCTCGTGGCTTGGCTTGCCCATTATCTCTTCACCGCTTTCTTATCGCCGCCGTGCCCGTGGAAAATCCGGGTCGGTGCGAATTCGCCGAACTTGTGGCCGATCATGTCTTCGGTCACAGCAACGGGGATGTGCTTCTGCCCGTTGTGAACCCCGAAGGTCAGGCCGACGAACTGCGGCAGGATCGTGGAGCGACGGCTCCAGATCTTGATCACTTCGTTGCGCCCCGAACCGCGCGACTTGTCCGCCTTCTTGAGGAGGTAGCCGTCGACGAACGGACCTTTCCATACTGAACGTGTCAAAGTCGTATCTCCTTCAGCCCGCCGCTACTTCTTCGCCTTTTGGCGCGAGCGTACGATATATTTCGTGGTCGTCTTGTTCTTGCGTGTCTTGAAGCCCTTGGTCGGCTTGCCCCAGGGCGTCGCCCAGTGCTTGCCGCCCTTCGTACGACCACCGTTCGGGTGATCGACCGGGTTCATCGCGATCGAGCGAACCGTCGGACGGCGACCCTGCCAGCGTGTGCGGCCAGCCTTGCCGGTGACGGTATTCATGTGATCGGGGTTCGACACCGCGCCGACAGTCGCCATGCATTCGGCGCTGACCTTGCGTGTCTCGCCCGAGTTGAGCTTCAGCACGGCGTAACCGGAGTCGCGGCCGACGAGCTGGACGAACGAACCGGCGGAACGAGCCACCTGACCGCCCTTGCCTGGCTTCATCTCGACGTTGTGCACGATCGTGCCGATCGGCATGGCCGAAAGCGGCATGGCGTTACCGGGCTTCACGTCAACCTTCGGACCCGCGACGACGGAGTCGCCGACGCCCAAACGCTGCGGAGCCAGGATGTATGCCTGCGTACCGTCCTGATACTTGATCAGAGCGATGAACGCGGTCCGGTTCGGATCGTACTCCAAACGCTCGACGCTACCAGGCGCATCGAACTTCCGGCGACGGAAATCGATCTTGCGGTATGCCTGCTTCGCGCCGCCACCGATGTGGCGCGACGTGATGCGGCCATCGCTGTTGCGACCACCGGTTTTGCCCTTGCCCTCGACGAGCGTCTTGAGCGGCTTGCCCTTCCAAAGCGCCGATCGGTCAACCTGAACCAGGTGACGCCGACCGGGCGACGTTGGGTTATATGTCCTAAGCGCCATGATCTATCCTCAGAGCCCTGTCGTCACGTCGATGGAATGACCTTCCTCGAGGGTAACGACGGCCCTCTTCGTGTCGCTCAGGATGGCTTTGACACCCTTGAACGTTCTCAGCTTGCCCTTGCGGACGATCGTGTTGACGGCCTTGACCTTGACCTTGAACAGGCCTTCGACCGCCGACTTGATCTCGGGTTTCGTCGCGTCGCGCTTAACCTTGAAGATCACCTGATTGGCTTCCGACGCGAGCGTCGCCTTCTCGGTAATTACCGGCGCGACAATGACGTCGTATGCGGAGTGCTTGATCGTCATTTGAATCGCGCCTCCAGCGCTGCGACGGCGGCCCGCGTCAACACCAGCTTCTTACGACGAAGAATGTCGTAGACGTTGATGCCCTGGATCGGGAGCACGTCGATGTTCGGAATGTTGCGAGCGGCGCGTGCAAATGTCGGCTCGAGCTCGGCACCATCGATGATCAGCGCGTTCACGAGCGAAAGCTTGGCGAACTGAGCTTTCAGCGCAGCAGTCTTGCCTTCCGTCGAGGTCGCCTTGTCGATGACAATGATCTCGCCGGCTTTCGCCTTTGACGACAGAGCGTGACGGAGCGCAAGCGCGCGCACCTTCTTCGGCATGTCGATTGCGTGAGAGCGGGGCTTCGGTCCGAACGCCTTGCCGCCGCCGCGGAACTGCGGAGCCGACTTGTCGCCGTGACGAGCGCCGCCCGTGCCCTTCTGCTTGTACATCTTCTTACCCGTTACCGCGACTTCCGAGCGGTCCTGGGCGTGATGCGTGCCGGCCATACGCTTCAGCGTTTGATAGCGCACCATGCGGTGGATGAGATCGTTGCGGACCTCAAGACCGAAAATGGCATCGGCAAGCTCGATATCGCCGGCGGTGCCGGATTCGAGGCTGGTGACTTCGGCTTTCATCACGCGCCTTCCTTCTTCACTTCTTCGCGCGCTTTGAATGCGCCGGGCTTCGGCACATCAGCGTGCGCAGCCTTTTTAACGGCATCGCGAACGACAACCCAGCCGCCCTTCGAACCCGGAACGGCACCGCGGACCATGACGAGGCCGCGCGCCTTGTCGATCTTGGCAACAACGAGATTCTGCGTCGTGACGCGCTCGTCGCCCATATGACCGGCCATCTTCTTACCTTTGAAGACCTTGCCCGGATCCTGGCGCTGACCGGTCGAACCGTGAGCACGGTGGGTGACCGAAACGCCGTGGGTAGCGCGCAGACCGCCGAAGTTCCAGCGCTTCATGGCGCCCTGGAAGCCCTTACCCTGGGTTGTGCCCGTCACGTCGACGAACTGACCGGGGACGAAATGGTCGGCGGTGATTTCCGCACCAATATCGATAAGGTTCTCAGGACTGACACGAAACTCTGCGATCTTCCGCTTCGGTTCGACTTCGGCCTTCGCAAACGTGCCACGCTCGGACTTCGTCAGACGCGAGGGTTTCCTCGTGCCGCCGCCGACCTGGATGGCGGTATAGCCGTTCTTCTCCTCGGTGCGGTGCGAGAGAACCTGGAGGTTCTCAAGACGCAGCACCGTGACGGGAACGTGTTCGCCCGCGTCGGTGAAGATCCGGGTCATACCGATCTTCTGTGCTATCACTCCGGAACGCATCTGCATTCCTTCCTATCGTTGGGGCCATTCGCGTTACCGCCAGAGGGCCCGTAAGTTCTTGTTTAGAGTTTGATCTCGACGTCGACACCGGCTGCGAGGTCGAGCTTCATCAAAGCGTCGACCGTCTGCGGCGTCGGATCGACGATGTCGAGCAAACGCTTGTGGGTCCGCATTTCGAACTGCTCGCGGCTCTTCTTGTCGATGTGCGGCGAACGGTTGACAGTAAAGCGTTCGATGCGCGTCGGCAGCGGAATGGGACCGCGAACTTCAGCGCCGGTACGCTTCGCCGTGTTCACGATCTCGCGGGTCGATGCATCGAGAATACGATGATCGAACGCCTTGAGCCGGATGCGGATGTTTTGGCCGTGCATGGCTTTGTGCTTTCACTTTTCGCAAAAAGTTTTGGGGAAGCGCACCATTGGGAACGCTTCCCCTGAAATATCTGCCTACTCGAGGATCTTCGTAACGACGCCGGCGCCGACCGTACGGCCACCTTCGCGAATGGCGAAGCGGACCTTCTCTTCCATCGCGATCGGCTGGACGAGTTCGACGGTGACCGAGACGTTGTCGCCCGGCATAACCATTTCCGTGCCTTCGGCGAGCTTAACGGTGCCCGTGACGTCGGTCGTGCGGAAGTAGAACTGCGGACGATAGTTCGTGAAGAACGGCGTGTGACGGCCACCCTCTTCCTTGTTCAGGATGTAGGCCTCAGCGGCGAACTTCTTGTGCGGCTTGACGGAGCCCGGCTTGCAGAGCACCTGGCCACGCTCGACGGCTTCCTTGTCGATGCCGCGCAGGAGGCAGCCGACGTTGTCGCCAGCTTCACCCGAGTCGAGCAGCTTGCGGAACATTTCGACGCCGGTAACGACCGACTTCTGCGTATCGCGAAGACCGACGATCTCGACTTCTTCGCCGACCTTGATGACGCCGCGCTCGATACGGCCCGTGACGACGGTGCCGCGACCCGAGATCGAGAACACGTCTTCGATCGGCATCAGGAACGGCTGGTCCTTCGGACGCTCTGGGATCGGGATGAACGAGTCCATCGCCTCGTAGAGCTTAATGATCGCTTCGTCAGCGAGCGGGCCCTTTTCGCCATTCAGCGCTTTGACAGCTGCGCCGCGGATAACGGGGGTGTCGTCGCCCGGGAAGTTGTACTTCACGAGGAGTTCGCGAACTTCCATCTCGACGAGATCAAGAAGCTCTTCGTCTTCGACGATGTCGCACTTATTCAAGAAAACGACGATCTGCGGCACGCCAACCTGGCGGGCAAGAAGGATGTGCTCGCGCGTCTGCGGCATCGGGCCGTCGACGGCCGAGACGACAAGGATTGCGCCGTCCATCTGCGCAGCGCCGGTGATCATGTTCTTTACGTAGTCGGCGTGGCCTGGGCAGTCGACGTGTGCGTAGTGACGGTTCGGCGTCGCGTATTCGACGTGCGAGGTCGCGATCGTCAGAATCTTCGTCGGGTCGCGACGGCCCTGGCTTTCGGACGCCTTCGCAACTTCGTCATAAGCGATCGAGGTCGACGTCCAGCCACGGTCGTGCGAGACCTTCGTCAGCGCTGCGGTCAGCGTTGTTTTGCCGTGGTCGACGTGTCCGATCGTACCGACGTTGCAATGCGGCTTGTTCCGCTCGAATTTTGCCTTCGCCATCGTTGGCTCTCCTTAGTCTTACTATCAGGTCCCGTGACCATCGGGTCAGGGCATTTTCAGGCTTCGTCTCTTCAAACCTGACGGGCGTATACTCTCGCCGGCCGGGTCTAAGTTCGTATCAGGCGTACTTGGCCTTGACCTCGTCAGCCACGTTGCGCGGTACGTCTGCGTAGTGTGCGAACTGCATGGTGTACGACGCACGCCCGGTCGACATCGACCGGAGCTGGCTGACGTAGCCAAACATATTGGCAAGCGGCACGAATGCGCGGATCACCGTAGCGTTGCCGCGCATCTGCTGATCGCGAATCTGCCCGCGCCGCGAGTTGAGGTCGCCGATGACTCCGCCGACGAAATCGCCGGGCGAAACGACTTCAACATCCATCACCGGCTCAAGGATCTTTACGCCGCCTTTTTCGCAGCCTTCCTTCATCGCCGCACGCGTCGCGATTTCGAAGGCGATTGCCGACGAGTCAACCTCGTGGAACGCGCCATCATAAAGCGTGACCTTCATGTCGACCATTGGGAAGCCGATCAGCACGCCGTTGGCCCAGACCGACTCGACGCCCTTTTCGACGCCCGGAATGTATTCCTTCGGAATCGAACCGCCGACGATCGAGGTCGAGAACTCGTTGCCCTTGCCCGTCTCGTTCGGCTCGAGCTTCAGCTTAACGCGCGCGAACTGACCCGTGCCGCCCGTCTGCTTCTTATGCGTGTAATCGATGTCCGCAGGGCGTGCGAGCGTTTCGCGATAGGCAACCTGCGGCGCGCCGGTGTTCGCCTCGACGCCGTAGGTGCGCTTCAGGATATCGACCTTGATATCAAGATGAAGCTCGCCCATGCCTTTCAGAATCGTCTGGCCAGATTCCTGATCGACCGACACGCGGAACGAGGGGTCTTCGAGCGCCAACGTGTGGAGCGCGATCGCCATCTTTTCCTGATCGGCCTTCGTCTTGGGCTCGACCTTCATTTCGATGACGGGTTCGGGGAAGTCCATCTTCTCGAGGATGACCGGCTTCTGGGGATCGCAGAGCGTTTCGCCCGTGCGCGTATCCTTCAAGCCCTGGAGAGCGACGATATCGCCAGCGAAGGCTTCCTTGATTTCTTCACGGTCGGCGGCGTGCATCAGATACATGCGGCCGGCGCGCTCTTTCTTGTCGCGTGTCGTGTTCGCGAGCGCCGTGCCCTGCTCGAGCTTGCCCGAGTAGATGCGGCAGAACGTGATCGAACCGACGTGCTCGAAACTCATGATCTTGAAGGCGATCATCGACAGCGGCTCGCTATCCGACGGCCTGCGGAGAATTTCCTTGTCGGTCTTCGGATCGATGCCAACGTAGGCCTCACGCTCGAGAGGCGACGGAAGGAAGTCGACCACGGCGTCGAGAAGCGGCTGAACGCCTTTGTTCTTGAAGGCCGAACCGCACATCATCGGATAGAAGGCGCGCGTTACCGTCGCCTTGCGGATGAGCTTGCGCAGCGTGTCTTCGTCAGGCTCCTTGCCATCAAGGAAGGCTTCGAGCGCCGCGTCGTCCATTTCGACGGCAGCTTCGACCATGGCGGCGCGAAATTCGTTGGCCTTATCGACGAGATCGGCCGGAATCTCACCTTCGATGCCCTTGGCATCCTTGCCATCGCCGTCCCAGGTGATGGCCTTCATCTTGATGAGATCGACGACGCCTCGGAAGTCCGATTCAGCACCGATCGGGATCTGCAGCGGCACGGCGCGTGCGCCGAGCTTATCCTTGATGTCAGCGAGGCACATGTAGAAGTCGGCGCCGGTCTTATCCATTTTATTGGAGAAGATGATGCGCGGAACGTTGTACTTGTCGCCCTGACGCCAGACGGTTTCGGTCTGCGGCTCGACGCCCTGGTTCGAGTCGAGAACGCAGACAGCCCCGTCAAGTACGCGCAGCGAACGCTCGACTTCGATCGTGAAGTCGACGTGGCCTGGCGTGTCGATGATGTTCAGGCGGCGCATTTTACCGTCGCGGCCCGGCCAGAAACAGGTCGTCGCGGCCGACGTAATCGTGATGCCGCGCTCGGCTTCCTGATCCATAAAGTCCATCGTGGCGGCGCCGTCGTGGACTTCGCCGATCTTATAGGACTTGCCGGTGTAATAGAGGATCCGCTCAGTCGTCGTCGTCTTTCCAGCATCAATGTGAGCCATGATGCCGAAATTGCGGTAGTCCTCGATCGGGTACTGTCGGGCCATGTCTGCCTCGAAATCCTTGTAACTTGTCCTACCAGCGGTAGTGCGAGAAGGCGCGGTTGGCTTCAGCCATTTTGTGCGTGTCTTCGCGCTTCTTAACTGCGGTGCCGCGATTGTTCGCGGCGTCGAGCAATTCGCCCGAGAGCTTGTCGATCAACGTCGACTCGTTGCGTGACCGAGCGGCGGAGATCAGCCAACGGATCGCCAAGGCTTGGCGGCGCTCGTTGCGAACTTCGACCGGCACCTGATACGTGGCACCGCCGACGCGGCGTGAACGAACCTCAACCGACGGCATGACGTTATCGAGCGCCTGACGGAAAAGATCGATCGGGTTTGACTTGCCCCGCTGCTCCATCTTTTCGAACGCACCATAGACCATGCGTTCGGCGACCGACTTCTTGCCGTGCTCCATCACCGCGTTCATGAACTTGGTGACGACGACATCGTTGAACTTCGGATCGGGGATCACTTCCCGCTTTTGCGCCGCGTGACGACGAGACATCCTGACAGGCCCTTCGCTTCGAATTCTCTTTAAATCTTACAGGCCGGATCTTCCGGCCCGAACGAGACCGATTACTTCGGCCGCTTAGCACCATACTTCGAACGCCGCTGACGGCGGGCCGAGACGCCCTGCGTATCAAGGACGCCACGGATGATGTGATAACGAACGCCGGGAAGATCCTTGACGCGGCCACCGCGGATCAGGACCACGGAGTGTTCCTGAAGGTTATGGCCTTCGCCCGGAATGTAGCCGATGACCTCAAAGCCGTTGGTCAGCCGGATCTTGGCGACCTTACGGAGAGCGGAGTTCGGCTTCTTCGGCGTCGTCGTGTAAACACGGGTGCACACACCACGCTTCTGCGGGCAGGCTTCCATGTGACGCGATTTCTCGCGGTAAACTGGCTTTACCCGGGGCTTCCGGATCAACTGTTGTATCGTCGGCATTCGCCCAATCCTGACTTCGGGACACATTCCCGACAGCGGAAATGCGCCAAGCAAACTTGCCAGGTGCGCGAAGTTCGCCCCTAGCAAGAAATAACCAGAGGATCGTGCCGCCCGGAGGGTGACAGATCATGGCCCGTCGATATGCTCTGCTTTATGGACGGGAGCGTTTAGGTCAAAAATTGGCGCTGAAAGCGCCGAGAGACCTACCACCAACCCGTGAGAGTGGGCGGAGCTATATACACACCTGCCATATTGGTCAACAGCCGCGCCACAGGGTTGCGAAATTATTTTCGCTAAAGACGCGTTCAAAAGGCAAACCGAACCTGCGACCTGTTGTCGGCTCGAACGCGCAGAGCATTTTCAGCCCGACATAATTCCAAAGTGACGTGGTGCGCTGCGAATAAATGGGGTGCCGCAACCGAATCTTAAAGAGGAAGCGGCCGCCTCCAGGTGGAGACGGCCGCTTCCAGAATGTTCAGGCTAGGACAAAGCGAACGGAGCTTACTCCGCAGCTTCCTCGGCCGGGCGGCGACGGCGGCGAGCGGCCGGACCGGAAACACCATCAGGCATCGGCAAGTTCGACGTCTTCGCCTTTTCCTTGGCGATGAGATCGTCACGCTGCGTCGCAATCTTGCGGAGCTGACGCAACATGCTGCCGGTGCCGGCCGGGATGAGACGGCCGACGATGACGTTCTCCTTGAGGCCTTCGAGCGTGTCGGACTTGCCGTTGACGGCAGCATCCGTGAGCACGCGCGTCGTCTCCTGGAAGGACGCGGCGGAGATGAACGAGCGGGTCTGCAACGAAGCCTTGGTGATGCCGAGCAGAACCGGGTTCGCGGAAGCCGCACGCTTGCCGGCCTTCTGGGCCAGAGCGTTGATCTCCTCGTACTCGATCCGGTCGAGTTGCTCGCCCTTGATCAGCTCAGTCTCGCCAGCGTCCGTGACCTCGACCTTCTGCAGCATCTGGCGAACGATCACCTCGATGTGCTTGTCGTTGATCGTCACGCCCTGCAGACGGTAGACGTCCTGGATCTCGTTGATCAGGAAGTTCGCGAGTTCCTCGACGCCCTTGATCGCCAGAATGTCGTGCGGCGCCGGGTTGCCGTCGTACACGAAATCGCCACGCTCGACGCGATCGCCAGGCTGGACTGCCAAGCTCTTGCCGCGCGGGATCAGGTATTCGACTGCTTCCTGCGTTTCGTCATCCGGCTTAATCGTGATGCGCTGCTTGTTCTTGTAGTCCTTGCCGAACTCGACGGTTCCGGAGATCTCCGCGAGGATCGCGTGATCCTTTGGACGGCGAGCTTCGAAAAGTTCCGCGACCCGCGGCAGACCACCAGTGATGTCACCCGACTTCGCCGAAGCCGAGGGAATACGCGCGAGAACGTCGCCCGCCTTCACTTCGGCACCGCGATCGACCGACAGAACGGCTTCGACCGACAGCAGGTAGCGAGCGTCACCGCCGCGCGCGACCTTGATCGGCTTGCCCTTCGAGTCCTTGATCAGAATCGCAGGCTTCAGTTCGGAGCCCTTCGGCGACGTGCGCCAGTCGATGATGACCCGGTTCGACGTGCCCTTCATTTCATCGGTCTGCTCACGAACCGAAGAGCCTTCGATGAGGTCTTCGAAGTCGACGAAGCCGTCGGCTTCCGACAGGATCGGACGGGTGTAGGGATCCCACTGCGCGATCTTGGTGCCGCGCTTCACGGTATCGCCTTCGTCGACGAAGATTCGCGAACCATAGCTGATCTTGTGGGTCGCGAGTTCCTTACCGGACGGATCGACGATGATGACTGACATGATCCGGCTCATCGCCACGTTCTGGCCCTTCGAGTCCTTGGCGATCGCGCGGTTCCTGAGCTTCACCGTACCGTTGAAGTTCGATTCGATGAATGAACTGTCGACCAAGTTCGCCGTGCCGCCGATGTGGAACGTGCGCATCGTCAGCTGCGTGCCCGGTTCACCGATCGACTGGGCGGCGATGACGCCGACAGCCTCACCGATGTTGACCGGCGTACCGCGAGCAAGGTCGCGGCCGTAGCACTTGGCGCACACGCCGTTGACCGTCTCGCAGGTCAGCACCGAGCGAATGCGGACTTCCTGGATCTCGGCCTTGCCGAGGATATCGGCATGACGCTCCTCGATGAGTTCGCCGTTGGCCACCAGAACCTCACCCGTCACCGGGTGCTTGATATCTTCGGCAGCGGTACGGCCAAGCGAGCGTGCCGCAAGCGACACGATAACCTGACCGGCGTCGACGACCGGCTGGACGTTGATGCCGGCGTCTGTTCCGCAGTCGACCTCGGAAATGATGGCGTCCTGCGCGACGTCGACGAGACGACGCGTCAGGTAGCCCGAGTTCGCCGTCTTCAAGGCGGTGTCGGCCAGACCCTTACGGGCGCCGTGGGTCGAGTTGAAGTACTCGAGAACGGAGAGGCCTTCCTTGAAGTTCGAGATGATCGGCGTCTCGATGATTTCGCCCGAAGGCTTCGTCATGAGGCCGCGCATGCCGGCGAGCTGCTTCATCTGCGCCGGCGAACCGCGGGCACCCGAGTGGCTCATCATGTAGACCGAGTTGATCGGTCGGTCGCGACCCGTAACCGGGTCCTTGTGAATCGCCGAGATGCGATCCATCATTTCCTTGGCGATCAGATCGGTGCAGCGCGACCAAGCGTCGACGACCTTGTTGTACTTCTCGAGCTGCGTGATCAAGCCGTCCTGATACTGCTGCTCGAAGTCGCGGACTTCGACGTTGGTCGTCTCGACGATCTTTTCCTTCGTCTCCGGGATCAACATGTCGTCCTTGCCGAACGAGATGCCAGCCTTGAAGGCGTGGTGGAAGCCGAGCGCCATGATGCGGTCGCAGAAGATCACAGTCTCCTTTTGACCGCAGTTACGATAGACTAAGTCGATCAGGCCGGAGATGTTCTTCTTCGTCAGCAGCTGGTTCGCCATGGCGAACGTCATGCCCGCCATCCGGGGAAGATGCTCGGCAAGCAGAAGGCGGCCAGGCGTCGTCTCGTGGATCTCCAGCACTTTTTCGCCTTCGGCATTGGTCGCGAGATAGCGACCCTTGACCTTGGCGTGCAGCGACACGGATTTCGATTCAAGGGCGTGCAGCACCTCGTTGACCGAACCCAATATCATGCCTTCGCCGGGTTCGCCGTCGCGCATCATCGTCAGGTAGTAAAGGCCCAACACGATATCCTGTGACGGCACGATGATCGGCTGGCCGCTGGCAGGATGCAGGATGTTGTTCGTCGACATCATCAGGACGCGCGCTTCGAGCTGCGCTTCGAGCGACAGCGGAACGTGCACGGCCATCTGGTCGCCGTCGAAGTCAGCGTTGAAGGCGGCGCAAACCAGCGGGTGAAGCTGGATCGCCTTACCCTCGATGAGTTGTGGCTCGAACGCCTGAATGCCGAGACGGTGGAGCGTCGGGGCGCGGTTCAGCATCACGGGATGCTCGCGAATGACTTCGTCGAGAACGTCCCAGACCTCGGGCTTCTCCTTCTCGACGAGCTTCTTCGCCTGCTTCACGGTCGCTGCCTGGCCGAGCGTCTGGAGACGCGCATAGATAAACGGCTTGAACAGTTCGAGCGCCATCTTCTTCGGCAGGCCGCACTGATGCAGCTTCAGTTCCGGACCGACGACGATGACCGAACGGCCGGAGTAATCGACGCGCTTGCCGAGCAAGTTCTGACGGAAGCGGCCCTGCTTGCCCTTCAGCATGTCGGCGAGCGACTTCAGCGGGCGCTTGTTGGCGCCGGTGATGACGCGACCGCGGCGGCCGTTGTCGAACAGAGCGTCGACGGCTTCCTGCAGCATGCGCTTTTCGTTACGGATGATGATGTCCGGCGCGCGCAGCTCCATCAGCCGCTTCAGGCGGTTGTTACGGTTGATAACGCGGCGATAGAGATCGTTGAGATCAGACGTCGCGAAGCGGCCGCCATCAAGCGGAACGAGCGGACGCAGTTCCGGCGGGATGACCGGAACCTGGGTCAAGATCATCCATTCGGGACGGTTGCCGCTCTCCATGAAGGCTTCGATGACCTTCAGGCGCTTGCCGAGTTTCTTCGGCTTCAGCTCCGTCGTCGCCTCTGCGATCTCCTGGCGAAGATCGACCGCGATCTTCGGAAGGTCCATACCGGACAACAGTTCGCGGATCGCCTCCGCGCCGATGCCGGCGGTGAAGGTGTCGGCGCCGTACTCGTCGACGGCTTGGTTGTATTGCTCTTCCGTCAGCAGCTGGCGTTCGGCGAATGGCGTCGTGCCCGGCTCAATGACGATGTAGTTTTCGAAATAGAGGACGCGCTCGAGATCCTTGAGCGCCATATCCATCAGAAGACCGATGCGCGACGGCAGCGACTTCAAAAACCAGATGTGCGCAACCGGCGCCGCAAGCTCGATGTGGCCCATGCGCTCACGGCGAACCTTCGCGAGCGTCACCTCGACGCCGCACTTTTCGCAGATCAGGCCCTTGTACTTCATGCGCTTGTACTTGCCGCACAAGCACTCATAGTCCTTGATCGGCCCGAAAATACGCGCGCAGAACAGACCGTCCCGCTCCGGCTTAAAGGTGCGGTAGTTGATCGTCTCGGGCTTTTTGATCTCGCCATAAGACCAGGAGAGGATGTCCTCGGGCGAGGCGATCGAGATCCGAATTTGATCGAATACCGGAGCCGGAGCCTGCGTTTTGAAGATGTTGGTGATTTCGTTCATCGGCTGTCTCCTCGAGGGCGCGGCTGGGGAGGCCGTGCCCGTGGAATCTAGTGGTCGTGTCGTGCGTACCTCCGCCCCTTACGAAAGGGCGGAGGCCGTCTTCGCTATTCGTTATTCGGCCGCCGGCGGAAGCTGCGCCAGTGGCGCTTCCGGCTGCTGATCGTTCTCAGCTTCGATCTGCGGCACCATGCTATTGACGAGCTCGACGTTCAGGCCGAGCGCGCGCATTTCCTTGACCAAGACGTTAAAGCTTTCCGGAACGCCGGCCTCGAACGCGTCGTCGCCACGGACGATCGCCTCGTAGACCTTCGTGCGGCCAGCGACGTCGTCCGACTTCACGGTCAGCATTTCCTGCAGCGTGTAGGCGGCGCCGTAAGCTTCGAGCGCCCAAACCTCCATTTCGCCGAAGCGCTGGCCGCCGAACTGCGCCTTACCGCCCAGCGGCTGCTGAGTGACGAGCGAGTACGGACCGATCGAGCGAGCGTGGATCTTGTCGTCGACAAGGTGATGCAGCTTCAGAACGTACTTGTAGCCAACCGTCACCTTGCGATCGAAAGGTTCGCCCGTGCGGCCGTCGAACAACGTCACCTGGCCCGAGGTATCGAAGCCCGCGAGCTGCAACATCTCGACGATGTCCTTTTCGCGCGCGCCGTCGAACACCGGTGTCGCGATTGGGACGCCCGTCCGCAGATTCTCGGCAACGGCGATGAGGTCTTCGTCCTTCAGCGACGTCTTGATGACGTCCTGACCGTAGACGCGAACCATCTGGTCCCGGAGAGCCTGCGCCTGGCCGCTCTCGTGGAACTGATGCAGCGCATCGTCGATCAGACGGCCGAGACCACGGCACGCCCAGCCCATGTGCGTTTCGAGGATCTGTCCGACGTTCATACGGCTCGGCACGCCGAGCGGGTTCAGAACGACGTCGACCGGCGTGCCGTCTTCGAGGAACGGCATGTCTTCCGACGGGACGATCATCGAAACGACGCCCTTGTTGCCGTGACGGCCGGCCATCTTATCGCCCGGCTGGATTTTGCGCTTAACCGCGACGAAGACCTTGACCATCTTCATCACGCCCGGCGGCAGCTCGTCGCCGCGCTGCAGCTTGTCGACCTTGTCGGCGAAACGGAGACCCAAGCCCTTCTTGGCGTCTTCGTATTGCTTCTGGATGGCTTCGACCTCGGCCTGCGCCTTCTCGTTGGCAAGACCGATTTCCCACCACTGGCTGCGCGGAATGTCGTCGAGGATCACGTTGTCGATGATCGTACCCTTGCGGGCGTTCTTCGGACCCTTGGCGACTTCCTTGCCCATCAACGCGTCTTTGAGGCGCGCATAGACGTTACGGTCGAGGATCTGCAATTCGTCGTCACGGTCCTTCGCGAGACGCTCGATCTCCTCGCGCTCGATCGCCATTGCGCGCTCGTCCTTCTCGACGCCGTGGCGATTGAAGACGCGCACTTCGACGATAGTTCCGGCGACGCCCGGCGGCAAACGGAGCGAGGTATCGCGAACATCCGACGCCTTCTCACCGAAGATGGCGCGCAGAAGCTTTTCTTCCGGCGTCATCGGGCTTTCGCCCTTCGGCGTGATCTTGCCGACCAGAATGTCGCCCGGATGAACTTCGGCGCCGATGTAGACGATGCCGGCTTCGTCGAGGTTCTTCAGCGCTTCTTCCGAGACGTTGGGAATATCGCGCGTAATTTCCTCAGGCCCGAGCTTGGTATCGCGAGCCATGACCTCGAATTCCTCGATGTGGATCGAGGTGAACACGTCTTCGGAGACGACGCGCTCGTTCATCAGGATCGAGTCTTCGAAGTTGTAGCCCATCCACGGCATGAACGCGACGAGCACGTTCTTGCCGAGCGCGAGTTCGCCGAGTTCGGTCGAGGGACCGTCCGCGATGATGTCGCCGGCCTTCACATGGTCGCCGACGTTGATCAGCGGCCGCTGGTTGATGCAGGTGTTCTGGTTCGAACGCTGGAACTTGCGAAGACGATAAATATCGACGCCCGGCTTCGACGGATCCGCTTCTTCGGTTGCACGAATAACGATACGGGTCGAGTCGACCTGGTCGACGACACCCGTGCGGCGTGCCGCAATCGCTGCGCCCGAATCCTGCGCCACACGCTCTTCCATGCCGGTGCCGACCAGCGGCGCTTCCGCCTTGATCAGCGGCACGGCCTGACGCTGCATGTTCGAGCCCATCAGAGCGCGGTTGGCGTCGTCGTTCTCGAGGAACGGGATGAGCGCCGCCGCAACCGACACGAGCTGCTTCGGCGACACGTCGATGTAATCGACCTTGTCCGTCGGAACGAGCATGACGTCGCCGTTATGGCGGACCGTGACGAGGTCTTCCGTGAGCTTGCCCTTGGCATCGATGACGGCATTCGCCTGCGCCACGTGATGGCGCATCTCTTCCATGGCGGAGAGATACACGACCTCATCCGTCACCTTGGCATTGGCCACCTTGCGGTACGGGCTCTCGATGAAGCCGTACTTGTTCACGCGCGCGAACGTCGCGAGCGAGTTGATCAGACCGATGTTCGGGCCTTCCGGCGTTTCGATCGGGCAGATGCGGCCGTAGTGCGTCGGATGGACGTCGCGGACTTCGAAGCCCGCGCGTTCACGCGTCAAGCCGCCCGGTCCAAGCGCCGAGAGACGGCGCTTGTGGGTGATCTCGGACAGCGGGTTCGTCTGGTCCATGAACTGGGAGAGCTGCGACGAACCGAAGAATTCGCGCACTGCCGCCGCCGCCGGTTTGGCGTTGATCAAGTCCTGCGGCATCACCGTGTCGATATCGACGGATGACATACGCTCCTTGATGGCGCGCTCCATGCGGAGCAGGCCAACGCGATACTGGTTCTCCATCAGCTCGCCGACGGAACGAACGCGACGGTTGCCCAAGTGGTCGATGTCGTCGATTTCGCCCTTGCCGTCGCGCAGATCGACAAGCGTCTTCACGACCGCGAGGATGTCCTCACGGCGCAATACGCGCATCGTATCCGGCGCGTCGAGTTCGAGGCGCATGTTCATTTTCACGCGGCCGACGGCCGAGAGGTCGAAACGTTCCGGATCGAAGAACAGGCCGTGGAACAACGCGGTCGCCGCTTCGATGGTCGGCGGCTCGCCCGGGCGCATGACCCGGTAGACGTCCATCAACGCTTCCTGCTGATTGGCGTTCTTGTCGATGTTCAACGTGTTGCGGATGAAGGCGCCGACGTTGACGTAATCGATGTCGAGGATATGGAATTCCTTGACCTTCACTTCCTTAAGTTCAGCCAAAAGGTTCGCGTCGAGCTCGTCGCCGGCTTCCGCGAAGATCTTGCCGGTCTCATGGTCGATGATGTCTTCGGCGATGAAGCGGCCCGCGAGATCTTCGGCGGAGATCAGGATTTCCTTCACGCCGCTCTCGGCAATCTCACGCGAGCGCCGGGCAGTGATCTTCTCGGTCGCGCGAGCGATCACTTCGCCGGTTTTTGCATCGGCGATGTCCGACTGCGGGGTCACGCCGCGGAACTTCTCGGCGAGGTACGGCATTTTCCAGCCGCGCTTCGATTCCTTGATCGGGATGTGCTTGTAGAAGTGCCCGAGGATTTCCTCGTCGTCGAGGCCGAGCGCATAAAGCATCGTCGTCACCGGCAACTTGCGGCGGCGATCGATACGGACATAGACGTTGTCCTTGGCGTCGAACTCGAAGTCGAGCCACGAACCACGGTACGGAATGATGCGGGCCGCGAACAACAGCTTGCCCGACGAGTGGGTCTTGCCGCGGTCGTGATCGAAGAAGACGCCCGGCGAGCGGTGCATCTGCGAGACGATCACACGCTCGGTGCCGTTGATGATGAAGGTACCGTTCAACGTCATGAGCGGCATGTCGCCCATGTAGACGTCCTGCTCCTTGACGTCCTTGATCGACTTCGAGCCCGTCTCTTCGTTCACGTCGAACACGATGAGGCGCAGCTTGACCTTAAGCGGTGCCGCGTACGTCATGTCGCGCTGCATGCACTCGTCGGTGTCGAATTTCGGCGGCTCGAACTCGTAGCTGACGAATTCCAGCGTCGACTTGCCGGCAAAATCGGAGATCGGGAAAACGCCCCTGAACACCGACTGCAGGCCGAAATCGTCCGACCTGCCGCCCGGAGGCTCCTTGACCATCAAGAAGTCATCGTAGGATGCTTTCTGAACCTCAATGAGGTTCGGCATCTCCGCGACTTCGCCAATAGAACCAAACTGCTTCCGGAGGCGCTTGCGGCTGGTGAGGGTTTGAGCCATTTCGGTCCCTTCGTGCTCTCGTTTGCGGGCAGGCCCGCGATCCTAATGCGACGCGTTCAGGGTCCCTGGGAAACTGGGACCTCTTGAAACGGTTCACCGGAGGGTCCTTTTGAGGCTCTGGCGAACCCCGGACCCTCCGGAAAACCGTCTTTGCTTTGCGCCTGGGACTCTCCTTTGGGGAGCCGGCCGCCAGGCACGATATGCACAAACATCGGCACCGGCCGGGAGCGACCCAGCCAGTGCCAATGATCGATTACTTGACCTCGACGACGGCGCCCTGATCCTCAAGCTGCTTCTTGAGTTTCGCGGCTTCGTCCTTCGAGACGCCTTCCTTCACGGCCTTGCCACCGGCCTCGACGAGGTCCTTGGCTTCCTTCAGGCCGAGACCCGTGATGGCGCGAACTTCCTTGATGACGTTGATCTTCTTGTCGCCACCCGACTTCAGGATAACGGTGAACTCCGTCTGCTCTTCAACAGGCGCAGCGGCAGCGCCCCCGGCAGGAGCAGCGACCGCAACGGCTGCAGCAGCCGATACGCCCCACTTCTCTTCCAGCATCTTCGCGAGTTCAGCCGCTTCGAGCACTGTGAGGCTCGACAGGTCATCAACGATTTTTTCGATCTTCGACATATATAGTATCCTTCCGATTTGAACCTAGTGGTTGAATTGCAGCACCCCCTCTGGGCCGTGCTGCGCGTGCTTTTCGAGGGCTCAAAGCCCCACAACTTCGACGGTTAGGCTGCGGCCTCTTCCTTCGACGCCTTGGCCTGAATGACGCGGGCCAGTTTGGCACCGGGTTCCTTGATGGTCCGGGCGATTTTCGTCGCCGGAGCATTCAAGAGACCGATGATCTTGGCACGCAGTTCATCAAGCGACGGCAGCTCGGCGAGAGCCTGAACGCCTTTCGCGTCAAGGATGGTCTTGCCCATCGCGCCGCCGAGGATCACGAGCTTGTCGTTACCCTTGGCATACGTGACGGCAGCCTTCGCCGCAGCGATCGGGTCTTTCGAGAAGGCCAAAATGGTCGGCCCTGTCATAAGATCAGAAAGCTTCTCGGCGTCGGTATCCTTGAGTGCGAGTTGCGCCAGCTTGTTCTTGGTGACCTTCACAGAACCGCCGGCGTCTTTGACGCGCTTGCGGAAATCTGCGGATTGAGCGGCCACCATGCCGGTGTTGTGGGCGACCACAACCACACCCGTGCTCTTCAGCACGCTGTGGAGATGATCGATGAGCTCACGTTTCGCGGCTCTATCCACGTCTCGTCTCCTTGCTGCGAGGCTTCATTCGCGAAGCCCCGCGGGTTGCACCTTTGCCGCCTTCTCCGGTGAAGGATCGGGCGACGCTTGGTCTGTCCTCGTTCCCGTGGACCGCGAGTAAAAGCGGCACGGTGCTGACCCAGAAGGTTCAAACCGGACGAAAGGCTTTCGCCCCAAATCCGATCCACTTCTGTCTCATGCAGGCTCTCCCGGAAGAGAAACTTAGGCGTCACCGGCAAGCCGGATCGGCACCTACAATCTCGGACAGTGCTAGACCGAAGCGTCACCGCCCCGGTCCAGGGTTTTCCGGGTTGCCCCGGAATTCTTGAAACTTAAACGACCGGTCCCGACGCGACGGATGACGTCTCGAGCTTCAAGCCCGGCCCCATCGTCGAGGACAACGATACCTTCTTGAGGTACGTGCCCTTTGAACCCGTCGGCTTGGCCTTGACGACCGCGTCGACGAACGCCTTGATGTTCTGGACCAAGGCTTCTGCGGTGAAGCTCGCCTTGCCGACGCCGGCGTGAACGATGCCGGCCTTCTCGACACGGAATTCGACCGAGCCGCCCTTCGCGCCCTTGACGGCGCCAACGACGTCCATCGTGACGGTGCCGACACGCGGGTTCGGCATCATGCCACGCGGGCCCAAGACCTTACCGAGACGGCCAACGAGGCCCATCATGTCCGGCGTCGCGATGCAGCGATCGAAGTTGATCGTGCCCTTCGAGACGATCTCGACGAGGTCTTCAGCGCCGACGATGTCCGCGCCAGCAGCCTTGGCCTCTTCCGCCTTGGCGCCACGAGCGAACACCGCAACGCGCGCCGTCCGGCCCGAGCCGTTCGGAAGGTTGCAGACGCCACGGACCATCTGGTCGGCGTGCTTGGGATCGACGCCGAGGTTGACGGCGACTTCGATCGTCTCATCGAACTTCGCCTTGGCGCGCTCCTTGATGATCTTTACGGCCTCGTCGACATCGTAGGACTTGCCCGCGGGCAGGCCCTGCTTGACGATGAGCATGCGCTTGCCACCGGCTTCGCGTGTTTCCTTGATCTTCTCAGCGCTGATTTGAGCTTTTGCCATCGGACTTACTCCACCACCTTGAGACCCATCGAACGCGCGCTACCCGCAAGCGTGCGAGCGGCGGCATCGATGTCGTCGGTGTTCATGTCCTTGAGCTTGCCCTTAGCAATCTCTTTAAGCTGATCGATCGTGACCTGACCGGCAACGATGCGGCCCGGCTCTTTCGAGCCCTGACCACCCTTGCCCGTCGGGCGTAGGCCAGCGGCCTTCTTGATGAGGTACGTTGCCGGCGGCTGACGCATCTCGAAGGTGAAAGAACGATCCGAGTAGACCGTGATCTTCACCGGAATCGGTGTACCCTGCTCGAGGTCCTTCGTTTTTGCGTTGAAGGACTTGCAGAATTCCATGATATTCACGCCGCGCTGACCAAGCGCGGGACCGATAGGCGGCGACGGATTGGCCGCACCTGCCGGTACCTGAAGATTGATAAAGCCGTCAATTTTCTTCGCCATAATTCCCCTTCGATGTTAGAGCCCGCGCCCACACGGCGCGATGCTCAGGGTTAGCGGTTCAACGGACCGACTCCCCAAAGGGACAGCCAATCCTCCCGCACATCACCGCACCGAAATCCAAGTCCCGATGCGGGCTCCGGCGGCATGCCGCCGGAATTCTCAATCGCCCAATGCGCTAAATGGCGCGTCAGGCACCTAATGCGCCAAGCGGCACGTCAGGCCGGCACTTTCTCGACCTGCGAAAATTCAAGCTCGACCGGCGTCGGACGTCCGAAGATCGAAACCGCGACCTTCACACGAGAGCGCTCCTCGTCGACTTCCTCGACGATGCCCATGAACGATGCGAACGGGCCATCGGCCACTTTGACGTTCTCTCCGATCTCGAAGGTGATCGTCGGCTTCGGCCGCTCGACGCCTTCCTTGACCTGATTCAAGATGCGCATCGCCTCGGCTTCGGGGATCGGCATCGGCTTGTTGTCCGCACCGAGAAAACCGGTCACCTTCGGCGTGTTCTTGATCATCACGAACGCCGCGTCCGTCATTTTCATTTTGACGAGCACGTAACCCGGCAGAAACTTCCGTTCCGTCGGAATCTTCCGGCCGCGCTTGATCTCAACGACTTCTTCCGTCGGGACCACGATCTCTTCGAAGAGACTGTCAAGGCCGCCCGCTTTCGCGCGCTCGCGGATAGCGTCAGCCACCTTGCGTTCGAAATTTGTGTAAGCGTGGACGATGTACCAGCGCGTACCGGCAACCGTCGTTTTTTCTTCGCGTTCTTGCGCGACAACCATTCTTAAAGGCCCTCTGGCGCGTCACCTAAAACGAATATGCGAGCCAAACTCAGGTGCCCACCCCTAAGACCAAACGCACGATGTGGCTCAGCGCCTGATCGACCAGCAAAAAGAAAACAGAGGCGAGCGCGACCATGATGAGCACCATCAAAGTCGTGATCCACACCTCTTTCCAAGTCGGCCAAGTTACCTTCGCGACTTCCTGCCGAACTTCTTGCATAAAGGTTATGGGATTGAACTTCGCCATCAAAACTGCTTTCCGTGTGCATAAGCGGCAACATGCCGCACCCGACCTCGGCATTTACCGGGGCCGGTCGGCAGATCAAACTCCACGAGGCTGGCAGGGGCGGAGGGTCTCGAACCCCCGACCTTCGGTTTTGGAGACCGACGCTCTACCAATTGAGCTACACCCCTAGACCGACACGGGCGCGAGCCCGTTCGTCGAGCAGCCTCTTTCGGGGCCGAACCCTTAACCGAAGTTTGAGGCCTTGTCAGCCCCGGTCATGCCTTTTTTCGAGTGGACGGAGCCGCCACCCGTATTTTTTCAGCGGCCGGCGGCCGCGCCGGTCCAAGGGCCGCTGATTTCAGCCGTTCCCGAGCCCGATCCGGCGACCGGCTCGATGACGACAGCCGATCCGTAGGCCAGAACTTCCGTCACCGCCGCCGCGATTTCGTTGGCGTCGTAACGCATCGCGATGACAGCGTTGGCCCCCATACTGTGCGCGTGCTCGACGAGGAGATCGAAGGCTTCCTGCCGAGCCTGCTCGGCGAGCTTGGTATAGACGGAGATATTGCCGCCGAAGAAAATCTGAATCGCGGCACCGAGGTTGCCGACGACACTACGTGAGCGGACGGTCAACCCGCGCACCAATCCGAGGTGGCGGACTATGCGGTATCCCTGAATCTCGTTCGTCGTCACGACAAGCATGGCGCATCCTCTCATTTCGTTCGGCTTGATACCGAGCGTCGATTATCCGGGCATCCGGCATGATACCGGACATCCGCGCAAGCTAACGTGACTCTCTGTCTTGTGACGACAGAGGAAGCGATAAATCGGCGGATGTTCCAGCAACGCCTAACGCAGTCCAGAGACCGTCTTTCCGAACAATCCTTCAAGCCCGCGCGGCTGCGAGCGCCAATACGGCGGCGGCGCCTCGACAGTCGCGCCGAGTTCCGCTGCCGCGTGCCATGGCCAGCGCGGATCATAAAGCATGGCGCGGGCGAGAGCGACGAGATCGGCTTTGCCGGACGCGATGATGTCTTCGGCTTGCCGCGCATCCGTTATCAGTCCGACCGCGATTGTGTTCGTCTCTGAGGATGTCTTGATGCCCTCCGCGAACGGCAACTGGTAGTTCGGTCCCGCCGCGATCTTCTGCAACGGAGAGACTCCCGCCGACGAGGCCGTGATCCAATCGACGCCGCGCGTCTTAAGTTCATTGGCGAATGCGATCGTTTGGGGAAGGTCCCAGCCGCCGTCGACCCAATCCGTCGCCGAAACTTTGATGCCGACGGGTTTATGCACGGGGAAAGCAGCGCGCACGGCATCGAAAATTTCGAGCGGATAGCGGAGACGATTTTCCAGCGAGCCGCCGTACGCGTCGGTTCGCCGATTGGCGAGAGGCGACAGGAATTCGTGGATGAGATAGCCGTGCGCGCCATGAATTTCGATCGCGTCGAAGCCAAGCCGATCAGCGCGCTGTGCAGCTTCGGCGAACGCAATTCGAATGCGGTCCATACCTTCTGTATCGAGCGCCAGCGGCTTCTCCTCGCCGGCCTTGTGCTCCAAAGCCGAAGGCGCGACGGTCTGCCAACCGCCGTCTGAAGACGGAATGAGCGCACCGCCGTTCCACGGCACGTGGCTCGATCCCTTGCGACCCGCGTGCGCGAGTTGCACCGCGACGGCGATATTGGAATATTTTCGTATCGCTTCGATGGCAGGCCTGAAAGCGGTTTCCGTCTCATCATCCCAAAGTCCGAGGTCGGCGGGGGTGATCCTGCCGATCGGCTCGACAGCCGTTCCCTCGACACAGAGCAGGCCAGCTCCGGACACCGCGAGATTGAGAAGGTGCATCAAGTGCCAGTTGTTCGGCTTGCCGCCTTCCGCCGAATACTGGCACATCGGGGAAATCACGATGCGGTTACGCAACGTGAGATCCCGCACCGAAAACGGCGAAAACAACGCGCTCATTGCGAGACTTCCCCAGCGGGCCAAGCTCCCGCAGTTATAGCGTTATTTGGATTCAAGAAAAGCGCCTTAGACCACCGGTCACGCCGACTTGGCGAGTGGCGGCGAAAACAGAGACTGACAGTGCAACAGCACCGCTTCGATCTCGCCGACCGGTACGGGCTTGCTGAAATAGAAGCCCTGCATTCTTCGCAACCCGCACTCGAGATCAGGTCGAACTGATCCGCCGTCTCGATGCCCTCGACGACTGTCCTCATGCGCAGACGTTTCGCCAGCCCGGCGACCGATTGAACGATCGCCATGCAGTCGTTCCCTTGCGGAGTTCCAAGATCGCGCACGAAAGAGCGATCGATCTTGAGCTTATTGCCTTAATAAGAGTTGCGAGTAATTGAAGATATAATTCGATGATATTCTGCGTATAGATTTCTGGACCAACTACTGGCGTTTCCGCCAGTCATCGGATCGGGCGTCTCAGAAATTTGCGGATGGCGTGGCGGCGCGAAAAGACGAGAGTATACCGGAATGTTCTTGATCGATGGTTGATGGACCTTTAACTGATCGTCAACTTCTGTCGCAGCGCGTTCGGGCCGCTGGCGCATTGCAATTAATCGGAACAAAGCTTGCCAACATCATCGCACCGCCACGCGTCCGAGGTTCCACCAATCTTGATGCACGCCGGGCCGATCTTGGCGCATTACGACGTCGTTTTCTGCGACGTATGGGGCGTCGTTCATAACGGCATGACGGCGTTCGAAGGCGCGTGCCGAGCGCTTGAAACCTTTCGTACCGGCGGCGGCACGGTCATCCTGGTTTCAAACGCGCCGGTTCCGAAGAAGCGTGTTTCCGACATGCTCGATAGCCGCCATGTACCGAGAGGCGCGTGGGACGACATCGTTTCGTCCGGCGATATCGCACTTAGTCACTTGGAAGAAAGGAAGTTCGAACGGCTCTATTGCATCGGCCCGCTCGATCGCGATCAAGCGCTGTTCTCAGCGCTTCGCGCGCGCTCCGTCGGGCTTGACGATGCGGAAGCTATTATCTGCACGGGCTTGAACGACGATCGGACGGAAGCACCGGAAGATTATCGCGCCAACCTTACGCGCGCGCTCAAAAAGCGCCTGCCATTCGTCTGCGCCAATCCGGACCTCATTGTCGACGTTGGCGGAACGCTGCTCTATTGCGCGGGCGCGATCGCCGATCTGTATGCGCAGATGGGCGGCGAAGTGTACTGGGCGGGAAAGCCGTATCTTAGCGCCTACGAGACCGCGCACCGCAAGGCTGAAGGGCTTCGCAACTCCAACGTCGAAAAAAGCCGGATCCTCGTCATCGGCGACGCGCTGCGCACCGACATCAAGGGCGCCGAAAACTACGGCTGCGACGCTCTTTTTATCGCGTCCGGCATTCATCGCCATGAAACGGTCGACGGGATCGATCTCTCGGCGACGAAGCTCTCGGACCTGTTCGGTCCGAATGCTCCGCCGGCGATCGGCGCTATGCTGGAGCTTGCATGGTAGCCGCTTTCTCTACTTGATTGGCTTCGTCGAAACCTCGGCCGGCACCTCGCTCTTCGGCCGCTTCGGCTCGGCGCTGTCCGAGAAGCTATTGAAGACAACATCGGGCGATGTCGTATTGTGCTGCGATGGCGCCAACCGGCCAATCCAGATGTCCGTGGCGTTGGCCCGATCGAACTTCATGATATTGTCTTCGCGCCAGGCCTTGGCACTTTTCTCGCGCACGGCGATGCGAGCGGTGTCGTTATTAAATTCCGTGACGTACATCGAGCGCAGCATCGCAAACGGGCTGTCGCTGATGCCGCGATCGAAGGCGACGTCAAGTGCGATGCGATTGGTATCGACGCTCGCGATCTTCACCGTCGCGGACCCTCCCCTTTCGAAGGTCAGCGTGAACTGGAGTTTGTCGGGGTCGAAAACAACCTCCTTGATTTTAACAAGAGGACGTCCGTCTTTTTCGATGGGCCCGATGAGGAATGACGATCCATACGCCGTGACATCCATGCTTGGCGGCGTCATCGGGCGCGGACGCCAATAGCCGTCCTGCGGGTAAAGCACGAGAACCTCGTCGGCGCGGCCGTTTTTTAAAACCCAAACCTGAAGCATATGGATGTTGCTGTAGGATTTGTCGCCGATGCGCACGGTTGCCGTCGCGGGGCGCCAAAAAGACGGATACGTATATCCGACGAGCCACAAGTCCGGCTCTCCAACGAGGGTAATTTTCTTTGGCGGAACCGGCGCGGTATAGACCGGGTCCTTGGACATATCGCAAGCTGTCCAATCCGGCTCGATGTTGCTGCGCATGGCGGACGAAAGATAAACCGGGTGAGCCGCTTCAATACGGAACGAGCGAACGTTCTTGTTTGAAAATGCGACCGCGACGTTGTCTTTTTCGGCACAGAGCACCGGTTCGGTCTGGTTTTCCACATCGACGGCCAAACCATCGAGGGACGCCGCATGCACCGATGCGAGAGGCGCCGCGAGCGAGAGCAAAACCAAAACAAGCGAGCGAACATGCGACAGCATTCAGGACTCCCATTCCATTGTCGTGATCAGTATGGCGCGAGCATCGCATAGACGTCGCCCGAATTCGCATCGTGCGGCAGATTGCTCAGGAGATCGGCCATTTCCGCGTCCGAGATCCAGCGATCGAATGTCAACGTCTGGCTTTCGCCCAGCGCCCAGTTGTAGCGATAGTCGGCGAGCGCCGACAGGCGATCAAAGCAGGACATGGCGACATCGCGGGCGATTGTCGTAAACTCGAACGACAGCGCCTTCACCGGCTGCGAGAGACCACGCAAAACGGCGGCCTCGTAGCCTTCGACGTCGATCTTGATGAAATCCGGAACGCCGTAGCGGGCGATAAGACCATCGAGCGTGACGATCTCGATTGGGATGTGAACGTCCCATATCTGATCTTCCCATCCTCGCGCGCCCTCGGCCTGGTGGACGAAATCTTCCGACAGGGTTGAGACGGTCGGATTTGCGGTGTTGACGAAGAGTTCGCGAATACCGGCGTCGGCACCGACTGCGCGATCGACGATCTCGACCAGCGGGTCGCGGCCGTGCAGATGATGCAACGCCGAGAACAGCAACGGTTGCGGCTCGACTGCGATCACACGCGCGCCGAGTCGGCGAAACGAGGATACCCGGTCGCCGACGTGCGCGCCGACGTCAAAGACGAGCCCGCCCGGTTCGATGAAACGGCGATAGAGGTTGTCCATCGCATCGCGCGGCGCGTCGGGGCCGAGATAGATCCGCAATGATCGAATGACACCCTGCAA
Source organism: Hyphomicrobium sp. (assembly GCF_041659645.1). Classification (GTDB taxonomy): domain Bacteria; phylum Pseudomonadota; class Alphaproteobacteria; order Rhizobiales; family Hyphomicrobiaceae; genus Hyphomicrobium_B. Next base: position 224,646 of record NZ_JBAZXX010000004.1, on the reverse strand, counting down.
CGCCTGAGAGACCATGCGGCTAGCGTCCAGCCTCAAGGGCCCGGATCTCGATCGGTGGCGCGAAATCTTCGGGAACTCCCGCTATGCCATAGCGGCGAAAAAAACGTCCAACGCCCGGGCTTGCGGTGAAAACGGCGAATGGGATGGCGAGCAGATAGCCGGCCGTCAGCGGCAGGCTCCATAGCAACAACGCCGGAGAGATCGCGGCGAGAGCAAAATAGAGAGACAATCCGAACAGGAGTTGCGGCCATAGCGCCGCGAACGCCGCTTGCCACGAGAGCCCGGCGCCATCGCGCTGCTGTCCGTTCCAGGTGATCGATTTCCCCAACATGAGGGCTATCATAAAGATCGCGGTGCGAATTGTCGTGATGGCCCCAAGAAGCAGCGAAAACAAAATCTCCGTGACGGCGCTTAGCGCGAATCTTGCGCCGCCTCCGAAGCGGCGAACCTCACCCGGCGTCATGACCGCATCGGCAACGCCGGCGAGTTTCGGCGCGAGATGCATCACGAGCAACGCCGCGTAAAGCATTTCGACGACATGCCACGGGAAGTCGGCGACATTTTGCGCATGCAGGGTCATCACCGGCAAAAGCGCTGCAAACATCGTTCCGGCCGGGACACCGAGGAACATCAATATTGCCCAGAGAAGCTGAACGCGGCTCACAGGTTTTAAGCCCGGCAATCCAATTAAGCGGAAGTACTGCAGGTTACCCTGGCACCAGCGGCTGTCGCGGCGCATGAACTCAAGAAGGTCGGGCGGATTGTCTTCGTAGGACCCGGTCTCGACCGGCAGTACGCGCACTTCATAGCCTGCACGGCGCATCAGCACGGCCTCGACCTGATCGTGCGATAGGATCTGACTATCGCCGAGAAGACCGTCCAATTGGCAATGCTCGACATAGGGCTTGATGCGCACGAGGGCGTTATGGCCCCAGAAGGGTCCGCAATCGCCGACCCACCATGCCTGCCCCATCGTGTAGGTCCGCATTCCTAAGCGCATGCCGAATTGAAAAATGCGCGCGAATGCCGAGGACGACGGCGTTCCGACGACGAGGCTCTGCAGGATGCCGAGACGCGGATATGCCTGCATGATGCGGACGAGATCGACAATGGCCTCGCCGGTCATCAGGCTGTCGGCGTCGAGCGCCAACATCAGCTCGAAGTCCGGTCCCCAGCGCACGGCGAAGTCGCGGACGTTGCCGGCTTTGAAGCCTTCATTTTCTGTTCGGCGGCGATAGATGATGCGGTCGCGATCCGGATCGGCGTCGCGCCATGCCTCGATCAATATCTCCTCTTGGCGGACGATATCGTCCCCGTCGCTGTCGCTCAGCACGAAATAAGAAAAGCGCGCTGCGTCGGATGTCCGATCGAGACTTGCCTTGACGATCTTGAGGCGTAGGAGGGCTCGGGCCGGATCTTCGTTGCGAAGCGTCATCAGGACGGCGGTGTTAACCGTAATTGGAGCCGGATTGTCTGCCGCCGCGTAAAATGTCGCCTGCCCTTTCGATTTCGAGCCGCTCCCATGAAGCTGCCACAAGCCGATGACAGCGTTCCAGAAACCTAGAATCGGCCAGGGAGCCGCAATTGCAAGGCACACGACCATGGCCGCCGCCGTCATCGTCCAGCCGCCGTGCGAAAGGGCGTTTGCGGTGATTACGAGGACGAAGAGCCACGTCGCGACATTCGACATAAGCGCTATGCGCCGCCGCCGTGTCAGCGTCGCTCTTGCGTCCAGCCCAGCGGGGGTCGTAAGGCTCTCGGCATCGGCCATCGTCATCGCATCAGGCTTCGACATTACGTGGCGCTCGGCATCGATCGTCATTACGGACAAATCCTTCGCAATGCATGACCCGCAGAGCTCCTCCGAGCCCAACGCCAAGCCGAGCCGCCGCAGCCAAGGCCAGATCGTGGTCGCGCGGTCGCTGTGGTACGTCAAGCCCGGGGTGGCGGAGCTTCGGACCGAACGCCTCGCTCAGCCGCCTCCTGGCCAAGTGCGCATCGCAGCCGAATACTCCGCAATCAGCCGCGGCACCGAGCGTCTCGTCGCTTTCGGACAGGTTCCCGAGAGCGAGTGGTCTCGGATGCGTGCTCCCCTGCAGGCTGGGGAGTTCTCATTCCCGGTCAAATACGGCTATTCGGCGACTGGCGTGATCACCGCTGGCGCCGATAAGCTCGTCGGCAAGCGCGCCTTTGTGTTGCACCCACATCAAGATCATTTTCAGGCACCCGAGACGATGCTGGCGGTGCTTCCCGATTCCGTGCCGTCGCGTCGGGGCGTGCTCGCGGCAAACATCGAAACGGCGCTCAACGCCCATTGGGATGCGGGCACGACGCTCGGCGATCGCGTGCTGGTCGTCGGAGCGGGAATCGTCGGCTTGCTGACGGCCTATCTCGCACGACGGATTGCGGGCACTGAGGTTGCCATCTTAGACATCGATCCCAGCCGGGCGCGCTACGCGGAAGCGCTCGGCGTCCCATTCGTGACGCCTTCCGACGTGCCGCGAGACAACAGGATCGTTTTTCACGCCAGCGCGACGAGTGCCGGTCTCGATGCCGCCATCGACGCGTGCGCGTTCGAGGGTTCGGTCGTCGAGATGAGCTGGTATGGGTCGCAGCCCGTCACGGTAAAGCTCGGCGGGGCGTTCCACAGCCGGCGGCTGAAAATCGTGTCGTCGCAAGTGGGGCATATCGCGCCAAGCCATCGCGCCCAAGTGAAACACGCCGATCGCCTTCAGCGAGCCATTGCCTTGCTCGATGACGATCGACTAGATGCGCTCGTCGCAGACGAGGTGCATTTCGACGATCTACCGGCCGAATTGCCACGCATCTGGCAGTCGTCCGATCTGCCGCCAATCATTCGCTATTAATCTCACCGTGTGAAGAAAGCCCCATGTTCTCAGTCGAAGTCCGCAACCGCATGATGATCGCCCACTCGTTGCCCGATCCGTTTTTCGGACCGGCGCAGAACCTGCACGGCGCGACCTTCGTCGTCGACGTCGCGTTCTTTCGCGAGGAGCTGACGGAGCAGAACGTCGTGGTCGATATCGGCGCAGCGCTTGATGTTCTCGGCAAGACGCTCGCCCCACTCGGTTATCAGAATCTCGACGCACTGCCCCAGTTCAAGGGGCAGCTCACGACGACCGAGTTCCTTTGCAAGTACGTGTTCGATCGTATCGCTGATGCCGCCCGATCCGGCGCGCTCGGCGGCGACGGCAAGACGTTGTCGCGCATCCGCGTGACGCTGTCGGAAACGGATCTGGCGCGCGCCAGCTACGAGGGGCCGATCGGTGGCTGAAGCCGTATTCGCCATTCCCGGAGACTTGAAGACGGCGACGGGCGGTTACGCCTATGATCGCCGGGTCATCGAATTGCTTCCGGCGTTCGGCGTTCCGGCTTCTGTGCTGCCGCTCCCGGCTTCCTTCCCCAATCCGACGGACGACGATCTGGAGGAGACGCGGCGGGCCATCGCGGCGCGGCCGTCCGGTTCGGTTCTCATTGTCGACGGGTTGGCGTATGGCGCATTTACCGATGGCGTGCTCGACGCCATCGAGGGCCGGGTGATCGGGCTTGTTCATCATCCCCTGTTTCTCGAAACGGGTCTGGCTCATGCGCGCAAAGTCGAATTGAAAGACAGCGAAGGACGCGCGTTGAAGCGCGCCAACCATGTCATCGTCACGAGCCGCGCAACGAAGCGGATCCTCGTCGAGCGTATGGAGCTGTCGGCCGAGAAGATCACGGTCGCGGAGCCCGGGACGGATCCGGCGCAGCGCGCGACCGGGACCGGCGCGCCGCTGCAAATTCTCGCCGTCGGCGCGGTGCTGCCACGGAAGGGATACGACCTACTTGTCGAAGCCCTGGCACCTCTCAAGGATATCGACTGGCGGTTGACGATTGCTGGAGCGCTCGACAGGCACGCGCAAGCGGTCGAGACGCTTCACGCGGCTATCGGCAAGCATGGGCTTGAAGATCGCGTGACGCTGACGGGGAAGGTCGTGCCGGCCACGCTCGAACGCTTCTATGAGAGCGCCGATCTTTTCGTCTCGGCATCGCTTTTCGAGGGCTACGGCATGGTTCTCGCCGAAGCCATGGCGCGTGGCTTGCCGATCGTGCTAGCTGCCGGGGGCGCTGCGGCCGATACGGCGGGCGATGCGGCGGCGCTTCATGTCGAAGCCGGGAACGTGCCGGAACTCACGGCCGCTTTGCAGCGGGCTCTTACGGATAAAAAGGTCCGCGATAAACTCGCGGATGCAGCATGGGAAGCGGGGCGCACTTTGCCGACTTGGCACGAAACCGCACGGCGGTTCGCGGCGGTTATTCTGGGGCTCAGGCCTTGAACGATTTTTCAACCGACTGGCTGGACCTGCGCGAGGCCGCCGACGCGCGCGCCCGCAATGGCGACGTTGCGAATGCCGTCTCCGCGCGCCTTGGGCTCAGAGACGAATTGAGCGTTCTCGATCTTGGAGCAGGCACGGGCGCGAACCTTCGCGCGACGGCGCAGCTTTTGCCGTCACGCCAAGTCTGGACGCTTGTCGATCGCGACACGGTTCTGCTCGAAGCGGCGCGGACGAAGCTCGTCCGGTGGGCGGACAGCCACACGACCGACGGCGACGCGTTGGAGCTTGAAAAGAGCGGTCGCAAAATTCGCGTTGTCTTCAGGTCCGCTGATCTTGCGCGCGACACGAAGGCGCTTATCGATGAGGGCGCGGGACTTGTTACTGCGTCGGCGTTTTTCGATCTGACCTCGGAAAATTATATCCGCGATCTTTCAAAGGCTGTCGTTGCGACGAAGGCCGCCTTCTACACGACGCTGACGTACAATGGCCTCCAGAAATGGACGCCGCACCGGCCAGCCGACAATCAAATGACGGCCGCATTTCAACGCCACCAAATGAAGGACAAAGGCTTCGGACCTGCGGCCGGACCGCTCGCCGCTTCGCATCTCGTCGATCAGTTCCGCATCAACGGCTATCTGGCGCTCTCGGGTGAGAGCCCGTGGCGGCTCGAACGCGGCGATCGCATGCTGATCGAGGAATTGATACGCGGGCACGCCGTCGCCATCACCGAGGAAGGCGGGGTCGACGAGAAGACCGTCGTCGCTTGGGTCAATGTTCCGAGGAGCGCGGCATTCGTCGGGCATATCGACGTTTTCGCGGCGCCTCAGTAACGACGATCGAGGATCAGGCCACGCGTTTCGGGATCATACGCTCGACGACACGATCCTTGCGGACGACCCGATGGTAGATCGCCGCCGCAATATGCAGCGTTACGAAGGCGATGATCAGGAACGCGCCGATCGCGTGCCATTCGAAAACCTGCTTCGATAGGTCTTCGTTTTTCTCGGTTATGGCTGGAAGGTGAAAGCCGAAGACGTCAAGATAATCGCCGTAGGAAATCGCAGTGTAGCCGATCACCGGAACTGCGATCAGCAGCGCATAGAGACCCCAGTGTACGAGATGGCTGATGCCTGTCAGCGCGGGCGGAACCGTCGGATCGGACCGCGGGGCGCCGCGCGTCAGCCTATAGAGCAACCGAAGAACGACGAGCGCCAAAACGGTCAACCCGACGAGCTTGTGCGAGCTATAAAGAAATCCGGTCAGCGCATCCCAGACACCTTTGACCGGCGCGCCCTTTTCGTCGACCGACGGCATCTCATTGCCGCGATACGACATATAGAATCCGAGGGGCAACTGAATGAAAATCAGAAGCGCGATCAGCCAATGCAGACCGCGCGCCGTCGGCGTGTAGGTCGGGAGATCGTATTTCGGATCTTGGGCCATGGCCGCTAGCCTCGCCGCTGGTGCCTCAAGTCACAATCAAACAGCACGTCACCGCCGTCAAGGATGTGCACCGACGTCTCCGGTCGCAATGCTTCGCTCAGCTTGCCGATTGGCGGCAGCGACAGTCCGTGAATACCCGAGCCCAATATCACCGGTGCGACAAGGATATGGAGGCGGTCGACCACTTCTGCTGCGATGAAATTTGAGACCGTCGCCGCACCGCCTTCCACCAAAATCTTCTTGAGGCCGCGCTCGAAAAGGGCCTCCGCGATGTCGGCCGGGGCCAAGCGCTGAGCTGATGACTTCACGATCAGCATTTCGGCGCCGCTCGGTGCCGGACGATCCCGATCCGTCACGATGAGGCAGGGCTTGTCTCCGACGCCGAGACAGCGCGCCGATGCCGGAAGTCGGCCGTTGGGATCGATGATCACCCGGACAGGTTGCGGACCCTCGACGCGGCGGACGGTGAGCTGGGGATCGTCGGCGATGATCGTGCCTATGCCGACGATCACGGCGTCGACATGGGCGCGAAGCAGATGGAGATGATCGAGCGCGAACGGACCATTAATCCACCGCGAGTCGCCGCTCACGGTCGCAATGCGTCCATCCAGCGATTGGCCGAGTTGCGCGACGATGAACGGGCGTTCCGGCGGGGCGCGCAGGATCGGCTCGAACATCGATCCTGAAATATTTTTCTCAGATGTCATGATATCTTAGCATGCTATAAGGCCCGGCATCGAGCGCCGCTTCGCACGCTGCACAATTCCGTATCATCGCCATCACCATGCCCTCACCTCATTCTCTCGTAGCATCCCAACATGACCTCGAAGCCGCTTGGCCTTATCGCAATCTATACGCGCTCCCTTGCTCTTCTTGCCTCCGAGAAATATCTCGCGATGGGACTGGCGGCAGCTGGCGTCGTCATTGCGGTAACGCAGCTTGCAGAGCCCATTTTGTTCGGTCGCGTCGTCGATGCGCTGAGCAAGGGCGAGAGCGCGTTCGTCTATATCGGTCTTTGGGCGCTCCTGGGGCTTTTTGGAATCGTCGCGGGCGTCATCGTCGGCATCAATGCGGACCGGCTTGCGCATCGTCAGAAGCTGGTGCACCTCGCGAGCGTCTTCGAGAAAACGATTGCGTTGCCGCAAAGCTCGCATGCCACGCGTGGATCGGGCGCAACGATCCGAACGATCCTTTCGGGTATGAGCGCGCTGTTCTGGCTTTGGCTCGGCGTCATGCGCGAACAGTTGGCCACGGTCTTCGGCATCATCCTGCTGGTGCCGACGGCGTTCGCCATGGATGTCCGCATGGCGACGATCCTTGTTACGCTCGCCGCCGCTTACACGCTGATGCATGTCATTGTCGTTAAGCGGACCGCAGTTGGGCAGGCGGCCGTCGAAGAGCACGAAACAGCGTTGTCGAGCCGCGTCGTCGATGTCATCGGCAACGTAACCGTCGTCCAAAGCTACGCGCGGCTCAAGACCGAGGCTGACGCTTTGCGCAAGCTCGCGAACGATCTTCTCACGGCGCAATATCCGGTCCTGACGTGGTGGGGCGTGCTGACCGTCATGCAGCGCTCGGCCGCGACGCTGACGATGGTTGTGATTTTTACGGCAGGCGCCATTCTGGTCGGACGCGGTGAACTGACTGTCGGGCAGATCGTTAGTTTCGTCGCCTTCGCATCGTTGCTGATCTCGAAGCTCGATCAGCTTTCGGGCTTCGCGGTCCGGATCGATCAGCAAGCACCGACCATCACAGCGCTGTTCGAGTTGATGGACGAAGGCGGCGCCGTCAGCGATGCTCCGGGCGCCAAGCCACTCGCGACGGTCGAGGGTGCCGTTACCTTCGACGACGTCAACTTTCGTTACGAAGGAAGCCAACAGGGCATCACGGGTCTCTCGTTTACAGCCAAAGCGGGTGAAACGATTGCGTTCGTCGGGCCGACGGGTTCCGGGAAATCGACGACCATCGGTCTGCTGCAACGCTTTCTGAAGCCCAAATCCGGACGCGTGCTGATCGACAATCAGGATATTGCCCGCGCCACGCTGCTGTCGCTGAGAAATGCGATTGCCGTCGTTTTTCAGGACGCCGGACTTTTCAACCGTTCCATCGGCGAGAACATCCGCATTGGCAAGCCGAATGCAACCGACGCTGAGGTCGAGCACGCGAGCCGCCTTGCCGAAGCGCACGATTTCATCATGCGCAAGCCGGGCGGGTATGATTTCGTCATCGGCGAACGGGGCTTGTCGCTGTCGGGCGGCGAGCGTCAGCGCATCGCAATTGCGCGCGCCATCCTGAAGGACGCGCCGATCCTCATTCTCGACGAAGCGACGAGCGCGCTCGATTCCGAGACGGAAGCCAAGATCAAACGGGCGCTCGATACGTTGCGCGCGGGGCGCACGACGTTCGTCATCGCGCATCGGCTTTCGACCGTCGCCGATGCCGATCAGATCTTCGTGTTGGATCAAGGAAAGGTCGTCGAGCACGGTCAGTTCGTCGAGCTTGCGGAGCAAGGCGGCCTGTTTTCGCGCCTCGTGGCCGAGGGCGGCTTCACGGTGCCGAAGACAACGGAAAAGCCGCGCGAGCCCGTGGCCTAGCGAGACATCCGCTCGGAAAACGCCGCCCCGCCCCCCTAGGGAGACGAAGAAGAGTATTAAAGCTTGTGCGCCATGCGCGCGCGCTTGGTGTCGAGATAGCGCTTATTGAACTTATTCGGCTCGGAAATGAGTGGCAGGCGCTCGGCGATGCGGATGCCATGCTGCTTCAAAGCCAGTTCTTTCGCCGGGTTGTTCGAGAGCAGCTTGATTTCGTGCATGCCGAGATCCCGCAGGACTCGCGCCGTCAATCCATAATCGCGGCTGTCGATCGGGGCGCCGACTTCGATATTGGCTTCAACTGTGTCGAAGCCCTGATCCTGGAGCGCATAAGCCTGAATTTTCTTGAAGAGGCCGATGCCGCGGCCCTCATGGTAGGGGACGTAGATGATAGCCCCATATGGCACTTCGCTGATGATCTTCAGCGAGGCCTTGAGTTGCTGATAACAATCGCAGCGAAGCGAGTGGAAGATATCGCCGGTAACGCAGCCGGAATGAACGCGGACCACGGGAACCATCGCCGAGCCGTTCGCGGCAACGGGGTCGCGATGGATGAGCGCTAGAATCTGCTCTTCTTCGCTTTCGCCCCGATAGGCGTGCGCTTCGAGCATCAACTCTTGGCCCTGAAAGTCGATCGGAAGAATAGTCTCGACCGACCAATCGGCTGGCATTTTCACGGACGTCAAAGCACCCGACTTCATCGTTAAATCGCTCCGGGATCTCAAGAAGGCATATGCCTTATTTGCGGTGGGAACGCAAAGTCTGGCCCCTCAGGCAACATCTTAGATGTCCCCTGGGGAACACCGCGGCACAAAGAAACCCGCCAGAACGGTTAAGTGGGCACAGTCTTTGGGAAGATTTAGGACGTCAGGATGACGCGGGGGTGCTTCGGACAAGACCGGAATAAGTCCGGAAAAGGCCTTAGCCGAAGGCAAGGCGAGGAATTTCGATATGCGGGCAGCGATCCATGACGACCGTCAGCCCCGCGGCGCGGGCTTCGGCTGCGGCATCTTCATTTATAACGCCAAGCTGCATCCAAATCGTGCTTATGCCTAGCCGGTCCTTTTGAGCGATCGCTTCACGGACGATTCCGGGAACGGCCTCGGAGTCGCGAAAGATGTCGACGACATCGACGGGCGGGGGAACGTCGGCCAGCGTCGCATAGACCGGCTGGTCGTGAATGGTTTTGCCGGCGATGCCAGGATTGACCGGCTTCACCACGTACCCCTCGTCGATGAGAAACTGCATCACGCTATTGCTCGGACGCTCCGCTTTTGGCGAAGCTCCGATCACGGCAAATGTTTTGACGCGGGCGAGGATCGCGCGGACGTTCTCGTCGTCCAAACCGTCGATGGTCAAAATTACTTATCCTTCCACTCGGGATGACGCTTTTCGACGAAGGCGCAAATGCCCTCTCCGGCGTCGGCGGTCATCATGTTCCGCACCATAACTTCGCTGGCGTAGGCATACGCGTCATCGAGGGAGAGTTCGGCTTGGCGGTAGAATGCCGCCTTGCCGATCGCAACCGTCGATTTCGATTTCGCGGCAATGATGCGCGCCATGCCCAGCGCTTCGTTGATGACTTCGCCGGACGCCACTACGCGATTGACGAGGCCGTAGCTCAGAGCATCGGCGGCAGACATCGCTTCGCCTAGCAAAAGCATCTCCATGGCGCGTTTGCGCGGGACATTGCGCGAGAGCGCTACCATGGGTGTCGAACAAAACAGCCCGATGTTCACGCCCGGTGTCGCGAAGTCGGCGGTTTCGGAAGCCACCGCCAGATCGCACGTCGCGACGAGTTGGCAGCCCGCCGCCGTCGCGCGTCCTTCGACCGCCGCGATAACGGGCTTCGGGCAGGCGACGATAGCGCGCATCATGGCCGAGCAGGCGCCCATCGTTTCGCGGAAGAAGCCTTCGCCGCCGTCGGCTTCGGAGCGACGGGCGGTCATTTCCTTCAGGTCGTGCCCGGACGAATAAACTTTGCCGCTCGCCGCTAGAACGATGGCCGCGACGGTGGAGTCGGCTCCCAAGCGCTCGATTTCGGCGTGCAGAGCATGAATGACGGCGCGCGACAGCGCATTGCGCGCCTCGGGGCGGTTGAGCGTCAATCGCCCAATTCCGGGTTCGACGATATCCGCCAGCACCAACGACGCCGGGGCGGGTGAAAGGTCCTGCATTCGAGCCCCTTTAAGTCCGACGCGACGGCGAAGCGGCGTCGGCTATTGCAGCGCCTTCTCGATCTCGGCGCGATGCGCCTTCACGATATCGACGTTCTCCTTGAACTGGAGACGCGGCGTCGTACCGATCGCTTCGTTCAGTTCGTCGAGAAGCTGTTTCTTGTCGGCTTCGGGGATCGTCGAGTCCTTCTGGACCTCCTCGCGCTCTTTCTTCAGCGCGTCGACGGGATCGACGAAGTTGCCGGTGCCGGAATCGAGGCCCGCCATAACGATCGAGATATTCGCTGCGACGTCGTCGAGCTCGGCGAAATTGCCGAAGCCGTGCTTTGTCGCGATCCCCTCAAGATCGGCCTGAAGCGCCGGATCGGGCTTGTCGCCCGCAGCCTGGATCTTGTTGGCGATGGCCGCGAGATCGGCCTGAGCGGCGATGAAGTGCGTGACCTGGTCGTCGGTCAGCTTGATCTGCTTCACGTCATCCGAGGACGGTGCACCCGAACCGCTCGCGTCCGCAGGTCCTTGCGCCGCCGGCGGATTTTGCGGAGCTGCCGCATCCTGCGCGTTCGCCAGCGCGATGCCGGCGACGAGACCAAGCCCTCCGATGATCGCGCGCATCGCCGTCTTGGTCAGAGAGACCGACATCGTGTTCCTCCAGATACCGCTTCCCGCATGGCGCGGAATTGTTGTCTCGGGACCTCATACGCCCTCCGTGAGGCATCGAGAAAGCTTCCGCTTCTCCGCTTTTTGATTTTCGCAGCGGTGTGGCGCGAGAAGATCAGCCTGGGTGTAATGCATGCTCCCTGCACCGCCAATGAACAAAGAAGCGGCGAATTGGGCGGAGGAGTCTTGCGGTACCTAATTACCACAAGAGGTATCATAATACCGTATACGCATAACTATCTGATTTATATGAAATATCTCCGCGCGAGAAAATTGTCCTTGCAAACGAGCTATGCTTTCGAGTATCCACGCCGCTTCTCGGAACGCCGCGCGCGGCATTCATCGCGCCTGCGCAGCCATCCGCCAAGGAGCTTCATTATAATGCCTACCTATGTCGCCAAACCGGCCACGGTGGAGAAGAAGTGGGTCCTCATCGACGCCGAAGGGCTCGTTGTCGGCCGCCTCGCCGCTCTCATCGCGACGCGCCTTAAGGGCAAGCACAAGCCGATCTACACGCCGCACGTCGATTGCGGTGACAATATCGTCGTCATCAACGCTGAAAAGATCGTCTTCACCGGCGCCAAGCGCGAAGACAAGATCTACTACCGGCACAGCGGCTATCCGGGCGGCATCAAGGAGCGGACACCGCGTCAGATCCTCGACAGCAAGCATCCGGAACGGATCGTCGAGAAGGCCGTCGAGCGTATGCTCGCGCGTGGACCTCTCCATCGCCAGCTGATGCGCAACCTTCGCGTCTACAAGGGCGATGCACATCCCCATGAAGCGCAGAATCCGGAAAAGCTCGATATCGCGAAGCTCAACCGCAAGAACGTGAGGGCCTAAGATCCATGGTTACCGAAACAAAGACCCTCGCCGATCTCGCAGTCGTCAAAGGTTCCGAGCCTGAGGCTGCGCCGGTTCGCACGCAGAAGCTCGACAAGCTTGGCCGCGCCTACGCCACCGGCAAGCGGAAGAACGCCGTCGCTCGCGTCTGGCTGAAGCCGGGCAAGGGCCTCATCACGGTCAACACGAAAGACTTCAAGGTCTACTTCGCACGCCCGGTTCTGCAGATGCTTTTGCAGCAGCCGCTCAACCTCGCGAACCGCGCGACGCAGTACGACATTCGTATTACCGTCGCAGGCGGCGGTCTTTCGGGTCAGGCGGGCGCGGTGCGTCATGGCATCTCGAAGGCTCTCACCTATTATGAGCCGGAACTGCGCGGTGTGCTGAAGAAGCAGGGCTTCCTGACGCGCGATAGCCGCGTCGTCGAACGCAAGAAGTACGGCAAGGTCAAGGCCCGCAAGTCGTTCCAGTTCTCGAAGCGCTAAGCCGAGCGGACAAGGTCAGACGAAAGCACAGCCCGCCACCTTGGCGGGCTGTTTGCTTTTCTGTTGCGGAAGGGTTGCCGCGTCGCCACTGCGATGCCACATAGCAACTGGTTTTACGCCGTTTGCGGCACAGCCTTTATGACCGGGGGGTCGGAGAGATAATGGACTCGATGCTAAACGGCATTCACGAGCTTTGGACGGTGCTCGTTACCGATATCGGCTACCTGATATCGCCGCATTGGTGGCGGACGCACGCCGTGGCGCTGTTCAACATCTTGATGATCGACCTGACGCTCGCTGGCGATAACGCGATCGTTGTCGGCATGGCGGCATCGCGCGTCGAGAAGTCGATGCGCACGAAGGTGATCTTCTGGGGCATTCTCGGCGCCGTCATTCTCCGGATTATCTTCTCGAGCGTCGCACAGCAGATGCTGCAGGTAATCGGACTGACGTTCGCGGGCGGCATTCTGCTGCTCTTCGTCTGCTGGAAAATGTACAAGCAGATCGTCGAGGCCGACACGCATTCGATGGAAGAGGTAGAGAAGAGCCTCGCATCGAACGCCCCTCACCCAAACCAGACAACATTCTGGGGCGCTCTTTGGACGATCATTCTCGCCGACCTGTCGATGTCGCTGGACAACGTGCTCGCCGTCGCTGGCGCGGCCGGTGAATCGACGCTGGTTCTCATTATCGGGCTCGCGATCGCGATCATCTTGATGGCGGCCGCCTCAACCTATATTGCGAAGCTACTTGCCCGCTATCCGTGGATTGCATGGGTCGGGCTCGCGATTATTCTCTATGTTGCGCTCGATATGATCTACCGCGACAGCCACAGGATCGCCTGCGTGAACTATGGCATCGGCTGTTCGGAATCGATCTGGCAAGGCATCAAGCATCGGCTTGGCTTCGGTGGTTGAGATGACGACGACGGCAGCAAAAACGAAGCTCGCTCGGGTTTTTATAGATGGCGAGGCCGGGACGACCGGCCTCGAGATCCGCGAGCGGCTGGCCGGCGTCGAGAGCATCGACGTCAAAAGCATCGACCCCGCCAAGCGGAAAGACCGCGTCGCGCGCGCACAAATGCTCCGCGACGTCGATCTCGTCGTACTTTGTCTGCCGGACGATGCGGCGCGCGAGACCGTGGCGCTTGCCGATGAGCTTGGCGCGAAAGCGCCGAAGATCGTCGACGCCTCGACGGCGCATCGCGTTGCCGACGGATGGGTTTACGGCTTCGCCGAAATGACGCCCGGGCACGCCGACGTCATCAGGGCCGCGTCGCGCGTCGCCAATCCGGGTTGTTATCCGACCGGCGGGATAGCGCTTCTCCGGCCACTCGTGGACGCAGGCATCATCGAGCCCGACTACCCCATCACGGTCAATGCCGTCTCCGGTTATTCGGGCGGCGGACGGTCGATGATCGAAGCCTATGACGCGGGGACGGGGCCGTCGTTCGAGCTTTACGGCCTCGGCCTCGAACACAAACATGTACCTGAGCTGCAGACATATTCGGGGCTGACGCGGCGGCCGATCTTCGTGCCGAGCGTCGGAAACTTCCGGCAGGGGATGCTCGTATCCGTGCCGTTGCATCTCGATATGCTGTCGGGAAAGCCTTGCCTGCGCGATATCGAGCGCGTGCTTAATGAGCACTATCGGGGCAGCGAATTCGTGAGCGTCATTCCGGAGCCTTCGGTGGGGATGAGCCGTCTCGAAGCCGAAGCGCTGAACGGCACCGATAAGCTCGAGCTTTACGTCTTCGGCAAAGCGGCGTTGAACCAAGCCGTGCTCGTCGCGCGCCTCGATAATCTCGGCAAAGGTGCGGCTGGCGCCGCCGTGCAGAACATCAAGCTGATGCTCGGCCTCGACTAGCGAAGTCATCGCGCGGCACGATACCGGCGCGGCGTGTTGCGTGCAGATGAATCACGGCCATCACGAAGACGAGCGCGCCGCCTCCCTGGTGCAGAAGCCCCAGGTCAAGGCGCACCTGCGTCAGCAGCGTGGCGATGCCCAACGCGATCTGGACGACAATCGCGGCGCCGAGCCACTGGGACGTCAAGCGGATGCGATCGTCGACCGGTGTCTGTGTCGTCAGCCAGATTTGAACGAACGCGAGGGCCGCGACGAGGTAGGCCATCATGCGGTGATTGAACTGTGTTGCCGCGTGGCTTTCAAAGAAGCTCAGGTACGCAGGCTTGATCCAATAGTCGCTCGGCACGAACTGGCCGTTCATCGAGGGCCACGTATTGTAAATATAGCCGGCTCTGAGGCCCGCGACGAAAGCTCCGAGCACGACCTGCATCAGAACGGCCGCCACAATGATCGCGGCCATGCGCTTGACCAACGGTGTGGCCACCTCTCCGGTGATGCGCGGTTGGCCGGGCCATTCTTCGAGCGCCGCCCAGACAAGCAGGCCAAGGATCATGATGGCCGCCGTCAGATGTAGGGCCAGACGATACTGGCTAACTTCGATGCGGTCGCTGAGTCCGGAACTCACCATGTACCAGCCGATGAAGCCTTGAAGGCCGCCGAGCGCCAGGATGCCGAGAAACTTCATTCCGGTGCCGCGCTTCAGCTTGCTGGTCCACCAAAAATACAAGAAAGGAACCGCGAAAATGATGCCGATGGCGCGGCCGAGCAGCCGGTGGCTCCATTCCCAATAATAGATGAATTTGAAGTCGCCGAGCGACATGCCGTCATGGATGGCCGCGTACTGGGGGATCTGCTTATACTTGTCGAACGCCGACATCCAATCGGCTTCGCTGAGCGGCGGGATCGCACCGAGGAGAGGCTGCCACTCCGTAATCGAGAGACCGCTTTCGGTCAGCCGGGTCGCGCCACCGACGACGACCATCGCGATAACCAGCAAAGCCACCAGCCAGAGCCACAACGATATGGCGCGCGTGCCGCTTTCGGCGTCGTCCGAGGCCGTCGCGTTTCGATTACCGGAAATTTGCGTCATGGTCATCGGCGGGGCATATCCTCGTGCCGTTCTATGTCGCGTGTGATACGCTTTCGTATATCAGGGACAATGCGCCCATGCGGCGCGGGCGGATATTCTCGCGGATTTGGGCGGTTCTTCAGGCGAATGACGCAGCGCAAAAGAAAGCTTTTGGGCACCATCGCTCTGCTTGTGCTGGTGGGCATCTATGCAGTTCTGGCTGTCGCGGTGGCCGTTGTCCTGCAGGTCCGCAACGTCGGCAAGTTTGCCGAACTCGCTTATTACGTGGTCGCCGGACTGCTCTGGGTCCTACCGGCCGGCTTGCTCATCAGTTGGATGCAGCGTCCCGACGCCTGATTGCTTCTTGCGAGAATTGGCCTGGCAAGCTTACGCGCCTTGAGCGACCGGTTCGCGCGGCCGCGTGGCGAGCGCTATGCGTTGCGCCATGACAGGCGAAGCAGCCGGTTCGCGCCGTTGGTAACGAAGGATATCGATGTCGGCGACTTCGAAACCGAGGAAGGCGCTGGCGTTATTCGACGGCCTTCGACTGTCACCACTCGATACGACCATGATGCCGGCGTCGAAACGGCCTTCAATACATTCAAAAAGATTGCGCGCCTCGTCGTAGCGGCCAGTGACGACAATGTGGTCGTAGACTTCATCGAGAGCATCGAGCGCCAAATTCAGAAGGTCGGCGTCGATCGTCGAGTGGACACCGTGGAGTGCCTCGCCGCTGGCGATGGCTTGTGCGCGGGTTCCGGGTAGGCGCTGAATGATGTCGTCGAAGCGGGCGCCGCCACTCAAGAGATCGTTCCATCCGGCGCCGTTATCGAGCCCAACGGTGCGAGCGAAACCGTCGCCGCTTGGGCTCCAATCGATAAGGATGGTCTGGACGCCGCTTTCGGCGAGCGCTTTCGAAAGTTCCAGCGCTTCCTGGTACGGAACAACGGCTGCGGCTTCAGAGGTGATGAGCGTACGATGACCGCCGCCCGGTGGTCTCTGTGACTTGAGACGCGCTGCGAGTTTGTCGATTTCGGCGAAGGTCGGATCTTCCGACGCGGCTTCTCTCCGGGGTGGCTCCGAGATGGCCTCCGATGTCGGAGTAGAATTCGACATTTCAGCGGTTGGAGGTAAATACCCCACCTCGTCCTCCACCATGTCTCTAACGAGAGGTTCGGCCGCGACCTCGACCAACACGGGCTCGGCGCGCTTCGCCATCGCCGACGCGCGATTGGCTGAAATCCGGGCCGGCGTGCCTCGTAACGCCGTCCCCGCGATGACCCAAGCCAACCCGAACATCAGCGCGGCAATGCCCGCGAGCGCAGAGAGCTCGATCTTCTTGGTTGGCAGATAACTCGAAACGCTGTTGACGGCCGCGGCTCGCGCCGCCTCGCTTTGGTCATGCGGCGCGATCAGCGACAGAGCAGCGAACGTCACGATGCCGATGAGGGCGCTCACGAGGAGGAGCGGCCGGGCGTTCCGCTTCACTGTGTCGGAAACTGCCGGCGATTGAATGTCTTCGGTCGATGCGGACGTACGCGGCGGCATAACTGGCGCTCAATCAGGGGGGAATAGCGATGCCTGAGTAAGCGTCCGACGAAGTTAGCAAGTGCTTAATTGAGTTGAAAAAATGCGAGACATTTTCGCCTCCTGATGGCCCTTTTGCGTGCGGAGGCATTGCAAGGGGGAGAGCGTTCTTTGCGCGAGAGGGAAGAGTGCGCTTACGCCTCGTTCGATTGTTCGAGATTGCGATTGAGTTGCCGATGCCCCGCAGTCAGGAAACTTTCCCATCGCAAACGGGAATTATCTCTGTCCGGATCGTAGCAGGGCGTCATTAACGCTGGCGCGCTGCGTGCTGACCGATCGTCATTGTCCAATCCGCCTCGTGAATTTGTTGCTCTGGAGCGGTATGAATAAACGATCTGCGCACTTCCCGGTCTGGCCGAGACAGTTCGCGATAATCGATCAATTCCAACAGGCGTATACGATTGAAGTTCGCGACGTAGGAACGGAAATACGGTGTCATGGAATGGCACGCTCCTGCATTCGATCATCGTTTACGAGCGATTAATGCAGGTTCTTTGCCAGCGGCGAATACTGGGACTTTTCTTTCCGGCTTTGCTTGACGTGCAACCCGCCGTGCGCCAATGAGTTACAATGTTACAAGATCTTGCATCGCTGCACGAATGCCATTGAGACGCCGACTTCTCGCGCTTGTGGCGCTTGTCCTGGCTCTCTGCCTCATCGGCGGAGGCGTGCTCACCTATTGGCATGGGCTGCGCAAGATCGATCTCGAAATGTCGTCGGCGATGGAAGTTGCGAGCAGCGCCGTCAGCGACGCACTTGCCACCATCACCTCGAGCGCCGACGCCAGCGCGCAGGCGCAGCGGATCATTTCGTCGTTTGACGGAGACCGGCATATCGTTGCGAGCCTCGTCGGTCCCGGCGGATCACTAGAAAGCACCTCACGCCTCCAAAAACCGGCGGATCCTCCTCCGCATTGGCTCTATGGCCTGCTCGCGGGGGCGCCTCGTTCGCGGACTTTCGCATTTCCAGCAGACGCAAAGAGCCTCGGAGCGATCGAAATTCACGCCGATCCCCACAACGAGGTGAGCGAAGTCTGGGAGGATCTGAAGCTCAAGTTTCTGATCGTTTCGAGCTTCTGCGCCATTGTGCTCGCACTCATCTACGCGACGGTTGGCCGTGCGCTGCGGCCGCTCGAACAACTTTCGTCGGCGCTCGAACGCGTGGGTGACGGCGATTATACGGCGCATGTCGCGGAAGCCGGCCCGGAAGATCTGAAGCCTATTTACCGAGCCTTCAATCAAATGGCCGAGCGGCTACGGACGGCCGAACAGCACAACCAACGCCTCAACGAACAACTCTCCACCGTCCAGGAAGAAGAGCGATCCGAAATCTCGCGCGATCTCCACGACGAGATCGGGCCGTTTCTATTCGCCGCCGATGTCGATGCACAGGCGATCCCGCTTCTGGTGTCGCGCGATGCTTCAAGCGAAATCGTCGAGCGAAGCAAGGCCATCCGCCAATCGGTGCAGCACATGCAGGTGCATTTGCGAGGGATTTTGAGCCGCCTGAGGCCGACGCTGTTGATCGACCAGGGGTTGATCATCGCAGTCGAACAGCTTGTGGCGTTCTGGAAAGCGCGGCGGCCGAACATCGTCTTTACGATGGATATCGAAGACGCGCGATTTCCAGCAGGCATCGAAGAAGCCGCGTTCCGAATCTTACAGGAAGGCACGAGCAATGCCGTGCGGCACGGACAGCCGTCGGCGATTGGACTTACTGCGCGGCAAGCGCCTGACGACATGCTGCGCGTCGTTGTTTCAGACGACGGCTCCGGTATCGTGGCAAAGGGAACGCGCGGATTTGGGCTTGCAGGAATGCGGGAGCGGGTGGCCTTGCTCAATGGGCGGCTGCGCATCGCTGATCGCGAAGGGGGGAAAGGTGTCATGCTGATCGTTGAAATTCCGCTGCCTTCGGCTCGGAGCAAAAAAGATAATCCACAAGCATTGACCACGAGCGCGGCATGAAAATTCTTATCGTTGATGATCACGGTGTCGTGCGCGAAGGGTTGCGGAAGCTGTTTGTCGCGCATTTCGAAGCGAACGTCCTGGAAACGGCGGGGATCGACGATGCACTCGCCATCTACGCGCAAGAGCACCCGGATGTCGTGGTGCTCGACCTAAATCTTGAGGGTGCCGGCGGCCTGGAAGTTCTGAGGCGCATATTGGCGGCGGACAGCAGCGCGCGCGTCGTCGTTTTCAGCATGCATCATGAGCCGATCTACGCCGTCCGTGCGCTTCGCGGCGGGGCACGCGGCTATGTCAGCAAGAGCGCACCGGTTGAGGAATTGATCACCGCCATTCGCAAGGCGCGGGCGGGGGAGCAGTATATCGACCGCGATCTGGCATCACGGATCGCGGTGAGCCAGATTTCGTCGGACGATCCGCTACAGTCGCTGTCCATCCGCGAAGTCGAGATCCTGCGCATGCTCGGACAGGGCAAGAGCATGACGGCGATCTCGGAAAACCTCGGGATCGCGTACAAGACGGTCGCCAATATCTGCACGCAAATGAAGGTGAAGCTCGGCGTCGATCGCACCGCCGATCTCATCCGGCTTGCGATCGAAACGCTGAAGGCGTGACTTCGATTTTTGGGTCATAATAAAAAAGGCGCCGGTTTGCACGGCGCCTTTCAGACCTCAGCTTTCGACGTGGTTACTTCTTGTCGTCATCGTTGTCGGGCTTGGCGCCAGCGGTGGCTTTGATGTTGTCGAGCCCGGCCTTGAAGATGCCGTCGATGACGCCGCGAGCGTCGGTGTCGGTCTTGCCGTCAGCGGGATCGAAGACGGCCGACCAAGCGAAGTTGATCTCGTCCTCGTCGTCATCGTCGGGCGTCAGCGCAAACTGGGCCTGATAATTTTTGACGGGCAGCGGGCTTTCGAGGATTTCGTAACGGTAGAAGTTTGGCTTCACGTCGAGAAGCTTTTCCTTGATCTTGCCGCCGTCCTTCAGCGTTAAGACGCGGATCTTGGCGTCGCCCTCGGTGCTCTCCTCGCAGCTCGCAATGGCCGGATGCCAATCCTTGATCGCGCACCAGCCGCCAAACTTGGCCCAGAGCCGGGTGCGTTCCTCGCTCATTTTCTTAGGGTCAACCTTAAGCTCAAGCTTCTTGCCGACGGCGAGGCTTGCCGCGTCGGCGAAGGATGTAACCCCGAGCGCACCGGCGACCGCTCCGGCGATCGCGAGACCCTGTGCGAATTTCATTGCGCTTCACTCCCATTGTTCTTGTCAGCTTCTACGCTCTTACGAAAAAAGCGGGCGCGGCCAACTTCACAAGCGCGTTACTTTATTACAATGGGAAAATTTGACCGGACGCCGGTCAGCTCGGCTTGTATATTCAGCACGTTTATGGGGAAAGATCGCGTTCGTTATGCCGCTGCAATCCGCGGATGGGCCTTGGTATCGAAAAAGAGCGCTTGACTGATGATCGCCATGACGGTGTCGCGCTGGAACGGCTTCGAGATCAAAAATGTGGGCTCCGGCCGTTCTCCCGTCAGGACCTTTTCCGGATAGGCCGTGATGAAGATAATCGGGACCTCGCCTTCCGCGACGATCTCCTTCGCGGCCTCTAGACCGCTGCTGCCGTCCGCGAGCTTAACGTCGGCCAGGATCAATCCCGGCTTCTTGCGCTTGACCGCCGACAACGCTTCGCTCTTCGTGGTCGCGACTTCCTGAACAGAATGGCCGAGACTGGTGACAATGGTCTCAAGGTCCATCGCGATCAGCAATTCGTCCTCGATGATGAGGACGTTGGTCGCGACCTGATGGGCGATTTCCTGGCCGGCGACTTCGAGCAGCTTCTCAACGTCCTGCTCGTCGACCTCAAGAATCGCGGCGGTTTCGGCCGATGTGAACCCCTCGACCGCGACAAGCAAGAAAGCCTGACGCGGCAGCGAGCTGATCGAATTGATTCTGCGTTGTGCAGCGAGGAGAGAACTGGTGGCATCGTCGCCGTCGTTCGAATCGAGGCGAACGGAATTCCAAACCTTTAGAAACGCGTGATAGAGCGCTGTCCGTGGCGACATGTACGTGGGGAAGTCGGACGGTGTCGATATGAGGCCTTCCAGCAGCGTCGCGACGTAGGCGTCGCCGGTCTGCTGCGCGCCCGTCAACGTGCGCGCGAACCGCCGCAGATAAGGCAAATGCACACGAATTGTCTGCGCAATTGACATAGCTTTGCATCTCCCAAGCCAAGCCGGACGAAGCACACTCATCCCCCAGCGGGCAATAAACGTAGCCCGCGAAATTTCCGCGATGGCCGTTCTGTACCGTTACGACAACGCTGATGTGGATTAAACGGTTCCCGCCCGGAACAAAATCTCTCGCGCAACGTTCGCGAGATGAGCCCCCGTCCGGACGATGCTATAGGAGTTTGTCCCAATCGGGGCCGGTCGAACTCTTCAAAGGTTTCAGATCAATCATGCAGCACCGCCTCGACGCACCGGAGGATTACAAACGGACGGACGGCGAATTTCCGGAACCGGAGCGCCAGCCTGAGCTCGAAGCCGCTAAAGCTCCGCTTCCACAGCTTCCCGGCTTCGCGGCCCAGCTCATCGGCCAGCGCATGCGCGCCATGTACGACATCATCGCCCAAGAGCCAGTTCCGGAGGATCTCCTCGAACTCATTCGCAAACTTGAGGCGAAGGAGCCGCCGAAGTGACGGAAGCCAAAAGCTTCGGGGACGCCTTGATCGAGGCTATCCCAAATCTTAGAGCCTTCGCACATTCGCTGAGCGGCGATGCACAGCTTTCCAATGATCTCGTACAGGAAACGCTGCTCAAAGCCTGGACCCACAAGAACTCGTTTGTCCCGGATTCAAATCTCAGAGCTTGGTTGTTCACCATCCTGCGGAACACTTATTTCACATATTACCGCAAATCGCAGCGCGAGGAACTGGACGAGGATCATGCGGCGATGAACGCCAGCGTTCCGCCGACGCAGCTCACCCACCTCGAATTCGACGATATGCAGAAATCGCTGATGCGCCTTTCTCCCGACCATCGCGAGGCGCTGCTGTTGATCACGGCGGAGGGTTTCTCTTACGAGGACGCCGCGCGCGTTTGCGGATGCGCCGTTGGCACGATGAAAAGCCGTGTTAACCGCGCCCGCAGCCGGTTGCTCGAAGAAATGACGGGTCAGCCCGCAAGCACTTCGCCCGATGGCGATGAAGACACCGTCAAAAGCTCATCCAGTCGTTGAACCGGCCTATGATTTCGAGCTTGCGGTAGGCCAATCTTTAGCCACCTTGTTCGTTCTGTTTTGAGGTTGTGGCGAGGTGCGGCACACAATTCGCCGCTGTTGATTTCCGCTCTGCCTGTGGCGATCAAATCCCTATGGAACAAATTGCCGGTCTCAGGCGTTGGACGGGGTTACAGCAAGTCGTGAGGGGAGTTTTTTATGTCGGAGCAGATCAGCGCTGTTGGGTCCGAACGACTTCCTTCGGGTCCGGGCGGCGTGCTCGTCGAGATGCTCCAGACCCTCCAGGCGGTTAAAGCGGGCGACTTCAGCGTCAGGATGCGGGGCGACTGGGACGGACTTCCCGGCAAGATCGCCGACACGATCAATGACATTATTAGTACAAACCAGCGCATGGCCAATCAGCTTCAGCGCGTCGGCCAGACGGTTGGTAAGGATGGATTGACCAATCAGCGCGTGACCCTCGGCCTTGCTCTCGGGGCTTGGGGCGAGATGGAACAATCCGTCAACTCCCTCATCGACGATCTACTGCAACCCACGACCGAAGTTACGCGCTCGATTGAAGCCGTGGCGCAGGGTAACCTGCTGCAACCGATGCGGCTCGACGTCGACGGCCGTCCGCTCAAGGGCGAATTCCTGCGGTCCGCCACGATCGTCAACACGATGATCAAGCAGCTTTCGGTCTTCACGTCGGAAGTGACGCGTGTCGCCCGCGAAGTCGGCATCGAAGGCAAGCTTGGCGGGCAGGCACAAATCCGCGAAGTCACGGGGGTCTGGAAGGATCTCACCGAGAGCGTCAACTTGATGGCGTCGAACCTCACGGCACAGGTTCGAAATATTGCGGACGTGACGATTGCGGTCGCCAACGGCGACTTGTCGAAGAAGATCACCGTCGACGTGCGCGGCGAGATTTTGCAGCTCAAGGAAGCCATCAACACGATGGTGGAACAGCTGCGATCGTTTGCAGCCGAAGTGACGCGCGTCGCCCGCGAGGTTGGCACCGAAGGGCGCCTCGGCGGCCAAGCCGTCGTTCCCGGCGTCGGCGGTACATGGAAGGATTTAACCGACAACGTCAACCTGCTGGCGGCGAATCTCACGACGCAGGTCCGCAACATCGCCGAAGTCACGACAGCGGTCGCGCGCGGCGACCTTTCTCGAAAAATTACGGTGGACGTCAAAGGCGAAATTCTCGAACTCAAGAACACCATCAACACGATGGTCGATCAGCTCAACGCCTTCGCGTCCGAAGTGACGCGCGTGGCGCGTGAAGTCGGCACCGAGGGCCGCCTCGGCGGTCAGGCCGCGGTGCCCGGCGTCGCCGGTACGTGGAAAGACTTGACCGACAACGTCAACTCGATGGCCGGCAACCTGACGGGGCAGGTCCGCAATATCGCCGAAGTCGCGACCGCCATCGCGCGCGGCGACTTGTCGAAGAAGGTCACGGTCAACGTGTCCGGTGAAATTCTGCAGCTCAAAGAGACCATCAACACGATGGTCGATCAGCTCAACGGTTTTGCCGGTGAAGTGACGCGCGTTGCACGTGAGGTCGGCACCGAAGGCAAGCTCGGCGGCCAAGCGCAGGTGTCGGGCGTCGCCGGTACGTGGAAAGACTTGACCGATAGCGTCAACTCGATGGCCTCGAACCTCACGACTCAGGTCCGCAACATCGCCGACGTTTCGACGGCAATCGCGAGCGGCGACTTGTCGAAGAAGATCGACGTCGACGTCAAAGGCGAGATTCTCGAACTCAAGAACACCATCAACACGATGGTCGATCAGCTCAACGCCTTCGCATCCGAAGTGACTCGCGTTGCGCGCGAGGTCGGCACCGACGGCAAGCTCGGCGGTCAGGCGCAGGTGCCGGGCGTCGCCGGTACGTGGAAAGATTTGACCGACAACGTCAACTCGATGGCCTCGAACCTCACGGCGCAGGTTCGCAACATCGCCGAAGTGACCACCGCCGTCGCCAGCGGCGACCTTTCGCGCAAGATCACCGTCGACGTCAAAGGCGAAATTCTCGAACTCAAGAACACCATCAACACGATGGTCGATCAGCTCAACGCCTTCGCATCCGAAGTCACGCGCGTTGCCCGCGAAGTCGGTACCGAAGGCAAGCTCGGCGGTCAGGCCGCCGTGCCGGGCGTCGCCGGTACGTGGAAAGACTTGACCGACAACGTGAACTTCATGGCCGGAAATCTGACGGCACAGGTTCGCAACATCGCCGAGGTCGCGACGGCTATCGCGAGCGGCGACTTGTCGAAGAAGATCACCGTCGACGTGCGCGGCGAGATCCTGCTGCTCAAGGAAACGCTGAACACGATGGTCGAACAGCTGCGATCGTTCGCGGCCGAGGTGACGCGCGTTGCGCGCGAGGTCGGCACAGAGGGACGTCTTGGCGGTCAGGCCGTCGTGCCCGGCGTCGGCGGTACGTGGAAAGACTTGACCGACAACGTCAACCTGCTGGCCGCAAACTTGACGACGCAAGTTCGAAACATCGCCGAAGTCACGACTGCGGTCGCGCGCGGCGACCTTTCGCGAAAAATTACTGTGGACGTCAAAGGCGAAATTCTGGACCTGAAAACAACCATTAATACGATGGTCGATCAGCTCAACGCTTTCGCGTCCGAGGTCACGCGCGTCGCCCGCGAAGTCGGCACCGAGGGTCGCCTCGGCGGTCAGGCCGCCGTGCCCGGGGTCGCCGGTACATGGAAAGATTTGACCGACACCGTGAACGTCATGGCGGCGAACCTCACCGAGCAGGTGCGCGGCATCGTCAAGGTCGTGACGGCCGTCGCCAACGGCGACCTCAAACCGAAACTGACCGTGAAATCGAAGGGTGAAGTCGCGGCGCTCGCCGAAACGATCAACGACATGACCGAAACGCTCGCGCTGTTCGCCGATCAGGTGACAACGGTGGCGCGCGAAGTCGGCGTCGAGGGACGTCTCGGCGGTCAGGCCAACGTGCCGGGCACGGCGGGAACCTGGAAAGACTTGACCGGCAACGTCAACCTGCTCGCCGCCAACCTCACGACGCAGGTGCGCGCTATCGCCGAAGTCACGACGGCGGTTGCTCGCGGCGACCTTTCGCGCACCATTCAGGTCGAAGCGCGCGGCGAAGTCGCGGAACTGAAGGACTATATCAATACGATGATCGGCAACCTGCGTCTCACGACGCAGCTCAATACCGAGCAAGACTGGCTGAAGACCAACCTCGCGCGCTTCACCAGTATGTTGCAGGGCCAGCGGGACGTCATGACGGTTTCGCAAAAACTGTTGTCGGAACTTGTCCCGCTCATCGATGCGCATCAGGGCGTCATCTATCAGTTCGATGCGGCGAGTAGCGAACTCAAGCTGCTTGCGAGTTACGCAGGCGACACCGATGCGCGCTATCCGGAGCGGCTTGAGCTGGGCTCAAGTCTCATTGGACAGTGCGCGGTCGAAAAGCAGCGGCGTGTTTTGACCGACATTCCGCAACCGACCGCGAACATCGACGCTGTTGTGTTCAAAGCGCCGCCGCGCAGCGTCATCGTCCATCCGATCACGTTCGAGGACCGTCTCAAAGCCGTCATCTCACTTAGCTCGCTGCAGAACTTCGAGCCGGCTGAGCTGACGTTCCTCGAACAGCTATCGGTCAGCATCGGCGTCGTCTTGAACAGCATCGAGGCGACGATGCAGACGGAAAGTCTTCTGATGCAGTCGCAGAAGCTCGCGGCCGAGCTTCAGGATCAGCAGAAAGCGATGCAGAAGACCAACGAGGAGCTGGCGCAAAAGGCTCAACAGCTCGCCGAGCGCAACGTCGAAGTCGAACGCAAGAACGAGGAAATCGATCAGGCCCGGCGCGCGGTCGAGGAAAAGGCCGCCGAACTCGCGCTAACGTCGCGCTACAAGTCGGAATTCCTTGCGAACATGTCCCACGAATTGCGGACGCCACTAAACAGCATTCTGATCCTCGGCCAGCAGCTCGGCGACAATCCGGATCGCAATCTCACGGACAAGCAGGTGGAGTTTGCGCGCACGATCCATGGCGCCGGCACCGACCTCTTAAACCTGATCAGTGACATTCTCGATCTTTCGAAGATCGAATCCGGCACGGTTTCGGTCGACGCCGAGGAAGTCGCGTTCGGTGGGCTCATCGAAGCCGTTGCTCGGCCATTCCGGCATGAAGCCGAGCGGCGTGGCCTCGACTTCCAGGTGACGTTCGACGCGGATCTCGGCAAGACGATCTTCACGGACTCGAAGCGCTTGCAGCAGGTCTTGAAAAACCTGCTCTCGAACGCTTTCAAGTTCACGCGCGAGGGTAACGTCCGGTTGACGGTCAAGCAGGCAACCGGCAAATGGAGCGCGGATCATCCAATCCTGTCGACTGCGCAGACAATCGTCGCCTTCGAGGTGCAAGATTCAGGCATCGGCATTCCATCCGACAAGCAAAAGCTCATCTTCGAAGCGTTCCAGCAGGCGGATGCCAGTACCAGCCGGAAATACGGCGGCACGGGTCTTGGTCTCGCGATCAGCCGTGAGCTTGCGCATCTGCTCGGCGGCGAGATCCAATTGACCAGCGAACCCAACGTCGGGAGCGTTTTCACGCTTTATGTTCCGTTGCGATATGCGTCGCTGGCGGGCGAAGTTCGTGCGAAATCCGATGCAGCCACGTCGCCATCGATTGCACTTCCCCATCCCGGGCTGCTGCCGTTAGCGATCGAAGACGATCGCGACAACATCGCCGCCGGGGATCAAGTGCTGCTCATCATCGAGGACGACGCCAATTTTGCGCGCATCCTACTCGATGCCGCGCGCGAAACGGGCTTCAAGAGCATCGTCTGCCAGCGCGGCATCGATGCGATGACGCTCGCGACGGATTATAATCCGACGGCGATCTCACTCGACATTCACCTGCCCGACGTTCTGGGCTGGTCGGTGCTCAGCCAGTTGAAGCATAACCCCCTCACCCGCCACATCCCAGTTCAGGTCTTGACGCTCGACGATGACCGCCACCACGGGCTGGCGCGCGGGGCCTATTCGTTTCTGACAAAGCCATTGGAGTCTCGTCAGCTCAAAGAGGCGTTGCGCAAGATTGGCGCGTTCTCGGCATCAACGACGAAGAGGCTGCTGATCATCGAAGATGATCAGGCCGAGCGCCTCAGCATTTCCACGCTCCTTAAGGAGGGTGACGTCGAGATTTTAATGGCGGTCGATGGCCAGTCGGCGATCAACATGCTCCAGCTCGAGAGCATCGATTGCGTCGTCCTGGATCTGAAATTGCCGGATATGTCGGGCTTTGAGATTCTCGAACATATGAGCCGACAGGACACGATGCGCGATATTCCGGTGATCGTATTCACGGGCCGGGAGCTTTCGAGCGATGAAAACCTGCTGATCCGGCAATATGCTCGGACGGTCGTCGTGAAAGGAGTTGAATCTCCTGAGCGCCTTTTGGATGAGACAGCACTTTTCCTGCATCGCGTGGTCACTGAGTTGCCGGCGGAGAAGCAGGAGCTGCTGTCGCGGCTACACGACACCGACGATTATCTGATCGGCAGGAAAGTCTTGCTCGTTGACGACGACGCGCGAAACATCTTCGCCTTGAGCAGCCTTCTCGAGCGGCGCGGGATGGAAGTCCTGACGGCGACGACCGGTCTTGAGGCCATCGAGACGCTGAACGAGACCGACGTCTCGATCGTGTTGATGGACATCATGATGCCGGACATGGACGGATATCAGACAATGCAGAAAATTCGGGCCAGCGAGAAAAATCAGCGTCTGCCGATCATTGCGCTCACCGCGAAGGCGATGAAGGGCGACCGGGAGAAATGTCTTGAGGCCGGCGCGTCTGATTACCTTGCAAAGCCCGTCGATACTGAGCAACTTTTGTCGGCGCTGCGCATGTGGCTGCACCGGTGACGAGGAACAACATGGCCCCCGAACTTGCCGCGATCGAACCTGTCAATATTCTCCTGGTCGACGACCAACCGGGCAAGCTCCTGACTTACGAAGTCATCCTCGATGGCCTCGATGCGACGCTGATCAAGGCAACGACGGCGGAAGAAGCGCTGACGGCGCTCCTCAAGAACGACATCGCCGTGATCCTGATGGACGTCTGCATGCCCGATCTCGACGGCTTCGAGCTTGCGGCGATGATCAGAGACCATCCGCGGCATGAAAAGACCGCGGTCATCTTTATTTCAGCGGTTCGGCTCGAAACGGACGATCTGCTGAAGGGTTACCGAACCGGCGCGGTCGATTATGTGTCCGTTCCGGTGGTGCCGGAAATCCTAAAGGCCAAGGTGCAGATCTTCGTGGAGCTTTTCCGGAAGAGCCGCCAGCTCGACGCGCTCAATGCCGAACTCGAAGAACGCGTGAAGCAGCGCACCGAACAACTGCAAGCGTCGCATGCTGCACTTCAAGAGAGCGAAGAGCGTTTGCGCCTTGCCAGCGAAGCGGCCAAGCTCGCGACATTCGAATACGATCCGAAAACGCAGATGCTGCAGTGGTCGGCAAACATCTCCGATGTGCTGCATCGAAATGTTCCCGAGCGCCAGACCTTCGACGACTTCATGGAACTCATTCACGACGACGATCGCGAGACAGTGCGAAATTACGTCCGCACCACGAATTACTCCGATACGACCGCCGAACTCGAATTTCGCGTGACGAGCGCGCGGGGCATTTCCTGGATTCTGGCGCGCGGCCGGGCGCTGAATACGGGGGAAGAAGATACGCTCCGTGTGCTCGGGACGTTCCTCGACATTACCGAGCGCAAGTCGGCTGAAAGCCATCAGCAGTTGCTGATGGCCGAGCTCGATCATCGCGTCAAAAACATTCTCGCCAATGTTGCGGCGATCGCCAGACTTTCAAGTTCGAATGCGGTTTCCGTGCCGTCTTTCGCGTCGGCTCTCGACGGGCGCATTCACGCAATGTCGTCAGCACACGACCTGTTGCGGCAAAGCAGCTGGACAGGCGTCGACCTGCACGAACTCGTTCAGGGCGCGCTCGCGCCGTTTCGCTCGCGCAGCAACAACGACATCGTCGTCGACGGCGATCGCATACGGCTAACATCGAAGTTCGGGCAGTCGATGGCGCTGGTGTTGCACGAGCTTGTCACCAATGCCGTCAAGCATGGCGCGCTCTCGGTTCCCGGCGGCAAGGTCAGCGTCGGCTGGTCTCGCATTTCGATGCCGGAAGGTGAAAAAATCGCGTTCTCATGGGAAGAACGCGGCGGTCCCGTCTGCATGAAGCCGGCGCGCAATGGGTTTGGGCTCGCCGTCATCCGCAGTGCGGCTTCCGAATGCGGGGGAGTGGCGGAAATGACATTCGCGCCCGACGGCTTCCAGTTCAATTTCCATGGCGAACTTTCATCACGAACGCAAATGGTCGGCACGCGCCACATCGCGATTGTGCCAAAGTCCCGCGCGCCGTTGCTCGCGGCAAATATGCCGGAGACGAGCAGCTGTCGGATTCTCCTC
Organism: Hyphomicrobium sp.; assembly: GCF_041659645.1. GTDB lineage: Bacteria > Pseudomonadota > Alphaproteobacteria > Rhizobiales > Hyphomicrobiaceae > Hyphomicrobium_B. The sequence continues at coordinate 194,942 of NZ_JBAZXX010000004.1, read as the reverse complement.
GTCGAAGACGAAGCGTTGATCGCCATGCAGTTGAAGCTCGACCTTGAGGCAGAGGGTCACACGGTCGTCGGGCCGTACGCCCAGCTCTCCGAGGCGCTGCGGGCAGCGGCGGATTCGAATTTCGACATTGCGCTCATCGATATCAACCTTGGCGCCGACAATAGTGCGCCGATCGCGGAGATCCTGGATCGCAAGAATATCCCGTTTGCGTTCACCACGGGCTACAACGATCTCGTGTTCCTGCCGCCTCGCCTGCGCGAATATCCGCACCTTACGAAACCCTATAATCCGGCGGACGTGAAGGACCTCGTCAAGATGCTGGCCTATCGCACTGGGCAGCATGACGCTGCCGACGCGGCCGATCAGGTTGCATAGTCGGCGACGTCCGGAAATTCGCTCCGATGCTTGGCGCGCGCTTCATGCTTCATTGTGCAGCGCACGCAACCATAGGCAGCCTTCGGCGTTGTTCTCGACTGCATGGGTTTTCTATCGGGGAAGTTGATGACTGCCAGTTCTTATCGCTCTTCGCTCGATGTCGCGGCCATCGGTAACGGACGAGTCGCCGCGCTCATAGATAAGGGCGCTCGCATCGTTTGGTGGTGTTTCCCGCGACTCGACGGCGATCCTGTTTTTTGCCGCCTGCTCGCGGGCAACGAAGAAAAGGGCTTCTGCGACGTTGTTCTTGAGGGCCAGGTCTCGGCAACGTCGAGTTACGTGCGCAACACCTGCATCCTCGAGACGATCCTGATCTCGGACAGCGGCGCGGTGGTGAAGGTGACGGACTTCGCGCCTCGGTTCTGGCGCTACGATCGCTCGTTTCATCCGTCGCAACTGGTGCGCCGCATCGAACCGTTGCGAGGTCTGCCGCGGATCTCCGTTCGCATTCGGCCCACCCATGGCTACGGACAGGTCGCTCCCAGCGCGTCGCACGGTTCGAACCACATTCGCTATATGTGCGGTTCAACGGCGGTTCGGGTCACCACTGACCTTGCCGTTTCCTACATCGAACACGAAACGCAGTTTGCGCTCACGCATCCGGCAACGCTCGTGATCGGCCCCGACGAGCCGATCGAGGGTTCGATCGATGCACTGTCCCGGGAATTTCTAGAACGCACGCGTGATTTCTGGATCGGGTGGGTTCGCGGGCTCGCGGTCAGCTACGAATGGCAACCGGAAATCATCAGGGCGGCGATTTCGCTCAAGCTCTGCACGTTCGAAGAGACCGGCGCAATTACCGCCGCGCTCACGACGTCCATTCCGGAAGCTCCGAATACGCCGAGAACATGGGATTATCGCTTTTGCTGGCTGCGCGACGCCTATTTCGTCATTCGTGCGCTCAATCGGCTCGGCGCGACGCAATCGATGGAGCATTATCTCGATTATATCACCACCATCGTTGGCGACGGCAAAAGTGCTCTGAAGCCCTTCTACGGTATCGTTCACAACGACACGGCCGAAGAGCAGATCGCGCCGAACCTTCGGGGCTACCAAGGCATGGGGCCGGTTCGCCTCGGAAATCTCGCATCCGGCCAATTGCAGCATGATGCTTATGGCAGCGTTATTCTCGGCGCGACCCAGATGTTCATCGATCAGCGATTGCCGCGCATGGGCGATATCAGCTTGTTCCGGGAGCTTGAGGCGCTTGGCGAGCAAGCGCGCAATCTTTATCTCGAACCGGATGCGGGAATTTGGGAATATCGCGGACGGCAGCGCATCCATACGCATTCGGCTACCATGTGCTGGGTCGCTTGCGACCGCCTCGCGCGGATTGCAAAACTGCTCGGCCTTGCGGACAGGGTCACATATTGGGCGGCTGCGGCGGAGCGTATCCGCGCCGAAATTCTAGCGCGCGCCTGGAGCGAAAGACGGGGCTCGTTCACAGGCGCGTTCGATCACCAGGAACTTGATGCGAGCGTGCTGCTGCTGCCGGATCTCGGTTTCCTACCTGCCGACGATCCGCGATTCATCAAGACGTGCAACACGATCGGCCGCGAGCTGATGCGTAACGGTCTGATGCTGCGCTACGCAGCCGAGGACGATTTCGGTTTGCCGGAAGCGGCATTCCTCGCCTGCCAATTCTGGTACATCGATGCACTTGCCTCGATAGGCCGCGCGGATGAAGCACGCGATATCTTCAATGAGATTTTGAAGAACCGTAACTCGTTCGGGATGCTCAGCGAAGATTTGCATCCTGCGACCGGCGAACTCTGGGGCAATCTTCCGCAGACCTACTCCATGGCGGGATTGATCAACTCTGGAATGACGCTGTCGCGAAAATGGGAAGACGCGTGGACGGGTTCGGCGGCCGAGCGCCATGACATCAAGGAGAGCAACAGGCAGAGCGTCGGCGACAACGATATATCAGCGGTTCTTGCAGGTCGGGGCGTGCGCAATTCTCTTTGACGGCGCTCGCCTTGGGCATCAACGGACAGAAGGCGCGCGACCGCGTGTTCGGCGCGTGGTTGCCTGTCTCAAGACGGCGACCAAGCTGCATTGCACGCCGCCTTCGTCGAACCGCCGTTCCACTTGAGCCGTCGGAAAGCCGCTGTCGATGAGGGTCGTTCCGAGACCGCGCCGTTCCGGCGCGCTGACGGCCGGACCGCCGCGTTCGCTCCACAGGAGTTCAAAGCGGCTATCGTCGTTATCGAGGCGCGTGAGCGTCCACGTCACGCTGACTGAGCCCCCATTGTTTGACCAGGCCCCATACTTGATCGCATTCGTGCCGAGTTCATGCAGCGTCAATGCGAGAGCACTTGCGACATCGCCCGGTATGATTGTCTCCGGCCCACGGATCACGAAGCGCGCTTTACCGGGCGGCACGAGGGGTTTCAATGTCCCCGCGATTAGCTCGTTTAAAGATGCGCCGATGAAATTGCGTGTCGCGACCAAATCAATGGCGTTGCCCATCGCCGAAAGCCGTCCGGCGAGTGCGGCGGCAAATTGATCGACGTCTCGCGTGTGTCGCGCGGACTGGCTGATGAGACCTGAGATAACGGCAAACGTATTCTTGAGGCGATGCCGGAGCTCGATGTTGAGTTGTTCGAGTTGCAGTTCCCCGAGCGCGCTGTCTTGAAGGAGAGATTCACTGCGCATTCGCTCGTCCAGAAGTCCCTCGACTCTGCGATTAAGGAGATGGACGACCGTAACGATCAGCAGGGAGAAAAGAACAAAGCTCCCAAGTGCTACGACAGCCGAACCGTCGAGAGGGAACCAACCGGGTCCCGGAAAATATATATACCAGCTGAAGATAAATGACGCGGCGACGACGGCGAGGCCAGGCCCCGTGCCCGCTACAAGGGACGCAAGCAAGACCGCGACGAAGAACGTCAGAAAGGGGGTGCTGTTTTCCAGCCATGGCGAAAGGCCCATGCGCGCGGCAGCAGCAATGAGAAAAATCGCAATCGCTGCAGGATAAGCGTACTGGGGCTTGCGCCGCAATCGCGGAAATACTCGTTCGATCAAGTTGTCGACGAGCTTGCTCATTCGCGGCACGGGCGGCCCGCGCCTCCATCTAGCATTCCAGGCGGAAGCTGCAGCAGAAGTCGCGCGCTGCCCCCGATTTTCTCTGCCCTTTTGTTATCATGTAATGCCGAGCCAAGCGAGACTTGATGCTCACAAGCGCGACGAAAGGCGCTGCCGATGCCGCGTGCGTTAACATCACTACGGGTTTTAGTCCGGAACTTTACCGGAACAGGCAGACCGTCGCGGAAGGGAACCCCTTGCGATCTCGGGGGTTTAAACACCGCAATGCTACGCGGGGGCCGGCGTTTTCCGAGGCCGCCCGTTATGCAGAAGGAGGTCTCTTGACCAGACTTGTTATGGTCTCCAACCGCGTCATCGATTTCAACGCCGCGCAACAGGCAGGTGGTGTCGGCGTCGCAATTTACAATACTCTCGCCCGCCAAAGCGGCTTCTGGTTTGGATGGGACGGTCAGATCGAGGATACAGACTCTCCGGAACCGAAAGCCACCACTGTCGGCGGCCATACGACCGTCACCGAACCTCTCACCGCTGCCGACTACAATGAATACTATCTCGGATATTCCAACTCGGTTCTTTGGCCGGTCTTTCACAACCGTCTCGATCTCGCGCAATTCGAAGCGGGTTATTACTCGCGCTATGTCGAGGTAAACGCTAGGTTCGCGCGCCATCTCGCCCCGCTGCTGGAGCCCGACGACGTCATCTGGGTGCATGACTATCACTTGGTGCCGATGGCGATGGAGCTGCGCAAGTTAGGCGTTGAAAATCCCATCGGTTTCTTTCTGCACATTCCCGTCGGACCGGCGCAGGCCCTGCTCGCCATTCCGGAGAATAAAGAAATTGCACGAGCGCTTGGCGCTTACGATCTCATCGGGTTGCAGACACAGTCGGATGTACGCAACCTGATCGATTTTCTACAACAAAGTGTATCCGGTAGACTGCTGCCATCGGGGCGGATTCGCGTCTACGAGACCGAACTCGACATCGGGTGCTTTCCCGTCGGGATCGATTCCGACGACTTTGCCTTTGGTCCGGGCGAAGCAGAAGCGCTAGCCGCCGCTGACACCAGCGATGTCCATCGCATCATCGGCATCGACCGGCTGGATTACACCAAGGGTCTGCCGCAAAAGTTCAAAGCCTACGGCAAATTTCTCGAAGAGTTCCCGGAATACAGGCGGCGCATCGTGCTGTCGCAATTTGCGCCGCCGACACGTGAGAGCGTCGAAGCCTATGCGGACATCAAGGCCGAGCTTGAATCTCTTGCCGGCTCGATCAACGGTCGCTTCGGTGAACTCGACTGGGTGCCGATCAATTATATTCATCGCACGATTCCGCGCAGCGAACTGCGCGATATCTACCGGACATCGCGGGTCGGCTGGGTGACGCCGCTTATGGACGGCATGAACCTCGTGGCAAAGGAATACGTTGCATCGCAGGATCCGCGCGACCCCGGCGTGTTGGTTCTGTCGAAGTTCGCAGGCTCCGCCGAGCAGCTCGCCGACGCGGTGCTCGTGAATCCTTATGATCTGAACGACCTCGCGCAGTGTCTCAAGCTAGCACTTGATATGCCGCTTGAGGAACGGCGCGCGCGGCACGAGAAGCTCGTTACCATTGTTCGGAAATATGATTCCAAAGCCTGGGGAAGCAGCTATTTCGCGGCGCTCGTCAAAGCCGGCCAGCGTCGCTTCGGCCGATCGCCGAAATCTTCGGCCGATATGGGACGAGCGCTTGAGCGATTGAAGGGCTCAGTAAAAAATGGCACCCCTAAGGATCGCTTGGGGGCGAATGCGGGGACATGATGTCTGCTATCGTCGATAAATTAAATATTCCACCGACTGATGAAGTCGCGAGAAACCCAAACATTCTTTGCGTCGATATTGGCGGCACGCTGATCAAAGCCGCAACCGTCAATGAAAGTGGAACGCTGACCTCGGATTTCATAACCACGCAGACGCCGAAGCCGTCGACGCCTGACGCCATCGTCGATCTCGTCGCTGACGTCGTGAAGACGTTGCCCACATTCGGCCGTGTCTCCGTCGGTTTTCCGGGGGTGGTCGGCCACCAGCATATTCGCACTGCGCCCAATCTCGGCACGCAGCAATGGAAAGAATTCGATCTCGAGCAGGTGCTGAGTCAGCAGTTGCGTGCGCCCGTGCGCGTCCTGAACGATGCCATCGTCTATGGGCTTGGCGTCGCGAAGGGACCGGGACGCGAATGCGTCCTGACGTTCGGGACCGGTATGGGATGCGCCCTGTTCGTCAATGGGACGGTATTTTTCGGACTCGAACTCGGACAGCATCACGCGATCGACGATTGCAATTACGATGGCTATATCGGTCACGCTGCCTATCTCGAACTTGGCCTTGAAGCGTGGAACGAACGTGCCAAACGAGTTTTGAGTTCCGTGCAGGCATTGACGAATGTCGATCGGCTTTATGTCGGCGGCGGCAATTCGCGGCGGCTGACGTTCGACCTTCCGGTGTGGGCGAGCGTCGTCCCGCCGGCTACGGGTATCTCTGGCGGCGCGAGGTTATGGCGCCCCGAGATGGACCAGTGGTTCCGGCAGTCTCGAGATCTGATGGGCGCCGCCGCGGAGCGCCGATGAACGTCCTCACCATCGGCGGCGCGATGGTCGACACGATCGTCACGGTCGCGAGCGACAGAATCGAACAGATCAAGATGCGCAACGCCGAAAGCTCTTTCCTACTTCTCGAGGAAGGCCAAAAGACAGAAGCCGAACAAATCGCGACGAGCGGCGGCGGCGGCGCGCTGAACTCCGCGGTTGCGGCCGCAAGGCTCGGCCACTCGACATCGATTATTGCGAAGATCGGCCGCGATGATAAAGCCGACGCCGTTCGCATATTATTGCAGGCGGAGGGCGTGGATATTTCGCGGCTCGCTGTCGATGACAATGAGCCGACCGGCACGTCGGTGATCATTTCCTCGCACGATCGGAACGCAGCCGTGTTTACGTATCGCGGCGCCAATACGCGCCTGCGCGCAGAGGATCTGCCAGCGGAGGCATTCGCTGGACGCCAACTCGTCTACGTGGCCAATCTCAGCAATGAGTCGGCTGACTGCTATCCGCTCGTCGTCGAGCGCGCGAAGGCTGCGGGGGCGCTGCTGGCGGTCAATCCCGGCATCCGCCAACTCACAGCCCGTTACGACGATTTCTGGCAGAGCCTCAAGCACATCGATATTCTTTGTGTAAACCGCGCGGAGGCGCAGACGTTGATGCCGCGCCTATTGCAGTCGTTCGGAGATGGCGGGGCTCCGCTGTCGGTGAAAAGCGGCGACCCGCTACAGCCGCTCGCGAAGCGCGGTCTTCGCAGCGGCGGATATGAGATGACGCTCGTGAAGTTTCTGGGCGCGTTGATCGAGCTTGGCGTCGGCGCTGTCGTTTTGACCGACGGCGCGAACGGCGCATTTATCGCCAGAGGGCAAGACCTTCATTACCGCGCGGCGCAACATGTCGTCGCAGCGGCAACAACAGGCGCCGGCGATGCGTTCTCCGCCACGTTCGCATGTTATCTCGCAGATACGAATGACGCTATCCGCGCATTGAGCGCCGCGTCGATCAACGCTGCGAGTGTCGTGCAATTCATCGATACGCAGTCGGGGCTTTTGACCCGGTCGGCATTGGAGCGGGAGCTCGCGCGCGAAAGCGAGGCTCCGTTGCTGAGTTTTTCGATCTAGGAAGGACGTTTTAAATGCAGCACTTGAGGGACATCGCGCCGCGAGCCGAGCCGGATTGGTCGCCGCAGGCGCGTGCCGCCGCAATGCGCACCGACGTCGAGAAACTTGTCGCTTCAAATGAACCCGTCGCGCTCTTTCTCGATATCGACGGGACGCTGCTTGACGTGGCGCTGACTCCGTCGACCGTTCACGTGCCGACCATTCTGCCGAGCCTTCTCGACGCGCTTTCCGAGCGATTTTCGGGGGCGGTGGCGATCGTTACGGGACGGCAACTCGCGGAAGCAGACCGTCTTTTGCATCCGTCGAAGCTGGTTGGCGCCGGTGTGCACGGCTCGCAAATGAGGCTTTCGTCCCATGGCGCCATCGAGAATTTGACTCCGAGCTTCGCTCCGGCGCTGCAAACCGACATCAAGGCGATTGTGCAGGATCTCCCGGGCGTGGTGTTCGAAGACAAAGGCGGCGGCATCGCATTGCATTACCGGTTGGCGCCGGAGCTGCAATCGTCGCTGCTGATGATGCTTGAAGCGCTCGCCGCAAAATATCCAAATCAGTTTTCGATTTGCGGCGGGCGGAAAGTCGTCGAAGTTCTGCCTGTCGGCTTCTCGAAGGAGCGAGCGCTTCGTACGCTCGCGTCGCTGCCGCCGTTCGCCAAGAGGACGCCGGTCATGGTCGGAGACGACATCGCCGATGTCGGGGCCTTCCGCGCGGCTGAGGATCTCGGCGGCTTCGGACTTAAGGTCGCGGGCGAGAATTTCTCAAAGGAAGAGTCGTCATTCCAAGGACCGGCCGAAGTCTTGAGCTGGCTACAAATGCTGGCGCAAACGGGACGCTGATCAAGCGTTCTTTGCGGCCTGGTCCGGTTCGCTTTCGGTCGTGCTGCCACCCGGTTCGTTCAGCACCATCAGCAGCGGCGTCAGCCCTTCGGAATTGACCAGCTTGAAAATTTCAATGTCGTTGCGGGCCTGCTCGCTCCATCCGGCAATTTGCAATGCGCGCTCAGCCTTCGAGAATAGTCCGTGATTTCTGACGGCACGCTTTTCGACGTACTTTTGCAATTCCTCGCCCGACATGCCCTGATCTTCCGCCCACTTCTTACGGATTTCAGTCAGATCGGTATCGCTACCCGAAGACTCTTCCGTCTTCAGGGCTTGGAGTTCGTTTTTCCGGAATTGCCACCACTTGCCGCCTCTTGGCCAGCGCACGAGGTCGAGATCGCTCAACACGCCGGCAAGCTGATTGATCGCCATCGCCTTAGCCGCCTCCTCCTTGTTGTCAGGATCACAACTGTAGAGGTTCGGAATGACAAGATACGACGCGTTGTTGTGATGGACGAAATGGCGACGCACCCATTCAAGATCGGCGCCGGGAGCGCGATTGATCGCGGTGTCGATGGCGTCGCGAATTTGGCGTGCGAGGGCGCCAGAAGGACGAACGGACGGCGGCTCGCGCGGCGGATTGATGATCGCGAGCGCGAGTAGCCCCATATCAATGCCAATCGTCGCCAAGAGGGCGATGACGTCGCGACCGGTGATCGGCTCGCCTTCGCCGGTATGCCCCGCTGTCAAGACCTTGCCGCCGGAAAACACATAGCGGAACGCACTCGACGTATATGCGCCGATGTTGCTCCAGAGATTTTTGACGGCGTTCGCGACGCCGGCCGGGCCTTCGTTGAACACGGCTTCGCGCAGCTTCAGTTCGGCTGGCTGATCGGCTTGCGCTGCTGCGTCGCGAAGGCGTTCCGCGAGCGTCGGATCGTAGCAAGACGATCCGGATTTGCCGGGGGACTGAGATACGGACTCGGCGAGCGATCGCATCTCGGACGCCGTCGATTGCCCGAGCTGATTGCTGCGCGCCGCGATGTTGCGGGCGAGGCCACGGATCTCGGATGCCTTGTTTTCGAAATTGCGCTGGCGTTCTTCGATCGTTGCGCCGCTTAACCCATCAGCTGCTTGGCGCAATGACTGCACGTCCGCCTGGACCGGTTCGAGCCACGACTTCGTCATGCCGTCGCGAAGGGCGCTGACGCCATCGCGCACGCTCCGTCGCGCATTGTAGAGCGGACCCTTTCCGGCACCCGAAGCCACGCCGCAACTGCCGCCGCTCGTCTCCTCGCGCGTCATTTGACTATCGGACCAGGTGACGACACTGTCGAGTTGGCCGCGAACGGCGTCGAGCCGGGCAGCGACGGCAGCGCTTGCGTCGCGGGCGTCCTCCTGCAAACCGGCAAGGCCCGTCTTCGTCGCCTCCTCCCCTGAAATCAGGCTCCACCAGAAACCGTAGCCGAAGCCGATCGACCAGACTGCGAGGAACACGTAGAGCGGAAACGTGACGATGCGTTCACGCAGGCGGCGCTTGGCGCCGAACGTCTCGCGCAGCGTCAGCCACATCAGAAAGGTGAGAGCCACGACGACGGCAATGACGAGGACGTCATTGGAAATGGAGATGCCTCCGGCCGCGGGTGCCGTAGGGGTTGCCGACACGCCGACGATGAAATCGCGCATGCCGTGCCACGTCGCGTAGCCCGAGATGATCAACAGCATGAACGAGGCGATGCCGATCAGTGTATTGCGGCCCAGGACGTAATCGATCGTCCTGCCGATCAGGCTCGGTTGCGCTGGTTCCGCCATACTCACCCCCACGCTGGCTCCGGAGAAACTTGATACCGGAGATACGAGGCTTCAGCCGTAACCGTAGGGCAACAGTCGGCGCAATCGTGCCCGCCCGGCGCGAGCCAACATGACGACTGCGTTACAGCGCGTCGCGCGGTCGCGCAGATGCGAGGGGGTCTAGATCGCCTGAGCGAACGGCTTATCGGTTTCGAGAAATTTCGCGAACTGCAGTCTGAACAGACGGCTGTAGGCCCCGCCTTCGGCGATCAGTTGCTCGTGGGTTCCGCTTTCGATGACGCGACCGGCTTCAATTACATGGATCAAGTCTGCGTGCAGGATCGTCGACAGACGATGAGCGATGACAATCGTCGTCTTTCCCTCGGTCAACCGACGCAACTCACGCTGGATGAAGTCTTCTGTCTCGCTGTCGAGCGCCGACGTCGGCTCGTCCAGCAAGATGATAGGCGCATTTTTAAGAAACGCCCGGGCCAGGGCGATGCGCTGGCGCTGGCCGCCTGAAACCTGCCCGCCGAGCTCGCCGACCGGACTGTCGTATCCGCGCGGCAGCCCCGTGATGAATTCATGAGCGCTCGCAGCCTTTGCCGCCTCGATGCACATTTCATTCGATGCGTCTTCCTGGCCGGCCCGAATGTTTTCGATGATGGAACCTTCAAACAGGAAGGCATCCTGCCCCACAACCGAAACATTCCGCCGCAACGACTTGAGCGATATATCCGCTATCGACTGACCGTCGATTTCAATCACACCGGAGTCCGTCGCGCGCAGACGTTGGAGAAGCGCGAAAATGGTGGTCTTGCCGCCGCCCGAGTGCCCAACCAGAGCCGTCACCTTGCCGGCGGGAGCGCGGAGCGTCATGCCTTCGATGACGGGCTTGTTCTGCACGTAACGGAATGAGACGTCGCGAAGCGCGACGGCGCCGCCGGCGACTTTCAACTCCGGTTTATCCGGATCCTCGGCTTCGCGCTCGGGCGTATCCAGAAGCTCGTACATCATGCGAACGCCGATCGCCGCCGACGCCAGTTGCAGCTGAACGCGAGAAAGCCGGCGGCCTGGATCGGAGCACATCAGAAGCGCGGTGATAAAGGCAAAAAACTGCCCGGGACTCGCTCCGTGATAAAGATTTTGCCAACCGGCATAGAAGATGACAGCAGCGACGGCGCAGCCTCCGATCGCCTCCATGAGCGGATTCACGCCAGCCTGAATTTTCAACATCTTGTTCGACAACCGCTGGACGGCCTCGATGGCGTTGAACATCCGAACCCGCATCTTGTTTTCGAGTTGGAAGGATTTGACAACCTGCGCGCCCTGGCTGACTTCGCGCGTGATCTGAATGATGCCGCTGAGGGAGTGGACTTCGCTGCGGGTCGCCTTCTTTATACGTGCGACCATTTTTCGAGACGATAGGGCCGCAATCGGACCGCCGATCAGCGCGATCGCCGACAGGACCGGGTCGAGCACGATCATCGTACATACGAGACCGATAATCGTGAAAAGGTCACGCCCGATGTTCAGGGATACCAAGTTGAGCATCTCCCGGACGTTGTTCGCGTTATAGGACATCCGGGTGGTGAGGTCGCTCGAGCTGTACGTTTGAAAAAACGCGACGTCGACCCGAAGCATATGGTCGAACATCCGTTTCTGAGTGTGAGCGACGAGACGGTTACCAATATTGCCAACGATAACTTCGGAGAAATAAGCCGCGAAACCTTTCGCGACGAAGATCGCGACGATGCCGAGCGTTATTCCGACCAGCGCCTCGCGATTCTGATGAACGAAGATTGTATCAATTACGGTTTTCAGCACGTAAGCGCTCAGCGACGTGGTGCCGGCGACAAGCAACATGCACACAACGGCAAGCGCATATTGCGGCGCGTATTCGCGTCCGGTATCGCTAAAAAGCCGCTTCAAGAGGTCTAAAGTCGTCGGCTCGGTAGTCTTCGTTGCAGTCATAAAGCTTCTCATCCGCTCAGTCATCGCGAAGCGCCGACCTAATGCGTGCCATGCGCGGGATTACGTTGATTTGCGCGGCCGCGAAAGTCAATAAACGCAATTATAGCGCGTGACAAAGCGGACAGAACTATGCCCGTTCTGCATATATCTCGCCTGCCGGGGGAGTTTGCGGGCGAAGCACAAATTCCGGCAGCGGCGAGGTCTGATCGGCGCGTCGAACCATCGTTCGATGCCTGGAATACCTGGTGCGCCACATATGCGCGACTTTTACTTGCCTGAATGAGGCTTGGATCCAAGCGTATCTCAACCCTTTCAGGCCGCCGGTGAAGTGCCGACGGGTCACGTAATACTTCAAGAAATTAATTGGGAACTCAAGTACGAGGCGTGCCAAAAGAGCCATCCGAGACGAGCAATTGGCGTGTTCCGCGGACAGCAACATCCGCTCGGCAAGTTTCCGCTTCAAATCGGCATATGTGCGGAACGAGTAGTGAAAGGCCGGGGCGCGGAGGACGCCGACGGCGCGGTCTCCTGTCACGACCGCGTCATGTACGAGGGAATCGCGAAATCGCACGACCCGACGATCATATAGCCGAACGTACAAATGATCCCTGGCCCACGGACGTGGCCGTTCCTCTCCCGGATAGACGAGATCAAGCGGAATGGCGTACGCGATCTCTGCTGGATCGCCGTTTGCAAAGGCTGCGATAATTTCTTCGCGGAGCGCCGGTGTGACGACTTCGTCCGCGTCTAAATTAAGGACCCAGGGATGTCGACATTGGTCTTCGGCAAAGCGTTTTTGTGGTCCAAAACCGAGCCAGGGCTGCGTGATGACACGACACCCTTCGGTCGTCGCAACATGAACGGTGGCATCCGTGCTTTCGCTATCGACGACAACGACTTCATCGACCCACGACGCGACGGAACGTATGGTTTGGGCAATGCGATCGGCTTCATTCTTTGAAATAATAAAACAGGACAGGGCCAATTTTTTCATAAAAAATACCTGTTGGGGGGCAACTGAAATCAAATCGGGTCACTTAATATCGGCGGCAGTATAAGTGCGTTGTGGACATGTATCGAATCCCTCGTCCAGTGCGGCGTCGGTTTGCGGGAACGGCTGATATTTCCGCTACAACGGCTGCTTCGATTTCACGGGCATCACATTCCCTCTATCGAGCTTTCTGCTCGGAGCGCGCTATCGCGGCGCATGAGCATCACCACGAAACCGAAGAGCATCAGTCCTTTGATGTAATGCCGGAATCATGACCTGCGCATAGGTCTCCCGTCGTCCTTTTCCACACTTTTTTGGACACGCTGTCTGCTCCGGGTCAGGGCCTGTTCTTTCTGTTGCGCAACGCTAACGGTGACCCGACTTTGGCGACTTCGGACAGACACCGGCACTTCGCTATTTCCCCGAGGGATAACGTCCGCACGGTTCCAACATCCTTGCTAAGGTGCGGACGAACAGTCATAACAACTTCCGATTGAAATGGTGGGGACAGATGACGAAAAAGAAGACTGCGTTGATTTCCGGCGTCACCGGACAGGACGGCGCATATCTTGCGCGCTTCCTGCTCGACAAGGGTTATACCGTTCACGGCATCAAACGCCGGTCATCATCGTTCAATACCCAGCGCGTCGATGAGATTTATCAAGATCCGCATGAATCGAACACGTCGTTCTTCATGCACTACGGCGATCTGACGGATTCAACGAACTTCATTCGGCTTGTGCAAGAGACGCAGCCGGACGAAATTTACAACTTGGCGGCACAGAGCCATGTGCAGGTAAGTTTCGAGACGCCCGAGTATACGGCCAATGCCGACGCGGTCGGCGTGCTGCGATTTCTCGAAGCTCTCAGAATTCTGAAGCTCGACCGCTCCGTTCGTTTTTATCAGGCATCCACGTCCGAACTCTACGGCAAGGTGCAAGAGACGCCGCAAAGAGAAACGACGCCGTTCTATCCGCGCTCGCCTTATGGCGTCGCTAAACTCTATGCCTACTGGATCACGGTCAACTACCGCGAGGCGTACAATATGCATGCCTCGAACGGGATCTTGTTCAACCACGAAAGTCCGATACGCGGTGAGACCTTTGTGACGCGCAAGATCACGCGCGCGATCGCCCGCATCAACGCCGGTTTGCAGTCGGCGCTTTACCTCGGTAATCTTGACGCCAAGCGCGACTGGGGGCACGCGCGGGATTATGTCGAAGGGATGTGGATGATCGTCCAGAACGACCAACCGGGCGATTATGTGCTGGCAACCGGCGAAACGCATTCGGTTCGCGAGTTCGTTGAGCTTTCGTTTGCCCAGATCGGGACAACCATTGGCTGGAAGGGCAAAGGCGCAGACGAAGTCGGATTCGATACAAGCAATGGCAACGAGCTGGTTCGCATCGATCCGAAATATTTTCGGCCGACCGAAGTCGATGTATTGCTCGGCGACCCGAGCAAAGCCCACAAGGAGCTTGGCTGGCGTCACAAGGTCGGCTTTCAAGATCTCGTCAAGGAAATGGTCTCAGCGGACGCCGCTTTGCTCGAACGAGAACGTTGGCGCAATACGCTCAGCGAATGACGAAGCCGACGATTATTCGGGAGAGCGCGATGTCTTTCGATCTCAGCAACAAGCGCGTTTTTGTGGCCGGCCATCGGGGAATGGTCGGATCGGCTCTCGTGCGCCTGCTTCGCAACGAAGACTGCGAGATCGTGACGGTCGACCGGGACCAAGTCGATCTTCGCGATCAAGCACAGGTCAGGCGCTGGTTCGACCAAGAAAAGCCCAATGTCGTGTTTCTCGCGGCGGCGAAAGTCGGCGGCATTCTTGCGAACGAAACGTATCCGGCCGAGTTCCTCTACGACAATCTTACGATCGAGCTCAACGTCGTAGACAGCGCGTTCCGCAGCGGTGTTGAGAAGCTGTTGTTTCTCGGATCGTCCTGCATTTACCCAAAGTTCGCACCTCAGCCGATCCAAGAGAGCGCGCTTCTTACGGCAAGTCTCGAGCCGACGAACGAATGGTATGCGATTGCAAAGATCGCCGGATTGAAGCTTTGCGAAGCCTACCGACGGCAATACGGCGCGGATTTCATCTCCGCCATGCCGACCAATCTCTACGGGCCGGGCGACAACTACGACCCGCTCAAAAGCCATGTGATTCCGGCGCTCCTGCGAAAAGCGCACCACGCAAAAATATCGGGCGCGCCGGAATTTGCGATTTGGGGATCGGGAACGCCAAGGAGAGAATTTCTCCATGTCGACGATGCCGCGAGCGCCGTCGTACACCTGATGAAAGTTTATTCCGGATCCGAGCACGTCAACGTCGGCACCGGCGAGGATATAACCATTCTCGATCTCGCTCGGCTCGTCAGCGACGTCGTCGGGTTCAAGGGAACGATCGCGACCGATCCGGACAAGCCGGATGGAACGCCTCGCAAATTGCTCGATGTCTCGAAATTGCAAGCAACCGGCTGGAAGCCCCGTATTGGCCTGCGAGACGGCCTCGCAGACGCCTACGATTGGTTCAGGACCAACGAAACGACGGCCCGATTGACGGTTTAGAATTATCAGGGCACGCGCCGACCTACGACTCGAGGGCCGCGTCAGGCATTGGCGCCGATGCGGGTTCTTCTCCAAACAGCATATGACACGCCGATAGCACCTTCTCGGGAAACTCCAACGCGATGGAGTGCGAGCAGCGAGCCAACAATGCGATGTCCGCTTGCGGCAACGATGCCGCGATTTGCATGGTCACTTCCGCCGGAAATGCGATGTCATTCCTTCCGTGCAGCATGGAAACGGGAATCTTGATCCTCCGAAGCTCGTCGTCGGAAACAAGCGCCTCGGTTACAAAGCGTCGTTGGTCACCGGCAAACATGGATGTGAAATAGTCCCTGTAGGCTTGGTCCTTCCACAACGTTGCTATTCTATTCTCGATATACGCTTCGGTGATGTGCTTGTGGTCGTAGATGAGGGTTTCGGCCAGAGCGACAAGTTCGTCGCGATCATTGGGAAAGCTCCAGGTACGGATCGTACCCTCGTTGATCTCGAAGGGAGCGCCCATCGATCCGGTGGTGAGAACCTTTGCAATGCGGGGCTCCGAGGCCGCGAGCTTCAGGGCCAAGGCCGCCGATAAAGAATGTCCGATGACCCCGATCCGCTCGCCCGGCATTCGATCGATCATCGCTCTGCATTGGCGCAGCCAGAAGTCGACGTCGAAATAGGGCGGCGCGGCGCGCCTTCCAGAGGCGCCAAAGCCGATGAGATCCATCCCGAAGATATGATATCGCCGCGTGAGAGGCTCAAGTATCAGCCGCCAATTTGCATATGTCGACGCGCCTGGACCCGAGCCGTGAATGAGCAACAGCGGAAAGCCGGTGCCACCCTCAATAACGTGAACGGGAATACCCTCGAACTCGAATTTAATTCCTTGGGAAAATGGCACTTGATCTCAGCTCCGC
Source organism: Hyphomicrobium sp. (assembly GCF_041659645.1). Classification (GTDB taxonomy): domain Bacteria; phylum Pseudomonadota; class Alphaproteobacteria; order Rhizobiales; family Hyphomicrobiaceae; genus Hyphomicrobium_B. The sequence continues at coordinate 178,728 of NZ_JBAZXX010000004.1, read as the reverse complement.
AGCCTCCTGGAGCCTCCATTAAGCTCTCCACCGGCCTCGAAGTGACGGCTTTCCTGGATGGCGGAAAATCCGGTGAGAGACTGTCGCACGCGCACGGACGTGGCACGACAGATTACCTGCGCCGTAAATTGTCGGACTTTCAGAAACCGGCTTTTCGCCTGAGGTATCCGCCGGAGCTGCGGGTAATCTCCGCGGCGGCCGCGGAGACCTGGGCGCTCAACTGCGAGACGGCTTCGTCGGTCAGCTGCGAGCTTGTGTCGGTGACCGAAACTGCGGCGACGCAATCGCCGAGTTCATTGTGGATCGGTGCTGCGACGCAGCGGCGGCCAGTCATGCTTTCTTCGTTGTCGATGGCGATGCCACCCGCGCGCACCGTGTGAAGCTCCTTGGCCAGAACCGACGGATCGCAGATGGTGCGGTCGGTCAGTCGCGCCAGATTGCCGAAACCGAAACTTGCCGACTGGCGCAAATCCGGCGAGCTCGCGAGCAGGACTTTCCCCATAGCGGTCGCGTGAACCGGCAGGCTGCTTCCAGGCGGCACCGCTGGCGTCATTTGCATACGCTTTGCCTGCTTCACCAGGAGAATGCTGCCGCTTTCAAGAACGCCCAGACTGACGGTCGCGCCGGTCTGCATTGCCAGGCTTTCAATTCTCGGAACGGCGATCGACATGAAATGCTTGCGGCGCAAAAATCCTGCGCCAATCGCGAAGCAGTTGCTGCCGATGTCCCAAAGATTTTCTTCGCGATCAAAGCGAACGAGACGCTTCTGCTCAAGCGTCGTCAGCAGACGGTGCGTGGTGGACGGCGGGAGATTCGCTCGCGCCGAAACGTCCTTCAGACGGCACCCGCCCTCAGACAAGATTTCGAGAATAACAATAGCTCGATTGAGCGATTGAACGAGATCGCCGTCCGCCCTCCTCGCTTTAGCAGGACGAGGACTCGCTTCGCGTTCTGTTCCTTCGAGTTCGTCAGATCCCATTTGTTCGCCTACCAGGAAGGACAGCTTCCGACGACTTCCTCCCACCCAGCTTGGTTTTCTTCATTATGATTTTGAAAAGGATGTCGTGGAATTGCAATGATGTCAATCGCACCCCTTAGCGATCAAGCCGCACGCATAGAATTTCCGGGATGCAGAAAGCGATCCCACAGCGGCTCCATAAGGGTACATGCCTGGGCAGTAGGCAGATCGATGCCTACGCTGCTGCTTTAATTGGCGGCAGGTCGATCTCATTGGCATAGGAACCGTAATGGCCGACATCCAGATCTTCAGTCCATCGACGCTTGGCAAACCGCTCGGACAATACTCGCAAATCACCCGCGTGAAGGCGTCGGAATATATCTTCATCGCCGGACAGGTCGGCGCCTCGGCCGACGGCGTGGCTGTTCCACCCGACGACTTCGATGGCCAGTGCGTGCAGATTTTTGCAAATCTTCATGCCGCACTTCAAAGCTGCGGCGCAGACTGGTCCAACGTCGTGCAATTCACAACGTACATGATCGACGCGAACGAGATTCCAAAGTTCATGTCGTATCGCCTTCGCGAATTTCCAAAATTCTTCCCGAATGGGGCTTACCCGCCAAACACACTGCTGATGATCAACCGACTCGTGCATGCGGAATTCAGAATCGAAGTTTCAGCGATTGCCGCGCTTTAACCGCATAGAGGGCCGCCACCTCAATCAACCGCGATGGGACATTCAGAAAAAATGAAATTCGCGACGATCAAGCATCAATCCGATTACGTCACGGCAGTCGTCGATCCCGCTACGAAGACATACTGGCCACTCGACGAGATATTTTCCGCTCTGCCCCTTGAGGCCACGAGCGATCTGGCAGCGGCCATCCCGTTCCTCTTGGGAGCGACGCTGCCGGACAAATTGGAGGGCGCGACTAAGCTCGATCCGGCCAACCTTTGGGCGCCGATCGCGCACCCTCCGCATAACATCATGTGCGTCGGCAAGAACTACCGCGCACACGCCAATGAGTTCGCCAAAAGCGGTTTCGACTCGAGCAGCTCTCCCGCGGATGCCATACCGGAATTTCCGATCATCTTCACGAAGCCCTCGACGACGATCAGCGGCCCCGCGAGCGACATTCCGCTTGTCGTCGGGCTCGACCAGGGCGTCGATTACGAATGCGAACTCGCGGTCGTAATCGGAAAAGGCGGTCGCGGTATATCGCGCGACGACGCGATGGCGCACGTCTTTGGATACACCATCGTCAATGACGTCACGGCGCGCGATCTTCAGCAGCGCCATAAGCAATGGTTCCTTGGCAAGGGCGTAGACGGATTCTGTCCCATGGGACCGTGGATCGTTACAGCCGACGAAATCGACTACCGCGATATGCGTGTCATCTGCCGCGTAAATAGCGAGGTCCGTCAAGATGCGAGCACGCGCGACCTGATTTTCGATGTTCCGTTCCTGATCGAAACCATCTCTGCGGTCATGACGCTTTCGCCCGGCGACGTCATTGCGACAGGCACTCCCGAGGGTGTCGGCATCGGGTTCAAACCGCCGAGCTTTTTAAAGGACGGCGACGTTGTCGAATGCGAGATCACCGGCATCGGCACGATCCGCAACGTCGTAAAACGCGCCGATTGAAGTCGGCGCGTTTTTTTTAAACAAACCCCCGACGTGCCGATGGCATTTCAAGCCATCGGCATATGACGCGCCCCGCGATTCAGGGCTTCGTCGAACCATTGGGTCTTCGACATTGTGCTCAGTGCGTCCGAGCGCAGCGATTCGAGACTCTTCGGCCAGCGTCCGAGCACGTAGCCATAGAGATACGACCACCACTGAACGTGATTGGTAAGCGATCGCTGCTGCTGCTCCCAAGCGACCAGAGCCGACGGCATATCGCTCGCGCGGTCGGCTGCGACGGCCAGCGCCATGACATTCGTGAATGCGGTATTCGCCGCTTGCCCGAGATTGGGCGGCATCGCGTGCGCGGCATCGCCAATGATCGCGACTTTGCCTTGCGACCACCGGCGACAGCGCACATTCACGAGGCGATCCCAGCGGCTCGCTTCTGAGAACCGCTCGATAAGGTCCGCTGCAATAGGGAACTTCTCAGTCCAGAGCGCCCGGTCCACGGGAAGGACACGCGCGCGATCATCGTTCACGGGCGCGCTCAGGAAGATGTAGTTTTCGCCTTCGGTGCATGGATTGTAGAGCAGCCGCCACGGTCCGTTCCAGTATTCGGTGACGACATCGGTTGGATCGTCCGGACGGTTGCCTATCATCATGCGGATGCCGGCTTCGACGCCGAAATCCATCCACGCCGTTCCGAGAATTTGCTCCCGCAGCATCGAGTAGGCGCCGTTAGCGATGAGCACGAGATCGGCCTTGCGCTCACCGAGCTCCGTTACCAGCGTACCGTCAGGGCGGACTTCCGTCACAACCGACGACGTCATGATTTCAACGCCGTTCGCCACGCATCGATCGATCAGGGCTTGATAGAGATCGGCGCGCGGAGGCAGCAACATTCTGTCGTGGTCCGGCATCGGACGGGACATCAATATACGTCCACGCGAGTCGACAATGCGCCATTCGTTGATGCGGCGCGCTCTTGCGACAGCCTGATCGTAGGCCCCCAGAATCGACAATGTCTTGAGGCCGCTTTCCCACAGCCAGATGCCGGCGCCGAACATGCGAAGATCCTTCGCGCGCTCATGCAGCGTCACCTTCCATCCAAGTTGTGAGAACCGGGCGGCGGCACACAAACCCGCGAGCCCGGCTCCTGCGATTTCAACGGTCTTAGCCATTTACGGCTTTCTCCCTGGATGCGGCTATTCCGCAAACGCCCATCGCTTGCTTGCGAATAGTGACGCCGCGGCGTCTAACTTTCGCTGTGGCATACCGTGTCCATCTACGTCAGCGCACGGCGAATTCCGCTATCCGGAATGCTCGCCCGCGAAGCACGGACGCTTCGTAAGGTGATCTCAAGCGAGCAAGACACCGCGACGCACTGCGCGATTTTCCTTTTGACTGGAGGTCACGATGGCCGCTGACACGACCCGATCGGAATTCGATGAATCCGGCGACGACATTAAGCTCGTCAACGAAAAGGCACTGAACTGGTTTGACGTCTCGGCCATCGGTACGGGCGAGATGCTTTTCACCGCTGGCTTTGCATGGATCGTTTACATCGCCAGTCTTTACGGCATCAAATGGAGTATAATCGGCTTCGCGATCGGCGTGGTCGTCATCCACTGCGCGTGGTGGCTTTACCGCGAGATGATCACTGCTGTGCCGGAGCCCGGCTCTATTCAATCGTATGGCCGCGAAGCCGGTCTCTTCTCGCTCGGCACGACCTATTTCGTCGGATACGCACCGGTTTACGGCGTCTTCATGTGGCTCGAACTGCAGGTCGGATCCGGGCTGCTGCACGGCCTGTTTCCCGACGTCGCGACCTGGATCTGGCCGTTTGTCGTTATCGGACCGGTCGTCGGCCTGAACCTCTTGGGTAACCAGGTTACCGGCAAAGTGCAGTCATTTCTCGTCGTTTGCACCTTGATCGGCGACGGCATCGCGGCGATCTGCGTTTGGTATCTCCTCGCTAACAAGGTCGATTTCGCCGCCAATTGGGGACTCCCCGACGGCACGACGGTCGATTGGCTGACCCCCTTTACGGTTGCCGGATTCTGGATTGGCATCATGGCGGCGGTTCTAGAAGTGCAACAGGTGCTCGTCGACGAATGGAGCGACTTTCCCAAATCGCGTGACGTTGGTCTTCTCTCGGCGGCTTGGCAGCTTTGGGTTCGTCAGATTCCGCTCGCGCTCGGCATTCTTGCGGCGGCGCCGGTGGCTGCGCTCGTCGTCATGCCGGTACCGACGGTCGGGCTCATTCACGACAAGCTGGGCGATGGGCCGGTCTTCTATCTTGCCCTCGCAAGCATGCTGATTGCGACCTACACGACTCTCAGCGTCTACTTCATGGCTGAAGGCAAAGTGCTCGCGCTCTACTCGCAGCAAGGCGCACTGCCGCGCCCGGTCGGACAATACTCGTCCCGCGCCGTGCCGTGGGTAGCGATCCTTATCCTCGCCGTCCTCGCACTCGTCGGCGCGTATATCACTGACACTCTTTTCATCATCGAAATGCTCTCAAATTGGTCAGCGAGCCTCTACTTCGTGATTGCGCTGTTCTTTATCTGCATGCGCATGCGCAAGAATATGGATCGCCCGCTGAAAGTGGCGTTCGGCATGCCTGTTGCAATCTTTCTTCTGCTGCTGTCGGGAACCATTGCGTACGCGATCTTCATGACGAACTGGAAGGCCGGCGTCGCCTGGTACGGAACCGTCGTCCTGTTCATGGCTTACGATCACTTCATCGTGCCCAGGACGAAGCGAGGTGGCTTCTACCGTGACCAGGTTCTGCGGCAACGCACGAGCGCTGCTCGCCTCTGATGAGACCAAGCGGGCGGCACTGCCGCCCGCCTATTCGCCTCCAACTCAAGGACACTCGCAATGGAAGCATCCGCCGCCCACGAATATCTGCCGAAGCCGACCGAAGTCACGGTGGACTACATGCGCGAGGTGATGGATCAGTACTACATGCGGAAATGGAACCCGAACAAGGACACGGTCATCTCCGTTAAGTCCTGGCGGGACTGGCCCATGATCGTCCGCATGCCGGACCTTCAAAAAGACTTCACCGTCATGATCGACGAGGGCAAGGTTCTGAGCGTTACGCAGGGCCAAGCTGAAAACCCGCGCATCCTAACCATCATGCTCGCGGAGACGATGCAGCGCATCTACTACGACGAATCGACGGCCGCGATCGAGCTGATCGCCGGACGCATCAAGGTGCGCGGCAACGAGACCGAGCGGCGGCGAATGCTGGCTGCCATTTCCTATCTGACCTGGTGAACTCAATGGATAAGAAAGTCGAACCGGCTCTGTCGACGGGTCCGGCCAAGCTTGTCGGCACGTCCGTGCCCCGGACCGAAGACATGGCGCTGCTGACGGGCACCGCGCGCTATATCGACGATCTGCGTTTTCCCGGGATGCTGTATGCAAAAATCCTGCGCAGTTCGCACGCACATGCCCGGATCAAGGTCGATACGTCGGAAGCATATTCGATGCCCGGCGTTCACGGCGTCCTTGCCGGACGAGAACTCGTCGGCAAGGTCAAGCCTTGGGGCGACCTGATGCAGGACTTGCTCGTCGGCGATCATTTCCCGTTCGCGGTCGACAAGGTCCTGTTCGAAGGGCAGGAAATAGCAGCGGTCGTCGCGGACACCAAATATCAGGCGCTCGACGCGCTCGAAAAAGTTAAAGTCGAGTACGACGATCTTCCCGTTATGGTCGACGCGGAAGCCGCGCTTGCCGACGACGCGCCGCTTATTCAAGAGGGCATCAACTACGAGTTCGGTGAAGGCAACATCTTCGATCGCTACCGCGTCCGTATCGGCGACATCGACGCCGCGGAAGCCGAAGCAGACCTCGTGGTCCGCCAGCGCTTCTCGACCAACCGTCAGGCAGGTGCGGCGCTCGATCCACACGGGTGCATCGCGAATTTCGATTCCTTCACGGGGGTTCTGACCCTCTATTCTTCGACGCAATCGATCTTCATGCTGCGCGACAGCATCGCCGACGTGCTGCAGCTTCCGCGCAATAAGGTCCGCGTCGTTGCGCCGGAAGTCGGAGCCGGTTTCGGTTCGAAGGTTCAGATGTTCCCGCACGAGGTCATCGCGTGCATCCTTTCGATGCGGCTCGGGCGGCCGGTCCATCTCGTGCTCTCGCGGGCCGACATCTTTCGTGTCGGCACGGCGCGCAACTCGCAGATTCGCCACGTCGAAATGTTTTTCAAAAAGACCGGACAGATCATCGGCTATCGCGATTACGTTATTCAAAACTCCGGGGCGCTGTCGTTTTGGGGCAACCAGGTTGTCCACATCGGCACGAACGTCGGGCTTCTGCCCTATCCCATTCCCAATCTCCACATCGACGGGGAAATCGTCCACACGAACACGGCGCCCGGTGGCGCGCTGCGGGGCTTCGGCATTCCGCAGATCATCTTCGCTAAGGAGCAGATCGTCGACATGGCGGCCGAAGCACTCGGCCTCGATCCGCTTGACGTTCGGGCGCTCAATACCGTCAAGCGCAATCAATGTCCCATCCGGACGCCAATCGGCCAGGTGGTCGACACCACATCGGTGGATGAATGCCTGCAAATGGTTGCCGCCGAAATCGGCTGGAAGGAGAAGCGCGCCAATCCGAAACCCTATGAAGGCGTCGGCATGGCCATCTCGATGAAATATACGAGCTGCCGTCATCCATCGTTCGATACGGACCTCTCAGCGATCCGATTGCGTCTTGAAACGGACGGCACCGTTACGATCTTTTCGAGCGATGTCACGCACGGCCAAGGACACGCGACATTCCTGGGGCAGATCGTCAGCGACGTACTCGGCGTCGGCTTCGAGAAAATATTCCTGGCTCCTCCCGATACGGCCAACGCACCGTTCGGTCTCGGTACCTACGCAAGCCGCGCCGCCGCCGTACTCGGAACCGCATGCCGGACAGCCGCCGAGCGCCTACGCGAGAAGATCGTCGCCATTGCTGCGCACGTTCTTGAGGCCGACCCGCAGGATCTGGAGACGGGGAATGACCGCGTTTATGTTCGCGGCATGGGCGACAGCGGCCTTTATCTCGAAAACCTGGCGACGTTCTCGGTTTACCGCACGCACCAATTGCCGCCGGGCTTCGAACCGACGCTTGAGGCCGTCGCGACATACGACACGCCGACGGATCGCGAGGGACCGGACGGCTCGGGCAACTTCTCGGTGACGTATGCCGGGTCGGCGCACGCTGCACATGTCCGCATCTCGCCGGAAACCGGTCAGATCGAGATTCTCGATTATGTGATGGTCCACGATACCGGCACGGTGATCAATCCGCTGATCGTCGAGGGCCAGCATCAAGGCGGCTTCCTGATGGGCATCGGCATGGCTCTCGGCGAAGACTACGTCTACGACAAGATGGGGCACATGGTGAACGCGACATTCGCCGAATATCAGGCGCCGCAAGCCGCCGACATGCCCGAGTTGAACAGGATGTTTGAAATTCCGGCGCCGTCGACGGCGATCCCGGGCGGGCAGAAGGGCGCGGGCGAATCCGGAACCGGGCCGGTTCCGGCCGTCATGGGCAATGCCATCGCGAATGCCATCGGCATTCGCTTCACCGAGCTGCCGATCACGCCCGATCGGATCCTTCTCGCCCTTCGCGAGAAGGAGCGCAGCGGCAAGGCGGATTTTCGCTATCCCGACGACATGCCGGACTATCTCGGGCCGCGCGATGCTCAGTCATGGCCGAAACCCAAAGGCGAATTGGAGCTCTTCTTTTGACCCCATTCAGTTTCCATCGGCCCGCAACCCTCGACGATGCCGTCGGTGTGTTGGCGACGGCCGGCCCGGACGCAAAAATCATTGCCGGCGGCCAGAGCCTGCTTCTCGCGCTCAAGGAGCGAAACGCGCGTCCGAACAGCGTGATTTCGATCGCCGACGTGCCCGGCCTTTCTGGCGTCACCGAGACCGAGGCGGGTTCGCTCGAAATCGGACCTTGCACCACCTACGCCAAGCTCGCGAAGATAGCGCTTCCTGGGTGGCACGCGGAAATCCCGGCGGTGGCGGGCAATCTCGCCGACCGCTCCGTCCGCAGCATGGGCACAATCGGCGGTGGCGTTTGCGAGGCCGGGGTTCGCTTCGACATGCCGACGTTGCTGAGCGGACTTGAAGCGTCGTTTAAGTTGACGTCGGCACGGGGAGTGCGCGTGCTCAACGCCGACGCGTTTTTCAACGCTTCGGGTGGAACTTATATCGCGCGCGACGAGATCTTGACCGACATCACCGTTCCCGCCCTCCCCCACTGGAGCAACGTCGCGTTCGAGAAATTCCGCTTCCGCACATTCGACGCCGCGATTGCGACGGTGGCAGGTGCTGTGCTCTTCGCCCCGGACGGCACGGTCGAACGGCTGCGCATCGTGGTCGGTGGCGTCGCGAAAGCGCCGGTCGTTGCGATCGGAACCGCCAACTCGCTGAAGGGTCGAAGTCTCGGCGCCATCTTCTTGCCCGGCGTCGCCATGCGCGTATCGAACGAAGTTTTGCCACCGGAAAATGCGGTCACGAGGGGACAGAAGTATCAGTCTGAACTCGTCATTTCTCTGGCAGCGAGAGTTTTGACCCGCCTCTCCACGGGAGTTCACGCATCATGACGAAGATTTCGATGACCATCAACGGCAAGACCGTTGCGGGCGATGTCGACGAGCGCACGCTGCTGATCGAGTTCATCCGCGATGTCGGACATCTGACCGGCACACATGCCGGATGCTATGAGGCCCGCTGCGGCTGTTGCGCCGTCGATCTCAACGGCGCGACAGTCAAATCGTGCAATGTGCTGGCACTGCAAGCGCAAGATGCCACCATCTATACGGTCGAATCTTTGTCGCAGCAGCGCGTAACGCCTGTGACCCACATTACGACGCAGACGCTTGCGAGCGTTTACAAACCGCTCGACGCCATGAGCTCGAATAAGGTCGACCTGCATCCGCTGCAGGCGGCGTTCCATAAGTGTCATGCCCTGCAATGCGGATTTTGCACGCCGGGAATGCTGATGGTTCTGAAAAACTTTCTGGAAGAGAACCCAAATCCGACGCGGGCGGAAGTTCGGGTTGCGATCTCAGGTAACCTCTGCCGTTGCACCGGCTATCAGCATATCGTTGACGCGGCGATGGAAGCGGCACAGGTGATGAGGGGCGAGACAGAAACAACGCCCGCGCTCGAGACGGCCTGACGCCGATGGCCGCGCATCAAATCCCCGCCGATTACGAAGCGCTCGGTTCAGCGCTCGAAACGGTCGGCTATTTTGCCGAGGAATCGGTCTGTGCGTCCGTATTCCTGTCGCTTCGACTCCAACGGCCGCTTTTTTGCGAAGGAGAGCCCGGTGTTGGGAAGACCGCCCTAGCACACGCCGTCTCGGAGGCCTTCAACTGGCCGCTGTTCCGCCTTCAGTGCTATGAAGGGCTGGACGAGTCCGATGCGCTCTATGCTTGGGATTTCTCCCGGCAGCTCTTGCATATGCGGGTCGCCGAGACCGTCGGGCGCAAGGACGCGGAAAGCCTCGAAAGCGAGCTTTACGACCGCCGGTTTCTGCAGCCCCGCGCGATCCTCAAGGCCTTCGAGACGACGCCAAGCGTTTTGCTGATCGACGAGATCGACCGCGCCGACGACGAGTTTGAAGCGTTCCTCCTGGAAGCTCTGTCCGAATATGCGATCACGGTTCCTCAGCTCGGAACAATCAAGGCCGCCGTGCCGCCGTTCGTCATCGTCACGTCGAACCGGACGCGCGACGTACACGATGCCCTGAAGCGGCGTTGCCTCTATCAATGGATCGAGCATCCGAGCATTGCGCGCGAACGGGCGATCATCGAACGGTGCTTTCCGGCCATCCCGGTGCCCCTCGCCGACCAGATCCTGGCGGCGGTCGCGCGCCTCAGAGGCGCCGGTATGCTCAAGGCGCCGGGAATTGCTGAAAGTCTCGACTGGGCGCGGTCGCTGCTCGCGCTTGGCGCAACCGAGATCACGCCTCGCGAAGCCGCACTGACGCTTGGAACTGTCCTTAAATATCATGAGGATCAGGCGCGGGTGATTTCCGGGAAATACAGTCTGCTGGTGCCGCAGGGGGCGTGACGAGAATGCACGCGGCGCAGGAATCGGTTCTCGGTTTCATCGAAACGCTGCGCGAAGCGGGTCTTTACATCGATGCAAGCCGCATCGAAATGTTGTTCGAGGCGACAACGGTGATCGAGGGCGGCGGCCTTTATACGCTATTCCTGTGTGGTCGCACGACGCTGTGCGGCTCCCCCGGCGATATGGCGCGCTACGACGCGTGCTTTGCCCGCTACTTTTTCGGACACGATACGCTTGCGACCGAAATCCTCCCTGACCCCGACGCCACACCGATCATCCCGGGTTCGGCGGGATCGGTAAAGCGGTCGTCGGCCGATGACGACGAAGATGATGATCGCGAGATCGAAATGGGGGCGGCCAGCGCCGTCGAAGTTTTGCGGACGCGGAAACTCTCGGCACTGTCGGCGGAAGAACGGGAATTGATCTTTGAGCTCATTTCCCAACTGCGCTCGAAAGTGGCGATGCAGCGGGGACGGCGGCGAAAAAGCTCCAGCCGTGGGCCGATCGATATCCGCAGGACGGTCAAAGCCGCTTATGCTCGCGGCGGCGAACCAGACCGGCTGTTCAAAAGCCTGCCCCGCGAGCGCGCGCGGAAGCGAATTCTTCTTCTTGACATCAGCGGTTCGATGGCGCCGTTCGCACCCGGACTTCTGCGCTTCGGATATGCGGCGTATGCGTGCGCGCGCTGCCGAACGGAAGTGTTCACAATCGGTACGAGGCTCACCCGCATTACCAAATATCTCGATACGAAGGACGCCGAAGCCGCGATGCTCGCTGCCTCGCGCGCTGTTCCGGATTGGTCCGGCGGCACCCGGATCGGTGATCAGATCCGGGCGTTTCTCGACATTTGGGGACAGCGCGGCATGGCCAGGGGCGCAATCATTGTAATTGCCTCCGACGGCTGGGAGCGCGGCGGCGCGGACCTGCTCGGTCAACAGATGCGGCGGCTGCAAACCTTAAGTCACCGGATCATCTGGGCAAACCCACACAAATCGACCCCGGGGTTCGAGCCGCTTACGAAGGGAATGCAGGCGGCATTGCCGCTAATCGACGATTTCGTGGCGGGTAGTTCCGCCGCGGAACTGGCGCGCTTGATTAACCTCATGGGCGAGAGTTTTGGGCGTCGTCGCGACCGGGAGGTGAAGAATTCCACCATCCGATAAATACCCCCAGTCCGCGCGAGCGGACGATATCTATCAGTCAACCGGTTTCGGTTCGTCCAACAGGCGCGCCGTTAGTGCAATGACGAAAAATAGGAGTCTCCTATGGCGAAAGTCGTAACCGCGCTCAGTATGTCGCATGCCCCGGGCGTGCTTGGATGGCCCGACGCTCCGAGCAAGGAGATGAAAGATAGCATTGCCGCCGCCCATGCAGAGTGCGCCCGACGCCTCCAGGAAGCCAAGCCCGATGTCATCATCGCTTTCCTGGACGACCACTTCGAAAACCATTTTCGTAACCTCATGCCGACGTTTGCCGTCGGCATCGCGCAGACCCACAGCGGGCCTGCCGACTACATGATGGAAGCGCTCAAGTTCGACGAAAAGGTCGTCATCGACGGTCAGCCCGAACTTGGCGAGGCGATGCTGCGCGGTCTGGTGGGCATGGGCTTCGACGTCGCTCGCATGGGCGAAATCGAATACGGCAACAACCTTCTCGTCCCGCTCAAGTTTCTGACGCCTAATTTCGATATCCCGGTTCTGCCGCTTTACATCAACGTCTTTTCGCCGCCGCTGCCGACGATGCAGAGAGCTTACGATTTCGGCGCCGCCGTTCGAAAACTAGTCGATGCCCTGCCCGCCGATCTGCGCGTGGCATTCCTCGCGACGGGCGGTCTCTCCCACTGGCCGCCTGTGTGGACGGAGGGCGCGCCCGAAGACGATGAATTCCTGATGCGTATGAAAAAATATCAGACAGAAGGCCGTCACGTCGCCATCGAGGACCCGAGCCTATATTCCGATCTCGCGAGCTACGAGATCGAGATGGCATCGAAGATGCAGTGGCCGCTTCGCATCCAGCATCCGCTGGTCAACGCCCATTGGGATCGCGAGATCATCGAGGCGTTTGCCCAGGGCGACGCCGAGAAGCTTCGCGCCATGACCTACGACGAAGTCGAGGAAGGCGGTGGGCACGGCGGCCACGAAATCCTCAATTGGGTCGCGGTGATGGGTGCGATGGGTGGCGCACCGGCGCACATCGTAGGCTACGAGCCCGTCATGGAGTGGATCTGCGGCATGGGCTATATCGCCTACGATCCAGTGCTCGCAAAGGCGGCATAACCCTCACATCTCGAAACGCACGGGCGGCCTTAAGTCCGGCCGCTCCACTCACATCGCCTCTTCCAGTCTCCGTGCGGGGAAACGAAGGATCTGCCTTTGTGAAGCCAATGGATCCGCAATTTCAGGCTCAAGTGATCCAACGCAATCTCGTTGCGGGAGAGGATGTGCTGCCGAGCTTTCTGGCCTGGCGGCGTATGGGTTTGAAGTGCGCGCTCGTTACGTTGGTGAACATCGAAGGCGGTTCGCCGCGCGCGCTCGGTTCGCTCATGGCCGTATCCTCGGAGGGCCATTACGCGGGTTACCTCTCCGGTGGATGCCTTGAAAGCGCCGTCGCGGTTGAGGCGCAGCAGTGCATTCGCGAGGGCAAGAACAAGCTCGTTCGCTATGGCAACGGCTCTCCGTATTTCGATATCAGGCTGCCCTGCGGCAGCGGTATCGATATCTTCATCGATCAGGCGCCCGACGATCACATCGCCGAACGCTTGATGGACGCACGGCGTACCAGAGAGGCCGTGTCGCACGTCACGAACCTCGATACCGGTGAGAGCCGCATCGAATGGCTTCCGCAAGCCGGAGGCTCGACGAGCCGGATGGATGGCGTGTTGTTTCGGCGCGCCGTCATTCCGACGCTCAAGGTGCATCTGATCGGCGCAGGTCCGAGCATGGCGGCGATCGCGCATTTGCTGTCGTCGGTTGGCTTTGTCCTTGACGTTGCGACACCAGACCGGGCGACGCGTTCGGACGTTCGGAATTTCGGCCTCATGGCGCGCGAGATCTCCGATCCTAACCAGGCGATCACCACTGAAGTTGATCTATGGTCTGCGGCGATCCTGGTCTTCCACGATCACCACTGGGAAATTCCAGTCATCCAAACTCTACTGCGCTCTGCCTGCTTCTATATTGGGGTACTTGGAAGCAATGCAGTCGCGGAGAAGCGAATCTCCGAGCTTCACGACCTAGGCATCAGCCCCGAAAGCCTCACACGTATTCGCGCGCCAATTGGCCTCATTCCCGCAACTAAAAGCCGACTTAGCCTTGCCGTCAGCGTGGTGTCCGAACTCGTGAGCGAAGCCAAACTGCACGGCTTTGTCATGTGAAGAGACGGAAACTCTCGGGTCTATCTGGTGTGCCTTCGGAGAAATGAAACAGGAGTTTTATCTTCCAACCAGGAGAAGCAACTTTGTCCGGCTCCATTACGACGACCACGCGCCAATTCGTGATTTCGACCGTTGTCATCGGTCTATCGCTCTTTAACGCTGCACGTTCGCATGCGGACGAACCAGACCGCCTGCGCCACATCATCGAACCCGTCGTTGCGACAAAGCCACTGAAGATCGGCGTGACGCTTGTCCATCTTCACGACGATTTCTGGAAGGGCATCGCCTACGGCATCGTCGATGAAGCGAAGCGTTCACACGTCCAAGTTCTGCAGGTCTCGGTCGCTGGCGGATACGGCAATGTGAAAGAGCAGTTCGCGCAACTCGAAACGCTGAAATCACTTGGTGCGGACGTTGTCGTTATCGGCGCGGCGGCTTTCGATGGATATAATGCGATCCTGAGGAACCTGAAGTCTTCAGGAATAAAGGTCGTCGCGGCGGGCATTCCCGTGAACAGCGCCGCCGTCGCGTTCGGTGTCGGGCAGGACGATAAGGCCATCGGTGCGGCGCTCGAGGATGTCGTCTGCAAGGCCAAAGGGCCGTCCGGTGCGAGCGTCATTGCCATCCCGGGACCCGCCGGTGCCGAATGGGCCCATTTGCGCCACCTCGGCTTTCAGGACGAAGCGAAGAAATGTCCCAACCTAAAAGTCATCGATGGCGCTGTTGGCGGCGGGCTTGGCATCGAGCAGGGCCTCTCGCAAGCCTCAGACTTGCTCCTCAAAAATCCTGACGCCGGATTCATCTACACTCCGGAAATCTCGCTCGGCATGGGTGCGGTGCAGGCCGCGAAGCAACTCGGCAAGCCGACGAAAGTCGTTTCGAGTTCGGTCGTCCGCGAAGCCATTCCAATGCTGAAAGACGGTCGCCTCCTCGCTATTTGCTCCGAGGCCGGCATCATCATGGGCCGGTTGATCGTTCAATATGCGATCCGCGAAAATGAAGGCCTGCCGACGCCGAACCTCACGAGGGACGGCACGCCCTATCCGGCGCTGATGGTTCCGATTACGATGATCACGCAGGCAAATGCCGATACGTATCCATTCGAATTGTACGAGCTGCCGCCGAAAGACTGGTCGATTCAGGCGATGCAGTGAGGCGGAGATGTGATGCGAGGCACGCTTCAAAGTGACGTTGACGCGGCCCGCGGGGATAAACCGGCGGGCTGCTCTCCGGCGGTTGAAGTTCGAAACATATCGAAGCGATTTGGCGCGACGCGTGCGCTACGTGATGTTTCTCTTTTCTTCTGTCCCGGCGAGATCCATTGTCTGCTGGGCGAAAACGGCGCCGGGAAATCGACGATCGGAAAAATCGTCGGCGGCGTCTATAACGCCGATGAAGGCGAAATCCACGTTGACGGTCTCCGAACCGACATCCGATCCGTTGCGGATGCCCGCAAACGCGGCATCGTCGTCGTTTTTCAAGAACTCTCCCTGGCGCCGGACCTCACCGTGCGTGAGAACATCTGTCTCGGTGATGAACGCGGCTCGCATCTGCTGTCGCTTCTGCGGCCCAACGCGGAAGATACGCGCTGCCGTCAGTTGCTGGCCGACCTCGGCCTGAGCATCGACCTCGGCACGCGGACACGAAAGCTGCCGATCGCCATGCAGCAGCTCATCGAGATCGCAAAGGCGCTGGCGCTGCGTCCGCGGGTGCTCATTCTCGACGAGCCGACCGCCATGCTCGGTGCCGTCGAGAAGCGGAAGCTCTTCGAGATTCTCGAGCGCGTGAAGGCAGACGGCACCGCGATCGTCCTTATCACCCATCATATCGAAGAGGTTATCGCGGCGGGCGACCGGGTTAGCATCATGAAGGACGGCGGGTTGGTCGATTCATTTCCGATCAGCGGCGACGTGGACGCCGATTACGTGCTTCAGAGGCTTGCGGGCAAACGCGCGCAACACACGACGATCATGCGGCGAGAGCGCGCCAAGGACGCGTTGCTCTCACTTCGCAATGTGCCGAACCGCGACGGCGCCGCCTGCGAAATCGGTATAGCGCGCGGCGAGATTGTCGGACTCTACGGTGTCGTCGGATGCGGGCGCGAAGCCATCGTTCGAGGTCTTGCCGGGCTCGAACGATTTGCGGGGCCGAAAGCGTCGCTTGATGGGCAAGATTATGCGCCGCGAACTCCGGCCGCCGCCGGCGCGATGGGGGTCGGGTATCTGCCGTCGGGCCGCGCCAGCAATGGCGTTCTCCCCGCGCGGGCCATTCGCGAGAATTTGACTCTGACGCAGCTCAGCAGCTTCAGCCGGGGCGGCATCATTTCCCTCAAAGCCGAGCGGGCGGCCGCCGAACAGCAGCTCAGGGCGCTCGGCGTGCGCTATGGAGATCAGGACAACGCGATGCTCAGCCTCAGTGGCGGCAACCAGCAAAAAGTTTTGCTCGGGCGGTGCCTCGGCCACGCGAAGAGGCTTCTCATTCTGGAGGACCCGACAGCGGGCATCGACATCGCGGCAAAGCGCGACATTCATCAGTTGTTGCGCGAGCGGGCCGCCGCCGGCCTCTCCGTGCTGCTGGTGTCGAGCGATCTTGGCGAAACGATCGGGCTTTCAGATGCCGTTTTCACGATGTTCAACGGCGCCATCATCAACGAATACGTTGCGCCGACGGCGACCGACGAGGCCGCGATCATCGCGGACGTGCTCGGCGAATTAGGAACTGCGGAGCACACGCATCGACAAGGCGACACCGGGACAAATCATGAGAAGCACGCAGCAAAATAGCACCATGACGACACCCCACGTGAGATCGTTTGCTTGGCCCGCGCACCTCAAGCTTGGCGATCTGGCGCTGCCGATTTTCATCGTCATGCTAGCGCTCACGGCCGGCGCCATCGAACCGCGATTTTTCAGCTGGAGTAATTTCGAGAATCTCGCGCGGCAGATCGCGCCGCTGGCTATCGCTTCAACCGGCCAGGCGTTCGCGATCATCAGCGGCGGATTGGATCTTTCCATCGCCGCAGTCATGTCTTTAGCCGGGGTGGCGGGCATCACGGCGTTGCCGCACGTCGGAATCGGCGGCTGCATCGCCGTGATGCTTCTTACAGGCGGGCTGGCCGGGCTCGCCAGCGGCTTCATCATTGCCTATCTCAAGACGACACCGTTGATCGTCACGCTCGGCATGATGTCGATCGCACAAGCCATCGCGCTCATCCTTTCGAACGGCGTGCCTATTTATAACGTGCCGGACGCTCTGACCGACACCGTCGGTTTCGGAAATGTGCTGGGGATTCCATCGACGGTTGTCATCAGCAGCGCGACGATGATCGTCGGTTGGTTCCTGCTGCGCCGGACGATCTTCGGCCGGTATATCTACGCTATCGGCTCTAGCCGATCGGCAACCGAGAAATCGGGCATCGACGTTCGTTTCTACACAATGCTTGTCTATGCGGCCGCGGGGGTGACGTCGGGCGTCGGTGCGCTGGTGATGACAGCGTGGGTCGGCGCGGCGCAACCGGTGGCAGCGCCCACGCTGACGCTTCAGTCGCTCGCCGCCGTTGTTCTGGGCGGGGTCGCATTGACAGGCGGCAGCGGCAGCATGCTCCAAGTCTTTTACGGCGTGTTGATCCTCGGCATGCTCTCCAACGCGATGAACATGATCGGCATCTCGGATTTTTATCAAACGCTTGCCGTCGGCATCGTCATTATCTTAGCCGTCATCCTCGACCGCGTCCGTCGGGAGCATGAATAGCCAGCCTGGATGGCGCGGCACGCGGCGTATGAAAAATTCTTAGCGTGTTTTCGCTGTCGGTCGTGCTGTGGACGTACGCGCATCGTCGGGAATTTCGTCCGTCCATACGCGGAAGGATTCCAGCTTGTTAGGGCCAAACGTCGTTGTCATGGCAACGTCCGCCGCATCGCGCCCTCGTGCGACTAAGACTCTTCCGATACGTGGAACGTTATTCCGGGGGTCGAACGTGTACCAACGGCCGCCAAGAAACGCTTCGAACCAAGCAGCGAAATCACCTGGCGGATAAGGCGGCGGCGTGCCAACGTCGCCAAGGTAACCGGTGCAATAGCGCGCCGGAATGTTCAAAGCCCGGCAGAACGCGACAGCCAAATGTGCGTAGTCGCGACAGACACCGCGCCGTTCTTCGTAGGCTTCGGACGCTGTCCGTGTCACTCGCGCATGCTCGTAGCCGAACGTGATGTGCTGATGGACCAAATCGCAGATCGCTTGAACGCGTCCCCAGCCCGGCGTTACGTGGCCGAACAACGTCCAGGCCAGATCCAGCAAGCGGTCGCTGTCGCAAAAGCGGCTCGCCAGGAGAAAAACCAGAGCTTCCTCTGGAAGCTCTTCGACCGGCACCTGTCTTGCATTTGAAATTACCGGATCGGGCAAGCCGTTATCGCTTATGACGGCATCCGTCGAGATGCGCACCCGTCCGGCTGGGGCGACGAGCCTACAGCACCAATTGCCGAACCCGTCTCGGTAGCCTGAGATTGGCACAGACGGGCTGATCCTGATGTGGTCCGGCGCGGCAAGGTCGGAGGCGCGCGTAAAGTGGACATTGAGCATCAAAATCGCTGGAGTCGGCTGCTCGAACGCATATTGCAATTCGCATCCGATCCGAAGTTTCATTATGCTCCCTTTGGTCCTGTGAGATGGGGCGAGGTCCCCGACACGTCGCATCGTCCGCTCAGATCAACCGATTTGGCCGAGCAAATTCTGCTTCTTCGACTGCCTATAAGCTCAACCCCGTATCAAATCAGCGAGCCCAAATCGCTTGAGATTCGGAAGATCGCGCACGCCGTTTGCGGACGCTTCGATGATGCGAAGAGCGACGACAAGACAGGTATTATCGCTTGGCGGCGCAGTATCCGCTCGGTCTTCCTGATACTGGATGTCGTGCAACGCTGAGGCATACGCACTGTAGCACAGCGCGAATTGATCGGGATTAAATGCTGGATGAGGGAGCATAGCTCCTCCTTGTGCAGGCGGGAGCACGAGCCTCTCTCAGCCATCGGCGCCTCTGGACGATACCGACGGTACCATCACTCTGCGCGCTCGCGGACGCCATAGCCAGCTTTATTTGACGCCAGCCGATTTGCAGTCTCGCGAAAGGCAAATATTCGCATTGTGGCCATAGGACAGCGACCGAAAAGTCAGAGGTATTCGTCAAGCTTCGGCCCGATGTGCGTCCAGATCTACGACGTTGTCGTCAGGACCGTTGACCGTCGAGAAGTCGGACACCTTGTTCGAGTCACAGACATAGACCCATTTTGCGTCAAAAAGCTCGCCGTCCCGAATATAACCGAGCGTCGCCCCTTTTTTGGGGCGCCAGAAAAGCACTGGCGGCAGCTCCGTCCCAAGTTTTAACCAGTTGGGCTCGACGTATTCTCCGATCGGCTTCCAGTGAATCATCTTTTGATCTTTGCCTCCGTCATTGCCGCCGCCCGCCATCGGATCGCCATGCGTGATCCATCGCGGACGAGGGTGTCGTTCAAATGGCCGCGGACGCCGCCAACTCACTCTCGCGTGCCACGCGCTCGAATGCTTCGGCGATCGTCTTGATGCGATACTGACGCTCGCGACCTTCCGTAGGCAACACTTGCGTGACTTTGTAAAGCCTCGCCGAGGCAGCCAGCCCGCGCAACGAGGGAGAAAAATCGACCGTCTGTCCGACTTTGAATTTCGAAATCGGCACTCTAGGATTTGCCATTGCCTGCCTCCAAATCTCGCGCCAACGCTGCTTCCAGGTCGGCGGGTTCAATCTCAACGACTTGCCGCGACACGTAAGCCTTGTTCGACGGCAACTCGATGGTGGTCTGTGTTCGCCGGTATCCGACAAACGTCATGCCCGCTACAGGCTCTTCGGATACTTCAATTGCGTAAGTGCCTGGCGGGTAACTTCCCTCAATTCCGGCGAGGTGGAACCGGTGCGCGAAACTCACAGCAGAGCGGGTTGTTCGTTCCGTCATGACCATCGCGCATCCTCATGTCTTGTGAATCGGACGATTGCTGAGAAAAGTGTGCCGGCCGCCAAAAAGCATCAAGCGGCCGGCATCTGAGACTCGCAGATGTGGGTTAGAAGCCCATACCGCCGCCGCCCATTGACGCGGGCGCATGGTCCGCATCCTTGTCCGGCAAATCAGCAATCATGGCTTCGGTCGTGATGAGAAGTCCGGCAACGGAAGCTGCATCCTGGAGCGCACAGCGCACGACTTTAGCTGGATCGATCACGCCCTGAGCGACGAGATCGCCATAAGCGCCGGACTGAGCGTTGAAGCCGAAGGCGTACGACGCGTTGTCAAGGATCTTACCGACGATCACCGAGCCGTCCTCGCCTGCATTTGTGAAGATCTGGCGCGCCGGAGCCTGAAGTGCCCTGCGAATAATCGTTATTCCGGTTGTCTGATCCTGATTGGCAGACTTTAGCTTCTCTAGCGCCTGAATTGCCCTGAGCAGCGCGACGCCGCCGCCCGGAACGATACCTTCTTCGACTGCCGCGCGGGTCGCATGAAGCGCGTCATCAACGCGGTCCTTGCGCTCCTTGACTTCGACTTCGCTACCGCCACCGACTTTGAGAACGGCGACGCCGCCAGCCAGCTTCGCCTGACGCTCTCGCAGCTTCTCTTTATCGTAGTCCGACGTCGTATCTTCGATTTGCGTTTTGATCTGATTGACGCGTGCCTCGATAGCCAACTTTTCGCCGGCACCATCGATGACCGTCGTGTTCTCCTTGTCGATCGTGACCTTCTTGGCTCGGCCGAGCATTTCGAGCGTTACATTCTCGAGCTTAATGCCAAGATCTTCGGAAATCACACTGCCGCCGGTGACGATGGCGATATCTTCGAGCATGGCTTTGCGCCTGTCGCCGAAACCCGGAGCCTTGACGGCAGCAACTTTGAGGCCGCCGCGCAGTTTGTTGACAACAAGGGTCGCGAGCGCCTCGCCTTCGACGTCCTCCGCGATGATGAGGAGCGGCTTACTCGCCCGTACGACCGCTTCGAGCAGCGGCAGAAGCGCCTGCAGGCCACCGAGTTTCTTTTCGTGGATGAGGATGTAAGGATCCTCAAGTTCCACCGTCATCTTCTCGGCATTGGTCACAAAGTAGGGCGAAAGATACCCGCGATCGAACTGCATGCCGTCGACAACTTCAAGCTCGGTTTCGAAGCTCTTGCTCTCTTCGACTGTGATGACGCCTTCGTTGCCGACGCGTTTCATGGCCTCTGCGATTTTGGCGCCAATTTCTTTATCGCCGTTCGAGGAAATCGTGCCGACCTGGGCAATCTCTTCATTCGACGTGACTTTTTTGGCCTTCGACTTCAGCTCTTCCACGACGACTGCAACCGCCATATCGATGCCGCGTCGCAGGTCCATCGGATTCGCACCGGCTGCGACAGACTTCGCGCCTTCTCTGATGATCGCCTGAGCAAGCACAGTTGCGGTCGTTGTGCCGTCGCCCGCGATGTCGGAGGTCTTCGATGCGACCTCCTTAAGCATCTGCGCGCCCATATTCTCGAACTTGTCCGTAAGCTCGATTTCCTTGGCGACCGTCACACCGTCCTTGGTGATGCGCGGCGCGCCGTAGGACTTGTCGAGCACGACGTTGCGGCCTTTCGGGCCGAGCGTGACCTTCACTGCGTTGGCAAGAATGTCTACGCCACGCAGCATGCGATCGCGCGCGTCTTGACCGAATTTGATGTCTTTAGAGGCCATGGGTAAGCAACTCCTGGATTGGGGGATGGGCGTCGATAACTCTAGGCTGCAACCTTGATCTTGGTGCTGCCCTCGACCACGCCGAGGATGTCGCTCTCTTTCATGATAAGCAGATCGTCGCCGTCGATTTTGACCTCGGCGCCCGACCATTTTCCGAACAGCACGATGTCGCCGAGCTTGACGTCCGGAACGTTGATGTTGCCGCTCTCATCGCGCGCGCCTGGACCGACGGCCAAGACTTCGCCTCGCGACGGCTTTTCCTTGGCGGTATCGGGAATGATGATGCCGCCCGCGCTCTTGCTGTCCTCTTCGAGCCGCTTAACAAGGACGCGGTCGTGCAAGGGCCGGAATTTCATTGAAATCCTCAAATCTTCTGATTTTTTGCTGGTGTGCGGCCTTGGCGCGTCGGCAGACGACGCGCCTCAAATGCACGGATCATTCTTTTAGCACTCTATTGCCTTAGCTGCTAATGATGATTGCCAAGGCGCGCACTTTCGCCGGTCGAGGAACGAGATATGTCATTGGACGCAGTAGGTTGGAGCGGCCAACGACAGGCGGAATTCGGTGCGCACGCTGCCGACGGACTGATTCCCGGCCGCGTCGTCAGCGAACATCGCAGCCATTTCAGGGTCGCGACGGACGCCGGTGAGTTCTCCGCAGTGATGACAGGGCGCCTGCGCAACGCCGCAGTTCAGCGCTCCGATCTTGCGGGCGTCGGTGATTTCGTGGCTCTGCGTCCGGCGCAGGGCGATGGTAACGCAACGATCGAGGACGTCCTTCGCCGCCACAGTGCTTTGGTCCGGAAGGCATCGGGTGAGCAACGCCCACAGCTTTTGGTGGCGAACGTCGACATCGTGTTCATCGTCACCGCTCCGGACGGCGATTTTAACCTGCCCCGGATCGAGCGACTGTTGGCGTTGGTCCGCGATAGCGGCGCGGTTCCCGTAATCATTCTCAACAAAGCCGAACTCGCCGATGATTTGGCGGGTATCATCAAAGAGATCGCCGAGTTTGCTCCGGGCGTCGCGGTTCACGCGATCAGCGCTCGCTCTGGCGACGGGATCTCCGATATCGAGCGCTATTTCGCTGGCAATCAGACAGTCGGCCTTATTGGTTCATCCGGCGTCGGCAAGTCGACGCTGACGAACAAGTTGACGGGATACTCAGAGCAGGCGACGCAGGAAATCCGTGCTCACGATAGTCGGGGCCGGCATACGACCACGCATCGCCAGTTGTTCATACGTCCGCAAGGTGGCGCCGTGATCGACATGCCCGGAATGCGAGGGCTGGAGCTTTGGAAGAGCGCCGACAATGTCGAGGTGGATTTCGACGATATCGAAACCCTGGCGAGCGGTTGCCGATTTCGCAATTGTAGACACGGCGCTGAGCCGGGCTGCGCAGTGCGCGCCGCCGTGGAACGAGGCGACATCGAAGCGACCCGCGTCGCGAGCTATCTTTCCTCTGCGCACGAGCGTGGATGAGGGGCCTGGCCCGCAGAACTTAGTCCCGCTCGAACGAACGACATAGGAGCGAAAAGATCGTCAAAAGTCTTTCCGCTCCCGCGCGTGTTCCGTTAAGCGAGTTTGTCGCCCATCGGAAGATTTCTCAACCTTTTGCCGCTTGCCACGAAAATGGCGTTGGCAAGCGCCGGCGCAAATGGCGGTACGCCAGGTTCGCCCACGCCGCCCGCATGAACACTCTCGGGCGTCTCGATGATGTGAACATCGACCTTCTGAGGAAAATTGCTCATGTGCGTTACGTTGTAGTCGAAGTAATTCGATTGCTCGACCGCACCATTCTTAAAAGTGATGCCGCTGTAGAGCGCGTTTGACATCCCCATCACCGCCGCGCCTTCCATCTGCGAGCGAATGCGCTCGGGATTGACGTGGAAGCCGCAATCGATCGCCGACGTCACCTTGGGAACGCGGATGGTGCCGTCGTCGTCGATTTTGACGTGCACGACGCTCGCAACGTAACTCGCGAAGGCGCGGTGCGCTGCGATGCCGAGACCTTCGTGGGGCGGCATGCTCTTTCCCCATCCGGCCTTTTCAGCGGCGACGCGGATTACGTTCTTCAAGCGCGCCGTGTTGATCGGGAATTCCTCGTAGGGCTCGCCGTAGTTCCAGAAGTCGGGCGGGAACCCGGACGCTTTGGGATCTATATTGCGATCCGGACCGATCAATTCGAGAAGGAAATCCTTCGGGTCGCGGCCGAGTTTGTGGGCCGCCTCACACACGGCGGATTGAACGGCAAACGCGCGCTGAACGTTTGACACCGACCGAAACCAGCCGATGCGCGTGTGAGCCATCGCCTGACCGTTCTCGCAGCGGATGTTCGGGATGTCGAATGGGACATCGACGAAGCCCATGCCGTATTCGATCGGGAACTGATAGCCGTCATCCTTCTTGAACGTCGAAACGATCGACGGCGCGACCGTGCGATGACGCCAGCCTACGACCTTACCCTTATCGTCTGCCGCGATCTCGATGCGCTCGACCGACGTCGTATGATAGAATGAGTGCTGAATATCGTCCTCGCGCGTCCATTGCAGCAGCACGGGCGTGCCGCCGAGCTTCTGCGATAGAAGTGCGGCCTCAAGCATGAAGTCCCACTTCGACTTGCGACCGAAGCCTCCGCCGAGCAGCGTGACGTGTACGGTCACGCTTTCGAGCGGCATCTTCAGCGCTTCGGCGATATCCTTGCGCGCGCCATAGGGACTTTGCACCGGCGCCCAAATCTCCGCCTTCCCATCGACGATACGCGCGACGCACACGAGCGGCTCCATCGGCGCCTGCGCCATATGCTGGCTGTGATATTCCGCCGTGATGACGTTCTTGGCGTTGGCGAATGCAGCGTCCGGATCGCCCTCATTACGTAGAACTTTTCCGGGCTTTGCCGCCGTTGCCGACATCTCTTTCGCGAAGGCTTCGGATTCGTAGCTGGCGTTCGGGCCGTTATCCCACTCGATGGTGAGGGCGTCGCGACCCTGAATTGCGGCGTAGGTCGTGTCGGCGACGACGGCGATGCCGCCAAGCTGGCCGAACTTTCGCGGCACCGTAAAGACGCCTTCGATCTCATGGATGGAATGGACGCCGGGAACTTTCAGAGCAGCCGACGCATCGTACGACTTTATTTTGCCGCCGAGGACGTCGGGTCGTGCGACCACAGCGAACTTCATGCCGGGAAGGCGAACATCGGCTCCGTAGCCGGCCTTGCCGACCGTGATGTCGTGAAGATCGGCGATTTGAACGTCACCCTTGCCCATCAAGGTGAATTCATCGGGAGATTTATAGAGAAGCGTTTCCTGCGCGGGAACCGGCACGCCCATCGCGGCATCGGCAAGCTCGCCGAATGTCAGGACCTTTCCGGTCTCCTTCTTGTCCTTGTCGAGCAGCGCGACTTCGTGATTGCGCGCACGGCAGAGTGAAGCATCGACGCCCCACTTCGCGGCAGCTGCCGTCTCAAGCATTGTCCGCATCGAAGCTCCGCACTGGCGCATCGGCTGAATGAAGTGGCGCATACTGCGCGAGCCGTCGGTGTCCTGGTTGCCGTACTTCTGCTCATCGCCTGGGGCTTGGACCAAGCGCACGCGCGACCAGTCGGCACACATCTCATCGGCAACGACCATCGGAAGACTTGTGCGAATGCCGGTTCCCATCTCGCTCCGGTGGGTGACGATCGTGACGTCGCCGCCCGGCCCGATGGCGATGAAAATGTGCGGGTCCGAGACAACTCCGTCGGGCATATTCAGGCCGCCGGTCGGATAGAGCTTCAGGTGCTCGCGCGCATTCGCGGGCGAAAGCCGGACGGAGAGAACTAGCCCAGTCGCGCCGAGAAGTCCGCTGAGGACACCGCGACGGCTGACATTGGTAATTTCGGCAGAGAACGCCGGCTCGACAGACCGATCCGCTTCGGCTTTGAGGTACTGCAGCATGATCATACGCCTCCCGCGGCAAGTCGAACGGCTTCATGAATTCGTTCGTAACAGCCACACCGGCAGATGTTGCCGGACATGGCTTCGACGATCTCGGCATCGGACGGCGCGCGGTTCTTCGTGAGCAACGACGCCGCCTGCATGATCTGTCCGGCTTGGCAAAAGCCGCATTGAGGAACGCTGATCTTGCGCCACGCTTTCTGAACCTCGTGATTTCCATCCGGGCTCAAGCCTTCGATTGTCGTCACCGACTTCCCGGCGGCTTCACTCAGCGGCGTCTGGCAAGAGCGGACGGCAACGCCATCGACGTGAACCGTGCAGGCACCGCAAACGCCTGCACCGCATCCGAATTTCGTGCCGGTCAAGTTCAGCATATCGCGCACATACCAGAGCAGCGGCATATTGGGATCGCCGTTGAACTCATGAGCTTCGCCGTTGATGGTCACTGAGGGCATCGTCACGCACTCCTTCTCAAATTCATTCTCGAAATCAGTCTTCACATTGAGGGCACCCGAGAAAGGCGCCGCTCGGCGCTACTTTCAACGCACCATAAGATTAAATGGCCAGAGATAAGCCTGTCCCATGACAAGCAACCCGACGAGCGCCGCCAACGCCAGCGAATGGAAAAAGACGAAGCGTAGGATCGAGCCTTCGTGGCCGTACCATTTGGTTGCTGTCGAGGCGACGACGATCGACTGAGCGTCGATCATCTTTCCCATGACGCCGCCGGCGCTGTTGGCAGCCGCCATCAGTATCGGACTGAGGCCGAGCTGCTCGGCCGTTATTTTCTGCAACCCACCGAAGAGCACATTCGAGGATGTGTCGGATCCCGTCAAAGCGACGCCGAGCCAACCGATCATGGTTCCGAAGAACGGATACGCCCAACCCGAATGCGCAAGTGTCAGCCCGAGCGTCGCGTCGCTGCCGGAGTAGCGGGTAACGAAACCTATCGCCATCATGCACGAGATCGTCAGTAGCGAGTAACGAACGACATAGATGGTCTTCAGATAGTTGCGCACAAGATCGAGCACGCCATAGCCGAGAAGAATACCGGATATGATCGCGGCAATGAGAATGCCGGTTCCGGTCGCGGACAAAATGTTGACGTTGAAGATCGCGGCTTCGGCGCGCGGCGATGGAACGACGGGTGGCATTTTCTGAACGAGTTCATGAAGGCCTGAGACCGGAATTTTTCCCATCCAAAGCCCATCCAAGCCAGCGCGAACCTGGGGCGTTCCCCAAAGGAAGACGCAGACCGCAAGGATGATCCACGGCATCCACGCCCGGCGCAAATCGGCGAACGAATGTAAGTCCGATACGGCAGGTGGCGGGTCTGTCCTCTCGGCCGCGTTCGGAATTTCCGTCATCGGGATGGCGGGACTCCAAACCTTCAGAAAGAGTGCGAGCGACGCCATCGAAACGAGCGCCGCGACGACGTTGACGAGCCAGGGGCCGTGATAATTGGAGATGAGAAATTGCGGAATTGCAAAGCTGACACCAGCAACGAGGATCGCAGGCCAGACCTCGATCATCTTGCGAAAGCCGACGAAAGCCCAGATCAACCAGAATGGAACGATGATCGCGAATGGGGCGAGCTGCATGCCGACCATCGCGCTCAATTTATATAGATCGAGTCCGGTGACGGCGGAGAGCGCAACCACGGGCGTCCCGAGCGCGCCGAAGGCGACGGGCGCGGTGTTGGCAATCAAGGATAGCCCAGAGGCCGCGAGCGGCGGGAAGCCAAGTCCGATCAGCAGCGCCGATGTGACGGCAACAGGCGTTCCGAAGCCGGCGGCACCCTCAAAGAACGCGCCAAAGGAAAATGCTACAAAGAGAAGCTGTAGCCGCCGGTCGTCGCTGATACGGGCGATCGAGCTCTGCAGGATTTCGAACTCGCCTTTTTCGCTCGCCAGACGGTAGAGAAAAATGACGTTGAGGATGATCCAACCGATCGGAAGGAATCCGAACGCCGCACCGTATGCAGCTGCCATCCCGGCCATCGGCGCGGGCATGCCATAAGCCAGGACCGCGACAAGCAATGCGGCCGAGAGGCCGAGCAACGCAGCCAAGTGCGCGCGCACCTCAAAGAGGCCGATGCTCGCGAGCAAAACAACGACAGGAATAAGGGCAACCGCCGCGGAAAGCAGCATGCTGCCGAGCGGGTCGTAGACTTGTGACCACATGCGACCCGTTCCCCCCAGTCATCACGTCGGCTAGACTTCGGCGGTGTTTTGGTCAAATTTTTATACCAGTGTTTCGGAATGGTCAAATTTGTCGGCCGACTATAGTCATACGGAAATATCGAATGACACGGCACCATCGCTGTGAATAGAAGAGCGAAACGCGCAACATCTGGAGGTAGGCGAAATGCTTGCCGTACGTACGCCGAAAATTGCCGACGCGATTGCGGCTCACATCGAAAAGCTCATTCTTGAAGGCACGCTGCGGCCCGGCGAGAAACTGGCGCCAGAGCGCGAGCTTGCACAAAAGCTCGACGTCTCACGGCCGTCGCTTCGGGAGGGCATCGACAAGCTCGCGCGTCGCGGGCTTCTCAAATCTTCGAAGAGCGGGACATACGTGGCGCAATTTCTTTCACCGATCATGGCGCCGCTCGCCAATCTTTATCGCGACAACGAGCAGGCATCAGCGGATTATTTCGAGTTTCGTCTTTGTGTCGAGGCCCGCGCGGCTCGCGATGCGGCGGAGCGAGCGACCGAAGTCGAAAGAAAAGCCATTCGAGCGGCCATCGATGAAATGCGGAAGGCGCACAAACTTGAAGATTCCACGCAGGAGGCCGAGGCGGACGTCAACCTGCATATGCTCGTCTATGAGGCCGGACATAACTTCGTCGTCCTGCATGTGATGCGCGCCATGAGCGAACTTCTGCGCAACAACATCTTCTTCAATCGCAAAAATCTTTATCGAGAGGCCGGGGTACGCGAAAAGCTCTTGTGCCAGCACATCGAGATCGGCGAAGCGGTTATAGCCGGAGATCCGGACCGCGCGGAGAAAGCCGCCAGCGATCACATTCGCTTCGTCTTTGGCACGGTCGCGAAAATTCAGCGCGCCAATACGCGTCTCAAGACGTCGTTGATGCGAGCGAAGCGAACTGATTTTCTTGCGAATTGATTTTCAGTTCGAAATCGCATCGGGCCGCTTTTCATCATTGTCGATCGGTCCAATCGTCCGTTGCCCGGCAAATCGCCCAGCGATCAGCAACCTTCCCTCGACAAACTGATCGCAAACGAGCAAGTGAGCCGTGGGATGCCGAAAGGTTTGCTCAAAATTGAGCATACGGCTAAGCTGTTGAAAGAATGGTCGGAGCGAGAGGATTTGAACCTCCGACCCCCAGTCCCCCAGACTGGTGCGCTAACCAGGCTGCGCTACGCTCCGATTTGGAAAATCTTGACGGCCCTGGCAACTTTAAATTGCAAACAGTGGGCCGTCCCGGTCTTCGGGTTGGGTACCTGGAACGCATCGGCGCGTCAAGGACGGATACGCGCAGGCTTGAGGCAAAACGGGGCGTGCAGCCATATTGGATGCGCGTAGAAGGCCCTCTTGCGCCTCAGCGGCGATATTCGGGCAGGCGCTTGAGGATGTCGATGATCGGATAATCGACCCAGGCGTGAGTGACAAGATCGCGATGGCGGCCGCCGCCTCCGGGCGCGACCGTGACACCGCCGGACGCCAGTCGCGTGTTGATTTGCGGGCTGACGTCGACGTCATGGGCTGCGAGAATGTCTTCGAGCTGGGCGTTCTGGTTCCGCGTCGAGTTCAGGTAGACGCTGACGAAGAACGCCGACGGGTCGGCCTCGATCCAATGGGCGAACTTGTCGAGATCGCCGTAAAGAGAATCGAGGAGCACGACGCCGCGAACGCGCTTTTTCAAGCCGCCACGTTCGATTGCCGACGCCGCCGCGACGTAGCCGCCGCTATAGGCAACGATGATGATCGGCATGCTCGCAAACGTGCGGAGCGATTTGCGGTCGCCGTGCAGGCGCGCGAGTTGCTGGCCGGCTTCGCCGATGAAACGTCCGAACGCTCCAGGCTGCCAGAACTTGCCCGCGCTCGAGTCTCGCGCGTCGACGGCGAGCTGAGGCGCGACGAGGACAACATTCGCGTTCGAGGCGGAAATCTGCGCCGGTACCTTCTGGCGCGCGAGCACGTCGCGCTCAAGTGTGGCTCCGTGGCCGTGAAAGAACACCATCATCAGCGCCGGACGGCGGATGTCGAAACCCTTTGGGACGTGCAGCAGCACGCGGTTGTCGGAATAGGTCTCGTCTTCCCAGTAGACGCGTCCCGATCCCGTCCGATGACCTTTGCGGCCATTTTCGTTGACGTTGAGAAACGGCTCATTCGAACCGGGCATAGTACCGTGATAGGGAAATGGCGCCGTGTCGAAGTGGACAAGACTGGTCTTATCGACCTTCAGCGGCCGGCTGCGCGATTGCACGAGCGTCTTTGACGGGACGATCTGGCGCTGTTTGCCCTTGCTCGCCATGGCGCCGGCGGCACTCAACGTCAAAGCTGCGCCCGCGCCGAACACCCGCGCCAGGAATTTTCGTCGCCCGCTATTCATTGCTGTCGGCGCCATGCGCTGCGACACCCCGCATTTGGACGATCGTCACTAGAATCGCATTTACTCTCGGACAGAATATTCGGCGGAACCCACCCAACGAAAGATTGTGTCGCTCTAAAGATCAAAATTGTTCAATTCGTGGGGTAAATGCCGCCGGACCGGGCAACGACAATTGAATGCGAGGTGAAGTGCTCGAAAAGTGTTCCGTGCGCACCGCTTAGATGCATTTTGGCAACTTGAATTTAACATGTCTTACCGGCGGTTGTTGTAACGCAACCGAGTCAATACTGTCCCGAGTCGACCAGGATCAAGCTCCATACATGACAACGGCCGCAA
Source organism: Hyphomicrobium sp. (assembly GCF_041659645.1). GTDB lineage: Bacteria > Pseudomonadota > Alphaproteobacteria > Rhizobiales > Hyphomicrobiaceae > Hyphomicrobium_B. The sequence goes on along the minus strand of NZ_JBAZXX010000004.1, from coordinate 148,094 downwards.
CAATCAGCGCACCGACTTCCGCGACACCCGGGCTAGACGCCCGGACGGTTTCGACGATGACCGCGACTGCGCTTGCCGTCGCCGATATGATCGGCATTGGGGTCTTCACCAGCCTCGGCTTCCAGGTTGCGTCGATCCCGTCGGCATTTTCTGTCCTGATGCTCTGGATCGTCGGAGGAATCGCGGCGCTTTGCGGTGCCCTCGCCTATGCCGAATTGGCAGCCGCCTTTCCGCGATCGGGCGGCGAATATAATTTTCTGACGCGCATATACCATCCGGCGGTCGGCTTTCTCGCTGGGTGGATATCGGCGACGCTCGGCTTTTCGGCGCCGATTGCGCTCGCGGCGATGGCGTTCGGGGAATATTTCAAAGGCATCGTACCCGGCGCGCCGCCGCTGCTACTCGGACTGGCCGTCGTCTGGGGCGTCACGCTCGTGCACCTCAGCGGCATCAAGCATTCGAGCAAGTTTCAGAATATCTCGACGATCATCAAGGGCGCGCTCATCCTGGCGCTGATCGTTGCCGGGCTTGCATACGGCGTGCCGCAGCCGATCTCCTTCGCACCGTCCGCAATCGACACGAGCTACATCGCAAGCGCTCCGTTCGCGGTGAGTCTTGTTTTCGTGATGTACGCCTATTCGGGCTGGAACGCTGCGACCTACATCGCCGGCGAAATTCGCGAACCCGCAGTCAGCCTGCCGCGCTCGATCATCGCGGCCACTCTGATCGTGATCAGCTGCTATGTCGCGCTCAATGCCGTGTTTCTCTACACCACTCCGATATCGGCCATGGCCGGTCAGCTCGATGTTGCCATGGTTGCCGGGAAGCACATTTTTGGCGAGTTTGGCGGCATGATCGTCGGGGCGCTGATCTGCATCGGGCTGATCTCTTCGGTCAGCGCCATGACGTGGATCGGGCCGCGCGTAACGATGGCGATGGGCAAGGATTACGCGCTGTTTCGTCCCTTATCGATTATGAGCAAAAACGGCGTGCCGACGTACGCAATTCTGTTGCAGCTCGTCATTGTCAGCCTGCTGCTGATGACGCAGAGCTTCGAAGCCGTGCTCGATACGATCCAGTTCAGCCTTACGCTCTGCTCGTTCCTCGCGGTGCTCGGCGTCATCGTTCTGCGCTGGACGGAGCCGAACCTTCCACGGCCCTATAAGACCTGGGGTTATCCGTTCACGCCTTTGGTCTTTCTCGGCGTCACGGCTTTCATGATGTATCACCTTGTCGTAGAGCGTCCACTTCAGTCTCTCGCTGGTCTCGCCATCATGCTGACGGGTTTAGCCGTATATGCCTATTTGCAGCGGCGCCCAGTGGTTGGTCAGGATCTCAATAGGACCCAACATGGCTAGAATGCGCGTCACCGTAGCGATTGCTTTCGCGGCACTCGCGGTCTCGATCCTGTCGAGTGCAGCACGCGCCGAACCCGGCGCAAGTCTGAACGACACAGCTCGCTTCATCGCAGGCATGCAGCCATCGGACGGATCCCCCCTCAGGACGTATACGAACGACGCATTCTGGAAGCAGTATGCGAACAGTTTCGATCAAGCATGGGACGGGCTTGAGAAGCGCCAGCTCAGCAAGATCCGCACCCTCGTCTCGCGGGATTTCAAAAACCCGCAGCCGACGCTGTTCTATTTCTTCAGCGGCCCTGACTATCTCTACGCCGATGCATTTTTCCCATCGGCAACGACCTACGTGATGGCAGGACTGGAACCGCCTGGGCAGATTCCGGATCTTCGGAAGTATTCGAAGGGTGAAATCGCGGGATCGCTCCGAGAGCTTCGCTCGTCGCTGAGTTCGGTGCTGAGCTACAGCTTCTTCCAGACCAAGTTCATGCGCGTGGATTTCAGCCGCGCAAAGCTCAACGGCACAATTCCGGTGCTGATGACATTCCTCGCACGTTCCGGCAAGACGGTTTATACCGTCGACCTGATCGATCTTCAGAGCGACGGAACATTGCATCCGGTCGAGGACAAGATCGAGAAGCCAACGGGACGCGGCGTGAAGATCGTCTTCGGGGACGCGAATGTCGGGAAGAAGAGCACGCTCTACTATTTCAGCACAGACCTTTCGGATGGCGGCATCAAGGACAGCGGCTTCCTGACGTTCTGCAATACGCTCGGCAAGGGTGACAGCTTCATCAAAAGCGCATCCTACCTGATGCATCAGGATAGCTTTTCAACCGTGCGCGACTATCTGCTGACGCACAGCGTGTCGCTGCTGGAAGACGATTCCGGGGTTCCGATCCGCTTCTTTGCCCAAGGATGGCAACTGCATCCGTACGGCCGGTACGTCGGGCCCATCAGTCTTTTTGGCGGCCAGTATCAGGCGCGGCTCAAAGACGTCTTCGCGAAGGACAAAACGACACCGATCGACTTCAGCCTCGGGTATCAGTGGAAGCCGTCGGAGTCGAATATTCTGCTCGCCGTCAAAGACGAGACCGCGACCGCCTTCGCCGTCGAGACAGCCTCTGTCGTGAAAACAAGCGCGTCAGCGGGTTCTAGGCCGAAGGTCGTGGCGGAGGCAGATCGTCCAGCAAAGCCTCGCAATCGCAACCGTCGGCACAGGCAGCAGTCGGTCAGCAATCCCTGGCCTCAGCTTTTCGGCTACTCGCCATAAGCGAAGGGGAGTGCCTCAACGCCGGGCTTAATGAGAGGTATTACCGGCTAACGGCGGCGGCGCAAAAACGCAGCAATGTCCGCGTGCGGAAACGACTCGACCTTCAGATCCTCGGGAATGCGCGGGGCAGCGATCGCGGCGATGTAAGCGTTCTCCACGGATAGCGCCTGAACCGCGAGCCGGTAATCGGTCGGCGCGCCGCTTTTTGATTTTGATCCGCCGACGACGCCTTCTTCCGTCAGCAACCGGCCAATGCCGATGCCCAGCGCCTTCGCGACAGCTTCGAGCTGAACCCAGGCGGCGATCACGTCACCGTCGTTCTCGGCACCGAGCAGGCGCGGCTGAGGTCCGAGCCGTTCCGCCGCTCGGATGATGCGCTGGCGGCGATCATTCGACATGTGGAGCATGCGAGTCTTTGCTTCAAGATCGACGCCGACGGCCATGTCCATCGAGACGGCAATGAGCGCAGCGCCGTTCGTATGAGAGACGCTGAATTGCGGGCCGCCGTCACCCAAGACGGGGCGTCCGCCAGGATCGATTTGGAATGCGACGCCGCGAAAGCGTTCGCCGCCGAAGCGTTCGATGACGATGCGGGTTGCTATTCTCGACGCGCACCACAGGCGCTGCGCCTGGATATCGGCGATCGCACGCGCGCGCTCATGATCGGCGACGGAAAGCCGGGGCGTGCGCTCTTCCTCGGCGGCAAGGAAGGCCTCGGCTCGGACAAGATCGACAAAGAAGATCTCGAGTTCGGGACATGCCTGACGCCGCGTGGCTGTGGTTCCGGCGGCGGTTGGAGATTTATGTTCGCCCTGCACGCGATTTCTTCACGTCGTCAGAATTCACCGCCGGATTGATCGGCTGGCCACGCAGAATGGCGCCGGCGATTTCAAGCTCGCGGATTGCGATTTGGATCTGGCTTTTCGTGAGTGTGGCGCGCTCCAGGCGGGGCTTATTTTCCGGTTGAGGCGGCGCGGCAGGAGCGGCCTTGGCGATGGGCTTGCGGCCACGCTTGCGGACGGCGGGTACGGTCGGTGCCGCGGCCTGGGCCGCAACGATCCGATGCGCCGCCGCCTTGACCTGATCGACGCCGTGCTCACGAAGAATCTTCTGGACGCCACGAATTGTATAGCCTTCGGCATGGAGCAAGGCGCGGATGCCACGCAATAACTCCATATCCTCAGGGCGATAATATCGGCGGCCGCCGCCACGCTTCATCGGGCGGATTTGGGGAAACCGGCCTTCCCAGAAACGCAAAACATGCTTCGGAATCTGGAGTTCGTCAGCCACTTCCCCGATCGTGCGAAACGCTTCCGCCGACTTGTTCATGGCCTTCCCCTCGCGCCCAACAACCTATTGCGATTGAACGCTTTGTTTCGCGTTCTTGCAACCGGCCCGTTAGCGTTTCACGTGGCCCTTGTTGATCCGGTCCTTCATAATGTTGGACGGACGAAACACCAAGACGCGGCGCGGCGTGATCGGAACTTCCTCGCCGGTTTTCGGATTGCGACCAACCCTCTCGCCTTTTTGGCGTATGCCGAACGAGCCGAACGACGAAAGCTTGACGGCGTCACCTTCCGCTAAGCTGCCCGAAATCTCATCTAGGACGCGCTCGACGAGGTCTTGGCTCTCGTTACGAGGCAACCCGACTTTTTCCACGACGGCTTCCGCAAGATCAGCCCGCGTCAATGTCTTGCCCACCATCACATCCTCCCGGCCGAACATCTTATCGACCGAGAATGGTAGCGGCGGTTGGTCGCGGGGTCAACGGGCTGCAATCAACAACCAACTGAAAAAACTGGATTTTCTACGCTGCATCGCACCAAAATGGCACTACCAGCGTACTAAAACGGCGCCCCAGGTGAATCCGCCGCCCATAGCCTCCATCAGGACGAGGCTGCCTTCCTTGACCCGATGGGCCTCGAAGGCATCGTTAAGGGCCAGGGGGATCGACGCCGCAGACGTGTTGCCATGCTTGTCGAGCGTCATGATGATCTTCTCGGGCGCGACGTTCAGCTTCTTCACGATGCCGTCCAGAATGCGTTTGTTCGCCTGGTGCGGAATGAAGAGATCAATCTCATCGGCCGTGTAGCCCGTCTCGACCAGCGTCTCTTCGATGACGCCGGAGATCTTCTGAACCGCGTGACGGAACACCTCTCGGCCGTTCATGCGCAAATGCCCGACCGTCTTGGTCGAACCCGGACCACCATCGACATAGAGCAGTTCTTCGAAACGGCCATCCGATCGGATCATCGTCGAGATGATGCCGCGATCTTCGCGCGTGCCACGCTGCGGCTGCGCTTCGAGGACGACGGCGCCGGCGCCATCGCCGAACAAAACGCACGTCGAGCGATCCGACCAATCGAGGATCCGAGAGAATGTTTCCGCGCCGATGACGAGCGCGCGCCGCGACTGCCCAGCCTTCAGGAAATTGTCGGCGATGGCAAGCGCATAGACAAATCCGGAGCAAACCGCCTGGACGTCGAAAGCGGCGCCCTTGGTGACGCCGAGCATCGCCTGAATCTTCACCGCCGTCGCCGGAAAGGTCCGGTCGGGCGTCGAGGTTGCGCAGATAATCAGATCGATGTCGATCGGATCGATGCCGGCACGGACCAACGCCTGCTTAGCAGCGGCGGCGCCAAGCTCCGACGTCAGCTCTTTTTCGTCCGCGATATGCCGCTGTTGGATGCCGGAACGCTCGCGGATCCAGGCGTCACTCGTATCGACGATTTTCGCGAGGTCGTCATTCGTTACGATGCGCTTGGGGAGATGCGCGCCCACGCTGCGAATAACAGAGCGGAGAACTGCCAAATCTATGCCTTTCCGAGCAAGCTTCCGGTCGCATCTCGCGCCGGCGTGCTGCCGATGGCAGCCGAAAGCCTATGGTGGAAACCGTCGATATCGGCTGTGAGGCGCGCGATCAATCCGGAATCGGCCATCTCGTACGCAAGATCAACAGCGCTCGCAAATCCAAAGGCATCGGTGCCGCCGTGGCTCTTCACCGCAATGCCGTTCAACCCGAGGAATGTGCCACCGTTGACGCGGCGCGGATCCATTTTTTCCTTCAGCACACGGAAACCGCCCTGTGCGAGCAGCGCCCCTAGCCTGCTGATCAACGAACTTGTCATGGCTGCCCGGAGATACGCGCTGATCTGTCTGGCCGTGCCTTCGGCCGTTTTAAGAGCGATATTGCCGGCAAAGCCCTCGACCACGACGACGTCGACCGCGCCCTGCCCGATCTGATCGCCTTCAACGAAGCCTTTGTAGTTGAGCGGCAGGGAATCAATCGACTTCAACAACGCGTGCGCCGCCTTGACGTCCTCGTTGCCTTTCATTTCCTCGGTGCCGACATTCAAGAGCCCGACAGATGGTTTCTCAATGTGAAACACGGCGCGGGCCATAGCTGCGCCCATCAGCGAAAAGTCGGCGAGCTGCGCCGCGGTCGCGCCGATGTTGGCGCCCACGTCGAGGACGATGCTTTCGGATTTTACCGTCGGCCAGAGCGCGGCGATGGCGGGGCGTTCGATGCCCGCTATCGGACGCAGCACGAGCTTCGCGATCGCCATGAGCGCGCCGGTATTGCCGGCTGAAACGGCGGCATCGGCCTCTCCCGATTTCACTGCTTCAAGCGGCAGCCACATGCTCGAGCCCTTGCCGCGCCGCAACGCCTGACTCGGCTTTTCTTCCATCGCGATGACGAGGTCTGTGTGAACGACGCGGCTCTTGGCGCGTAAAGCCGGATGCTGCGCGAGCATAGCTTCGATGCGCGACTGCTGGCCGTACATGATGAAGCTCAACGCGGGCTGGCGCTCAAGCGATAGAGCTGCCCCGGGGATCACAACCTCGGGGCCATGATCACCGCCCATTGCATCGAGTGCGATCGTCTTTGGGCTTGCCATTCTTGTCGTTTGCCGTGAACGCCGCGCTGCGTTCGGCGCTCACGCACCGGACTCAGCTAACGGCTCCATCTGTCCCCGAAATTCGGCGAGACCATAGCCTTTTGGAGCCCACCCACAAGGCGAAAACGTACCTCGTGACAGAAGCACTCACATCTGCGTAGTTTATCTTGACTTTTCATTTGCATATAGCGGCCACCGACGAATTCTAGCGGCCGATATGGCGCGGCGTTCCGGACCGCATGCGACTCAATCCTTGTTGTTGAGTTTCGACAACGCCGCGAACGGGTTGGTTGCGCCGGGCGTGTCGGCTTTGGGATCCTGCCAGGTAAATTCCGCGCCATCGCGGCGAGGATAAGGATCGAGCGACGCCGACAGCGTCTCGAAGACGACCCGTCCGACCGGTATAACTCCGTGTTCGAGCAGTTCGACGTCGGTGCCGCTCAAGATGCTCTTTTCCTCGTCGCTCTCGCCGGCTTTGAGGTTGGGCCAGAATTCGACGGTGAACGCGGCGTTGACGTTGCCGCTCACGGGTTCGAGCGAGACGACGCACGCCTGCTCCACGCGCGCCGCTATCGATCCGGTCAAGCGATAGCCGCCGGCAGAAATTGCGGCGATGCGATAGCGCGCAGAAAAACTCGAAACGTCCAGGATATCGAGCGCTTTCGCGACGTGTTTGAGTTCATCGACCGTCGCCTCGCGCGCACGCTCCAGGCCACCGGCCGGAATATCGGTTGTTTTCTCGATCCAATCCAATGAGTTCGTCACGTCGCGGTTATCCTGATCGTTGAAGTGCAGGAGGCGTCGAGCAGCCGGCGCGCGGCTCCGCTTTCCACCCAATCGTCGAAGGCCTCATGTTTGAGCGCCGAGGATGCCGCATCTACATAGCGCGCAAGCGCCCGTCTCGCATCCTCCCGGCCTGCGGCATCGGCGAAGATGTAGTGCCCGAGGCTAGCAGCGAGACGGCTCTCGTCTGCGCCGTCACGCTGGTAAATCGTGGCCCGCTCGTAAAATGCCGCCGCCGCCCTCTTAACCTTCTTCGGCACCGCCAGATCTCCGACGCCCATTTCGCGCATGCAATCGTCCATGTCGTTAACGAAAACCTCGATCATGCGCTGCTTCAAAGCTTCCGCTCCGGGGGCCTCGCCACGTAGACTTTCAAGGGCGAGATAGAGGTGGAGTGCGACGAGTTCGAAGCGCCCCTCGGGTGTGTCCGGAACGCCAATAAGCTCGTAAAAAGCCAGCTGCCTCGCGGCGGTCACGACGCTGCCATAAAGCTCTCCTGCTCTGCGGCCGGTTTCGGACTGCTTTTTCAGCCATCGCAACATCTTGGGAATCCTGGGTGGTGGCGGCCCGCCGAGCAAAAGTCTGGGGATCATGCCGTGCGGCCACGGGGGCGCGCAGTTGCTGGCGTTCGACGCGCAATCTAAACACACGTTGCCGAAAGGGCGAGGCGATTCCCGCAAGATGAAAGTACAAATGAAACAGAACGGGTCAAAAAGCCGGTATCAAGCGGCGGCGCTCCTGTTCGGCATGTTCGCCTCGGTTGCATCCCTGGCGGGTTGCGGCACGCCAACGATCACCAAGCACGGCCAGGAATTCCGCCCGACCGACCTGCAGTCCATCCAGCCCGGCATGAGCCAGGATCAAGTGCGGACAGCTCTCGGCACTCCGGCGACGACCGCTGTCATCGGCGACGGACGCGCGTTTTATTATATTTCGAGCACCGACAGCCAAAAATCGTTCTTCCTGCCGACGGAGTCGGATCGTCAGGTCGTGGCTGTATATTTCAACCAGGGCGGCACCGTCGACAGCATCGCCAACTACGGCTTGAAGGACGGCAAGGTCTTCGACTTCATCAGCCGGACGACGCCGGCTCCTGGCGGTAAGGATGAAGGCATCCTGAAGGGGCTCTTCCGCAACCTCGGCAAACAACAGCTATTCGGCAACGGCTGAACGGCGGCGGATGTTTACCGCACGAGACGCAGGCTCTCGTTCCGCGGCGCGGCGCCTGCTATAGCGAACGGCATGCGCGGCCGAACTTGAAAAAGTGCGGCCAAACAGCAAATGAACGATAGCGCCGCCGGCACGTTCTGCGGTCGACCGTCAACAACAGACCCAGGTAAATTCATGTCCGACAAAATTGAAGAGGGCTTCATGGCCTTTCTAGTGGACGGCAAAGACGGCATTGGCGCCGTCCGTAACGTGACGGCGACGTCGCTCGTCCTCTACATTGAGAACGCCGGTGAATTCGTGGTGCCGCGCTCGGCGGTCAAAGACGTGCACTCGCAGAAAGTGCTTTTGAAGCCCGAGCTTCTCGACAAGCGTCTGCTCGCCGCCGTCGGCCACGTCCACGACAGCGAAGACCCGAAGCTTGTCGGCTAATCTCCGCTCCGTCTCTGGTTCATCGAAACAAAAAAGGCTCCGCGAAATTTTGCGGAGCCTTTTTCAATTGCAACGGCGTCTCGCTTACATGTGCGCGAGCACGGCGAGCATCAGAAGCGCGACGATGTTCGTGATCTTGATCGCTGGGTTTACCGCGGGGCCCGCGGTATCCTTGTAGGGATCGCCGACCGTATCACCGGTGACGGACGCTTTGTGGGCTTCCGATCCCTTCATGTGCTTGACGCCATCTTTATCGACGAAACCGTCTTCAAAGCTTTTCTTGGCGTTGTCCCAAGCGCCGCCGCCCGACGTCATCGAGATGGCGACGAAGATGCCTGTGACGATCACGCCCAGCAGCATGGCACCGACGGCCGAGAACGCGGCGCCCTTGCCGGCGATGGCATTGACGACGAAGAAGAGCGCGATCGGCGACAGAACCGGCAGTAGCGACGGCACGATCATCTCCTTGATCGCGGCGCGCGTCAGCAGATCGACGGCACGGGCGTAGTCGGGCTTCGACGTGCCCTTCATGATGCCGGGATCGGCCTTGAACTGGCGGCGCACCTCTTCGACGATCGAACCGGCCGCACGTCCGACGGCCGTCATTGCGAGACCGCCGAACAAGTACGGAATGAGGCCGCCAAGCAGAAGGCCGGCCACGACATATGGATTTTCAAGACCGAAGTTGACCTGAACACCCTTGAAGAACTGATAGTCGGTGGCGCCGGCTTTGTTGGCTTCGTCGATGAAGTGATGGAGGTCGTAGTTGTAAGCCGCGAACAGCACCAACGCGCCGAGGCCAGCCGAACCGATGGCGTAGCCCTTGGTGACGGCCTTCGTGGTGTTGCCGACGGCGTCGAGGGCGTCCGTCGAGCGGCGGACTTCCTTCGGCAGTCCCGCCATTTCGGCGATACCGCCAGCATTGTCGGTCACGGGGCCGAAGGCATCGAGCGCGACGATCATACCGGCGAGGCCAAGCATCGTCGTCGTCGCGATCGCGGTGCCGAACAGACCGCCGAGCTGATACGTCGCGATGATGGCGGCGACAATTGCAATCGTCGGCATGGCGCACGCTTCGAGCGAAACGGCCAAACCTTGGATGACGTTCGTACCGTGTCCAGTGACGGACGCCTGGCTGATCGACCGGACCGGACGATAGCCGATGCCGGTGTAATATTCGGTGATCCAGACGATGAGGCCCGTCAGCACCAGCCCGACGATCCCACATAGAAACAGATTGCTTCCCGTGATTGTCTGGCCTGCTGCGGTGCCGACATCTCCGAAGCCGCCGAGGACATATTCGGTCGACGCGTAAAGACCGAGGATCGACAGCACGGCGGATGCGATCACGCCGCGATAGAGCGCGCCCATGATCGAACCGTTGGCGCCCAGCTTCACGAAGTACGTGCCGGCGATCGAGGTGATGATGCAGGTGGCGCAGATCGCGAGCGGATAGAGAATAAGCGCGGAGAGATTCGGCTGACCGGCGAAGAAAATCGCGGCCAACACCATCGTCGCAACGACGGTCACGGCGTAGGTTTCGAAAAGGTCGGCGGCCATGCCGGCGCAGTCCCCGACGTTATCGCCGACGTTATCGGCGATGGTCGCGGGGTTGCGCGGATCGTCTTCCGGGATTCCAGCCTCGACCTTGCCGACGAGATCGCCGCCGACGTCGGCACCTTTCGTGAAGATGCCGCCTCCGAGACGAGCAAAAATCGAAATGAGAGATGCGCCGAAGCCAAGAGACACCAGCGCGTCCACGACCTCGCGACTACCCGCCTCCTTGCCGAGGCCGACTGTCAGGAACGTGTAATAGCCGGCGACGCCGAGCAGCGCCAAGCCCGCAACCAAAAGGCCGGTAATAGCACCGGCCTTGAAAGCAATGTCTAGTCCCTTGGCGAGCGACACGGTCGCTGCCTGGGCGGTGCGGACGTTGGCTCGCACCGAGACGTTCATGCCGATAAATCCGGCGAGGCCCGAGAGAACCGCGCCGATCAGAAAGCCGACTGCTTGCAGAGGCCCGAGAAGCAGCCAAGCGAGAATGAAGATGACAACGCCGACGATGCCAATGGTGCGGTATTGTCTGCTGAGATAGGCCTGTGCGCCTTCACGGACGGCGGCCGCAATCTCCTGCATTCGGGCGTTGCCCTGGTCGGCGCTTAAAACGGCCCTGGCTGTTATAACCGCATAGAGAATCGCCAACGCCCCGCAGGCGATGATCCCCCAAAGTATGTTGGTCATGAGTGGTCCCTTTTGGCACGCTTCCTAATTGAAGTCCGTTTGATCGGACCCCTATTGCCGGCGCTTCCAGGTGCTGCCGAAACAGCGCATCGCCCCGGCTTTTCTTATGTCTGATTATTGCCGTACGCTTAGAGTCGGCGGACCATGCCAAAAGTGTCGCGGGGTTGCAACTCGGGCGAGCCCAAACTCCCGTGCGAAAAGAAACGCCCCGGGCGGAAAAACCGCTCGAGCCGCTTGAGTTCGTCTAATTTAGGCTACGCCGATGTGACGACGCTGGCCATTCGTTCTTAGCGACGGTGACGCCCGCCCCCGCGATGGCCCCATCCGCCGTGACGGCCGCCGCGACCCCAGCCGCGATGGCCATATCCGCGATAGCCATACCCGCGATAGCCATACCCGCGATGACGCCAACCGCGGCGATAGCCGTAGTACCCGCCGCCGCCGTAGTAACCGCCGTAATAACGGGGATAGCCATAGTAGCCGTAATAGCCCGGGTAATAGCCGTAGCCATAATACGGCACGCCGAAGCCGTAGTATAAACCACGGCGCCAGCCGTAACGACGCCATCCACGATGCCGCCAGCCGCCGTAACGACGCCAACGGGCCTCACTGACAATGTTTGAGGATTTTTTGACCTGCATTCCAGTCAAGCCCGCTGCGGCATTCGCAGAAGCCGGGAGCGTTCCCGCGAAAAATAGCCCGGCGAGAACGGACAAACACATAACAAGCTTTCGCATTGGTCTCTCCACAGAGGGTGCTCACCCTCAGCCTTTTTTCGCCGGGCACAAACCCAGCCCACTTTTGAACGCTGGCGGCGCCAGTTAGGTTTCACGAGCCTACTGGGTTATCCGCCCAGTTTCCCCACTGGAACAAATTAAGTCCCGGCGTTGTGAACAGTCGATGAATGTTCGCTCCTGCTATCGATCGGCATTGCACATTCGTCTCAGAACTGCTGCCAGCCGATGCGAGGCATGATAGTTAGGCTCGATATCTACTCAAGGCCGGAGGCCGACGTGACGATCGAAGACAGCATGCGCAGCACCAGGGGCCAGGAACTGGTCGGACGAGTTGCAACGACGTTCGGGATCGACGAGCAAAAGGCCGATGCCGCAGTGCGATCGCTTACCGAAGAGCTCAACGCTCGCATTCAGCGCGCCATGCTTTCTCGCGGAGGCGTGGCGGATGTCGTTTCATTGGTGACGGCGCCGAGTGCCCAGCGCGCCCTTTCGAATCCGGAAGCGCTCGGCTCATCCGACGTCGCGTCGTCCGGCAACGAGATCCTCGATGTCCTCGTTGGCAGCAAACACGCCAGCCGGGGAATTGCGGGGCGCACAGCTTCAGCTACCGGCCTCGACGCCGCGACAGTCCAGAAGATGCTGCCGGTGGTCGCGAATTTGCTGATCGGAGAGTTGCAGAGGCAATCAGGTCCGGCGATTGCAAAGGTTGCGGGAAGTATTCCGGGGTTCTCGGGTGCGGGCGGGAGTCCGTTGCCGTTGCCGGGAGATATTTTCCCGTCACCGGGGGCGAATGCCGATACGACGCCCAATTATCAGCCGTCGAGCAGCGAAACTCCCAGTGCGCCGCGCGGACCGACCGATATGGGAAATCCTCTGCCGGTACCGGGCGATACGATCCCCGGAATCGGGCGGCGAAACCGCTATCAGGAACCCGACCCGCGACAGCAACCGGACTCGCAAGAGGACGACAATCCGTATAGTCGGTTGCCCGACATCGTGCGACGCGGCGGCCAGAGTGTTCCTGGGCCTGACGGTGGTTCTCTTGAGAACATCATCCGTTCGATCATAGGCAATCTTCTTGGATCGAACAGCGGCGTCGTCGGCACCATGATCAAGCTGTTCCTCGTGCGTTGGATCGTTTCGCTCGTTCGGCGCGTCCTTGCCGGTGCGGTCGGCGGACGGTAACGGGCGCGATCAGCGCTCTCGCACGCTAAAAAGAGCCGTCCCGAAGAACGGCTCTTTGAAATGATCAAAAAGTCTGCGCTTCACCGGCAGGGACGAGCGCTGAGATCGCAGCTCCACGTCCCTTTGGGGCCGTCTTCTGTGCATTTCGCGCTTTTGCTTGAGGCACGGCCCCAGTGCGCCCAGTCGGAACCGTATTCGAAGTCGGTGAAATCAGCCCACGATTTGATTCCAGCAGCCATCGCTGCTTTCTTCGACGAGAGGCCCGAACTCGAACCATAGTGGTAGTGGTCGACGAAGCAGGTCTTGCCGCGTTCGCGCTGCTGCGCGTGAATTATGGCGACGCCCGAGTCGTCAGCGAGCGCAGGAACTGCGCAGGCTAATACTGCAGCCGCGACGAGCGCCGGCTTTACCCATTCGAAGCTATTCATTTTCTCACCGTCTCCCGATGACAATCGGGGCCCAGATCCCCATCGGTTATTTCGCAGATTCAGCTATCCCGCCGATAGCTTTGTCGATGGCGCGCGAAAGAAAATCGCGGAGAGAGGCAAACCGGGCACAGCTTTTTTGGCCAAGCGCAAAATATTGCATCCGCGCTTGGTCAAGCTTCGCATTCTGTACTCTGAGTTTCGTCGAGCCTTACTTGACGGCGACGACCGAAATCTCGACGAGCATGCGCGGATCGATGACTTTCGCTTCGACGCAAGCTCGTGCAGGCGCCCCTTCACCGCCGAGCCACGCGCTCCAGGCCTTGTTCATGCCGTCGCGATTGCGAATGTCGCTCAGCCACACGGTGGCTTGGACGATCTTGGACTTGCCTGTACCAGCCAGGGCCAACAGCCGGTCGATCTCAGCCAGGACTTCAGCCGTCTGGCCTTCGACGTCCTTGGAAAGGTCGGTGGGAATAACACCGGCGGTAAAGACGAAGCCGTTCGCCTCCGTGACCTTCGAATAGACGGCGGAGGATTCGTAGCGCGTGACGGTCACTTGAGGTCTCCTGTTTGCAGATTGGATGCGGCCGCCTCATAGCAGGTGCCCGACCTCGCCTGAAGCCTCAAAGCAATGGTGGGTCCTCGTGCCGCTCGCCGTCCACCACGAGGCCCTTCAAGGCGGCTGTTCCGTCGCTGCCCACCGCCACGATCGCCTCGATCTTGTGGGTGCGGACTTGATCTTCCAGGGCGCGGCCGGTTCCTTCGGGCACGAAATACTGCTCGATGCCGTAGCGGAGGTTCACCGTGGTATCGCCGCCGGTCTGACCCGGCCAAATCGACTGAACAAGGCCTTTCAGTACGATATCGCCGGGCGCGACTTTCGTCGGGTAGACGCTGCCAATATGCGTTTGGGTCCAGCCGCCATCCGGCTTTGGCGACAGCGTTACGAAGGCATCCCCGCCTCGGATAAAGCCGGAGAACTCGGGATCGGTCTCCGTGTTCGACTTGCTGAGCCTGCTGATGTCGTAGCCGAGAGTCACGTAATCGCCTCGGAAGAGGTCGCGGGGATCGAGCGGGCGGACGGCAAGCGTCAATTCCCGTCCGGATTTCAGAAGACTGTGGCGCTCATAGACCATTTCGAACAACGCGGCCGATTGCAGAAGCGCGACGGCTCCGAGCAGCGGCCACATCCATTTGCGGTTCACGATCATGCGGGCAACCCTCCGCTTGCGCTCCGGCGGGCCAGTTGCAATGCGGCGTAGGCGAGAGCCGCGACGATGACGGCAGCGATCAGGAAGAATAGCGAGGTGCCAAGGATTGATCCGACCGTTTCACTATAGAGCGCGAGGATCTCGACGGAAAAGGCAATGTATCCAAGCCACAGCGCGCCACGATTGGTGACGGACAAGGCATGCGCGATGGCCGCGATCAACAGAACGAGGGTGACAATCGCAAGCAGGATGAGATGTCCGGAGGACGGGTTCTCGAAAAACTGCAGGGCGAAAAAGCCTTCGAAGCCGACGGCGATTGCATAGGCGAACAGCGGCGCCGCGATATTATCGAGATCGGGGCGGATTTTTTCCAGCGCAACGGCTCCGATAGCCGCGAGTACGCCCAATGCGGCGACGAGCCCGTGGAAATGGCCGTCACCAAGAAGAAACCCGAGCGAGATGATGAAGATCGACAGCGCGAGAGCCGAAAGGTGAAGACCGGGCCACCAGCGTTGCCAAACGAAGGCGACCGTCACCAGTCCCCATCCGATCAGGAACGGCCAATGAGCCACGTTGAGGTTCAACGTTTGCAAAGACGACCAGACGCAGACAAGGATCATCGTCAACGCGAGCGCCGGGTTCGAGCGAAGCACCACGCCTGCGAAAAATGTTCCCATCCACCACAGAAGCACGCCGTCCGAGGCGTCGCCTCCAATGTGGTACATCTGGCTGATGAGCATGATGCTGGCACCGAACATTCCGGCGGAGAACAGCACGGCGGCGTCCGCGAGGTAAGATTGGCCGCGCGTTTCGAACCATCCGGCGGCGCCGTATCCAATCCAAATGGCTGCTAGCAGGAGGATCAGGCGGGCGAGACGCGGCACGTCCTCCCAGTGCGCGGCGACGAACGACAGCGCCGCAAAGCCGAAGAGCACGCTCGCCAGGATGCCCAGCACCGAAGCAAGGTTGAATTCACGGGCGCCGGTCTGGACGTCGGCCAGAATCGCGGATCGCCCCTCCTCCGAAAGCCAACCATTCGACCGCCAGCGGTCGAGATCGCGGACGACGCGTTTTCTGTAGGGGGACCACATTCGAGTTCTCACCAGGGTGACATCTGCTGTGTCATTCATTGATTGAAGATCACGCTGGCGATCCGTTGGCCAGAGTGCGGCTGCTCTATGTTTCCGGTCGATGCCTGCCGCTAACGGCGACTATCCCCAATTTCGGCCTCATTTTCGAATTTGTCACAGGTTGGTTAAAGCCACCGTTCTTGACTGTTACAGCCTTCTCGACCACTCTAGTTGCAAATGATTATCATTTGCGAAAAGAGCGGAACCCGTCGTGGACATGCGGACAAGCACTTCGCCAGCCGCGGCTGAGCTGACAGCGGACGGGACTTGGCGCAATCCGGCGAAGGAGCCGTCTCTTTCGGACGTCTTCCGCACTGTCCCGGTTTCCGGACATTCGACTCGCTGGCGGCGGCTCGCTGCCTTCTTCGGTCCGGGCTACATGGTCGCCGTCGGCTATATGGACCCGGGCAACTGGGCGACATCCATCGCTGGCGGCTCCAAGTTCGGCTATGCGCTGCTGTTCATCGCGCTCCTCTCAAACATCATGGCCATCGTCCTGCAATCGCTGTGCGCGCGGCTTGCCATCGGGTCCGGACGCGACTTGGCGCAGGCGTGCCGCGACGGCTATCCGCAGTGGGCGGCCTATCCGCTCTGGCTGTTCGCCGAGATCGCGATCATCGCCACGGACGTGGCGGAAGTGATCGGCACGGCCATCGGCCTCAACCTGTTGTTCGGCATTCCGCTAGAGATCGGCGTGCTGCTCACGGCGCTCGACGTCTTTGTCGTGCTGCTGCTTCAGCGGCTTGGGTTCCGCTATCTCGAAGCCTTCATCATCACGATGCTCGCCGTTATCGCGATCTGTTTCGCGGTGCAGATCGCGATGGCCGATCCCGAATGGGGCGCCGTGATCCGTGGCTTTGCGCCGACGACGGAAATTCTCAGAAATCCCGAGATGCTGTATCTCGCTCTCGGCATCATCGGTGCAACGGTGATGCCGCATAATCTCTATCTGCATTCGGCCATCGTGCAGACGCGCGATTACGGCACCACGACGCCGCAGAAGCGCGAAGCCTTGAAGTTCGCGACGATCGACTCGACGGTCGCGCTGTGTCTGGCGCTGCTGATCAACGCGTCGATCCTGATCCTCGCGGCAGCTGCGTTCTATACCCATGGCAAGACGAACGTGGTCGAACTCAGCGAAGCCCAATCGCTGCTGCACCCGCTGCTCGGCTCGGCCATCGCGCCGACGCTGTTCGGTATCGCGCTGCTCTGCTGCGGCCTGAACTCGACCGTCACCGCGACGCTTGCCGGTCAGACGGTGATGGAAGGCTTTCTCCACATCCGCCTTGCGCCGTGGATTCGCCGCCTGATCACGCGTTCGGTCGCGCTGCTTCCGGCCGCCGGTGTGACGTTGCTTTACGGTGAAGCCGAAACGGGCAAGCTCCTGATCCTGACGCAGGTGGTTCTGAGCCTGCAACTGCCGTTCGCGGTGATCCCTCTCGTGCAATTCACGGCGAGCCGGGGAAAGCTTGGCGACCTCGTTGCGCCGCGCTGGCTGACGGCGGTTGCGGCCGTGATTGCGGTCATGATTATCGCCCTCAATACGAAGCTGGTTTACGATTATTTCCTGAGCTAGACGGATTTAGGCGCTATCGGGCTGGCGCTGGCATTGTGCCATTTGCGTTGGGCCGTCGCCGCGCCTAAGAAGGCGCCTTAGGCCGTTTGAAGCGCCCCATCGCGCCCGCTTTCCCGGCCGACGAGACAATCATCCTCCTCAGACCGAAGAGACACCGTGCAGATCGATCGACCCTCCGCTGTTCATGTCATTGGTGCCGGGCTCGCCGGATCGGAAGCCGCCCACCAAATCGCGGCGGCTGGTACGCCGGTGGTGCTGCACGAGATGCGGCCGCTTCGCTCGACGGAAGCGCACAAGACCGATGGTTTCGCGGAGCTTGTCTGCTCGAATTCGTTCCGGTCCGACGATTGGGAAAACAATGCGGTCGGGTTGTTGCACGAAGAGCTTCGGCGCGCGGGTTCTCTCATCATGGCGGCCGCCGACGTCCACAAGCTGCCAGCCGGTGGCGCGCTCGCGGTCGACCGCGATGCCTTTTCGGCGGAGGTCACCGCCCGGCTTTCCGCAAATCCGCTCGTCACTATCGCGCGCGGCGAGCTTGAAGGTCTTCCGCCAGAGGATTGGAAGAATGTCGTCGTCGCGACGGGGCCGCTGACATCGCCATCCTTGAGCGCCGCGCTCGCGCAATTGACAGGCGAAGATTCCCTCGCGTTTTTCGACGCCATCGCGCCCGTCATCCATCGCGATTCCATCGACACCTCGATCTCATGGTTCCAGTCGCGCTACGACAAGGCCGGCCCGGCCGGCACCGGCGCCGATTATCTCAACTGCCCGATGTCGAAAGACGAATACGAAGCGTTCATCGATGCGCTTCTCGCTGGCGAGAAGACCACATTCAAAGAGTGGGAGGCGTCGACGCCCTATTTCGACGGCTGCCTGCCGGTCGAAGTGATGGCGGAGCGCGGGCGGGAGACGCTGCGTTTCGGGCCGATGAAGCCGGTCGGGCTTGACGATCCGCGAACGGGGCGATGGCCTTATGCCGTCGTGCAGCTTCGCCAGGATAACGCGCTTGCCACGCTGTGGAACATGGTCGGATTTCAGACGAAGCTAAAGCATGCGGAGCAAGTGCGCATTTTCCGGATGATCCCGGGCTTGCAGAACGCCGAGTTCGCGCGGCTCGGCGGCCTGCACCGCAATACGTATCTCAATTCCCCCAAGTTGCTCGACCGCTCTCTGCGGCTCAAAGCGATGCCTCGCCTGCGTTTCGCGGGGCAGATCACCGGCGTCGAGGGATATATCGAGAGCGCGGCCATCGGCTTGCTCGCGGGACGTTTCGCAGCGGCAGAGGCGACCGGCATGACGTGCGACGCTCCGCCTCCGACGACGGCGCTCGGCGCCCTTCTCAACCACATCACCGGCGGTCATATCGTGAGCGACGACGGCGAGCGCGGCGCGGCGCGATCGTTCCAGCCGATGAATATCAACTACGGTTTGCTGCCGGATCTCGATGCCAACCCGACGCACGACAAAAGCGGGCAGCGGCTCAAGGGGCCGGAGCGCGGGCGCGAGAAGAAACGGATCATGTCGCGGCGGGCGATTGCAGATCTCATGAGCTGGCTTGGCGAAGCCTCGCTCGCCAAGCGCACGGCATAGTGCGCTGCTAATTGTTACCGGATGACGGCGCGAACGCCTTCGGGGTAAATTCGTCGTCAGCGGCGGCAGGCGCTGGCGGCGGGGCCGGCGCTTTCGTCTCAACGGCCACCGGCGATTGCGATACTGCAGGTCCGGAGGTTGTTTCCGACGCCGCAACCGGTGGAGCCGCAGTCGGAGTTGGCGTCGCCGTCGTTGCGAGCGCGGGGACTGGCGTTGCGGGGGGCGCAGGCATGGCGGCTGGAGTGGCCGACCGGCGCAACTCGATCGACTGCATCGGCGCTGTGGCTGTTGCAGCGGTGGCGGCGGGCGGCGGCTCGCTTCCGGGCGGACCGGAGGTCACGCCAATGGTATCAGGCGTCGTCGGCGCCGGATCGTCGAGGACCGGAACAGCGGTATCTGCCTCCGGCAACGCGGGCGCTGCGACGTTCGACGGCAGCGCTCCGGTCGCCGCTCTTTCAATCTGCGATTTCGACAGAATAGAATTGGCGTCCGGCATCGACGTATCCGGCTCGGCAGCCACGGGTGGCGGCATATCGGAAGGCGACGGCACGACGTAGCCGGTGGGATCTGCGTCCGGGCCGTCTCCATATTTCGCGAGCACGGCTCTCGCCTTGTCGGCTACGGCGTCGGCAATTGCGGCCTGTCCTTCAGCCGTCGGATGGAACGCGCCCGAATAGGTCGAGGCAAGGATCGCCTGGAAGGGAGCAAAGGCTTCGATGCGGAGATACTTGGTCAGGAAGCCTGCGGCGGCGTGAAAATTGCCGGTCATGAAGGCATCATTGGGCGTCCGAAACCAGCGTTGGCGCGCTGCATAGGCCTGATAGTCGGCCGGATTGTAGGGTGTCCACATGCCGTCGATCTTGCGGGGAAGACGAAGATCATCGACGTCGCTCACGCCCTCGACGCTCAAGCCCGCGCAGATACCCCGCCCGATGAATGAGCGCCGATGTGTTTCGACAAACGTCCAGCCGAATTCGTTGGCGCTTTCGCGCATCTGCCGATTGAGCTTATCCGCGAACCACGTTCCGAGCTTCAGTCTGGTGCGGTCGAGTTGGAAATCGGGAACGACGTCCATGCCGGCATTGCCGCTTGCGCACATCTCGCTGCCGTCGCCCTGAAGCGCCAAGCCGGGATAGGCGACGAGGAGAATACGGTCGCTCTCCTCCCACGGTACGTACAGAATGCTGTGCAGGGCGCGATTGAGCGACTTATAGCGCGGTCCCAGGTTTTCGAGCGCGGCAGTCGACTCGGCATCGCTGTGAATTTCGCCGAGCCAGCCGCCGAGCTCGCGCAGCAAGGACTCATTCGAAAGCACAGTATTTGCAATCAGCCGCGAAAAGCCGATGTCGTTGCCGCCGATTGATAACAGCACGAGGTCGATCTTGCGCGCGACGTCCTGCGGACATTTGCGCATGATGATGTCGCGCAGTTCGGGCACCGCGCCGTTCTGATAATACGCGTCGGGCAGGTTCAGGGCTTCGGTCTTGTTGTTTCCGCATTGGGCTTCGGCGACCGCCGAGATCTGTGAAAGCCGCGGCGGATTGGGAACCCATTCGTTGCCCTTGTAGCGCAGGAACAATCCGCCCGTGATTTCAGCTCCGGCACACGACACGCCGACGAACGTCACCGCGCGATGCGGATCCTCGACGGCCAATTGAAGCGCGGTGCGCATTTGCTCGGAGTAGAGCGATCGATGACAAGCCTGATCGAGCCAGCGGGCGTTTTCCTTGATGAACGCGTTGTCACCAAGATCGCGCCACGGACCGATGCGGGCCGGATATCCGGTCAGGCTGCCATAGAGGCCGATGGTGCTGTAATCGGCAGTGCGCTCGCGCGAGAACCTGACGGCCATGTCGGGATTGCCTTCGCCCGAGGCGAAGCTATCGCCCATGCCCGCGATCAAAATATCGCGGACCTTGATGTCGAGTTTCGCGATCTGACGGCCGCCGATTTCAACGGTGATCAACGCGCCGCCCGGATAGGGGACGACGAAGCGGGCTGAGGCGTTGCACGGCTGGGTGATGACGTCGCCACGCGGATTCTTGGCGTCGCCGCGCGGTGACGATAGCCACGTACACGACAGCGTCGAGGCGTCGTCGATGCCCGTGATCTTCGCTATGACGGCGTGATGCGTCGGGTTCATGTAGTCGTCGTAGGCTTTGCACTTGAAGCGGTTGTTGCTCCAGCACGTCTTGTCGAACATCGACGCTGCCCAGCCGTCGCGATCGTTGCGCTGCAGGGCGTGTTCCTCCGAGAGGATCGGCGTCGTGCGCTCACGCGGGCCGAGAGCGCGGTACGTTTCGCGATGGGCGTTGGTGTCGTTCGGATCGACAAAGAACCGAAACGGATTCTCGATACGCCAAGTCACGACGGGCGCTGCTTCGGCGCTTCCGGGCATTGCGAGTCCCATGACCGCGCAAACCAACAGAAGGAACAGCCCCGCCGCGATTCCTCGCGGTCCTTGTCTCAAGCGAGATGCCATCTAACCTCTTCGCCGGCCGTCAAATGCGGCCTGACCAATGCGCACGCGCGATACGCCACAATCGAGCAATAGGCGCCACGTCCACGATATCGCGCGCCGGCTCGTGCCGAGGGTTTTGCAAAGCGCGAAAATAGGGCTCCACAAGGGCAAGCGGCAGAAGGGCGGTCGTAAATGAGCGTGGTTTGCCCGTGAGATGACGCCGCACGTCCCGAAGCGCCCCGCCGCCTTCCGCCGCAAACCAAGCGATTTGCGGCCGCCAGTCCGCCGCACTGCCTTCTTCGTAAGGGTTCGGAGACCGCGCCAAAGGAATGAGCGCACGCTGGTGCATCAAGGCATAGGGCAGCTCTATGCCGAGGCGGGCGAAGCCGGAGGCCCGCGCCGCCGCATCGGCTGTCTGGTCATCCAACTCGATGCTGAGAATGGAGGCCGCAAGCCGAAACGGCGTGCCGTCGATGACGCGAAGCCGCGCGAAAAGATCCTCGTCGCTCGACGGCGGTTCGGCGTAGAGGGCGTCGGCGTGGGCTGCCAGGTAATCTTCGATCCGGCCGAGCGACAGAGCGCGTCGGCGGATCACCTCGGCAAACGCATCAAGCACCGGATTGCCCGAACGGCCGCTTTCGCCGCGGCTCAGAAATGCGTCACGCCACCAGGCGACCCGAATTTCCCCGAGGGAGGCTTCGCTCACCTGGCGGGAAATGCGTTCGATCTCGCCGGTGAACGCAGCAAGCGCGATCAGATCATCGCGCGTTTCGGCAGGGGCGAAAAGCGCCGAATAGAAACGATCGGGCGCATGGGCACGGGCGCTTGCACGTACTGCGTCAAAATCCACCGTCCGCATACCCACATTCTCACGCGTTGCTGGCCGTACGCATCATGACATGGCGGCGCGTCAGGGAACCGCGATCAGCGCCGCCGCGATCGGACGCTTTTCCGCGATCAGGATATTGTAGGTGCGCGCCGCCGCTCCTGTCGACATCGGCTCGAGGCCAATGCCGGCCTGGGCGAAGGCAGCGTAGATTTCGGGGCTGGGCCAGACCTGCTTTTCGCCGGTACCGAACAGCACCGTTATCGGCGCTTCGAGGCGGCTCAACAGGACATCAACGTCGGCGGTGGCTATCGTCTCGATGCTGGACGCCGACCAAGCATAAATGCCGGTTGGCAGACAAAGCACCGAACCGCGATGGCTCATGTCCGCGAAACGAAAACCGCCGTTGCCGTAGGCGGTAATCGGCGTTTCGTAGGGGTACCGGGCGGCCTCGCTGGTCATGACGGCGCCGCCCCGATAAAATTCGTTACCTCAGGCTTTGGCCTTGCCCGCCTTCGTCGCGGCGATCGCCTTGGCCGCCTCCTCGCTCCAATCGCGCTTCACGCCGAGGTAGCCAAGCAGCGGCGCCGCGATGAAGATCGACGAATACGTACCGATGAGCACGCCCAAGAGCATCGCGAGGTTGAAGCTGCGGATCACCTCGCCGCCGAAGATATAGAGCGCAAGAAGCACCGCGACAGCCGTCACGCCCGTCAAAATCGTGCGCGATAGGGTCTCGTTGATCGACAAATTCAGAAGCTCGTTGAGGTCCATCTTCTTGAACTTGCGAAGGTTCTCACGAATGCGGTCGGACACCACGACGGTGTCGTTCACCGAATAGCCGAGAATCGTCAGAAGCGCCGCGACCGTCGACAGATCGAATTCGATGTGAAAGAGCGAGAAAATGCCCGCCGTGACGAGGACGTCATGAGTCAATGCAACGACGGCGCCGACCGCAAACTGCCATTCGAACCGGAACCAGACGTAACAGACGATCGCGAGAATGCCGGCAGCGACCGCGATGAAACCAGTCATGCGAAGCTCGCTCGAAACCGCGGGACCGACGACCTCGACGCGCCGCTGCGTGTAATCCGCGTCGGTCGTAGCCGTGACCTTTTTCAAGGCTTCCTGTTGAGCGGCCTCTCCTCCCGGTTGCTCTTCGAGGCGGATGAGAACGTCGTCGGGTGTGCCGAACTCCTGGATCTGGACATTGCCGAGACCCAGATCGTTGAGCTTAGCGCGCAAGGCGCTGATGTCGGCGTTGCCCGATTTCGCCTTCAGCTCAATCAGGGAACCGCCCTTGAAGTCGACCCCGTAGTTGAGGCCGAACGTCATGCAGAGCACGAGCGAGATCAACATCAGAATGATCGACGCGGCGAGTGCAGGTCCCTTGAACTTCATGAAAGGCAAGCGAAGGTCGTGCGGAAAGAAGTCGACGCCCTTGAAGACCGGAATAAGTTTCATCAACACGGAAGACGTCTCCTAGACCGGAACGGTCTGAATGCGGCCCTTAGGCTGGGCCTTGAGCCAGAACCAGATGAGCATTCTGACGACCGTCACGGAGGCGAAGATCGAGGTCAGAATGCCGATCGTCAGCGTAACGGCAAAGCCGCGGATCGGACCGGACCCCAGCCAGAACATGATGATGGCGCAAGCAAGCGTCGTCAGCTGACTGTCGGCGATGGTCACGAAGGCGCGCTGGAAGCCGGAGTCAATCGCCGAAACCGATGTCTTGCCTGCGCGTAGTTCTTCGCGGATGCGCTCATAGATCAGGACGTTCGCATCGACGGCCATCGCCACGCCCAAGACGAGACCGGCGATGCCAGGCAGCGTCAGCGTCGAACCGATCAGCGTCATCAGAGCTACCGTCATGATCAAGTGAACGAGCAAGCCGACGCAGGCGAAGATTCCGAATGTGCCGTAAGCGAGAACCGTCAAGATGATGACGGCGATGCCGCCGACGATGCCGGCGAGTTTGCCGTCGGCAATCGAGTCGGCGCCGAGCGAAGGTCCGACGGTGCGCTCTTCAACAATTGTCAGCTTGGTCGGCAGCGAGCCCGATCGCAGCTGAACCGCCAGCTTGTTCGTGCTTTCAACCGTGAAGTTGCCGGAAATCTGACCGGAGCCGCCGAGGATCGGTTCACGGATCACCGGGGCAGACAGCACCTTATCGTCGAGGACGATCGCGAACGGGCGTCCGACATTATCTTTTGTGAAGTTCGCGAACTTGCGGGCGCCGACCTGATTGAAGCGGAAATTAATGACGGCTTCGCTGTTGCGACTATCGAACCCGGGTTGGGCATCGGCAAGGTCTTCGCCCTGTACGACGGGCTGCTCACGGAGAAGATATTCGCTCGGGCCGCCTTCGTCCTTGTCGTTCGGATAGATCTTGTAGCCCGTCGGGATGCTGGTCTGCTTGGCTTCTTCGGCCGAGAGCGAAGGATGCACTTCGTGGAACGTCAACTTCGCGGTTTCGCCGATGAGCGCCTTCAGCTCTTTGGTATCCTTGAGGCCGGGGAATTGAATGAGAATCCGATCAGCGCCTTGGCGCACAATCGTCGATTCCGAAGTGCCGAGGTTGTTGACGCGGCGGTTGATCGTCTCGATCGAGGCGGCGGCGGCGTTTGAAATGCGGGCGCGCATTCCCGCCTCGCTCGGCTTGACGATGACGGCGCCATCATCGTTTCCGGCGGTGACATCGACGTCGTAGCCCCCGGATCCAAGCACGGCGCTACCGATCGTCTGGCGGATTTTGTTGAGTTCCTTGATGGCCTGATCGCGCTCATCGGGCTTTGCGAGCTTGATCACGAGCTGGGAGCCTTGAACGCCGATGCCCGTGAACCCAATTTTCGCGTCGCGGAGCGCCTTGCGCGATTCATCCCTGAGGTTGGTCAGCCAATCTTTTTTGATCTCGTCCTGGTCCATGGCGAGCAGCAAGTGCGCGCCGCCTTGCAAGTCGAGCCCAAGCCGCAACTGATTGTGCGGGAGGAACGAAGGCCACGACGCGACGGTCTCCTTCGAGAAGAAGTTCGGCAGCGCGACCACCAGCCCGGCGAGGCAGGTGAGCAAAATCAGGATGATTTTCGTGCGGGTAAATTGCAGCATCGGATGGAGGTCTCGTGCATTGAAAGATGTGCGGAACAAAGGCCGCACATCGGGCGCTATTTATTTTTTCGCACGCGGATTGAATTCAATCACGTTGCGTCTTTGACAGGTTCGCCCTTGGTACGCACTTCCAGCAAGGTGCTCTTCACGATGCGGACCTTGAAATTTTCAGCGAGTTCGACCTCGATTTCGTCGCTCGTATCGGACGCCTTCGTGACTTTCCCGACCATGCCGCCTGAGGTGACAACCGTATCGCCGCGGCGAACCGAGTTGACCCGTTCGCGAAGCTGCTTTGCGCGCTGAGACTGCGGACGGATCAACAGGAAATAGAAGATCCCCAGCATCAGGAGCATCGGAATGAGCAGACCGCCAAGGGGGTCCATGGCGCTTGGGCCGCCTGCCTGTGCGAACGCGGAAGTCGTAAACATTGTGAAGGAACGTCCTCTTGGATGCGATTGAAATAAGCACTGCCGCCCCGAAACCCAATGGGCCGGGCGGAAGAACCCCTCAAATTCGGGCGGACTATAGTGGTCCGAGGCCCTTTTGCAACCTCGCAAAGGCCCGTGAAATGGCGTTGGCATGCGGTGCCATTGCGATTAAACACGGTTTTCCCGGCGGATAGCTCGTCGGGCTTTTGCCTTTCTGGAAATCCCTCATGAGTGACGCCGACGCCTATCGCCCGCTTTTGGAGCGTATCGCAGATGCCCTTGAACGGTTGAGCCCGCCGCCGGTCCGCGCCGCCGACTTCGACGCCGCCGGCGCTTTCATCTGGCAGGCAGATAGCAACAGCTTCGATCCGGTGCCGGAGGTTAGCCGCGTTCCCCTTAAACTGCTCAAGGGCATCGACCGGACGGCGGGGATACTCCTCGACAATACCCGGCGGTTCGCCGCCGGCTTCCCCGCCAACAATGCCCTTCTCTGGGGAGCTCGCGGCATGGGGAAATCGAGCCTCGTCAAGGCGGCCCACGCCGATGCCGTTAGCCTCAACGGCGGCCTGAAGCTCATTGAAATTCACCGCGAAGATATCGCGTCGCTGCCAAAGTGCCTCGCACTTCTCAAGGCGGCGACACCCTTGCGCTTCATCGTTTTCAGCGACGACCTTTCGTTCGATCACGACGACACGAGCTACAAATCGCTCAAGGCCGTTCTCGACGGCGGCATCGAAGGCCGCCCCACGAATGTTATTTTTTACGCAACGTCGAACCGGCGGCATCTGATGCCCCGCGATATGATCGACAACGAGCGGGCGACGGCGATCAATCCCGGCGAAGCGACGGAAGAAAAAGTCTCGCTGTCGGATCGTTTCGGGCTTTGGCTCGGATTCCACAATGCGAGCCAGGACGACTATCTCGCGATGGTGCGTGCCTATGTCGATCACTTCGGCATCGCCATCGATGACGCCGAGCTTGAGCGTGATGCGCTCGAATGGTCGACGACGCGTGGCGCGCGTTCAGGGCGCGTCGCCTGGCAATACGTGCAAGACCTCGCCGGCCGGCGCAAAGCATCTCTTTAGTTGGCGCTTGCGACTCCGCTTCGCGGAGCCGGCCGCAAGCGCCGCTGCAGGTATCACGCTGGCGGCAGCGGCGCGGAACGCACGTCGCCGAGTGGCAAACAAATAAAGAGAGCCGGATCTTGCGACCCGGCCCTCAGCTTCCCTCTGTGCCAGCGCGTTGCCCCCGCGCTAGAGAGTCACGTCAGAGCTTTTCGAGATACGGAACGGGATCGACCGGTCTCGAACCTTGACGCAATTCAAAATGAACCTGCGGCCGATCGACGGAGCCGGTCTTACCGGCTTTCGCGATGACCTGACCGCGCTTGACCTTGTCGCCGCGCTTCACGAGCACTTCGTCGTTGTGCGCGTAGGCCGTCACCCAACCGTTGTCGTGCCGAAGCAAAACGAGGTTGCCATAGCCTTTGAGTTCGCTGCCAGCATAGGCGACGATGCCCGTTTCGGCTGCATGAACTTCAGTCCCCAGCGGCACCTGAAGATTGATGCCGTCGTTGTGGGTTCCATCAGGACGGCTGCCGAAACCAGCGATCACCTTGCCGCTCGCTGGCCAGCGCAGCTTGACGCTATCGACGGATGCCGGAGCGGACGACGGCGGCGGCGCGGCGATCGCAACCTTCTGCTCGACAACGTCCGGCTTACTCTCAGGCGCGGACGGCTGCACGGGCGGCACTTCGGGAGACGCGTCCGTCGCCTTGTCGGAGAGCGAGGCAACGCGCTTCTCGCCATTGATGATGGTCGGCTGCATCGTGTTCGCTTCGCCGTAACGCTGCGACTCCGAGGGCTTCGCATCGGTCGACGGCGCTGACGGAGCGGGTTGCGCCGATGCGACCGGCGGCAAAGGCGGAACGGTCGGCGTGTTCTCGGCCACGCGTGGCGGCGCTTCGTTCGCGCCGGCGCCTGGAATTCGCAATGTCATTCCAGGCTTGACGCGACGCGGATCGCTGATGCCGTTGACCTGCTGCAGCTCCGAGAATCGCACTTTGTGAGCGCGCGCGATGCCATAAAGGGAGTCGCCCGGCCTCACGGTGTAGCTGGCTCCGTAACGCGCAGCGACGTCGGGCGATGCTGGAGCAAGCGGAACCGGAGCAGGCCTTGCCGCTTCAACCGCCGCACTTGCGGCGGAGGCGCTCGATCTCGGCGAGGGACCGCCACCGTCCACTGCGGGGAGGTAGAGCTTCTGACCCGGGTGAATGTTCGGGTTGCCGAGGTTGTTGACCGAAGTCAGATCCGCAAGCGAGACGCGATGGCGGCGCGAAAGACCATAGAGCGTGTCCCCCGGCTGCACCTCGATCAGTTCGCCCTTGGCGACAGGCACTGCATGCAACGGCCTTGCGCGTTCCTGGCTCGCCACATTTGGCGTTCGACCAAACGGCTTCGCCTGATATGCAGGTTGCTGGTACGCAGGCTGACGATACGCGGGCTGCTGCGGCGGCGCGTAAGAGCGGTCGTTGTCGGCATCGGGAAGCGCGGCGACCTGCACGGACTTAGCGCCGGCACCATAGGGCCCACGCGGCGTCGAAGCGTCGACGGATTGGTTATCGCTTAGTGCACTTGTGTGCACCGATTCCGACGGGACAGGATTGCTTCCCGTCTCGGGCGGATCGTTAAGCGCGAATGAAGAACTGTCGAAGCGCGTGACATCCGCGCTGCAGCCCGCCAAGGAAAGGCCTGCAAATATTAAAGAAAACGCTCTTGCGGACTTGAGGCCCAAGCGCCCGCATAGGCCAACGCCAACACAACTCATCATGGTACGCACCTCTACTCGCACCATCCATTAACCTTTAACCGGTTAACAGGCGGTAAACACCGCCGCGCGATTTTATTCCGATGCCCCGAAATTTGATGAGAACTGCCCGCCCCTGCCCCGGGAGAGAGCCGCCCTTAGAGAAGGGATAGGCCTCGATGACGATGCATTGCGCATCGCGTCCCGAGTATTCTTCAACTAGATGACAATTGCGCTCGCTTCGCGGAGGGATTTCGTCAATCCGGCGGCCTTTTGCGGCGGAAGACGCGACCGAGCAGCGGCGAAAATTCGCTCAGGCAAGGCGGCTGGCGAGAGATTTCAACGCGCTACGATCGGTGAGATCGACGCTCAGCGGCGTAACGGAAATTTTGTTTTCAGCGATTGCCGCGAGATCCGTTCCAGTGATGAGCGTCGATTTCCTGCGCTCGAAGCCGAACCAGAAATACGGCGTTCCCCACGGGTCGGTGCGGCTGTCGATATCGAGGAGGGCTTGGTCGCGCACGCCTTGCGATGTCACCGCGACGCCTTTGACCGCATCGGGCGGAGCGTCGGGAAAATTGACGTTGACGAGCGTCTTCGGGTTCCACTTTTCATCGAGCAGCTTCTTGATGAGCGACGGCGCGTGCGCGAGTGGCGTGTCCCAGATCGCGCGTCGGGCGCCCTCCTCGAACCCCATCATCAGCGATAGCGCGATCGACGGAATGCCGAGCAGAGCGCCTTCCATCGCCGCGGCAACGGTGCCCGAATACGTGATGTCTTCAGCGAGATTCGAACCGTGGTTGACGCCGGACAAAATGATATCCGGCTGCTGATCCTTCAGGATGTGACGAACGGCCATGATCACGCAGTCGGTCGGGGTGCCGGCGATCGCGTAGGTGCGCTCATCGAGTTTGCGCTGACGAAGAGGCGTGTGGAGCGTCATCGAATGCGATGTGCCGGATTGGTTCGTCTCGGGCGCGACCGTCCAGACGTCGGGCGAAATTCCGAGCGCGATCGCTTTTAGAATTTCGAGTCCGCGCGCGTTGATACCGTCGTCGTTGGTGATCAGGATTCTCATACGATTCTTTCGCTTGCGCTCAGCGACTCTTCCTACGGGGAGCCGGTCGCCGGGCACGTTATATCTTCATGATCTGTGCGAGGCCACCCATGTATGGCCGGAGCGCATCGGGAATGACGACAGTTCCGTCCGCTTGCTGATAATTTTCGAGAACGGCGATCAACGTGCGGCCGACTGCGAGGCCGGAGCCGTTCAGCGTGTTGACGTAGACCGGCTTGCCGCCGTCCTTGGGGCGATAACGCGCGTCCATGCGACGGGCCTGAAAATCACCACACACGGAGCAGGACGAAATCTCGCGATAGGCGTTCTGACCTGGCAACCAGACTTCGATGTCGTAAGTTTTCTGCGAGGCAAAGCCCATGTCGCCGGTGCACAGAAGCATAGTGCGGAACGGCAGGCCGAGGCGCTTCAGGACTTCCTCGGCGCATGACGTCATGCGCTCGTGTTCTTCGAGTGCGTTCTCGGGCGCGACGATGGAAACGAGCTCGACCTTCGAGAACTGATGCTGGCGGATCATGCCGCGGGTATCGCGCCCGGCGGCACCAGCTTCGGAACGAAAGCACGGCGTCCATGCCGTCATGCGCATCGGCAATTGAGCTTCGTCGAGAATTTGTTCGCGCACGAGATTCGTCAGCGAAATCTCGGCTGTCGGGATGAGCCAGAAATCGTTCGTCGTCTTGAACAAGTCCTCGGCGAACTTCGGCAAGTTGCCGGTGCCGTAGGCGGCCTGATCCTTGACCAGCATCGGTGGATTGACTTCGGTGTAACCGAATTCGCCCGTATGCAGATCGAGCATGAAGCTCGCGATTGCGCGCTCAAGCCGAGCGATCGCGCCTTTGGTAACAACGAAGCGGGCGCCGGAAATTTTCTGCGCGGCTTCGAAGTCCATCAGACCCAGCGCTTCGCCGAGTTCGAAATGCTGCTTCGGCGCGAAGTCGAATGTTCCAGGCGTGCCGACCTTGCGAACTTCGACGTTGCCAGTTTCATCCGTGCCGAATGGCACGTCTTCGCGTGGCGTATTCGGAATGACGGAGAGCACGTCGCGAATTTCGGCGTCGAGCGTGCGCTCATCCTCCTCGCCCTTAGCGATCGTGTCCTTGAGGATGGCGACCTCAGCCATCAGCCGCGATGCGGTGGCTTCGTCCTTCGCGCCTTTGGCCTTGCCGATTTCCTTGGACGCAGCGTTGCGCCGGGATTGGGCGTCTTGAAGCGCAGTCAACAATGCGCGCCGCTTGTCGTCGAGCGCGGTGATCACTGCTGCCTGCGGCTCAAGCCCGCGTCGCCTCAGACCTTCGTCGAAAGTCGCGGCGTTATCTCTGATCCATTTGATGTCGAACACGGAGGGCCTCATCACGGTCGAAACGATGAGGCCGTCCTATACGATGCTCCGGGTCCGGTCCAGCCCGAGACAATTGCGAGCCCTGGACAAATGGATGGCGCCCAAACCGGGGCACCATCCTAATTCAGGGGTTAGCGGCAGTCCCAAACGCCGTGCTCTGTAAACT
The DNA here is from genome assembly GCF_041659645.1 of Hyphomicrobium sp. Taxonomy (GTDB): domain Bacteria; phylum Pseudomonadota; class Alphaproteobacteria; order Rhizobiales; family Hyphomicrobiaceae; genus Hyphomicrobium_B. The sequence continues at coordinate 116,879 of NZ_JBAZXX010000004.1, read as the reverse complement.
GGCTGGACTGGCAGGACGCTTGGTCGCCGGCCGAAGCAAACGCGACCGTTACCGGAGAGACGCTGAGCGAAAGAGCAACAGCGGCAACTGCAATTTTCAAGAGTTTAGACATGTGCGTGGTCCTTTGAGTTGGTCTTAGGTTGGCTCAAACATTCGACCTCTCGCAGTCTCCAATCACGCTCGCCGGTAACGCTCCCTGCCCGCTGACGGTGCGGATGCACGCGTCGCGTGACAATGATTTTCGATTTTTGGGAGCGTCCCTCGCGTCTTTATCGCGCAATGGGATCACTGCATGTGTCGAACAATGGTGTCCACGCACCATCAATCTCGTGAAGCTTAGCGGCAGTCCCAAATGCCGTGAGGCGTGTAGTCATGGGCCTCGCATGCCTGGTAGGTTCCGTCACCGCTTGATGCGGCGAAAGCGATCGTTGCGGGGGAAGCGCTGACAAGAAACGCAACGGCTGCGAGAGTTGCCTTCAAAGATTTGCTCATTGGTATTGGTCCTTAGGATGAGGTTGAAATTTTTAATTCGACTGATCGTCTCACGGCTCACTCGTGTTTCTCGAACGCTCGGCAACGCTCCGCACCTCCTCGTCAGCGGGATCAAATCTCTCGCTGCCGGGCGAACCACTCTTAGGTTTTGTGAGGGACGTTCCCCGCGTCTTTGTCGCGCGATTGAACCGAAGTGAAATGATGGTGAGCGGAACGGCGCACCATCGAACTCAGGACTTAGCGGCAGTGCGTATATGCGTGATCCTGGCATACGTTGTCGTAGCTGTAGCTGGCGAATGCCACGTTGCTGGCTGCGGCTGACAATGCGACGGCTGCGACGATCACCTTTAGAAATGCGGACATCGGGGTAACTCCTCAAGTTCAGAACTTTGTTTCGCGAGCGCCGTCATCTGTGTGACCGCTCTAAAGTTCATGTACGTATTGTTATCTCGAACCGTTACCCCCGGTTTTCGAGAACGCACGACGTCAATATGGGAAGAAACGAATAGGAGCTATGCGCCTTCGCGGGCTTTCGCTTGTTGTCTCTCAACGAAACGCACCGCAAGGATCGAAGCCTCATAAAGCCCGATCGTCGGCAGAGCCATGATGCACATGCTCAAGGCATCGGGCGGCGTCAAAAGCGCGGCGGCCGCGAAGATCCCGACGATTGCATAGCGCCGCCCGTCCGCTAACGCTTGCGAGGTGACGATGCCCGTGCGCGCGAGCAGCGTTAATACGACGGGTAATTGGAAGATCAGTCCGAAGCCGAAGATCAGCGTCATGATGAGCGACAGATATTCGGAAACCTTCGGCAACAATTCGATCTCGGGTGTGCCGGGGCCGGAGGTGTGCGTCAACCCGATGGAAAACTTGATGAGCACCGGCATCGCGACGAAGTAGACCATCATCGCGCCGACGATAAAAAGCACGGGCGTCGCGATGAGGTATGGCAGGAACGCGCGACGCTCATTCTTATAGAGGCCGGGCGCTACGAATTTATAGACCTGGGTCGCGATGACGGGAAACGACAGAAAGGCAGCGCCGAACATCGCGAGCTTAACCTGCGTCATGATCTGCTCAAGGAAGTGCGTCGCGATCAGCTTCACATGGTCGTTGCCCGACGCCCACATGTAGGGCCAGACCAGCACGTTGTAGATATGGCCGGAGACGGAGAAGCAAATGAAGAACATCACGACGAAGGCGCCGAGCGCCCATATCAGCCGTTGACGCAGTTCGATCAGATGATCGAGCAACGGCGCTTTGCTGGCGTCGATGTCGTCCTGGCCTTCACGCAGAGGCTCGTTGTCCGAGCTGGACGTCGGAAGACGCTCCTGCATCGCGTCAGGACTCCGTCTTGGCGACGGCCGGCGGCGCCATCTCGGACGGCGGCGCGGCCGATGGCGGCGCAGGAAGCGGAGGCGACGGAAGCGCGCTCGCAGCTTCCTGTTGGAGTTCAGCCGGCTGTTGGGATTGAGGTACGGAACTCGGCGTGACCGGCGGCTCAATCTTGGCCGCTGCTCCGGCTTCGTCGATCGTGCTCTTGACCTTCATGACTTCGGAGTTGATCGAGCTCTGCATCTGCGCGACTTCCTTGCGCATCGAGTCGAGCTCGGCCTCGCGCATGGCGGCATCGAATTGCGCCTTGAACTCGTTGGCATGGCGACGCGCCATCCCGGCATAGCGGCCGAGCGTGCGCAGGAACACCGGCAATTCTTTCGGACCAACGAAAACCAGCGTCACGATCCCAAGGATCAGAAGCTCGCTCCAACTGATGTCAAACATCGAGCAACCCTGTCGAGATCAGCTGCAACGCCGTGAGCTTGAAGCTGTCACCCGACCTTCGAGCGGTCCGGATTCGTTTCGTTGTCGATCGTCCGCGGCATCGGCATGGGCTTAGGCTCGTCGTCTTCGGCCATGCCCTTCTTAAAGCTCTTGATGCCCTTCGCAACGTCGCCCATCAAATCCGAGATCTTGTTGCGACCGAACAGCAGCAGGGCAATGACGATGAGCAGAAGAATGTGTTGCGCGCTGAAACCCATTGTAAGACCTTTCGGCGGCAGCCTTGAGTTGAGAGGGACCGCCGCTCTGCGTATCTAAGGCTTTATCGCAGAACCTCCAAGGCGCGGCAAGGTTCTGAACGCCTCATGCGGGGCAGTCGTCCCCTCATGTAAACACGTTGGCGCCAATGAAAAGCCCGAGATATCGGCGTTCGCGGGACCGCCTTCGGCAAATTAATGAAACGTAATCTTTTTCGGTGGCTTAGCTCTCGCCTTCCGGCGTGGGGGGCCTGGCGGCATCGCCGGGCTCTTCCGGCTCGTCTTCCGCGTCGAGTGCAAGTTCTTCCTGCTCTTCCTCGTCGCCGTCGTCCGTCAACGGAAGTTCGTCGGGCATCAGAGCGGCAACGTCGGTCGGCGACGGCACGGTGAACCCCGGCGGCAAGTTCGCGTCCAGCAGGCCTGAGGACTTTAGATCGGCAAGACCGGGCAGATCCTTGATGCTGTCCATGCCAAAATGGACGAGAAAATCGTCGGTCGTGCCGTAGGTCAGCGGACGCCCCGGCGCCCGGCGGCGGCCACGCGGGCGGATCCAGCCGGTCTCCATCAGCACATCGAGCGTGCCGGGCGACGTCGACACGCCGCGAATGTCCTCAATTTCGGCGCGTGTTACCGGCTGATGATAAGCGACGATGGCCAATGTCTCGAGCGCCGCTTTGGAAAGCTTGCGCTCGTCTTTCTGCTCGCGCTCAAGCAAATAGGATAGGTCGTCGGCGGTGCGGAACTGCCAGCGGCCTGCGACGCGCAAGAGGTTGACGCCGCGCTCGCGGTATTCCGACTGCAATTCGAGAAGCAAAGCGTTGACGTCGTCGCCTGCGTCGAGGCCGCGCGCAAGCGCCTTCGCGTCAAGCGGCTCGGAGGCGGCAAACAGTATCGCTTCCAGCCGGCGGAGTTTTTCGCGGGCGGCGTATGGCGAGAGAGGCGTGACGACATCCTCCGGATCGCTCAAGGCTGCAGGCAGCGCGCCATCGCTCGCCGCGGCAGCGTCATCGCCGGCGGCCGCGTCTTTCTTGTCGCGGGTGTTATCCGATACCAGTGTCAGTCTCGGCGGAACCATGGCCTCTATCAGCCCCCTTATAACGGTCTTTGCGGCCCAGCTAGCCGATCTTTTCCCACTCCGCCCCTTCCTCGCGTTTGCGCATGTAGATCGGCGCAAACGGTTCATCCTGGCGAAGTTCTATTAACCCTTCCCGCGCCATTTCGAGTGTGGCGCCGAAGGAACTTGCGAGCGCGGACCGCTCTTCCTCGTTTTTGGGCAGGTATTTTTCAAGGAAGAGGTCGAGTTGCGCCCAGTCGCCGCCGGTGGCGCCGACAAGCTTTTCGAGCCGCAGGCGCGCTTCCTTGATCGACCAGACGCGCCGCGCCTTCACGACATGGACGACGCGGATCGTGCGCCTTCTCTGATCCGCATAGGCTTTGAGCAGATCATAGACCGTCGCGGTATAGGTCGTGTCGCGCGTGACCTTGACGGGCTGCGGCAAGCCACGGGCGAAGACATCGCGATCGAGACGGCGGCGCGTCAGCAATATCGCCGCCTTGTCGCGCATCGCGTTGAGGCGCATCAGGCGGAACGATAGCTTCTGCGCCATCTCCTCGGCGGACGCGGTTTCGACGTTGTCTTTTTCCTTCGGCAGCAGCAGGCGGGATTTGAGGTAAGCGAGCCATGCCGCCATGACGAGGTAATCGGCGGCGAGTTCGAGCTTCAGACGCTGAGCCTCGGCGATGAAGCCAAGATACTGCTCAACGAGCGCCAGGATCGAAACCCTCGCGAGATCGACCTTCTGGGTGCGGGCCAAGGCCAGCAACAGGTCGAGCGGACCTTCGAATCCATCGATATCAACGACGAAAGCTTCGCCTTCGGCCGGCATATTCTCAAGGCCAGAGGCGTCCCAATCGGAAGCCGCTCCTTCGCCCTCAGGTGCCGTCTCGTTCATCGGATCTCGATTTACGTTCTTGTGGGCGTCGCCTCGCGTAGCCCGGAGGCGCGTGTCGCGACACTACACTGATTCAGACGATCGGAGTCTGCTGGTCCAAAACGTCGGCCAGGAGTTGCAGAGCCCTCTCTTTATCGTAAGGCTCGGAGCGCTCGATGCAAGCGCAAGCTGCGGCGAACCTTTCGGCGGCCCGAGCCGAGAGGGGCGGCACGCCCTCGGCCGCCGCGCGCATTTCGTCAAGGTCGCCGTTGCAATGAAGCGCGATGTCGGACCCAGCCGCGATCACGGCTTCGGCGCGCGCGCGCATCGGTCCACTCAAAGCCTTCATGCTCAGGTCGTCGCTCATGAGCAGATTATCGAAGCCGATCTCGCCGCGGATGATGTCTTTCGTGACGATGGCCGAGGTGCTCGCGGGGTTGTCGGCGTCGATGTCGGAATAGACGACATGCGCGGTCATCGCGGAGGGCAGTCCGGCGAGGGCTTTAAAGGGCGCGAAGTCGGTGGCCGACAAAATCCGATGAGGGGTCGTGACGACGGGGAGCGAGAGATGACTGTCGGCCTGCGCGCGCCCGTGCCCCGGAATGTGTTTCACGACCGGGACGACGCCGCCCGCGAGATACCCTTCGGCGACGGCTTGGGCCAGCGCCACGACCTGAGATACGGCGCGGCCATAGGCGCGGTCGCTGATGATCTCGTGGGCGCCCTCAACCGGGATATCTGCGACGGGGGCGCAATTCATCGTAATCCCAAAATTGCGCAGCTCATCGGCCGTCAATCGCGCAACTGCGAAAGCCGCCTCTTTTGCCTCTTCGGGATCTTCGGCGTAGAGGTCGGCGAACGCCGCCGCCGGGGGCAGCGCCCGCGCGATCGGCGGCTTCAGGCGCTGGACGCGGCCGCCTTCCTGGTCGATCAGAACAAGAAAATCTTTGCGCCCGACGGCGGCTCGCGTCTCGTCGACCAGGCGGGCGAACTGGGCTCTGTCGAAGACGTTGCGCCGGAACAGGATCATCCCAGCCGGCTGAACATCGCGATAGAAGCGGCGCTCGTCGGCGGTCAACGAAAGACCGGAGAGGCCAACGATCAGGCTTGCGGTCATCGTGACTTGGCTCTCCAAGATCCGTTATCGATCGGCCAGGTCCCTGAAATGGCACCGGCCGGCGTGGAAACGCCAGCCGGACGAATGGCACGGGTCACTGGCATCACTACGACGACATCAATACGACGTCACCCAGCAGCCGTGATAGCCTTCGGCTTTGAGCTGCGTGCAGACGCTGCTGGCTTGCTCGCGTGAGCCGGGCGGCCCAACGACGAGACGATCATAGACGCCCTTCGCGAGGTTCGCGGAGGCGATGTCCGGCGTTTTTCCGGCAAGGGTAGTCGAATATTTCTGCTGCATATCGGCGAACCGCTTGAGCGCATCGATGCGGCTCGACGCCGAATGCGGAACGGACGCGAGAACGGCGACGAAGCCTGTGCCGCCTCCCGACGTCGTAACCGGAGGCGCGTCAGCCGTAGCATCGGTTTCGACGGTCGGCTCGGCGCGAGCCACCTTCTTGAACTTCTTTTTCGGCGGGACGGGCGCATCTTCGCCGTCGGCCGAATTGATCGTGGTGATCTTGACCGGCTTCGTCTTCTTGGGAGGCGCCACATCGTCAGCGGCCGCGGACTGCGACTGGGCGGGTGGACTATCGGCTGCGGGCGGCGACCCACCGCCGCCGTGCTGACCGAAGACATCGACGAGCGCGGTTCCGGGAACGCCGGTTCCGCTCTGCTGCGGCGGGGGCGGAGCGAGGTCTTGGGTCGCGGTCGGCATGATGCTGCCATCGCGGCCGACCACCAGAGTCGAGACTTTTCGCGGACCGCCGTCGTCGTTCTGTGAGGCCGAGCCGTCGGCTGTACCGGTCGAGGAGCCCTGCGCCGACCCATTCGATTCGTCGGCCGATGCCGACGACGTGCCGTCGCCAAGGCGGCCCATGATCTTGGAGTCGGAATAAGGAAACTGTTTGCCGCCAGCGTCGGCGGGCTTGGTCTTGGCGGCGAAATCATCACTCTTGATGACCGGCGGTTCGCCTTCCGCGGCTCCGCCGCCCGTGAACTTCTTGTAGCCGTAAGCCATGCCGCCACCGATCACGATGGCACCGACCAAAGCCGCGACGATCATCAGCGAGCGGCGGCCGCGCGGGGCTACTTCTTCGTCTTCGTATTCGTACTCTTCCTCGTTGTAGGCGGGCTCAAGCTCGCCCCCTTCCGCCTGCCCAAAGCCCAGCTGCGGGTCGGCGTTTTGCTGCTGGTACGGATCATGGCTGAACGAATCATGCGGACCGGCCCAATCGGCGGAGCTCAGCTCGCTCTCGTGATATTGCTGCTGACCGAACGTCGGAGCGGATGGAGCCTGCTGCTGGGCGGGATAGGGCTGCTGTTGCGCGCCATAGTTCCCGGCGTCGTAGCCGCGAGGCTGCTCGACGCCACGCCCCGGCCATTGCGAGGCCGGCTGCTGAGGCTGCTGTGCGACGTAGCCCGGCGCGGGGCGGGCCTGCTGCGGTTGACTGAAATTCGGCCGTGAGGGCGGAACGTAGGGTTCGAACTGCGGCGCATAAGGATCGTGCTGACCGGCGGCGGCGTCCTGTGGATAGCGGCCGTAATCGCTCTGCTGGCCCGCACCCGGCTGAAGTTCGCTCCACTGCCCGTAGGCTGGGGACTGCTGCGGCGCGGGCTGCTGGTAATCAGGGTAATTCGGCGCCTGCTGCGGCGGCCAAGCGTTTGCTGGCTGCTGGGGCGGACGGCCGACAGGCTGCGCCTGCGGATTGACCCAGGACGGCTGTGTATTGCCCGTCTGCGTTGTGGGGCGCGCAAGCGGTCTGCCGGAATTTTGCCCGGGAAATGCGTTCTGCGAGGACATCGCGGAAACCCCCTTAGAGTGGGGCGCAAGCAGCGGTTGCGCCTAATCATCGAGTCGAGACCTTAGCGCATCGCGTCGGGCGCCTCGACGCCTAGGATCTCAAGCCCCGATTTTATCACCGTCTTTGTCGCGTAAATCAGCGCGAGTCTGGCTGAAGTCGCAACCCCGTCATTTGCCTGAATAAATCGTAAATGTGGCGAATCGTTGCCTCGGGTCCACTGGGTGTGGAGAGCGCTGGCGAGGTCATAAAGGTAGAACGCGATCCGGTGCGGTTCGTGGGCGGCGGCTGCGCCCTCGATCAGACGCGGGAAAGCAGCCAGACGCTTGACGAGATCAATCTCGCCCGTGTCGGTGAGGATCGCGAGGTCGGCTTGGCCGAGCGCCTCAGGAGACACGTTCAATCCGGCGACCTGCTCGATCGCGTTGCGCAAAACACTCGCAGCCCTCGCATGCGCGTATTGCACATAGAAGACGGGATTGTCCTTCGACTGTTCAGTTACCTTGGCGAAGTCGAAGTCGAGGGTCTCCTGGTTCTTGCGATAGAGCATCATGAAGCGGACCGGATCGCGGCCGACCTCATCGACGACGTCGCGCAGCGTCACGAACGTGCCTGCCCGCTTCGACATTTTGAACGGCTCGCCCGCTTTGAAGAGCCGGACGAGTTGTACCACCTTGATATCGAGATCGGCTTCGCCGTCCGATAGCGCCGCGACGGCCGCTTTCATCCTCGGGATGTAGCCGACGTGGTCGGCGCCGAAGACATTGATCAGATGGCGGAAGCCACGCTGCAACTTGTCGTAGTGGTAGGCGACGTCGCCAGCGAAATAGGTGTAGCTGCCGTCCGATTTTTGTAGCGCGCGGTCTTCGTCGTCGCCGTAGGAGGTCGACTTGAACAAGGTTTGGAGCCTGTCCTCCCAATCGGCATCGTCGTGACCCTTCGGCTTTTCGAGCGTGCCTTCATAAATGAGGCCCTTGGCGCGAAGCACCTCGATCGCGGCTTTGACCTGGTCGCGCCCGCCCGACGTGAGAGAGGCTTCCGAGAAGAAGACATCGTGGCGGATGTTCAACGCGGCGAGATCGTTCTTGATCATCTCCATCATCCTGGAGATCGCGAACGAACGGACGATCGGCAGCCAGCGCTCTTCCGGCATGTTGAGCAGCGATGGGCCGTGCTCGGCAGCCAGCGCGGCGCCGACGGGCTTCAGGTAGTCGCCGGGATAGAACCCATCGGGGATAGCCCCGATATCTTCGCCCAGCGCTTCGCGATATCGGAGGAATGCCGAGCGCGCGAGCACGTTCACCTGCCCGCCAGCGTCGTTGATGTAGTATTCGCGCGTGACGTCGTAGCCCGCGAAGACGAGAAGGTTCGCGAGCGCATCACCGAACACGGCGCCGCGGCAATGGCCGACGTGCATCGGCCCAGTCGGATTGGCGGACACGTACTCGACATTGAGCTTGCCGCCCTGGCTGACCGAACCGCCGCCGTATGCCGGTCCGTCCTTCAGGATGGTGCGCACCAGCGACTGCCATACGTCAGTCTTGAACGTGATGTTGAGGAAGCCCGGCCCCGCCACCTCGACCTTCGCCACATCCGGCGCGGCTTCGAGCTTCGCTTTCAATGCCTCGGCGATATCGCGCGGTTTCATTTTCGCGGGCTTGGCAAGGACCATCGCGGCGTTGACGGCAATGTCGCCGTGGCTGGCGTCGCGCGGCGGCTCGGCGTCGAACGCGGGAAGCGCCAAGTCGGCCGGCAGAAAGCCTTCCGATTTCAAGGTTTCGAGCGCGGTCGTTACGCGGGCTGCGACATCAGCGAAGACGTTCATGGAGGTCCTTATCAGTGCGCGCTGGCGACTTCCCAAAGGTGAGCCGGCCGCCAGCGCGGAAAGCGGGCTTCGCGCCTAGCCCAGTTCCGGAGTGACGTCAAATAGCCGGCGGTGCTCGGCGAGGGCGTAGCGGTCGGTTTGCCCGGCCAGGAAGTCACAGGCAAGACGGGCGCGTTGGCGCTCATTGAGACCCGGAAGAGCCTCGCGCCAGCCCTGGGGAAGCGCATCGGCATTAGCGCGATATTTCGCGAAGAGGTCGCGGACGACCTTCTCGGCCTCCTCCATGACGTCGAGGACACGCCGATGATGGTAGACGGCTTGGAACAGGAAGGTCTTGAGGCGCGCGAGATCGGCGGCCATGCCTTCCGAGAATGCAATCGCCGCACGGCCCGCGCCCCGAATGTTGTCGGGAAGGCGCGGCGCGATATCGGACAGGCGACGGCGACTTTCGACGACGATATCGCCAACCATCGCCGTGATCATGCGGCGGGTCACTTCGTAAATGGCGCGGCCCGGCTCAGCGCGCTGCGCGATGGCGTGAACATCGGCAGCGATGGGACCCACGAGCGGCACGTCATATAGCATATCGAACGAGATCAGCCCGGCGCGCAATCCGTCGTCGACGTCGTGAGAAAGATAGGCGACATCGTCGGCAAGGCTTGCGACCTGCGCTTCCGCCGACGGCCACTCGCTCAGATTCAACGGCGACCAAGCCTCGATGTGACGCACGACCTTGGCGACGGCCGAGTCTTTCTTCCAAAGCGGACCGTTGTGCTTCGCCAGGCCTTCGAGCGTTTCCCAGGTGAGGTTCAGGCCGTCGAATGCGAGATACTTGCGTTCGAGCGTCGTCACGATACGGAGCGACTGGGCGTTGTGGTCGAAGCCGCCGTAGTCCTTCACGGCGGTATCGAGCGCGCGTTCACCTGCGTGTCCGAACGGGGAATGCCCGAGATCATGTGCGAGCGCGATCGTCTCGGCCAGATCTTCGTCGAGCCGAAGCTGGCGCGCGATCGTGCGGGCGATCTGGGCGACCTCCAGCGAATGCGTCAGGCGGGTTCGAAAATGATCGCCTTCGTGCGGCAGGAAGACTTGCGTCTTGTAGGTCAAACGGCGAAACGCCGTGGCATGGAGCACGCGGTCGCGGTCGCGCTGGAAGGGGCTACGCGTCGGGCAGTCCGATTCGGAGTAATAGCGGCCGCGGGAGGGCATGCCGCTTGCGGCATAGACCGCAGGGGCGCGCTCGCCCGAACGGAGGTTTTGCCCATAATCCAGGGGATCGGAAACCGATTTAACCCGAGTTGTCATCGTCCGCTAGCTTTAAGCATTTGACTTCGCCTGACGCCTTCCTATCTTTGACAAGTAGGGGAATCCAGCTTTCCCCGCTGACTTTTGCGCTTTTCAGCCAGCCAAGATTTGATCGTATGATGACAATCACCGTGACGGACCGTGCCGCAACCCGCATCGCGGAGATTACAGCGACGGAAACCGCGGCGCCGATGTTGCGCGTTTCGGTAGAAGGCGGCGGCTGCTCGGGCTTCCAATATAAGTTCGACCTCGTCGGCGGCCAAGCCGATGACGACTTGGTGATCCAGCGGAACGGCGCCGTCGTGGTGATCGATCCTGTCTCCCAGCAGTACATGGAAGGCGCCGAGATCGATTTCGTCGACGATCTGATCGGCGCGTCCTTCAAGATCAACAACCCGGTTGCCACCGCGTCATGCGGCTGCGGAACGAGTTTCTCGATCTAGCCTTCCCCAGATTTGCGTTCGCGCCTGATGAATGGCAGATGGTAGGCCATGATCATCGCCACCTGGAACATCAACGGCGTCAAGGCGCGGCTCGAGTCGGCGCTGACGTATTTGCGTCATCAATCTCCCGACGTGATCTGCCTGCAGGAGATCAAATCGGTCGATGAGGGGTTCCCGACGTCGGCCTTTCAGGACATCGGCTACAACGTCGCGACCCATGGGCAAAAGGGCTTCAATGGCGTCGCGATCCTATCGAAGACTCCGCTCGAAGACGTGACGCGCGGGCTGCAGGGCGATGAGGCCGACCAGCATGCCCGTTGGATTGAGGCCACGGTGGCTCTCGGCGAGCGAATGATCCGCGTCGTTTCACTTTACCTGCCGAACGGCAATCCAATCGAAACGGAGAAGTTCACTTACAAGCTCGCGTGGATGAAGCGGATGCAGGCACGTGCAACGGCGCTGCTTGCCGAGGAAATGCCCCTCATTCTCGCGGGCGATTTCAACGTCATCCCGGAGCCTGAAGACGCCAAGCGGCCGCAGGCGTGGGTGAACGACGCGCTGTTTCAGCCGGAAAGCCGCGCCGCGTGGCGGAGGCTCGTCAATCTCGGTTTCACAGATGCGACGCGGGCCTGCCATCCGGGACCCGGCATTTATACGTTCTGGGATTATCAGGCCGGAGCGTTTCAGAAGGACGACGGCATCCGCATCGATCACATGCTGCTGTCGAGCCAAGCCGCCGATCTGTTGCGGTCGTCAGGCATCGACCGCGAGACGCGGGCGCAAGAGAAGCCGTCCGATCATGTGCCGGTCTGGATCAAGCTCGCGGCTTAATGCTTGTCGATTGCGAACTCGCTTTATGACTAGCGTGCCGTCGCTCCGCCCGGCGCAAAGCCGACGACCGGGGCCGAAGCGACCGGCGCTCCGCTCGCTGGTTGGATCGATGATGCACCCGCCGGGATCAGCGAGGTTCGACGCGGCTCCGGCGTCGATGGCGTGCTGATCATCTGGGGCTGCGGCACGGGCTTATTGTCATTCGGCGCAACGACACTCATGGGCCGAACGAGTTCGCCGTTCGAACAGGTCCGGACCGGCTCAACAGTCAGATCGCCCAAACCATCTTTGTTTTCGCTCGTTTCCGGACGGCGTCCATAACGATTGTGCCACTCGGCGACGCGACCAGTCGCTTGCTGGCGGACCCCCTCGCCGGCATTGCAGAAAATGTTCTGATAAATGTCTTCGATCCAAACGCGTTCGCTCGGCGCGGCATTGGCGACGGCAACGTCGATGAGGTTCAAGGCGGCCGCCTGGTTTTTCTCAACGAATCGTCCACGCCACATCAGGTCGGCGAGGAAAGCCTGGGCGCCGGGATGGCCGGACTGCGAAAGCCGCGATAGCCAGTGGCGGCCATTCTCGATCTTGCTCGCGGAATCGTCGAAGCCGTTGACCGTCATGTCCGGCCCCTCGCCTCGCAGATAAACTTTCGCGAGTTCGAACTGGGCATCCTCGTCGTTGAAGGTCAGGGCGGCGCGCTGGAGATCGCGGTTGGCAGCTTCAACATCGGGACGAACGCCCGCATCGGGAATGCCGTCACGCAAATACATCGAAACGGCGGTTAGGGATTTTGCGGCGACCGGCGCAAGTTCGTCGTTATCGGGATCGACGTCCTGAAGCTCGTCGGACAGTTCCTTGTAGAGGTGAAACGCCTTGCCATGGTCGGTGTAGGCGCCTTCATTGTCGCCGTAGATGCGCGCCATGTAATAGCGCGCGATCTGCGGTTTCGTGGCTTCGAGCGCTTCAAACGCCGGCAAGGCCAATTCGTAATAGCCGCCGTTGAAGGCCGAAATCCCTTGATTCATCGCATCGTCGGATGAGCGGAAGACAACCTCTCCCGCCACCGCCGATCCGAGCATCAGAATGGACGCAATGCTACCTGCAACAGCAAGCCTAAATGTCCGCATAGCAGTGAACTTCCGCCTTTCCTCCCGCATGGGTTACAGCGCCAAACCGCGCCGGTCCCACTTGGTCCGCAAATTTTCTCAGTGCCCCTGACTGATACATATTTGGCGGCACCTTCCAGGCCTTGCGCCGCTTCTCCAACTCTTCCTCGCTCACTTCGAGATCGAGCGTTCCCGCTTCGGCGTCGATCGTAATGATGTCGCCGTCCTGGATCAGTGCGATTGGTCCGCCGACAGCTGCCTCGGGACCGACATGGCCGATGCAGAGCCCGCGCGTGCCGCCTGAGAAGCGGCCATCGGTGATGAGCGCAACTTTATCGCCAGCTCCCTGGCCGTAGAGCGCCGCCGTCGTCGACAGCATCTCGCGCATTCCCGGACCGCCCTTCGGCCCTTCATAGCGGATGATGATCACATCGCCGTCCTTGTACTTCCGGTCTTCGACCGCCTGGAACGCATCTTCCTCGCAGTCGAAGCAAAGCGCCGTACCGCGGAACTTCAGCGTATGGAGGCCAGCGACCTTCACAATCGCGCCATCGGGAGCGAGCGAGCCCTTCAGGCCCACGACGCCGCCCGTTTTCGTGATCGGATTGGAAACCGGAAATACGACTTTCTGATCGTGATTGAATTTCACACTTTCGAGATTTTGCGCGAGTGTCTTGCCGGTCACGGTCATACAGTCGCCGTGCAGAACGCCGCCTTCGAGCAGAGCCTTCAAGATCTGCGGCACGCCGCCGATGTCGTAGACGTCTTTCGCGACGTACTTTCCGCCAGGCTTCAAGTCCGCGATATACGGCGTGCGCTTGAAGATCTCGGCAACGTCGAACAAGTCGAAGTCGATCCCGACTTCGTTCGCCATCGCGGGAAGGTGCAGCGCGCCGTTGGTCGAGCCGCCGGTCGCGGCAACCATGATCGCGGCGTTCTCGAAGGCCTTGCGCGTGCAGATATCGCGCGGACGAAGACCGTCGGCGATGAGACGCATGACGGTCTTGCCGCTTTCGAATGCCAAGTGATCGCGGCTCACGTAGGGCGCTGGCGCGCCGGCCGAACCGGGGAGCGCCAAGCCGATTGCCTCGGACACGCACGCCATCGTGTTGGCAGTGAATTGGCCGCCGCAGGAACCGGCCGACGGGCAGGCGACACACTCAAGCTCATGCAGCTCGGCGCTCGTCATTTTGCCCGCGGAATACATGCCGACGCCTTCGAAAACGTCGACGACGGTCACGTCACGATCGTGGAACCGGCCGGGAAGGATCGAACCGCCGTAGATGAAGACGCTCGGCACGTTGAGGCGCAGCATCGCCATCATCATGCCGGGCAGGCTCTTGTCGCAGCCGGCGACACCGACGAGCGCGTCATAGGAGTGACCACGCATCGTCAGTTCGATCGAATCGGCGATGACCTCGCGCGAGACGAGGCTGGACTTCATGCCCTGGTGGCCCATCGCGATGCCGTCGGTGACGGTGATGGTGCAGAATTCGCGCGGTGTGCCGCCGGCTTCGGTGACGCCGGTTTTGACCGACTGCGCCTGGCGCATCAGCGAAATATTGCAAGGAGCGGCTTCGTTCCAGCATGAGGCGACGCCGACGAACGGACGATTGATGTCCTCTTCGGTCAGGCCCATCGCGTAATAGTAGGAACGGTGCGGAGCGCGTGTCGGACCTTCCGTCACGTGGCGGCTCGGCAGCTTCGATTTATCGAACGTCTTGGCGTCCATTCAGTCCTCTTTGGGCATCCTGCCCTTATCCGTTTCCATCCGACGCTTCGGATGGTGCAGGGATGCCAGTCACGGGGCCTCAGCGAAAGTGCTCAGCGTGTAAAAAAGTGCCGCTGCATAGCCGGGTCCAAGTTTCAGCAGGTGCGCGGTCATTGTGGCTCGAAAGTGGCGTGGCGTTTCCAGAAAGTTGCTTAACGGCAACATCAGCCGTGCGACCGGCATAACATGCTTAATGTTGCGTTCCCGATCCGGCTGAAAGCCTACGATTTTTTCGATCGATCGGGCGGCGGATATGGCTGCAGGACTTCGACCGCACAAGGGCTCGACTTTGTCACCGGCAAGACATTTCCTTCACCCAGCGTCGTGCTTAGATGGCGGATCGCCGCATTTATAGGCCGCAGCATAGAAAGAACCGCGATGGCCCCGACGCCGTCATCAAGCCGGAGCGCACAGCCGTCGCTCGCCGCCAAGAGCTATTGCCGCTTTACCGCAGGACGTGGGCAACCCGCAGCCGACGGCACCGCCTATCTGGGATTGACCGGCGTCGAGATCGACCTCGGCGACGGCAAGCCACGCCGCCTTTGGCTTTATGCGCACCTCAGCGCGGACGAGCCGATCCGGTCCAACGCTATCAATGTCCTGCTGTCGTCGAGCACCGAGCTCGGCGCTTCGCTGTTCGTCCAGGGGCCGGAATTCGCGAAAGGCTTGAGGGAGCGGACACCTCATCTTTCGCAACGGGCGCGGCAACTGCGCCGCAATCGTATTTGGATCGCGTTGATCGCCCTTATCGCAGCCCTGATTGGCGCCGGATACGCGCTCGGCTGGAGCCCGGCGAAGACGATCGCGAAAACCCTTCCGGCAAGTTGGCGAGAACGCCTCGGCAACGCATCGCGCGAATCGATGACGGCTGGCTTCAAGGAATGCGTCGATCCGGCGGGCATCGCGGCACTGAACCAGCTGACCGAACGGCTGTCGAAAGGCGTTCCAGCCGGCACCTCGTTCGACATTCACGTCTATGATTGGCCGCTGATGAATGCCTTCGCCGTTCCAGGCGCGCAGATCGCGCTGACGAAGGGGCTGATCGACAAATCGCAGAGCCCCGACGAGGTCGCCGGCGTGCTGGCGCACGAGATGGGGCACGGCATCGAAATGCATCCCGAGGCGGCAATCATTCGCGGCGTCGGTCTCGGCGCGGCGCTGGAAATCATGATGGGGGGTACGGCCGGCGGCGGGCTGGCGAACGTCGGCCTGATGCTGGCGCAGCTGAACTATTCGCGCGGCGCCGAGCGCGAGGCGGATCACCACGCGCTTGAACTTCTGAAGGCGGCGGCCGTTGCGCCGAAAGGGCTTGGCGATTTCTTTACCCGCGTCATGAAGATGGAAGCCGAAGACGGCGGCGGCTCATCGGCCGCTATGAGTTGGTTTCGAACGCACCCATTGCCGGCGGAGCGCGCACGTCTCGTTCGGTCGCAGGCCGCTTACCCTTCGACCCCGGCTCTCGAAGCACAAACGTGGCAGGATCTCAAATCGATTTGCAACAAGACGCGCGAACCGGAGAAAGATAGCGAAAGCAAAACTTAGTGCCGCGTTGGTGACGAAGCGGGCATGACCGCTGCTCTTTGGCCTGAAGTTCGTCAGAATTTGCGCATAACAGAACGATGTCGGCGGTTGGTGCCGTCGCTGACGTGGACCTCGGAATGAAGGCCTTTTTTGTCTCGTTGGGTTTTGTGTTGCTCGCCCTGACGATCTACATCGGTTCGCCGTTTGTGACGGCGTGGAGCATCCGCGAAGCCGTTCGCAACAACAATTCGGATTATCTCGCGTCTGCCATCGAGTGGGGCAGCGTGCGCGAGACGTTGAAACCTTCGATTGCGCGCGTGGCTCTCAATCTTCCCGATCCCGAACAAGACCCTGCGGCCAGCCAAGGCTTCTGGACTCGCTTCAAGGCCTACTGGGGACAGGGCATGGTCGACGGCTTGGTCGATAAGTATGTGACGCCCGAGGGCTTGCCGCAGCTTTTCACGCTGCGAAAGACCTATCGTTCCTATGCCTCGAACGATGACGACAGTAAGCTTCCGCTCCTCGAGCGCGCGGAACGGGCGTGGGATCGCGTGAAGCGCGCCGAATTCACGAGCCTGACGAGCTTCGAGATCGACATGGAAGACAAGCTCGATCCGACGCGCGTCTATCTCGGCAAGCTCGAACTTCGTCCGGCCGGATGGAAGCTGACGGAGCTGCGCGTCAAATTCCTGACGACGGCGAAGGCTGCGGTTCAAAAGTTCACGGATTTCAACTGACGATCGCGTAGACGGCGCGATCAGGCAATTTCCCGACTCCGTAGCCCCTCTCCCCAAAGGGAGAGCGGATTTTAGGCCGCATCGCTCAGGCGTTTGAGGGCAGCGGAGAAACGCAGGATCTCGGCTTCCAATTCGGCTTTGCGCTCTTTGGCTTCCTCGATCGCTTCTTCCTTCGCGCGCTCGATGAACTGCGGGTTGGAGAGCTTGGCGTCCATTTTCTTGAGGTCGCCCTCCGCGCCTTCGATCGCCTTCGCCAAACGGCGCTTTTCGGCGGCCATATCGATAATACCGGCGAGCGGTAGGGCCGCCGTCGTTTCACCCGCAACGATCAATGCCGCGCCCTTCGGAGCCGTCTCCTCGAAGTCAATTTCATCGACGCGCGCGAGGCGACGTAGCGTCTCGTCGTTGCGGCGGATGCGTTCGCGGACGACATCGTCGGCGCCAACGATCACAAGCGGGATTTTTGCACCAGCCGGCACGCTCATTTCCGTTCGCACCGAGCGGATTTCGGAGATGAGGTTGACGAGCCAGTTGACTTCGTTGACGGCGTCCGCCTCGACCAGGCCGTTGAGGTTCGGCCACTGGCTCAGGCACAGCAGCGTGTCGCGCTTGACGCCGTATTCCACCATGTGCGTCCACAGCTCTTCCGTAATGAAGGGCATGAACGGATGCAGCATCTTCAGAATTTGATCGAGCGTCCAGGCCGTGACGGCGCGCGTTTCAGACTTGGCGGCTTCGTCGTCGCCCGCCAGCAGCGGCTTGATCAACTCGACATACCAGTCGCAGAACTGACCCCAGACGAAATCGTAGATCGCGTTCGATGCTTCGTTGAACTTATAGGCTTCAAGGGCGGCCGTGACAGCCTTCGCCGTCAACTCGGTTTCGCCGATGATCCATTTGTTGAAGGTCTGCGATGCCGTCTTCGGATCGAAGCCGCGTTCGCGCACGCACTCGTTCATTTCAGCGAAGCGTGAGGCGTTCCAGAGCTTGGTCGCGAAGTTGCGATAACCTTCGACGCGCGACTTCGCGAGTTTGATGTCGCGGCCCTGCGCGGCCATCGCAGCAAGCGTGAAGCGCAACGCGTCGGCGCCGAACTCGTCGATCAGGACGAGCGGGTCCATGACGTTGCCCTTGGACTTCGACATCTTCTGCCCCTTCTCGTCGCGAACGAGGGCATGAATGTAGACGTCCTTGAAGGGCACTTCCTTCATGAAGTGGAGGCCCATCATCATCATGCGGGCGACCCAGAAGAAGATGATGTCGAAACCGGTGACGAGCACGCTCGTCGGGTAATAGCGGTCGAGTTCCGGCGTTTCGTCCGGCCAGCCGAGCGTCGAGAACGGCCAGAGCGCGGAGGAGAACCACGTGTCGAGGACGTCCTCGTCGCGCGTCAGCGGCTCATCTTTGCCGTAGTGCGCCTTGGCGAGGCTTTGGGCTTCGGCTTCATCGGGCGCGACGAAGTATTTGCCGTCGGGTCCATACCAAGCGGGGATCTGATGGCCCCACCAGAGCTGGCGCGAGATGCACCAGGGCTGGATGTTGCGCATCCACTCGAAGTAGGTCTTCTCCCAGTTCTTCGGAACGAAGACAGTCTTGCCGTTCTCGACGGCGGCCATAGCGGACTTCGCCATCTCGCCGGCGTTGACGTACCACTGGTCCGTCAGCCACGGCTCGATAACGACGCCGGAACGATCACCGTGCGGAACTGTGTGTCCGGTCGGCTCGATTTTTTCGAGCAGGCCCAGCGCGTCGAAGTCGGAGACAATTTTCTTGCGCGCGTCGAAGCGATCAAGGCCGCGATAGGCTTCCGGCGCCTCGTCGACGATCCTGCCGAAGGCGTCGAGGATGTTGATCTGCGCGAGGTCGTGGCGCTTGCCGACCTCAAAGTCGTTGAAATCATGCGCGGGCGTGATCTTCACCGCACCCGTTCCCTTCTCAGGGTCTGAGTATTCATCGGCAACGATCGGAATCTCACGACCGACGAGCGGCAGCTTCACCTTCGCACCGGCTTTGACCAGTGCCGCGTAGCCCTCATCGTCGGGATGCACGGCAACACCGGAATCGCCGAGCATGGTCTCGGGCCGGGTCGTGGCGACGACGATGTAATCCTTGTCGTATCCAGGAATTTTCGCGCTGAGCGGATAGCGGAAATAGTACATGTGGCCGCTGGGGTCCTTCGCGAGGACCTTTGCGAGCGCGGTGGCATCGAACGGCTCGCCGCTATCTTTCGACCACGAGAATTTCCCGCGCGCCTCGACCTGCACGACTTCGAGATCGGAAATCGCGGTCTGGAATTTCGGGTCCCAGTTGACGAGGCGCTTGTCCTTGTAGATCAGCCCTTCGTTGTAGAGCTGCACGAACACCTTCACGACCGCCTTCGACAGGCCCTCGTCCATCGTGAAGCGTTCGCGGCTCCAATCGCAGGACGCGCCGAGGCGTTTCAACTGCGTAACGATGGTGCCGCCCGACTCATCCTTCCAGGTCCAAACGCGCTTTAAGAATTCCTCGCGGCCAAGCTCACGGCGCGACGGCTGCTTGTCGGCGGCAAGCCGGCGCTCGACGACCATTTGGGTCGCGATGCCCGCATGGTCGGTGCCCGGCTGCCACAGCGTATCGCGGCCGCGCATCCGCTCGAAGCGGACGAGGATATCTTGCAGGGTATTGTTGAGGGCGTGCCCCATATGCAGCGAGCCGGTGACGTTCGGCGGCGGAATGACGATCGAGTACGCCGCGTTCTTTCCTCCGGACGCGGTGCGCCCGGCTTTGAAGGCGTTGGCCTTCTCCCATTCGGAATTGATACGCGGCTCGATGTCGGCCGGTCGGAATGTCTTTTCAAGCATTGGAGGGAGCGTCGCTTTTCAGCTGTAAGGCCGTGATTTGTCGACCTCGGTCGTAAGGCCGACCTTCGCCAGCTGTCAACCGTCGCTCCCTTCTATCCTGCCATTGCGTTTTGTCGAATGCGTCAGCGCCGCGGCGGTCCGAGATGGCTTCCGGTATAACCAGCGCCGCTAGTCTCGGTCAGCAAGGCTCTCTCGACAATTTTAGGCATGTTTTCAGATAGCCACTGACGCAGGATCGGCCGCAAAAGCTGGGCTGCGGCGTCTTCGACAGTGCCACCCTCTTCCCCTCCGAGCGGAAAGCCCGGCAGACGAGGCGGATGGGCCGATTCCGCCGTCAGGTCAGGCTTGGGGGCGGCCCTGGGAGCCGGCTGAGGCTCGGGCGACGGCTTGGGTTGCGGCATCGCGCTCATGCCGCTCATGCGGGTGTCGAAAAACGACGGCATATTCCGCCGCTGACTGTCATTCTCCGTCGCGATCTTCTCGGCGAACACAGACTGACTTTCGTTCTCCGGCTCACCGCGGTCGACCGGCGGCGGCTCAAGCATGCGGCCTTGAATGGGCTCGAATGGGATTACGGTTCGCGATCGCTCGCGCTCTTGTGGGGAACCTGATGCCAAAGCTTCACTTAGCCTCCCGAGTAAATTGGGCCGTCCGGAGGTCGATTGCGCCGAGGTCTTGAAGATCGCCGGCAGCTCGAAATCCGCAGCTTCTTCCGCTATCGCGCTTCGGCCGCGCAACGTCGTGATGCGGACCTCACGCTTCTCGCTCTCGAACATCGGCGAACGATCGGCAATGCTGGTGCGGATCGATGCCAGAATGTCTTCGACGTCGTGCTTCGCTCCATTGATCATTGTCATGACGCTTCCTCTTCTGCGTACAAACTTCAAATCGCAGAACCGCGTCGGCAGCCCCGTTGTTGCCCCTCCGGTTCGTCGTTTCTGGATAAGGAATTGTTCGCCGCAGCGCGTATGCCTTGACCCAGTGGACGTTACGGGTGGCTGATCTTTACGCTGTAGATCGATGCAGCCCCCCGGCTGAGGAAGAGCCTAAGACGAGGTCGCGGCGACCGTGTGGCGAAAGTCACGCGCAAGAAAAAAAAGTTGTAAGACCAAAAATCCGCACGTCATCGCTCGCGGAATGAGGAATTCCGCAAGCAGAAGTTCTTCGCTTCAATCAATGAACTAGTCTTGCGGCTTCTTTTGAGTTGTCTGACCCGGCAGGAGCCGTTCCGACATCTCGCGGCGAAGCGCCCGTTCGACGATTTTCGGCATATTTTCGGCGAGCCACGTTTTTAGCAGCGGCCGCAAGAGATCGGCCATGGCATCTTCCATCGGACGATCGAAGGTCTGATCCGACGTCGTCACGGGCAGCGTCGAATGCAGAACGGTTTCGTCGCTTCGGTCGCGCGCGACCGGCGGCTCCAGCGTGCGAGCCGGCTCAGACTTACGCGCGGGCTCCGGCGCGATTTCGGCGGCCGGGACGAAGGATTCCAATGCGCTCGGCGGAGGCGGCGGCGCGGGCTGGAAGGCATTTGAAAGCGGCTCCAGCTTCCGGGACGGCCCAAGGGTGGCGGAGACGCTCGGTACGGCAAATGTCTGGCGCGGCTTTGGAGCCGGCGCTTCGGATTCGAAGACGGGTTGCGGCGGCGCGACGCTGACCGATGGCATGACGCGAGCGGCTTCGGGAACCGGCGGGCTCTTATACGGGGAACCATTTGCCGGAGCACTTTTCTCGGCGGAGCCTGCCTCGGTAAAGCTCGCGGCATAGCTTGGGCGATCCGTGATGCGCGGCGCGTCGAAAGCGGACGACGGTTCGAACAATTGAGACGGCGCTGGCGATGGCTTGGACGACGCGGCAGACGAAACCTGGATCGGCTGCTGCGGTTCCGGCTTTGGAGCAAATGGGGACGGGCCTAAATCGAAGGCAAACGGATCGCTGCTCTCGGCCTCCGGCCGAGCCGCCGTCGCGTCACTGCGCGGCGTTTCGCTCGGCTGAACCTTAAGCTCATCGGCTTTCGCGGCCGTGGCATCCAACGACGCCCGCCCGCGACCCTGGCGGAGCGCGTTCAGATCTTCGCTCAACAGCTCGGTCAGTTGCGCATCGATGCTGATCGTATCTGATTTGACGGTTTGCTTGGCGGCCGTCTCGGATTCGACCTTGAGGATCGATGGCGCGCTTTCTTTGACGACCGGGAGAGCCTCTTCGATCGGCACGATTTCCATGGTTTCGAGCGTCATGGATTCGACCGAAACCGTGTCCTGGTCCGAAGATGATTGGCGCGGCGATACGGGTTCCGACTTGAGCGGGGACGCCTGCTCTTTGGCGGACGGCCGTGCCGGCTCTTTCGGCTGCAAATCTTCCCGTTGTCGAAGCCTGGAGGTGGCGGGCGAACTGACCGGCTCGTAGGCTTCCGGCGTCGGCTCCGGCTCGGCGGGCTGAGACGACTTCAAGAACGCTTCGCGTGACATAAATCCGCGCTGAGGTCCGGGCGCGGGTGACGGCTGCGGGGCCGCTGTTCTCGGCGCCGGAGTGTATGGCGCGCCGGGTCTCGGCGATGTCGAAGGCGACCTCAGGCCGGACGAGTCCTCCGCGATGATCTTGCGGATCGAAGCGAGGATCTCCTCCATGCTCGGCTCAGCGTTGGATTCAAGTCTCGACATACCTTACCTTCTTCGCAACTCAGCTACTTGCATCAACCGCCTGCTACGGAGGCTATGCGATCCTGCTGCACCACAAGGCAGCTGTTGGGCCGTCATTCAGAATCAGCGCGGCCATCATCTATGGCCAGTATGGTGGCAGGTTACGTAAAAACCGCAACAATCCCCGGAGAAGTTATCCCCGGAGAGCGGCACTCTCAAGGCGGCGCGAGGCCGCTGGAATTTAAAGCGAGCGGGGTGGAAAAATCCAGCCCCTCAAAGGCCGACGGGCCGTGCGCCGATTACTTAACCGGCGTAACATCCATATGTTCCTGGCGTCCGTCGTCGTGGGTGATGTCGATGCCCCACCACTTGTTACGGACCTGCTGGTAGTGAACGTCGGGATTGTAGACTGCGGTTGCAGCTCCGACTTCAGAAACGCTCAGCCGCCCGATGGCCGAGACTAACGTATAAGATGCGACGAGAATATTGCGCTTTGTCGTCTCGAGGTTGACCTGTGACTGCAGCAGTTCCTGCTGGGCGTTCAAGACGTCGAGAACCGTACGCTGACCAACCCGCTCTTCTTCGCGGACGCCATTCAAGGCCGTCGTGTTGGCAACGATCGAGGCTTTGTCCGATTCCGACTGCGCCTTAAAGCCGACGAGTTGCGACCACGCCTGAACCACCTGCGACTGGGCAGACGCGCGCGACACTTCGATCTGCTGAAGCGCTGCAATTTGGTTGTGCTTGGCCTGACGGACCTGGGCGAATACTGCGCCGCCTTGCGCGTAAAGCGGGACGTTCACGCGACCAACGACCGACAACGAAGTGCCCTCATCGATCCCCTCAGAGGAATCGAATTGATCGGTATAATTTCCTTCCAGCTGCGCTTGGGGAAGCAGCTGGCCGCGAACCTGATCGACCGTGTAGCGCGCCGCCTGCTCCGAATACAGCGCCTGCACGACCAAAGGGTTCTCTTTCGTACCGATAGCTACCGCGTCTTCCAAAGAGCGCGGCACAAGCTTGGTGTTCGGATTCGCTTCGACCAACTTGACCGGCGGATGCCCGATGACCTGCTCAAAGATGGCGCGGCTCGACTTCAAGTTGGCGCGCGCTTGATCGAGGTCCGACTGGCCGAGAGCGCGACGTGCCTCCGACTGTGCGACGTCGGTCTTGGTCACTTCGCCGACAGCAAAACGGTCGCGCTGCGCCTTCAACTCGGCGTCGAGAAACGTCAGGTTGTTTTCGTTCAACTTGACGATCGCCTGGTCTCTGGTGACGTCACCGAAGGCGGTGACGGAATCCAGCAAGACCTGTTGCTCCGTGCTTCGCAGAATCTCACGGCCGGCGCGATCATTCGCTTCGGCGGAGTTCACCGCGTTCGTGGTCTGGAAGCCCGTGAACAACGGCTGCACAAGGTCGATTGCGTAGCCGCGCGGCGAGCCGACGCTGTGTCCCGTTTGACCTGGAATTGGTGAGACCGAGCCAATTCTCTCGCGACCAACATTTGCCGAAGCGTTGATGTCGGGACGATACCCCGAGTTCGCGCGTGCGATGTCTTCGTCACGCGCTCGTTGCTGGGCGCGGGCGGCATCAAGTGTCGGACTGTATTGATAGGCTGCGGACAGCGCATCGATCAGGCTTTCGGCGCTCGCCGTCGCGGAGAAGGCCGCGCAAGCCGCAAGCACCGCGAAAGCAGTCATCGTGTTGCGCCGTATCGAAGCCGCACGACGATGGGACGATGGCTGTGATGATTGTTTAGTCAATTGCATATACCTGCACTCCACTCGCAGCCCCGACAGAGCGAGCGGATCCCCCAATTGTTCCGATCTAGCCGATTCGACCCCGTTCGACTAACCGGTTTCCCCTTCATTAACGCACCGACTAACTTATGGCGGCATTTCAGTCACGCCAGGGGCTTGCGTCTCTTTGTTTGAAGGAGTTGCAGAATATGCACTCTCCCTTTTTCTCAAAGCGACGTCGTCCCCGCCCCCAAGTGAACGCTGCAATATGTACCGATCGGCACAGAAATCTCAAGCTCTTAAAATACGAAAGCAGGTTTGGCCTCCACAAAGCCGGGCAAGGGAAGTGCCGCAGCCTGGAACGACTCCCGACGCGCAAAAGCCTCGCCGCGCTTGTGAAGCTCGACCGCGCGTCCAATTCCGTCGTTCATCGCAATCGCGACCAAGCGTCCGCTCTCACGAATTTGGGTCTTCAGACCGTCGGGCACCAACTCGACGCCGCCTTCGACCAGAACCACATCGTAAGGCGCACCCGCCGACCAGCCGGATACGGCAGGACCGGCCACCGCAAGAACGTTATTCGCGTCAACGGCCGAGTAGGCCGCAGTCGCGAACCTGGCGGCGTCGTCATCGGGCAGCAACGCGACGACCTTGGCTGCGAGCTGGCCAACAAGGGCCGCTGCGTATCCGACTTCGCTGATGACGAGAACGGTGTCGCTGCCGTCAATTTCAGCCAGTTGAATGAGTTTTGCGAGGACACGCGGCGGCAACACTTCGCGTCCCGGCGCGATCGTCAGGCTTTCGTCGCTGTAGGCGAGATCAACCAGACGTTCCGGCAGAAACCGCTCACGCGGGACAGCCGTCATCGCGGCTGTGATACGCCGGTCCGTCACGTCACTTGGACGAATCTGGCTTTCGACCATATTCTTGCGTTGCAAGGCGGCGTTCGCCATCATTCGTCTCCGCGTCGGAAGCCTCTCGGCCCTAAAACCGTCTATACGCTGTGCGTGATATCTGCGCGACTGGAAAGCGGTCGCATGTGGACGGTTTGCCACGCTTATAGACGGTACTCACTGACTGATTTGAGCCTACCGGTGCGGACTCGCTGGGAACGAGCGGGACAGTCCGATTTGATCCCCAATTCAAATCCTGACGGCGCGGCTCCAATCTTTCCTCGTGGCGCTTGCCGTAACGGCTTGAAAGGAGCGAGGGGACTGTGTTATTCGGCCCGTTCGATCGACCGGCGGAACCCGCGCCTCCCGCCACGGATGGGCTGTACATTTAGGCTCCGTGGATCTGGGACCTAGAAGGCCGGGGAATACGGTCGAGCGAATACGAATGGGGCCACGTGGCGGAGTGGTTACGTAGCGGACTGCAAATCCGCGTACCCCGGTTCAATTCCGGGCGTGGCCTCCAAGCGTGCTTCGACTTGTCGCCACCTGGCGGCTTTGGAGACGCTGAAGAAAATCGATCTAAGCACTCGCCAGCGCAGACACGGTCTGCTATGCGGAGCGCTTTCCGGGCCTAGCCCCGGTATTCCGCGGTAGCTCAGTGGTAGAGCGTCCGACTGTTAATCGGATGGTCGTAGGTTCGAATCCTACCCGCGGAGCCAATGATTCCAATTGATTAGATTGTCATAAGATTCCCATTCAAACTCGTCCCTAGGAGGCCGTTCAAACTCGTCGCGATTTCAAGCGTTTTGGGGCGGGAATTTGGCGGAATGGTTTGGGCGATTAATTTGCCTCAGGGGCTCTATTTCCCGCCGGGTGATCACACTTTCAGACGGGCGTGACTGCGCTCCGAGGTTCCCGGCAACGGGCGTCAGTCGTCATTCGCATTGCCGGTTGAAATCACGGACGGCGGCCAGCTGTCCAGCGGCGGCGGCAATCGCGCGTAATCAATCCCCAAACCTTGGCGGTTGCGCATCGCAGTTTGCTTCGTGGACATTGAAGTCAGCGGTCAAGCGACGGGGATGGAGAGGCGCGTGAGCAATTCCGAATTGGTAGGCGAGAGGTGGCAGGCCAAGCTGGCGGCGTCTTTTGTTGCCTCAGGCGTCGGTCTTTGTGCCAAAGGAAATCTGGGAGCGGCGGTACAGGCCTATAAGAGTGCCCTGGCGGTCACCGAGATGTTAGCGGATGCCGATCCGGCGAACTCGGAATCCCAAGGTGAGGTTGCCTCTTGTTGTTCGGACATCGGGTATGCGCTCGTCGGGCAAGGCCGGTTTGGCGAGGCGTCCGATTTTTGTGTGCGGGGGTTATCGATCAGGGAAAAACTTCACGCGCTCGAGCCGCTGAACGTTGAATGGCAGCGGCGACTCGCTCTTGCCCGGCTTGGTATGGGTGAAGTGGCCTCGGGGCAGGGCGATTTTCTAAAAGCACGAGAATGGTTTTCAGCAGCGCTTCTTATACGGGAAGCGTTGTTCAACGCCCATCCCGATAATACGGAGTTCGGGGCAAATGTCGCCTATGTCTATCGTGTGCTTGGCGATGGTTTGGTTTTGCAGGACCGGCTGGAAGAAGCCTATGGGGCGTTCGCAACGGCGGTGGCCCTCGTCGAAACTTTGGCGCAGGGCACGCCTGCTGAGCACGGATTCTGGGCCACGCTGGTTGATTTGCATCGCAGAGTGGCGGGTGTGCATTTCCTCGCAAGGAGGCCGTGGGACGCGATCCGCTCGGGCGATGAGGCACTTCGGATAAGTATCGCTGCAACACAAGCCAAGCCTGACGATCTCAAATGGGCAGAAGAACTCTATTCGACGTGTAAGGTACTGGGGGACGTCGCCAGCTTTGAAGATGACGCCTTACAGTTGGAGACTTACCTAAAGGCTCTTGCAGTTGCACAACGCATGGTCGCGGCGGATCCGGGATATCTGCCAGGGTATGTGTGCATCTCCCAAGCTCTCAGCCGGCTCGGCGGGGTTCTTCATTCCCAACGCGGCAATTGGCAGCTAGCACTTGATGATCTGGCGGTTGCGCGCGAGGCGATGGGCTATTTGGTCAAGATCGATCCGTTGAATTTGTGTTGGCACGCGGATTTTGCTGAGCTTGTTCGGATGTCAGGGGAGGTTGAGGCACTCGGGCGCCAGTCGGCGGCGGCGCGTACGAGCTACGCGCTAGCCCTGAGCATGTACGAGGCCATGATCGCAATTGACCCCGCTGGTGGTCGATGGGCGAAGAAAGCGGCGGACGTTCAGAATGACCTGGCGGATTTTGAAGAAGCGAAAGACGTTGCATGACGTTGCGTTGGGCAGAAGAACAGGTGGTATGAAAGAGTTCGTGATGTCGCTGCCTCGCCTATTGCCATGACTTTTAAACTACGACCGACCGACCCCAACATTGGCTCGTGCACACTCACGATGCTCTGCGCCATCACTGGTAAGACTGCGGAAGAAATGGGCCGTTTGCTACAGCAAATCGTTGATGACCGGGGCGAAGACATTGACGAATGGCGATCCGATTATGCGCAACAAGACTGGATGGAGGCCGTGCAGCGTTTGGGGGGAACGCTGTCGGGTACTTTCTATTCGGATCCAAAGCCGTCACTCGATAGCTGGATGCGAAGCAACGCCTCAGATGATCTGATCATCGTGGCAACGAGCAACGGCATAGAGCATCATGTATTCGCGACTCAGGGCGGCAAGGTGGTCGATTTTTACAGCGATGGGCAAATCATAGACTACCCTGGACCGGTTGACCGGCTTGACGGCCAGGTGGTGTGGAATACTCATGTCGTGTCGGAGCCCGAAGCCGACGAGACCGACGTCATTGCGCGGGCTGAGCGGTAAGGTCAGGTGCGATCCGTGACGGATGCGACGTTATGCCGAGCGCGATCTCGCATTTTTTGAGCGTGAAGAAATACTGACGTCGACTTGCTTTCATCTTGATTTGGCGAAGCTGCAGGCAATCTTTTACTCGGCGTGAAATTTACGTTCCGGGCCCGCTACGCTCCGGGCGTTCACCCGTACGTGTTTATATTGAGATCGATACCTTCGAGCTTTTCAGAACT
This sequence comes from Hyphomicrobium sp., assembly GCF_041659645.1. Taxonomy (GTDB): domain Bacteria; phylum Pseudomonadota; class Alphaproteobacteria; order Rhizobiales; family Hyphomicrobiaceae; genus Hyphomicrobium_B. Next base: position 88,740 of record NZ_JBAZXX010000004.1, on the reverse strand, counting down.
TCGCGCGCGTCGAGGGTCGAGTTCTAACGGTTTCGGGCCTTCTGGAACGCGGCCGTGATGGCGGTGATAATCTGACGGCCATCAAAGCTTTCAGGCGGTACCACGTGGTCGGGATGGATTTTGAAACCGGTCATGCGCAGCCCCTCGGTCGTACGCGCGAAAAGGGCACCGTCCTCTTGTGCGGCGAGCGCCAAATGGGGATAGCCGATGATCGGAAGTGGCTTAGTGGACATGCCGGTGTGCTAGGCGAGGCGGCGAGATTCGGCAAGGCCGAGGCCCGCCGCAGTAATGCGAGACCATCTTTTTTTTACAGCTTCCTTTTCAGATGACTGGCCGAAAAACCGGCCGCTGGTAGCGACCGGTCCATGTAATATTAGGAGCCTTGGATAGCGGCTTCAGAAATATTGGCTTGGGTTTTTGCTTGCCCGGTTCGTTGGGCGCGGATGCGGTTCCAGACCAGCGACGCCGACGTGCCTTCGCCATCGAGGAACAGAGCAGCGTTGAAGGGCCGTGACAGTAGAGGACCGTCGAGCGAAACCGACACAAAATCGTTTCCCTTGTCGCTTGTGCGCCGCCATGCGGCGCCGAGTTCGATATCACCGTTCGACGTTTCAGCGATAACGCGGTAGTCCGGCTCTTTGTCAGTCGAGCGCACGTTGGGTATGAAAGTCACCCCTTCGATCTGAAAGTTGAGGCTGAGGATACCGCCGGCGTAGACGTCTTTGGCTTTGTCGTACGCAAAGCTTCCAATAATCATCTTGGTCTCCTGCGTTGTAGAGATCGCCGGAATGGCGATGCCTGTTTGCCGGGAGATCGCATGTCTCGAAACGCCATGGCGATCAGATGCGAGATGCACCCGGTGCCGTGAACATAGGTGCGCGGGTTTATGCCGTCCCGGGCGCCGGTTTGGGATCTGGGAATTCCCAAACTTTTGCAGTTGTGGTGCATGGGGGCTTCCGGTTTGCTGCGAACAATGGTTTCTAGGATTTCGGTAATTCTAGAAACTCATAGCGGACAAGTTTTATGGCGCACGTGATGGTACCCTTCACCAACGGCAAGGGCGGCGTCGGCAAGACAGCGTTGGCTTGCAGCTACGCTGCGGCACGCGCGCACGAGGGCGCGGACGTCATTCTTGCCGACACCAATGAAGGGCAGCAAACCGCGATGGCCTGGTCGGCGGTTCGCGCCCATAACGACATTCTGCCGAAAATCAGAGTGCAGTCGACGAACACGCGCGAAGCGCTCGAGATGGTCGGGCGCTGCGAAGTGCTTGTCGTCGATACGCCCGGTTGGAATGATAAGGGCACGCTGCTACTCGCGCGCAAATCGACCTTCATGGTGATACCAACTGGCCCGAACCCGACTTTCGAGCTCGCTTCGACGGTCAAGCTCCTTCACGGCCTGCGTGCCGAAGGCATCGAGACGTGGCGCATGGGTATTGTTTTCTCGCGCTTCAGCAACGAAGACAAAGTCCGCGATCAAGAAGAGGATCTGGCGCGAGCTTATTTGAAAGAGGCGGGAGGTTATGCGGCCCTTGAAGGTTCGGTGCGTAACGCGCCAGCTTACGGCGCCGGTCTCGCCGAAGGTTATGGACTGACTGAAATTGATCGCGGGCGTGGGCTTGCCGATGAAGCGCGTGGGATGATGCATTCGATCTCCAAGGGAGTTTCGGCGGCATTGCAGAAACTACTGCGTCTCGAGAAAGAATTGGCACCGTTTCGAACCAATCAGGGCAAACCCAAAGGCCGGGATAATGAGGGGCGCGGACGATGAGCGTAAAGAAGGACAGCGCGCTGCCGTCGCGGATCCTGCCGCCGCCGCCGCCGGAAGACAATGCCAAGCGGGCGCTTAATCACTACGGCGATGTGCGCCGGGAGGACGGACGTATTTCGCGCAAAACCGGCCGCGATGTGCAATTCGCGACGATCGTGACGCGTGATTTCAAGGCCTGGATGAAAGACGAGGCCAAGCGGCGCGGCAAGAGACAGTGTGTGCTGCTCGAAGATATGCGCGCTGCTTATCTCAAGGTGCAGGCAGAGAAAGTGCGTTAACCGTCAGTAGCAGGCGGCGAAGCTAGACGACACCTGTGAGCGGAGTGGCGTGATGCGTAGAGTAGTCGCCTTTGTGCTGATGTTAGCGGCGTTCGTCGCTATCGCTGTGTCAATGGCGATGAATTACTCCTTCTGGACGGCGCAAGGCGTCGATGCCGCAACCTCCCGCGTGCTCGGCGCCGTCTCGATCATGATCGATGTCTTCAAGGCTCTTCTGCCTTTGGCGATTGCTTGGGCTTGGATCGAGCGTTTCCGCTTAGGTGCTGGCATCGCCACCCTCCTCTTCATGGGCTGCCTTGCTTTTTCGTTCATGAGCGCGCTCGGCTTCGCAGCTTGGACGCGCGGAGAAATGGGCGAAAGTCACGCTGCCCAAACGTTGCGGTATGCGGCGGCGAAGACGGACCTCGAAAACGTCAATAGACAGCTTGCTACGGTGGTTGCGGTTCGTGCAACGCCGGTCGTGTTGGCATCCGTCGAACGCGCTAAGCAGGACAAACGCTGGCAGACATCTGAGCAATGCAGGGACGCCACGACCGGCGCGAGCCGGACTTTTTGCGCCGCTTATGGCGATCTGCAGATTGAAGTTGCATCGGCCGTGGAGCGTGACAAGACCGAGAGACTGCGGGCAAAGCTTCAGTCAGAAATCGATGCACTCATCAAAGTGGGCGCTCGTCTTTCCGGCGATGTGCAGGCGGGAATCCTGTCCAATTTCTCCGGCATGCGTCAAACGCGGGTGCAGAAGGGGCTGACCCTGCTGGTGGCCTTGGTTGTAGAAGGTGCCGCCGGATTTGGATTGTTTCTTGCGTCCTTGCCGTTACGGGGAGTGAAGCCCTCTCTGGATGTGACCGTTGAGCGGGATCGCTCGCGGGATGTTTTGGCGAAGCGATTGGCGAGTGCCAAGTCTTCGACGCGGCCAACACGCCTTGTACGAACTTCAGATGGTCAGTTGATGATCGAGTAGCGAGGTTAATCAGATGAGCGTGTTTCGAAATTTCGGACGTGGTGACCGGAAAGAGGATCAGTCGCAGGAGCAAAATGAGTTGCCCTTCGCGGCATCGCACGCGGCACCTGCCACAACCGCCGGCAAGCCGAGGCCATCGCGCGCAACGGGTCGCACCGAGGTTTATGCCGTTCGCGTTCGTGACACCTTCAAGGGCGAAGTGCGGCGCGCCGTAGCTGAGATCGAGCTTGAGCGGCAGAAGACCGGTTCACAGGCGCGCAAAGTGACCGAGGGAGAGGTAATGGAAATCATGCTCGAAGCGCTGAAAGCAACACGCAGGAATGGCGGGGCGAGCGGCTATGCTGTGCCACTTGCCGACGATGTCTGGCGCGGCGCGAGCGAACTTGGTCGTCGGATGCAGATGCCCGCCGGTGAAGTTATCGAACGTCTTATGGTCAAGGAAATTGCGGCACTTGGATTGCTCGCACGCGCAAAGTAAGCGCGTTCCGTTTCGATCGCGCATTTTAGCTGTTTGTGTTGCGATTGTCGTGCTGCCTAACGCGCTGAGTCTTGGCCAGGGTTCGTAGGTCAGGGCGACGAAGGCTGACGAACCGCGCTCATTTATTCGCCTCCCCAAGGATACAAACGAGCTTCGTGGCGACGACATGCGAAGCACAAGTTTATACGCGGCTGGATCGTGTCGAGAAGAGGCTCGATCTATCGCAAGCATAACTTCGACACTGATTAGAGACAGCCTAAAGCTCGAAGGAATTCTTCGTCTTTGCCTTTGGCGCGCTCCTGCGCGCAGATTCCCTGCGTGTTCTCTGTTGCCATTTTGCGATCGAGGGCTTCGGTGGCCGGCGTTGTGACATGAAGTTCTTTGAGAAGCCCCAGCGAAAAGGAGACGTGCTGCGCCCATGGTTCGCTGTAGTCTTTGTCAACTTGGACGGTTTGGCCGTGATGAGCATCTATGATGGCATCGGCGTCAGCTTTGCGGTCGTTCAGGAGGAGGGCAATGGCTCGTGTGGATTCAATTTTCAAATCGGTTGGCAGAATGTCGTGGGCGCGCGTGGCTGCGTTCAGCGCCTTGGGGAAATCGCCGACACCCAGTGCATTGAAAGCAATGCCGGCGAGCTGAATGGCCGTTTTTCGAGCCGGTTTTCCGAATTCCTGAATATCCGCGGCTTCGATGGCCGGTAGCGCTTGTTCCTGACGGCGCAAAAGATTGGGCGTGTCAGCGAGGAGGTCGGCATTCTGTTTTTCGGCTTTCGCCAGTGCTTCCTTGAAAGCAGGGGATTCCGTATCTGACGCGGCAGTGTGTTGAGGTTGCCATCCACAATTTGCGGCGAGCTGTTTGAGCTTGTCGTTAACTTGATCCATCGGTGTGTTATCGAGAATAAATTTTGAGGTTTCGTTGCAGGCACTGATTTTAGCCTGGGTGACCGCGACCTCCGCCTGATCGGCCGCCGCACGTTGTGCCCGTTCGGCGTTGCGTGCCGTCTCCAGTTGGATTTTCGAGTTTTCATAATTGGTGAAAACAACGACGCCCTCGCCGAAGATCCCAATTGCGGCAGCGAGGACGGCGAAGAATTGGAGAATGCGACTTCCCAAGAGGGCGCGAAACGGACTTGGTTGGTCTGTCATCTCTAATCCCCCGATGTTTGCCGGTGCCGGCAGCACTTATGTGATTGTAACGCCAGTAGCATGGTCGGCGTCGTAACAGGCTCTCCCCTGCGACCTTATACGATCTTATAAGCCCACCAAATTAGGCCAATCCGCCAAAAAAAGACCCGCTTTAAAAGGTTAACGAACGCTGTTCAAATAATTCTTGCGAGAAGCCGTCGATCTCGTAATACTCCGTATACGGATCATTTCATTCTCGGGGGATTTCAATGACTGAACAATCAAAATTCGTGCTGACCTACGATCGCAGTGCAACCGCAGTGAACCAGCGGCCCAATCTCAAGGGCGAGTACCAACTTGCGGGCGAGGAGACGACGACAAAGCTCGCATTGTGGGGCGGCACTCAGAAAAATAGCGGCCTGCTTTACGCGAAGGGCCAAGCGACACCGGAAAGCATTTCCGATGCTTTGCGCGCCAGCAAGAGCCAGTCAGAGAATGTCGACCTGCCGCCGAACCTCGATTTGAAAGTGGGTGAAGCAGTCCTGTTCGAAAACGAAAAATCGACCAAGGAAAACCGCCAGCCAAAATTCTACGGCTACGCCCGTGAAGCGACGCGAGTCGTCCGGCTCGCAGGTTGGGAACGCGGGAACATCATCACGGGCAATGCAGAACCTTACCGGCCAGCCGCGAGCGCCGATGCCGTCCTGCCATCCGCTGATTTCGAATGACATCCGCTGAACACGAGCTGAGCGGGTTGTGCCGCTCAGCGTGGGTGGGTTGCCTTATCGGGCTTGAGCGGTGGTTGTGAAAGGCGGTTGGGACTTTCGTCGGGGCAATACTCCGGCGAGGATTCGGGATGACGCGCCGGTTCGCCGTGTCGAACCAGATCCCGACTTCATCGCAGATCTCGAAAAAAGCAAAGGCGAGGCGACCGTTCGTCAGAATTTAAAGAAGCGTGATCGTGGGCAGAAAGTGCTTCCTCCGAAAGTATGTTCTCCATGACAAACTCAAGTGAAATGACTGAACTAAAACACGACTACGCGGCAGTCCTTCGCGAGCGTATGCGGGTCCAAATCGACCAGCGAAAAGTTTCCCTAAAAACAATGCTCGCAACCGACAGCGAACCTGGCTGTTTTGCTACGGCTATGAACGAACTCGCGATCGAATGGCGGATTGAAAACTTGGGCATAGATTTTGCGCAGGACCTCGGCGAGCGTCAACTAAAGCGCTTACTGAAGAAATATACAAAATAGTCTGGGAGGTCACCTAAGGATGACTTGGAAGGCTTGGCTTTGTGTAGCTATCGCTGTTCTCTTGTGGGGCATGATTGTCGCTGGCATCGTTTGGTGGTGGCAACGCTGGCAGCAGTCCCCGGCTAGACGTGCGCGCATCATAAGGAATCTTCGTTCCGGTAAAATCTAAGGAGCCGCGGGACATGGCCAGCTCCATCACCGCCAAGACGTTAAAACAACTACAGGTCCCTTATAACGATTACGACCTTGCGAAGCTCGAAACGGAGCTTATCAAGTGGTTGGGGCAAGCGTTTCCCGAAGACCGCGGCACTCCAGATTCCTTGGCAAGATTGCAGACGGTTTTGACACTGGCCGCGTCGATCCTCTATGACGTCGCCCTCGAGCGCGTGACCGCTGCAGCCGGTCGACACGTTGGCCGCGGTCTCGCAATCCAAATCTTCTTAGACGCCCTCGAGCAAGCCGGTTGGAAGCGTCGCTGAGAAACAGCTTTTCAGAGCAGGGTGGCCGTTCCGTCGTCGCCGGCTTTACCGAGTAAGTCCATCTTGGTTTTACCGCTCTGAACAATGCGCATTTTGGCGGGGTCAAAGCTGCGGGCGAGGGCGAACGCCGCTTCCGTTGAACCGGTCAGCCATGTTTCGAATTCTTCCACTTCGGTCAGCAACACCGGCATACGTTCGTGATTGATGCTGTCGGTCAAAGCGTTCGGTTTGGTGGTCACGAAAGAATAGACGTCGATGTCGACGTTCGGGCCATCCTTTTTGATGGGCCCTTTCCAACGCTGCCAGATGCCCGGGAAGGCGAACAGGCGACGATCTTCGTCACCGTTGACGGCAAACCAGAACCACGACGCAGGCTTCTCGCCATTCGGCTCACAGTAGGACGATGCCGGCACCAGGCACCGCCGCTTCTCGAAGGAGGGCTTCCAAAATCGGCTCGAGAGGATTTTATCGTCGCGCACGTTCGTGACGCGGCGAGGCGCTTTGCCGTCCTGCAGCAGCACAAAGCCCCAAGACATGGAGACAAGCTCGCGTTCCCCATCATCCGCGCGACTAACGATCGGCGCTTCGTAGCCCGGGAAAATCGCCGGCCTGGGGTCCAGCAACGTGGCGCGATTGTGCGGTACCCGGAAGAGCCGCCGAATAGCCTCGACATTGCGTGTTTGGGAATAGAGATTGCACATTCCTCAGAGTTTACCGGTCCGACGCCGGCACGGCAACGTAGGTCACGACGACCTTGCCCGTCTCCCGCTGCGACGGTAGTCTCCTCTTATTGCCAACAAAAAAGATGTTTTGCATGCGCACCGCTGACGAAATCCGCAAAGACATCTCAGAGCTCCGCATTGGCGATGCGAATGAAGCGATAACACGTCAACGTATCATCGATGACATCCTTTACGGCACGCTGTCGTGGAACAAAGAAGAAGTAACCGTCGAAGAGCGGATACCCGAAGACGATGTGGATCGTTACATCGATTATCTTTTCTCTTGCGCGCAGGCCAATGTCCTAGTCGAGGCAAAACGTATCAATGCACGCCTTGATGCCTTACCGGACCAACGGCGGATACCGCTTAAAGGCTCGTGGTTGAAAGGGGAGGTGGGCGCGGCCGTGCGCCAAGCGCGCGATTACGCGCGCAGCAAGGGCGTAGGATTCGCCATCGTGACCAATGGCAATGCCTGGATCATCTTTCCGGTCAATCGCCGGGATAACGTATCTTTCGAAAACAGCCACGCGATCGTTTTTAAGGATGCCCAGACAGCTCTTGATACCGATCGCGAAGAATTCGTCGGGCTCCTTTCGCGTGCGGCCATAATCAACGGTTCCCTCGATACGGCCCTTCTGGGCGGTGAGCGAAATCAAACCGACACGCGCAGGCTCAACGCAATTTATGATCGTACGTTCTCGCAGGTGAAACGGACGAGCGTTTTCTCTCACATCGAGCAGGAGATCATCACGGCGTTTTCGGAAGAGCTGCTAAGTGACAATCCCGAGATCCTCGAAAAAGCCTATGTCGAAACCCCGGATCGCGTTCGCTTCGATAGTCGTATTCAGATGCACGTCAATAAGCGGGAGCAAGTTCTCTCGTCTCGGCCGCTGCGGCCCGTCAGTCGCGGCGGTGACATGACTTCAATCACTAGGCATATCACCGGTCTTCGCGTGGCGACACGCCCTATAGCGCTCCTTACCCTCGGGCTGGTCGGTTCGGGCAAGACCACCTTCTTGAATTACGTCGCCAAAATCAGCGCCCGCGGGCATTTCGAGCTCGACCCCAGCAAAGCCAAGGCGCACTGGATCTATGTAGACTTTCGCGACTTCTCAGCTGACGTTTCACCGCGCTCCTATATCATTGGCCGCGCCTTCGATTACGTCAAAAACCATACGTTCTTGCGCGACTATGAGCGATGCCTCAAGCACGCCTATGCCTCCGACATCGAAAACTTGACGGTCGGTCCAATGGCTCTACAGGCAAAAGAACCGGAGAAACTCAACGACGCCATCACACAGCTGATGATGTCGGATTATCAGGCGCGTGAACCTTACGTCACTAAAGTGTTGTCGTACGCCTCACAGAATGCGCCGATATTTCTAGTCATCGACAATGTCGATCAACGCGAGGACATAAAAGATCAGTCTTCGATTTTCCTCGAGTCGCTTTCTCTCGCCCGAACGCTTCGAGCAAATCTTGTGCTCGCTATGCGCGATGCAACCTATCTGCGCAGCAAGAGCGCGCCGGTCTTTGACGCCTTCGATTTCGACGCTGTCTACATTGATCCGCCGGCCATCCAAGCAGTGCTGTCCAAACGCTTCACCGTCGCCCGCAATCTTCTGACCGGAAAGCGGTTTGAGTTCATCACAGACGGCGGCGCCAGGATGATAGTCGATAATGCCGGCATGATCGTCGACATGTTGTCTGCCGGCATCCTCAACACCGAAGTCGGCCGCCTCATCGAGGTCGCAGCCACCGGCGATACACGCCTAGCGCTTAAGATGACACGGCAGTTTCTGCAGTATGGATATTCGTCCTCGACACGGGCCGTCGAGATCTACAAGCGCACCGGCAACTACAATCTGCCTCCGCACGAGGCGCTCCGAGCCATCATGTGCGGCAACCAATCGATCTATAACGATACGTTCTCCGCGATCGGCAATCCGTTTGATGCCAAGCTCGGCCGATCGCAAATGCAGTTCCTCCGCCTCTACATCCTGTCAGTGCTTGTTAATCTGGCAAGCGAAAAGAGTTTTGACGGCATTGAGGCTTGCGAAATTATCACTGTGCTAGAGAAGCTCGGTATCAGTGAACGCTATACTGAGAAAGTCATCAAAGACCTGATCGATCAGCGCTATCTCTTCTCGCGTTCCCACCAAGATTATTCCCGCGAGAGCGTTATCCTGCCCAGCCGGCTTGCAGGCTATGTCGTTCGCGAGCTCATCGGCCGTTTCGTGTTCATCGAAAATGTCATGATGGACACATTTATTGGCGACGATGCCTCTTGGCAGCGCATCAAGGACCTTATGCGCCAGGTCTACGGCGAAAACGATCGCACCCGGCGGTTTCGACTGCGCAAGGAAGCCGCTCAAGCGTTTTTCGATTATGCCGCCCGGGGGGTGCAGCAACTCGTTGACCAGGCGGAGATGCGGAACGTGCCACGCGTTTGGTGCTTGAATGCCTTAGAGCAGGTCCGCGTCGACTTTGAACACGATCTCCAACGCGCGCTACGCTCGGCTCTGAAAAATTACGGCACAGGCCAAGATACCAACGAGGGGCTTCCGCTCTTCAATCCGGCAAAATAGTGCCTTGCGATTACTGCTTAGGAGTGCCGACGGACTTGCTCTGATCCCCGAATAAATGCGTCAGCAAAGCGTCCAACTTCGGGTCGCCGGTATTAGGCTGGGGGGCCTCATCTTCAACCGAAGGCGCTACGGCCGTCTCTGCACTCTTGACCCTGGAGTTACCGGTCGGCCGGGCAAGCGCAAGACACGGCTTCAAGACATCGGGCTGTCCGGTATTCAGAGCATCCCCGTAAGTTTTGAACATTTCCTCGCAAGCCTTCGCCCGGGCATCGTCGGCCTGAGCTTTGAGAAGCGTCGCAGCGTTTTCTGCCTGGTGAATTTTGATCCGTGCTTCTTCGGTGTTCACAATCGCCGGCAATAGGACGGTGTTGTACGCTTCACCGGCAGTTGCAATCACAGCTAGAGTCATCATGAATGGGTTGCGCAGCAGCGATGCGAACGCGCGCGCAACAGGTCTGTCAGAACTCGTGCTGTCCATAGTCCCCCCGGCCCTCAATCGAGGTTGGTTCTACTAGCTCATTGAGGATGACATCAATGGAACGTTTAATATGCATAAAAAGTCAGGATGTCAGGTTTGCAAGTCAAGGCTCAGGATAGGGTGGGGCAGAGGGCTGACAATCAAGGCTGAAGGCGGCCAAAGCCTTGTTCGTGGCCGATCGTTTAGAAAATCGGAGCGCCTTTTTTCGCAATGTTGAAAGTGCTTCCCGAGCAGTGTCGGGAGGTGATCCCTCCCCTACGCACCGCGCCACATTTAACATAAGATACCTTATGCGACTTTTGTAATCGCGTCTAATGAATTGAGAAATGACAATCTTCTCAAAATCATTTTACATAATGCCTTTCACATTCACGCGTGCGACTCCCCTATTAATCCGTGGACGCCAGCGGCTCTTCTTGCTTTTGGACCCTTACTGACAGTCGATCCGAATTACAGATGTCCGAAAATTCTGAAGTCGAATTGCTTATGGTTTTGCCAGGCGCGGACGCCACACACCCACGATGATATTGGCGATCGGAAGCGTTATTATTGCGCCCAATGCATACCACTCGTTCCCGATGGCGCTAGCAAGCCCGTCAGCGGTTGACTCGCCCGCCGCTATCTTCGCCGAAATCGCGGCTGCGTAATTTGCCTTTGATTGAATAATGCCGCGAGTCGCTTCAGCGCGCTCGTCGTCGGGCGCGCGGGGGCCGCTTCTCGCCGTCGGAACCCTGATGTGCTGCCCAATCTTCACAGCGTATTGTCGTCGAACTGAACGAACCTGTCTCGCAGCCGACGCCCCCAAGAGCGGGCGCAACCCGCACGAAATAGATAGCGGCCGGCTGCTGGTGAAAAATGCAATTGTATGGCTCATCAACAGCCTTGAACTGCTGCGTTGCAGCAATCAGCAGCCCATCAAGGTCAGTCGCCCAATCTGTACCTCGCCGCGCCGAACGGCCGAAAGCTTGACGCGCATTACCATCTTGCATGGGAGCGGTCTCAAGACGACGTATTACCTTCGGGCGCAGTCTGCGACGCACGTCGAAAAATCGACGCTCAAGCGCACGGACGCCAAGCTAAACGCAGTTGCAAATCCCGTTCTGCTTTCGTCGTCAATAGAAGGCAAAGCCTGTTGGAGGCCTAGTACGCGTCGACGACAAGGCGATGATCAATTGCCGCGCCGACGTCAATCCGTTGCTGCCGCTGAAGTACCGATGTGTGGGAGAAATATATTTCCGGCTAGTTCAGATGAATGCTCTCGTCCCGCAGGATGTACTGATACTGCTCGGCGATACCGACTATGTTGTTGCGGCGACCGAATCTGAGCGAACCCCGTGTAGAACCACATGTCTTCGAACACGACGTAGAATGCCACTCGGTCGCGAAGAAATACTTGATCGGTCGATTTTGTGCCAGTCGCGAAAGTCGAATCATCGAGATGCTTGGTGTAGGCCATTGCCCAGGCGGCTTTGTCGGTGATCGAAGGGATTTTGCGATAAATGTTGAAGAGCTCACCCTCATCGAGCCCGAGGCTTTCGACGATGTACTGAAACGTATGAGTATGCACCGCCTCTTCAAACGCTCGCCGCAACAGATACTGCCAACATTCGGGATTGGTGAGATGCCGGTAGATCGCCAGCACGATGTTGTTGGCAACAAGGGATTCTGAAGCGGCGAAGAATTCGAGGTTGCGCTTGATCATGCGCCGCTCGTCCTCCGTCAAGCCGTCCTTGGCTTTCCAGAGCGCTATCGGCCATGAAACCCCACCCGCTGGGTTCTCACACAGCCCCCAAAGAAAGCTGACAATTCAGACCATCCTCGTCGAGCGATGGGCACTGGCCATAAGGTTGTCTGCTATGGTTTCGACAGTAGTCGTAATTGAATGACGGCTAGGGGACTTAAAGCTAGATTCGATCGCGCCGCTCCGCACCAAGTTGGAATTTTTTCGGCAAAGTGAGGGGTCCGCATCCGCACGATGATCTCCGCTAAAAACGTCCTGGTCAATTTTTCCGTCACCACGAGGAGACGCACGCGAGGGGAAAGCTCCTTGTCTAGCGAATTGAACATAAGCCAAGATTGAGGCCGTGTTCATTCTATAAGTAATGAATTGTCGAGCGGAAAGGTTTCAAGCGCATTCTCGGCTAGTGCCCCACTATCACAGCATATCATCGGAACTTGTGGGAGAAGCTCGTCGTGATGTGCAAGCCTGTCCCTTTTCTCGCACCCGCCGTTTGCGGGATTTGCGCACGACATTCACTCGAAGTTCGACTTCAACGTCGGGATCAGCCATCCAGAGTAGGCGAACCAATCTGTCCAATGAAAATCGTGCAAGTTTTCCGTGCCGAATGCGCGAGATTTCGGTCTGCGAGATGCCCGTTGCCTCCTCGAATGCGACCGCTGTGCCCCATTTAGTCCTGATTGAATATATAATTTGTGAGGCAACGACTCTTCTTGAATCATCGATATCTAAATTCCATCGCTCGTAAATTTGAGTTGCAAAGATCTTGTGTCCAGATTTGCTTGCGGATCGTCTGGACGAGGCTCCAAACCTTGACACTCCGCTTTTTGCTTTGATCATTATGGGGCCTCGGCTTCGTTAGCTCTTAGACGGATCATTTCCTCTTGATTTCGGCGCATATACTGGCAACTTGATTTTCGTGTTGCCTGCCGCAAAGCCGACAAGCGGCCCGAGGCGTTGGCCTGAAGGCCGCACCACCGCCGCTTTGCCCATAGTTCGCAAGAACTCGCTTTGCGAAATCAAATCCCGGAGTTGGTTTGATCTCCCGTCGCGGACCGCGCGTCGGTAATGATCGTAAGCGGCGTGGTTCAATGACGGCGCATTAACGAGATCGGTATCCCGATAGAAGCCCTTAGCAATCAACAGGAGAGCATAGACAGGTCCACCAAACAAAAACGTGCTGCCCAGGTCCAGATCTTCGGGAGTCCTATTGCGCCATATCCTGAGATTCTCCTGGAGACGATCAGAAAGTCTCGTCCCGTCGCGCGCCGCTTTCCAATACTCTGTATCGTGCCGATTATTGAGATGGTAGTGAAGCTGCACTAAATCACGAACCTCGTCGTAAAGCCGCGCTACCTGACGGTTGTACGCGTTGGCCAGTTCGGGCTCGAAATCGCTAGTTGGAAGAAAGCGGCGCAGCCATCTCACCGCTAGATCCGTCATGAATATTGCCGTCGCCTCGAGTGGTTCGATGAATCCTCCCGCGAGGCCCAACGCGACGCAGTTTTTACTCCATGCATTGCGGACACGGCCCGTGCGAATTGCGATAATGCGAGGTTCGCAGCCTTTGGCTTGATCGCCATACCAATTAAGGAGTTCCTCTGTCGCCTCGTCGTCGGAGATAAAGTGGCTTGAGAAAACATAGCCGGTACCGATACGGGTCGTGAGTGGGATGTTAAAATTCCAACCGGCCGAAAACCCCGTCGCTTTCGTCACTGGCGCGATTGCCGCCGGGTCTTTGTGGGGAATTTGCACGACTGCGGCACGGTCATTCAGCAAGTAGTCGGCGTACGATTCGAACGGTTCCCCTAAAGCCTGTTGCAGGATAGATCCTCTGAAGCCCGTGCAATCAATGATAAAGTCAATCGCATGTTCACCATACTCACCTAATCCCAAGCTTCTGACGAACCCCCTCTCGTCAAGCGCGATCGAGTTGACATTGTCGGTAATATGCTTGACACCCCGGCCCGTCGCCAGCTTTCTGAGGAACTCAGCAACCTTCGTCGCGTCGAAGTGGTAGGTGTAGCCGATCTCAGCGCTGAAATCGGACTCACCGGGGCGACGGGGTGAAAGATTGTTCCTCACGATCTCTACGACAGGAGAAAAGCCGCGAACATACGATATGCCCACGGAGGGGTCTTTCCGCGCAGGATCGAAGGTCACAAAATAATCAGCCAGTGCCCGTCCTTCGATGATCGGCGGAGCATTCAAGATATTCAGGAACTCGATCGGCTTGCCGTTTTTATCGTGATTCCAATTGACGAAGTGGGCCGCGACTTTGAAAGTCGCGTCCGCAGCGTTGAAGAATTCCGCTTCAGAAATACCAAGTTGATGAAGCAGCACGACCATTCCCGGCAAACTTGCTTCGCCAACACCGACAATCGGGATGTCCGGAGATTCGATAAGAGTGATCTCAATACTCTTACCCGGGTCATCTGATGTGCAGTAGCGATTGAGAAAAGCGGCCGCGAGCCAGCCGGCTGTACCACCACCGACGATGGTAATGCTTCGTATCGGCTTTCCCATATCACGCGTCTCCCGTTTGCGCTTTTTCGTGCGCACCAAGTTGTTCGAGTCGTCGGCTTTTGGTTTCAATCAAAGTGGCCATCGCGAGCAACGATGCCAATGTCATCGATGCCGCGCCGATAAGGGCGATCGCTTTCATCGAGGGAGGCGCCATCCCCGTTGTCACGAGCGCGATGATGACGACACCGCCTAGTTTGCTCGCTCCCGCGGCCAGTCCGCCGCCTTTCGCCCGTATTTGCGTAGGGAAAATTTCGGACGCGTATACCGACACCACCGCCGACAGTGAGCTGATACCGCAGATGGGTATCGGCATCAGAATGGACAGGAGAAAACGATTGTCGACGATTCCCCCGGCGGCGACGACAAAGGCCAAAAGTGCTACCGATATCGTAGTCGTCAGAAGGAGGATCGTCTTGCGACTGCTCCAGCCCCCATACAGCCAAGCAACCAAAAGCGTAGATGGAAAACCTAGTAACGCCGCATTACGAAGAAGTGCGTCAGAATCTGTAAAGCCGATCTGGCGTAAGTTAGTCGGCATCCAAAGATTAAACCCGAACAGAACCAACCCTGAACCGAAACCAAGACAGGCTACTGCCGCTGTATGTTTGAGAAATGCAGGACTAAACAGACTCGACCAGCGATCGGGAGCTTGATCTTCCATGGCAGTAAACGCCGTTAGATCTTTGATGTGCGCGCCGTAACGCGCCATTACGGCGGCAGCCTCTTCAATTCTGCCCGCAGCAATGAGATAGCGCGGCGACTCGGGAATCCACCTATTCAGCGCAATTAGCGCTAGGCCAGTGGGCAAGCCAATCAGCCACAAAATTCGCCAGCTATACGTCGGAATTAACGCAGCGGCGAGCCAGCTCGTTGCAACGTACGCGCCGGCGATGTCGGCGCCGATCAAGACCATTAGCACACCGCGGTGTCTCGCTGGAATGGTTTCGGCGAGAAGTGTGTAACAGATGGGAAGCATACCTCCGACGGTCATTCCCATCAGGAAGCACATTGCCAAATTCCACTCGAAGCTCGGCATTGCTCCGCAAATCGAAGTAGCAATAAACCCAATGCCTGCATAGAGGATGGAGGCCCTACGCCCAATCCGATCTCCAAGCCACCCCCAAAGAAAGGAGCCCAGGAAGGTTCCAACAATCGCGAAAAGTGCAATGTAACTGACGGGTATCGCCCCGCGCGGATTGAGCGGAGACCACAAATTGTATTCGAGGGACATGCCAGGCATGACGAACGCGAGAGTCGTTGGCTTCATCACGTCGATTGTCACGGCGAACGCCATCGTGACCATCAATCCAACATGAGAAATAGTGATCTTCGCGTCGTCTAGGGTTGTCACTTCAAACTGCGATGCGCGCTTTCCGAGTTCTTCCCCCTTGCTTGGCATCAACCCGTAAAGGCTCGCAAGCAATCCCACCGCAATCGAGACCATTCCAAGGATCATTGTTTGATCCATTGGCATCCCTGCCAAGCGATAGCCGTTTCCACTACCCATCAGATACATGGGAATATGCGCGAGAACCCCGGCGGTAACGGCCGTAACACCGAACCAAAACGCTCTCGGATTTGCAAATGTCACTCCGCCGACCACTCGCCGCATCGACATCCAATCCTCCCCAGTTGAAAAAGGCCATTGATTTGTCATCGCCGCTAAGGCTCTCGTTTCAAACAAGCCGCCACGCGCGCGCGTGCGCTGAAGTCGACCACCGAGCGCACCTTTTTGTGCAGGAACTCCGTGGCCTCCCAACGAACTGCCAAGGCACACCTGGCGCCTTGGCAGCCTTGCTCACTTATCCTTTGCCGTAACGGAAGTTCGCGATGCAGCTTCTTGAAAGCGGCAGGCAATCTCTCCGTGTGTCCGTTTCGCTTCCCGTTCGATGGGGCGTGTTGGTGTTCGGCGGCCAGTTCTGCGGCAGTCGATCGGCCTTGTGGCAATACGTTCTCCTAGGGAGATTGTGACAATGCCGATAGGAATGCGCGTCCGCGACGACCAGAGGACCAAACGAATTCGCTGAAGTGCCCCCTTCCGCGCTCTGCGCCGCAAAGGAAACGAGGCTGATACCGACGAACGCTGTAGCCAACATCGATCGCGTTAAAAAGCGTAGGGATGAAATCCTATTGATATTTTGCATCTTGGGTTTTCCTCGTTGAAGGATGTTTCGAGTCTTCAGCGGAGGGCTCGCCAATGCGCGATTGCACCCGCTCGCTGAACAGATTTTTGAAAAGGGAACAGCACACTCAGCCGCGCTCTACGCGGACATGCGATATATTTCGCGCGCTTTAACTCTGCTTGGCTCGTATTGCTGCCGTCGCTCTAGTTCAGAAGCACAATGGTCCTGAGACAAACGAGGCGGAGATCGAGGTACCAGAACCCGGGCGCAAATCGCCGGGCTGCCTGACTTGATGGTTTCGTCGGGGCAGGTTTTTGCGCACGAAAACCCGGCGGGAGGACAGGCTCGGGGTGTGACGTCGCAATACGACATGCATCCGGCTTGGTAACCTCAGGGACGAGCAGCCTATCTTGACAATGCGAACCGACGACATGCAAAGCGCCAATAGAGAAGTCAATTAACCCCGCACTGCTCTTCACGTCGGCATTCTCGTGAGAGCAGTGTTTGGCGAGAACGAATTCGATCCCGCGATGGCCGTTTTGGCCGACGCAATAGCGCATCGGCGCGGCCAGTACCGACGCCGGCAACATAAAGGCGAGCACCAGCGCCGCTATAAGGCGGATTGGCAACGCCTTTCTATTGAAGTTATGGCTTTGCACCGCTTCTGCTCACACTAACAGGGGCTAGTTCTAAACGCGCGAGGCCCCGCGATGGCTCGATTTCTATTGCGATCAAAGACGCGAGGACTCGTCTTTTCTGGCAGCGGCCGAAAATACTGGTTGCCCATGATCATGCCATTCCTTGAGATGTCGCCAACGTTGAAATTCGCGTTTCACCTTCAATCCTCGCGACAGACCTTTTCCCGAACTTCGCGCACAGTGCCGGCAGAACCAAAAGTGTAAGTATCGTGGCGCTGACAAGCCCGCCGATGACGACCGTGGCAAGCGGCTTCTGAACTTCCGCCCCAGTTCCCGTAGAAACCGCCATTGGGACGAAACCGAGCGAAGCGACGAGCGCAGTCATGACGACAGGCCGTAGACGCGTAAGCGCCCCGACGAATATCGCCCTGCGACGCCGAAATCCCCGTTCGATGAGCTGATTGATGCTGGTCATCATCACGAGACCATTGAGCACCGCCACGCCCGACAGCGCAATAAAACCCACAGCCGCCGATACCGAGAACGGCATACCGCGCAGCCACAGCGCTACAATACCTCCCGTCAAAGCAAGCGGAATGGCCGAAAATACCAGCAGTGCGTCGCGAGTAGACCCGAGTGCAGAATAGAGCAGCAAAAAGATCAGAAAAAAACACGCCGGCACCACGATCATCATGCGTTGCTGCGCGGCGGCGAGATTTTCGAATTGGCCGCCCCAGGAAATGTAATATCCCGGCGGCAATGCGATTTGGTTCCCAACTTTCTGCTGCGCCTCCCCCACAACTGACGCAATGTCGCGTCCGCGAATATTGGCGGTCACAACAACGCGTCTCTTGCCATTGTCGCGGCTGATTTGATTCGGCCCTTCGGTGAATTCGAAGTTAGCCACCTGCTCCAACAGGACAGACGATGTTTTGCCATTGCGGTCTGGTGGCAAAGACACCGGTAGATGCTTGAGCTTCTCTAGATCCTCGCGCATGCCATCCGCGAGTCGCACGATAATCGGATAGCGGCGGTCGCCTTCGAACACCAGACCGGCTTCACGCCCCCCGATTGCGGCGCCGATCACGTCTTGGACAGCCATGATACTGAGGCCCAGTCGCGCGGTCTCGTCCTGATTGATTTTGATCGCGAGGAAGGGGAGCCCCGACGCCTGCTCGACACTAATATCGGTCGCGCCCGGCGTACTACGCAAAATCGATGCGACTTGGTTGGCAACGCGCAGCATCGGTTCGAAATTCTCGCCGAACACTTTTATTGCCAGATCTCCCCGCGCACCCGCCAGAAGCTCGTTGAACCGCATCTGAATAGGTTGCGAGAAAACGAGATTGTTGCCTGGCTGCTTCTCAATGCTGGCTTGAATTTTTGTGACGAGCGCATCCTTTCCAAGGTTTGGATCTGGCCATTCTTCCGTCGGTTTCAGGATGATGAAAGTATCAGAGGCATTGGGTGGCATCGGATCGGAGGCAACCTCCGCCGTACCCGTCTTCGAATAAATGAAAGCAACCTCTGGAAGCTTGCTAACGACTTTCTCGAGCTCGCCTTGCATCTGCTGAGATTGCGAGAGCGATGTGCTGGGGATGCGGATCGCCTGCATCGAAAGGTTTTTCTCGTCAAGCGTCGGAATGAATTCCTGACCAAGCCGCGAGAACAATGGTCCCGCAACAATCAAGAGCGCCACGGCACCCAAGACGAATGCCATCGGACGCACAATTGCTCGTCGCAGCACCGGCTCGTAGGCGCGCTTGAGAATCCGCACAAATAGGTTTTCTTTTTCCTCCACGCGACCCGAAAGAGCGATCGCGATGGCGGCGGGCACGAAAGTCATCGAAAGCACGAATGCGGCGACAAGCGCGATGATGACCGTCAAAGCCATAGGCTCGAACATCTTGCCTTCGATGCCGGTGAAGGTAAGCAGCGGGAGATAGACAAGAATGATGATTGCCTGCCCGTAGACCGACGGCTTGATCATTTCCTCCGCAGATTGGATGACCGTTTGTAATCTCTCCTCAAGCCTGAGTTTCCGGCCTATTTCGTGCTGATGCTCCGTTATTCGTCGGAGCGTGTTCTCTGCAATGATCACCGCGCCATCCACGATGAGACCGAAATCCAGCGCACCCAGGCTCATCAGATTCGCGCTGATCCTGGCGTGAACCATTCCCGTCATCGTCAAAAGCATCGCGAGCGGAATGACGAAAGCCGTAATTAGGGCTGCGCGGAAATTTCCAAGCAGCAGGAACAGCACGACAATGACCAAGAGCGCGCCCTCAGCAAGGTTTTTACTAACGGTCGCGACCGTCGCATCGACCAAGAGCGTGCGATCAAGGACCGTTTGTGCCTGCAAGCCCGGCGGAAGGCTGCGCCGGATCTCCTTCATTTTCGCGTCAACGGCGGCCGCGACTGTGCGGCTGTTGCCACCTATCAACATCAGCGCCGTTCCCACCACGACTTCTTGACCATTCTCGCTGGCGCTACCCGTCCTGATCTCGCGGCCGATGCCCACTTTGGCGACGTCCCTGATGCGGATCGCGACACCGCCACGCGTTGCGACGACGACGTTCGCAATTTGCTCCGCCGTCATGAGGCGTCCCGTACTAAGGACAGCGAAGCCTTCGCCGTTTTTCTCAACGTATCCCGCGCCTCGGTTCACGTTGTTTTGCTCGAGCGCTTGCGCCAGATCGCCAAAAGAGAGGTTAAGTGCCGTGAGGTGCGCGGGATCTGGTTGAACCAAGTACTGCTTTTCAAAGCCGCCGATAACGTCGATGCCCGCAATTCCCGGCACCGTGACCATGTGAGGGCGTATGATCCAATCTTGCACGGTTCGAAGATATGCGGCCCGCTCAATGTCGGTCGTCAGCCGCTGGCCCTCAGGTGTCAGATAGCTGCCGTCGCTTTGAGGGCCGGGTTTGCCGTCTTCCACTTGCGCGGAAGATGCGGGTGCAAACTGCACTGTCCACATGTAGATCTCGCCAAGACCCGTGGATATGGGCCCGAGCTTGGGTGCTATCCCGTCCGGAAGATTCTTTTCGGCTTCACGCAATCGCTCTCCGACCTGCTGTCGCGCAAAATAGATGTCTGTCTTCTCAGAAAACACAGCGGTAACTTGAGAAAATCCGTTTCGCGACAAGGATCTTGTGTACTCGAGACCGGAAATGCCGGCCAGGGCGGTCTCTATGGGGAAAGTTATTTGCTTTTCGATGTCCTCCGGTGAGAGCGACGACGCGATTGTGTTGATCTGCACCTGGTTATTCGTAATGTCTGGCACGGCGTCTATCGGTAGTTTATCGAGCGTATAGATGCCGTAGGCGGCCGCAGCCAGTGTCAGCATCACGACAAGCCAGCGCTGATGGACCGAGAACGAGAGCAGTCGAACAATCATTTCAGAACCCTAAATCAATGGTCGTGCTCGGCTTCGGATTTCCCAAGCTCGGCTTTAAGCAAAAACGTATTGGCAATCGCGATCGGCTCACCGGGCTTTAGCCCGGAAAGCACCTCCACCGCATCCCCATCGTCATTCCCGATCGTGACTTGGCGCGCCTCGAAGCCTTCAGGGGTGCGAACAAAAACGCGCGCGCCTCCTTCGATCGTCTGAAGGGCGGATTTCGGGATAACCAGTTTGGCCCTTGATTCCGCGACAGCAATGTCAGCAGTGACGAACGATCCGGGACGCCAGATACCCTCGGCGTTTTCTACCGATGCGATAACGCGAGCGGAACGCGTATCCTGATTCAGGACTGGACTGGTGAAGATGATGGTCCCGTCAGACTTGCCAGCGCCCTCGATCGTGAGCCGCTGACCCTCCTTGATTTGAGGAAGATCCTGCGGCGATACCGTAAGTTCGACCCAAACCTTGGAGAGGTCCGCAACGGCATAAAGTTCATGCGCTTGGCCTTCACCACCCATCGGTGTGCCAATATCCACGAGCTGCTCGACGATACGGCCGCTGATGGGTGATTTAATTTCGTAGCGCTCAAGGCGGGTTGCCACTTGGCCCGTGTCCGCAAGCTCCAAGACAGCTTTTTCGCTGACGCCAAGCGCCGAAAGCTTCTGTTTTGCAACGTCGCGGCGAACTTGCGCTTCCCGATAGGTTGCCTCTGCCCGCAAAAGACGCTGTTCCGAGGAGACCTGCTTTTCCCAAAGAGTCTTTTCGCGCCGATAAAGCGTATCCTGCAGCCCGAAATTGACGACGGCTGCAATGAATTCACTTTTCGCGTCAGCGACCTCACGACTGTCGAGGATCGCGATGACTTCACCAGCTTTCACTGCATCGCCCAGGCCCTTTTTGAGTTCAACGACGGTTCCGACGACTTTCGACGGCACGCGGCCGACGCGATTTCGATCCGCAAGGATGGTTCCTGGCACGCGCAACCGCTTACTTATGAGGCCAGGCGCCGCGACTTTGACGGCGATTTTGGATCGATCGATTTGCTCGGCCGCCATCGCGAGCTTTTCATTTTCCGTCTGTTGGCCGCCATCTTGCTCAGCGTGGGATGCCACCCCCGCTGATTTCCCCTCGTGCTCATGGCCGGTGTCTTTCGCCGCGTCTTCCGAATGAGACGTTTCGGCCTGAGAATTGAGACCCGCGAGGTTATTCAACCCCGCTGCAAAATCCTCCGTATGAAAAAAGTACGCACCCACGAACGTGCCGACGAGGAGGCAGCCCGCGACGAGACCAAGTCGCTTCATAATATTATTATCCATGCCGGACGGCACGCTGATGAAAGCGCGCGTCCAAGCTTTAGTTACAGGAGGATGAGGATCTACCCGTGCATCGAAATAACCGCGAACGGGAGCGGGAGCTTATGCGCTTACCGGAATGCGCGGGGGCTTCCGGAGAGGTGCCGGTTCATACTTGGGGGCGAGCGCATCAAGGTAAGCGGGATACCCTACACGCGTCATGGCGAAATACGCAGACTCATATCCCGAGCGTGGGGGAAATGCTCCAAGGCACGGGCAACCACACCAATAATGGTGCTCAGGGCCGCCGTTCGGAGAAGAGTTGTTATCCGTGCTTTCTTGCCCAGCGAGATCAGCCGCAGTCTCCGCGATCTGCGACGCATAACCGTCGGCATTCAGGTGTGATTTGGCATGCGAGGCGGAAATCGGCGCACATGCAAACAATACCAAGCCGGCCAAAAACACCTTCAGGAGCCGACTCGACCAAGCTAAAATCACACAACTCGACTCGCGCAACTTCTGCACGTTCGCGAATCGCACAACTGTTTGGGTCGAACCGTTCATAGGTGAGGAAAGTGTTTTCTGATCATGGCAAAGTCAAGCCAAAGTCCACGCTACAATTGCGATAAATCAGCCAATTCCACGTAAGACGCGGCGAAGTGTCTAGTCCAGGCAACAATGCTGGCGTCGCGGCGGCGCGCCGGACGCGCATAGCCAGTTTCCGAAAATGCGCATTGCCGCGATGGTCAAGCCGGCACAAACGTTTCCTACGAGAATCCACTCAGCTATTTCTTTTGGTTAAGTCCGGCACCTCAACGCCAAGCGCGGTGGCCAAATCTATTTGATGATCCTGTTCATCGACGAGGATCTGGCGAATTTGTTCGGCTAACGCAAACTCACCGAGGGCCTCGCACTGCCTCACTCTGTCCCGGTAGTTCCGAATTGTCTCATTTTCATTATCAAGATCGAACTGAAGCATTTGCCTAGCGTCTTCCGACGTTCGGACGGGCTTTGGAACAACTGTCGGCATTTTGCCGAGGTAATCGATCTGACGGGATATTATGAGTGCGTGTTTCAACTCCTCATGCGCGTGGGCCTCAAGCTGTTCAGCTATACTCATGAACTCGGCGCCCTTCAGCACCTGGGAGTATACGACGTAGGAAATGATCGCCTGGTATTCCCGGCCAAGATCTTCATTCAGAAGCTTTGCAAGCCCGTCGCGTGTGATGTCGCTGGCTTTGTCCTGTTGGCTCTTGCTCATATCAGTCTCCGATGCCCTTGATGCGAGGCTATGCTAAACGCGAAGGAGGCGCATTGCGTTCATGGTGACGAGCACAGTTGCCCCTGTATCGGCTAAAATCGCGGGCCACAAGCCGGTTAAACCAAGAACCGTGGTTGCGAGAAAAACAGC
This sequence comes from Hyphomicrobium sp., assembly GCF_041659645.1. Lineage (GTDB taxonomy): Bacteria > Pseudomonadota > Alphaproteobacteria > Rhizobiales > Hyphomicrobiaceae > Hyphomicrobium_B. Next base: position 65,475 of record NZ_JBAZXX010000004.1, on the reverse strand, counting down.
CTTCAAACCTAATGCGATGGTGATGTTCTGCCTGATGTTGGCCATGGTGCGCTTTGATAAGCCTATCATCGCCGCGACGTCGCCCACCCGGCCATGAAGAATTGCGGCATCGGCGGTTTCGAGCGCTACGTCCGTCCCGCCTCCCATGGCGATACCAATATTAGCGGCCGCCAACGCGGGCGCATCGTTGATACCGTCGCCCACTTTGGCAACGACCAACCCTTGGCGCTGCAGCTCGGTTACGATCCGCTGCTTATCTTCCGGCAACAGATCCGCGCGCACTTCAATCCCCAGCTGCTTGCCTATTGCGGCGGCCGTTTGCCGATTGTCGCCTGTGAGCATCACGGTTTTGATGCCCGTTAGTGCCAACGCTTTGAGGCCGGCCAAGGCGTCGGCGCGTGGCTCATCGCGCATCGCTATGGCGCCCGCGATGCCGTCGTCGACGATAAGCACAGAAACCGTCTTACCCTCCTCGCTGAGGGCCTTGATACGATCCCACTGATTTACAGATATTTGGACGCGGTCGTCCGCAGCCTTCGGAGATCCTAAAAACACCTGCTTGCCGCCAATGGTCCCGCAGATACCCTTCCCGCCAAGAGCCTTCGCTCCCGTCACGGGTGGGAGATCTCTGTTGTCCGACGTCGCTCTCGCCAAGATCGCTTTACCAAGCGGATGGCTGGAACCCGTTTCCAGCGCGGCAGCAAATGTCAGGACGTCGGCGGCCGAAAGCGAGAAGTCGACGATATCGGTAACCTTCGGCCGACCTTCCGTAAGGGTCCCAGTCTTGTCAAAAGCCACCGCCGTAATGGTTCGGAGGTTTTCGAGCACGGCACCGCCCTTTAGCAACAATCCCCTTCTCGCCCCCGACGAGAGCGAAGCTGCGATCGCGGCCGGCGTCGAGATCACCAGCGCGCATGGGCAACCAATCAAAAGAATAGCCAATCCCTTATAGATCCATTCTTGCCATTCACCGCCGAAGAGGAGCGGCGGGATAACGGCAATCAGCGCAGCCACCACAACTACGCCCGGCGTGTAGTAGCGCGCGAAGCGGTCAATGAAGCGTTCGGTGGGTGCCTTGGATTCTTGCGCTTCTTCAACGAGCTTGACGACGCGCGCAATCGTATTGTCGGCTGCCGCTGCGGTGACCCGTACTCGAAGCGCGGCATCGCCATTGACGGTTCCAGCAAATACCTCCGCGTCTACGCCTTTGCGGACCGGCGTGCTTTCACCAGTCACCGGCGCTTCATCGATGCCGCTTTCGCCAGAAACGATGACGCCGTCCGCTGAAATGCGGTCTCCCGGCCGCACCAAAATTACGTCGCCCACGGCTAAGTTCTCTGCTGGGACCTCGCGCGTGCCACGGGCCTGTTCCAAAAGCGCGCTTTTCGGCACGAGGGATGTCAACGACTGAATGCTCGCGCGGGCTTTTCCTGCGGCGACTCCCTCGAGCAACTCACCCACCAGAAACAGGAAGACAACCGTCGCGGCCTCCTCCGCCGCATTGATGAGCACAGCGCCCACCGCCGCGACAGTCATCAAGGTTTCGATGGAAAAAGGCGCCCCTTCCAGAGCACCCATGACGGCACGCCGCGCGATCGGTGCGAGGCCGACCAACATCGCCGCCACGAACGCAAGGGGCGCAATCGCCGGCGCGAGCTTGCCAATAGCGAAGGCAACGACCAGGGCCCCGGCGCACACGAGCGTCAGGCGTCCCTTTTTGCTTTGCCACCATGCGCCCTTCCTCGGGACGTCATCATGAGCGGGCATCTGGGCGCGGCCAGCTTCGCCGGCGGCGTGCGTAGCGTCAGGACTGCAGCAACCGTTCGCCTTCGTTGGCGTGTGACGATCGGATGCCGGAAATATTTTATAGCCAAGGGCCGTTACTTTCTTCTCGATGGCGCCGAGGTTGACCGTTCCCTGATGGCGGACGGTCATCGTCCCAGCGGCGACCGACACGGCGACCTCCTCCACACCTGGCATGCGGCGCACCGCTGTATCGACCTTAGTCGCGCATCCGGCACAATCCAAGCCGTCGATGCGAAAACGTGTTTGAACTGAGCTCGCCATATGCGTCCTTGCCTGTTTAGAGGGGCACGCTACGTTCTCTAGTGACTAGAGGAGCAAGCGGTTTTTTTACCGCTGCCTTCGCCGCCTTAGACAATGAGTTGTTCCAAAACTAGAAGAAGGAGGAATCCGATAAAAAATAGCGCCGTCACCCAGGGTCGATCGGGCGTTTCATGCGCCTCGACGAGCAATTCCTCCGTCACCAGATAGAGCAGCGCAACCAAACCGAACGACAGAAACCCGCTCAACACGGCGGGTGATAGTTGAGCAATACCCGAGGCGGCGAAGGCACCGGCCGGCAGCAGCAATGCCGCACCACCGACAATCGCGACGCTCCGGACCCGGGACAAAGCGGCCTCGCCGAGTTCGGCCGCCAGCGATAGACCCAGAAATAAGACTTCAAGGGTGAGGGCTATTGTTAGAAGCAGTCCCGCCTTGGCACTCGCCGCGAATCCGAGGCCGAGGACCAAACCATCGATAAAAAGATCTAAGCCGACCAGCGCGGCGAGGCCGGTTTGACCGCTCGTTCGCTCGCCCAATTCTTTGAAAAGCAGCATTGTGCCGATACCAGCTCCGCCGCCAATCACGATGGGCCAAAGTGAAGTACCGTGTTTGACATCAGGCAACACCTCTCCCGCCGCTGCCGCGAAAACCACGCCGGCTGCAAAATGCTGGATAGCACTCGTCACGGCGGCGCCCGGCCGTTGATAGGCGGCTAGCATTGCTCCAAAGACGGCGGCAATCACGGGGATCGCCGTGTAGTAAACGGGCGACGTCAACGTCATCAAACTTTCATCCTCGCATTACGTACGGTCTGCAATTCGTACAAAATTCACGCGGACATGAAGGAGACGCGGCGACACCTTCTCTGCCCACGCCGTCTCGATGGTGTATAATCGCGCTCCGCAAGTCATCGCACCCGATGACCGCATTCGTCGGAATGTACGTGTCCTTTGCGCTTTTGATAATCAAGTTTCCATTCCGGCTTTCTATCTGAAAAAGGCGGCCAGTTTTGTGGGAGACTGTCGGCTTTGTGGCAGTAAGTTCGCACCGGCATATTGTGGCAGTGCCGATATGAACGTTGGTCGATGGCCTCCAAACCTCCGATCGTGTTCTGGAAAGCCTCGAAATGTTGGGGCACCGCCATAGAGGATGTCGGGCTTAGTGCGATCCCGGCGGCAATTATTATTCGACTCAGCCATTTCATTTTATCGAACCCCATCGTTCGCGTTGCTTTGTTGAATGTCATTGTTTTTTTCATTTTCGAATAAGCTCCATGGCGTAGGAGGGGGGCGAGACAAGACGACTGTTGTGAGCTGTTCCAAACCCATTCGGGCCCGGACATTCCCCGGATCAAGTCGCAACGCGACATTGAAATCGCGGACGGCTTCCGCATCTTTCCCCTGTGCGAGGAACGCGTGTCCGCGTTCGGAGAAAGCCGGGGCAAATGTGGGGGAGTACTGGATTGCTTTCGTAAAATCGGCCAGCGCCTTCGCGCCCTCCCCCAATCCCTGATGGGCTATGCCACGGTGATAAAGAATGGCGGGGTCGGCCGGCTTCAAAGCGAAGGCGCGATCTATGTCCTCAAGAGCATTTCGATAGTATTGCCGGAGAAGCGAAATCTTGGCGCGATTGATCAATGCCAAAGGGAACCGGGGTTCGATTCCCAGGGCCTCACTGAAATCGTCGTAGGCTTTCTGCATCTCCTGCAATTTATAACGCGCGAGTCCCCGATTGAAGAAAACACGCGCATCGCGGGGCTTGAGCTTAATGAGGCTGGAATAGCCCGCGACGGCCCGCGCATAATCCCCAGTTTTGTAGGCACCATTGGCGAGGTCGGCGAGCCGTTGAGCCTCCTCATCGACGGGCTCAATGCTCTTGGACGCGAGACCATCCTCGTTGTCGAATGCCCCCGCTGACGCCGATGCGGCACCAATAAGGATGCCAATCGCCGCACAGGTAAAAGCGACAACGATTTTGATGCGCGTCTGCCGCTTCCTAGTTGGTGACGGTTCCGCCAAGGCCTCCTCCCGTGTCATGGTCGTGAATGGAACCGAAGCCATGCTCTGCCGCCTCGGCGCGAGCGATTTCGCGGTCGAGGGCGGGGAACCAGCTGTAAAGAATCGGCAGGACGACGAGCGTAAGCAGCGTCGAAGTCATTAGCCCTCCGACGACGACCGTCGCCAAGGGCCGCTGGACCTCCGAGCCGATCCCCGTCGCGACGAGAAGTGGAATGAGTCCGAGGCTGGCCACGGTCGCAGTCATGAGCACAGGCCGCAGCCGCAGCATCGCGCCTTTGCGAACCGCCGTCTCGACGTCATATCCTTCGGCCAACAATTGGTTGAAGTAAGACACCATGACGACGCCGTTCAACACGGCCACGCCAAACAGCGCTATAAAGCCCACCGACGACGGCACACTTAGAAACTGGCCGGATATCCAGAGCGCGAATACGCCGCCTACCAACGCAAACGGCACGTTCAATATAATCAGCAACGCATTGCGTGCGGAGCCGAACGAAAAGAACAGCAGCGCAAAGATGAGGCCGAGACAGACCGGCACGACGATCATCAGCGTGCGCTGTGCACGTTGCTGGTTCTCGAACTGCCCGCCCCAGGTGACGAAGTATCCCGCAGGCAATTCCACTTTGCTCGCGACAAGATTCTGGGCCTCGGCGACAAATCCCCCGAGGTCGCGGCCGCGAACGTTTGCCTGGATCACGATGCGCCGTTGCGCGTCCTCCCGGCTGACGGTAGGCGTACCTTCGATCAAACCGATGCTGGCAACTTGAGCGAGCTGAACTCTCACCCCCTCCTTGTTGGTGACCCAGAGTTTTCCGATTGCGTCCATGCTGGAGCGGAATTGCTTTGCCACTCGCAGGTAGATGGAAAAACGACGTTGTCCGTCTAGGACATCCGTCACGGCCTCGCCGCCAACCGCCAGGGATACCATGTCCATCACATCGGCGACGTTGAGGCCGTATCTGGCCACTTCATCACGATTGGCATGCACCACGACCTGGGCTTCGCCGCTGATCTGTTCCGTCTGAACGTCCGCCGCACCCGCGACGGAGCTCACAATCTTCTCGATCTCTTGCCCTTTTTGCTCGAGGACCTTGAGATCCTCGCCGAAAAGCTTCACGGCGAGCTGGGCTTTGACCCCCGACAACAACTCATCTACCCGATTGGCGATCGGCTGCGAGAAGTTGATGGCAACGCCCGGGTATTCGGAAAGATCGTTCGTCAGCGTTTCAATCAACCCCGCGCGAGTGTGCGCTGTTACCCACTCGGACTGAGGCTTAAGGCCGACCCATATTTCATTGTTGTTCAGCGCTTCCGGGTCGCCGCCCAGCTCGGGCCTGCCGATTTGGCTGATCGCATATTTGACCTCCGGATAAGCGACGAGCTTCTTTTCGATCCTGCCGGCGATCCGCAGCGACTCGTCGATGGAGATGCTCGGATTCGCCGTCACGCGGACACTCAACGTTCCTTCGTCGAGCTCGGGAACGAATTCGCTGCCCAGTCTCGGGATGATGATGCCGGTGACCACCAGCGAGGCGACCGCAATGCCGACGACAAAACGTTTCCGGCGCAATGCGAAATTCAGCACGGGCCCGTAAATCGCCTTGGCACCCCTGACCAGGAAGCTGTCGTCTTCGCTCAGCTTTCCCCGGAAGACCAGCGAGGCAAGCACCGGGACGATCGTCAGCGCCACGACGAGCGAGCCAAGCATGGCGAACGCGACGACAAAAGCCATAGGGCTGAACAATTTTCCTTCCACGCCTTGGAGTGTGAACAGAGGGAGAAAAACAACGACGATAATTAAAACCGCGAAGAAGATTGGTTGGCCCACCTCTTCGGCGGCGTGCAGCACCCGCGCGGAAACAGATTTGTTGCCCCGATTGGGCTCCGCCAAATGACGCATGATGTTCTCGATCATCACCAGCGAGCCATCCACCATCATGCCAATGCCGATGGCCAAGCCGCCGAGCGACTGCAAGTTCGCCGACAAGCCGAACCACCGCATCATGATGACGGCGACCAGCATGGAGAGCGGGATGGAGCAGAGGACCACTAGCGCCGATCGCACGTTCCACAGAAAAAGAAACAGCACGACGATGATGAGGACTGCCGCCTCGCTCAAAGCCTTGGTTACGGTGCCGACCGCTTTTTCAATCAGGTCCGCTTGATCGTAGATGGGTTCGATTTTGACGTCTTCCGGTAGGGACTTCTGAACCGTCGCGATCTTGGTCCTCAGATTTTCAATGACGCTCTTAGTGTTGGCACCCTTAAGCTGGAGGATGACACCCATCACGACCTCGCCCTTGCCGTTCATCGAAACGGCCCCCTGGCGAATCTCGCTGCCGTACTCGATATCGGCTACGTCGCGTACATAGACCGGGACGCCGTCGACGGACTTGAGGACCACGTCTCCGATGTCGACAATGCCTTCTCTGCCGCCTCGAATGAGACCCTCGCCCCGAACCACGAGCTGTTCCTGAGACCCCTCAATGTACCAGCCACCTGCGTTGGCATTGTTGGCTTGCAGTGCCGCTTTCACGTCGGCGATCGAGAGCGCGTAGCTCACCAGTCGGTTGGGATCGACGTTGACCTGGTACTGACGCACCGAGCCGCCAAAGCTCAAGACGTCAGTGACGCCCGGTACCGTGCGCAGTTGGAACTTCACGATCCAGTCGTTAATCGCGCGAAGTTCCATAGCGTCGAGAGTTGGGCTGGTGAGGATGTATTTGAACACCTGACCAAGGCCGGTCGTGATAGGGCCGAGCTCGGGTGCCCCGAGACCGTTCGGAATTCGCTCCTTCGCCGCCGCGAGGCGCTCGCTTACGAGCTGCCGCGCGAAGTAGGTATCGACGTTGTCGTCAAAGACAATCGTCACCACCGACAAGCCCGTTTTCGATATCGACCTCACCTGCTGCAAACCCGGCAAGCCGCTCATGACGGTCTCGACGGGAAAAGTGATCAGCTTTTCGACTTCGATTGCCGCGAGGCCCGGCGCTTCGGTATTAACCTGCACCTGGATGTTCGTGACGTCCGGGAATGCATCGAGATTAAGGTACCGCGCCGAATAGGCTCCGTAGGCGAGTAAGCCGACGGCGCCGAGAAGCACCAGCAATCGTTGCGAGAGGGCGCCCGCGATGATTTTGTTGATCATGGCGAACTCCGTCGGGCCCAGGGATGGAACGCGTGCATAGTTCTCACTCCCCCCCGAAGCTGGATTTCTCCAACTCCGACTTCAGAATGAAGCTTCCATCGGTCACGACCCGTTCGCCGGGCGCAAGGCCTTCCACCACCTCGATTTCGTTGGGCGATTGCGCGTTTGTTTTGACGACGCGGCGCTTGTAGACCCCGCCACCTGCGTCGACGAATACGATCTGCTTGGTGTCCTGGCGCTGGATAGCCGTTGGCGGGACACTCACCGCGCTCGCCTGCACCGGCAGCCGCAACAGGACTCGCGCAAAACTCCCCGGTCTGAGCAACTTCTCTGGATTCTCAAGCTCGATACGCACCGCCAAGGTACGCGTCCGCTCATCCAAAACCTGGGAAACCCACGTGACCGTCCCCGTGAATTTCCTGTCGGGATAAGCCTTCAAAGTCACGGTCGCAGTCTGGCCGACCGCCACGCGGCCCATATCCTGCTCAAAGGCGTTGGCGATCACCCATACCCGCTCGAGGTTCGCAAGCCGGAACAAGGGAGTTTGATCGGTGACTTGATCCCCCACCGAAACTTTCTTTTCGATGATCGTTCCATCGACCGGCGCAAGCACCGGCACGCGCGCCGAAGCCATGCCGATCGTTGCGCTCTCCGTCACCGTTTGAGGATCGATGCCCAGAAGCGCGAGCTTCTGCATGGCGGCGCTTAGTTGGACTTGGGCTTCGGTCGCCGCCTGTTTCGAAACCAGGTACTCTTCTTCCGCAATGACGTTCTTCTTCCAAAGACTTTCATGCCGCTCCAACTGGCGCTGCATGAGGTCCACCTTGGATCGCGCAACGAGATAGGACGCTGACGCCGCCGGGATGTCCTGGCTTTCGATGACAACCAGACGATCGTTTGCGACCACGCTATCACCGAGGCTTTTCTTGACCTCTGCCACGACGCCGCCGGCTTTCGGCAACACTTGAAGGGTGCGGTCCTGATCAGCGGTGATCTCGCCGTTGAGCCAAAGCTCGACGGCAAATCCTCCCTTTTTCGCGATCGCCGTTTCAAGGCCGATGAGTTCGGCCTGGGCGCTGGATAGCCTGACAAGCTGTTCCGCATCTTCCGCCGGCTGATCTTCAGCAGCGGCGTGACCGGGAACGCCAACGCACGCGGCGCTAATCAGAACCTGCAATGCAATGATGATTTTTTTCACAACTACTTTAGTCCTCGAATTTATGGTGAAGAACAGTCGCTTACCGCGCTATATCGTTGAGACTTCGGCCGATAAGGGCTTCGGCTTTCACCCGAGCTTTTTCGTACTCAGCTCGGGCGTTGAGCAGTTCCAGACGCGCCTCGAACAGCGTCCTCTGCGTATCGAGGACGCCAAGAAAATCGAATTTTCCCCCATCGTAGCCGGCGCGAGTGCGATCGAATGCCGACTGTGCAGCTGGCAACACCTTGCTTTCGAACGCAGTTACCTGCGCGTTTGCCACGCTGAGTTCGCCGAGGACTCCAACCAGCGATTGGACGAGCTCGTTTCGAGCCGCGGCCGCATCAAATTCCGCCTTGACCGCTCGACGCTCGGCGGCGGCGATGTTTCCCTGATTGGCGTCGAAAATTTGAAGCGGCAGCGACACGGACGCGACGAGCGCGGTTGCATTGTCGCCAGCAAGCTGCCGCACGCCGGCCCCGACGGTGATGTCGGGAACGCTTTTCGCGCGCTCGAGATCCAACGCCGCATAACGTCGACCAACTTCGTCGGACCAGCGCGCGAGCTGAGGATTATTCTCCAAAAATGCGCGCACCGCGGCGAGGGACGGCGCTCGCCGATCGAGGCCCAAGCGACCTTTGACGCTTGCAAACGTCGGGCGATCCACGCCCCAAAAATTGGAGAGCCGCGCGCGCGCGGCATCAAATCGGCCACGCTCAGCTTCGGCGAGCGCGTTGGCGCGAGCCACGCTTGCTACCGCGCGATCGAGATCGATGGGACTGGATTTGCCACCTTGAACACGGGCTTCGACACCCGAGCGGATTTCCTCAGCGACGGCCGCAAATTCGCGAAGAACCACCCATCGTTCTTGGGCCGCGAGAGCGTCGACAAACAGATCGGCAGCACGGGCCGCCACCACAACCCGGGTCGTCTCGAAATCCCACCCCGCCAAGGATGTTTCCAAATTGGCGGCAGCGAGGCGTTTCACCCGCTTGTCGCCCAACTCAATCACTTGCGAAAGCGTGGCCGTCTGCTCGGCCTCGCCGAAAGCCACCTTGCTTTTATTGCCTCCGAAGTTCTCGATTTCATAGGAGAGTTGGGGATTCACTCTATAGGAGGCCTGCGTCGCGTCAGCTCGGCGGGCGTCGATCTCCACGAACGCGGCCTTTGTGGCTGGACTGTACGCGAGCGCCAGTTCAACCGCTTCACGAAGACTGAGCGTCCCTTTTGGAGGACCGTACCTTTCGGGCTTACTGTTCTGTTCTGCCGCTGGTGTCCGCAGAGGTGCGTCGCGGACGATAATTTCCCCTGCACGGGTTGCCGATGTGATTAACAGCGGCGCTGGCTCGGCTTTACAGCCGGCCACTGCCATCGCGAAGGCAAGCGCCATCGATCGTCTCCATGCTCCAGTCGGAACTGGCATGCCCAAAATCCCCCAATGACGGAATCAGACCTCGCCCCACATCAGAGCGGTGCAAGGCCGGCCAAACACTTAATTGGGATGATCTAAATTTGGAGAACGATGGTGCGCCGGTCGCTGAGTGCAGACCGAAGAGTCGGGGTTGCACGCCTAACTATTCTGCTGACTGCACCAACATACAAAGGCGCTTTGACGCCATATGCAAGAGCGACCGGTGATTTGCCGTGCGCAGCCGCAGTTAAATTCGAAGCCTTTTCAAATCGGCCTTGCGCGAGCAAAGTGCCCCTTGCAAGGCGGAAATCCTTACAATCGGGCGATTTCGCCGATTGTTTAGCGCTGCTGAAAAGGACGTCGTGCTGTTTTGAATTTTGAGTCGAGGAACGTATTGGATGCGAGCTGTCGAGTTCAATCGCCGCGCCGTGGGCCTCACTCACACAGACGACCAATGGCAGCCCTGCCACGGTCATCGTGAGCAGGACAACGAGATTTACCAGATATCTGAGAAGTCTACCCGACATTCTTCGACCTAAACATATTCGGCTCAACTTTGCCTATAAAAATGGTCGCGCCGTGGCGATACGTCTTCATCGGCACATCTTCTATCGCCGCGCGTTGCTACCGCGCAACTTCGCCCGGCGTTCCGGAATTCGAGAATCGCCTGGGATAAAATTTGCGTGCGGTAAGACCCCTGCATTCTCTGTTCATCGCCGACACGCTCTCGCGCTGGCGTCACAGCCCCAGTTGGTTGAGCCCGCCTGTGTGCACGAAATGCTTTTGCTGCCTGAACGTGCCCAGCTCGTCCAGGCCGATCCATACTCAAAATCGACGAAGTCAGCCCACGATTGGATGGCGGCGGCCTGCGCGGCTCGTTTCGAGGATTTGTCCGAGCTGGAACCGTAGTGGAAATGATCGGTCATGCAATTGAGACCGCGCTCGCGGCGCTGCTCGTGCAGGTCCGATAACGATTGTGCCGCTGCGGGTGTCGCCGCCAGCAGTGAAAGAACGCCCATTAGAGTTTGTGGAATTTTTCGAGCCTTCTGCATTAAGACCTCCAATTTGGAATGGACCCCAATACTCAACGAGAATGCACGTCGACGAAGGCGCGCGTGAAGAGGTTGTTCACTTCAACATTTAAGAACATGCCTGGACGAGATATTTTCGACACAACTTTAGCTCATCGGTCAGACCACGTGCGCGGGCGCCAGTGCGCATCGCACACTTTCGCTCGTTTCAATCTGAATGGTTGCGTGCCCGATTTTGAAATCGTGCTCTAACTCGTGGCAGATCTCTAGCAGCGCCTCGTCGCCCGGGTGCCCGCTCGGCATGACGAGGTGGACGGTGAGCGCCACCTCAGTGGTGCTCATCGGCCAGATGTGCAGGTCATGCAGCTCCGAGACGCCTTTCACACTTTCCAGGTACGTTTGCACGGCGGCGGCATTGATTCCGGACGGGACGGCGCCCATCGACATTGCCAAACTATCGCGAAGCAAACTCCAGGTGCCCCACACAATCACAGCCGAAATTATCAAGCTCACCAACGGGTCGAGCCAAACCCAGCCCGTCAGGAAAATCACCAGACCCGCTATCACAACGCCTGCCGAAATCAATGCATCGGACGCCATGTGCATAAAGGCGCCTCGGATATTGATGTCATCCTTCGCCCCTGTCGCAAACAACCAGGCGGTTACACCATTTATGACGATTCCGACCGCTGCCACGACCATGACTGTCCCGACCGACACCGGTTCGGGCGTCGCTAATCTTTGGACCGCTTCCCATGCCACCGCTCCAAGCGCAACTAACAGGAATACGGCGTTGAATAGTGCGGCGAGAATCGAAGAGCCGCGAAGCCCGTAGGTGTATTGCTTGCTGGGCGGACGCTTCACCAGGACACTGGCCACCCAGGCGACCAGCAGGCCCAAAACGTCGGAAAGGTTGTGCCCGGCATCGGCGATCAGCGCGAGCGAATTGCTCACAACGCCGTAACCACCTTCGATTAGTACAAATCCAAGATTGAGAGTTATCCCGATTGCGAACGCAGTCCCGAAATTCGCAGGTGCGTGGCTGTGGCTGTGGCCGCCAGCGTCGTCATGGTCGTGCTTGTGATCGTGGTGAGCGGCCATGTTTCGTGTCGTCCTTGCGTCGCGCCTGCGGTTCGTACATCCTCTAGCGGCTAGAGGAGCAAGAAAATTTTGTCAGACGCGATTCCGATTGGGGTGCTTTCCCAAAAAACAGGCGTCAAAGTCCCCACCATCCGCTACTACGAGGGCGTAGGCCTGATGCCCGAGCCGTCGCGGACCGAAGCCAATAGACGTCTTTATGGAGCTGAAGCGGTCGACCGCCTGCGCTTTATTCGACACGCTCGCGAGCTTGGGTTCGAAGTTGACGCCATCCGACAACTTCTCGATTTATCCGATGAGCCCGAGAAATCATGCAAGGCCGTCGACGCCATAGCGCGACATCATCTTTCCGAAATCAGAAGCCGCATCGCGCGGCTGAGGGCGCTGGAGCGCGAGGTCCAACGGATGCTTGCCGAATGCGCGTGCGGGCGGATTTCCGAATGTCGGGTCATCGACGTGCTTTCGCACAAGCATTATATTCACCACGACAAATGAAGCGCGGGCGGGGGCAAGCCGGATTCGCCTCCCAGACGTTCAGCGCTGGTGGCGCCGAAGCCGGGAACTTCCCATGACGGTCGCCATTTTGGTGAGCGGACTCCCTTGTCGTCCATTCTCTTTTCGGCCACGCGCCAATGGAATTACCTCGCGAGCTTTCCTTCGCGCCCTAGTTAAGCTGTGCTGGCCCCACTCATGCCCGCTATCACGCAAGCTTGTACCTCACACCTCCCGACGGTCTCGTCGCTGTTTTTATGCCGAACAATGCTCCCGTTCAGCAAGTCAACTACCTGATCCTGAATTCAATTTTCAGGGTGAAACTTAAAACATCTCCGGGCGCCTGATCTGGGGGAAGCGGAAAGGGATTGCATCGATCAAGAGTAGCCAGGGCCTCGTCATCAAGTCGCGCCGATCCCGACGACGCTTGGACGCTGCGGCTCACGAGACTGCCTTTTCGGTCGATCGCGAACTGGACGACGGTGCTCCCCTGCTCACCGCGTTCCTTTGCTTCCGCTGGAAAGTTTTGATGCTTTTTGACGTGCAACCGGATCGATTTCTGGAAGGTCAGGACAGCTTGGCTATACTTGGTTGCCTCGCCGATCTGGCTCGCAGTGAGGGTCTTTGTTTCTGTGACGGAGACTTGAGGCGGAGCCATGGCTTGGGCGGCGGCAGTTTGCTGCGGCACCAGATTTTCCGGCCGAACTTCCTTGAGTTCTTCGTCCTTTGGGGTCACGTCCTTGATCGGTTTCGCAATCGGAAGCGCCACTTCTGCAGTAGGTACAAGGGGAGACTGTTCAAATTGCGGGATATCCAGCGGTTTCAATTCATCCACTTTTTCAGTGGTCGGCGGCGTCGGAACTGCCTCGTCATTTTGTGGTCCAACGGTCGCCTCTGGCGTCTCGGCGCGTTGCGAAACAACTACCGGGGATAGCTCCATAGCGATGGCTCCCGCCACTTCGTCGGCTTCTTCCTGCGGTTGCTTGTAGACCGCCCACAGTCCGAGCCCCACGTGAAGCAGACATATGATGCCACCGCACGCGACCCAATACAGCCAGGACCCCTTTCGCGGCTTGAGGACATCTGATGCCAACATTACGGCTGACCCGGTGGATCCGATCGGGAGGCCGGCTTCGCAACCGATACGGGCTCGCTGTCCGTCCCCTCGATCCCGGTCAACGCAATCTTCAGGTAACCAGCGCTCCGCAAGAGATTCATGACCCGCATCAGTTCGCCATAAGGGATCACCTTGTCCGCGCGAAGGAAGACGCGCGTGTTCCGGTCGGCGGCTGTATGCTCATCCAGCGCGGAGGCCAAGGACAGCCGTTCAACCGTGTCGTTTCCCAGAGCCAAGGTTCGGTCCGCCTTGATGGTAAGGTAAAGTGGCTTGTCGGGAAGTGGCTGTGGCTTCGCCGTCGATACGGGAAGGTCGACAGCCACGTCGACAGTTGAAAGAGGCGCAGCAACCATGAAAATAATCAAAAGAACCAACATCACATCGATCAGGGGCGTGACATTGATCTCGTGCTGCTCGTGGAGATCATTCCCATCGCTGTTGAGGTCGCCAGCCATTCGATCTACTCCGCGGCGTTCGCGTTACGATGACCGCTGACGCGGTCCAAGTCGCGCGAAACAAGACGCATTACTTCCGCCGAGGCGTCGCCGGCGAGCGCGCGATATCCGCCGAGGGCTCGGGTGAACCAGTTGTAAATGAGAACAGCAGGAATCGCCGCGATCAATCCGATGGCAGTTGCCTGCAATGCCTCCGCAATGCCCGGTGCAACCACCGCGAGATTGGTCGTTTGCGACTTCGAAATGCCGATGAAGCTGTTCATGATGCCCCACACTGTTCCGAATAACCCAATGAATGGAGCGGTTGCACCGATGGAGGCGAGGACGCCGGTTCCCCTGTTCATTCCTCGAATTGCCGCGAGCTCGATCCTCCCCAACCGTGAGGCCACGCGCTCCTTAATGCCGAATTTATCCGGCGCCTCTGTCGACATGGTCAATTCCACCGTTGAGACGTCAATGAACGCCCCCAACAGGCCTCTTCTTTTGGCAAGCGTTTGCGACGCCGCCGCGAGCGAAGTATCGGCAGCTATCGCACGTATATCGCGCCGGAGCCGCGCATGCGCCAAGAACAGCTCGACGGCCTTGAAAAGTCCAATTGTCCACGTCAACACCGACGCGAAAGCGAGGCCTAACATCACGCTTTTGACGACCGCGCCCGCTCCAAGGAACATCGCCAGTGGTGATAAATCATGCGGCAAGCTCGAATTTATCTTTGATTCCGCCATCGGAACTCCGCCGACGCCTCGTGCGGCCAATGACGGAGCAGTTCGGGATAAAAGGGCGGGATCATTGATGGGAAGGTTTTCAACGGGCGTAAGCTCGGAGGTCGGAGCATTTACAGGATTCTGAACGATCGCCCTGTTGACACCCGGCGCCACCACGGCTTTCTCGGCTTTGGGGGCAGGTTGGGCAAGCGGTCCGCCCACTTCGTAGAAACAGGCAAAGGCTAACGCCAATCCCACGACGAACACTTGCTTAGTCATATGCTATTGTTGATCCCATCGCATTTTGGTCGGCCGAATAACAGCTCTCCGTCTCGAGCGTTCGAAACTTAATCATCGGCAGGTGCCAAGACCTCACCGATTTGTTTTCCCTATCGCGCGATGGCAGGCACCGCAGCTGAAAACCAAATAGCCACCCCTATCACATTCTATACTGTGACTGTAAAGTATCGACCTCCAGGTCAGTTTCGTCGCCACCGGGATTGAGATTGACCATTAAGCCTATGCCATGAGTAGTAGTTGACGGAAAGAGAATAGAACGTGCGGGGGGCGCACGGCTCTTTCGAGTTGCCTTTTTGCATGCGGAGGGGAGTTCATGCGTACAGTTTTTTGCGTTACACCCAATAATGAAACTGCGTTTCTGCTTGCTAGGCCACCTAAAGATCACGTTACACGCGCCTTTGCCGCCGCTTGCATGCTGGCGATCAGTCCAGCGACTCTTGCCGTTGCTCAAACAGCAAAATCCTCAGATCTTGAACCGCTTGTTGTCGAAACCCACAAGAAGAAAAAAGAAGCCGTTTCAACTGTAAAATCTCCAGCTCCCAAGCAGGCTAAGCAGGCGCCGCCGCCGCCGCCGCCACCGGGACCGCAAGAACTCACCGCTGAACAGCAGGCAAATATCGCAGCGGGAATGGGCGCGGCGAAGCCGGGTGGCAATCCCTACGCCAATCCCGATGCGCCCTACATGGTCGACAGGTCGGCCTCCGGTAAGCTAACGCAACCGCTATTGAATACTCCCAAGACCGTCACAACTATTCCGAAGGAGGTGATCGAGGACAAGGGTGCACGAGATCTTCGCGAGCTCGCGCGAGAAACGCCCGGCCTAACGATCGGATCGGCTGAGGGCGGCAATGCCTTCGGCGCATTTGCGGTGCGCGGGTTCAAAGCCAACAACGACATCTTCGTCGACAGCATTCGCAATCCGGGCAACGTCATTCCGGACGTCTTCGCCATCGAGCAAATCGAAATCTACAAGGGGCCGAGCGGCGGCATAGCTGGGCGAAGCACCATTGGCGGCGCCATCAATCTCATCACCAAGCAGCCCGATCTCAATTGGAACTTCGGCGAGATCAGCACGACGATCGGCACCGACAGCACCGTGCGCACGACCGTCGACCTCAACCAAGTCATCACACACGACTTCGCCGTGCGGGCCAACGTCATGTACGACCAAAATGACGTTGCCGGACGCGATTTTGCGGACACGGAGAAGTGGGGCGGTTTGATTTCGGCGACCGCAAAGCCGACGAGGAACGTTGCCGTGACGCTCGACTACTATCGTTACCGCAATGACGCGACTCCCGATTGGGGCGTGCCAGTCATCCGCAGTTCGGCACCCTCCTTGCCGACGATCGGTACCCATCTGCCCGTTACTGAGTTCGGCGTGCCTCGAGACACCTGGTACGGCGAGAAAGACCTCGATTTCTTCAAGGAAACAGCCGACATCGGTACCGCGACGGTGGTCGCAAAGCTCACTGATGGATTGACATTGACCAACCGCACCCGGGTCGGCGAAAGCTCACTGAATTACATCGCAACGTCGGTTGAAGGCCTTACTTATCATCATCCCAACCGTGACCAGGACGCCCATATTTACGCAAACCAGACCGAGCTCAACGCGAAATTCCGTACAGGCTTTTTGCGTCATGACTTGGTGGCGGGCGTGGAAGTTAGCCGAGAAGAGATCAATAGGTTTGGATACGCGCTTTCTCCGAACGCGGCTCCCGTCCCGATTATTGATGGAATGCTAGTATCAGATCCCTACCGTCACGACACTACCATCCTTCGCAAAGGCAAAACGTACGACGCCACCATCGACACTGTCGGAACGTACCTAGGCGATACGGTGCACTTGTCCGAGCAGTGGATCGTGAACGGCGGCGTGCGGCTCGACAACTTTGCACGCAGCCAAGTCGGCGGTCCGGGAACGAACATTCCTGGATCTACCGCCGCCAACACCGCCATAGCCAACAACACCGCAAGCGTGCAGGATGATCTCTTTAGTTGGAATGCCGGCATCGTCTACAAGCCCATTCCAATCAGCAGCTTTTACTTCGCGTACGGCACGTCTGAGAGCCCTGTTGGCAGCGAGCTTGATTCGACCGGCGCGCAGTATAACGGCATCAGCGCAACCCTGGTCGATGTCCCGCCGCAACGGGCCCGGAGCTACGAGGTAGGTACCAAATGGGAACTTTTTGATCGGCGATTGCTTGCCACAGCCGCTCTGTTCCAGACGGACGTCGATCACGCCCGAACCAACGACAACGTTACTGCGGCTGACGACACGAATGCCTTTGCCGGCAAGTATCGCATACGAGGCATTGAGTTGAGCGCTGCGGGTAATATCACAAAAGATTGGAGCATTTACGGAGGATTGGTGCTGCTCAATACCGAAGTTCTCGGATCCAGTAATCCGCAGGATATCGGGAGAAGATTGGCTAACATTCCATTGACCCAGTTCTCGATGCTGTCGAAGTATCAATTGACGGATCAACTCGCCGTCGGCGGAACGGCAACCTACTCGGGGGAAGTTTATGGTGGCCATCTTGCTGCCAACGAAGCGAATAACCATACCGTTAGCTGGTGGCGTTTCGATGCCTTTGCCGAGTACGAAATAACAAAGAACTGGGAGGTCGAGGTATCAGGTCTAAACCTGACCAATCAGCTCTACTACGATGCGATCTATCAGGCTCCGGACAACCCACCGGGAGGCACGTTCGCATTCGTTGCGCCTGGCCGTGCGGGGTACTTGACCGTCAAGTACAAGTACTAACAATCCAATGTTTGCTGGTGCTAATATAACTCCGGGCGATCCGCGCCCGGAGGTATCTTTTGAGGAGCCGGTACGGTGTTGATCGTCGTTCCGAAAGTGCTGACCAAAGAGCAGGTCGCCGCAAGCCGAATGGTCACGGACGACGCCAAGTGGATCGACGGGCGAGCAACGGCCGGAGCGCAAGCTGCAGCCGTCAAGCAAAATATGCAATTGCCTGACAGCGCTCCAGAGGCGCGCCAACTCAGCGAGATGGTGCTCGAGGCTTTGTTCAAAAGCCCATTGTTCGTCTCGTTTGCATTGCCACTTCGCGTTCTTCCGCCGATGTTCAATCGCTACGGTTCGGGCCAGTTCTTCGGCAGCCACGTCGATGGGGCGATCCGAGGGATACCGGGAACAGGCGCAAGAATGCGCACTGATGTTTCAGTGACATTGTTCCTTTCAGAACCCGACGAGTATGATGGTGGAGAGCTATGTGTGGTCGATTCATACGGAACTCACGAAATCAAGCTTCAGGCTGGAGATGCGGTTCTCTATCCGGCGACGAGCTTGCATCACGTAAAGCCTTTGACGCGTGGCTTCCGTGTCGCCTCCTTCTTCTGGGTTCAAAGCATGGTGAGGGATGAGCGCGCCCGAACGATGCTCTTCGATATGGATCAGACCATCCAAAAGCTGACGACGTCGCTCGGCGTCAAGAACCCCGAAGTCGTAGGACTGAGCGGTATTTATCACAATCTCATCCGCTATTGGGCGGACGCCTGATGTCGGTAGAGGGAGCGACCGAACTTCCCGTTAGCCTTGCCGATTACGAACAGCAAGCGCAGATGCGGCTCGACGGGAAGGCGTGGGCGTACTTCTCCGGCGGTGGCGCGGACGAGATTACGCAGAGATGGAACCGGGAGCGTCTGGACCGCCTCGCATTGATCCCACGCGTGCTGCGAGGAGGACCGGGATGTCATACGCAGTTAAGCCTGTTTGGATGCGACCAGGCCCATCCAATCTTGGTGGCCCCGCTCGCCCACCAGAAGATGGCGCACCCGGAAGGGGAACTTGCCACGGCTGTAGGGGCTGGCGCGCAACAGGCCGGCATGGTGTTCAGCATGCAAGCGAGCGTCAGCATGGAAAGCGCGGCCAAAGCCGGTCCGACTTGTCGCTGGTTCCAACTTTATTTTCAGCCTCTCCGCGAGGCGACGCTGCAGCTGATAAGACGAGCGGAAGGTGCGGGCTTCGAGCTGTTGATGGTGACCGTCGACGCGCCTGTCAATGGCGTTCGGAACCGGGAGCACCGCGCCGGATTTCAGTGGTGCAGCTATGCAATTCCTGAAAATCTGAAAGGCCTGCCGACTGCAGATGCGGAGCCTCTGTCAGAAGGCGCAAGCGCTGTCTTCGATCATTATATGGCGGTCGCTCCAACGTGGGATGACGTCGCCTGGCTCCGCCAACAGACGAAATTGCCAATCGTACTGAAAGGGATTCTTTCGCCATGGGACGCAGAGCAAGCGATTGCGTCGGGCATGAACGGTATAGTCGTTTCCAACCACGGGGGCCGCACTCTCGATACCTTGCCGGCCACAATTGACGTGATTTCCGAGATCGCCGGGGTCGTGGGCGGCCGCGTGCCGCTGCTTTTCGACGGCGGTATTCGACGCGGAACGGATGTACTGAAAGCGCTGGCGCTCGGTGCCTCGGCCGTGATGGTTGGCCGACCTATCATCTATGGACTTTCTGTAGCCGGCGCCCTCGGCGTATCGCACGTATTGAGGCTCCTGCGCGACGAATTCGAGATTGCGATGGCTTTAACGGGTTGCCGAACCCTGAGCGATATCGGCCCTCACATAATTAGGCGGTATAGGGCAGAATTCTAACCTCTTCGCTCCGTCTATCTCTCATTTTTGAAGCCTAGGTTTCTTTACTCTTTTCGAGAACTATATTGATAGTGCTGACGAACACGGGAGATCTCGGTCTGTGAAATTCCGGTGAAATGTCTAATTTGATAGCGGGGAGTGGGATCACAAAAACGCAATCGTGCCCCATATGGCAATAAGGAACGCTCTAGTCTTTCATCAGTAATCTGCACAGCAGCCAAATTCTATTGCTGTCAAGGAAGCGATGTCGCGAGGCACCAAAAAAAACTTTCGGATTTGCTTGATAGGCCCGAGACAATTACTCGGCTGGCCGGAGTATATGATCTGTCGTTAGCGAAAAATGGCGACGCGACAGCCCTGCGCAAAATTCGGGAACGATTGGTTGCTAACCCCCAACTGACTATTGCATTAGCAAATTTGTGTTTGGCCCGCGGAGTAGGGTACCGCAACAAAAAGACAGCGGGGAATCGAACAACCAGTCCAACTCGATTTTACCTGCTCACTTGTAGAGTTTTGGACGTCGGTTAGATCGACTTGCCACGAAGACAGTTAACACTGACGACAATAGCTCGTGAGACGCTATTCTCTTCGTTCAAAAATGTTTTGAGTTCGCGGGAGAGCACTGCACTCTTAGCGCGTGTCAAGCACGGGTGTCGGCGGTAGTACCGGACCTGCAGGCGGCGCAGGTGGCGGCACTTCTGGATTTGGCGCCCCAGGAACCGCGACTTGCCAAGGCTTGCCAGACACGCAAACGGCGGGCGGGGCGGGTGGCGGAGGACAAAGCGGGAATGGTCATGCCGGTTCACGCGGATAAGGCGGTGCGGGTGAAAATGGTACCATCGACGGATCGGGTGGGGGCGGCGGGTGCGGTTTCTATGGCGGTGGCGGTGGTGGCTCAACCTGCAGGCTCTGGTAGCGGTGGTGGCGGATCGGGCTACTGCGGTGGCGCTTCCAGTTGCACGACAACGCAAGCCGGCGGCGCCCTTTATCTCACCAACGGATCAGTGACCGTCACACCGCAATAGACGTTCGCTTATTCCTCAGTCCCGCAATCACAAACCGACCGGCCCTTGCAAATGCAGGGCTGAAGATCACTCCTCGCACTCCCCTACTATTGAAATCGACCCCAAAGAAGATTGCTTGGTTCCGACCTTGAGCAGCCGCACGCCGGATCTGGTCAACACGGCGCAATAAAGGACATCGCTGTCGAAAGCACCAGTGTCGATGCCGATGCGGTTTTTCCGCAGTTGCGGTTTCTCTACGATCGTATGGCCGTGCACGATGCGGTATCCGAAGTCCTTCCGTGAATTCAGAAACGGTTCCCGAATCCAGAGCAAATCGTCTTCGTCCTGGTTGTTCAGAGGGCGCCGCGGATTGATGCCAGCGTGAACGCAGATAAATTGATCCCAGACGAAGGCCAGCCGCAGCTCCTCGAGAAATGAAAGATGAACTGGCGGGATCGCCTTCAACAGCTGGGAACGTAACCACAGCCAATCCGCATCATCTGGGTCATCGTCGATATTGATGCCGTAGCTTTCGACAGTATCGGCACCACCATTAAGGAGCCAATTTATGCCTGTTCCTACCGGGTCGATCAGAAATGACAACATCCATGCTTCGTGATTGCCCTTTAGGAAGACACAAGGCAGTCGATCAAATGGTGAAGCGGTGAGCCATGATAGAAGCTGACAAGAATCCGGTCCTCGATCTATGTAATCGCCGAGGACACATATTACCGGCTTCTTCGGTCCGTACTTGGCGATATCGCGAAGGACAACGGCCTCCATTTCTCTCGCCAAGTCCAAGCGTCCATGCAAATCCGCGATCACGTATACAGATGTTGCCTGCACGGCTTCGGGACTGGGATAGTGCAGCAAATCAATCGACATTCATCCCCCAATAAGCGGCCCGTCACGGCTCCCGACGCGGTGTCCGACGACGGTCTCGCAAACCGTTTAGGCATCAGGTCGCAAGATCGAAATTCAAACGCGTCATGCACCATTCTTTCAGCGGGCAGTGCTACCGCGGTAAATAACCGTCGGTGGGACAGCCAGTTCGCCCCATTCGTTTTCGAACTTCAGGTTGGCTTTGCACCATCCTTTCACCGGGCAGCGCTCATCACAGCTTTGATGGTGTTGTGAATAGACGGTGTCGATATGCACGATCCCGGCGACCGCGTGAACGGCCGCGCATTTCAACAATGACCACTCGTAAGCATCTTCTCGAAAACCTTGGGCGAGCACGCGCTTTGATTTTTTGTTGTAAGCAACCGTCATTTTAGGTCTGCCGCTTGGAAGATGAACTGAGAAGATGCGCAATTCCCCGTGTCTCAGCTTCACAGCATAGGTCAGGCATTCCAAAGATTGAGGGCTACCCAACTTGGGATAGCCGTGCTTCTCCAAGGCCTCGTGGTTGACCGACCAGTACATACAGTGCTCTAGGCTCTTCCCTTCTCTGTGAACATGCGCGGCGTTCGTCAATTCGACGAGATCGAGTGTGCGGTTCTCTATCGGCACCGCCCCAACACGCAGCGGCTTCTCATAACTTAGACATGCCAATTTGTCGGCTGCGGTGAGCCAGTCGGCATAGCGGCGTACAGCCCATCCGACTCCCGCGCGGCCCTTCACCCATTTGGGGTAACAGGAGAGAGCCATTTCAATTGGAAGGCTTATCAAACGCAGTTCATGATTCACGGCGGCTCGAGTGGTTTTACCGCGCTTGCTGCACCAAGCAGTCTGTTTGAACAACAGGTGGCGCACTTCGTCAGGTGGCAGATGTCCGCCAATGTGGGCCGTAATCGCGGCAATCTCGATCAACGCCCAATCGTCATTTGGAAAACTGAGGCGTTGTGGATGCGGCCGAGGCAACGGACGGGAGCCGTCGATCAGCCCCACGAGCATGTCGAGGATTTCATTTTCAGGAAGCATCGTCACCTCCCAAGCCTTCAGCGGAGCGAAAAGCGGTGAGCTCATCGTAGAAAACGATGCGTCCTTGGCACCATCCGTTCCCGGGGCAATTGCGGTAACAGCCGTGGCCATGCCGAACCTTCTTAAAATCGATCTCCACGACGGCCGACAAGCTCTTCACCATCGCGCAAGTGTAAGGCGTCCAGTTGTAACAATCGGCGCCGCCGAGGGCTTTCGTATCGGTGATACTTTTGTCGTCGATCGAATAGGCGATCGTCATCAGCGGCGCGTTGTGGGTCGGACCGCGCAGCGAAAAAAGCCGGAGCTCGCGATGACGCAACTTCACCGCGTATGTCAGGCACTCCAAAGCTTCGGGCGAACCGGCATGTGGCAAGCCGTGTTTTTCGACGGCTTCGCGATTAAGTGACCATGACATGCAATGTCCGAGCGCTAAACCTTCGTCACGGACATGCAAGCCGGTCGTCAGCTCGACGAAATAAAATCCGGGGTTCCATTCCAGCTCAGCGACCCGCACCGGTTCACCGCCCTCCGCGCGGGCTTGTTTCTCCATTTTGTAGAGCCACATTCGATGATGATCGATCGCCCACTGGACTCCGGCTTTACTCGTCAGCCAGTTGGGGTTGCTACTCAACGTCAGCGAAATCGCCGGCCAAATATCGTCGATAATGCCCGATACGTTCAGCGGTCTGTTATGCCGCTTTATGCTGCGAAGATAAGAAGCAACTTTGAAGAGTAGATACCGGAGTTCAGTATCGGTCAGCGGCAGCCTTTGCCATCTAGCCCGCAAAGCCACATTGGCGGCAAGGGCCTTTGCCGTACGAGGTTCTTTGAGAAAGTTAAGCCGCGGAGGAAATGGTGGCGGCAGCGGCGCGGTACCGTCGATGAGACCTTGCAGCATCTCAATGGCATGTTTGAACATCGATGCTTACTCCCCCGAGCTGCGGTAGAACGGAGACGGCAAGTGTCTCTCGCCGCAAAACTTTATGACTCCTTCACACCAGCCATTTCCCGGGCAACGGCGTAAACACCCGCCCCACTGCGGCCGATGTGACAATTCCAAATCGACGACCGACGAAAGGCTCTTAAACAACGCGCATTGGGAAATGGTCCAGCCAAAGGACTGGTGCAAACTTCCATCGCCTCGCATTTCTTCGATGTGTCTGGCCGCAACTGAAAAAGAGAGAGACATCAGCGGCTTATTTTCGGGTCCGCGCAGTGAGAAAAGGCGGAGCTCGCCGTACCGAATTTTCATCGCGTAAGTTAAGCATTCCATCGCCTCCGGTGTGTCAGGCCGTGGATAGCCGTGCTTCGCGAGCGCTTCTTGATTGAGTGACCACGACATACAGTGGCCGAGGGCAACGCCTTCAGCGTGCACATGCCGACTGTTCATCAGCTCAACCAAATAGTAGCCGGGATAGTATTCAACTTCGGCGACGCGCGGCGGTTCGCCGAGTTGGGCGCGGCCTTGCTTGTCCATCGCACGGGTCCAGTTTTCGTAGTTTTCGACCGCCCACGGCACACCGGCTTTGCTGCTCAACCACTCAGGATTGGCGCGTAACGTCATGGCTATGGCGGGCCAGATTTTTGTGAGGAGTTCGTGGACATAAAACGCCCGGCCGCCGCGGCCGGTGCGCGTGACGTGTGAGGCGATTTTGAAAAGCAAATGCCGCAACTCGTCGTCGCTCAGCTTGAAACCTTCGTGCTCGAGCTGGCGAGCGACGTACGCCGTGACGTCACGACCGGTCCGGCGATGTTTTGTGAAATTGAGTCTCTGTGGAAATGGCTCTGGCAGCGGCTGGGTGCCGTCGACGAGGCCCTGCAGAATGGCTTGAAGATGCCTGAACATTGCGCGCGATACTCCCTTTTAAAAGGAGATCGCCTATCAACGCGCGCCATCCAGATAGCAGTCGAATGTGGTCGAAATTGCGATTTTCGTAAATTGGATTTGAAATGTTTTAGGTGTTGCACCTTCGGCACGTCGCGCTCAAACGGTCCGGTGATAAGGAGGACTGACCGGCGAGTGGCGCCGGCGCAACGGTGAAGAATTTCCGAAGACGCTGGGGGTCGCCCGGTCGACGAATGGCATATGCTGAGAACGGATAGTCATCGGGGGGCACAGTGAGCGAGCAAGGTCAATCAGCAAACCCGGGAACTTTTTCCCAACTCGCCAATTTTGCTGGCGCTTCAATCATCGGGAGTCGGCTTGGCCGCGTCATCGCTGCTATTTTTTTTGCCTTGCAAATTTACACTTTCGCCGCCCTTCCGGTCTGGGAACAGACCGCCGGGATCCGTGAAGCCTGGGGCAAACAACAACAGGTTCAAGCAGAAGCGAACGCGGCCAGAGAAAAAGAGGCCGGCCGCGCGAACGCCGCCGCTGCCGATGCCACGTCGAAAGCTGCAGAGTCTCACAACGCAGTAATGAAAGCGAAGGCCGACGCTGATCGGATGGAGAACGAGGCAGACAATGCCTATGCCATCGCGATTAACTCTCCGGCAAAGCAGAAGGCTATGCGCGACGCCTCGGTAGCTGAAGCTTCGCTGCTCGTCGAGACGGCAACAGCCGCACGCGATCAAGCCAAGGCGACTGCCGAAAAAATGGAGAACGAGGCAGCACTCGCGCAGACCAAAGCCGACACAGAGGGGCAAGTAGTTGCCGCCAAAATCAGTGGCTTAAAAAACAAAGCTGATGCCGGCACTTCGGCAATCTTGTTCCACATCGGACCACCCCTTCCTCCTTCCCTTTCATTTGAGAGCGACAAATGAGTAGCCATCAACCACCGCCAACGCCGGTTCGCTCCTCACCGTCGAACGCATACGAAGCCTTCGTAGCCGCGCTGCGTACACGCACTGGCCACGCCCTGCTTGTTAGCTTTGCGATACTCGAACTTCTGAACCTAGGGGTTCTTCCCTCTATCATGGAAACGATCAACGCCCGCTCCGTTTCTGCTAAAGCGGTGACCGAAAACGCCAAGGGCGACGTTTCTGAGTTACATCAAACCAGTGAAGCGCAGTTCGCTACTGAAGACGCTGCTACGAAGACCGCCCTTGCCGAGCAAGCCGAACGTTTTCGCAACGCCGAGGCGCGCAAAGCATTGGAAGAAGTACGCGCACAGCAAGAGATCGCTAAGAACGCTCCAGACGTCCAACAGGCCGAAGCCATGAACAAAGCAGCGGCCGCTGCAATCAATTCCGAGAAAGCACTTTATGAAGAACGGCGAGCGAAAGCCGAGGCGTTGAAGACCGCCGCAGAATCGAGAAGTGCTGAGCTAGAAAATCAACTCCAAACCGCCGCGCAGCGAGCGAATATCATCCAAGCGCGCGTCGAGGCTATAGATGAATGCATCAAAGCAACGGATCAAAAACTGGCCAACAAAGTGAGTGAAGAGATGGCGGTCGACAATTGGGGTTCTTTACGTAAGACTACCGGCGAATTTTACGTCGACATGGCCACGAACCCCGCAGTTCGGTATCGCTTCTATCGCAAAGAATGTCTGCCGGAGCAATCGACCGACCTGGTATCAACTAACGTGCCCGATCAAGAAGCGCCAAGTGATCACACCGCACTCGCGCCTAAGGGGGATTGCATCAAAAACTATCGCTCCTGGCAAAAAAGAGCGAAAGGATGGGCCGCGTTCGCCACTAGCGATACTGAATGCGGTTGGTCGTTACAGGGGATGCACGATGCGAACGACGCTCGGAGAAATGCGCTTGCATCGTGCGGGGACGAAAACTGCCGTATCTACGAAGAAAAAAGTTTTCACTAGAACATCGAGACCGTCAATCGCTGACCGAAACTGCGGAGTGACCTACCGCTTCGTGTAAGAGAGGCAGTATCGCAATTTTGAACATACGCCGATGCTGGCGATCGGCCGACGTCCACAAGTTCTCCACGCCATCAAAAGCCGAATATACCTGTCTTGATCCTTCGGACTTTTTGGAAAATGCTGTCGTGCAAACTTCGTGGCCGTCGCTATCTCGTTCGCTTGTGCCGGCGCAACGCCAATCAATATTGCCACGCAGATCGCTCCGAGACGTCTCTTTGGCGGGGACATCGGAACCTCAATATGTTTCAGCAAACGGCCTCGACAATTCGATCAAGCACGCGCCTTCAAAATATCGCTCAGCCGCGTCGTGTATGACGGTGACAGGTTACCCCTGCGCATTGCCCAAACCGGCCGGTTTGTCAAACTACCTGGCCGCAACGCAAGTCTGCCATAGCGGCGATTAACGCCGTCCAAAGCCTGCATTAAAACGGCGGACTTTGCCGGATCACGGCTCGGAAACATCGAACCCGCTGCACTGTCTTGAGCTTCCAGGTCGAGCAATACGATGCCGGCTTTGGCATACCGGTATCCGTCGCACCAAAGTGCCTCGAGCGCTTGGCGCGCGGCTCCTACGACGACAAAAGTGTCGTTCGAGGGTTCCAGACCCAAGGTTATCGAATTTCCATATTGCCGGTCAGTCTTCGAAAAAGGATTGGTCGTGATGAACACCTGCAACGCGCCAGCGATGAGCCCGTGGCCGCGTAATCTCTCAGCAGCTCGCGTCGCATAATAAATCACAGCCTCCTCGAGATCCTCGCGCCGGCTGATCGCCCGGCCGAACGATCGCGTCACCGCCAACGATTTCTTCGGGCCTGGCTGCGTCGCAAGTGACAGGCACGCCAGCCCCTTCAATTCCGAGACCGTACGAAGGCCCGTCACGGTAAGAAGTTCGCGCACGATGCTCTCGGGCAGTGCCACAAAATCCGCGACGGTCTCGACACCGATTTTTTCAAGTTTCTTTACGGCCGCAGAACCGATGCCCCAAACCTCGCCCACAGGAATTGAGCGATAGAGCTCATCACGTTCGCTCCGGTCTGAAAGATCGCATACGCCAGATCCTTCGCGATCGGCCTTTGCAAGCCGATTGGCAAGCTTGGCGATCGTCTTCGTCGGGCCAAATCCGACGCAGCACGGGATCTTCGCGACCTTCAGCACCCGCCGACGCAACGCACACCCGAATTTGTCGCGGTCGTACACTTCGCGCGTATCGATGAACATCTCATCGATCGAATAGGGCTCGACCTCCTCGCCGAAACCGATCAGCACTTCGTAGATGCGGCGGGACATGTCAGCGTAAAGCGAATAATTCGAGCTCTTCGCAATTACGTGCCGAAGTTCTGGCTGACCTTTGATCAGGTGCCACGGCGCTCCCATTTTGATGCCGAGATCCTTGGCCTCGTTCGTGCGCGCGATCGCGCAGCCATCATTGTTTGAGAGCGCCACGACGGGTTTTCCGCGCAGTCGCGGATCGAAAGCACGCTCACACGAACAATAAAAACTGTTGGCGTCGATGAGTGCGAACATCGGCAATCACACATCGAAGCGCACGAGCGCCTCGACCATCGCCCATATCTCGACTTCGCCCTCGACCGGCCGCGGCGCGCGCTCCGAGGGCTTTAACCACCACTGCTCATGTTTGAAATGTAACGTCGCGAGCCAGACCTCAGCGTCGACGATGGCCACACAGACCCGTCCCGCCATAGGCTCGGCCGCTGCGTTGACCACCAGCACGTCGCCGTCGTGGATGCCCCTGCCCCTCAGCGCCTGGCCCACGACGCGCACGGGGTACTTATGCGGACGCCTCAGATCCAGCGCAGCGGCCAGATCGACCACCGGCTCAATATAATCGCGTGCCGGGCTTTCAAAGCCCGTCGTATGATCGCCCTTGTACCCCGTCATCTTTAGAACATAACAAGAACGACAGTGAACTTGTCAATGACGATCGCACAACGCTTCAAGGGGGAAAGTGGAAAAATGACATCCGTCGTGGTACAATAAATCTATGAAACGCACCGACGCCTTAGATTTACTCAGAAAGCACGAAGCCGAACTTCGACAGCTCGGCGTCCAGCGGCTTTTTATGTTCGGCTCGACCGCAGTTGATCGCGCGCAACCTGATTCCGACGTCGACCTGTTCTTTGATTACACCAAAGGCGAGCTCGATCTCTTCGATCTGATGACGATCAAAGAACGGGCCAGCGCCTTGCTCGGCCGGCCAGCCGATATCATGACGCGCGACAGCATCCACCACGCGATGCGCGAGCGCATCGTTCAATCGGCCGTCCCCGTCTTTTAGATGGTCGCGCAGATCTTCGCCCCGCGTCTCCTCGACATTGTTGAAGCTAGCGAGCGCCTGCAGGAGCTCTTACGTGGGTTAAAGCTCGAGGAATTCGAAGCGGACTGGAAACTGCAATGGCTCGTCGAGCGCGGCGTCGAAATAATCTCAGAAGCAAGCCGGCATCTGCCTGACGACTTCAAAGCCAACCACCCTGACATTCCTTGGCGCAACGTCGCCGGCATCGGCAATGTCCTTCGCCACAACTACGAACACGTTTCTCCGCCCCTGCTCTACACCCTCATTCAAACGAAGCTGGGAGAGCTCGAGGCGGCTTGCAGAGCTGAGCTCGAGAAATCCCCCTAAGCGCTAATGGTGGTCTCTAGCGGCCTTTAAAACGGCCGCGGCTGGCCATGCGCCAAGCATCCGTCTTGATCTTCAGCCCGTCGCGTATCGGACCCGACCGATAAAGCGATGCCCGCTTTTTCGACACCAGCCCCTCAATCTTCTGTTCTTCAGCTGCTGCAAGCAACTTAATTGGATCATCAAAGGCCATCGAAAAAACGAGCTCCCGCTCCGGCAGCCCTTGCAACAGCTTCCGCAGCCGCTCGCGCCGATCATCGAGCGGCTTCTCAGTCAATGACACCCCGTCGATCGAAAGCAGATCGAAACAGCATTGGCACAAATTTCTCTCGGCTCCTGACCGAAGCAACGCCGTAAAATCCAGCAGACCCGCTTCGTCGCAAACGATAAGCTCTACATCGATGATCACTTGCGATGCCGGCAACTTCTGAACCATGGCAGGTAGACGGCGAAAACGCCGAGTCAGGTTCTTGCCGGCTTTCGAGAAGACGGCAACATCACCATGATCGACGTGAGCCTGCGCGCGAAACCCATCAAATTTGATTTCGTGCAGCCACTCGGAGCCTAACGGAGGGCTCGCCACCAAGCGTGGCGACATTGGCGTGATGAATGGCAAACGTTTCAGTATCGCGCGCACTTAGGTAAGCGCGCCGGGATCGACAAGCGTAAGCAAAATTAGAGCGGATCGGTCCCGCAGCGCTCAAGCAAAATCCATGTCCCGAATTACTTTCGCAACATCATTGCGAATTTCTCTGAACCTACCGTTTTCTGGTAAGTAGTTATTTCTATCCAGTAATAAACTCAATGCATTAGCCGTCTCGAGCAAAGGATTCAATTGCTTTCAAGCCGCCAATACATACAATTCAAGGCATAGAAACTACCAATTACTGGTAGCACGCAGAGATTAGACGGCGATTGTATTTAAACCAATTAACTTATTACTTTGAGGGATATTTAGCCATGGATACTTACGAGCATTTTGTGCACCGACACGGCGAAGCGGGTGTCCAAGCCGTCGTTGAAGAAATCGAGCGCCAGACAGGCATCATCCTCACAGTCGGACGCTCACTTGAGGATCGTTGGAACACCTTTATGTCCAGGCTGATCAGCGAGCCGGCTCCCACCTGGACGGTCGTACACAATCGCGATCGGTCAGAGGTCATGCACCAGGCGACTGGAGACCGCGAAAAACGCGTAGTGCTGACAATATGGAACTATGCCGATAGCCCTGCTCCGGCTTTGGCAAATTTCATGCTGACCTGCCTCAATTCGATCGGTCAAAATCAGGAGGTCCTCGAAGACGCCAGTACATTGCTCGAAAACCTACTAACCGACGGGTTCGACTTTTCAACTGAGCAAGCGGCTGAGCATCTCTTTAACCGCATCAACAAACGGCCCGTTAGCGCAGGTGGCCGATGACCACCTTCGCGAAAGCCGATCGGCGCAAGCCACGCCTGACCGCACGCGAAATCGAGGCCATGACCTGGACCGCGCGCGGAAAGACTGGCGGTGAAGTGGCGACGATCATGAACATCAAGGAAGACACCGTTCGCGCCCACGTTGAGAACGTGCGTCAAAAGCTTAAAGCGAGCAACAAAACGCATGCGGTAGCTCTTGCACTCGCCCAGAAACTTATAGCGCCAGAACCAATTTGGACATCGGGTGAAACTAATACCCCCTTTTCCGGGAATAGACGTTAACGCGGCGAAAAACCTACATTCCGCACGCTCACGACAAATGGTGTCGAAATTCGACTTGCGCGAGCCAACAATAACAAAAAAGGACAGGAACAATGCCAAACGATAAAAATCAAACGCTTACGAAATTGCAAATCATCAAAGCCTGGGAATCGCCCGAGTTCCGCAAAACTTTGACAGACGAGCAGCTCATTTCTCTTCCTGCGAACCCGGCCGGTGGCCTCAATTTTGGCGCAGCCCAAAATAGCGTGGTGAAGGCGAGCGAGTACACGACCGATACTGGCTGCGGCACCTACACGTCGGACTGTTCAACGCGCGACAGAGGCTGCACAAGTTTCGACTATGGCTGCAACACCTATACGTCGTATTGCCGCCCGGACACGAATTTCTGCCACGTACCTACGCCGAATTAAAATGACTGCCGGCGACCTTTCGCCTCACGCTCAATCGGACTTGCGTCTCAATTGGCGACACTGGTCCAGGGCGTTGACGTTTGAGGAGCGCTGGCAGGCCGTTCAGCAGGCACCTCGTGCGACAAGGCATTTCGATGCCGAACTCGCCGAGGAACGCCTCGGAGCTTGGGTCGCGACAACGGGCATATCCAATCACGACGAACTGATCACCACCTTGTTCGGTCTAAATTGTAGTCGCGAAGAAACCTTGCAAATTCTGGGTGGTGAGCCTGACCAGCTACTGAACGAGGCATCGGCACCGCAATGGTTCCGCGAAATTAAAACGGTCATTGCACGAACTGGCTATCGCCGAACTGTCGACAACGAATACCCGGCGATCTTAAAGCCGTTTTCCACTCTTATCGCTTTCTATACCGACGCTCTTGCCGGGTTTTTATACGCTCAAACCGCGCGCACAGAAAATGCCGTTGCAGATCCAGAGTCACTCACCCGCAACTCGCTGGATTGGCTTTACGGCCGTTTGATTGTTCAAACACAACGCGCCGTCGTTTTGGAAAATGCCGTCAGAAATTTAATGCTCGACGAGCTGGAAAGCGGGGCCGACAGGCCGCGTACGTTCCTCGAAACCGCCTCGGACCTCGGCGAACAAGTGGCGTTTCTTGAAAAATACCCCGTGCTCGGCCGCAACGTTCAAAAAACCTGCGCGGCGTGGCTTCTTAACGTCCAAGAATTTTATCAGCGCTTCATCAGCGATATCGATCTCCTTCGGAGCCACTTTAGCTTAGGTGAAGGAGACCGATTAACCTCTGTAACTCCAGGTGCGGGCGATACCCATAACGGCGGCCGTTCGGTCTTCCTCTTGTCGTTCGAATCGGGGGCCCGGCTTGTCTACAAGCCGCGCTCCACCAATCCAGAAAAGCATTTCCAAGAACTGCTGGCCTGGATCAACGATGCCGGCTTCTCACCGCCGCTGAAACTGATGCGCACGATAGACCGAGGTACCTATGGATGGGTCGAATTCGTCCCGCATGTCCTGTGTGACACGCCAGACGAAGTAGAGCAGTTCTATCGCCGTGAAGGTGCCCTCCTCGCCCTCGCCTATGCAATCTCAGCGACAGACATGCACTTCGAAAATATCGTGGCGCATGGTGCCGACCCAATCCTGGTCGATCTAGAAACCGTCTTTCATCCTTTTTTCCATTCCGACCCGCAAACATCGCGCGAGGCTTGCTTTGCCGCGATCCGGGGTTCGGTCATGGCAACGGCCATGCTCCCTGAGCCTGAGCTTACCAGCGAGAAAGCTGTTTTCGATTCGAGCGGCATCGCTGCTACGCCCGGCCAAAGGTCACCGCACCGCATCATTGCTCTTCAAAGATTAGAGACCTCAACACCTCAGATTTCGGAGGTGGTTGGTGGCGTTGGCTCATTGCACAGCCGGCCGCAAACCGATGGGAAAATATCGATACCAGATCTGATCGCTGGTTTCACAACGGCGTACGAGCTCTTGAAAGAACATCAGACGTTCTTGTTCAGTGAACTCGGTCCCATCGCACGGTTCAGGGCCGATCAAACACGCGCAGTGATGAGACCTACGTCCCTCTACGCAACGTTGCTAAGCGACTCCACACACCCAGATTTTTTGCGAGATGAGCTCGATCGCCAGCAGCACTTCGCGAAGCTCGTTCCAGCGTCAACGCATTGGCCACTGGTAAAACGGTTGATCGCCTCCGAGCTACGGCAACTCGATGACAACGATATTCCCTTCTTTCATTTGACCCCTGCAACAACATCTGCGCACGGCGCGGACGGCACGATCGTCCCCGGCATACTTGCCGTCGCAATGATGGATACCGTCAAAAATAAGATCGCAGCTTTTTCCCCCGCGAACCTCGAGAAGCAAATCTGGTTCATTCGCGCTTCGCTAGGATACGACCACGGGTACGCGCGACCGCTCGAAGGCGACTTAAGCCGCTATGCCGATCCATGTCTCGCGCTAGCGGTCAAGCTCGGTAACGAGCTTGTCCGCAGGTTGATAATTGCGGACGACAGCGCCTCATTTCTTCACATACAGGCGCTGCTCGATGACGTCGATGCACGGCATCCACATTACAACATCCACCCCGCCCGGCACGGTCTCTATGATGGCGTCGGCGGAGCGGCCCTATTTCTCGCCTACCTCGCACATGAAAGCGGCGTCGAACACTTCCGCACGGCCGCCGCCGCGCTTATTGGGACCATCAAGGAGGAACTTGTTCACGCCGACGATCCTTCCATCAGCGCTTTCTCTGGAACCGGCGCCACCATTTACGTTCTGACGCATCTCGGGATTCTTTGGAAAGACCATGCGCTCCTCGACCTTGCGGAAGGCCTTCTGCCGGGGCTCGCACCTCGCATTGCAGACGACAAGGTTTTCGACATCATAAGCGGCTCCTCAGGTCTGCTTCTGACCTTGTTACCTCTCGCCGCGCAAAGGCCCGACGGTCCGGCTCTCCAGCTCGCGATCGCCTGTGCTGAGCATTTGCTAAAAACCGATGCCGACGGAAAGGAAAATTGGCGCGCAACACCTTTTCAGCGGGGGTTATCGCATGGTGCATCTGGTCCAGCATTGGCGTTTGCCGAACTTCACCGCATGACGGCGGACCCGTACTATCTCGCGACTGCGCTTTCGATCGCAGATCATGAACGACAACTTATTGGCGAGAGTGAATGGACTGACCGCCATCACACAGCTACCGGGCATCAGTGTTCATGGTGTCATGGAGCTCCTGGAATAGCACTCTCCAGGCTGGCCACCTTCGCGGCTACGAAGAGCACTGACATCAAAGTCGATATCGAGCGCACGCTTCAAGAGACAGCGCAAAACTACTGGCAATCCAGCCATTGCCTCTGTCATGGCACTTTGGGCAATGTTGAACCCTTCGTCGTAGCCGCACAGATCCCGGAATTTGCGCCGGGCGCTCGAGAGCTAATCGAGATGGCCAGAGATAACATCGTCCATGAAATCGCCGAAGTGGGTTGGAGGTCAGCTCAAGCCAGTCAATCGCTAGGGCACGGCCTAATGACTGGCCTTGCCGGCATCGGTTATGGCCTTCTACGCCTAGCAGCTCCAGACCGCATACCATCGATCCTGACATTAGCAAAAACAGCGGGATAGCCCCATTCGGCCGAGTAATTAGCTATTCCTTAAGTTGCATATGAAATCATCGCTAAAAATACTAATTGGCGCGAAAGGCGCCCCAAAATGGGCAATTCTAACACCACAAAGCAAGCGGCTAATTACCAACCATCCCTGGCAGCGTTTATCGCCGTTGCATCTCTCATTGTCACCACGCCCGCTTTCGCCGACACGCTGACGCTCGGCGAAATGATGTGCAGTGTTTCGCGCAACATGGCACCGTTTGAAAAATTGTTCGTTGGTGTCGCTTACATCATGGGCGCCATCATGATCGGCATCGGAGTCACCCAACTGGGTTACTTCACCGACAGCATCAACGCATCACGCCAGTACGGTATCTCCCGCCCGAAAGGATATTTGATCGGAGGCTCGGGCCTGCTGGCCTTGCCAGCGTTCATTCGTTTGCTGGTAAACTCTTTGTTCAACTTTAGCAGCTCTTCCGACGCCGGCGGCGGTCTGTCCGCTTGCATTCCTTACGCCGCTTTCGGCGGCACGGCCGGCAATGTTGGTCTCGACGGATTGATGCTCAATTTGATCATGAACATCAAAAGCCCCATGATCTTCATGCTGTCAGTGATATCGATCCTGATCGGCACCTTTCTGGTCATCAACGGCCTGGTGACGGCATCGAAATACGGTCAGGACCCTCGGACATACTCGATCCCCAAAATCCTCTCGAACTTAGTGGTTGGAGCCGTCCTCT
Organism: Hyphomicrobium sp.; assembly: GCF_041659645.1. Lineage (GTDB taxonomy): Bacteria > Pseudomonadota > Alphaproteobacteria > Rhizobiales > Hyphomicrobiaceae > Hyphomicrobium_B. Next base: position 30,427 of record NZ_JBAZXX010000004.1, on the reverse strand, counting down.
ACACCGTCGGCATGAGCTTAAATGAAATCATCGCGACCGTGTTTGGCAGTTCTACTATTGCTGGCCCTGGCACAGTAACGTCCGCGATCGCCTTCAACTTCGGAGCGGACACACAGCCCTTCCAAACGGCCGTCTACGCGGCCCTAACCTTTTTCCAACTTATCGGGATGATCGCTTTCATTCGCGGCTGGCTCATTTTGAAGAAGGTTGGCGAGGGTGCCGGGAATGAGCGTATTACTCTTGCTGCGGGTCTGACCCACATTTTCGGGGGTGTACTCGCAGTAAATATCTATCGCTTTCTCGAAGCCATGGACGCGACGTTTGGAACGGGCTTCTTCTCTTAGTGGTGTCCACTTTCGCTAGCGGCTTTTTTTATCCTCGAGGACCGGGAGGCGTCGTTCCAAAAAAGAAACCCCGACGCAAAAGCCTTTCGACCTTGTCTTGATGGTCTCTTTCGACTTGCGATTCAGCGTGTTTGCGCGCGGCCCGATCGGACCAGTCTTCCACAGGTTCCGTGTAGTAGCGATCCGCCCATGCTTTGTTGACGCCTTCCTGGTCTTTTTTATCTGCAGACATTGTTGCCCCCTCATTGTTAAACGCACATTCAAAGACACTCAATTACCAGTCGCCTGAAATATGTTCCCGTTCTGCCTCTTCGTGCTCTCGCCGTCTCTGCTCGGGTGACAATTGCCAATAATAAATCCAGTAGTTAATTATCCCGCCGACAATTAAAATCGACATCCCTGTAATGAAGAGAAACATGAGTGGATGGCTTTTAGCGAATTCCAACCAATTCGATATCTTTTTCACGGCACCCCTACTCATTTGCATTAGCAATCAAGCCCTTAGATACGCGTACTAATCTACCAATCTAACAAAAAAGCGCGCAATTTTATTGCGTATTTTGGCAATTTGGCCGGAATTAGCAATTCAGCAAACTAAATGCGCAAGAATCCGGTCATTGACGGCGAAAGATCTTTTTATGGCTATGGGATTTGAACAGGAACCGCGCCAATTTTCGAGGCGCCATCAGCTTCGCGGCTTCACGGCATCGTTGCACGCCGGCGTCGATAATAGCTCGCCAGCCGCGCCGACTATCGCTCGTGGTCGCTACAGCCAGCTTATAACTTCAGCCCAGAACAGTGCGATCAAACCTCTGCATGCGGTCGAGGTTATCATCACAGCCGCCAACCAGGGCAAACTTTCAAACACACTGCCTCGCGCCCATGTCGACTTCGTGGACATGCCCAATCCTCGTAATGACGAACGTGACGCTGCGCGTCGAGCTGGCGAAACCCAAAACAGCACAGAAGATCCCGCTAAGTTCGAAGCGATGATTGTTTCGATGATCCGAAGCCAGGTCAGCGATCCGGCCGCACAAGACCAGGCTATCGCACTAGCGCTCAATGCCGCCGGTCATGTCCGTTCGATCGCCGAGCTCGAGCAAATCGTAGCTGCCATCAAGCAGACAGATGCGGCCGCAATGCTGGACGCTGCATCGGCCGGCGGCGATCACAACGGCCACTATCGCGACGACGGTACGTGGGTCGAAGAACGCGGCTCCTCGGGCTTCGGATATTCCAACGACGGCGATTACATGGCCTCCTCGCACAACATCTTCTACAGCGCGAACGGCCAGCTCAAATCCTACCAAGATGGCTGGAACAGTTGGGCAAACACTTACGGCAAGGGATATTTCGCAGGCACACAAGCTAAATCGGGCGATGTCTATTACGCTGCGTATAAAAGCAACGAGTACTACGCCGACGATTCCTCTCGGCGCCGCGCGTTCACTGCCTTACTCGGATCGGCAAAGATTGCTGGCGCCGAGTACCGACCAGGCGACACGATGACGGCAGAGGAAGCCAAGCAATGTATCGATAAAGTCCCTAATGAGAAGCTGCAGTTGCTGAAGAAGGACGAAAGCGTTCTCAAAGGCATTGTCGATGACTGCCGTAAAGATGGTGAGCAGAAACGACACATGACGGCGGGACAGGATGCAAAGGGTGAGGCCGTTCAGAAGAAGGGGGCTAACGACTTGGACGAAGCTCTTACAGCGTCAAAACCTGTGGCGCCAGGAACCACACCAAGTCGATTAAATCCGTCACTTAAACTGTAACGCTCTATTTCGGCAAACATCCGTCGCGCAAACCAGCCGCATTCAATGAAAGCTGAAGTATTTTTCGCCCAGCATCGACGTCGTTCCATCCAAAAACATCCGAGCAGCCCCGAACGAAAGCTACCCATCTCTCATCATGCGCTGCCCACTGCTCATTTGCGTCGCAAGACCGTTTGCTTATTTTTTCAGGAGTGTTGAACTTGGCTTTGAGTACCTTACCTTCGGCACCGATTTCCGCCTGCTGCTTGATGCAGCTATTCCAGTGCGCCTGAACTTCGGGATTAACAGCCGTTGCCGCGTTGGCAACCTTCTCGTCGGCGGCAGCTGCGCCGCCCAAAACTGAGCCCATTGCCGCGAAGGCGACCAATAAATTTGACGATTTCATTAAGCCTCCCTCCAAAATCAGATGCATCTGCGCTCTTCTAATATGTTATATTATCTCATTCTATGCGTTGGATTCAAGTATTTATTTCCAGTAGCCGCTCAGCTAACATAATGACATAATTGATATTTATCCGAACCAAGATCACGATTACTTGCAAATGCCCGAGACGCCAAGACAATTAGATTTTGCGATCCCGAGTAATTTGAAACGTTATTGGACATAATGTTGCACAACATGATTTTTTACTGTATTGAGCGTTTATCACTGCTACCGAAAAGCTAATGATCTCTCTACAGCCGCCCGAAGTGATTGAACGCGTTGCAGGAACGAACCGAAACAATCTGTCCAATATTGTTCCACGCCGCACTGCGTCGAAGGATTGGGAGACCGGTCAGACTCTCTACGCACGAGACGGCTTAAGAAAATACGTCAACAACGCTGAACTCCGGCGTGTCCTGGCCGCGGCGGCAAGCTTCGATCCCAAGCAAAGACTGTTCGCATATCTCTTGGCGTTTACGGGTGCCAGAGTGAGTGAAGTGCTCGCACTGACGGCGGCCTCATTCCAGATCGAAAGCTGCGTCGTCACATTCGTCACCCTCAAGCGTCGCAAACGTAGCCTAAGAGAGGTGCCGATTCCGCCGAATCTGATGAACGGACTCGATCTCTATTTCGACATTGCGCTAGCACAGCAAGACATCAGATCCTCGCGCGCAAGGCTATGGCGGTGGGGACGCTCCACCGCTTGGCGTGTCATCAAGAGAGTAATGACGCGCGCGGGCGTGGTTGGAAGGCAGGCGTCGCCGCGTGGTCTGCGTCACGGCTTCGGTGTCGGGACTATGCAAACCGGTACAGCGCTTCCGATTATCCAGCGCTGGATGGGTCACTCGCGTCTCACGACGACAGCGATCTACATGAATGTATGCGGACCGGAAGAAATTGCCCTTGCAAGACATTTCTGGGAAAGTATTCACCTACCCGATCCGGGGTATAGCTTTGCCTAACATCATATCCGACGCCCTCGCTGTGAGGCGCTCGCCATTCTTTCTCGCAGCTTGCCGCCAGTGCAGCCGACCAAAGTTCAAAGCGACCGCGTCCTGGTCAATCGCGGTTGCCAACAAGGCGCGTTCCTGCTCCCGTCGAGAAGCGTTCCAGGAAACTCCGCTTTACGCTCGGTCTCTGCGCAAAATCGTGGTGTCAATGTCTTTTCGTGACGAGAACAGTGACTTGCATGGAGCGCCAAACACATTGCAGAATGGTCGTATTACGAACTAGCGCGAGCCACCATGTTCTCAAACGACAATCCTTCAACCTGGATCAAAGTTGATCGCTCCAATCAATCGCGCATACGCACGATGCTGTGCTGGGAACATATCAGCGCCGCGGGCGAGCCTCTCCTGGCCGCATCGATCACCTATTTCGAAGGCTCTTCGTTCAGGTCGCTGATGCTGCGCATTCCATGTAACGCCACTTTCGAGACCGGCGTTCGAGCATACGTTCGAACCGATGAGAAAACTGATCAAAGAGATTCTGCAACCGATCTGTTACTCAAGTTCATATCATGCAATGGCGCGGGTTGCTTTGCGATGGGTGATGCCACCGAAGAGTTTTTGCATCTCATGTCGAAGGGCGATTGCATGATCGCCGAAGCACGGGACGCTGACAATCGTCCGGTTGAGTTCACCATACCGTTAAACGGTTTTAACAAAGCCCAGTCGGACGTTGCCATCACTTACGAAGATTTCTCGAAGAAAAGGGAGGACCTCATTATGCGGCCGCCCCAAAAAGTTGTATTGCCAAACACGCGCGAACTGATCTTCAGTTTTATCGCCCCTGGTTATCCCAACCGGCAACCGTCAGACTGAGCTACTTCACGTATCCATCAAATTGTTCTCGATGAAGTTGCCACTGCTCGGGAAACTCCTTAGCCAGAACATCGCGCCAGCTCTTCAAATCGATGCGCGTTGTCCGCCACCAGTTTTTTTCATAGATCAGATCCCGTAATTCATGTTTGCTGACACCCAGCACGTCGGTCGCTAGGGAGTGACCGATGTAGGGGCCACCGAGTATCTTCCATAAAATGTATCCAAAGCTTGTTCGGTCTGAAGGTTCGCGGGATTTGATGATGCGCGTACGCGGCTGAAGTTGTCCGACCTGTCTCAAGAAGTTCTCGCCGAACTCATTCCAAGCATCAGCGTAATGTGCCTGCAGTCGACCCACCCAATCGTTCTCGGCGATGTATTGTTGCGAAAGCCGTATTTTGCCATGGAGAATGTCGTGAAGCCGTCCGCGATCTATCGCCAAAACGAGCTTCGCCTGCTCGGCATCGTAAGCAACGCCGCCAAGTATCTGCCAGAGAACGAAACCGATTGTTGAATGATTGGCAGGGGAAGAATGATGGTATCTTGCTTTCGATGCTAATTTTGAAGCTAGATTTTCGAATCGAACGCGATGCCGCTCCCAAATTTCCGGATCGTACTTCTCCAACTGCTCTGCCCAACCGCGCTCCGCTATCAGCCTGCGCGTCGCATCCTTGCGCCCAGCAACAATATCCGAGAGAAGATTTGGCGACAGCTTCAGCAATCGCGCCGCGGCCCTATAACTAAGACCGCACTCCTTGATTATTATGCCCACAAGCTTGCCAAACGGCGTTTCACGCGTGGGATCGATCAGCGCTGTTCTACTCAACTAACGGCGACTCTCCTTTCCTCATAACTCGTCTTTATGCAGATTATATCGAGGTGGAATGTTTGAAACAAGCCATGCGAACAAACGTAGCCCCGAAGCAAATCCTGTCGTCTGACCGTGAGTAGCTAGCCGAGTGCAATTTTCTACATTGCGTGCGCCGCCGGTGAAATGAACGCCCCAGTATTTTTGCGCCTACAAGCACGTCGGATGCATCGTTTCACCCCAAAACTTTTTGGATCATCACACTTGCATCCAGGACCGCAGCTCACTTTAAAAACTCTGGAACTTTGGTTGGACGTGTTGGCGACCTTGACGAGAGGTCATGATTCCGATCGCGGCCGGGCTTCCACCGGATCAGTGCAGAGAGTTGGATCCATAGTCGGTCGAATTGCCCTTAGGGAGAAGCGGACGATCGAGATTACGATTCTGCCGCGCCACTTGTTCGCGCGAGAGCAAAGCACGCATGGCAAGAACGCGCTCGGTCTGAATGGCTCGCACCAATGCGCCGACATCCGCGCGTCGCGCACCGGCACGAACGGCCGCGAGACGCGAGGCGTAATAGCTGCTCAGCGCTTCGAGTTCGGAAGCAAGATCTCCTGCGCGGCTTTCGGCTTCACCTCTTTCGGGTGCGGTTGCTGGCGCGGTTCGAACCGATCGCAGCTGGTCATGCCCGCCAGCACTGGCTCGCGATCGAGCAGGCAAACTGTCAGTGCGCCCTTCTTCGCGCGGCGGGTCCAGCCAGCTTTGCACCGCGTGCAAAACTCGGCGGCAAAACTGTCTGGTGATTTCCAGAGGAGGTGACGGGATGAACGGCCGAGCATGCAGGATGTGATGGGACGTGGGGAGAGGGACGGCGAGAGGCGCAACACACTTGATGTCTTCGTCGATCCACCGAAGAAGATCGGCAGCGGGGTTATGGCACAAACGGACGTAATTGTCAGCCAGCGTCCCGGTCGTGAGCGTCAGATCAGGATCTGTCTTGCTCCCGCCACTGCTGCCGCCATACCGGGGAGACGGTCTTGGTTCCGTCACTTCCCGCGCGGCGGCGCGGAATAACGCGCGAAGCGATTGCGTACGTGTCAACAACGGCGGCTGAACACCTGGTCCGCTGAGAGAAGGCCCTGTGATAGTGACGACGCTCGGCTTAGACGGCCAATGCCGGGCGTCGGCTATCGTCCCGAGCGGCCGCTGTCCCGGCCGTTGTCCTTATAGTCTTTGCGATAGCGGGCGAAGAGATCGCCCTGGCGGTCATCGTTACGGGATTTGTCCTTTTTGGGCTCAGTCTTGCCGTCGGGCTTTGCCTCCGTCGCCTTGGCATTCAGCGCTTTCGCGTTTGCCGGTTTGGCGTTGTCGGGTGGCCCAGCTCCCTTTTGGGTGTCGTTGATCGTCCCCCGGCCCTGATCGTTGGCGGCCCGACGGTCCGGACGGGCTTGCGAGTCCACGCCGCTGCGCTTTTGCACGTTGATACCAGGTTGTGCGCGGGAGCGATCAGAGGTGGCGGCGGCCCGGCTCAAGTTGTCGGCACGGTCTTGATCGAGCATCGAGCGCAGACCGGCCCGCTTGTCGGCTTCGGCGCGCGCCGTATCGGTGAAAAATCCGATGGCTTCGTCGGATCCGGTATAGGCGCCGCGGTCCTGCCGGTTGCGGAGTTGGATCAGCTTGACGGCGTTCGTCTGCACCACCGCCATGCTCTGCTGCGTCTCAAATTTGGCGCTGAGACGGTCGGCCTGCTTGGCCATGTTGGTATGCTGCCAGCGTTCGTGCAGCGCGTGGCGTTCGGCGACATGTTGGCGCGCCAAAGCGTTTTGCTCCGCGCTGTGCAGGCTCTTCAGCGTTTCTCGTTCGGAAGCCTGCGAGGCCTGCTGGGCCTGCCACCGGGCATTCTTTTCCGGCTTGATCTTTTCCACTTCGGCAGCGGCAGCGATGGCGTAGGCGGCCTTCTGCTCAGCGAAGATCGTCTTCATGGCCAGCCGTTGGGCCCTGTGGTTTTTAATCTGCCGAGCTGCTGTCCAGCGCTCCTTGTAGGCATCGCCGGTCTCTCGATAAGCCTTGGCGCGGGCGCCAGCATAGAGGACGCGCCCCATCCGTTCGTTTTCGCGGCGTTGCGCTCGATGGGCCTTTCGGAGCGCGGCACGATCGAGGTGCTGCTCAGCATACATGCCCTTGCGCTGGACTCCCTGCTGTTCGCGCAGCTCGGTCTTTTGTCGCGCTTCCTCAAAGCTGGCAATATAAGTGGCGCTCGGGTCGGCGTTGTCGTTGCTGCCATGGTTGCGGGCCTTGATGCGCTCGTTGTGATCGTGACGGCTGCCGGTATCGACGAGCGTGTAGGGATTGACATGATTGCCGCGGCGGCGATCTTCGCTGTTTGCCGGATCCTTACCCGCTTGTTGCATCGCATGACCTTTGCGGCCGACATGGATCTCGGCTTCGCGCTCGATGCCCTGGTCTTTGAGCCGTCGCTCGTCAAAGCGCACGTTGATGCCGAGCCGCTTCATATCGTCGTTGATGTGCTTGCACCAGGCCACGCGGAGATCCTTGGTGGTCATGCGCGGCGGCACTCGCCAGCCTTTGTCTTGCGCTTCCTTGACGTCCTTGGCGCTCGTTGTGGTTCCAAGAACTTTCCGGCCCGTCTCGATGTCAGCATCACGGAAGATCACGTGGCAATGCGGATTGTGCGCGTCTTCACCTGTCTCGTGAAAACCTGCCAGCCACGCGATACGGTTTTTGCCAATTTTGTGCATGAAGCGCTCGACGAGATCATAGCGCTGCTCGGCATCGAGCTCGATGGGAAGAGCGATGATGAAGGTGTCGGCAACGCGCGCGTTTGCCGCCACACCCTCTCTATAGGCTTCCCTTTCGAAAAATCGTCGCGCGTCTTCGCGGGTCACCGACATGTTTTCGGCCAGCACTTTCGTGCAGGCGCCCTCGCGCATGATGTAGTTGATGTGATGGTAGCTGAAATTCTTTGTGTGCGATGTCTTGCCGATGTGATCGTGCTTGAAATGCGGAAGAGAACGAACGCGCATCGGCACACATACTTTCTGCCGCGCTTGGCACACGCAGCTGGCGGAGAGCGACGGGCGGGAAGCAACCGCCTGGATCTCTTCAGCTGCTGTCGCTGCTCTGACGCGAGATTCTATTTGCGTCGCTTAAAGAATTACTAAGATCGGTCCTATCGCTGCGTGTGGATATTGCCGCCGAATACCGACCGAATGGACAGCGCAATTATATCCGCGTTCGTAACGACTGCCGAGTGGAAAGCGCGAATTCCCAAACCTTCGTTCGGCACACGGAATTAAGAGAATCGATTGTGGGCTCACCCGTCCTATTTGCTTTCCGATTATCGCAGGCAAGCACGCAGCATCGGCTTGGCCGCTGCGGCGGCCGCGCCAGTCCGTACCGGGCACGACGTCGGAGACCGCCAGCACAAAGCGCCCCTCCCCTTTCCGGTCGCTCACAAGCGAGCAGACGATGCGCGGATGAGGCGAATTCCGTGTCCGTATCGCCGAAGGCGTGACGTGCTGCGCAAAGGGGGTGCGAACCCCCATTATTGCGCCTTAAAAAATTTTGGAATTTCGGGAGAAGATAGAGTCATTGAGTCACGACACTTCGAGTCGTTCAAGAAAAATCGTTCGCCAGGCGAATCGATCCGATACGAAACAAAGTGCTGGCAGGTATATCCCGAAGGAATTCCGGCGGCCCAGATTTGTGCCGTTCGGCATGGACGGTGACGGATTTATTTTCGAGAGCGGATAGCCCATCGAGACTGGACCAGGGCGTGGCGGATGAAGTGAGTTGTATTCAGTGTTTACACCTAGGGTGAAAAAAAAGCGGTTTACGCCGCGAACAGTAAACTGTTCACGGCGTAAACAGTGGCAGTAAGTTTGACACTGTATACGCTGTTTATGGTGTTGTGGACGCTATCAAGTGGCACGCTGTAAACGCTGATAACGCTATTGCGGATAAAAGCAGCGTCTACAGTGAATGCGCTGTGCACACTGTCGTGGGGTAACACTTGGCCCGGCAGGGAAACAAAAGCCAGGACCAGAGCGGCCGCACCCACCGCAGGCGGCGGCGTCGCGGCCTGCGGCTGGCGCCGCTAAACTTTGCTCGACTGCAGCGAGGGGGTCATAAGACCCCGTCGCGTGCGACGCGGTCGCGGATGATGGTCAGGATTTCGGTCTGATCGTCGTAACTGTCGTCGATCAGGATGGAACGTTCCACGAGCGTATCGTTGCAAACGTCGGTGTCGAGGCCGGGAAAGAACGGAGTGGTGTGGGCGGTTTGGGAGGACGATTTACGCATGGTTTACTCCTTGGTGTTGCGCCGCGCCCGATGCGCGGCTTTGTGGGATGATTGGGCCAGAGCCATAGCTGGCGTTGTCATCGCTGCGCGCTTGCGCGCACCACACGGCAAGCTGCAGGACATGCGCGAAGCGCAAGAATAAGTGTCCGAAGCGCTGGCGATTGACGGCGATGGCGGCTCTGGCTTCATCCCACCTGTGAAAGCCGCCGGGCGCTGCGCGAGGAGAAAACCATGCGTAAATCGTCTTTGTCGCCCCTGCCGTAGAGGGTGGCGCTGGCCTGACGGTGATGCGCTAAGCGGCACGGTGTGGGAGTTGCGAATTGGAAGCGATGGGTGGGCCCGACATCAGTCGGCAAGGACAGGATCGCGATTGACAGGTACCGAGGGGAGGATTTTTAAATTGAGTGATCGAGGGCGATTTCGTCGATCGGCGGCAGGAGCATTGGAAAGCCCTGTGGCGGTAAGAGGACGATGAAGAATTCCGCGCCCGATGAATTCAGCTCCGGCATGGCGCCGCCATTGATCTTGAGGAGCGTTTCTCGTGTGCTTTCGAATTGCGGGTTCGTGATGACGCCGTTGCCTTCGCTGTAATATTTGCCGGAGCGTTTGAAGTAAATGAAGCTTGAGGTCATGGTGTGGGCGGTTCCAGCGACGTCGGGCATGGTTTTCTCCTGAGTTGAGGTAAGAGGGAAGCCTTCGGAGGACCGCTTGCGCGGCCCTCCGGTCGGCTCACGGTTAGGCGAACGGTTCGTCGTTCGCGGTGTCTTCTGAGGCCTCGTCGTTCTTGCTGTTCAGTGCGATCATGCAGGGCGTACCAGCCTTGATGTCGAACGGCGGCGTGAAGACGATGCCGCCTTCCGTCTTCTTATGCGGGAAGCCAACGCCGTTCTGTTCCCAGAACTTGCGGTCGACTTGACCCACGTGACAAAGCACGCGGTAAGGCGGACGGTTTGGTTTGTCTGCGGTTTGAGTGTTGCTAGCCATGAGCTATTCCTTTCGGTCTTGATGACGACGCCGCGGGATTGCGGCCTCGTTGCCCGCCTGCTGGCACGAGCCTTCTGCGTTTGGGGCAACTGCAAAAATTGCGAGCGAGGGGCCCTGGAATGTGCGCTTGAGCGCGATCTAAAAGATCGCGCTGGTCCCGCAAGCCCGCGGGCGAAGCCCGTCGGGAGCGGGCAAGCGCAGATTATGGGGAGAGGAGCCATTTTTCAGTTGGGCGCGGGCGGCGGTTTCTCGCCGCCTGATAAGCGCGCCTCACCCGGACGCGGCTTGTGCCATGGTCGGCAACTCGAGAGGCCGTTGTCGCGCGCGTCAATAATCTTGAACGAAAAAGGACGAGGTGTTGGCGGAACAGATTTCAAACCGTGCCGGAGCGGACGCCAATGCGCTGCGCGGAATGAGGTCAGCGAACAGTCTGGTTTTGGAACAGCCGTTGGTTGCCGTGAGCGCGTGGAGGCGTTGTGTTTCGAGAGCCGATTGATGATCAGGCGACGCGTTGGTCGTGGCGACAGCGCAGGGCGACCCTCTTCAGCGCGATTGACTAAGGACTATTCGATTTGGTCCCCGGTTGCGATGTCGTCTTTGGAAGAAAACTCAACCGAGCTTTCGGTATGGCGCTGATTGACTTCGAGCTCCACCGTGCCTGCGGCGACGTCGATTTCGAGCCGGCCGAAGCCGCCGTCATCGTTGCACCAGTCGACGCCGGTTTCATCGAGATAATCACTGGTGACGGTATCGATGACGTCGTCAACTCTGGCTTCGCGGAGGAGGACGGTTGTCATCCATCGTCCGTTGCTAAAAACGCCTTCGGTTGCCAGATATTCCATATGCTGGTTGCAGACGTCGCGGTTTGCGTGCGGTGCGTAGTCTATGTTCTGGATTGAGCCGTTGTCGCCGCTACCGTCAAATTCAACGGTGACGGATTCTATAGCTGCGTTCCGCAGCACCGGAAGCAGGCGGCGAAGATTTTCCTTATAGAGGCGTTCCTCTGTTCGGTCTGGCGCTGGTGACGTTTTCGGCAAGGCGATGTCGAGCATGTTATGGATTGTCTGGCGCACGCTTGCGGGCGCGTGGCCGTTGCAGCGTGTTTTGATTTGCTGAATTCTGATGGGCTCTTCCGGATCGGATGTCAGTTGAAGCTCGACGGTCCACCGTTGCTTGTCGACGAAGACCGCGGCAATGGCGCATTGGCGAGCCTCGAGATGCCGGTGATAGCTGGCAACACAATGACGTTGACGTAAGCCTTCCATCCCGAGGCGGCGACTCGAACGTATCAGATAGCCTGGGAAGCGGGGCGGCAGGTGTCTCTGGAAAGCGGAAACGTCGTAAGAAACGTTCTGATCGGCGAGGGTCTTCAAGGTCGTGGCGCGCGACAGGCGCTCGTGTTCGTCGTGCCATCGTTTAGGGCTCCAGTTCAGATTGATGCGACGCTTGAGTGTTGCGGCCATAGCGATTGTGTCTTTGATCGGTACGCCGATGGCGGTCATATGCAGAAATCCTGCGGCGAAGCCGATGAGTTTGCTGGTATCGCCGGCGAGCTCCCCGGCATCGAGGATGGTGTCGATGACGCCTTCGGAAACCTGCCCTGTTTTTATGAGCTGCCGAAAGGGTGCCGCGGTTTTGGCCGGCAATCGGTGCAAGCGTTCCTTTACTTTCGTTATTGGGTTGGACGTGCTGGTCATCAGGCGGCCCTCCGCGCCTGAGCACCCACATTCGTGGCGCGGGACATCCAGGCTTCGGGTCGTATTTTTGACAGCCAGTCGGCGATGGTGGGAATGCGGCCGCAATCTTCCATGACGTGCTGCTCGCCGACGTAGCGCACCGGGACGTCCTTGCCGTGGCTGTTGCGGATCGTGGCGCCGAAGACGCGCTCGCATTCAAAGACGCCTTCGGCATGGTGGCGAAGGGCGCGATGACGAAAATCAGGGAAGCTTTCTTTGGTTGCGTCAAACCACGCGTGGATCGGCAGGTAATCGTCCGATGTCCCCCCAAACAGTTTGGCTGAGGAGACGGCGTGGAAATACGGGTGGGTCATCTGCGGTCCTTTCTTTCGTTGTTGAACTGGGATTTTTGTTGTCGGCGTGCGGTCGCGAGCGAGGGTTCAGCGGGTATCAGCTGAAACACAACCTGCGGCATTGCTGGTTGCTGAGCCGAATGCGTTGGTCCTCTTTTGTCATCGATAAAAAAAGCAGGGACGCTTCGGAACGCGCCCCTGCTGATGGTCGAATTGTCGTGTCGACGTTACTCGGCGGCTTCGGCTAGGTGGTCGTCGCCGGTAAGGAACGCCGGCAGCTGGGCAGCTTCGCTGGCGGATACCGCTGCACTGGATGAGGGACGCAACGGCAGCGGCAACCAACCCGATCCTTGCAGCAGGCGCGCCGCTTCGCTCGCCATGGTGGGTTTCTTCAAATCCATGATCAGATGCACGGCGTGCTCGTCTTTGGCTTCGCGCACGGCGTCGATGATCTGGGCTTTGGTGATGCGGCCGAAATAATTCTCGACCGTAGGCGTAAAGCCTTCCTGCACCATGTCGAGACCCAGAACAGTGGCGAGCTGATTGGCGTGCCGAATTTCATCGTCGCGATGGTTGTGCGGTTCCCGGACGGCATTGAGTGTCAGGCTGACGCAGTGCGCGAACAGCGCCTGCTGTTCGCCAAATGAGAGCTCACCAAGCATGGTCCAGAGCGCATCGGGATTGTCCGGAATGCGTGGGACCCATGTTTGATGGCGGGCTGCGATGGCTTTCGCTGAAGGCGTTTCGTCGAGGCCAGGTGCTTGCGCCGGGAAGCCTTCGTTTGAGGTGATCTGCAGACAGCTTCGTTCGCCATAGAAGTCGAAGTGCGATAGGCAGAAGGTATGCAGCACGGCGCGGAAGGCGATGTGAAAATCCTGCGCGACGCGGTCCCGGAGGGCAAGCGTGCGATAGGAGGTGAGATCCTGCACGAGGCGTTCTGAAAGTCCGCCGGTTTCGACTTCTGGAACCGTTCCGCTGTCGTTGTCGACATCATCGCCAAGATTGTCGCTGTCTTCGTCGCCGGAGGCGAGGTCGGCGGCGACACGATCTTCGGCACGGACATATCCATAGTCGACGTTGAGGCTGCCGTCATTGGCGAGATCGATGAAGACGCCGCCACGGGCCATATCTTTCTTCTTGAAAACCGGTGTTGGCCTGCTGTGACGGTCGATTTCGTCCTTCAGTTCATCGAGGCGACGGGAGGTGTCGTCGGTTTCTTCGTCTTCGCTGTCCATAAGACGATCATATTCGTCCGAAAGCCCATCGAGCTGTTTCTGTTCGTCGCGGGTCAGCGAATTTTTGGTCGGTGTCAGGCGTGTCATACCCTGTTTGTCGGCATAGGGAATGTCGACGGCGGCTTCGGCCCATTTCCAGCCTTGGGCGATATAATCTTGGCGCGAGGCCTCAAGCTTTTCGCTGACCAGACGGGTCAGCAATTCGGGGGCTTGCAAGTAGGCCGCTTCATGCTCGCGTGCGGTGAAGAGATCGCGGATGACAGGACCGCCGGATGCTATGTAGGCGTCCAGACCGATAAAGAGGACGCGGGGATCGTCGGCACGGACCGTTTTTTCGGTCAAAGCTTGACGAATGTTGTAGGCTGAAGGGTGGATTTGGTTCTTCTGAATGGCCGTCCAAATGGTGTTCTGCCGCTTGTGATCATCGGTGATGCAGAAGGCCATGAGTTGATCGAGTGTCAGTTCGTCTTCGGCGTAGGCTTTGAGCAGCACCGAGCTGGCGGAGGCGAGTTTCAGACGTTGGCGAACCACGGCGGGGGTAACGTGATAGGCGGCGGCGATATCTTCATCCGGCATGCCGTCGGTTTTCATCTTGGCGAAGGCGCGATATTCGTCGAGCGGATGCAGGGCTTCCCGGTCGGTATTTTCCGCAAGGCTGTCGTCCGTGGCGTTGCCGGTGGTCTTGATAATGCAAGGGGTGTTGGCATCGGCGGCGAGGCGCTTCTGCTTGACGAGGAGCTGCAGCGCGGTCCAGCGGCGTTCGCCTGCGGTTACGTCGTAGTTGCCGGTCTCGGCGCCGTTGTCATCGAGGATCGGTCGGACTGACAAGCTTTGCAGCAGCGAGCGGCGCAAGATGCTTTCGGCGAGTTGCTCGATGGTGACGCCCTTTTTGATGCGGCGGACATTCTCGTTGCTGACGAACAGCCGGTTCAACGGAATGTTGGTCGCTTCGGTCAATGTGATGACGGACGGCGCGGGTTTTGCGCATTCGGATTTGGCGGTTTTACGCTTGGTCATGGGAGGCTCCGGGTAATGACGGCGCGGTGGGAAGCCTCTCTCCCCTCCTGACGCGGTCACTCACGCTCTCCCCGCCTCGTCCTCGCCCTTCTTTGCCGATGGTTTGACGTGGTCGACGATGTGGCCGGCAGCATCTGCAGCTTCGATATAGGCCGAGATGGGAGCGGTGGCTTGCCAATGCCTGTCGCGTTCCAAGGGTAAGCCGAAGCGGCCGCCCACGGTTCGCAGCTCGCTAATGCGCACGGTGCCGAATTCGGGACAGCCAAATCCGAGATCGCAAAGACCCCAGGCGATGTCTGTGTCGTCGGGATCGATTTCGGTGAGCAGCCAAGTCCCCGCGCCGGTCGGATTGAAGATTTTGACGACCGGTTGGAGATCGAGTTCGGCGTCTGTGCCTTTGACAGCTGCTTGACGGCGGCCGTTGTCGGCGAGTTGTTGCAATTGTTCTTTGGTGATGAGGATCATGGGGCGTGCTCCGGAAGGGGTTTAAGCGGTTGCGGATTGGAAGGCCGGTTGTGGAATTGTCGTGACCGGTGGCGGTGTCGCGAGAGGTGCCGGTCTTGGTTTGGTTCGCGAGCGTTTAAAGGTGTCGCGAGTCGCGAGCGCGAAATGATGCGGACAGTAGGCATGGACGAGATCGTTGGCTCGGCCGCAGAAATGAAATTCCGGCTGCTTCGGATCGCCGATCGGCCAGCGGCAATGAGACGGTTGGAGATCGGCAATGGTGGGATGCTGGTCGGGCGCAGCTGCGAGCGGCGGCAGGTCAGTCACGTGTCGAACGCGAGGTCTTAATACGACTTGCATCGGCTTTCTCACGCGGCGGTCTGGCGTTCGTGCCGGGGTCGATCGTTTGTGTACATGACCACGGCTTACGGTAGCGCGTCCGGCGAGGCCAAGGCGGTGGACTTTACCGATGACGGCGTTGCGTGTGACGTTGCCGAGCTGGCCAGCGATCTGCGAAGCGGGGAGGCCTTGAGCCCAGAGTGCCTTGAGGGTGTCGACGCGTTGATTGGTCCAGCACATGAGGATGTCCTTTCTGTTGAAATGAAAACGGCCCGCCGTGGTGGCGAGCCGTTGAGATTGATGATGGGTCGGAGCGTTTTCAGTTGATCGATACGTAATGGACGACGTGATGTTCGCCGGATTTGCCTTTGCGCCGTCGCGTCAAGAATGCGCTCAGTTGGCGGCCGGCGACGCGCGCCGAGATCATCGCAAAATGGAAATCCGTTTCGCAGACGCGTCGGCTGTCGACGTAAAAGCGAGACGGTCGGTGGTTGTAGGTATGAATGATCAATTCCATGACATATCCATGTGGTTGGGGTGTGGTTAGCCGTAGACGACGACTTTGAACGTCACGAGCTGAAGGAAGATGCCGCCGGTGACCGTGTCGTCGCGTTCCTTGAAAAAATCGGCGAGGTGCCGGGCATAATCCCGGTGCGCCATGCGTTTGAAGGCTTCGGCGAAGTCGTCGTGCGTGACGCGATGACGGCGGATCGTTGAACGAGTGCTTCCGAGTGCCGGATCATCAAGGATCTCGTGCACTTCGATCAGGAATTGATCGTCGTAGAGGAGCGGATTGGCGTACCACGGTGACGGGCCCGTCAGTTCCTCGGCCGTGTTGATCGGGCATTGGTTGATGCGGGCGGCTTTAAACACGATGCCCGCGCACCAAACGCGCGTCATCGGGTTGTTGTCGATCGCGCCTTTCATGAGGTCGGCGATGCGCTGCGAGGGGATGATGATGGGAAGGGTGACTTTCATGCTGCCACCCCCGCCGGCGAAATGGCGACGACATCCTCGAGGATAACGTTGGAATAGCGATGGTCTCTGAGCCAGGCTTCGGCGGCGACGTGCGAGGATGCAACGTGCAGGAGTTCAGGTTCGCCGCCCCATTGATGCAGGACGCGAACGCTGCCGACGGCGGGGGTCTCGACGATGGCAAATTTCTTGGCTCCGCCGAGCATAAATGTCGTGTTGTACGACACGACGATTGTGCCGTTGCTGCCGTGGTTGCCGATGTGGAGTGTGAAGGTATCGCGGTAGGCGGGATTGGCGGATTTGGTTTTTCGCGTCAGACGGCCACTGCCGTTCTGGGATTGCCAGGCGTTGAGTTTCTTATGGAAACGTTCGGGTGGCTTCGGAGTGCCGTCGCTGAAGGCGATGATGGCACCGAGCGGGGCGATGTCGACGATCTCCTGATCGGTCAGGGGATGGGTGATGGTCATGGCGGCTCCGGAGGTTTGAGGTTCGCACGCGCAATCGGCGTGTTCGCCCCCTCCCCCACCCTCCTCGCACTCGAACCTTTGTGAAGGATACGACCGGCGGTAACACCGGCCGTATTCTGCGCAGCCGGGGTCAGCCCGCCGGCGGCTTGCGGCAATCGACCAGGCGGATGCCGAATTTCTTGGTCTTGTCGGCGAGATTGTTGGTGATGCCGGAACCGGGAAAGACGATGGCGGCTTTCGGTACGAGCTCGAGCATGCGGTCGTTGCGGATGAACGGAGCGGCTTTGCCGTCTCGGGTCCAATCCGGCTTGAACGCGATCTGCGTGACGTTGCGATTGTCGGCCCAGCAGGCCGCGATTCGTTCGCCGCCACGCGGCGTACCGCCATGGACGAGGACCATGTCGGGATGTTTGGCGAGAGCCTTGTCGAGTATACCCCATATGGCCTGATGATCGTTGCACTCGACACCGGCGGCGAAGAGGATCTTGGTGCCGGTCGGGATCAACACGTCGCGTTCGGCGGATCGTTTCGCGGCGATGAAATCGCGGCTGTCGATCATGGCGGCCGTCAGGTTGCGGTGATTGACGAGTGAGCCGGTGCGCGGGCGCCAGGCGGATCCGGTGTGGGATTCGAAATGCTCGCCCGCACGGTCACGCAGGAATTCGTAGACGTTGCGGCGTTCGATCAGCGTGTGACCCTCGCTGATCAGTCGTTCGAGATCAGTCGAGCGGACCTCGGAACCGTCCTGTTCAGCCTGGCAGTCCTTCTGCCGCGTTTCGTTGGCGTCGAGCTGGCGTTGCACGCGGGCCGCTTTGCGATGGAAGAGATCGGTCAGCGACCAAAGCAGATCGGGAAGATCGGGTTCAAGGCGCGTATCGCTGAGCGGTTCGGCAAGCGAGTCGAAAAGCCCAGCGATCAATGTGTCGAGGGTTTCGGTTTCAGGCAGAGGGCGGGGATCGGGTTCGTCCTGGCCCGGGTGATAACCGTAGAGCTCGAGCTGCTCGATGACGACGGCGGTGTTGCTGCGGGTGCGGGAAATTTTTGGGACGATAGACATAAGAACCTCCGGAATAAGAACGGACAAGCGCCGCGACCACCGCGGGCCTTTCCATCCCTTCCGCGCCCGGACCTCTGGCGCCGAACGGCAAGCTAAAAATGCGAAACGACCTTCGCATTTTTCGCTTGCGTTCCCCGAGGGCGCGCCTCAGCGCGCGGCGCGGCCGGGCGTACACTTATGGAAAGCCCGCCCGTCGCGGTGGTTGTGTTTGAAGCCGGGGCTGGTCTGTCGTGGCGAACCTTGTCTCATCACACGGTAAATACGGCGGCAGTCGATGCCGAACCGCGCGTGGCCATCCTCGCGTCGACCTATTCACAACGCAAATCGGCAAAGATCGGCCCAGCCGGACTTCCGCGTGCCCGGTTAGATTTCAGCCGTCTCTGTCTCGCAACTTTGTTCAACATCCGACGACCCGCCGCCTTTGAATGGCGGGACGTTTGCTCGGTTTGCAAAGTCAGGATTTTCCTGGACCGTGTTTTCAGCGGGGTTGTAGGTCATGTGTTTCGCTGGACGCCCTAGGACCTTACGCGGCGAAGCGCTGCCGATCTTCGTCGGTAAGTTGCGATAAAATATGTGATCGGACGCGGCTATAGTCCAAGTGGCGAAGATCGTCGTTCCAATCTTTTAGCTCGGAGCAAAGACGCAAGCACTCTATGCCGGCATCCGATGCGCGCTTCTCAAGTCGCGTCGCCGCCATGTCACCGGCGGCGTCATTATCTGCGGCGATGTAGATGCGTTTCAGACCGGGCGGAAGTCTGAACAGAAAAAGTTGCGAGGTCGATAGCGCTGCAACTGCGGGAAGACGCGGCATCAGTGCCACGGTCGAAAGAGTTGTTTCAAGCCCTTCGGCAATGACCACGACGTCGTCGACTTTACCGAGGCGGACGCCGTTGCCGTAGAGATTGCCCATGGCGCGGCGCGGTTCGTTGAAGGGTGCCTTGCCGGATCCGTCGAGGGCGAGGTAGGTGCGATGCACGCCAGAGATGCGGCCATCAAGATCAGTGACGGCGGCGATCAAGGCCGGCCATAATTGAAGTTGCGCCTTGTCATCGTCGCGAAAATAGCACCGCGGATGGTAGCGGACTGCGGCCGGAGAAATCGACATGGTGACGCCGCGAGATTGTAGATAGCGCTGGCCGAGTGTTCCTTGAATGGGGCGCGATGCGCGAAAAAGCCGGCGTGGCGCTTGCTCGGATCGTGTCTCACGTGGCTGCAACGGAACTGGCCGGTAAGGTGCCTGAAGGAATTCAAATGCCTCGCGCAGTGTTTCGCGAAGGTGTTGGTGGCCTTTTTGCAGCGCGATGACGTCGAGCAGATCGCCGAACTCACCCGTGGCCGTATCCGTCCATTTACCGGCGGCTCCAGGCCCGGATTCCTCTCCATAGAGGCGGACGAACAGACTTTGCCCCGGCGTGTTGTGAACATCGCCAATATGCCAATAGCGGCCCCGGCGCTTTCCGCGGCTTAGATAATATCGACAAAAGGCTTCCGCGTTGGCGGCAAGCTGGCGGGCGACGTCGGCGGCTGTGTTGGGCATCGAGGGTCTTTCTTAGAACAAGAGATGTGTCTCCGAAATGTGTTTGGTTTGGGAAACGAACGCTGCACGCGCGCTCGTAAACGAGTTGTCGATCCTTTCATCAGATAAGGACAGCCGCGTGGCTTATTCAGCGGCCAACAGGCCCGGTTGTTTCTGCAGTGACTTGAGATAGGTGACGGCTTCGGCCGCTTTTGCTGCAGCGTGAAAGAGCGCCCGTTTGTCGTTCTTCAGAACGTGAAGCCAGTTGGCAAGGTAGTGCGCGTGATCGGGACGCGCAGCCTGCGTGATTTGCAGTTCGGCGCAAAGAAACGATGCACCGAGTTCAGCGACGAGTTCCTCGAAGGCATAGGCGTCGTCGCCGAAGCGTTTGCCGAATTGTCGGTTGAGGCGCGTTAATGCGCCGGACCAATGAATACCTTCGTGCAATTCCACTGCATAGAAGGCTTGGCTACGCGTCATCGTGTCGGTGCCCGTGAACAGATGTTCTTCAGGCATGACGATCTCATCCGTTGAGGGGCGATAATAGGCGCGATCGCCCGATATGCGGATGGTGGCGCCGGTGTTGGCGATGAACGTCTCGACGGCGGCAATGCGATCTATGGGATTGAGCTTATCCGTGGGTGCCGGCACTTCGAAGCCGTCGACTTGAGCTGCGTTGAAGACGTGGCTGGCGCGCGCAACGCGGCGCTTGCCGTTGTCATCGGTGTCGTCTGGATTAGGGTTGGTTTCATATTCTTTATAGAAAATGACGAGCGAAGCTTTTTCGCCGCGCCGTACGTGCGCGCCAGCGGCTGCCCATTGGCGGTATGTGGCCCAGAGGGGGGTGGTGAAGCCATGCTGTTCGCCCGCCATCCAAAGGCTCAGGATGTTGATGCCGTTGTAGGGTTGATGGGTGGTGGCGTTGGCGGGAATGGTGAGTGGAATTCCCGATCGGCGCCAGGGCAGCTGCGGATTTTGCGGGTCGGCTTCCATCAGGGCGACGAGCTTGTCGGTGATCTCGGCGTAAAGATCGTTTGGCATGGTAAGGCTCCGAAAAAAGGAACTGGACGAAGCGCTCGCTCTTTTTCAGAGGCGCTCAGCCGTCGCTCCCCTCCTCGCCCTCATTCGCGTTCATCGAAACGAATGGGCAGCAGACAACAGGTGCCATGGTCGATTGGGAAATGCTGGTGGGAAAAGTGCCGGCGTCTAACCCGAAGACGCCATGTGGACGGTGCGAAAACGGTGCACTACGATGGCAACGGACCACTCGCCTGCAGCGCTTTCAGATTTCGTTTGTGATTCAAATGATCGTTTGCGATCAGGACCAGCAGAGGAATGTTGTCGAGGAGCTCGATCGGCAGTTCGAGCCGTGGTGTGGGACTTCGGTCACCGCGACGCTCGCTGAAGTAGATCTTGATTTCCCATCCGGCAAAGGCGTCTTGGCCGACGGAAACATAAAGCTCGTCGTGGGTGAGAAAGATCAGGCCCGAGCTGTCATCGTAGCCTTTGATGGAACGAAGATCATAGTCTTGATCCTTGAACCCAAGCGCAGTCGCAAATTGAGTCAGACGTTGCTTCACTTCGCTGTGGTAACGCGCTTTGTATTCGAGGTCGGTACGGTCTTTGATAGGGTAGCGCCACTCCACCCTACGACTCTCGCGTTAGCGCAAACGTTACCGGACGCATTTCGCCGGTGAACCGGCGGAGAGTGATTGCTCCGTGGATCTTGCTTGCGAGGTTGGGAATATCATCGAGGAAATCTAAGCGCATGAGCGCCACAGGGCGACCGTGATGGTCTCTTCGCGAACGGCAGGTGTGAAACGCCAGGACGCCCACGTCTGGGTAGAGGGCGAGGTAATAGTTGTCGTGGTGCAGGTAAATATGGTCGGAGCCTTTGCTCGGCTTCGTGTACAGATCGTAGTCCTGCATAGTCCAACCGATGCAGGCCGCCAGCCGAGCGAAGCGTTTGCGCACTTCGTTTTGAAACGTCCTGGCACTAAGTGGATTGTAATGGGTGTCGATGGGTTGCCGCCAATTCATGTAAAGCTCCTCCGTTTGAATTCGATCTATTGTCCCGCTCTCTTGGTTGCGGCGGAACGCCCCTCCCCTTCGCGATATCTAGCTCGCTGAATTGCGCCATTGTAAAACAGGCGGGCCGTTCAGAACTGCGCTGAGGTTTTGATCAGTATACAGATTATCTTGGAAAATGGGAAGGACAGCGTTGTTTTCACCAACCTCGAATAGGCTACCTTTTTTCGGTAACGCATTTCGACGCGACGGCGTCCAATAATGGGTTGTGATGGAAAGTTCTAACGTCCTCGGCCCCCGCCGCCTCGCCCAGTGTCTTTGCCAGCATCTTTGCGCATGGAGGCAAGTAGGGCTTCATCGACTTTCGATAGTTTCTCAGAACCGCGTTCTTTGTCGGATTTGTCTCGGCCGTCGAGTTGGTTTTTTGCTTCCGGCGATGCCGAGGCCTTTTCGGCATCGGTGAGCCCTTGCCCGTTGCTGGCAGCTTCACGAACTTTGGATTTTGCGTCTTGGTTTTGCCGTTCGACGAGCTTCTGGGGATTAACGTCCTCGCGCGCGGCGGCAAGGTCCGCATGGATAAGTAAGGCAAGTTTGTTGGCCTGTTGGCTGTCTTGTTGGCAGCGGGCCGATTCGGCTGGATCTATGAGTTCAAGTCGGACCGCGTAGTAACCGGCAGTGACGTGGACTTGTTCGGCGAGACGCAAATGCTCGGCCGGGTCATACTGCCTTTCATTAAGGTTGGCCTCTTGCTGGGCTTTGCCGTCGGTGTTGCGCGATACGCCGTGTTTAACGTCGAGTTCGTCTTGTTTTTTGGCCTGGGCGTCGTCGGTATAGATGTCGTAGCGATGCGCCAGCTGATCATAGTGGGCCATCATCGTATCGAGCGCTTCTGGCGTCAGTTTTTGGCGAATTTCCTGATCGCCTTTCGCGGCATCGATGTGTAGTTCCGATTGCGTGATGGCCGCTGGCTTATGCTCGGGTTCTGCGATCGCTTGGGTGTGGGTTGGTTTAGCCTGTTCAGGCTGACCGAGTTGCCTCAGCTCGTCATAGCGGCCAGGCATCGGCTGCTCGTGGTCCGGGTAAAGGATGAGGTTGCCGAAATCGTTGTCCTGGGGCGTATGTCGATCGTTTCGTGTGCCGGTTGGTTCGGCTTCGGGCAATGTTTGGTTTTTTGTAGACTGTTGAACCTCCGAGTGTGCTTGGACGGCGATCTGCTCGCGTGGCGGCTGCGGTAGTTCAGCGTCGGGTGACTTTTTGTTGGCCATCTCGTCTTCTGCAGCATGCGGGATGAATTGGTCCATCGTTCCGCTATTGGGGGGCCGCGAAGGTTCATCATTCCTATAGGCGTCGTTGTTGCGCCGTTGTTTCCCTTCCTCTTGAATTCGCTCTTGCTCCTGTTTCTTGATGTGCCCAAGCTGGATTTCTTCCAGCGCAGGCATGTGGTTTTTAAGCAGCTCGTCGGCGATGGCATGTTGGAAGCGGCTCGGTGCCGGTTTGTCCTCGTAGACGACGTAAATTGCGTGATCGAACGTTTGGCGTTGTCGGTCGGTCAATTGTTCAAGTTTGGCGGCGAGCTTTTCGTCGTGTGGTTGATCGCTGTCTTGGCCAATCTCTCGTCCCATCGTTGCCGCTCCATGCGCGCGCTTGTGGTAGCCGGTTCACTTTACTTACTATCGACGGCGTCTGTGTATCGGAAGGTTTGGGAATTTTGTTAGAGGGTCTTGCGGTAGCGCCGAGTTTGCCGTGATATGGGAATGGGTGCAGTCGCGTTGTGTCATTCATCTTTGCAGAATGTGGCAGGCCACAACTTTCATATCCACTTCCGGCGCTTTGCGGGGAAGCAAGCGTTTCGGATCCTCCAAATTTATTTGCGCAGTGTTTGCGCCGTGAAACCGCGGCGGACTTGCGATGCATTCACGGACGAACGTTGACGTGGCGCAGCGAGGGACCGCGGAGAGCCGCGGGTTGAAATATGACAGAAATCGTTTCACTGCAAAAGTTCGGCACACCTGGGTTTGAAGCGGAATTGCGGGCCGAGATACCGAGGGGTTACATGGCTCCGCCAGCCAACAGTGCACTTGAGCGGGCCGTGTCATCCTGGTGGCTGTCGCCCGATGAAATGCGCGACGGTGTGTGGGAGCCTGACGGCGGCGTGACACTCGGGTATCGCGGTGGACGGTTGATCGGTTGCGCGGACAATCGGCATTTGCTGACAATTGCGGGCTCTCGAGCGGGCAAAGGTGTGTCGCTCATCATACCCAATCTTATCCATTACAAGGGTTCGGCGGTGGTGGTCGACCCTAAGGGGGAGAACGCGGCCCGCACGGCGAGGCGCCGCGGCACCGGTCCAAGCAGCGGTGCCGAAGGTTTGAACCAGAAGGTGTATGTGCTCGATCCGTTTGGTGAAAGCGGTCTGCCGACGCATAGTTTCAATCCGTTGCAGGGTCTGGATCCAAATTCAGAGCTGTTGATTGAAGACATCGCGATGTTTGCCGATGCGCTCATTATGCATCCTGAAAAGGGCGAGCGGCATTGGACGGAATCGGCGCAGGCGCTGCTGCGCGCTCTGATCCTGATCGTGGTCACGGATCCACGTTTTGCGGACCGGAAGAACTTGGTGACCGTGCGCAAGCTTTTGATGTTGACCGATCCGGCGGTGACCACGGAGGCGGAAGCACATGAACTAACCGCTCAGGGCGGCCTGATGCGGATTCTTCTCAGTCAGGACCATACACGGTACAGCTACATCCCGAAGGGCGTTGCGCATCAGCTGGAGGCGATGGGTGACAATGAGCGAGGCTCGGTTCTGTCGTCGGCCCGCACACAAACGCAATGGCTTGAAAGTCCGGTGATGGAGCGGATGTTGACGGAGGCCAATTTCGATATTGGCGATCTGAAGCGCACCAATATGACAATTTATCTCTGTCTTCCCGCGTCACGAATGGCGACGCATACGCGCTGGCTGCGTTTGATGATCCTTCTGGCGCTCAATGTCATGGAGCGTGACAAGCACGATGCCGAGTTCCCGGTCTTGTTCGTTTTAGATGAATTTCCGACACTCGGTTACATGGAGGCAATTGAAACGGCGGCGGGATTGATGGCCGGATACGGCGTCAAGCTTTGGCCGATCGTGCAAAATCTCGGACAGCTACAGCGTCATTATAGGTCATCGTGGCAGACCTTCGTTGCCAACGCCGGCGTGGTGACGGCTTTCAGCGTCAGCGACAAAGAAACGCTTGATGTTCTTTCCGGGTATCTTGGTCAGACGATGATTCAGGAACGCGGCGTGCGCCCGCAGGCTGGCACCGAAATTTCGAGTGGTCAGCGCCGATCCGAGGATGAACGCCGGCCGGTACCCCTGCTCGCGCATCATGAACTCCGACTGCTGTTCCGACGCAGCAAGGGTCGGTTGCTGGTGTTTAATGTTGAAGAGAATCCGGCAGTGGTCGAACGCTTTCGTTATCACTCGGATCTGTTGTTCAAGGATGAGACCGGACGACTACTTTATGACCCCGATCCAAAATATGGATCGCGCTGATGATTGAAAGCCTGACGATTACTTATGACCCCGCCGGTTTTCCGATTGTGAGGTGGGTCGAAAAAAGGGGTGCGCATTCCCCGGAAGCATTCGGCGAAGCCCGGGTCGAGTGTCGGATAAAACGAGACGGAGACCGGAAACTTTATTTTGTCGCGACGGGGACGAAGCGGCGCGGCGGTTATGTCGAGGCCAAGCCGTTCCAGAGTTTGGCTGGCTTCAAACAGGATCTTGCCGAAAGGCTTTTCAAGTCGCAGGCAGAGTTGGCGTTAATGCAGAGATTGAAGTCAAAAATGAAGCTAGCCGGGGACCTGTTGGATGATGGGGCGAGGGTTATCCTTGCTGATTTTCTGGGCGATCACCCAATTTATATCAACTGCGCCGAAGCCTCCCCGGTTGAGATCAATCATCTGGTTCTTGAATTGGATAAGGCGTTCGCCAAAGCGCGCAAGCTCGCAGACGATAACTGTGATCATCAGTATTGCTGGCCGCTCAACAAGGGCGAGGTCGAAGATTTTGTGCCGCCGGAGTCATCGCATGTGCAGCATAACGCTCTACCGACCGCATTTGCTGATGGGTTTATGGTCCTCGTGATTATCGCGGGTGGAATCTGGCTATTTCATTATCTGGGTTTGTTTTGAAACGATGTGGAGTTGAGCGAGTGTCGATGGTTCATAGTGAACCTCTTCGGTGTTTCGCCGACCATTTCAAACCAACGCATTGGTCTATAACAATACAGATCGCGATGGCAGACGATGAAATGTTTCAGTTTCGCTGAGCTCGGATTGATCAGCTAGTGATTCCTACCTGTAATGTTGAGGTGCCGATTCGGTGTTTCGCCGACCACTCGGTGTTTCGCCGACGATTTGCGTGTAAGCCTTTGATTTGAATTATGTTGGTGTTCGGTCACTTCGGTGTTTCGCCGACTCTGGGGCGATGGCAACCAAGGGGGATCGTCAGGGCCTCTTCGTTGTTTCGCCGACCCAATGGGTATAAATCATTGATATATCAGGATTCAATTGGCGCGCATAAGGCCTAGGGCTTTTTGGTTTTCGGATTCGGTGTTTCGCCAACCAATTTCCGATAACATATTTATTTTACTGAAATATTTTCGTTGAGCGGCACTTTTGGAACCTCTCCTCGGTGTTTCGCCGACCGTAGTGAGAACAGGCTATTCGGTGTTTCGCCGACCGGCGTTGGGTATCGCCGACTGAAATACGGTGTTTCGCCGACCTTATATTCGGTGTTTCACCGACGAAAATTCGGTGTTTCACCGACCGAAACGAAAAAATCGTCGCGTCGCGTCAATACCTTATCAAGGGATTCGGTCGCTTAACTTGTTTAACTTGAGTCTAACTTATTTAACTCAGGGAGTTTTTGAATAAAAAAATGAAAAGGAAAAAAACACGGAGCCGGATAGCGACCATTTGGAATAACAGAAATCGTTGGCGGATCAATCCGTGCAACGAATCGCTTGCGATGTGAATGGATGATTTCTAATCTTCGTGGATATGCGCAATCGACTTCTTCTTCCTGATCGCCACCCGGTTGGTGATTTCTTCGTCCTCGACAATCTTTTTGACGTGTCGCTCAAATCCGACGTTTCGCTTTTGCGCTCCGATGTCGCGTCGCTCGAACATCCGATCTTCAAGCTGTCATCGCGCAAGGGCGACAAGGAGAAGCTCGAGCGGTATGAGCATGGGGATTACTATATCGAGTTACGCGCCGGTCCCGAAGGTTTCGCGACGATTTTCGATAAGGATATCTGGTATTACGCGATCTCGAATTTGATCCGACGTCAGAACAACATGGAGGCGATTGGGCAGACCATTCGTATCATGGTCCACGATCTCATGAAGTTCACCAACCGGGATCCAAGCGGCGATGGCTATGATCGGCTTGAGGCTGCGGTTGATCGGTTGGCGGGCACCCGCGTCAAAACAAACATTCCGACGGGAGGTGTCGTGGATGAGGTGACCAATTTCGGTTTGATTGAAAGCTATAAATATCCGCGCCGGAAAAACGGCGCAAAGCGCTCTGATTATTTGGAATTGGTTTTGCCCAAGTGGCTCCTCAACGCCATCGAGGGCAAAGATGTTTTGACGATGAACATGAAGTATTTCAACATTCGCAAGGCCATCCATCGCCAGATTTATGAAATTGTCTGCAAACATTGCGGTTATCAGGAGAACTGGAAGATCGGTCTTGAGCTGCTCAAAAAGAAATGCGGCTCGTCGCAGGCCAACAAGCATTTTATTTCCTACATTCGCGAGCTCGAAGGCAACGACGTTCTGCCTGACTACGAGGTGACGCTGGAACGAAACAACATGGTGCTTTTCACCAAGCGGCCAACGAAGTCGGCAAAAAAAGATGCCACCTCCCCTGCCCTCGCTTCCGGCCCTTCGCCGCAGCCGGTGAAGGCGACGACGTCCGGTGAGAGAAAGATCTTGATTTCTTCTGATGCCATTGAGCGAGCCAAGGTTTGGGCGCCACGTTGGGACATCGGTGCCATCGAACAGCAATACATTGCGCGCGCGCATAACCTCGAAACCGCATTCGATGAGGATGCGCGTTTCGTTGCCTGGGTGAAAAGTGTCTACAAGGGCAATACGCCGCCCTGATGCAAAGTCTGCCGGGCGCACGTGGCTGCGACGTTCTCCGGTCGTGTCGAGTGATGACGGCCGAAGCTCTGTTTCTGGCGCAATCGTAACTTAAAATTCCGTTTAAGTGTCAAGTCGAAGCGGCTTTGTCCATGCACTCGTTGTTTGACGGTGGGCGCAGGCGGGCTTGACGCTGAGCTGGTCCGGATGGCCGCCGGCAAAGGCCGCCTTTTCCAAACTCATGGAGGTGGATGGCTACCCTCTCCAGACGAACGCGAAGTAGCACGATAGCGCAGCAGCATGATGGTGTTGTGGCCTGCTATTTCGCGAGAGTCTGACAGTGCCGTGAATGTGGCGTGATGGCAACGTGGCGCGATAGTTTCGTGGTTTGGTGGTTGAGAGGCGAGGCAACGAGAGAACCTGTTGGGGTATCGTCTGCGAGTTGACGTGAAAGCTATCATGCCATCGCGCTACTGTGCCATCGAGCTATCCTGCCAGCCCGCTATCGTACAACGCCGGTATCGTGCCATGGCGCTATTGTAGTGGTAGGCTAGCGCTGTAGCGCTGTAGCCTGCCATGTCGCCGAATTGATGGCCGGTTCGAGGGATGAAACTCGTTTCTAAATGATGTGCCAACCCGGAGGCATCGCATGCCTCGGATCTGGAGCGGTCAAGGCGTAGGGTCACCTGATCGCGCAATAGCAGGGTAGCAGCATAGTGGCCTAGCAATGTAGCATGGTAGCAACGTAGCGTACTCGCAGAACTCCCCATACCTGAAATTTGACCTGACATGAGCACGGCATGCCGTCGGCTAGGGTGGTGGCGACCACTCACAAATAACGCACCACAGGTCAAATTACCCGTCGTTGCGTCGATTTTAAAGCGAGAGGAAATCAGTCCGAGCTGGCGCGGATGATGGAGTGGCCAAACGAGGTAGCAGAGTAGCTAACTACAGTGATGGCTTGATAGCAGGATGGCGGCGATGACGGCGTGGCATTCACGTGAGGAGATCAAGTTTGCGGGCAAGTTCTTCGACGGCGAGTTCGATTGTGCGATTCATCTTCCATCCATTGCGGCCATGCTTGGCTCTGAAATGCTGCGTGATTTTATCAATCAGTTCGAAGTGACGGTTGGTGATGGGTGTATTGAGCGAGCGTGGCCGTTCGACGGAGTGCGTGCCGGCGTGGCGTCGTTTGCCGATCTCGAGTGCGGGTTTGCCCTCTTGTGGAACGATAAGTGGTGGCAATGGACGATTTGATTTACGGGCGGCGAGACGTGCGGCGGGTGTTTCCTCCATTAGGCAGCTCCTTGTAGATAGTGGGCAGGGGGGCGGATATCGGTTCGGGTGGTCGCGTAATCAAAAGCTTCAATCAACGCATCGATAGCCCGCCGGGCCTGTACGCGAACACTCACCGGCTGGGCTTCGGTGATGGCGAGGTGGCGGGCCAAGGCATTGCGATAGGAGGGCCGCTCGGGGATATGCTGACTGATGATGTTGATGGGCCCAACATTGGCGCTATGTAGCCAATTGATGTAGTCGGCCGCTTCCGCGTCAGAGCCCGTGCGAGCCAGTATCACGGCGAGGCGCTCTGGTTGGATGCCGGCAGCGATCATTTGATGAAGGGTGGACAGTGTCAGTATTGCGTCTTTCGCGCCGGGCGGTTGTGGCAGAATCGTAAAATCGGCGCCGGCGGCGAGCAAGAAGGATGCTTGCGTCGCGCGTGACGGGCAATCGAGCAGGGCGATGTCGATATCCGCCCGGTTGATGCCATCGAGGCCTTCCTGGGCTGTGCGAGGCGTCAGGACTTCGAGTTGCGGACGATCGGGGTGCCTGGCGCGGCGTTCCTCGAGCCAGGTGGCGATGGAGGCGCCGCGGTCGCGGTGTTCGCTATCAAAATCGACGGCGAGGACTTTGAGACCTGCGGCAGCAAGCGTGATGCCCATGGCGGTGGCAATGGTTGTCTTCATGACATTGCCGGTCTGCGAGACGAACGCAATAGTTTGGGGCATGGGCCGAATCACTCCGTACACGTTGCAATGTTGCTACCGTACTACCGCGGTTGCTGAGTTCAATACGAATTTTGTAAACAATATTTTTGGATCTTAATTATTTCTTCACGTGGAGCGCGAGGCGCAGGCCAAGCGGTGGTGTGACGGTCGGCAGTGTTAGACTTTCCGTCATGCGAATCACGGTGTCGGAGAAGGCGCGTAAATGAACAACCTGAAGAGAGATCCTGATTTTGGCGCGCCTCATGATCCGGCGCAGGTCATCCGCATCGAGGCGGTCCATAGAGGTTTTCTTTACCAGCACCTTTATGGCGTCGCCTGCCTTTTGACGTGCGTGCGCGAGGACGGAACGACGATGCTCGTTGAGCGTGACGAGGACATCGAAGTGATTGGGTCTTTGGTCCGCACTTACGTACAGATCAAGACGAGGCAGAAGCCGCTTCAGTTCGGTGATATCGAAAGTGCGCTGAAGCGGTTCGAAGAGCTGCGGAAACTGCATCAAAGCGGGGAGCGGTTCGGCGAAGCGAAGCTCGTCATCGTTATTAACGTCGAAACCGGTCCGGGCTTGCGGAAGAGCACGCGCTTGTAGCGCGGATCGACGCCGTCGAACCTTGGATTGCCCTGGCAACCGCAGCCGCTGGACTGGCAGGATGCTGCTGGTTCGTTCGACGTCATCAGACCACATGCTCCGGCGCCAACTT
>NZ_JBAZXX010000003.1:0-922500 GCF_041659645.1 Hyphomicrobium sp. | reverse complement strand
CCGGTTAATCCCGGTTAGAAACCAGAGAGTTTCGAGAGTTAAATGCCCTGCGAGGGCGGCGAGGCCGTGTGGCCCGCCAACGAGGCTGTTTAAACAACATCCGGGCCTGGGTGTCAACAGGCCTTTCAAAAAATCTTCGTGATTTATAACGCGATTCTGTGTCAGGTAAAAAACTATTTGATTTCAATCGATTACGCTCAGAATTGCCGACTTGCGGGCAGTGGATAATTTTCCGGCCCGCGAAAATAGACTGCCTTGACCCCGCCCCGATTGTTTCAGAACCTCTTTCAACGCTGTTTACCGTGTTGTCGGGCCGAAAATCCGTCCGCGACCCGGCAAACTCTGTCTTTATTGGGTCTTCAGTCTGGTCTTGGCCGCGTTTTTCAGGTGCGCCGGCCACCGAAACACGGCACGCTTTTGCAGGCTGATCGCCGTAGAAATCATCTTGCAGGGCTGTGGGGGGCTGCTGCGCGTGCTTCAAACTCGAAAAAAGGCTCCGGCCGACAAAGAAAGCGCCGTTGCACCAGAGGAAGAGCCGCGCCTTTTCCCGACAAATGCCTATGCCGGACGCGGCGGCAGCTTCTTCCAGCACATCTACGAAGCGGAAACGAATTCCGAACCACGGGCCGGTGGCCGCTTCCGCTGGATATTGAGCACCTGCCTGGCCGCCGCGATCGGCGCCATCGCAATTCTCATCGTTGTATATGGGTCATCCGACAGCGATCATGTGAGCGACGGCCTGCTGCCGACGCTCAAAAGCATCGGCGAGGGCGCCTTTGTTCCCCAGATCGCTCTTACACCGAAAAACGCCGACGGTCTGAAATGGGTCATGCCGAAGTCCGATCGTCTACAGTTGACGACCGGCGCTCTCTCGACCCGCTACATCATCCACGAATCCTCAAAAAGCCGCCGCGACAGCCGCGAGTACGTTCGCCAGAAGCCCTACGCCCGCATCGTCGCCCGCCTAGCCCCCGTCCCCCCCGACGAAAGGGCGAGCATCCCGCCGTTCAATCCATTCAGGCTCTATGGCAGCGGTCAGCCGTCCGAGCTCGGCGAGGATGCCGATGAAAACGCCGGCAGCGGATTGTCGAAAATCGACGTATCGACAAAGGTCGTCGAGCTTCTCGGCGGCATCTTGCCGGAAGAAGACGGTCAAGAACTCGATACGCAAGAGGTCCAAGACATCGTCGAACGCAGCGGAGCCGGCAGCGACGGCGCCAGCTACGTCGGCGACGGCTCCGGCGCGCCACTCGATGGCGTAGCGGGGGCTGGCCCGGCAGTCCCGCCACCCGGCGCCGACGCCTCCTGGCAGCCGAAAGCATCGACGTCCGACAATTTGAACACGACCGACATCTTCAAATCGACCGAGGCCCCCGACGAACCCACCGACGATTTCGAAGGCGGTAAGGTGATCGTCGTCACCGTTGGACCACAGGATACCCTCGCAAAGATCCTCGCCAAGGCCGGCGCGCCCGAATGGGACGTCCACAGTATGATCGAGGCGGGACACAGCATTTTCCCCGAAAATGCGCTCACTGCCGGCCAGGAAGTTCGCATCACGCTCGTCCCTTCGCTATCCAATCCCGACAAGTTGGAACCGGCCCGATATTCGGTTTTCTCCGACGGCCACGATCATCTCGTCACCGTCAGCCGCAGCGCCGCCGGCGAGTTCGTCGGCACGTCGAAGCCGCCCTTCGAGGAAGAACTCCAGCACGTCGCGAATGGAGACGACGATCCACAGAGCGCCACGTTGTACTCAGCTGTCTATCTCGCGGGCCTGACGCAAAGCCTGACGCCAGACACCATTCAGAAGATCCTGAACATCAACGCTTACGACACGGACTTCCGCCGTCGCGTCCGCCCCGGCGATACGCTCGAGATGTTCTTCGACATGAAGGACGATCAATCGCCGGTCGGCCCACCAGGCGAACTTCTTTACACCGCAATTTCGAGCGGCGGCGCGGTCTATAAATTTTACCGTTTCCGCTCGGCGGACGGCGTCGTCGACTACTACGACGAGGATGGCAACAACTCGAAAAAATTCCTCATTCGCAAGCCTGTGCGCGGCGAAGACGTGCGCCTGACCTCAGGCTTCGGCATTCGCTTCCACCCCCTGCTCAACACGCGAAAAATGCACACCGGCGTCGATTGGGCTTGCGCACAAGGAACGCCGATCATCGCCTCCGGCAACGGCACGATCGAGGAAGAGGCACACAAAGGCTATTACGGCAATTACATCCGCATCCGTCACGCCAACGGCTATCAAACCGCCTACGGTCATATGAGCCGCTTCGGAACATTTCATGTCGGCGACAAAGTCCGTCAGGGCCAGATCATCGGCTATGTCGGATCGACCGGCTTGTCGTCCGGTCCTCACGTTCACTTCGAGGTTCTGGTTAACAATCGCTTCGTCGATCCGATGTCGATTCAGGTCCCTCGCGAACGTAAACTCGACGGTAAGGACCTCGTTGAGTTCCAGAAGGAACGGGCTCGCATCGAAGAGCTGATGCGGCGCGCGCCGGTTATGACGAAATAAAGCCGCGCGATCCCTCGAATGCCGATCGAATCGAATAGAAAATAATCGAGCGCAAAACGACGATGAGCACGCGATCTGCGTTTGGCCGCACATGGCCGCAGCGCACGACGGATATGTGCGAGACGAATCCAGTCATATGCGCGCGCAATGTATTGATTACGCATAAGCCGATAGCGATGTAAGAAATCGTTCGACAGCGGATCGCGGCGGCAACCGCAATCGACACCTTGATTTCTAATTCGCACGATCACCCGTGTCGTGCGCTTCGGAACGACCGCAAGACCCCGCCCATGGCATTACCCCCTGCAGAGCTTCCCTCGTCGCCGCTTGAAACAAGCTTCCGACCCAACAGCGAAGTGCAAAGGACAAAGTTATGTCAGAGACGATCATCACCAAGGATGGCGTAAGCATCTTCTTCAAGGATTGGGGCCCGAAGGATGCCCAGCCCATCGTCTTCCATCACGGCTGGCCGCTTAGCGCCGACGACTGGGACACGCAGATGCTGTTCTTCCTCAGCAAAGGTTATCGTGTCATCGCCAGCGACCGCCGCGGTCACGGACGCTCCTCGCAAGTGAGCGACGGCCACGATATGGATCACTACGCCGCCGACGTCTCGGCCGTCGTCGAGCATCTCGATCTTCGCAACGCCATCCACATCGGCCATTCTACCGGTGGTGGCCAGGCTGCGCGCTATGTCGCCAAATACGGCGAGCCCCAAGGTCGCGTCGCCAAATTGGTGCTCGTCAGCTCGGTGCCGCCGCTGATGCTCAAGACTGCCAACAATCCGGGCGGTCTCCCGATCGAGGTTTTCGATGGCCTTCGCGCAGGGCTCGCCGCCAACCGCGCCCAGTTCTACATCGACGTCGCTTCCGGCCCGTTTTATAGCTTCAACCGTCCGGGTGCGAAGATTTCGCAGGGCGTGATCGACAATTGGTGGCGACAGGGCATGATGGGCAGCGCCAAGGCCCATTACGAAGGCATCAAGGCCTTCTCCGAAACCGACCAGACCGAAGATCTGAAGGCAATCACCGTGCCGACGTTGGTCACTCAGGGCGACGACGATCAGATCGTTCCCTACACCGACGCCTCTCTCCTGTCGGTGAAACTGGTGAAGAACGGCACGCTCAAGATTTATGAAGGCTATCCGCACGGCATGCTCACGACGCACGCCGACGTCCTCAACCCCGATCTGCTCGCGTTCGTGAAGAGCTAAGCGTTTTTTTTGAACCTTCTGTGATATTCGGCCGGGTCGCTCATGCGATCCGGCCGTTTCCATTTTTTACCGCGTTGCTCCGCCACTCCGAGAACAACAAAATTGAGCCCCACGTTCGCGCTAAAAATTGCGAATCGCCCCACGATAGTTTCACCTCGAAACGACTCGCGCGGCAGGACGCATTCATAGGGGGAAAACTATGAAATCCATCGCAGCATGCTTAGCCGTAGCGGCGGGCCTCTTCATTTCGCCGATCGCCGCCAGCGCTCACGAGCGCGTCACCGACGCCGCTCTCGGCGGCCTCGCGGGCGCCGTCGTCTTTGGCCCCGTCGGATTGGTTGCGGGCGGCGTAATCGGCTACACCGCCGGTCCGAGGATCGCCTGCAAAATCGGCGCGAAACGCTGCTACCGTCATCGCGCACGCTATCGCCGCGATCGTCCGCACGGCTGAAGCGCCACGCGAAGCCGTACTCACGGCAACAATCCGGCCCTTCGGTATGCTTCGATAGTCTGATCGTAGACCGCGATATCGCCGCGTCCCCGCGCCACCAGCTGTGCACCTTCAACGGCCGCAAAAATCGCGAGCGCGCGTTGCCGTGTCTCCTCGGCTGTAGCTTTTGAACGTCCCCGCGACAGCAGCTTCACCAGCCATTCGACATTCACATCGGTGAACCGATCGACCTCCGCCCGGACCTCCGGCGGCAGGTCGTCGTGCTCGGCGGCCATGATCCCGCATAGGCACATCCGATTGTTGTTCGACAAGGCGGAGCGGAAAACGTCGGTATACTTTTTGATGCAGGTCTCCGTGTCCTGCGAGGCTTCGAGGAATCCGTTGAAAATATCGACCGCTTCATCCGAATAACGACGCGCGAGCGCCGCGCCGAGGTCGCCCTTGGTCGGGAAATGATAGTGGATGCTGGCACTCTTCACGCCGACGTCTTTGGCGAGCTCGCGGAAACTCAAGCCGTTGTAGCCCCGCGCCTGTACCATCGCACGGGCCGCATCCATGATCGTTGCCTTGGTATCGCCAGTCATCGCATCCATCCAATCTACCTACCGATAGATAACTATTGACTCCAAGAAGCGAAAGGGTTTTATGGCGTTTCGCCAATCTATCTATCGATAGGTCAGAAAAGGAGTTGTCGCATGAAAATCTATGATCGCTCAGGTTTCCCAAACCCCTCTCGGGTTCGTATCGTCCTGGCGGAAAAAGGCCTGGATGATCAAATCGAGTTCGTCAGCGTCGATCTGATCGGCGCCGAGCACAAGCAAGCGCCCTTCCTTGCAATGAATCCGGCAGGCAAAATTCCGGTGCTCGAACTTGACGACGGCACCCTGATTTCCGAAACGACCGCAATCACCGAATATCTCGACAACCTCGATGGCCGCCCGGTGCTCACCGGCACAACACCGCGCGAGAAGGCCGTGATCCACATGATGCAGAATCGCGCTGAAGCCGAACTTATGAGCGCGGTGGACGGTTACTTCCATTTTGCAACGCCGGGTCTCGGCTCCGCGATGCAGCCTTACGTGGCTCCCGAATGGGCAGGCCGGAAAGAATGGGGCGAGAGGCAGCGCGACAAGGCAATCCGCGCCATGATATATTTCGACGGCGTCGTGAAAAATCAGCCGTTCATCGCCGGCGAAGCGTTCTCGATGGCGGACATCACCGTCTTCGCCGCACTGAACTTCGCCGAAGCCGCCGGCATAGCAATTCCCGGCGACTGCGCGTCGCTTATCGAATGGCGCTCAAGAATTTCGAATCTGCCGAGCGTCAAAAACCGCAGCGGCAAAGAATTTTTACCCGAAGATCTTAAACGCTTCGGAGTTTGACGTGCGCGCTGTCCCTGGCGTTGGCCCGCCAGAGACGGCACTGCTCACTTGCCGACGGGCTTTTTCGTATCGCCTTTCAAGAACGCAATGATCTTCGCGCGTTCTTTTGCATCGGGTAATCCGCTGAAGATCGCGCCCATATTGTTGCCGGGAACGACTGCATTCGGATTCGTGATCCATTGGTCGAGGTTTTTCTCATTCCAGGTGATACCCGAATCCTTGAGAGATTCCGAATATCCGAAACCCGGCACGGTGCCTGCCTTGCGGCCGACGACACCGTAAAGCGTCGGGCCGATGCGATTGTCGCCCTTGTCGAAAGCGTGACACTCGCGGCAATGGCCGTTGAATGCGAGTTCGGGATCGTCGTCCGAAACGCCTTGAGCGACAGCCGCGGCAGTTGTGCCGACCAGACCAAGGCTTGCGACCAAAGCGGCAAGAACAACGGTCGAGTGGAAGGAGGAGAAATTGGCGAGCTTTTTCATGTTCGTCGAAACGCGGTCCCTGGAGCTTGCGTTCCGCTGCATCGCCTTACAATTCAGATAGGAGAGCGCGGTGGATGATGAACACCCTAGCATCTTCGCCGAAAGGCCGTAACAGAAAGGCGCGAGCGCAGCATCTTATCCGCTGGGCGCCACCGCCCGTCCAAAATCTCAGGAGACCTATGCATGGAAATCAAACGCAACAACGAGCGAGTGTCCAACCAAGGTTCCTCCGATTATTTTACGGGCTCCGTCCGCATCGATCCGCTCTTCCAGGCGAGCGATCCGGCTCGCGTTGCATCCGCCAGCGTCACCTTCGAGCCGGGTGCCCGAACGGCATGGCATACCCATCCGCTCGGACAGACCCTCATCGTCACGGCGGGTCTCGGCTGGGCGCAGCGCGACGGTGGCCCTGTCGAGGAAATTCGTCCCGGAGATGTTGTCTGGTTTCCTCCCGGCGAAAAGCACTGGCACGGCGCCACCGCGACGACAGCCATGACTCATATCGCAATTCAGGAAGCCTCCAACGGCAAGACTGTCGATTGGTTAGAACACGTTAGCGACGAGCAATACCGCGCATGACCGATACGTGCCCCGAGCCTGCTCCTTCGAGCGGGGACGGAGCAGAAGATCGTTATGTACTTTCCGTTTGGTGAGCAGAGTCCCGACAATTAATTTTATCGGGACGGCGAATAGGCACTTAAAATTAAGGATGAGAAGAGAGTAGCATCGGAAGACGGTCACTGAATTCAAATCTGAAACACGGATTGCGTTATATTACGCCATCAACCGTGGAGACCAGCAGATGTTGTTTCGCTTGCTTATGTACCCCCTAGTCGCGTTGGCGCTCACCTGCACCGGACTCGCACAGGCCCAAACAAGTCCCGCTGCCGATGCAGCGTTCAAGCACCTTGATGATTACCTGAAGAACAACGCGCTTGATTTCGAGACGTCGTTCAACGCCACCTCGGACGGCAACGAACTCTATAGCGGAACCGGCCACTTTCTCATCCGCCGTCCCAATCAGCTACACGCCGAGATCACGCTCGCCGGAGGCTCATATTTGGTGATTTCCGACGGCACCATTCTGACAATCTATGACACGAAGAGACACAAGTATTCCCAAACGGCCTCGCCGCCTTCGCTTGCCGCTGCATTCGGATTTTTCACCGGCGAGCTCGGAATCGATTCTCAAGTTTTGGATTTCATGGGCGTGGTCGATAATGTCGTCACCGGATCGGATGGAGCGAAGACGTCGGCTTCAGGCTCCGAGACAATCGGCGGTCAGCAATGCGATAAGTTCACGGTCAGCGGCGCATCAGGCGACGACACTTGGCTCGCTTGGCTCGAAAAGAGTGATAAGTCCCTGCTCTGCAAGCTGATCTATCGCAGCGTCGACGGCCCCGCTCAGACCAATTCGTTCAAGTGGAACCCGACCCCGGCTTTGACGCAACAAACGTTCGAATTTGTACCGCCCGCCGGAAGCTCAAAGATTGACATTGGCGACTTGAATTTGGCATCCCCCTGATCGTCGCTCGGCGGATCGAGAGTCGGCGTCGAGCTGACTCTCGCCTGATCAATCGGAAGGCGGCTATTCGGGGCAGAGCGAATGGAAGGCCAACCCTTAATCCGCCGCGGACGCGTAACCGATCTCCCGGCGGTGTTTCTTGGTGAACTCGATTACATCCGCCAGATCGAGCCACAACAGGAAGCGCGTTGGAAGGCCGCGATCTCCCAGCATGTGAAGCAGTGGACTTCGGCGCTCGAAAGTATGCTCGTCGCCGAATTGGCAGGACAGATCGTCGGCTATTGCTTCTGGGAAAATCACGGCGATCAAGCCGTCCTGGCGTCTCTTTATGTTGCCCCTAGCCATCGGCGCCGGGGAATCGGACAAGAGCTTCTCGCTCGCTTCGTTGCAGAAGCGAAAGAGCGCCACCTGATCAGCGCGACACTCGGCGTTCAATCGGAAAATCCGGCGAGACTACTCTACGAAAAAGCGGGCTTTATTCGAACCCACTATACCGACGGCTTTCTCCATTACCGTCTGGCGCTGACGCCGGGTTGATATCCCGCCAACTCGCGAAAACTGCTTACCAACTACAAAAAGCACTACACCGCATTCCGCAACTCGACGCGCCGGTCCAGTTGCATCAGGTCGTCGCGCGAGACTTTCGAGCGATCGATCCCGGTAAAGGGTTGAGTTGCACCTTCGGGTACGAGTTGCATCTCGCCATGATAGCCGCCTCGACGCAAAAATTCCGCAACGGTGTCAAGCCGCTTACGCGACAGATCCATGTTGTATTCTGCCGTTCCCCGCTCGTCGGCGTGGCCCGTGAGCGAGATGGACTTGAATTTTTTCAGCAGAACGTAGTCGAGCAGAAGTTTCGCTGTTTTCTCTCCGTCGGGCGTTAACGTCACTTGATCGAAAACAAATGTCATCGGCACGGGTATGGTCGCGGACCGGGCACGCTCAGACCCGGCAGCATTGCTCGGCGAGGGAGATGGCGCACGCGCCTCCGACGTCGGTCCGCCGACGGACGGCGCAAGCGGTGGAGTCGCCTCCGCCGCGGCGACCGAACTTTCTGGTCGATCTTGCGCCGATGCATCCTTCCGCGCAGCGGCCACCACACTCTCGAAATTCTTCAGCAACGCGACCGAAGGTGAGGTTGGCGGCTTCTCGGTTCCACTGATTGGCTCCGAAGTCTTGGCGCTTTCCGCGGAAGTCTTGGCGCTGTCCGCGAGAGCTTTGCCGCCATCATTCGGCGTTTCGCCTGGCGCTTTTGGCAACCCGGCGATCAGATTGAACTTGGGGTCGGGACCGGCGAATTTATGCTCCGTGACGAGCGACCAATCCCCGATGGAATTTGCCGTCGTCGACGCAACAGCGATGCCGTTCTCCATCACCGTCACCGAAGCGCCTGGAGCCGCTCGTCCAACGAAAACGGAGGCTTCTCCCGTGGTCGAGATTTCCGCCAGATCGAGTTTCACGCCATTACTTGCAGATAGGACGTTGCCTTCGCTCTTTGCCTTGTCGGCTTGATCTGACCCGGCGCGGGTGTCGGCACCAACGCCAGAGTTTCGGTCTGTAGGTGAAGACGGCTCTGCGAGAAATGATTGAGCGGAAGAAGGTTTGGCGGCTGCCGGTGGCTTAGGCGCCGAAGCGACGGAATCCTTTGAAGGCACAGCCGCATCGTCATACGGATCCCAATCGAAAACTTCCGCCATCGCGAAAGCGCCAGCCAGCAAACACAAGAAACCAATCAGTAAACCTCGTCGGCGCATTGCAGACCTCTTACAACGTACGCGGGTGCAGTTTCGCCCCGTGCCGGATCGTTTGCAAGAACCCCGGCGAAAACAGGTTATCGTCCCCGCGCGCCCTCAGCCCGCGGCGCAATATATAAATGTGCAAGACCGGGAATAAACCGGCCGCCCCCCGAGTCTACCCTTTCGATCCGCCAAATCACGGACTTCCAGAAAGGGATTGCTATGAGCAACAGCAGCGACGACGAGGGTGTTAATCGCAGGCATGCATTGGAATGCATGATCTGGGCAGGAACGGGCGTCCTTTGGACCGTCGTCGGCGGTGTTCCAAAGTCATTGTCGCTGCTAGACGGCGCCGAGGCAGCCGAAGCCGTGAAGAGCGGTTTCACCTTCCTGCAGATTTCCGATAGCCATGTCGGTTTCAACAAGCCCGCCAACCCGCATGCGCTCGATACGCTCAAAGAGGCGATCGGACGGATTGATGCGCTCCCCGCGAAACCGACCTTTATGCTGCACACCGGCGACATTACGCACAGCGCCAAAACTTCCGAATTCGATATCGCAAGCCAGATCATCGGCAGTGCTCATGTCGACGTGCACTACGTCCCCGGCGAACATGACATCACTGATGAAGCGACCGAGAAAGCCTATCTCGAACGCTACGGAAAAGGCACCAAGGGCGGCGGCTGGTACAGTTTCGACCAGAACGGGGTGCACTTCATCGGCCTGAACAACGTCGTAAACTTGAAGCAGTTCGGCCTCGGCTATCTCGGCAAAGAGCAAATCGCGTGGCTCGAAGACGATCTCCGAGCGCTCAAGTCGTCGACGCCGATCGTCGTTTTCGCACATATCCCACTGTGGTCCGTCTATCCGAACTGGGGATGGGGGACCGACGACGCTGCGATCGCGCTTGGCTACCTGAAGCGCTTCGGCTCCGTGACCGTCCTCAACGGCCACATCCACCAGCTGATGCAGAAAGTCGAGGGCAATGTCACGTTCCACACCGCCCGCTCGACGGCTTTTCCGCAGCCGGTACCGGGCACGGCGCCGTCTCCTGGACCGATGCTCGTTCCGGCGGAGAAGCTGCGTAGCATGCTCGGCATAACGAGCGTGGAGTTCAAAAGGAATGACTCTCCGCTCGCCATAACCGACACGTCGTTGGCGGGGTAGTGCGATGAAACGTAAGATGATACGCGCAGCGGCGGCGTTTGCTGCCGCTGCATCCGGAATGGTCTTCATGATGCCCAACGCCTCTGCGGCCCCAGACGTATCGCGCGGCGAGCAGATTTACCAAAGTTGCCAAGACTGCCATTCGCTGGACACCAACGATGTCGGACCGATGCATCGAGGCGTATTCGGCAGAAAGGCCGCCTCGGTCCCCGACTACAGCTATTCCACGGCTTTAAAGAACTCTGGTATTACCTGGGATCAAGACAGCCTGGACCGATGGTTGACCGATCCGCAAAAGCTCGTACCGGGATCGAAAATGTTCTTTCATCTCGACAGTGCTCAGGATCGAGCCGATGTGATTGAGTATTTGAAGGAGCGGGCCAAGTGAATTGCGAAACCGCGCGTTAGTGCGAGGCGTGATGGACGAACGGCAGCTATTCAGCGAAGCGGTGCTTCCTCACGTCGACGACGCGCTGTCTCTGGCGCGTTGGTTGACGGGAAATG
Source organism: Hyphomicrobium sp. (assembly GCF_041659645.1). Taxonomy (GTDB): domain Bacteria; phylum Pseudomonadota; class Alphaproteobacteria; order Rhizobiales; family Hyphomicrobiaceae; genus Hyphomicrobium_B. The sequence continues at coordinate 911,504 of NZ_JBAZXX010000003.1, read as the reverse complement.
CCGTCGACGCCGAAGACGTTGTGCAAGAGGCTTGCATGCGCGCTTTCGCTGCCATCGCCTCCGTCCAAAACACCAGCGCGCGGGCTTGGCTTCTCGCCATCGTTCGCAATACGGCTTTCACTTGGATTGCGAAAAACCGGCCGAAGACGGTCGTGACGACCGACGACACTGCGCTCTTTGAACAGGCCGGCATTGAAATGGCTGAACCGCAAGCATCGCCCGAAGCGATGCTCATACAGAAGTCCGATGCCGAACAATTGCACCTCGCGATAGCGGCGCTCCCCCTGGCCTATCGTGAGGTGCTGGTGCTGAGAGAAATCGAAGGTCTGAACTACCAGGAGATTTCCAAAGTCCTGTCGATCCCGATAGGCACCGTAATGTCACGATTGGCGCGTGCCAGAAGCTCACTTATTCAGCGCATCGGCATGGCGGCCAAGGGAAAGGCGGGCGCAGCATGAACAAGCCCCCCTCATGGTCGTCGCACGAAGAATCTCTTCTTCTGCTGAATGCGTATCTCGACAATGAACTCGACGCCGCTTCCGTATTGGATATCGAACGCCGTTTGGCGACGGACCCGGCTCTGCGCGCCGAGCACGACCGTCTCGCACAACTGCGAAGCGCGTTGGCGTCCCATCTGACGACACAGCATGCGTCGGAAAACTTCCGTCAGCGTATCGCCGCGATTGCCGAACCGTCGCAAGGCGTCGTCATACCATTGCGGCGCCGCCCGGCTCGCTCATACGATTGGCGCCAGATGGCCGCCGCTGCAGCAATTGCCGTTGTCGTCACAGCGGGCGGCATGTATGGCGCCCTACGTCCAAACCCAGCTGCAAACGAAATCGCCGCCATTGTCGCCGATCACCAGCGCGCACTTCTGGCCGCCGCGCCCTTCGACGTCGCATCGAGCGACAGGCACACCGTCAAGCCCTGGTTCGACAGTAAACTCGCTCTTTCACCCCAGGTCGTGGATTTGGCCAGCGCAGGATTTCCCCTTGCTGGCGGCCGGGTCGAAATCGTTGACGGAAAGCCGGTACCCGTTCTCGTTTACCGACGCCGAGCCCACATCATCAGCGTCGTCGCCATCCCTCGCGCTGGCCAGAGAGCCACCACCGAACCGGCGCTGAAATCGACCGACGACGGCTATTTCGTCATTCAGTGGCAGGGCCGGGACTTCGAGTACTTCGTTGTCTCCGATCTGGCCGAAGACGAGCTCAACGAATTCGTTTCTCGGTGGCGCGAAGCAGCAAGCAGCAATTGACGCGCGGGTTAAAGGGGGAAGGCGCACCGAGGTCGTGGAGCAGAAGAGCGACATGGGCGATCAGGATATCCGGGCGGCGCTGGACCGGCACTGGGCCGCGTCCGAGGCCGGAGACGACGATGCCGAGGATGAGATCTATCACGACGACGTCGTGCTGGAATATCCCCAGTCCGGCGAGCGAATCCGAGGCCGCCTCGCCATCCGGACGACGCGCGGATTGCTCCCCAACAAGCACTTCGTCATTCGGCGCATCATGGGGCACGGCGACCTTTGGATCACGGAGTACGTCATCACTTACGATGGCAAACCGTCATACACGGTCAGCATCATGGAGTTCCGCGAGGGGAAGGTCTTTCGCGAAACGCAGTACTTCGCCGATCCCTTCGCGCCTTGGCCCGGACGCGCCCAATGGGTTGAACGGATAGATCAATAGATAGGCCGCAGACGTTGCATCTGTCAGTATTGGCGAAATGCAAGAAAGCATGCCGGCGGCTTCCGCAATGAAATACGTTTACGCATGCGAAGGATGGTAAATTCGCGGTGAACCGATTTCATACATCGCAACGCAACGACGATTACAATTGACGTTGCTGCGCATTGAGCAGAGTTTCTGCGCCGGACGGGAATTTATCACCGCGTGTTCCGGGGGGACCGGAGCGATGCTATGCCGATTTTATTTTGGCTAGGTAATCTTCGCGTCGGACATCAAACGAGTCCCTTCCGTTTTTCTTCCTCATCAATCATTGAAAAAACGCCGGAACGAGGAGATGATCCATGTTCGATATTCGGCCGTCAAATAAACTAGCGGGCCTGCTAGCCGCAGCGGCACTTACTCTTCCATCGCTTTATTCCTCCGTAGCTCACGCACAATCCCAACCGAACATCGTCGTCATCATGGGCGACGACATCGGCATGTGGAACATCGGCGCCTATCATCGAGGATTGATGGCCGGGCGCACCCCAAACCTAGACAAGCTTGCAAAAGACGGAATGCTCTTCACCGACTATTACGCCGAAGCAAGCTGCACGGCGGGCCGCGCGAACTTCATCACCGGCGAACTTCCGATCCGCACCGGCATGACGACCGTCGGCCAGGCTGGCGCGCCGACCGGGCTTCCGGCCGAAGCCGTGACCATTGCGACCGTATTAAAATCGATGGGGTACGCCACCGGACAGTTCGGCAAGAACCACCTCGGCGACAAGAACGAGTTCCTCCCGACCGTCCATGGCTTCGATGAATTTTTCGGCTACCTCTATCACTTGGATGCGATGGAAGACCCCGCCCATCCCAACTATCCGCAGAACCTCTTGAACGTCGTCGGCCCGCGCAACATGGTCCACAGCTGGGCGACCGACACCGATGATCCTACTGAAATGCCACGTTGGGGTAAGGTCGGAAAGCAGAAAATCGAGGATGCCGGCACGCTCTATCCCAAGCGCATGGAAACGGTCGACGACGAGATCCGCGACCTCGCGATCAATTTCATGGACAAGGCTAAAAAGGACGGCAAGCCGTTCTTCGTCTGGCTCAACCCGACACGTATGCACATCGTCACGCATCTCTCTCCCAAATATGAAGCGATGCGGAATTCCGAGAACGGCTGGTCGGAAGAAGAAGCCGGCATGGCCCAGCTCGACGACGACATCGGTCTCGTGATGCAGAAGCTCAAGGACATGGGCGTCGACGATAACACCATCGTCGTCTTCACCACCGACAACGGCACAGAAGTCTTCACGTGGCCCGATGGTGGTCAGACGCCATTCGCGCAGTCCAAGGGAACGGTCCTTGAAGGCGGTTTCCGGGTGCCCGCGATCCTTCGCTGGCCTGGTCATGTGGCACCAGACACGGTTCAGAACGGGATTTTCTCGGGCCTCGACTGGTTGCCGACCTTCGCGGCAGCAGCCGGTAATCCGAACATCACGGAAGAATTGCTCAAGGGTAAGCAGATCGGCGACCGGACCTACAAGAACCATCTGGATGGCTACAACCAGATGGATTGCATCACAGGAAAAGGTCCTTCCGCGCGTCACGAGATTTTCTATCTCGGCGAAAGCACGGTCGGCGCGGTGCGCATCGACGACTATAAATTCCGCTTCATCGACCAGCCGAATGGCTGGGTGGGAGAAAAGACGCACCCTGACGTGCCTTACATCACGAACCTGCGCTTGGATCCGTTCGAACGCACCGGCTGGCCGAACAACGGGACGAAGGAAGGCGGCCAGCAATACTTCGATTGGTTCAAGTATCAGTTCTGGCGCTTCGTATTCGTCCAACAGACGGTCGGCAAGGAACTTCAGACGTTCATTGATTTCCCGCCGATGCAGCGCGGCGCGAGCTTCAACCTCGACGCTGTAAAGGCCGAGATGCAGAAGCGGATGGCCGAGGCCGAGGCCGCAAGCAAAGGCACCGGGCAGTAATAAAAACGAAGGCCACGACGACGGGCGGCTCAACCCGGGCCGACCGTCGTTGGACGACGCCATCCCCGGCGACCGGCTGCGCGCCGTCAGCCGATCGAACGCCCCAGCCAGCCTTAATACGATGTCGGCACCGTTAATGCCGAGTTCAGGTTATTGGACGGAAACTGCGGACTGCATGCTGAAAACGATCAATATCGCGCGTCCTCAAGGAGACTCTGTCATGAAAAAACTTTTCGCTTCCCTACTCGGTCTCGCCGCACTTCTCGCAGTCGATCTCTCGTATGCCGTTACGCCCGCATCTGCCCTCGGCGGCTGTGGTCCGAACCGCCATCGCAGCAGCGTCACCGGCCGCTGCATCTGGGGCGGGCAAAATCAAGCCTGGTGTGTTCGCCATACCGGCTACCGCGCCGTTCGCACGCCGAGCGGCCGCCTCGTCTGCGTCCGCTAAAAAAACGCGACGAAACCTCAAAGACTTCTGCAGCTCGGACGCGATGCCCCCGTATCGCGTCCGAAATTTTTTGCCGAGGCGCGTCCCCGGCGGCCGGCTCCGCGGAGCGCAGTCGCCGGCGCACTTCATCAAGCCGCCGCTTTGATCGGCCAGCCGTTGATCGTCAGGGCGCCGTCGCGCACCGAGACTTGCACCGTATCGCCATCCTTCACACCGCCCGCGAGGATCTGCTCGGCGAGCGGATCCTGCACGTTGCGCTGGATGACGCGCTTCAGCGGCCTCGCCCCGTAAGCCGGATCGTAGCCGCGGTTGGCGAGCCACGTTTTGGCCTGCTCATCGAGTTCGATTTTGATCTTGCGATCGACGAGCAGCTTCTGCAGCCGCGCCATCTGGATATCGACGATCTTCGTCATGTCCGCCCGCTGCAGGCGGTGGAACAGGATGATGTCGTCGAGACGGTTCAGGAACTCCGGCCGGAACTTCGTCCGAACCTCGGCCATCACCTCGTCGCGCACGGCTTCGGTCTCCTCGCCTTCCTTCTGCTCGACGAGGTACTGCGCACCGATGTTCGATGTCAGCACGATCAGCGTATTCTTAAAGTCGACCGTGCGGCCTTGGCCATCTGTCAAACGTCCGTCGTCCAAGACCTGCAGCAGCACGTTGAAGACATCCGGATGCGCCTTCTCGATCTCATCGAACAGGACGATCTGATAGGGACGCCGCCGGACCGCTTCGGTCAAAGCGCCGCCCTCCTCGTAACCGACGTAGCCCGGAGGCGCGCCGATCAAACGCGCGACTGAGTGCTTCTCCATGTATTCCGACATGTCGATGCGGAGCAGCGCCGTGTCGTCGTCGAAGAGATAGCCCGCAAGCGCCTTCGTCAGTTCGGTTTTGCCGACGCCAGTCGGTCCGAGGAACATGAAAGAGCCGATCGGCCGGTTCGGGTCCTGCAGCCCGGCGCGTGCGCGGCGAACGGCCGTCGAGACAGCGATGACCGCTTCCTTCTGACCGATGACGCGCTTGCCCAGCGCCTCCTCCATCTTGAGAAGCTTGTCGCGTTCGCCTTCGAGCATTTTATCGACCGGCACGCCCGTCCAGCGCGACACCACGGCCGCGATCTGATCCGGCGTTACGGCCTCCTCAACGAGAGCGCCCTTGCCTTCGTGTTTCTCGACGTCCGCAAGCTTCGTTTCAAGCTCGGGGATCTTCCCGTAGCGAAGCTCGCCCGCGCGCGCGAGGTCGCCCTTACGCTGCGCCTGTTCCAGTTCGTTGCGGAGCCCGTCGAGCGTTTCTTTGAGCTTCTGCGCCGAGCCGAGCTTCTGCTTCTCGGCCTGCCAGCGCGCCGTCATCGCGTGAGACTTTTCCTGCAACTCCGCGATGGACTTTTCGATACGGCCCAGGCGGTCCTTCGATGCCGCATCGGTCTCCTTCTTCAGAGCTTCGCGTTCGATCATGAGCTGCATGAGATCGCGGTCGATGGCGTCGAGTTCCTCCGGCTTCGAATCGACTTGCATCCGCAGCCGCGACGACGCCTCATCGACGAGGTCGATTGCCTTGTCGGGCAGGAACCGGTCGGTGATGTAGCGGTTCGAAAGCGTCGCCGCCGAAACGAGCGCGCTGTCGGTGATGCGCACGCCGTGGTGCAGCTCGTACTTCTCTTTCAAGCCGCGCAGGATCGAGATCGTATCCTCGACCGTCGGCTCGGAGACGAAAATCGGCTGGAAGCGACGGGCCAGCGCCGCGTCCTTCTCGATGTGCTTGCGGTATTCGTCGAGCGTCGTCGCGCCAACGCAGTGAAGTTCACCGCGCGCCAGAGCTGGCTTGAGCAAGTTGCCCGCATCCATAGAGCCCTCGGTCTTGCCAGCGCCGACGATGGTGTGCAGTTCGTCGATGAAAAGAATGATATTGCCGCCCTCGGCTTCGACTTCCGAAAGCACGGCCTTCAGCCGCTCCTCGAATTCGCCACGATATTTCGCGCCAGCGATCAGCGCGCCCATATCGAGCGACAGCAGCTTCTTGTCCTTGAGGCTCTCGGGCACGTCGCCCTTGACGATGCGCTGCGCCAACCCTTCCGCGATCGCCGTCTTGCCGACACCGGGCTCGCCGATCAGAACGGGATTGTTCTTCGTCCGCCGCGACAGAACTTGAATGGTACGGCGAATCTCTTCGTCTCGCCCGATGACGGGATCGAGCTTGCCCGTTGCGGCCGCTTCCGTCAGGTCGCGCGCATACCGCTTCAGCGCATCGTAAGCTTGTTCGGCATTCGCGTTATCGGCGGTGCGGCCCTTGCGGATGTCGTTGATGGCGGCGTTAATCTTGTCGGCCGTCACGCCCGCGTCGCGCAGCACTTTGCCCGCGTCGGTCGAGGTATCAAGCGCCAGAGCCAGCAGCAGACGCTCGGCGGTGACGAACTTATCGCTCGCCTTATCGGCAAGCTTCTCGACGGCATCGAAAAGCCGCGCGAGTTCGGGCGAAACATAAACCTGCCCCGAGCCGCCCGTGACCTTCGGCTTCTTGGCGAGATTGGCCTCGACCGCGCGAAGCGACCCGCGGGCGTCCCCACCGGCTTTCTGAATAAGGCCGCTCGCCAGACCCTCGGGGTCATCGAGCAGGATTTTCAGAAGATGATCGGGTGTGACTTGTTGATGGTTCTCACGAAGCGCGAGCGATTGGGCCGATTGGATGAAGCCCTTGGCGCGGTCCGTGTAGCGTTCGAAGTTCATGTCGCGTCCTCCAGCACATTCGTTCCGCCCCATGAGGCCCGGAAAGAATGCCATGCGATTTGATTTTTATCATCATGGCGCGGCCAAAGACCCGATGGTCGGCATCCCCGGCTACCCCTACGATGCTCCCGATATAGGATCGGGCGCCGCTCGAAAAAGAGGCAGCATCGATAAAACCCGAGGAAATTTCGCGACATGGCACCGTCAGAAATGGGAAAGTCCGCGATCGTCAGCATCGAAGCCCTTTACCGCTATCCGGTTAAGGGTTTGACGCCCGAACCTCTCGAAAGCGTAGAATTGACCCCGATGCAGACCCTGCCGTTCGACCGAGCCTACGCCATCGAGAACGGTCCTGGCCCATTCGATCCGGCCAGCCCCCAGCATCTCCAGAAGATTCACTTCGTCATGCTGATGCGAAACGAAGAGCTGGCAACCGTCCGCTCCCTGTTCGACGACAGCACCGAGACCCTGGTCATCTCGAAATCCGGAACGGAGATCGCCCGCGGCGACTTGCGGACTGAAGCGGGGCGTGCGGCGATCGAGGACGCCATCGCCCGGATCGTGACATCGGGACTTCGCGGCCGCCCCCGCGTCGTCGTCAGTCCCGGCCACAGCTTTTCCGACGTCGCGCCGAAGTGCCTGCATCTCGTTAGCCGCCAGAGCTTGACCGCGCTGGAAGGCATGATCGGCTCTCACGTCGATGCCCGCCGCTTTCGTCCGAACCTCGTAATTGACGGCCTTGTGCCGTGGCAAGAACTCGATCTCGTCGGCAAGAAGTTGCGCACGGGCACAACGACACTCGAAATCTTCAAGCGCACCGAGCGTTGCGCCGCAACCAACGTCGATCCGGAAACCGGCGTCCGCGACATGAAAATTCCGTCGTTTCTGTCGAAGACGCTCGGGCACACCGATTTCGGCGTGTACGCTCGCATCATTGACGGCGGCCGCATCCGCGTCGGCGATACATTCGAGATCGCGGATTAAGCGGCGACGGCCGAAATTTGCCCGCCATAAAGCCCGGAGAAAAATCGACCGATGGCTCGCCATATCCGCTTTGGAGGTCTCGCTTCGATCGTCGTCGTAGAAGCCGATGACGAAATCGACGCGCTCATCGACCGTCCCGACCTCGATCGCACGTACCGTGTCGAAGGCCCTCCACTCAATCGCCTGATGATCTCCAGGCTGCGCCGCGCCCTTTTTCGCGACGGCAGCGCGCTTCGCTCATTCGCGCCCCGCGGAGACGGAGACCGCGCGTCCGCGCAAGGCGCTTTCGCGAAACGCGTGGATGCACTGGCCGAACAGCGGCCTTGGGCTCCGGAAGCGATCGCCGTTATGGCGGCTTATGTCGCAAACGGCACAGATCGGAACGCGGCTCTCGCCGCCCTCGCCTACGCCACGGCTTACCCATTTCTCTCGCCGGAGGACACGTCTTACGAACCCGCCAAGTTTCGCCGCTTGTTCGGTCTTTTTGAAATCTTGCAGGTTGCCCGGAACCCTTGGAAGGGATTGCTGCCGCGTCTCCTCGGCAAAGACCGGCACGCCGCGCGAGAGATTTTAGAAATGACCGGCGGCGACGACTATGGCCTGCATGCGGTCGGTATCACGCTCGCCAACTCCGTCGTTATCCTCGATCACCTTCGCGCGCTCTTCGTAGAGCCTCAGACCGCCGAAGCGCGCGCAACGCCGCTCGAGTGGAACAAGGTCCGCACGTCAGCGGTAGCGGTGACACGGCAGAACAACGTGCCATGCAGATTGCCGGGCATTCCCGACGAGGTTCCGGCCAATTCGCTCATTCTGCTGAAAATGCGACAGGCGTTGCGGCCAAGCAGTCCAGACGGATTTGAGTTCGCCGGAAAGCATTGGTCATACTGTCCCGCGAGCCGCTACATCGAAGCCATCTTCGATCGTGTCTACGACGTCGCGAAAAATCGCGCTTAATCCGTCCCTGGCGGCCGGCTCGCCGGGGCGAGTCGCACGCATTAAATAAAAAGAGCCCCACAACCGGGGCTCTTTTTCTTTATTCCGTATCTTCGTTCGCGGCTGGCGGCACGGCCGGAGCCTCGGCGGGTTCCTCGCGACGCGGGCGGCGAACCGGACGGCGCAAGAAGGCCGGCTGCTCCTGCTGCTCAATGGAAGCCGGCGGCGGCGGCGCGGCAGCCTGAGGCGCCGGACGCTCGACGACGGGCTGCGGGGCAGCCGTTACGGGCGGCTGAAAACCACTGTTTGCGTGCTCGCGATCGGCGCCGTTCGAATTGCCGTTGTTCGGAGCCTGATAGCGCTCGCGACGACGAAAGCCGCCATCGCCCTGATTGCCTTCGCCGTTGCCGTTCTGAGGCCTGCGATCGTCGCGGAAGCGGCCTTCGCCGCCACTGGGAGCGGGACCGTTCCTCGGCTCAAATCGATCGCCGCGATCACCACCACGATCGCCACGAAATTCCTGTCGCTCACCGCGATCGCCGCGGTCATTGCGATCGTAGCGCTGGCCGTCGCCGCGATCGTTGCGATTATCATTGCGGTTATTGTTGAACCGCTCCTGGCGCGGCTGTCGGTTATCCCGGTTATCCCGGTTATCGTAGCGGTTCTGATTATCGAAGTTGCGCTGTTGCTGTGGCGGCTGCTGGAAAGGCTGTTGCGGCAAATCCGGCTGTCCACCCTGACCGGCGGCCTGCGGCTGCCCGCCGAAGTCGTCGCCGTCCTCGTCGCCGAACTCGTCGCCATCGGCACCTTCAGGACCCGCCAGCGAGTGCGTCCGCGCGCCGCCGGTGCCTATCGGATCCACGCCGCCCTGCTGCGCCACCTGCTCGCGATAGCCCAGGATGATGCGATTGTAGTGCTCGGCGTGCTGCAAATAGTTCTCGGCCAGCACCGGGTCACCCGACGAAAGCGCATCCCGCGCCAGGGTGATGTACTTCTCAGCGATATGCGAGGGCGTGCCGCGAATCTTCACGTCAGGGCCCGAGCTCTCGAAGCTGCGCATCAGGGGATTTTGCGATTTGCGGTTATTATTATTGTTGTTGTTATTGCTGTTGTTGTTTCGTCCGCGACCGCGACGGTTCTGTTGACCTTGCCTCATGGGCTCCCGTTCATGCTTGTTGGTATTGACCACCGGCGCACGCTCATTTCCGCGAGGCGTCGCCCTGGATCCTCTGATCCAATTCAAAAATCTTGCTTCTTAAAGTCACCACTGTCCCACGGACATGTCCCACGGATCTAATCCAAGGCTCGTAAGCCCAGGCTCTTGCCCCAATGCCTCGGGCAAAATCGCACTCATCCCAGTCATCACGCCTGTAAAGATACTAGAGCCGTCCTCATAAGGAGCTTTGTCAGCACACATGCCGAGAAGGATAGGCCCGACATTCGCCAATCAACGGACAGTGGGGTCCGAGAAAGTTTGCGCTGATCATCTGAGATGGGAAGGCCGGCTCGGTAGCCGCTTTAGCGGCATCAATGGCCAAGCACATCCGATCAAACTCTTCGGGACTGACATTACTCCGGAAACGTAATTCCGCAAACAGAAATGATCGCTTGGGTTAGAGATGTATCTCCAGCGCAACAGCCCTCGTATGGCCGCCCAAATCCTTATGCCGGCCAATAAGTTGACCGCCAGCGCTTGAGAAAATCTCGATAACCGCCTCGGCCTGGGTCGAGCCGACCTCCAAAACGACCATCAATGGCCGCTGCAATTCCACGATATTCTGGGCGATCTTACGGTAAACGCAGAGGCCGTCAGCACCGCCGTCAAGCGCCAGGAGAGGATCGAAATCCTTCACATCCCGCTCCAACTCGTCGATCTCACCTGTGGATATATAGGGAGGGTTCGAGATCACGAGGTCGAAGGGTCCCGCGCAACCATCGAGACCAGATGTCGCAACGAAGTGAACCCGGTCCTTGACCCCAAGCGACGCCGCATTTCGCCGGGCCACCTCAAGGGCTGCCTGACTGACGTCGGTGCCAACGCCGCGCGCGTTCGGCAGTTCGGCAAGCAGCGTAACGATCAGAATTCCAGATCCGGTTCCGACGTCTACAATCGAAAGCGGCCGCTGCGAAAGTCCGCGCGATTTGATGAGACCGAGGGCCGCCTCGACGACGGCTTCGGTATCGGGCCGCGGATCGAGCACATCCGGCGTCACGATGAAGTCGCGCCCATAAAATTCGCGATGCCCGAGAATGCGCGAAACCGGTTCGTGCGCCGCCCTGCGCCGCGCCGCATCACTGATCCTCTCAGCGTCGTCGCCAAGCGCCCGGGCCGAACAGGACAGCAACTTCGCGCCATCGAGTCCGAGAAGCCCCCGCAGCAGGAAGCGCGCGTCGCGTTGCGGCGTATCAATTCCCGCGTCCCTGAGTACGCGCGTCAGCTGGGCCAGCGCGTCGCCGATGCTCTGGTCGGATCGAAAATGAACCGCGGGCAATGGGTCGGCGTCGACACCGGCCATCGTCGTCACGCCGCGCTGAGTTCGGCAAGCATCGTCGCCTGGTGATCCGTAATCAGCGGGTCGACCAACATATCGAGAGCATTGCCTGTCATGACGTCTTCGAGATTGTAGAGCGTGAGGTTGATGCGATGGTCCGTCACACGCCCTTGGGGAAAGTTGTACGTCCGGATGCGCTGCGAACGATCGCCCGAGCCGACTTGCGATTTGCGCGCGTCCGAACGCTCGGTCGCGGCCTTCTCGCGCTCAAGCTCGTAAACGCGCGACTTCAGTACGGCCATGGCAAGCCGCCGGTTCTGATGCTGCGATTTTTCGGCGGAAACGACGACGATCCCCGTCGGCAGATGCGTCATGCGCACCGCGCTATCCGTTTTGTTGACGTGCTGCCCGCCCGCGCCGCCCGCCCGCATCGTATCGATGCGAATGTCTTCCGGCCTGATAACGATATCGATGTCTTCCGCTTCCGGTAGCACCGCGACGGTCGCGGCCGAAGTATGAATGCGCCCGCTTGCTTCCGTTGCCGGAACGCGCTGTACGCGATGCACGCCGGATTCGAATTTCAACCGCGCGAAGACACCCGCGCCTGTGATCGACGCAATGATTTCCTTGTAACCCCCGAGATCGTTTTCCGAGGCTGATATGATTTCCGTCTTCCAGCCTCTGAGGTCGGCATAGCGCGAGTACATGCGAAAAAGATCGGCCGCGAACAGCGCCGCTTCATCGCCGCCCGTTCCCGCCCGAACTTCCAGGATCGCGCTTTTTTCATCTGCCGCATCTTTCGGCAGAAGCGCAACGCGAAGCTTCTGTTCGAGGTCGGTGATGCGTTCCGACAGCGCCGCCCGCTCGGAGTAGGCGAGATCGACCATGTCTTTGTCGGCGGCGGGATCGCGGATCATCTGTTCGAGATCCCGGCTTTCGGCCTCGGCTTTACGCAACGCATTGATTTGCGCCACGACGGGGCTGAGTTCCGAGAATTCCTTCGACAGCTTTACGTATTCCGCCTGCGGAATGCCATGGTTCAGCTGATCCTGAATGCCCATCCAGCGTTCGAAGAGACGGTCGAGTTTATCGCGTGGCAGTGCTGACATGTGTCCGATGAGCTTAAGAATGGGAGCTTGAGAATGTGGGTTTGGTAATGGCGGGCCGTAAAAAGGCGGCCACAACGCTGCGACAACGCTTTGAGCGCGTCACCGCGCATCGGGCGCCCAGCATCTAGCGCCCTATCTAATACGAACCGCCGCCGATCCGCAATTTATCAGCCCGCCGCGACCGGGGATCGTCAACTTCAATATAGCGCATGCCGTCTCGCACCGGGCCGTAATGCTCTTGAATATAGGTGCTGCCCCATTGCACGGCCATTCCAAACGGTGCCGAGATCGTCGCGAAAATCGAGGAATGCATTGTGATCACAACGAGGCCGAGCGGCAGCGAAAGGGCATAAAGCGCCCGTTGCGGCCTAGTCCGAACCTGATCGCGAACGCGATCGAGGGCCTCCTGCGGCAGGCGCCGCGCCCCGTTCGCTATAGCCGAGCCCGCCCGCAGCAGATTTCGGCTCGATTCAATGAGCCCGGAGCGCGCAATGTCCGGCTCCGTCTGCGGAGCGACGGTACGCTGCGGCTTCTGACGGGCGGGGAAAGGCTGCTGTTGTTGGGGCATCGCGTACTGCGGCGCCGCTGGATAACGTTGCTGCTGCGGCTGCATCGGTTGATGCAGATACGGTAACGAAGAGCGCACAGGCGCTTGAGGCGGCGCGGCCGCCACGGAAAGCTGCGTAAAAAGCGTGCCGATGGCATTGAGCACCGGACGGCCGCTGACACCCGCCATTGACGTATAGGTCATGATGATGCCCGACGTTTCGGGCCATGGCGGCAGATACTCGACCTGCCCCGTCTCAAGGGCTTCGACGACTTCCGGTCGCACCGCTAAATAATGTGCCGCTTGCGGCACCGTCAGCCGCAGCGCTTGCCTTAAATCGATGAAAAACCGCGCTATCAGCGCCCGGCTTTCCGCCTGAGCCTGCACCGACGCCGCCTGCATGTGTGCGTCATTACGGCTATAAACCTGCCGCTCACGCTCATGACTCCCGGCCGGAACGCTCCGCCCTACGCTTCGACGCATACCCACTTACCGGTAAAACGCACCGGCCCCCCAACGTTAAGTATATTGTTGGCCAAAAATCGTTGTTTGTCAAAGACTCCGCATCGGGCGGCGGAGCGCCGTTAACCCTCGAGCGCGACGTGTTCCATTTCCGCGAACTGCTCCAAGGACATGCGTACGTCCTTCGCACCCTCTTTCAAAAGATCGTCGAGGAGGGCCGTGGCCTTTCCCGCGTCGAGGGATAGGATCATGGACTTGATCGGACCGATGGAAGCGGGTGCCATCGACAGCGACCGGAAGCCAAGCGCAATGAGCGTCATCGCTTCGAGCGGGCTACCCGCCATCTCGCCGCACAACGTCACCGGGACCCCGTAGGAGTTCGCCGCCTTCATGAGCGTCTGGAACACCCTCAAGGGAGCCGGAGCCAGAACGTCGAAACGGCTCGCGACGCGCGCATTCGTGCGGTCCGCCGCAAACAGGAACTGCATGAGGTCGTTCGAGCCGACGGACACGAAATCGACCCGGGTCAAAAACGCGTCGAGTTCGAACAGGAGCGCCGGGACTTCGAACATCGCCCCGACGAGTACCGTCTCCGGCAGCTGATGCCCGTGCTCCGTCAAAAATGCCTTCTCGCGCTCGATCAGCGCCTTGATCGCGCCAAGCTCGTAGGCTGCCGAAACCATGGGGATCATCACGCGCAACTCGCGCCCCGCAGCGGCTTTGAGCAGCGCCCGGATCTGCAAGCGGAACAGTTCCGGCCGGTCGAGCGCCATACGGATCGCGCGCCAGCCCATCGACGGATTTTCTTCCTTGGGCTGGCGAAGATAAGGCAGCACCTTATCGCCGCCGATATCGAGCGTGCGGAACACCACCGGTTTGCCGCCCGCTTCGTCGATCACCGACTTGTAAAGTTGCGTTTGCCGGTCGAGGCGCGGAAATGACTCCGACAGCATGAACTGCAGCTCCGTCCGGTAGAGCCCGATACCATCGGCTCCCGACTCTTCAAGATGCGGCATGTCGACAAGAAGACCCGCATTCATCATGAGTGTGATCGGCAAACCGTCCTTGGTGATCGCCGGGCGTTCCCGCAGCGATTGATACCGCTTCTGCCGCCGCGCCCGAAAACGGACTTTGTCGGAATAGGCAGAGATCAGTTCGGCCGTCGGCCGGAGATGAACTTCGCCCGCAACGGCATCGATGATCACGGCATCGCCCGCTGAAACCCGATCGACAATTCCGGCCGCCTGCCCGATCGCTGCAATGCCGAGCGCTTTCGCGACGATGGCGACGTGGCTTTGGCTCGAACCATCTTCGACGACGAGACCGCGCAGCCGTGTCCGGTCGTAGTCGAGAAGCTCGGCCGGTCCCATCGTCCGCGCCACAAGGATCGTATCGGGGGGCAATCCGCCGTCGTCTTCCGAACTCTTGAGGCGTCCCGCGAGCACACGCAGCAGCCGGTCGGACAGATCGTCAAGGTCGCGTTGGCGTTCCCGCCAATAGCTGTCGTGCTGACGCAGCATGCGCGTCCGCATCGCGTTCTGAACACGCTCGACGGCAGCTTCCGCCGTGAGGCCGCCCTCGACCGCTTCGCGCAGCCGCCGGTGCCAGCCTTTGTCGTGCGCGAACATGCGATACGCTTCGAGCACATCCCTGTGCTCGCCGACGTTCGACAAATGCTCCTGCTCGAACATCTCGTCGATATTCGCTTGCAGCTTTTCGAGCGCGTGCGACAGCCGCTCCAATTCGAGAACGGGATTTTCCGCCATCAATTGCGTAACGACGATACGCGGCTCGTGCAGCACGACATGACCAAGCGCGATGCCGTCTGAAATCGGTTCGCCTTCGATCACGAGGGGTTGCGAGCGCGAGGCTTCGATCGCGGCGACCGTTCCGGCGACCGCTCCGGAGACGAGGTTTTCCGCGATCACCATCGCGGTTGCCTCCATGACCTCGACGTCCTCGTCGGAGTATTCGCGCGGCGTCCGGTTCTGAATGACGAGCACGCCGAGCACCTGACCCGAGCGGGAAATCGGCACGGCAAGCAACGAGTGATAGATTTCTTCGCCCGTCTCCGGCCGATAGGAGAATGCCGGATGGCTCGACGCTTCCGGTTCGTTGACGGTCACCCCAAGCTCGGACGCCCGCCCGACGAGGCCCTCGCCGCGCTTCAACCGGGTTGTATGCACTGCTCCCGGATTGAGGCCTTCAGATGCGAAAAGTTCAAGCGATCCGTCCTGGCGCTTCAGATAGATCGAGCAGACCTCGGCGACCATGACGCCCGAGATCTGGCGAACGATGCGATCGAGCTTGTCCTGGCCTTCGCCACCGTCGGCCATGATCTCGCGAAGATGGCGCATGATGACCCGGAGCGAGGTTTCGCTCGGTAAGGGTCTCGGATCATCGCGCCGCACCATCTTGCCTTGCCCATCGTCTCGCCAGCAGAATCTGCCCGGCAATTACACCTTAGTCATAAAGGGACGGGGCTGGTAAGAGCGCCGCGCCTTAATCGTTGTCGAGCCCATAGGCCGAATGCAATGCGCGCACCGCGAGTTCAGCATATGCCGCATCGATCAACACGCTGACCTTGATCTCCGACGTCGAAATCGCGTGGATGTTGATGCCCTTCTCCGACAGCGTTTTAAACATTTGCGCCGCAACGCCTGCGTGGCTGCGCATGCCAACGCCGATCACCGAAATCTTCACGACGTCCGCCGAACTTTTGACGTCGACGTGGCCGATGTCGGCCTTCGCCTTTTTCAAAACGTCGAGCGTGCGCGGCAGCTCGGCCGCCTGCACAGTAAACGTCATGTCCGTATGCTTGCCGTCCGGCGTGACGTTCTGGACGATCATATCGACGTTGATGTTGGCCTCCGACAACGGCCCGAAGATCCTTGCGGCAATACCCGGTTTGTCGTCGACATTGAGAAGCGTCACCTTCGCTTCGTCCTTCGCATAGGCGATGCCGCTCACGACTTGCTGTTCCACGATCTCATCCTCGTCGCATACGATAGTGCCGATATCTTCGATATTGTCGGCTTTGAAGGGTTTCATGGCATCCGGCGCAACAAAACTCGAGAGCACCCGTGTCCTGATCTTGTAAACCATCGCCAACTCGACGGAGCGCGTCTGCAGGACCTTCGATCCAAGCGACGCCATTTCGAGCATCTCTTCGTAGGAAATTTTCGCCAGCCGCTTCGCCTTCGAAACGATCCGCGGGTCTGTCGTGTAGACACCGTCGACGTCGGTGTAGATGTCGCACACGTCCGCTTCGAGCGCGACGGCAATCGCGACGGCGCTCGTATCGGAACCGCCACGACCGAGGGTCGAGATCCGGTTGTCGGTTGGCTCGATGCCTTGGAAGCCGGTGATGACGGCGACCTCGCCGCCTTCGATCCGCGCTTTGAGATCTTCGCCCGGAATATCGATGATCCGCGCCGAACCGTGGGCGCCATCCGTCTTGACTGGAACCTGCCAACCGGCCCACGACCGCGCGCGAAGCCCCATCGCCTGCAAAGTGATGGCGAGGAGGCCGGCCGTCACCTGCTCACCCGTCGCGACCACCGAGTCGTACTCGCGCGCATCGTAAAGCGGAGACGCTTCCTTCACCCACGCGACGAGTTGGTTCGTCACCCCGGCCATAGCCGACACCACGACCGCGACTTTATTGCCGGCGTCGACCTCGCGCTTAACGTGCCGGGCGACATTCTGAATGCGCTCGATGTTGGCGACCGACGTGCCGCCAAATTTCATCACTACCGTCGCCATTCTCGAAGCGCTTTCTGTGCCTGTGCAAGCCCACCCCGGTCCCTGTTACAGGCCATGCGAGCATTCGGATTTGGATTGAGTCCGGCGCTTCTTAGCGGCTCGCGAGCCCCCCGGCAACAACCGAAAATCAACGTTGCCGGGACAATAGCTTGACAAGATGACCGCCCGGTTGACGTGTAGGGTGCAGGACGGAGACAGCAATGACCGCAACGCAGCAATCGGACGCCAGCGAACGCACCCTCGATACCGGCGAGGTTGAGCGTTTTTCCCGGCTGGCCTCCGAATGGTGGAACCCGCAAGGCAAGTTTCGCCCTCTCCACCAGATTGGGCCGCCGCGGCTCTCCTTCATTCGCGATGCAGCCGTGGAGCGCTTCGGCCGCGACCCCAAGGCATTAAGACCTCTGTCCGGCTTGACGGCCGTCGATATCGGCTGCGGCGGCGGTCTCGTCTCGGAACCGCTCGCGCGCATGGGCGCCACCGTCGCCGCCATCGATCCGTCTGAAAAGAACATCGCCATCGCCACGGCACACGCCGAAGGCCAGGGCTTGACCATCGGCTATCGCGCGGCGCGCGTCGAAGATCTGGTCGCGGAAAGACGGTCGTTCGATGTCGTCGCCTGCCTCGAAGTTGTAGAGCACGTCCCAGACCCGGCGAAGTTCATCGCCGAATGTGCGGCCCTCGTCGCGCCCGGCGGCCTCGCCGTCTTCTCGACGTTGAACCGAACATTCAAGGCCTGGGCGCTCGCGATTGTCGGCGCCGAGTACGTGCTCGGCTGGTTGCCGCGCGGCACGCACCGGTGGGATCGCTTCATCACACCTGAGGAACTGGCCGGTTATGCCAAGGCCGCCGGATTGGACGACATCCGCTTTGAGGGAATCACGTACAATCCACTGCAAGACGTCTGGTCGCGCAATCCCGATACCGACGTCAACTATCTGATGTCGGCACGGAGACCGAGCGTAGCCTGAGCGTTTCTAAAATCTTGACGACAACGCGGTTTCGAGAGGGGAGAGCCTGCGATGTTTCCGATTGGCGACGACGACTCCGCGGTTCGCATCACGCCTATCGTCACCACCGGTCTTATCGTCGCCAACGTCCTTTTCTTTTTCGTTGAGATGAACGGCGGCGACGAATTCATTCGGCAATGGGCCTTCATCCCGAGCAAATTCGTCGCCGACCCGGCATCGACCTGGCCCACCATCTTCACCGCGATGTTCATGCACGGCGGCTGGATGCACCTCTTCGGCAACATGCTCTATCTCTACATCTTCGGCGACAACGTCGAAGAGAGCTTCGGCCACGTGAAGTTTCTCGTCTTTTATCTCGTCGCTGGCATCGCCGCGACATTCGCTCAGTTCTATTTCAGCGAGCACTCCAACATTCCAAACCTCGGCGCCTCGGGAGCGATCGCTGGCGTGCTCGGCGCCTACTTGCTTCTGTTTCCGCAGGCTCGCGTCGACGTGCTGTTCGGACGGCAAGTCATGTCCATGCCGGCGCTGATCGTTATCGGCTTCTGGTTCGTGCTCCAGCTTTTCAGCGGTGTCGGGTCGATCGCCAGGACGGATGAAACCGCCGATGCCGGTGGCGTCGCCTACATGGCCCACGTTGGCGGCTTCGTCGCAGGCCTTGCGATCGCGTTCCTTTTCAAGGGCCGCGGCGGCCCGCCGAAGATCGCCTGAAAGCGCTTCATAAGTCGACCTGAAAGCCCGTCCAAAGCCGCATGCGCTCGCGCAGATCGATTCTGCGCCCATCGACCGTGAACGTGCCGTCGCCGTTATGGTACAGCGTTCGCCGCTCTTTCCGGTCGTCGTCGTGACCAGCAAAACGGGACCGGCCTCAAAGCAGGAGATAAGCTTTCGATGGATCGGCATCTCGCATGTCACTATCCCCGGCGCGTTGTCATGCCTTGCAAAGCAAACGGGCCGGAAGAGTTTCGGCCCGTTCGAAGCTTTAGCGGACAGCAACGGCCACCGTTATAGACTTTGCGCGATCCGCTGGCGCATAGGCCGCAGAACAAGAATGGCGAGCAGCGACGCGAGAATATTCATCGCCGCCGCGACGTAAAACACCGCGTGCCAGCTTCCCGTTGCATGCGTCAGCACGCTCGAAAACGGCACGAGCAGCGACGCCGTTCCCTTCGCCGTATAAAGAAGGCCCGCGTTCGTGGTGGCGAACTTCGAGCCGAACGTATCGCCGCACGTCGCCGGAAAGAGGCTGTAGATCTCACCCCAAGCAAAGAACACGAGACCGGTCAGGAGGACGAACAGGATCGGATCGTGCCCGAGGTGGGCCAGCGCCAGAAGGCCCAAGCCTTCGATGCCGAACGCGATGAACATCGTCGTCTCGCGCCCGATCTTGTCCGACACCCAACCGAAGAACGGCCGCGTGACGCCGTTCAGTACGCGGTCAAGCGACAGCGCGAACGTCAACGCCGGCAACGTGATGCCAAGCAGCGACACGGGAATATCCGCGACCTTGAAATCTTTCGCGATGGGCGCGAGCTGCGCCGTCGCCATGAGGCCGCCCGCCGCCATCATCACGAACATCAGATACATGACCCAGAATACGGGAGTCTTCAGCATCTCCGATGGCGCGAACGAGCGCTTTACCGAAACCAGCAGAGCGCGCGCACCGAACTGATCCTTCGACGGCGTCCTTAAGAAGAACGACGCAATGATGATGACGACGCCCTGCAGAACACCGAAATAAAGGAACGCGGCTTGATATCCCTGCGAGGCGATCACCGCCGAGATCGGAATGATCGTCAACGCCGAGCCCATGCCGAAGCCCGCCGCCGTGATGCCCGCCGCGAGGCCGCGACGATCCGGAAACCACTTGAGCGCGTTGCCGACGCAGGTTCCATAGACGCAACCCGCGCCGACACCGCCGATGGCCTGGGCGATGTACAGCATCGCCAGCGAGTCCGCGTGCGAGTTCAGGATCCATGAGATCGCGATCATGATGCCGCCGACCAACACGAGCGGCCGTGGACCGAAGCGATCTTCGAGATAGCCTTCGAACGGAATGAGCCACGTCTCGGTGAGAATAAAGATGGTGAACGCCCACTGGATCGCCGCCATCTCCCAGCCGAACTTGGCAGCGATCGGGTTGACGAAGAGCGTCCAACCGTATTGCAGGTTGGCGATCATGGTCATGCACAGAACCCCGAGCGCGAGCTGCATCCACCTTCCGGTGGCCTGCGTCGCAATGCTGGAGGCCGGAGCACCCGACTCCGTTTGAATGGTCATCCTTGTCGTCCCCTCGGGCTTGTAATTCTTTTTCATTTCGCACTAAAAGCGCAGCGCACATAAAACGTGAAAAACCACGTTCGACAAGTGCAGCGCTAAAGCCAAGTGCCAACAAAGTTTTTGCTGCACCGCCACATGAATTCGAGGGACGAAGTTCGATGAAAATTTGTGTCGTCGGCGCGGGCGGTATCGGCGGTCTGCTTGCCGCACGGCTGGCTCAGTCCGGCGAAGACGTGACCGTCGTTGCGCGCGGCCCGCACCTCGCGGCCATTCGTGCCAATGGACTAAAATTGATTGAAGAGGACGGACGCGAAAGCATTTCGCACATCGCTGCGACCGATAAGATCGTCGAAGTTTCGGAGCAGGACCTCGTCATTCTCGGCATGAAGGCACACCAGGTCGCAGCCGTCGTGCGCGATCTTCCCGCGCTGTATGGTCGCGAGACCGCCGTGCTCACCGCGCAGAACGGAATACCGTGGTGGTACTTCATGCGCGTCGCTGGGCCGCACGAAAATCGCCGTCTCGAAAGCGTCGATCCGGGCGGCATCATCGCGGACAATCTCCCGGCGGAGCGAGTGCTCGGCAGCGTGGTCTATCCTGCCGCGGAAATAACCGAGCCGGGCGTCATTAAGCATATCGAAGGCAACCGCTTCTCAATTGCCGAGATCGACAACTCGAAAACCGAGCGCGTGACGCGCGTTTCCGACGCTTTGCAAAAGGCCGGGTTCAAAGCGCCGGTTGTTTCCGACATTCGGGCGGAGATCTGGACCAAGCTGTGGGGCAACCTGAGCTTCAATCCGATCAGCGCGTTGACGCACGCGACGCTCGAGGACATCTGCCGGTTTCAGCCGACCCGCGATGCAGCCGCACGATTGATGCGGGAAGCCCAGTCCGTCGGCGAAGCTCTTGGCATTCGCTTCCGCATTCCCCTTGAAAAGCGCATTGCCGGCGCGGAAGCGGTCGGTCCGCATAAGACCTCGATGCTGCAGGATATCGAGGCCGGCCGCGGCATCGAAGCCGATGCGCTGATTGGCTCTGTCATCGAACTCGGACAAGTGGCAAGCGTCCCCACACCGCAGATCGAAACGGTTTATGCCTGCGTGAAATTGCTGGCGGCGACTTTGGCCCACAAGGGCGGACGTTTGAGAGTTGAAAAAGCCTGATTTCGCCCTCGAAGGCACGGGCACGGAGATACGACGACGATGGTGACGAGCACGACACTTCACGACCTTCTCAAGGCAGGCGACGACCAGGCGCCCGCGATCCGGACATCCGGCATCGAGCCGCTCACCTATGCTGGCTTCCGGACTTTGGTCATCAGGACGATCGCTCGGCTGAATGAGTTCGGCATCGGTCGCGGCGACCGCGTCGCGATCGTCTTGCCCAACGGGCCTGAGATGGCAACCGTGTTTGTCGCCGTCGCCTCGGCCGCGACCGCCGCACCGCTTAATCCGGCCTATCGCCACGACGAGTTCGATTTCTATATGTCGGACATCAACACAAAAGCCCTCATCGTCGAAGATGGCAGCACGTCCCCCGCCGTCGGCGTCGCCGAGGAACGCGGCATCATGGTCATTACCCTTGAGCGCGATCCGGCACACGGTGCTGGCGCCTTTGAGCTTTCGGCCGAAGTTAGCCGCGAACAACCGGCACAACCGGGCCCTGCCGAATCTGACGACATCGCCCTCATCCTGCATACCTCCGGCACGACATCGCGCCCGAAGATCGTGCCGCTGAGTCACAAGAACGTCGCCGCATCCGCCAACAACATCGCGACGGCATTGCATCTGACGAACGCCGACCGCGCGCTCAACATTATGCCCCTGTTCCATATCCACGGTCTGATTGCTGGCGTGCTTGCGCCATTGTCGCGTGGCGGCTCGATTTTCTGCACGCCGGGCTTCAATGCGCTCAGGTTCTTTCACGCGATGGATGAAGCGGCGCCGACTTGGTACCCCGGCGTCCCGACGATGCATCAGGCGATCGTCGGCCGTTCCCACCACAACCGGGAAATCATTGCCCGCCACAAGCTGCGCTTTATCCGCTCGTCGTCGTCCTCTTTACCGCCGCAAGTCCTCGGAGAACTCGAAAGGGTTTTCGATGCGCCGGTCCTCGAAGCCTACGGCATGACCGAAGCCGCGCATCAGATGGCGTCGAACCCAATCGGCAGCGTCAGGAAGCCGGGGACTGTCGGCCTCGCGGCTGGTCCCGAAATCGCGATCATGGATCACGACGGCGATCTTCTAGCTCATGGTGAAACGGGAGAAATCGTCATCCGCGGTGATAACGTCACCGCTGGCTACGAGAACAATCCCAAGGCCAATGGCGAAGCTTTCACCAATGGCTGGTTCCGCACCGGCGACCAGGGCATCATCGATGCCGACGGCTACGTGACGATCACCGGCCGACTGAAGGAAATCATCAATCGCGGCGGCGAGAAAATCTCACCGCGCGAAATCGACGAAGTGCTGATGGACCACCCAGCCGTCTTGCAGGCCGTGACGTTCGCAGTCCCGCACGATAAGCTCGGGGAAGACGTCGCGGCTGCTGTCGTGCTTCGGGAAGGCCAGCAAGCGACGGAACGCGAACTACGCCATTTCGTGATCGCGCGCGTCGCGACCTTCAAGGTTCCACGCAAGATCCTGCTGCTGCCGGAGATCCCGAAAGGCGCCACGGGCAAGCTGCAGCGCATCGGCTTAGCGCAAAAGCTGGGCCTCGCCTGACGCCCGCCGCCATCGAACCGAGCAATGCACCATCGACGAAAACGCCCGGTGATGAGCCGGGCGTCTTAAATTGCAGATGGCGCTTAGAGCCGGTCTGGCCGGATCATTGATCGTGCGATTCAAGCTGGCGGCTCATGGCCACCGCCAAATACGTGCAGACCGCGCCGGAGAGCAGATAGACGCCTGCCGCCATCAAACCGAAATGGCTCGACAGCCAAAGCGCGATGAACGGCGCAAAACCAGCGCCGACCAGCCACGCGAGGTCGGTCGTCAGAGCCGAACCGGTATAGCGATAGATCTTCGCAAAGTTCGAAGCCACCGCACCCGACGACTGTCCAAAGGACAAGCCGAGAAGGATGAAGCCCGACACCATGAAGGTGATTTCGCCAATGTCGCCGCCATTGAGCATCTGCGGTGCGAATCCGCTGAACACGGCGATTGCGGCGGCCGTCGCCGAGAGCAGGTTTCTACGGCCGACACGATCGGCGACATAACCGGAAAGCACGATCGTAATGAGCCCGACGATAGAGCCGATCAACTCGATGACGAGGAAGCGCGACGGGCTCTGATCCGTGTAGAGGAAGATCCAGGACAGCGGGAACACCGTGACCATGTGGAACAGCGCGAAGCTCGCCAGAGGCGCGAATGCGCCGATAACGACATGAAAGCCTTCCTTCCGCAGCGTCTCGCCGATCGGCATCGGTTCAAGCTCTTGCTGCTCGAAGTGTTCGATGTATTCCGGCGTATCCACCATGCGAAGGCGGGCGAACAGAGCAACGACGTTGATGGCGAAGGCAACGAAGAACGGATAGCGCCAGCCCCACTCAAGGAAATCCTCGCTTGAAAGGTTGGCTGCGAAATAAGCGAAGAGCGCTGCGGCGACCATCAGGCCAAGCGGCGCGCCGAGCTGAGGGATCATCGCGTACCAGCCACGGCGGTTCACGGGCGCGTTCATCGCGAGCAGCGATGGAAGTCCGTCCCACTCGCCGCCAAGCGCCAAGCCCTGACCGATGCGAAAGATCGCCAGGAGCAAAGCCGACACCCATCCGATCTGTTCATGACCGGGCAGGAAGGCGATGGCGACCGTACAAGTGCCGAGGAGGAAAAGCGTTATGGTGAGTTTGATGCTTCGGCCGTAGTTTCTATCGATAGCCATGAAAATGGCCGTACCGAAGGGCCGCGCGATGAACGCAAGCGCGAAGATCGCAAACGAGTAAAGCGTCCCGGTCAGCGGATCGAGGTACGGAAAGACGAGCTTCGGAAAAACGAGCACCGAGGCGATGGCATAGACGAAGAAATCGAAAAATTCCGAAGTCCGGCCGATGACGACCCCAATAGCGATTTCGCCAGGGCTGACATCACCGTGCCCGCTATCCGCGACTCTCGTAGTCTGCTCGAACGTGGCTGAGGCTCCACTCATCGGCCGCTCTTGCTCCTTGAACCATGCCCTGGCTCCGCGCGCAAAAACATTCGCGAGCCTCGAAGACAGCTTCTTGTCCCGGGATACACTGTGAGGGCATTAGGCAAATTGTCCAATGTGCCGATGCCGCAGAAAATAAGCTTTCGAGTTTTCCCTTTGTCCCCCAGGACCTTGTCGCGACCTTTTGCTTTGGCCGGTAAGGCGGTCGGCGGCAACGGATGCCACCAGAATCAATCTTTTTCCCGGTGCGCCGCTTCGGCGGGGCGTGCAAGCGGGCCGGCATGATCGGCTTTTCGCCCCGAAAGTCCGTGCCCGGCAAACCATGGGTGCCGAGGATGCCGTAACCTGTGAAGCCAGTGCGCCACACGCTCGCTCCACGAGGGTGCAACCTCGATCAGGACGCGTCGGCGTTTGTGACTTGCGGCGGCGGTCGACATGGACACTCCGAAAAGTCGGTCCCGCCATTATAGTCCCCGTCAACTTAAGTCCGGGTTCAGCAGATATTCGGGATTTTAAGTTTTATCCCCGACCGGACGAAAGTTGCGGACGCTCGCCCGAGTTGCACACGCTGCGCCGCATGAGTTGCACCAGCAAACGCCCGGTCCCAATACGCCTCGGCTAATTATTCGAATTATGCCGTTCCGTCCCCTGCGGCGTCCCTCGCGCCGGAGGTTCCGGCGTGTTTCCGGTCCCTGCGCCGTCGCCTTCGTCCTTCGAGTCCCGATGGTGCGCGTTTCCTCTTTCGATCGGAACGACAGGCGCGCGCTCGTACGCCTTTTCCGCTTTCTCCTGAATCCGGATGCTCTCCGGAACGGAATCCGCAACAGCAAGAGTCGCAATCGAGGGAATTCCCAATCCGGCGGCGACCAACAACAGACAACCGCGCTGGAAACTACGATGACGCCGCATTTGGAAGCTCCTTCCTGCGGAAGCTCATTTCCTACATGCGAAGAAAATATTTGAAAAAGCCTAGATTTTCAAACGGATCGGACGCGGTTATTCGTTTGTGGATAACAGCCGGACGAGATTTCCGGATGCCTCTCGCTTTTTACGAATCATCAACCACCAAGCCATCCGTTCCGCATCAAGTTGAGAAAAGAGACTAAAGTTTCTCTCATACTGGCTTCAAATCTATTTGGAATTCGAACAGCTCCCATGGCCCAATCACCGAAAACCTCCGACGACCGCGAACGCGCGCCGTCCTCCAATCCCGTGATGTTGAGCGTCCTATGCGCCGTTTTGGTTGCGATCGCCACCGGGACAATTTTCCTCGTCCGCTGATCGTCGAGCAAACCGGAACTTCGCCTCAAGCGCCGCGTTTCGTGCTAGTTGCGCCGGCTTGCAGCCAAGCGCAAATTTCCTATGTAAATCTGGCGCAACCATCACGGTCTGGCGGCTGAAAGTTAAGGAGCATCGAGATGCGGAAAGCAATGTTCGTAATAGCTGCCGCCATAATCTCAAGCGCGGCTCCGGCGAGCGCTCAACAGAGCATCAGCCCGCAGCCGTCGGGCGGAACGGAATCGATCATTCGGACGCCGTCGAGCAGCAGCGGCACCAGCAACGGAACATCCGGCAGCATCGGATCTCCGACGACAACCTATCCCGCACCTTTGCGCGATTTCAATAACCCCGCCGCAAGCTACGGCAGATTAGGAAATCCGAATACCGGCACCGGGTTCCGTCGCCGGTAGATCGAATTGCAAATAACAACGATCTGAATTTCAAATAAGCACGAATAAATGCTCGGCCCCGAGGTCTTGGGCGTCTTGTCCACTTCGCACGGCGCAATCGCTTTTCTATTTAAAAAGCCGCAGTGAATGATGGCATTTCGTACTGGCGGTTGTCTTCCAGACAATAGTCGGCGTTCGGGTCATTGAGCGCGTTAAACCGGCGTCGCAACAATGCTTTTCATTATGTGGCGACTGACGCAAAGTAGATTCATGCGATCCCTCCGGCGTCTGACGCCGAGAGCACGGTCGCACCACGTCGAAATACAGAGGCACAAATGATTACGGCCGTATCAGCGTTGAGTGCCTTTGAACTTGCCCGGATCCAGTTCGGGTTCACCGTTTCATTCCACATCATCTTCCCCGCGATCACCATCGGCCTCGGAACGTATCTCGTCGTTCTCGAAGGACTGTGGCTCGCGACGAAAGATACGGCCTACAGGGATCTCTATCACTTCTGGTCGAAGGTCTTCGCCATCAACTTCGGCATGGGCGTCGTTTCGGGCCTGGTGATGGCCTACGAGTTCGGCACCAACTGGAGCCACTTCACGGCATTCGCCGGCGGCGTCACCGGCCCGCTGCTGACCTATGAAGTGTTGACCGCCTTCTTCCTCGAAGCTGGCTTTCTCGGCGTCATGCTGTTCGGGTGGAACAAGGTCGGCCCGGGCCTCCACTTCTTCGCGACGATCATGGTGTCGCTCGGAACGCTGGTCTCGGCCAATTGGATTCTGGCGTCGAACAGTTGGATGCAGACGCCGGCGGGCTTTGAAATCATCGACGGCCGCGTCGTCCCCGTCGATTGGCTGAAGGTGATCTTCAATCCGTCGTTCCCCTATCGCCTTGCCCACATGGTCGTGGCATCTCAGATTGCTGTGGGCTTGTTCGTCGGCGCGTCCGCCGCATGGCACCTTCTCAAAGGCCGGTCGTCGCCTGCGATCCGGACGATGTTCTCGATGGCCATGTGGTTGATTGCGGTGATGGCTCCGATCCAAATTCTAATCGGCGATCAGCACGGCCTGAATACGCTGAAGTATCAGCCGGCGAAGATCGCCGCGATCGAAGGCCACTGGCAAAACACGCCAGGTCAAAGCGTGCCGCTGATCCTGTTCGGCTGGCCCGACATGGCAGCCGAGACGACAAAATACGCGCTCGAAATTCCCGATCTCGGCAGCCTCGTGCTAACGCATAGCTTCGATGGCCATATTCCTGGCCTCAAGGAATTCGCGCCCGAAGATCGGCCAAACTCCACCATCGTCTTCTGGACCTTCCGCATCATGGTCGGTCTCGGCCTGCTGATGGTGGTGCTCGGTTTCTGGAGCCTTTGGCTGCGCTGGAGAGAGCGGCTGTATTCCTCGGAGCTTTTCCTACGCTTTGCATTGATCATGGGCCCCGCCGGATTGATTGCCATCCTCGCCGGTTGGTTCACAACGGAAATCGGCCGTCAGCCATGGGTCGTCTACGGCGTGATGCGGACCCAAGACGCCGTCTCGAACCATTCGGTTCTCGCGCTCTCCATCAGCCTTACAGCGTTCGTCGTCCTTTATTTCGCGGTCTTCGGCATGGGGATCACGTACATGATGAAGGTCATCGCGCAAGGTCCCGACGAAGGCGGCGGTAAGCATCCAGATCCCGACACCGATCCACACCTGCGCCCAGCGCGTCCGCTGTCGGCCGTCGACGACAAGATCGACATCCCATCGTTCCCGGCCATTCGAGGAAATTGAACGCCATGGATATCGGTATCGATCTTCCGCTCATTTGGGCCGCGATCATCGGCTTCGGCCTGATGATGTACGTCATCATGGACGGCTTCGACCTCGGCATCGGGATCCTGTTTCCTTTCGTCCCAGACCGCACCGACCGCGATACGATGGTGAACACCATCGCACCGGTGTGGGACGGCAACGAAACGTGGCTGGTCCTTGGCGGTGCCGGGCTTCTCGCCGCCTTCCCACTCGCCTATTCGGTCATTCTGTCGGCCGTCTACCTGCCGATCATCGCCATGCTTCTGGGTCTGATCCTGCGCGGGGTCGCCTTCGAGTTTCGCTTCAAGGCCGACGACGCTCACAAGCCGATTTGGGACAAAGCCTTTGCCGGCGGTTCATACGTCGCGACGTTCTCGCAAGGCGTCGTCCTCGGCTCCTTCATCAACGGCTTTCAAGTCGCCGACCGCGCCTACGCCGGAGGCGGCCTCGACTGGCTCACACCCTTCAGCATCTTCTCAGGATTTGGCTTGATCGTCGCTTATGCGCTGCTCGGCTCGACGTGGCTGATCCTGAAGACGGAAGGCCCGCTGCAACAACGCATGCGCACGCTGGCGAAGCCGGTTGTCACCACGCTCCTCGTCGCGATTGCCATCGTCAGCCTGTGGACGCCGCTCTCGCATCCCGAGATCGCCACGCGCTGGTTTTCGTACCCGAACATCTTGTTCTTCTCGCCGGTCCCGATCCTCGTCGTACTTGCGGCGCTCGCTATAATTTGGGCTGTCCGGCGCGAAGCGCACGCCCTGCCATTCGTGCTCGCTCTTGTTCTCGTCTTTCTTGGCTATAGCGGCTTCGCCATCAGCCTGTGGCCGAACATCATCCCGCCGTCCGTGTCCATCTGGGATGCCGCCGGGCCGCCGCAAAGCCTCGGCTTCACGCTGGTCGGCGCCCTCTTCACCATCCCCTTCATTCTGTTTTATACGGCGTGGGCCTATCACGTCTTCCGCGGCAAGGTGAAAGCCGGCGAGAGATATCACTGATGCCGGATGATACCGGAGCGGGGCGAGTGCCGCTGACACGAACGGAACGGCCGACTTGGGTGCGCCGCATCGGATGGCTGCTGCTGATCTGGTTTTTGAGCGTACTTGCCCTTGCCGTCGTCGCGGGGCTGATCCGTTTGCTCATGACGTCCGCTGGACTGACCGTCTGAAAGACGGCCTGAACCGAGGCCATGAAAGCGTCGGTAGCAATACGATCTGGCCGGGCGCTAAGCCGTCTCCGGTCGTGCAAATCGCGCGAAGTCGCTGGTCACGCGCTCATAGACGACGCGCTTGAACGGCACGACCAGCTCCGAGATGGTCTCGATCGGCGCCCATCGCCACATATCGAATTCGGCTTTGGTCTCCGCCTTCGCCAAAATATTGATGTCGCTGTCGTTTCCAAGGAAGCGCATCGCGAACCATTTTTGCCGCTGCCCGCGATAGCGGCCCTTGAGGGCGATGCCGAGCAAGTTCGAGGGCAGTTCGTAGCTCAGCCAGTCCGGATGTTCGGCCAAGAGCTCGACATGCGTTACGCCCGTTTCCTCGCGCAGTTCTCGGATCGCGGCGATCCGAGGCGCTTCGAACTTTTCGATCCCGCCCTGAGGCATCTGCCAGATGTGCGCCTGATTTTCGCCAGCCCATTTCGGCCGACGGCGGCCGACCCAAACCAAGCCGTCCCGATTGAGAAGCATGATCCCGACGCACGTCCGGAACGGCAGCGCGTCACGCGATAGGCTCGATGGATTGGGCTGCAACGTCATTCCTCAATCGACTTCAAATGCCATTCCGGGTGGGATCGTTCTCCGATTCGTTATCGTACAGAAAAACGTAGCAACCATATGACATTAGACTGTCATATACATAACCGACGGTCACAAATAGCATTTTTAAGCAAAATGCGGACCAAAAAGCAGCCCTACAGTGCGGCTATCCACCGATGGGACAGGCGAGAGGCCCAAACTCGGCGAGAACCTGACGGTAAACCTCGCGCTTGAACGGAACGATCTGCTCCAGAAGATCGTCCGCGCGCGCCCATCGCCATTCGACGAACTCCGCTTCGAGCCCCTCCGGCGGCGTGATGCTGATTTCGCTGTCGTGGCCAGTAAACCGGTAGGCAAACCACTTCTGCTTCTGCCCGCGGTATCGGCCACCCCAAGCGACGCCGAGCAGCTCTGGAGGCAAATCGTAAGTGACCCACGACGACAACTCCGCGATCTGCTCGACCGACACGATAGCCGTTTCTTCGAAGAGCTCACGTCGCGCGGCGGCCGCAGGGGCTTCATCGCCATCGATACCGCCCTGCGGCATCTGCCACCATGTCCCGCGCCCCTCGGCATCCCCCGGAAGATCGGCGCGGCGGCCAACCCATACCAGGCCTTCGGAATTGATCACCATCTGGCCGACGCAGGGGCGATAGGCAAGATCTTCGGCGTTTACGCCGATTTTCGGCTGCTCGGTCATTCGCAAAGTCCCGTCCTCTTGAATTGCGCGCTCCATAGCACGAAGGGCGCCGTTTTAGGGCGCCCTTCAACAGTTCAAATGTCAGAAGCGTCGCCTTAGTTCGGCGTCACCTTCTTATCGTCGTCCGACGACGGGATCGGAGCCTTCTTGTCGCCGTCCTTCGACGGGACAGCGGCCGGCGTATCGGACGGCGATGGCGTCGCGCTCGAGGTTTCCGGCCCCTTCGCCTTACCGTCGAGGAAGTTGATCGCGTACTGCAGCTGCGTATCCTTGTCGGCGTCCTTGTTGACGTACGACGCCGAGCCTGACGGTTCGCCCAGATCATCGTCCTTCGTCTGGTCGGAACCATCCGGGTTCTTCAAGTGGCCGCGAAGGCTGGCTTCTCCGCGCGGCTTGTCGGCAGCGACTTTGTCCTTGAGATCATCCGGCACCGCTTCGGTGACGTTGATATCCGGCTCGATGCCCTTGGCCTGGATCGACCGGTTCGACGGCGTGAAGTATCGTGCCGTCGTCAGGCGGATCGCACCGTTGGCGCCGAGCGGAATGATCGTCTGCACCGAACCCTTACCGAACGAACGCGTGCCGACAACGGTTGCCCGCTTGTGATCCTGCAGCGCACCCGCAACGATTTCCGATGCCGAAGCCGAACCGCCGTTGATCAGCACGACCATCTTCTTGCCGTCGGTGATATCGCCCGGACGAGCGTTCGCACGTTGCGTCTCTTCGTTGTTCCGGCCCTTCGTCAGGACGATCGCGCCCTGCTCCAGGAAGTCATCGGAAACGGCGATTGCCTGATCCAGAAGCCCACCCGGGTTGTTGCGCAGATCGATGATGTATCCCTTGAGGTTGGGACCGATCTTCTTGTCGAGGCTGTCGATCGCCTTCACGAGATTGGCGTGCGTCTGCTCGTTGAAAGTGGTGATCTTCACGTAGCCGATGTCGCCCTCGACCTCCGATTTGACGGGGTTGATGCGAATGACGTCGCGCACGACCTTGATGTCGAACGGCTCGTCCTTACCCTTGCGAACGATGGTCAGCGTGATCGGTGTGTTGACCGGACCGCGCATCTTCTCGACCGCCTGCTCAAGCGTCAGACCCGAAATCGCTTCATTGTCGAGATGCGTAATGAGATCGTTGGACATCAGACCGGCCTTGGAGGCAGGCGTGTCATCGATCGGCGAAACGACCTTGATAACGCCGTTCTCCATCGTGACTTCGATCCCGAGACCGCCGAACTCGCCGCGCGTCTGGACCTGCATGTCCCGGAAGCTCTTCGGGCTCATGTAGGAGGAATGCGGATCGAGCGACGACAACATGCCGTTGATCGCCGATTCGATCAGTGCCGTATCGTCCGGCTTGTCGACGTAATCGGAACGAACGCGCTCGAGCACATCGCCGAATAGGTCGAGCTGCTTGTAGAGTTCCGAATTCTGCGATGATGTCGCCGAATAGGTTTGGGTGACATTGAGGAGCGTCGTCGCCCCGGCCAAACCCGTCATCAGCAGGAATGTCCAGAATGCATAGTCTGTCTTGCGCATTAGCCTTGTACCTTCTGCTGACCTGATGCCCACCAGGGATCGGGATCGATAGGACGCCCATCTTTACGAAGTTCAACGTACAATACGGGTCCGCTTACTGGTGCCGCGGACGACGAATTCTTTTGCCCACCACTCATGGTACCGACGGGCTCTGCGGTCAGCACGAACTGTCCCGGTTGGACATCGATCTGCGATAACCCCGCAAGCAGCACATGATAGCCGTCGCCGGCATTAATGATCAAGAGTTGCCCATAGCTGCGAAATTCTCCAGCGTACACAACCCAGCCGTCACAAGGCGACGTAACTTGGGCGGACGTCCGTGTCTCAATAACGATCCCCTTGGATTGACCGCCGAATTGCGTGCGCTCGCCGAATGCGAGGGCTCGACGGCCCTGGGCCGGTAACGGCAGTTTGCCGCGCGCGTCCGAGAACGCAATGGCAGGCTTGATCCGGCCCGGACTGCCGGGCACGAGCGATGCGCCGCCCGGTTCGAGATCGACCATGGCGACCTTCTGTCCGTTGCCCGCACTCTGAGCTGGCGGCGGCGCGGCGGTTGCGACATCGGTCGGGGGAGCCACGGTTTTTTGCGCAGGCGGCGGCATCACTGCGACCGTGCTCGGCGCCGGCTGTACCGGAGGAACAGCCGCTGCGGCCTTGGTCTCGGCTTTCGTCGCGGCGGCGTCGAGTGGTGGTGGCGTAATGGTCTGCGGCCCCGATTGCGGCGCGGCGGAAGCCGCTTGCATACCTTCGGCCTGATGGCGCGCCTTGAGTTCGTCGTCATAAGCGCCGAGCCCGGTCTTCTCGGTCACCGCCACATCGAGCTTGTTGATCAAATCGGAAAGACTGGTCACGCGCTTGGAAACATCGGCTGTCGCCATGCGGACGGAGGCAAGCTGCGATTGCCGATCCGCGAGCGACATCTTCTTGGCTTCCATCAGGCTCGCGAGCCGCGTCCGCGCCTCGTTGAGACGATCCGTCTCGGCCTGAAGCCGCGCACCTTCCGTGCGGATATTGCCCATCACCCGCTGCAAATCGGAAAGTTGCGTTCCGAGCGTGAGGGCTTGGTCTCTGAGATCGGGAAATGCCGACGACAGCAGCATGGCGCTGCGAACCATCTTGAGCGCGTCCTCGCGCCGGGTCACGAGCACCGGTGGCGGATTGCGTCCCATGCGCTGCAACGCGCTCAACAGCACCGCGATCTCGCCGTGCCGTTGCGCCAGCGAGCCGCGAACGATCCGCTCCTGCTCTTCAAGCTCCGACAACCGGCCCTCGATCGCCGTCATCTGCCCTTCGCTTCGCTGGATAAGTCCGGCAGTGTCGATGAGGCGGCCGTTCAACCGCTCGCGCTCGGCATCGAGTTGCGCCACGTCGGATTGGATCGTCAGCTCTTTTGCGGCGTTGACGTCAAGCTCGTGTTTCTTCTCCTGCAAAACCCGCTTCGCCGTCTCGGGATCGGTTGGAAGCGCGTCCTCCGCAAAAAGCGGGGATGGCATGAGCGCGAAGGAGAGCGCCAAAACTCCGGCAAAGCCCATGCGTCCGCCCACGTCGCCGATGCGAGGCCGTAGATCGCGCAACGCAGGTTGGTTCTTTGACACGAAGCCTCAGGTTGAAGGGCACATACGGCCGGTAGGAACGGATGTCGCCCGCTTGAAAACTGGATGAGCGAAGGATGCGATGAAAAAATTAAGGCATTTGCAGCGGAGAGCAAATTTCAAATGCGTAATGCTTTGCCAGCGGACGGTTCTGCGGTGAACCAAGGCCGCACCAAGCGCTTCAAACCAAGTTCCTTCAAAACAACGCACTTTGAGCCCTGTCGCTTCGGACCGGGACACTTCGAGATTGCCCGCCACGTTGGGAAGGCCTAAGCAAAACGACCGATTTGGCCGTGGATACGCCTGATGCAAACATTTCTCTACCATGCCACGACTGTTGCCGTCTTTGCCGTTCTCTTTGTTCTGCTCTTAGGTTTGTGGAACATGATGCGGGGCACCAGCCCGAACCTCAGCCAAAAATTGATGCGTTGGCGCGTCGGACTGCAGTTCGTCGCGATTCTCATTATTCTTGCCTACGTCATTGTGACCCACTAATGGCCGCCATGGCGCAATTCGCCCAGTCACGGCGGATGTCGCGGCGGCTTATGGGCCAAACGAGCTAAATCAGGTTTCAGATCGATGGTCGTTCTCAACCGCATATACACAAAGACCGGCGATGCCGGCACGACGGCGCTCGGAACGGGCGAACGCGTCCCAAAAACCTCACCTCGAATAGCGGCTTACGGCACCGTCGACGAAACCAATGCCGTCGTCGGCGTCGCGCGCACCCATCTGGCCGGCGCCGATCCCGACGTCGACGCGATGCTTCTTCGCATTCAGAATGATCTCTTCGACCTCGGAGCCGACCTCTGCGTGCCCGACAAGGGCGAGAAACTTGCCTACGAACCGCTCCGCGTTGCCGATGCCCAGGTGACAAGGCTCGAAGCGGAAATCGACCAGATGAACTCGGCGCTCGATCCGTTGCGTTCATTCATTCTGCCGGGCGGAACCCCCGCTGGCGCCGCGCTCCATGTCGCCCGCACGGTGTCGCGCCGGGCCGAACGCCTGATGGTCGAATTGGCGAGCCTGCCGGGTGAAAACGTCAGTGCACCCGCGCTCAAGTACATTAACCGGCTTTCCGATTTCCTGTTCGTCGCCAGCCGTTACGTCAATGATCGCGGCAAGGGCGATATCCTGTGGGTTCCGGGGAAAAATCGCTGACCGCGAACGGCCGCAATGCGCTCGGCTGCGCGGTCTCTTGCGGCTCCCCCCTGCCACCGCATTCGAAGTTCCACGATGCAGCCTAAAGACTTACCGAAACCAGCGCTTTTCACCCCCGCCGCGACGCAAGCGACGATTGACTTGGGCTGAACCCACCCGTAGCTTTCGCTTTTCGCAGTTGCGAGAATTGCGCCAGCCGGAGCTCGAACCGGCCTGGGCGCGTCCAGCTCTGCCGATCTAGCGGAGTTGCACCGCAAGGAAACCTGCGTTCGTCCGAAGCGTGGGAAACAACAAACAGGGGAGCGCCAGGATCCTGGCGAAAGGCATGAAGATCGTTGTGCCGGTCAAACGTGTCGTCGATTACAACGTCAAAATTCGCGTCAAGCCGGACGGCTCGGGAATAGACTTGGCGAACGTCAAGATGTCGATGAATCCATTCGATGAAATCGCCGTCGAAGAAGCTGTGCGCCTCAAGGAAAAGAGCGGCGCCAAGGAAGTCATCGTCGTATCGATCGGCTCGGCGAAGTCTCAGGAAACGCTGCGCACCGCATTGGCCGTCGGCGCCGACCGCGCCATCCTGATCGAAACTCCTGAAGGCACGACGATTGAGCCGCTCGCAGTCGCCAAGCTGCTGAAAGCAATCGTGGAAGCAGAAAAGCCGGATCTCGTTATTCTCGGCAAGCAAGCCATCGACGACGACAGCAATCAAACCGGACAGATGCTCGCGAGCCTCCTTGATTGGCCGCAAGGAACCTTCGCATCGAAGGTCGTACCGGCAGAGGGTTCGGTCACCGTTACCCGTGAGGTCGATGGCGGCCTCGAAACGATCAAGCTCAATCTCCCGGCCATCATCACGACGGACCTGCGGTTGAACGAGCCGCGCTATCCGTCATTACCGAATATTATGAAGGCGAAAAAGAAGCCGCTCGATATCAAGAAGCCGGAAGACTTCGGCGTCGATATCGCACCGCGGCTTAAGGTTTTAAAGACTGCCGAACCCGCGACCCGCAAGGCTGGCGTCAAGGTTGGCAGCGTTGCAGAGCTGGTCGAGAAGCTGAAAAGCGAAGCGGGAGTCCTATAATGACGACACTTCTCCTCGCCGAACTGAACGGCAACACTCTCGCACCCGCGACTGCCAAAGCGCTTTCCGCGGCGAAGGACCTTGGCGGAGACGTCCACATTCTGGTTGCTGGCTCAGACGTTGGTAGCGCCGCCGAGACTGCATCCAAGCTCGCTGGCGTCTCAAAGGTTCTCGTCGCGGATGCTCCTCAGTTGGCAAACGGTCTTGCCGAAGAGGTAGCGGCGGTCATCCTCGCCATCGCGAAGGATTATTCCGCCATCGCCGCCGCAGCGACGGCGTTCGGTAAAAACGTTTTGCCCCGCATCGCGGCGAAACTCGACGTCATGCAGATCTCCGACATCACCAAGGTCGTCTCGCCCGATACGTTCGAGCGGCCGATCTATGCTGGCAACGCCATCCAGACGGTGCAGTCGCCCGAGGCGACCAAGGTCATCACCGTCCGGACTGCTGCGTTCGCCGTCGCGCCCGATGGCGGTTCCGCCGCCATCGAAACCATTTCCGCGCCGGCCGCCGTCGCCATCTCGACCTTCGAAAAGGCCGAGCTGTCGAAGTCGGATCGCCCCGAGTTGACCTCCGCCAAGATTATCATTTCCGGTGGTCGCGGCATGGGCAACGGCGAAAACTTCACCAAATACATCGAGCCGATTGCCGACAAGCTCGGTGCCGCGATGGGTGCGTCGCGCGCCGCCGTCGACGCCGGCTTCGTCCCGAACGATTGGCAGGTCGGACAGACCGGCAAGGTCGTCGCTCCGGATCTCTATATCGCCGTCGGCATTTCGGGTGCCATCCAGCATCTTGCCGGCATGAAGGATTCGAAAGTCATCGTTGCGATCAACAAGGACGGCGAAGCGCCGATCTTCCAGGTCGCGGATTATGGGCTCGTGGCAGACCTCTTCCAGGCCCTGCCGGAGCTTGATGCCGAACTGCAGAAAGCCGCACGCTGAGACAACATCCGAACCCGCGGGGACACGACTTCATGTCGCAAGCTCAGAAGCTGATGGATAAAGGCAAGGCCGGCGCCAAGCCTGCCCGGACGATCAGCAAGGTGGGCGTCATCGGCGCCGGTCAGATGGGCAGCGGCATCGCCCACGTCGTCGCCCTCTCGGGCTATTCCGTGGCGATCAACGACCTGAAGAAAGAATCCTTCGACAAAGGCATCGAGGCCGTCACCAAGAACATGGCGCGCCAGATCGCCAAGGGCATCATCACGGAAGAGGATCGCGATAGGGCCCTCGCCCTCATCTCGTTCGCGCCCGCCATGGAAGCCTTCGGCGACTGCGATCTCGTCATCGAAGCCGCCACCGAAGACGAAGCGCTGAAACACAAGATTTTCTCGGCGCTGTGTCCGCATCTGAAGCCGACCGCGATGCTCGCCTCGAACACGTCCTCGATTTCGATCACGCGCCTCGCGTCCAACACCGACCGCCCCGAAGACTTCATCGGCATGCACTTCATGAACCCGGTGCCGTTGATGGAGTTGGTCGAGCTGATCCGTGGCATCGCCACCGAGGACGAGACTTTTTCGACGGCCAAGGTGTTCGTCGAAAGCCTCGGCAAGAAGACGGCGGTATCGGAAGATTTCCCGGCCTTTATCGTCAATCGCATCCTGCTGCCGATGATCAACGAAGCCGTCTACACGCTTTACGAAGGCGTCGGCACCGTCGAAGCCATCGACAAGGCGATGAAGCTCGGCGCTCACCATCCGATGGGTCCGCTCGAACTCGCCGACTTTATCGGCCTCGATACCTGCCTGAGCGTGATGCAGGTCCTTTATGAAGGCCTCTCGGATTCAAAATATCGTCCGTGTCCGTTGCTCGTGAAATACGTCGAGGCCGGATGGCTGGGGCGCAAAACCAAGCGCGGCTTCTACGATTATCGCGGCGAAAAGCCGGTCCCGACGCGCTGAGACCTCAGCCGCCGGTGAGGCCGCTGATTGCCCCAGCTATACCGCCGCGCTCGACGAGCGCGAACAGCCCGGGATAGACGACGCGCCACGATACCACCGCGATTGCAAGCGTGACACCGATCGCGATCGGCCACGACATTCCCCAAAATCGCTTGTGGCTCATCGTGACAAACACCAGCACGGCGACGAGCGTTAGCGCCGAAAGCCCGTTCCATAGTGTCGACAGATCGAGCGTGATCCCGCTCTTAAGCGCCGTGACCCCTGTCACAAAGAAACCAAGCGAAACGAGGGTAGACAGCAGCGCACCGTAACTGACGCTCAAAGCGCAGAGCTTCACATACGACATAGGCGAGCGGGGAAGCGTCCCAAGTGCGCGACAGACGTAGAATTGGATCGGCGTCAGGATAACCATGCCGACGTACTGCACGATTTCGTTCGTAACGACCGCGGAATTGTTCGCCGCGCTCGGAACATTGAAGAGCGCTGCATAAATGCGCGGCAGCAACACGTAGGCGAGCGTCATCTGCGCGCCGACCGTTGCGGTCAGAAATCCCCACTGCGATCGATAGGTCGGATCGTCCGTCAGCCGGATGATGGTATCGACGGGATGGCGCAGAAACGAGAGCGCAACCGCAAAAATGCCGTTGCTGCCGTGCGAGCTTAGAAACTCGGACGTCAGGCTTCCCCAGCCTTCAGGTGCTTGCTCCGGAACAGGCGCGACAGCGGGCGCACCGCAGGCGCCGCAGAATTTTCCCTGCAGCGCTGTTCCGCAGTTCGCGCAAAATCGAGCGCTTGTAGCTTCCGCGCTAACCCCTGCTTCCGGCATGACCGTGAACCCCCAATCCGCTCCGATCGATTTCGCTTCTATCACGGACTCATGACGCCAGAAACTGGCACATGCTGACGTTCCACGGTATGGAACCGGCTATTCGAGGTGGCCGGTCCGGAATGAAAACATGATTCAGACGAAGCGTGTAGCGTTGGTGACAGGCGCAGGCTCAGGCATCGGGCGGGCCGTGGCTCTAAAGCTTCAAGCCGCCGGTTTCGACGTCGCGTTGCTTGGCCGGCGCATTGCTGAGCTGCAAAAGACCGCAGACTCCGCATCGCCTCAAGGGGGCAGATTTTTCATCGCTCCCGCCGACGTCACCGACGAAACCGCCGTCGCCGACGCCTTCGCAAAAACGCAAGACGCGTTCGGACGTCTCGATCTGCTCTTCAACAATGCCGGCACGTTCACACAAGGCGTA
The DNA here is from genome assembly GCF_041659645.1 of Hyphomicrobium sp. GTDB lineage: Bacteria > Pseudomonadota > Alphaproteobacteria > Rhizobiales > Hyphomicrobiaceae > Hyphomicrobium_B. Next base: position 872,518 of record NZ_JBAZXX010000003.1, on the reverse strand, counting down.
CCGATCGACGAACTGCCGGTCGCCGACTGGAAGCGCGTCGTCGATGTCAATCTGACGGGCTGCTTCCTCTGCGCGCGCGAAGCGGTCCGCATCATGAAAGCGCAGGACCCGAAAGGTGGCCGTATCATCAACAACGGCTCGATTTCAGCGATAACGCCACGACCGTTTTCGGCGGCCTACACGGCAACGAAGCACGCCATAACGGGCCTGACGAAATCGTTGTCGCTCGACGGCCGCGCCGACAACATCGCCTGCTCGCAGATCGACATCGGCAACGCTGCGACCGACCTGACCGCCAAAATGGAAAGCGGCATCCTGCAGGCGAACGGCACCACGATGGTCGAACCACGCATGGACGTTTCGCATGTCGCCGACGCCGTGCTCTACATCGCCAACCTGCCGCTCGACGCCAACGTCCAATCCATGACGCTGATGGCGACGGCGATGCCATTCATCGGCCGGGGATAATTTCACGCCTGGGCTCGGCCGTGCTCCACAGGATCCATACGGCAACAAACAGAAGCATAACGGCCAGCGTACGCCTCACAGCTTGAATGCGACCCAAATCTTGCAAGAGGGGCCGAATCCGGGAAGCGAGAATGACAATCGTCGCATGCACACCGGTCGCAACCAACGTATACGCGAAGGAGAGGGAGAGCGTCTGAGGTAAGAGCTTTCTACTCGTATCAATGAATCCCGGGAGCACCGCGATATAAAAGACCACGGCCTTGGGGTTAAGAATATTCGCAAGAAAACCCCGGCCGAAATGGCTTGCGGCAGACGAGGATTCAACTTTTTGGTGAGCATCGGCAGGTTCGCTGCCACGCCAAATCTCGTAAGCCAGCCAGAACATATACGCAGCGCCGAGCCATCGGAGCAATTGATACACCGGCGGCGATTCCGAGACGAACGCCGCGATGCCGAACGCTGCGAGGATGCCGACGACCAAAAGGCCCGCAGCTATTCCAGCAACGGTCGCAAACCCCGCCCTCCGTCCCTCGACGAGCGTCAAAATGGCGAGATAGGTCATGTTCGGACCAGGACTCAACTCAATGAGGAACGAAACCCAGAGAAAAGCGATCGGCACATTGAAAATCGCCGCGTCATGTAAAGCGCCCGGCATCCCACGTTCCTATTCGGCGCGGCCGCCGATGCCGTTGAGAAGAAAATGGGTCAGATCGCGCGTCAGATAGTGGATGTGCTGAGGCAGCTCCCGCCATTCCCTGATCTTCAATTGCGCCGGATGGTCAATGTAGTCGGAATGCACCAGCACGGTCGTCATGCCGAGCGTCGACGCCGCTTCGAGATTGTGCGGCATGTCTTCGAACATCGCCGCGCGCATCGCCGGAACGTCGTGCAGCTTCAGCATCCGATCGAACGCTTCCCGCTCCGGCTTCGGCACATAGTCGAGCGCCGCGATATCGCAGATATCCTCGAAAAGATGCAGTACGCCGAGCTTAGCCGCCACGTTTTCCGCGTGCCGCCGCGAACCGTTCGTGAAGATCAGCCGCCGCCCCGGCAGCGCGGCGATCGCGGTGGCAAGCTCCGGCAATTCCGGAACCACCGACAAATCGATGTCGTGGACGTAGTCGAGGAACGGCCCCGGCGCCAGTTTGTGAACCTTCATGAGACCCGCAAGCGTCGTGCCGAACTGGCGGTAATACGCCTTCTGCAAATGCCGCGCATGTTCACGCGGCACGCCGAGCGTCTTCGCGATGAAGGAGCTCATGCGCTGATCGACTTGCGCGAAGAGATCGCACGACGCCGGATAAAGCGTGTTGTCGAGATCGAAGATCCAGGTATCGACATGATCGAAACCACGCTTCTCCGCGGTCGCGCTCGGCAAGCTCGCTGCTCCGGCTGGCGCCGCCATCAGGCCTTGCCCTTCTTGCGCTCTGCGCGCTTCACAAGCGTGCCGACGCCGTGCTCGGTGAAGAGTTCGAGCAGCACGCAATGCGGCACTCGCCCGTCGATGACGACAACGCCTTCGACGCCCGCCTCGACAACCTCGATGCAACCCTCGATTTTTGGAATCATTCCGCCCGAGATGGCGCCGCTCTTGATCATCTCGCGAGCCTGTTCGATCGACAGGCTCGGAATGAGCTGCTTATTCTCGTCCAGAACACCCGCAACATCCGTGAGCAGCAGCAGGCGCTTAGCTTGCATACGCGCCGCGAGCGCCGACGCAAACGTATCGGCGTTGACGTTCAGCGTCTCTCCGTCGCGGCTAATGGCGACGGGCGCGATGACCGGAATAAGATCCGACTTCGAGATCACCTCGACGATGTGCGGATTGACCTCGAGCGGATCACCGACGTACCCGATGTCGACATGCTTCATGATGTTCGACTGCGGGTCCGGCATCTCCGTGATCTTCTTCGCGATCATCAGATTGGCATCCTTGCCCGAGATGCCGACCGCCTTGCCGCCCTGCCGGTTGATTGCCGACACGATCTCTTTGTTGATCTTGCCAGAGAGCACCATCTCGACGACCTCGACCGTCGCCTTGTCGGTGACGCGCAGACCGTGAACGAAATCGGATTTGATCGCCAGCTTCGCCAGCATGCTGCCGATCTGCGGCCCGCCGCCGTGAACCACGATCGGATTGATGCCCGATTGCTTCAGGTAGACGATGTCCTGCGCGAAGGCCCTGAACAGCTCTTCATCGCCCATGGCGTTGCCGCCGAATTTGATGACGACATTCTCTTCGTCATAATCAATGAGATGCGGGATCGCTTCCGCAAGGATGCGCGCCTGCTGATGCGCGGTCAGCGGAATTTCACCCGGTGTCGCGGCGGTTTTTTCAGAGTGATTTTTCGCTGACGTCACGAATTCCCCCTATGGCCAAAATGGGCCGCCCCGGCGGGGAGCCGGGCGCCTTGTCGCGGTCTTATAGCTTCTCGGCGGACGGCCTCAATGAATTTCCCTGACCCGAAGCCCGGCGGGCGCTCCTGACGCAGGCAAACGCCCGGCATCTGGGCTGGCACCTGGGGACGAAATCCATTCTCGGCCTGCCAACCGCCGCTCCATTGCTATAGCCTTGCCATTCGCGTGTGTTTTCGACACGCTATCGCAATGAGTCATGGCCAGTCTTGCCCGTCTTGGCCTTCGTTTTAGGAGATGTCGTGGGCGTGACGGCACCAGATATTGCGCAAATCCCGATGTCGTCGGAGCTTGCGGCGACGTTGGCTCGCGGCGCCGAGTTCGCGGAAGCGGCCGGAGCGCCAGAGGTTTCGCTCGAGCATTTGCTCGCCGCCCTCTGCGACGATCCCGACGCCGTTGCGGTGCTCGACGCGAGCCATATCAGTGGTGAACGCATCAAAGGCGACGTCATCTCCCGCGTCCTGGCAAGCGCCCAGCCCCCACCCGCTCAACAGGATTCTCTCGGCGTCTCGATCGAGGTGAGGCGCATTTTGGAAGCTGCCGCCGCCGCCTCCAGGGGCAGCCGCAGACGTGATATCAACGGCGCCATCGTGCTGGCGGCCATCGTCGGTGACGCGCGAAGCGCCGCGGCAGAGATCCTCGAAGCCCACGGCCTGACCTTCGAAAACGCCATCCGCGCTCTCCAGGCGGCTCTTCAGCCCCCGCGCGAAGCTCCAGTCGCGCCGCAAGCTCAACCACCCGTCGCCGACGACGTCCTGGCGCGAGCCCGCGAACGCGTACAGTCGCGCTCGGCGCCGTCCCTGCGCGAAATCATGAAGGATATGCCGCGGCCGGCGCCACCGATGCCGGAACCTCCGGTCGCGCACGAGCCCCCGCAGCAAGGACTTCCGCCTGAGCCTCCATTTCCCCAAACGTTCCCTCAGGCGTCATCGCTTGATGTCCCCGCCGAGCAGACTGTGCGAGACCGCGCTCCTGAGTTCGAGCAAGATTTCGAACCTGAGCCGATCGCTCCGCAGGCGCCGCACTCGCTCGACACCGGTCCCACGAGGGAGACTCCGCGAACAGCGCCGCCGCAAGCCGAACCACAGCGAACCGAGCCACCGAGACCCGAGCCGCGCCCATCTGCGGTCACGACAGCGCCCGTGCCAAATCCCGGGAGGCCGTATCCGGCGCAACAGGAGCCGAGGCTTCCCGTTGGTGGCGAGCCCGACGCGCAACGCCGGCCAGATCCGTCATTTGGACCGTCATTCGGCGCACCCAATGCAGGACCGCGCCCAGGATCGAACCCGGGATCCCCCCCCGCGCCCGGTCATGGCCCGGCGCCATTCCCCGCCGAACCTTCGCTGCCGCTTCCATCACGGTCAGCGGGACCCGGCGGCGGCTCGCGACAAGAACCGCACGGCTTCCCTGGAGCTGGTCCGGGGCTCGGCATGGGTGCCGGACGACAGGATTCGGTGCCCCCGCCGCGCGAGATTTTCGCCGACCTGCCGCCACGCCCGCAGCCATCGCGAATTCAACCGCCGCCGATCCCGCCCGCCCCTGGCCTCGGGGGTCCGCCGCGCCAATCCGCGCCATCTCCGGCCCAAGGCGCGACTCCACAGGTCAACGCCCCACGGCCGACTCCATCCCCAGCCGTCGCACCGAACGGCCCGCCGGGCGGCTCTATGATGGGGGCGCCCACCGGCGCTCCGGGTCCACGCCCGAACCTCGGACAAGATCCGGGCTTCCATCCGGGTCCTCCGATCAGCGCACAGCGCTCGGCGCCGCAGCCGCAACCTCGACGGAAAGAGAAGCGCGGCAAGGCGGCGGACGTCGAAACCGGACAGCTTGCTGAAAATATTCCGCGCTCGATGCGCGTCGGCAGAACAGTGCGCGCCGAGGTCCGCATCGCCAAGGCGTCCGTCAAGGCCATCGCCGATGGCCTCGATGGCGGAGGTCAAACGTGGCAACACGCCATCTCCATCACGAAGGCGATGTCGGTTCGCATCCGTGCGCCGGAGGGCGGTTTTTATATTGAATCGGCCTCTCCGGAGACGCAGTGGATCGAGAGCAATCTCGGCTACGCCAGCGATGACTTCGCGAGTTGGCGCTTCCTGATCACACCGCAGTCGCGCGGCTGGTCGGACCTGCAAATCATCGTCTCGGCACGAACCATCGGTGCTGACGGCGCCGCCGCGGAAACGGCGCTCCCCGATCAGATCGTGGAGGTGAAGGTCCGTGCCAACCTTTGGCGCACCGTCGGCCGCCTCTTCAGCTGGACGGTCGCGGCCGTCATCGGCGGCGCGCTCGCGACGTTCGGGGAATCGGGAATGACGATTGCGACGGCCTTACTGAAAAAATTCGGCCACTAGGCACTAGCCGTGCGCTTCGAGAAGCTGCGCAATCGTCCCGCGCAGTTCCTCGAAACCGAACGCCTTCTCCGACGACGTTAGAATAATGTGCGGAAACGCCGCCGGATGTTTCGCCATCGCTTTTTGCGTTTGCTCGGAAACTTGCTCAAGATCGGTCTTGCTGATCTTGTCGGCCTTGGTCAGCACCACTTGATACGAAACGGCTGACCCATCGAGCAGGGCCATGATCTCATCGTCGACCGGCTTCAGCCCATGCCGCGCGTCGATCAAAAGGAAAACGCGCAATAGCGTTCGCCGCCCCGCGAGATAAGCGCGCAGCACCTTGTTCCACGCCGCGACCTTCGCCTTCGGTGCTTCCGCGAAGCCGTAACCCGGCATGTCGACGAGATAGAGCTCCGCGTTCGGATCGGTGAAGAAATTCAGTTCTTGCGTGCGCCCCGGCGTATTCGACGCCCGCGCCAGCCGAAGCTGACCGACGAGCGCGTTGAGGAGGCTCGACTTGCCCACATTCGACCGGCCCGCGAACGCAATCTCAGGCCTGTCGTCGGGCGGCAGGTGATCGAGATCGGGCGTGCCGCGCGAAAACGTCCAGGCGCGCGTAAAAAGCCGCCTGCCGTTTTCTATTTCGTCGGCCGATAGAGTTTCCTCGTCAGTCATGACAGGTCCAATGCAAAGGCCCAGGCACGCATGAAGCGTAACCCAGGCCTTCGGAAAAATTACTTACCTGGGCCACCGTCGCCGCTCGCTCCGAATAATCGTAACAGCGGAGCAAAGGCGCGGCGGAGATTCCCGAACAAGTGAATCTCGGCGCCATTCTTTTTGTTGATCCAGAGCTGCTGGCAGATCGACAGCGTGTTGCTCCAGGCCCAATAGATCACGAGACCGGCCGGGAAGCTCGCCAGCAGGAACGTGAACATCACCGGCATCCACTGGAAGATCTGCTGCTGGATCGGATCGGGCTGAGGCGGGTTGAGCTGCATCTGAACCCACATCGTGAGGCCCATCACCAGCGGCCAAGCTCCGATGTGCAGGAACGCAGGCACATCGTACGGCAACAGACCGAAGAGATTGAAGAGCGACGTCGGGTCCGGCACTGAGAGATCTTTGATCCAGCCGAAGAACGGCGCATGCCGCATGTCGATCGTTACGAACAGCACCTTATACAGCGCGAAGAACACCGGAATCTGCAACAGGATCGGCCAACAGCCCGCAAGGGGATTGATCTTCTCCTTGCGATAAAGCTCGAAGATCTCTTTCTGCTGCCGCTGCGCATCGTCCTTGTATTGCTCTTTGATGCGCTGCATTTCCGGCTGCATCTTCTTCATGCGCGCCATGCTCTCGTACTGCTTGTTCGCAATCGGATAGAACGCAGCCTTCACGATCACTGTCAGAACGAGAATGGTGATGCCGAAATTGTGGACGACGCCGTTGATGAGCTCCATCAACCGGAAGAGCGGCCGCGTGATGAAATAGAACCATCCCCAATCAATCAGCCGATCGAAGCGCAGGATGTTGAGGCCCTTCTCGTAACCGTCGATCAGCGACGCCTGCTTGGCGCCGGAAAAAAGATGCGCTTCAACGCCCTTGCGCATTCCGGGCGCAACAGTCAGCGCGCCGAGCAGATAGTCTGTCTGGAATGCGTCACGGCCCGACGGATCGCGCGCCGGAAGCGCCGAATACATTGCGCGATAAGGCGCTGTCTGGCTCGGGATGAGCGCAGTCGCCCAGTACTTGTCCGTGATGCCAAGCCAGCCGCCGACCACGTTCTCGAATGTCCGCGGCACGCCTTCCTTGATGGCGGCGGCATAGGTATCCTCGATCAGCCCGTGATCGCCGGAGATGCCGACCAAGCCTTCGTGCAGAACCGAATAGACCTGCGAAGGCGGATGCCCGCTCCGATGCACACGTGCATAAGGGAGAAGCGAAATTTCATTGTTGGTCTTGTTCTCGACCTCGTCGACGATCTTGAACATGTAGTCGTTGTCGATCGAGATGACGCGATGAAAGATCACGCCTTGGCCGTTGTCCCAGTTGATCGTGACGGGCGTCTCGGGCGTCAGCGTCGTTCCACTTTCGAGTTTCCAAACCGTGTCGCGATCCGGCACCTTAACCGTCGAGCCGACCTGCGGCACCCAGCCGAATTCTGCGAAATAGGGATCGAATGATCCCGCCGGCGACAACAGAGTCACCATCGGACTGTTCGGATCGACGGTCTCACGGTATTTTTTCAATATGAGGTCGTCGATGCGGCCCGTCTTGAGATCGATCGAACCTTCGAGTGAAGCCGTCGCAATCGGTACGCGGGGCGTCAGCTTTAGAATCTCTTCTCGTGACTTCGGCGCGGAGGCCGCCGCCTGCTGACCGGCGACAGGAACGCCGGACCGAGGCTCGGCGACGGGCGCGTTCGCGACATTCGGCGGGCTCTCCGACGTCGCCTTCCCTGTGTTCTGCGCGTCGAGCTGCTTGTTGAACTCTTGCTTCGCTTGCTCATGCTTGATTTGCGGCGCGGCGAAAAAGTACTGCCATCCCATGAGCACCAGGATCGACAGCACCACGGCGATGATCAGGTTGTTCTGGTCTTTTGGATCGCTAGGAGAGCTCATCAAATCCTCGAGTCGGGGCCAGCTTCTTTTGGCCTGTTTTGGCCCGGAAGCGATGGAGGAAACTGGTCATAAAAGGAAGGGGACACCCAGTCACGCTGAACCTTTTCTCTCGGCGCGGACCGGCTTGGCGCCGTGTAATGCGCCGATTGCCCGGTTAACGTCGCCGAGAAGAAGATCAAACGGCCGGTCGAGCGCCGCGTGCCGCGCGACAATCACATAGTCGCGCGGCCCAAGCTTCGCATCTTTGGTTTGAGCGGCAAACGCCGCTTTGAGCCGCCGCCGGATACGATTCCGCGTGACGGCATTCCCGATTTTCTTTGTGATTGTAAAGCCAAAGCGCGGCCCGTCGCCGCCACGAGCCATTTTGGCGGTCGAAGCGTCAGGCCGTTCGCGCATCTCGATCAGGAAGGCCGGCGTGGATTGCCGTCGGCCGCCGCGAACAGCGAGAAACTCGGATCGCGCCTTGAGCGTTGGCAGAATAGGAATGACAGCCTCCAGAGCCGCAACAACGCGGACAGCGGGGCCTAGGCGCCAGACTCGACCAGGCCGCCCGACTAGGCCGAAAGGCGCTTGCGGCCCTTCGCGCGACGGCGCGCCAGAACCCTCTGACCGCCAGTCGTCAGCATACGTTTACGAAATCCGTGGCGGCGCTTGCGAACAAGGCGGCTCGGTTGATATGTGCGCTTCACGGAAGTCTCCGTCCAAGTCTCTCAAGGCCGCCGTCCGCATCGGTATCCGTAGCGAACTGAGCAGCTAAATTGCTATTATTTTCCCGAGACTTACAAATAGACAACCGCCTGGGCAAACACCCCAGCCGATTTCGCATTCTCCGGAATTCCGGCCCTTATAGTGGGGCCTTGCAGCCAAGTCAACGCGAGCATAGCGCTCCTGCGCTCGTCGAAATGGCGTCCAATCGAGCTTTTACCCGCTTCCGGCAGGGGATAGGGCGCGATCTCCGGCATGAAAAGTCGATGCGTGGTATTAAGCTGTTCCCAACCGGCTCGCGATTTCTGGATCTTTTCATGCCCAAAGACACCGTCGACATGGCCTCCGAGACGCAAACTGTCGAAACCGACTTCTGCATCATTGGCGCCGGAGCCGGCGGCATCGCACTCGCGACCACGGCAGCAGCCTTTGGCCAGCGCGTCGTCCTCATCGAAAAGCACAAGATGGGCGGCGACGGCTTGAATTACGGAAGCATTCCGGCGAACGCCCTCCTCGCCGCCGCAAGGCGCGCCCAGGATATGCGGACGGCTTCGACCTTCGGCATCCGGGGCGTCGAACCGCTGCTCGACCACGCGACGATCAATCAATACGTCACCGACGTCATCGCCCGCATCGCTCCGAACGTGACCGTCGAACGATTCGGCGGCATGGGGATCCGCGTGATTTCGGCAGCCGCGAGATTCATAAACCCGACCACCGTCGCCGCCGGCGACTACCGGATCTCGGCGCGCCGGTTCGTGATCGCGACCGGATCATCGCCCATCATCCCGGCGATCCCCGGCCTCGCGGACATCCCTTATTTCACGAACGAAACGATCTTCGACACTAGCAGCCTAATCCCACACCTCATTGTCGTTGGCGCCGGAACAACGGGCATCGAACTGGCTCAGGCGCACCGCCGCCTCGGTTCCCGCGTGACCGTTGTCGATTCGGCCCATGCCCTCGGCGACGAAGATTCTGAACTCGCCGTCGTGTTGCTGACACAGCTTGCGGCAGAGGGCATCGCCTTCCGCGAAGGAACCCCGATCAAGCGTATCTCGGGGACGGTCGGGAAGATCATCGTCGAGATCGAAGCTGGCGGCGAGACCGAGCTGATCGAGGGGACGGCACTCCTCCTCGCCGCCGGACGCAAGGCCAACATCTCCGACCTCGGCCTCAATGCTGCCGGCGTTAAAATCGTCGGGAATGCCATCAAAGTTAACAGCGGCCTGAAGACGACCAACAAGCGCGTCTTCGCCATTGGCGACGCAATCGGCGGACCACGTTATGCCCATATCGCCGGTGAGCACGCCGATGTCGTCCTGCGCCGGTCTCTGTTTCGCATGTCCGCCAAGCCCAAAGGGCGCGCCGCCCCGCGCGTCATGTTCACCGAACCGGCGCTCGCATCCGTCGGCCTCAGCGAAGCCGAAGCGCGCACCGAGCACGGCCGCATCAATGTTCTGCGCTGGCCCTATCATGAGAACGACCGCGCCCAGATCGAGCACAAGACGGAAGGTCATGTGAAGGTCATCACGACGAAGCGTGGCCAGATTCTCGGCGCAGCCATCGTCGGCGCCGACGCGGGCGAGATCATCCAGATATGGTCTCTGGCCATATCCCAGCGCCTCAACATCAAGGCGATGACCGAATGGATTTCGCCCTATCCGACGTACTCCGAGATTAACAAAAGGGCCGCAATTCGTTACTTTGCAACAATGCCGAGTAACCCCTTTCTCCGCAAAGTGATCGCGTTGCTCGCGAAGCTCGGTTAATGATCTCCGGGGATGGAGATGCTGAATCCGGTGCAGCGCGCAATTTTCAACAACAACGATAAAAATAGAGAGAATGCCAAGGGAACGGCTTCGTTCGTGATGGCGCCTTGGCGTGCCGTTGCGCGCTTTTGGGAAAGCCGCGGCCTCCCATCCAAGCTCATCATACTGACGGCGATCTTCGTCCTCGTCGCGGAAGCCCTGATCTTCTTACCGTCGATTGCAAGCTACCGCGTGACCTGGCTGCAGGAACGGCTGACGGGGGCCCAGCTCGCGGCGCTGACCTCCGACGCATTTCCAGGCGGACAAATTCCGTCGGCGCTTCGAGCAGAACTTCTCAGAACCGCCCAAGTGAAAGCAATCGCATCGCGCAGCGCCGGCGAAAGACGTCTCGTATTTCCGCCAGAAGGCGATCTCTCGATTGACTACGTCTACTACCTGCCGCCCGAACCTGAGACGTTTTGGCAAAGTATGTCGACACGGATCGAGCAGGCGAAGGACGCAGTGACGACTCTTCTTTCGAGCAATCGAACCATCCGCGTCATCGGACACAGCGGCCCAGATAACAACAGCTTGATCGAGATCGTCATTCCCGAAGCACCGTTGAAGGCGGCGATGATCCGCTACGGAATGAACATCCTCTGGCTGTCGATCATCCTCTCGCTGCTGACGGCCGTCGTTGTCTATCTGGCGCTGAGCCGACTGTTCGTGAAGCCGCTGACGCAGATCACCACCAACATGCTGCACTTCGCGGAAAATCCTGAGGATCAAAGCCGCATCATGCCCGATACCGGGCGCCGCGATGAAGTCGGCGTCGCCGAACGCGAGCTTGCGAGCATGCAGCGACAGCTTTCGAGTTTGCTCGTGCAAAAAAACCGCCTCGCGCAACTCGGCATGGCCGTCTCCAAGATCAATCACGACCTGCGAAACATGCTGGCAAACGCGCAGCTTATTTCCGATCGTATCGTCGCTATCCCCGATCCGACCGTCCAACGCTTCGTGCCGAAGCTGATTGCGTCGCTCGACCGCGCTATCCAGTTCTGCAACTCGTCTTTGCAGTTCGGCGGCGTTTCGGAAGCTGCGCCCCGACGCGAAGTAATGCCGCTAAGGCCGTTGGTCGAGGAGATCGCAGACAGTCAAGGATTGCCGCGCGAAGGTTCCGTGGCCTTCATCGCCGACATCGAGCCTGCGTTGCTGATTGACGCCGATCACGAGCACTTGTTTCGCGCCCTCAGCAATCTTATCCGCAATGCCGCGCAGGCAATCGAGAGCATCGACGGCAAGACGGACGGCGAGGTTCGCGTCGCAGCCCATCGCGAAGGCCGCAAGGTGGTCATCGACGTCATGGACAACGGCGCAGGCGTCCCGAAGAAGGCGCGCGAAAACCTTTTCAAGGCATTCCAGGCATCGACGAAGAAGGGCGGCACCGGCCTTGGCCTCGTCATCGCCGCCGAGCTTGTTCAGGCCCATGGCGGCACCCTGACGCTCGTCGACAGCAAGAACGGCGCGTGCTTCCGCATCGAACTGCCGGACCGCGCCGTCGGTTGACCGCGCACTAAGACCCAAGCGCGGCGAGACGTCCTCTATTGGCGTGATCGAGGGGTCTTGCGCTCCGCGGCGCGACCCACTAGAGAGGGGGGCTTCGTCGCCCGGCCACGCCGCCGGAAGGGCTTCCAGCCCCAACGCAACGAAAAAAGCGCCGGTAGCTCAGTTGGATAGAGCACCAGACTACGAATCTGGGGGTCGTGGGTTCGAATCCTTCCCGGCGCGCCACTCTGGAACAAAAGAGAGAACTCCGGGCGCTGCTTTGTTGAGGCCGTCGGTTGCGGCCCGCGCCAGGATCGCCTTCGATCCAGAGATACTGATTTCCTTGTCCTTAACGGTCACTAAGCCCATGACGAGCCGGACATAAGCCTGTCTGAGGTCGGGCGGTCCGTTTCGGAGTTTGTCGCGCAAGAGGTCTGCGAAGGCCGCGATCTTGTCCGGCGTAATAGTCGGCTCGCCGCCTGCAATGCGCTTCTGCAGGCCGGTCATCTCGGCCGCGAGTTCGTCACGCCGAACCTTCAGGCCGACTAGGCGCGCTTTCAGACTTGCGTCCTCGGCCTCCATCACGCCCTGCTCGACGAGCGTCAGCAGCCGGACAATACCGGCTTCGGCATCCTTGTGGCTCTGGCGAAGCTTGCCGAGCTGCTGTTTGGCCTCCACCGATCTGCTGTTCGCCGACTTCAGATAGGTCTTCAGCAGATCCCCCAACCGGTCAGGATGGAGGACGCGAGCACTCACCTCATCGATGACAATCTGGTCCAGCCGGTCCATCGGCATGCGCAGCCCTCGGCACGCCGTCGTGCCCTCCTTTAGTTTCCGGGAGCACGCGTAGTAACGATACAGGCCGCCCTTGCCGGTATTCTGGATCAAGGCTGCGCCGCAGTAGCCGCATCGCACGACGCCTGCGAGGAGCGTCGGGCTGTTGACAACACGGGGAGCAACCCGCTTCGGGTTTCTGCTTTGCAGAAGGGCCTGCACTGCATTGAACGTCGGTTCGTCGACGATCGCCGGAACTTGAACCTCTATCCATTGCGACGGGGGCCGCGAGCGACCATTGCGGCTGTCAGTACGGTTGAAAAAGTGCCGCCCGCAGTAGGTCGACGATGTTAGAATTTCGTGGATGCTACCGGTCGAGAAACGGCGACCGCGGCGCGTGACGCCGCGCTCATTGAATTGGGTCGCTATAGCCTTGACGCCCAGCGGCCGTCCTTCCGTTCCAGCAGCAAGATTGAAAATCTGCCGCACAAGAGCCGCCTCGTCTTCCCGCAGAACCAGCACCTTCTTGTCCTTGGTGCCTCGACGCTCCCGTATTTCGGCAGCATAACCGAAGGGCGGATGTGAGCCGTTCCAAAAACCCTGCCGGGCGTTTTCGAGCATAGCGCGATGGACGTGCTTGGCGTTCTCACGTGACTGGTGCTCGTCGAAAACGTTAAGGACCTTCCGGATGAACTCACCACTCGCATCTTGACCGATGTCCTGGGTGATCGAGATGAGTTCGACTCCCGCTTTGCGTAGCTGGCGGACGTAAAGTTCCGAGTGCAGCGAATCACGAGAAAAGCGGCTCAACGAATGAACCACGACATATTCGTAGGGTCGTGCGATCCGCGTCGCCTTGTAGATCATCTCCTGGAACATCGGCCGATCGTCATCAAGAGCCGAAGCACCTGGCTCGCAGAAGACCTCGGCTACCTGCCAACCCCGTTGCTCGCAGTAAGCGCGACATTGGGCAACCTGGTCGGGCAACGACAGGTCCCGTTCGGCCTGCCTGCTGGTCGATACTCGGACGTAGATTGCGGCCGTCGTCATCGTTCACCGGATACGATCTGTATGATCATGCGCTGCCACCCTTAATTCGCCCGTCGAGAATGGCCTCTTCTACTTCGGGAACGCCCCACTGCTCGTTATCCTCCATTGCTTGATCGACGGCTTCAAGCAGCTCCTCGCCAGCACTGTGCTCCAGAAGAAACTGGCGTACCCTAAAAAGCAGCTGGCGTTGATGGACACAAATTTGCGCCTCTTCGATATCTTCTAAATTTAAGTGCTCCATTTTCGACATGCCCGCCTCCTACCCTTCAATAATATCTATAAGCACCGTCGCCAGCATCCGGTCGCCGAAATTCTATCTGCCCGATTTTTAAACTGTCAGCGTCGCGATTATTCGGCGTCTCCAGAGTCCTCGGGAAAGCCATCGCGCATTAATCGGTCAAGGGCTTTGTCGAGACGATTGAACGCCGCCATCTCGTCCGCAACGATATAATAGCCTTCCGACGTGCGATAATCAGTATGACCAAGCATCGAAGGGACGATCCCGACGTGATCCGGGTCTTCCTTCGCAATTGAACTTCCGGTGGCATGACGAAATTCATGGGCCGTTACGCGCCGACCGAACACGGCGAAGGTGATCTTACCGATCTCGTCCGACAGGTTGTGCGGAGTAATTGGATTACCCATGCCGGAAATGAAGAGGATGGTGTGTGCGTCGGACTTGCCGAGAAGAAGGCGCGACCGGTAGATCTCGATGTAGCGATCAATGAATGGGGTTAGCGCGTCCGGAACCGGTCCGCCGCGACGCGTCCTGCCTTTCATGTCATCGCTGGAAAAGTGCAAGGCGTAGCTCGATCCTTCCTTCACGAGGTTTCGGCCAATCTCGATCGTGGCGAGGTTGTTCCGGCGCATCAATGAGCGCGCGGCGAGCAGGGCGATGGCGAGACCGTTGCGGAACCAAATCGCATGCTGCTTCAAAGATCCGTATTCGGGCTCAGAAGCCTTCAGCATGATTGCCAAGCCGACCTCGAACAGCTCCCGGATTGAGGGCAGGTCCGAGTGATTCTTGACGGATTTCACTGTGCTCTTCAGTTTGCGGATCATCGGCTGCGTCCAGCTCCAGTCCTCGTCCGGGGCAAGCAACTCGAACATTCGGCTGATGCTGACAGCATGATTTTCGAGCGTCCGAGCACCGTTACCAAGCCCTCGTTCGGCACGCAGATAGTCTGTAAGCCGTGCTGGGGTCACGCGCTCTTCGGGCTGCTGATCCTCATCCAGGAGCCCTTCGCTCTTTAGCCATGCGAGCCAAATGCCATAGTTTCGTGCGTAGAGCTCCTTCGAGCTAGGACGAAGGTGAGCGGCGGGTTTGTGTTCGGCAAGAAGGTCGTCATCTTCCGACTGAGCATCTATCCAGGAGCGACGGTCGGCCGCGGGCCAAGCGGAAATCGGCAGAGCACGTCCATCAAATACATTCTGACCCGTCATTTCGCCTTCCCAGCACCGTCCTTGTCCTTGGACCGCAGCGTGCCGGCGTCTTCGAGCCCGAGCAGCACAGCATCGAAGTGCCGGAACGCCTCCTCGGCTT
This sequence comes from Hyphomicrobium sp., assembly GCF_041659645.1. Classification (GTDB taxonomy): domain Bacteria; phylum Pseudomonadota; class Alphaproteobacteria; order Rhizobiales; family Hyphomicrobiaceae; genus Hyphomicrobium_B. Next base: position 857,313 of record NZ_JBAZXX010000003.1, on the reverse strand, counting down.
CCAGATCGACGTAGAAGCTGACGGTGGTTTCGCGCGAGCGATGACCGAGCAGAAGCTGCACGTCTTCGTAGCGGCCCGGATGAGCGGTCAGATAAAGTTTGGCTGCGAGGTGTCTGAACGTATGTGGGTTAATGGCGAAGCCCAAGTATTCCCGCATCAACTTCTGAATGTTGTCCGACATTACTGCGGAGCGCTTCTGACCGCAGTCCAGCGCCGGGAAAAGCCAATCGCATGGTGTATCAATCAGTGCGGGGCGATAGGTCGTCAAATAAAGATCGAGCAGCTTGATCGTACTCGCCGGTAAAGGTATTTCCAATGTCTTGGCGTTCTTAACCTGCTCCGGCGGATAGAACAGCGCGACCTTGGCATCCTTCCCGGTGTGCGAGCGGAGCAGATTGGTGTTCAGGCTGGTCGATAGTAGATTGGAGATGCGCAGCGGCGCACGCTGCGCGATCTTGATCCACAGCGCCGTCGCCACGCGGTTGGCCGTCGCTCGATCGATGGCTTTGTCGCGCAGAGCGTCTTTAACAATGCGGTCGGGCAACGCCAGAAAGGCTCGGACATTTTCGATCTCTCGAAACGGAGCGAGCTTCCGCCGAACCTTTTCGGGCAATCCTTGATGCTCCGGACGCACCTTGACGGCGATCTCCTCGAGCTTCTTCAGATCGACCTCGGGGCTCCTGACCCAGAGTCTGGCGATCATCAGAAGGTCGTACGCCATGCCACGGATCTGAGAGTTTCGGCGGTTGCCGCCTGCGCGCTTTATGAAAAAGTTTAATCCAGCGCCAACGGTCTTGATGTCGACCAGAACTTTCAAAGTAGTCACCGCATCAGGCTTCATGACCTCCGACAAAACGAGGGCGGTTGCGAATTGTCGGACACGATAGCGGATCAATCTAGCGGTCGACGGGCGAATTGATAGCGCACGCGGCGTATTTTCACCAAACAACTCCTCCTCAGTCAAAATGTCGTCGAGTTCAACTCCGGCCTTCACTGCGCGGGACGCGATGTAGGCACCGCAATCCGCCCAGAGACTCACGGGGAATGCATTCTCAGGCAGGACGTAATGGTCCGTGTTGAGCGTCACTGTTACCTGCCGGCATTGCCGCTCCGGTAGCGTAGCAACCAGCGCGTTCCATATCGTTCGCGTCTCGCGATCCCGCGTTCGAACGTTCTTGACGAGGCTGTTTTCAAGGCTTGTGCCGAAAGCTTGGAAGGTTTCGTCGTCCACGGCGTCTGGTGAGATTGAATTCTCGTCAAGAAAGTGCATGAACGGACGCAGCTTCATTCGCTTCCACCGATCTGGGATCAGATCGAGGTAAGCTTTGAGATGGGGTGCAAGCCAGCGACGCACTTGTCGGCGGCGGAAGCGCTTATCAGCATAGGCCAGCGCCGCGTCCATATACGATCGGCAGTTCTGAAGCCGGCCCTTGCTCATTCCGGCCCCCGCAGGAGTCAGGTCGCGCAGCCGGTCGGCGATAAGCCGCGGATCAGCAGGGGTGCTCTCGAGCTGCAAGCCTATCGCTCGTGCGAGCGATCGCACACCGGAACATAACTCTGCCCGCCGCTTCTCCGAGATCGAGGCGTCCGCGGCTATCAGATCGATCAGCTTCGCTAAAGTGAAGAGCGGAGCGGCCTCACAATTTTTTTCCGCTCTAGCTTTCGTGTGGTACATGGGGGACCTTCGTGGACACTCGTGGAAACATTGGGAAATTCGTGAGAACGTATGGCGATTAAATTCGCGGGTTAGACACGAAGCGTTTTCACGATCGGGTGGACAGAGGCGGCAAGATGCGGAAGCGAAGAGACATCCGCCTCACCACTTTTTCTTGAACAGCAGCGTAACATGAGATGCGCGGACTCGAATTTGCCGACCGATACGAACGGTCGGCACATCGAGTTCGACGAGCCACCGACGTATCGTCTTTGTGCAAACCTTGCCGTGTGCCGCGATCTCTTTGACGGTCCACAGCGCTTCGAAATCCTCCGGGCTCGACGTCTTTTTTATCGACATGGTTGTGCTCCTGCAGAAGCCGATCCGTCTTTTGCGACGGCGGCCGATAAATGATCTGCTGTCTGATGATTTACTGAAGCGGAAGCGTTCGAGGCCTGGACAGAACTGGCCTCCGATGCGGGAAAAAGGATCGCGTCGATCTCCTGCGCCAGAAAGGCGCGGAGAATGGCGACCTCTTCCGACGCCACAGGAAGGCGCTCCGGCAGGTCAATGGCCACGACGCCGTCCGGCGTCTCAGCCTTTATAGCCCTCGATTTGCTTGGCGCTTTCACCTGGCAGCTCGATTGGATCACTGCGACCGGAATTGGTCGCAGCTCCATCGGCTTAAGGCCACCGCAGAATGGCGGGCTACTTCATTATATTGCTGGCATTATTTGAGGACGCGCCGCATCCGTCTGGACTTCTCGGTACGCAGCTTCCTGCGATAGCGATCGTAAGCTTTCTCGACGGCGGAGGCCGACGGCGGCACGCGCTTTTTCTGACCCTCAACGGCAAAATGCGCGGATTGCCTCGCCTCTTCGATTGCCCGTGTCCGGGTGTAGCCTGCATCAATGAATCGTTGGACCCGCAGCGCCATCATGTATTCCCACCCCGGCGATTTGGCCAACGTCTTGCGCTGGCGACTTGGCCGGGAAACTACGCTTCGCACAACGCCCTTCGAAGGGCGGCCCCGACCTCGCGCGGCGATAATCTTCAGGGCGACGGGCAGGCGGTCCAGTTGACGGGAACTCGCGGCGGTTCCCCCGTCAAGCATGTCGGCTAGAGCGTCCAGGGCATATCGGCCGAGGCTGTCCAACTCTCGCAGCTTCTGAGCCGCCTCCTGGGGGGCGTTCTCGCAGATTGCCGCGACAAGCTCTTCGTCCGGCGATAACGGATCGAAGTGACCCGCCGGTATCTCACTTCCTGACTTCCGCGCCACGACGATGCCCCGAGTTTGGCCATAGGGGCATCATCAGCTTACAGCGTTAAATGATTGTTGCCAGAAGCAATCTGCGTCTCCTGGGGCCGATGTCGGCTTTCCTGCTCAATCGGCTATCATCATGGTGCCGCGCCGTCGATTGCGAACACCTTTACTTCATCGACATTCCATAGCCCAACTTCGACAGGGCCGAAGTAAGTGCCGCCTCCTTGCCCGCGAGACCGTTTCCGTTCTTGCTGCCACCGTGCGCCAAGATCGCCTGCGAGAAAATTTTGTATTGTCGCGGCCTCAAGTACAAAGTGACCACTCGCGTGCCTTTAACCGGCATCTCGCCGCGCATCAGCAGTGCAAGGTCATGGGCCGAACTCGCTTCTGCGAGCGTCATAAGTTCCTCGCAGTTGTCTTGATTGATGTACTTCGCGATGATCTGCGCCTTGGTCCATCCGACCGCGCTGAGGCGCTTTTCATCAACATTTAACTCGCCGAAAACTCGGCCGATCTCTGCCCAATAAAATGCTGTACGTCGGTCAACGTCACAGTACTTAGCAATCGATTCGAACTGCTCCGGCGTTTCGACCTGAACCTTCCGGAAGTACCTAGCCTTCATCAGGAATTCATCGCCGACAAGATCATTGTAGAACTTATCGAGCTGCAGCCAGGGCTTTTTCTTCATACGCGCGTGCCTCACTAAGGAAGTTGGTTGAGGCAAAGAATCGTACGATAGACACAGTCATAAGCAATTGAAATAACATATATAATTAAGAATCTAAAGCTCGTTCACTGGAGCCTTTTCATAATTACGAATAGTATAGATATGAGGGGTTTGAAAATCGATTATCGGATAGCTCGGTCATGACGAATCCGACCTTCGGCGTGTGTCAACGTTAGAACCTGCTGGCAAGCTTGATCTGATTGCGCATGAGAGAATTTGCTGCTCATCGTAACTCCAGGGCAGGACACGATGAGCCAGCATGGCATGTAGCACGCTTAGACTTCCCCCTGTTAGCAATTTGCTGAGAATCGTTGTCATGCCAGCACCTTGCGTCCAAGCTCTGATCGGCGATGCGATCGCCCGGCTCGGCTGCTAAACGTAAGCCTCCGGGCTTAGAAAGCCTCACACATACTCATCAACGAAAAGACGGCGCAGCCAAGCTGCTGTGGGAGTGCCGGGGGATTACGAATGCATACTGCGCTTGAAGGGCTTCTCTCACGATACCGCGGGGCCGCCAAAACCGAACGGGAAAAAGGCACCTACTTCGAGGAGCTGATTGCCTGCTACCTCCGGAATGAGCCGCGCTACCGGGATCTCTATGAGACGGTTTGGCCCTACGCCGATTGGGCGCGCACCCAAAGCTTCGACGGGCGTGACGCCGGCATCGACCTTGTCGCCCAGACGCACGGCACAGGTGAATATCATGCGATCCAATGCAAACTCTTCGATCCTGGCTACCGGCTGCAGAAGGCGGACATCGACAGCTTCTTCACAGCCTCCGGCAAGAAGCCCTTCACCCAACGCGTCATCGTCAGCACGACCGACCACTGGAGCGAACATGCGGAAGCGGCGCTGACCGACCAGCAGCCGCCCGTTCACAAGATCGATCTTACCGCGCTGGAAGAAAGTCAGATCGACTGGTCGAAATACGCACCAAAAGCCAAGCCGGTCCTGAAATCAAAGAAGGAGCTGCGCGAGCACCAGACCAGAGCGTTGAAAGCTGTCGTGAACGGATTAGCCGCCGCGGACCGCGGCAAGCTGATCATGGCCTGCGGCACGGGTAAAACCTTCACCAGCCTCACGATCGCCGAGAAGATGGCAGGCGCTGGCGGCCGGGTTCTGTTCCTGGTGCCAAGCCTCAATCTGCTGTCGCAGACTCTGACCGAATGGTCGCAGGAAGCGGCCGTCCCGCTGCACTGCTTTGCAGTCTGCTCCGACACCGACATCGGCAAAAAGCGCGACAAGACCGACGATACCGTCGAAACCTTGGTTCACGAGCTGCGCTATCCGGCAACAACCAATGCCAAGGATCTCGCCAGGGAGGTCAACGCCCGCAGCGACGATAAAAGCATGTCCGTCGTCTTCAGCACCTACCACTCCATCGCGACAATCAGCGAGGCTCAGAGGAAGCACAAGCTTGCCGATTTCGATCTGATCATCTGCGACGAGGCGCACCGCACGACAGGGGCGACGTTCGAGGACGAGGACGAGAGCGCCTTCGTCATGGTCCACGATGAAAAGACCATTCGGGGCACCAAGCGGATCTACATGACGGCCACGCCGCGCATATACGGCGATGCGGCCAAGGCAACCGCCGAAAAAGACAATGTCGCTTTATGCTCGATGGATGATGAATCCCTCTTCGGCAAAGAGCTTCACGTCCTGACGTTCTCCGACGCTGTGCAGCGTGGCCTGCTCGTCGATTATAAAGTGATCGTGCTGGCGGTTCAGGAAGAGCATGTCAGCCGGCGGCTGCAGGAACTCCTGAAAGACGGCAACAACCAGATCAAGGTTGACGACGCCGCCAAGATCATTGGCTGTTGGAAGGCCCTTTCAAAGCAGAACCTGACACCTCTGGAAGGTGACACGGCCGCCATGCGTCGCGCTGTCGCCTTCTGCCAAGTGATCGAAATCCAGAAGGGCGCCAAGACCCACAAGGTCAGCTCCAAGAACATCGCCGGAATGTTCCAATCCGTCGTCGAAGCCTACCAGAAGGCGGAGCTGGAGGCCGGGGTCGAAATTGAGCCCAGCATGCGCCTCAAATGCGAAGCCGCGCACGTCGATGGCAGCATGAATGCCAGCGAGAAAGAAACGCAGCTTGCCTGGCTCAAGGCCGATCCTGGCGAAGACACATGTCGCATTCTCAGCAACGTCCGCTGTCTTTCCGAAGGCGTGGACGTTCCGGCACTTGATGCGGTGCTGTTCCTGACTCCGCGCAATTCACAGGTCGATGTGGTGCAGTCCGTCGGCCGTGTCATGCGCAACGCGCCGGGCAAGACACGCGGATATGTCGTGCTTCCTGTCGTCATTCCTGTGGGGATGGAACCGCATGAAGCACTTGGCAACAACCAGGTGTACCGCGTGGTCTGGCAGGTTCTTCAGGCGCTACGTTCTCATGACGACCGCTTTGATGCGATGATCAACAAGCTGGACCTGATCGGCAAGGACACCAGCAAAATGGAAGTCATAGCGGTCACCGATAAGATCCAGCGCAAGCAAAGCAAGTCAGGAAGCAGCAGCACTGATGGCAAGAACACCTTCGGCATCGGAGCTCCGGCACCGACGAAGGGAGGGCCAGACGCACAGGGCAAACTGCAGTTCGAGATCGGCGAAGTAGAACGCGCCATCTACGCCAAGGTCGTGCAGAAATGCGGCAACCGGCTTCACTGGGAAGAGTGGGCAGGCGACATCGCCAAGATTGCCCAGACACACATCGACCGGATCACCGGCATCATCGAAAATCCAAAAAACACGGCCGAGCGCGAAGCCTTCGACAAATTCGCAGAGGAATTGCGCGACGATCTAAATCCCAGCATTAGCGACGAAGACGTCGTCGAAATGCTCGCCCAGCACCTGATCACAAAACCCGTCTTCGAGGCGCTGTTCAGCGATTACAGTTTTGCGAGCCACAACCCCATGTCGCAAGCGATGCAAGGCGTGCTGGACCTACTGCAGGAACACCATCTCGACAAGGAAGCCGATACGCTTCAGCGGTTCTACGACAGCGTGAAAATTCGCGCCTCTGGCATCGAAAGCGCGCAGGGCAAGCAGAAAATCGTGGTGGAACTTTACGACAAGTTCTTCCGCAACGCCTTCCCAAGAATGACCGAGCGCCTGGGCATCGTGTACACGCCCGTCGAAGTGGTGGACTTTATAGTCCGCAGCGTCAATGACGTGCTCAAATCCGAATTCGGCCAGACGTTGGGAAGCGAAGGCGTTCACATTATCGATCCTTTCACCGGCACGGGGACCTTCATTACGCGGCTTTTGCAGTCCGGCCTCATGACCCAGGCAGAGATCAAGAAAAAGTACGCAACCGAACTGCACGCCAACGAGATCGTCCTGCTGGCGTATTACATCGCCGCCATTAACATCGAGGCCGCCTATCACGGCATTATCGGCGGCGCGTATAAGCCGTTCGAGGGCATTTGCCTCACCGACACCTTCCAGATGTATGAGAAGGAAGACCTGATCGACGCCATCCTCGTGGATAATAGCAAGCGCCGAAAGCGGCAGAAGAAGCTCGACATCCGTGTCATCATGGGAAATCCGCCGTACTCCAAAGGCCAAGACGACGCGAACGACAACAACCAGAATATTGAGTATCCCACACTTGATGCCCGCATCCGCGCCACCTATGCCGCACGCTCTAATGCAACGCTAAAGAACTCACTCTATGATAGCTACATTCGGGCGATCCGCTGGGCGAGCGACCGTATAGGCAAGGCAGGTGTGCTTGGGTTCGTGACTAACGCCGGATGGATCGACGGCAACGCGACTGATGGACTGAGGCGAACTCTCGCAGACGAATTCACTAACATCTACGTTTTCCACTTGCGAGGTAACGCGCGGACGTCAGGCGAGAGCCGCCAGAAGGAAGCCGGAAATATTTTTGGTGCCGGAAGTCGCGCGCCCATAGCGATCACGCTTCTCGTGAAAAATCCGGCATCGCATCATGCTGGAAGAATACGGTTCTGTGACATTGGTGACTACCTGACGCGCGAACAAAAGCTGGCTCAGGTTGTTGCGCTTGGCAGTATCAACGGAATTGAGGAGGCTGACCGCTGGATCGCGATCCAGCCGGACTCCCACGGAGATTGGCTGAAACAACGCGACAGCTGTTTCGACGAGTTCATTCCGATTGGCGACAAGGAAGCGGCCGCCCCAATCGCCTTGTTCTCGAACTACTCAAGCGGTGTAAAGACGAACCGCGATGCCTGGTGTTTTAACAAATCCCGCCGCACTGTAGTACAAAACGTGAAAGCGAGTATCGACTTCTACAATTCAGAAGTTGATCGGTTCGCACACGAGAACAAAACCTCTCCTTCGTTGGAGGCCAAGGACTTTATTGATCGCGATCCGACGCGCATCAATTGGGATCGATCAGAGGTCCAGGGAGTTAAGCGCGGCCGCAAGGTGACGTTCGACGAAAGCTCGATAGTCCCCGCACTCTATAGACCCTTCGACAAGCAGTGGCTGTATTTTAACAGGCGTTTCAACAACACAATCTACCAACTCCCTAAGCTCTTTCCTACGCCTACGACCGAGAACAGAGCCATCATGGTCAAGCAGCGATGGAACGGTAGCGGCCAGTTGGCACTTATGGTCGATCGCGTCGTTGAGTTGCAGACCGACGGCGGGACGCAATGCTTTCCGCTGTACCTCTACGAGATGCCACACGAAAAAAGTGATGGCAGCGATCTCTTCGGATCGAGCGGGAAGCCACAGCGCCGCGATGCCATCACAGATGAGGGGCTAACACACTTTAAAGAAGCCTATCCTGAGGACATAATTAGCAAGGAAGATTTGTTTTATTACGTCTACGGCCTTCTGCATTCCGAGGACTACCGCGTGCGCTTCGCCGACAACCTGGGCAAGGAACTGCCACGCATCCCACGCATCAAGACTGCCGCTGATTTCTGGGCGTTCAGCAACGCTGGACGTGCGCTGGCCGAGCTTCACATCAATTATGAGAACGCGCCTATCTATGGCGACGCCAAAGTCGCGGGCGGCGGGAAGCCGGGCGACTACCGCGTCGAGAAAATGCGCTATGGCAAGGACAAAGACCGCACCACCCTTCACTACAACGACAAGATCACCGTCACCGGCATCCCGCTGGAGGCCTACGACTATGTCGTCAACGGCAGGCCTGCATTGGATTGGGTGGTTGAGCGGCAGTGCGTAAAGACTGACAAGGACAGCGATATCATCAACGACGCCAATGATTGGGCGGTCGAGACGATGAAGAATCCCAAATACCCCCTGGAACTGTTCTTGCGCGTCATCACCGTCAGCCTGGAAACGATGAAGATCGTTCGCGGCCTACCCAACCTCGATATCCTTGAAGGCTGAGCATCCTGCGGTTTAGCCGGTCTTTTTCAGGTCATTGACAAGCATTCTGAGTGTTTCAACCGCTTCTGCGAACTCCGGGCTGCCGCCGTAGATCATGTCGCGCCGAAAGGCGGTATAGCTCGCTGCGTACTCAGCATCGGCTATGATCCCATCAACTGCCTTGATCGTCTCCACGACGGGATCATTCTGATAAGCAGGAAACTTGTCGCCGCGGAGTTCCGCATCGGCGGCCATGATTTCCCGCGCCAGCGCACAAACGTCTGCCGGATCATAGTGCTCATGGATGGCATGCAGATCGTAGATATGACGGACGAGCGTTTCATCGCGCTTGGCGCGCAAGCCGGCCAGCTCAGCGCCCGCTCGACGCGTCAGCGCCACGAATTTCTCGGCGGCGGTTTCCGCAACAGATGCGCACTCGACCTCAGCGACTTCGGGCTTTTGCTTGGTCGCCTCAGCCACAAAGGAAGACACTGCGCACTTGATCGCCGGGCGCCGTAGCGGAAATAACGCAGTCTCGATCTGAATTTCCGGCCGCAGCGCTCCTCTCCCTTCCGCGGCCGGCGCGTATGGCAAGCGGTAGATAGTGTAGTGGCCTTCGTACATCGTCTGGCGATGTGCCTCGTTCTTTGGATCGAATTGAAACCCCGTAGCGAGAAGCGCTTGGGTGACCGTCTCGCGCAATGCCCGCAGTTGTCCGCGGGACGGCTTCGCCTCTGCCACGATCCGCAGGTCGATATCTTCAGACATGCGTTTGATAAGGCCATATGCCCTGCAGAGCGCGGTGCCGCCGCCAAACACGAGCCTAAACGGCTTCGTGTCCGCGGCAACAATCGCGGCAAGCGCCTTCACGACATGCCAATCCTTTTCGACAAGCGCCGGGCTTGGCAGACCGAAGTGCTGCTGAACTTCCAGAAGATCTTGCAGCGTAGGCCTATCGTTCAAGCACAAGCTCCGCGTTTCCGTAGCGGAGGTGCCGACTGAAGCGGCCTTTTACTCGCACAACCGGATTGACCGGTACCTGTGTCGAACGCCCTTCGTTGTAGGCTCGCTCTGCCTCGGTCGGTTCCCATTTGACGCCGAGCTTGTCCAGCGCTTCGCGGGCGGCACCATGAAAGCCGCTTGGACTGTAAAGCATGGGACTGCCCGACAACCGCGATTTGATCGCCCGGCCATAGACGCCATAACCGAGCCGCACCAAACGGCCATCCGCTACCAGCTTGCGCAGTGCGCGCAGAACCTGATCTTCGCCACCAAGAGGTGCGAACTCGCGCGTCAAGAACACCGTATCCCCGGCCCGGCGGGCGATACGATCCTCGATCCTTTCCTTCAATGTCTTCCGACGCGGCATAGCACTCACCTGCAAAAACCCGACATTCAACATAGGCAGAAACCCGACACTATTCAACGATAATACCTTATATTTCATTGCATTGTTTATATATCAATTTATATATCAATGGCTTGCGCGTTGCCCCTGGATCAAACTTGAGACAACATAAGCTCTTCAGCACAACATATTTGTTGTGTACTATCAAGACATGATGATTCGCTCACTTATCGCCTCGGACAACCAGGCGCGCGACGCAGTCACGATGCTGGCTGACATCGACCACGCGCTTTCTTCTGAGCAGTCCCTCAACGCGATCGTAAAGGGCCTTCCGACCGAGGTTGTTAGCGGCGTGCGTAAATCACTGACCACGGAGCGCCGAGAACTTCAAAACCTGCTTGACGCTTATGAGCGCGCGAAAGACGGCGACATAGATCTGATGCGCAAGAATGCCGGACATGATCCCGGCGCAGCGCTGATCGTCGCGCGTCTTGCCCGCGGCCTGACGCAAAAGGAGCTGGCTCGCAAACTTGGCCTTCGCGAACAAGCAGTGCAACGCTATGAAGCCGAGAAATACCGCGGCATCAGTCTTATGAACTACCTGAAATTCGCAAGCGTTCTCGGCGTTGAATGGCGCATCCACTACGCCGAAGGTGTCCGCGACGGTTGGGCCCTCGCAAAAGACATCTCGTCGGCCGAGGCGCGCAAGGTTCTAAAGCACGCGCGGGAAAATCGTTGGTTTGCGGACTTCGAGCAAACCTCCGACGAGGACGGCCTGGATCAGCTCAAACGCCATATGGCCGAGCATGTCGTCAAGCACGGGGCGCCCTCCCTTCTGCGCACCGGACTCAACGTTGTCGATCATTCCGAAGATTGGGTGCTTCTTTCATGGAAGGCGCAAGTTACCCGCCTTGCCGAAAAGGTCATTGCCAAGGAAACCGTCAACTATCGGCCACTTGAGGTCTCCTGGCTGCTCGACCTCATTCGCCTCAGCGCCGCCGAAAACGGACCCTCGAGGGCCGCGGATCTCCTCAAGCAGCACGGCATCGTCCTTATCATTGAACCCCATATCACCGGGATGAAGGTCGATGGCGCGTCGTTTCTGGTCGGTGACGTGCCCGTCGTTGCGCTCTCGCTGCTTCGGGACACCCTGGACAATTTCTGGTTCACGCTTCTGCACGAAGTGGCGCACATCATACTGCACTACCGAACGGGCTTGGCAACCGGCTTCTTCGACAGCTTCACGGCTCCGCCAGTCGATGAACTTGAGGAAGAGGCCAATCTTTTTGCGGCGAATCTTCTAATTCCCGAGGAGCTTTGGAAACGCTCTCCTGCCCGCATTGCCAAGACCGCAGCGCCAATCGAGGCCTTTGCCAAGCAGCTTGGCATTCACCCCGCCATCGTGTTTGGCCGCATCCGCAAAGAACGAGATGACTACTCCATCTTCTCCAGCAAAATAGGTCGGGGTGCCGTGCACCGGCAGCTTCTGAGCCAGCAGAAGAAAGGTGATCAATGACGCCCTACCGCAAGCCGTTCTATGTGCCCACCCTCCGCATGAAAACCGGAGAGCTGCAGGGCCTTGCCCGGCTCGACGACAACATCAAAGATCACGTCCTACCCCATCTCATCATTCCGCCCCCTGCGGAACGCGACTGCGAGCTACAGGGGGTTCTTATGGATACCGAGGGTGTGCCGGGTGCCGGCATCGTTCTCGCCAAATACTGGGGAGGCCGCCGCGCCCTTCTCGATGTCGGGTTCCTCTTTCAGGATTATGGAGAAAAGGCTGGCCTCTGGCTCCCGAAGGCGTTCGAGCTTGCACGCAATGCGCGCGTTGACGCCGTGCCTGTCGCCACCATCGGGGATATCGAAAGCGGGCGGTTGCAGGCCTTTAAGGATTCTCTGGCGGCAGGACCGCTGTCGCTCGGCTTGCGGATCTTTGCCGCCGATCTGGTTGATCCGCGTGCCGCAACCGACCGGATCAAACGCGCCATCGACCGCATTGGCGTGCCAGCCGGCACTATCGCCGCCCTGATCGATTTCACCGATATGGACTTCTCGCAACCGGACGTCGTGAGCGGCGTCATTGAGGGTGCCCTGCACGATCTTGAGGGGGCTGCGAGCTGGCACGCCATTGTCGCCCAAGGCACCAACTATCCCGAGGTCAATCCGGCCGAGCATGGCGGTGAGGACATGGTGCCGCGCAACGAATGGATAGCCTGGCGGCGAGCGGTGCGCTTCCGTGCCGATACGTCGGACCATCTATGGTTCGGCGACTATGCAGCCGATTGCGCGATGATGGTCTTCGGCAATGGTGGCGGTCGCGCAATCCGTCACTACCGATACACGACACCTACTCACTGGTTTGTCGTGCGCGGCGCCGAGACGGGAACGGACACCGCCGTCATGCGCGAAGTTTCCCGGCGGATCGTGGAGAGCGGGCATTTTGCAGGCCGGGCCTTCTCCGCGGCGGACAACTTCATTTTCCGCACCGCGCGTACCGGCGGCCGCCCGGGTAACTCCACCATCTGGCGTGAGGTGAATACCACGCATCACATCACCCGCGTCGTCCGCGACATGAGCGGCGTGAAAGGCCTGCATTTTGCCGAGCGCAGGGTTGAACCTGAACCTGTCCAGGCTGAACTTCTCTAGCGGCCAGCCAGCGCGAAAATCGCATACCCTGGGGCGCTGCCTCTTCAGTCTTGCTTTCCAGGACCGGAATCGAATAGCCTCTGTTCCGACGCCGCCATCGTCGGCGTGGCCGCTGCCCTGGCGAAGGATCATTGATCCAACGAATTCTCCCCTTCATCTCATGTGACCGCAACTTTATCCGGCCGCTATGAGACGAGCAGCGCGTCTTTCATGGCCGGGATGAAGGATGCGATCATGTACTCGACGCTTGACGGTGCCAAGAAGTGCGCCAAGCAGCTCAAGACCATTCTTGGGAGAAGCGGGCTCGCCTTTCCCTTGGGGAAGTGCCAGGCGGCAGTTGCGCGTGCCGGTGACTACAGCGATTGGCACGACTTGGCGTGCCGGATCGATCGGCGTCCCGACACCCATCTTCCTTATGACTATTGGGGCGCGTTGATCCGCAATCTCCCAGAGCCGTGCCACCTGCCTGTCCGGGCCTACCTCCGCGATGAATTCGCATCCGAGGAAGCCGATGAAGCCCGCACCAAGTGCTGGATACGCGATACGTTGCCCTACCTTGCAAACTTGGAAATCGTGCATCGGTCTACAACCCCGCTGCTACGTCCAGGATCGGGCAAGGATCAGAAAATGCGCCTCCAGATCGTCTCAGGGATGCTGCTCGACATCGAGCGTCAGCTCGGTTTCACGCCCAAATTTGATCCGGTGACGATCACGGCGATTTTCGATGGTGCGCCTGCAGCGATCCTACCAAAGCTCGCCGCGCACCCGCGTTTCAGCGAAGCAATCACGGCTCTCACGGCTGCCGGAATCCTGAACATGAAAAGCGAGACAACTTATCTGCACGCCCCCGACAACGAGGAACTGCGCGCGGAGATTATACGTAGAGCACGCGGCTGGAACGTACAGAAAGAATCGGAGATCAAATCCGTGCAGATGACCCCGGAACAATCGGCTCTCTTCCAGCAGCAATCTGATATCGATCGGCAAGAAGCCGGCCCCAAGGTTCCTTATGACACGCTCGACCATCGCGGCGTGTCATTGCAGAGCCGCTATTCCGTCGCGCACGAGTTCGAGACGATGAAGGCCGTCGTTGACGCCATGCCGGCCGACGTTCGGCTCCGCCTCACCTCGATCTGGTGCGACTCTAAGGCATGCGCCTATTACCATGTCGTTGTCTCCCTCGGCATGCACCACAGCGCTCTGGCCGAACAGATCCGCCGATGTTTCCTAGCTGCCACCGTCGGCTTCAATGGTCTCTCAGTGGAGCACGGATCGCACGACACGCAGTTCGATCCTGAGTGGCCCGCCGACGAGGCATATATCTCTGAGCTTTTTGAAGTATAGAACTACTCGCTGGGCTAGCAGTCCGACCGCTATCCAATTGCGCGCGAAGCCCTACGAGACGGCAGCGATTGTTTTGACTGCGATCGGTGACCTGCACACAAAATAAACAAATGCATATTGCCATTTGCGCACCGCCGTCGCAAAAATCGAAAGTAATCCGGCTCGATAAGTTGTGGGGGCAGCTTGTTAGATCAAATGTTCACAGCCGAAAACTTTCGGCACATTTTCGATTTAGAAAATAGGAAGGGTAACGATTTAGCTACCCGCTTTTTCCCCGACCTCGAGCGATATACGCTCGCCGTCAAAGACAAGGCACGGGAACTTAGAGAACTTCGAGCCTCGAAAGATTCTCTTCCCGTTGAATTGTTTCAGATAAGCGTGGATTCCCTAAGAGCACAATTAAAGGCCTTGAAGTCTAACAAATCAGCGGCCATTGACGAAGAGCTCGAGAAAGTGAGTGCAAATGTAATCGCGCCAAATTTCAAGATTGATCTCAAGTCGAAGCTCGGCCCTAACGGTAAAACCGTCTATGTTATTGACGGCTCTGCTGAGACGTTTTTCGCAATCAAACAGCTTCAAAGCAACCTTCATAAGCTATATGGCGTCAAGCAATCCAATCGACACGATCAGGTGAGCAGAGTTCGTGATACGATTTCCGGAAATTATCCTTACGAACTAGTCCGGACCGACATAGCGGACTTTTACGAAAGCATTGATCGTAAGGCTCTCGTAGATCAGCTTGAAACAGATCAACTGCTAAGCGCATCGTCCAAAAAATACCTTCGACAAGTACTCGATGCTTACGGAAAATTGGCGGGAACTCCTACTGGTATTCCCCGAGGGGTAGGCATCAGCGCATATCTGGCAGAATTCTATATTAGGCACGTTGATCGCGATATAAAAAGGATTCCGGGAATAGTTTTATATTGCCGTTATGTGGACGACATAGTTGCAATTTTTGCAAGGCCCCCTGTGGGTCTTATACCGGTATCTTATGAGAGAAGCATCTCGGATATTTTTGCGCAATACTCTCTCAGATGCAATGCAAGAAAAACTACAAGTTTTGATTTTAGCAACCCGGGCGCCATTAAATTCGAATATCTCGGCTATCGTTTTTTGAAAGGTCAGAAATTAGAAATTTCTCCAAGCTCAAAAAAAATTCGGAAATACAAAATGAGACTAAACGCAGCGTTCGATCATTACGCTAAGCTGCGTCACCTAAGGCCGCGTCGCTCCTTTAGGGATTTAGTCGCGCGCATAAAATTCCTAACCGGCAATACCCGACTCGTGAATAGCAAAGCCTCCGCAGTGACGGGCATTTATTACAGCAACTCCGCCGCCAACGAGATTAGTTCCTTTGTTTTGCTCGATAAAATCCTCACCAGACGACTTGGCGATCTGAAATCGGGCCGCCTTAAAAAGCGGCTGAAGCCTTACAGATTTAAAAAGGGATTCGAAGAGAGACGCTTCCATCATTTCAGTACAAAAGAACTGAAAATGATTGTGGAGGCTTGGCAGCATGGCTAGACGCCGAGTTTCACTTACTCATCGAAAACAACGATCCGTTTTGACGGACATGCTACCTTTTGAAGTGCCACCAACATTCACTAATCGTGGCTTCTATCGGTTTTTGCGTATCAACAAAGTAGAAATAGAAGATGGCTGCGTCTGCTGGAGATCTAATTCTGACGACCTCGACACGACTATGGCGCTACTCTTTGGCTTCGACCGGACAATAGTTCCTGACATCAAGACTTTTAAGGAATGGGGCGGAACATACACACGACGAGCCGTAAAACTAAGATTCTGTAAGCTCGACACGATACCGTTTAATTTTCGCGTCGCACACAACCTTGATGGCAGAACGCTAAGCGTCGTACACCCCCGCAACCAAATTCAAATCGCAAATTTCTACGCTAGCTGTAGTTCCCTAATTACCTACTATTCTTCACTGGGCGAATTTTCTATTCGTCGGCCAGTCTCAGTATCTCGTTTTGCCTATTTCAACGACAACCTCCACGAACAGCGACTCGACAGAGCTTCAGAAGGCATCGAGGAAGAAGAGAAAGAGTACGAACAGCTGGGATCATATTTCGTTTATCACAAATATCGAAATATACATCGTTTTTTTGAATCCTACAAATATCACCGGTGTGAAAAAAAATATTCCGCGATGGTCCAAATCGATATTAGCAAGTGCTTTGACAGTATTTACACTCATTCAATCGCATGGGCAGTTCTGGGGAAGGCTCAAACGAAGTTTCACCTTGGCGAAAGCAGAGGAACCTTCGCTGGTCAATTCGATAGATTAGTACAATCTCTAAACCATCAGGAAACGAATGGCATAGTGATTGGCCCCGAATTTTCCCGCATCTTCGCAGAGATAATTCTTCAGGCGGTCGACGTCGATTTACGCGAAAAGCTATTCCGCGATGCCAGTCTACAGCACAAAATTGACTATGAAATATTTCGCTATGTGGATGATTTTTTTGTTTTCTATAATGAGCAGTCTTCAAAACTTAAAATAATAGAAACGCTGCAAATAATTCTGAAAAACTACAAACTGAGCATCAACTCAGCCAAAATAAAGAATTATGAAAAACCCATAATAACTGAAATCACTATCGCGAAAGAGCGAATATCAACGCTCCTGAATGAAGAGATTGAGCCCCGTTGCGAGGTCGCGGAAAATGAAGGCCAAAACGACATCATTCACTTAATGTGCCCAATAAATTCAAACAGGTTGATAATAAGATACAAGACCATAATCAAAGATAGCGTGGTGCAATATAGCGATCTTTTGAATTACACCTTTTCAATTTTGGAGAATAAAGTCGAACATCTTCTCAAATGTTATTTGGAAGCAAACAAAACCACGCGGGACGACAAAAGGTTGCTGAGCGCTCTTCTTGCAATCATAGAATTTGGCTTTTTTTGCTACTCCGCAAGCCCAAAGGTAAACCACACCATACGATTGTGTAGAATGACATCAACCGCAATTCAATTCTTAAATCAGAATCGCTTCGCAGCCGAATTCAAACATCAGATTTTCAAATATTTGCATGACAACGTAATTCAGCAAATTGACAAGAACGTTATCGATCGAGATAGAGAAGTCGAGAATCTTTATCTCCTCGTTTCACTTTCACAAATAGGCAAGGCCTACTGGTTGCCTGAATCAACCCTTGTAAAGTATTTTTCGATTAAGGAACGCGAGGGTAACTACGAAAGGGCGCAATTTCTAAATCACTTCTCATTGACAGTTCTTCTTGCCTACATGAAAGAAAAGAAGCGTTATAACAGGCTACGCAACTTCATCGAAGAGCACATATTAGACAAACTGAAATTCACAAAGGCACACTGTCCCAGCGACGCTGAAAGTCTGTTTCTTCTATTCGATCTTACCGTTTGTCCGTATATTAGTCCGGCAACTAAATCGGCAATAGGCCAGATATTTGGGTTGGATGCAGCTGCACTGGCGCGCTTCCAGGCGTCCAACCAGCAGTGGTTCACCGCTTGGGGCGATAAGTTCGACTTGGGCAAAGAGCTGGACGCAAAGCGCAGCCGGGAAGTATATTGATGTTGGCGCGCCGCTCTACCCTTAATGGCTGTTGGCAGCCCACACACAAGCGCCATCTCGAGTTCCTAGATTCAATGGGGGCTTGGAAAGCAGACGGTAGGAGCGGGCCGTCTTTTCTTCTCTAACGAAAGCCAGAGCAGGATTGCGGATGATCATAATCTGCATCCATCTGTAATTTTTAGACGCAGCCGACGATCAGCGACATCCGCACGCCAAAAAAATGCCAATCTCACCAACGGTATTTGGGCTCAGGTGGATCGCCGAGCGGATCGTGTAGTTCATCGATTTCTGGAAACAGAGCCTTCCCCTCCAACTGGGCAGCGGCTGCATTGATCGTCGTCCGGGCTTCCAGATCAGCCAGGCGCGCTGTCGCCCAATGTATCATGCGCCCGAGATCGGTTGGTATATCTGCTGCGGCTGTGTCAGGCAGTGAGGCGAGCCAGTTCTTAATATCAGTGGCCTCACGCTGCAGCTGCACCAGGCCCCTCAGATGGGTGATGCGCCTTTCCTCGCGCTCGTTGCGTTTCTTGGCGAGGTCCCGCCGCCGGGCAAGTTCGCCACGCTGACGTTCATCCTCCTCACGGCGCTCGCGTTCGGTTTTCTCGTTGGCGAGGATGATCTTGAGGCCTGTGACTATATCCTCGATCATAGATTCGACGCTCTGCGTCCTGCCGTCTGCCCAGGTCTTGCGCAGCCCCCGCGCCCAACAATCGATTACGAATGCGAGTTGACCTGTATAAACGGTGTCATATTCGGGCCAGGGTTCCCAGTGGGGAAGCGACATATATAAGTCCCAGTTTTTATAGTTCGCCGCACGCCGTCGCTTTGCTAGCTGGCGTTTATGAAGTTCCTGTTCCTTTTCTGTCGGAATGTGCTTCTCTCGGCGCGTCTTCTCTGTCAGCGTGAATGCAACCATATCTTTGCCGACGACAATCTTCATGCGCATTTCATCGGGCCGCAGTTGCAGACCGTCTGCGTCTAACGCGGTGGCTAGCGCGTCTAGGAAGATGATGGTCCGTTCGACGCGATCCTTATGCACGATCACGCCACAGAGACCCATGCCGGTCGCGGAGACGCACCCGTATTCGTCTGATTTCTCCTTGCGTAGCGCTTTGGCAGTGGCCGCAACTATATGATGCGGCTTTTCGACCGGCGGCGACGACAAGAGAGATTCCGGCACGCATTCTTCCCGTCGTTCGGAGCGCTCCGCTTTGGCTTTGCGCAGCATCTCACGCGTCTGCTCGGGAAGGTGCGAGATGGTTGCATTGATTTCGATCCGATCGAGTGCAGCATCGTCGATCTCTTCGAAAGGCGGAGGTTTGAATTTCTGGCCGGCAGCGACGCGGGCCCAGTATCCTCGGGTGGGGCTCGGTACGCGGTGGCGAGAACAAATCTTGGCAAGGCCACGATCGGAGATGCCAAGTTCGACCGCAGCCGTTTGCACGGGCTTCGACCATACAAGATTATATAGTTCACGGCGGGTGAGTATGCGGACGTTGGCAGACATCGTAACGGCTCTCTCGTCACTCCGATGCTATCGCAGCTCCGACGAACGGCGAACCAAAGATGAGCATGGTCATTCTCGACCTCGTAAGAGCTCCGCCAGCATCATCAATTCAGTTAACGTATTAGATTAATTGTGATGCAAAAGTTCTCATCTTCATCAGCTTCGGCGCGCCAACAAAAAAGATGAATTAATTCAGCCCTTGAAGCGCCACCGGACCGGACGAAGATGAGAACTCTTCGTCAGAATACCGAGTGCTGCGGATCCGCAATTCACATCCAATATTTCGCCGCTGTGTCGGCATTCCGCGCGTAAGCGGACACCACATCGACCTCGTTCGAACGACGATTCTGACCCAAAGCGGAAGTGGTCGGCGAGTGCTCGGTTGTCCGAGCTACTGGTTTGCAGAGAAAAACGGACGTTAGTACAGCAAGACGGGAATTGTCCGCGCGACCGCGATCTGGAGCAGAAAAGCCGCTTAAGCCGACGGTTCAAAACGCAACGGCGCCAGAGCAAACGCTACTGGAATGGCGATGATTGAAATGGCGGCGCAACACCATAGCGCGTTCTGATAGCTCCCGAAGACGTCGTGCGAATAGCCAAAAATGACAGGGCCTAGGGCGGCAAACGAATAACCTATGCCCATGACAAACGCGTTCCATTTGTTGGCTTCCTCAGCGGAACGAGTGTTATCGAGAACAATCGTCATGCCGAGTGTGAAAGAGCCGCCTAGGCCCACACCGCAGACAGTGACAACAGCAAACGGCGAGTGCATCGGCGCGATCGCGAGCGCAATCAATCCGATTGATGCGCAAAGGCTCGAAAGAAATAACCAGATACGGCGGTCGCGCGATCGGCTGAACCACCCCATAAGTTGGTTGCCCACCATGAAAGTCGCGCTAAACACCGCGACCGTGGAAGCCGCTTGCGATGCTGGCAAACCCAATTCGCGGTAGAGCGGCGCGAGCCAGGCTAAAAGCGCATAAAAGAGTATGCCAGTAATTGTGAAGTAGAGGGCGATCTGCCAGGCGCGGAGAGAAGCGATAGGCATGGGAGGGGAAGGGCGGTGACACACTGCAGGTTCCGGTACGCTTGTATTTGTGAACGCCCAGGCCAAAGCCGCCGCGAGACTGACAAGGGACCAGACCCCGATTGCAAGCGGCCAATGGCCGGTTTGGGTAATAAACTGTTGTGTCGTCAGCGCAGAGACAGCGGCACCCAAAGAGAGCGTCGCGGCATAGACGCTCATCACCAGCGACGTGTTATTGGGGAAAGCAGTCTTGATGACACCACCCAGAAGGGCTTGCGCGACAGCAATTCCGGTACCGACCCCTGCGGTGGTCAGAAAAATCTCCAACCCATTCGATGCCCATCCGCGCGCGGCAACGGACAGACCGCACAGTACTACTGCAAAAAGCAGGGTGCGATCGACGCCGAAACGATGCGCTAGCCAAGGGCTCGGAAAAGCCAGAAGGCCCATCAATAACGGCGGGATGGCACCGACAAACGAAGCCTCCGTATGCGAGAGATTGAAGTCATTGATGATATAGGGCAACGACGGGCCGAGGGAGGCAATTCCTGGCCTGAGACTCAAAGCGACGAGTATGATCGCTGTAAGAAGCGGTGCGCGTTTCGAAACTGCGGTCGCCAAGGGACGCGAAAGTTGCGCGCGCCTCGGCTCTGTCGCAAAACCACGAAAATATATGGTCAAAGAGGCCTCGTCCTAGGATCACATTCCGAGGCTACCTCGTAATGCCAGTACTTGGCATGCAGCTATAGCTTTGCGCTTCTACTAGCTATGACATCCCCTCGGCTTTTGATCGTGGCGCGTGCGATTTCGAGGATGAGATTGGCGAGACTGGAGAGCGTGCGGCCTTTCCGATGTATGGCAACGACCCGTCTTCGCAGTAATGGCGCGGATATTGGAATCGCAACAAGTCGATGTTCGGCAAAAGCATCACCTGAAATGTGATCCGGCAAGATGCATTGACCGGAAGTAAGCGACACGAGCTTAAGCATCGCATCTAAAGTATCGACCTCGGCTACCGCGTGCGAATCCAGGCCATGCAGTTGGAGCATCCGCCGCTGCGAATAAGGCGCCGGAAAAACGACCAACGAAAGTTGTGTCTCTCTCAGATCGACGCTGTCTGCATTCGCGAGCACCGAGTCTTCCGAGACCACGAGCGACATTTTCTCGTCGAAGAGGATTGTTTCCTCTACATTCGCAGTTGCGACGGCTTCGTCGTAAACAAAACCGATTTCGACCTTGCCAGTCTCTACCAAAGCGATAACGTCCGGGGAGCTGCGTCCGATCATCGAGACGTTCACGTTCGGTCGCTGAGCCATGAATTTCGCAATGACGCCCGTGATGAAGTAGGAGCTCAACGGGTGGATGGTCGCGATCCGCAAACGACCCTCCGTGATGCCCTGCTCTTCGCGCAAGCGCACGACCGTCGCATCGATCAGCTCGTAGGACGTCTTGATCGCATCGTGTAAGGTCTTTCCTGCCGAACTTAAGACGACACCACGCCCATGGCGTTCAAAGAGTGTTTGACCGAGACCTTCTTCCAAAAGCGAGAGCTGTTTACTCAAGCCGGATTGCGTAAGGCCCAATGCATCGGCTGCTCTGGAAACAGAACCGGCGCCCGCGATGGCTATAAATTGACGAAGCGCCAGGTCGATGTTTTTCATGGGTACAATGCACAATTTCCAAGCATCCGCTGCCTAAACATACCGCGTGTTTGCCGGTCTACAATCATAACTCATATGAGCGCCAGTCTATAGCTCGTGTGAATGACCAACTGATACTCCGGGGCTCCTTAATCGTTTGGGAGATCAGGATGTCGGGCGAATATAAACTCTTAATCGGCGGAAAGCTGGTTGACGGGGATAGCACGATGAACGTGCTCAATCCCGCGACCGAGACTCGTATCGCAACGTGCCCACGCGGCTCGGCGCGCCAGTTGAATGAGGCCGTCGCGGCCGCGAAAAAGGCTTTTCCCAAGTGGGCGGCCACAACCATGGATGAGCGACGCAGGGTCCTCGTTCGCGTAGCCGACGCGGTAGAAAGCCGTCGCGAAGAGATGGCGCGATTACTCACGTCCGAGCAAGGCAAACCATTGGGCGAGGCCCAAGGCGAGGTCGATCTTACTGCGGC
Organism: Hyphomicrobium sp.; assembly: GCF_041659645.1. GTDB lineage: Bacteria > Pseudomonadota > Alphaproteobacteria > Rhizobiales > Hyphomicrobiaceae > Hyphomicrobium_B. The sequence continues at coordinate 834,755 of NZ_JBAZXX010000003.1, read as the reverse complement.
CTTCTTCCGTCACGCGGCGCTTCTCAATTTGGATCCAAAAATCCTCGAGGACAGCGACGCACGTCGGGTCGAATTGCATCGTCGGCCATTGGGCGTCATCGCGGGAATTATCCCGTGGAACTTCCCGCTAATGATCATGGCTTTCAAGGTTCCGCTGGCGCTCCTAGCCGGCAACACCATTGTGGTGAAGCCCGCCGCGACCACGCCTTTGGCCACACTCATGTTCGGCGCGCTAATTGCCACCATCGTCCCTGCTGGCGTTGTCAACATCGTCACGGACGCCAATGATCTTGGCAATGTACTCACCAGCCATCCGGATGTGGCAAAGGTCGCTTTCACGGGTTCCTCAGCAACGGGTCTCAAGGTTTTGGGAAATGTCGCCAAGTCGATGAAGCGGTTCACATTGGAGCTGGGCGGCAATGATCCGGGAATCGTCCTGCAAGACGCCATCCCCAAAGATGTGGCTCCCGGCATCTTCCAGGGTGCCTTCTTCAATTCCGGACAGGTTTGCCTGGCATTGAAACGGCTCTACGTGCACGAAAGTCAGTATGACGAAATGTGCGAAGAGCTCGGAAAACTAGCTCGAGATGCCGTATTGGGCGACGGACTTCAGCAGGGCACCGTCGTGGGACCGCTGCAAAACGCCATGCAATACGAAAAGGTCAAAACCTACCTCAATGACGCGCACGCTAACGGCAAGATCGTTGCGGGCGGAAACGTGCCGGATCGTCCAGGCTATTTCATTCAGCCGACGATCGTCAAAGACATGGAAGAGGGTACGAAGCTCGTCGATGAGGAACAGTTTGGGCCCATCTTACCTGTCTTGAAATATAAGACGCTCGACGAAGCGATCGCGCGCGCTAATGCAAGTGAATATGGCCTCGGTGCGTCGGTTTGGTCGTCCGACCGCACACGCGCCAAGGAGGTCGCGTTGAAACTCGAAGCGGGAACCGTGTTCATCAACAAGCACGCCGATATCGCTCCCCACATTCCTCAAGCCGGCGCGAAGGGTTCTGGTCTTGGCGTTGAGATTGGTGAAGAGGGGCTACTTGAGTACACGCAAGTGCAGGTTCTCAACGAAGCCCTGTAATCGCCGGAGCCGCACGGGACTGCGCGGACACCCCCGTCCAGCCGTTTCGTGCGGTAACCCTTAAGAGAAACAAATAAATTCGGGGCATTGGAAGCGAGTTGCTCAGCTGGCGCGCATCATCCTTGACGGGCAATACGCAAACGTGCCGTACCCGGCGGCGGGGTACTCACGGAGATACGCTGCCGTGAAAATCCATCCAAAAACTTCTAACGCGCCTCAAATGATGCAGGCCTTTGAACATCCGGCAGGCTCAATCGCTTCACGAACTATCGGCGGAGCAACTCAGTGGCGGGGTAAGCTTCTTCATATCCATATTGCCACCGGTGCGAGCTACGAGATGGAGGAAATCAGAGAGGCTATGTTGGTTACAGGCCGAGGCATCGTTGGAGATCGGTATTACAACGGCACGGGCACCTATTCTCCCAAGCCTGATGTGCGCGAAGTCACACTTATCGAACAAGAAGCGCTTGATGCCCTTTCGCGAAACGATCCCCCCTTGCAAGGCGGTCCTATCAACCTTCTACCCGGAGATCACCGGCGAAACCTGACTGTTCGCGGAGTTCCATTGAACCATCTCGTCGGGCGCCGCTTCAGGGTGGGCGACACAATTCTTCGCGGAGGCCGCTTGAACTTCCCCTGCAAATATTTGGAGGAGCTTTTGAGTCTTCCCGTCTATTTGCCGCTTTACAATCGCTCGGGCCTAAACTGCGGCGTCGAAAAAGGCGGCACTATTCGGCAGGGCGATGTCATCGAAGTGCTTGATCCATGACCGCGCGCATCATTATGAAAATGCACGTGGCGCATATGCGATTGACCTCACCGCATGTACTTCATTTACATCTCAAACATCCCTTACGCTCTTCACTTCCCCATTGGTCAGCGGGCGCGCATGTCGATCTGCATTTGCCGGATGGTCGCGTGCGTCAATACTCCCTGTGCGGCGACCCCGAGCAACACACTCACTACGAGATTGCCATCAAGCGCGAAGAACAAGGAAGAGGTGGCTCGCGGTGGCTTCATGACCATGTAACGGTGGGGAGCGAATTGCATATCTCTGCGCCACGCAATAGCCTGCCTCTCGACGAACGCGGCGATCGTTATATTTTCGTCGCGGGCGGCATTGGCATAACGCCACTCATCTCGATGGCACGCACCTTGCGACGCCGAGGAAAGACATTTGCATTTCATTGTTGCGCGCCTTCCGCCAGGCTGACTCCTTTACTCGCCGAGTTGAAGGACATTTGCGGGCCGCGTCTTCATTGCTGGTTTTCGAAGGAGGGAACTCGGTTCGATCCCGCGATTCTGCCGCCGTATGACCCAGGCATTCATGCCTATGTCTGCGGCCCACAGCGCCTGCTCGATGCCGTGCAGGCTGCGTTGACAGCATGGCCCGAGGACGGGCTGCACGTCGAAGCCTTCGATATGACGGTTGATGAAAATTTCAAACCCGAGCCTTTTGAAGCGACCATAGCTTCAACAGGCGAGACCTTGCTCGTGCCCGCCACCAAATCGCTGCTAGAGGTTTTGCGTGAAAATGGATTCGTGATGCCCTCCTCCTGTCAGATCGGGGTCTGTGGCTCGTGCGAATGCGGTTATCGCAACGGTACGGTTATCCATCGCGACAAGATCTTGCCCACCTCCAAGCGTCAAGACCGCCTGATGCCGTGCGTGTCGCGTGCGCGGGTCAGCGTCACGCTTGATCTTTAAAGGTCATGCTCAATGGCTTCGCCTAGCACGCCTCTTCCATGTTTGCGACAAATCGCTCGATAGAAAAATTTTCACCGCGTTAAACAGGAGCAGTAAAAATGAAACGAGACGTCTTCAATCCGGGAAATGTAAAGCCCGCGCTTCCGCTGTCGCATGCTGTACGAGCCGAAAGTCTCGTGTTCATTTCCGGTCAGCTGCCGTTTGGAAAAAACGGGCAGTTTCCGGAGGGCTTTGAATCCCAGCTGCGTCAGGTTTTCATTAATTTCAGCGCGGCGCTGGCTTCTGCCGGATCCAGCATGGAAGCTGTCGTCAAAACAACCTGCTTCCTGAAGGATATGAACGATTTTTCCGAGCTCAATCGAATTTACGGCGAATATTTCAAAGAGGCGCCGCCCGCGCGATCGACTATCGAAGTAGCCCGGCTACCCAACGATGCGTTGGTCGAAATCGAAGCCGTAGCGATGAAGCTCTAGAAGCTTTTTCCCATCGATGCCTCGATTTTCCGGTCTGATCCGCTCAGCAAACTGGCGTTCTCCAACTAATGCGATGATCCAGACAGCCGAGCGCCAAAACGACTTCGCAACCAGAATTTTGGAAGAGGTGCGATGACAATAGACTTTTACTGGACATCCGGCGGGCCCTTCGCCATGCGAGGGCTGCTGACGCTGGCAGTGAAAAAGCTGTCCTATCGGTCTCACCACTTGGACGTCGCCAATCAGGAAAACAAAACTCCAGAGTTTCTGGTTCTTAGCCCGTCTGGAATGCTGCCTGTCTTAAAGGACGGCGTTACCGTGGTAAGAGAATCGCAGGCAATCATGTTCTATCTTGATCGTGCCTATCCTGCGGTTCCTCTTTACGGCGTAACCCCAGCTGAAGCGGGTAAGATTATGCAGGAGATTTGCGAGCAGCAATCTTATGCCGATCCCGTGCTTGGACCGTTGATCGGCGCTCTGCTCTTTCGCCGCTCTTTACCAGAAACGGTTGTTCGCAACGCGGCCGAGAGATTTGATGATCTGCTGCACGAATTAGATGCTCGGCTTCGGCAGACAGGCTGGCTCAACACTCAGCAATGCACGGCTGCAGACATCAACCTCTACCCGCCTTTCCGTGCGGTGGCGGAAGCCTTGGCAGGTGATACCGCTCTACGGTTCGGAATAGCCGCCCCGGATGTTCAAAGTTTTCAATCCGTCGCATCGTGGATGGTTCGCCTGGGCTCCTTGGCGACGGGCAAAACTCCCGCTTGAGTGCAAAAAAGGCGGCATGTTGAGTGCCGCCTTCTTAAATCAGTGCTGCGATGAACTCAGACCGCGCGCAAAAGGCCAGTCTTGGGGTGACAATTCACGTATTCGAAATACTGGTTCGACGCGTCGAAAACCGAGACTTCATGATAAAGCGTCAGGTTTTTGAATTTCTTCGCCAGCCTATTGAACGTCACGAAGATCGAGAGATGGGTGCCATGGGTCGCGCCCCAGGTCTCAAGCGCCGAAAGCGAACGCCAGAGGCTGTAGCCGAAGCCGCGTTCCTCCTGCTTTCCGTTTTCGTCGATGTGGAAGCAGTATCGATTGCAGTAACAGCCGACATCCATGCCGTCGTCGCGCAGGAAATCCATCCCTTCCTTCAAGACGGGCGCGATGTCGTCATACCAGATCTTGCGTTCTTCGGCTTCAGTCGTGCTCCAGTCTTCGCCCGAGCGAATGAGCGTGAGGTTATTGTGACCGTTGATAATCACACGGCCGCCATGCGATGGCGATCCTTGAGCGACGGCGAGCGTGCCTTCCGGATCCATGGTGCTGGTCTGCGACACGGGGAGACGATCGCGCATCGAGCCCCAGTATCCGTGCTCGATGATCGGCCCGCTCATTTCGGGAAAAAGTTTGCTGACGCCCTCGAAAGGACCGTGAGCAGCTGTATAGATAGTTTCGAACTGCTCAATGCGCGGACGGAGGATTTCGCGAAAATAGCCCACCTCTTCTTTTAACCGGTCATCCGATGCCCACCAATTCTTGATAACGTCACTCTCAATCCATTTGTGGAAGGTATCGGTATCGATCCAGTAAGCCACGGCGACTTGGTTGAGGTAGCCAGCCGCATCGATGAACTGGACAGTGTCATAGCGCGCCGGTCCATTCGGCTGCTTGAAGCTTTCGATGATTCCTTGAAGTGCCGTACGGATACGATCCTTATTCTCTTCGCCTTTCGCTTGGACTCCGAAATACGACATCACCAACTGCTGAATGTTTTCCGTGGGCCGCGCGGAATAGGCCGCAACTGGTGGATTCCACGTGTCGCTCACCTGGCGGGTTCTAGTACGAGGGCAACGCAAATGCGCTGGAATGGATGAGTCCAAAGCCATCAGTAATTATTCCTCCCGACTTTTTGCTTAATTGCTGTTCTTCAGCATCGTCGGAGGTCTCTCAGCCTAGCATCGTGATCGCTCCGAATGCGGGGCAAACTACGCATAAGTGTATCGTTCGGCATAGAGCACGGTGCCCGGCGTTTTCGGGCAATTTGCCCGTCACGGAGTGAACAGGTTTTCGGCGGGAATAATTCCGGCGGCTAAAGCGAGCAAGACGAGGTGAGCGTCATTGTCGGCGCCGATCTTAGCCTTCACGGCGTAGTGTATATTACGAACTGTTTTGACACTGAGGTGAAGGAGATCAGCGATCGCTTCACTGCTAGCGCCAGTCGCGATGAGCCGTAATACCTCCATCTCTCGCGGCGATAGGTCATCTAGCGGTTGAACCGCACCTCGCAACCGATCCGCCGCCAACGCCTTTGAAATGTCTTCGCTCATGGCGCGACCACCCTCAGCGACGACTTCAACGGCCTTGATCAGTTCGGCTGGCGGGCTGCCCTTCGTAATATAGCCGCGAACGCCCGCTTCGAACGCCTTGAGCACATACGCACTTTGCGCATGCATACTAAAAATGAGGACCTTTGCACTTTTGTCGATATCGCGAATTCGGCGAGTGGCTTCAATGCCGCTAACGCCAACGAGCGTCAGGTCCATGATAACGACATCAGGCTTATGAAGCTTATAGGCTTCGTAAGCTTGGCTAGCGTCTTCGGCTTCGGCGCAGACGACGAATTCTGGGCGCAGTTCCAGGAGTCGGCGGTACCCCTCGCGCACGATGGGATGATCATCGACCAGCAAAATCGTTATTTTTTTCAAACGAGAGCGCCCCCCTCAGAAAGTGGAACGCGTGCGGTAATCAATAGACCTTTGCGAGCATTACCGATGGAAAGCGAACCTCCCAAACCCGCTACGCGCTCGCGCATGCCAAGGATACCCTGCCCAAAAGTCGTGGACACGTGGCCGCTATCGCCGCCGCCGTCATCCTCAATGCTTAACGTCACGTGAGGCTCGCCGGAGCTGCGATGTTCAAGACGGACCGTAACTTCGGTTGGCCTGCCGTGTTTACTCGCATTGGTCAAGCACTCCTGCACGATGCGATAAAGATCTACGGCCACGCGTTTTTGCAGTTCGGCCAGTCGGCCGGCCATGTGAAGCCGGAAGATCGTGCCGCTTTTCGATGAAGCGTTAAAATCCGTGATCAGCTGACGGAGACTGGCCTCGAGGCCGAGTTCTTCGATGCTTTGGGAACGCAAGCGCACCAAAGTCGTGCGGAGTATTTTCATGAGATATTCTTGCGTCTTCGCAATCGCGCGCGCGTCTTGCGCGATATCGGGTCGCTCCGGCATCGCGCGGGTTTCAATGATAGTTGCGAGCGCGGTGGTTGCCGTCAGCGCTTGGCCGAACTCATCGTGAAGATCGCGGGCCAAGGCGCGTCGTTCTTCTTCTTGGACTTGGAACAGGCGTGCCGTGAGTGCCATGCGTTCAGAGTTTGTCTGTTTGAGCGTGGTGCCAAGTCGATTGACGGCGTTAGCGATGTGATTGAATTCGGTGCTGTTGAAATGCCCGAGATGGGAGCCGAGATGGCCCTCTTCGAGATCGTGAAGGGCGCCCACGATCGCGCGTGCGGGCATCAAGGCGTGACCGATCATGATCGCGGCTAGAATGGCAATGCCTGCCGCAAGCATAACAGCGGCGTCCACCACCGTCGAAATTTCTCTCCAAGCCCGTCGAAGTGCTGCCTCTGTATCGGCTGCGGTGAGAATGGGTCCGGCTTGTTCATCGTGGAGAGAGAGCGGTTGAACGACCGGCGAATAATTGCCCATGATTGACAGATAAGCTGCGGCGAACCACGCGGGGGCACGGGGACCGAGCGCTTCGACCTGGCTGCACAGTTTACGCGGCGTCGTTCCAGGGAGACCATAGGTGACGCAAACGCCGGGCGAAATGATGCTTTGCGTTTCGACCGTGTCCCAATCCGGCAGCGGCAACAGGGAGCCGCGCGAGATTCCGTTCCGCCACATCAGATGTTGCCAGTAAAGAGCTTGGAGCCGCTGATCGACGCGCGTCGCGGTTGCCGCGACATCGGCTTCGATCGAACGGTGCGCATCCCAAACCAATCCCGCAATCGACAACGACAAGCACAGCAATACAGCCGCCATAAGCCGTAACAATAAAAGCGTCAGCAGCCGCATGTGCTCCTCCGGTTCTTGACTGTGCGTTGTGCTCGCTTTTTGAGTTAAATTGAAGAGGCGATTTCTGTGCTCGGGCAAAATGCCCGAAGCCATTATTCATTGCTTCAAGCCTAACAAATCTGGAAAAGCTAGAATTTCCTACTTCCCCTTTCTTTGGATGATTCATTTGGATCGGCTTGAAGCCATGGCGATGCTGGTGTCCTCCGTTGAGGAGGGGAGTTTGTCGGCTGCCGCCAGGAAATTGCGCATCCCGGTCGCCACACTCACGCGAAAGGTCAACGATCTCGAAACGGCGGTTGGAACTAAGCTATTGGTTCGGTCGACGCGAAAGCTTCAGCTGACTGACGCTGGCACTGAGTATGTTGCCTCGGCAAAACAGATTCTCGAACAGGTTGATGAGCAAGAACGTCGTGCCGCCGGCGAGTTTACGGCGCCGAGGGGTGAGTTGGTAATTTCCACGCCCGTCCAAGTCGCTCGTTTGCGGGTGTTGAAAGTTATTGATCAATTCCTAGCGCAATATCCCGAGATAAGAGTGCGGCTCGTGCAGTCCGATCGCAACGTCGATCTCATAGATGCCCACGTAGACATCGCAATCAGAATTGGGCGACTGCGTGATAGTGCTCTGGTCGCAACGCGGGTGGGGACACTGCGTGTGGTGACGGTAGGGAGCAAGGATCTGCTTGAAAGGTGCGGTGCACTGAGGATGCCAAAGGACCTTCGCGGATATCCTTGTATCGTATTCGATAGTCCCAGCCTCTCTCCATGGTGTTTCCGCAGTCCAGCCACGCAGGACATCTTCACAATTGAGGTAGTGCCACGGTTATTGGTGTCGTCGCCGGATGCTGCTGTAGATGCTGCGATCGATGGTATAGGAGCGACCCGAGTGCTTGAACACGACGTGGCCGACGCTATCGACGAAGGAAGGCTGCAGTTCATTTTGCAGGAATTCGAAGTCGAGCCGATGCCGGTTCACCTGGTCCATCTATCTCGAAGCATGATGCCCCTGAAACTGCGGCGGTTCATCGATTTCGCTGTGCCCAAGCTTCGTGAAGAGCTAGGTAACTTCGGACGTATTCGGGCTGGCTAGCAGCCCGCACTCCGGACATGAGCGCGGGCTGTCGTGGGCGGCATCAGCGCCAGAACTGGGTCAAACCGCCATCGACCACCAGCGCGGCGCCCGTCGTGTAGGACGCGTCATCACTCGCAAGGAACAGCACGGCCTTTGCGAGTTCGGTCGCTTCGCCGAATCGCTTCAAGCCAATCTTCTGCGTGATGCTGGCAGCAACTTCCGAGAGCGTCGCATCCGCCAGACCAATCTTGCTGTAGAATGGCGTTGCGATCGCACCGGGGCAGACGGCGTTCACGCGGATACCGCGCGGCGCCAATTCGGCGCCCAGGGTCCGAACGAGGGATCTCGCAGCCGCCTTCGTTGCAGCGAGCATCGACAGACCGGGAAAGCCGATCGTGTTTAGGAACGACGTCGTCACGACGATGCTTCCGCCCTCCGTCATGATTGCAGCGGCCTTCTGGATCGTAAAGAACGTGCCGGTGAAATTGAGAGCGAGGTTCTCAGCGACGTACTCTTCCGTCACGGCTTCGAGCGGGGCGACTGTCGTGGCGCCGGCATTGGCAAATAGGACATCGATACGACCGTACTTACTCCGAGTGGCTTCGACGGCGCGTTCGATCTCAACTACTTTTCGGATGTCGGCACGGACGAGCAAGGCATTGCCATTGAGTTCTTTGCCGGCTGCGGCCAGACGCGATTCATTTGAACCGACGAGAACAACATTGGCGCCTTCCGACTGAAACAGCTTTGCCGTTTCGAGGCCGATGCCTGACGTTCCACCAGTGATGAAAGCAACTTTGTTCTTCAACTTCATTTTGGTCTCCATGTGCTGGGGTTAGAGGCACTGCGACCCTGACGATCACTTGATTTTCGTCCGTCGACTTCCTCGACGCGAAAAATGCACCTAGCCAGCGGCGTGGAGAATTCTCTGAAGTCGGGCAACATTTGACCGGAAATCGAGAAGATGACTGAAAGCGGTCCATTGTCGGCCCTCGCCGACACGGGCGCGCTAAGGCCCCACTGACGGTCCGTGGATCTCGGCATCTGCCGCTGCGTGTCGCGACGATGAACTTTGGGGGACGGCGGGGGGAATTGTCGAGCTTTGTGCGGTTCATTCTTGTTCAAAGAACGCCGCGCGAAACGGCTGGAAGGGGGCGCCAGTGCGGCCCCGTGCGGCGCTGGTGATTAAAGGGCTTCGTTGAGAACTTGAACTTGCGTATGCTCAAGTAATCCCTCTTCACCAATCTCGACGCCGAGACCTGAACACTTAGCGCCAGCTTGCGGAATGTGTCGGGCGAAATCGGCGTGCTTGTTGATGTAGACGGTACCCGCTTCAAGTTTCAGCGCGACCACTTCGGCTCTTCTGCGATTTGATGACCAGACCGAGGCGCCGAGACCGTACGTCCTCAAGAACCGTGGGCTTCACTTGAGAGCGATCCCGCAGCTTACCTTATGTCCGCTACTGGCCCATAGCGGAGGTCGTTGCCCGTCAAACCGCGCTTCTGTTGACGGCTAGAAAGCAGACATTCCGTTCAGGATGCGCTTCAGATCGTCGATCAATCAACCTTAATAACGATGCAAAAGTTCTCATCTTCATCAACTCCGGTGCGCCAATGAAAAGGTTCAATTAATTCAGCCCTTGAAGCGCCACCGGCTCGAACGAAGATGAGAACTCTCCGTCAGAATACCGCGCCCTGGTCAGCAATTCACAGCCAATGTCTCGTCTCTGTGTCGGAATTCCGCGCGTAAGCTGACACCTCATCGACCTCGTTCGAACGACGCTTCCCGCATAATTCAGACAAGTTCGCTTTCATCGTAACCGACGCATACCATTCCCCCGTGACTGTCGGCTTTCTCTGCCGAGCGGCTGCTCGATCGACGCGGCGCCACGCTCGCGCGATGACCGCTAAGGGCCAGAAGCGGCCGCGAATATTTCGAGGATCAAGTCCACTCTCAATGAATAAGCGGATACTGCCCGAGCAATCGCCAGGGATCGGACGCCATCTCACGCTGGCGTCCGCTTTTGTATAGATGCGGGGTTCGCGACGTTCGGATCCGCGTGCGATGCGATTTCCTTTGGTATTATGGCGGGTGCTGGGAAACAGAATTTAAGGTCGAGACCACCCGAAAGAACCGATGCAAGCTATTTTGATGTAGAGTTCGCCTTTTCTGATCGGGAACCAGCTCATGACAAATGCAGAGGAAAAAAGGGTTAGCCGAATCGCCGAGAGCAAAGGCTATCGTTTGGAGAAAGTGGGTAAGGGACCTCATCATGGTCGCTTTTCCATCGTGAAGAACACAGGAGGTTCACGAATGCCCTCAGGCATACCCGGCTCTGAGTTCGCATTCTCGCTTCACGAAGCAGAAGACTGGCTGACCAAAACCGGCGAATAGATTCCGACAATGCTATAGTTCGCGCGTGTATTCCTCGCACCTAATGCGGGTTAGATAGCAGCCCTTCCGCTTAGCCTAGAAGCTTCCCGATTTCATCTCCGCTCAGTGTGTTCCTCGTTTGCAGTGCTGCAGCCACGCGCCGGAGGGCAACCTCATTCTCTCTTACCAAGATGTCAGCCCGGAGAACTAGCTGTCGCTGTAAGGTTCGCCACTGAAGAGGTCCGATCGTATTATCGCGCCGGGCCCACAGGATCATGCTGCGTGCTTCTGAATAGTCCCGGAGATGACCACCAACGTCATGACCGAAGACGCACAATTCGGCGGCTCGTCCAGCATACAGACAAATGGCCAGGTTCTTCGCTATCTGTTTCTTGGGGCCCATCACCCGTGACCATCCGGGTCGCGGATCGATGATGAAGGTCTCACCGGACGGATTTAGCGCCATCCGGTAAGTACCACAGCGGTCCGGGTCGACCGTTGCGCCGTGGTGCGGAATACCGAGAACCTCGGCGGCAACCGCATGGCCAGCTTCATGGACGGAGCAGTGATCAGGTATTGCCATGCGATATCCACTATGACTATTGGCTCCGACACTGGCGCCTCCGTGACGCGAAGACGACCGACTAATCTACCGCCGGTACAGAATGGTGCTCATGAGCGAGCCGCCACTGGTGGTCGATTTTACGCAGCCCAATCGTCAGCCTGAATTGAAATCCTCCATCTAGCGCGGGGCCACTGCCGGTTGCGGAGCCGCACCGCATATTGGCGAAGGCAACATCTTCCCCGGCTACCTCGCACAGCTTCCGCCCAATCTTCAATCAGATATCTGATCTGAACTTCAGCGATCTCGCTTTGCGTCACGATTTGCTCTCCGAACCCGGCAATGTCCCTGCAAAGAACGAATGGCTGACCTACAGAACTAAATGGAGCCGCATCCAATTCTTCGACACGACCCATCCCTCATACGGTCATCTCGAATTGCACCTGATCGCGAACCGCCAGATCGTATCCCTTCTCCGACGTGAAGAAGTTCTGCACCACGTTGAAGATGCGAAAGCCGCGCTTCAGATAGAAGATTATGTTGCTCGTCTCCCACGCCCCCGTACAGACCACGAGCCGCCGGGTGTTGCTGAGCCGACTGAACCTCGCCGCTTCTTCTATCAACCGCTTGCCGATGCCCTTGCCCCGACGCTGGGGAACAACAGCCAGGTTGACGATTTCCAGCGCACCCGCTTCTTCCACGACGTGAGCGAGGCCAACAATCGCGCCGCGTTCGTACGCCACAAGAACATTTCCCATCTCATAGTAGGTGAGAACTTCGCTTTCTGACTCATCCGCCATGCGGAACAAAGGCAGCAAGGAATCCCTGCTGCCTTCGTGAATCCGGACTTCAATTTCGGCCAAGTGGCCCTCCGTCTGAAATTTTGTGTTTCCCTTTTGCCGACAAATACGAGGGAAACCGGACGGGCGTTACCCGGGAGATTTGCGCTAAGTCCGCTAAGGGGCGAAAGATTTTGCTGGGCGGAACCCCAGCGGAATATCCCATCTGTAAGTTCCAACCCACCGCCCGAAAACTATGTCGCTGGCGAAAATCCCGCTGCGCGAAGAGGTGTAGTAGAAGCTTATCCACATTGGGATCAGAACGCCTATTGAACCGCGTAGTGTGGCTTGGGGGATAAGAACGTGTCGCTTTATTTGTCCGGATTACCGCTATGGATTGCGGCGCTCTTCCTAGTCGTCGTTCCGACCGTCATCGCCATGTGCGGCCCAGTGATCATCCGGCGCAAAGTCGGACTTGAGCGGCTTACAACCAATAACGAGATCGCCGGCTTCAAGTTCGCGACCGTCGGCGTGATCTATGCGGTGCTACTCGCTTTCGCCGTCATCGTCGTTTGGGAGCGCTTCAGCGACGCTGAGGGAGCGGTCCTGCAGGAGGCAGGAGCATCCGCTACCCTTTATCGTCTCTCTGCTGGCTCGGACCCCGATGCGACCTCAACCCGCGCCGCATTGAGTAACTATCTCAAACTCGCGGTTGAGCAGGATTGGCCGCGGATGGCTGACGAGAATGGGAGCGATCAGGTCACAAAAGCGCTCGATGCTCTCTATGCCTCCGCGATCAAAATGAGCACGAACGGCCAGCGGCATCCTGCCGTCCTAGCGGAGATGTTTAAACAGCTCGACACCTTAACCCAGGCACGCCGCACCCGCCTTCAACTTGCGATGGGTATTGTGCCCGGAATGTTGTGGGCCGTTCTCTTCAGCGGCGCGGTCCTGACCGTGGGATTTACGTTTTTCTTCGGCACCGAGAATCTCGCGGCTCAGGTCATGATGACAGGAATTCTGTCCACGATTGTCTTTATGGGCCTTCTCGTGATTATCTCCATCGATCACCCATTTTCTGGTCCCGTACACATCGACAGCGACCCACTTGAAAAGGTTTTGCTAGATTTTGGGCGCTGATGTGTATTGGGGTGTAAAAACGGGGGCCAATCGCTCGGCGAGATGACCCTGGTTTCGTCCTAAGCCGTCAAAAGTTTCCGAGGTGATGGCAAATCATCGGGTCGCCTTTTGAGCCACGTGCCACCTTTTAGGTCGGCCTCAGCAGCACAGTCGTCTACCCAAGCGAGCAGGTTCGCGGACTGCTTTCGGAGTTCTTCCAATTTGATGGTGCGCTTCGTCTCCATCAACCGGCCGGGTTGATGCGGGAAAACAGGTTTTCCATATCGATCGACATTCCATCGGCAGAGAATTTGCAGATCACCGTCGCCTGCAGCGCCTTCTTTCAAGATTTCCGAGAGAATGTCGTCTATCGGAAGGATTTCGGAAAATCCCCCACCATACCCGACGAACAAATGGATCTGAGCAAGATCCTGCGAACGTCGGAGCGCGTTGCGTAACATAACGTGCCGATGCATCTGCCGAAGGGCGCTTTTAAACTCGCTACTCAAAATATCGAGGAGCGCAGTACCGCGATCCGTGTCGGCTTTACGCCAAAGCGTATGCTCGGCGTCGAATTCGAGGTCGACGAGTTGAGATTTGGAGTCTGAGCGGATTTGCATGACGGGCTCCGACACGCTCGGCCGCGGTGCTTTTAGACACCGACGTTGAGCATTTTTGAATCCCGCGAGCCAATCAGTAATTCAAAAACTGGGTCAAAAGAATGACCTTAAGGAGTATTTCGACAAACTTTCTTCGGCCGGCGCCCGACGGTCCAATTCGCCAAGTCGTAAACTGGGGAATAGGGACGGCCATCCTAGGAATTTGCCCACTCATGCCGCCTCTGGATCGGGAAAGTCGCCGAAAAGTTAATAAGCCCCGTGCCAGCTGCTGCGACGAGATCGGCAGCTGCAATCGGTTGCCTGATCTCAATTGACCGCCATAGTGCTAACCGGGGAAACAGTTTGAGGTAACCTCCCGGCCAAAAGGTATTCAACCCAATGCGATCGAGTGAACTTGTCATAGCAGTCACGGGTGCAGCCAGCGGCATCGGTCAGGAAATATGCAGGCTGTTCGCCCGGCGTGGAGCCAAAATTGCGCTTATCGATCGAGAGCAGAGCAGACTTGATGCCTTCGAAGTTGAACTTCGCGAAGCTGGCGTCCGCTGCACCGCCGCAGCCGTAGACGTCCGCAGCCACGAGCAAGTTCAATCTGCCGTCCGTAAAATCGCCCAGACTCTAGGTCCAATCGACATTTTAATCCCATGCGCTGGAATATGCCGTGCTTCGACAGTCGATGATCTGAAGATCGGAGATGTCGAGGAAATGTTGCAAGCGAATTTCTTGGGGTTGGTCTACATGATCGACGCCGTCCTACCCTCCATGTTGGAGCGCAAGCACGGACATATTGTCGGTGTGTCAAGCTTAGCCGGCGTGCGAGGCATTCCTTTCGAACCCGCCTATTCTGCGAGCAAAGCCGCGGTGGCCGCGTACCTCGAAAGCCTTCGATCCGAACTCCGCACAAGGGGCGTCGTCGTGACGACGATATTCCCGGGTTACGTGCAGACCCCATTGCTCGACGGGATCAACGGGTTGATGGGTGCCGATATGGCCAACGGCAAGGCCGTTACAGCGGTAGCTGCCGCGGCAGCGATCGTAAAAGCAATCGAACGGAAAAGGTCGTACGCGCACTTTCCCTTCTCACTCGGATGGGGCGTGCACCTCAGTCAGCTTTTGCCGCCGCGTCTCTATGACCTGATGATCGGGCGAATGTTCAGCCGGTTTCCGATTTCAAACGTCGTGGCCCCAGCGTCTCTCCTGGAGAATCCTAAACCGCGACCGGTCTTGAGCTAAGTTGGCCGTCGGCGATCATCCAATCGATGCAGTCCTTGAGCATCACCTCGATCGGCACCGGTTTATAGTCCAATTCGGCGACAGCCTTTTCGCTTCGGCAAATGATGCTCGCACAGAGGAATGCCGCTGTTTCCGCGGTGATCATTGGCTCGCTTCTGGTAATCGGCGATATCCGGTCCAACGCGCGGCCGGCGAAGCGAAACGCAAACGGATTTGCGACCCGTGTATTGGTGGGCCGACCAAGCAATTTACCCACGATCTGGACGATTTCGCTGTAAGAAGCCTCATCCCCACCCAGAAGATAGTTATGTCCCGTCCGCCCTTTTTCGGATGCAGCAACATGCGCGCGCACGACCGAACCAACATCGCAAAAGCAAGCACGGCCCGGCGGAATCAGCGGGAGTTGTTTGTTGGCAGCTTTCAGTATGAACCTCGACCACGAACCCCAGTCATAGCGGCCGATGACATTGGCCGGATTTAAAATCACCGCGTCGAGTCCCTGATCGACAGCCTTAGCGACCTCTTCCTCAGCGACAGCCTTGGAGTGTTGATAATTGAAACTGCCTTTTCCGAGCTTTGGCGCCGTCTCGTCGAACGGCGCTTCCGGAAGACCATAGACACCCGACGTCGACGTATGGATGAATTTTTTGCTCCGCTTCGCCAGAGCCGTCGACACCATATTGCGCGTGCCGTCCACATTGGTTCGCCATTGCCGCTGCCGATGACCCGGCCACATGCTCGTGTCGCCTGCCACATGAAACACCGCATCCAGATCCTCGGGCATCGCCCGATCGAGCGAACTCGAATCCTCGATCATCCCTTCCACCAGGCGCACAGGATATGTCTTGAGATGGGTCAGTTCGGAATTGGGTCGATGGAGCGCGACGACGTCCCAGCCGGATTGCGTTAGATGCTCTACAAGGTTTAGACCTACGAAGCCCGTGCCGCCGGTGACAAAAGCGGTTTTGCTCGGCATACTCACATCTCCACGTTTGTCACCAAATTCAGCGAAGTCTTCTATAGACCATCAGCGATAAACAATGCTGCATCATCGCCGGAACATATAGCGGGGAAGACCGCTCGCGGTAGGAACGATGGACACTCACCGATGTCCACCACCAGGCGACGGTTCATCATCGCCTCCTAGGCCAAAGCCCATTCCCCCGCCCAAGGCAGTTCCACCGCCAAGCCCGGCGCCACCAATTTTGTCACCGGCGCCCTTTTGAGTTTCCTCTTTTCCGCGATCGCCCTTGCCACCACCACCAGAGCGTGGCGGCCGTGAGGGGCCCTGCGCGGGAATGTCGAGATTTGGAGGAAGGGGCGCTAAGTCAAGCGCCTCGCGAACGAAATTTCGGAGCGAGACAACAAGCTCGTGCGTATGAACTTGATTTCCAGCGAGCAGCTCCCGCGCGGCAAGAGTCGCCAACTTGACCTGCTCTTCCGTCCCAAGCAGGATAATGTCCGAGAGTGCCGCCTCGACCGCGTCGCGGATGCGCCTAGCGCGATCCGAAACATCGGCCGCCAAACCGATAGCGCTATCGGTCTCGGCATCGACGTCGCCTCCCCGGCGTAAATCACGCAAGTGACTCGGATCGACCGATAATTTGCCGGTGAAGGAGCCGCCCAAGGTCCGATACGCGCCAATCAACGTGCGCAGCCGCTCATTGATCTGGCGGTTCATGCGTTCGCGGCGCTGCTGGAACGTCATCATCATGAGCAGTCGAATGCCGACGCCGACCAACGTGATAACCGCTAAACCGATTAAGGTCAGGACCAGACTGTGCCATGAACTGAAATCGACGTTATGCAACGACATTTCCTCCGTACGAACCCGTTCCCACCCAGCACATGGATTTTCTTGACGGGTGGGCGTAGCTAAGAAGGCAGGCCATCCGACGTACCATGCAGATGTACCATTGCACGGACGCGATATTATTCGCGTTGCTGCGCGACACCCACAGTTACGGCGCCGACATCGCGGGCGCCCGTCAGCGCGTAAGCACGCTCGGTCACTTGGTTGAGTGAGGTTTGGACCTTCAGACGGGCGATCTCGATCGCGGTCTCGTCAGCATCGGCGGCAACCCATATCGGCTCACCAGCAGCCACCGCGAAGGTCGAAAAGGGTAGGTTGACGGTCGCCTTGCTCCACGAGTTGAGCACCAAAAATCTCGAAGTCGCGGCGGCGACCGGAATGATGGGCCTTCCTGAAAGGCGCGCGAGCATCACGATGCCGTTGCCCGCGTGACGCGGCCGCGTCGGTGGGACATCGGCCGTCATCGCAACAATAGAACCCTCTTGAAGCGCGCGTACCGAAGCCCGTAACGCATAAACGCCGCCCCTGTCTCGCTTCCGCTCTCCGGCACCCGCACCGCGAATAGCCGAAATGCCAAATTTTTTCAGGACGCCCGTTACGACATCGCCATCCCCGTGGCGCGAGACCATCGCCGCGACATTGAACTCGCGAGTATTAAGCTCGCCGAGCATCAAGAACTGCCCGTGCCACATCGCCATGATAAATGGCGCCTGCTCCCGGAGACGAGGGATCAAGTCAGGCGGCTCATGAACCGTGCGAGACGTGGCCTTCACGGTTTTGACTAAGCCAGACAGCGAAAGCGCCGCAACGCTCGTGAGCAATCGTGTCGATCTTGATGCTGGTTTCATTTCTAGTCTAGCGGTTACAGCTTTTCAGTGTTGCCCGGCGCGCTCCTGGAAAGTCGGGCTAGACCGATGGTCTGGCGGTGCCAATTCTTGATCGAGACCGCTGGAAAACCGCCCATGACCGCTGCGGGCTCGACGTTCCGCATCACACCGCTCTTCGCGGCAATCCTTGCCCGAGCTCCAACTTTGAGGTGATCTCCGACGCCGACTTGTCCACCCATCATGACCCCTTCCTCGACACGAGTGCTTCCGGCAATGCCGACCTGGGCACAAATTACACATTGGCGGCCGATACGCACGTTGTGAGCAATATGCACGAGATTATCGAGAACGGTACCAGAGCCGATCACCGTGTCACCCGTTGCTCCGCGGTCTATGGCGCAGTTAGCTCCAATCTGAACATCATCTTCGATGACGACGCGGCCGAGTTGAAGCATGCGCATGAGCCCATTCGGTCCGGGTACAAAGCCAAAGCCTTGCGACCCGATCGTCACCCCAGTCTCGATTTCGACGCGCTGGCCGATCAGCGCATGACTGATCGTTGTGTTGGCGCCGATCTTCGTATTATCGCCCAGTCGAACCCCCTCACCTAGGACAGCGTTCGGGCCTATGTGACATCCGCTTCCGATTTCGACCCCCCGGCCGATCACCGCGCCCGCATCGATCTGCGAACCCTCGCCGATGGCGGCAGTCGGGTCCACGCAAGCCATTGGATGAACACCGGATTCCAGAGCAGGACGAGGATAGAAGAGATGCCCGACCTGGGCATACGCGAGGCGGGGATCTTTAACGAACATCAACAGCGTCGAATCACCCGCATGGCCCGCAAGTTCTCGACTGCAGATGACAGCCTCAGCGCGCGTTCGACCGAGGCCATCGAGATAACGCGCATCGGTAAAGACGCTGATCTCACCCGCTTCAGCGGTGTCTAAATCGCCGATGTCGTGAATGGGAATCGAGCCGCGCTCCGCCTCAAGAACATCTGCCCCGAGGTGCGCCGCGATCTCGCTTAACTTGAAGGGACCGGCGCGACGGAAGAAGCGAAGATCGGCCATGAACTGTACCTTTGCTCAAAGAACTGGAGTGGCATGTGTAAGCGTTTAATCGCCTCAAATACATTCAAGGCGCCTAGGGCCGAGAGATACTTCCTCAGCGTACCCAGCGTATTCTAACTGGCTGTGCGGTCTGCCGGCAGAACCCTAAAGCAACCGGCGTCGACCGCTGACGCTCTTGTCGCATCTTTATCGGCGGGTGGTGGCTCGCTTGAGGCGTCCCGGATGACCAAATTAGATTTCTGCACGTATAGACCACGCTTTCCGGAAGAGTTTGGCCAAACTACTCCGTTCCCTCAACCCATTTGTAAATTTCCCATTTGGGTGGTTTCCGGCTCATGGACCATTTGGCGCACCACGCCTTTTTCGCCGTACTGTCCATCCAGCACCAGTTCCTTCCCGTTTGCGATCGGTGGCTGAAAGGATTCCCCATCCGGATCTTCTCTTCACAGCCGGGCGGCCGGGCGCAAAGGCGAGGCTCTTGGGTCTGCGTTGTATGGGGTTGTCCGTTGATTTCATTTAGCCTCCCGCCCACTGGGGAGGAGACATTCGTGACATTTCCAACGACCGCGTGGCCACCGGAACGGACGTGAAAGCCTGCCCTCGACCCAGAAGGCCAGCCTCCGTGATGCCATTCCAACGGGCCTGGGCGCGGACAATCCGCCCTCGTCGACGTAATCAGGGCCGTGCCGGAAGGCTGGCCGCCAGTTGCGCATCCGTTCCGATAACGGCCCCGAGTTTATTGCGATCAACGTGCGCGAGTGGCTCGGCCGGATCAGTGTCAAAACGCTCTACATCGAGCCGGGAAGCCCGTGGGGAGAACGGCTATTGCGAGAATCTCAACTCGAAGCTCTGGGAACGAGCTTCTGAACGGCGAGATCTTCACGACGCTGCGGGAAGCTCAAGTGCCGATCGAGGACTGGCGCAGACACTACAACGCCGTCAGACCGCACTCATCACCCGGCTATCGCCCACCAGCCCCAGAAGCGATCTTGCCGCCAGCATCAGGTCTGCCCTACGCTGCGCTTCGGCCTGCCCAGATGCTGGCCGACGACAGCCAGATTCTAACTTAGTGCCTGGTATCGTGATGAGGGCGGGCCAGGGGCGACAATGCGAGCGGACGAAAGACTTCCCTATCTCGACTTTATCCGGGCCGCAGCCGCAACCTATATCGTTGGGTTTTGGCACCTGATGAATTACACGGGCGGTTACGCGCCTGGCTACGCCAATGCTGTTACGGTACGCCTGACAGTCCTAGCGCTCGGTTCGTTCTTTTTCGTTTCTGGCTTCTTGCTAGGCAAAGGCCTGCCGCCGAAAAACGTCCGAGACGTGCTAGCCTTTTATAAGCGACGCTTGCTGCGCATCTACCCTCTCTTCCTTTTCGCGATCGCCCTCTACTTAATCACCAAATCGGCGCGTCCTGCGGACCTATTAGCGGCGGCCTTTCTGACGTCCGCGTTCCTGTCAGGACATTTGACGACGCTCTGGTTTGTCGGCGTCCTTCTTTGCTTCTATTTAATGACGCCAGCCTTGATGTACTTCGCATCGGGATCGCTTCATTTTCTCTCGGTCGCCGTTTTTTTTGCGTGTGCCATGGCTGCGCTTCAAGCGATTTCACCCGATCCCGATCCTCGCCTGTTGCTCTACTTTCCGTCATTTTCGCTGGGCGTCTACTTCGCCAATCGAACCCTAGACGAGGGGCGTCTGGCACTCGTTTCGGCCTTCTGCCTTCTCGCTCTGGAACTCAGTTTGTCAGGCGACCAGCCAGTCGAAAAGGACCTGCTCAGCCTGCCATTCGCGGCCCTGCTGCCTTTAGCGTTGGTAGCGATTTGCGAGCGAATTTCGATCCTGCGCAAGCCACCGCCTCTTGTACTGACTGTCAGTCACGCAAGCTTCGTCATGTATTTGCTGCATCGACCCATTTACAAAGAACTCGCGCACTTAGCGCCCCATGGTCTGGGACGCCTTTTGTTGTTATTCGGCGTCGGGTTCCCGCTGGTCGTTCTCGTATCCTCGCGAACGCAAAGCTTTTACGATCGCCTTCTCGCGAACAAACCGACGAAAGCGGTCACTCCGGACGGCCGCCCTGTTAGCTGATCGTACGTGTCAGCGCGGTAGCGCGGTTCAGTCTTCTTAATGGCGTCTGAACTGATAGGTTATTGGACTTCGCTCACTTCATAGACAGAGAATTCGATGTCTATGCCGTAGCTGCCCGGGGCGATGATCGCAGCCGAGCCGGCTTTCTCCCTGCAAGCCTCGCGTCCCGAAGCATTCGCACCTCGGGGACGGGCGGCCCAAGAATGAGACATAGCGAATCAATGGTATGGTTTGGCAGTTAAGAATCTTTGGACCGTTCCCATGGGCGCCTCGCGCTCACCGGCTCCCACCTCGCAATGACCTGGACACCCTCGTGGCTCGCATAAACAATCTCGACATTCCGGATATCGTCTTAATCGCCCCCGACAAGATCCACGACTCGCGGGGCTATTTTAGTGAAATTTACAACGCCCAAGCACTGGCGGAGGCAGGCGTCCGGGAGACGTTCGTGCAGGACAATCTCTCGCTGTCCGCGAAGGCCGGCACCGTTCGCGGGCTGCATTTCCAGAGGCCGCCCCATGCGCAGGCGAAGCTAATACGCGTAAGCCGTGGGCGCGCCTTCGACGTCGCCGTGGATCTGCGGCCCACGTCTCCGAGCTTTGGCCATCACGCGGCAGTTGAACTATCGGCCGAGAACGGGCTTCAGGTTTACATCCCCCATGGCTTTGCCCATGGCTTTTGCACGCTGGAGCCGGACACGGAGGTCGTCTACAAAGTGTCGGCCTATTACGCTCCACAGGCCGAAGGGGGCGTCTTGTGGTCCGATCCGGATCTGAAAATCGATTGGCCGGTCGACATTCGCTCCGCAATCGTGTCGGAGAAAGACGTTAGGCTTCCTTTGCTCAAGGATATGTCTCAGGCCTTTTAGCCTGCTGCTGGTGGAGTAGGGACGGATGAGAGTCATCGTTACGGGCGGAGCGGGCTTTATAGGTTCGGCACTCGTTCGCCATCTCGTCCGTGAGCGCGGTTGGGACATCCTGAATTTCGATAAACTGACGTACGCGGCCAATCTGCAATCGCTATCAGCGGTATCCGAGAATGCCAACTATCGCTTCGTCCAGGCAGACATTTGCGACGCCGGCGCAGTCAATCGCATATTCGCGGATTTCCATCCCGATGCCGTCATGCATCTCGCGGCCGAGAGCCACGTCGACCGGTCGATTTCTTCATCGGCGGAATTCATCAAAACCAACATTCTCGGAACGCACGTTCTGCTCGAAGCCGGCCGACAATACTGGAGCGATCTTCCGTCCGAACGCCGAAATGCGTTTCGGTTCCTGCACGTTTCAACCGACGAAGTTTACGGTAGCCTCGCCGACGGCAGCTTTTTCACGGAAAGCACCGCCTACGACCCGAGATCGCCTTACTCGGCCAGCAAAGCCTCCTCCGATCATCTCGTCAGCGCTTGGCGCGCAACCTACGGGTTGCCGACGCTGATAACGAACTGCTCGAACAACTATGGCCCCCACCAATTTCCGGAAAAACTCATACCTCTCGTGCTTCTCAACGCCCTCGAAAAAAAGCCGCTGCCGGTTTACGGCGATGGCCGCAACGTGCGAGATTGGCTTTACGTCGAGGATCACGTCAAGGCGCTGACGGCGGTTCTGGAGCGCGGACGGATCGGGGAAACTTATAACATCGGCGGGCGAGCGCCGACCGAGAACATCGCCGTCGTCGAGCGTATCTGCGATGCCCTCGACGCGCTTGCTCCAAACGGAGAAACTCGCCGAAGCTTGATCACGTTCGTCCAGGATCGTCCGGGCCACGACCGGCGCTACGCCATCGATCCAACGAAGATCGAAACGGAGCTTGGGTGGCATGCGGAAAAAACCTTCGACACCGGAATTGCGGCAACTGTCGAATGGTACTTGAACAACGAGTGGTGGTGGCGGCCTCTACGAGACGACGTCTATTCCGGAACAAGATTAGGTCTTCTTGAAAACTCCGCGCGGGCAGATCGTCATCTTTCGGAGAATTCGGTGTGACGATTGGCGGTGATGGCATTGTAATCATCGGCCAAAGCGGTCAAGTCAGCCGATCTCTCGAAGAGGTGCTGATGGCCGCCGGCCATCGCGTCGTAAAAATCGGCCGGCCAGAGGTCGACCTCTGCGATGAGCGATCCCTGTCGCGGGCCATCCTCGCGGCCCGCCCCAGGATCGTCGTCAACGCCGCAGCTTATACTGCCGTCGATCGCGCCGAAGATGACCCCGAAACAGCCCATGCGGTGAATGCGGAAGGCGCGCGGGCGGCGGCTCAAGCTGCCGCCGAAGCGGGCGCCCCAATCATTCATGTCTCGACGGATTATGTCTTCGATGGCAAGAAAAAGACGCCCTATGCCGAGACGGATCCCGTATCGCCGATCGGCGTCTATGGGCAGAGCAAACGCGCGGGCGAAACCCTCGTCGCCGCCGCAAATCCCAACCACGTCATCCTTCGCACTTCCTGGGTTTTCAGCCCCTTCGGCTCAAACTTCGCGAAGACGATGCTGCGCCTCAACCAGGAGCGGTCGGAGATTGGCGTCGTCAGTGATCAGCATGGCAGCCCGACTTACGCTTCAGATCTCGCCGTCGTCGTCCGCCAGATTATCGACAAGCTGAGCGCACCTTTGCAGACTCGCGAATATTTCGGCACGTTTCACGCCGTCAATGCAGGCGAGACGACATGGCACGCTTTCGCCGAAGCCATCATCGAAGGCGCCGCGCTGAGAGGCGCTCCGCGCGCGGCCGTCCTCCCCATCGCCACCAAGGACTACCCGACCCGCGCGCTGCGTCCCGCGTACTCCGTGCTTTCGACGACCAAGCTCCATCAGATCTATAGTATTCGGCTACGACCCTGGCCCGACGCTCTCTCGGATGCCCTTGATCGGCTGATCGGCCCGCTGAACCGCGACGCGACGCTACATCTTCAACAGGATTTCGGTAAATCGGCATGAGCGCTTTGAAGGGCATCATTCTCGCGGGCGGCAGCGGCACGCGGCTTTATCCGCTCACCCTCGCGATTTCCAAACAGCTGCTTCCGATCTACGACAAACCGATGATCTATTATCCGCTATCGACGTTGATGCTCGCGGGCATTCGCGACATTCTAATCATCACAACACCGCATGATCAGCCGATCTTCCAAAATCTTCTAGGTTCGGGAGAGCAATTCGGAATTCGCCTGAGCTACGCGGTACAGCCCGCTCCCGAGGGGCTGGCGCAGGCATTCGTCATCGGCCGGGATTTCATCGGCGGCGACCGTTGCGCCCTCGTGCTGGGCGACAACATTTTCTATGGCCACGGCCTCGGAGAGATGCTTCGCAGCGCTGCAAGCCGCGAAGACGGCGCGACGATCTTCGCCTATGAGGTCGCGGACCCAGGCCGCTACGGCGTCGTGACGTTCGACGAGGCGGGGAAAGCCAAATCCATTATCGAAAAGCCTAACGACCCGAAATCGAGATGGGCCGTCACCGGCATTTATTTCTACGATCGCCGCGTCGTCGAGTTGGCTTCGCAAGTTACGCCGTCAGCGCGCGGCGAACTTGAAATCACGACATTGAATGAAATGTATTTGTCGCTCGGTACGCTTCACGTCGAAAAGATGGGTCGCGGTTTCGCGTGGTTGGACACCGGCACGTTTGAGAGCCTGATGGACGCCGGCGACTACGTCGCGGCGATCGAGCGCCGTCAGGGACTCAAGATTTCATGCCCAGAAGAGATCGCCGTTCGGATGGGTTTCATCTCGCCCCCCGAATTGACGGCCTCTCTCGACCGCTTGGGGAAGAACGACTACTCCGAATACGTCAGGCGCTTATTCAGAACCGATTGACGTCGCCGCGGGCGATCCTACGGGACGTGATACGATTACCGGTCACGACACCGCATGCCGCCGCCATTCCCGTGGGCACATCCGGGCGTGCTCCAGGAATAACCGGCCGAAATGACTCTGACTATCGAAGCCCACGCGCGCCGCAACGTCACCGATCGTCATGCCTCGGTTCCATAGCAGCAACTCCTTCGCGCGTTCCATACGCAGCCCCACCAGCCAGCGATGCGGAGGCTTTCCAACGGCTGCCTTGAAGGCGCGCACGAAATGAAACCGGCTCATACACGCAGCGCTCGCCAGATCGTCGAGTGTGATATCTTCTTCAAGGCGATCCTGAACGACTGCGAGCACGCGGCGCAACTGTTGCCCGGTCAGCGCGCCGCGATATTCCACCGGTCGCCTTCGATTTTGCGAACTGTGGCGCAACAGCATTCGACGCGCCAGCAGCTCCGCAGTCATGTCGAAGAAAATCGTCGAAATACCGCCGGAACGCATCATCTCATCGGTCAGCGCCAGGATCGTATCGCGAATCCTCGTGTCGCTGACCGCAATCCGGTCTAAAATCTCGGCTCGTCCGCCGCCGATAGACGCCGCCACGTCCTCAAGAAAACTGGCGCGCAGGAAAACATGCGCTTCCTCGGTCGGCTGATCCCAGCGCCAAACATCGCTGCCGCCCGCCGGCCGGATCATGGTCTGCCCCGGCAGAACGCGCGTCTTGACCCTCTCGCCGCCGCGCCGGGCTTCTATCAGCGAGGGTCCGGAAAGCGTCAGCGAGATATAATGAAATGGCAGCTCGGGTGATTTGATATTCTGCGCCGGACCATCGAAGCGGAAATGCCCAACGGCCAGAACCGACGAAGCTGCGAAACTTTGAGGCCGGATCGGGCGCCCGCCAAGGTTGCCGATCCACGCTCTCGCCGACAAAATATCGGAGCGTCCATCACGGCTGGGATCTAAATATTCCGCAAAATTCGCCATTCCGAAATTATGGCTTGCAAATTTCACGATGCAAGCTCAAAATTTATGCATAGCTAGAGAGAAGGCGGGAAGCAGTGTCGGCATCCAAAGAAAGTGCGGCGATCTTATCGGGCGAACTCGATAACGATTCCACTCCCTCGCAAGTCGGCGCGGAAATTCGCGATTTGCGGAAAGCCAAACGGCTGACGATCAAAGAATTGTCTCTCTCGGCATCTGTCTCGGTTGGACACCTGAGCGAAATCGAACGCGGGCTCGCCTCGCCGAGCATCAAGACGCTTCGGGACATCGCCAAGGCGCTCGGTGTTACGATCGGATGGTTTCTACACAACGCGGAAGGCTGCGATCCCGCGGAACGCGACTACATCGTTCGTGCCGGCAACAGGCGCATGCTGCGCTTCTCGTCGGGCATCACCGATGAGTTACTGTCGCCAAACCTCCGCGGGCAACTCGAACTGGTGATGGCGCGCTTTCCGCCCGGCGCGACCGAAGCGGAGCCCGCCTATTCGCACCAAGGCGAAGAAGCCGGACTGGTGACCTCGGGAACGTTCGAACTCTGGATCGGCGAACAGTGCTTCACGCTGCAGGCGGGCGATAGCTTCAGCTTTCCCTCGACGACGCCGCACCGCTATCGCAATCCGGGCGAGATCGAGGCTGTTGTCGTATGGGCTATCACGCCACCCACTTACTGAGGGGCAACGCGAGATCAGATGATCGGCGGCGTACACGCGCAAGCGATGACGGCCACGGTCTTGCCGACGTTGCGCAGCTTGTAGGGCACGCGACCGAACAATTGATAGCCGCCGCCTTTCGTCAGTCGACGCACGTCCCCGTCGGCTTCGACCTCAATAGTCCCTTCGATGACGATGACCGCCGTTTCCCCGTCGAAAATAATTGGATCTTCGCCCGTCCCGGCGCCGGGCTTGTAGCGTTCCAGGAACATTTGCAGCTTCTTCTCTCGGCGTTCGCTGCCCATGACGCGAAGATCCGCCGCGCCTCTCGAAACCACCGCGAGATCGTTTTCATCATAGAAAAGCGCGTTCTTCTGCGAGACGGGCAGGGCAAAGAAATCGGCAAGAGAAATCGGAATCGCGGCAAGCAACCGGTGCAGCGACGCCAGCGAAGGCGCGTGCGTTTCCTGCTCGATCATCGAAACCGTCGCATTCGTTACACCGGCGCGTTTGGCAAGCTCGCGCTGCGAAAGACCCGCGGCTTCTCGAACCGCTCTGAGACGAGATCCAACGGCAAGTTCGCTCGCCTCCTCGCGCGCGCGAACTTTAGCGCCGTCCGCGCGCTTTGCTTTTTTCGATTGTGTCATCGTCGTCCATTTCTGCGGCGCGAGCCGTGTCTTCGTCTTGGTGCTCGGAGACTTGCGCCGAACCGGCAATCGCACGCCACCCGTCACCACGTTTGGCGAGACGGGTCAAAATATAATACAGCAGCACCGCTTGCGCGTTAAATATTTTATGCCATTATGACATATAGTTTTTAACAGCGGTTTCCTGAACGAGGAGAAACGCAATGGCGGCTCTGAACGATTTCGCGAACCTGTCGAACAAGATCTACGTCGGCGGAGATTACGTTGTCAGTCGGGCGACCGAGCACTTCGATGTCATCGATCCCGCAACTGAGGATACGCTCGGCTCGATCGCAGATTGCCCCGATGACGAAATCGATCAGGCTCTCGACATCGCTGAAGCCGCGCGCAAGGTTTGGACGGCGATGGACGCCCGAAGCCGCGCCGTCGTCCTGCATGACATCGCGTCTCTGCTTCGCAAGGACAAGCGGCCTTACGCGGAATGCCTGACGCGCGAAGAAGGAAAGCCCTTCAAGGAATCCGTCGACGAAGTTTCCTGGTGCGCCACCGCGATCGACTACTACGCGGAACTCGCGCGCCACGAAACCGGCCGCCTCGCCGGCGCGACCGTCCCCGGGCAGTTCCACTTCAGCATCAAAGAGCCGCTCGGCACGATCGTAATCGTGCTGCCGTTCAACTACCCGCTTGTTCTTTTATGCTGGGAAGCCGCGGCGGCGCTCGCTGGCGGCAATGCCGTGATCATCAAGCCACATGAGCAAACAAGCCTGACGACGCTCAAGTTCATGGAAGTGTTCGCAGGTCTTCCCGCGGGCTTAATCCAGGTGATCACCGGCGGCGCGCGCGTCGGTCAGCGCCTCGTCGGCAGCCCGAAAACGCACGGCGTCGCCTACACCGGATCGGTATCCGTCGGCCAAGCGGTCGCACGCACATGCGCCGAAAGCTTCAAGCCTTGCCTCGTTGAAGCCTCTGGCAACGATCCGTTCATCGTCATGCCGACGGCGCCGCTCGACATGGCGGTCCGAGGCGCCGCGTTCGCCGCCTATCTCAATTGCGGACAGGTTTGCACGTCGGCCGAACGCTTCTACGTCCACGAAGACATTCACGATGCCTTTGTCGAAGGCCTCGTTGCGGAAGCGCGCAAGCTTCGCATTGGCAACGGACTTGGCGCCGTCGATCTTGGGCCGCTCGCAACGAGCAAGCAGCGTGATCGCTACGAAGGTTTGATCGCCCGCGCCCGCAAGCAAGGAGCGACGGTTGCGACCGGCGGGGGCCGACCCGCAGAACTCAACCGCGGTTGGTTTGTCGAGCCGACCGTCCTGACCGGCGTCACGCCGGATATGGAAATCCTCAACGAAGAGCCGTTCGGCCCGGTTGCGCCGATCTGCAGGGTGAAGAGTTTCGACGAGGCGATCACACTCGCAAACCGCTCGCGTTTCGGCCTCGGCGCCAATCTCTATTCGCTCGACATGGACGAAGCCTTCCGAGCGGTCCGCGAGATCGAGTCCGGCATCCTGTGGGTGAATGCGCCGTTGCTCGACAACGACGCGCTCCCCTTCGGCGGCCGCAAGCTTTCGGGGAGCGGCCGTCAGCTCGGACCCGAGGGTCTAGCGCAATTCCAGAACACCAAGTTCGTCATGATCGATCCAAAGGCGTCGAACCAGGATTTCTGGTGGTTCCCCTATTCCAAAGCGGAGAGCTTCGATCCAGCCTGATCGAAGGCGTGTCGCCGGAGGTTTTGCCACGGCGTAAGCTGGAGCGTCATCGCTTATGACGGTCATCGCTCGGACACATGGCCCGAGCGCTTTCTAACGCCTCCCAACCGGGAACGATGCCGATGAAAATCCTGCTCGTCACCGCTCATCCCCGCACCGACTCACTGACCCACGCCGCCGCGAACGCATTCGCCGAAGCGGCGCGCAGCAATGGTCACGAAATCGAAACGGCCGATCTCATGGCCGAAGGGTTCGATCCGATCGTGCGCGAACCTGATGAACCGGATTGGGCGAATTCCGCCAAGCTCTACTCACCGACAGTCCAAAATGAGATGGCGCGCATCGAACGCAACGAAGCCACGGTGATGATCTTTCCCGTGTACTGGTGGTCGATGCCGGCCTTGCTCAAGGGCTGGATCGACCGTGTCTGGAACAACGGCTGGGCTTACGGTGAGGGAAAATATCCCCACAAACGCGCCTGGATGCTGGCCATTGGTGGCGCCGCTGCCGATGGCTATACGAAGCGCGGCTATGACGCCGCCATGCGAACCCAACTCAACGTCGGCATTCTTGGCTACTGTGGAATAGCCGAGCCACGACTGGAATTGCTGTACGGTTCCATAGATGACGCGTCCGGTCCTGAAACCATCCTTGCAACGGCGCGTCAGCTCGGTTCGGAGTTCTAATCTCGTTCAAGATTTGATGCGCTCGCCCTTTGGGTCATACCAGGGACCGAGCTGTGCACGCGCCGGATAGCGCTGCCACGCGACTTCGACTTCGAGCGGCTCTGCTGCAAGCCACTCCGAAGTGACACCATCGTCACAGCGCACATACCCCATCCCGAGAGACGCTCCGATCCGGTGACCGTAGCCGCCCGACGTAATCGAACCGACGATCTTTCCGGCGCGCCAAATCGGTTCTTCGTGATAGAGCATCGGCGGCTCCGCGCCCTCCAGCATGACCTGAACCAATCGCTTGTTCAGCTGACCGCTTTCGCGCTGTCTCATCAGCGCTTCGCGGCCGATGAAGCCACCCGGCTTGTCCCAGGCCACCGCGAATCCAAGCCCTGCTTCGAGGGGCGTATCGTCCTCGCCGATATCGTGGCCCCAATGCCGATAACCCTTCTCCATACGAAGCGAGTTCATCGCGAAGTAGCCAGCGTGCTTGAGACCGAACGCCTGCCCAGCTTCCACAAGCACATCGAAAATTTGCTGCGCAAATTCGGCGGGCATCAAAATTTCAAACCCAAGCTCACCGACGAACGTCACGCGGTTCACGCGCGCCTTGGCATAGCCGATCTCAATTTCGCGGCTCGCTCCGAACGGAAACGCTTCATTCGAAAGATCGGCGTTGGAAATGATGGCCAGAAGCTCCCGCGACTTCGGACCCATCAACGCCAGCATCGGCAGACCAGAGGAAACATCGCGAGCGAAAACGTGCGCATCCTTCGGCAGACGCCGCGTCAGCCATGCGAAATCCCGAATTTGCGAAGCGGCGATCGTAACGACGAGGAACGATGTCTCGGACACGCGCGTCACGGTAACGTCCGCCTCGATGCCGCCGCGCTCGTTCAGCCACTGCGTATAAACGAGGCGGCCAACCGGCACATCGATATCGTTGGCGCAAATGCAATTGAGCGCCGCACACGCGTCGCGTCCATCGACCGCGAACTTGACGAAGCAGCTATGGTCGAACAGCGCGACGCCATCGCGGGTATTGCGGCATTCGTCTGCCGCGAGGCCGAACCAGTTCTGCCGTCCATAGCTGTATTCGATTTCCGGCCTCGTGCCGGGCGCCGCGAAAAAGCCAGGCCGCTCATAGCCGACGGCTTCCGTCATGAACGCGCCCCGCGCGATGAGCCTGTCGTGGAACGGGCTTCGCCGCACATCGCGTGCGGTCTCGAACTGGCGATACGGCCAATGCATGTCGAACAGCAGCCCGAGCGTCTCTGTCGTGCGATCGTAGAGGTACTTCTTGTTCGACTGAAACGGATGCATGCGCCGGACATCGACATCCATCAGCTCGACCGGCGGACGGCCGTCGCGAATCCATTGCGACAACGCTCGCCCCACACCGCCTGACGACAGAATGCCGACGGAATTAAACCCGCACGCACAAAACAGATTTTCGACTTCCGGCGTCTCACCGAGCAGATAGCGGTCATCGGGCGTGAAACTTTCCGGGCCGCAGAAGAACAGCTGAATGCCAGCATCGGCGAGCATCGGCACGCGGTTTATGGCCATCTGCAGGATCGGCTCGAAATGTTCGAAGTCCTCCGGTAACGAGTCGAAGCAGAACTCGGCCGGAATGCCGTCATGCCCCCAAGGCTTGGCTTTTTTCTCGAAGCATCCAAGCAAAAGCTTGCCCGCATCCTCCTTGTAGTAGGCCTCCTCGTCGGTCACGAACAGAACGGGCAAATCGCGCTGCAAGTCCGGCAGTTGCTCCGTGACGATATAAAAATGTTCCGCCGCGTGCAGCGGCAGCGATACGCCACTCAACGCCGCGAAATCGCGCGACCACATTCCGCCCGAGATCACAACTTTGTTGGCACGAACTTCGCCTTGATCCGTAATTGCCCCGACGGCACGGCCGTTCTCAACGAGGATGCGTTCGACCCGGATGTTCTCAAGAACGGTGGCGCCGGCGTTGCGCGCGCCTTTCGCCATCGCGACAGTGACGTCGACCGGATTGACTTGCCCGTCCTTCGGCATCCAAAGACCGCCGACGATGCCCTCGACGTTCAGCGGCGACCAGCGCTCTTTCAGTTCTTCCGGCCTCAAGACCTCGACCGGCAATCCGAAATTCCGCGCCATCGACGCGCCGCGCTTCAGCTCTTCGAAACGCCCATCGGTTTTGGCGACCCGAAGCGCACCATTCTGACGAAAGCCCGTCGCCTGCCCCGTCTCCGCTTCGAGACTAGAAAAAAGTTCGCCGGTGTATTTCGCAAGCTCGGTCATCGTTCGCGTCGCGCGGAGCTGCGTGACGAGGCCCGCCGCGTGCCAAGTCGTTCCGCAGGTCAGTTGCTTGCGTTCGCACAGCATAACGTCGGTGATGCCGAGCTTGGCCAGATGATAAGCAATCGAAACGCCGGCAATGCCGCCACCGACGATCAGAACTTCCACGCGATTTCGAAAAGCCGTCATTCAGTCCGCCCACCATTACGTTTTACGGCACACTCCATCACAATACTGAATTTTTCAATATATTTTTTCACATATGTGATTTTCTAAATGGAAATAGCGGATGTGCGATTATCGCGGGTCGCATCAGCGAAGCTGCGGATTATTTCCGCCGCGATGCCGAATACCACGCGTACGCGAGACCGACGGCCGTGAACACCGAGCCCGCCAGCACGAATGACGCCACCGCGATTTGCGGCGAAGCGCTCGACCGAAGCGATAGCCAAAGCATGACGGGCAGCGTCTGCGTATCGCGCGTCGTGAGAAAGAGCGCCATGATGAATTCATTGAGTGAGGTGATGAACGAAAAAAGCGCCGCCGAAACGATGCCCGTCATCGCCACCGGCACGATGACATTGAAGAACGCCAACAGCGGCGGCGCGCCAAGATCGCCTGCAGCTTCGACCAGGCTTTTATCCAGCGTCTCGAACGTCGGCACCAACACCGTGATTGCCAACGGCAAAGCCCAAAGCGTGTGAGCACAAGCGACGAGAATTTTCGAACCGAAAAGTTCCGAGCCGAACACCGTGACCGAGCCAAGCCCCATCGCCACCGAAATGCCAAGCACGACGCCGGGCACAAACAGCGGCAGAATAAGAAGCGTCTGCAGCCAAGGCCGCCCGCGTTGCCCGTTCGCCAACGCGTATGCGGTCGGCAGCGATAGCAACAGCGACATGACGGTGGTCATCGCCGCGATTTCGAGCGAGTTCCAAGCCGCATTGATCCACTGCGCGTCGTTCAAAAACGCCCCGAACCAGCGAACGGAAAACCCCCGGATCGGGAAACGGATCACGTTGTCGTCGCTGAACGCCATGACCGCCGTAATCCCGATCGGGATAAGGACGTAGAGCGTAAAAAATGCTGCGAAGGCGCGATGAAGATTGCGGAAAGCGCGCTCCTCAAACATGGCGGCTCCCTTTCCGGTGCCGCAACCATTGCGTGACAAGCGCAGCCGCCGCGATGATCACGATCAGGACAATCGAAAGCGCGGCAGCCATTGGCCAGTTACGGCGCGTCAACATTTGAAGCTGAATTTCGTAGGGCACCGTCCAAAGCGAATCCGGCCCGAGTGCGTTTGTGGTCGCGTAAATACCCATCGTGAAGACGAACGCTTGGGTGAACGCGGCGGCAATTCCGCCTTTCGCGAGCGGCAGGAGCACGGTGAAAAAGGTCCGCACCGGAGACGCGCCAAGATCGGCGCTGGCTGTCAGCAATCCCCGATCGATGCCGTTGAGCACGCTGAGTATAGAAAAGAAGCAGTAGGAAACCGAGATGTAGGACAAGCCGACGACGGCCGCGAGTTCGGTGCTCAACAGATTGATCTTTTGCCCACTAAGCCCGGTAGACGTCATCGCATAGGAGAGAAGCCCGTTCGATGGAAAGAACATGCGCCAGCCGATGATGACGGAAACTTCCGAGATCAACATCGGCCCGAGTGCGATGGCGAGAAAGATCAGGCGAGCGCTGCCCTCACGAAGCCAAACAAACTGCGCAAAGAAAAACGCCGCGGTGACGGTCACCACTGCAGTGACGACGGAGAGGTAAACCGTTTTCGCGATTTCGGTGAGCATGCCGGGATCTGTCAGCACGAAAACGTAGTTGCGAAGCGTCCAGGCTTCGACGTAAACGGTCGCGCCCGGATGATCGTTGAAGCTCATGCGCAGCAAATAGAGCAGCGGCCAGCCGAATACGAAAAAGATAAACAGCAACCCCGGCACCAGCAACCACGGGATGTTCGCTGTTAGCCCGGATATCCCGGAACGGCGGGAGATGGCGTCGGCGCTGGACATCACGGCAACGGAAAATAAGTTGCGTCGGCGCTTTTCCAGCCAATCTTGATGGCATGGTCCGGACCGACATCCGGAGCCTTCACGCTGTCGAAGAAAATCGCGCCGTGATCCGTCTCCGCATGAATACGATAGACGCCGCCGAGATATTCTATCGACGTGACGCGCGCCATCAGGACGTTTTCGGCCCCGGCGCCATTGACCAGACCGAGCCTCGAAGGACGGATGAAGAGACGCCCCGCAGGATCACTGACGGCTTGCGGCGGAAGCTCGAGCGAGCAAGACTCTCCAACGAACGTATAAACGAACTCGCTCGCAGGTCTTTCAAAGATCTCGATCGGCGAGCCGATCTGTTCGATTTTGCCTTTGTTCATGACGGCAATGCGATCGGAGAGCGCCATAGCTTCGCTCTGATCGTGAGTCACGAATACAGCCGTGTAACCGAGTTCGTCGTGCAGCCGATGTATCTCGGCGCGAAGTTCAAGCTTGAGCTTTAGGTCGAGCGCACTCATCGGCTCGTCGAAGAGCAGAATGCTCGGCTCGACGACCATGGCTCGGGCCAGCGCCACCCGTTGACGCTGCCCCCCGGACATCGCCTCGGGATAACGGTCGGCGAACCCTGGCATACGCACGACTTCGAGAATGCGCTTGACCTTGGGACCGATGTCGGCCGCCGGCACGCCGCGCATTTTCAGCCCATACGCGACATTTTCCGCGACTGTAAGATGAGGAAACAGCGCTCCCGACTGGAAAACCGTCGCCGTATCGCGCTTGTAGCTTGGTAGCCGGTCAACCCTGCGTCCCATGATTTCGATGGTGCCGCCGTCTGGACGGTCCATGCCACCGATGAGACGCAGAGTCGTTGTCTTCCCACACCCGCTCGGCCCAAGAAGCGTAAGAAATTCGCCCTGCTCGACGACAAGATCGATCTCATCGACTGCAGCATGGCTTCCGTAACGTTTTAAGACACGTTCTAGCCGAAGGGCACAAACCATTCCGTCCTAGCCCTTTGAGGTCTTCAACACCGCTTTTTGGAAGCGCTCGCCCATCGCATCGAAGCTGGGCAGCAAGCGCTCAAGCCCGGCCATCGTCATCAGCTGCACGTTCTTCACCAGATCTTCGTTCGTTGACGGATAATTGTGCCAGAAGGCCGGCACAGTCACGTCTTTTCGCGACATCACCGACATCTGAACCTTGATGAACCGGTTTTGGGTCTCTTTCTCCAAGAGATAGCCAAGGAACATATCGGCGAGTTCGTCGTGCTGCGTGCCTTTCACTTTGATGTACCAATCGCCGTAGGCGACGGTGCCGTCGGCGGGAATGCCGGTTTGGTAATTCGGCCCACCGTTCTGCATCAAGCCGAGGGCATCGGCTGAGTAGATTTCGGCAAAGGCAGCTTGCTCCTGCAGCATCAGGAACGACAGCTCGGCGCCGTCCTTATAATATTTCGCCGGGCGCAAGCGCTCGAGGGCTTCGAAGATCGGATCTGACGCCATTCCAGGCTTCCAATCGTAGAAGGCGTTGAAGTCTTTCTTCGCGCCCCAGATTGCCGAGATCGCAATGAGCCACCAGTAGGCTCCGGCATCGAGCGCCAGCTTGCCCTCGAGATCCTTGTCCCACATCGTGGTCCAGCTGAGCGGCTTACCGGCCGCAAGCGACGTGTTCAGCATCGGCAGCGCAAAGCCCAAGCCCAGCGGCACACCGTAATCACGTGCCGATTCCGGACGCGCCGTCAGGAAGAAGGGCTGGAGGTCCGCGAGCTGCGGAAACTTGGAGCGATCGGACTTCGCATAGAGACCCTCGGCCAAGGCGCCGAGCGTCGTATATTCTTCCGATACGGTGATGTCGAACGGCGGCTTTCCAGCGGGCGCCGCCTTCATCTGCGCGACCATCTGATCCCAGCCGCCGACAAGCGAAACCTTGGTGCCGTATTGCTCGTTGAACGGATCGGAAATCGCGGTTTTAAATGAATCGAGATACCCGCCCGACCACGCGCAAACGGTCATCTCTTCGCCTTTGAAGGCCGTCTTCGCGTCCGCTGCCCGGGCCTTACCAATGATCGCCGGCAACGGCAGCATTGCTGCGCCCGCCACAGCGACGCCTGTTCCCAAAATCTGCCGGCGTGAGAGATTCGCGATCTTCGACTTGCCGTCCCCGCTACTCATTTCAAAACTCCCAATTGGCTGATGACGTTGGTTCGAATAGTGGCCAGCGCGGCATCCATTTCATGTCCGGCGCGCCGGATACGGGAAGTCGACCTTGAATTCGAAGACGATGTCGCCGTGACAGCGGCATCGGGAAATGGCGCGATCAGATTGCGGGCTCGGACAGATGCCATCCGCTGCCGCGATATCCTCAGCCCATGCCTGTTCGGAATGTTTCTGCGCACGACCAAAGAACATCGTGTCCTTCACTTGTTGGGCCCGAACCGGAATTGCCTAAGTCAGAGGCAACTTGCGCATCCCTCGGGCAGCAATGAACCGTAAAGCGTATAACTGGCGTCTTGAATAACCGTATTTCGTAGATTGATCCAAGTCAATGACCCAATTTCGCTGAATTGCGCTATCTTTTTGCCGTCCATAAAATTGGGCACGACAGCCAATTGCGCAAGAATTGGGAAAATTTGTACGCGTCTTCGCGCGACGCCGTCTCTCGCGATATTGCGCAATCTCCGGACACGGAGGGATCTAAGCGTGATCTGACAAACCGAGAATCGCGCCGCGCCTCTCGCCGCGCTAGCGCTGAGAGCGGCCGTAATCGCCCTTACCGAACGGCATCACGAATATGCGCGTCACCACAACAAAGATGACTCCGGCGACAAGCGCAGCGGGAAGCGAAGCCGTCGTATACTCATACGGCCAACGGCTCGCATACGTCACCGGATTCAAAAGATAGAGATACGTCGAAAAGCCTGACGCCATGGCAAGCAGCGCCGCCGGATTGAAGCCGCCCCAAAACTCATACGGACTGCCCGGACCATCCTGATAGACGCCTCGCACGTTGAGGGTATTCCGGCGCAAAACAAACGTGTCCGCGATTTGAATGGCGCAGAGAGGCGCAAAAAAGACGCCAATAAATGCCAGGAACGTTCCGAAACTTGAGAAAAATTCTTCCGGAATAAGCACGCCAACGGCCGCAACCGGAACGATCGACAGCAGAATGAGCGTTCGCCACGGTGCCCCACCAAGCGCCGGCACGCGACGCAGACCGATGGCCGTCGAGTAGACGCCTGCAAGAGACGGCCCGAGATTGGCGGCCATCACGAAAAACAAAGCGATAATCCCGTAAAGCGGGCCGCCAAGCGAGACGAGCCAAGCCGTCGGATCGGGAACCTGCAAAACCAGCATGGCTGCAAGACCGACGATGCTCAGCAGCGGCAGCGCCAGCCCCATGGCGAGCATCGACGGCAACACCGAACTCGACGGCGTCGGCGCCTCGCGGACGATCGTTCCGAAATACGACCAAAAGCCAAGCAGCGATACGATACTGATCTCGACGCCTGTGACGTAGTTCCACGACAGGTTGCTCGAAGCCATCGTTGGCTTTGCGACGACAAGAGCTTCCGCCTGTCCCGAAAGCAGCTGATAGAGCATCCAAAGGCCGATGCCGACGACGAAGACGCAGAGCAAATTCGCCGCCGCTTCGAGACCCTTGAGCCCACGAAGAAGCACGATGTAGACGACGCAGCACGTCACGGCCGAGACGACCCTCACGGTCGGGAGCGCGTGATCGGGTTGCGCCAATCCGAGCGTGATCGCGACCTGCGCAACAGCCTTTCCGAAGAACACCAGCAAAAGCGCATTCCAACCGATGATCGACGCGTATTGCAGAAAGACGGTGATGAGCCAGCCCCGATTGCCGAACTGAGGCTTCGACGCGGCAATGGAATCGATACCGTACTTTGTGGACGTCGGCACGACGGCCAGCATCAAGATAAGCATTCCGATCATCGAGCCGGCAATGAGCGCCGACACGCCCATTTTAAAATCCAGATAGAAGGCAACGTACTGACCGATGAGGTAAGACCAGTTTCCGCAGGCCGTAACGAGAAGAACGACGGTGAGCTGCCGAGTGCTCCAGCTCTTATCCCCCGCCGTCAGAGGCCAACCGGATTCAGCGACGCTATTATCACCCGAACTCATTTTCATCCCCTTGGCGAAGGCCCGCCCCGACGCCTCATTGGACCGGCGGTGGAATTGGGAAAGCCCTTGTCCCACGTCTCCGATCTTCCATTGAGCGACACAAGTAAACTGGACGGGCCACGACAAAACAAGAGGCCGCCCCACATCGCCATTTCACCCGTATGCGACAGGGACCGTGGCGGCTCGAACGCAAATCTTCGGCTATGGATTACAACGCCGCTCCCTTCACACCTTCTCGGCGACGGCCGCCGCTTCATCGCGGATCGGAGTGAGCCGTTTATAATAAAGTTCGCTGTAGATAGAGATTTCGAGCCTGCCGACGCCCGGAAGCGACCGGACATTCTGATCGATCACCTCAAGAAGCTCCCGGTCCGTCTGGCAAACGAACTCTGTCAGGATGTCGAAGCGGCCGGCGCAAATGACGACATAGGTTGTATTCGCGAGCCGGGACAAAGCATCAGCAACGTCCGTCGCGCGATGCCCGGGAGCGACGTTGATCGCGACCCAAGCCATCGAGCGAAATTCGAGACTCATCGGATTTATCAGCGCGATGACGCTGACGGTGCCCGTATCCGTCAGCTGCTTGAAGCGCAGACGGACTTGCCCTTCGGAGATATTGAGTTCGTCCGCCACCTGCAAAAACGGTTTGCGCCCATCTTCGCTCAATGAGCGGATGATGCACACGTCGATCGGATCGATCTCGCGCGGCCGAACGCCCGTTACGCTCTCGACCTTGTTTTTGGCCGCCGCAAAATGAGCGAGCTGATAGTGGAAGCTGAGATAAGGCATCGCCTCGATCGATTGGATACCATCGATCTTGCCGACATCGTTCTCGATCGTCGACTGAAGCTCGGCGCGGTCCTTGCAAAGCACCTCCGCGAACAGCGAGTAGCGTGACGTCGATACGACAACATAATCGATGGCCGGAATTTTCTGCAGTTCCTGCGCAATCTCGGTCGCCGGCCGGTTGGGCCGCGTCGCGATCCCCAGCAGCGCCGAAGCCCCATAACCAAGAACCGACGGATCCGTGACGGCGGTTATCAGCATGACGTGCTCATCGATGAGATCGAGCACACGGCTGCGTGCCGTCTTCTCCGTGACGCCGATCTCACGCGCGATATGTGAGAAGGGCATGCGCCCATCGGCCTGCAGCAACGAGACGATGCGCCGATCGATATCGTCGAGCGATGCGACGAGTCGAAGATAGTCGGGCGTCGTCATGGTCCCCTTCATTCATTCCTCCGGCGCGCACCGGCCTCGGTGCCGTCATCTTGAGCCAAAACATATCGCGGCAACAGATCAAGCCAAGAATGTGCGTTTCGCAGCATTGACTCGCGTATCGCTACGAATTACAGTACTTCAAATGTTATTTTTCACGAATTACGGCTTTATAGGTGAACTTACGTGAAGGTAGGCATTCTACAGGAAGGCGAAGTTATGCAGGGCGTGAGCTACGCCCAGCGATATCAGGAGATGATCGCAGAGGTCGCTCTCGCCGACAAACTCGGTTTTTCGACTTGGGGAACGTCGGAGCAGCATTTCAGCCCGCCCCGATTTACCGTGTCTGCGCCCGAAGTGCTCTACGCCGCAATCTCCCAGCACACGAAGCGCATCAAGCTGCGCGTCATGTGTTCGGTGCTTCTGAAGTGGAATCATCCGATCCTCGTTGCCGAACGCCTCGCGACGCTTGATATCGTTTCAAATGGCCGCGCGGAGATCGGAACGGCGCGCTCCAACAATCTCACGACATTGGAGGCGTTCGGCGTGAAGCCGGGCGAAACCGCCGAACAATGGACCGACTCGATGCAGGTCTTAGCGAAGATCTTCGCGAGCGACAGGCTTGAGCATGACGGGCCGGTCTGGAAGATCCCAGAGCGGACCATCGTCCCTTCCTTCGACAAGGCGACGCACCCGCCAGTCTCCGTCGCTGCTTCAAGCATTAAAACGCACACGTCCGCGGGCGAATCCCAGATCGGCGTGATGTGCTTCGAGAACTACTTCGGCTTCAACTACCTGCAAGAATGTATCGATGCCTATCACAGGGCCTATTCGGCCGGCACGCATCAAATGCCGAGACCGAACGATTACATGGGTCTTTACGTGGCGACCTCGTTCTGCGCCCCGACGCGAGAAGAAGCCGCTCGTGTCGCCCGCGATGTCGCCCTCGGCTATTTCCAGTTCATTCTGGATCTTTATGTGCCGCTCTCCAAGAAGGGCTCCTACGAGTACCTCGAACAGATTCAGCTCCTCGAAGCCAATGCCGGTAATCTCGATTTCCTCATGACCGAAACGCCGTCCGTGCTGATCGGCTCGCCGGCGGATTTCATCGAGCGGCTCCGCAAGCTCGAAGCCATGGGCGTCGACGAGGTCTTGCTGCGCATCGACGGCGTGCCGCACGAAGAGATCATGAAATCCATCCGGTTGATCGGAACGGAAGTCATTCCCGTTGTCGATCGCGATTATCAGGTCGCGGCGGAATGACGGACAGTATCCCGGAACCCGCCGATCTTGTTATCGTCAGCAGCCGCGTCATCACCATGGAGCGCGACACCGATCCCGAGATCGTCGCCGTCGCGATTCGCGGCAAGCGTATCCTCCGGTTGCTTCGACGAGACGAGATCGCCACGGTCGTCAACGACAACACGCGCATCGTTGACGTCGGTGATCGGCCGGTGATGCCGGGGTTCGTCGATCCTCACGCCCACATTGAAGTTGCCTGCCGCTCATCTTTCGGCGTCGTCGATTGCCGGGCGCCGGGCTGTCAGACCATCGAAGACGTCGTCGCGGCACTCTCGGCCAAGGCCGTTGCAACACCGGCAGGCGAATGGGTCGTCGGCCAAGCCAACCTCTTCTTCGACCGCAAGCTCAAGGAAAAGCGCTTTCCGACCCGTCGAGAGTTGGACCGCGTAAGCACGTCGCATCCCGTCGCTCTACGGGCCGGGGGGCATCTGACGATCCTGAACTCGAAAGCCCTCGCGGTTTGCCTGATCGACCGCAATTACGCGCCGCCGCCCTATTCCATCACCGGGCTTCCGACCGTCGAGCGCGACGCCTCGGGCGAACCCACCGGCATCGTCAAGGAAATGGATAACCTTCTGCCGTTCTCCGCGATGAACCGCGACGAGCTTGCCGCCGCGCTGATCACCGGCATCCCGAAGCTTTTCACCCAATACGGCGTGACGACCATCGGCGAAATCTCCGAGACCGTCGACGGTCTCCAGATCATGAATGACTTGGCCGCGAGCAATGAGCTGCCCATCTCGGTGCGGCCCTATATCTGGGCGCCGGGAACGCTGTCGCTTGAAGCCGCGTGCAACTGGAAGAAAAGCATATCCGTCACGGCGCCCGACGATCTCTTCCGCATTCAAGGCGTGAAGCTCTTTGCCGACGGCGGGTTCTCAGCCAAAAGCGCGGCCGTCAAATCGCCCTATCTGACATGCGGGTGCAAAGGCGGCCATACCTTCCGGGGCGATGTCGCCCTTGAGAAAAATTACGCCCGCCGTGCGATCGAACTGACGCAAAATGCTGGTCTGCAGCTTGCTGTTCACGCCAACGGTGATCGCGCGCAGGAGTGGGTTTGCGATACGCTCCTCGAATTGGGCGGCGCGCCGACCGGCCGCATTCGCACCCGCATCGAGCACGCCGGCAATCTGATGCCATCCGAAGTGACCGCCGACAAATGGGCGGCCGCCGGCATCATTCCCGTTCCCCAGCCCGTGTTTCTCTATACGTTCGGCGAGTACTTCCCCGACTATCTCGGCGACTACGGCAAGCTCGGCCGCTTCTCATTCTCGACCCTCATCAAGCAGGGTTGGAAGTTGTCCGGAAGCTCGGATGTCTGGGTCGGCTCCGAAACCGGCGCCACGAACCCCTTCTTCGGTGTCTGGTGCTGCCTCAAGCGGCAAGCCTATTCCGGCGCGATCCTGGACGCCGACGAAGCCATCTCGCTCGATCAAGCGTTACGTTTCCATACGGTCGACGCGGCTTCCGTGCTCGGCGAAGACGATGTCCGCGGCAGCCTTGCGCCCGGCAAATTCGCCGACGTCATCATCCTGGATCGTGACCCGCACGCTGTTCCCGTCGACGACCTGCTGAAAATCAACGTCGATCGCGTCTTCAAGAACGGCGCGGAAGTCTGGACCCGAAACCATCATCAAGAGCAGGACTCGCATGGCTCAGCCCATTGAAGCTCTGGCCGAGGCGCTCAGCCGGTCCGTCGAGCCGAGCGAATTCCGCTCGGCCATGGGCGACATGCCCGGCGCGGTGACCATCATCACGTCATGGACACCCAACGGCATGCCATCCGGCGCAACACTTTCCGCTGTCGTCTCCCTGTCTCTCGACCCACCGCTCATGTTGGCATGTTTCGATCATGCCTCGAACACGCTGGGCGCGATCGAATCCCAAGGCAAATTTCTTGTTCACGTTCTCGCGCACGGCCAACAGCATGTCGCGATGGAATTCTCGGGAAAGTCCGCCGAAAAATTCAAGGATATCGAATGGGAGATCGGAGCCCTCGGGCTTCCGCAAATCGACGGTTGCGTCATCGTCGTGGCATGTGAACTGCATGATGTCATCGAGGCCGGCGACCACAAGATCGTCATTGGCCGCGTAATCGAGATCGAACGCAAAAGCACCCTCAATCCGATCGTCTACGCGCGCCGCAAGATGCTGCCGTTCGACCGAGAGGGAGCACGCTGATGATCCGGCTGACTGTCATCTATGGCCCTCCGGCCGACGCGGCGGCTTTCGACACTCACTATGCAAATGTCCATTCCAAGCTTGTCGACAAGATGCCCCATCTCCGGCTCTTCGCTTACAGCCATGGACCTGTGATCAGCAGCGATGCCGCGAAGCCCGTGCATCTCGTTGCTTACTTAGATTACGACAGTCAGGCGGATTTGAACGCTTCGCTGGATTCCGAAGAAGGCAAGGCCGCGGTTGCGGACGTCGCGAACTTCGCCAGTGGCGGAGTGACAATCCCGACGACCGAAATTTGATCCTGTCACCCGCAAGGGTGCACGTAGTGAAAGGACGGTTGCAATGACAGGTTTCGATCCCGAACTCGAAAGACGCATTCGGACCTTCGAAGCGTCATCAGACGACAATGTCGGGTTCACGCGTTGGGATTGGATCCTGCTCGTCGCCCTCGGAATCGTATTTCCAATCTCGCTCCTGCTTTGGGGATGGCCGTGGTGACACGGCGCAAGCTCAGCCGAGTGGGCCACACTCCGAAAACCAGCTTCCGATTTCCTGTAGTCAACCAGCCGAGGTGAAACCGCACATGTTCATACCGCAGATCGACGAGTGGCAGTCCGCGTCTGAAAAAACCGCCGAATTTCTGTCAGGACAGCACAAACTTGTAATCGGCGGAACAGAGCGTCCCAGCGCATCGGGAGAGATGTTTCAAACTTTCGATCCCGCAATCGGCAAGGTTTTGGCGTCCGTTCCCCACGCCGGAAAGTCCGATGTTGATGCCGCCGTGGCCTCCGCGCAATCGGCCCTCCTCGTCTGGCAGAAAATGGCGCCCAGCGACCGCGCGCAACTCCTGATGCGCTTTGCCGACTTGATCGAACGCGACGCGCCCTGGATTTCGGAAGTCGAGAGCCTCGATTCCGGTAAGCCCAAAGCCCACATCGCAGCCGTCGATATTCCCTTGGCCGTCGGCGCTCTTCGCTACAATGCGGGCTGGTGCACGAAGCTCGCAGGCGAGACGATCCCCGTCACCGCGCCGGACATGCTCGTCTATACGAAGCGCGAGCCGGTCGGCGTCGTCGCGGCAATCGTGCCGTGGAACTTCCCGCTCTGCCAAGCCTGCTTCAAGATCGCCCCGGCGCTCGCTGCGGGCTGCACCGTAATTTTAAAACCCGCCGAACAGACGCCGCTCTCCGCCCTCATTCTCGGACGTCTCGCGCTTGAGGCCGGCATTCCGCCCGGCGTTCTCAACGTCGTGACGGGCGAAGGCGCGACGACCGGTCAGGCCCTGGTCGAGCATCCGGGC
Source organism: Hyphomicrobium sp. (assembly GCF_041659645.1). Classification (GTDB taxonomy): domain Bacteria; phylum Pseudomonadota; class Alphaproteobacteria; order Rhizobiales; family Hyphomicrobiaceae; genus Hyphomicrobium_B. Next base: position 790,933 of record NZ_JBAZXX010000003.1, on the reverse strand, counting down.
ATCGCCAAAATCTCCTTCACCGGATCGGAAGAAGTCGGCAAGCACATTGCGCGCACCGCATCGAGCACGCTCAAGCATGTCTCGCTGGAACTCGGGGGTAAAAATCCCAACATCATCTTTTCCGATTGCGACGATGTCGATGCCGCCGCCGCGACGGCAGCGGGCGCCATCTTCTTTTATACCGGCCAAGTATGCTCTGCCGGGTCCCGCCTCATGGTCGACGCCAAAGTGTTCGACCGTGTCGTCGATCGCGTCGTTTCCGAAGCGAAGAAGCTGAAGATGGGACACGGCCTCAGCGCCGAAACAACGCTCGGGCCGCTGATCTCCGAAGATCAACTCACGCGCGTCAACGGCTTCGTCGAAGAATCGCAACAAAACGGCATTGAAGTCGTCGCTGGCGGTCAACGCGGCGCGGGAAATCTCGCCTCGGGCTCTTTCTACGAACCGACCGTGCTCACCGGCGCCAAGGATGACGACCGCGTCGTTAAAGACGAGGTCTTCGGCCCTGTCCTGACGATTCAAAAGTTCGACACCGTGGAAGACTTGATGCCTCGCGCGAACGCGACCAACTTCGGCCTCGCCGCCGGAATCTGGACACGCGATATCGCCAAGGCCCATGCAGCAGCGGCGGCGATCCAAGCGGGCACGGTGTGGATCAACACCTATAACCAGTTCGACGCCGCCGTCGGCTGGGGCGGTTTCAAACAGTCGGGCTACGGCAAGGACAATGGCCGCGAAGGGATCGACAAATACCTCCAGACCAAGACCGTATGGGTCAACTACGCTGGCTGACGGCAACCAATTGATCGGTAGCTCTGGCCTCCAAGGACCTGCCATCAGAGAAAGAGGCGCCGCAAGGCATCTCTTTTTCGATTGACGAGCGGGATGTCCGCGAGGCGATCTTACTTAAAAAGCCGCATCGCCTCGTTGGCGAGCACGCCGCCCACAATATCGATGGGCGCAAACGGAGCCTTCTCCGCGACATCCTCCGCCGAGAGCGCGATCTGATCGAGCTTGGTCGAGAGCTGCTTTACGGATGCCGCGTAAACGAGCCGCCCGATCCCGCACCAGATAATGGCGCCCATGCACATGCAGCACGGCTCTCCTGAGGTGTAGAGCGTCGTGCCCTTGAGCGCCTCCGGCCCGTGCGCCGCCAGAAACGCCCGAATGGCCACCATCTCCCCGTGCGCCGTTGGGTCATGGTCGACGCCGGTTCGGTTATGCCCCCGCGCCAGCACATCGCCGTTCTTGACGATAACGGCGCCGAACGGAAAAGCCGCCTCGGCGGCTTCCTCGATTGCGAGCTTCATGAAAGCCTCATCCTCGGGAAGCACCGGAGCCAAACGCGCCCCGGCATCACCCGATAATGCAACCGTCGACGCAACGAGCGTCATTCCGCCTCTGAGAAGTGTCCGCCGATGCATAGGCCCCCGCTCCAGCTTGCCTCTGAAGCTGGAATATCCATCATTCCGCCCGCAACCGCTACCCGCCGGACATATGGAAGCGCGATCTCAAAATAGCTTTGGCTTCAGCGGCCGTTCCCGGTATGCCCCAAGCTCAAGATCCGATAGCGCGCAACGCACTTCCTTGGTCAACGATGCTGGCAAATCTCCAAATCAATTCACAACGACTATGGGACAGCCTGATCGATACCGCCAAGTTCGGCGGCACCGAAAAAGGCGGCATCAAGCGCCTTGCTCTTTCCGACGAGGACAAGCAGGTCCGCGACTGGTTCAAGGCCCAGTGCGAGGCCTTGGGCTGCACGGTGGCCGCTGACGAAGTCGGCAACATGTTCGCCACCCGCCCCGGCCGGGACAACACCCTTCCTCCAATCGCGATGGGCTCGCACCTCGATACCCAGCCAACCGGCGGCAAGTTCGACGGCGTGCTCGGCGTTCTCGCAGCGCTGGAAGTCATGCGCACGCTTCACGAGCAGGACTACGAGACGAATGCCCCGATCGAAATCGTCAACTGGACGAATGAGGAAGGCTCTCGCTTCCCGCCGGCCATGCTCGCTTCCGGCGTCTTCGCTGGCGTCTTTCCGCCGCAATATGCTTACGAACGCGCCGACAGAGAGGGCATTACGTTTCTACAAGAGCTTGAGCGCATCGGCTATCGCGGACCCATCCGCGCCGGGGATCATAAGCTCTCGGCCATGTTCGAGCTTCACATCGAGCAAGGACCCATCCTCGAAGACGAAAAGAAAATGATCGGCGTCGTCACCGGCGTCCAAGGCATGCGCTGGTACGAAATCACGATCAAAGGCCAAGACGCCCATACCGGCGCGACGCCGATGCATCTGCGCAAGAACGCGCTCGTCGGTGCCGCGCGCATTATCGATGCCGTCGATGCCATCGGCCTGAGGCATCAGCCCGGTGTCGCGACGGTCGGCTTGATCGAGAACAAACCCAACAGCCGCAACGTCGTCCCTGGCGAAGTCTTCTTGACCGTCGATCTGCGGCATCCAGACGAAAACGCCCTGGACGAAATGGAAACGGAACTGCGCTCGGCCCTGGCACAGACAATTCCCGCACTCACGCTGACCTACGACGAAAAGAAAATTTGGTCGTCTTCCGCCGTTAAATTTGCCCCCGAACTTATCGAATGCGTCCGCGCCGCCACGACGAAATCGGGCTTTGACTCGCGAGATATGGTGTCAGGCGCCGGCCACGACGCCGCCTATGTCGCGCGCGTCGCGCCGACAACGATGATTTTCGTACCGTGCGAAGGCGGCCTCAGCCACAACGAAGCGGAATCGACCAGCCACGAAGAATGCGCGGCGGGCGCGCAGGTCCTGCTCGATGCCGTCCTCGCCTACGATCAAACGCTCCGCGGCGACGCACCGCGATAACGAGGACGTCTCTCGTCCTATTTACTGCCAGCTGGATGGTTGCTCAGATACTCAACGATGGCCGCAACGTCCTGATCGCGCACCGGCGCCTTGTAGACGTTGATCATCTTCTTGACGATCCCGTCCCAGGTCGCCTTCGGAAGCGGCGGTTGCACGAGTATCATTCCCGCCGAATGGCAGGTCAGGCAGTTGTCATTGACGACATCCGCCCCAGCGCCGGTAAACTGCCGGTCGCCAGTCGGTAGATCGATGCTTGTCGACTTCAAGATTAAGGCATCTTTCGCCTCGGCTGCTCCGGCCAAGAACATCACCGCACATAAAATTCCCAAAGTTCCAGCGATGCATTGCATTGGCAGCCTCCTAAGCGGCGACGAGATCGACGGTCTCGATGACATTGCGCATGAAGCCCGACGGATTCCAGTTCGGGATATCGGGCTGCGCGTCGCCGTTCGTATTCGTGCAACGAACAGCGACACTCACTCGGCTGCCCGCATTGGGCGGCGCGATCTTCGCGCTCCATCGCCGGAATCCATATTTGCCTTCATCGGGGCCGAGTTCAGTCGCCTGCCAGTTGGCGCCGCCGTCGACCGACATATCGACCTTCGCCACGCCGCAGTCTCCTCCGAACGCAATGCCGCGAACCTCGTTCGGCGCCGACGCCTTGATACTCGCTCCGGAGCTGAGGTTTGTGACGAACGAACGCGGCACCATGCGATTGATAGGAACCATCTTCACACCGGTTTCGCCGGGAATGATATTCGCGCGCGGGGTATCCGGAATGAGATACGCCTTCTTGGTCCAGAAGTTATCGTCAGGCACGTTCAGAACTTCGATGTCCGCCAGCATTTTCATCCAATAGGTCGCGTACCATCCGGGCACGATAAGTCTGAGCGGAAATCCATTGAGAAACGGCAGCGCTTCTCCATTCATGGCGTAAGCGACCATGACCTCGCCGTCGCGCGCATGATCGATGGTAAGCGACTTCTTGAAGTGGGGACCGCCCTCGATCACCGGTTCCTCAAGGCCGCTGAAGCGCACTTGCGTGCTTCCGGCCTTCACGCCGGCGCTGTCGAGCAGATCCTTGAGGCGAAAGCCCGCCCACATCGCGTTTCCCATCGCCCCGTTCGCCCACTGTGCGCCCGGCACGCGTGGCGAAAAAAAGCCGCGTGAATTTCCTGAACACTGATTGACGGCGGCAAGCTCGACGCGCGGCAACGTGCGGATAAGGTCCGGTAGCGCGAGCGACATTTCATGATCGACGTTCCCGTGCACTTTGAGACGGAACGTATTGACGTCAACATTGTCTGGGATGCCCGCCCAATGCCATCGCACGTAGAACTGATCGTTCGTCGTAAAGACGCCCCTGTCGAAGGTTTCCCAAGGCGTTTCCAGAAGCGGTGGCCGCGTCCGCTGTAAGATCATCGAACCCTTCTGAGGAAAGGACGTCGTCATCTCACGCTCACCAAACCCGCCCGGGAATGGAAAGTCGATGCCATGGGCCCACGCGGGAGCCGACATCAAGGCCGCGCCGCCGAGAGCAGCACGCCCCAGGAACGCCCTGCGCGTCAGTGTGCGCGCCTCGAATGAAAATGGGTTCATCGCCAATCTCCGAAAAATCCGATGGGGAAAATCGCGATGTCATCAAGGCGGAGAACCATCGCATCCGTCCAACAGATCTCTTTGATCGTTTCGATCGCTTTCACTGTTCGAACGGGCCGCCAGGAGCCTCAAACTTCAGGGCAAGTCTGCGCCCGGTCAGCTCTATCGTCACGATAGGCTGAACCTATTGAAGTTGCGACATTTATCCAAATTTCCTATCGCAGCGTTTCGGATATATTGCAGCGCGAAAGCGTCTTCTTTTGCTGCAACCGACCAGGAACACCGATGTCTCTTATCAATACCGCCATCAAGCCGTTCAAAGCTCAAGCGTTCAAACAGGGCAAGTTCGTCGAAGTCTCAGAAGCCGACATCAAAGGCAAATGGGCCATCTTCTTCTTCTACCCGGCCGACTTCACCTTCGTGTGCCCGACCGAACTTGGCGACCTCGCCGATCACCATGCTGAGCTGAAAAAGCTTGGCGTCGAGGTCTTCTCGGTTTCGACCGACACGCACTTCACGCACAAGGCTTGGCACGACAGCTCTGAAACGATCGGCAAGATCGAGTACGCGATGATCGGCGACCCGACAGGCACGATCACCCGCAACTTCGAGGTCATGCGCGAAGGCGAAGGCCTTGCCGACCGTGGCACCTTCGTCGTCGATCCGGGCGGCGTCATCCAGGCAATGGAAGTGACCGCAGAGGGCATCGGCCGTAACGCCGCCGACCTCCTCCGCAAGGTTAAGGCCGCTCAGTACGTCGCTGCGCATCCGGGCGAGGTTTGCCCCGCTAATTGGGAAGAAGGTCAGAAGACGCTCGCGCCTTCGCTACAACTCGTCGGCAAGATCTAAGACCACGCCTCATGGCCTTCCTCATCCTGGGAAGGCCATCGGCGCGCTTTCGGTTGGCTGGGCTTTGCGTGCCCCCAACGCATACCAGTCGCAACTTGAACGAATGCAGTCCCGGACTTCGAATAGGACACCGCCATGCTCGATGACGCACTCAAATCCCAGCTCAAAGCCTATCTCGAAAAGGTCGTACGTCCGATCGAGATTCACGCGGCCGTCGACGCAAGCGCGAAGTCTGTGGAAATGGCGAGCTTGTTGACTGAAATTGCCAACCTCTCCGACAAGATCACGCTGATCGAGGAGCAGGGCAGCGCCGAACGAACACCATCGTTCGCATTGACGAGCCCTGGCCGCGACATCACGCTCCGCTTCGCGGGCATTCCGCTCGGGCACGAATTTACGTCCCTTGTCCTCGCCCTTCTCCAGGTCGGCGGCCACCCGCCACGCATCGAACAGGCGATCATCGATCAGATCCGCGACCTCGACGGCGACTTCAGCTTCGAGACCTACTTCTCGCTCACCTGCCAGAACTGCCCGGATGTCATCCAGGCGCTGAACCTGATGGCCGTTCTCAATCCACGCATCAAGCACGTCGCGATCGACGGCGGCGTTTTCCCGAAGGAAGTCGAAGCGCGGCAGATCATGTCGGTGCCGACGATCTATCTTGATGGCGAAGTCTTCGGCCAGGGCCGGATGGACACCGAACAGATCCTCGCCAAGATCGACACCGGTGCAGCGGCGCGCAATGCCGATAAGATCAAATCTCAAAAGCCGTTTGAGGTGCTCGTCGTCGGCGGCGGCCCGGCAGGCGCGGCGGCCGCCATCTACGCCGCCCGCAAAGGCATCCGGACCGGCATCGCGACTGAACGCTTCGGTGGCCAGGTCCTCGATACGGCGGCAATCGAAAACTTCATCTCCATCCGCCACACCGAAGGCCCCCACCTCGCCGCTGCGCTCGAAGAGCACGTCAAGGAATACGACGTCGAGGTGATGAACCTTCAGCGCGCCGAGAAGCTCGTCCGAAAGGGCGAATACCTCGAAGTCGAATTGGCTGGCGGCGCCGCACTGAAAGCGAAGTCGGTCATCCTCTCGACGGGCGCGCGCTGGCGGCAACTCGGCGTCCCCGGCGAGCAGGAGTATCGCAACAGGGGCGTCACCTATTGCCCGCACTGCGACGGCCCTCTGTTCAAAGGCAAGCGTGTCGCCGTGATGGGCGGCGGCAACTCCGGCGTCGAAGCCGCGATCGACCTCGCCGGCATCGCGGCGCACGTCACCCTGTTCGAGCTCGATTTCAAACTGCGCGCCGACGAAGTGCTGCAGCGCAAACTCCGCAGCCTGTCGAATGTCGACGTCGTCACCGGCGCCAAGACCGCCGAGGTTCAAGGCGACGGCCAAAAGGTCGTTGGCCTCGCCTACGAAAGCCGTGCGACGTCCGATAAGCGCGTTCTCCCGGTTGACGGCATCTTCGTGCAAATCGGCTTACTGCCGAACACCGACTGGCTGAAGGGCACGCTCGAACTGACGCCGCACGGTGAAATCGTCGTCGACTCCCATGGCCGAACGTCGATGCCCGGCGTTTTCGCGGCGGGCGACTGCACGACGACGCCATACAAGCAGATCGTCATCGCCCTCGGCGAAGGCGCGAAGGCCTCGCTTGCGGCCTTTGACCACCTTATCCGCATCTCCGCGCCGGATGAAAAAGAGGTCAAAGCCGCTTAACCTGATCGAGGCCCTGAGCATCTTATGACACTTCGCGAGCTCGAATATTTGGTTGCGCTCGCGAAGTATCGCCATTTCGGGCGTGCGGCTGACGCTTGTCAGGTCAGCCAGCCGACACTCTCGGCGCAAATCAAAAAGCTCGAAGACGAACTCGGCGTCGCGCTCGTCGAAAGAGACTCGCGCGGCGTCATCCTGACGTCCTACGGCCACGAGACCGCCGCCCGAGCCCGGAGGATTTTGCTCGAAATCCAGCAGCTCAAAGAAAGCGTCCAGCAGAACCAAAACCCCGAAGCAGGAACCATCCGCCTCGGAATCTTCCCAACGCTCGGGCCGTATCTGCTTCCCCATGTTGTCTCGCCCGCGCGAAAGCGCTTCCCCGACCTCGAACTGCTGCTGATCGAAGAAAAAAGCAGCAGCCTGCTCTCGCGGCTGCGCGAAGGCGAGATCGATGCCGCCATCCTGGCGCTGCCAGTCAACGATAGTCAGCTGCGCACGGAATTCTTGTTTGAGGAGCGTTTCTTTCTCGCGGTTCCAACCAGCCATCCGTTCGCGCGCCGGACATCCATCGGCATTGGTGAACTCGTCGATCATGATTTGATGCTGCTCGAAGACGGCCACTGCCTGCGCGATCAGGCTCTTGAGGTTTGCGGGTTTTCCGGCGCCAGCGAGCGATCGTCCTTCCGCGCGACGAGCCTCGAAACGCTTCGCCAGATGGTGAGCGCGGACGTCGGAATAACGCTGTTGCCCGAACTCGCGACCCTCAACCAAGGGCCGCTATCGAGCGGAGTCCACCTGCTAAGCTTCAGCGACTCCAATCCGAACCGGCAGATTGCGATGTGCTGGCGCAAGAGCTCGGCGCGCGAACCGTTCTTTCTGAGCCTCGCCGAACTTTTTCGAAACTGCGTCAGCCAAGTCCTGCACGGACCGGCACGATCCCCGGGCCAAGGTCAATCCCGGACGGCCGCCCGGCGCAAGCTCGCATCCTAACCTCTGCCGAGGCCGACACTACGGCTTGTCCTTCCTGCCACACCCGCACAGCTTTAGCGGATCCGCGCCATACGGACGATTCCGGCATCGAATGACTTGTCCTAATCTCACTCTCGGCAACTCAATCCGGGGAGACATGCCGATGATCGAATGGGCCAATCGCGAACTATCGACCCTCGAGGGTCAATTGGCATTCTGGAAGGGTGGCGTTGCTCGCGTCTTCAACGGCCCTGCTTCCGAAGACGAAATCACCGAAGCCGTCATCGCAACACTCGAAAAGCATGTCGCGGACTGGCGGGCGCTGATGAGCGACCACGACATTCCTGTTCAGAAGCTCGCTGTCGCGAACGGTTAACGCGCCATTTCCGGGGCGCCTTGACTAGCCGCCAGAACGGCTTCTTTGGGTCTGAGAACTCGATAAATGTTTGCTTCGGATCAATCGGCGCAGCATCGACCGCGCCCGAAGCGAACGCAGATGCCGATCACAGTAGAAATGCGCGGCGTCCCAAAGGGTGCTTGCGCAGATTTCGAACGGAGCTTGAGCGCACGGTCGCCTTATGAATCGGCTTGCGCTAGCTTAATCCCAGCAGTTTCGTGGCTTTATAGTGAGGGGGGCCCGGCTTGGGGGGTAAGCCGGGCCCCGACGCTGAAGCGGCGCTTATGGGTGTGAGGGACGGCGCACGCTCCGTGCCAAAGCGGACCAGCCTAACGTGAGAGACCATGCCGATAGGACCATGGATCCGCTTGGCAAATGATGTGTGCGCCACTTGAATTGCTCAGACCATTCAGCCCGGTGCACTATATCAATTTCCCGGCCTTAGGCCGGATGGCCTATGACGATGCGTACGCGCCGCCCGCCCGGAGATGCGCTATGGCGTCCCTGTCGACCCTATTTGAGATCGTGCTTGATATCCGCCGTGATTAGATCCGAGGCTGGTTTGCTAATGGCACGGAAAGAACGAAGCCGATGCGCCGCGTTTCACTGAAAGTTTTGATCGCAGCGGCGATATCGCTCGTTTCGCTCCTGCTTACGATTGCCGTTTCCTATGTCATCGGCCACGACGCCGTGAGCCGCCTTGAACAAGAAATCGGTCAATCCCTGGCGCTCCTCGCCGATGAGATGCAGGACAAGCTCGACCGCACGATGTTCGAGCGCCTTCAATCTCTCGACAACATGGCAGCGCTCGGCCGAATCCTTCAGAAAACGGATTCGCCGGAATCCCTACGCACATCGCTCGAAAGATTTCAGACGGCCTATCCGGATTATTCCTGGATCGGGTTCGCGGACGCCGATGGCCGCGTCCTGAGCGCGACCGGTGGCGAATACACTGGTCGCAACGTCAGCGACCAGATCTGGTTCAAGGAAGGCCTGAAGGACGCTTATGTCGGCGATGTCAAATTGCCGAATGTCGGAAACGCTCCCCGCATTCCGCACGAAGGCCGTGGCGCATCGGATTTCATCGACCTCGCCGTTCCCGTCTCGGACTCCAAATCGACAATCGGCGTACTCGGCGCGACTCTGAGCGCGGATTGGGCCGAGGAAGTGCGCGACACCCTGCTCGGCAGCATGAAAGATGCCATCCCCGCCGATGTCATCGTTCTCAACGAAGCGCGACAGGTGCTGTTTGGCCCCGACGACATAGCCGGTAAAGTGCTCGATCTCCCGAGCATTCGCGCGGCCCGCCCCGGCAACGCCGGCTATGCCCTCGAACGCTGGCCCGACAAAAAATCCTACGTAACCGGCTTTTCCAAGAGCGACGGCTATCGCTCCTACTCCGGCTTGAACTGGATCGTGTTGGTGCGCGAGAACCAGCGACAAGCGTTCGCTTCCGTCCGCAGTCTCCAAAGAACCATTCTGGTATCAGGCGGCATTTTCGCGGCGATGGCGGCCCTCCTCTCGTGGGTGCTCGCAAGCAAACTGTCCCAGCCGCTCCTCCAACTCGCAGACGTCGCCGAGCGGCTGCGACGCGGCCAGAAACTCGAATTTCCGCAGGTCGGCGGCTATCAGGAAGCTCGCGTACTTTCGCAGTCGTTACGATCGCTCGTAAAAGAACTCGACGCTCAACAAGCTTCCCTTGCGGATGCCAATCAATCGCTCGAAAGCCAAGTGCGTGAGCGAACGCAACGGCTCGCCGAGCAAAATGTCGGCCTCGAACGCGCGAAGGCAGCCGCTGAAAGCGCCACCGAAGCGAAGTCGCGTTTTCTCGCCGCCGCCAGCCATGACCTGCGCCAGCCATTGCACGCTCTGACATTGTTTGCACGCGCCCTATCGCGACGCGTCAGCGGTGGCGAAGCGACGACGCTCGTTGCGCAAATGGAAGAAGGTCTGCGCGGCCTGAAGGGCATGTTCGACGCCCTCCTCAACGTCTCTCGCCTCGATGCGAAATTGATCGAGCCGGCGAGAACGCCGACATCCATCGCCGAGGTCATCGAGCGCATATCGGTCGGGTCGCGCGTCGAAGCGGAGCAGAACGGCCTGAAATTCCTAAGCCGCACACGCGACTGGGTTATTGAAACGGACGCGGCCCTGCTCGAAACCATCATTCGCAATCTCATATCGAATGCCTTGAAGTTTACGAAACACGGCGGCGTCGTCCTCGCCGCGCGCTACCGCAACGGCGAGCGCGTCATTGATGTTTGCGATACCGGCCCGGGGCTATCCGGCGATCGCCGCGAGAAGATCTTCGAAGAATTCTCCCGCACCGACCAACGCGCTTACGGTGTCAACGACGGCCTGGGCCTCGGACTTTCGATCGCCCGGCGTTACGCCGAGCTTCTCGGCATGAAAATCCTAGTCGCCTCGCGCCCAGGATTTGGCTCTCGCTTCACGATCGTCCTACCGGAAAACGCGATCGTGGCGCAGGTACGGCCGTCCGCACTGCCGCAAGCGCTGGATACAAGCGTCTATGGCGTGCGCATCCTCATACTGGACGACGACCCACTCATCGTCGCGGCGCTGACGAGAGACTTAGAGGATCGCGGCAACGTTGCCTTCGGCTACCAGACCAATATCGACGCGGAAGCCGCGATCGATAACGGCCTCGTGATCGATGCAGCCGTTCTCGATTTCGATCTGAGAGGACCGGAAACGGGCCTCGAATTCGTTAAGCGAATGGCGGCAAAGACCGGCGACGATATTCCAAGCGTGCTGTTATCGGGCGGCACCGATTCTGCGACTTTGGCGGTGCTTGCTAAATCGGGGCGTCCCTGGCTAACAAAGCCTGCCGATCCCGAACTCATCGCCGCGACGCTGAGCGCAATCCTCAAATCTCATAGAACTTCACAAAATTGCCTTAGCGCGGAATTGGGAGCAGATTTGAATGCCGGCTAATTTAGAGAAACAGATGGCAAATAATCAGCGCACCACCGTTCTCGTCGCGGATGATCACGGACTTTATCGCTCGGGATTCGGCTTCCTGTTGCGAGATCGCATGGGCTTTCGCTCCGTTATCGAAGCGGCGACATTCGACGCCGCATTGGATCGCTTGGCCGAGACGCCAAACGTCGAGCTCGCCCTCTTCGACCTCGCCATGCCCGGCATCACCGGCCCGGAGGGGCTGAGCATCGTCAAGGAAACCTATCCCGGCATCCGCGTCGCTATCGTCTCCGGTTCCGAGGAACGCAAAGACGTCGTGAAAGCTGTGGCGATGGGATTGAACGGCTACGTGCCGAAATCGCTCGGCGACGACGAAATCGTCGGCGCGCTGCAAGACATTCTCGATGGACGCGTGTTCGTGCCGCGGTTTATGACGTCCGGCGCCGCGGCGGCTCAATCTGACAACCCGTCGCAAACGGAGCGGGCCGGAAAAGGGGACCCCGGCGGCGGAGCCACCTACAAAGCCATTTCACCGCGCCAGCGCGATGTCCTGGACTGTGTCCGCCGGGGCCTTTCGAACAAAGAGATCGCCCGCGAACTGGACATCGCCGAGGGGACGGTCAAGATCCATCTGGCGGCTCTCTTTTCACACTTTGGCGCGCGTAACCGCACCGAACTTGCAACCCGGAGCTGATCGCTCCGCAAAAATTAACGCGGATAGGCTGTCAGGAAATAGCCGCGCCGAGCCGATGGACGAGCCACTGATGCAGGATGTCTGGATCGAATGGCTTCCTCACCACAGGAAACGGCGATGCGACGGCCGCGTAGTCCGAGTGCCCCGTCGTTATGATCGTTGGAACGGCATGGCCGATCGTCGCCGCGATGGCGAGGGCATCCCTGATGCCGCGCATCTGACCGTCGATTTCGATATCCGTAATGATCGCCGCCACGTTGCCGAGCCGATGTCCGAGCGTCCGGACAGCTTCGCGCGAGGAACGCGCCGCGACGCACGAATATCCCCAGTCGTCGATCAACATCGTAAGCGCCATGGACGACCGGTAGTCGTCCTCGATTACGACGATCAACGGGCGGCCAGAAGTTTTCGACGCCAGCGGCGCGCGATCGACCGCCATCGCCAGCATGGGGGTGGTCATCGATGAGCCTCCTCGTTTCCCAATCCTAGTGCTGGAGTTTGCGGCTTTTCGCGCCGCCGTCGCCATTCAGCGGGAGGCTATAGGCTGCTCGGCCTAGGGGTGACGGCAGAGTATTTTGCTCTGCAAATACGGAGGGATAACGCGACATTCGATACCGAAAGGACACCGGACTCTCGTATGCTACGCTCGCGTCTTTTCGGAAATCATCCGCGTTTCAACCCGGGCACGTATCATGGCGAATACCGCGAAAGTGAATGCGCCGACGACAGCACGAAAACGATCACGTTGGTATAGCCCGCGATCGATCGGCCGCTCGCTCGCCCTCAGGCCAAGAGTGGTCGTCGCAGTGATCACCACCTTTGCTGCGCTCTATCTCCTTCCGGCCTCCTTTCACGGCTCGGTCCGTGAAGCGCTCGCTTGGTGCGCGGGCGGCAGCGTCTATCTCATCACGTCATTCGACATCATGCTTGGGTGCCATTCCGATAAGATCCGAACCCGAGCCGCGCGCCAGGACGATAGCGCCCTTGTCATTCTCGTGCTTGTGCTAGCCGCTATGTTTTCGAGCTTTGCCGCGATCTTCGGGTTGCTTGGCGCCGCCAAGGCGGCATCGAATGAGGGCAAACTGTTCTTCGTCGGCCTCGCCGCCGCGACCATCGTCATTTCATGGTTCGTGACGCAGGTCGCATTCACACTTCATTACGCCCACAAATACTACGCGCCCGATCCATCGCACCAGACAACGCCCGACGCCCCAATGGCATTGACGTTCCCCGGCGATCCGGCACCGGATTACTGGGACTTCTTCTATTTCGCGACGTCGTTCGGCGCGGCATCGCAGACATCCGATGTCATCATCAATAATAAAATGATGCGCCGTCTGACGACACTCCACGCCATCGTCTCGTTCTTCTTCAACACGATGGTGCTGGCGCTGACGATCAATCTTGCCGCAAGCTTGGCATCATAATCCTCAGCGCAAGCGCGTTGATCCGACGCCGTTCAGCGCTTCTGCACGAAGACGGTGCCGGCCGAATATCCGGCGCCGAACGAGCAGATCAGCCCGGTCTCGCCGGAATTGAAATCGCTGCTCGCCGTATGAAAGGCAATGATTGATCCCGCCGAACTGGTGTTCGCGAACGCGTCGAGGATGATGACGTTTTCCTCCGGCGTCGGTGTACGATCCAAGACCTTTCGGCCGATCATATCATTCATGTTGATGTTGGCCTGGTGCAGCCAGAGGCGCTTCAGTCCCTTCGGATTGACGCCCATATCGTTCGCGTGCTCGACGATCATTTCGATCACCATCGGCACGACTTCGCGAAAGACCTTACGGCCTTCTTGCACGAAAAGCTTGTCCACCGCTCCGATCCCTTCCGGCGCGCAGCGATTGAGAAAGCCGAAATTGTTGCGGATGTTGTTTGAAAATTGCGTCTTCAGCCGAGTGCCGAGAATGTTCCATCCGCCGCTCGTCAGCGCCTCGTCCGTCACGATGATTGCCGTCGCCACATCGCCGAAGATGAAATGACTGTCGCGATCGCGAAAATTGAGATGGCCCGAGCAAATCTCCGGGTTAACGACGAGAACGGCCTTCACCGATCCACCGGCAATAAAGTCCGACGCCGTCTTAATGCCGAATGTCGCTGACGAACAAGCGACGTTCATATCAAAAGCAAACCCCGTAATCCCGAGCGCGTTCTGGACTTCAATCGCAATCGCCGGATACGGCCTCTGCATGTTCGAGGCCGCGCAAATGACCGCGCCGATCTCGCGAACGTCGCCGCCCCAAATTGCCAGCGCATCCCGTGCGGCACGGACAGCGATCTCCGCGAGAACAGAAAGCTCGTGGTCGCGTCGCTCAGGGATGTTCGGACGCATCACGGCGGGATCGAGGATGCCGGTCTTATCGACGACATAGCGGGATTTGATCCCCGAAGCCTTCTCGATGAACTCCGCCGACGACGGCTGCAACGGCGCAATCTCTCCCGCCTCGATCGCGGCGGCATTTTCCGCGTTGAACGCGCTGACGTAGGCATTGAAGGCCGAGACGAGTTCTCCATTAGAGATGCTCTCTGGCGGGATATAAATCCCCGTCGCGGCGATGACTGGCTGCGGCACGAGCGTTTCCAATTGCGTTGCGGGGCGTTGATCCGCCCGCCTGTTGTTAGCCGTCAAGAGAGCGTCCCCTGGCCGCGCCCGGCAGCAAAAAAATTGCCGAAACCCGTGGCCCGTTTGACGGCTGACGATCTCTCGTCGCCTCCCATAGCGCAGCTTCCGGCGAACTCCAATCGCCGCAGCGACCACCCAGTCGGCGCCGTCGACGCCTACTGGTGTTCCAAAGGGAACTCCGCGAACAAAATCAGCGCGTCGCAGCCATGCGCCTGTTGCAGACGGAACAGCTGCACCTCCCGCTCGAAGTTAATCCTCGTCTCAAGTTCATGAGGAGACGATGCCATGTCCGCTCAAATTTCGACGCTAACGACGACCCCGGCCAGCCAGGAAAGCGCGAACGGCACGACATTTCGCATCGCAGGCGGACGAACCGGCATCCTGCTGATCCACGGTCTCTGCGGCACTCCGGCTGAGATGCGCTACGTCGCTATCGGCCTCGCCCGCGCCGGATATACCGTTCACTGCCCGACGCTCGCCGGGCACGGCGGCACTCGCAAGGAAATTGTCGCGACGACATGGCAAGATTGGTATCGCAGCGCCGAAGCCGCACTCGACGAACTCCGGCAAGAATGCGACACCGTGATCGTCGGCGGACTTTGCCTCGGCAGCATCATCGGATTGCATCTCGCAGCCAACAATCCCGAGAAAGTTCAGGGCGTCGCCCTTTTTTCCCCGACCCTCTGGATCAACGGTTGGGCGATGCCCTGGTACAGCAAGCTGTTCGCACTGGTCCGCAACCGCTGGATCGCGAACTTAATGCAATTTCCGGACGCCGAGTCGCTTGGCATCAAATGCCCGCGCGTTCGCGAATTCGTCCGCGCCGCTCTTGCAGCGTCAGATGGGTCGGATCTCGGAACGGCTGGCGTGCCGGGCGCCATGGTCCTCGAACACCGTCGCCTCGTCGCTGCCGCGAAGAAATTACTCGGCAAAGTCCGTCAGCCTGCGCTGATTGTGCATTCGCGCCAGGACGATTACGCCGACCTCAACAACGCGACCTACCTCCGGGCGAAACTGCCGACCGCTGTCGACCTCGTCGTGCTGGACGACAGCTATCATATGGTCACGCTCGATAAGCAGCGTCACTTGGTTGTCGAAAAGACCCGTTCGTTCGTGGAGCGCGTCGCCATGAGCGCAAACGCGGTTACGACCATCGCTGCGGAAACAGCTTGGCCCGTCGAAGCAGCTTAGAAAGGAAGGCGTTACGATAGCAAAAAGCGAAATGATCGCTACGCTGACGTCACGGCTGATACAGCGCGGCCACGCACCGGATTTACCGAGCTCGAAAAGAGCCCGTGGAGCCCGCTGGGCGCAGCCGCGTCGGGAACTCCGGATACGCAAAACCTTATTCCGGAGCCCGAGCGAATTTAGCCGGAAAATGGTTGCTAGAATGCAAACGTTCCAAATTATCTTGAAACGATATTCCGATCTTAAGGCCTGCTTAAGTTTTCGGACGCCGCAAGAGCCAATAGACCATCGGCACGGTCAACGCATGAGGTAGAAATCTCAGCGCCACATAGAAAAACAGGTTTGAAATCCCGGGAACGATAACGCGATTGCCGAACATGAAGCCGCGATAGGCGCTGGCTGCAACGCGATCCGCTGACATCGATGGCAAGATAAATCGATAGAGCGATGTCTCCGCGCCCATATCTTCGTGAAATGACGTATTGACGGGCCCCGGCAATAGGGCGGACACCCGAACGCTCTGTCCCGAGGTCTCGCTGGCGATGGCTTCCGTCAACGAGACGACGTAAGCTTTGCTCGCATAATAGGCCGCCTGGTTCGGACCTGGGACGATAGCACCCAGAGACGCAACATTCAGTATGCCGCCGCGCCGTCGCGCGAGCATCGGCGGCAGCGCTCCTCGCGTCAGCCGTGTCACGCTCTCGATATTGAGCGAGATCAGCCGAGATAAATCTTCTTCGGCGTGGCTCTCAAAGGGGCCCGCAAGTCCGATCCCCGCATTATTCACCAAAATATCGAGATAAAGTCCGGAGCGATTGAGCGTCGCCGTCATGACGTCCAACGCATTGCGCTCGCTGATGTCGCATACGATCGTCGTGACATCGAAGCCCGTCAATGCCTTAAGATCGGCAGCAGCCTTTTCGAGGCCTTCCGCGCTGCGCGCGACGATTGCGGTTTTGCGTCCAGCTTCGAGAAATCGCCGGGCCATTGCCAGCCCGATACCGCGCGACCCGCCTGTCACGACGACGGCGGGCTCGAGGCCCGCTACGTCTTCCCGCGATTGGCGTATTTTGTCATTCTCGCTTGAGAGCCGCCACGGCATGAGCCGTGTGTACCAGGGAGCCGGCGTGTTCTGCATGTTCTAAGGACGGCCTGCTGACTGTTCTCCCGACGTCAGCCGAACGTAAGTAAAGCCGAGGCCGCCCGCAAGACAGCCCGAGGCACGATTGAGGAACCTGCTTCGATTTCAGGTCGTTCGAGCCGAAGGTGAAAGCACCTCGCCATTCGATTTCGTCTGAAATTTTTGCAGAAGATAGTCGAGCGAGATCGGCCCCGGTCCGGCGATGGCCAACCATCCGAACAGCGCCATGTATGACACTTCTTCAAAGCCAAGGAGCGTCTCGAGCGAATCGACTTGCTCCCATTTCGCGCTGATAATCGCGACGATCATGACGATAACGAGCGGCACGCCTGCAATTCGCGTGAATAATCCGAGCAGCAGGAACAGGCCCCCGAAGAATTCGACCCCCGAAACGAACGGCGTCGTGATCTGGGGAAAGGGGATACCCCAGGATGCGAAATTCGCCGTGATCTGCGGCAGCGCATTAAGCTTTTCCCAGCCGCTCCACATGAAAACCCAGCCGACGACGATGCGCGCAAAAAGCGGCCCGAGCCACATGAAATAGCGCGAGAGACGTTCCGGTACGTCGATCAACCAGTGTGTCAGGAAATTCATGGCACTTGCCCTCAGCTGGAAAAAGAGGCGGATCAGCCCGCCGCAACTGATGGGGTGTTACGAGCGGCCTCGGCCGCGGGTTACATCTCGACCGGAATAATTGTGTGCACGCGCTTGCCCACCGTCCGCGATGTAAAATTATCTAAACTTTCTTTTCAGAATTTCGAAACGTCCGCCCGCTGCCATCCGTAACCCAACCGTGTCCCAGGTAATCGGGACACAATGACAGCGTGGAAATACAAAACCTTCCAAAAGGGAACATACCATGAAGATCAGTGTAAAGTCCGGTTCGGCTATCGCAGCCGCTGCAGCATCCCTCATGCTTGCGAACGCCGTTATGTCGAGCGTGGCATTTGCCGATGAAGCAATGGGTCATTGCATCGGCGCCAATGCCTGCAAGGGCCAGAGCGCATGCAAGAGCGCTACGAATGCCTGCAAGGGCCAGAACGCCTGCAAGGGCCAGGGCTTCTCTGAGACGACCAAAGAAGGCTGCACGACCGGCAAGTTCGAACCGGCGAAATAAGCAGACCGAAGTGAAAAGCGCCGCTCGAACAGCGGCGTTTTTCTTTATCCCGGGACAATCTTCCCAGCCCGGCGAATAGAAATACAAGGTTCGAGGCAGATCCATGACATTGAGACATTTTGCGAAGGCGAGCCTAGCATTGGCGATCGTCGCTTTGACAACAGTCGGGGCTTCTGCCGCCGAACAAAAGACATTCGACGAGACGGCTTTCGCCGCGGTCCAAGCCCAGGGAAAACCCATCCTAATTGATATCTCTGCGCCGTGGTGCCCGACCTGCCAAGCTCAGAAGCCGATCATCCAAAAGCTCTCCGCCGAGCCGCAATACAAAGACCTGACGATCTTCGAGGTCGACTTCGACACCCGGAAAGACGTCTTGAGGAAATTCCGCGCCCAAGTGCAAAGCACACTGATCGTCTTCAAGGGCGACAAGGAAACGGGCCGCTCCGTCGGCAGCACCAGCGAAGAGGCCATCGACGGCCTGATGCGCAAGGCACTCTAGGGGTCCGAGATCATGCTTGCATCCTTTGCATTGGCCTTCGTCGCGGGCATTCTCTCCGTTTTGTCGCCCTGTGTGCTTCCGCTCGTCCCGATCGTCATGGGGACGGCGGCATCTGCACACCGCTACGGTCCCCTGGCGTTGTCCGCAGGCGTTGCAATTTCGTTCGTCGCGATCAGTCTCTTTGTGGCGACGATTGGCTTCTCGATCGGCCTCGACGGCACCTTTTTCCGCTTCATTGCGGCTTCGCTTCTGATCGTGATCGGCGCCGTGCTGGTCATTCCGGTGCTGCAAGAGCGTTTCGCGGTTGCTGCGGGGCCTATTTCGAACTGGGCGGATCACGCTCTCGGAAGCTACGCTGGCCCCGGAATTCTCGGCCAATTTGGCGTTGGCCTAGTCCTGGGTGCGGTCTGGAGCCCCTGCGTCGGCCCGACACTTGGCGCGGCTTCGCTGCTCGCAGCCCAAGGCACGGACCTCGGGCAAGTGGCGGTGACGCTGCTCGCTTTCGGCTTCGGAGCTGTGGTGCCGCTGATCATCCTCGGCGCCCTTTCGCGCGAAATTCTCAATCGGTGGCGCGATACCCTGTCATCTGCGGGATCGAGTGGCAAATATGTCCTTGGTGGCGTCTTGATCCTGACCGGTCTCGCCATCTTGACCGGCTTCGACAAAACGCTCGAAACGCATATTGTTGCAGCGTCTCCGGCTTGGTTGACCCAGTTGACCACACAGTTCTGATACGAGGAGAGTACGATGCTCGTTCAAGCGAAGGCGAATGCTGTGGCGCACCGTCAGCCCGCGACCGAGGACAAGCCCCGTTATCTCGGCTTCGGATTGGGGCTCCGCTCGCAGCACTACGCCGACATTCTCGATGGCGACCCGGATATCGATTGGTTCGAGGTCATCTCGGAAAATTATATGGTGCCCGGCGGTCAGCCGCTGCGCATCCTTGACCAGATCCGCGCCCGCTATCCGATCGTCATGCACGGCGTTTCGCTCTCGATCGCCTCCACCGCCCCCTTCGACCCCGATTACTTGAAGCAGCTTAAAGCGCTCGCGGACCGAACGGAGCCCGTGTTCGTTTCTGACCATCTTTGCTGGACGGGTGTCCATGGCGTCAACCTCCACGATCTGCTGCCATTCCCATACACGCGCGAGGCACTCGACCACGTCGTTTCCCGCATTCAGTACGTTCAGGATTATCTCAAGCGGCCCGTGGCGCTCGAGAACGTCTCGACCTACGTCCAGTTCCGCAATTCCGAAATGCCGGAGTGGGAATTTATCGCCGAAATGGCGAAGCGAACGGGCTGCTGGCTGGTGTTCGACGTCAATAACGTCTACGTCAGCGCCTTCAATCACGACTACGATCCCCACGAATTCATCGCAGGCATCCCAGCCGACCGTGTCGTCCAGTTTCATCTGGCGGGCCATGAGCACAACATGACGCACATCATCGACACCCACGATGCCCTCGTCTGCGATGAAGTCTGGACACTTTACAAGGCGGCGCTCGATCGCTTCGGGCCGGTCTCAACGATCATCGAACGCGACGACGACATCCCGCCGTTGGCTGCAATGCTCGATGAACTCGGCAAAGCACGCGTGCTCGCCGACGAGGTGTTCTCCGGATCGAAAAAGCCCTAGGATTTCGTATGTCGCCACCCGTCGCCGTATCGTCCGGGAAAGCCCAAAGTTCAGCGAAAGCTGAAAACGCCGCGCCGACGCTGAGCGAAATGCAGGAAGCCTTTCAACGCGCCGTAATTTCCGGTGACGACGCTGTGCTGAATGAGATCCTGGACAATTCGCGCACCGATAGGAATGTCCTGTTTGGCGTCTACCGTCACGCCTACGCCGCCCGCCTCGTCGAGGTCATTCGCAACGATCATCCCTTTCTTTCGAGCTACCTGGGCGACGACGTGTTCAACGAAATTGCGCGGGCCTACATAGAGGCCTGCCCGTCGCGGAACCAGAACGCACGCTGGTTTTCGCATCGCCTGCCGGATTTCATCGCGGAGACACACCCCAACGAGCCGCACCTTGCGGAGCTTGCCACATTGGAACGCGCACTGAACGATGCTTTCGACGCGCCCGATGCCGAACCGTTGGCGCTCTCTGATCTCGCCGCGGTCCCCCCCGAACTCTGGGCCGATCTCATTTTCGAGCCGCATTCGTCCGCACAGCGCCTTGTCTTCACGACCAATGCGCACGCGCTTTGGCTTTCGCTCAAGAAGGAGGAGACGCCACCTCAGGTTGAAACGCATCCAGCACCGGAAAATATCATTGTCTGGCGCCACGAGACGACACCCAAGCTCCGCCGCATGTCGGGTGAAGAAGCCATGATGTGGAATGAGACGGTGAATGGCGTTCCCTTCGGCAGTCTTTGCGAACTTGTCGCCATTTATGACGACCCCGACTCGGCCCCGCTGCGCGCCGCCCAGCATCTCCAGGGCTGGATTATCTCCGGCCTCCTGGCAAAAGCTCAGACCGAAGAATAATTCGTGCAATTGCGGCACGGAACCGCGATGCCGCCAAACCCAAACCAAATTCTTCCGCTCTCTGGCCCCGGATTATAAAGATCGAACGGGCACGAGTCGTTCGAGGTAAGGAAATTGGGGCGCCGGCGGGATTCCGGGTGCGTCATTCCTATAAAGATCGGGTGGGGGACGTGAAATTGGCGGGGATTGAGTTTTACACGCGCGCGTTGAGTTGGCGGACGGCGCGGCGTCTGGCGGCGGTCGTCGCGACGCTATCGGTGATGTTCATCGGACCCAGCGTGCCCGCCGCCGTACAGGTGGTCGAAGACGCGGACGCGGCGCAGCGGCCGCCGGTTGTCATCCCAATCTTCTTCACCTCGAAAACCGACGATTGCTACGACAGCGGCATCGTCACCGCCATCAAGCGCGTTGCGACGCTGGCGCAGAACTACATCAACCGGACCGGCGGCATCGGCGGCCGTCAGTTGATCGTCAATCTCTACGACGACAAAGACGATAATCGGCGCGCCATTACCAATCTTGCCCAAGCAATCGCGGATCCGCAGACTCTCGGCATGGTCGGACTTACGAACTCCACGCGCGCCAAAGCCGCCCTCGATGCCGTCGGAAAGGATCTGAATGCGAGCAATGTTCCCTTCCTATCGGACATTTCGGTCACCAACCTCATCGCCAATTATCCCTCCATCTTTACGACAAGACCCTCGGAAGACGAAGAGCGGATGCCGGTCATCAGTTCATTCATCAAGGAAATGAAATTCACCAAGGTGGCGTTCGTCGGAATTAAGGACAACGTCGCCAGCGGCAATCTCGGAGATTCCCTGAAGCAGCTTCTTGGCGCCGATGCCATCGTCGCAGATCACCGCCTCGCCCTTGCCGACGACAAGTTGGACCCGTCCGATATCGCCGCGACCATCGAGGATCTCAAGACCAAGACGCCGGAATTGGTCTTCCTCGCGATCGGCAGCAAGCGGCTCAAGGATGTCCTGACCCAATTCAAAACCGCCGGATACACCCCGCCAATATTCGTGACTGGCCGCCTTGAAACGTTGGTTTCAAAAAGCAGCAGCATCTACCCCAACAATCTTTACCAGCTCGCCTGGGAGGGATTTCCCGACGTCTACAGCGATCGTTTGCGCGACTTGTTGCTGACCAGCACCAATCCCGAATACTGGATCTTCGAAGGCGCAAAAAACGATGCCGCGCCCGGCTGGAAAGACGGCACCTGCAAGCTGCGCGACGATGACGTCCCGCCTGATGTGCTCGACGACGAAAACATTCGCGCTCTGCAAATCAGCATGCGCTACGCGGATATGATCCGGCTCATTGCGGAATCCGCGCGGTCTGCTCCAGCAACCGCCAACGTCCCCGCTCTTCGCGACTTCGTCGTGAACGACCTGAATACGACGTACGCCGCCGGCAAAGGCATGTTCAAAGGCCGCTTCGGAAATTGGTCGTTCCGTCCGTCATCGCGCGCCGCCGCGCGTGCGCCCTTGATCGTGATGCTGCCGCGCGGGCTCGGACACGCCCAGCTTGCCCCGATGCAGTTCCTGAATCTGCGGAACAACACCACAAGGCGTATCGACACCCTTTACGCCGATATTGATCTCATTCGCGCCGACCGCATCGACGACAATGACCAGACATTTCTCGCCGATTTTTACATCTCGATGAATGACAAAAACGGCGCATCGATTGATCAGATCGAATTCTCCAACGCCTACCTCGAACCGGGCTCGAATGACCGCCAGATTACAATCCGGCCAATTCACGATGGCGGCAAAAGCGACGCCTACCCGGACAACATGAAAATCTATCAGGTAACAGGCAAATTCCTCTATCAGCCGAACCTTCGAAACTATCCGTTCGACACGCAGAAGTTTTCGATCGACATCCAGCCAAAACATGGCAGCGGCGCATTCATCGTCCAGCCGCCACCGCAGGAGCTGCGCGACAAATCGATCACCGTCGATGGCTGGGACCCCAAGAGCCAGTACGTCGGCTACGACGAGGATTTCGTGCGCACCATCGATGCGCAAACCCTCCAGCCGAGTGTCGTCCCTTTCTATAAGGCAAGCTTCGTCTGGCTCATGAAACGACAGACAACCGATTACTTTCTTCGTGTCGTCGTGCCGTTGGGCTTCATCCTGTTCATTGCTTATCTATCGATCTTCATTTCGACGCATCACTTCGAAGCCATTGTGACGATCCAGGTGACGGCGCTACTCTCGGCCGTCGCGCTCTATTTGGCCCTGCCGAAGCTCGACGCCAACATCGAGACGCTCTCGGACAGACTATTCCTGTTTACGTATCTGGTGCTGAGTGTGATCATCGCGATCACAATCGCCCGTGTGAACAGGCGCGTCGAACCGATCGGTTGGCTCAAGAAATCGCTCGCCTTCCTGCATATTACGCTCGTTCCCCTGATGGCCGCAGGCATGGCCTATTACGTCTATCAGGCGAGCATGGCCTGACTCTCAGGCCGCGGCGGCGTCCGAGCGGATCTTGTCGAGCAGCTTGGTGAAAGCGGCTACGGCCGGATTGCGTGACTGTGCGGCGCCAGCCCGGCCGTTGAATGCCGCGACAAGGTGCCAACCAAGAGCGGGCTTCTTCAGCGTCGCTATCCCGATCTTGGGAGTCTTCGCGAGAGAGGCGCGCGCGAGCGCAAATGTCTTCGGAACCAGCGCGATGCCGAAGCCCCTCGCGACGAGATCGAGAAGCACCTGCACGTCGCCGACTTCAAGCACAGTCCTGCGCGAGACGTTGACGGCACCGAACGCCTGATCGACAATTCTGCGAGTGCCTTTGTCTGGCTGAAAGTCGACGAAGGTCTCGTCGCTTAGACTTTCAAGCGACAAGTTCTGCTGCCCTTCAAGCGGATGTCCCAACGGATGGGCAATAACCAGCGTATCCGATGCGATCGGTATCGAGACGATCTCGCGGCTTTTCTCATAGAGCGGAAAGAACGCGAGATCGACGCTGCCGTCCTTGACCTTCTCCATAAGGGTCGCGCCAGTGCTGTGGCAGAGCCGAATTTCAACCGCCGGATAGAGGGCGTGAAACTCGCCAAGGAGAAGCGGAAGGTCAAAAAAGGCGTGGAGGCTTCCGCAGATGCCGATGCTGAGCGAGCCGCGTTCCAACCCGTTGATCGCCGCAACCGCGCGCCGCGCATCCTTGACCCCATCAATGATGCCCTGCGCTTTTTCGTAGAGAACGCGCCCCGCGACGGTCAGCTCGACTCGCCGGGTCGTTCTGACGAAAAGCGGCGCCCCCATCTCCTGCTCCAGCGCGCGTATGGACGCAGACAAGCCAGACTGAACGATGTTCATTTTCCGTGCGGCGCGCGTAAAATGCTGTTCTTCCGCGGCGGCTACGAAATGTTCGAGTTGCTTGAGGTCCACAGCTTGAGCGCCATCTGAGATTAATCGCTATATAAGAATAATGTCATCCTAACATACTATTGGACAGATGGACCACGTTCACACCAATTCTCGACGAATGTCC
The DNA here is from genome assembly GCF_041659645.1 of Hyphomicrobium sp. Taxonomy (GTDB): domain Bacteria; phylum Pseudomonadota; class Alphaproteobacteria; order Rhizobiales; family Hyphomicrobiaceae; genus Hyphomicrobium_B. The sequence goes on along the minus strand of NZ_JBAZXX010000003.1, from coordinate 766,360 downwards.
TTCGATCCGATCTCCTGAAATCCCGGGGGAAATGCAGAGTAGGCGACCTCCGCAAACGAGCGCGCGGTTTCGTCGCTGTCGATTTTAGCGGTTTGAGAGACGGATGTCCGCCGGGCCCTGAGTTAGTCGCGAAGGCGGTGACCGGCTTCCATTTCGAACCGGCGGTGTGGAGATTTCGGAACTATGGCTGCACTTGTGCGAATCGCCCTGCGGTTGCCGTACACATTCGTTGTGCTGGCACTGCTCATCCTTCTCACCGGCGGCTTGGCGGCTGTGCGCACGCCGGTCGACATCTTTCCGAATATCCGAATTCCGGTCATCGCCGCTGTTTGGCAATACACGGGCCTCCCGCCCGATGAATTGTCCGGCCGCATCACGACCCCGTTCGAGCGCGTGCTGACAACGACCGTCAACGACATCGAACACATCGAGGCCAACTCCTATACCGGCATTGGCATCGTCAAAATCTTTTTCCAGCCGGGCGTCGATATCAGCGTCGCGAACGCGCAGGTGACTGCTGTTTCGCAAACGATCTTGAAGCAGATGCCGCCCGGCGCGACTCCACCCCTGATCCTGAACTACAACGCCTCGACCGTGCCGATCCTGCAGCTGGCGCTCGGCGGCGACGGATTGACAGAGCAAAACCTGTCGGACCTCGGCCTGAACATGATCCGCACGAGATTAGTGACGGTTCCTGGCGCAGCCGTGCCTTATCCCTACGGCGGCAAGACACGTCAGATTCAGATCGACCTTGATAATGCAGCCCTGCGCGCGAAGGGCCTGTCCGCACAAGACGTCCAGAGCGCCTTCTCTGCTCAGAACCTGATCAATCCGGTCGGCACCCAAAAAATCGGTGCCACCGAATACACGATGCAGCTTAACAACGCGCCGTCGGACATCGACTCTCTTGGCGATTTGCCGATCAAGGCCATCAACGGCGCGATGGTCTACATTCGCGACGTCGCCCATGTCCGAGACGGCAACCCACCGCAACAGAACATCGTCCACGTCAACGGCAATCGATCCGTGCTCCTGTCGGTGTTGAAAAACGGTGCCACATCGACGCTCGATATCATTCAGGGCATCAAAGACAAGATCACCGAAATCAAGCCGAGTCTGCCGGACGCCCTAACGATTGCGCTGCTTGGCGACCAGTCGGTTTTCGTCCGGGGCGCCGTCAACAACGTCATTCACGAAGGTGTCCTGGCGGCTGCCCTCACCAGCGTGATGATCTTGCTCTTTCTCGGCAGCATGCGTTCGACCATCATTATCGCTACGTCTATTCCCCTCGCAGTCCTTTCATCGGTCGCGATGCTGTCGGCGCTCGGAGAAACGCTCAACATCATGACGCTCGGTGGCTTGGCGCTTGCGGTCGGCATCCTCGTCGACGAAGCAACAGTCACGATCGAAAACATCAACTACCATTTGGAGCAGGGCAAGGACGTCGAAACCGCTATCCTTGACGGCGCCGATCAGATCGCGACGCCGGCATTTGTCTCGATGCTTTGCATTTGCATCGTGTTCGTCCCGATGTTCTTCTTGACGGGGGTCGCGCGTTTCCTCTTCGTGCCGATGGCCGAAGCGGTGATGTTCGCGATGGTCGCCTCTTTCATACTATCGCGAACGCTCGTGCCGACGATGGCGATGTACCTGCTGAAGCCGCACGATCCCCATGCCCATCAGAGGCAGACACGCAATCCGTTCGTGCACTTCCAGCGTGGTTTCGAGCACAGCTTCGAGACGTTCCGCGCCGGCTACCACGGGATGCTCGAAGGCGCGCTCCGTCATCGGATAATCGTTGTCATCGCCTCCTTCGGATTCATCGGATCTTCGTTCCTGCTGGCCCCATACCTCGGCCAAAACTTTTTTCCGTCGGTCGACTCAGGCCAGATCCTGATGCACGTCCGCCTTTCCATCGGAACGCGCGTCGAAGAAAGCGCGCACGAATTTGCGCGCATTCAAGACGCCATTCGCGAGATCATCGCGCCCGAGGATCTGTCCGCGATCGTCGACAACATCGGCATTCCGGTCAGCGGCATCAACATGACCTATAACAACACGGGCGTGATCGGGCCGCAGGATGGCGATATCCAAATTGCCCTCAATCAAGACCACCGCCCCACGCCCGAATATGTCAGGGAACTCCGCGACCAGTTGCCGAAGCAATTCCCGGGCGCGACCTTCTCGTTCCTTCCCGCCGATATTGTCAGTCAAATTCTGAACTTCGGCGCCCCGACACCAATCGACCTGCAAATCCGAGGCCCGAACCTCGCGGCGGGATACGACTACGCCCAGAATATTTTGCGTAAAATCAAGCTCATTCCAGGCGTCGCGGACGCGCGCATCCAACAATCGCGCAACAATCCAGGCTTCAAGGTGGTCGTTGACCGCTCGCGCGCTCAGTACGTCGGCGTCACCGAAAAGGACGTCACGAATAGCCTCAGCACGAGTCTTGCCGGAAGTAGCCAGGTCAGCCCGACCTACTGGCTAAACCCCAAGAACGGAGTGTCGTACCCGATCGTCATTCAGACGCCACAGTACCGGTTAGACACGCTTAACGAGCTGCAAAACCTCCCGATTACGGCAACGGACACAAGCCGTCCCTCCCAAATACTCGGCGCCGTCGCGAATTTCGACCGGGCCACGACGAACGCCGTCGTATCGCAATACGACATCCAGTCGATGGTGCAGATTCTGACGACGACCGAGGGACGCGATCTTGGCGCCGTCGCTGCCGACATTCAAAAGGTCGTCGACGCCACGAAGAGTGAGCTTCCCAAGGGGGCGACCGCCGTCCTCCTCGGCCAAGTCAAGACAATGAATAGCGCCTATGCCGGAATGTTGTTCGGTCTCCTCGGCGCCATCGTGCTTATATACCTGCTGATCGTCGTCAATTTCCAATCGTGGGGCGACCCACTGGTGATCATCATGGCGCTTCCCGCGGCCCTGGCCGGCATCGTCTGGATGCTCTTCCTGACCGGAACGACGCTATCGGTTCCCGCTCTGACCGGCGCCATCATGTGTATGGGCGTTGCGACCGCGAATGCCGTTCTTGTGGTGAGCTTTGCCCGTGAGCGATTGGCCGAACACGGCGACCCAATCCAGGCGGCGCTGGAATCCGGCTTCGTCCGTATCCGTCCCGTCTTGATGACCGCGCTCGCAATGGTCATCGGCATGGCGCCGATGGCGCTCGGTCTTGGCGAAGGCGGCGAGCAGAACGCGCCTCTCGGCCGCGCCGTTATCGGCGGCCTTATCTTCGCGACAACTGCGACGCTCTTCATTGTGCCGATCGTCTTCAGCCTGATGCACAGACGCCGAACCTCACGCTCTTCGTCACCGCAAGGTGCAACTCCTGGAGAATTTCATGCTGCCTGAAACGCCTGCCGAGCCGCCCCGGCGCTCGCGCTGGAAAATGCCTTTGGCGACGATCATTTTCGTCGGTGGCGCTGCGTTTCTCGCCTTCACCGGAATAGAGAGTCGCGGGCAAAGCGTTGCCCAGCTAAAATCCAAAGCGGCCGAGCGCGCCGTGCCGACGGTTGCGACCTCCACGCCAACCGTCGAGCAGAGCATCGGCGTTCTCGATCTTCCCGGCCGTCTCGACGCCTTCTACCAGGCCGCGCTATTCGCGCGCGTCAACGGTTACGTCGCGAGCCGCAACGTCGACATCGGCTCCAAGGTGAAGGCCGGCGACCTCCTCGCGACCATCGACGCCCCCGATCTCGATCAGCAACTGTCGCAGGCGCAATCGGACTTGACCAACGCCGAGGCCAATGCCGCCCTCGCGGACGTCACGAACCAGCGCTATCAAGCCCTGCTGCCGAGCAACTACGTTACTCACCAGGCGGCTGATGAAAAAAAGTCCGACCTCGATGCCAAGAACGCCCTCGTCAAATCCGAGCAGGCGAACGTCGACCGGTTGAAGGCGCTCTCCGAATATAAGCGCATTGTCGCGCCCTTTGCCGGCATCATAACGGTTCGCAACACCGACGTCGGCAACTTGATCAACACCGGCAGTTCAACCGGCTCGGAAATGTTCGTGGTCTCGGACGTTCACAAGCTGCGGCTCTACGTCAATGTACCCCAGGCCTACGTTCCGACGATCCCGACAGGCACGATCGGTGCCCTGACCGTTCCCGAACGGCCCGGCAAAAAGTACGATGCGAAGGTCGAGGCATCCTCCGGCGCCGTCGACGTCGCTTCCGGCACGACGCGCATGCAGCTCATCGTCGACAATGCCGCCGGCGAGTTAATGCCCGGCGCCTACGCCAACGTCCATTTGACCGTCGGCAATAAGCACAACGTTCTCGTCGTGCCATCGAGCGCCATCATATTCGATAAAGCCGGCATTCGCGTCGCGACCGTCGACACGGATGGAAAAATAGCGCTGAAGACCATCACGATTGGCCGCGACCGCGGCGCCACCATCGAAATCGCATCCGGGCTTTCCCCGGAAGATCATGTGATCGAAAACCCGCCCGACGGTGCGGTCGATGGCGATCGCGTAAGCGTGAAGGAAAAACCCAGCCCCGCCAACGCACCCTCGACGTCGAACGGGCCGCTGCCGGCAAACAAAAGCTGATCTTCGCCGAGACGCGATTGGGGAACATGGACGTTGCGCCATGCGTTGGACCCGCATGAAACAGCGCAAGGATGGTTCGCCATGAAGACAAAACTTCTGGTCGCTGCCGCGATGACGGCGGTCGCCTTCACGAGTTCGCTGCCGTTGCTGGCAGAGTCGTCTGCCAACGATATTCCCGCCCATGCTCCGGGCGGCGGCCAAAGCATCGAGCCGGGCAAAGTCGGCCCGGGAAGCGAGAAAAACTCGCAGATCTCGCCGACGTCGCCATCCATACCAATCGACAAGCAGCCGCCGCCGGAAATCAGTTTGCCCGCAAATTCCAGTTCAGGCAGCAGCTCGGGCGAAAAGGGCACTGGTCCCGAAGGCACGTCGCCGCCGCATAATCCGTCGTCGCCGGGCCTGCAGTAATTCTCGAACGCGCGATTCGGAAAGCGCGGCGGACGTTTATTCGCCGATCAGTTTGCAATTGATCTCGACTTGCCCGGCCAACGCCGCATCGCCCTGATAGATGCCGCAGTCGAGCAGGTTGTCCTGGAAAACTTTGCGGCTCGTATAGACGTTGATCAGCAGCATGGGCTTACCCTCAGCCGTTTTGCGGATGTCGCGCTCGGCGATGGAAATCCCGCCCATGTTGACCGCCGTTGTGCCGTTCGGCAAATCGATCGTCTCGTTCGCCAATCCGATCTCTCCATCATCGCCGGCGGCGACACCTGAAGCCGCGCTGCCATAATAAGATGCGGCAACGCGAACGGTTTCGCCCGACGCCGAAAGCTTGTTCGCCGCCGCGCGAGACAACGTCAGTTGGACGACGTATTTCGGAACGACGCGACCGCCCTCTTGCCGCGGAGGCGCGGTGGGTCCAGCAACGCCCGCCGGGACTGCCGGGCAGTTTTGATGCGTCTCAATATCTTTGATGCGCTGGACATCTGCTTCATCCGCAGGCGAAAGCTTGCCATACGGCGCAAAGCAGCCCTTCCCGAACACCGCCAGCGCTTCGGCGCTCGCAAAACAATAGCCGCTGTTCGCGAAGATGCCATTGCGCGCCCGCCAGAGCGCTTCGCATACGTCAGCCGCGTGGGCGCCGGACATGCCAACGCCCGTCATGATGCCGACAATTAGAAAAACGCCTGACGCTCTCTTTGTTGTCAAAAGCCGATGCATCGGGATGCTTTCGTTTGCCTCAATCGCGCAAAAACGACAGAAGCCCACCTCGATCGATTTGCCAAAGGAATTTGACGTTTTGATTAAAAACGCTCGCGCCCGCCGATATCCTGTTTGCCAAAGCTTGAGTTCCCCGTTGCGTCCGAACGCCGAACGGGAGACTGAAACAGAAAGGCAGCAATCCCGAGAGGCAACGAATGTTGAAATCTGTATGCGTCGCTAGCGTCGTCTTGGGGCTCACGGCCCTGGCAACCTCCGCCGAAGCCCATCACCGACATCACCGCCACGAGAAGGACTTCCGGCTCGGCTACCACCGCGCCGGGCCGCCCCACGGCTACCGTTTCGGTTTCGCGACGTATGCGGGCGACCCCTTCGCCCGCGACGACTACTACGATGGCCGGCGCTGCTACTACCTGCACCACCAAGACTTTTGCCGGGGACCTGCGCCGTTAGGCTGGATTCGTTAAGGGCGGTATTAGGGCACGCGCGATGACGCCGGAACGTCCGGCGTCTCGTCTAGCCTAAGACACCCGTCGCCACCAAGCCGGTCTTCACCAGGCAGGCACGCAGACGCTGCGAACGCGATAATCGTAGCCGTTGTCGTAGTAGCAATAGGCCGTCGGGTAAGCCGGATAAACTGGCGCCGGCACGGCATAAACCGGGTAGCGCGGCAGCGCATAGTAGCTGTCGGCTGGGTAGAAGCCGTACGCCGGATAAAATCCCCAACCTTCACGGTATTGCCGGCGGTAAGCGCGCCTGACCTCCCTGGGGCAGCCTCGGAAATCCGGAGCATGATATCCGTACGGATCGAATCCGCACCGGCGATGCGTTGCATCGGCAGCGGACGAGAAAACACCGACGCTCAACGCTGCGGCCAGAGCGCCAATAACGAACCTGTAACCAGACATGGGACGTCTCCCAAACGCATTCACAGCCCCTGCGGGCCGAACAACATTAGGAGACATGTCTTAAATTCAAGAATGCCATGCGAAGTTAGGGTGAACAAAACCTTGTTTTATTCGCCTTCCATCCGGCACCGCCTCCCTACTTCTTGGGCATGGGGGTGAGATTAATTTTGACCGCAAGGTCTTTCATTTCGGCCAAAGATTTCTCGTCGATCTCGATCAGCTTCGGCAATCGCTTCGCCATCTTGTCTTTTAGATCGGCCGGACACCCGGGAGCAAGACTGATCAACTTTTTCGCGACCTCTTCTTTGGCCTTCTTCTCGACGTCGCCAAGGTCCACCGAAGTATCAATGCACTCATATAGGCTCGCGACATACGGCGTCGTCTCGTTGTAAAATTTTTCGAGCTTATCGGCTTCGGCGTTGAAACCGCAGCGCCGCGCCAATTCGATCTGCTGAAACTGATCGGCGACTTGCTCTTTCATCAGCAGCGACGTGCAGCCGAAACCCGATGCGATGCCAGGCTGCTGTCGGCAAACGCCGATTCTGGTGTTTGGCTTTTCGATCTCATTCATCGTGCAGATCGCTTCGGCATTCGATGCGATGAGAGACAGGCCGCTGGCCAGAATAGAGATCAGTCGCACGTTCACGGCGTTTGGTTTCCCCGAATAAGGTGTATGCACTTTCACGAACATCGGAGCCTACCAGAGAGAATGTGGCAGACCGAGTTCCCGATGCCCCAATGTGACTTTATGCGCGATGTCTTGCCTTGGAAAATTTGCGGTTTCCGCGATTGCACGATCGGCTGCCCGACGCTTTTTGTCCAAAGTGTTACGCTGCGGTCACGTTTTGTCTCCCTGCCCAATGCTAGCCTCAATCCGAATCTGTTGTGGGCGAGTACCGCGAGGAAACCGCACAAGAATAGCAGGGCGGCGCAAGCAGACCGCCATTCCGCGCGTATTGCACATCGAGACGTCGTGCACGAACGGGGAGCAACGCCGAGGGCTTTTCTCAAGGGAGAAGCCAACATGGCGAAATTCAAAGTCGTTGTTTGGTGCGATCACTGCCGAAATGATACCGAGGGCTGCTTCAGCGGCGGCACCGAGACGATCGGTAGTTCATTCGAATCGTGGGAAGACGCGCAAAAGGCTGCCGCCGAATATTGCAGTCACCATCCGTATAGCTATCGCGTCGAAGAGGATGACGATTACTAGTCCGCGAGACGCTCGGCTCTCGAACATTTGAGCCCGCCGCGCAAATTGGAAGCAACACCGGCGTTTCGGCCTTACGACAGCCGCCGCCGTTCCGGCCATTTTATTGCGGACTTTGACACGCATTGTGAATTGTTCATGACAGCAGCATTAGGTATCGCTTCTGGCCTCAGCGGGAATAGCGTCGCTGTCGATCAGGTCGGACAAGCGGGACCGAAACCGATCGGCGCGAGGGCGGCGCGATCCTGTAGGCCCTGCCAGTCACATGGCGGGGCCTTCCTGTTTTTAATTCCCGATTGATTTCATCGGCATCGCGCCGGATATCGGCGACCGTCGAGACCGTATCGAACGCCAGCGGCATTCAGATCCATCGCCTGTCTGCGCCGCCATTCAAATCGCACCACAGTCAAGACTGAATTTTTGAAATAAAATGTGTGTTGCGACCACGGCACTCCTATGGTCGGATTGGGGCATAGAAATCGGGCGAACCTCGGGGGTTCTCTCCTAACCATAGACACGTCGTCAACTGAGTTTCTGAAGCGCCCGGCTGCACACGCGGGGCTGCTCTGAAGAGTTGTTGCCGCGCGAGCAAAGTGGAATAAGAGTGATGAGCGTTACCCACCAGTCCGACAATCAAATGCACACGCGGGAAGATGGCCTTCTAACCCTCAGCCTGCTGGGGTCTGTCGTCGCCATAATCTTCATGGGCTGGTGTCTGTTCGACCACGAGCGGCCGAACATGCCACGCGCGACCGTGATGGAAGATGCCGGCACTCCGCGCTGATCGTCGAACGGACGACTGTTACGGGTGATCGCCGTCGTAATGCGCGACATTGGTGATCATCACATACCGCCCCGCGACGAAGGCTATCGCGACGACAATGCAGGCGACAGCGAAGATTTTGACGTGGCGGTGCATGACGCGCTTTTCCATATGAGAGTTGGCGGCGACCACCGATGATGGCTCGCCGAACGAATATCAGCCAAAGCGGTATAACCCGCCCCTGGAATTGTAAGAAGGACGGATTCGATATCGCCTTCAGGCGACCCTTGGTACGCTGCACCAACTCGGACGATCAGCTGGTCACTTCTTCACTAGGCCTTTACCGCATCCAGCCTTGAACTCCTCCCAGTCGATCGCCCCGTTGTGGTCGACGTCTACTTGTTCGAAGCTCGCGATAAAGGGCTTTGCCTTTTCAGGCGTGAGATCAGCTCCTCCAGCCTCTTTCCACGCGACGGCGCAATCGGCGTCGTTCAAGACAGTTTCCGCGTGCGCAGAGGCAGCGAAGGGCAAGGCGGCAGCTGCCGATAATATAATGAGGCAAGTACGCATGAGAATCTCCTCCTCGGATAAGCGGTCAACCGATCCAATGATATTACATGTCCAATATGCGAGAGGAGTTCCGGCGAAGAAATGATCATGCGATTGGGAAACGACCCCCTACGCAATTCCGACAAAGACTTATCACTTTTCCCGCGTGGCTATTCGGTAGGTCGAAAGACGTCCTTTAAAACAGGAATTTCTTCCTGACACCGTTACGTGATCAGCAATGATTGCACTTTGCCGCCATCAATCCGCCGAGCCCTGCCCACCCGGATCTTTGAACCGACTACCGTTCGAAATTCCGAGCACGCCGAAATCCTGCGAGCGCGACCCCTCGTCAGCAGTACCTGTCGGCGTACCCGCTAGACCGCGCTTCAAAAGCTCCCGTACAGCGGCTGCACGGCTGGGAAGGCGATATTTGTACCTAAAATCATCGACGGCGCGCAGCTCGTCGGCCTCAAGCATGATCTGAAGGCGCTCTTCTCTGTTTGCGGCAGTCATCGCGTCCTCCATCGTGAAAATGAACTTCGGAAGCCTAAAATGAGTAAGTGGCTCATACTCTGCAAGAGGCGGATGAAACGCCGAATAGATAATTTTCGTTCCACACGCCTGATAAGCAACATCATGATAGATACGCAGTTGCAGCGTCAACGCATTGATTAATAGCGATTAAGAGATGATGGTCAGATTTTTGGAGCTGACCTATGAACCGTTGTGGCTCGGTAAATTTGGTGACCGCAAAAGCTGAAGTTCAATTGCGTCCCACACCTCGTGTTCTTCTGATTGAAGACAACGCGCTGATCTCAATGGATCTTGAGGAGATTTTGAAAAACTTCGGTTGTCACGTGCTCGGGCCGAGGGTGCGCGTTCAAGATGCCCTCGACGCCATCGAGAGCGAAGATATCGATGTGGCCGTGGTCGACTACATGCTCGAGGATGGCGACGCTGAGCCGATTGCGCGCAAGCTCAATGATAAGGGCATCCCGTTCGCCTTCTGCACCGGAACACCCCAGGCCCATGTCGGTTCACTGTATCCGCACACACCAATCCTCGGAAAGCCATTCAATCCCGAGGATGTATCGACGGTCGTGAATAGTCTGATGGCAAGTCGGCTTGCCAACGCTTGATTCCGATAAGCTGACGATTCAGAAGTTCACGGCGCACATGATCTTCACGTTCCGCCGTCAGGTACTATTTCCTGCAGTTTTATGCGAGCAGCGCTTCCGAAATAAAAACTTCAAGCCGAGAAACGCGTCCGCGAAGGAGTGCCTAGAATCCGCCGCCGGCATCGTGTCGGTTGCGGAACCCTACAGTCCCGTGATCGTTGACCTCCACAACCACACAATGGAGGAAAACATGGCTCTTTGGTCAGACCCGCGCTTTTCCGACACCGAGAAGCGCATGCAGGAACAGCGGGTGGACGACGCTTTTGAGAGAAGCGGAATAGGTCCAGGCTTTATGATGATATTGGGTGCCGCCTTCGGCTTGGTTATTTTGGGTGCCGTCATTGGATTGGGACACCCCTCAACCCCGACGACAGTCGCTGATCAGTCGTTAGATCGGCAGGCACCGGCTCAAATCGCGCGTCCGCTTCCGAGCGTACCAAACGGCCGATAGAACAGACGCCGTTAATGTAATTAATTGAAATCGATGGTGCCGCTTGGGTGACTCGAACACCCGACCCCGTCATTACGAATGACGTGCTCTACCGGCTGAGCTAAAGCGGCATTGGTTCCGGCCGGGGAGAACCGCCCCGGGAAGGCGCGACGGATACTCTGAGCGGCCGGAAATTGCAAGCGCCGCCGACCCGGAAAGCTCGACTGCCGCAGTTACCGCCCGACACCCTCTCCGCCCGGCGTGTATCGTGCCTAGTTGGCGGCCCGATACGTCCGCCGCGCCACCGGCTGCTCCAACTCCAGTTCCGGGGGCTCGGTGCCCGGATCATCGGGTGCTCGCGGAGCGACGAAAACGGAAGGATCGGTCTTTGTCGCCGACGTGCGCTCCTGCGGAAGCGTATTTACGACTGTCACGGCATCGTCGGCACGACGTGGCGAAGGCCCCGCTCCGTTTGCTGCCGCCGGACGCGTCGAGCCATTGCCGCCGGCACTGGCACCCGTAACCGCGGTCGACCCCTTCGACTCTCCAGCGGCGGCTTTCGGCACGACCGGGATGGTGACGGGTTCTGCCGTCACGACATCGGGCCCCGGCTGTTTGCTCTTGGGCTGAGCGGCCTGTTCGTCAGCCCGGTCATCAGCCTTGACCGCAGGCTCGACGACTCTCGCTTCCACCGACACCGGAGCAATAGCGATGAGCTCGTCGATCTTGGCCGCCAGAATTTCACGGCCTGCTCCTTCGGGGGTCTCGACCGGCACGCGCCATTGGAAGGCGTCGAGGCGGCCATCGACCGGCGATATCGGCTCCCAGTGATCTGAAATGACGCCGTCCGCCATCCACGCCGGATCGCGAGCGGCGTTCATCGCCCGCGCCAGCCATTCGCGAACGCGCCCCTTCTCGCCGTTCTCGCCCGCTTCGATACGCGCCATCAACAGCGCGATCCGCTGCGTGAGACGGTCCGCCAAAAGAGGTTCGAGCGCCCGTCGCGCTTCATCGTACATGCGGGCCTCCGTGGCTGTCGTGGCGACCGCGATCGGACTTTCAATGGAATGCGGATTGAGCGCCGCGAGCTGGCGGACGCGATCGAGCCGATCCCGCGTGCTGTCCCCGACGCGGGCGTGCGCGTAAACGGTCGCGAGATCGGGATGAGGTGATTTCGTCCAGGTCTTTTGAATGATCTTCGCGGCTTTTGCAGTGCTGCCGCGCGACGCCAGGATGCGCCCCCCGAGCACCGCAGCCGGCACGAGATCCGGCGCCAAGGCATGCGCTTCAAGCGCCCAGGCGAGCGCCTTGTCCGGCGTATCGTCTTCTGCGTGGACCGCTTTTGCGGTCAACAGCACGGCGCGCTTACGGTCGGCGGCAGACTTCGGCATATGCCCGCTTTTCCGCGCTTGCTCCAGCGTCGAAATCGCGCCGGTCCAATCCTTCTGCTTGCACTGCTGTTCGAAGAGCGCGTTCGACGACCATCCGAGCTTCGGATTGGCCTTGAGCGCCCGCGCCGCGAATTGCCGCGCCGCTTCTCCCGCGCCCTCGCGCTGTGCTTCGAGGAAAAGCCCCCTGAGGCCGAGCTGCTCTGTTTCGGGCGACGCCAGCATGGCTTCATAGATGCGCCGCGCGGCGGCACGGTCGCCGGAAAGTTCAGCAGTCTGCGCCCGCAAAAGCTGGGTCAAAGGCTCGTGCGGCAACGTCTTTCGCGCCTGCAGTGCAAAGCGCGTCGCGAGCGCGCTGTCGCCTGCCCCGACCGCAATCATGCCACCCGAAAGAGCGTCGAGCCCTTTCCGCTGGCGCTGCCGGATAAGGCGATTGCCGATCGCGGCAGGGCTGTTCCAAAGCGCGCGGAACACCGACCACAGAAACACGAGCGTCGCCATGGCGGCGGCGAGCATGACGATGGCCCGGAAGACCGACGTTTCGATGTCATAGCCCTGCCAAACGACTTGCAGCGTCCCAGGCCTGTCCGCAAGCCACGCAAGACCGGCGGCGACGAGGGCGATCGTAAGCAGATAGACGACGAGGCGCACCATGACGCTGACCCTTTATCGATTATGGCGACGGCTTTGCCGATTGCTGGGAGACGCCCGCAATGGAAGTCTTCAATTGAGTATCGAGCTTTGCGAGCGCCGCGTCGACGCTCACCCGCGCCGCGACCTTGTCGAGGAACGGCCGCGCGGCGTCCTGGGCTTTGGGCGAAAGATCTTTCCCCGCTTCCAGAACATCGACGAGGCGCCCTTCGGTCAAAGCGACCTGCATGCGCCCGACGACAGCTTCCGCGCTCTTGTCGTCAGCCTTCAAATCGATGCGCCGGACGCGAACGACAGACTTGGCGCCTGCCCACAGGCGATCGACGATACCAGCGTCATTGGGTTCGGCATCGGCGTCGATGGCCTTATCGGCGGCGGAACGAAAATCCTTCGTCAGCTCCGCGAGGGTTGGAACGCCCGTATCCTGCAGCTTTTCCAGCGGCGACACATCGAATTGCGTACCCGCGACTTTCTTCACATCCGCCAACTGACTCGAGAAATCCTGCCCGCTGTCGAGCGCTCGCCGCAAATTTTGAAGCTCAAGCGCGAGAACGACACGTTGAGCGCTCTCCTTGCGCGCGGTGTCACCCTGGACAACGTCCTGAACGCTCTTTTCGATCGCCGCCGTCCGGTCTTCGAGCGGCTGCACCGCAGCGGTGATATCGGCGGGTTTCGCCGCCGCCATTTTCAGGCTGTCGAATTCGGTCTTGAGGCCCTGAATTTGATCTTGCGCGATCTTCACATCGGCAGCGACATGATCGTTAGCCGTTTTTGCCGCTGCGATTTCTTCCTCGACGCGCACGGCATCGGTCTTCAGTCCGGCGACATCCTTGTCGATCCGCTGCGTACCGGCACGCGCTGCCTCGCTCGCTTCGGTCGCCGACTGAACGCGGCCCTCGACGTCTTTCGCAACGCTTGTCCTAAGCGCGGTAAGCTGCGTCCCGAGGCTTGTTTCAAGATCCGAGACTTTGCCTGTCAGCGCCGCAAGCTGTTCGATGCGAGTGGCATTGGGGTCGTTGACACCGGCATCGGCCATTGCCTTGAGCCGATCTTCGACCTTGCCAAGGCGCTCGATGAGCTGCGGCGCCCCGGCATCCGACGCGGCCGACGCAAGCGCTGCTTTGGTTTCAGCGACGAGACGGGCCTGGCTCTCGATCAGACTCGGAATTTTCTGCGTCGCGTTTTCAAGATTGTCGATGCGCGATTGTATCCCGCTCAGGTCTGGAGCAGGTGGCGCACCACTGTCGTTCTTCTCGATGCTCGCAAGTCGCTGCGAAAGATTGGCGATCTGGTCGTCCGAGGTACCCTGCAATTCAAGCTGAGGCAACGCCCACAGCACGGCGCCAAACGACAGCGCTCCGCCGACGATGCCCGCAGCGAGATGGCTGAAAATGCCACCTCGTCTCTGCACGACGATCTTCGGTTCTTCGCTCTTTGCCGCGCTGGCCGTGTATCCCGACGACGCGCTTGCCTTGTCGTTCTTGCCCAGACCCGATCCCCGATCCGACCCCTGGCCCGATTGCGCTGACGCCGCGCTCTTTTCCGGGCTAACGTCATCCGCATAGGATCGCGCCGCGGCCGGGCGCGGAACATCGCCGCTTACGGCGGCGCTCGAACTCGAAGCTGCCGCGCTGCCCTTGGCCGCCACGTTGACCTCGGTTGCTTTCAGGTCAAGCGTCGCATAGGGCCGCTTGGCTGCGCCACTACTCGATCCTGCACCCGATTTCTCATCTGCCATCGGAGCCTAAACCTCCCTACGAAACTCGCGTATGCCATCCGGTCCCGGTTAATAATCCGGGGTGTTTCAGGCGAAATTTTATCTATTGAGAAGGCTCTGTTGCCGGGGGCGACCAGCCAGTCTTTTACGCGCCTTGTTACTCCGCTTTCGAACTTGCCGCGAGACGTTTTACGAGCGCAAGCATTTCTTCGACGTTGGGGTGTGAAGCAACCCAGATGTTATCGGCTTTTACCGACTGGCCCAAGGCCTGCCCCACGCGCTCGGACAGACACAGAAATGCTAATCCAGAAAGTTGTACCGGCGGCGACAGAGCGGCGACGAGCCGCGCCCAGATCCGCGCTGTCCGCGGCGACATCAGCGTGACGGCATCGATGCCGCCCGTTTGAAGCGCTTTAATGACCTCCGCCGGCAGTGTTTCTGCCGCAACTGCCCGATAAGCGAGAACTGCCTCGATGTTAACGCCACTTTCGGCCAACGCCGCCTCAAGGTCGAACGCGAGAACGTCCCCTCTGAGGTAAATCAGACGCCCGCCCAAGGGCCTGTTCGCCGCCAGCACCGGCACGAGATCCTCGGCCCGCCCCGCTCCCTCGATAATCTGTTTGAACCCCATCTTCTGGGCGGCCGCCGCTGTTCCCGGACCGACGACATAAATCGGCAGGTCGACCGCCGACGGCAGCGCCGGGGAAGCAGCGAGCGCCGACAAGGCGTTACGGCTTGTCACGATTAGGGCCGCTGCACCGTCAAGCACGTCCGCCGCAATGTCCCTTGCGACGACCTCGAAAAGCGGCGCCAGCATCACCCGGCACCCGAACTCCTCAAGACGCGACTTGAACGGCTCGGCATCTCGAACGGGACGCGTTACGACGACGTGCATCAGACACTCGAGCGGACGAGAAGAGCCGGATCGGCAATACTTAGAATTTCGTCGGCAGCCGAAAGCCCGAGGTCGCGGGCATCTCCGACCTTGCCGCTGCGGGAAACGTCGTAGCACGTGACGCCGTCGGGCGAGAGCAATTGCCCGCGAAAATGCAATTCACCGTCTTTGATGCTGCCATATCCCGCGATCGGCGTCCGGCACGACCCTTCGAGCCGCGCCAGAAACGCCCGCTCGGCCGCAACGGCCCATGCCGTTGTCATGTCGTTCAAGGCCGAAACGATCGCCGCCGAGATTTCGTCGCCCTCCCGAATTTCGAGCCCGATAACGCCTTGCGCGACGGCGGGCAGCATGTGCTCGATCGAAACCGGCGACGTGATGCGGTCTTGAAGTCCGAGCCGTTTCAGCCCGGCGACCGCAAGGAAGGTTGCTTCCGCCACGCCATCTTCGAGTTTGCGCAAGCGCGTCTGCACGTTGCCGCGAAAATCGACGACGCGCAGATCCGGACGAGCATGCAACACCTGCGATTTCCGGCGCAGCGACGACGTTCCGACCACCGCGTTCGGCGGCAGCGTTGCAAACGTCTCATGCCGAAGCGAAATGAACGCGTCGCGCGGATCTTCACGCGGCAGCAACGCGCCGATAACCAGCCCATCCGGAAGAACCGTCTGCATGTCCTTCATCGAATGCACGGCGACGTCGATCTCGTTCGCATGCAGCGCTTCTTCGATCTCCTTCGTGAACAGCCCCTTACCGCCGATTTCAGACAGCGGCCGGTCGAGCACACGGTCGCCCGTGGTTTTGATGACATGGATGGTTACCGCCTCGTCGGCGAGGCCGTGGGCGGCAATGATCCTGTCTTTCACTTCATGCGCCTGGGCGAGGGCCAAAGGCGAGCCTCGGGTCCCGATGCGGATGCGGGTCGCTTGCAAAGAGGTTTCTCCGGATGCTAGGCGGGGCGCTCGGGCCTGGATGCCGATCTATGAATGCCGGTAATTCGGGCGACAGGTATGCTCCAAAGAGGCGCGGATTCCAACCTCGCGCCCCTAACTTCCAAGTAAGTTCCTGAACAGATGGCTGAGCCTCCCGATTTTGTGGCCCCTTCCGCACTCGTTCTCGGCATCGAGACAAGCTGCGACGAGACCGCCGCTGCCGTCGTCGCCCGCGACGCGGACGGCAAAGGTCGAATTTTGTCGAATATCGTCCTGTCTCAATTCGACAAGCATGCGATTTATGGCGGCGTCGTGCCGGAAATCGCCGCCCGCGCCCATGCCGAAAGCCTCGACTATCTCGTCACGACGGCCCTCGATAAGGCTGGCGCGACATTGAATGACCTTTCCGGAATTGCAGCTGCGACCGGCCCCGGCCTCATCGGTGGGCTTATCGTCGGCGCAACCACCGCCAAGGCCCTGGCGCTCGCGACTGGGCGGCCGTTTCTCGCCGTCAACCATCTTGAGGCGCACGCCCTGACCGTCGGCCTGACCGACAATATCCGGCCGCCCTACCTGATGCTTCTCGTATCCGGCGGGCATACGCAATTACTGCTGGTCGAGGATGTCGGCCGCTACCGCCGCCTCGCAACAACGATCGACGACGCATTGGGCGAAGCCTTCGACAAAACCGCTAAGCTGCTCGGCTTGCCGATGCCCGGCGGTCCGTCTGTCGAAAAGGCCGCGCTGCACGGCAGCGGCACCCGCTTCAACCTGCCGCGCCCGATGAAAGGCCGTGAAGATCCACACTTTTCATTCGCCGGATTGAAGACAGCGGTCAGGCACGCGGCAATGCAGAACGCCCCGCTTTCCGACCAAGACGTCTCCGATCTTTGCGCGTCGTTTCAGGCCGCCGTATGCGACAGCGTCAGCGACCGCGTCCGCTTGGTCATGCGGACCGTCCTTCCGCGCTTCCCGAACACCGGCCATCGGCCATTCGTCGTTGCGGGTGGCGTCGCCGCCAACAAAGCTCTGCGGGCCGCCCTTGTAGATGTCGCGAGCCAATACGACTTCTCGTTTCACGCTCCGCCGTTCGAACTATGCGGTGACAACGGTGTCATGATTGCCTGGACAGGAGCCGAACGTCTGGCACGCGGAATTGCCGATCCGCTCGACGCTCCGGCGAGGCCGCGATGGCCGCTCGATGCTGAAGCGCCAAAGGCAATCGGCGCGGGCGTCAAAGCCTAGTTTGCGTGCAAGTCAAAATGCCGTGCTAAATGGAATGAAGGACAGTCTCGGGGGCTGATTTGCAAATACGTTCGGTCAGTGTTGTGGGTGGCGGCGCGTGGGGGACAGCCCTCGCGCAGACGCTATCTCACGGCGGTGCCTCCGTCATGCTTTGGGCGCGCGAGCCCGAAATCGTCGATGATATCAATGCGCGCCACGTCAATCGCACGTTCCTGCCGGGCGTCGATCTCAATCCTTCAATACGTGCAACCAAAGACCTATCCGACGTCGCGCACGCCGACGCCATTCTCATGGTTGTTCCCGCCCAACATGTCCGCGACGTGATGATCAAGCTCTCGAAGCAAATCGCGCCGGAAACGCCGGTCATCATTTGCGCGAAAGGCATCGAGCAATCGACTGGACGATTCCTGGGAGACGTCCTCGAAGAAGTCGCGCCCCACGTCTTGCGCGTCGTGCTTTCGGGACCGAGCTTTGCGGTCGACGTCGCGCGCGGGCTGCCGTCGGCGCTGACGCTCGCTTGCCGCAATGAAACCGTCGGCCGCGCTCTCACGACAGCACTTTCCTCCCGCCAGATGCGCCTTTATTGGTCGAACGACGTGCTCGGCGCGGAACTCGGTGGCGCCGTCAAAAACGTGCTCGCCATCGCCGCTGGCATCGTGGCTGGACGCGGCCTCGGCGCGAGTGCCCACGCCGCCGTCGTCACACGAGGATTTGCCGAGTTGCGCCGTTTCGGCGAAGCTATGGGCGCGCGCCCTGAAACGCTTCTCGGACTTTCCGGGCTTGGCGATCTCATCCTGACGTGCGGCAGCCCGCAATCGCGGAACATGTCGCTTGGCCGCGCCCTGGGCGAAGGCCGCAGTCTCGCCGAGATACTCGGTGCGCGCGCTGCCGTGACCGAGGGAATCTATACCTGCAAGGCGCTCGTCCGCCTCGCCAACGATCACAGCGTCGACATGCCGATTGCGGAAGCCGTCAACGGTATCATCGAAGGACGGCTATTGGTCGACGAAGCGATTACGACCCTGATGCAGCGGCCTTTGAAAGCTGAAGATTGAGCGCCGCGCGATCGACCTTCCAGACGTGATAGATCGAGTGCGGATTGGGAAGCGTCTGGGGCACGAGAAAACCCGGAGCTTTACCGTCGATCAGATCGGCTTTTAGCGTACCCGTCCACTTCGGATCCTTTGCGTCCGGCGCATCGAGCCCATCGCAAATCGCAACATAGTCGACGTTCTCTTGCTTCAGAACAGCGGCGGCGCTTTTTTGATCATGTGCCGAGAAAATCTCGTAATTGGCAATGATTGCGTTCGCGATCCTGTGATATGGCGCCGCCAAAGCCCGATGATGCGTATTCGCCGCGATGAACGGCCCGACGTTAATGTGCGCCGCCACAAGCCCCGCCGGCAGCGCCGCCAAATCGCGAATGGATCCGGGCTTGGAGCAGGCAAGCACATCTGTCCTTGTTTCCTCCGTCGAGATTTC
Source organism: Hyphomicrobium sp. (assembly GCF_041659645.1). Classification (GTDB taxonomy): domain Bacteria; phylum Pseudomonadota; class Alphaproteobacteria; order Rhizobiales; family Hyphomicrobiaceae; genus Hyphomicrobium_B. The sequence continues at coordinate 747,275 of NZ_JBAZXX010000003.1, read as the reverse complement.
CGGCGCGCCAAACATCCCATTTATGCTCGTCGATAGCGTGGTCAGCGTCGTCTGATTGAGCAAAATTACCGCGCCGAGCCGCACTGTCGTCGCGCCGATCTCCCCGACCGTTCCTAGACGGCTGAAAACGACGGCCATCGGCACGATGCTCAGAAAGCATGCGTAAGCCGTATACTTATACTGCCAGCACGCGAGCCCGATGAGCGATCCGAGCATCGCCAGTAGAAAAAGATCGGATGCACTCCGGCTTGCTCTCACCTGATAAACTTGCGACGAAAGCGCAATGCCATAGAGAAGCAGTAGAACGAGCGGTTGCCCAAATTTACGCTGGAACAATTGTTCGATGAAGCTGGCGTTCTCTGCAACTTTATTGAGCCAAATATCGAGCACCAGCGCCGGCAACTGCCCCTTCGGCCCCGCGAGACACTTAGGCTCGAGCGCCCCGAAAATCACAATGCCGACCGCCGCGAATGCAGCGATCGAAGCAATACGCCTGCCGATCGTCCAATCCCGCCCCGGTCCGACCGCGACGAGCAGACCCCCGACGCCGCAAGTCACCAGCGCAACCATGTTAAGAGAGATGGCGTCGCACCGGATATCCATCCAGCGCGACGGCGGAATGGTTCCGACGAATGCAGCCGCGAACACAAGCGCCAACGCGACCGCGAATGCAGCCGCGCTCTTCTCGACCCGGCGATCGAAGAGGGCCCACGCAGTCGCGAATATTCCGAGCCCGACCGCCGGGGCCAACGCCTCGTAGCCGACGGCCAGCGCCAACCCGGCGAGTACGCCGGCGACGCGCCAAATATCCGCACGCTGCGGATAGGCCCACATCAACGTTGTGGCGCCGATGATCGTCGCCATCATCGCATTATGATGGTCGATCCGTCCGACCGCGAATTGATACCACCCGAGCGGGGTTAGTGCTGCGAGCAGAAGCACCAGACGTCCAGCGGCTTTCCCGCCCACATGCGACGTCGTCTTGAAGAGCATCCACAAGAGAGCGGCGAGCAGCGACAGCGGCCACACCGTATGGACCAGCCGCTCTGCATCCGCCACGGGCATGAAAAGATTGAAAGTCGCGATCAATATCGCGATCGGCAGATCGATCAATCGCGACCAGTGTGACAGCATCCCGGCATCGCCGCCGAGTTTCATCGTGGTGGTGTCGAACCAATTCCACGACGCCATGAGTTCGCGCACTTGAATAAGTCGCGTGGCATCGTCCGGATCGCCATAGGTGCCGTAAACGCCCACGCCCGCGACGCCCCAGCTGCGAACGCCGATATAAACCAGGACGAGCAACCACCAGACCCAATTTGGCACGTCCAGAAGGCGGGAAGCAAACCCTCGTTCGCCCGAAGCTCTTAAGGTTTCGGAATACATAAGCTGGTCCCCGGAAAGATGCCAAAGCTTATCCGCAGCGCATTAGGGGACCGTAAACTTCAGTCGGCGGCGTCCGAAAAGCCGCATTAAATTTTTCATGGGTCTTTCGTCGAATTCTTCCTAAATGTCAGCCTTTATTTACCCACCCCACTTACGCTCCCGCCCAAGGCGCATGCTGCTCGAAATAGTGGCCGTGTCGCGAATGCCCCATTTCCTCAAGTGCTCGTAGGCGTAGGCGTATTTCATGTCGCATAGCGAAGTGTTCGTCATTGGTGCCGGTCCCGCTGGTCTCACCGCATCCTATCTTTTGACGAAACAGGGGATCGCGACAACGGTCATCGAGGCAGACCCGCATTATGTCGGCGGCATCAGCAGAACGGTGAACTACAAGGACTTCCTTTTCGACATTGGCGGCCATCGCTTCTTCTCGAAGTCGAAAGAAGTCGTCGATCTTTGGAAGGAAATCCTGCCGCAGGATTTCATCAGCCGTCCGCGCATGAGCCGCATCTATTACGATGGCAAATACTATTCTTATCCGCTCAAGGCCTTCGAGGCGCTCGGCAACCTCGGCCTGATCGAAAGCGGAATGTGCGTGCTCTCATTCATGTATAAGCAGGCCTTCCCGAACGAGAAACCCGAGACGTTTCACGACTGGGTCTCCAACCAATTCGGCGAGCGCCTGTTCTCGATTTTCTTCAAAACCTACACCGAAAAGGTGTGGGGCATGAGCTGCGACGAAATCTCAGCCGACTGGGCGGCTCAGCGCATTAAGGGTCTCGATCTTTGGTCGGCGATGGCCAACGCCCTGCGCAATTCCATCAAGCCGAAAGGCGTTAAAGACGGAACCGCCGCGAACGATGGCGAAGTCATCAAGACGCTGATCGAAAGCTTCGAATACCCGCGCAAAGGTCCCGGCATGATGTGGGACGCCGCCGCTAAAAAAACGCGCGCGCAAGGCGGCAAGATCCATATGGGCACCGAGCTCTCAAGCCTCAGCTACGATGCCAAGCAAGCGCTGTGGACCATCAAGGCACGCACGCCGTCGGGCGATCTCGCGACTTTCACGGCACGCCACGTCATTTCGTCTGCGCCGATCCGCGAACTCATGCATTCACTGTCCGACGCGCCGGAATGCCTGACCGCCGCCGACAAGCTGCGCTATCGCGACTTCATCACCGTCGCCCTCGTCGTCAACAAGCCGGACCTCTTCCCCGACAATTGGATTTACATCCACGAACCGAGCGTGAAGGTCGGCCGCATCCAGAATTTCCGCTCGTGGTCGCCTGAAATGGTGCCGGACAGCAATCACGCTTGCCTCGGGCTTGAATACTTCTGCTTCGAAGGCGATGGCCTGTGGTCTGCTTCCGATAAAGATCTTCTCGCGCTGGCCCGCAAGGAGCTCGCGATCATCGGCCTCGCCTCCGAAGACGAATGCGTCGACGGTTGCGTCGTGCGCCAGAAGAAAGCCTATCCGGTCTACGACGACGGCTACAAGCGCAACGTCGAATCCATTCGCTCCGAACTTGCCGACAAGTATCCGACTCTGCATCTCGTTGGCCGCAACGGCATGCACAAGTACAACAATCAAGACCACGCGATGATGACCTCTATGCTAACGGTCAAGAACATCGTCGCGGGCGAAATGCTCTACGATATCTGGAACGTCAACGAAGACGCCGAATACCACGAGGCCGGCGGTTCGGGTGCGGAGGAAGCGTTGAAGAGCGTGCGCATGGTTCCAACCAAACTTCGCAAGGCGAGCTGATCGAATGCGGCTCGCGGCCACCAAAGATTTGGCGATCGCAGCGAACGACAACGTCTCGCATAAGGCGGTCGCCCTCGTTCCGCAGTTTTCGCGCTATTCCGTCGCGAGCGTCGTTGCCCTAGCGACGGATTTCACAGTGTATGGCGCTCTGTGCGCGCTCGCCGTTAACGCTCCGGTAGCAGGTATCATCGGATACACGATCGGAATGATTGTACACTACGCATTGTCCTCCACGTTTGTCTTCGACGTCGCCCACGCGCAGAAACCTGCGGCGCGCCGCGCGCTGGAATTCGCCGCATCCGGATTGCTCGGCCTGATACTTACAGGCCTTGTGATCACGGTCCTCACGAACCATTTCGCCGCATCGCCCGTCGCAGCCAAGATCGCCGCCGTGGCCGTGAGTTTCCTCGCCGTGTTTATGGTTCGGCGCTCGATCGTGTTCGCAGCGATCTCCGGCAAAAACATTTCGGACGCTGGGCTCGTTTACTCAAAAGCAGGGTCTTGCGACTAACGTCGGATTTAGCAAGTCGTACTCCCAAAGACTGGCAGCTCGACGAATAGATTTCAAAGTTGTCTCGCGTCTGAACCTCCGCATCCTCGGGTGCGGAGGTTCTGCTTTTTTGCACGCTTGAGATCGTCGCCGTTCCACGCTAGGCACATTGGTCTTCTGGAACGCTCAATCTCATGCACACTTGGCTCTTCAAATCTGAACCCGACGTTTTTTCCTGGAACGACCTCGTCACTCGCGGGCCGAAAGGCGAAGCTTGGGACGGTGTCCGAAATTACCAGGCCCGCAACAATATGCGCGCCATGAAAGTCGGCGATCTCGGATTTTTCTACCATTCCAACGAAGGCAAAGAGATCGTTGGCATCGTGCGCGTCATCGCGCTCGCGCACCCCGAAGCAAAGGACGAAACCGGCAAATGGGAGTGCGTCGACGTCGCAGCCGTCATACCGGTTCCACACCCCGTCAGCCTCGACGACGCCAAGGCGAACCCGGAACTCTCGGACATGGTCCTCGTTAACAATTCTCGTTTGTCGGTCCAACCGGTCGGCGCCGACGAGTGGAAAGTCGTCTGCAAAATGGGCGGCGTCGACCTGAAGAAACTCAAGGGCTCATGAGCGGCGGCAAGCTCGATCTAACCGACGCCCGCGACGCTGAGCGTTTCGTCCTCGAAAATACCAAACCGATCGCTCCGCCACTTGTGCCGGAGATCACGCTGTGGCTTGCCGAAGAATCGTTGCCCATTTGGCAAAAAACCGAGGACGAACTTGGAGAGCTGAACGTGCCGCCACCCTTCTGGGCCTTCGCCTGGGCCGGCGGACAAGCCGTCAGCCGGTACCTCCTCGATCATCCGGAGATTTGCCGGGGACGGCCTACCCTCGACCTCGGCTGCGGCTCTGGGATCGCAGCGATTGCCGCCGCCAAGTGCGGCGCCCCCCATGTGCTCGCCGCCGACATCGACCGGCTGGCGCTCGCCGCCTGCGCCCTGAATGCCGTGGCGAACTCGGTAAAGCTCGAAACCACAGATCGCGATTTGCTGTCGGCGCCTCCTCCCAAGGCGGGGGTCGTGATCGTCGGAGACCTCTTTTACGAACGGGAGCTGGCCAGCCGGGTAGTGGGTTTTATCGACAGAGCGAAAGACCAAGGATGTTCCGTCTACATCGGAGACCCCCGCCGTAGTTACTTTCCGGAAGGAAAGTTTACGCGGCTCGCCGAATACGAGGTACCAGTAACCCGTGAGCTTGAGGACTTCGAGATCAGGCGGACGACGGTCTGGCGCGCCTGAGCAATCCTTGCGGCGGTGCGGGATTGATCTTGATCATTTTTGAACTGACCCCCGGCGCTCCACCATCGAGCATGTTGTAGAGCGGGGCTCGTCGCAGCATAATAGGCGAAAATGGCCGCAACTCAGACGGCCAAACGGAGGTGCGCTCGATGTCCGACAAAATTTACGCCGTTCCCCCCCAATGGGCGGAGCGGGCTTATATCAATTCAGACTCCTATGACGCGATGTATCAGCGGTCGGTTCGCGACCCCGAGGGCTTCTGGTCGGAGGCGGGCAAGCGCCTGCACTGGATCACGCCCTACACACGGGCCAAGAATACCAGCTTCGCACCCGGCAATGTCGACATTCGCTGGTTCGAAGACGGTACACTCAACGTGTCCGCCAACTGCATCGACCGCCACGTCGAGCAACGCGGCGACAAAGTCGCGATCATCTGGGAAGGCGACAATCCCAACGAAAGCGAGTCGATCACCTACCGTCAGCTCCATGAGCGCGTGCAGCGTTTCGCCAACGTCCTGAAGAAGCACGGCGTCAAACGCGGCGACCGCGTCACCATCTACTTGCCGATGATTCCCGAAGCCGCTTACGCCATGCTCGCGTGTACGCGTATCGGCGCCATCCATTCGATCGTGTTCGGCGGCTTCTCGCCCGACAGCCTCCAGAACCGCATTGAAGACGCGGATTCCAAGCTCATCATCACGGCCGACGAAGGCCTCCGGGGCGGCAAGCCTGTCGCCCTGAAGAAGAATGCCGACGCCGCGCTCCTGAAATGCAAAGGCGACGAGAAACTTCTCGTCGTGCGCCGCACCGGCAATCCCATATCATGGACTCCGGGACGCGATTTCTGGCTGCACGAGGAACTCGTCACGGTCCCGGCTGAGTGCGAGCCGGAAGAAATGCGCGCCGAGGATCCGCTGTTCGTCCTTTATACGTCAGGCTCGACCGGGAAGCCGAAAGGCGTCGTGCATACGACAGGCGGCTATCTCGTCTACGCCTCGATGACGCATCAATACATCTTCGATTACCGCGACGACGACATCTACTGGTGTACGGCGGACGTCGGCTGGGTCACCGGACACAGCTACATCGTCTACGGTCCGCTCGCGAACGGCGGGACGACGCTGATGTTCGAGGGCATCCCGACCTATCCTTCGGCCTCGCGGTTCTGGGACGTCGTGGACAAGTGGAAGGTCTCGATCTTCTACACCGCGCCAACCGCCATTCGCTCGCTCATGGGCGCAGGCAACGCTCTCGTCGAGAAATCAAGCCGCGCATCGCTGCGGCTGCTGGGCTCCGTTGGCGAACCCATCAACCCCGAAGCCTGGGAGTGGTATCACAACGTCGTCGGCGAAGGCCGCTGCCCGATCGTCGATACCTGGTGGCAGACAGAAACCGGCGGCATCCTGATCTCGCCGCTTCCGGGCGCCACGGCTTTGAAGCCCGGCTCCGCGACGAAGCCGTTCTTCGGCGTTCAGCCCGCTCTCGTCGACGAGAAGGGCAAAATTCTCGAAGGCGATACCCAGGGTAACCTCGTCATCCTCGATAGCTGGCCGGGCCAATCCCGCACCATCTACGGTGACCACGATCGCTTCGTGCAGACGTACTTTTCGGCCTACCCCGGAACGTATTTCACTGGCGACGGCTGCCGTCGCGATGCCGACGGCTATTACTGGATTACCGGACGCGTCGATGACGTCATCAATGTTTCGGGCCACCGCATGGGCACAGCCGAAGTCGAAAGCGCGCTCGTCTCCCATCCGAAGGTCGCCGAAGCGGCCGTCGTCGGTTTCCCCCACGATCTCAAAGGCCAAGGCATCTATTGCTATGTCACGCTCAACAGCGGCGAGAACGGCGACGACGCACTGAAGAAGGATCTCGTTGCGCATGTGCGCAAGGAAATCGGCCCGATTGCATCGCCCGATCTCATCCAGTTCTCTCCAGGACTGCCGAAAACGCGCTCGGGCAAGATCATGCGGCGCATCCTCCGCAAAATCGCGGAAGATGACTTCGGCGCCTTGGGAGATACGTCGACCCTCGCCGATCCCGCCGTCGTTGACGATCTGATCACCAACCGTCAGAACCGCCGCGCGATCTGATCGTTAAGGCTATCGAGTCTTACTGGGCGTCCGCACTTTGCGGCGCCCAGCTTGTCGTTGACGCGGCAGGAACCGCGATCTCGTTAATCCCGCATAGGCGGCTAACCGTCATCTCGACGGTGCCTCTGGCTTCGACCACCACAGACGAAGCTGCACGGTCGATACCAACGTAAGGTGTGTCAACTGTCCCAACTTGACGAGCGAACGTCACATCCTTGTCGAAATGAGACACTGCGATCGCCCTGATCTCGGCATCGGAACGAGCGCCCTCACGCATGGCCTTCATGCCGGCTTCCGACGCTGACCTGACGGCCGTTTCGATCCCCTCGCGCATGTTGGCAACGCGCGCATAATCGACCGCCGCGCCCGCCGCCAGCAGCAGGACGACGATCATCATTAGGAAAACAACAAAGACTGAATGTTGTTCACCGCGCTCGAAAGGTAGAACGCCAGCTGTCCGTCGCCTGAGCATCTGTCCCTCCTTGAAACACCCCACATCTTTACGACTGCGGCCATGCAACTCGGATGCCGGACGTGCGGCTTTCAGAGCACCGACAATCCGTCGAATGCATTTTTTTTAAGAGGGGCGTTTTATGGACAGCGATCAGAAGTCCGACGCGATGCCGCCCTTTTCCCAATCGCCGAAACGCGTCGGTTCGGGACCATCGCGGCCGCCGACTTCCGCTGGCCGCGCCTGCGCAGCGTCCTGCTGCCGCCGTCTGGCTTCCGCCTCTTCCAGCGCCCTGCGCGCCTCAGGCGTCAGCGCGCGAGGCGGCGAAACGTCATGGCCGGAGGCCTCGCGGCTGGACGAGAGGTCGTCTTTGGTTGTCATGGCGAGCGCGGCTCCTCATTGGCAATCGCTACCTTTTTCGGCGCGCAACCTTTATGATCGGTTTGGATACCATATATACGCGGCTGTAAGGTTGTAGACCAGATTACGAACCATGTGTCGCGAGTGACCCCATGCCGATGAACTACGCCAAAACCGCGCTGTTGCTGGCCGCGCTGACCGCCATCTTCCTTGTGCTCGGCGCCGCAGTCGGCGGCAAGACCGGCCTTGTGTTCGCGTTCTTCATCGCCCTGGCCACGAATGCGTTCAGCCTTTGGAAGTCCGACAGCGTCGTCCTGCATATGTTCGGGGCCCAGGAAGTGACCGACGCAACCGCGCCTCAACTCGTCGGAATTGTCCGTGATCTCGCGCGCCGCGCCGAGCTTCCGATGCCGCGCGTCTACATCATGAACAACCCGCAGCCGAATGCCTTCGCCACTGGACGCAGTCCGTCTCATGCGGCGGTCTGCGCCTCGACGGGACTGCTCGAAGCTCTCGACAGGCAGGAATTATCGGGCGTGATCGCGCACGAACTCGCGCACGTAAAAAACCGCGATACGCTGACCATGGCCGTCGCCGCAACCATCGGCGGCGCTGTATCGATGTTCGCGCAATATATGCAATTCGGCATGATCTTCGGCGGCGGCCGAGGCAATGATCGTGGCGGACTCGGCATGATCGGCACGATCGCCGCCATCATCGTCGCACCGATGGCCGCGGGTCTCGTTCAGATGGCAATCAGCCGCTCGCGGGAATATCAAGCCGACCGCATGGGCGCGATGATCTGCGGCAACCCGATTTGGCTCGCGTCGGCGCTGCGAAAAATCGATCGTCTCGCCCGCCAAATTCCCAATGAGGAGGCCGAAGCTATTCCTGCCGCAGCTCACATGTTCATCATCAATCCGCTGAACGGTCACGGCGTCGACAACCTGTTCTCCACGCATCCCAACGTCGAGAACCGCATTGCCGCGCTGGAAGCACTCGCCCGCGAGATGGGCGTCGGCGGCAACGCCACAAAGACAAACGCGCCCGACCCGGCGACAAGAGGCAGCGGCTCTGCGGGCGAAGTTTGGATTGGCGGACAGAACTATAACAAGCCTCCGAGCCCCTGGGGCTGACGTGCAAAACAAAGCAAATCCCAAAGGCTCCGCGCCACGGCCCGCTCAGGCGCGCGCCAAGCATGCATCGTCCGCGAGACCTGCGGACCGGGCGCCTCCTCCGGGTATCGAAGGCCTTAAAACCCGCGATGTCGCCGTCTCCGCGATCTATACGGTCCTAGTTGAGCACCGTCCTTTCGATGATGCCTTCGCACGAGCCGCCGCGTCGCGCGATCTTCCCGGCCGCGACCGCGCCTTCGCCCGCCTTATCGCGACGACGGTTCTGAGACATCGCGGTTCACTGCATGCCGTCCTCAGCACGTATCTCGCCAAACCGCTGCCTGAGCGCATGGGCCGCCTCGACGAAATTTTGCTCGCCGCAGCCGCGCAGCTTCTGTTGCTGCAAACGCCGCCACACGCCGTGATATCGCTCGCCGTCGATCAGTGCCGCGCAGATAGTGCCGCCAAGCGGTTCGCGAATCTCGCGAACGCCGTGCTCCGCCGCGTTAGCGAAAGCGGGCACGGACGTCTCGCCTCCCTCGACAATGTCACGCTGACGATTCCCGATTGGCTCCTTTCGCGCTGGAATGAAGCCTACGGTCCGGCCGAGGCACGCCAGATCGCGCGCGCATCGCTCACCGAACCAGCCCTCGACCTGACGGTCAAATCCGATCCCGAACAGTGGGCCGAGCGGATCGGCGCTGTCGTTCTCCCCACCGGCTCGATCCGCTGCGCCCAGGCCGGACGCGTCGAAGAGCTTCCCGGTTACAACGAGGGCGCTTGGTGGGTTCAAGACGCCGCCGCGGCGCTTCCCGTCAAACTTCTGGGCGACGTCGCAGGATTGTCCGTGCTTGACCTATGCGCTGCCCCCGGTGGCAAGACGGCGCAACTCGCGGCTGCCGGCGCCGATGTCACCGCCGTCGACAAATCGGCTGGACGGCTCGGGCGCCTCAACGAAAATCTATCGCGCCTGGGTCTCACGGCAACCATTGCTGTATCCGACGCTCTCACGTTTGCTTCGGAAAAACAGTTCGACGCCATTCTCCTCGACGCGCCATGCACGTCGACCGGCACGATCCGCCGGCACCCCGATATCTTGTATCTGAAACGGCCCGAAGACATTCCGGCCCTCGCCGCGCTCCAAAAGAATCTCCTCGAACGCGCAGCCGTGCTGGTGAAGCCGGGCGGCGTCCTCGTTTACTGCACCTGCTCGCTGGAACCCGAAGAGGGCGAGATGCAAGTTGCGGCCTTCCTCGACCGCCACACCGAATTCACGCGACGCCCCGTCATGCTGGACCAGGAAACGGTTCCGATGTCGTGGCGCACGCGCGATGGCGACCTTCGAACCCTGCCGATGCATTTCGCTGATTTACCTGAAGGCCTGCAGGGCCTTGACGGCTTTTTCGCAGCCTCTCTTGTGAAGTCCTGTTGACCAACCGGCGTGTGACGCATGCCCGCCTTGTTTTGACTGGGGTCGGGGTCTAGTCCTTTTTTGAGGTGGCAAGGCCATCGCTGGACGGAGCCGGGCCTTGGGTCTCAATGTTTCGGAACGCCTGAAAATCCGCTCGCTCTCGGTTGAGCGGTTGCGGCGGCGCGCCGTGACGTTGACCTTATCCTCCCCATTTCTCCGCTGGCGCTATGCCGGTAACGGCGCCGACCAGATCCTGATCGTCCCACAGGAACTGCGCGCCGCCGATCCGAGCTTCTGGACCGAAGTTGCGCACGGTCACTTCGGGATGGCTTCGCAAATCGCCGATCTCAAGGGCGCTTCGGCTTTCCGCATAACACCGCCGAGCGTCGCCTGGGAACGCGAACTCCATGGCTTCGGTTGGCTCCGTCACCTCGCCGCGACCGAAGAAGAAGAAGCGGCAGCCGTCGCGCGTGATCTCGTCCTCGAATGGATCGCCCTCAAGAAGATGTCGCACGGCGTTGCCTATGAACCCGAGGTCATTGGACGGCGGCTGATCTCCTGGATCTCGCAAGCCAATATGATTCTCGAAGGCTTGGACGCGCGCGCTTATACGCAAATCATGTCGAGCATCGGCCAGCAGATCGTGGCACTGCGTACGACTTGGCGAAACGCACCCGACGGCATGCCGCGCATGATCTGTCTCATCGCGCTCGTCCTGTCCGGACTTTCCATCTCCGGCCACGATAAGCAACTGAAAGAGGCCGAAGCCGCGCTCGTCGTCGAGTTGAAGCGGCAGATTCTCGACGACGGCGGCCACATCAGCCGCAGCGCCAGCGTTCTTTCCGATCTCATCCTCGATTTGCTGCCGCTCGGCCAGTGCTTCGGCTCGCGCGCACTCGCTGCACCTGAAGAGATCGCCGCCAGTATCAGAAAATCGCTGAAATTCCTGCGTTTCATGCGGATCGGTGATGGCATGCTCGCACGCTTCAACGGCGTCAGCACCGGCTCGCCCGCCGCCCTGGCCACCGTGCTCGGCTATGCCAGCGGCGATTTCGACATCATGCCGATCGCGCGGCCATCCGGGTATGCCCGGCTCGATCGCGGCTCGACGGTCGTCATAGCCGATATCGGCTCGCCGCCGCCGCTCGAACTTTCGACCGAGGCACAAGCCGGTGCCCTCTCATTCGAAATGACCTCGCGCCAGTATTTGATCTTCGCCAATGGCGGCTTCCCGGGTCCTGCCGACCGCGACTGGGATTCGGTCGCACGCTCCACGACGAGTCACAACACACTGTGTCTCGCGGAAACGTCATCGTCCCGGCTCATCCGCCATGATCAGTTGGAATCGATGGTCGACGGCCTGCCAATCCGCGGCCCCGACACGGTAACGTCGGAATTCGTCGATGGCCCCAGCCAGGCGGAACTGTCTGCCTCCCATGACGGCTACATGAAGCGCTTCGGCCTCATTCATAGCCGTCGCTTGGCGCTTTCGCCCAAAGGCGATAGGCTCGAAGGCGTCGACATTCTGGAACCGCCGAAAGGCACGCTGCGCCTGAAGCAGGATTTGCCCTACGCCATCCATTTCCACCTCCATCCCGATTGCCGCTGCCGCTCCGCCGGACATCGCCGGTGCCGGATCACCCTTCCCGACGGCGAGACGTGGCTCTTCGCGGCGGACGACACAGCGCAGATGTCGATCGAGGAAAGCCTGTTTTTCGTCGACAGCGCAGGCCCCAGGCCGAGCCTGCAGATCGTGCTCCGTGGCACCACGTTCGGCGAGACGTCCGTCCATTGGCTCGTCCAGGCCGAAAAGCCGGAAATCAGCAAGGTCTGACGCGGCCCCACGTTTGCGCGTCACAATCGCACGCTCATCCCTCGGCGGGATGGCCACGCCGGGCGCACCGTGATAACCGCCACATCGAAAAAGCTGGGGTGAACATGGCTGAGCAACAGATACGCCGGGCTCTACTTTCGGTCTCCGACAAAACCGGATTGATCGAATTCGCGACTGCCTTGAAGGCGCGCGGCATCGAGCTGGTCTCGACGGGTGGCACCGCGGCTGCATTGAAGGCTGCCGGCCTTGCCGTCATGGATGTCTCCGAGCTGACCGGATTCCCGGAAATGATGGACGGCCGCGTGAAGACGCTGCATCCGAAAGTCCACGGCGGCCTTCTCGCCATTCGCGGCAATGATGTGCACGATGCGGCTGCGCGCGAACACGATATTCTGCCGATCGACCTCCTCGTCGTGAACCTCTATCCGTTCGAAGCGACTGTCGCCAAAGGCGCATCATATGATGACTGCGTCGAGAACATCGACGTCGGTGGTCCGGCGATGATCCGCGGCGCTTCAAAAAACCACGACAGCGTCACCGTCGTCGTCGAACCCGCCGACTACGACCGCGTGCTCGCCGAAATTGCGGCGAATGACGGCGCAACGACGCTTGCATTGCGAAAATCCCTCGCTGCGAAGGCCTTCGCCCGAACCGCCGCTTACGACGCCGCCATCAGCAATTGGTTTGCGCGCGAACTCAACGCCACCGCGCCGGAATGGCGGGCCTTCGGCGGCCACCTCGGACAAGCGCTCCGCTACGGCGAGAACGCCCATCAAACGGCCGCGCTCTATCTCTCCGCTGAAGCCCGCGTTGGCGTCGCGACGGCGAAGCAGCTTCAGGGCAAAGAACTCTCGTACAACAACATCAACGACACGGATGCCGCCTTCGAACTCGTTTCAGAATTCGATCCGCGATTGCCCGCTGTCGCGATCATCAAGCATGCCAACCCGTGCGGTGTCGCGGTTGCAGCGTCGCTTGCTGAAGCTTATCGCAGCGCTCTCGCCTGCGATCCGGTCAGCGCCTTTGGCGGCATCATCGCCCTCAACAAAACAATCGACGCCGCGACCGCCGAGGAAATGGCCAAGATCTTCACCGAAGTCGTCATCGCACCCGACGCGACGGAAGAAGCGAAAGCCATCTTTGCGAGCAAGAAAAACCTTCGCTTGTTGCTGACCGGGGCGCTCGCCGACTCCCGCGCGCCAGGCCTCAATTTCAAATCTGTTGCAGGCGGATTCCTCGTGCAATCGCGTGACGCCAGCAACGCCGACGATCTCGACTTGGAGGTCGTCTCGAAACGCGCCCCAACGGACGCCGAGCGGAAAGATCTTCGCTTCGCGTTCAAGGTCGCAAAGCACGTCAAATCCAACGCCATCGTATATGCGAAGAACCAGGCGACCGTCGGCGTCGGCGCGGGCCAGATGAGCCGGGTCGAGTCATCCCGCATCGCGGCGTGGAAAGCCGCCGAAGCTGCCAAGGCACTGGGCCTCGACCAATCCCTGACGGTCGGATCGGTCGTCGCCTCGGACGCGTTCTTTCCGTTTGCCGATGGTTTGATCACGGCCGCTGAAGCGGGTGTCACGGCAGTCATTCAGCCGGGCGGTTCGATGCGTGACGACGAAGTCATCAAGGCAGCCGACGAGCGCGGCTTGGCGATGGTCTTCACCGGCATTCGCCACTTCCGCCACTAAACCGATCGACGCTTATGGAGCCGGTCGCGTTCTGACGAACAGCATCATCACGACGCCAATCGCAAGGAACGCGAGAACCGCCGACATGCCCATACGCTGGCTGCCGGTCTCCTGCGTGATGAGCGCGACGAAGAACGGCGCCAGAAACGCCGTGACTTTGCCCGAAAACGCGAAGAGCCCGAAAAACTGCGTGATCTTGTCGGCGGGCGCGATCCGCGCCAGCAGCGACCGGCTGGCGGCCTGCACCGGCGCCGAAACGATGCCGACCAAAATCGCGAACGCCAAAAACGTCTGCTCTCCGGCCGACGAGAACGGCTTCGAGCCGATGGCTTTCGCCGCCACCTCCGTCGTGAAGAAAATATGCGATTTGTCGACCGACAGAATGCCGATCGCGCCCACGAACAAGGCCACGAGCGCGACGATAATGACCCTCTTGGGTCCGACGCTGTCATCGAGCCAGCCACCGAACAACGCGCCGAACGCGCCGACGAGCGTCAGGACAATGCCGAATATTCCGAGTTCCAACGGCCCCCATCCGAACACCGACGCGCCGTAGATGCCGCCGAACGCGAAGATCGCAGTCAGACCGTCGGTATAGAGCATGCGCGCGATGAGGAAGATCAACAGGCTCGGCATCGACGGTAGCGATTTGATCGTGTCCCAAAGCTCCGCCGCCGCCGAACGCGCGGGATGTCCTGTCGCCGCGCGACGCCGATCCGGGACGAAAAGGAAAAACGGAACAATAAAAATCGCGAACCAGATCGCGGCGAACGGCCCGGTGATGCGATCGCCCTGATGCGTCGCGGTGTCGAGCGTGAGCAGCGGATCGAGTCCGAGCAGTGTTTTCGGTTCGCCCGGCATCGGCACGAGAAGCCCCGCGACGAGCGCCAAACTCACGAGACCGCCGAAATACCCGACGGCCCATCCGGTGCCGGAAAGGACGCCCAGCTCCGCCTTCGGCACGAGCCCGGTCATGATGGCGTTCGAGAAAACACTCATAAGTTCGGCAGCGATCGTCGCCGCGACGAAGCCCCCGAGAACGATGAGGATCGTCGTCATGTTCGCGTCGGGCGCCCCGAGCCAGAGGCTCGAAAGCCCCGCTAAAAATAATAGCGAAAGCGCGGCCATCCAGGGCTTGCGCGAACCACGCCCGTCAGCTGCCGCGCCCAGCAGCGGGCTGATGATCGCAATCACGAGCCCCGCGACAGCCGCCGCATATCCCCAAAGCGCCTGGCCGCAAGCAGCCTTCTCGCTGCCTTCCGCAATCATCGTTCCGCAGACGGAATTCTGCACGATGGCATTCGCGAAATAGGGTCCGAATAGAAACGTCTGCACCAATGTGTAGTGCGGTTGCACGGCCCAGTCATAGAGCATCCAGGACACGCGAGCGCGAAGCGGCGCGCGAGCAACCGCGCTTTCTTCGACGATGGCGGCATGCCCAGCCCCCTCGCCGATACCCAAGGTCGACATGCCTTCCCCCTCTTTCGAGCCGCTTCGAAAACGTCGTCAGATAATCAGTTTCGCAAGACGATAAGATGGTCGGGAAGCTCGTTCGGATCGATATCCCTCGGCGGGAAATGCTGTGCCAGAAGCTCCCCGATGCGCCCTATCGCCCGCTCGAAACCTTCGACCGCACGGCCCGCGCCGATGTCGGCTGTGAAATCGTCGACGATCTTCTGCCAGATACCTTTCTCGACCTGCGCATCGATGCCGCTATCGGCGATGATCTCGACGCGCTTCTCCGCAATCGACACGAAGATCAAAACGCCCGTCCGCCCCGTCGTCGTGTGCAGGTTCTGCGCAAGGAACTGCTCGCTCGCTCGCCGCCGCGTATTGGCGCGAAGGATCGACTTCGGAATAAGCGACATCCGCACCTTCGGATGCCACGCAAGCGCCAGCAGCGCGAGGAAGACGAGCAACTGAATGAGGAAGATCCACTGCACCTTCATCCAGGTGAAGTGGATGAGCGGCCACGGGATGATCAGCGCCAGCAGCGCCGCCCACATGAACGGAACATGCTGATAGCGGCTGCTCTGATCCGCAACGACGGCGACGATCTCGCCCGACGTGTTGCGTTCGGCCTTGGTAATGGCCGCGGAAATCCGCTCCGCGTCTTTGGCGCTGATGAAGCTCATCGTTCCGGGCCACCTGCTTGCGTTGCTATCGTCATTGCTACCAGCCCCCCGAAGCGCCGCCGCCACCGAAGTCGCCGCCGCCTCCCGACCAGCCGCCGCCCCCGCTATCGCCGCCGCCACTCGACCAACCGCCGCCCCAATCCCCGGAGCCGCCTGGAATGATGACAACGCCGCCACGCCGCCGGCGCTGCTGGGTGCCCGGCATCCCGGCCTGCATCGCCTGCGCATTGCGATAATTGACCCAGATGATGAAGGCCACGATCAGGAAAAAGATGACGAGATGGATGATCACCGTCGGATCGTCCTGCGGCGTGCGCGAACCGGCTGCGCGCTGCTTCACTTCTTCGGCGTCTCCAAGCACCACCGACTTGATATCGCGCACGCCGTCCTTGATGCCGCCCGCGAAATCGCCGCGTCGGAACTTCGGCAGGATGGCATTCTGAATGATAAGCGCCGACATCGTGTCGGTCATGAACGGCTCAAGCCGCCGTCCGACTTCGATCCTGACTTTACGATCGTTCGGAGCGACGATCAGCAGGATGCCGTTGTCCTTGCCCTTCTGACCGATCCCCCACTTTCGCGCGAGACCGATGCCGTAATCTTCGATCGAATAACCCTGGAGCGATTTGACCGTGACGATCGCGAGCTGGTCCGTCGATGTCTGCTCGAGGGAAGCAAGATCGCTTTCGATGTCGGTCTTCTCGGCGGGCGTCAACAGCGCCGCTTCATCCGTGATGCGTCCCGCAAGCTCCGGATAAACCGGATCCGCGAAGGCCGGAACGAACAGGCCCGAAAGCGTGGCGGACAGCATAGCCATCATCACGCGCAGCAGCGCACGCGGCCCGCTGCGCGATATCGAAGACCGAGCCGCGTTCAAAGCCCCAGCCATCTGATAGGCTCCCGGCAAAAGTTGATGCGTCCGCCGCCTAAGGCTTGCTGAAATCGACCTTCGGAACCTTCTGCTCTTCAGGCGAAATGTCGAACGTCGCCATTTCCTTCGCCTGCGGATACAGCGCCATCTTCCAGAGCCGGCCCGGGAAGGTCACGATCTCGGTGTTGTAGGCCTGCACCGCCTGGATGTAGTCGCGGCGCGCGATGGCGATACGGTTCTCGGTACCCGAAAGCTCGCTCTGCAACGCCAGGAAGTTCTGACCCGACTTGATATCCGGATAGCGTTCGACCACCGCCATCAATCGTCCAAGCGCGCCCGAGAGCCCTGCCTGCGCATCCTGGAATTTCTTCATCGCATCAGGATTGGTCAGGATATCGGCGGGCAGCTGAATGTTCGTCGTCTGCTCGCGCGCTTTCGTGACATCGATCAGCACGCTCTTTTCCTGATCCGCGAAGCCCTTCACCGTCTCGACGAGATTGGGAACGAGATCCGACCGGCGCTTGTACTGGTTCAGCACCTCGCTCCAGGCAGCTTTTGCTTGCTGCTCCTTCGTCGGAATGGTGTTGATCCCGCAGCCTGCCATCGACAGGGCCGCAACAATGATCGCGAGAACCGCGATCGGACGAACGATGAAAGTTCTCATGGCTGCGGTCATGGCGCTGGCAGTCCTCGTTTCTGAATCGAAAAGGTTCGGTGCCGGGGGAGCAATAGGGCGATAGAGGCGGATCGTCGAGCGGCCCTCGCGAGCCGACGTCTGTGGTATGATTTTCATTCATGGCGTTCAAGCGACACCGCCATGACTTTAGTACCCATAATTAGGCGTCGGACGGACCAAGCACCTCCGCGAACGACGTGGCAAGGGTTTCCACCATCTTCCGCGACCGTGGGATGGGCACGACGTATTCAGCTTATATTCAGATCGACGGACGTACACGTCGATCCAGACACCTGAGCGGCACAAGCACCGCAACGGCCCGGGAGCGTCATCTAGGCATCGCTCCTATCCGGCCGGACACGCATGGGTTTGCGCGAAATCCTGCGGGAGGGACGATGCCCCGTGTTCGGAGTTTTTTAGGGATCGCCTAAACGTTTCGCGCTCGGAATCTGATCCTTCGTTGCAGTCGAATCCGGATGGCGAATGGCTTCTGCCTGCTATGCGCAATTGGCAGGTTTCCATTGGAAACGACGTTTATGACACCACGTTACTATGGTCGGCGGACTCGAAAAAATCGCGATTCGATTACGGTATGGAGCTCAAAATGGAAAATTGGAAAAAAGCGCTGACAGGCGCGATAGCGGCGCTGGCCGTCGTCGGCTTTTCCGCAGGCGCTGAAGCCCGGAACGGCGGTGGCGGCGGTGGCTTCCACGGCGGTGGTGGCGGATTTCACGGTGGCGGTGGCTTCCGCGGAGGCCACTTTGGCGGCGGCGGTTTCCGAGGCGGGCATTTCGCTGGCGGATACGGACGTCACGGCGGAGGCTATGGGCATGGCGGCTACGGCCATCGCGGTCGTGGTGGTTGGGGCGGTCGCTACTATGGTTACGGCTGGGGCCCAGGTTTCTACTACGGCGGCTACGACGACTACGCTTATGACGAAGGTTATCTCTGCGACGACTACTATTATCGCCGCCGTCATTCCTATTGCTACTACTGACAAATGCCCGATGCCGGCCCCGCGAGGGGCCGGTTTCGTTTTGAGCGTCGGCGGGCGCTCTATAATGCTCCAGAGCTAATCATGGCGAGACGAGCGAAGCTGTACCGCCCGCACCCTGCTGCCCCGCGATAAGATGAGCCGGGCTCATGAATGCGATATCGAAGTGGATCGGCGTGGAAGCCATGACCATTGGAATGCTGAAGATGAGCACCACCAGAATTGCACAAGCGAATGCCGCCTGGAGAGACTGCACGAAGCGTTTCAATTGAGTTGCACCCTTTCAAGCCCAGCCCACCGTATTTATTCTCCCTCGCTATGGCGGCAGCGAGTCCCAATCGCGGCGGCGCTCGGGCGCCGTAAAATGTCGCGCCAACGGCAGGCGGCGCCAGCGAATGCGCGGCGCCTCGCGCCGACAAACGGCAAGCCATTCGAAGCTGGGTTGTCCTGTTGCCAGATACTTCTGACACGGATTGTTTTGATCTGTTTTGGGGGACCGGGGTAGCGTCCCTGATGTACTGGAGCGGGCGAAGGGATTCGAACCCTCGACCCCGACCTTGGCAAGGTCGTGCTCTACCCCTGAGCTACACCCGCATGTCCAGATACTAACGCCGCCTTGCGGCGGCGGAAGACCCGCCTTATGGCGCAAGTGCCCGGCCAATGCAAGCCCCTGCGTCATGGCGGCAAAAATGGCCATCGGCCTTATATATCGGAGGTCCGCCGGGGTATGCATCCGGCGGCGGAGCAGCGAAAACGGAGAAAGCGACCAGCCGATGCCCCTCACGCGACAACAGCTGTTCTCGGCCCTGGCTGACCTCGGAATTCAAACCGAAACGATCGACCATCCGGCCGTCTTTACCGTCGCCGAAAGCGACAAGGTCGAAATTCCGCTCCCCGGCGCCCATACGAAAAATCTGTTCCTCAAGGATGACAAGGGCGCGCTTTTCCTCGTGATCGCCAAAGCCGAGACACGCGTCGACCTCAAAGGCCTGTCGAAAAAATTGGGGGCCGGACGTTTCTCGTTCGGCAGGCCCGAGTTGCTGATGGAAACGCTCGGCGTCTCGCCCGGTTCGGTAACGGCATTTGCGGTGATCAACGATACTGAAAACCGAGTGAAAATCGTCGTCGATGAGGCGCTGATGGCCGGCACCTCGATGAACTGTCATCCTCTTGAAAACACAGCGACGACAAACATTGCGCGCGACGACCTTTTGCGGTTCATTCGGGCCACCGGCCATGAACCCTGCGTCATGGAATTGACCGCGTCTTGAAGACTTGAGCGGGGAGGAGACAGGCTCGATGGAATTCGGTGCAAAAGACACGGAGATTGGCGCTTTCGGAGGAACCGACGTCGTCAAGGACTCGACGACCGCGACCTTCAAGGTTGACGTTCTCGATGCGTCGAACACGGTGCCGGTCGTCGTCGATTTCTGGGCGCCGTGGTGCGGACCGTGCAAACAGTTGACGCCACTCATCGAGAAACTGGTCCGCGGCTATCGCGGCAAGGTCCGTCTCGTGAAGGTCAACGTCGACGAGAACCAGGCGATCTCGGCCCAACTTCGCATTCAATCGCTCCCCACCGTCTATGCTTTTCGCGATGGTCAGCCGGTCGACGGATTTGTCGGCGTACAGCCCGAAAGCACGATCAAGGCGTTCATCGACCGCCTCGTTGCCGACGACGCCGAAGTCGGAATTGCGGAGCTTTTGAAAACCGGCGAAGACCTGCTCGAACAAGACGATTTGCAGAGCGCCGCCGAAATCTTCGCCAGCATTCTGCAGGAAGATCGCACCAATGCCGAAGCGCTGGCCGGTCTCGCATCCTGTTACATGAAGAGCGGCGACGTGGCGCGCGCCAAGCAAACGCTGGCCCTCGTCCCACCCGACAAACGCGAGATGCCGGTGGTTAAGAGCATCGAGGCCGCTCTTCAGCTCGCCGAAAGAAGCGCCGACACCGGCGAACTCGACGAGTTGAAGAAACGCGTCGCCGAAAATCCCAAGGACTTCCAAGCCCGCCTCGATCTCGCCGTCGGTCTTGGGGCATCCGATGAACGTCAGGACGCCCTTGAACTTCTACTCGATCTCGTCAGGATAGACCGGAAATGGAACGATGAGGCTGCCCGCAAGCAGCTTCTGCAATTCTTCGACGCCTGGGGCCAGAAAGAGCCGTTGGTTGCCGAAGGGCGGCGGCGGCTATCATCCATCCTATTCAGTTGATCTTTTCGACGCCTAGCGGAGACGATCCCATTTGACCCTCACGGAACGCTATCGCCGTCCGGCCGATCTGCCGCCAAGGATTCCCGTTTTTCCTCTCCGCGGCGCCATCCTGCTGCCGCGCGCGACCCTGCCGCTCAACATTTTCGAACCGCGCTATGTCGACATGATCGACCATGTGATGTCGGGCGCGCGGATCATCGGCATCCTGCAACCGCTCGTAGCCGGAGACGACGATCAGGAAAGCCCCATCGAAAAAACGGCCGAGTTGCGCTCCGTCGGCTGCGCCGGCCGAATAACGTCCTACCAGGAACTCGACGACGGACGGTTGATCATCACGCTGACGGGCGTCACACGGTTTCAATGCGTCGGCGAAGCCGAAACCGACATGCCCTACCGCATCATGAGCGTCAGCTACGACAAATTCGCGAGCGATTTGACCGAGGGTCTCGGCGAAGAGCAGGTCGATCGCCAGAACCTCCTTCGCGTCCTGCGGACTTACCTTGAGGCCAATCGCCTGAAGACGGATTGGGCAACGATCCAGCGGGCATCGAACGAATTCCTGATCAACGCTCTTTCGGTGATGTGCCCTTACGGCCCCGAGGAAAAACAGGCGCTTCTCGAAGCCAAGGATTTGCAGTCGCGCGCCGAAGTGCTCGTTGCGCTCGCGGAAATCGATCTGGCTTCGAACGGCAACAGCGGCACGACGCTTCAATAGCGCCGGAGGGCATGCGATGAGCGAAAATCTCGACGACAGCCCCCAAGACGACGCCAACGCCGTCGATCCGAAACTGCTTGAGCTTCTCGTCTGCCCCTTGACCAAGACTCGCCTCGTTTACGATGCGAAAGCCCGCGAGCTCTTAAGCAAGGCGGCCGGCTTGGCGTTTCCGATCCGCAACGGCGTCCCGCTGATGATCGAGGAAGCAGCGCGCAAATTGACGGACGCCGACT
Organism: Hyphomicrobium sp.; assembly: GCF_041659645.1. Lineage (GTDB taxonomy): Bacteria > Pseudomonadota > Alphaproteobacteria > Rhizobiales > Hyphomicrobiaceae > Hyphomicrobium_B. Next base: position 725,541 of record NZ_JBAZXX010000003.1, on the reverse strand, counting down.
TGCGGCGACTGTAAAGGCGATGTGACCGACATTGCAGCCGGTCGAAAAAGATTTGATGGCTGCGGATCGGCGCTTAACCACGTCTATTTAGATTCTGTAAAAGAGCACTGGATGACTGTCGCCCCGCATTCAGGGGCCACAGCATTGTTGCGAAAAACCATTTACTCGCGATCCGTCGAGGTACGCATGAACGTACCGTCATCGCGCGAAGATAAAAGGCCGGCAGCCTGGGTTGTGCGCTTTTGCGCGGCAATCGCGGCTATCGTTGGTACACTTTTGATCGCGATCGGCATTGTCTCGAGTGGAGTGGCGTTCGGCGGCGGTATCGTTGCCGCTCTCACTGGCCTGGGCCTACTTGCCGCCGGTGCTTTGTGCGGATTCATCGTGCCGCCGGTGTCCGGGCGACGGATAGCGCAGAGCGCCCCGCCGAGCGGTCTCGATAGCCACCGGCTCGAAGACCTAAAAGATGCCCGCTGGCGACTGTCCGACAACGCGATCCGTTATCGCCAGCTTTTGGATTCGCAAAGGGACTTCATCGTCCGTCGGGCAAGCGACGGTCGCCTGGTCTTCGCCAATTCGGCGTTCCTCGATGCCTTCGGCATCCGCAGCGGTGATGTCCTCGGTTCGTATTATCGTCCCCATGCGCTCCTTACAGAAGCGGCCGTCGACGCCTCCGCCACAGGTTGCAGAACGCTTGAACTGCTGCCGACGCGCCGAGGCAAGAGATGGATCGCATGGGAGGACACGGAGGTTACAGCGGACGGCGGTGGCATCGAGATTCAAAGCGTCGGACATGACGTCACCATCGAACGGGAAATCGAAGAAGCGCTCCGCGGCGACCGTGACCGCGCCGAAACGGCAAATCGGGAAAAATCGCGTTTCCTTGCCACAATGAGCCACGAGATCAGAACGCCGATGAACGGCATCATCGGCATGATCAGTTTGCTTCGCGATACCGAGCTCGATCCCGAACAGCGAACCTATGTGCGCGTCGTCGAAGATTCCGCCCGTTCTCTGCTCGGCTTGCTCGATGGCATCCTCGATTTTTCCAAGATCGAAGCGGGCAGGCTCGAATTGGCGAACGAGGTCTTTTCGCTGAGGAATTGCATCGCCCAGATGATGCTGCTCATGACGCCGGAAGCCACGGCCAAGAACCTGCTTTTGACATGCGATATCACTGACGCGGTGCCCGAATGGGTCGTGGGCGACGAGATCCGCGTGCGCCAGATTTTTCTCAACTTGCTATCGAATGCCATCAAATTCACGGACAAGGGCGGCGTCGCTGTCGCGATTGATATCTCCTCCGATCGCGCCGCAAATCCGCGGGCCGCGCGCATCGCGATCGAAGTTTCCGATTCCGGCATCGGCTTTCCGCCGGATTCCGCGCGCCGCCTCTTCGACGAGTTCGAGCAGGACGCGAGTTCCATCGACCGGAACCCAGGCGGAAGCGGCCTTGGACTAGCGATCGCAAAAAGAATAGCTCAGGCGATGTCCGGCGAGATCACCGCCTCTGCAGGCCTGGACAAAGGAGCGGTTTTCACCGCCGAGCTGGAATTACGTGTGGCCGCCGCCCCGGCGAACGTCGGGTCAGGCATGCCTATGCCAGACCACGGCCTCCGCGATCCATCCGATGGGCCGGACGCCATTCGGCGGCGCGGCGCCTACCACCCGTTCAGGGTCCTCGTTGCCGAGGACAACCAGATCAACGCCCTGCTTGCCTGCAAGATCATCGAGCGTGCGGGCGGCAAGGCGACGGTCGTCGACACCGGCCGGTCCGCCATAGCCGCGATATGGGAAACGCTCGAACGCAGACGCCCGTCATTCGACCTCATCCTGATGGACATCCTGATGCCCGACATCGACGGCCTGATCGCGACGAAATCGATCAAGGCCCTGTATGGCGAACGCAAGGACCAGAGCCTCTCCTGCCCCCCGATCATCGCCCTGACCGCCACCGCCTTCGCCGAGGACCGCGAACGCTGCAGGGCCGCCGGAATGGATGACTACCTCGCCAAGCCCTTCGATGCCCGCGAACTCCACGATATGCTGCTGCGATGGACGGCACAAAACGTCCGCATGGCGCCGCCGGCGGCCTGAGCAAATCAATATTCGATCTAAAAACTGTCACGGAATCGTGGTAGCCGCCTACGTTGGTGCACTCTGGGGGTTTCCATCCGATGTGGCAGGCAATTGCAGACCGCAGCAGACGTTGGCCAAGCCGGGCCGGGAAACTTCCGCCGGGCCTCGCAGCCATTGAGGCCCTGAGCGTACCGGCTCGTCGGCTGAAGGCGTTAAACCGCGATATCGAGCCCAAGGTCTACGGCCGCGTCGGCAATCTCGAAGTCCGGTTGGCTCGCTCCTGGTCGGAAATCAAGCTCGCGCAGCGCTTACGCTATCAAGTCTTCTTCGAAGAAATGTCGGCCGTCCCGACCCGCCTTGCGCAATTCCGCCGCCGCGACGAAGACGCCTACGACGCCCTCTGCGATCATCTTCTCGTGGTAGATCTCGACAAGACGATGCCGGGCCGGGCCGGGCGCCCCGAGCGGCCGAAAGTCGTCGGCACCTATCGCATTCTTCGCCAGGAAGTTGCCGAGCGTGGCCCCGGATTTTACTCGGCAAGCGAGTACGAAATCGCCCCGCTCCTGAAGAGCAAGTCGGCGACGCACCGGTTCATGGAACTCGGCCGCTCATGTGTTCTCGCTCCCTATCGCAGCAAGCGCTCGGTCGAGCTGCTGTGGCACGGGCTTTGGACCTACGTTCGCGAAAACCGCATCGACGTGATGATCGGCTGCGCGAGCTTTGAAGGCATCGACATCGAAGATCATAGGATGGCTTTGAGCTATCTTTATCACAAAGCCCCGGCGCCCCAGGAATGGCGCTGCAGTGCGCGTGAACCGCTCGCCGTCTCGATGAACCTGATGCCGGCGTCAGACATTGACCAGAAGGCTGCACTGAAAGCCATGCCGCCCCTGATCAAGGCCTACCTGAGGCTCGGCGCCTATTTCGGCGACGGCGCCGTGATCGACAAACAGTTCGGCACCACCGACGTCCTCGTGATCATGCCGGTCGCGAATATAGATCCGCGCTATTTCGAGCACTACGGCGCCCCGGCCGAAACCAAAAGCCGGATCGCCGTCGACGCTTGAGCGTCCTGTGCTTCATTCGCTGCGAAAAACGCCGCTAGTCTTTGCCGGCGCCGTAAGCGGCCAGCGCCGCCATGTTGACGATGTCCGCATCCGTCGCGCCGAATGAGCAAATCTGCACCGAATGCGATAGCCCGACGATAACGGGCCCGATGAGCGTCGCCCCGGCAAGCTCCTTGATCATCTTCGTCGAGATCGATGCGGCGTGAAACGCGGGCATCACCAGCACGTTGGCCGTGTCCGACAGGCGGCAGAACGGATAGTGCCCCATTAATGTTCGGTTGAGCGCCACGTCAGCCGCCATGTCGCCGTCGTACTCGAAATCGACAAGACGCTCGTCGAGAATGCGTACGGCCTGGCGCACCTGCTCCGACCGTTCGCCCTTTGGCTGTCCGAACGTCGAATACGCGAGTAATGCCACACGCGGCTCGATCCCGAAATTACGGGCCGCTCGCGCCGCCTCGACAGCGATATTCGCAAGTTGCTCGCCGTTCGGCAGATCGTGAATACTTGTATCCGCGATGAGAACCGCGCGCCCGCGATTGAGAACCAGCGACACGCCGATGGCATGTCGGCCGGGCTTCTCGTCCATCACCCGGTGAACATCGGAATAAACGCTCGTCCAGTTCCGCGTCACGCCTGAAACCATCGCATCGGCATGACCGTGCGTCACCATCAACGCCGAAAACACGTTGCGCTCGTTGGTGACGACGCGCTCGCAATCGCGCTTCAAATATCCCCGCCGCTGCAGCCGCGAATAAAGAAATTCCGAAAACTCTTCGACAAACGGCGACTCGCTTGTGTCGATCAATTCGAACTCCGGCCGAAGCGGAATGCCGAGCTCGCGGAAGTGATCCGTCACGACCTTCTTCCGGCCGATCAGGATCGGTTGGCCGAAGCCCTGCTGGAAGAACGTATTCGCCGCCCGGATGACGGCCGGCTCCTCGCCCTCGGCGAAAACGACGCGCTTCGGATCGTTGCGAACGGAATCGAATGTCGTTTGCAGCCACCCCACGACCGGATCGAGGCGCGCGTTGAGACGCGCAACGTAGCCATCCATATCGACGATGGGACTGCGCGCGACGCCGGAATCCATCGCCGCTTTCGCAACCGCCGCGGAAACGTGTGGCAGGAGACGCGGGTCGAATGGCGCTGGAATGATATAGCCCGGACCGAATGTCGGACGCTCGCCGAGAAAGGCCGCCGCGACCTGATCAGGAACCTCGGCCCGCGCCAGCGCTGCAATCGCTTCCGCAGCTGCGATCTTCATCGAATCGTTGATCGTCGTCGCGTGAACGTCGAGCGCGCCGCGGAAGATGAATGGGAAGCACAAGACATTGTTGATCTGGTTGGGATAGTCAGAGCGCCCCGTCGCCATCACCGCGTCGGAGCGAACGGATTTCACATCTTCCGGCGTGATCTCCGGATCGGGATTGGCCATCGCGAAAATAAGCGGCTTCGGTCCCATCGCGGCGACGTGATCTTTCGACAGAACACCGGCTGCCGAGAGCCCGAGGAAAATATCCGCGCCGCCGATGACGTCCGCCAGCGTCCGGGCATTCGTCTTCTGTGCGAAAGGCGCCTTGTAAGGATCCATCAGTTCTTTGCGGCCCTCGTAAACGACGCCGACGACGTCGCAAACGGTGATGTTCTCGCGCCTGATGCCGATCTTGACGAGAAGATTGAGGCACGCCAGCGCCGCTGCGCCAGCACCTGCGCAAACGAGCTTCACATCGTCGATGTTTTTCTCGACGACGCGCAAACCGTTCAGCACTCCGGCCGCGACGACGATTGCGGTTCCGTGCTGATCGTCATGAAAAACTGGAATGTCGAGCAGGGCTTTGAGCTTCTCTTCGATGATGAAGCAATCGGGTGACTTGATATCTTCGAGGTTCATGCCGCCGAACGACGGCCCGAGATAGCGAACACAGTTGATGAACGCGTCCGGGTCCGGCGTATCGACGAGAAGATCGATCGCGTCGATGTCGGCGAAACGCTTGAACAGCGCCGCTTTGCCTTCCATCACCGGCTTCGAGGCCAGGGCCCCCAGATTGCCAAGCCCGAGGATCGCTGTGCCATTCGACACGACGGCGACGAAATTGCCCTTACTGGTATAGGCGTATGCGTCACGCGGATTTTCCGCGATCGCCTGCACCGGAATTGCAACGCCCGGAGAATAAGCGAGCGCGAGATCGCGCTGCGTCGCCAACGGCTTCGTCGGTGTAATTTCGAGCTTGCCGGGCTTGCCGTTGGCATGAAATGCAAGCGCTTCTTGAGCCGTCACTTGGGCGGCGCGGTGAAGGGAGGGCATGGTGTTGACCGTTCAGGATTCCGTCTGCTCCGGCAGTATTGCCAAAGCATACATCGGGGGATAAGGGCGGGCACGATAGGTTGCGGGAGCCGGAACAGCAACCTATGCATATCCGACGCTTGGGCGGGGATCGGCGGGGCGTTTCCCGTCGCGCCATTCGTGAAGCCGAACGGGGCAATTTGAAACGTAATCTCTTGATGTCCAGAACCGACGAGCCGCGCAAGGGCAGGCATCCCGAATCAGCGCCAGAGGCTGCTGCCGAAGTGTCGCAGAGTGGCGCGGATTCCGCGGCCGCCGCCGACGCGACGCCGTCAATGGCGCAATATCTCGAAATCAAGGCCGCAAATCCCGACAGTCTGCTCTGGTATCGGATGGGCGATTTCTACGAGCTATTCTTTGACGATGCCGTGACGGCGTCGGAAGCACTCTCCATCGTATTGACGAAACGCGGCAAACATCGGGGCCAAGACATCCCAATGTGCGGCGTGCCCGTGCATCGCGCCGACGAATATCTGCAACGGTTAATCAAGCAGGGCCATCGCGTCGCGGTTTGCGAACAGCTCGAAGACCCGGCCGAAGCCCGAAAGCGCGGACCCAAGGCGGTCGTAAAGCGCGACGTCGTCCGTCTCGTAACGCCCGGCACGCTCACCGAAGAAGCCCTTCTCGACGCCAAGGCTCGCAACTACCTGACGGCCGTCTTTCTCGCGACACCGGTCGAACTTGGCATCGCAACACCGGAATCGCGCGCCACGCTCGCCTCCATCGACATCTCGACCGGCGAGTTCGAAGTCTCGGAGGTTTCAGGCATCGATCTCTCGGGCGAGCTGATCCGCTTAGCGTCAAGCGAAGTTCTCGCCCCCGACAATCTTATCGGCGATGAGACGTTCGCCCGGACGGTCGACTATTCGGGCGGCAAGACGACGCCGCTTCCCTCGGCTTATTTCGACAGCGCCGCCGGAGCCCGCGATCTGAAGGACTGCTTGGGCGTCTCCGATCTTGCCGGCTTCGGTGCCTTTTCGCGCGGCGAACTCGCGGCTATCGGCGCGGTCCTGAAATATATCGACCTGACGCAGATGGGCAGGAAACCGCTCATCCGGGCGCCGCGTCGCGCCGGTGGCGCATCTCTCTTCATCGACGCCGCAAGCCGCGCCAGCCTCGAACTCGTGAAATCGTCGTCGAGCGATAAAAACGCGACGCTGCTGGCCGCGATGGACCGCACCATAACGGGTGGCGGCGCGCGTGAGCTTCAATCACGGATCGCGAGCCCCCTCAAGGAACCGGCCGCCATCGAAGCGCGACTCGACGCCGTGTCCGCCCTATTAGGAAATCGCCGGCTTATCGACGATATTCGCTCGTGTTTGCGTGGAACGCCCGACCTCGCCCGCGCCTTACCGCGATTGACATTCGGACGCGGCGGTCCTCGCGATCTCGCCGCCGTGCGCGACGCGGTAGAAACCGCATCCAACGCCGCGAGCATGTTGGCCACCGGCGCGGACCCACTGCCGTTGCCGCCGGAACTTCAGTCTATTCGCTCGCGCCTGGAAGCCGTTCCCTCCGCTCTCGCGAGCGCGCTCAAAAATGCGCTCGTCGATGATCCGCCGCTTCTCCGGCGCGACGGCGGATTCATCCGTGAAGGCTTCAACGCCGACCTCGACGCAGCCCGCGTGTTGCGCAACGATAGCCGCCGCGTCATGGCCGAGCTTGAATCCCGTTACATCGAAGAAACGGGCATAAAAACACTGCGCGTGCGCCACAACAACATTCTTGGCTTCTACATCGAGGTGACGCAGCTCAACGCCAAGCCGATGATGTCGCCGCCGCTGTCCGAGCGCTTCCGTCACCGCCAGACGATGGCCAACGGTGTGCGCTTCGCAACGGCCGAGTTGCTCGAAATCGAGGGTCAGATTGCATCCGCGAGCGAACGCGCGCTCAACCTTGAGCAGGAAATCTTTGCGTCGCTGACACAGGACATCACTGCCGCAACCGACCAGCTCTCAGCCGCCGCAGCAGCACTCGCCGAACTCGACGTCTATACCGCACTCGCGGCGCTCGCCCTGGAGCAGGGCTACGTGCGGCCGGTGATCGACGAAGGCTCCGTCTTCGATGTTCGTGGCGGCCGCCACCCCGTCGTCCAGCAGGCGCTTGCGAAACAAGGCGGCGCGGCTTTCATCGAGAACGATTGCATCCTCGGACACAGCGGATCGGCCGTCGAACCTCAAACCGCCGACGCACTCCCCAACGCCCGCATTTGGCTCGTGACCGGCCCGAACATGGCTGGTAAATCGACATTCCTGCGGCAGAACGCGCTCATCGCCGTGATGGCGCAAATGGGCTCTTACGTGCCGGCCCGCTCAGCCCACATCGGAGTCGTCGACCGGCTATTTTCACGCGTCGGCGCGTCCGACGATCTGGCGCGCGGCCGCTCGACATTTATGGTCGAGATGGTCGAAACCGCCGCCATCCTCAATCAGGCGACCGAGCGATCCCTCGTTATCCTCGATGAAATCGGCCGCGGCACCGCAACCTTCGACGGACTTTCGATCGCATGGGCAACGGTCGAATATCTCCACGGCGTAACGAAAGCGCGGGCGTTGTTCGCAACCCACTATCACGAGCTGACGGCCCTCGCGCGGCGCCTCGACGGCATAGCGAACGTCACGATGGACGTCGCGGAATGGCACGACAGCATCGTTTTCCTGCATAAAGTTAAGCCCGGGGCCGCCGACCGCTCTTACGGCATCCAGGTCGCAAAGCTCGCCGGCTTGCCGGAACCTGTCGTCACACGAGCGCGTCAAGTCCTTGCGCGTCTCGAAAAAACCGACCGCCGCCCCCGGCTCGGCGACGAAAGTATTGACGATCTCCCGCTATTCTCGGCGGCGCGGCCGAGAGGCGCAGCAACAAGCGATTTACCATCTGCCGTTGAAAAGCTGCTGCTCGCCATGCATCCTGATGATCTGTCGCCGAAGGCGGCGCTCGAGAAGCTCTATGAACTCAAGGCTCTGGCCGAAACCCTGAAGAAGACGAAGCCTTGACCAACGATATAGCGAACGTCCTCATCCCGCCGCCCTACTTCGACCGGCTCGCGGCGCGCCGCGAGTTGACGGCGCATTTTAACGACAGCAACGCCACGCCCGGCGACGCCCGCCCGAAGGTCCTCGAAAGCCTCAAGGCGCTCCTGAAAAACGCGAGGGAGGCCGCACGCACGGCCCTCGACGTCGACGGCAACGGACGGCGTTGCGCCGCGGGCTTGAGCCTATTCCAAGACGAACTGATCCGGCTGATCTACGATTACACCGTCACCCACGTCTATCGCGCGACGAACCCGTCGGATGCCGAACGCATGGCCATCGTCGCGACGGGCGGCTACGGGCGCGGTCTCTTGGCTCCGGGCTCCGATATCGATCTGCTGTTCCTGCTTCCCTACAAACAGACGCCCTGGGGCGAGAGCGTCGCCGAATACATGCTCTATCTGCTGTGGGATCTGGGCTTCAAAGTCGGTCACGCGACGCGCACGATCGAGCAATGCCTGAAACTCGGCCAGGCCGATATCACGATACGAACTGCGCTTCTCGATTCCCGTCTTATTCTCGGAGATAGCCAGCTCTTCGCCGAATTCGAAGACCGCTTTCGGTCCGAAGTCGTGGCGGGCACCGCGCGCCAATTCATCGACGCCAAGATGGCCGAGCGCGACGACCGCACGCGCCGCGCGGGCGAAAGCCGCTACAAGGTCGAGCCCAACATCAAGGACGGCAAAGGCGGCTTGCGCGATCTCCATACGCTGCAATGGCTATCGAAATATATCTTCAACCAGGAAGTCGGTGCGGCGGCCGTGGAGGCCGGAATTTTCACCCCCGAAGAAGTTCAGACATTCCGCCGTTGCGAAGATTTTCTCTGGCGCGTGCGCTGCTTCCTCCACTTCCTCACGGGACGTGCCGAAGAGGTCTTGTCCTTCGAAGTCCAGCCCGCAATGGCGAAGAACCTCGGCTATACCTCTCGCGAGGGGCTTCGCGCCGTCGAGCGCTTCATGAAACACTACTTCCTGATCGCCAAGGACGTCGGCGACCTGACGACGATCCTATGCGGCGCGCTCGAAATGCAGCAGCTCAAGACGTCGCCCGGCTACAAGAGCCTGTTGAGTCCCCTCAGCTGGAAAACACGCCGCGAAGTGCGCGAAAAAACAGATTTCCGCATCGATAACGATCGTCTGAATGTCTCGGACGCAGAGGTTTTCGCGCGCGATCCCGTCAATCTCATTCGCTTCTTCGCGCAAGCCGCGAACACCGGCGCCTATCTCCATCCCGACGCCATCCGCCTGCTTCGCGGCTCACTTCGCCTTGTCGACGACAAGCTCCGCCACGACCCCGAAGCAAATGCGATTTTTCTCTCTCTGCTAACCGCGAAGGGAAATCCCGAAGCCTCGCTCCGGCACATGAACGATGCCGGCGTCCTCGGCCGCTTCCTGCCCGAGTTCGGGCGCATCGTGGCGATGATGCAGTTCAACATGTATCATCACTACACGGTCGACGAGCATCTCTTGCGCACGCTCGGCAACATCGTCGCGATCGAGCGCGGCGACTTTGCGTCCGAACTGCCGCTGGCGACGTCCATCTTTTCTTCGATCCAGAACCGCCGCGCGCTCCTCGTCGCAGCCTTCATCCACGACATCGGCAAAGGCCGGAAGGAGAGCCACTCGCTCGTCGGCGCCCGCATCGCGCGCAAGCTGTGCCCGCGTCTTGGATTGACGCCGTCTGAGACCGACCTCATCGCGTGGCTTCTCGAAGAGCACCTGACGATGAGCAACTTCGCGCATTCTCGCGATATTTCCGATCCCGATACGATCCGCGCTTTCGCCGACATCGTGCAGAGCCCGGAGCGATTGAAACTGCTTCTGCTATTGACCTGCGCCGACATCCGCGCCGTCGGACCCGGCGTCTGGAACGGCTGGAAGGGCCAGCTTCTGCGCACGCTCTATCACGAGACCGAGCCGCTCGTGGCCGGCGGCCATACGCTAATCCCGCGCGATGAGCGCATCAACCTCGCCCAGGCGGCGTTACGCCAGGCGCTGACCGGTTGGCCCGCGAGCAGCGTCGACGACTTCATCGACCGGCACTATCCGAATTATTGGCTCCGCACCGATCTCGCGACCCAGGTCGCGCACGCGAACGTCGTCCGCGACGCGTTGACGTCTCGCACCAAGTTCTCGACCAACATCAAAACCGATTCCTTTACCGCCATAACCGAGCTAACCGTCTTCGCGCCGAACCATGCGCGGCTCTTGTCGCTGTTCGCCGGCGCCTGTGCTGCGGCGGGCGCCAATATCGCCGGCGCCCACATCACGACCACGCGCGACGGTTACGCGCTCGACACCTTCCTTCTCAACCGAGAATTTACCGAGGATGAAGACGAGCTTCGTCGCTCTCATCGCATCATCGACACCATCCAGCGCCTGCTGAACGGCAAGGAGCGGCTTTCCACCCTTCTCAAGAAAAAGCGGATCGGAACGCGCGAATTCGAAGCCTTCACGGTCGAGCCGGAGGTCGTCATCAACAATGCCTTATCCGATCGCTTGACCGTTCTCGAAGTTTCCGGCCGCGATCGCCCCGGCCTCTTGTTCGAACTGACGTCGGCTCTCTCCGACCTCTCCCTCGACATCACCTCGGCGCACGTAACGACATTCGGCGAAAAAGCTGTCGACGTGTTCTACGTGACGGATCTCGTCGGCAAGCAGATCGTGAACGAGGCACGTCAGGGCGCTCTGCGGACCCGCCTCAGAGCGATCCTCGATCCGGCGCGCGCCAAAGCCGCCTCCGAAGCCGCCCGCGCGTGATGCCGGAGATTGCGTTTCCGTAATCCCACGGCAAGGCCGTGACTTCGCAGCCACGTCCAACAAGGGAGCCCGCCCGACATCAAATTGCCGGATGTTCACCGCTTCAAGCCGGTCTATGAGGGCGAGTCTTCATTCTGAGGCGCAATGCGAACCTTCAAGCCGTTCACGCCATGAAACTTTATAAATCGTTCGCCACCGTCGGCGGCCTGACGCTGCTCAGCCGTGTATTCGGTTTCATGCGCGATATCCTGATCGCAGCCACGCTCGGCTCGGGCTGGGTCGCGGACGCGTTCGTCGTCGCCTTCCGCTTTCCAAATCTGTTTCGTCGTCTGTTCGGAGAAGGCGCTTTCAACTCCGCCTTCGTGCCGATCTTTGCCAAGAAGCTTGAGGGCGACGGCCCCGAAGCCGCCCGCAAGTTCGCCGAAGACGCCATGTCGGGCCTCCTGTTCGTTTTGCTGATTGTCGTGATCGTATCGGAACTGGCGATGCCGTTCCTGATGTACGGACTGGCGCCGGGCTTCGACGTCGCCCCTGAGAAATTCGAATTGTCCGTGCTGCTGACGCGCATCACGATGCCTTACCTGCTGTGCATGTCGATCGTCGCGCTGATGTCGGGGGCTTTGAACTCGGTCGGCCGCTTCGCAGAAAGCGCATCGGTCTCGATCGTTCTCAACGGCGTCATGATGATCGCGACGCTGTATTCGATGTGGCTCGGCTATAACGCCGAGCCCCAAGCCGGCGTCATCCAGGCCTGGGGCGTGTTCGCCGCTGGCTTCTTCCAGCTCGCGCTCTTGATGTGGGGCATGCGCCGCGCGGGCATGTCCATCGGCATCCGGCGGCCGCGCCTGACCGAAGACGTTCGTCGCCTTGTGAGGCTCGGCATACCGGGCGTCATTTCCGGCGGCGTGACTCAGCTCAACATTGCCATCGGCACGATCATCGCCTCGCTGCAACCGGGCGCCGTCTCGCACCTTTACTATGCCGACCGGGTTTACGAGCTGCCGCTTGCCATCGTCGGCATCGCGGTCGGTATCGTGTTGCTGCCCGACGTCGCCCGCCAACTCAGGGCGGGAAATACGGCGGGCGTCATGGACAGCCAGAACCGCTCGCTCGAATTCGCCCTCCTGCTGACGATCCCTGCAGCGCTGGCGCTCGCTGTGATCCCCACCGATATCGTGCGTGTCCTGTTCGAGCGGGGCGCGTTCGGACCGAAAGACACATATGTCACCGCGTCGGTGCTGGCGATGTTCGCTCTCGGCCTTCCGGCGTTCGTGATGATCAAAGTCTTCTCGCCCGCCTACTACGCGCGTGAAGATACCAAAACCCCGATGCGCTACGCCGTGATCAGCCTGACGGCCAACACGATCGGCTCCATCGCCCTCTTTTTCCTGCTGCGCCACCTCGGAATGCTGCCCCAGCTCGGCATCGCCATCGCGACGGCTCTCGGCGGTTGGCTCAATGCTTACCTTCTGTGGTCGACTTTGAATCGCCGACGCGATTTCGTCGCCGACGCCCGGTTAAAACGCAATCTGCCCCTGATCCTGCTTGCAAGCGCCGTGATGGTTGCCGCCCTGCTCGGGACCAGCCATTGGCTTTCGCCCTATTACGAGCACGGCAGCGGCTTCTTCGTTAAGGCGTCGATCCTCGCCTGTGAAATCGGCGTCGGACTTGGGGTCTTTGCCGCGCTTATCCTCGCAACCGGCGTCATGTCGATCGGCCAACTCGGCAGGCTGACGCGCCGCTAGCACCAGGAAAATGCTACACCCTTGCGCCGCGGCCGCCTGCACGCGATAACGCCGCCTCATTTCGTTTCAACACTGGTAGCAGACCATGAAAATCACGCCGCGCGTTTTCTCCGGCATGCAGCCGACAGGCAGCCTGCATCTCGGCAACTATCTCGGCGCGATGGTCAACTGGATCAAAATGCAGGAGACGCACGAGTGCATCTACTGTGTCGTTGATCTCCACGCGATCACGGTCGCGCAGGATCCAGCCGAACTCAGAACCGCGATACGTCAGGTGACGGCGGCCTACATCGCAGCCGGTCTCGATCCGAAGAAGAGCATCCTCTTCAACCAGTCGCAGGTCTCAGCCCACGCGGAACTCGCGTGGATCTTCAATTGCGTCACCCGCCTTGGTTGGCTCAACCGCATGACGCAGTTCAAGGAGAAAGCCGGCAAGGATAAAGAGCAGGCGTCCGTCGGACTGTACGCCTATCCGAACCTGATGGCCGCCGACATTCTCGCTTACCGCGCCACGCACGTTCCCGTCGGCGAAGACCAGAAGCAGCACTTGGAACTCGCCCGCGACATCGCGCAAAAGTTCAACAACGACTTTGCGTCTTCAATCATCGAGAATGGTTTCGCCGACGGCATTTTCTTCCCGCAGCCCGAGCCCGTCATCACGGGCTCCTCGACGCGAGTCATGAGCCTGCGCGACGGTACGAAGAAGATGTCGAAATCCGATCCCTCCGATCTTTCGCGCATCAATATGACCGACGACGCCGACACGATCGCGAAAAAGGTCCAGAAGGCGAAGACCGATACCGAACCGTTGCCAAGCGACGAAACCGGATTCGCGGGCCGCCCAGAAGCGGAGAACCTGATCGGTATCTACGCGACGCTCGTCGATAAACCCGTCGAAGCCGTTCTGGCCGAATACGGCGGCCAGCAGTTCTCGGCTTTCAAGAAGGTCCTGGCGGACGCCCTCGTCGCCCGCATCGAGCCCATCGCGAACGAGATCAAGCGTCTGACGGCCGACCCCGCCGAAATCGATCGCATCTTGGGTGACGGCTCCGCGCGCGCGAGAGAAATCGCGTCGCCCATCATGAATAAGGTCAAGGACATCGTCGGCTTCATTCGAAGCTGATCGCCTCCCACAAAGTTGCATATGATGCGTTGGTCTGCGGCCATTGCGGGCGCGCACGAGGAATGGCAGCATCGCGCCCATGAAACCGCGCCGCCCATTCGAAGAAGGCCATCGCCGCAAATTCCTGATCGTCGTTGACGAGAGCCAGGAAGTCGAAAGCGCGCTCTATTACGCCGCGAGCCGCGTGCAGCGGTCGTCGGGCCTGATCGTCATGCTCTACGTCATCGAAACGAGCGAGTTCCAGAACTGGGCCGGCGTCCGTCAGGTCCAGATCGAAGAAGAGACGACGAAGGCGAAGGCGATGTTTCGTCTCTTTCGCCGCAAGCTGACACACGCCGGTTTCGAGGCCGTCGAGGCCGAGGACGTCATCCGCGAAGGCCGCACGGCCGAAGAGGTCAACAAGCTGATCGACGAGGACGAAGACATATCCATCCTCGTGCTCGGCGCCTCGATTGACGCCAAGGGACCGGGACCGCTTGTCGCGTCCCTCGCGGCCGGGCGCACGGGAGGCGGATTTGCCGTGCCTGTCACGGTCGTGCCCGGCCAACTTTCGCTCGCGGAAATCAAGGCATTGGCCTAAATTGCCCCACGAACAGTCCTGGCTCGATAACCTCGACACGGGCGATAGGCATACCCATATAGCCTATGTTAGAAGGCTTCTAACCATCGGCGGGCGGGCAGCGCTTGCGCGAGCATCGAACACGAAGTGAGGCAGCATGTTCATTCAGACCGAAGCTACGCCGAACCCGGCGACGCTGAAGTTCATTCCGGGGCGCGACGTCCTCGCGGACGGCACCGCCGATTTCCGCACCAAAACCGACGCTGCGGCATCCCCTCTGGCGACGCGCCTTTTTGCCATCGATGGCGTCGACGGCGTGTTTCTCGGCTCCGACTTCATTTCGGTGACCAAAGGCTCCATCGAGTGGCAGCATCTGAAGCCGATGATCCTCGGCGCCATCATGGAGCATTACATGTCCGGCGCCCCGGCGACGGACGAAGAAGACGCTAACGACAGCGCCGCCGAGAACTACGATCCGCAAGACGAATCGATAGTCGCGACGATCAAGGAACTGCTTGAAACCCGCGTGCGCCCGGCTGTCGCCCAAGATGGCGGCGACATCACATTCTCCGGCTTCCGCGAGGGCGTGGTCTATCTGCACATGCGCGGCGCCTGCTCTGGCTGCCCGAGTTCGACCGCCACGCTCCGAAACGGGATCGAAAACCTCCTGAAGCACTTCTGTCCGGAAGTGCAGGCGGTGCAGGCGGCCTAGAGTACAAAACATATTCCATTGAACCCCGCCTTGGCGGGGTTCTTTGTTTCTGGGCTCAGAAAACCACACAGGATTCGAAAATGACGGAACCCCTCGATCGTGCGGCGCTCGACCAATTGTTCGACCAGGCGCGGACCAACAATAAATGGCAATCCCGAGAGGTGCCCGACGCACTACTGAAACAGATCGTCGAACACATGAAATGGGCGCCGACCAGCGTCAATTGCTCCCCGGCCCGGATTGTCTATGTGAAATCGCCGGAAGCGAAAGCGCGCCTGAAACCCCATCTCAGCCCCGGAAATGTCGAAAAGACCATGGCGGCGCCGGCGACCGCAATTATCGCTTACGACCTGAATTTCTACGAATATCTGCCTCGTCTTTATCCGGCGGCGGATGCCAAAAGCTGGTTTGTTGGGAAAAAAGAACACGCCGATACCACAGCATTTCGGAATGGCACCCTGCAAGGCGGCTATTTCATTCTCGCCGCTCGCGCCATTGGGCTCGACTGCGGCCCGATGTCCGGCTTCAACAATGCCGCCGTTGACGCTGAGTTCTTCGCCGGTACCGAGATAAAGTCGAATTTCCTATGTAATTTGGGATATGGCGATCCGGCGGGTATTTATCCGCGGTCACCGCGATTTAGCTTCGACGAAATGGCTTCGATCGTTTAAAACCAGCGCCTGGAATGAATATTCTTTCGCTTGATACCTGTTTTGATGCTTGCTCGGTTGCGGCGGGCCGGGGGCTTCGTTCGCTCACCCCCGGCATTTCGTTCGCATTCGAAGGCATGCAAAAAGGCCATTCCGAGCGATTGATGCCCATGATCGAAATGGTCATGGCCGAAGCGGGCCTGCAATTCAAATCGCTCGACCGCATCGCGGTGCCATTCGGACCCGGGACATTTACGGGCACGCGAATTGCCGTTTCGGCGGCACGCGCGCTTGCTCTCGCGACGGGCGCGCAATTCGTCGCCATCTCGAGCCTCAGGCTGATGGCGATGAGCCCGCGAATACCGGCCGCGCCGACCCGCCGCGTCGCCATCGCTACCGACGCCCGGCGCGGCGAGATCTATCTTGAAGTCTTCGATCGTCATTCGCTGCAAAGTCTCGTCGCGCCGCAGTGCCTGCTGATTGCCGACGCAGTGACTGCGCTCGGACCCGGCCCGATCGTCATTGCGGGCTCCGGAGCCGTCGAACTCGCGGCGGCAGCCGAACGCGAAGGCGTCGAGGCGACCGCGATTCTGCCGGATCTACTGCCAGATGCGCTCGATGTGTTGTTCCCCGCCTGCGAGCTTCCCGTGACGGACGTCCTCCGGCCGCTCTATCTCAGGCCACCCGACGCCAAGCCCCCGGCCCCGAGCCCGTTCGTCGGAGCCGGCGCATGACGAACGTGACGCCATTTCGGAACGTAAAGCACGCGAGCATGCTCTGGGCGTCACCCGATCGGGCGGACGAGATCGCCGCGCTTCACGCCAAGCTTTTCACTCCGGCCTGGGATACCGAAGCGGTCAGGAGCCTCCTCGAACATCCCGCTGCTACCTCGCTGATCGCTGTCGCCGGTGGCCAGAAGAAATCCGTGATTGCCTTCGTGATTGGCCAGCTTGCCGCCGATGAAGCGGAAATCCTCTCGATCGGCGTTTCGCCCGATTGGCAGCGCGTCGGCCTTGCAACCGGCCTCCTCGAAGGCTTAACCCGAGCCGCCCGCCGCGGCGGCGCCAAGCGCATCTTCCTCGAAGTTGCAGAGGACAACCCAGCCGGGCTCGCGCTTTATCGCAAACTCGGATTTACCGAAGCCGGTCGCAGGAAGCGCTATTACGAGCGGCCTGGCGGCACGCCCATCGATGCATTGACACTTGTTCTAAATCTAGATCCGGCTGCACCGTAGCGCCGATATAGACGCGAAGGCTTGCCACTGCCTATAAGGCCGCCATACTCGCCCGGCGAGGATTCGCCTTCAGCCAAAGCTTGATCGTCATGACCGCACCTCCGGCGAAGTCCGAAACATCCATCGAATTGCGGTGCGCCGAGTGCGGCCTGCGAATGACGGGTCAGCGGCGCGTCATTGCGCAAGTCTTGTCGTCCGCCACCGATCACCCGGACGTCGAGGAAGTCCATCGGCGCGCCCATGCCATCGATTCAAGAATTTCCCTCTCCACCGTCTACCGGACGCTGAAGCTCTTTTCTGAAAAAGGCATCCTCGAGCGCCACGACTTCGGTCACGGCCGCGGCCGCTACGAGCCCGCCCCGCGAGAGCATCACGATCATTTGGTCGACCTCGACAGCGGGCGTGTGATCGAGTTCTCGAACTCCGCCATCGAGGCCCTGCAGGAACGCGTCGCCCGCGATCTCGGCTTCGAGCTTGTCGGCCATCGCCTCGAACTCTACGGCGTGCCAATTGCGAAGAAGAAGTCGTCCGGCCGGAAAGGCTAGCGCACGCAATGGCAACGGGATCGCTCCGCGCTTCGGCCGTCCTCGCGAGCTTCTTCGGCTTCACCGTGCCGTTAATGCCGATTCAGGCCGTTTTGCTCAAGGTTTCGCCCAGCGCCGCTCGCCGCTTTCCCAATTGGTATCATCGCAACGTCTGCCGCATCCTCGGCATCACGCTGAAGATCGAAGGCGCCGTCGTCCAGGATAAGCCGGTGCTGCTTGTCTGCAATCACACCTCCTGGCTCGACATCCCCGTGCTTTCAGCACTGGCGCCTGTATCGTTCGTCGCCAAGCTTGAAGTCGGCAGTTGGCCATTCGTCTCGGCGCTAGCGCGCCTGCAGCGCTCAGTCTTCGTCGATCGGACACGCCGGCAGGCGACGGGCGACGCCGCCACCGAAATCGTCGGACGCCTCAAGCAGGGCGATACCATTGTCCTCTTCGCCGAAGGTACGTCGAGCGACGGCAATCGTGTGCTGCCCTTCAAGACGTCGCTGTTTGGCGCTGCTGCCGGACAGGGCGCGTCTCAGGGCGCGATGTCGAACCCCGATGTCGTCGTCCAGACCGCCGCCGTCGTCTACACCCACGTCCGCGGCGTCCCGCTGACCCGCGCCGACCGCCCGCGCATCGGCTGGTATGGCGACATGGAAATGACCTCGCATGCCTGGGGCGTACTCAAAACCGGCCCGATCACGGTCACGATCAAGGTCAGCCCGCCGGTACCGCTCTCCGAGTTCAAGGACCGCAAGGATCTGGCCATGCAGACGGAGAGGATTGTTCGTTCGGCAGTTCTCGGCATCCTACGCGGCCGCCCCGGCGACCCGGCCCTCATCCCCGTCGAACCGAGCCAGGAAATCCGCCGCCAGAAGCTCAACGTCCCCCAGACGCGCAGCGAGAAATGGACATAATCGGCCTATTGTGTGCTATGCGCATCCCCTCGGGACACCCGAATGAAAACCCTTGATTGACCGGCCAAACGACGTGCAGCGCCCCAATACCAAAGCCTATTTTCTGAAGACCTTCGGTTGCCAGATGAACGTCTACGACAGCGAGCGTATGGCGGAAGCGCTGTCGCGCGATGGCTATCGCGAAACGACCGACATTGCCCAAGCCGATCTCGTCATCCTCAACACTTGCCACATCCGCGAGAAAGCCGCTGAAAAGGTCTATTCCGATCTTGGCCGCATCCGCGACGTGAAAGACGCCCGCAAACGCGACGGCAAGGAAACGGTGATTGCCGTTGCAGGCTGCGTCGCCCAGGCGGAAGGCCGCGAGATCACGACACGCCAGCCGGCCGTCAATCTCGTCATCGGCCCGCAAAGCTATCATCGCCTGCCAGAGTTGATCGCCCGCACCGAAACGACCAAAGAACGCATCGTCGAAACCGAGTTCCCGGGGGACGAAAAATTCGAGCGCATGAAAACGCCGCGCCGCGTTTCGTCGCCGTCAGCGTTTCTCACCGTGCAGGAGGGCTGCGATAAATTCTGCACGTTCTGCGTCGTGCCCTACACGCGCGGCGCCGAATTTTCCCGCCCGCTTGCGAAGCTCGAAGCCGAAGCCCGGGAGTTGACCGCGGCCGGCGCCAGAGAGCTTGTTCTGCTTGGCCAGAACGTCAATGCCTATCACGGCGAAGGCCCAGGTGGTCGTTCTGTCGGGCTTGCCGAACTGATCCGCAGTCTGGCGAATATCGATGGCGTCGAGCGCATCCGCTACATGACCAGCCATCCGCGCGACATGGACGACGATCTGATCGCCGCCCACGCCGATGTTCCCCAGTTGATGCCCTTCCTGCATTTGCCGGTGCAATCGGGCTCCGACCGCATGCTCGCCGCCATGAACCGCAAGCACACCGCCGCCGAATACATCGACCTCATCGCCCGCGTCCGGGCCGCAAGGCCCGACATCGCCCTGTCGAGCGATTTCATCGTCGGCTTCCCCGGGGAAACCGATCAGGACGCCGAGGATACGCTCGCGCTCGTGAGAGCCGTCGGTTTTGCTCAGGCGTTTTCGTTCAAGTACAGCCCCCGTCCCGGAACGCCGGCCTCCAGCCTCGAAGATCAGGTCCCCGAGGACGTCAAATCCGAACGTCTCCAACGCCTCCAGGCGCTGCTGGACGAGCAGCAGTCGGACTTCAATTCCCGATGCCTGGGCGACGTCGTCCCGGTGCTGTTCGAACGCCGCGGCCGCCAGCCCGGTGAATTTGTCGGCAGGACACCCTATCTACAGCTCGTCCATGCGGCCGCCGATGGCGATCTGGTTGGCCGGATGGCGAATGTGGCAGTGACGGACGTGCGCCGCCTCAGCCTCTCGGGTGTCGTCCAGTCGGGCGTCATCGCGGCGGCATAATCGAGTAATAGGGGTTGCGAAGACTTGCTGTGCGTTAACCACACCTGGCTGTGCCGAACCCTTATTGCGCATGCTAGCGTTAGCTCCACGATCCGATTCGATTTTGAGCGCTACAGGTAGAAAACCGCAAGCAAAGGAGTGTCAGGATTGGCAGCATTCCGCGGGTCCTCCGCGTCGGCATCGAGACGGCCAAGCAAGGCCGAACTTGAACCCGCTCGCGTCGTTGTACCCTTCGAAGACAATCGGCTGCTGACGCAGCTGCTTGGGGAATACGATAGCCACCTTGCACTGATTGAAGACCGATTGGGCATCGATGCTCACGCCCACGGCAACGTCGTCATTCTGACGGGCCCGCCACCCGCCTGCGACATCGCGAGAAACGTCCTGGAACGCTTGTACGCTCGCATCCGCAAGGGTGAAACGATCGGTGCCGGCGATATCGACGGCCTCATCCGCCATGCCCGCGCCGAAGACACGGTCGCTGAAAATCAAGCCCAGATCGCCACGCGCCGCAAAGTCGTCAAGGCACGCACGCCGACGCAAAGCGAGTATATGCGCGCCATTCAGAAGAAAGACCTTGTGTTCGGCGTCGGGCCGGCCGGCACGGGCAAAACGTACATCGCTGTTGCCTTCGCCGCGCACTGCCTTGAGAAAGGCCTCGTCGAGCGCATTATCCTGTCTCGCCCGGCCGTCGAAGCGGGTGAGCGTCTGGGCTTTCTCCCTGGCGATATGCGCGAAAAGGTCGATCCCTATCTCCGCCCGCTTTACGACGCCCTCTACGATGTTCTGCCCGCTGAAAAAGTTGAGCGGGATATCGAAACCGGCATCATCGAAATCGCGCCGCTGGCCTTCATGCGCGGCCGCACGCTGGCCAATGCCTTCGTCATTCTCGATGAAGCGCAGAACACGACCAGCATGCAGATGAAGATGTTTCTAACTCGCATCGGCGAGGGTTCGAAAATGGTCATAACGGGCGATCCGTCTCAGATCGACTTGCCGCCCGGCATGAAGTCGGGGCTCGTCGAAGCCGTCGACCTTCTCAAGGAGGTCGAAGACATCTCGGTCGTCAAATTCGTGGCCGCCGACATCGTCCGGCGCGACCTCGTCGCCAAGATCGTCGACGCCTACGAAAAACCGAAGTGACCCTATGTCTGCGTCTCTAAATGTGGCTGCGCCCATCTTCGAGGTTGAAATCGTCGAGGACGATGGTGATTGGTCGCATGTAGCCGGTCTCGATCATTTGATCGAGACCGCCGCCCGGGCCGCCGTGTCGGCCGCCGACGGCCCCGTTACCGGGTTCGTTTCTGTTGCATTATCGTCCGACGCGACCGTCAGCGACCTCAACGGAAGGTTTCGCGGCAAGCCTAAGCCCACGAATGTCTTATCTTTTCCGGCCGGAGACGGAGCGCCGGAGGGTCAGATCGGCGATATCATCCTGGGTCTCGAAACCGTCCAGCGGGAAGCCGTCGAGCAAAGTATCCCGGTCGAGCATCATGTGCAGCATTTGGTCGTCCATGGCGTGCTGCATCTTTTAGGCTATGATCATGACACGGCAACGGATGCAGAGCGCATGGAAGCCATTGAAATAGAAGTACTTTCCAAATTAGGCATCGCAAATCCATATACGGGCGAGCTGGAAACCGGCAGAAGTGAGTGACCGGGTTCCGACCCATGGCCATGACTGACAACACACACGATAAACCTCTATCCGACGCATTAGCTGACGAGACCCGGGCCTTTAGCTCCCTCGGCTGGCTCCACGCGCTTCGCGCAAAGCTCGGCCTCGTGGTGCCCCCCAATGTCCGCGACGCGCTCGAAGGCGCGCTCAAGACCGGCGGCACCGCCCACTTCACCGACGCCGAACGCAAAATGCTGGAGCGTCTGCTGCAGTTCGGGTCGAGCCGCGTCGTCTCCCTGATGGTGCCCCGCGCCGATATCACCGCGCTCGACGAAAACGAGCCGATCTCGGAACTGCTCCAGACCTTCAACGAAGCTGGCGTGTCGCGCATTCCGCTTTTCCGCGAAACGCTCGACGATCCGCGCGGCATGATCCACATCAAGGATGTGCTGCGTTGGCTGGTGGCCGAAGCGACCGGCCAACCGCCGAAGATCGCCGAGGATCTCGACGCCCAACCGCCGGCGATGAATATCTTCGATCTCCGCAGCATCGATCTGAACAAGCCGATCACCACCGTCAAAATTCGCCGGCAGATTCTTTACGTGCCGCCGTCTATGCCGGCCGTCGACCTCCTGATCCGGATGCAGTCGACGCGCATTCACATGGCGCTCGTCGTCGATGAATACGGCGGCACGGATGGGCTCGTCACCATCGAAGACTTGATCGAACAAGTCGTCGGCAACATCGAGGATGAGCACGATGACGACGACGAGATCAACATCATCGTCGATCCGAAGCTCGGCATTATCGCCGTCGCGCGCACGCCGATCGAAGAACTCGAAAGCCATTTGGGCATGAAGCTCGTACCAGACGACGAGGAGACAGAGGTCGACACGATCGGCGGCCTCATCTTCTCGATGCTCGGCCGCGTTCCCGCACGCGGCGAATTGATCCGCCATCCGACGGGCGTCGAATTCGAAGTCCTCGATGCCGACCCCCGCCGCGTCAAGAAGCTGAAGATCCACCCGCCGCGTCCGCCCGTGACCAACACCAAATCGTTGCCTGAAACGCCGAAGGCGTGATGGACGCCGCATCCGCAATCGCACCAGCGAACCTGGCCCTGATTGCGCGGGCGAGGGCGACGGTCATGGCGCTGAGCGGCTGGCGCCGGGCGCTTCTCGCTATCGCAGCGGGAAGCCTCTCGGCGTTGGCATTTGCGCCGATGTTCGTGACGCCCATCCTCTTTCTGACGCTGCCCGTTTTCGTCTGGCTGATCGATGCCAGCCCGACGCTACGCCGCGCCTTCGGCACCGGCTGGCTGTTCGGCTTCGGCTATTTCTTTTTCAACCTGTTCTGGGTCGGCGAAGCGTTCCTCGTTGAAGCCGATAAATTCGCTTGGCTCTTGCCCTTTGCGATCACGCTGCTGCCTGCCGGACTTGCGCTTTTCTGGGGCGTTGGCGCCGCGGCTGCACGGGCTTTTTGGAGCGAAGGCCTTTCGCGCCTGTTTGTATTCGCGATTGCGCTGTCCATCGTCGAATGGCTGCGCGGCCATATCCTGACAGGCTTCCCATGGGACCTTCCCGGATACGCGTTGACGTACCCGCTGCCGTTGATGCAAAGCGCCGCCCTCGTCGGCGCCTATGGCCTGACAGCAATTGCGCTGTTCGTATTTTCCGCGCCGCTCGTGACCCTCGGCGATTGTTCCGGCCGGACCACCACGCCGCGCCTCATAGCCTTCGCGCTGCTGCTCGCGGCCCTGCCGATGGGCGGCCTCTGGACCTATGGCACTTGGCGGCTGCAAACGCCGCAAGAGTTCGTTCCGAATGTGAAACTTCGGATCGTGCAGCCGAGCGTTCCCCAGCGCGAAAAGTGGATGGCCGAATATCAGCGCCGGATCTTTGACGACCACATCGCGCTGTCGCTGACGAACCCCGCGGGCCAGTCGGATTCTCTCGCCGGAATTACCCACCTCATCTGGCCCGAAGCGGCGATGCCGTTCTTTCCGCTCGAGTCGCCCATCGCCCTCGACATCCTTGCAAACATTCTGCCGGCCGGCACGACGTTGATCACCGGCGCTCTTCGCCATGACCCGGCGCTGGCGCCCGGCGCGCCCTTCACCCCCGAGACGAAAACGCTCAACAGCATCCTGGTCCTGAATGAGAAGGCCCAGCCGATCGCGACCTACGACAAAACGCATCTGGTGCCGTTCGGCGAGTATATGCCCTTCGAAGCGACGCTTTCATCGATCGGCATCGAACGGCTCGCACACGGACGCGGCTCGTTCGGCACCGGCAAGGAACCGCGCCAGCTGATGATTATTCCCGGCTTGCCGCCAGCGCTCGGTCTCGTCTGCTACGAGGCGCTTTTTCCCGGCAACGTCGTTCAAGGCTCAGAACATCCCGGCGTCATGATCAACGTCACGAACGACGGCTGGTTTGGCGAAACGACCGGCCCCTATCAGCATTTCCACCAAGCCCGCGTCCGCGCCATCGAGGAAGGCGCGCCGCTGGTCAGGGCCGCCAATAACGGAATCTCGGCGGTCGTCGACCCATTCGGGCGCGTCCTCACATCGCTCGGCATCGACGTCCGCGGGCAGATCGACAGCCGACTGCCGAAAGCCGTACCGCCTCCGCTCTACGCCAGGCTTGGCGACTGGATGCTCGTGATTATTCTAGCACTTTATGCGGGGTTGACCGTCGCGCTCCGCAAAAACGGCCGTTAATCAAAGTCTTGACGTCAACTTGTCGCGGAAGCGGTCGGTCATTGACGCCTCGCGCGCGTGCACCTACGAAGTGCAGACCCTTTATCTATGGAACTGCTGGCTGTACGAGTGATGGTGGACCAAATATCTATCCGAGAAGACCAGAGCGAAGAGTCTCCGAAGGGATCTCGCCGCGCCAACCCCATGGATGTTCATGTCGGCTCGCGCGTAAGGCTGCGACGCATGCTCCTGGGCATGAGCCAGGAAAAGCTCGGCGAGCACCTGGGGCTGACGTTCCAGCAGGTTCAGAAATACGAGAAGGGCGTCAACCGCATCGGCGCCAGCCGCCTCTTCGACCTCGCGAGGGTCCTCGGCGTTCCCGTCCAGTTCTTTTATGACGAAGCGCCGTCGGGCGCCCAAAGTGCCGGCGCCACCATCCCCGGCTTCGCCGAGCAGCCCGACGAAAGCTATGTCGTCGATTTTCTCAGCACCCGCGAAGGCCTTGAGTTGAACAAGGCTTTTGCCCGCGTCAGCGATCCCAAGGTCCGCCGTTCGATCGTCGATCTCGTACGCGCTCTCGCCGGCGAAGAGAGCTGAATCTATCAATTTTGTGACAGCGCCGGTTTTGGCGAATTTAGCGGAAAGGGGCGCTAGGTCGCGGGCTGTTTCGTCCGCGCAAGCACGCCGTCGCTTGACCGAATCCAACAAGATTGCGACAAACCGGCGCTTTTCACCGACCGGAATTGTCGAAGTCCGCATTGAGCTAAAGCAGCAATTACCGGACTAAATTTCTCACCATGGGGGCCAAAGTGGCGCGCAAGTCCTTCCTATTCACGAGTGAATCCGTCTCCGAAGGCCATCCCGACAAAGTCTGCGATCGCATTTCCGATGAGGTCGTCGACGCGTTCTATCGCGAAGGCGCTAAGGAAGGCATCGATCCGTGGAGCATCCGCGCCGCCTGCGAAACGCTGGCGACGACCAATCGCGTTATCATCGCGGGTGAATCGCGTGGCCCCAAGAGCGTCACCGTCGCCGCGATTGAAGACCTGACGCGCAAAGCCATCAAGGACATCGGCTACGAGCAGGACGGCTTCCACTGGGCCAACTGCAACATCGAAGTTTTGTTGCACTCGCAGTCGGCGGACATCGCGGCCGGTGTCGACGCCTTGCAGCCGACGAACCAGGAAGAAGGTGCGGGCGACCAGGGCATCATGTTCGGTTACGCCTGCAACGAAACGCCGGAATTGATGCCGGCCCCGATCTACTACGCTCACAAAATCCTGTTCGATCTTGCCGCCGCCCGCAAAGGCAAAGTCGGCGACGCCGCGATGCTCGGCCCCGACGCCAAGAGCCAGGTCACGGTCCGCTACGAAGACGGAAAACCCGTCGGCGTCACACAGATCGTCGTTTCCCACCAGCATATCGTAGAAGATTTGAGTTCGCGACAGGTTCGCGACATCATTGAGCCCTACGTGCGCAAGGCGCTTCCCGAAGGTTGGATCGACAAGGACGTCATCTGGCACATCAACCCGACGGGCAAGTTCTTCATCGGCGGCCCCGATGGCGACACCGGCCTTACCGGCCGCAAGATCATCGTCGACACCTACGGCGGAGCGGCACCCCACGGCGGCGGCGCATTCTCCGGCAAAGACCCGACGAAGGTTGACCGCTCGGCAGCCTATGCCGCTCGCTATCTGGCGAAAAACGTCGTTGCCTCTGGCATCGCCGACCGCTGCACGATCCAGCTTTCATATGCCATTGGCGTCGCCAAGCCGCTGTCGATCTACGTCGACACCTACGGCACCGGCAAAGTCGACGAAGCCGTCATCGAGAAGGCTCTCGGCGAGGTCATGGATCTGACGCCGCGCGGCATCCGCAATCAGCTCGACCTCAACAAGCCGATCTATTCGCGCACGTCAGCCTATGGCCACTTCGGTCGCCCGGCAGAGGCAGACGGCGGCTTTTCATGGGAACGGACCGACCTCGCCTCCAAGATCGCTAAAGCCATTTCCTAACGGCTTCCCGCGATCACTGGCCTATAAAGCGGCCGCGACAGCGGCCGTTTTCTTTTGATGAAGCGCATTAATGTCCGACGGCGAACACGAGCTGAGATCATTCGGACGGCGGCGAGGCCGCAAGCCGAGCCCTCGACAATCCGCGCTCCTTCGCGATGATCTGCCCCGTCTCACGTTCGATCCCGCAACGCCGCCTGAGGGTTTCAAACAGACTTGGCTCGAAATCGGTTTTGGCGGCGGCGAGCATTTGCTCTGGCAGGCACGCCACAATCCCGACGTCGCACTGATCGGCTGCGAGCCCTTCGAAGACGGTGTCATCAAGGTCTTGACCGCCATAACGACCGAAGACCTGAAGAACATCCGCCTGCATATGGGCGATGTCCGTGAGATCCTCCGGTCGGCGGCGCCAAATTCCTTTAATCGCGCCTTCATCCTGTTTCCCGATCCCTGGCCGAAGCGGAAACATCGCAAACGCCGCCTCGTTAATTCGTCGTTGCTGATACTTCTGGCCAACGTCATGCGGCCCGGCGCCGAGCTTCGGATCGGCACCGATATCGGCGATTATGCCCGCTCAATGCTTGAAGCTTTTGCGCTGGAGCCGCGCTTTATTTGGCAGGCGGCCAGCCCCGACGACTGGCGCATCCGTCCATCCGATTGGCCGGAGACGCGCTACGAGGCGAAGGCCGTACGCGAAGGTCGTAAACGCTATTATTTGAGATTTCTGCGCGCTTGATCATCCTCGAGCCTTGCGCAACCGGCGAAACTCGCCTATTTAGCTGCTATTCCAATAACACGACGGACGGATTGGAGAGTGGACCGCAAGGCCCGCTCCGGACGGACTTTAAGCTCGGAAACGCCTTTGCAAGAAACGACCGCCAACGACACGGCTTCCACCGCGACTGAGAGCGCCGACACGACGCGCTTTTTGCGCGAGACCGGCGTTGCAGCTGAAATCGCCGCAATTGTCGAGCCGGTTCTCGTCGACTTGGGGTTTCGCTTGGTGCGGGTGAAAATCCAGGGCGAAGGCCGCGACCGCAGCGTGCAGTTGATGACGGAACGCCCCGACGGATCGATCACGGTCGACGATTGCGAAGCGATCTCGAAAGGCATCTCGCCGGTTCTTGATGTCGCGAACCCGATTTCCGGCGCTTACCGTCTTGAAATTTCCTCGCCCGGCATCGATCGCCCGCTCGTTCGCCCAAGCGACTTCGAAGACTGGGCCGGCCACGAAGCCAAGATCGAGCTGAGCGAAGCGATCGACGGGCGCAAACGCTTCAAAGGCATTCTCGAAGGCTTCGAGGACGGCGAAGTACGCATCAAGGCCGACACCGGCGAACACGGCATTCAGCACTTGGGGCTTCCCGTCAACCTGGTTTCGGACGCCAAGCTCGTACTGACGGACGAACTCGTTCGCGAAGCACTTCAACGCGCCAAAGAGCGCCATTCCACCCGGCCCGGCGACGGCGCCGAACTCGACGAAGACGATCTGGAGGATTGATCACATGGCCATGGCAGGCATCAGTGCCAACCGGCTTGAGCTTCTGCAAATCGCAGACGCCGTCGCCCGCGAAAAGACGATCGACAAAAAGATCGTCATCGAGGCGATGGAAGATGCGATCCAGAAGGCTGCGAAGTCGCGCTATGGAGCGGAAAACGACATCCGCTGCGAAATCGATCCCAAAACGGGCGAGGCTAAGCTGACGCGCGTGCTCGCCGTCGTCGAACAGGTCGAAAGCGACGCCACGCAGATCAACGTCGCGGACGCCAAGAAGCGCAACCCGGATGCGAAAGCCGGCGACATGATCGCCGAGACACTTCCCCCCCTCGAATTCGGCCGCGTCGCCGCGCAGAACGCCAAGCAAGTCATCGTGCAGAAGGTGCGCGAGGCTGAGCGTGACCGCCAGTTCGCCGAGTACAAGGACCGCACCAGCGACGTTATCAACGGCACCGTGAAGCGCGTCGAATACGGCAACGTCATCGTCGATCTTGGCCGCGCCGAAGGCATCATTCGCCGCGACGAGATGATCCCGCGTGAGAACGTCCGCTTGGGCGACCGCATCCGCGCCTACATCTACGAAGTTCGCCGCGAGCAACGCGGTCCGCAGATTTTTCTGACGCGTGCGCGCCCGGAATTCATGTCGATGCTGTTCCGCGCCGAAGTTCCTGAGATCTACGACGGCGTCGTCGAAATCAAGTCGGTCGCTCGCGATCCCGGCAGCCGCGCGAAAATCGCCGTTATCTCGAAAGATTCCTCGATCGATCCGGTCGGCGCCTGTGTCGGTATGCGAGGCGCGCGCGTCCAGGCCGTCGTCAACGAACTGCAGGGCGAGAAGGTCGACATCATCCAGTGGAACCCGGATGCCGCGAGCTTCATCGTCAACGCTCTGGCGCCCGCCGAAGTCACGAAAGTCGTGCTCGACGAAGATTCAAACCGCATCGAGGTCGTCGTTCCGGAAGCGCAGCTCTCGCTTGCCATCGGCCGCCGCGGCCAGAACGTGCGCCTCGCATCGCAATTGACCGGATGGGATATCGATATTTTGACTGAGCAGGAAGAAAGCGAGCGCCGCCAGAAGGAATTCGCCGAGCGCACGCAGTTGCTCATGGATTCGCTCGACGTCGACGAGGTTATCGCCCAGCTTCTCGTCACCGAAGGCTTCGCAACCGTCGAAGAAGTCGCGTACGTCGATCTCGCGGAAATCGCCCACATCGAAGGTTTCGACGAGGACACGGCCGAACAGATCCAGAGCCGTGCCCGCGAACATCTTGAGCAGCAAGAGACGGAACGCGACACCAAGCGCCGCGAACTCGGCGTTGCCGACGAAATGGCTGAGATCCCCGGCATCACCACCGCGATGATGGTCGCGCTCGGCGAGAACGGTGTCAAAACCGTAGAAGATTTTGCTGACTGCGCCACCGACGAACTCGTCGGCTGGACCGAGCGCAAAAAAGAGAAGGATTCCGAGGCTGTCCGTCACAAGGGCTATCTCGACGGCTTCGAGCTTTCGCGCACCGATGCCGAGAACATGATCATGGCGGCCCGCGTCCAACTTGGCTGGATCAAGGCGGAAGACCTCGAAAAGCCCGCCGAGGGCGAACCTGAAGCAGTCGATGCTGACGCCGGTGGCGTCGGCGCCGAAGGCTGACGGTGATGACCGGAAAGGCGACAAACACGCGTGATGGCAAAGCGGCAAGATCGGCTCATGCAGGACGAACCGGAAGTGACTTCCGGCGTCGGCCCCGAGCGCTTGTGCGCCGTCACGCGGGAAAACCGTGACGCGCGAGAGCTGATCCGGTTCGTCCTGTCGCCTGACGGTATCATCGTCCCCGACCTCGACCGGCGTCTGCCCGGACGCGGCGTTTGGGTTGGCTGCGACAGGAAGTTAGTGGAAAAGGCCGTCGCAACGCAGGCCTTTTCAAAAAGTCTCAAGATGAAGGCCGAAGCCCCGGCAGACCTTGCCGATCGGGTTGATGGTCTTATCGTTAAGCGTGTGACCGGAGCATTTTCCCTGGCCAACAAGGCGGGACTGGCGGTGGCCGGTTTCGAGAAGGTTTTCGCGGCTCTTGAGAAAGGGCCGGTTCGCGCCGTGCTGCATGGCGCCGATGCGGCCGTCGACGGTCGTTCGAAAATTGATCGAAAATACAAGGCAATTCAGGCCGATCGGGGCAAGCCCGCCGCCATCGTCAATGTTCTGACGATCGCGCAAATGAGCTTGGCCATTGGGCGCGGAAGTGTGGTACATGCTGCGCTTACACCCGGAGGACTGTCGGATCGGTTTCTGGAGGAAGCGGAGCGGCTTGCGCGCTACCGGCACTCCATGATTGAAGCCGCCCCCGGGGCGGCGAACGAATTTTCTGAATTTTCTAGCTGAAGGCTGAACGGATAACGCATGACGGATTCGAACGACCAGACCGATAAGACCATCCGGGTCGGAGCGCGAAAGCCACTATCGCTGCAGCGAACGGTCGAGTCTGGCCACGTGCGGCAGAACTTCAGCCATGGGCGTTCCAAGTCTGTTGTCGTCGAAAAGAAAAAGACTCGTAAGCTTGGTCCGGAAGGCGAAGCAGCCCCTCCTGTCGCCGCCACGGTGACGATCGAGAAAACTCAGCAGTCGACGCGCATTCCGCCGCCGCCGCCATCTCATCATTCGTCCGCCGATCGCACGCCGGGCCGCGTCCTCTCGAACGAAGAGCGCGCCGCTCGTGATCGCGCGCTTGCCGCCGCGCGCGCTGAAGATGCCAACCGTGTTCCCGAAGTGGTCGAGCAGGTTCGCTTTGAACCGGTCGCTCGCCCGCCCGAGCCACAACCTGCGCACAGCGAACCCGCAGTAACTGTTGCCGCAGCAGCGCCCGCTGTAGCGCCCGCCGCACCAATTCGTGCTCCGGCCGAAACCTCGACTCCGCCGCCTGCCGCCGCACGTCCCGCCAGCTCTCCGGCATACCGGCCTGCTGGGCGCGACAACGGCCCGCCGCGTGATGCCCGCCGCGATTCAGGACGCGATTCCGGTCAAGCCCCGGCTCCGCGTGGTGACGGCGCCCGTCCGCAATTCAACAGAGCCCCGCGCCCGTCTGGAAACACGGCATTTATGCCGCGTGAAGCCGGACGTCCGCGCGAGATCGAGCTTCCTATTCCCGCCCGGCGCGGCGCATCGCCGACCGCGCCCGACGCTTCGACGATCGAAAAGCCCTCACGTCCCGTGCGCCCGATTGTCGCCCGCGTGCAGGTCGAAGAAGACGATGCCCGCAAGCGCGGACCCGGCGGCGTCAAGGTGGCGCGCCCGGCCGTCAAGGCCAACGACGATGGCCGCCAGCGCCAGAAGCTGACGATCACGAACTTCGATCGCGAAGCCCAGGTCCGCTCGCTCGCTTCTCTGAAGCGCAAGCGCGAGAAGGAAAAGCTGAAGGCCATGGGCATTCAGCAGCCGCGTGAAAAGATCGCTCGCGAAGTGACCATTCCTGAAGCCATCACGATTCAGGAACTCTCGAACCGTATGGCCGAGCGGGCCGTCGACCTCATCAAGTACCTGATGCAGCAAGGCGCGATGCACAAAATCACCGATGTTCTCGATGCCGATACGGCCGAGCTCATCGTCCAGGAATTCGGCCATGTCTCGAAGCGCGTGTCGGAAGCCGACGTCGAAATCGGGTTCGTCGGCGACAAGGATGCCGAAGACGCCACTCTGGAATCGCGCGCGCCCGTCGTCACGATCATGGGCCACGTCGACCACGGCAAGACGTCGTTGCTCGATGCCATTCGTTCGGCGAACGTC
This sequence comes from Hyphomicrobium sp., assembly GCF_041659645.1. Lineage (GTDB taxonomy): Bacteria > Pseudomonadota > Alphaproteobacteria > Rhizobiales > Hyphomicrobiaceae > Hyphomicrobium_B. The sequence goes on along the minus strand of NZ_JBAZXX010000003.1, from coordinate 693,751 downwards.
GTCTCCGGCGAAGCCGGCGGCATCACGCAGCACATCGGCGCCTATCAGGTAACCGCTCCCGACGGCAGCAAGATCACGTTCATCGATACGCCCGGCCACGAAGCCTTCACGGCCATGCGCGCCCGCGGCGCCAAGGTGACGGACATTGTCATTCTCGTCGTTGCAGCCGACGACGGTGTCATGCCGCAGACGGTCGAGGCGATCAATCACGCCAAGGCCGCTGGAGTGCCGATCATCGTTGCGATCAACAAGATCGACAAGCCGCAAGCTGATCCCAACCGCGTCCGTACCGAACTCCTCTCGCACGAGATCGTCGTCGAGAGCATGGGCGGCGATACGCTCGAAGTGTCGGTATCGGCGTTGAAGCGCACCAACCTCGATAAGCTCTTGGAAGCGATCCACTTGCAGGCCGAAATCCTCGACCTCAAGGCCAACACCAACCGCACCGCTGACGGCGTCGTCATCGAAGCGAAGCTTGAGCGTGGCCGCGGTCCGGTCGGCACCGTGCTCGTTCAGCGCGGAACGCTGAAAGTCGGCGACATCATCGTTGCCGGCATGGCCTGGGGACGCGTCAGAGCGCTGCTTGACGATCGTGGCGCGAACATTCCGGCGGCCGGTCCCTCGGTTCCGGCCGAAGTTCTCGGCTTCGACTCGGCCCCCGAAGCCGGCGACCAATTCGCCGTCGTCGAGAACGATGCTCGTGCCCGCGAAATCACGGATTATCGCGTCAGAAAGCGCCGCGAGACGCTTGGATCGGCAGGAACGAAGAGCACGCTCGAGCAGATGATGCAGCAGCTCAAGGACGCTGGCCGCAAGGAATTCCCGCTCGTCGTCAAGGGCGACGTGCAGGGTTCGCTTGAAGCGATCGTCGGAGCTTTGAAGAAAGTCGGCAACGACGAGGTTGAAGCCCGCCTCGTGCATTCCGGCGTCGGTGGCATCACCGAGTCCGATATTGCGCTCGCCGCCGCCGCCAAGGCCGTCGTCATCGGCTTCAACGTCCGTGCCAACGCGCAGGCGAAGCAGGCCGCTGAAGTCCAGGGCGTCGAGATCCGCTATTACAACATCATCTACGATCTCGTGGATGAAGTGAAAGCGGCGATGTCGGGCCTTCTCGCGCCGACGAAGCGCGAAATCTTCCTCGGCTACGCCACGATCAAGCAGGTCTTCACCATCACGAAGGCTGGCAAGGTCGCCGGTTGCGTCGTCACCGAAGGCAAGGTCGAACGCGGCGCCAAGGTCCGCCTGTTGCGCGACAACGTCGTCATTCACGAAGGCACGCTTGCGATCCTCAAGCGCTTCAAGGATGACGTCAAGGAAGTCGTCTCGGGTCAGGAATGCGGCATGTCCTTCGCGAACTACCAGGACATTCGCGAAGGCGACCAGATCGAATGCTTCCAGGTCGAGACGATTGCGAGAAGCCTCTAAGACCTCACTGATGGTTCCGCGCGGATTGGCTCCGCGCGGTTCTTTCTTTGCTTCAGCCGCGTGCTGAGGCGAATGCGTTATCAAACTCGAATTGAAGAGGCCTCGCGCGGTCCCATCCCGCGGCGGTCGGAACAGAATGAACGCAACGACCAGGCTGCCACTGAAGCTCTCGTTTAACCTGACGCGCGATGACATCGCAGCGTTCGAGCATCTCCCACGCGAATTCTCCCGATCCGGTACGCTCGCTTTCCTCGCTACGTTCTTCGTAACGGGAATGATCCTCGCGATGTTCGAAGACCAAGTCCGCGAGGTGACGCCGGAGACGCTCACAGCATATTACGAAATCATCTCGGTCATCATCGCGGCAGCGCTCGCCTATGGCATCGTAACGCTTGCGTTGACGCTGCTCGCCTACTGGCGCGTCTCCCGCGCCGAACTTCCGCCCAGTGAAACCGAAATCGACGTGTCGGAGGCCGATTTCAGCGTCAGAGATGGCCGCCCGCCGAGAACTGTCGAATGGAGCAACATCGCCCGCGTCATTGAAACCCCGCGCCACGTATTCTTGTGTTTGACGCCACGAAACGCGGTCATCGTACCGCTGCGGGCGTTTCACTCGATGGATGACATGCGCGCCTTCGCCGATTTATCAGAAACGCTGTCGCTGCGGGCCGACGGCGATGTGTGAACGAGGATTTTAGCCGTGCGATCGAAATCAAAGACAATATCCGCGAAAGCGCCATCGCAACGCATGCTGCGAATTGGCGAACTCATCAGGCACAAACTTTCGGAATTGCTCGCGCGCGGAGAGATTCACGATGATGTTTTAGCGGCGCACGTCGTCACGATTCCCGAAGTGCGGCTCTCGCCGGACCTCAAGCTCGCGACGGTCTACGTCATGCCGCTCGGCGGCGACGACCTGAAGCCTGTCATCGAGGCGCTGACGCGAAACAAGAAATACATCCGCACCGAAGTTGCGCACACGCTGAACCTTCGCTACGCCCCAGATCTTCGCTTCAAGGAAGACGCGACGTTCGAGGAAGCGACCCGTATCGACCGTCTTCTGGACAGCGATAGAGTACGTCAGGACACACAGAAAAAATAACATGGCACGACGCAAAAAAGGCAACGCCGTTCACGGCTGGCTCGTTCTCGATAAGCCGATCAACATCACATCGACGCAAGCCGTCGGCGCGGTGCGGCGCGCGTTTAACGCGCAAAAAGCCGGACACTCCGGCACGCTCGACCCACTCGCAACCGGCATCCTGCCGATCGCGCTCGGCGAAGCGACGAAAACCGTTTCGTTCGCGGTCGACGGCGAGAAAGCTTATCGCTTCACCGTCCGTTGGGGCGCCGAAACGGAGACGGACGACACCGAAGGCGACGTCGCGAAAACCAGCGATAAGCGTCCCGGGCAAGCCGACATCGAAGCGCTGTTGCCGCGCTTCCACGGCGAGATCATGCAGGCGCCGCCAGCCTATTCCGCAATCAAGATCGATGGCGAACGCGCCTATGACCTTGCTCGCGGAGGCGAGACCGTTGTGATTGAGCCACGGCCGGTTTTCATCGAAAAGCTGGCTCTCGTTGACATGCCCGACGAAGCAACAAGCGTGTTCGAAGCTCGTTGCGGCAAGGGCACCTATGTGCGGGCTCTGGCGCGCGATATGGGCCGCCTGATGGGGTGCTACGGCCACGTCATCGCCCTACGCCGGACCGAAGTCGGACCGTTCGACGAAGCCCGTGCGGTCAGCATGGAAACGCTGCTTGCCGCCGCGCAATCGGAAGATCCCGACGAAATCACCAAATTGCTCCTGCCGGTCGAATCCGCACTCGTCGACCTCCCGGAGCTTCTGGTCTCGCAAACTGACGCCGCAACGCTCGCGCGCGGGCAGACTGTCCTCATTCGTGGCCGCGATGCCCCGATTTTGACCGGCCCCGCCTATGCGACGTCCAAGGGTCGCCTGATCGCACTCGGAGAATTGGCCAAGGGCGCACTGCACCCGACGCGGGTCTTCAATCTGGGCTGAATTTGCTTAATGCATTGAAGAAAATGACGAAATTTCACGGGAAATCCGCCTCGCGTTTGGCGGGAGTTCGTGTATAAGTACCCCACCCGCGCGGGCCTCGTTCCCGCGCGGCTTTCGTTTGCGACCCCGCTGGACGACATCCCGGCCGTGGCCGCTTCATTTCAAACTCCAATTCGAAAGGAGCAACAGATGTCGCAGATCGCACCTCACCGCCGTGAGGCCAAGACGGCTGTCATCAAAGACAACGCCACCAAAGACAACGACACCGGATCGCCGGAAGTTCAGATCGCCGTGCTCACGCACCGCATCAACGAGCTGACCGATCACTTCAAAGAGCACAAGAAAGACAACCACTCGCGTCGCGGCCTTCTGAAGATGGTCAGCCAGCGCCGCCAGCTCCTTGATTACGTCAAGGCCAAGGACAACGCTCGCTACCAGAAAATCATCGAGAAGAACGGCATCCGCCGCTAGTGCGCGCTCGTTTCAGCGCTCAAGACAGGACGGGCCCAATGGCCAGTCGCACGACTCAATGAACGACCGAGACGTCGGCGCCACGATCGGTGCCGGCGCGATATGCGCTCATGCGGCATGAGGCCGATGAGCTGACCGACCGAACAGAAAAGCAAAAGCGAAAGATCAAACATGTTTGACATCCATCGCGTCGAAATTGACTGGGGTGGCCGAAAGCTGAAACTCGAAACCGGCCATTATGCGCGCCAGGCAGACGCTGCCGTCATGGCGCAGTACGGCGACACGACCGTTCTTGCGACCGTCGTCGGCGCACGCTCCGCCAAGCCGGGCATCGATTTCTTCCCCCTCACGGTCAACTACCAGGAACGCACCTACGCCGCCGGCAAGATCCCAGGCGGCTACTTCAAGCGCGAAGGCCGCCCGACCGAGAAGGAAACGCTGACGTCGCGCCTGATCGATCGCCCGATCCGCCCGCTCTTCGTCGAAGGCTTCAAGAACGAAACCCAGGTTGTCGTAACGGTCCTGTCGCACGACCTCGAAAACGATCCCGACATTTTGGGCTTGGTGGCCGCGTCGGCTGCTCTCACGCTCTCGGGCCTGCCGTTCCTCGGACCGATCGCCGGTGCACGCGTCGGCATCATCAACGGCGAGTTCGTCTTGAACCCGATGGTCGATGAGATGAAGGACAGCGTCCTCGATCTCGTCGTCGCCGGCACGAACGATGCGGTGATGATGGTCGAATCGGAAGCCAAGGAGCTTCCCGAGTCGCAGATGCTTGAAGCCGTGATGTTCGGCCACACGCACATGCAGCCCGTCATCCAGGCGATCATCAAGCTCGCCGAGAAGGCCGCGAAAGAGCCGTGGGACATCAAAATCCCCGACAAGGCGAAGTACGCGGCCGACGTCAAGAAGATCGCCGAAAGCACCCTCAAGGAAGCTTTCTCGACCAAGGAAAAGGGCAAGCGCCAGGATCTCGTTGCCGCGGCCAAGAAGGCAATCGGCGCGGGTATCGCTATTCCGGCCGACGACCCGAACGAAAAGGTTCTTCTCGGCGACGCCTTCAAGGGGCTCGAGATGGACATCATGCGCGGCGACGTCTTGAAGACGAAACGGCGCATCGACGGACGCGATTTGAAGACGGTTCGCCCGATCCTCTCGGAAGTTCACGTCCTGCCGCGCACGCACGGCTCTGCGCTATTCACGCGCGGTGAAACGCAGGCCCTCGTCGTCGCGACACTCGGCACCGGCGAAGACGAGCAGTACATCGACAGCCTCGAAGGCACGAAGAAAGAGCGCTTCCTTCTGCATTACAACTTCCCGCCATACTCGGTCGGCGAAGTTGGCCGCATGGGTTCGCCCGGACGCCGCGAAATCGGCCACGGCAAGCTTGCTTGGCGCGCCATCCGTCCGATGCTGCCGTCGCAGGAAGAGTTTCCCTATACGCTCCGCGTCGTCTCGGAAATCACCGAGTCGAACGGTTCGTCGTCGATGGCAACTGTCTGCGGCACCTCGCTCGCACTGATGGACGCCGGCGTACCGCTGAAGTCACCTGTCGCCGGCATCGCGATGGGCCTGATCAAGGAAGGCGACGACTACGTCGTTCTCTCCGACATCTTGGGCGATGAAGATCACCTCGGCGACATGGACTTCAAGGTGGCAGGCACCGACAAGGGTGTCACGTCGCTGCAGATGGACATCAAGATCACCGGCATCACCGAAGAGATCATGCGCATCGCGCTCGACCAGGCTAAGGACGGGCGTCTGCACATTCTCGGCGAAATGTCGAAGGCGCTCACCGGCGCCCGTCAGGAACTCGGCGAGTACGCTCCGCGCATCGAGACGATCAAGATCCCGGTCGACAAGATTCGCGAAGTCATCGGTTCGGGCGGTTCCGTCATCCGCGAGATCGTCGCGGAATCGGGCGCCAAGATCGACATCGAAGACGACGGCACCGTGAAGATCGCCTCCGCCAACCGCGAGTCGATCGACAAGGCGCTCGCACGCATTCGTGGCATCACGTCGGAACCCGAGATCGGATTGATCTACAAGGGCAAGGTCGTGAAGATCATGGAGTTCGGCGCGTTCGTGAACTTCTTCGGATCGAAGGACGGCCTCGTCCACATTTCGCAGCTCTCACAGGGCCGTCCTGAAACGGTCGGCGAAGTCGTGAAGGAAGGCCAGGAAGTTTACGTCAAACTTCTCGGCTTCGATGATCGCGGCAAGACCCGTCTGTCGATGAAGATCGTCGACCAGACGACCGGTCTGGAAATCCCGCGCGCCGAAGGCGAGCCGGAAGAAGTCTTCGAGAGCCGTCCGCCCCGCCGTGAAGGTGGCCGCGGTGGCGATCGCGGTCGCGGCGGTCCCCGTCGTGAACGCAGCTAAGACGCCGCCTCAGCGCTGAAATAGCAAAGCCGCCGGATCACCCGATCCGGCGGCTTTTTTTGATCAATCGACACGTCATCTCACACCGTCATCCCGACCATCGCCTGATGATGGGAGTTCAGAACCACCGGCAGCGACGGACGCCCCAGCTGTTCGTCCAGCACTTGTGCGCCGTGCACTGCACGCGGCCGACGCCCGGCACATGCTTATGATAACCGTTGAGCCCCCTGCGGCAGGTCCGATGCCAGCCGTGCGTTTTCTCGACATTGGATTGCGCGGCGCCGACGCCTTTGAGGGCACCGAGCGGGCCCGCCGTCGTCGCCATACCCGACGCGCTTGCCAACAACAGCCCCGCTGCAAGTGTTGCGGCGGCAAACGAAAGCTTTCTTGTCATCCGGTAGTTCTCCTGTCCCCTTGGGGGCACGCGCCCCGACTTGCCAGCGTCTCACGAGCACGACGCTAACAGCGGGGCGTCTCATCCGCCAACGGATCAATGGGAAAAAGCGCGCGATGATGCGTGAGCGTTGCAGCCGCGCGTCAGGCCTTGGCAAACGCCGGTACGTCCGGCCAGAACACACGGGCTTTTTCGCTCACGTCGTCCGGGTCGCCCGTCGTCAGCAGCGTTAGTTTTCCGCGTTCATCGCGGTTCAGATAATTCGATCGCCGCGCCAGATAATCCTCGAAGCTATCGGCGACGACCTCCGGCTGCGAAAGAATGCGCGTGAACGGCGGCAGATATTTCCGAAACAGATGCTCGACGAGAGGAAAATGCGTACACCCGAGAATGGCGCGATGCGGTGGCATCTCTCCGTTGTTCGCAAGCATGGCTTCGACACCCTCGCGAACAAGCGCGTCGAGTTCGGCTTCCGGCCGCTTGTTCTCGATCGCCCCCGCAAGCTCTGAGCAGATCTGCTGCACCACCGTCACCTTCGGACAGCGCTTGCGGATCTCTTCCGGATAGACGCCCGACGTGATCGTCCGCGTCGTCCCGAAGACGGCGATCGTGTCGGTATTGTATTTCTGCGGATATTGCGGCGACGTCACCGCCCACGGAGTCTGCGTCGCGCCCTCGACCGTCGGCGCGACGATGCCGAGGACGTTGTGACCTGCGACCCAGCGGCTTTGCGGCAGCCAGTCCTGCTGCAGCCGCCGGAGCGCCACCGCCGTCGCCGTATTGCAGCCGAGAAGCGTCAGCTTCGCTCCGCGCGAAAACAGCTCTTCGACGCACGCGCGCGTGTAACCGACGATGTCTTCGGAAGGCTGATTGCCGTAGGGAACGTGCGCGTGATCGGCGAGATAGACGAAATCGACGGTCTTGAATCGCTCGACGAGTGCGCGAAGCACCGTCAATCCGCCCAGCCCTGAATCAAACACCCCGATCATGCCCGGAGTGTTTGCGACGCCCAATTGTGGACGTCAACAGGCTCCGCGCATTACTCCGCCGCGGCGGAAGGCGAAGCGCTAGCCGCGGGCTTGGCCTCGGCGTCCTGCTCCTTGAGGCTTTGGAGCGACGGCATCGACACGGTGTTATAGCCGCAATCGACGAAATGAACTTCGCCCGTCACCGCTCCCGACATCGGCGAGAGCAGATAAAGCGCCGAACCCGCAACATCGTCGAGCGTCGGCGTCCGCTGCAGCGGCGAGTTATCGCGCTGGAAATTGAAGATCACGCGCGCATCCGAAACACCAGCGCCGGAAAGCGTGCGCATCGGTCCAGCCGACAGCGCATTGACGCGAATGCCCTGCGGGCCGAGATCGGCCGCGAGATAACGCACAGAGGCTTCGAGCGCGGCTTTCGCAACGCCCATGACGTTGTAGGACGGAACCCAGCGCGTCGCGCCGCCATAAGACAGCGTGATGAGCGAACCGCCGTTCGGCATCAGTGCTGCGGCCCGCTTCGCGATTTCGGTGAACGAGAAGCATGAGATCACCATCGAATTGATGAAGTTCTCGCGCGTGGTGTCGGCGTAGCGGCCGGCCAGCTCTTTCGGATCGGAATAGGCAAGCGCATGGACGATGAAATCGATGCTGCCCCATTCGCTCTTGATGCGGTCGAAAACGCGGTCGACGCTTTCGATATCGAGAACATTGCATTCCTCGATGATCTTCGACCCGATCGACTGCGCCAGCGGCGCGGCGCGGCGGCCAAATGCGCCGCCTTGATACGTGAATGCGAGTTCGGCGCCCTGTCCCGCAAGAACGCGGGCAATGCCCCACGCGATCGAGCGATCATTGGCGACACCCATAACGAGGCCCCGCTTGCCGGCCATGATCGGACCTGGCTTAGCGATATCGAAGTCGGTCATAGGAAGCCTCGTTTTGTCACCAAATGTACGCCCGCGTACGTCAAACCAACCAGCACCGCGTTTATATACTCTCATAGCCCTCGACCGTCCGCCGCTACGCACTCCTAGCGGCGACCAGGAAAGCTTCGGTTAATCAGGCATCATGCCGGCAGAAGATGAGAGTGGCATTGGTGCCGCCGAAACCGAAGCTGTTCGACATCACACAGTTAAGGCTTGCGTTGTCGATACGACTGCGAGCGATTGGCACATCCGCGAAGGCTGGGTCAAGTTCGTCGATATTGGCGCTTTCGCAGATAAAGCCGTTGTTCATCATCAGAAGCGAGAAAATCGCTTCCTGGACGCCGATGGCCCCAAGAGAGTGTCCGGTTAAGGATTTGGTAGCCGAGATCGTCGGAATTTTGTCCCCGAAGACGGCGCGGATCGCCTCGATCTCCTTGGCATCGCCCACCGGCGTGCTCGTCCCGTGCGGATTGATGTAGTCGATGGCCGGCAAGCCGTTGCCGTCGAAGCCCTGGAGCGCCAGCCGCATGCAACGTTCCGCGCCTTCGCCCGACGGTGCGACCATATCGTAGCCGTCCGACGTCGCGGCATAGCCCTTCAACTCGCCATAAATCTTGGCACCCCGTGCCTTGGCATGCTCAAGTTCTTCAAGCACCACGACACCGGCGCCGCCCGCGATGACGAACCCGTCACGGTCCTTGTCGAACGGCCTGCTGGCCCGTGTGGGCGTGTCATTGAAGTGCGTCGACATGGCGCCCATGGCGTCGAACAGGTCTGAAAGCGTCCAGTCGAGTTCCTCGCAGCCGCCAGCGAACATCACGTCCTGCTTGCCCCATTGGATCATCTCGGCGGCATTGCCGATGCAATGAGAACTCGTGGCGCAAGCCGACGCGATCGAATAGTTCACGCCCTTGATCTGGAACGCGGTCGCGAGCGCCGCCGATGGACCCGAACACATACCTTTCGGCACCTCGAACGGCCCGATCTTCTTCGGGCCGCCGGATCTGAGCGTCGTCTCCGCCGCATCCACAATGGCCCGCGTCGACGGCCCTCCGGAGCCGACAATCACGCCGGTGCGCTCATTCACCACGTCCGACGGCTCAAGGCCCGCATCGCGAATGGCCTGATCCATCGCAATCCAGTTCCAGCCGACGCCCGCGCCCATGAACCGCTTTGGCTTGCGCGGCACCATGACCTCCCAGTCGATAGCGGGAGCACCATGGACCTGGCACTTGAATCCAAGCTCAGCATATCTCTCGGCACGAGAAATGCCGGACTTCGCTTCTCTCAGCGAAGCAAGAACTTCCTGAGTGTTGTTCCCGATCGAGGAAACAACGCCCATTCCAGTCACAACTACGCGCCGCATGCGCTCCTTCACTCCCGCGGTTCCTGCTGCCCACCCGCCTTTGGCAGCGGGCCCTATGCGCAAACGCTTAAGGACCTTCGCTCGACTTGAGTAGGACCCTCAGGTCCTTGGCTGTGTATATCACTTCGCCGTCGGCTTTCAGGACACCGTCCGCCTCGGCGAGCTTGAGCTTTCGGGCAATGACCCGCTTGATGTCTATGACATATTCGAGCTGCTTTACGTCCGGCGTCACTTCACGCATGAACTTCACTTCGCCCGCGCCCGATGCCCGGCCCTGCCCCGTAAGTCCAAGCCAGCCCAGAAAAAAACCGGTCAGCTGCCACAGCGCATCGAGACCAAGGCAGCCCGGCATCACCGGATCGCCCTTGAAATGGCAGGCAAACAGCCAATCGAGGCGCTCGTTCCCAGCCACCTTCAGTTCGGCGACGATCAGTCCTTTGCCGTGCGCGCCGCCGGTTTCCGAAATCTGCGCAATTCGGTCCACCATAAGCATCGGAGGCAGCGGCAATTGGGCATTTCCCGGCCCGAAAAGCTCCCCGCGGCCGCAGGCAAGTAGATCGTCGAATTCGTAGCTAGAACGGCGTTCCGCCATGTATCCCCTCGTTTCATGGCCGATGGAGGCGAGCTCCCTCACAAGAAGCTCCGGCGCTCAAGATCAGCGCGTCCTAACACACGCCCGCCTCGTCGCCTAGCACGGCCAGCCGGTGCGTGTACCAGGGCCTCCCGCAGGCTTAAAGCTCGTTTTCGACGCAAGTTGCGGGTTTTCGAGCAAGAGACTATAGTCGCACCGATAAGCACGTTGCGTCGCAGGCAAAATGCCGTCGGTTCAACGTGGGGGCGTCAACACGGTTCTGCAAACGGAAATGTCCGAGAAATCCCCGATCGCGATGGAAATTGAAGCGCCGATGACCACCTCCGAGCTGCTCCGAAAGTCGGGTTTGCGCCCGACCAGGCAGCGCATGACGCTCGGTCGGCTATTGTTCGAAAGCGGCGACCGCCACGTCACCGCAGAGCAGCTTCATGCCGAGGTCGCGGGCCTCGGAGAGCATGTCTCGCTAGCAACCGTCTATAATACGCTGCACCAATTCAAACGCGCCGGGCTGCTGCGCGAATTGGCGATCGAAGGCTCGAAGGCCTACTTCGACACCAACACCTCGAACCACAATCACTTTTTGCTCGAACCGCACGGCGAGCTGATGGACATTTCCGGCGACGCGATCTCGGTCGAAGGCCTTCCCGAACCACCCGAAGGCATGAAGATCACCCACGTCGATGTCGTCGTGCGCCTCGCTAAGATTTGAGCGCAATATATCCAACTAGCGATCAAGCTTGATCGCCGTATTATTTGAACGTCTCGCCTTCGTAGACGCCCCAGAGCTTCTTCTGCTCCACGTAGCCGCTATACTGGTCGACGGTCACGCGGCACCAGCGTCCGTCACATGAGTGCAAATCAGCGATCACTCCAGCTTCGACATTAGCGACAACGCCCGAGCGCCCGCTGTCGCTGGCCATGATCGGCACGAGCGGCGGCGTAGACCCCGATTTCCGCTCCCACGGCAGCACCAGCCCCGTCCGCCGCCCGGATAGCAGCGACTGCAGAACCCAGCCCGTCGCGCCATCGGAATCGCGCACCTGCCGCCACGTTTCGAATTCCTTGATGACCTCGACCGGCAATCCTGCGCGCCGATACACCCAACCCGTCGGATAATCGGTGCCGGGGCCGTTCCTGAGGTTCACCCGATCGGACTTGAGGCTGACGAATCGCGGCACCGGCAAGCCGCTCCCGACGATGGGCGGCGAATCGTCGGCCAGCGCCGGGACGCCGGCGCTGAACACCGCAACGGCGGCGAGGCCTAAGGCGGCCGCGAGCCCCAGCCCCACAAGCCCAAACTTGGCGCGCTTCCGATTTGTGGTGGCGAATTCAGTCATTTGGAACAGCTCGTAGCCCCCGCGTTCGAGCATGGATCAGACGATGTGCCCGACAAAAGGGCATCTACTATTTGATTTCAGGACTTTGTCTTCGCAAAGGCCATCTGATAGACACGGGGCCGCACTTTCTCAAGCGGCTCAATCATCTCGTCTAGAGTGCCGCGTTTTTCAAGCAACGGGAAACGAATGCCGACGTCCCCCAAGAAACCCATTGTCGTAGTCACACGCAAACTTCCCGACGTCGTCGAGACGCGGATGTGTGAACTCTTCGACACACGCCTGAACATGGACGACTTGCCGATGAGCCAAGCGCAGCTCGTCGAGGCCGTGAAAACTGCCGACGTTCTTGTTCCGACCGTCACCGACCGCATCGACCGTGCCGTGCTGACCCAGGCTGGGCCGCGCCTGCGCTTGATCGCGAACTTCGGCACCGGCGTCGACAACGTCGATCTCGACACCGCCCGTAACCGCGGCATCCTCGTGACGAACACGCCCGGCGTTCTGACCGAAGACACCGCCGACATGACGATGGCGCTTATCCTCGCCGTTCCGCGCCGCCTTGCGGAAGGCGCCGCCTACATGCGCGACCCGCAGACGAAGTGGACCGGTTGGTCGCCGACGTGGATGCTCGGCCATCGCATTTTCGGCAAGCGTCTTGGCATTATCGGCATGGGCCGCATCGGCCAGGCCGTCGCCCGGCGCGCAAAAGCGTTCGGTTTGCAGATTCACTACCACAACCGCCGCCGGGTGCTCGAAGAGGTAGAGGAAGAGCTGGAGGCGACCTATTGGGAAAGCCTCGACCAGATGCTGGCGCGGATGGACATCGTCTCGGTGAACTGCCCGCACACGCCCGCGACCTACCATCTGCTTTCGGCCCGTCGCCTGAAGCTCCTGAAGCCGTCCGCCTATATCGTCAACACCGCACGCGGCGAAGTCGTCGATGAAAACGAACTCGTGCGGCTTCTCGAATCGGGGGCCATCGCCGGCGCCGGCCTCGACGTGTTCGAGCACGAACCGGCGGTCAACCCGCGCCTGCTGGCGTCCGACCGCGTTGTCGCGTTGCCGCACATGAGTTCGGCGACGATCGAGGGCCGCATCGACATGGGCGAAAAGGTCATCATCAACATCAAAGCCTACGCCGACGGTCACGCCCCGCCCGACCGCGTCCACCCGGCGATGCTCTGAACGCGAACGCGCGGGCGGCTTATGATCCGCCCGCGGCTATCGCATCGTTCCAAATCCGCACCGTCACCGCGACATAGAACGTTAGCATCGCGACGTAACCGCTCGTCAGCCACGCGGACTCTCCGCGCGTCAACAACGTCGGCTTGTGCAGCGTGCTCGTCCTCATCGACAGAACGCTCGGCGCGATCAGCAAGATGAGAGCCATCAAGAGATAGTCCCGGATAACGCCTGCGAGACCCAATCCGAGCAGCAACGTCGCGCCATGAACGGCCCGCGCTCCTCGAGGTGGCAGCCGCGACGTCAAAGCCTGAAGCACACGTCCGCCGTCGAGCGGCAGGATCGGAAGCAAGTTCAGACCGTTGACCGCCGCGCTGATCAAAGCGAGATCCGAAAGGAAGGGATCGCCGTTCTGCAACGAAAGCCACAAGAAGAGCCCCGTCGTCAGCATGCTTGCCCCGGGCCCCATCAGCGCCACGAAACCTCGCACCGCCTCGGTTTTGCCAAAGCCGTCGCCGACGGCAACGCCGCCGAAAAACGGAATGAAGTACATGCCGCGCACGGGAATGCCGACCCATCGCATGGCAATGACATGTCCGAGTTCGTGCAGGAACACGACGACGATGAGCATCGCGGCAATCGACAGATCGAAAATGGCAGAGAAGCTCGCGTACGTCAGCGCGCCCGTTAGCACCGCGCTTTTCACCTGATCGGTCCAATCGCGACGGCGACGGCCGGCACGAACCTCCGCCGTGCGCTTCAGGCTGTAGAGACTGCGCAGCACGGTCAGCGGCATCAAGAACCGCGTCGAAAGCTTGGTATGCGTCAGCTCGCAGCATTCGCTGATGACCGATTGGCGATCATCGCCCGATACCACAACGGCGCCGATATAGTCTTCGCCGAACCGGTAGATCGGATCGCATTCATCCATCAACATGCGCAGCGTCAAAGCCTCTCCGGGCGTTTCCGCCAGAATCTCGTAGGCGAACTTCAGCCGCCTGTCGCCATAAAGGCAAAACCCCGTGAAAACGCCCGGCCGCGCCGGATCGGGATCGGTATCAAGCTCCATCGGCGGCGAGCTTTCGAGCTTGATCTTGTTGGCCGAGGCGACAGCCCACGCGATGGCCTTCGGCGCATCGACGGGCCGTGAAATCTCATAGATCCGCCGCGTCGTGCCCGCGAGAATATCGACCGGCACCCGCAACAGCTCTTTGATTAGAAAGAAGAGATTTTGCAGGAGCGGCAGCACCCCGATGACCTCGCCATTGAAGCACGTCCTATTATCGCGAGCCGGGATCGATGCGCAATGAAGTCGGCAGCCCGTGTCTCTATCGCGATAGGATCATTCCGCCGCGCACGCCGGATTTTGCGAAGGTCGGTGGGACGAAAGATCGACGATCGTCGGATGCCGCCCGGACAGTGGATTATCCGGATCCCATTCGATCGAGACGATCTCGAATCTCGTCGCCAGCGCGTCGTAGATCAAAAGCCGTCCGGCCAAGCTTTCGCCGAGCCCGAGAATTTCCTTGATCACTTCCGTCGCCTGCAGCGTCCCGACAACGCCAGCCACGGGTCCAAGCACACCGACTTCCTCGCAGTTGGCGACGAGCCCGGCTGGCGGCGCTTCCGGAAACACGCAGCGCAACGTCGGATAAGGATTGCCGGAGGAATCTTTCTCATGCGGTTTGAACGTCGAAACATAGCCATCGAACGATCCGAGCGTCGCATAGACGAGCGGCCGCTTCGCGAGATAGCACGCGTCGGAAACGAGATAACGCGTCGCGAAATTATCCGAGCCGTCCGCGACGATATCGTAGCGCGAAATCAGCGCGATCGCATTTGAAGCGTCGATCCGCTCAGCGTGCGTTTCCACGGTGACGAGCGGATTGATGCGCAAAATCGTATCGCGTGCGCTCTCGACCTTCAGCCGGTCGGCGTCTTCGGTCCGATGCGCGATCTGACGCTGAAGATTGTCGATTGAGACGCGATCGTCGTCGACGATTCCGATTCCGCCAACGCCCGCCGCCGCGAGATAAGTGACGACCGGCGAACCAAGTCCGCCGGCACCGATCACGAGAACGCGCGCGCCCTTGAGCTTTTGCTGTCCAGGCGCGCCAACATCACGCAGCACGAGGTGGCGCTTGTAACGCTGCACCTCTTCGGACGTGAGTGTCGCCATTTCGAACCTCTCGGACGTTCAGCTCCGCGGCTGCGGATCGACGAAGAGCTCGCTGGAATAATACCGTTCCGCCGACGACGGCGCGAACGTGACGATCATCTTGCCGGCGAATTCTGGCCTCTCGGCAACCGTGATCGCGGCCGCGACGTTGGCGCCTGTCGAAATGCCGCCAGGAATACCTTCGACCTTCGCAACGGTACGCGAAACTTCAAATGCGGTGTCGCTCGAAACCGTCACGACTTCATCGATCAAGTCCCTGTCGAGATTGCCCGGAATGAAGCCTGCGCCGATGCCCTGAATCTTATGCGGGCCACGCGGTTGACCGGAAAGAATGGCGCTGGTCGTCGGCTCGACTGCGAAAATCTTCAGGCCCGGAATGCGCTTCTTCAGCGCCCGGCCGACACCCGTCAACGTTCCACCCGTACCGACGCCAACGACGATCGCATCGACCTTGCCCTTCGTATCATTATAAATTTCTTCCGCCGTCGTCTTTTCATGCACGAGCGGATTTGCCGGATTGTCGAACTGCCCAGGGATCACCGCATCCGGCAACGTCTTCGCAAGCTCTTCGGCTCGCGCAACGGCTGCCGGCATACCGCCCGGTCCGGGCGTGAGTTCAAGTTCGGCGCCAAGATGCGCAAGAATTTTACGGCGCTCGATCGACATCGTCTCCGGCATGACGAGGATGAGGCGATAACCGCGTGCCGCCGCGACGAACGCAAGACCAATGCCTGTGTTGCCCGAGGTCGGCTCGATGAGAACCGTCTTGCCGGGCTTGATGCGGCCTTCCGCTTCCAGCACATCGATCATCGCGACACCGATACGATCTTTCACCGACGACAGCGGGTTGAAAAACTCAAGCTTCAGAAGAATGTCGGCCTTGAGCTTCGCGGCTGCCTTGATGTTCGACAGGCGCACCAGCGGCGTATGCCCGATCGTTTCGGTGATGCTGTCATAGACGCGGCCGCGCCCCCAGCTCTTCGTGGCTTCGAGTGTCTTGATCTCAAGAGTCTCTGTCATGACCTGTCTCGGGTTTCCCTGGGGCTTTTGTATGCACCGACTAAATATAAGCTCGTTTCTGGCAGGTTCGAGTACCACCCTCAAGAGGCGATGCGCCCGCACAGGGGCCCATAAGCATTGCATCTTTTCTGCTTAACGCGGACGCGCGCGCTTACTCGCAGGAGATTTCGTTTGCGCCTTGCCCCGCTGGCTGGCAACGGCTTTCTCCTTCGCAGTCTTTCCTTGGGATGGCGTCTCGCCAACGCCTGTCGATCCGAAACCGCCCGCTCCCCTTTTTGTCGCCGCGAGTTTTTTGACCTCGCGCAGTTTTACGCGTGCGACGGGGGCGATGATCATTTGCGCGATGCGCTCACCCCGCGCCACCACGAACGGCTCCTTGCCGAGATTGATCAGAATGACGGCGACCTCGCCACGATAGTCGGCGTCGATCGTGCCGGGACTATTGAGAACCGTAACGCCGTGCTTGATCGCAAGCCCGGAGCGCGGCCGCACTTGCGCTTCCATGTTCTTCGGCAGTTCGAAGCCGAAGCCCGTCGGGATCAGTACGCGAGCACCTGGCAAAATCGTCACCGTCGTCTTCGGCGCGACCGCCGCCACGAGATCGAACCCAGCAGCGTCGGGCGTCTGATAATCGGGAAGCGGAAGTCCATCTGCGTGCGGCAATCGCTTGATCTTGACTTTCATTCCGCTGCCGTCCGCTTGGCTTGCAATTGCTCGGCCGCGCGTTCCATGATCTTCCGCGCGACCTTCGCCTTACTCATTTCGGGCCAGCTTTCGACGCCGTCCGCCGTAACCACATGCACGGTGTTGTTTTCCCCGCCCATGACACCCGACGATGGCGATACGTCGTTCGCGATGATCCAATCCGCGCGCTTTGATTTGAGCTTCTTCTTCGCGTGCGCGAGAACATCTTGCGTTTCGGCCGCAAAACCGATGACGAAGCGCGGCCTATCCGGGCCGGGCTGTGCAATCGTTTTCAGAATGTCGGGATTTTCAGTCAGCGTCAGCGTCGGCGCGTTTCTGCCTTCGGCCTTTTTGATTTTTTCAGTTTGCGGCGCGACCACGCGCCAATCCGCGACCGCTGCCGCGAACACTGCGATATCCGCAGGAAGTTCTGCACGCACGGCATCAAGCATCTCCGCCGCCGTCTTGATATGAATGATGCGGACGCCGTCCGGCTCCGGCAGCGAAACCGGCCCGGTGATGAGCGTCACGCGCGCGCCCAGTTCACGCGCAGCGGCGGCAAACTCGAAGCCCTGCTTTCCAGACGACCGGTTGGCAAGATATCGGATCGGATCGATGGGTTCGTGCGTCGGACCGCTCGTCACGATGACATGCCGTCCGGCTAGAAGACCGCTGTTGGCCGTTTCGGGTTCGAGCGCGCTCTCGATCGCTTCGATGAGTTGCGGGACTTCAACAAGGCGACCGGGACCAGCTTCCCCACGCTCCGCCATTTCGCCGATCGCCGGACCGGCGAAACCAATGCCATCCGCTTTCAACTGTGCCACGTTCCGTCGGGTCGCGGGATGAAGCCACATCGCCGGATTCATTGCCGGCGCGACCAACACGGGCTTGTCGGTCGCGAGCAGAACGGCGGTCGCAAGATCGTCGGCATGACCGCCCGCCATCCGCGCCAGAAGATCGGCCGTCGCCGGAGCAACGACGATGAGATCGCTATCGCGCGCCAGCCGGATGTGTCCGATCTCGCGCTCCTCATCGAGATCGAAGAGATCGGTCAGCACGCGCTCGTTGGTAAGCGCGCCGACGGACAGCGGCGTCACGAATTGATGCGCGGCCTTTGTCATGACGGCGCGGACGCTGTGGCCGCGCTCTTTAAGGCGACGGATCAGTTCGAGGCATTTGTAGGCTGCGATACCGCCGCCGATGATCAGAAGGATGCGCTTGGGCGATGACACGACGTTCAGTCCACTTCCTGGCCGATATAGGCTTTAATTTAGCACGTTCGCGACGGCGGGGAGTTAAACAGACTTCCACGCACGTGAAACGCTCGCTGGAACCCGAGCCGAATTCTCATCAGCCGGTCTTTGGGCCTGTACAGCCACTGACGGAGACAAGTTGCACAGGCTTCGGCTTATTCGCAGTGGCGGCCGGTATCAGTGAAAAGAGCTCCGCCCAATTCGCTGTCACTCGACCAATAAGACGGCGAATTGCACCCCCTCCAGGCAGCCGAATTGATCATCGATTAGGCAGTCACAAAATCGAAATTATTTATGTCGCGCGGTGACTTGACGCAGAAGACACAATGGTACATGGTGCCGCGACTTGCGATGGCCGGGACCGGTCGCAGGGGTAAAAAAACGAATAAAGGTCCAAGTCTAGGGACGAAACTATTGGGGTGGTTCGCCGGACGAACCACCCCATTTAGATTCTGGCTTCCGCGATGCTTCTCCCCCCGCCTGCTGCTCCCCCATTTTCGTGCTGACGGCTGTTCAGCGGAGCGCAAATCCGTAATCTTCGCTGCCTTGATCGGAACGCCTTTCTAACGCCAATAGCGCGCGTTTGATGCTAAGCGGCGGACTGGGGAGAACTTTGAGAATGAGTCTGGGAGACATCGCGGGCGCAAGCCGGCCATCGGGCCGCCTTTTGCTGGCAAGTCTGCTGCTTTGGCTGATCCTGGCGGTCGCGCTGCCGCTGTCCGCATTGACACTCAACGTCGTCCGTTTCGCGGGCTTCCCCTTGGGCTTCTGGATTGCGGCCCAAGGCGCGATCATCGGCCTTGTCGCACTGGTGGCGTTCTATGCTTGGCGTGCGGGTGGCACCTCGGCACGCGAAGGCATCGGCCCGGCGCTTGTCTTCGCCGGCGAGTGCGTCGGCGCCGTCGCACTGCTGGGCTTCACCGGCTACATTGCGGCAATGGGCTATGACGGCCTGGCGCTACCGCTCGGCATGGTCGCCGGCATCGCGCTCCTCGCCATTCTCGTCGCCCCGCGCTTCGTCCTCTATCCCGTGCAATCGATCAGCGGCTTTTTCGCGCTTCGCTACGGCGGCAGCCTGACGCGAAGGCTCGCGTTTCTTATCGCATTCGTTGGAACGGGGCTTCTCCTTGCGGCCGATATCCGCGCCGGATCACTTGCCTTGCAAAGCCTGTCCGACATCGCATTGCCGCAAGCGATCCTCGCTCTCACCGTGGCGATCATCGCGATTTGGCTTGTCGGCGCACTGATGCCGTTAAAAAAATCTCGGGGCCTCGGCTTCCTCGCCGTTTGCGCCGGGTTGCTCGCGACCTTGATCGGCTTCGCCCTTTACGCCGGCGGCTCGGCGATGCCGCATCTGACGCTTGGTAGCGCCCTGCAAAGCCACGCCGACCTCAACCAGAAACTGATCATCGATCGCCTCTCGGACGTCAAATCCCTGACGCCGATGGCCTCGCCCTTCCTTCAGCTCTCGATGAAAAACTTTGCCGGTTTGCTTCTTGCAGTGGCGCTCGGCATCGTCGCCGCGCCGCACCTTCTCGGCCGCCACATCTCGCAATCCGCCGTCGCTCCGGGTGGCGCCGTCAAACGCACGGCCGCCGCCCTCGTCGCGGTCGCCATTATCATTGCCAGCTTGCCCCCGCTCGCTGTTTATAGCCGCATCGGCTTCGAACAGGCGATGACGAAAGGCATAGAAATCGCAGCTATCCCACAGTCCCTTACGGAGGCAAGCGCGCTCGGTTGGGTCAAAATCTGTGACCGGAATTTCGATGCCACAACCGACCTGGCTACCGACTGTCGGAAAATATCGGGGCAACGCGGTTTCGTGCGAATGCAGGATCTCGCGTTTACGACCGACGGCTTTGTCGTCGCCGCCCCGAAGATCTCAGGGCTAGATCCGTGGCTTGAATATCCGCTGCTGCTCGGCGCCGTGCTGGCCTCGATCTTGGCGGGCAACGCCCTCGTCTCGGGCATCATCGTCGCCGACAGCGAAGTGCGCAAGAACCGGGTCGAGCAATCATCGAATATCGACTTCCGCTCGGTGACGACCGGCGGCATCCTGATCGTCGCGGCAGCACTCGTCGCTCTCTACGCGGCCATCGGAACCGGCCTGCTCGCAGCCGAGGGATTTGCAGTGCTGGCCGCTGGCCTCTTTCCAGCGCTCGTCCTAGGCCTACATTGGCGGCACATGAATAAGGCCGGAGCGATCGCCGCGATGAGCATCGGCACTGTGGTCACCGGCGCGTATCTTCTCGGCGTGCATTTCTGGCCGGTCGAACTGTTCAGCCTGACGGGCAAATTCTCGGATGCGCTGCCGCAAGCCGCGAAGCATTTTGCCGACCTGCAGGCTGCACTCGCGGCGGCGACGACACCCGAAGCTCAAACCGCCGCCCGCGTTGCGCTGGTCAACGACGTCACGTCGATCGCCAACTGGGGCGGTCTGAAACCGGCTGCGATCACGCTTGTTTCGGTGCCTGCGGGCTTCATCGCCGGACTGCTGTTCAGCCTCCTTTTCCGCACTCGGAACACGGCCGGGGCCGCTGGCGGCCTAAGCCCGCAAGCCTGAGCCTTCGCGCCCGCCAGCGAGTCGCTTACAGTTCCGCGACGTGCCAACGTCGCGGAGCAGCCCAACATGGCAGACGAAGTCTACGATCTGCTCGTGATCGGCGGCGGTATCAACGGCGCCGGCATCGCGGCGGACGCTTCCGCCCGTGGCCTTTCCGTCCTGCTTGCCGAGGCCGGCGACTTGGCAGGCGCGACGTCTTCAGCAAGTTCCAAGCTCATTCACGGCGGCCTCCGCTACCTCGAACATTTTGAATTCCGCCTCGTCCGAGAAGCCCTCGCCGAGCGCGAGGTCCTCCTCTCGAAGGCGCCGCACATCATCCGCCCGCTGCGCTTCGTTCTTCCCCAAATCTCCGGCATGAGGTCCGCATGGATAATGCGCGCCGGTCTATTCCTTTACGATCATTTGGCCGCCCGCAAATCGCTCGGCGGCTCGCACGCGATTGACCTTCACCGCAATCCCGCAGGCCTGCCTCTTGTCCCGCAACTTTCGCACGGCTTCACCTATTGGGATTGCGCCGTCGACGACGCCCGTCTTGTCGTCCTCAATGCCATCGCCGCGCGGGAATCTGGAGCGGACATCGCAACACGAAGCCCCGTCGCCGCGCTGACAGTCGAAGACGGCCGATGGATCGCGACGCTTGGCTCTGACACAAGTCGTTATGCCGCCCGCGTCGTCGTCAATGCCGCCGGCCCATGGGTCGGAGACATCGCAAGGCTCGCATCCGCACCTCAATCTAAAGCGCCGATTGCGATCCGCCTCGTCAAAGGCAGTCACATCGTTGTCCCGCGCATTCCCGGCGCCGACGACGCTTACACTTTCCAGAACGACGATGGCCGCATCGTCTTCGCGTTGCCGTTCGAAGACGATTTCACGATGCTCGGAACGACGGAGGAAAACGTCTCCGGCGATCCACGACAAGCAGCGCCGACCCTCGCCGAAGAGAATTACCTGCTCGACATCGCAAGTCGCTTCTTTCGCGTGCCGCCCAAGCGCCGCGATATCGTCTGGAGCTTCGCCGGCGTTCGCCCCCTCGACGACGACGGTCAACGAAACGCGGCGGCGGCGAGCCGCGATTATCGGCTTGAGCTTCACGCCGATCGCACGCCGCCGATCCTTCACGTCATCGGCGGCAAGATCACGACCTATCGCAGGCTTGCGGAAGCGGCATTGGCCTTGCTGCAACCGCATCTTCCACGTATGCGGCCGGGATCGACGGCGACCACTCCGCTTCCCGGCGGCGATCTCGGCGGAAAGTCGTTCGAGCAATGGTTCGCGGATTTTACGCGCGAATACCCGGCATTTTCACCGGCTTTTCTTCACCGTCTCACGAGACGCTACGGCACGCGCGCCCACAAGCTCATCGGTGACGCTCGCTCAGAGCAAGATATGGGAGAAGACTTCGGTGCCGGCCTCACGGCCCGCGAAATTTCCTATCTCAAATTGGAAGAATGGGCGCGAACCGCCGATGATATTCTCTGGCGGCGAACAAAAACCGGCTTGCATCTCGAGCGCGACGATCAAACCTCCGCCGCCGAGCGCATCCAAGCCTGTCTCGATAAATCCTAGGACTGCGTCGGCTTACATCAATCGCCGGCGCTGAGCGCGAAGCGCGCACGTCGCCGGGCAGATCGAATCCAGACAAAGCAATTGGTTCGTCTTGCGCAGGGTAGCAGCCAGCGCCTGCGCTCCGTTGAGCGTATCGCCGATATCTTCCGATCCGATCAGTGCTGCCGCCGATGCCGTCAGCGCTTGGCGTTCGTCATGCTGGCAAGCCGCGATGATCGAGATCGCGAGGCACTCGTCGCGACAGAAGCTGCGGCTGCCCGCAGGCGAAATTTCGATGTCGCGTTGCGCATTGGCTTTCACCGCGCGAACGAACTTCGACAGATCGAGAAGAAGCGTCTTGGCGTTCTCAGGCCCGAGCATGCCGGAAAACGTGTTCCAGGCATCTTCCCAGCACTTGATATCGCCGGTCGACAATCCGGCGAGCCAACAGCGGAAACCGACGGCGACGAGCCGCTCCGGCGCGCGTGCCGGCAAGGGCACGATCTTGGCCGAGCGCACCAGTTGTCCCGAAGATGTATTCGATGCCGAATTAGCCATTGTGCGAACCCTCCGCCGAGAGGCGCGCGAGTGCGGCACATATGCTGAAGCCCGAAGCTGTTGATTGATGCGATGCGCTATCGAAAGCGCCGAAAGAAATGATCATTAACCGCTCCAATAATCGAGGTTCAAGGCCCCGGTATCGGTTGGCGCCATCGTATGGCGCGTGACGTCGCGATGACGCCATTGCGTGAGCTAACGCAACGAAAGCGGCTCGGTCAACACTTAGTAAGTGCGATCGCTCACATTAGAATTTTTATAATTTTCAACTACCTACAGGCGTCGACCGGCGTCATTTGAAACGGCGCGTGAAATCCGCAAAAAGGATCGTCGCGACGGTGCCGACCTGAGGCGCGCTGTCGATTTCGATTTCCGCGCCCATATCGCGCACGAGCGTCTCGACAAGTGGCAACCCGATGCCGTTGCTGCGGACCCAGGCAGGTTGCTGATCGGCGGCTGAGATCGATCCCGTGGCCGTACCCGAACCGGTCATTCCGCAACCCGTATCGCGCACCGCCAGAAAAACCCGGCCGTCGTCGATATGTCCGGTCGCGACGCTGACCTCGCCACCGCGCGGCGTGAACTTGATCGCGTTGGTCAGCAGATTGAGCAAGATCTGGCGTAGCGCCGTCGGGTTAGCGACGACGTGCGGCTTGCTTCCGTCGGTGTCGAAGGACAGTTTCAATCCGCAGGATTCGGCAAGCGCCTGCACGCTTGAAACGGTGCGCTCGACGATGGCGTTGAGATCGAGCGCGATGAGACGCGATACGGTCACGGCCGGTTTCGTGCGATCGGCAAGCAACGACGCGATGACGTCGATGGCATGCGTTGCGCTTTCGTGAATATCGGCCGCATAGCTCCGATAGCGCGCGTTCTTCATCTCGCCGAGTTGTTCGTCGCGCATGATTTCGGCGGCAGCGGCAATGGCGGTCAGCGGCGTCTTCAACTCGTGAGCGAGCTTCGCAAGATAGTCGGCGTCCAGCATCGCGACTGGCTTTTGCGTCGTCGCGGCCACCCCGGCCGTTTTTTTAGATGATATCGCCGCGGGCCGCCCGGACGGTGGTGGTGCCGCCGGCACATCCGGCGACGGCTGCGCCTGCGCGGACTCAGGCGAACCGATGGTATCGATCTGAAGCAACAGGACTTTCGAGCCTTTGCCTCCGCGCCTCGTGACCTTGCACCTAACGCGCTTCAACCGCCCGCTATTCCAAAACAACAAAGTTTCTGGATCGCCTTTTGCGACGCTTCCCGTGGCCGCAATCTGGCGCAGCCGCGCGATTGCCGGCATCGCCGGGTCCAGCGCGATTGGAAAAGAAGCATACCGAAAGAGGCCGAGCGCTGCGCCACCCGCCGCGTTTGCGGCCAGAATTTCAGCCGCCTCGGGGTCGAGCAAAACCGCGGCACCCACCTCGCGCGTAAGATCGAGCTGCGGAGGTTCCTCGCGGCCGGCCGGCATTGCGGGTCTAGCGGCGACCGCCATTGTTAAAGCTCGCCCGTTCCAAAGGCTTATTCGCAACGCCTCATCGTAGAGAGGTACGTGATTTGCGAGCCCCAAGAACGCGGAAACGCACGATTTTCCACTGCCATCGGCGCCAACTGCACGGATGATTGCCGACACCACGCGCTGCGCGGGCTTAAATGATTGAAAGCGAGTACGAAAACACAATCTGCGCGGGAGTTAGGTCCGGCCGCAGGCTAGGCCGCCCTGATGAGAATGGCCTGTCGCAATTTCCCCGGGTCGCGCTCACCCTGGTCCGCCAGATCGAACAGCTTTTCGATGATGTCCTCGTCCGGAATATTGAGCGACATCTGATGTGCTTCATCGATGATGCTTTTCAGCAGTTGCTGCAGCTCATCGAGCTCTTCCGAGCTATAATGACAAAGGGTCATGATTGTCCGTTTTCCCCCGAAAACAGTTCCTACGTTTCCCCACTAGCGCTGTATACTCCTATTCGGTGCTCCGGTTCCATGAATTCAGCAGGAAATGCGTCGCCCGGCTCAGACGGCCATAAATCCGGCCGTAAGCAGCGAACGAGCGATAAGTCACCCTTGACCCTTGGCCCTGGCTGTGATGGAACCAGCGTTCTCGGGCGGTCCTTCGGATCGCTCGGCGACGGGATTCATGAAGGTGCGGCGGACGCGGTGTTTGCACCTGCAACGCGCTGACCGGCCACTCTAAATTCATCCCGAGCCACATACGGCCCGTGCCGCCTTAGCTCAGTTGGTTAGAGCGCTAGATTGTGGATCTAGAGGTCCCCGGTTCAACCCCGGGAGGCGGTACCATTACAAGCAATATCTTACTGGTTTTCTTCGGAATCCATACCCCAAACAGCTACGATTTGTGACCAGCTTGCTACCGGCTGAAGGCAACCGGATCGCCTCTAGGTCAAGACGGGCGCTCGCCGCTTCGTGGCTCCGTTTCACTCACTGCGCTCGTCACCTCGCAACCAAGTGAACACGGCGCGACCGGACCGGAACCCACACCGCCATCCCTGAAGCTTGCGCATGTGGCTTTCGTGGCGGGGGGGGGGTGTGGATACACCCTATAGGAGGAGGCCGGGGGCCTTGGGGCTCAGGAATCACCCCACGACTTTTACTGACAGAAATTCCTCAGTTAGCGAGGTTGCCGAATGATGAGTCAGGTTTTGCTGACTTCAAAAGCTGCGCAGCAGTACGCAGACATCGATTTGCTTAAGCGTGACCTAGAGCACGTCATCACTTGCTGTAACTTTATGCTTCAGGCCGGACAGCCTCCCAACCTCTCTGATCCCCTGCACGTTGCGCTGATGGACTCGGCGCTAGTTCGCTACAGAAGGTGTTTCAACAGTGGCGGTAGGCAGAACATCGAACACTTAGCGAAAAAGCTCTCAGAGGGTGGTGGCATCCTACACAAGAAACTTATGGAAATCGCCAATCTGAATATCGCGCACTCGATCAATAACTTCGAAGAAAACTATGCGGTGCTGTGGGCTGATTTGGAGGCAGTTCCAATAGAAAGAAGCTCTCCGGGCACTCACGGCATGAGGACAATGGGAATAGCACTAAAAGATTTAGATGATATGAGGTCTCTAACGGGAGAGTTTATCAATCTGGTTGAGGCATGGAGACAAAAGCTAGAAAAGCTGCTGATGGCGGAAATTGAAAAAATGACCGACGACGAAATAAGAAGCCAGCCTAATGGTACAATGATTCACCGGACGCCGAACGCTTCCAGCCCCAGGAAAAAAGGGGCTGACCATCTGAAAAAATAATACGATAATTTGAAAAAGCAGGAGGCAGTGAAGTGCTCTACCAATAGTGGGATACAGTCAGTGATTAATCGCTTGAAGGAATAAGGTAGCCCACCATTTCTACCCGATGAAACTTTGTAGACGAGAAAAAGCCCGGCATGGCCTCTGAGAAATCGCCCGACCAGAAACCCAAACACGATCTGACGTCACGCCGCGCGTTCCTGCTCGCGGCCTACATTTTTGCGCTGGTCGTTCTCGTCAAACTCTATTGGCCGGGCTGGCCCTTTCCAGAAAAGCCGCATCCGGCGCCAGCCCCGGCATCCGTAACGGGCTCCCAGGTCCCTCAGAACTAAGCGTGAGAGACGCCTAGTCGGCGCTATCTGGATTAGGCGGCGGATTGCTGTCTGGATCGGCGCTCGGACCCGTGAGCACGTTGACCTTATCGTCCACCGTGAATCCATCGAACTGATCCTGCTCGTCGTCAGACGCTTGGTCGCTTTGCGCGTCCGTCGGCAGCGCCATGGGGTCTTCGTGCTTATTCGCGTAGGCCTGACAGCCCTCGATGAAGTCTTTCGATTTTCCCCCGCACTCGGTCGGATCTTCGATGCCCACTTCCTTGCCCCAGGCGTAACCGGCGTCACGGCTTACGCAATCGACGTCGCATGGCGGAGGCCGGCGCGCTTCTTTGGTTTCGGCGAAACCGACGGTCATCAGAAGTGCGAAGCCTGTGAGGACAGCAAAGATCGTCGTCTGATGTCCCGGCAAAATATCGCTACGCATTCCGCACCTCTGTTCGATGAGGACACGAACTTAGCAGAACGCCTCGAATTAGACAGTCCACTTCATTTCCCCCGGCGCTTCTCCAGCTTCCGGGCGAGCGTCCGCCGGTGCATGCCAAGCCGCCGCGCCGCTTCCGAGATATTGAAATTCGTCTCGACCAGCGTTTGATGGATGTGCTCCCACTCGACGGTCTTGATCGACGTCGGCCGCTCCGTCAGCGCCACGCCGGCGTCGCCCTCGGTTCTACCGAACGCATCTTCGATATCATCCGAACTCGACGGCTTGACGAGGTAATGCCGCGCCCCGAGCTTGACGGCCTCAACCGCCGTCGCGATGCTTGCAAACCCCGTCAACACCACGATCACGATCGACGGGTCATGGGCATGGAGAGCCTCGACGCACGTCAGCCCTGACGCCCCGGCGAGCTTCAAATCGACGACCGCGAATCCGGGCGTCCGCGCCTGCAAGATATCGCTTAATCCTTCCGGCCCCGCAGCATGATCGACATGATAGCCCCTGCGTTCGAATGAGCGCTTGAGCGTCGCGGCGAAAGCAGCGTCGTCTTCGATGATGACCAGCGTCCGGATGCCGTCCTCCATCAGAGCGAGCTCCCAGATCGGGTTCCAAGTGCTAGGGCTGAGAGCGGCAGCTTGAGTGTCACCGATGCTCCGCCTTCCGGAAGGTTGACCGCCGAGACGCCGCCACCAAGTTTGCGTACCACATTCACAACGAGGAATAACCCTAGCCCGCCACCGGGCTTGCCCTTGCTTGATTGATAGGGCTTTCCGAATTGCGCGAGCATTTGCGGTGCAAAGCCGCGTCCTCGATCCGAAATCCGAAGAACGAGCATGTCGCCGTCGCGCGCAACCTCGACACCAACCCAGGCTGGCGAGGAGTCATAAGCGTTATCGAGCACATTGAAGATGATCTGCTTCAGCGTCGAATCCGAAACGATCGATAAATCCGTGCCGAAATCATTGGCGTAATCGAACGTCTCCGGCGTGCGCGCAGCGCGCCATTCGCTGATCAGTTCGTCGAAGAATGTCGCGACCGTCGTTATGCGCGGCGCTTCTCCACGCGCTTCCCCTGCCGAGAGCAAAACACCCGTTAAGATCGACTTGCAGCGCTTCACGGCGGCCTGCATCTCTTCGACCTCTTGCAGCAACTCGGCATTGTTCGCGATCACGGGCACCCGCCGCCAATCGCCGAGAATGACGGACAACGACGACAACGGCGTCCCGAGTTCATGTGCGGCGCCCGAGGCCAGCAGTCCCATTCTGACGATGTGGTCCTCCTCTGCTGCGTGCTGCTTCAGCGCCGCAAGCCGCGCATCGCGCTCGCGCAGGTTTCGCGTAATGCGCGTCACGAACGCGAAAAGCAAAGCCGCGTCGACGGCAAAACAGATGACCATCCCGACGACGTGGAGCCTGAACAGATCGACTTCGCCCGGCGGAATTTCGAGAGGGCGATAGATCTGCGTGAGCAGCGCGAAGCTCACGCAGGTCGCGGCCAGGACAGCGGCGGTCAAGCGCACGTCGAGCAGCACGGCCGCAAGCGTCACCTGCAGCAGATAAAGGAACGCGAACGGATTCATCGCCCCGCCGCTGAGATAGAGCTGCGCCGTCAGGCCGGCGACATCGAGCAGCAATGCGATGAGCAATCCCGCATCCCCGACGTCTCGCCCATCGCGCAGCCACAGAAGGCTCGCGAGATTGAGCACCACAAGGCCCGCAGCAACGC
Source organism: Hyphomicrobium sp. (assembly GCF_041659645.1). Lineage (GTDB taxonomy): Bacteria > Pseudomonadota > Alphaproteobacteria > Rhizobiales > Hyphomicrobiaceae > Hyphomicrobium_B. The sequence continues at coordinate 665,114 of NZ_JBAZXX010000003.1, read as the reverse complement.
TCGCCATCGGCACCAGCGGCAGGTTGACGTGAAGAACGGCCGCGACGAAGACGATGGTCGCTATCTGCCCGGCAACCGCGATCCAGCGAAGCTGGATCAGCAGCAGCATGTTTTTTACGCCTGCGGAATCGCCCGACCGCGACACTCGCGCCAGCGCGGGATCGATATCGACCTCCGGGCCGGGAGAGCGTTCGCCTCGGTTCAACATGAGAAGATTGCTGTGTCCTACGCTGTTCGGCCCGTGGCCCTTGCCGTCCGCCGAATGCGAACCTCCTCGATCGCGAAACGGATCAAAGCTCCGGCAAGCATCAGCGCCAGCGCAAACCACGTCAACGCGTAGACAAGGTGGTTGTTCGGAAAGTTGACCACGGTCAATCCGCCAATGGGATATCCGCCCGGGTTCGCCGCCGCGTCGGCGTCGATGAAATAGGGGGCATAGTTATCGAGGCCGCGCTTGATCGCAATCGCATCGACATCCCGGGAAAACCATCGGTCCGCCGAAATATCGTTCCCGCGCAGAAAAGCGCCCTTGGGCTCCGTCATGCGGAGCACGCCCGTCACGGTCACCTCGCCGCCGGCCTCGCCTGCGGCACGCGTATCCGGCGCTTTCCGATCCGTCGGCACGAAACCGCGATTGACGAGAACTTCGAACCCAGTCGGGGTCTTCACCGGCGTCAAAACCCAATAGCCCGCGCCGGCGTCGGTCACGGCCGTAACGAGCGTCTCGCGCTCATGAAGGAAATGCCCCGAAACAGTGACGCGTTTGTATTCATCGTCCTGGATATCGATCGCGGGCCAGTCGGCGGGGCCGGGCGCCGCGACGGGAACGGCGTGGATGCGAGCGTCGACCCGGTCGATGAGATCGAGCTTCCAGCTGCGCCGCTCGATCTGCCAGACGCCAAGTGACGCCAAACCGGCAATGCCAACAAGCGCGACGAGGCTAATCAGGGTCAGCGAAAACAGCGACCGAGGCGTGGCCGGAGCATCGTTTCCGGACGCCCCAGCTGATGTCTTTCCTGCTGCTTGCCCCCCGCGCCCACCGGCGTCGGAAATCACGGCAGCTGGCTCGGATCCATCGGCATCATGTTGGAGTTGAGGTGGTACATGACCCACAGCGACCCGGTCAGCGTGATCGCCACCATCACGACGGTGAAGATCAGCGCCATCAGCGTCCAGCCCCCTTCGGAACTCGGCGACATGTGCAGGAAGTACACCATGTGGACGACGATCTGAATGGCGGCAAGCGCCAGGACAGCGATCGCCGTCGCTTGGTTGCTCCCGAGCTGGCCCGTCATGACGAGCCAGAACGGAATAGCGGTCAAAATGACGGAAAGAACGAAACCCGTCAGATAGCCCTTGAGGGTCGATTCGGGATGGCCGTGATCATTGTGATCACCGGTCTGGGGTTCGATATGCCCATGACCGCTCTTGGCGTGGCCGGTGTGCGCGTCGGTGCTCATCGCAGCACTCCCATAAGATAGACGAAGGTGAAAACGCCGATCCAGACGACGTCGAGGAAGTGCCAGAACATGCTGAGGCAAAGCAGCCGCCGCTTGTTCGCTTCTATCAGTCCGAATTTCCAGACCTGCACCATCAGCGTGATCATCCAGATGATGCCGAACGTCACGTGAAGGCCGTGGGTGCCGACGAGCGTAAAGAACGACGAGAGGAAGGCGCTCCGCTGCGGCGTGGCCCCCTCGTGGATCATGTGCGCGAACTCGGAAAGCTCGATACCGATAAACGCCGCGCCGAACAGCATGGTAATGATGAGCCACATCAGCATGGGTCGTGTTCGGTTTTTCTGCATTTCGAGCACCGCGAAACCGTAGGTGATCGAAGACAGAAGCAGCATCGACGTATTGACTGCGACGAGTGGCAGATCGAACAAGTCCTTCGGCGAAGGCCCCGCCGCATAGTTGCCGCCCAACACGCCGTACGTCGCGAAAAGGACGGCGAAGATGAGACAGTCGCTCATCAGGTAAAGCCAGAAGCCGAGCTGTGTGCTACCGCCGTCCGCGTGTTCGTGCTCGTCGGCCACGTAGAAGACCGGCTGCTCTTTCGTCGCTCCGGCATCAGCCGTTGACGCGTTCCCCGCCATTGTCGTCATCGATTATGCCCCGGCCGATTGAAGGAACTGCGTGCGCTCGCGCTCGGCATCAACGATCTGCTCGCGCGGAATGTTGAAGCTCCGATTGTAGTTGAAGGTATGCCCGATCGCTGTCGCCACAAGGGCGATGAAGCCCACCACAGCCAGCCACCAGATGTACCAGATCAATGCGAACGCAGTGACGGCGCTGATGCCCGCAAGGATGATCCCCGCGCCGGTATTACGCGGCATATGGATTGGCTTGAAACCTTCCAGCGGACGCTTGTAGCCGTGCTCCTTCATCTCCCACCAGGCATCGAGGCCGTGGACGACGGGCGTGAAGGCGAAATTGTAAACCGGCGGCGGCGACGACGTCGACCACTCGAGCGTACGGCCGTTCCACGGGTCGCCGGTCACGTCGCGAAGCTGCTCGCGATTCTTGATGCTGACGTAGATCTGCATCAGGAACGAGCCGATGCCGATTGCGATCAGGACCGCGCCGAACGCAGCGACGACGAAGTAGATCTGCAGCGACGGATCATCGAACACGCGCAGGCGGCGGGTAACACCCATCAAGCCGAGGACGTAAAGCGGCATGAAGGCGACGTAGAAGCCCGAGACCCAGAACCAGAACGACATCTTGCCCCAGAACGGATCGAGCTTGAAGCCGGTGACCTTCGGGAACCAGTAAGCGATGCCTGCGAAGCAGCCGAACACCACGCCGCCGATGATCACGTTATGAAAATGCGCGATCAGAAAGAGGCTGTTGTGGAGCACGAAATCCGCGGGCGGAACTGCAAGCAGCACGCCCGTCATGCCCCCGATCACGAACGTCAGCATGAACGCCATCGTCCACATCATTGGCAGCTCGAAGCGAATTCGGCCGCGATACATCGTGAACAGCCAGTTGAACATCTTCGCGCCCGTCGGGATCGAGATGATCATTGTCGTAATGCCGAAGAACGAGTTGACGCTGGCGCCTGAGCCCATCGTGAAGAAGTGATGCAGCCAGACGAGATACGACAGGATCGTGATGACGACCGTCGCGTAGACCATCGATGTATAGCCGAAAAGCTTCTTGCCCGAGAACGTCGCCGTGACTTCGGAAAAGACGCCGAACACCGGCAGAACGAGGATGTAAACCTCGGGATGGCCCCAGATCCAGATGAGGTTCACGTACATCATCGGATTGCCACCGAAGTCATTCGTGAAGAAGTTCGTGCCGACGTAGCGATCAAGCGAGAGCAGCGCCAGGACACCCGTCAGAACCGGAAATGCTGCAACGATCAGGATGTTCGTGCACAGCGCCGTCCAGGTGAAAACCGGCATCCGCATCAGCGTCATGCCGGGGCAACGCATCTTCACGATCGTCGCGATGAGGTTCACGCCGGATAACAGCGTCCCGACGCCCGCGACCTGTAGCGACCATATATAGTAATCGACCCCGGCATCTGGACTGTATGCGTAATTCGAGAGCGGCGGATAAGCGAGCCAGCCCGTCCGCGCGAACTCGCCGACGAACAATGATGCCATGACCAGCATCGCGCCAGCGACCGTCATCCAGAAGCTGAAGTTATTGAGAAACGGGAAGGCGACGTCGCGCGCGCCGATCTGGAGCGGAACAACGAAGTTCATCAAGCCCGTGACCAGCGGCATCGCGACGAAGAAGATCATGATCACGCCATGCGCCGTGAAGATCTGATCGAAGTGATTAGCGGGCAGATACCCCTCGTTACCGTTGAAGGCGATGGCCTGCTGCGCGCGCATCATGATCGCGTCGGCAAAGCCGCGCAGAAGCATGATGACGCCGAGAATGATATACATGGCGCCGATGCGCTTGTGATCGACACTCGTGAACCACTCGTGCCAGAGATAGCCCCACAGTTTGAAGTAGGTAATCGCGCCGAGAACCGCCACCGCCCCAATCATGACGCCGATAAACGTGACTATCAGTATCGGCTCGTGGAAGGGCAGCGATTCGAGCGTCAGCCGGCCGAATATCGCTTTCTGAAGATCAAAGTTTTCGAACATCTCTGCAATGTGTCCCGGTCAGAAGCTCGACGGCTCAGGAGTTTGACGGTTTCGGCGCGAAAGTTTTGTTGAACATCCCCGGCAACGGAAGCCCTGCGCCAACGAGAGGCGTCGAACTGACGGGAGTCACCTGCGCGGCTTCCTGGTCCATTCCCATCGGCGCGGCCTTGGTGCAAACGCTCGCGACGTAAAGCTTCGTCGCCAATGGGCTTGATCCGCGCCGCGCGAACTTGTCGTAGGCGATCGATTGAACATTATCGATACCGGCAAGACCTAGACCGCCTTTGGCATCGATCGCCGCCATCTCATGGATGCACATTTTGCCCGGCTGGACGCACATGTTGAGGATGAGGTGGAACAGTTGCGGATCAACCGTCGCGAATTTCTTGACCGGAACGGCCTCGCTCGGACGTTCGAGGTCGAGATATTCCGTCCGCCCGAGAGCGCCGCCGTTGGAAGCCTTTGCGTCAGCCACCCACTTATCGAAGCCGGCGTCATCCACCGCCACGAAATCGAAGTACATCTTGGAGAAGCCATCGCCGCTGTAGTTGGCTGAAAAGCCCTTGAAGGTCCCTGGCTTGTTGATGACAGCGTGCAGCTGCGTCTGCATTCCGGGCATGGCATAGATCATGCCGGCAAGTGCCGGAACATAGAAGGCGTTCATGACCGACGACGACGAAATCTTGAAATCGATCGGGCGGCCGACCGGGGCCGCCATCTCGTTGACCGTCGCGATGCCCTGTTCCGGATAGATGAACAGCCACTTCCAATCGAGCGCAACGACTTCAACTTTCAATGGCTTCGTCGCTGCTGTCACGGGCTGGCCCGGAGCGGTACGGCTGATCGGCCGGTAAGGGTCGAGCATGTGTGTCGCCATCCACGTGACGGCGCCGAGGCAAATGATAATCAAAAGCGGAGCAGACCAAATGATCAACTCGAGATGGGTCGAGTGAGCCCAGTTGGGCTCGTAACGCGCTTCTGCATTCGATTCACGGAAATGCCAGCCGAACCAAACCGTCAGCGCCATCACCGGGATGATGATCAACAACATCAGCACGGTCGAAATGATCACGAGGTCTCGCTGCTGAATGGCAACGTCACCGGCGGGGTTTAAGACGATAGCGTTGCAGCCGCCCAGCAAGGCGAGAAGCGGCAGCAGTGCGAATAGGCGAAAATGTTTCAAAGCTTGTTCGCGTCCCATCGACAGAGCTTCCCCTAGTCTTCCGCTAAACGCGCTCAGGATGAAGCAAAATTGGACAATTTGCCCAACGCCAGTTGGCCGCAGGATGTCTCTGAGCCACCTAGCATACCAAGATATAGCTTTTATTGACGTCTGAACGGGTGTTGGGAAGTGCGCAAATTTACACCTGATTTGAGCGAATTGCGCCACCTTATTTCGTCTTTCGGCGAATCTCCCGCGTCAGGAACCGCGCCCCAAACTTTAGACCGCCCCAACATTGAGGGGAGTGGTGCCTTCGAGGATGCATCGGGGGCTCCTAGACCGACGTTCAGGTGAGCGTCGCCGCAAGGACCGAGAATGAAGCTGGATCAGCAGACCGGGAATTCATTGATCAAGGCGGCCATGAGCGAGCGGCGGGCGCCGGGAAAATACGATGTGTTCGCTTGGCGCGACGGCCGCGACGTTCTGGCAATCACGGTCGCGTGGAAATCTTTCACCAAGCGGTCCATTGCGTTGGAGAACGTGGCCCTTGGCGATGGGGAAGAAATTCAGACCAACGCCACCCCGCTTCCCAACGGCATCGATCGCAACATTGCCCGCTACATCGGATCTTTCCGGATCGACAAACGCTTTGAGCCGGACGAACCCTGATGCAAGTCGCACGACGGGAAGAGCTGTAGGCTCCGCCCGGAATCGGCGAGCTTCCGATCGATCTCGGACGTGACAAAGCGCTGCTCGCGGTCAGAGATCAATCCAACCCGCGAACAGCGCTTTGAGTTTCCGCCAGAAATCCGTGATTAAGCGAGCCGCCTGATATCAAGCGGGAGAAAGCTTACGCCGCCCGCGCCGACAGCCGCTTCAATTCGCTGATGAGCGCATCTGCCGTCATCTTCGCGGCATCGTCCTTGGCGGCGGCAAGTTCCGCCTCCGCCGTCTTGAGCTCAGCCGCGATCGTTGCCGCCGTAAGATCTTCGATGTCGTAAGCCTTCTCAGCAAGAACCGTCAGACGAGTCGGATCGACTTCGGCGAACCCAGACTTGACGAACAGGCGCTTGCGGACGCTGCCTGCCGTCACGTCGAGCACGCCGGGGCGAAGCGTCGAGATCACCGGCGCATGGCCGGAGAGCACAGCGAAATCACCGTCATAGCCCGGCACCACGACCTGCTCGGCATCGACGGACATCAACACCCGCTCGGGTGAGACGAGTTCAAACCTGAATGTGCCTGCCATGGTAATTTCCGACCCTTCGAAGGCATGAGACTTATTTTATGCTGGCGCTCTTATGCCTGCTTCGGTTCTTCTTCGCCGTCATCTTCGGCGCCGGCCTTGGCTCTCACTTCTTCCGGTGTCTGAAGCTTTGTGCCGCAGAACGGGCAGAAGAAGAGCGGATGATCGACGAGCCCCGGCTCGTCTTCCTCGAGATCGACGAGCCCGACGGTCATGTAGATGACCTCGTCCGGCCCGACGGTGATCAGGGGCTCGAAATCGCCGCCTTCGAGGGCCTCTTTAAGCTCCTCGCAGCAGCTACCAAACGTCTTCCCGGCTTCCGCCATGAATATCATCTCCTGGCGGCACTTTCGGGCGCATCCTCCGCCCGAATCCGCTTCGCCTCGTTATGCCGCTTCCGCGAGCTTCTCTGCCTTTGCGATCGCTTCTTCGATCGTGCCGACCATATAGAATGCCGGCTCCGGAAGGTGATCGTACGCACCGTCGCAGAGGCCCTTAAACGCTTTGATCGTGTCCGCGAGCGGAACAAGTTTGCCGGGCGAGCCGGTGAACACTTCCGCGACGTGGAACGGCTGAGACATGAAGCGCTCGATCTTACGGGCACGTGCGACCGTCAGCTTATCTTCTTCTGATAGCTCGTCCATGCCGAGAATCGCGATGATGTCCTGCAGCGACTTGTACTTCTGCAAAATCGCCTGAACCTTACGCGCGACGCCATAGTGCTCTTCGCCGACGACGCGCGGATCAAGCATACGCGACGTCGAGTCGAGCGGATCGACGGCCGGATAGATGCCCTTTTCCGCGATCGAGCGCGACAGAACCGTCGTCGCATCAAGATGCGCAAACGACGTGGCAGGTGCCGGGTCGGTCAAATCGTCGGCTGGCACGTAAATGGCCTGCACCGAGGTGATCGAGCCCTTCTGCGTCGTCGTAATGCGCTCCTGGAGCGCGCCCATGTCGGTCGCGAGAGTTGGCTGATAGCCGACGGCCGAAGGAATACGACCGAGAAGCGCCGACACTTCCGAGCCCGCCTGCGTAAAGCGGAAAATGTTGTCGACGAAGAACAGCACGTCCTGGCCCTGGTCGCGGAAGTGCTCGGCGACCGTCAGACCGGAAAGAGCGACGCGCGCGCGTGCGCCCGGCGGCTCGTTCATCTGACCGTAAACGAGCGCGCACTTGGAACCCGCGGCCGAACCGTTGTTCTTCTTCGGGTCCTTGTTCACGTTGGACTCGATCATTTCGTAATAGAGGTCGTTGCCTTCGCGCGTACGTTCGCCAACGCCCGCGAACACCGAGTAGCCGCCGTGCGCCTTGGCGACGTTGTTGATCAATTCCATGATCAAAACCGTCTTGCCGACGCCCGCGCCGCCGAACAGACCAATCTTGCCGCCCTTGGCATAAGGCGCGAGCAGATCGACGACCTTGATGCCCGTCACGAGAATCTGCGCTTCCGTCGCCTGATCTTCAAACGTCGGCGACGGCTGGTGGATGGCGCGCACAGTCTTCGCGCCGATCGGACCGGCTTCATCGACCGGCTCGCCAATGACGTTCATGATGCGCCCCAGCGTCTCGTCGCCGACGGGAACCGAAATCGGCGCCCCCAAATCCGTGACGGCCTGACCGCGAACCAGACCTTCCGTCGAGTCCATCGCGATTGTGCGCACGGTGTTCTCGCCGAGATGCTGCGCAACTTCCAAAACAAGACGATTGCCGTTGTTGCTCGTTTCGAGCGCGTTCAGAATTTCCGGCAGATTGCCGGGGAAATGCACGTCAACGACGGCACCCGTCACCTGGTGAATCTTCCCTACGTTTTTAGTCATTTTTATCTCCAACGGAATTGATCAGGCGACTGAGAGCGTCACCGGGATATTGTTGCGCGTCGCCTTGGAATAGGGGCACATCTGATGAGCGTCCTCGATCAGCGCCTGCAGTTTGTCTTTGTCGGCGCCGGGGATTGCCAGCGTGAGATGCGCTTTAAGACCGAAGCCCGATTCACTCTTATCGAGTTCGACTTCACAGGTAACCTTCGCGGCCTGACCATCCAGCCCGTGCTTCTTTGCGAGCGCGAGAACCGCCTGGCCGAAGCATGAAGACCAGCCGAGTGCGAAAAGCTGCTCGGGATTGTGGCCCTCGCCCGATCCGCCGAGATCCTTGGGCAGCGCCATCGCCAGGGCGAGCTTGCCGTCCTCGAGAACCGCACGGCCGTCCCGGCCACCCTTCGTCGTTGCACGCGTCACATAAGCCATGGACTACCTCCGGATCAGACCGCTTCCGCGCCTGAAATGATTTCGATCAGTTCCTTCGTGATGTTCGCTTGGCGCTGGCGGTTGTACTTGATCGTCAGCTTATTGATCATGTCACCGGCGTTGCGCGTGGCGTTGTCCATCGCCGTCATCTGCGCGCCGTAGAACGAAGCCGAGTTTTCAAGCAGCCCGCGGAAAACCTGCGTCGAGATATTCCGCGACAGCAGGAAGCTCAAGACCTCCTCTTCGCTCGGCTCGTATTCGTGAACGGCCCCGGCACCCTTGGCGGCTTCCGGCGTCGTCTCATTGACCGTCGCCGGAATGAGCTGCAGCGCCGTCGGCTTCTGAGCGATCACCGATTTGAACTCGGAGAAGTAGAGCGTCGCGATGTCGAACTCACCTGCCTCAAACATTTCGAGGATACGCTTCGCGACACCTTCCGCATGCACGAACGTCAGCTGACGCACGCCCTGGAAGTCGCGGCGCTCCACGATATTCCGGCCCAGGTCGCGACGAAGGTTATCTGCGCCTTTGCGGCCGACCGTCAGGATCTTCACCGTCTTGCCGGCGGCGATCAGACGGTTGGCATCCGCACGCGCCAGCTTCGCGATATTCGAATTGAAGCCGCCACAGAGACCGCGCTCAGCCGTCATGACGATCATGAGGTGAACTTGATCCTTACCGGTCCCGACCAGAAGCGGCGAAGCCCCATTCTTGTCGGCAACCTTCGAAGCAAGGCTTCCGAGCACCGCTGCCATCCGCTCGGCGTACGGCCGGGCGGCTGTGGCTGCTTCTTGCGCCCGGCGCAGCTTTGCCGCCGCAACCATCTGCATGGCCTTCGTAATCTTCCGCGTCGCCTTCACTGAGGCGATGCGGTTGCGCATATCTTTTAAGCTCGCCATCGGGCGTTCTCCTCAAGGAACCCGATTAAGCTGCAAAACCCTTGGCAAACTTGTCGAGGAACTCGACCAGTTTCTTCTCAGAGTCGCCCGACAAGGCTTTCTCCTTGGCGATCGTGTCGAGCAGCGTCTTCTCCGCGCGAAGTCCGGCGAGAATACCTTGCTCGAACTTGCCGACCGCCGAGACCGGAATGCTATCGAGATAACCGCGCGTACCCGCGAAGATCACCGCAACCTGCTCTTCCATCTTGAGCGGCGAGAACTGCGGCTGCTTCAAAAGCTCGGTCAGGCGCGCGCCACGTGCGAGCAGCTTCTGCGTCGCGGCGTCGAGGTCCGAGCCGAACTGCGCGAAGGCCGCCATTTCGCGATACTGAGCCAGCTCGCCTTTGATCTTACCGGCAACCTGCTTCATCGCCTTCGTCTGCGCCGACGATCCGACGCGCGACACCGAAAGGCCGACGTTCACGGCCGGACGAATGCCCTGATAGAACAGGTCCGATTCAAGGAAGATCTGGCCGTCGGTGATCGAAATAACGTTCGTGGGAATGAACGCCGACACGTCGTTGCCCTGCGTTTCGATGACCGGAAGCGCTGTCAGCGAGCCATTGCCCGCAGCGTCGCCGAGTTTCGCGGCGCGCTCAAGCAGACGAGAATGAAGATAGAAGACGTCGCCCGGATAGGCTTCGCGGCCCGGCGGGCGGCGCAACAGAAGCGACATCTGACGATAAGCGACGGCCTGCTTCGAGAGATCGTCATAGGCGATCACGGCGTGCATGCCGTTGTCGCGGAAGTATTCGCCCATTGTGCAGCCCGTGAACGGCGCGAGGTACTGCATCGGAGCCGGATCGGACGCGGTAGCCGCGACGACGATGGAATACTCAAGAGCGCCGCGTTCTTCCAGAACCTTTACGAACTGCGCGACTGTCGAACGCTTCTGACCGACGGCGACGTAGACGCAATAAAGCTTCGCGTTCTCGTCGGTGCCGGCATTGAGCGGCTTCTGATTGAGGAAGGTGTCGAGAATGACCGCCGTCTTACCCGTCTGGCGGTCGCCGATCACGAGTTCGCGCTGACCGCGGCCGATCGGAATGAGCGAGTCGATGGCCTTGAGACCCGTTGCCATCGGCTCATGCACCGACTTGCGCGGCAGGATGCCCGGCGCCTTGACGTCGACGCGCATTTTCTTGTCCGACTTGATCGGACCCTTACCGTCGATCGGGTTGCCGAGACCGTCGACAACGCGTCCGAGCAGACCCTTGCCGACCGGAACTTCGACGATGGCGCCCGTACGCTTGACGGTGTCGCCTTCTTTAATCGTGCGGTCGTCGCCGAAAATAACGACGCCGACGTTATCGGCTTCGAGGTTCAGCGCCATCCCGCGAATGCCGCCCGGAAACTCGACCATCTCGCCAGCCTGGACGTTGTCGAGACCGTAAACGCGCGCGATGCCGTCGCCAACCGACAGCACCTGACCGATTTCGGAAACCTCGGCTTCCTTGCCGAAGTTTTTGATCTGATCCTTGAGGATCGAAGAAATTTCTGCGGCCCGGATTTCCATTGAGACCTCTTCCCTGGTCGTTTCCATTTATCGGAGCCTGATCCGGCCCCGTATTTTAATGTGTTAAGCGCGAACCTCGCCGTAGCGCCGCCCGGTCCGATGACCGTCAGCGAAACCGCTAGGCCTTAGGCCCCGGCTCCGCTCAGCGCCGTCTTCATGTTTTGAAGCTTGGTCTTGAGCGAGGAGTCTATCATGCGGCTGCCGACTTTCACGATCAGGCCGCCGAGAATGCTTGGATCGATGCGCGACTGAAGCGTCACATCCTTGCCGACCGACGCCTTGAGCGTCTCTTTCAGCGACGCGACTTGCTCGTCGTTGAGCGCGAACGCGCTCGTCACTTCCGCCGTGATCTCGCCGCGCGCCTTGGCTGCAAGCGAACGATAGACCTTGATCATGTCCTGAATGACGAACAGACGTCGATTGGCCGCCACGAGCTTCAGGAAGTTGGCGGTGAGACCGCCGATACCCGCCTTTTCGAGAAGGACGGCAATAGCCCTCGCCTGATCGTCTGCCGCGATCACCGGGCTGCGCACCAAACGCACGAGATCCGGACTTTCATCCAGAAGCGCCTGAAAATTCACGAGATCGCTCTCTGTGGTTTCGACTGCTGAATTCTCGTTTGCGAGATCGAACAGAGCCGACGCATAACGTCCGGCGACCCCATCAACGCTTGTATTGTCCGTCGCCACGTCGCTCTCACCTCGCGCATCAGGGCGCATAGAGGGCGGGGCACGAAAGAGGCCCTAAAATGCGCCCGCTCCAAGGAAAGGCCTTTGACAAAAAAAGAGCGAACGGGGCCGAAACCCACCAGCCGCCCCCTTCCAAAGCCGGGCTGTCCTTAACATGCACTCCCGAAGGCTTCAACCGTGCGCCAAGAGGGCGCGTTGCCGCATTACAATGTCGCACCGAGCCCAAATTTCAGGCCTTTACGGCTCTTTTCGCTCGGGCACGGTCCACAAACCATGAACGAAGGTCTCAGGCGTCGTTCAAATTGCGTTCAGCCTCGACTTGCTAAACAGCAATCAAGATGCGGAGCGCCGCCAGGCCCACTTGCAAGTTTACCGTCCCTGCACTTCACGTCCCAGAACTCCAGGCCCGCTTCGGCGGGCCTATTTTTTTTTCGACCCACTTAATTCAGAGCGCGTCCCGCATGATGATCGGGAAACGCCAGGGCAGGACGAACACCAGATCGAACCCGATCTCATGCTCCTGATATTGCGGATTGCGCGCAAGCCAGAGATCGGCCGCACGCCGCACCCGCCGACGCATCGTCAGCGTGATGGCGTCTTCCGCGTCTTCGGTGCGCTGGCGCTTCTTCACTTCGATGAAGGCCACGCGGTTCCTCCGGATCGCGATCAGATCGATTTCGCCGACGGGCGTCTTGAAGCGCCGCCCGAGAATTCGGTGCCCCGTCGCCATATAGACGGCCGCGACGATCGTTTCGGCCGTGTGCCCGCTACGTTGCCGCCGCCGCCGCTCGACGCGCTGTCGCAATTCATCGTTGACGTTTGAATTCATCGCTGCCCGTCTTTCGCCTTCAGGCCAAGCCCGTAAACCCGTGCCTTCGGAACTCCGAATTCGTCCGCAAGGGCCTTCGCGGCATCCTTGAGGCTCATAACCTCCAGAGCAGCCGCCAGACGCGCCGTCAGCATCTCGTCGCTAACCGCTTGCGCCTGCTCCGGCCCGACCACAATGACGACCTCGCCTTTAAGGCCGTCCTCCGGTATTGCCTCGACGAGTTCTCCCAGGCTGCCACGCACGATCTCCTCGTGGAGCTTCGTCAATTCCCGCGCCACGACCGCCTGCCGGCTGCCAAGCAAACTCGCCATGTCCGAAATCGTCTCCGCGACACGATGCGGCGCTTCGTAGAATACGAGACTTCCCGGAATTGCCGACAATTCCGCGAGCTTTGCACGCCGCGCCGCTTGCTTGGGCGGCAAAAAGCCGGCGAAAAAGAAAGCGTCGGTCGGCAGACCGCTGGTCGTCAGCGCCGACAAAAGCGCCGACGCGCCCGGAATGGCAAAAACCGGAATTCCCTCGGCCGCCGCCGCCCTTACGAGCTTGAATCCCGGGTCGGACAGAAGCGGCGTTCCAGCATCCGATATGATTGCGATGCGCTTGTCCGATTTGAGTTCGACAATGACGCGCTCGCTTTCGCGGTCCTCGTTGTGGTCGTGGAACGGCCGCGTCCTGGTCGCGATGGCGTAATGCTGGAGAAGCCGTGCGGAATGCCGCGTATCTTCGCAATATATGATGTCGGCGCGCGCCAGCACCGAAAGCGCCCGAAGCGTAATATCACCGAGATTGCCGATCGGCGTTGCAACCAGATAGAGCCCCGGAGCCAACGGCGCGGACAACAGCGCCGCGATCGCGGCTTCCGCTCGCGATGCCGGACCGAGAGCCGGCGCTTGCGATGGGGGCGTTTCTGCTGAAAAGGATGTGTGGTCGTCGGACACGCGGATCGTCTCATTCCCGGGGGTGCAGGCAGCACTACCCTTATCAACCCGGGACGGCCGCCGAAAGCTTTCGCGACGAGATCTGCGTTGAGACGGCCTAAGCCGCGATCGCGGCGCCGATCGGCATCAGCGACGGCGAAGGGGTGACGCCGAGCGTATGGACGGTCGCGCGACGGCGGCGACCACCCATATCCATCACGGCCGACAATTCGTCGACCAACGACGTCAGGGCATATTGCGCCAGATCAAGCTGCTGGGTTGCAGAGGCATGGCAGCGAGTCGCCTCTTCGGCGCGCGAAGCCGCCCCCATGACGATATCGGAAAGATACGTCCACTGCTCTGCGATCGACAGACGGCGGGGCTCGCTCCGCTTCGGCAATTCCCTTTGCGCCGGCTCGTCCGCGAAAGCCCACAGAACGAATTGGCGTGCAATTGCCAGCCCCCGCGCAATTGCGACGGAAACTCCGACAACGAGCATGTTCGGTGTATCTGCCATAAACGCAAGAATCCGGTGGATAGATTAGAGATTGATTAAAATTGCAGTGATTTGGCCAAAGTTACAAGTAAAGCCCCAATCGCTTTTCATTTATTTTTTGAATTCGAATAAAATCGGCGAGATATCGCCGCAAAATACCGGAGCGAATCAATAAATCAGAAAATGAGCTGGCCAAAAAAGGTAACGGCGCCGAATCAATATGAAACGGCACCGTCTTAAATCGCTCACGCGGCATGAGCCGAATCCGACAAATATCTCTAATCGAATATCACCCGCCGGATATCGTCCGCCGTCGCCCCTTCGTCCCGAAGCGCGCGAAGTCCCATGTCCTGGTTCGATTTCGAAAGCTTCCGCCCGTTCGACCAGCGGATGACGCGATGGTGCGAATAGACGGGCTCGGGCAAATCCAAAAGCTCTTGCAGGAGCCGTTGCAGATCGGTCGCCGCCAACAGGTCCTGGCCGCGCGTCACATGCGTCACGCCTTGCCGCGCATCGTCAACGACAACGGAAAGATGATAGCTCGCCGGAACCTCTTTGCGCACGATCACCGCATCGCCCCAAAGCTGCGGATCGGCCGTGACGGTCTTTTGTCCGCCGTCATCATCGACCTCGATGAACGTCAATGGCTTGCTGCCGCGCTTCGTTTTCAAGGCTTGCAGCGCGCCGTCCATATTGAGGCGGAGCGCCGGATTTTCTCCCGCCGCCATGCGTTGGCCGACAGCTTCCGCCGAAGCGCCGCGCCAAATACCGGAATAGAGCGGGACACCGTCGGGGTCCATCTTCGCCGGATCGGCGGCCTCCGCGATTTCTTTTCGTGTCGCGAAGCACGGATAAAGCAAGCCCATCGCGATGAGCCGATCGGCCGCCGCGAGATAATCCGAGAAATGCTCCGATTGCACGAGCACCGGTTCTTCCCAATTCAGTCCAAGCCAATTGAGATCTTCAAAGATGGCTGTCACGAATTCAGGACGGCGGCGCTCGAGATCGATGTCTTCGATGCGCAACAGAAAGCGGCCGCCGTTGCGGCGCGCCGTATCGTGGGCGATGATGGCGGAAAGCGCATGACCAACGTGCAAAAGACCATTGGGCGAAGGCGCGAAACGAGTGACGGACGACATCACTCGCTATGGCTCATGCGGCTTGCGTCAACGACGCGATTACAGGCAACGCACTCTCTGGTCCGATAACTCATGGCTTTGACTATGACCCAACTGTTGACGAAATCCACGGCGGCGATCGCAGGACCGCACGACATTACGACGCGCTCACCGGCGCATATTTTTGCCGCGCCAAGAGACGGGCGGCAGATCAAAAGGTTTCGACAATCCCCGATCCCGAATTTGTCAGATCAAGCGATGGCGAAAGCGTGACAACCGACAATGCCGCGACGAACCTACGCGCTATCAAAATTGCAGAGCAGCAACATCCGAAATCATGAGAGCGATCAAAAGCGCCACCAATAAAATTCCAGCAATCCGTGTCATTTTCTATGCCCTCCTTTAGAAGGAGCGAGGTTGAACGATAAGATCCGTCGCGAAATAAACAAGACAAGGCACTCGGAGGGCAACGAGTTTGGCTCGTCGGCAACATGCGACAGTGACGACCGAACGCCAACTCAAGGCGGCAGCTTTAATGCTTGCCGGGCAATGCAAGATTATGTCGCGCATATTGAAGCGCACGGCCCTTCCGTCACTGAGAGATTTTCCCGCCGATTTCTCCGGGCTGGCAAAAATCGTTGTCGGTCAACAACTCTCCACTCAAAGCGCCAACGCGATATGGGCGCGCGTCGCAGGCGCACTTTTTCCATTTACACCGGAAGCGATGCGAGATGCGAGCGACAACGATCTCAAGCTTCTCGGACTTTCGAACGGCAAGATCCGAACGCTCCGCGCTCTGTCCCGCGCCGTCATTGAAGACGGCCTCGACTTTGAACAGCTCAACACCGCCGACGATCACATTATCGTCGAGCGGTTGACGGCGATCTACGGCATCGGCCCCTGGACGGCGGACATCTATCTTTTGTTCGCGTTGGCCCGCCGCGACGCGTTCGCTCCGGGCGACCTCGCGCTGCAACTCGCGGCTCAACACCATTTCAGGCTCGAACGCCGCCCGACGGCCGACGAACTCGTGCGTATCGCCGAACGCTGGCGGCCTGCTCGCGCCGTCGCCGCACAGCTCTTATGGGCCGATTACGCCGTCGCACGCCGCGCTCTTCTGGGGAAAGCCAAAAAGCCGATTATCGCAAAATCCAGCAAGACACTGAAATAAATAGGCAAACTCAGTTCTGCGACAGATCGGGCCGGATGCTTCACAGAACTGATACGCGCGGCTAGTATCCCGGCGTCCAAGTGGGGCCAACACGCGATTCGACGGATCGAAAACCCGCGAGGTTTGCGCGACTGTGAATGCTCACGTGACAATACCGGACAATTGTCCGGCTCTCGTACTGAACGCCGACTTCCGGCCGCTCAGCTACTATCCGCTGTCTCTATGGAGCTGGCAGGACACGGTGAAGGCGGTCTTTCTCGACCGCGTGAATATCGTTTCCGAATACGAACGATATGTTCGAAGCCCGTCGTTCGAGCTGAAGCTGCCGAGCGTCGTTTCGCTGAAGACATATGTGAAGCCGGCGCTTTATCCGGCTTTCACACGGTTCAACGTCTTCCTGCGCGACCGTTTCTCCTGTCAGTACTGCGGGGACAAGAGCGACCTGACATTCGATCATCTCATTCCGAGGTCGCGTGGCGGCCAGACGCGATGGGATAACGTCGTCACGGCCTGTGCCCCGTGCAATCTGAAGAAGGGCGGACTGATGCCGCGTGCGGCCGGAATGTTCCCGGCGCACGAGCCCTATCGGCCGACCGTCTTCGAACTGCATCGCAACGGACGGCTCTTCCCGCCGAACTACCTGCACGAAAGCTGGCTCGACTATCTCTATTGGGATACCGAACTCGAACCGTAGCAGGTCGGCAACGGCTCAGGCGGCCCGTTTGATCGGGTGCGCGCAAAGCTCGGCTGCAACGAGATCGACAACGCGTTCCCAATGCGCCTCCGATTCGGATTGCAAACCGAACGCGATGAGAGCATCGCCCGGCGAACCGCCGTCACGAAAGATCCTCGCGCACTGTTCGCGGCTTACCGCAACGGCCTGATGCCACTGAACGGGGCTCAAGTGATCTGGAACCGAGGGGGTCATTTATCGCACTCCGCTAAACCGATAATCCTGGAACGATTTCCGACGCTTCCGCGTTTCCAACGCTGGCGGCAGACACACAGAGCGCTGTGACATCACTACGCGAGACTTTGTCACATGATGTCTCGATTGAGGGCTAACTCGAATCACGCTCCGTGCGTCTGCCAGCTCGTTGGAAAGCCGATGCTCTCCGAAATCCTTTTTATCCAACGCCCTACAAAACCGACACGCACGTGAACACGACCGTTACGCAAACCTCGGAGACCTACCGCGCCTTCGCGAGGGCCGCCGCGATGATGACATTCCGCACCACATCGCTCGCCACGTCTCCAACCGTTCGCCAGTCCGAATCCTCCGCAACCGCATTCTCCGTTGAACCGCGACTGCGATCCTCTTGAGAGGTGCGGGCGAACCGCAAAGACATACGCATTGACGAGTTTGTCGACGCAGTTCGCCTAAGCTTTTCAAACGCCCCGGACAGAACGTCTTTCGGACTCTGTCCGCACTCAGACTCAACGCTACGCAACCCAAACGCAACAACGCCACGCGTACTCAAAGACGGGGCGGACTGGCCCGTCGACAATGAACTGCTGTCACTCGTCCCAAGCATCGCACTCGAAAAACCCAACGCACACACCACGAGAAGGCTCCCAACGCTTGAGCGATATCCACGCAATCCACATCGACTAGCTTGTGTGTTCCGCGAACGAAGCAAGAATAGCCGTCACATTCGGGCAACGCGAAGGCGCGATTCTGGCTTACCGGTGATATTCGCCGACCTCGCGCCTTGACAGTATCAAGGACGCAACAAATTCAACGTTTTCGCGCGCATAGAGAATTGTGGACAAGCGCCGAAGCGGTGCGGAGCCGCAAACTCGCCGTTAAGCCGTCCGGCTTCGGGCCCAGGCGGCGAACGCCGCAGCGAAGGACATCGCCATCAGCATCGCCGACGCGACGACATTCCAGCCGGCGAACGAGATGCCAAGGAAACGTAACGACGCCTCGTCGCACTTGATGACCTTGATGTGCTGAATGTCATTCAGGAGGTTCCCCGCCGACGACGTCAGGGATTCTCCGCCTCCGCACGTTGTCGGACCGGGCCAGAATTTCCACTCGGCCCCGGCGTGATAGACGCCGAGCCCAGTGTTTGCCAGGAACGCCAGAGCAACGATGAAAAACAATACCGACGCGAACCGTCGATGGCCGCCCGCGGTAAGGACTAACGCAATGAAAAGAAGCGGAATTCCCGCGTAATACGCGTACCGCTCAAGCAGGCAGAGCATGCACGGCACATAGCCGCCAATGTATTGAAAGCCGAGCGCCGTCAGTATCGTGAACATCGCGAAAAAAAGCGCGAGCGCACCGAACTGGTAATCCGATCCCCGCCCCGACCGTTCCGCAAACGCCATGACCACGACCCACGCTAGAAGATGTATTTGATAAGGACAAAACCGCCGATCAGCAGCACGAGGAATATTGCCATCACCAGCCCCAGCCGCTTCTCGATGAAAGCGCGGATCGGCTCGCCGAAGAAATATAGGAGACCTGCCACCAGATAGAAGCGCATCGCGCGGGCAATGATACTGGCGCCGATGAAGGCCAGAAGGTTCATCTTCCCGACGCCAGCAGCAATCGTCACGACCTTGTACGGGATCGGCGTCATGCCTTTGATGATGACGGCAGGCACCCCGTATTCCTGTACGAACGTAATGAAGCTGTCGAGCGCGTGCTCACGCCCATAGAATTTCAGGATCGGCAGACCGACTGCGTCATAAAGAAAGTAGCCGATGGCGTAACCAAGGATGCCGCCAAGGACCGACGCCACCGTTGCGATGGTTGCGTACCACCAGGCTTTCTGCCGGTTGCTGAGCACCATCGGGATGAGCATGATGTCGGGCGGGATCGGAAAGAACGAGCTTTCGACGAACGAGACCACGGCAAGCGCCCACGGCGCCTCCTTGCTGGCCGCCGTTCGCATTGTCCAATCGTAAAGTCCCCTCAGCATCCGCGCTGATTAAACGGCGGCTCGGAGCTTGTCTATGCGGCCCACGGGTTGAAAGCTGTTTGAAAGTTCTGCAACAACAGCGTTCAGCACCAGGCGACCATGCGGCGTAACCCGGATGCGGCCAGGAGCGGAACCAGATGGAGGCGGCGACCGGGCGTCCGGGGGCAACCCCGGTCCGGCGCAGGCCACGATCTCATCGAGTTCATTCTGCCGCCAGTTTCCGCCTGAGGCCAGGGGAGCCGGAACGGCGGCCTGCAGCAGCCCGAGACCGGTAAGCTCCTCAATCGCCGCGGCACTTGGGCAAACACCACCAAGCTCGGCTAGGCGGGCAAGGTCCACGCCTTCCGCGAGCCGCAGTCCCATCAGCAGCAGTTCGTCCGCCTGCTCGGCTTGCGCAAGCCCGGTCAATTCGACGAAGCCGTTGCCGTCAGCTTCGACCCGCCCCACCCAGGCTTCCGGATTGCGCTCCGCGACCGTCGCTTCACGCGAACCATCGGCAACGATGCGCCCATGCGCGCCCGGCCCGATCCCAGCATATTCGCCATAACGCCAGTAGAGCAGATTGTGCCGGCTTTCGGAGCCGGGCCGCGCGTAGTTCGAAACCTCGTACGCCGCGAGACCGCGCGCCGCCGTCATCTCTTCGGTGAGCTCGTAAAGCGTGCTCGCATCGTAATCGTCCGGAATTACGAGCTTCCCAGCGGCGTGAAGCGCCGCGTAGGGCGTGTCGGGCTCGATGGTGAGCTGGTAAAGCGAAAGATGATCGCCCGCGAGGTCAAGCGCCTCGGCAAGCTCGCGCCGCCATCCGTCCGCCGTCTGCCCCGGCCGCGCATAGATGAGGTCAAACGAAAATCGATCGAATGTCGCGCGTGCAACGCCAAGCGCCGCCTTCGCTTCTTGAACGGTATGGATGCGCCCGAGCTTGCGAAGTTCCTCATCGCGCAACGACTGCACACCGATCGAAACGCGATTGATGCCCGCATCGCGAAATCCACGAAAGCGCGCAGCTTCGACACTTCCTGGATTGGCTTCGAGCGTGATCTCGGCGTCGTGTGCGATGCCCCAACGCTTCGCGATATGTTCGATAATCGCGCCGACCGTTGAAGGCTGCATCAACGACGGTGTACCGCCGCCGAAAAACACGCTTGTCGCGACGCGCGATCCGATGCGGTCCGTCACCCAATCGATCTCGCGCTTGTAAGCAGACAGGAAGCGCTCTTCGTCCCAACCCTTGTGGCGCACGTGACTGTTGAAGTCGCAATAAGGGCACTTCTGCGCGCAGAACGGCCAATGGACGTAAACGCCGAACGTGGTGTTGCCGTCAATCATGATCGCTCGCGGCCAGCAGCGCCTTGGCCAATAGCCGCCACGCAGGCTCGTCGTTCGCTGGCAAATTGGCAAGCTGCCAACCCAGCGCTTCAAGAAAAGTATCGAGCGTCTCGGCTTTCCAGTCTTCGCGATGCGCGACGAGATCCGCTTTGAGACGATCGACGAACGCAGCAGCCTCCGCCCGCGTCGAAAGACTCGCCGCCGCAGCGGAAAGCGCCGCAACATCTCTCCCAACATTCGCCGGTGCCGCCGTTGGCGCGATGCCATCAAGCATCGCAACCTTAAACGCCGCGAAGGCGCGCGTCCGATGTGAGTTCGCGTACTTCTCGGCTGGCTCCATTTCCCCGTAGGTTCGAGTTTCGCCGTCCGGCACGAACATCGGATCGTAGCCAAAGCCGTTACCGCCGCGCGGCGGCCAGACGAGATGGCCGAACACCTTGCCTTCGAAAATCTCCACGTCGCCGCCGGGCGATGCGAGGCACAATACCGAGATGAAATTCGCTCGCGGGCCGCCCGCGATCCAACCGTTGCGCGCGGTGATCTCGCCGGCGACCGTGTGCATCGCCAGACCGAAATCCTTGCCCGGCCCCGCCCAGCGCGCCGAATAGATTCCAGGCGCCCCGTCGAGGCATTCGACTTCGAGACCGGAATCATCCGCAAGCGCCTGCAAGCCTGAACCCTCCGCCGCCGCGACGGCCTTCAACCGCGCGTTCCCCGCAAACGTCGTCTCGGTCTCTTCAGGCTCGGCAAGCGCCACCTCGCCCGCCGAAACCGCGTCGAGCCCGTAAGGCTGGATGAGCTGATTGATCTCCCACACCTTGCCGGGGTTGTGGCTCGCGACGACGAGCTTCATGCCTTTCGCGAGTTTCATCGCGCCATCCCCCAGATGCGCGGCTCCGCGAATTCGAGACAATTGCCCGCCGGATCACGGAAATAGATCGATCGGCCGCCGCCCGGCCATTCGAAATCGGCTTCTATCGGAACACCAAGTGCTGAGAGCCGCACCCGCCAAGCCGCGATATCGTCGGCCGTCGCGCGAAAGCAGATATGCCCTTCGCCGTCCGCGCCGTGTGGCGGCACCGGCAGCGCACCAGCAACGGGCGGAAGGCGAGTAACGGCCGGATTGAAAATCAAAAGCATCTGCGGTCCATAGCGATAGAAGATGTGCCGTCCGGCGACGGCGGCAAAAGGTTTAAGCCCAAGCACGCGGCCATAGAAATCTTCGATGGCCACAAGGTCGTCGGCATAGAGAACCGTTTCAAGGACACCGAGCGGCGCTGGCGGCGAATTCAGATCGACGCCCATAGGAACAGTCCCAGGCTGAAAGCTCCGAGCGCGCTCCGGACGCCGTGCAGCATACCCCATCGTTCGATGAGCGCCCGCGTCTCTTCGTTTGCGCGCTCGATAGGCGTTTCTTCCAGTATCCGGTTCACCGGCAGAATTGCAAAAATCGTGAACGGCCAATTCGCGAGCAGCGCGGCCCCGCCCGCGAGCCAGATCACCTTGCCGGTCACCAGCCATTCGAGCGTGCCGAGAATGAAACCAATCACCGCGAGCGACGCCTGCATCGTGAACCCGCGCGAATAGCTTGGCTTCCATTCCGCGAGCATCGCACGATCATCGAGAGAAAGCCGCGCCGGTTGTTCCGCCCAATTGATATAGATCGCCGCGCCCGTGAAGAGCGCGGCGACGGCAAGGGCGAAAGGTCCGAACATGGCCAGAATCCTTCAAGCGGCCTTTGAACCGGCTTAGGCGACCGTCAGCTTCTGGAGCTGAACGAGTTCGCCGATCCCCTTCTTGGCAAGCCCCATCAGCTCGGCGAACTTCTCTTCCGTGAACGGCGTGGTCTCTGCCGTTCCCTGAATCTCGACGATGCCGCCGGACCCGGTCATCACGAAATTGGAATCCGTGTCCGCGTTGCTGTCCTCGGCATAATCGAGGTCAAGCACGGCTTCGCCTTTGTAGAGCCCGCACGAAACGGCCGCCACGTGATCGCGGAGGACATTGTCCTTCACCATATCGCGCATTTTCATCCATTGGATGCAATCGTGCAGAGCCACCCACGCGCCGGTGATGGACGCCGTGCGCGTGCCGCCGTCAGCCTGAATGACGTCGCAGTCGACGGTAATCTGGCGTTCGCCGAGCTTCGTCAGATCGACGACGGCACGAAGCGCTCGGCCCACCAAGCGCTGAATTTCCTGCGTCCGGCCCGACGGATGACCACTCGTCACCTCACGGCGGGTGCGGTCGTGCGTCGACCGCGGCAGCATTGAATATTCGGCCGTGACCCAGCCCCGACCCTGTCCCTTGAGCCACTGCGGGAGACGCTCTTCCAAGCTCGCCGTGCAAAGAACATGGGTATCGCCGAATTTGATGAGGCAAGAGCCCTCGGCATATTTGGAAACGGCGCGCTCGATCGAGACACGGCGCAACTCGTCTGGCTTGCGTTTGGAAGGTCGCATGGGTTCCCTGAATTGTTGGTATTGCGGCCGCGACCCTAATGAAGGGCCCCCCGGCCTTCAACCGGAAACCTTTTTATCGGAAATAAGGGGGGTGCGACCGGCCGAGCGGCGCTACAATGTTTGACGTAGGGTCCCGTCATTCATAGATTCCCCCCGTGAACATAGAAGAGCAAATGGTGGTGGCGCCCCTCCTGGACGGCAAAACCCAGCTGCAAAAGCTTAACGAGCGGTCGCGGACCATCCTCCGGCGTATCGTCGAGAGCTATCTGGCAACGGGCGAACCGGTCGGATCGCGCAATCTGTCGCGCGCCCTGCCGATTGCCCTTTCGCCCGCGTCGATCCGCAACGTCATGTCGGATCTGGAGCAACTCGGCCTCATCGTTGCACCACACACGTCTGCGGGCCGCCTGCCGACCCAGCTCGGACTGAGGCTATTCGTCGACGGCCTTCTGGAAGTCGGCGACATTACGCCCGAAGAACGCCGCCAGATCGAAGCCCAGGTCGCCTTCCGGCGCGAGAGGTCGGTCGATCAGCTCCTGACCGAAGCCGGCGAGATGATGTCGGGCCTTTCCCATTGCGCCGGTGTCGTGCTGGCCGAGAAGCAGGTCGCGCGCTTGCGGCACATCGAGTTCGTGCCGCTGGAGCCCGGACGCGGCCTCGTGATCCTCGTCGACGAAGACCAGAACGTCGAAAACCGCATTATCAACTTGCCGGATGGGCTGCCGCCGTCTGCCCTGCAAGAGGCGTCCAACTATCTCAATACCCATCTGCGCGGCATGACGCTCGCCGAGGCCAAGGCCGAACTCGAAAAGTCGCTCGGCGCCGCCAAGGCCGAGCTTGACCAACTGACGCAGAAGGTGATCACAGCGGGTCTCGCCGAATGGTCCGGCGTCACCGACGATCGCAAGAGCCTGATCGTGCGCGGCCAGAGCAATCTGCTGAAAGACGTAACCGCTGCCGACGACCTTGAACGCATCCGTCAGCTCTTCGAAGCTTTTGAGTCGAAGCAGGATATCGTCGAATTGCTGGGTGCGTCCGACTCCGCTGAAGGTGTCCGCATCTTCATCGGCTCGGAAAACAAGCTGTTCTCGCTGTCGGGATCATCGTTGATCGTTGCCCCATTCCGGGACCAGACCCGCCATGTCGTCGGCGTTCTTGGCGTTATCGGTCCGACCCGGCTCAATTATGCCCGCATCATCCCGATGGTGGATTACACCGCCAAGCTCATAAGCCGGTTGATCGGCTAAAGTTTGCCGCAGGATACTCAACGGACCGTCTGACGCCCCGCAGCCGAACCGCCTTGATTTTTACGGCTTCGCAGCCGATACCCCGGGACCCGGATTTTTTGCATAGCTATTCCAGCGAAGAGAAAAATGAGCGACGACAAGAAGCCCATCGACGAAACCGTTCAGCCGTCCGCGGCAACGCCCCCTGAAACGGGCGACGTCAGCCCTGACCAGCTAAAAGCCATGATCGCCGCGCTTCAAGGCGACCTGGAGAAGAAAACGGCCGAAGTCGCCGCCAAGCAGGACCAATTCCTGCGCGCCGTCGCGGAGACGGAAAATGTCCGCCGCCGCCTCGAAAAGGAAAAGGAAGAGACCGCGAAGTACGCGATCACCCGGTTCGCCAAGGACATTCTATCGGTCGGCGACAATTTCCAGCGCGCCATAGCCGCCGTTCCGAAGGACGCCGTCGAGACCGATCCGGCGCTCAAAACCCTGCTCGAAGGCGTCACCCTCGCCGAACGCGACTTCAAGACCGCCCTCGAACGCCACGGCGTCCATGCGATCGATCCCTCGGGCCAGCCATTCAATCCCCACCATCATCAGGCGGTCATGGAGCAGGAGAATCCCAGCGTCCCTGCCGGGACGGTGCTTCAGGTCTATCAGGTCGGCTATATGATCGACGACCGCAATCTGCGCCCGGCGATGGTCGTCGTTTCGCGCGGCGGCGGTCCGAAAACCGCAGCAGCCGATGACACGGGCCCCGAAGATATTGGCGAGGAGTTGCCGCCTCCCTCAGCCTGATTGGGGAGAACGAGGCGACCCTGCGACGTCGTTACCGGGCGTTAGGACTTTGCGGACAGGAAAGGCTTGAAAGCGTGATCCCGCGAGAGTGAAGCGCTTCAACTGCTGAAAAAAACTTGCAAATCGATGCGCTGAGTCAACGCGGGTGGACCGGCTTTCACGCAATCGAAGGGTGATAAAGTTGATCTATGGAGGGGATAAGAAGCGTTGCACGCCCAAATCAGGCCCCTATATAACCGTCGGTCACACAATTGAAATCCTGGGGACCGGTGCCTCTGACCTCTCGTTGGGGAGCACGTTGGATGCCAAACAGGGTCCACCCGGTCTGCCGCAACTTATGAAGGATTGACGCGAATGGCTAAAGTAATCGGTATCGACCTCGGCACGACCAACTCGTGCGTCTCCGTCATGGACGGCGGGAAGCCGAAAGTTCTGGAAAACTCCGAGGGCGCCAACACCACCCCCTCTATCGTTGCATTTACGGCTGACGACGAACGCCTCGTCGGCCTGCCGGCCAAGCGCCAGGCTGTTACCAACCCCACCAACACCTTTTTCGCGATCAAGCGCCTGATCGGCCGCCGCTTCGACGACGCCGATGTGCAGAAGGACTTGAAGCTCGTTCCCTTCAAGATCGTGAAAGGCACGAACGGCGACGCCTGGGTCGAAAGCCACGGCAAGCAATATTCTCCGCAGCAGATTTCCGCTTTCATTCTCCAGAAGATGAAAGAAACCGCCGAAGCCAAGCTCGGCGAGAAGGTGACGCAGGCCGTCATCACCGTTCCGGCTTACTTCAACGATGCGCAGCGCCAGGCGACCAAGGACGCGGGCAAGATCGCGGGGCTCGAGGTTCTGCGCATCATCAACGAGCCGACAGCCGCAGCCCTCGCCTACGGCCTCGATAAGAAAAAAGAAGCCAAGACCATCGCTGTCTACGACCTCGGCGGCGGCACCTTCGACGTCTCGATTCTAGAAATCGGCGACGGCGTCTTCGAGGTGAAGTCGACGAACGGCGATACCCATCTCGGCGGCGAAGACTTCGACATGCTCCTCGTCAGCTATCTTGCCGACGAGTTCAAGAAAGAGCAGGGCATCGATCTCCGCTCCGACAAGCTTGCGCTCCAGCGCCTGAAGGAAGCCGCCGAAAAGGCAAAGATCGAGCTGTCGAGCGCTCCTCAGACCGAGGTCAACCTGCCGTTCATCACGGCCGACGCCACCGGTCCCAAGCATCTCACGATGAAGCTGACGCGCGCCAAGCTCGAAAGCCTCGTCGATGGCCTGATCAACCGCACCAAAGCCCCTTGCGAAAAGGCTCTGAAGGACGCCGGCCTGAAGGCTGCCGAGATCGACGAAGTCGTTCTCGTCGGCGGCATGACGCGTATGCCGAAGGTCCAGGAAGTCGTGAAGCAGCTCTTCGGCAAGGAGCCACACAAGGGCGTCAACCCGGATGAAGTCGTGGCCATTGGCGCTGCGATCCAGGGCGGCGTTTTGCAGGGCGAGGTCAAGGACGTTCTCTTGCTCGACGTCACGCCGCTGTCGCTCGGCATCGAAACACTCGGCGGCGTCTTTACTCGCCTGATCGATCGCAACACGACGATCCCGACCAAGAAGGGCCAGACCTTCTCGACCGCCGAAGACAGCCAGAACGCCGTCACCATTCGCGTGTTCCAGGGTGAACGCGAAATGGCGGCCGACAACAAGGTCCTCGGCCAGTTCGACCTCGTCGGCATTCCGCCAGCTCCGCGTGGCGTGCCGCAGATCGAAGTGACGTTCGACATCGACGCCAACGGCATCGTCCACGTCTCGGCGAAGGACAAGGCGACGGGCAAGGAACAGTCGATCCGCATCCAGGCCTCGGGTGGTCTGTCCGACGCCGACATCGACAAGATGGTCAAGGATGCTGAGGCTCACGCTGCCGAAGATAAGCAGCGCCGCGAGCTCGTCGAGGTCCGCAACCAGACGGAAGCCCTCATCCACGGCACCGAGAAATCGCTTGCCGAGAACGGCTCGATCCCAGCCGTCGCCGCCATCAAGGGCGACGTCGAAACCGCGATCGCTGCCGCTAAGGAAGCAATCGCTGGCGAAAACGCCGAGGCCATCCGTTCCGCTTCGACCGCGTTGACCCAGGTCGCCATGAAGATCGGCGAAGCCGTCTACACGGCCAAGGGCGGCGCCGAGGGCATGGATGGCGGTGCTGAGGCCGCGCCTGAGAAATCCGCAAGCGGCGACGATGTCGTCGATGCCGATTTCGAAGAAGTCAAAGACGACCGGAAGAAATCGGCTTAAGAGTCGAATTAAGAATCGCCCTCGGGCTGTCGTGGCATATCACCGGTTTCGGGATGCCACGCCCGGCCCGAGGGCGAAAAATTGAATGCAACCGCTTGTAACCGTTGCGACTTTCACCGACCACCAACATCTTATTTAACGGGTCATAGAACAGCGCATCATGGCTAAGCGCGATTATTACGAAGTTTTGGGCATCAAGCGGGTCGCAACCGATATCGAGATCAAGTCCGCGTACCGGACCCTCGCCAAGGAATGTCATCCCGACCGCAATGCCGGCGATAAAGATGCCGAGCACCGGTTTAAAGAGGTGAACGAAGCTTACGAGGCGTTGAAAGATCCGCAGAAGCGCGCCGCCTACGACCAGTTCGGCCACGCCGCCTTCGAGGGTGGCATGGGGCGCGGCGGTCCCGGCTTCGGCCCCGACTTCGCATCTTCGATGTCGGACATCTTCGACGACCTATTCGGCGAGTTCATGGGCGGCAAGCGCGGCCAGGCCGGTCGCTCACGCACCGGCCGCGAATCCGGCGCCGACCTCCGCTACAATCTCGAAATCACGCTGACGGAAGCCTACACCGGCAAGACCGCACAGATCCGGGTGCCCGCCAGCGTCAAATGCGAAACCTGCTCGGGGACCGGTGCCAAGCCCGGCACCAAGGCGAAAATCTGCACCACCTGCGGCGGCGTCGGCAAAGTCCGCGCCAGCCAGGGCTTCTTCACGATCGAGCGCACCTGCCCGCATTGTCAGGGCCGCGGCGAGATGATCGACGACCCCTGCGTTGACTGCTCCGGTTCCGGCCGCGTCCAGAAAGAACGCACGCTGTCCGTCAACATTCCAGCCGGTGTCGAGGACGGCACCCGCATCCGCCTCGCGGGCGAGGGCGAAGCCGGCCTTCGCGGCGGCACGCCCGGCGACCTTTACATCTTCCTCTCGATCAAAGCGCACGAGTTCTTCCAGCGCGACGGCGCAGATATCTTCTGCAAAGTTCCGATCTCTATGACGACGGCCGCGCTCGGCGGTCAGATCGACGTTCCGACGCTTGAGGGCACGACGACCCGGGTGAAGATCCCCGAGGGCACGGAAAGCCGCAAGCAGTTCCGCCTGCGCGGCAAGGGCATGCCCGTTTTGCGCGCCAAGGTCGCGGGCGACATGTACATCGAGGTCGATGTCGAGACGCCGAAAAACCTCACGCGTAAACAACGTGAGCTGCTCGAAGAATTCGAGCGCGCAAGCCACAAGGAGACGAGCCCGGAAAGCGCCGGCTTCTTCTCGCGCGTCAAAGAATTCTTCGAGGGCAAAAGCGGCTGAAGCGCACTCCGCGCGAAGCCGTGCCGAACCTTGCCAACGACCTGAAAGCCGTTAGGCTCCGGCGCGCAATTCTCTGACTTTTCTCACTCCTACATTCGAGCCCCGGACATTCACGCTGATGGCAGACGGACCGACCACCGACCCGCGCCTTCTTTTCTTCGCCGGTAGCGCCCGCGAGAAATCGTTCAACAAGCGCGTGGCGAAACTCGGCGCCATGATCGCGGAAGCGAACAGCATTCCGTCGACGTTCGTCGATCTCGCCGATTATCCGATGCCGATGTATAACGGCGACCTCGAAGCATCGTCCGGCCAACCCGAGAACGCGCACAAGCTTAAGAACCTGATGACGGCCCACACCGGCATTTTCATCGCCAGCCCCGAATACAACGCCTCCTTCACGCCTCTGCTGAAGAACACCATCGACTGGATCAGCCACATCCGCGATGAAGGCGAAGCGCCGTTGGAAGTCTACCGCACGCGCGTTTTCGCGCTTGGTGCGGCCTCGAACGGTGGAACCGGCGGATTGCGCGGCTTGATGCATATCCGCGCCGTCCTGGAACTCGGCACCGGCGCCATCGTGCTACCTGATCAATTTCTACTGCCTCGCGCGGCCGACGCCTTCGACGAGCACGGCCATCTGAAAAACAAAGACCAGACGGAGCAGTTCAAGACTGTCATTCAGAAGCTCGCGCGCGCCGCCCGCGTGCTGCACGGCTAAAGGGATGTTTCCCCGATGATCGACGCCGTCACCCGAGACAAGCTCATCGTCGCCCTCGACCTGCCGTCCTACGATGAGGCGCGGGCTCTGGTCGATCTCCTCGGCAATACGGTTAGCTTCTACAAGATCGGACTGGAGCTTCTCTTCTCCGAGGGCTTATCGCTCGCGCGCGAGCTGAAGTTCGAAGGTAAGCGAGTCTTCCTCGATCTCAAGTTTCTCGACATCGGCAACACCGTCCAGCGGGCCGTGGCGTCCGCCGCCGAACTCGGCATCGATTTCACGACCGTGCATGGCCACGACACCAAGACCTTGAAAGCGGCCGTCGCCGGTCGCGGCAATTCCAATATGAAACTGCTCGCCGTCACCGTCCTGACGAGCCTCGACCAGTCCGACCTCGAAGAGCAGGGCATCTCCGCAACGCCCGCCGGCCTCGTCATCGGACGCGCCCGCATGGCCGAGATTGCGGGCTTCGACGGCGTCGTCGCCTCGGGCCAGGAAGCGGCCGCCGTGCGTGCCGAAACGGGCCCCGATTTCCTCATCGTCACCCCCGGAATCCGCCTGCCCGGCGCCGCGGCAGGCGATCAGACCCGCGTCACGACGCCTGAGGAAGCCATACGCTTCGGCGCCAACCACATCGTCGTCGGGCGGCCGATCAACGCCGCCAAAGACCCGAAAGCGGCCGCCGAGACGTTCCTGGCGCACATCGCGAACGCCTGACAATTCTCACGCCCGATCATGGGCTTGCCACATCATCGCCCATCTCTGACCACGCACCGTCCACACTCCGCGTTTACCCAGTCTTAACCGTCCTCAAGGTTTAGCTGGGCGGTCTATGGGGTATGTGTAGGCGGGGTTTGCGGACAGTATGCGTTGGCTTTGGCACTTGACCACGCAGGTGCGCCTCTTGGCGGCGATGATCGCGG
This sequence comes from Hyphomicrobium sp., assembly GCF_041659645.1. Taxonomy (GTDB): domain Bacteria; phylum Pseudomonadota; class Alphaproteobacteria; order Rhizobiales; family Hyphomicrobiaceae; genus Hyphomicrobium_B. Next base: position 634,694 of record NZ_JBAZXX010000003.1, on the reverse strand, counting down.
TCGCGATCCAAGTGCTGGCGCCGGTCGCGCTCGCCGACGAAAAAGCCGCCGAAAAACCCCTTCCTTCGTCCGTTGAGGCCGCGCTCCTCCTGAGGGACATCGCACCGGAAGCGCCGGTTTACATCCGCGTCTTCAAGGAAGAATCCGAGCTTGAAGTTTGGAAGGCGCGCCCGAACGGCCGCTACGCTCTGATCAAGACGTTCCCAGTCTGCAACTGGGGCGGCACGCTCGGCCCGAAGCGCACGATGGGCGACAGCATGTCCCCCGAGGGCTTCTACCGCGTAACGCCGGGCGCACTGAAGCCGGACAGCAAATATCACTTGGCGTTCAACATCGGCTATCCGAACGCCCTGGACCGTGCCCTCGGCCGCACGGGAAGCTTCATCATGGTTCACGGCGATTGCCGCAGCGTCGGCTGTTTCGCCATGTCCGACAGCCTCATTGAGGAAATCTACGCCTTCGTCCGCGATTCCCTCGCGGCTGGCGAAGCCTCCGTTCCCATCCACGTTTTCCCGTTCCGCATGACGGCGGCGAACATCAAGCGTCACGCCGACAATCCGGCACGCGGCACGTGGGGACCGTTGAAGGAAGCCTACGACGATTTCACACGCACGCGTGAGCCACCCGAAATTGGCATGTGCGGCAAGCGTTACGTCGTCAATCCGCTCACCCCCGTCGGCGACGACCCGACCGCCGCCTGCCCGGCTTTGATCGGGAAGCGCATAGCGCCGGTATCCCCGCGCGTCGCAAAGCGGCTGGTGAAGACCGATCCCGATCTCGAAGCCAGGGGCCAGAAGCTTAAGGGTGTCGAAGTCGGCACTTCGAGCTGGGAAACGTTCCTTTTAGGGACGTCCCCCACCGCAAACGGGAATGAGAACAAATCCACGCCGCCGCGGCAGTCATTAGCGACGAGCAGCGACGCGTCTCTCGGCGCTCTTCAGTCCATCGTGAAATAGCGCCGCCGCATAGGCCGCTTTGACGTTCCCCGGGTTGCGGAAGCGCCATCGGTCCGGCTATGGCTTCTCGTCCGAAAATCGACGCTTTGCGTTCAAGGAAAGAAAGTAGCCAATGCCAAAGGGATACGTCATCGCCCGCTCCGTCGTCACCGACCCTGAGAAGTGGGCCCAATACGCTGCCAAGACGAAGGCCGCGCTCGACAAGTTCGAGGGCAAGCCCATCGCGCGCGGCGGCAAGAGCGAGATCATCGAAGGCGAAGGCACGGCGCGCAATGTCATCCTCGAGTTTCCGAGCTACGACCATGCAAAGGGCTACGCCGCCTCCCCCGAATATGCTGAGGCCAAAGCGCTTCGCCAAGGCGCAGGCACGATGCACATGACCATCGTCGAAGGCGTATGATCGAACACCAACCAATGTCATCCTCGGCATAAAGTCGAGAATGACAGCTGTAAGAAACGAGCGTCATGGCCCACTTTCCCACGAGTGATGGACGGCCCCCGTGGCGGGCGCTCGTCTTGACGCTCTTCCCGGAAATGTTTCCGGGACCGCTCGATGTCTCACTGCTTGGTCAGGCTCGCGAGGCGGGCATCTGGTCGCTCGACACGCTTCAGATCCGCGACTTTGGCATCGGCCGTCACCGTCAGGTCGATGATACGCCGACGGGCGGCGGCGCGGGCATGGTGCTGCGCGCCGACGTGCTCGGCTCCGTCCTCGATCATGCGCGCGAAAAATCTCCCGACGCTCCGCTCATCTATCTGTCGCCGCGTGGAACCCCGCTCACCCAGAAGCTCGCCCGCGATCTCTCCGAAGGCCCAGGCGTGACACTTCTCGCCGGCCGTTTCGAAGGTGTCGATCAGCGCGTGATCGACGAAAAAGGCCTGCGCGAAATTTCGATCGGCGATTACGTGCTCGCGGGCGGCGAACTGGCGGCCATGGTCCTGATCGAAGCCTGCGTCCGGCTGATCCCCGGCGTTCTCGGCGCCGCCGATAGCCTCGCCAGCGAGAGCTTCGAGGCCGGCCTTCTCGAATATCCGCAATACACCAAGCCGCGAGAGTGGGAGGGGCGAGCCATCCCCGATATTCTGCTCTCGGGCGATCATAAGAAAATCGCGGCATGGCGGCGTCGCCAATCAGAAGAACTGACGGCGGCCCGGCGTCCGGATCTTATTGATCCCACCCGCCCTCCAAAGTAGCGCGTCCAGGCGCTTCGCCTTTGCATGGCCAGGATTTCCTGGGCAAATACCGCGGGGCAAGATTCGCTGGTCTTACATGGGCCACCGCGAACAGGGCTCTCGGCACGTGCGCGTGATCAATCGAGAGACGGCGATGGGAAACTACAAGAACCTCCTGCGGCTGAGCGTATCGGCGGCGTTGCTGCTCGCCTCGGCCGCGATGGCCGACCCGGCACCACCCGCTCCGGAGTCAGCACCGGCTCAAACCGCGACGCCTCCCGTCGATGCCGCCCTGGCCGCGACATCGCCTGGACCATCCACTGAAACCTCCACGGGTGCGCCTCCCGCCGCTTCTCCGCAAGTCCAGGACGATCCGGTTCTGATGGAGGTTCGCGCCAAGCTTTCGTCCGAGCCCGCCGCCACCGACGAACACGATCTCAACGACCAAAAAGCGCTGGTTGAATTCTATACCGCCCGCCACGGCGACGGGCTGTGGGTGACGGCATCGGGTCTGAAACCCGAAGCCAAGGCGCTCGCCGCCGAAATCGCCAATGCCGGCAATTACGCGCTCGACGTTTCCCGCTTCAAAGTCCCCGCGCTTGTCGGCGGCGCCCTCACCGTGAACGATACGGATTCCCTCGCCAGCGCCGAGATCGACTATTCGAAAGCCGCGCTGCTTTATGCTCGCGACGCGCGCGGCGGCCGCATTCCCGATCCGGCGGAACAGTTGACGACGAACCTCGATCGCCGTCCGCAGTGGATCGACCCGAAGATCGTGATCGCAGCGCTCGCCGCTTCACACGAACCGGACGCTTACCTGCGCGGCCTCCATCCGCAGCAGGCGCAATTCGAGAAGCTGCGCCAAGTCTATCTCACGATGCTGCCGAAGGACGGCAAGGGACAGCTCAGCGCCGCCGCCAAGCGCGTTCGTGCCAACATGGAGGAATGGCGCTGGATGTGGCCCGACATGGGCAACTTCTACGTTCTGAATAACGTCCCCGAATTCATGCAGTACGTCTACAAGGACGGAAAGATCGTCCGCTCCGAGAAAATCGTTGCCGGCCTCGTCGACAAGCAAACGACGATCTTTTCCCGGCCGCTGAAATACGTCGTCTTGCGGCCGGCATGGCGCGTGCCCGAAAGCATCATGGTCAACGAACTCTGGCCGAACCTGATCAGCGGCGGCGGCATGATGACCAAGTACGGCCTGCAAATCCAAACCAAGGATGGGCGCAACGTCGACTACCGCCAGATCGATTGGGCTTCGACCGACATCCGCAAGTTCGACGTCATGCAGCCGCCGGGTAGTAAGAGCGTGCTCGGCCACGTCAAATTTTCGTTTCCGAGCCAGCACACGATCTTCATGCACGACACCCCGGACAAATGGATGTTCAAGCCGGTGCGCCGCGCCTTGAGCCATGGTTGCATTCGCGTCTGGAAACCGATGCAGTTGGCCGAAATGGTCTTGAACGAAGACAAGGGCTGGGACGCAGCCAAAGTTCAGGAACTCGATCGCACCGGTCCGCTCAACAACGAAGTCCCGATCACCAAAGAGATCCCGATCCACATCGTCTACTTCACGGCCTGGGTAACGGACGACGGCAAGCTCAAGACGTTCCCCGATGTCTACGGCCACGAAAAGCGCATCACCCAAGCGCTCGACGGCCAGTGGAACAAGATCAACAAGGGCCGCGATCACCTCGCGCCCGTCGAACCTGACTTCAATCCCGGAGCGCTGGCGGCGCGTGCGCGGACCCGCGACCTCGACAGCGAAGATGACCAATACCCGAGTCAGAAAAACGCCACGATCGGTAACATCATCGGCAATGCGCTCGGCCTTGAGTATTGAAGTTGCAAAGTAAATCGAGCACACATCACCGACGTGCGGTGGCGATGACAGGCGTCCGCGAACGTTGCGGCGTATACGAACTAACCGGTGGATAACTTTGCGTGAAGCGGGGACTCCCGCACCGCAACGTGATCAGTTGCTTGCGCAAGTAAGTTAGTTCCTCAATTTGAGAAAGTGAGTAATCGTCATGGCTCAGAATGAGAAAACATCTGCGCGCGTAAGTTCGATCGCCGCTAAAGCGCTCTCGAACCCTCAGTCCGTAAATTCTGATGAGATCAAAGAGCTTGCTGCGTCAGTCCTATCGCAATCTCCAGATCATCAGAGATCGCAGCAAAATGCGCAGAACCAGCAAAATCAACCGAACCAACAGAGTCAAGGTCAGCAAAAGCGTTAGTACCGTGATCCTCCTCTGTCAGTCTTTCGACCGACAGGACGCAGCGAGTGGGTATCGTCATGATCCCGCTCGCTTGTGCTTTTTCGGGGTGATCGAGATCGCCAACATTTTGGCACACGACCTTGATGTCGGCCGTGTCTTTCAGAAGCCAGCCCACAGTCGCGACTTCGACAGCGCGCGTTTCCGGTAAAGCCGATAGGAAGCGCCACTGCCCGCAAGGCTGCCGGCTGTCGAGCCAGCGAATGATGACGAGCGGGCAATCAGCCATTCCGCGCCTCCACAATGATTCGAGGAGGATTGTAGCAGATGGAATCGCCTTGTTCCGCCTGCATGAGATCGCGCCTGTGCGGGTGTGGCCGCCAAACCCGGCGTCGAATTCTAACTGGCTTCTGCCTTCGTCGCGCGTTTCACGAGCCAAAGCGCTCTGAGATAATGCAGAGCCGAAACGAGAAGCGGTATGCCCAACATTGGGAAGAATAACTTTTGGACGTCTACCGGCACCCCGGCGAAGTGAGACGACAGCTTCACAACCGACCCGACGACGAACATGACTCGGAAGTAGGCGGTGGCGTCGGCGAGTCCTCGCTCGTCCCGTTCGGACGCCGAGGCTAGGTTGCCGGGTTCCCTGAAACGCCTGTACGAAAGGAAGATAAGTTCTGCGACCAGTGTAAAAGCGATGCAGGGGATGACAGTATCTGCGGGGGGCATAGCGGTATCTCCACTCAGAGGTTGAACCGCCTCATCTCTCAGCGCCACGGGGCGCGTCGCAGTTCCCGCGAGTACACCCCGCGACACCGTTCGCCGCCCCACTCGACAAAACCCGTCTGTTCGGCTATCACCCGGCCCAACAACAATTCCCCTCAAACGGGTGGCCCTTAGGGCAAGTACGACCGGCTCGGGTCCTTGAGACGCCAAGTCGATCCTCTGCGTCATCAAAAAACGAAATGGAATCAACAAGATGAACATTATTCAGCAGCTCGATCGCGAGCAGATGGACGCCATTCTCGCGAAGCGCGGCATCCCCGAATTCGCTCCTGGCGACACCGTCAAAGTGATGGTCCGCGTTGTCGAAGCGACCGACAAAGATCCGAAAGACAAAAAGAAGGCAAAGTCCAAGGTCGATGCCTCGGTAACGCGCCTTCAGGCCTATGAAGGCGTGGTCATCGCGCGTTCGGGCGCCGGCCTTAACGAGAGCTTCACCGTTCGCAAGATTTCCTACGGTGAGGGCGTCGAGCGCGTTTTCCCGATCTACTCGCCCTACATCGCCGAGATTGAAGTTCTGCGTCGCGGTAAGGTCCGCCGCGCCAAGCTTTACTATCTCCGCGGCCGTCGCGGTAAGGCCGCTCGCATCTTCGAGCGCACGGACGCTCGCGCCCGCCGCCTGAACGCCGCCTGGAAGGGCTTCAAGAAGCCGAAGGGTGAGGCCGAAGATCTGATGCAGATCAAGGGCATCGATATCGATCTGCAGAACCGCCTGAAGCAGCTCAACTGCTACAAGATCGAGCAGATTGCGAACCTCTCGGATGAGGATATCGCGAACATCGACGAGACGCTGAACCTCAAGGGCGCCATCGAGAAGCAGGATTGGGTCGGCCAGGCCCAACGTCTTCTTGCCGAAATGACGGCCTCGGAAGTTCCGGCCGAAGAAGAAGCCAAGTAATCGCCGCCTCCGCTATGAGGTAGCCTCCGAAAATGCAAAGCGCCGGGATTACCCGGCGCTTTTTCTTTTAAAAAGTCCGCGACGCCGCAGAATATTTTGTTGGAGGCGGTTTCACACTAAATATACTGGCAAGGTATCGCCCTTCCCCGGAGTCCCATGTCCAACATCGAAGTCATCAAAACGGCCAGCCGCGACGGCAAGATCCCGCTGCACGGCCCGGAGGCTTTCGCTGCGATGCGCAAGGCAGGCCGTTTGGCGGCCGAGGCGCTCGATATGCTCGTGCCCATCGTGCAGCCCGGCGTCACCACGGCCGAAATCGATGAGCGCGTGCTCGCGTTCGCCCTCGACCACGGTGCCATCCCCGCGACCTTGAACTATCGCGGCTACCGCTATTCGACGTGCACCTCGATCAACCACGTCGTCTGCCACGGCATGCCGAACGACAAGCCGCTGCGCCCAGGCGATATCGTCAACATCGACGTCACGTTGATCGTCGACGGCTGGCATGGCGACACCAGCCGCATGTACCCTGTAGGCGAGGTTTCGCGCCGCGCCGACCGGCTGATGCAAGTGACGTATGAATCGCTGATGCGCGGCATCGCCGTCGTCAAGCCCGGCAACACGACCGGCGACATCGGCGCGGCCATCCAGACCTACGCCGAAGGCGAACGCTGCAGCGTCGTCCGCGATTTCTGCGGTCACGGCCTCGGCCGCGTGTTCCACGACCGCCCCAACATTCTCCATTACGGCGATCCGGGCGACGGCACGGTGCTGGAACCGGGCATGCTCTTCACGATCGAGCCGATGATCAATCTCGGCAAGCCGCATGTGAAGATCCTGGCCGACGGCTGGACGGCGGTCACCCGCGACCGTGAGCTTTCCGCGCAGTTCGAGCACACGATCGGCGTTACCGAAACCGGGTACGAGATCTTCACGGAATCGCCCGCAGGCTATCATTTCCCACCGTATGACGTTCGCGCCGCGGCGTGATGGAGTGAAGTCGATGTCGCGTTCCGGGGGGTCTCGCGACAAGACAAGCGCCGAAGAGCAGTCGACGCTTTTTACCGCTGCGCCCGAGAAACCGAAAAGCGCGCCCGACGATAAGGCCGGCCACCGCGGCCGCCTGCGTGAACGCTTCCAAAACGGCGGCGCCGACGCGGTGCCCGATTACGAACTCCTTGAGATGATCCTGTTCCGTGCCTTCCCGCGGATCGATACGAAGCCGATCGCGAAGCGCCTGCTCGCAAAGTTCGGCTCATTCGCAGACGTCGTCTCCGCCCCCGCCGAACGCTTGAAAGAAGTCGAAGGCATCGGCGATCGCGCCGTCGAAGAATTGAAATTGATCAAGGCCGCTGCCGAGCGCCTGACGAAAGGCGAGATCAAGGCTCGCTCGGCTCTTACCTCCTGGAGCGGCGTTCTTGATTATCTCCGCTTAGCGCAAGGCTTCGAAACGCGCGAGCAGTTCCGCATCTTGTTTCTCGACAAGAAGAACCAGCTCATCGCAGACGAAGTGCAGGGCAGGGGCACTGTCGATCACACACCGGTCTACGTGCGCGAAGTCGTGAAGCGCGCGCTCGAACTCTCAGCAACCGCCATCATCCTCGTGCACAATCATCCCTCCGGCGATCCGACACCGTCGCGCGCAGACATCGACATGACCAAGCAAATTATCGATGCGGCGCGTCCGCTCGGCGTCACCGTCCACGATCACGTCATCGTCGGCCGCAACGGCCACGCCAGCCTGAAGGCATTGCGGCTGATCTAATCGCAGTCTGGCCTATTCGCTTTCGGACTTGTCGATTGCGCTATTATCTCGCGTATCGCGCATCGTGGCGTAGACGATCAGCGACAATGCGATGGCTCCCGAAACGTACCAGTAGAAATACGTTTCATGCCCGGCCTGCTTGAGCCAGAGCGCGATCCATTCCGCCGTGCCGCCAAAGAGCGCGACCGTGAGCGCATACGGCAACCCCACCCCCAGCGCCCGGATCGACGTTGGAAAAAGTTCGGCCTTCACGACGGCGTTGATCGCCGTGTAGCAGGAGACGATCGCAAGACCCGCAACGACGAGCAGAAACGCTTCCCGGGGATCGCGCACGTTCGCCAGCGCCGTCAAAATCGGCACGGTGCAGAGCGTTCCCAGGATACCGAACGCCATGAGCACCGGGCGGCGCCCGACCTTATCCGACAGCGCGCCGACGATCGGCTGCAGCAGCATATAGACGCAAAGCGCCGACGCTGAAATGAGCGTCGCCGTGTCTTTCGGAAATCCTGCCGTGTTAACGAGAAACTTCTGCATGTATGTCGTGTACGTATAGAACGCGAGGGTGCCACCCATCGTCAGCCCGATGACAATCGCGACTTCGCGCGGATGTTTCAGCAAGGCTGAAATCGAACCCTCACGCCGCGTCGCGCGCTTGAAGGAATCCGTCTCGATCAGATCCCGTCGCATAACGAACGCGATCAGCGCAAGCAGCGCTCCGATCGCGAACGGAATTCGCCAGCCCCAAGCCTCAAGCTCGCCCGCCGTCAGCACGAACTTTTGCAAAACGATCAGCACGAGCATCGCCGTCAATTGCCCGCCGATCAGCGTCACGTATTGAAAGCTCGAATAGAAGCCTCGATGCCGCCGCGTCGCCATCTCCGAGAGATACGTCGCGCTCGTTCCGTATTCCCCGCCAAGGCTCAAACCTTGGATCATCCGCGCGGCGAGCAACATGACCGGCGCCGCAACCCCGATCGTTGCATAGACGGGCGTCACCGCGATCATCGCCGAGCCGAAACACATCAGCAGCACCGACGCCGTCAGCGAAACACGGCGACCATGCCTGTCCGCCATCCGCCCGAAGAACCACGCTCCGATCGGGCGCATGAGAAAGCCGACCGCGAAGATCGCCGCGGTATTCAGAAGTTGCGCCGTCTGGTTGCCGTCCGGAAAGAACGCTTTGGCGAAATAAAGCGAAAAAGCCGCGTAAACGTAAAAGTCGTACCACTCGACCAGATTGCCCGATGAGCCGATCAGGATGGCTCTGATGCGTTGTCCGAGGCTCAACCCCGCCGGCCCTTGGGCATCGTTCACGCTGGCGTTCCCCCTGCTTTTTGAGGAGCCTAGCACGACCCGTGCCGCTCTGCCGCACGTCAACGACGAAACGAACGCACCTCGGCCGACGACATTGACGATTGGCGGAGGTCACCCCTAATAAGCAGACCCTGACCCGCCAGCTGCGGTCGGAGATTGAGAGCCATGATCCAAAAGCCCCATCACGCGAAGGTTATCATTCTGGGCTCCGGCCCGGCCGGATACACGGCAGCGGTTTACGCCGCCCGCGCCATGCTTTCGCCGACCCTCATTCAGGGCACGCAGCCCGGCGGCCAGCTGACGATCACAACCGACGTCGAGAACTATCCCGGTTTCGCCGATCCGATCCAAGGCCCCTGGCTCATGGAGCAGATGCAGGCCCAGGCCGAACACGTCGGCACGCACATCGTGATGGACCACATCAACAAGGTCGATCTTCGCGTCCGCCCGTTCCGGCTCGAAGGCGACAGCGGCGACACCTACACCGCAGACGCGCTCATCATCGCGACGGGCGCCCAGGCGCGTTGGATCGGCCTGCCGTCCGAGCAACACTTCAAAGGCCATGGCGTCTCCGCCTGCGCGACTTGCGACGGTTTTTTCTACAAGGGCAAGGACGTCGTCGTCGTCGGTGGTGGCAACACCGCCGTTGAGGAAGCTCTGTTCCTGACGAACTTCGCCAACAAGGTGACGCTCGTTCACCGCCGCGATTTCCTGCGCGCCGAAAAGATCCTGCAGGAGCGCCTGTTCAAGAACCCGAAGATCGACGTCATCTGGGATAGCGTCGTCGAGGAAGTCATCGGTGCGCATGCGCCGAAATCGGTGACCGGCGTTGTTCTGAAAAACATCAAGACCGGCATGACATCCGAACTCGCGACCGACGGCTTCTTCGTCGCCATCGGCCACGCGCCGTCGACCGAACTTTTCAAAGGCCAGCTCGAAACGACGCCGTCCGGCTACCTCATCACGGCACCGGATTCGACCGCGACGGCCATTCCCGGCGTCTTCGCGGCGGGCGACGTCAAGGACGAAGTCTTCCGTCAGGCGGTAACTGCGGCCGGCATGGGCTGCATGGCGGCGCTCGAAGCCGAACGCTATCTGGCGCGCATGGAGGAAGACCAAGCCGACGCCGCCGAATAGCGCATCGGCTGGAGATTGATCCGAAAATCCGATGCGTTTGATCTGTCGGCTCCGCGTGACAAACCGGCGCCCCTACCTGTGTATACTTGTAGACCTGCCATACCTAGGTTGCATTGCTTCCAGCGCATAGCTAGATGAATGCATCCAGTAACCCCCCACTGGCAGGCCTACAAAAATGGACTGGGACAAGCTCCGTATCTTTCACGCCGCCGCCGACGCGGGCAGCTTCACGCATGCCGGCGAGCAACTGCACATGAGCCAATCCGCCGTCAGCCGGCAGATTTCGGCCCTTGAGGCCAATCTCCGGGTAACCCTCTTTCATCGCCATGCCCGAGGGCTGGTCCTGACCGAGCAGGGCGAACTACTGAACCGGACGGTCACCGAGGTTTTCGCCAAGCTCCAAACCGCCGAGACGTTGCTGTCGGACTCGACGTCGAAACCGTCGGGCGACCTCCGAATCACGGCGCCGATCGGCTTCGGCACGATCTGGCTGACCCCGCGCCTGCGCGAATTCGGCGAGCTTTATCCCGATATTCGCGTCGAGCTGATCCTCAACGACGATCAGGTCGACATCGGGATGCGAGCCGCCGACGCCGCAATCTGGACACGCGAGCCGGAGCAGGCCGATCTCATCCGCCGGCCGCTTTTCGAAAGCCATGTCCGCGCCTTCGCGTCCGCACAATACATCCGGAAATATGGGGCGCCGAAGAGCCTCGCCGATCTCGATCAGCACCGCATCATCGGCTACACCGGCCCGTCCGCGCAGCATCTCGATGCCATGTCCTGGATCGAAACGGCCGGACGGAGCAATGGCGAGCCGAGAGAAGCAGCCCTCCGCGTGAACAGTGTCGTCGCCATCAAATATGCGATCCGCGCCGGTATCGGCGTCGGCATGATCCCCGACTACCTGACCGAGGATCCGAGCGAGCTCGTCCCGGTGCTGACGGAGATCGAGCAACCGTCGCTCAACATGGTCTACGCCTACCCCGAAGAGCTGAAATCGTCGAAGAAAGTCCAGCTTCTGCGCGATTTCCTGCTCTCGAAGATTACCAAAAATAGAGGCGGCTGAACGCCCTGCCGGCCTTGCCGGAATGGCGTGTACACACCACCTGGAAACCACGTGAGCGGAGCGGCGGGTTGGTTATCTGCCACCACCGGCCTGACGTTTCGCGTGGAATGCCAAGCTCCCTAACTTAGCCGGGCTGTTCGCAGCCCGGCTTTTTGCTGATAGCGGCTGCGACGAGCGCTGATTTGCGGAAATGATCGTCTGGGGCTATCTAACCCGTTCGTTCCTATCCGCCGTTCCAAAAGGCTCGCGAAAAGTCATGGCAAAGACGCTTTACGATAAAATCTTCGACGATCACGTGGTTGAGAAATCGCCGGACGGAACGAGCCTCCTTTATATCGATCGCCACCTCATCCACGAGGTCACGAGCCCGCAAGCTTTCGAAGGCCTCCGCATGGCTGGCCGCAAGGTCCGCGCGCCGGAAAAGACGCTCGCCGTCGTCGATCATAACGTCCCAACGACCGATCGCACGAAGGGCATCGCCGACGAACAAAGCCGCGTCCAGGTCGAAACGCTGGCAATGAATGCCCGCGACTTCGGCATCGAATATTTCAACGAGCGCGACAAGCGCCAAGGCATCGTCCACGTCGTCGGCCCCGAGCAGGGCTTCACGCTGCCCGGCACGACGATCGTTTGCGGCGACAGCCACACCTCGACGCACGGCGCGTTCGGCGCGCTCGCGCACGGCATCGGCACATCCGAGGTTGAGCACGTCCTCGCGACGCAGACGCTCATCCAGAAGAAAGCCAAGAACATGCTGGTGACGGTCGATGGCGTCGCCCCAAAGGGCGTCGGCGCTAAAGACATCACCTTGGCAATCATCGGAGAGATCGGCACGGCAGGCGGCACCGGCTCCGTCATCGAATACGCGGGCGAAGCCATCCGCTCGCTGTCGATGGAAGGCCGCATGACGGTCTGCAACATGTCGATCGAAGGCGGCGCTCGCGCCGGCATGATCGCGCCCGACGAAAAGACGTTCGCGTTCCTCAAGGATCGTCCCAAAGCGCCGAAAGGCAGCGCTTGGGACTTGGCGATGAAATACTGGGAGACGCTGCGCACGGATGACGGCGCTCACTTCGACCGCGAGGTCCGCCTCGACGCCGCGAAACTGCCGCCGATTGTCTCCTGGGGCACAAGCCCCGAGGACGTGACGTCGATCGCCAGCACAGTTCCCAATCCGGCCGACGTGCATGACGAGAACAAGCGCGCCTCGATGCAGCGCGCGCTCGAATATATGGGCTTGGCGCCGGGCACCAAGATGATCGACATCCCGCTCGATGTCGTTTGGATCGGCAGCTGCACGAACGGCCGAATCGAAGATCTGCGCGCCGTCGCCAAGATCGTCGACGGCAAGAAAATTTCCTCGCGCCTTGCGTACGCGATGATCGTCCCGGGCTCCGGCCTCGTCAAGGAACAGGCGGAAGCCGAAGGCCTCGACAAGATCTTCCAGGAAGCCGGCTTTGAATGGCGCGAACCTGGCTGCTCGATGTGCCTAGGCATGAACCCGGATCAGCTGAAGCCGGGTCAGCGGTGCGCCTCGACCTCGAACCGCAACTTCGAAGGCCGTCAGGGCTACAAGGGCCGCACGCATCTGGTGTCGCCGATCATGGCCGCCGCAGCCGCGCTCGAAGGTCATTTCGTCGACGTCAGGGAGTGGCAGGCGTAAGCCGCGTCCCGACTCACGCCTGTCTGTTATCCCGGGAGAGCCGTTCTTGCAGCGAGGCCCGGGACCCAGAACAAGTCTCTGCCGCCCGCATAATGGGTCCCGGCTCTTCGCTTGCGTTCCGGCCGGGATGGCAAGCGAAGCCAATCTGAACGCGAGGTGCAACGTGGCCGAAGATTTGACCGCCGCCGTGAAATCCCAGTTTGGGCCTGCGGCAGCAGATTACGCTGCATCGCCCGTGCACGCGCAAGGCGAAAGCCTCGCGCGCATCGTCGAACTCACAGCACCCAAAAAAACTTGGGACGCTCTCGACGTTGCGACCGGAGCTGGACATACCGCGGCGATCTTCGCGCCCCATGTCGCCAGTATGATCGCAAGCGACATCACAGACGAGATGTTACAAGAAGCCGCCAAGCTCGCCAACGCGCGGCGCATTTCGAATATGCTGACGGTGCCCGCCGCCGCCGACGCGTTGCCCTTCCCTGACGAAAGCTTCGACCTCGTTTGCTGCCGCTTGGCCGCGCACCACTTCCCAAGCTTGGAATCTTTCGTGCGCGAGGTTCGCCGCGTTTTAAAAAATGGCGGACGATTCGCGCTCGTCGATAACGTAGCGCCCGATAGCGCGCACTTGCCCGACGTCAATGACGCTGACATCGCGGCCACCGTTGCCAGCTACAACAGCTTCGAAAAACTGCGCGACCCGAGTCACAACTTCGCGCCGCCCCCCGAACTCTGGATCGAGCTACTAAAGTCCAACGGTTTCACGATCGCGGCTAATGAGCAGATCGAGAAAGAACTCGAATTTGCCCCCTGGGTCGCCCGCATGCGCTGCACGCAGGGCGTTATTGCCGAACTTGAAGGAATTTTGACCGTTGGCCCAAAACCTCTCAGGGCGTTCCTGAAGCCGCGTCACGACGAAAGCGGCGCGCTGCATTTCACATTGCAGGAACTACTCCTCGTTGCCGAAAAGCACGGTTGATCGAAACAGCCTTTCCATTTGGTCCGATCGGACCTATCTCCTCGTCTCAACCATGAGGAGTGCGACCGATGCCGACCGATTGGAGCAACGCAACAGCCCCGAGCCTTGCTGTCTTCGAAACTCTCGCACAAACCGCTTGGAACAAACTCCCGGCAGATTTTCGTGCGCTCGCGGGTGATGTCGTCATCCGCGTCGAGGACTTCGCCGCCGACGACATCCTCGATGAATTGGACATCGAAGATCCGTACGAGTTGACGGGCCTCTATCAAGGCGTGAGCCTCGACCGAAAAAGTCTCACCGACACCACGCGCGAACCCGACATGGTCTTCCTCTATCGCCGTGCCATTCTCGATGAATGGTCCGACGGTGAAGAAGAATTGGGCGATCTCGTGGCTCACGTCCTGGTCCACGAAATCGGCCACCACTTCGGCTTTTCCGATGATGACATGGATGCCATTGAATCGCGCGTAAGCGGCTGAACCGTGGCCGCAGGTCACATCGGCTTAACTCCGTTTATGCCACAAGACTGCACAGCTTGAGCCTAACGGCGTTTCAGGCCATGTTGTACCGGCAGACCGGGTGAGTGCGGGGAATGTCTGAAAGTATGATCGGATGAGCGTGCGGCGATTCATTTCCGGATTCGTCTTGAGCGGATGCATGAGCATGATGGTCGGGTTGGCGCCGTTGGCCGAAGCCCAGGATACCTCGGCTCCTCTGCGCGACGGCATTCCCACGCCCGAGCAATACATCTCGACGGTCGGCGGCGAGAGCTATCTCGTCCCGGCCGGCAAGTTCAAGCTCGACGGCAATACGCAATATTGCGGCCAGCGTCCGACGGTCGTCGACAACAAGCTCGACGACTATGGCGCCGCTTATCCGGGCTTCCTGATCATGAACCCGCGCCTGCTCGATAAGGTCTCGACCCCGGTCAAGCAGTGGATCTACGCCCACGAGTGCGGCCATCAGTTTCGCGGCCCCGACGAGGAAACCGCCGACTGCTTCGCCGTTCAGCGTGGCCGCCGCCAGGGATGGTTGAAGCAGGAAGGCCTCGACGAGATCTGCGCATTCATCACGCCCGCCAAAGGCGACAGCATGCACTTCTCGGGATCGTATCGCTGCGAATACATGCGCAAGTGCTTCGCCGATCCCAACATCCGCTGACGACTATCCTTGGCCGCGGCGGCCGACTCCCCCCCGGAGGGGAGTCGCCGCGGCCCATCAAAAAGCCCTAAAACTTATCCCCGCCCTCCGGCGCGGGCTTAAAATTACAGATCCGTTCGACCCAAGGATCTGCCATGCGGTTCGCCGACTACGCCCAGCGCCTCTCCGACCTTGCCCGGACCGTTAACCGTTGGCTCGCGCTCGCCGCCAAACTCGACGGCCTTCGCCGTGAGAAGGTCGCTCTCTATGCCGAGGAAGTTGCAGCGACTTTGGCCCGCGCCGCCGCCGATCTCGCCCTCCTCGAAAGGATCCCGGACGACCGCCCGGCGCTTCTTTCCGCCACCCGCGAGCTTGGCCGCATCGCCGGTTACGTCGAAACGATTGTCGCGACCCTCGAACACCATCTTGACGGGCGCAAGCGAGCAGGCGTTAAACGGCGGCTGGAACATCTGCAGCCCTTCGATCTCGAAGCCGCCATCCGGGAGTTCGGCGCTTTCCGGCACGCCCGGCGACTTGCCTCGGCCGAGGGCTATTTCCGGGCGCTCGCGGATACGTTGCGCGCCTGACTAGGAGACAAAAGCTTGGACAAATTCACGGTTCTGACCGGCGTCGCAGCCCCGCTGCCGATCCGCAATGTCGATACCGACATGATCATCCCGAAGCAGTTTCTGAAGACGATCAAGCGGACGGGCCTCGGCGAAGCGCTGTTCTACGAAATGCGCTACGACCCGGCGACCGGCAAGGAGATCCCCGATTTCGTCTTGAACAAGCCGCAGTACCGCACGGCGACGATCCTCGTGACCGGCGACAATTTCGGCTGCGGCTCCTCGCGCGAACACGCGCCGTGGGCTCTGTTGGATTACGGCATCCGTTGTGTCGTTGCGCCGGACTTCGCCGATATCTTCTACAACAACTGTTTCCAGAACGGCATCCTGCCGATCAAGCTGCCGCAAAGCGAAGTCGACAAGCTGATGGACGACGCCAACCGCGGCGCCAACGCTAAGATCACGGTCGATCTCGAAAAGCAGGAGATCAGCGGTCCTGACGGCGGCACGATCAAGTTTGACATCGATCCGTTCCGCAAACACTGCCTCTTGAACGGCCTCGACAACATCGGCCTGACGCTTGAGAAGGGCAAAGAGATCTCATCGTTTGAGACCTCGGCCGCTTCGACGCGCCCGTGGCTTTGATTTAGGGAAACAAGAAATGGCCAAAGCGATCCACATGATGGTGCGCGTGCTCGACGAAGCGCGCTCGGTGAAGTTTTATGAGAGTTGCTTCGACCTGAAAATCGCCGACCGCAAGGAATGGCCCGACTTCTCCCTCACGTACCTGAAAAATGCCGAGAACGATTTCGAGGTCGAGCTGACGGTCAACAAGGGTCGCACCGAACCCTACGATCTCGGCAACGGCTACGGCCATATCGCTTTCGCGGTCGATGATCTCGAAGCGACGCGCGCGAAAATCGTCGCTGCCGGCTATCAGCCGAAAGACATCAAAACCATGACCTTCGACGGCAAACCGTTCGGCACGTTTTTCTTCATCGACGACCCCGACGGCTACAAGATCGAAGTTCTGCAACGCGGCGGTCGGTTCCAATAACGATCGAGGTGGCACGATGGCCGACGACGATTTCAAGTTCGACGCGGCCATGATGGGACGCCTCGCAGGCGCTCTCTCGTTCGTCGTCGGCGCCGATCACGCAGCGACCAAAGCTCTCAAGGCGGCGGCCGAAACCGGCACGGAAAAAGATATCAAAGCCGCGCGCACCCAATTCCTGAAGCTAAAGCCCGGCGACCGCCGCGCCGCTCTGACGATGCTGAATGACTGAAATTTTCCGTCATCCCGGCGAAGGCCGGGATCCAGTCGACCATCCGCACCTGGGATGATGGACCTTGTCTGGGTGCCGAACTTCGTCGGCATGACGGAGCCAATGGATCGGCACCAAATCCAAGCCTAAAACTTCGACCCGCGTGACGCCACCAGCGCGCCCGTCAACGCGTCGGCGAAATCGCGGCGTTCGTCATCCGTCAGAAATTTTCCGAATCGGACGGCTTTTCCTTGCGCGGCGAGCCACAGTGACGTCCGCCCATCCGGACGGTCGACTCGACAGCTAACCCGCGCCCAATAGGGATTGAATTCGAACTCCTCGCGCTGCCCCGACGGATGTACGCGTGTGAGCTTCAGAAGCTCTGGCGTCAGGTGCAGGGTTTCGTAAATTCGGCCGGCCCTGTAGTTGAGCTTGAAAGCCCAATAGATCAGTGCGACGTCGAGGCCGAAAAATCCGAACACCGGCCATGCGCCCATGAGGAAGAACACCATCCCGACGATGAAACTCACCGCGCTGATCAGACCCATCATGATCAGAAACCCGCGCGGCGATAGCGAACGGTGCGGGTGAAGCACGAACTGTGCGTCTTTCGAGGATTGCATTTCGGGTCGATTATCGATCATTTCTCGTGGGCCGACGTCCCGTCTCACCACACCGCCTCAAGCGCGAACACTGCCCACGAACCGGAGTTCTGATGGCCAAAGCATCCCCGGATGTACGTCCCACAAGCATCGGCAGTTCCGACCCAAAACGCAAGGCCGGAAAGCCTGCAGCAATTGCCGCAATCAAGGCCCGCAAATCGGCGATCTTAACCGAACCGGAAATTCGCGAGGTTTTCCGGCGCTTTCATGCCGCCAATCCGGAGCCGAAGGGCGAACTTGAGCATACCAATCCGTTCACGCTGCTGGTCGCAGTCGTCCTTTCAGCGCAGGCAACCGACGCCGGCGTCAACAAGGCGACTCGCTCTCTTTTCAAGGTCGCCGACACGCCCGAGAAAATGCTGGCGCTCGGCGAGGACGAGCTGCGGGATTATGTGAAAACGATCGGCCTCTTTCGCGCCAAGGCGAAGAACGTCATCGGGCTGTCGAAACGACTAATCGACGACTACGGCAGTAAAGTCCCATCCGATCGCGACGCGCTTGAAAGTCTCCCCGGCGTCGGCCGCAAGACCGCGAACGTCGTCATGAACATCGCTTTCCATCAGCCGACGATGGCGGTCGATACCCATGTTTTCCGCGTCGCCAATCGCATCGGGCTGTCACGCGGGACGACGCCGCTGGCGGTTGAGGAAGACCTGATACGCGTCGTCCCGAAAGACTACGCGATGCACGCGCATCATTGGCTGATCCTGCATGGCCGCTATGTATGCAAGGCGCGCAAACCCGAATGCTGGCGCTGCCTCATCAGCGACATCTGCCGCTTCCCCGATAAAACGCCTGCGCCCTAGCAATTTTCCTTCTCCCAAGGGAGAGGGAAATACCTTACGGGTCCATCCGCATCGCGAGACCGGCTTTCGCCATGTAGTCTTTCGCCTCCGGGATCGAATACGTCCCGAAATGGAAGATCGACGCCGCCAGCACCGCGCTCGCGTGCCCACCCTCGACGCCATCGACGAGATGCTGCAACGTGCCGACGCCGCCCGACGCGATCACCGGGATCGTCACGGCGTCCGAAACCGCCCGCGTCAACTCGACATCGAAGCCCGCCTTCGTCCCGTCGCGATCCATCGACGTCAACAAAATCTCACCAGCTCCCAGCGCCGCGACCTCACGCGCATAGTCGACCGCGTCGAGCCCCGTGGGATTGCGGCCGCCGTGCGTGAAAATCTCCCAGCTCGGCGTTTCACCCTCCGCTGAGACACGCTTGGCGTCGATCGCGACAACGATACACTGCGCCCCGAACTTCTCGCTCGCTTCTTTGACGAACGCCCGATTATTGACGGCCGCGGTGTTGATCGAAACCTTGTCGGCGCCAGCTTCCAGCAGCTTGCGGATATCCTCGACCGTGCGAACCCCGCCGCCAACCGTCAGCGGCATGAAGCAGCGATTGGCCGTCCGCTCCACGACATCGAAGATCGTGTCGCGGTTTTCGTGGCTCGCCGTGATATCGAGAAAGCAAAGCTCATCGGCGCCTGCCGCGTCATAGGCAGCGGCCGCTTCGACCGGGTCCCCGGCATCGATGAGATCGACGAAATTGACGCCCTTGACCACGCGCCCGTCCTTGACGTCGAGGCAGGGAATGATGCGAACTTTCAGCATATTTATAAACGCGGCTTCCTCAGAACTCGGGAGCCCACTTATCACGGTGAATCCTTCAGCGTCGAGTATATTAACTCTCCGGTGAGGGAACTCTCGTTCGCCATCGAAGTTATGCTCTCTCGCGGTGGTCCGCGCAAAACTTGTAAGGGAACTTGAGATCCATGGTCGACGAATTTGCTCCGACGAATCTTCGCGCCCGGCTGGCGGCGGTGCAGGATCGCATCGTGCAGGCCAAATCCAAGCTCGAAGCCCATGGCATCGTTGGCGACCAGACCAACGCCCTGTCCGGCTTCGAGGAGCAGCACAACGCCATCAGCGGCTCGCTGGACACCGAAGGAACGATTACCGAGCTTCAGCACTCCAAAGCATCTGCCCAAACAGATGCCCTCGAAAGCGCGCTTCACACCTGGCTGCAGGGCATCGAAAGCGCATTCAAACATCCGACGCCTCAACGCCCGAACATCTCGGTCTGAGGTCAGCCACCGTCACGCCCGGCGCGACGTCGATCGTTCCTGCAGCGGTGTCGCGCTATTTGATGTCCGAGGATTCGCCGCGTTCCCTGAGCGCGGCGAATTTTATTTCCGGAAACTTCTCAGCTTTGTACTTCAGCATCCACGAGCTTTCCGCGAGGAACACCAATGCGCCGTCACGGTCGGTCGCGATCTCGCCGCGATGGCCGTTGACGAACTTCTGCAACTCCGCCGGAGTGTCCGCTGAAATCCACCGCGCCAGCTCGAACGGAGATTGCTCCAGTGTCACCGGCACGCTGTATTCGACGGCGACGCGCGATTGCAAAACCTCGAACTGCAACTGGCCGACGACGCCTAGAATTTGGCGCCCCCCCGCGATCGGGGTGAACACCTGCACGATGCCTTCTTCCGCGAGATCGTCGAGCGCGCGGTTAAGCTGCTTCGCCTTCATGGCGTCCTGAATGACGACGCGGCGCAGAAGCTCCGGCGCGAAGTTCGGAATGCCCGTGAACTTGAGGCTCTCTTTTTCCGTCAGCGTATCGCCGACGCGCAGCGTCCCGTGGTTCGGCACGCCGATGATGTCGCCAGCCCACGCTTCGTCCGCCGTCTCGCGGCCTTGTCCGAAGAAGAACGTCGGCGACGAGATGGTCATCGGCTTGTTGTCGCGGACATGCAGCATCTTCATGCCGCGTTTGAACTTCCCCGAGCAGAGCCGCATAAAGGCGATACGGTCGCGATGGTTCGGGTCCATGTTGGCCTGCACCTTGAAGATGAAGCCCGTGACTTGGTCCTCGCCGGGCTGCACCGTCCGCTGCGTCGCCGCGCGCGGCAATGGCCCCGGCGCCCATTGCCCGAGCGCATCGAGAAGCTGCTCGACGCCGAAGTTCTTCAGCGCGCTGCCGAAGAAAACCGGCGACAAATGCCCTTCGCGGAAAGCCTGAAGGTCGAACTGCGGCAGCGCCCCTTGCGCCAGCTCGACGGCCTCGATCGTTCGGTCCGCGATACGCTCGTCGATCCCTGCGATCCGCCGCAGGCCTTCGAACGTATCGAGCGGTTCGGAACGCCCATAGGGCGCGCCACGCTCCGCACTCTCGGGCAGCAAGATTTTATTGCCGACGAGATCGAGCACGCCGCGAAAATCGCTGCCCATGCCGACGGGCCACCCCATCGGCACGAGATCGAGCGCCAGATCGGCCGCGATCTGATCCAAAAGCGTCAGCGGATCTTCCGCCTCGCGATCGATCTTGTTGATGAACGTGATGATCGGAATGTCGCGCAGGCGGCAAACCTCGAACAGCTTGCGCGTCTGCGCTTCGATGCCCTTCGCCGCGTCCATCACCATAACGGCGGCGTCGACCGCCGAAAGCGTGCGATAGGTATCTTCGCTGAAATCCGAGTGGCCCGGCGTATCGAGCAAGTTGTAGACGATGCCGTTGCGCTCGAACGTCATCACCGAGGACGTCACCGAGATGCCGCGCTGCTGCTCGATCTGCATCCAGTCGGACCGCGTGCGCCGCCGTTCGCCGCGCGCTTTTACGGCACCCGCCATCTGGATCGCTCCGCCGAACAGCAGCAGCTTTTCCGTCAGGGTGGTTTTACCGGCGTCGGGATGCGAGATGATCGCGAACGTGCGCCGCCGCGCGATCTCGGGCGGCAACGCTTCGTCTGCCGACGCGCCTTGCGTCATGACGTTCAAAATTCAGGCCTCAACGACTTGCACCTGGCCCGGATCGAGCCAGATCTGATGATACTCGGCGGGTTTACCAAAAACCTCGCCCACATGCAGCTCGATCAGGCCATCGTCGAATTTGACGATCGGAAATGTCTTGCCGACGCACCCGCGAAACAGCGTCATGAGCTGCTTGTTGTCTTTGGGGACCCCGTCCGGGGTGCCCATGACACGGACTTTGTCACCGATGTTCATGCCGTCTCCAGAAGTTCGAGGGCTTCCTTGGCGTCGAGACGCCCGTCGTAGAGCGCACGGCCGGTGATTGCGCCTTCGAGCATTCGATATTCGGGCTTCTTCAGATCCCGCACGTCGGCGATGGACGCAAGGCCGCCAGACGCGATCACTGGAATGCGGGTTGCCTGCGCCAGCGCCGCGGTCGCCGGCAAGTTGAGGCCCTTCAAAACCCCGTCACGCTCGATGTCCGTATAGATGATGGCGGCGACGCCCGCATCCTCGAACCGTTTCGCAAGATCGGCCGCCGTCAACTCCGACGTTTCCGCCCAGCCTTCGACGGCAACTTTACCGCCCTTGGCGTCGATGCCGACCGCGACGCGCCCCGGAAAGCGTTTCGCCGCTTCTCTCACCAATGCGGGATCCCGCACAGCGACCGTCCCGAGAATGACGCGCCGGATGCCCTTCTCTAGCCATGCTTCGATCGTCGCCAGATCGCGGATGCCGCCGCCAAGTTGCGCCGGGATCGAAATTGCCTTCAAAATGGCTTCTACCGCCGCGCCGTTGACGGGCTTGCCCGCGAAGGCGCCGTTCAAATCGACAATGTGCAGATATTTGAAGCCCTGGCGCTCGAAGCTCGCCGCCTGCGCCGCCGGATCGTCGTTGAACACCGTCACGGCGTCCATCTCGCCGAGCTTCAGCCGGACGCACTGGCCGTCCTTCAAATCAATGGCAGGAAATAGGATCAATGGTCTTCTCTCGGGTGAATTCTCTTTCTCCCCTTGGGGAGAAGGTGGCCGAAGGCCGGCTGAGGGAGAAGGAGTGCTACTCTGCCCTTCGCCCCAATCCCCTCCCGAGGGAGGGGAGAACCCACGCGATACCGCGCGATGCTCCGGCCATCAGATTGCTATCTTGGGTTTCTATGTTTCCCGTGCGATCAATCGCGGATCGCGCTCTGCGTCAAGCCCGCACGCTGCGGCCGGCTCCCCCGAAGGGGAGTCGCAGCGTGCAAACCAAAAGCCGCAGCGCGCTAAGAGTTGAGTTCCATGGCAACAGCGTTTCTCGTCGAACCCCCGCCCGCCATCGCCCGTCGTCCCCTGACCGAGGACGACGCGGTCGACATCTGGATCGCGCGCTGGCTCAGAATCCGTCCCGTAGACCTGCAGCGCCGCTACGCCTGCGATCCCCGACGTCTCTATGAAATTTGGGAGGAGACGCGCTTTCCCGGAAGCCGCGCACGGGCTTGGGCCGAGTTCCAAAGCCGTTTTCCGGACCTCGAACCCCGCTTCGATCCGGGGCCGCACCGGCGTATCCCGACGGCCCCGCACCCGGATCAATTGAGTTTGTTCTCAGAGGCCTAAAGACGCCGGACGCCCCCAAAACCAATCAGAAGTCGAAGAATTTCCGCCGCAGCGCGTCTTCGTAGGCCTTCTTGGCGGCTTTCACCTTGGTACGCATTTCGTCTTCGGCGAAGTGAGCGGCTTCCCACTTGTCGACCTCGGCGAGCGAGTGATTGACTGATGCCAGCGCTTCCTCGCGCTTGATCGCCGCGATCCACTCTTCGACGGCCACCGTGTAAGCGCTCTGCATCTGGTCGAGTTCGGAAACATTGTCGTCCATGTCTAACCTCCCGCTTCAGTTCCGCGAGACGTTCTCTAGCGCCGCCACATGAACGGCCAACGACACCTCTGCGCCAGAGCACGAAAGCCCGTATTTGTTGGAGGTCTCAACGTATTGCTGATGCCACGACGTTAAGCATTTAACAAGAACATTTTCAGAACAAACACTGGACAAGTCGGATGAGTCGTGGCATGTTCTTCCTATGTTCACGGCGCCCTAAATGAGGCGTCACCCCGGGTCAAAGTAGCGTGTTAGACCCTCCCTGCAACACTAGGAGAGCCCCCCATGCGCACCTATCTCATCTCGTACGATCTCGCCCACCCGACCCGCAATCAGCACGTCCTCGCTCAGATCATCATGGGTCTTGGTGAGAAGTGGGCGCGGCCGCTTTCGAACACTTGGTACGTGATGTCCGAGCGCGAAGAGGTCGAGCTTGAGACTGAGCTCAGGGAACTGCTCGCCGAAGACGACGGCCTTTTGATCCAAGCGACGAAGCGCGAAGCCACGATGACCAACACGTCGCTCCGCTGGTTCCGTCAGCGCCGTCCGGGTCTCGATCTGGCACCCGATGGCAACGTCATCGCTTTCCCGCTGCCGGCGATGCAAGCCACCGAGCCGATGGAGCCCGAGCTGCCGTTCGCGCGAGCTGGCTGAGCAGCAGACCAAACGAATTCCGGACTTTGGGCGGGGTGGGCCTTCTCCCCCTTAGCCTCCCGCGGGTCCGTCCCGTCCAAAGTCCGATGCTGGAGCTCCGGGGATCATGCCCCCCAAAGCACATGATCCCCGGCCTCCTTTTTTTGAGTTGCCGAACACTGAACTTTCTACCTGCCCCACGAAGCGTTCCTGCGTAACCCCGTGTTTCCGCTCCCCCAGCCCCCGCACCGGATCAGCGCCATGAAGACCTTCCTTCTCCATCACACCCCCAAATCCGCCAACCAGGACACCTGGACGGTGACGTTTTCGCTTCCCTACATCGCGACCGAATACGCCCCCGCCGGCAACGGCGTCTGGTACGTCCGAACCTGGCTTGGTGCCGACCAGATCAAACGCCGGCTCGCGATCCTCTTTGATCACCCCGATGAACTGATCGTCCACGAGCTTGGCCGCGCCGACACCGCCGCGACGAACCGTCTGACCTGGCTCGAAGGCCGCCTCGAAAACGACGATATGGATGGGTCGTGGCACGTGCCGCGTGGCGTCTGGAGCGTGCTTCAATCCGCCGTCGGCACGCTGGCCCGCTGACTGAGGTTACTCACGAAATTTGTCATCCCGGCCGGACCCCGGCCACGAGCCGGGGGAAGAGCCGGGACCTAGGACTGGGTCCCGCAAGTTGGCTTGCCCGGCATGACAAGTTGTCAATGGCGCGCGGGGAAAGCGACTTTTACGGCTTCCAGTTCAAGAAATTCGCGATCAGCTTTAGGCCGAGCTTCTGGCTCTTTTCGGGATGAAACTGCGTGCCCGCGATATTGCCGTCGGCGACGAACGCCGTGATCGGACCGCCGTAATTCGTCTCCGCGACGACGACGCGGCGCTCCTTCGGCACCATCGCGAACGAGTGCACGAAATACGCGTGCCAGCCGTCGGGCCCCGTCGGAATACCGTCAAGCAGCGCGTGAGGGTTGACGACATCGAGCGTATTCCACCCCATGTGCGGGATCTTCAGTGCGGGATCTTTCGGCTCGATCGCGCGCACTTCACCCTTCAGCCACCCGAGCCCCGGTGTCTCGACAAACTCCAACCCCCGCTCGCTCAAAAGCTGCATGCCGACGCAGATGCCGAGAAACGGCCGCCCTTTCCGCCGCACGGTCTCTTCTAAAGCCGGAATGAGCCCCGGAACGCGTTCGAGCCCGTGTTTGCAATCGCCGTAAGCCCCGACGCCCGGCAACACGATCCGATCCGCGGCGAGCACGTCCTCCGTCCGCGGGCTGACGATGATCTTTGCCGGTGGATCTATGTCCCGCGCGGCGCTTTCGAACGCTTTCGCCGCCGAGTGGAGATTGCCCGACCCGTAATCGATGATGACGACGCTTTGCATTAGAAACCCGGCTTAAGCCCCCGCACCGAACGGCCAGAAGCGCGAACCGCTCCCCGACGACATGCCGTTCGTGGCATCGCTCGTGATAACCGGCTGCTCCGGCAGCCAACTCTCGAAGAAACGCCGCTCGCATTCCGCCATCGACTTGCCGTTGACGACGCCGATCGTCTGCCACCCCTTCTGATCGAGCATCCAGCGCTTCAAGGTTGAGACCTCGAAGCCGAGGTAGACGTTGATTGTCAGGAAAATGAGCCCCATCACGCTCGGATCGACCTTCAGCGTCTGCAAAAGGTATCCGAGCAAAGCCGACCCGGCGAGATAAGCGATCGCCATGAGCCACAGGCTGTTGGCGAGAAACCCGAGCGGCGGGCAGATCGCAGTCAGCCAGGAAAAGCCGTCCTTCACGAACTCAAGCTCGACGCCACGGTCGACGCGATCGGCATCGGATTGAGGCGACTCATGCACGGTATAGGTCGACACTGAACTCAAGCTCCTTGCTCCATTCCAACGCCGCGGCGCCGCCCGGTCGCCAAACTTCCGGCGTCCGATCTTAAAGCGTGCCCTTCGTCGAGGGAATGCGCCCTGCCTGCCGCGGATCGACGGCAATCGCCGCCTTGAGCGCCCGCGCCAGGCCCTTATAACAGGTCTCGGCAATATGGTGATTGTTCTCGCCGTAAAGGTTTTCAACGTGCAGCGTGATGCCCGCATTCTGCGCAAACGCCTGGAACCACTCGCGGAAAAGCTCGGTGTCCATCTCGCCGAGCTTCGGCTGGGAGAACTCCGCCTTCCAGACCAGGAATGGCCGCCCAGAGACATCGACCGCAACGCGTGTCAGCGTCTCGTCCATCGGCAGATGCACATCCGCGTAGCGCACGATCCCGGCCTTGTCGCCGAGCGCCTTCGCGATCGCCTGCCCAATGACGATGCCCGAATCTTCGGTCGTGTGGTGGAAGTCGATATGCAGATCGCCCTTGGCTCGCAGCGTAATGTCGATCAGCGAATGCCGCGCAAGCTGCTCCAGCATGTGATCGAGAAAGCCGATCCCGGTCGAAATGTCGTAAGAGCCCTTGCCGTCGAGGTCGACGGTCGCGGAGATCTCGGTCTCCTTGGTCTTGCGCGTAATCGTCGCCTGCCGCTTCACGTGAATCGTTCTCCGTCCATATTTCCGCCCGAGCGTTTATCAGCTAGGTGCCTTCAAGGCCAAGGCCCTGCCGGTCGAACGACGCCCGTCCTTGGCGGCCGGCTCTCGGAACGAGAGTCGCCGGGCAAACCAACAACTCTTGCATCCTGACGCCAAAAGCTTAACTGACGCGATACAAATGACCCACCAGAACCCAAATACCGGCGATTCGAGCTGGCACGCCACGACGATCCTGACGGTCCGCAAGGGCGGCAAAGTTGTAGTTGCCGGCGACGGCCAGGTCAGCCTCGGCCAAACGATCATCAAATCGAACGCCCGGAAGGTCCGCCGCCTCGGCAAGGGCGACGTGATCGGCGGTTTCGCTGGTGCCACCGCCGACGCCTTCACGCTTTTCGAGCGTCTCGAAGCCAAGCTCGAGCAATACCCGGGGCAGCTGACACGGGCCGCCGTCGAACTAGCGAAGGATTGGCGCACCGACCGCTATCTGCGCCGCCTCGAAGCCATGATGATCGTTGCCGACGCAACGACGACGTTGGTCCTCACCGGCACGGGTGACGTTCTGGAGCCCGAAAACGCCGTCGCCGGGATCGGCTCGGGCGGAAATTATGCCCTCGCGGCCGCCCGCGCGCTTCTCGACCAACCGCTTGACGCCGAAGCCATTGCCCGTAAGGCCATGTCCATTGCCGCCGAAATTTGCGTCTATACCAATTCAAACATCGTCGTCGAAACCCTCGACGCCAAAACATCGTAGCGCTCCCGAGAGCAAATCATGGCCAACGGCTTACCCTCTGACGATCTGACGGCCGCCGTCGACGCAGGCGTCATCGACGCCGCGCAGGCCGAGAAGCTGCGGGCCATGCGCCAAGGCCAAGCGTCGGCCGCCCCCATCGGACCCGATGGCGAAGCGGTGCTTGCGGACGAAGAACACTTTCGCTTCCTGAACGGCTTCAACGACGTCTTCCTGACGATTGGCGTGCTCCTTGTCGCCGCCGCGTTCTTTGCAGCCATGTCGACGAGCCTGTTCGGCATCAGTTGGACCGCGACGTTTGCTGTGGCAGCCGCGACGTTCTGGATCTTGAGCGAAATTCTGGTGAAGCGTCTGCGCGCCGTTTTGCCGGGGATGGTGTTGTCGCTGCTGTTCGTCGCGTTCGCGGCCTCTGCCGTCGTGGTTCAGCTTCACTGGGACAACTTCAAGGCTTCGAACTGGGATGTCGCTTCCGAGCTCGTCTTTTGGCGAAATCCGACGATGATCTTCGGATTGCCCGCGCTCATCGCATCGTTCGTCTACTACATCCGCTTTCGCTTGCCCTTCGCCCTCGCTTTGATCGCGTTCTTTGGCTACGCGGTCGTGAGCACCGGCCTTTTTCAAATCGGCATCGGTCCCTCATTCTCGGCCTTCGGTTACGGTCTCGTCGTGTTGATCGCAGCACTCGCCTACGACGCCCGCGATCCGAGGCGTGTCACGCGCTTTTCCGATTGCGCTTTCTGGCTGCATCTCGTGGCGGCCTGTCTCATCGTTTCGCCGCTCATCGGCATGATCACGAGATCGACCGGCGGCATGGCGACGTCGGCCGTCGTGGTGTTGACGGTTTTGCTGCTCGGTCTCTTCGCGCTCGCCATCGACAGGCGCGCGCTCCTCGTCTCGTCGCTCGCCTACTTCACGGCTGCGGTTTACCAATTGCTCAGCAGCGGCGCAGGCATGCATGACAGCGGCGGCATCCCGTCAACATTCACGCTGACACTCGCCCTCGTCGGCGGCTTTGTCCTGATCCTCGGCGTTTTCTGGCATTCGTTGCGCAACCGTCTACTGCCGGTTTTGCAAGCGACTCCCTTCGGTCCCTACCTTCCCCAAGCGAGACAATGACCAACTTTTCTCCGCGTGAAATCGTATCCGAACTCGACCGTTATATCGTCGGCCAGGGTGACGCCAAGCGCGCCGTCGCCATCGCACTGCGCAACCGTTGGCGCCGCCAGCAACTGACGGGCGAACTTCGCGACGAAGTCTTGCCGAAAAACATTTTGATGATCGGCCCGACCGGCGTCGGCAAGACCGAAATCTCGCGCCGCCTCGCAAAGCTCGCGGGTGCGCCGTTCCTCAAGGTCGAAGCCACCAAATTCACCGAGGTCGGGTACGTCGGCCGCGATGTCGAAAGCATCATCCGCGATCTCGTCGAAGTCGGCCTAGCGCTCGTCAAGGAAACCAAACGCCAGGGTGTGCGCGCCAAAGCCGAGAAAGCCGCCGAGGAACGCGTGCTCGATGCGCTCGTCGGCTCTAACGCATCGCCGTCGACACGTGACAGTTTCCGCAAGAAGTTGCGCAACAACGAACTGAACGACAAGGAAATCGACATCCTCGTCTCCGACACGGCATCGCCCATTCCGAGCTTCGATATGCCGGGCGGCTCGATGGCGGCGATCAACATCGGCGAGATGCTCGGCAAGGCGCTCGGTCAGCGCACCAAATCGCGCCGCGTTACCGTCAAGGACAGCTTCGACATCCTGACCGCGGAAGAAAGCGACAAGCTGATCGACAGCGATCAGATTTCCGGCGAAGCGATCGCGGCGGTCGAAAACAACGGCATCGTCTTCCTCGACGAGATCGATAAAATTTCATCTCGCGGCGAGGGCGCCCGCGGCGGCGCCGACGTCTCTCGCGAAGGCGTGCAGCGCGATCTCCTGCCGTTGATTGAAGGCACCACCGTCGCGACGAAATATGGCCCCGTGAAAACCGACCATATTCTCTTCATCGCGTCGGGCGCCTTTCATGTCTCGAAGCCATCAGACCTTCTTCCCGAACTGCAAGGCCGTCTCCCCATTCGCGTCGAACTCAGCGCTCTGACGCGCGAAGATATGCGGCGCATCCTGACCGAGCCGCAGGCAAGCCTCATCAAGCAGTACATCGCGTTGATGCAGACCGAAGGCCTGACGCTCGAATTCCAACCCGACGCCATCGATGCCTTGGCCGATGCCGCCGTCGAAGTGAATTCGACCGTCGAGAATATCGGCGCCCGCCGCCTTCAGACCGTGCTTGAACGTGTCCTCGACGAAGTCTCGTTCGAAGCCTCCGACCGCAGCGGCGCGACCGTCGTCGTCGACGGCCCCTACGTCACCGACCGTGTCGGCCAGCTCGCGAAGAACGCCGATCTCAGCCGGTTTATTTTGTAACCTCATCAACGGTGTCATCCCGGCCGAGCCGCCTTTGCGGCGAGAGCCGGGACCCATAGTCGACATTTCGAGCTCTCTGGGTCCCGGCTCAGCGCTGACGCGCTGTCCGGGATGACAATTAGGCCCGC
The DNA here is from genome assembly GCF_041659645.1 of Hyphomicrobium sp. Lineage (GTDB taxonomy): Bacteria > Pseudomonadota > Alphaproteobacteria > Rhizobiales > Hyphomicrobiaceae > Hyphomicrobium_B. The sequence goes on along the minus strand of NZ_JBAZXX010000003.1, from coordinate 605,029 downwards.
TATTCTTTCCGGCCAAACGCCTGTAGAAGTGCGCATTCCCGCAACTCAAAGCTGTTTTTTAGTTATGACCGCCGCCCCATTCGTTAAGATCGACCAAGATGCGCTCACCCCCAAGCTTTCGCTCGCGGGTCTGACGCGCGACCGGCTGAAGCTCGCACTTGCCGCCGCTGGCGTCCCGGAGAAGCAACTCCGCATGCGCGTCGGCCAGCTTTGGAGTTGGATCTACGTTCGCGGCGTCACGAGCTTCGAAGACATGACGGACGTCTCGAAAGACCTTCGCGGTCAGCTTGCCGAACTCTACACCCTCGACCGTCCCGAAATCGTCTCCGAGCAGATCTCGGTCGATGGCACGCGCAAATGGCTCTTGCGCCTTCCCAAGCGCGGCCACGAAGCCCGCCCGCCCGAAATCGAAACCGTCTACATTCCGGAAAGCGACCGCGGCACGCTTTGCATTTCGAGTCAGGTTGGCTGCACGCTGAATTGCTCGTTCTGCCACACCGGCACCCAGCGCCTCGTGCGCAACCTCGAAGCCGAGGAGATCATCACCCAGATCATGCTCGCGCGTGACCGCATCGGTGACTGGCCCGGCGCCAAGGGACCTGACGACGGCCGCCTGCTTCCGAACGCCGAGCGCAAGATCACGAACGTCGTGCTGATGGGCATGGGCGAACCGCTCTACAATTTCGACAACGTCAAAGCCGCGATGGATGTGGCGTCCGACGGCGAAGGCCTGTCTCTCTCGAAGCGGCGCATCACGCTTTCGACCTCCGGCATCGTTCCCGAAATTCCCCGCTGGGGCGAGGAAGCCGACACGATGCTGGCGATCTCGCTGCACGCAACGAACGACGCGCTGCGCGACGAACTCGTGCCGATCAACAAAAAATATCCCATCGCCGAGCTGATGGAAGCCTGCCGCAACTATCCCGGTCTTTCGAACTCGCGCCGTATCACCTTCGAATACGTGATGCTCAAAGGCGTCAACGACAGCCTTGCGGAGGCCCGTGCGCTCGTGCGGCTGCTCGCTGGAATTCCCGCGAAAATCAATCTGATCCCGTTCAATCCATGGCCGGGCACCCAGTACGAATGCTCTGACTGGGAAACGATCGAGCGCTTCGCCGAAGTCGTGAACCGGGCAGGCTATGCCAGCCCCGTCCGCACCCCGCGCGGTCGTGATATTCTCGCGGCCTGCGGACAACTTAGGTCGGAAAGCCAGCGCCTTTCCGCAAGCGAGCGCCGGGCGACACCCGCAAACCTCTAGCCCGTGGTTCCCGGCAGCCTTCGCCGTTATTCCTGTTGAGCCCCTACCCCAGGCCTATATAGACTTCGCGCCAGGTGGAGCTTTGGGGCGGTTTCCTTGTGCGTAGGTTTGTCGGCACCTTGGCGCGAATTGTATTCGGGTTGACGCTCGCGAGCTTGGCCGCCGGGCTCGTCACCACCCTCTTCGTCGATATCGACGTTCTTTCGGGTCCGCTCGATCGCCTGCCGAAAACCGTGGGCGAGACCATCGACTTGGCGCTTCTTGCCGCGACCCATATCGCGATCTTCGCATCGGTCTTCGTGTTGATCACAGCCGCGATCGGCGAATGTTTCTCGATCCGCGCCTTGCCGTTCTATCTGCTCGTCGGCGTGATGATCGCTTTCCTAGGCTTCAGCGCTCAATACGCGAGCGAGGTCGCGGGGCAGCCGACGATACTGAACAATTACGCAGTGAAAGCTTTCCTGACGGTCGGCTTCTTCGGCGGCTTCGTCTATTGGCTCGCGGCAGGCCAGTTCGCAGGCCGCCGTCCGGAAATATCGCCGACGCTCAACCCGGCGCCCGTTTCCGAAACCACGCCGCCCGATACCAACGACGCCGACGAAGCCCGGGTCGTCATCACGCACCCATCCGCAGGCGCGCCACAGCCACGCTGGCGCATGCCGAAACTCGAACGGTTGAAGTTTGCGAAGCGCGGCGAGCAAGCCGGCCCAAGCGACGAGATCACTGTATCGGCTGCCCCGGCGACACAAAGCCGGACTCCCGCGATTAGCGTACCGCTGCTGTCCGCCACCTCTCGAACACGTGATTAACCAAAGCTGCGGCCCGGGTGCTTCTCTGTTGCTGCAGTGCAGCAGGCATGATATATTGTCGCACAACCGGGAGGCATGCGGCATTGTTCGATTGCGCGTTGCATTTTCGCTTTCTTCAGAAAGCGACCGAAGCCATGTTCGAGATGGGCCAAGCCTCTGTGGCAGCCTCCCTTGCATGTCAGAAACGTCTCTATGACGAGATGACTCCGGAAAAGCTCCGGCCGGTCGAATCTCCGGCGTGGACAGGCTGGTTCGGAACTTGGTCGCCAACACCGCCGGCACCAGCACCGATTCCCCAAGCTGATCTCATGCAATCTTGGATGGCGATGGCAAACGCCTGCTCCTCCTATTGGACCGGAGCCCAGACCGTTCCGGCATCGCCAACTCGGACCTTCGCGATGACGAATGCCGGGGTCCCACCTGCCGTTCAGGCGTTCTGGGCCGCCACGCCCTGGACGTTCTACCAGGCCCCGATGATGGCGATGATGCTCTCGTACGGCGTTCCATATGCCGTCGCAGCGCCAACCGCCCGCGCAAGCACGTCTGCTATGGATGCGGCCGATGCCGCTTGTGAGCAATGGCGATTGGTCTTCGGCAGCGCCGAGGGCCAGACGAGCCTCCGGCGAAATACCGCTCCCGCACGCTGGCCATCATATCTGCACTAAGGCCCCGAGGCCGCTTTATCCGAACGCCAAACGAGACGGTCGGCGGCCAGCGGCGCGTTAGTCAGCGCCTCCGGCGTCCGGAGCCGCACCCGCATTATCCCCGGCGGGGGCTTCTGCAGGAGCTGCGGCAGGTTCTGCAGCGGGCTGCTCCGCGACGGGCGCGACCGGCTTCGGCTTGGCCTTCTTGACCGCCGCCGTCTTGGCTTTCTTTGCAGGCTTGGCGTCCACCGTCGCAGTCGTCGAAACCGCGGCCGTCGATGAATTCGTCGACCACGGCAAAACTTCTGGTTTGTCGACTTTGGCCGCTTTCGCCGCCTTTTCGGATTCTTTTTTCAGGATCGCCAACGACCGGCAACGGGCTTTGGTCGCCTTACCGGCGTCATTCGTCCCGGCCGCGACCCAGATGCAGGCCGTGTTCGTTCCGCAAACGTCTTCCGCGAGGTTGAGGCACGAAGCCTTCGCCGTCTTGGGCTTCTTGACGGCCCCCGCGGGCTGACCGGCCGTTGCCGAGGCGTTCGCCGATCCCTCAGCCGAAACAGGCACGGCCGCAGTCTTCTTTGCTTTCTTGTGCTTGACGACGGGCGGAGTAGGCGCTGCCTCGGCGGTGGCGGCAGGCGCCGGCTCGGATTCGGGTGGCGCGGCTTGCGCAGCGGCCGGAGGCTCTGCCTGTTCCGAACTCGGCGGCGCAGCGGCGTCCGTCGAATGCGCGGTCGGATCGCTGCTATCGGCGACAGGCTGGGATTGGGCCGGCGGATCGTCCGGCGGAACCGTCACAGTGACCTCTTCGGCCCCGAGCGGAAGGGCGAGCGCCCCACTCAAGAGCCCAAGCCAAAAGAGCTTCCCGACGATGCGAATCGATGTGGCCACGACCGCTCTCCCCCTGAGACAAGTTCCCGCGCTTCTAACAGCTTCCGCGGAGCAGAAACACCGCAAACACCCCCGATAGGCCATTTTTATGTTCACGAATCGAGTGCAATGCGGAAGAAGCGAACGCGCAGCAATACAATCTCGTAAGGTCTTCATCGCGCTGCTGTAACACGACGTAAAATGCCTCACGATTTCGCCCGCATCGAATCCCTTTCCCAGGCCAGCGCCTGATCCAGCCGATCATCGCCCCAGAACAGCTCTCCGTCGCTCGTCGTGAAGCTCGGTGCACCGAAAATACCGAGCGCCAGCGCTTCATCGGTCGATGTCCGCAACACCGCTTTGACGCTCAGGTCGGCAGCATCTTTGCGTGTCGCATCCGGTTCGAGACCTGCCGCCACGAGACAATCCGTCAAAACAGCGTCATCGAAGATGTCCAAACCTTTACCGAACGCCGCCGCGTAAACCGCCCGGCTGAAATCCGCGATCCGCCCTTTCGCCTTCGCGGCGATAGCGAGACGCGCGGCCTTCAGTCCATTGGATGGAAACGGCGACGGCATCCGGAAGGGAAGCCCGCGCGCCGCAGCCGTGCGCGCGATATCGCGCGCCATGTAGCGGCCCTTCGCCGGATAGAGATTGAACGGCGACGTCGCCCATCCCTGAGATTTGAAGACCGGACCGAGCAGAAAAGGCCTCCAGTCGACCTCGACGTGGGCACGCGCTGCCTCCTCCGTGATGCGCATGGCGCTAAGGTAGGAATAGGTCGAAGCGAACTCGTACCAGAAGACGATGGTCGGTTTCATGCCGCGCCCCGCTTTCATCAAACGCTTACTCTCGTTGCGACAAGTCGTGTTCCTGCGTCTACTACACTTGCGGGTAGCGCCACCGCCCCTATAGTGCCGCGCGTTTCCAACCCAATCCGCAATCCCAAGAGTCAGAAGAGCCAAATCGCCCATGAGCGCCGCGCCCAAGTCCGTGAAGAAAGTCGTCCTCGCCTATTCGGGCGGCCTCGACACCTCCATCATCCTGAAATGGCTGCAGGAGACGTACGGCGCCGAAGTCGTGACGTTCACGGCCGATCTTGGACAGGGCGAAGAGCTGGAGCCGGCGCGCAAGAAAGCGCTGATGCTCGGTATCAAGGAAGAAAACATCTTTATCGAAGACCTGCGCGAGGAATTCGTCCGCGACTTCGTCTTCCCGATGTTCCGCGCCAATACCGTTTACGAGGGCGTCTACCTTCTCGGCACGTCGATTGCCCGGCCGCTGATCGCAAAAAAGCAGATCGAGATCGCGCGCAAGGTCGGCGCTGACGCCGTCTGCCACGGCGCCACCGGCAAGGGCAACGATCAAGTGCGCTTCGAGCTTGGCTACTACGCTTTGGAGCCGGGAATCAAAATCATCGCCCCTTGGCGGGAGTGGAGCTTCAAAGGCCGCGAGGATCTCCTCGACTTCGCGCGCAAGAACCAGATCCCCGTCGCGAAGGACAAGGAAGGGGAATCGCCGTTCTCCGTCGACGCCAACCTTCTGCACTCGTCGTCGGAAGGCAAAGTTCTGGAGGATCCGGCCAAGAAGCCGCCCGAGGTCGTCTACCAGCGTACGATTTCGCCGATGGCCGCGCCCGATAAGGTCACCACCATCAAAATCGGCTTCGAGAAGGGCGACCCTGTCTCCATCAACGGCGAGAAGTTGTCGCCCGCGACGCTTCTGAAGGCATTGAACGACTTGGGTCGCGACAACGGCATTGGCCGCCTCGACCTCGTCGAAAACCGCTTCGTCGGCATGAAGTCGCGTGGTGTCTATGAAACGCCCGGCGGCACCATCCTGCTGACCGCACACCGCGCCATCGAAAGCCTGACCCTCGATCGCGGTGCCGCGCATCTCAAAGATGAGATCATGCCGCGCTACGCCGAGTTGATCTATAACGGCTTCTGGTTCGCGCCGGAGCGAGAGATGCTGCAGGCGCTGATCGACAAGAGCCAAGAGAACGTCGAAGGCGAAGTGACGCTCGAACTCTACAAGGGCAACGTCGTCGTCGTCGGCCGCGAAAGCGCCAAGTCGCTCTATTCGCCGACGCTCGTCACCTTCGAAGACGACAAGGGCGCTTACGACCAGAAGGACGCGGAAGGCTTCATCAAGCTCAACGCGCTGCGCTTGCGCACGCTCGGAAAGCGGAACAAGACCACGTCCTGAGCGGTACCACTTCAGAGGTGGAGGCAAATATGATCGTCATCACGCGAAACGGCGAGACGACCGTCCTCACCGGCTGGCGCGAATGGCTTTTCAAGATCGTCGTCTTCATGGCGGCGATTTTGTTGTTCGGCGTCATCGCGTTCGTGATGTTCGGCCTCGCCCTCACAGTCGGCGCGATTGCCCTCGTTGTCATCCCGGCGGTACTCATCGTCGGACTGCTTGGAACGATTTTCGGCCGCCGCATCTAAGCGCCGATTGCCAGAGCCGTTGGTAAATAGACGCTCTTCCGAAATAGGATTTTCGCGTCCGCCGCGTCTCGGGTCTTGACGCCGGGAGCGCTATCCACGACATCGCGTGCTCCAAGAGCCCGTGCATTCCAAGCAAGAATCGACGAGGAACGAAATTATGACAGTCGTGGCGGACGGCCTGCCGGTAGTGACGCCCGCTGAATGGGCGCCTCAGAAAGCCATCTGGACTGCGTGGCCCGCCGATCCGGACGAATGGAACGGCGATCTCGAAACGCCGCGCCGCGACGTGGCCGCGCTCATCCGGGCATTGACCATCGCCGGCAATCACGTCCGTCTTCTCGTTAACGGCGACGAAGCCAAAGCCTCTGCCACCGCCGCGCTCCGCGACATCGCCGAACTCATCCCGGCGAAATACGGTGACATCTGGCTGCGCGACACCGGCCCCATTTACGCGCATGCCGGAAACGGCAACGTCGCCCTCCGCTTCAAGACCAACAGCTGGGGCGGCAAATACGATCTGCCCGACGACGCGACCGTCGGCGATGACGTCGCACGCATTTCGCGCACGGCCGTGCGCCGCTTCGATTTCGTGCTCGAAGGCGGCGCGGTCGATCACGATGGCGAAGGCACGATCCTCGCCACGCAGCAGACACTGCTCAACCCCAACCGCAACGGCTGGACTAAAGAAGCCGCCGAGAAATCGCTCGCCGAAGCCTTCGGCACGAAGAAGGTCATCTGGATCGACGAAGGCCTGAAGAACGATCACACCGATGGCCACGTCGATAACATCGCCCGCTTTGTCGCGCCGGGACGCGTTGTCTGCCAGGCACCGGCAGGTCCGGACGATCCCAACGCCGGGACGCTGAACGCCATTGCGGCAACGCTCGAAAAGGCGACCGACGCGAAAGGCCGCGCGCTCGACGTCGTCCGCATTCCCGGTGTCGGTCTCTATCGCAATGCCCTTGGGGAAATCTCACCCGCTTCCCATATGAATTTCCTGATCGCGAACGACGTTGTCGTCGTGCCGATTTATGGAACTGCTACCGAGGCCGACGCGCTGCAAGCGCTGCAGGCCGTTTTTCCAACTCGTGCAGTCGTCGGCGTATCCTCGCGCGGCCTTCTTGGCTGCGGCGAAGCCGGCGGCGGATCCTTCCACTGCATCACGCAACAGGAGCCTCTCTAGATGCCGCGACGCTCGATCACGGTCGGCACCATTCAGACCTCGTATGGCAGCGATATCGAAACCAATATCGCGAAGACCGAAATGTTCGTGCGCGAGGCTGCCGGACGCGGCGCTGAAATCATCCTGCCATCCGAGCTGTTCGAAGGCATCTACTTCTGCACGCGTCAGGATCCGAAGTGGTTCGAGACCGCGCATCCCGTGATGGAGCATCCGTGCGTGATCGCGCTGCGCAAGCTCGCGAAGTCTCTGAACGTCGTGATCCCGATCTCCTTCTTCGAAAAGGATGGCCCGCGCTATTACAATAGCGTTGCCATTGCCGACGCCGACGGTGAAATCCTTGGTGTCTACCGCAAGAGCCACATCCCTGACGGGCCGGGCTATCAGGAGAAGTATTACTTCCGCCCCGGCGATACCGGCTTCAAGACCTGGAGCACGAAGCACGGCCGCATCGGCGTCGGCATCTGCTGGGATCAGTGGTATCCGGAAACCGCGCGAGCCATGATGCTCCAAGGCGCCGAGGTCCTGTTCTATCCGACCGCAATCGGCTCGGAACCTTACGACGCGAGCCTTGACACGCACTTGCAGTGGCAGCGCGTCATGCAGGGCCACGCGGTCGCGAACGCCGTGCCGATCGTTTCCGCCAATCGCATCGGCCTCGAAGACAACGATGGCGTGAAGCAGCAATTCTACGGTCACTCCTTCATCAGCGATCATCGTGGCGAGCTTGTACAAAAGTTCAACGCCGAGGATGAAGGCGTGCTGGTCCATACCTTCGATCTCGATTTGATCGGGAGCTATCGCGCCGATTGGGGATTTTTCCGCGATCGCCGCACCGACCTCTACGCCAAAAGTATCGTCTAGCATCGACGCAAATCGTTGCCGAAAGCAGTGCGCTCCATAACGAGCCGCAAGCGAAGATGTGCGTTTTGTTGCTTCAGAGCCGAATGCGAATTCGAATCCTTACGATACTGCCCAATTACGTCGACATCGGCGCTTACGCACTTGTGAATTTCCAGGCCAAATATGCGTTCAATAGCAATACGACATTCGCGATCGGCGGCACGAACCTGCTCGACGAAAATTATGCCGTCGCCGAAGGCTTTTTCGAGCCAGGCCGACAATTCTTTGCTAACCTGAGGGCCCGCTTCTAGAAAGGGCCATCATGAAAATTAGCGCGAGAAACGTGCTCAAGGGCAAGATCGTCGAAGTCATCAAAGGCGCAACGACCGCGCACGTGCGTCTGGATGTCGGCGGCACGATCGTCACGGCTTCAATCACCAACGAAGCAGTCGATGACCTGGGACTCGTAAAGGGCATGTCGGCCTCGGCAGTGATCAAGGCTTCTGACGTGATGGTTGCGGTCGACTGACATGAAACAATCGCATGCTCTTCCGATGCTGGCTGCCGCAGCGGCGCTGGCCTTCACTCTCCCCGCATTCGCTGCCGAGACCGGCGGTTGCAAAAGCTTCGCCTGGTCGATCGCGACCGAGCTGCAATGGATCAAGGCGGCCGATATCCAAGCGGTCAAATCCGGTGCGAAGCTTCCGTCACCGCCCGCGAAAGCCATGGCTCTGTCGCTTGAACCGATGAGCGCTGTGACGTTTCCCGTTCCGCCGACCGGCAAACTGAAACCGGCGGGCGACGTCTACGGCGGCGTCGTCGAATTCGAGGGCCCGAGCAGCGCCCCCGGTTCTTATCAGGTAACGATGGAAACCGCCGGCTGGGTTGACGTCATTCAAGACGGCAAAGCGTTGAAGTCGACGGCCCACAGCGGCAAATCCGATTGCGATGGGGTCCGCAAGACCATTCGCTTCAACCTGGATCCCGGGCCTTTCACCGTCGAGTTCAGCAACATCAAGAAAGACGCGATCAAGTTCGCGATCCGCCAAGCCGACTAGATCGTGTTGACTTAAGTCCGGCCGATGAGCATCTGAAGATCGTCGGATCCGGCATTTGGCGCCCATCATGAATTTCCTCGCAGACACACCGCGGCTCGAACTCTTCCGTCTCGGCGGCATTCCGATCAAGGTCGACATCACGTTCATTCTGGTGCCGATCTTTCTGTTTTCCGTGTTGCAGCGATCGCCGGGCACGTTCGCGATCCTGATCGCGGGCGTTTTCCTGTCCGTGCTGCTGCACGAACTCGGGCACGCGACGATCGCTCGCCTCTTCGAGGTGCCGGTCGGCGAAATCCTGGTCGGCGGCTTTTACGGCTACGCTCGGATGCTCCAGGCAGCGCCATCGACGATGGCGAACATCCTGATCCTGTTCGCCGGACCGCTGACCAATGGTCTTATCTTTCTCGCGTGCTGGTACGCCCTCGGCCAACCCGAGGTCGGCATCACAGGAAACTTCGGGCCGATCGACCCCGAGCCCTGGCTCACGAACAACCCGTGGGCCATCTACGCCACGTTCATGCTGGCGCGCATCAATCTGGCGATGCTGGTCTTCAATCTGCTTCCGGCATTTCCGCTCGACGGCGGCCGGATCTATCGCGACATGCTGAGCGCTGCGATGCCCCGCGCGATCGCCATCCGCGCCATTGCCGCGCTCGGCGTTATCGTCGGCCTCTGGAGCGCCTTCGCCGGCTTCAAGTCGAGCGTCGTACTGCTTTTGATCGGCGCGCAGATCGCCATCATGAACTGGGCGATCCTGAAACAGCCCGTTGCTGCGGAAGACCGCTAGAGCATTTTCCCCTGAAGTGAGCACCGGTTCGTCTTAGAGAATGCGACGAATCAAAAACGAGCGCGGCAATTGCAAATCCGGCGTTTCTCAATGCATATCTGGCGGACACACAAACGCCTTCGCTGGAAACCGTAATGACCCGCGCCTCCGTCGATCGCACACTCTCGCGGCTCTATTGGCTGCTGGGAATCGTCTTGCTTCTGCTGCTCGCGTCGAAATTCGCCAATGACGTTCCGGGCATGCCGCCGTTCGTGATCTCGGCCGCCAATAACGTCTATGAATTCATGCGCGACATGTCCCTGCTGATCGCGACCGGCGGCGTCGCGTATATTTCCAATATTTATCAGAAGCGCTCGAACTTCGTTGAAAGCCTGGAAGAAGAATGGCGCAATATCGTGCGCACCAAATCCGTGCTGCTCTCGACCTGCGAAAAACCCTACCTCGCGACCGACGACTACCTCGCCGCTTATTACAAGGTGAGCGAAACCATCGACACGATGCGCATCGTCTACCGCAACGCCGGTGAAACCGAGGGCCTTGTCGGTCTTTACCCTTACGCGCCGATCCATGACATGCGCCGCGCCTTGCAAACGCTCGACCCGCGCGTCGAGACTGAAATCACGAGCGAGAAGAAGGCCCTCGCGCGCGACGCGATCCTTCAGGCGTTCAACGCGCTTCGCGAGACCTTCTTGGAGGAACTCGACCTTGAGGAGCCGCAGCATCCCCTGCTGATCGCGGGAGGCCGCCGCCTCAAGACTCCTGGCGCCGCCGTCTCGGCCCGCGTGACGGAAGAGCATCAACGCAAAAGGCTGGATCGTGCCCCCTCGCCCCGTCCCGATATTGACGCCTTTTTGACAAAGCTCCGCGATGACGAAGAGAACAAAGTCCCGGCGACCGAAATGCCGAGCCGCTGATCGCGAAAACCCTACGCAAGTTGGCGATGCGCCTGACGAGACAAGATCTTGCAGGTTGGCCCCGAAATTGCCCCACAGAACAAATTCCGTGCCAAATTATGATGCTGCACCCCTGTTTGACTGTTAAGCCGCACCCTACATAATGCGAGCCGCCCTAGCCCTCTGCCATGCCGTCATGCTAGGTGCGAGCCGATATTGCGCCGCTGTGGCAATGCCCGTGGCGCTTCCCATAACTTCAGGTTTCAAATGGCCCTTCGCAACATCGCGATCATCGCGCACGTCGACCATGGCAAAACGACACTGGTCGACGAGCTTCTGAAGCAATCCGGCTCCTTCCGCGAAAACCAGAAGGTTGCGGAGCGCGCCATGGATTCCAACGACCTTGAACGTGAGCGCGGCATCACAATTCTCGCGAAGTGCACCAGCGTCGAGTGGAAGGGCACGCACATCAATATCGTCGATACGCCAGGCCACGCCGACTTCGGCGGCGAGGTTGAGCGCATCCTGAACATGGTCGATGGCGTCGTCGTTCTGGTCGACGCTTCGGAAGGCCCGCTGCCGCAGACGAAATTCGTCGTCTCGAAGGCGCTGAAGCGCGGCCTCCGCCCCATCGTCGCGATCAACAAGATCGATCGCCCGGACGAGCGTCATCTCGACGTCCTGAACGAAGTCTTCGACCTCTTTGCCAACCTCGACGCAACCGACGAGCAGCTCGACTTTCCCGTGCTTTACGGCTCCGGCCGCAACGGCTGGATGGCGCGCGATCCGTCGGGTCCCGCTGAAAACCTGGCGCCGATGTTCGACCTGATCCTTGAGCATGTGCCGCCGCCGGCCGTCGACGACGGTCCGTTCCGCATGCTCGCGACGACGCTCGACGCCGATCCGTTCCTCGGCCGCATCCTGACGGGCCGCGTCACGTCCGGTACGGTCAAGCCGAACCAGGCGCTCAGGGCGCTCGATCGCGAAGGCAAAGTCATCGAGAACTTCCGTGTCCAGAAAGTTCTCGCGTTTCACGGCCTTGAGCGCACACCGGTCGAGTCCGCCGGCGCTGGCGACATCATCGCCCTTGCAGGCATGAGCGAAGCCAACGTCGCCGATACGCTGGCCGACCCCTCCGTGACGGAGCCGCTTCCGGCCCAGCCCGTCGATCCGCCGACGCTGTCGATGACGTTCCGCATCAACGACGGTCCGTTTGCGGGTCAGGAAGGCGACAAGGTCCAAAGCCGCGTCATCCGCGACCGTCTTCTCAAGGAAGCCGAGCGCAACATCGCGATCCGTATCGAAGAAAATGAAGATAAGGACAGCTTCACAGTCTCGGGCCGCGGCGAGCTTCAGCTCGCGATCCTGATCGAAAACATGCGCCGCGAAGGCTTCGAGCTGACCGTCTCTCGCCCGAAAGTCGTGATCAAGACCGATCCCGAAACCGGCGAGCGATTGGAGCCGATCGAAGAAGTCATCGTTGACGTCGACGACAACTACACCGGCGTCGTCGTCCAGAAGCTCTCCGAGCGCAAGGGCGATCTGCTCGAAATGCGCCCATCGGGCGGCGGACGCACGCGCATGGTATTTCACGTCCCGACGCGCGGCTTGCTCGGCTATCAGGCGGAGCTGCTGTCCGACACTCGCGGCACCGGCATCATGAACAAGCTGTTTCATGACTATAAGCCCTTCAAGGGCGAGATCACCGGACGCCGCACCGGCGTTCTGATCTCCAACAGCCCGGGCGAAGCCGTGGCCTACGCCATCTTCAACTTGCAGGATCGCGGACCTTTCATGGTCAATCCGCAAGACCGCGTCTACGAGGGCATGATCGTCGGCGAGCACTCGCGCGAGAACGACCTCGAAGTGAACGTCGTCAAGGGCAAGAAGCTGACGAACGTCCGCGCCTCCGGCAAGGACGAAGCCGTGCTTCTGACGCCGCCGATGCGCCTCACGCTCGAAAAGGCGATGAGCTACATCACTGACGAAGAGCTGGTGGAAGTGACGCCGAAGAACATCCGCCTGCGCAAGCGTTGGCTCGATCCGAACGAGCGCAAGCGCCAGAGCCGCCGGAGCGATGCAGACCGCGCGAGCGGCGCCGCTTGAGGTAACGGGAGTTCATTTCCCTGTGATTCCAGGCTCCTGGGAAAAATTCCCGGGTTGTTCTGGGGAGTCTGCCGCCCAAATAACGCATGGGTGATAGACCAAATCATAGGAGAGAGACCTGATGAAACGTTTCGCCATCGCAGTTGGTGCCGTGTTCGCGATGTCCATGCCGGCGTTCGCTGATACCCCGCTTAGCGAAGAAGAAATGAAGGGCGCAACGGCCGCAGCAACCGCATTGGGCTGCGAAGGCGGCAAGTGGGAAAAGGAAACCGAAGGCACCGGCGTCTTCGAGCTCGACGACGCCAAGTGCAAAAACGGCGCCTACGACCTGAAGTTCGACAAGGACTTCAAGTTGATCAACATGAGCGCCGACTGATCTCCCCGGCAAATTCCATTTCGCGGGCGGCTTCAAGGAGCCGTCCGCATTTTATTGCCCGTCCTCGTTTTAAAGCGTCCCAACAATTTGACTTCCCAATCAGCCTTTGGTTTCTCTTGCTAAAGGCCTCGTCTCATCGTGCATCAAGGCCCCGGGCGGAACACGCTGAGAATGCTCCAAGCTTTAATATTGGTTGATGTCCTCCTCGGCGCGCGGGGATGCTCGTGATCACTTGGCCGGACGGTATAAGGCCGACGCCCGCATTCGAGCGCGCCGCGGCCTTCATGGCGGAAGAAACCGGCAATCTCTTCGTCACCGGCCGCGCCGGAACCGGCAAGTCGACGCTGCTCAAAGCCCTGCGTGACGCCTACGAAGATCGCATGGTCGTCTTGGCCCCGACCGGCCTCGCCGCGATCAACATCGGCGGCCAGACCATCCATTCGTTCTTCGGCTTTCCGCCGCGCCTCATCCAAGAGAACGATATCCGCCGCAGCCGCAACGGCCGCGTGATGAGGCAACTTGAGTTCGTCGTCATCGACGAAGCCTCGATGGTGCGATCCGATATGATGTGGGCGATCGATAGATCGCTCCGCGTCAATCGTGGCCGCCCCCGCGAACCCTTCGGCGGCGCGCGTCTTCTGCTGTTTGCGGATTTGCATCAGTTGCCGCCGGTGATCCAGGAACGCGAAGTCCTGGCCCATCTCACGGACGAGCACGGCAGCCCGTTCTTCTTCTCGATTCCCGCACTTCGCGAAGGCAGCGGCACCGCACTTCTCGAACTCGACCAGATTTTCCGCCAGACCGACGACGCCCTCATTCGCGTGCTCAACGCCGTCCGCGAGGGTAACGTCAGCGACGACGACCTGCACTTCATCAACAAGCGCGTCAGCCCGATCCGCACGCTGTCCGAGGGCGAGTCGTTCGTTATCCTGACGACGACGAATGCCGCCGCGAAACGCATCAACACCGCTTATCTCGAAGCGCTTCCCGGGCGGGGCAATCGCTTCGATGCCAACATCACCGGAGATTTCGCGGCCAACGTACAGCCTGCTGAAACCGCGCTCGACTTGAAGCCCGGCGCCAAAGTCATGATGCTGCGGAACGATCCCGACAGGCGGTGGGTCAACGGCACCATCGCCCGGGTGTCCCGGCTGACCGAGAAGCAGGTCTTCGTCGAAGTCTCGGGCAAGGAATATGAGGTCGAGCAGGTCGCCTGGGAGCACCGCCGCTACGCTTTCGATCAGTCGCAAGACAAAATTGTCGAGACCGTCGCCGGTACGTTCAAGCAATTTCCGCTGCGGCTCGCCTGGGCGCTGACGATCCACAAGGCCCAGGGCTTAACCCTCGACAAGGTGTATATCGACCTTGGGTCCGGCACGTTCGCACACGGCCAAACCTACGTCGCACTTTCGCGCTGCCGCACGCTCGAGGGCCTGGCGCTCGCTCGCCCCCTCACCCGCCGCGACATAATGTTCGATCCTAGCGCGATCGGCTATCGCGATGTTTTCTCGAAACTTTGATTAGTAAACTGGCAGAGAAAAATTTCATTTCGCAAGTGCGAACAAATGGATAGGAAATACCTGCCCGCATGGGTCAGTGTACTGACATATTTAGGGCATAAGGACGCGATTTGAGAGTCTGACATCCCGATTTTCGAGGCGCGCCGCAAAATCTTGTTGCAACGCACAATAAGTCTGCATATATATTCACCAATGGTTTCGCCGTCGGGCGCCAGACATAGCATTTAGAAGACCCCATTTAGCGATATTGCTCATTTAGGAGTGACCCCAATGACCGACGCTTTCACACGTCAAGTCCAGGATTTCACCAAGCAAGCTCAGGAAATGTTCACGGCCGGCAAAGACGCGAAGGTTCCGGAGAACATCTCGGCGTTCGCCGAAGACGCCATCGCAAAATCACGCGACGCCTACCACAAGCTCGCCGCCTACGCGAAAGACAACGCCAAGGTCGCTGAGGAAGTGATGCTGACGACGCAGGCCGGCGCTAAGTCGATCGGCGAGAAGATCGTCGCCAACACGCTCGCCAACACCGAAGCAGCTTTCGAAGCCGCCCAGGCAATGGCACGCGCCCGCACCTTCCCGGAAATCGCCCGCCTCCAGGCCAACTACTTCCAGCAGCAGTTTGCCATCGCTGGCTCTCAGTCGAAGGAACTCTTCGAACTTTCGAGCAAGGTCACGAAGCAGGCGCTCGAGACGGTCGGCTCCGCAACGACAAAATCGTTCGAGCAGTTCAAGAACGTCGGCTAACTCCGATGCGTTTTGCGATGCATTGCGCTGAGCAATCGTCGAGTGGGGCACTACCTTTTAAATATCGGGCGCGGAGCATGGTCTCCGCGTCCTTTTTATTTTCATGATGGCAGTTGAGTCTTGATGCCTTTTCCCCGGCTTGGGGTTAGAGTGTGTCCATGCTGAACAAGAGCCTTGAGCTTTCTGTCCGCAACGCCCGTCCTCCCGACGCCACCGCGCTCGCCGAGATTTTCCGTGATTCCTGGCGGCTCGCCTATACGGGCATTCTTCCGGCTCTTCATCTCGAACGCGAAATTTTGCGCCGGGACGCCACATGGTGGCGCCGCGCCATCGCTGCCGAACGAAATCTTTTGGTCGTCCAACACGGCGAGACGATCGCCGGTTACGCCACGTGCGGCAGAGCCCGAGGCGGCGGCCGCGACGTCGGCGAAATCTACGAGCTTTATCTCACCCCCGTTTACCAAGGTCTCGGCATGGGAGAGCATCTATTCGAAGCCTGCCGCGCCACCCTAGATGCCCTGGACCTCGAACGCTTGATCGTTTGGGCCCTCGAAGGCAACGATAAGGCGCACACCTTTTATATGCGCTGCGGCGGCCGCCCGACGCGCCGGTCCTGCGTCCGCTTTGGTAAAGGTATGAACACGCGCATCGCCTTCGAGTGGTAAATTCGAGATTTCCCTGACATTCCTCTGATTACGCTGTTTCCTATTTTTTGCGTCGACGTGCGACGTATGAACGGTTGTGCGACTGGCGCTTTCCCGGCAAGTGTGACGCCCAAAAGAACCGCTTAATCTTGAGGTCAATTCCGATGCGTCTCGACGCGATTCTGCCCGGTAAAAACCCGCCCGACGATATCAACGTCGTGATCGAAGTCCCGGTCGGTGGTGAGCCGATCAAATACGAAATGGATAAGGCCTCCGGCGCCCTTTTCGTCGACCGTTTCCTCTACACGCCGATGCGCTATCCCGGAAACTACGGCTTTGTTCCCCATACACTCTCATCCGATGGCGACCCCATCGACGTGCTCGTCTGCAATACGCGCGCGATCATTCCCGGCGCCGTCATCAACTGCCGCCCCGTCGGCGTCTTGGTGATGGAAGACGATGGCGGCGGTGATGAAAAGATCATTGCGGTGCCGTCGAACAAGCTCACCAAGCGCTATGAAGCGGTCAAGACCTATACCGATCTCCCGAAGATCTCGGTCGAGCAGATCGAGCACTTCTTCGCGCACTATAAAGATCTTGAGCCGGGCAAATGGGTCAAGATCGACCACTGGGGCCACGTCGACGAAGCCCGTGATCTGATCGTCAAGGCGCTGGCGCGCGCCAAGACGCCGGCGTGATCTTTAACGATCGTCAACAAACACGACGTTTAGCCCGCCCTGACCGCGAAATTCGTGCGGCTCCTCTTTACGCTCGCGTAACGGCGTTGCTATATCGGCCCGCCGAATGGCAACCATCGAGCCGACCGGAGATAGCATGAAGATCGCCGTTATGGGCGCGGCCGGCCGAATGGGCCGCGAACTGATACGCGCGATCGTGGCTGAGCCCGATTGCACGATTAGCGGCGCGACCGAAATGGTTGGCTCCCCCGTTGTGGGAAAAGATATTGGCGTTCTTGCTGGCCTCGAGCCCATCGGCATCGTCGTCAGCAGTGACGCCGCCGACGTCATTGCCGCCGCCGACGCGATCGTTGATTTCACTGTCCCGAAGGCAAGCGTCGAATTCGCACGCCTCGCGGCCAATTCGCGAACGGCCGCCATCATCGGCACCACCGGTTTCGATCCCGCCTCCGACGCCGCGATCGTGGAAGCCGCCAAAAAGACGGCGATCGTCAAGGCCGGCAACATGAGCCTCGGCGTCAACCTCTTGATGGCGCTGACGCGTCAGGCTGCGGCCGCCCTCGGGAACGACTTCGATATCGAAATTGTTGAAATGCATCACCGCATGAAGGTCGACGCCCCTTCAGGCACGGCCTTGATGCTCGGCGAGGCGGCCGCTTCGGGCCGCGGTCTTGATCTCGACGCGCATTCCGTGCGTGTTCGCGACGGCGTTACCGGGCCACGCCGCCGGGGCGATATCGGTTTCGCAACGCTGCGCGGCGGCTCCGTCGTCGGCGAGCACACCGTAATTTTCGCGGGCGAGGGGGAACGGATCGAGTTAACCCACACCGCGACCGACCGGGGAATTTTTGCGCGCGGCGCGGTCAAAGCCGCGCTTTGGACAAAAGACCGTGTCCCAGGTCTTTACGATATGACCAACGTATTAGGTATTTCGCACTAAGAAGATTGCCGAAACCGCAGCCGGAGTCTCCTAGACGAAGATATGACAGACGCCCTGACGGATAACATCCTGGTGCTCGTGCGGCACGGCGAGAGTGAGTGGAACAGGCTCAATCTCTTCACCGGCTGGCGCAATCCCGACCTGACCGAGAAAGGCGTTATCGAAGCGCGTGTCGCGGGCCGAATGATCCGCGACCATCGCGTCAAGTTCGACATCGCGTTCACGAGCGCTCTGAAGCGCGCGCAGCACACGCTCGACATCATCCTGGCCGAGATCAACGAGCCCGACGTGCCGATCATCCGCGATGCCGCTTTGAATGAGCGCAACTACGGCGCGCTGTCAGGCCTCAACAAAGATGAAGCCCGCAAGAAATGGGGCGAAGCCCAGGTGCAGACCTGGCGCCGGTCCTACGACATTGCCCCGCCCGATGGCGAAAGCCTGAAAGATACGCTCGCGCGCGTACGCCCCTATTACGACAAGGCGATCTGGCCGCAGATTACGGCGAGCAAAAACGTCATCATCGTCGCGCACGGCAACTCGCTGCGCTCTCTCGTGATGATCCTCGAAAACCTCACCGCCGACGAGATCCTCGAACGAGAGCTTGCCACCGGCGCTCCCATTCTGTACCGGCTCGGAGCGGATGGGCGCGCCATCGACCGCAAGGACCTGCTTCCAGCGCGATCACTCGCGGCGCCGCCCGAGGATCGTATCGTCTGATCGCGGACTGATCAGCCCGGGGGGGGTGTCTGATGGCTCTTGAAGAACTCGGCCTCGAAGGCGAACACACGAAACCGCGCGATAAGCTGATCGGCATTTATATCGGCATTCTCGCCGTCATTCTGGCTATATGCAGCCTCGGCGGCAGCAACGCGCAACAGAATGCCCTTCAGGAAAATATCGCGGCGTCCAACGTCTGGTCGTTTTTCCAGGCCAAGAACGCGCGCCGCCAGGCTTTGCGCCTGCACGCCGAAGAATTCGAAATCATGCTCAAGATGTCGCCGACCATGCCGGACGACGCAAAGACGATCATCGAAGCGAAAATCGCCGACTACAAAGTCCAGGACAAACTGCTGACCAGCGATCCGAAAAGCGGCGAAGGTCTCGACGAACTTTTCACCAAGGGCAAGGCGCTCGAAGCGACCAGAGACGAAGCTTTGAAGCAAAACCCCTATTTCGACTACGGCCAGGCGCTTCTGCAGATCGCGATCGTGCTGGCGTCGGTAGCTCTCATTTCCGGCGGCAACATGCTTCTCTACGTCAGCTTCATGCTCGGCGGCCTCGGCGTCATCCTGACGTTCGGCGGCTTCACGCTCGCGTTTCCGCTCCCGGGCTTTCTCTCGTAGTCCTCACTTGATCTCGAACGAAACGACATTCGTCGCGATGATACCGCCGTCGCGAATAAGCGCGACACGCCCGTCGTAGCGGCCTTTGGGCCAGGGGTCTTTTCCCCGCCGCTTGCCGATGAACGCCACGAACGTCGCCTTGTCACGTTCGAGGGCCGCCGTGCTTTCATCGAACAGCTCCCCCGAAGGTCCGAGCGCCGTAAAGTTGACGCGGTCGCCCTTCTTGAGATTGATGAAGCGCCCAAAGAGAACGAACCCTGGCGACGTTGGGCTGAGCGGTACGAAATTTCCGTCGTCGAGCTCCAGCGCGTCGGCGTTCGGAGCGTCGCCGGCGAACGCGGCGGCGATCGTCTCACCGTTCTTGTAGGGAAAGGCTGCGGCTGCCGCCGGTTCCCACATCCCTGGCCCCCGCGCATTCGGATCGCACGCGCCATCGATGGCATCCGGCAGAAACGGATCGATGAGCTTGCCGTTGTGGCGAACACTCAAATGCACCTGCGCGAAGCCCGCCATGCCCGAGAACCCGGCTTCGCCAAGTTGCTCGCCGCGCTTGACCGATTGGCCTTTCTGCACCCGAACGCTGCCCTTGCGCAGATGGCAGTATTGGGTCTCCCAGCCGTTGCCGTGGTCCAGGATGACGCCATTACCGCACTCGCGCCCCGCAACGTCCTGGCGCTTGGCGGCCTTAAAGAAAACATCCTCCACGCCGTCGCGCGCAGCCTTCACCGCGCCATCGGCCGACGCCAGCACGGGGAACGGTGTCTTCGTGGCCGCCGCCGCGGACAGCAGCCGGAAATCGACGCCGCTGTGCTGGTCGTAAGTCGCGCCCCCGCACATGTAATCCTTAACACCCTTACCCGGATCGACGTCGACATAGGTCTGGATGAAGCAGGTCTTGTGCGGCTGGCAGGCAATCGGCAGCGATAGCTGCGGACGGTCGTCCGCAGGCGCGACTGAGGCCAAGAAAGGCCCGAGAATGGCCGCCAAAGACAGAAACACGGACCAACGCCGTCTCGGTTGCATAGAACCCTCTGCGCCAAAGTGCCGTTTTTAACAGCCGAGTGCTTGCCCGGCGCCTGCTCAAACGCTAGCACTCCCCGACCGAATTCCATTTTGAGTTGGCCAAGGATTGTTAACCGATGACGACGCACACCCTCCTGCTCCTTCCCGGCGACGGTATCGGCGTCGAAACGATGGCGGAGGTTGAACGGCTCATCGCGTTCTTCAACGCCAAGAGCAAGGCCGTCAACTTTGTCGTCGAACACGATCTTGTCGGCGGCGCCGCCTATGACGCCCACGGCGTCGCAATCACCGACGAAGCAATGGCCAAGGCGCGGAAAGCCGACGCCATAATTTTTGGCGCCGTTGGCGGCCCGAAATGGGCGGACGTTCCCTATCAGCACCGGCCGGAAGCCGGGCTGCTGCGCCTGCGCAAAGACCTAGATCTTTTCGCCAACCTGCGCCCCGCCATCTGCTATCCGGCCCTCGCCGATGCTTCGAGCCTGAAGCGTGAGCTGGTCGAAGGCCTCGACATCATGATCGTGCGCGAGCTGACGGGCGGCGTCTACTTCGGCGAGCCAAAGGAAATCGTGACGCTCGAAAACGGAGAGCGCCGCGCAGTCGATACGCAGGTTTACACAACAAGCGAAATCGAGCGCATCACCAAGGTCGCATTCGATCTCGCCCGCAAACGCCGGAATCTCGTCCACTCGGCCGAGAAACACAACGTCATGCGGTCGGGCGTGCTCTGGAAGCAGGTGACGACCGAAGTTCATAAGTCCTACGCACCCGACGTAAAGCTCGAACACATCCTGGCCGACAATTGCGCGATGCAGCTGATCCGCAATCCGAAGCAGTTCGACGTCATCGTCACCGACAATCTCTTCGGCGACGTGCTGTCCGACGAAGCCTCAATGGCGACGGGATCGCTCGGCATGTTGCCGTCGGCATCCCTCGGCGCACCCGATGCGAAGACCGGCCTGCGTAAGGCGCTTTATGAGCCAGTCCACGGCTCAGCCCCCGACATCGCCGGCCAGGGCCTCGCCAATCCGATCGCGACGATCGCCTCGTTCGCGATGGCACTGCGCTATTCCTTCGACCTCGGCAAGGAAGCCGATCTCGTCGAAAAAGCCATCGCCAACGTTCTCGATAAGGGCCTGCGCACCGGCGACATCATGCAGCCCGGCATGACCAAGGTCGGCACCAGCGAAATGGGCAAGGCCATCGAAGCCGAGTTCAAGGCTCTTACGGCTTAATTATAGTCGCGCTTGGCGGCCGGCTCGACGAAGGAGAGTCGCCAAGCGCAATTAAACGCTCGGCGAGTCCTTGCAAGCGCTCGCCTGTCCTTGGATTGCGCCGCGTGCGGTCCAGCGCGGCTTGCCGTCATTCGGACCGGGAGCGGCTTCTTCCGTGCGCGACACGAAATAAAACTCGTAGCAGTTCGTATCGACGCGCATGACGCGATAACATCCGCCCGTCTCGTCGAGATCGTAGATCGTGCAGAGCGTGCCCTGCGTGATCGACCAGTGCCCGCCGAGCGTCATGCCTCGCTCGACGTAGTGGAGGCGGCCGTCGCTGCCGTAGCTTTCGGTAAACGGCTTGCTGTTGGCGTAGCGCCCGTCGATCGTTGCGTTGGAAAACCGTTGCAGCTCAGAATCGTTCAGCCACGCCGAAATGGCGGACGAGCGCGACGCGAGTCCCGGTGCGGAAAGCATCAGCGCTCCGGCTGCAACAGCCATCAATGTTCGAGAGAGATGCACGGTGGCCTCGTCTGTCCTGCGTCTGCGGCGGAATACTCGCCGCTTGTCGCGAAATAAGATGTCGCCTTCGCGGCCGTCGAGCCGCGTCGAGCGCCGGTGTCGGCGTCAAATTCTGTTACCAAAATGAGATTAACATCGCATGGAACAAACGCGGTCGGCGGGTCCGGCGGCAACGGCCTTGACGGTCCTTGAAAATCGAGCCCGAGCCGCGTATGTGAACCACCAAAGAACACGCGCCGCGTCCAGACTCTGACTCGACGCAAACCATCGAAATTTCAAGGACATAACCGCCATGGGCTATAAGGTCGCCATCGTCGGCGCCACCGGCAACGTAGGCCGCGAGATGCTGAACGTGCTCGCAGATCGGAAGTTTCCGGTCAGTGAGCTGCACGCCTTGGCCTCGCGCCGCTCGATCGGGACCGAGGTATCTTTCGGCGATTCCGTCATCAAGTGTCGTGACCTCGAGACGTTCGATTTCTCGGACATCGACTTCTGCCTGATGTCGGCCGGCTCGGCGGTTTCGAAGGATTGGTCGCCGCGCATCGGTGCCAAGGGCGCTATCGTCATCGATAACTCGTCATACTGGCGCTACGACCAGGACGTCCCGCTGATCGTGCCCGAAGTGAACGGCGACGCGATTCGCGGCTTCACGAAAAAAAACATCATCGCCAATCCGAACTGCTCGACGGCCCAGCTCGTGGTCGCGCTGAAGCCGCTGCACGACGCGGCCAAGATCACGCGCGTCGTCGTCTCGACCTATCAATCTGTCTCCGGCGCCGGCAAGGATGCCATGGACGAACTGTGGGCGCAGACCAAGGGCAAGTTCGTGCCCGGCCAGGAAGTCGAAGCCAAGAAGTTCCCGAAGCAGATCGCTTTCAACTGCATTCCTCACATCGACGTCTTCATGGAAGACGGCTACACGAAAGAGGAATGGAAGATGTTGGCCGAGACGAAGAAGATCTTGGACCCCAAGATCAAGCTGACCGCGACCTGCGTCCGCGTCCCCGTATTCGTCAGCCACTCGGAATCGGTCAACATCGAGTTCGAGCGGCCGATCAGCCCCGAGGAAGCACGCGAAATCCTGCGAGCTTCACCCGGCATCATGGTCATCGATAAGCGCGAGCCGGGCGGTTACATCACACCGGTCGAGGCTGCGGGCGAATATTCGACCTTCGTATCGCGCATTCGCGAAGACGCGACCGTCGAGAACGGTCTCGCGATGTGGATCGTTGCCGACAATCTTCTGAAGGGCGCGGCTCTCAACGCCGTCCAGATCGCCGAGACGATCGTCAATCAGCGCCTGCTGCCGAAGAAAGCAGCCTGAGGTTCAGCACTTCGAGCTTGATGATAATAGGAACGCCGGCGGCTTACTTGCCGGCGTTTTCCTTTTCTCTCAGCTTGTTGAGCGCCAGCACGATGGCATTGAGATCCTGCAGGAAACGATCGCGCTGCTGCGCCGGAAGGGAAGAGAGAATGCGCTCGTCGACCCTGCGCGCCATCGGATCGTGGGTCTTTAGAACGCGAGAGCCCTCGTCCGTCAGCTTGACGGCATAAGCCCTGGCGTCATCGCGTGTGCGGCGGCGCTGCAGCAGACCCTTCTTGAGCATTCGGCGAACGACGTCGGCAAGCGTCGAACGATCGATGCCGGTCAGATCGACGAGCTGCGTCTGACTGAGCCCTTCGTTCTGCGCGACCGTCAGCAGGATCGCGTATTGACGAGGGGTAAGCTCATCATTGCCGAGTTCTGTCTGAAACATTTCGGACGCGCACTGTCCGGCTCTGTGTAGCAAATGCAAAGGCGACCGCTCGAGGCGGCTGCTTGCGGAGTCTCGTGCCATTCCATGCCCCAAAGATCTTGCCGGACCCGTCCAACACTTTGGCCTCGGACCAGCCGGCAAAATCCAACCGTTTGATTGTTGTTCCCGAAAGGAACACGACAGCGGTCAGCGCGTCCAGCGAAAATTCCCCGAGCGATTCAAGAAATCGAGCAAAATCTCGGATGGTGAAATGACGCGTGCGATCCAGCGCACTCAGATGTCGTCGGTCACGTCCGAAGCGCTACCGGAAGTCGTATCTTCGTACTTCTTCAAGACACCAATCTGCGCCATCGCGAACACGAACGTGAGCGGCATGATACCGAACACTTTGAACGTCACCCAGGTGTCGGTGGTGAATAACCGCCACATCACTTCATTCAAAACCGCGAGTACGATGAAGAAGACTGCCCAGCGGACCGTCAGGATGCGCCACCCTTCTCTCGTCAGATGCATTACGTCGCCGAACACGGTCTTGAGGAACAGCCGCCCGAAGTACAGTCCGCCCAGCAGAATGGCCGCGAACAATCCGTTCACGATCGTCGGCTTCATTTTGATGAAATGGTCATCCTGCAGATAAAGCGTCAAACTGCCGAATATCAGAACGAAAACGCTGGTGACGAGCGGCATGGTGGCGATGCGGCCAAGAAAGATCTGCGACGCCACGAGCGCGATGACCGTCGCCACCATGAACGCCGCCGTGCCCGCGAAAATGCCATAGTGGCTGTTCGCGAAGAAGAAGATCAAAAGCGGCCCAAGCTCGACGACGAGCTTGATGATCTGCTTGCGGTCGAGCTGCGGACCCGCGCTCGCATCGGTAATTTTATCCGGCTCCGACATTGTCTCGGTCCTTATTCGTGAACCGGATCAGGCAGGCGATACTTCTGCATGAACCGCGTGAGTATCCAAGCGTAGATGCCTGACACCGGCAGCACAATGGCAACCTTGAATAGGATCCAGACGTTCACGCCGCTCATTTCGTGGCCCAAGATCGCGTAGAGATGATCTTCCACGTAGACCCTGCGCACGTATTCGTTGGCAACGGCGGTGAGTATAAAGAAGAGCGCAAAGCTCCACGTGAATTTGTTCCAGCCTTCATCCGTATAACGGAATGTTTTCTCAAAGACGTACTGGAAGAAATTATGTTTCACATACAGGCCGCCGATCAGGAACAGCGCGAACAGCGCATTGAAGATCGTGACTTTGATCTGAACCCACATCGGATCGCCGGTGATCAGCGTCAGCACTCCAAAAACCACGGTCACGCTCGACGCGATCAACGGAAAGATGGGAGGGCGATGAAACATGTAGAACATCACGCCAATCGCCATCAGCGTCGTGATGATCAGAGCCCAGGTTCCGGCCTCGATGCCAAGAGCCGCATTGACGACGAACATCGTCACCAGCGGCCCGAACTCGCTCATAATATTGATGACCTGCTCGGCGTTGAACGGAAACCAGCTCTTGCGCGCTGGCGTCGCCGAAGCATTGCGAATGTTTATGTCTTGCGTCATTTCGTGATCCGTCTCCGCGGCTTTATATTCCGGCAATGGCGTGGGCGAAATCCGCAGCGGAAAACGGCTGCAGATCGTCAGCACCTTCCCCAATGCCGATGGCGTGGACGGGCAACCCGAACTTGGCTGCAATCGCGACGAGGATACCGCCCCGCGCCGTCCCGTCGAGTTTCGTCATGACCAATCCTGTCACTCCGGCGCGATCACGAAAAACCTCGACTTGCTGCAAGGCGTTCTGGCCGGTTGTCGCATCGAGCACAAGCACGACGTCATGCGGAGCGCTCGGGTCCAGTTTCTTTAGAACGCGTGTAACTTTTTCGAGTTCTTCCATCAACACCTGCTTATTTTGCAAGCGTCCGGCGGTATCGAGCAAAAGGACATCCGCGCCTGATGCTTGCGCCTCTTTTAAGGCGTCGAACGCCAACCCTGATGAATCGCCGCCAATTTCGCGCGCGACAACCGGACACCCCGCGCGTTCGCCCCAAACCTTCAATTGATCGATCGCTGCGGCGCGAAACGTATCGCCCGCCGCAAGCAAAACCGATTTGCCTTCGGCTTTGAATTTGGTCGCAAGTTTACCGATCGTCGTCGTCTTGCCAGTACCGTTAACGCCCACCATCATGATGACGTGCGGCTTGTGCGACGGATCGATGACGAGTGGCTTCGCGACCGGCGCCAACACGCGTTCGACCTCGGTGGCCAAGATCGTGCGAACCTCATCGGCGGAAATGCCTTTTTCAAATCGCCCCTTCCCGATGGCGGCCGTAATGCGGCCGGTGGTTTCCAAACCAAGATCGGACTGGATCAAAAGATCTTCAAGATCATCGATCGTATCGGCATCGAGCTTGCGCTTCGAAAAGAGATCGCTGATTCCCGACGTCAGCTTCGACGAGGTCTTGCCGAGTCCCGACTTCAGCCGCTGAAACCAGCTCAGCTTGACGGGCTCGGCTTTCGCCGCTTCGACCGGCATAGGAACGTGCGCTGAATCAGGAACGCTCGTCTCGGCCTGCGGTTCTTCTGCTGCGGCGGGCGTTGCAGCGCCGCCCTTGAACAAGCGGCCGAACAACCCTTTGCTTTTTTCCTTGGGCTCGCTCACGCGCAAGCCTCGCCGACGAGACGCTGCGAATCCGCGCTCGTGATGTGCGTCCGCACCACGTCACCCCTGACGTGCGAGATCATCCCCTGAAACACGACTTCGGCAAACTGCGGCGTTCGTCCCTTACCGCCGTTCTCGACCAGAACGTCGACGGCCCTGCCGCATTGAGACTCGAGATACGAAGCGAGCACTGTGGTTCCTTTTTCGCGCAATCTTGCAGCGCGTTCCTTGATGATCGTCCCGCCGACTTGCGGCATGCGCGCAGCCGGCGTCCCGCGCCGCGCTGAAAATGGAAAAACATGGAGATACGTGAGACCGCACTCATCGACGATACGATAGGAACTCTCGAACATGTCGTCGGTTTCGGTCGGAAATCCCGCGATCAAATCGGCGCCGAACACCACATCCGGCCGAAGCGCGCGCGCCGTCTCGCAAAACGCGATGGCGTCAGAACGCAAATGCCGCCGCTTCATACGCTTCAACGTCAGATCGTCTCCCGCCTGCAACGACAAATGCAAATGCGGCATCAGACGTTCCTCGTCCCGCAGCGCGATCATCAAATCTTCATCGGCCTCGACCTGATCGATCGACGACAGCCGCAAGCGCTTGAGCTCAGGGACATGCTTCAGCACTTGCCGCACGAGCTTTCCAAGCGTCGCCCCGCCGGGTAGATCGCGGCCGTACGACGTGATGTCGACGCCCGTCAGCACGGCCTCTGCATAGCCTTTCTCGACGAGCGTCCGAACCTGCGTGACGATCTCACCCGCCGCGACCGACCGCGACGGACCGCGTCCATAGGGAATGACGCAAAACGTGCAGCGGTGATCGCAACCATTTTGAATCTGCAGATACGCGCGCGTATGCGATTCAAATCCGTCGAGCATATGCGACGCGGTTTCGCGAACGCTCATGATGTCATTGACTTGCACGCGCTCGACGTCCGCGATCGATAGCCCGGCGAACGTCTCGGCCTTCATCTTCTCGGCATTGCCGATGACATGATCGACCTCGGGCATGTCGGCGAAGCGCTCGGGCTCGATCTGCGCCGCGCATCCTGTCACGATGATGCGCGCATCGGGCCTCTCGCGCCGAAGCCGGCGAACCATCTGCGCCGCCTGGCGAACAGCTTCGCCCGTAACCGCGCACGTATTGACGATGATCGCATCGTCGAGTCCCGCTTCGCGCGCATGACGGCGCATAACCTCGGACTCATACGTATTGAGCCTGCAACCAAGCGTGATCACCTGAGGTTCGGACATGAACGCGATCGTCTTCTTTTCTCGAAAAGCGTCCACTTAGCCGCCTTTGGCCGACCGCACTAGACAGACACTGTCGCTAGCTTGGAAAAATCGATGGCACCCTCGTATTCGAACTCGACGGGGCCTGTCATGAGAATGTGATTGTTCTCGGCCCACTCGATCCCGAGGACACCACCCGGCAGCGTCACTTCAACCTTGCGCCCCGTCAGCTTCTTGCGCGCCGCGCAGACAGCCGCAGCGCATGCCGCCGATCCGCAGGCGAGCGTCAAGCCCGCTCCGCGTTCCCAGGTTCGCAGAAGGATCGAAGCATCCGACGTCACCTGCGCCAGCGAGATGTTCGCGCGCTCGGGAAAAATCGGATGATTTTCAAGCAGCGGCCCGAACCGGCCGAGATCATAGGCCTCGATGTCATCGACCCAGAACACCGCATGCGGATTGCCGACATTGACGACCGACGGCGAATGCAGAACCGGCTCATCGATCGGGCCGACCTGCAATTCGATGGCCCGCGTATCGCGAAACTCCTCCGAGAGCGGGATATCCTGCCAGCCGAACTTGGGTTCCCCCATATCGACCGTGATCGACGTCTGATCGCGAACAACCGTATCGAGCACGCCGGCCCGCGTCTCGACCAGGAAGCGGGTGCGGGCGCCGCCCTCCGACAAAAACCAGCCGACACAGCGCATACCGTTGCCGCAGGCCCCAGCTTCCGAGCCATCGGCGTTATAAATCCGGACATAAGACTCCGTGCCGCCGGTCCGTGGCGCATGCAAGACCATCATCTGATCGAACCGGGACATCCGATCGGCCGCGATGGCCGTTACCTCTTCCGGCGTGAACGTCTTGGAACTGTTCCGCAAATCAACAACGACGATCTCGTTGCCGAGGCCGTTCATCTTCAGAAATGGGAGAGAGGTCGCCGTATCCATGATCGCTATATGGCGAGAACCGGGAAAAATGACAATTCCGAACGCGTCCGAGCTTCCCTATGACGCCCGTAAGACGCCTTTGACAGCGCTCAATCCATGTCCTCAACTTGTCCTCTATACGGAACAAACGTCCTTGATCGGCCGTTAAGATCGGCGATTGGCTTCGTCTCGCATTTTTTGGCAGGCATCGTTCCCATCCCGAAGAGATTTCAATGGCGCAAAGTCCGTCGACTCCTTTGCTTTTCCGCCTTGCCTTCGCCCGCGCCCGCCCCTGTTACTGCTATGGTTGCATCTGCTTGACCCCGGACGAACGAGCTTACGAGCGCCGTGTGTTCCGAATGGCCCGCGCCTGGGGCCGGCAAACGAAAAACTCCGGCGCCCGATAAAGCCGCCCTTTCGTTAACGAGACCGCCAACTAGGCTGATCGGCCGGTGTGACGAGCGCGCAAGCCCGCCGGAAATTCCGTTGCCCTGCCTTGCCGTAGGTCGAAAATCGGCGCACAGCTTGCGCTTCCAGGCCCGGGGGCAGCTTTCCGAATGACGAGTTTCGCGCGCGCCGTTGCTGTGGCTGGCTTTGCCGCCCTCATTGCGCTTGGTGCCGCGAGTTCCGGCGCGTCCGCCGACGATATGCTGTACGCCCTGAAAATCGGCGCCCTGGCTCACGACGTTCCCGATCTCTGGAGCGGCTTCCAGGTCGAGCACAACGCCGTCGACATCAACATCGAAGCCCAGTTCAAGGCTGCCTGGGCGCTCCCCTGGGGAGTTATCCGCCCCGTTATCGGCGGCTCGATCAACACCCGCGGACAAACGAGCGACGGCTATATCGACGCCCGCTGGCAGGGCGATTGCCCGTCCGGACTGTTTTTCGGCCTAGGCCTGGGCGCGGCCATCCATGACGGCGAAATCGGCGGCGAAGGCTCCGATCCCGACAGGAAATGGCTGGGTTCCAGAGTGCTCTTTCATATCCCGATGGAAGTCGGATACCACCTCGACGAGCACAACGACGTCTCCGTCTACTTCGAGCACATGTCGAACGCCTACACCCAGAAATACAACGAAGGCATGGACCGCATCGGCGTCCGCTACGGCTACCGGTTTTAGCAAACCATTTCCGTCGTCCTCAAGCGCATGCGCCCGACTCCGCGCAGCGGAGTAGCCGCAGCCATCAAAGTTGACTTTCCCGCCCCTTTCCCCCATACCCACGCCATTCCGACGGCCCTGACCTCAGAGCCGCCGCCCTGCACATGGCCTCTTTTCGCGAAAAGACCGGGAGGCAGGGGGGTTAACATCCGGCAGCGCGTGGCGCTCCCGGGTGCGTTTGTGCTTTGCGCTGCCGACCCCATGTCTTCGTCATCCCGGCGAAGGCCGGGATCCAGACAAAGCAAACCCGACGCAAGTTTGACTGGGCCCCGGCCTGCGCCGGGGTGAAGGAATTTAGGATTGGCGCCGGTGATCCGGCAAACGAACGGTCGGGATGTTTCAAAGTCTCACAGAACGCCTCTCCGGCGTCCTCGACAAGCTCACCCGTCGCGGCGCGCTGACCGAAAGCGACGTCGTCGAGGCGATGCGCGAAGTTCGCCGCGCGCTGCTCGAAGCCGACGTCGCGCTCGATGTCGTCAAAGACTTCACCGAGAAGGTCAAAGCCAAGGCCGTCGGCGCCGAGGTCCTCCGCTCCGTCACGCCCGGCCAGATGGTCGTCAAGATCGTCAACGACGAACTCACCGCGATGCTGGGATCCGACGCCCAGCCGATCGACCTGCACGCCGCCCCGCCCGTCGGCATCCTGATGGTCGGCCTCCAAGGTTCGGGCAAGACGACGACGACGGCCAAGATCGCCTACCGCCTGACGAACCGCGACCGCAAAAAAGTGCTGATGGCGTCGCTCGACACCCGCCGCCCAGCCGCGCAAGAGCAGCTTCGCGTCCTCGGCGAACAGACCGGTGTCGCAACGCTGCCGATCATCGCCGGACAGACGCCGCTACAGATCGCGCGCCGCGCGGAAGATGCCGGCAAGCTCGGCGGCTACGACGTCGTCATCTACGATACCGCCGGCCGCGTCACGATCGACGAAGAATTGATGGATGAAGTCCGCGACGTCAAAGCCGCGATCCATCCCCATGAAGTTTTGCTCGTCGCCGACGCGCTGACCGGCCAGGACGCGGTCAACACCGCGAAAGCTTTTGACGGCCACATCGGCGTCACGGGCATCGTGCTGACCCGCGCCGACGGCGACGGCCGTGGCGGCGCCGCGCTCTCGATGCGCGCCGTAACCGGCAAACCGATCAAGCTCATCGGCGTCGGCGAAAAGTGGGACGCCCTCGAAGATTTCCATCCTCAACGGATTGCGTCCCGCATTCTCGGCATGGGCGACGTCGTCTCACTCGTCGAGAAGGCCGCGCAGACGATCGACGTCGAAAAAGCGACGAAGATCGCCGAGAAGATGAAGAAGGGGTCGTTCGACCTCGAAGACTTGTCCGATCAGCTTCAGCAGATGCAGAAGCTCGGTGGCATGGGCGGAGTGCTTGGCATGCTTCCGGGCGTCGCCAAAATCAAAGGCCAGATCAACGAAGCCGGTCTCGACAAGAGTCTCGTGCATCAGCGTGCAATCATCTCGTCGATGACACCGAAAGAGCGACGCAACCCGAAGATCCTGGACGCCAGACGAAAGCGCCGTATCGCATCCGGCGCCGGCGCCAAGGTCGAGGAGATCAACAAGCTTCTCAAGATGCACCGCCAGATGGCGGACATGATGAAGTCGATGGGCCGCAACGGTGGCATGTTGAACAAATTCCTCGGCCGCACCGGCGCGGGCCCTTCCGAAGCCGAAATTCAGTCGATGCAGGCCGAGCTTGCGAAACTCGATCCAAAAGCCCTCGAACAACTTCCCGACGATCTCAAGGAACAACTCATCAAAGGTGCGTCCGCACCTGCTGGCGGCACACCTTCATTGCCGCCGGGATTTACCCGCGGTCTTCCCGGACTCGGCGGTGGACCTCCAAAAGGCTTGCCGGGTCTCGGAGGCGGAATGCCGAAATTCCCCGGACTCCCAGGAAAGAAAAGATAACCCCCCTCAACACACCATTCGATTTGAACAGGAGAAAAAGAACATGTCGGTAAAAATTCGTTTGTCGCGCGGTGGCGCGAAGAAGCGTCCGTATTACTACGTCGTCGTTGCCCACGGCACGAGCCCCCGCGACGGCCGCTACATCGAGCAGATCGGCACCTTCGATCCGATGCTCAAGAAGGACGATCCGAACCGCGTGAAGCTCAGCGAGGATCGCGTGAAGCACTGGCTCGGCGTCGGCGCCCAGCCAACCGACCGCGTCCTCCGCTTGCTTGACATCACGGGCCTTGCGAAGCGCACGCCCGGCAACAATCCGGAAAAGGCGAAGCCGAAGAAAAAGGCTCAGGAGCGCACCGCCGCCGCTGCCGAGAAGGCTGCCAAGGCTGCCGAAGCCGCCGCCCAGGGCGAGCAGGCGTAAGCTTCATCGCGACCGCACGAAAACAAAACCTCTCAGGGCGCAGCCGCCCTGAGAGGTTTTTTTGTTGCAGATCCGACTGGCCCAAGTCTTGGAGCGCTTTCGACCCTTAAGCGTGGATTGGATCGAGGGTGCGAAATTGTACGAGAAAGTGACCGTCGACGGCCTTTTTGAGATCACACGGGTCAAATCGAGGCGACCTGCAACTGCAACCAACCGACTCATTTTGGTATGCCGCGGCGGCCGTCTGTTCGGCGCCGACCCCGAGGGGCGCGTCTACACCGGCCGGCTTTGGACGCAGCGGAAGCGCACAGTTCTCATGTCTGTCCTGAAAGGCACTTACGAAATCCCGCTCAAACACCTTTCGTGGCGCTGCGCCACGATAAGAGATCCAAGCATCCGCGTTCCCATCACCGGCGAGGTCGACCCCCTGGCGCGATCTCAAAACGTGACGGTTTGCGTCGGCGGCAGGCCGATCGACATAGCAATTACCTATCTAGGCCCCTTGCCCCCGTGACCGATGCGAGCCATCAAGTCGTCCATGTCAAATGAAAACCCATCTCCTGAAAAGCCGCACCGTATCCTCGTCGGCGAAATAACCGGCGCTCACGGCATCCGCGGGGATCTGCTTGTTCGCACTTACACCGAAACGCCCGAGGCCATCGCCGCTTACGGACCGCTGACCGATGCGAGCGGCCAAAAAAGCTTCCGGCTTCGGATCGTGCGCGTAACCAGCAAAGGCGTCGTCGCGCGTGTCGCCGGCATCGAAGACCGCAACGGCGCCGAACCGATGCGCGGTACGAGGCTTTACATCGACCGCGCCAAACTTCCCGCGACCGGCGAAGCCGAATTCTACCACGCCGATCTTATCGGTCTTCGCGCGGTGGCGGGCGACGGCAGCGCCTTGGGAAAGATCATCGCCGTGCGCAACTTCGGCGCCGGAGATCTTCTCGAACTGAAGCCGCTCGAAGGCGAGACGGAATTCATTCCCTTCGAAGACCGCTTCGTGCCGAGCGTCGATGTCGAAGCTGGCTTGCTCGTCATCAACCGGCCGATCGTAACCGTCGACGGTGATGACGACGCACCACCGGAAGAGGATGAAGATGGGGCCGAAAGCTAGTTAGACCGGGAGGCCACGCGCGAGCTTCGGCAAATCGCCAGTGACGCCCGCCGCTTCGGCGATGATCATTTCCTTTAGGCTCGGGAGACGGTCGAGCATGCCGAGCGCAACGCCCCGGCCCGCACGCATAACCATGCTATCGACGGCGAAGGTGCGATTGAGGCCGTCGTACAGCGTTGCAGACATCATCGAGTCGAACCGGCGCCACCGCTGATAGTTCTCAAGATGCGTACCGTTGCCGAAGTCGAGCCCGATGCGTCCGGCATCCGCCAAAATCTCGATCATCGCGGCCGCGTCGCGAAGCGCCAGATTGACGCCCTGTCCCGCGATCGGGTGCACGCCATGCGCCGCGTCCCCGACCAACGCGAACCTCGGCGCGATCAACCGGCGCGGCAAACGCAAATCGAGCGGCCACGATTGCCGAGGCCCGTCGAGCGTGATCGCCCCGAAGCGGCCGCCGATCCGGCGATCGAGTTCACCGAGAAAGCTTTCATCATCGAGCGCAATCATGCGCGCCGCTTCTTCGTTGTCGGCGCTCCAAGTGATGCAGGCGCGATCATGCGCGAGCGGCAGGATCGCGAACGGCCCGCCTGGCAGGAAATGCTGGATCGCGACGCCCCCGTGCGGCTGATCGAATTTCACCCGCGCGACGATGCCCGTCTGCGGATAGGACCAACCGACAGTCTTGATGCCAACGGCGTCCCTCAATTTCGACTGTCGCCCGTCGGCGGCGATCGTCAGTGCCGCTGTGACTGTCCTGCCGTCACGCAGCGTCAGCTCGCTTGCGGTTTCGTCCCAACGCGGGCTTTCGATCTCCGCCGGAGCGAACCACGTCACCGCCGGATCGTCCGCGACCGACCGGTAAAGCGCAGCCGCGAGCGACGCCGCCGGCACGATGTAAGCAGCCGGAGAGCCGTCATCCGTCCGCGCGTCATAGGTGACGAGCGCGGGCCGGAAGGCATCGTCGAGCCTCGAATCCGAAATTTCAATCGCCGTGACGGTCTCGGCGTCGTCGCGGATCGCGTCCCACGCCCCGAGACCGTCGAGAATTTTCTGGGTCCCGGCCCAGATCGCAAAGGCGCGGCTGTCCTGGCCGTGCTCGATCGCCGGCACGGCGCGGTCGATCACCGCGAGCCGAATATCAGGACCAAGCGCCTGCGTCAGCCCGCGCGCCACCGCAAGCCCCGCAAAGCTTCCGCCGACAATCGCCACATCGAAGTTCATTTTCGGCATCGATCGACTGCTACCCGCCGCTGCTCTGATTTGCTTTGCCCGCCCATCGCGACAGCCTAAAAAGGTCGGGCTTTCCATCCCCTTATAGCCTGAAAGTTTGCCCATGACAGCTTCGCCCCAGCCGCATGCAGCCCTCGAAAAGCTTCTCCAGACCCTGACTTTGGAGCGGCTCGAAGACAACCTGTTCCGCGGCCCTCGGGCAAGCGAAGGCTGGCAACGTGTTTACGGCGGCCTTGTACTTGGACAGGCGGTGGTCGCGGCGGCGTTAACCGTCGACGAGAGTCGTCCGATCCATTCGCTGCACGCTTACTTCCTGCTCGCGGGCGATCCTGAGCACGAGATCGTCTACGACGTCGAACGCCTTCGTGACGGCGGCAGCTTCACGACCCGTCGCGTCCGAGCCGTCCAGCACGGGCGCCCCATCTTCGCAATGAGCGCCTCGTTTCAAAAGCAGGAGGCGGGCTACGAGCACCAATCGGAGATGCCTGACGTCCCGCCGCCCGAAGCGCTTCCGGGCGTCAGCGACCTCCTGAGCGCCGCCACGACCGATCTTCCGGAGAGCATGCGCGCGTACTGGCGCCGGGAGCGGCCGATCGACGTCCGTATTGTCGACGCATCCCGCTACATGAGCCGGGAGCCGAGGGCGCCGAAGCAGTCGATTTGGCTCAAGTCGAATGGCCCCCTGGGCGACCAGCCGTATATCCACCAAGCCGTCCTGGCTTATGCCTCGGACTTCACCCTTCTCGATACCGCGCTCATCGCCCACGGCAAGCTGCTGTTCGACGCCGATGTCCAGCTTGCGAGCCTGGACCACGCCATGTGGTTCCACCGTCCATTCCGGGCTGACGACTGGCTGCTCTACACCCAGGACAGCCCCAGCGCGTCGGCAGCGCGCGCCTACTGCCGTGGAGCGGTGTTCGATCGCCAGGGACGCCTTGTGGCCTCGACGGTGCAGGAAGGCCTCATGCGCCCCAGAGAAACCGCATTCCTGCTCAAATAGCGGTCAAAATTTCCAAAATGCACAATTTTCGTGCTTATTTTGTAGGCTGGAACCGCATAAATATCGGTCAGGTGTAAACTTTCCGTTGTCTAATCAAGGTGTTGAGCACGCGATTCCAAACTGGCACGCGTCTTGACTCCTGATACGCGAAGTCTGCGTCCCGGCGTTGGGGGTGGAGACTGTTTTGTCGAGCACCCGGTCACAACCGGTCAAAAGAGAAAAGGGGGCCCCATGAAGCTCATTACCGCGGTAATCAAGCCTTTCAAGCTCGAGGAGGTTCGCTCAGCGCTGACCGACCTCGGCCTTCAAGGCATGACCGTCACGGAAGTCAAAGGCTACGGCCGTCAGAAGGGCCACACGGAAATCTACCGTGGCGCTGAATACGCCGTGAGCTTTCTGCCCAAGATCAAGATCGAAGTCGTCGTTCCTGGAGCCCAGGTCGATAAGGCACTCGCCGCCATTCAGCGCGCCGCGAAAACCGGCCAGATCGGCGACGGCAAGATTTTCGTTTCCTCGATCGAGCACACCGTCCGCATCCGCACCGGCGAGTCGGACGACGACGCGCTCTAAGCACACACGTTTCGCTTTTCGTAAGTCAATCAGGGAGCAGTCCAAATGGAGTTTCGAAAGATAGCGCAGTACGCAGGGGTCGTGGGGGCCCTCGGCGCCGTTGCGCTTATTGTTGATCCGGCGCTCGCCCAAACGGCGGCACCGCCGCCGCCGGTACCCAATAAAGCCGACACCACATTCATGTACATCGCTTCGGTCCTGGTTCTTCTGATGACCGTTCCGGGCCTTGCACTGTTCTACGGCGGCCTCGTCCGCACCAAGAACATGCTGTCGATGTTCATGCAGGTTTTCGCAACACTCTGCCTCGTCGGCATCATCTGGGTACTCTACGGCTACTCGATGGCGTTCACCAACGGCGGCGCGCTGAACGATTACGTCGGCGGCTTCTCGAAGGTATTCCTGAAGGGCGTCGACTCGACAACCCTTGCGGCAACCTTCTCGAACGGCGTGTACATTCCTGAATACGTGTACATCGTCTTCCAGATGACGTTCGCTTGCATCACGCCAGGCCTCATCCTCGGCGCCGTCGCCGAGCGTTTGAAGTTTTCTGCGATGCTGGTGTTCATGGCCCTCTGGGTTACGTTGATCTACTTCCCGATCGCCCACATGGTTTGGTACTGGGGTGGTCCGGACGCTTTCGGCAACGCTGCTAAGGCGCTTGCTGCGGCAACGGGCGATGGCAAGGCTGCCGCTCAGGCCGCATACGACGCCGTCATGGCCGATGCCGGGATGGGCTTCAAATGGGGCGCTCTCGACTTCGCAGGCGGCACCGTCGTTCACATCAACGCTGGTATCGCTGGCCTCGTCGGCGCGCTGATCCTCGGACCGCGCCTCGGCTATGGCAAAGAGGCGATGCCTCCGCACTCGCTCGTGAACTGCATGATCGGCGCGGCCCTTCTGTGGGTGGGCTGGTTCGGCTTCAACGTCGGTTCGGGCCTCGAAGCCAACCAGTTCTCTGGTCAGGTCTTCATCAACACCTTCATCGCGACCTGCGCTGCGGCTCTGTCGTGGATGATCGTTGAGTGGATCATCAAGGGTAAGCCGTCGGCTCTCGGTCTTGCTTCAGGCGTCGTTGCTGGCCTCGTTGCCATCACGCCGGCTTGCGGCTTCGCCGGTGTCATGGGCTCTATCGTCCTTGGTCTCGTCGTCAGCCCGATCTGCTTCTTCTTCTGCTCGGCGATCAAGGGCGCTCTCGGCTACGACGACAGCCTCGACGTCTTCGGCGTCCACTGCGTCGGCGGCATCGTCGGCGCGCTCGGCACCGGTCTCCTCGTCAACCCGGAATGGGGTGGCGCGGGCATCGCCGACTACACCTCGAAGCCGGGCGAGATGGTTGCCGGTACTTACGACATGGTCGCTCAGATGACGGCACAGGCCAAGATGGTCGGCACGACGCTGCTCTGGAGCGGCATCGGCTCGGCAATCCTCTTCAAGCTGGTCGATATCGTCATCGGTCTTCGTCCGTCGGAAGAGAAAGAGCGGGAAGGCCTCGACATCACCGATCACGGCGAGAGCGCCTACCACTACTAGGACACGAATTTCCCGCGGCTCGATCAAGGGCCGCGGGATCAACTTTCATCTCCCGAGCACGCGTCTCCACCTAGACGTGCTCCACTTGGGCCCGGCGCTTAAAGCGTTCGGGCCCTTTTTATTTCTCAAATTTGAATGATGATTTCGCTGTGGGGCCGCAAATGCGTAACGAGCCGCCGCAGGTCGCGTGCACGGAGCGCCACGCATCCTTCTGTTGGTTCGAAATTTCTCCGCGCAATATGCAGAAAAATCGCGCTGCCTCGACCCCGCACGCGCGGCACGTCGTTATAACCGAGCACGACGACGACGTCGTAAAGCCCATCGGCGCGCCATAAGTGCTCCGCGCTCGCCGGATAGGCCAGCTTAACCGGACGATTGTAATTGCGGTCCGGTGAGCTATCGCACCACCCGTCGTCGCGGCGTATGGGACGCACCGGCAAAACCGACCGCGGCCGCGCCGCCTCCGGCCGATAGAGGACATAGCGCACCGGAAACCGGCCACGCGGCGTCGCGCCATCGCCTTCGCGCTTCAAAGCCTTGGTTCCGGAGCGCCCGAGGGCACAGGGCACCGACCATGCCCCAACCTGCAAACGGCCACGCCGCGCCGCCTGAGAAAGCGCCCTGACAAATATCAGCACCGGCTTTCGGGGTCGGTTCATCGACGCATCATCCAACGAACCGCCATTCCCTTTTGTCCGTTTGCTCGAAACCCTATGTTGCCGCCGCAGGCGATGCTAGTGTCCGACGATAAAAGAGCAATAAACTGGAGTCCCCGTCCATGAGCACGGCCCGAAAGGTCCTCCTCGTCGACGACGATGAAGATCTGCGTACGTCGTTGAAAGATCAACTCGTCCTGCACGATGAATTTGAAGTTTCCGAAGCCGGTACTGCAAGCAAGGGCATGGAAGCCGCAAAGACGGGTCGTTTCGACTTGGTCGTCTTCGATGTCGGCCTTCCCGACATGGACGGCCGCGAAGCGGTGAAAATGTTGCGAAAGTCGGGGTTCAAGACTCCGATCGTCATGTTGACCGGTAATACGTCGGATGCCGACCAGATTCTGGGTCTTGACGCCGGCGCCAACGATTACGTCTTGAAGCCTTTCAAGTTTGCAGTCCTTCTCGCTCGCATTCGCGCGCAATTGCGACAACATGAGCAAAGCGAGGACGCCGTCTTCGCCATCGGCAATTACACCTTCAAGCCAGCCTCGAAACTTTTGATCGATGACAGCGGCAGCAAGATCCGGCTCACGGAAAAGGAAACCTCGATCCTCAAGTACCTCTATCGCTCCGGCGACAAGGTCGTCTCGCGCGATGTCCTGTTGCATGAGGTCTGGGGTTACAATGCCGGCGTGACGACACACACGCTCGAAACCCACATCTATCGTTTGCGCCAGAAGATCGAGAAAGACCCCTCCAACGCCGAACTCCTCATAACCGAAAGTGGCGGCTACAAGCTCGCTCCCTGATCACGACGGATCGTCCGCGTTTTCACGTGAATCTTTCGACTCTGAGAGTTGTTCAAAAAGCATCCACAGCGCGTTTTGTCGTGCGTCTTCGCGCGTGTATCAACGAACGCACCGATTCAGATACCTAATTTGCAGTCGCATACGCGCTGCGCGAGATCGCCGATAAATGGCTGCACTCTTACGCCGTCCGTCATCTGGAGTCCGAAACGATGGCTATTGATGCCCTCGTCAAACCTCTTTTAGCACTCCCGCTTTTTCGCGGCCTCACTCCGCTGCAATTGACGGAGATCGTCCGCCGCGCGGAACGCATCATCTACCGGCCAGGCGATGCCCTCATCACGGAAAATCAGCGGAGCGACGCCGCGATCATCATCATCTCCGGCAACTGTGTTCGCATCGATGATAACGGCGACACCTCACAGAAATCGCGCGGCGAGGTTGTTCCCGAAGGCGCGCTCATTGCTGAGTTGGCGATGCTCATCGAGCTTATTCACACCACGACGATTATCGCCCAGGGACCTGTAAAAGCTTTGCGTCTCACGCGACAAAGAATCCTCGAGTTGATGGAATCCGATCCCGCATTGGCGCAACACTTTAGCGCCTGCATCATCTCGCGCTTAAAACTGTTGGCGAAAGATTTGAAAGCTATTGATACGCGCGTGGATGACGCTACGATTGCGCCGCAACTTCCGCCGACGCGCGCCGATCAGGCTGCCGCAGCGCAAGCAAGCTGACGAGAGTCGCAAGACAAAGCAGAGCTGAATCATCTTTTCGGATTTTGGGGGCCAGAAACGAGGGCGCCCAGTTCCGGGGGGAGGAACTGGGCGCTATGCGCTTGTCGCGCTCGGCACCGGGAGGGAAGCCGGTACCAGAGGCGGCGTCTTCGGCTAGACGGGGGGCACTACCGAATACAGGGTGACGCCGCCTGCATGTGTATGAGTTAAGCGCAAGCCGGGAAAATTCAATAGACCCCGCGCAGCCTCCTCACGAAAACGTGAAGAGTTAACCAAACTTATCCACAGGTTGGGTATTGCATCGCGTCAAATGCGCAACAGACTGATTTGGCGGCAAAAACTCCCTAAGGTGTGGCGCCCTTCGGCCAAAGTGGTTGAATTTTAAACAAATTTCCATCGAGTTCGTCGGCTTTGACGAGCTGCGAGAGCTGGATTCGGGTGTCCTGCCCCTGGGCGTCCGTCGTCACCCATTCTTTCAATTCGATGTTCGGCTTGGTCGCCAGGAACAGTTTGATGCGACCCGGCGAATTCGGGTCCTTGTCCTCAAGCGTCAGCACGATGAGATCCGACGATTGCTGAACTTCCAAGATCTTCGCATCGCGTATAAGATTGACGTCGTTGCGAAGGAGAAGCCGGAAAGGCGTCTGATCGAGCGAGACGCGGTCCTCGTTGTTGAGATCGAGATCTTGGATCGCAAGATTCTGGCCATCTGAAACGATCACCTGCTTCGATGGCAAAGCGTAATCGAAGCGGAACCGGCCGGGACGCTTGACGAAAAACTTCCCCTTCATCCGCTTGTTCTCGGCGTCCGTCTGAACGAACGAACCCTTCAGATTCTGCAGAGATTCGAAATACGCGCTGACTTGATCTACGAGCTGCGTCTGATGCTGATCGAGCGTAATGCCTTGATCAGTGTTTGCCGGAGCAACTTGTCCAGCCCAGCCGTTGACGGCAGGCTTGGTCGCCGGCGGATTGACGATGGTGTTCGTCGGACCGTCAGGATCTTGAGCCGTGGCGACGCCTGAAAACGCGACCGTAAAGGCCGTCGCGATGGCGGCTCCACGCAAAAATTGCCTCATGATTTGTCCCATTCGTGGCCCCCACAGCCCCGAAGCCCGAGAAAGGGGCCTTTCACGCTGAGTACCGTTTCAACAAAGATTGCGTCCAGAACTAGGCAGAACGTCGTTGCTCTGTGTTGCGTAAAGCCAATCGCTTGTCACAGGCAAGCAACCGGAGGGATTTCACCTGCGGTTATCCTCAGCTTCACGGCCACCTGTGGCGATCAGGCTGCAGCATCCGCATTGCCGCCGCGCGCGATCAGAATGTCACGCTTTCCGACGGAGTTTGCGGCTGAGATCAACCCTTCGCGCTCCATCCGCTCGATCAGATCCGCCGCGCGGTTGTAGCCGATCGAAAGACGGCGCTGGATGTAGCTCGTCGATGCTTTGCCATCCCTCAGAACGATGGCAACGGCGCGATCGTAGAGATCGTCGTCACTTGCTTCACGAATGCCCGTGGCGACGTCGGATGGCTGCGGGGTGTCCGTAATACCATCGACATATTTCGGCGATGCTTCGCGCCTCAGAGCGTCGGCAAACGCCACGACCTCTTCGTCCGACACGTACGCGCCATGAACGCGGACCAATTGTCCCGCACCCGTCGAATAGAGCATGTCGCCCTGACCAAGCAGCTGCTCCGCGCCCTGTTCGTTGAGAATGGTGCGGCTATCGATCTTCGACGTCACCTTGAACGAGATGCGTGTCGGGAAGTTCGCCTTGATCGTGCCCGTGATGATGTCAACCGAAGGCCGCTGCGTCGCCATGATGAGATGAATGCCGGCGGCTCGCGCCATCTGTGCCAAACGCTGCACCGAAGCTTCCACCTCGCGCCCCGCGACGATCATAAGGTCGGCGAACTCATCGACGATGATGACGATCCGCGGCAGCGGCTCAAGATCCATACTCTGCGTTTCAAACCGCGCCGCGCCAGTCTTATCGAAACCCGTTTGCACGGTGCGCGACAGCATCTCGCCACGCTTCTTGGCGTTGCGTACCCGATTGTTGAAGACGTCGATGTTGCGAACCGATAGCGCGGCCATGCGCTTATAGCGCTCTTCCATTTCGCGCACGGCCCAATTGAGCGCAGCGACTGCTTTATGCGGATCGGTGACGACTGGTGTCAGCAAATGCGGAATGTCGTTGTAGACCGACAGCTCCAGCATCTTCGGATCAATCATGATCATGCGGCAATCTTCCGGCGAATGCCGGTAAAGCAGCGACAGCACCATCGCATTGATGCCGACCGACTTGCCCGAGCCCGTGGTGCCCGCAACAAGAAGATGCGGCATCCGCGCGAGGTCGGCGACAACCGGATCGCCGCTGATCGACTTACCGAGCCCAAGAGGCAGACCGGTCGCGTCCGATTTGAAAGCGTCGGCTTCGAGAATTTCGCGGAGAAGCACGGTTTCGCGCCGCACGTTCGGCAATTCGAGACCGATGGCGTTACGTCCGGGGACGATGGCGGCACGCACGCTCGCGACGCTCATGGAGCGCGCGATGTCTTCCGCGAGCCCGATGACCCGCGAAGATTTGGTCCCCCGCGACGGTTCCAACTCATAGAGAGTGACGACCGGACCCGGCCGGATATCTTTTACTTCGCCTTTGATGCCGA
This sequence comes from Hyphomicrobium sp., assembly GCF_041659645.1. Taxonomy (GTDB): domain Bacteria; phylum Pseudomonadota; class Alphaproteobacteria; order Rhizobiales; family Hyphomicrobiaceae; genus Hyphomicrobium_B. The sequence goes on along the minus strand of NZ_JBAZXX010000003.1, from coordinate 562,689 downwards.
AATCCGCGAGCACGTCTTCGAGCAACCGCGCGTTGCCGCGCATGACAGTCTGCGACAGCTCGGGGTGTGGCTTCTGCGCGCCCGGCCGCTTCAGCATATTGAGCGACGGCCGCTTCCAAACGGGCTGCGCGCGCGTTCGAGCAATGCCGGAGAGCAAGGCATTCGCGACGGTTGATTTCGGAATAGAGGTCTTGGTGACGTCGACTCTTGGCGGCGCCGGAAGTGGTGGTGGTGGCGGCATCTTGAGATCGGGACCGGCCTCACGCGCTAAGGCTGCGGTCACGGAGGCCGGGGCAAAACGCGCGGCGATCGCGCGACTCGAATCTTCGGTCGACTCATCGAAATCCAATCCGTGACCGATGTAGTCGGTGGCGGAAGTCTCAGGTCCATCTTCGTCCGGAAAATCGTGCGCCACGTGGGGATCGAATTCCGAAGCAGCATGCCGGACTTCGCGCGTTCTGTGCCGCGGCTCCGGAGACTGATCAGGTTCCGCATGTCGCGGACGCGCGGTGCGCTCAGGATTGAGATCGAGGGTCGGCGTCGACTCTCCGGCGAACGCGTCGAGTGACCGATACGTCGTTTGAGCGTCGGCAGCGCCAGCGGGCGCGCGCTTTTTGAACCAGCTATTTCGTACGCGCTCCGCCCCACCCACCAGTGTCGAGCCAACCGCCACCGCGTCGTCGAGTCGTCGCTTGCTCGATGCGTAGCGAAGACCGGATCCCAGGGACCGCAGCAAAGCCTTCATCACCGCCTCAGCCTCGAAGCCGACCGCCTTTCCGCACGTCTGAACAGCAGCCGCCAGCAGCACAAGGCCAGCCGCAACAGGCGCCCGCTCGTCGTTCAGCATTGAAAAGAGTTTGAGCGCGAGATGGTAGACGCCGTCGCCCAAAAGGCCGCCGTAGCCATGACGCAAGGGCCAGCCGCCGAAGACGGGCAGGGCTGAAATCGCACCCGTCAGCGCCAGGATGGAAAGCGGATAGAACGTAAGCTTGATGCGGCCATCGGTGACACGCTCGGATCTAAGCATTTCGATGCCCCAAACGACCGGCGCGACCAGCGCGAGCACCGCGCCGAAACCGAGCATCTGGAACAGAAGATCTGAAATGACCGCTCCGACCGGCCCTGCGAAATTATTCGCGGGCGCTGTCGTCGTGTGGGTCAGGCTGGGATCGAGCACCGACCAGGAGACGAGGCTCGCCCAGATAAGCAGCGTCAGGCCGAGCAGAACCACTCCGCCAAAACGGCCTAGCCAGCTTAACAGCCGGTCCTCTACTGATTGCGGCAACAGCCGCTGAGGATCGATTCCTCGCGTATCCAGCGACATCTCGGCGAACGTACTCTTTAACGCAGCACGGAACTCGTGCGTTCGAGCGCTTCCCGGATCGTCTCGGAGTCCTGCACCATCGCGACGCGCACATAGTCCGCGCCGGGGTTGGTCCCGTCCCTTGCCGTCTGAGCCAGAAAGCTACCGGGAATGACTTTGACGCCTGCGCGTTGCCATAAGGTTACCGCCGCGTCAGCGCCGCCGCCGAACCGACTCATATCGAGCCAGAGGCAGAACCCGCCGGCCGGTCGCTTGTAGCCGTACCGCCCCTCTAACACATTGTCCGCAATGAGAAATTTTTCGCGATAGGCGTCTCGCGAACGCTCAACATGGGCTTCGTCGCGCCAGATCGCAGCCGACGCATGTTGAAGCGGCAACGGCACCGTCGGCGCACACATGTTCCGGACTTCGCCGTAGATTTCGATGAACTGCGGATCGCCCGCGCAGAAGCCAGACCTTAGACCGGGCAGGTTCGACCGCTTGGATAGCGAATTGAAGACGACGAGATTGCGAAACCGCTCGGGCGTCTCCGCCGCCACTTCGAGACCGCCGATTGGCGCGGCCTCCGTGTAAATCTCCGAATAGCACTCGTCGAGGAACAGCATAAAATCGTAAGCGCGTGCGAGTTCGAGCGCCTTCAGGATGTAGCTACGATCCGCGACGGTCCCCTGCGGATTGGACGGCGAATTGATGAAGAGCGCGACCGTCCGGGCGAGCAAGGCTTCATCCCCCGCAATTGCATCGAGATCCGGCAGAAAGCCGGTCGCCCTCGTCGCATTGAGATAGACGGGTTCCGCGCCGACCGCGATCGCGCCCGCGACGTAAGCAGAATAATACGGGTTGCACATCAGGATGGCGGGCTGTCCCGTGACGGCCTTGCGCCCGACAGCCGGAAGACAGGCGAAGAACAAGCCTTCCCGCGAGCCGCTGAGCATCAGCACGTCCCGCTCCGGATCGACGCCACCGGGTAGCGAATAGCGTCGTGACAGCCATTCCGAGATGGCCTTACGGGCTTCGTCGGCGCCGCGGATCGGCGGATACTTGCCGTAGAGCGCCGTCGCCTCGTCGAGCTTCGCCGCGATGAAATCCGGCATGGCTTCGCGCGGCTCGCCGATCGTCAGCTCGATGGGCCTCTCATGCCCCGGCGCGATCCCCGCAAGAAGCTTGCGAAGTTGGGTGAAGGGCGACGAAATCGCGCCGGACGTGAGAGAGGAAAGCAAGTGAGTCATGCCTGAGCAATCGGTTCTACATCTACGCCGCTATGACATGCCGGGAATATTCTGGAAAGCATTTGCAGCGCTGACGCCTCACCGGACGTTCGCGAGGCTTCTCGACGCGGGCGCCCCGAAGATCCGGCGAAATTCTCGCGCGAAGTGCGGCTGATCGTAAAAGCCGGCCGCGTGTGCCGCGCTCGTGAGGTTACCGCCGTCCACGACCTCGGAAACGGCGGCTCGCATTCTCACCCACGCTGCATAGCGACTGTACGAAACGCCGACCTCTTGCTTGAAAAGATGCTGAAAACGCGAGGTCGAAAGCCCGGCGGCCCGCGCAGCAAACGTAACCGGCATCGGTCGTTGGTCTACGGTTCGCTCCTCGCGGCCTTCGTCAATTACGATGACATCGAGCGCTCTCCTGACCCGCGCGTCGACGACCCCGCAGGCCCTTGCATTCGAAAATTTGACGAGATCGGCCGTCGCGTCATCTGCCCACCGAGGACTATCCGGATCTTCGTAGAGGGCTCGGATCGTCGCGATATCGCAACTCTTTGCAACGAGCGCGCCCCCCTCCTCCCGGGATTGCCCAACGAGCGTCGCAAGTGCCTCCGCCGAAGCGACGTTGGGCTCGACGTAAAGAACCGCCAACGGCCGGCCGCCGGCATCGAATTCATATGCCGTCCCCGCGCGCACGACCGCCGCACGGCACGACGCCCAATCGCTACCGCCAGTCCGAAAGCGGAAGTTTTCATAGAGCCCAGCGATGAGCACCGGCGCGCTGTGGCTGTGAAGGGCGTTACGCTGCAGGCAACCGGCGAACAACATCCGTCCCCTGCCGACATGCCAAAGGGGCTTGAGGTCGGGGCGTTGCAACGTAGCAGGTTCGTACAAGCGCGCGCTTTTTCTCACGCTTAACCTCGTTTCGAATCCGAACATCCTGACTAGGGCGCCGCCATGACAAAGACAACACCGATCGAAAAATCGCCGCTCAACGTCGATCGCCGCAAGCTGCTTTCGGCGGGTCTCGGCCTTGCAGCCATGCCTGCTCTGAACTTTGCGGCGACCTCGCCAGCCGCGGCATCGGCCGCAATGCTCGGCGGCTGGCAACCGAAATTCTACCGCTTCAAATTCGGCGCGTTCGAGATCACAACCATTTCCGATTCCGAAGCCTTCATCGACGGACCTTTCCCGATCATCGGCGCGAACGCGAACGAAGCCGACGTCCAGAACTTGATGCGCGACAACCTCTTACCCGAGAAAAAATATCAGCCGGGATTTTCTCCAACCCTTGTCAACACCGGCAAGGAAATCATCCTGATCGACACCGGGAATGGCTCGAACGGCTTCATCCCGCGTCCCAACGGCGGTTGGCTTTCTGCTCAGCTCGGTCCCGCAGGCTTCAGATCGGAAGACATCGACGTTGTCCTATTGAGTCACGGCCACCCCGACCATGTCGCAGGCATCATCGAGAGCGGCAAACCACTATTTCCAAACGCGCGCTACGTCATCAGCGGAATCGAGTATGACTTTTGGGCGCCCGAAGGCAAATTCTCCGACGACCTCGAAAAGCTCGCAAGCGTCTTCCGTGCCAATGCGCATCCCGTCGCCGACAAGTTCACATTCATCAAGCCCGGCGACGACGTCGTGACCGGTATCCGCGCCATCGAAGCGTACGGCCACACGCCGGGACATCTCGCCTTTATGATTGAAAGCGGCGGCAAGTCGCTGCTGTTTTGGGGTGACTGTGCGCACCATCAAGTGGCCTCGCTCGCGCATCCCGAGTGGCATTGCGTCTTCGATATCGACAAGCCGCAGGGGGTCGCCACGCGCCGCCGCATCTACGACATGGCGGCGACGGACCGCCTGCCCATCATCGGCTATCATATGCCCTTTCCTTCGATCGGATACGTCGAAAGAACCACGCCTGCGAGCTATCACTGGCTCGCACATTCCTACCAGCTGAACCTATGACCAAATCTTCAGGCGCTATTCCGGAAGATGCGTCACCGCCTCGATATTGTGACCATCGGGATCGATAACGAAGCCGCCATAATAGTTGGCGTGATAATGCGGTCGAAGTCCCGGCGGTCCGTTGTCCTTGCCGCCTGCCGCAATCGCAGCGTCGTAAAACGCTTGAACTTCCTGCCGGTTCTGCGCCGCGAAAGCGACGTGCAGCCGGCCTTTCAGCGACGAGCCCGTCCCGATCCAGAACTGCGGCCGCTCGCGCCCGAACCCTGCATAACCGTCGTTATCGTCTTCGGAAAACTTCATTTCCTTAAGCAAAGCGATGCCGAGCGGCGCCAGTGCCTTGGTATAGAATGTGAGTGACCGGCCGTAATCCGTCACCGGAAAGCCAATGTGATCGAGGATGTCCAGCACAGTCGCTCCTTTTGTAGTGACGCGATCGAACCGGCCGCCTAGACGCGGCGCTCGACCATCAGTTTCTTCAGTTCAGCGATGGCTTTCGCGGGCGACAAGCCTTTCGGGCAGGCCTTGGCGCAGTTCATAATCGTGTGGCAGCGATAGAGGCGGAACGGATCCTCAAGGTTATCGAGCCGGTCGCCGGTCGCTTCATCGCGGCTGTCGTTGATCCAACGGTAGGCCTGCAGCAAAATCGCCGGACCGAGATAGCGATCCGAATTCCACCAATAGCTCGGGCACGACGATGAGCAGCACGCGCACAGAATGCATTCGTAAAGACCGTCGAGCTTTTCGCGGTCCTCGCGCGACTGCTTCCATTCCTTCGGCGGCGTCGGCGTATCCGTTTTAAGCCACGGCTCGATCGAACGATGTTGCGCATAAAAGTTCGTGAGATCTGGCACGAGGTCCTTCACGACCTCCATATGGGGCAGCGGGTAAATCTTCACCGTGCCCTTGACGTCCTCGATGCCCTTCAAGCACGCGAGCGTGTTCGTCCCATCGATGTTCATCGCACACGAACCACAGATGCCTTCGCGGCACGAACGCCGGAACGTCAGCGTCGGGTCGATTTCGTTTTTGATCTTGATCAGAGCGTCGAGCACCATCGGCCCGCACTGCTTCTGATCGATATGATAGGTGTCGACGTGCGGGTTCCGAGCGTCGTCCGGATTCCAGCGATAAACGCGGAATTCTTTCCAATCTCCCTCGCGATCCGGCCGGTTCCAGGTCTTGCCTTCGGAGATTTTCGAGTTCTTCGGAAGTGTAAGTTGAACCATGAGACTACAGGTGTCCCCAGCATGAAATTCCAATGCCGATGACAGAAGCTTGAACGTGCCCCCCTGTCAACGGCATGACGGCCGGGCATCTGCGGTTCTTTGGCCTTAACCGGCCTTCTGGTGCTTCTTCAGCTCCCGGACGAGCGTAACGAGGTTGTCGGCGACGTCACCCCCCGTCTCAACCGCGACCCCAAGCGGCACGCGCGACTGAATGATCTCGTTGAGCCGCTCCTGCTGCTCTCCGAACCCGATGAAGATTTCCTCCGGAGCATCGATATCTCTGTCCTCGACGGCCGTCATGACATCGAAGGCGTTCTGCGTCGCCAACACCAGCATGGATGCGATATCGTTCATCAGTTGCAGATAAAGCCGTTGCGCGTCGGCGCGAATGCGCTGGCCATGCACTCCGAATTTGAGCGGCGCCGACGCCTGGCCGCCACCACCAGCAAACACGCGCGGGTGCTTCTGGAAACGCCGGAAAATCTCGGCAAGCCCCATGCAACAGGTTTCGAGATCGCGAAGCGATGCGCTGGTCTTGCGCTTGGTCCGCGTGCGCGACGCCACCTTTTCCTGGCCCGCCCAGTTGACGGCTGCGATCGACGTGATGGCCCCGAGCGCCGCCAACGCCGGCAACACCGCCGCGAACGGGTCGGGCGGCATCCGCGTATCGGTATCGTCGCCGTCTTCGGTGTTGTTCTTGGTCACGTGCTGGTGCGCCCTCGTCGATAGCGGCCGCACCATAAGCGACTTCCGGTGACAGTGCTATTTCTACTCGCCCGGAGCGCTTCCGGAAAAGTTGGCCCCGGTTTTCCGATAAAAAACGCGACCAAACAAAAAGCCAGAACGGCTCAATAAACGCGCGCTTTGGGCTCGATGTACTTGACTTCGTTGGTCATGGTCTTGGTGTGCACCGGCCGGTCGTCGAGCTTCACGGAGTGCGTCGCATAGTCCACCCAGGCGAGCGTGTGCTTCATCCAGTTGACGTCGTCGCGCTTGGGGAAGTCCTCGCGCGCATGCGCACCACGGCTCTCCTGGCGATTCTCCGCGCCGACGACGGTCACCGCCGCTTGCGCAATCAGATTGTCGAATTCCAGCGTCTCGACGAGATCCGAATTCCACACCATCGAACGATCCGTCACGGAAATATCCGCCGCATCGCGCCAGACGGTCGCGATCTTTTCGACACCTTCCTTCAGCACCGGCCCGTCGCGGAAAACGGCGCAATTCGATTGCATGATCTTCTGCATCCGCAGACGCAAAGCGGCCGTTGGCGTTGAGCCCTTGGCGTTGCGGAAACGATCGAGGCGATTGAGCGCCGGTTCGTGCGCGTCCTTCGGCAGATCCGGCTGCATGACGCCCTGCTCGATCGTCTCGGCGCAGCGAAGACCGGCCGCGCGCCCGAAGACAACAAGATCGACAAGCGAATTCGAACCCAAACGATTGGCCCCATGCACCGAAACACACGCCGCCTCGCCGATCGCCAGCAGGCCCGGCACGATGTGATCCGGATCGCCGTTCTTCTTCGTCAGCACCTCGCCGTGATAATTCGTCGGAATGCCGCCCATGTTGTAGTGAACCGTCGGCAGCACCGGAATTGGCTGGCGCCGAAGGTCGACACCCGCGAACACTTTCGCGCTTTCCGTAATGCCCGGAAGACGCTCGGCGAGAATTTTCGGGTCGAGATGATCGAGATGCAGATAGATATGGTCGGCATCCGGACCGACGCCTCGGCCTTCGCGAATTTCAATGGTCATCGAACGCGAGACGACATCGCGCGACGCCAGGTCCTTGGCATGCGGGGCATAGCGCTCCATGAAGCGCTCACCTTTGGCATTCGTCAGATATCCGCCTTCGCCGCGCGCACCTTCCGTGATGAGCACGCCCGCGCCGTAGATTCCCGTCGGATGGAACTGCACGAATTCCATGTCTTGAAGCGGCAATCCGGCGCGAAGCACCATGGCATTGCCGTCACCCGTGCAGGTATGCGCCGACGTACATGAGAAATACGCGCGCCCGTATCCGCCTGTCGCGAGAATGGTCTTTTTCGCGCGGAACCGGTGCAGCGTGCCGTCATCGAGATTGAGCGCGATGACGCCTCTGCACGCGCCGTCCTGATCCATGATGAGATCGAGCGCGAAATATTCGATGAAGAATTCCGCCGAGTGGCGCAACGACTGGCCGTAAAGCGTGTGCAGCATCGCATGGCCGGTGCGGTCGGCGGCGGCGCAAGTACGCTGCGCTGGGGGGCCTTCGCCGTAATCGGTCGTCATGCCGCCGAACGGCCGCTGATAGATCTTGCCGTCGTCCGTGCGCGAAAACGGCACGCCGTAATGCTCAAGCTCATAGACCGCTGCGGGTGCGTTCCGGCACAGATACTCGATAGCGTCTTGATCTCCGAGCCAGTCGGAGCCCTTGACGGTGTCGTACATATGCCAGCGCCAGTCGTCGCGACCCATATTGCCCAGCGCCGCCGCAACTCCGCCCTGCGCCGCGACCGTATGCGAACGCGTCGGAAAAACCTTGCTGACGCACGCCGTCTTAAGACCGGCTTCCGCGCATCCGAGCGTTGCCCGCAGACCGGCGCCGCCCGCCCCTACGACGACGACGTCATAGACGTGATCGTGCAACGGATACGCCTTGCCGATTTGCGACGGCGCGGCGCTCGCGCCGTTGGCCTTGCCATTCACTGCCGACATCTGGCTCAGGCTCCAAAGCTCAGTTTCAAAATCGAGAACACGCTCGCAAGCGCGACGGCGATAGCGAAGAACGTGTTGAGCATCAGCACCACGATCTTGATCCCTTCGCTATGCACGTAATCTTCGACGATCGTTTGCATTCCGAGCCGCATATGGATCGTGCCGGAGAGCACGAGCCCGAGCAAAGGCAACGCGATCAACGGATGCGCGAGCTTCTGCTTTACGGTCGCATAGTCGGCTCCGAGCAGCGAAACGATCAGCCAAACCAGGAAAATTCCGAGGAAGACGTTGGCGACCGCCGTCACGCGTTGCTTCCAGAAGTGATCCGCGCCCTCTTTCGCCGAGCCGAGATAGCGGACGTTCTTCAGCGGTGTTCGCATCGACGTCATCAGGCCACTCCCATCGCGACGCAGATCCAAATAGCGGCCGTTAGAACGAGCGAGGCAGCAAGCGATCCCCACGACAGAATATCGACCGTCTTAAGGTCGTAGCCGTAGCCGCTATCCCAGATGAAATGCCGGAGGCCGCCAATCATGTGATGCATCAGAGCCCACGTGTATCCGAGCAGCACGAGCTTTCCGAGCCACGTATCGCACCAGCTCAGGAAATAGTTGTAGGAGTCCGGTCCGGTCGCGGCCGCGACCAGCCACCAGGCCAGCAGCAGCGAACCGGCATAAAGCGCCGCCCCCGTGATGCGATGCACGATCGACATCACCATGTTGACGAGCGGAGTATAGATTTGAAGGTGTGGCGAAAGCGGCCGTTCGGGCCGGCCGGATGTTACTGCCATCTGACATCCTTCTTTTTGTTTGAAGCGAATGTGTAGCGTCTCGAAGCGAGCGCGGCAATTCGCCAAATGCCACATTAGATTGGCGCTGGTCCCGTTAGCCGAGCGAGACGGCGATGGCCTGCCCAAGGCGGCCGCCGCTTTCGAAGGCGTGCTCGGCGAATCCGCCCAGGCACCAGTCGCCCGCGACTCCGACGTGGGAGTCCGGACAGTAAAGGTGCGTCTGGCCCAGCGCCCGATCGACAATCCCCTCACGCCAGAGATACGCCGTCATTCGCGACGGTCTGATCGGCGGCAGATCGAGAACCTCGCCAACCTCCCCCCAAAGCTCCTCCGCCACGTCTTCGGCATCGGCCTGCTCCGCCGCAAGGCTCCAGATCGGGGACGCATGGACAACCAGCGTCTCGCCGTCGGGAATGCGTCCGGGTTTTGTGTTGTCGCGCGCGATCCAGCGCACGATCTCCGAAACATTCGTAAAGACGTCCTGCTCCGGGAAATTTTTCTCGTCGATGCGGACCATCAGCGCCCAGCATGGCAATATCCGGACCTGTTGCAACGGCGCAGCGAACGTGCCGACCCGGCTCAGAAGCCGAAGCGCCTGTGCCGCCGGGACGGCGATGGCGACCGCTTCGAACGGCCCCACCAACGTCTCGTTATCGAGCCACAGGTGCCATCCCTTCTCACGTCGCTCCAGCGATTGAACGCGCCGGCCGAGCGTAACATGCACGCCGTCGGCAAGCGGTCGAACGATCGCTGACATTCCGGGCCATCCGACGATCCACGGATCGCGGGACGCCGCCCCCACGCCAGTGCCCGACGCGACGCGCGGAACCCATCGCTCCGCGTAGCCAAGGCTAGCGGTTTCCGTCAAATAGCTTTGAAACTCGCCCGATTGCGCACACAGATACTGCGCCCCGTGATCGAACCGGTCGCTCCCGACGCACGTCGTTGCGATGCGCCCTCCGACGTTGTGATCCTCCTCGAACACGTTGACGGAAATACCCACGCGCCGCAGCGCGCGCGCGCACGACAGACCCGCCAAACCGGCGCCAATGATCGCGACCCTATGTGTCACCGGATCTCGCTTCGGACGTCCCAAGTGCATCGATTACGACGCATACATACAATCGAATCGATACTGCAAAAAGGTTTACAGGAATCGGGGATTCGGCGCGTCCGGAAAGAGCGCGAAACGTCTTTGGTCACCGTACAAGATTGCCGGAGCGGCTGGCGTCACTTCGCCTTGATCACGCCGCAGGCGATTCGCTTCTCACCGCCGCCCTCGGGATCGGTCTGATAATCGTCGGCTTTTTCGTAGACAACGAGCGCCGTCCCGTCCGTGCCAAAGAGGGTATCGTCGGTATCCCTGTTCAAATGCAGATAAGGGCTGACCATTTCGGCCCGCGCGGCGCCGTCGGGACCGGCGACGATATTCGGAAGATCCCCCGCCATAGGACCTTCCTCATTGAGGAAACCGTGCTTGGCTCCGAGCGGATTGTAGATGGCGCCCGCCGACGAGAAATCGCCGTCGCATTTCCCGGCTTCATGGACGTGAAAGCCGTGCGCGCCGGGCGGCAAGCCCTTGAGATCGAACGTCAGAAGGACGCCGGCCGCCACTTCCGTCAGCGTGACGGTTCCGGCACTGGCCCCATCCGCGAGCTTGATCTCGGCGACCGCTGCCTCACCGGCAGCTCCAGCCGTATCGGCCGCCACGAGAACAAGCAGTCCAAGCGCCGCGCTTCCGATCACCCCGACGTTCATGCTACGCGCTCCCCTGCTTACCGGCCCGGCGGGGCCCATACGATCTCAGCGGGGGAGCACAAGCCACGTATCGAGGTCCAGGACAACCCCTTCCGCGTATTCGCCCGTCGGGGTCTTGAGCGGCAGGGACGAGCAATCCTGGTTTTTAACGCCGACGAGGCGAACGCGGAGCGCTCCGACATCCTTCCGGTTCGGGATCTCGGCCTTTTCCAGCACTTCCGACCAAGCGTAGATCGTGTCGCCCGCGAACGTCGGCGCCACATGCCGCCCGCCATTGATGGCCGCGAGATGAAAAGCGTTTCCAAGTCCGTTGTAGGAGAGACCCCGCACGAGCGAAATGACGACACCGCCATAAACGATCCGCTTGCCGAAGCGGCCCTTCGATTCCGTGTGCAGGTTGAAGTGGACCTTCGCGGTGTTCTGATAAAGTCGCGTCGCGATCTGATGTTCGGCTTCTTCCAGCGTCATGCCGTCGACATGGTCGATTTTCTCTCCGGGCTCATAATCGCCCCAACGATGCGGCGAGCCGGAAAGATCGAAATCGTACTTGCTGATGTCGAGCGGCGGCACCGCCACCGCCAGATCAGCCGGATCGACGCGCTCGGGAAGTTTCGGCACGACGGCCTCCGGCGCAGGAGACCCCTTCGAACGCTTGCGGACCATCACCCAGCGGCAATACTCCAGCACGATGTCGCCGTCCTGATTGCGTCCCGTCGAACGCACATAGACCGTGCCGGTCTCGCCGTTCGAATTTTCCTTGAGCCCGATAACCTCCGACGTGGCCGTCAACGTATCGCCCGGATAGACCGCCTTCAGAAAGCGGCAATCGGCGTAGCCGAGGTTGGCGATGGCATTCAGCGAGATTTCCGGCGTCGTCTTTCCGAAGACGACGTGAAACGTCAAAAGGTCGTCGAGCGGCGCTTTCGGATAGCCGATGGCCGTTGCAAACGTGTCAGCCGACTGAACCGCGAACCGCGAACCGTAGAGCGCGGTATAAATCGCGACGTCGCCATCGGTTACGGTACGGGGCGTCGCGTGATGAAGGATCTGGCCGTAGGTGAAATCTTCGAAGAAATTACCAGCGTTCGTCTTTGTTCCGGCCATTATCCCCGCCTTATGTTTCGAGAAGCCCATATAGCCGAGCTTCAGCTTTTCTTGTTCTTTTCGGGATGTCGGCACCCGACCGCAATAGTTTTCGAAAAGACCGGGACGCGATCAAGGGCCGCACGAGGCCCCAAACCAGGCCCCGAGCGCGCGTTTGCTAAAACCAGGGCTCTTCGACCTTTGAGCGCGCGTTGATGGCTTCCGCGATCGCCGCCACGCGCCGCGCCATGACGAGGTGCAGCCGCTCGACCATGCGGCCTTCGACCGTGATGACGCCCTTGCGCGCGTTTTCCGGCTCTTCGAAGGTCTTGATGATTTTAAGCGCCCAGGCAATTTCCTCGACCGTCGGCGAGAAGACCTCGTTGCAAGGAATGACCTGCGACGGATGGATGAGCGTCTTGCCGTCCATGCCGAGCGTCCGGCCATGTTCGCACTCGGCGCGAAATCCCGATTCGTCCTTGAAATCGTTGTAGACGCCATCGATGACGTCAATTCCATAGGCGCGCGCCGCGACCAGGGTCATGGAGAGCCACGGCACGACGGCGAATCGGTTGCGGCTCGCGAGCGCCCGGCTCTCTTTCAGGAGATCGTTCGTGCCGAGAACGAAGCAGACCAGCCGGTTGTCGGGGTCCGGGCCGCATGCCGCTATTTCCTTAGCGTTGATGATGCCCATCGGCGTCTCAATCATCGCCCAGAGCCGGATTCGCGGATCGGCGTCCGCCGCTTTGATGACCTTTGCGGTGCCGGTGATGTCGCCCGAATTCGAAACCTTTGGAATAAGAATGGCATCCGGCACGGCCGCCATCGCGGCATGAAGGTCGGCCATACCCCACGGCGTCTCGATCGGATTGACGCGCAATATGACCTCGCGTGAGCCGAAGCCCCGCTCATGAATGGCAGCCGTCGCCTGCGATCGCGCCTTTTCCTTGTTGGTCGGCGCGACGGAATCCTCAAGATCGATGATAATCGAATCCGCGGGCAGCGTTTTCGCCTTTTCGAGCGCACGGTCGTTGTCGCCCGGCAAATAGAGCACGCTGCGTCTGGGTCTCATGGCCATCGCATCGACTCCCATGCAGATCAGTTGGATTGTGCATCGCACCATGCATGTTTGCAATATCGACCGCGACTAAACTTTCGAATAAATCGTAAAGTCTGACGGAGGTCGAAATCGTTTGGCAGTCGTCTCACCGTCAGAACATCGATCTCATGCCCCGTATTTTGATGATTTCGTCCTACGTCGCGCACGACCCCGTCGGCCTGACGGCAGCCGCCCCGCCCCTGCTCGGCGCCGGCATCGAAGTCGTCGGACTGCCGACAGTCGTGCTTTCGAACCATCCGATCCGCGCCCACATCGCCGGAATCACGCTCGACCCCCGGCTGCTGAACGATATGGTCGGGGCGCTTGCCGACAACGGTTGGCTCGGAACGTTCGACGCGATCTTTTCCGGATATCTGCCGTCCAGCCAACACGTTGAAGTTGTCGCCGAGGCCGTGACGCGCCTTCGCGCTTTGAAACCCGCTATCACGTTCGTATGCGATCCGATTTTCGGCGATGACCCAGCCGGCCTTTACATCGACGAACGCGCCGCCCATGGCATTCGCGATCGGCTGCTGCCGCTCGCCGACGTCCTGACCCCCAACCGGTTCGAGTTGTCGTGGCTCTCCGGCCGCGACGTCAAATCGCCATCCGACGCCGTCGCGGCGATCTCAAGCCTTGGCCGTCCCATTGTCGCGGGCACCTCGATTCCCGACGGACCGTCTTCGCTCGCGACCGTACTTGTTGTTGAAGGTCGCACGTTCGTCGGCCGGGTCGAAAAATGGAACGACGTGCCCCACGGCACAGGCGACGTCTTCGCAGGTTGTTTGACCGCGAAGCTGATGCTTGGCCAAAAACCCGAGCAAGCCCTTGGATACGCGCTCGGAGGGGTTCGCCGCGCCATCGAAGTCAGCCGAGGCGCCGATCACTTGCGGCCCTACCTCGTCGACTGGGCGAACGGCATATCGCCCGTCGCCATCGAAGCCGTAACAGACGCAAATTCTTGAGCCAAATCCGCACGATCCCGTCTGAGCTTGCGACAAATCCCACAAGACGGCATACCCTGCTCCGGCAGGATTTTTTGACGGGGGGAATGCTCGGAGATGAAGCCCGAATCGAGTGCCGAAGGCATCAGCAGAGAAGTTGCGGCAAGCTTGGTCTTGCTCGCGGCCGCAATTCTGGCGCTGATCTTCGCAAATTCACCGCTTCAAGGCTTTTACGCGCGCCTCCTTGCCACCCACGTCCAGCTTGGCGTGGCGCCGTTCGCACTGTCGAAGGAAGTGCTCCACTGGATCAACGATGGCCTGATGGTCATCTTCTTCCTAGTCGTAGGCCTCGAGATCAAACGCGAAGCCATCCGTGGTGCGCTTTCCAATCCTAAAGCCGCGATGCTTCCGATCGCCGGAGCCTTGGGCGGCATGGTCGCCCCGGCGGTGATCTACGCCAGCATCAATTGGGATAACGCCGAAGCGCTTCGCGGCTGGGCCATTCCGGCGGCGACCGACATCGCGTTTGCGGTTGGCGTCATGGCTCTCCTTGGAAAGCGCGTGCCGCCAACATTGAAGGTCTTTCTACTCGCTCTCGCCATCATGGACGACCTCGGAGCCATTCTAATCATCGCCTTCTTCTATACGTCCGAACTTTCGATGGCGGCTCTCTCGCTCGCGGCGGTTGGCGTCGCGATCCTAATTCTTTTCAACCGTATGGGCGTGATGCGCGTCTGGCCGTATCTCATTATTGGAGCTTTCGTCTGGGTTTGCGTTCTGAAATCCGGCGTCCACGCGACCATCGCCGGTGTCGTGACCGCGCTGACGATCCCCCTCTCCAGCCCGAAAAAGGGGGTCGACGGGCCGTTGACCGCTCTTGAGCACGCGCTGAGCCCGTGGGTCAGTTTCCTGATCATGCCGATTTTTGCGTTTGCCAACGCCGGCCTATCGCTTGGCGGCCTATCGACGAACGACATGCTGTCGCAAATCCCCATCGGAATCGCCTTAGGCCTTTTCCTCGGCAAGGCTCTCGGCATATACGCCGCAGTAAGGGTCGTACTTGCCACCGGCCTTGGGGAGATGCCGCACGGAGCTTCTCAAACGCAACTCTTCGGCACCGCCGTTCTGGGAGGCATCGGCTTCACGATGAGCTTGTTCATCGGCCTGCTGGCGTTCCCGGATCCCGATACGAGCGCCGAGGTTCGTCTTGGCGTGATGGTCGGCTCGCTACTGTCTGCGGTTGTCGGCTACATCGTTTTAGTCAAGAGCCGGGGAGCCCCTACGGCCGAAAGTGGAAAACATCAATGAGCAGCTTTCCTGAGTCTTTGACCGACCGCTATCGCCGCTTCCGGCATCGCCATTTTGTGCCCAACGCCGACCACTATGAAGAGCTGGCGACCTACGGCCAAAATCCCGAGACGATGATCGTTTCATGCTCGGATAGCCGCGTGGATCCGGAAACGATCTTCAGCGCCATGCCGGGCGAGCTTTTCATCGTCCGCAACGTCGCCAACCTCGTGCCGCCTTACGAAGTCAGCGGCAAATATCACGGCGTCAGCGCTGCCATGGAGTTCGCGGTGCTGAACCTGCGCGTGAAAAACATGATCGTCATGGGTCATTCGGGCTGCGGCGGTATCAAAGCCGCTCTCGATCAGGGTGCCGCGATTCAGACCGACGCACACTTCATTTCGAAGTGGATGTCGATGCTTGACGATGCCCGGCTCAACGTCCTCTCCTCCCATCAGATGAGCAGCAGCCCCGTGCGTCAGGAAGCTCTCGAAAAGGAAGCGATCAAGCAATCGATCGCCAATCTGCGCACGTTCCCGTTCGTCAAGGAGCAGGAAGACAAAGGCCGCTTGGCGCTTCACGGCGCGCACTTCGACATCAAGACCGGAACGCTGACCGTCCTCAATCACTCGCGCGGACAGTTCGTACCGCTGATTTAAGACACCGGCTCCAGGACGTCCTCTCTAGGACGATGGACCTGCCGCCGCCTCGGCCTTCGCTTTCGCGACGATCGGCAGAAGCTTCGTCGCGAGCGACTCTTCCGTGATCGGCCCGACGTGCTTGTAGATCACGTCGCCCTTGCCGTTGACGACGAATGTTTCCGGCGTGCCGTAGACGCCCCAGTCGATCGCAGCACGCCCGCTCGCGTCGGTCCCGACCGCCGTAAACGGATTGCCGAACCGTCCGAGAAAGCGGCGGGCTGCGGAAGCCTGGTCTTTATAATTGATGCCGTAGATATCAACGCCCGACTCATCTTTGAGCCGTTCGAGCATCGGATGCTCGTCGATGCACGGTACGCACCAGGACGCCCAATAGTTGACGACTGAAATCTTGCCCTTTGCCAGATCGGCGGACGTGAACCCCGGCTCCGGCTTGCCCTGTGTTTCGAGACCCTCGACCGGCGGAAACGTCGTCGTCGGCACCGGCCGGCCGACAAGCGTCGACGGCAACAGCGACGGGTCGCCAGACCGAAGCGCCATTGCGAAAAATCCGGCAACCACAGCAAAAACCACCACCGGGAGAAGGCGCAGATAATTGGGTCGACCTTGGGCCACGGTCATCTCTCTCTATGAGTTCGAGGCTCGGCGCTTGATGCCCTGGCGCTCGAGCGCCGCGAGATCGGCCCGCTGCTTCCAGCCGTCGGCCAGAAGCCAAAGGATGAGCCCGATCACCGTCACAGTCACGGCAGCGTAGGAAATCCAAATGAAGGCGGCGTGCGGCCCAAGATCCATGGCTGTTACTCCGCCGCGCCTTGGGTCGCGCCGTCTGTTGCGAACCTGTCGCGGCCGGCAACCGCCTGCGTCCGGAGCGCCTTCACCCGTCTGCGCAATATCTCGTTCCGCATGGCCTTGAGATGCATCGCAAAGAACATGAGCGTGAATGCCACTGCCATGACGAGCAGCGGCAGCCGCATGCTCGGATCGATGGTCGACGTGAAATCCGTGGAAGGCTGATGCAGCGTGTTCCACCAATTGACCGAGAACTTGATGATGGGCAGCAGCGTGACCCCGACAAGCGCCAGCACCGCGGTCAGCTTCGCGGCCGCGCCTTCTTCCTCAAGCGCCGATCTGAGCGCGATCAGTCCGAGGTAAAGGAAGAAAAGAAGCAGCACCGACGTCAGCCGCGCATCCCAAACCCAGTATGTGCCCCACATCGGCTTGCCCCAGAGCGACCCGGTCACGAGGGCGAGGAACGTGAATGCCGCTCCCAGCGGGGCTGCGGCTTTGGCCGAAACGTCCGCCAGCGGATGTCGGAACACGAGCAACCCAAAGCTCGACAGCGCGATAAGACCGTAAATCATCATCGACAGCCATGCGCACGGCACATGGATGTACATGATCCGCACCGTCTCCCCCTGCTGATAGTCTGCTGGAGAATCAAAGAAGACCAAATAAAGCCCCCAAACCAATAGGATAGCCGATACAGCCGTCATCCACGGCAGCAGCCGGGCGGAGAGCTCCATGAAGCGCGTTGGGTTGGCGAGGCGTTGCATAATCGTCTGCATGGGCGGGATTTAAGCCTTTAAACCAAACGGCGCAATGAAGCTTCGGGTTAACATTTATTGAAGCTGAACCCGGAGTGCAGCGGCGGCAGCCACGGGACCGAGCACAATCGTAACGAGCGAAATCGCCGCCAGGATGAGAAACGACGCCCCGACGCCCCCGGGTCCCGCGCCGGCGCTCACAGCCGATATGCCGAAGATCAGCGTGGGAACGTAGAATGGCAGCACGATGACGGCCAATAGCAGGCCGCCGCGCCGCGTTTTCATGGTCAACGCCGCCCCGATGGCGCCGAGAAAACTAACCGCGGGCGTACCGATCAAGGTTGTCGCCACCAGAACCGGATAGGCGCTCAGGTCGAGGTTCAACAAAATGCCGAGCACCGGCGCCATGATGGCGAGCGGTATGCCCGTTGTGATCCAATGCGCGAGCGCTTTAGCGGCGCTGACGAGTTCGAGCGGCAACGGCCCCGTCGCCAGCACGTCGAGCGTGCCGTCTTCGTAATCGGCTTCAAAAATCCTATTGAGCGACAGGAGCGCCGCGAGCAGCAGCGCGATCCACAAAACACCCGCCGCGATCCGCGCCAAAAGATTGAGATCGGGACCAAGCCCGAGCGGCATCATCGACACGACGACGAGAAAAAATCCGAGCGCCGTCCCGATCGCGCCGCCTTCGCGAACCGCGAGCCGCAAGTCGCGGTGAAGGAGAGCCCAGAAGCTCGTCACGCCATTATCCTTTGCGCCGCCAGATCAAGAGTCCGCGCCCGTTCGAGGGCCAACGGCAAATGCGTCGCGATGACGGCGAGGCCTCCGGTCCTGGTATGGGTATTCACGGCTGCCACCAATCTCTCCGACGACGCCGTATCGAGAGAGGCCGTCGGCTCGTCCAGCAGCCAGAGCGGCCGATGCGCGACGAGAAGCCGGGATAATCCGAGCCGGCGTTTCTGCCCCGCCGAGAGATAAGCCGCAGGAAATTCTCCCAGCTCATCCAATCCGAAATGGCGAAGCGCGGCGTCGACTCTGTTCACCGCATGATCGCCGGTTTCCAGATAAGCGTTCCAGAACGTCGCATTCTCGATCACCGTCAAACTCGACTTCACTGCATTCGTATGGCCGACGGCGTGCGCCTGCTCGCCGACCGACAGTTCCGGGTCGCCGCCATCGAGCCGGATCGTGCCGCGAAACGGACGGATGAATCCGGCGAGCGCTCGCAGCAATGTCGTCTTGCCGATGCCGTTTGCACCCGTCAGCACCAGCGCCTCGCCCTGCCTCACGGCGAACGACAGCCCCTCGATGACCCGGCGCGATCCGCGATCTATGACCAAGTCTTCGGCAATGAGCTGCACAGCGATCGGATTCCGTGACTTCGGATTAAGCAATGGCGGTGGCAATTGCGCGCAATTTCACCGCCATTAGCATTGGTGTTTCTTTCTTTGAGTGATTATATAAAAGGCACGTTGTATCCTTCGCTAGCGCAAAAGCGAGGGGGTCGCGCGGCCCAATCCATTTGTGTCGCGGGGCGTCCTCGATCCGCCGGCACTCCGGCGGCGCAGCCCTTCGTCTTAATTTTTCGGAGGCCTGACCTTGAGCGCACTCACACCCGTTTCCGTCGACAGCTTCAACTGTAAGAAAACCCTCACCGTCGAGGGCAAGCCTTACGTTTATTATTCGTTGCCCGACGCCGAGGCCAACGGCCTCAAAGGCATCTCGCGTCTTCCTTACTCGATGCGCGTTCTCCTCGAAAACCTTTTGCGCCACGAAGATAACCGCTCCGTCACCAAGGCCGACATCGTGGCCATGGCCGAATGGCTCGATAACAAGGGCAAGACCGAGAAGGAAATCGGCTTTCGCCCCGCGCGCGTCCTGATGCAGGACTTCACCGGCGTTCCGGCCGTCGTCGATCTCGCAGCTATGCGCGACGGCATGACAAGGCTCGGCGGAGATCCGACGAAGATCAACCCGCTCGTGCCCGTCGATCTCGTCATCGACCATTCCGTCATCGTCGATGAGTTTGGCACGCCGAAAGCCTTGGCCGATAACGTCGCGCTCGAATACGCCCGCAACGGCGAGCGCTATAATTTCCTGAAATGGGGCCAAGGCGCCTTTCAGAATTTCCGCGTCGTGCCGCCCGGCACCGGCATCTGCCATCAGGTCAACCTCGAATATCTTTCCCAGACCGTCTGGACCAACGAGATGGCCGACGGATCGACGGTCGCCTACCCCGATACACTCGTCGGCACCGACAGCCACACGACGATGGTCAACGGCCTCGCCGTTCTCGGCTGGGGAGTTGGCGGCATCGAAGCCGAAGCTGCCATGCTCGGCCAGCCGCAATCGATGCTCATCCCGGAAGTCATCGGCTTCCGCCTGACCGGCAAGCTGACCGAAGGCGTGACGGCAACCGACCTTGTGCTGACGGTCACGCAGATGCTGCGCAAAAAGGGCGTGGTCGGAAAATTCGTCGAATTCTACGGTCCCGGCCTCGACTCCATGACGCTCGCCGACCGCGCGACGATCGCCAACATGGCGCCTGAATACGGCGCGACCTGCGGCTTCTTCCCGGTCGACAAGGAAACCGTCAACTATCTGACGATGTCGGGCCGGGATTCACACCGCATCGCCCTTGTGGAAGCCTATTGCAAAGCCCAGGGCCTCTATCGCGATGCAAGTTCCGTCGACCCCGTCTTCACCGACACGCTGTCTCTCGATATGGGCGACGTCGTTCCGTCGATGGCCGGTCCGAAGCGTCCCGAAGGCCGCATCGCGCTGACCGACATCAAAAGCGGTTTCGAAACGGCGCTTGCAGGCGAGTACAAGAAGCCCGACGAACTTTCGAAGCGCGCGCCCGTCGAAGGTAAGCCGTTCGACATCGGCCACGGCGACGTCGTCATTGCGGCAATCACGAGCTGCACCAACACGTCAAACCCGAGCGTTCTGATCGCGGCAGGCCTCCTCGCGCGCAACGCGGCGAAACTTGGGCTGACAAGCAAGCCGTGGGTCAAAACCTCTCTCGCGCCTGGATCTCAGGTCGTTGCCGCTTATCTCGCGGAGGCGGGCCTGCAGCCCTATCTCGATCAGATCGGCTTCAATCTGGTTGGCTTCGGCTGCACCACCTGCATCGGAAACTCCGGGCCCCTGGCACCGGAGATTTCGAAAGCCATCAACGGTAACGGCATCGTCGCCGCCGCCGTTCTTTCCGGCAACCGAAACTTCGAAGGCCGCGTCAGCCCCGACGTGCAGGCGAACTATCTGGCTTCGCCCCCGCTCGTCGTCGCCTATGCGCTCGCCGGCTCTGTGCAAAAGGATCTGACGACAGAACCCTTAGGCGAAGGCAGCGACGGCAAGCCCGTCTTCCTGAAAGACATCTGGCCGACGACGCAGGAAATCCAGAAGTTCATCGCCGAGAACGTAACGCGCGATATGTACATGTCGCGCTACGCCGACGTCTTCAAGGGCGACGGCAATTGGCAGGGCATCGCGACGAGCGGCGGCCTAACCTACGGCTGGAACGGCTCCTCGACCTACGTTCAGAACCCGCCCTACTTCCAGACCATCGCCCGCGACGCGAAGCCGATCACCGACATCGTCAACGCCCGCGTCCTCGGCCTGTTCGGCGACAAGATCACGACCGACCACATCTCGCCTGCGGGCTCGATCAAGACCGCGAGCCCGGCCGGCAAATATTTGCTCGACCACGGTGTGCAGCCGGTTGACTTCAACCAATACGGCACGCGTCGCGGCAACCATGAAGTCATGATGCGCGGCACGTTCGCCAACATCCGCATCAAGAACCACATGGTGAAAGACGAAAACGGCAACGTGAAAGAAGGCGGCCTGACGATCCATTACCCGTCGGGCAAGGAAACGCCGATCTACGACGCCGCGATGCAGTATGAAGCCGAAGGCGTGCCGCTGGTCGTCTTCGCGGGCATCGAGTACGGCAACGGCTCGTCACGCGACTGGGCGGCCAAGGGCACCACTCTACTCGGCGTCCGCGCCGTCATTGCGCAATCGTTCGAACGCATTCACCGCTCGAACCTCGTTGGCATGGGTGTGGTCCCGTTCGTCTTCACCGAAGGCGCCTCCTGGCAATCGCTGGGCCTCAAAGGCGACGAACGCGTCACGATCCCCGGACTAGCCAGCGTCAAACCGCGCGAGGTCATGACCATCACCATCACCCGCGCCGACGGCTCGACACTTCCGGTGCCCGTCCTCTGCCGCATCGATACCCTCGACGAGATCGAGTACTTCAAGAACGGCGGCATCCTGCATTACGTTCTGAGAAACTTGGCGGCTTAACCCGCTTTTCCCTCTCCCCTTTGGGGAGAGGGTCAGGGTGAGGGAAATGGTTCACCCCTCATCCAACTCCCGACCACTCCGGATCGAATCCGAGGTAGGCTCTTCTCCCAAGGGGAGAAGGAACGCCGTGTAACGATTTACCTTATTCCAGCGAATGACCGAGTGGCTCACCCGTTCGTGACAAGGCTTTCGCGCCTTTCACTTTAGGCTTTTGCGCCAGGGCGCTAAAAGGATGTCGTGGCAATCGCCACATTGGCTGCGAGGCTGAATTTTCGATGCGTTTTCGTAAACCCCTGCTGACATGTCTTGCCATCGTTGCCTGCTCGTTCTCCGCTTCGGCCCAGGAGGTCTCCGTCGGCGAACCGGCGGACCAGCCTTTCAAAGCCGTAATCGAACTCTTCACCAGTCAGGGATGCTCGTCTTGCCCGCCGGCGGACGCAGTCTTGAAAACCCTGTCCGAGGACCCCTCGATTATCGCGCTTTCGCTGCCCGTCGATTATTGGAATTACCTCGGCTGGAAAGACACCTTCGCGTCGCCGCGCAACTCGGATCGTCAGAGAAATTATGCTCGCGCCCGGGGCGACGGCGCGATCTACACGCCCCAGGTGGTCGTCAACGGCCTCATTCCCGTCAACGGCGCTTCGAAAAGCGAAATCGAGCACGCAATCGCTGAGACGTCGAAAACCGTTGGCCCCCAACAGATTTCCGTTCGCTTCTGGCAAGAGCGCAATACCTTGAACTTCGCGTTGGGCCAGGAGCTGCCGGAACACGCGCCGCGTGAAGCAACGATCTGGCTTGGCGTCGTACAAATGTCCGGCGAGGTGCAAATCAAGGCCGGCGAAAACGCAGGCCAGAACGTCACCTATACGAACATCGTGCGCGAGTTGACACCGGTCGGCATTTGGAAGGGCCAAGCGATGCGGGTGCAATTGCCTCGCGCCGCGATGATGCAGGCCGACGTCCAGAAGGTCGTTGTGCTCATGCAGGAGGGACGCAGCGGTCCTATCATCGGCGCGACGATGGCAGGCCTTTGGTAATAGCCCCCGGCGGCCGGCTCCCCACAGGGGAGTCGCCGGGGCAAACGATCAGGCCGCCAACCCGCGCTTTTTGAGCAAGCCGTTGATCTTCGGCGGCCGCCCGCGGAACGCTACGTACGCGGCATGTGGATCGCGCCTGTTGCCGGCGGAATAGATGAACTCGTGCAGCTTCTTCGCCGTCGCCGGATGAAACACGTTGCCGGTTTCCTCGAACGCGGCAAACGCATCTGCGTCCATCACTTCCGACCAGAGATAGCTGTAATAGCCGGACGCATATCCCGACATGATGTGCATGAAGTGCGGCAGCCGGTGGCGCATGACGATTTCTTTCGGCATGTCGATGCTGGCGAGAGCCTCGCGCTCGAACCGCTCTACGTCGCCGATCTCCGATAAATCGGCGGAATAGAGCGCAATATCGACAAGCGCCGACGACGTATATTCAATGGTCGCGAAGCCCTGATTGAAATTCCGCGCAGCCGCCAACCGTTGCCGTAAAACCTTCGGCATCGGCTTTCCGGTCTTGTAATGCAGCGCGTGCTTTTCGAGCACTTCCGGCGTCGACAGCCAGTGCTCGTAAAGCTGCGACGGCAGCTCGACGAAATCACGCGTCACCGACGTTCCCGAAATCGACGGATACGTAACGTTCGACAACAGCCCGTGCAGCCCGTGCCCGAATTCGTGGAACAGCGTGCGCGCGTCATCGAACGACAGCAGAGGCGGCTCGCCGTCGCCGCCCTTCGTGAAGTTCAAGACGTTGACGATGATCGGCGTCTGTCCCTTGCCGAGCTTGTGCTGCGACCGGAACGACGACATCCACGCGCCGGACCGCTTCGTCGAACGCGCGAAGTAATCGCCCATGAAGAGGCCGACGTGCTGACCCTTCTTGTCGAGCACTTCCCAAACGCGCACGTCCGCGTGGTAGCGCGGCAGATCCTTGCGTTCCTTGAACTTCAACCCGAATAGGCGCGTCGCGCAATCGAACGCCGCGCGGATCATGTGATCGAGTTCGAGGTATGGCTGAAGCTTCGACTCGTCGAAATCGTACTTCGCCTTGCGCACCTTCTCCGAGTAGTAGCGCCAATCCCACGGCATGATTTCGGAATTGTCGCCCGTGCGTTGCGCTTCCGCCCCGAGCTGATCGCGTTCGTCACGCGCCCGATCGACGGCTTTTTCCCAGACCGCGCGAAGCAAGTCATCGACTGCGGCCGGTGTCTTCGCCATCGTGTCTTGCAGACTGAATTCCGCGAACGATTTAAAGCCCATCAAACGGGCGTATTCCCCACGCAGCGCCACCGCTTCCGAAACGATCTGCCGGTTATCCGTCTCGCCATCGTGCGCGCCGCGGCTGATCCAAGCATTGAACGCCTGCTCGCGCAGATCGCGGCGAGCCGAATACGTAAGAAAGCCTTCAACGCTCGATCGCGCGAGCGTCACCAGCGCCTTACCGGGAAGTCCGGCATCGGCGGCCGCACGTTCGGCGCTTTCCCTGAACGTATCTGGAAGGCCCGCGAGATCGTTTTCGCCGTCGAGCACCAGCCGCCACGACTGCTCGTCCTTCAGCACGTTCTGCATGAACTGCGTGACGAGCGTCGCAAGCCGCGCGTTGATTTCCCTGACACGTGATTTCTCGGCTGATGACAGCCTCGCACCGGCCCGAACGAATTCGAGATGATGGCGTTCGAGCACGCGAAGACTTTCCTCGTCGAGCTTCAGCGCCTCGCGCCGCTCATAAAGATCGTCAACGCGCTTGAACAGGCGCTTGTCGAGCAGGATCTGAGTTTCGTGCGCCGCAAAACGAGGCGCCATATCCCGCGCGATTTCCTGCTGCTCGGGCGTCGAGTCCGAGCCTTCGAGATTCCAGAAAATCGATGCGACTCGAGAGAGCTGCCAGCCGCTCTTTTCCAGCGGCAAGATGGTATTCGCGAATGTCGGCCTCGCCGGATTGCGCGCGATCTTTTCGATTTCGGCTTTGTGCTCGCGAAATGCCGCTTCGAGTGCAGGCTTGAAATGGCGCGCTTCGATCTTTTCGAAGGGCGCCATGGCGAACTCGCCATTCCACTTCGCCATCAGCGGATTGGTCGTCGGTTTTGGACGCGGCTTCGAGACCGCCTTGCGCTTTGCTATCATTTTGAGATCAATATCCGAATTCCCCGCACTGTAACATTATATACGCACAGAATGCGGTCTCGGCTCAAATGAAACCCTCGCAATGCGCAAATGCCGGCAGGACCGGCTTTGCGGAGCCGGCCCTGCCGGGACAACATACGTCCAGGGAGGAGGGTCGTCTTGGATGGGGACCAAAACGAAATCGGGGCGTTGCCTGAGAACCCGGCCTCGAAACTATGGCCCCGGGGGGCTGGGGGGCTATGTATCCAGAGCCGGTCCTTTGAAGTCAGATCCAAAGGCAACGGTTATCTCTATCGCGGTTTAATGCGGCAGATTGGGGCCGCAGCGGAGTCCTGAATTTGTCAGGGCCGAGGTATTTCCGTGCTTCGTTGCACCGGTCGTTCATCCGGCCGACGGCCAGAAGATTTTCGCAAGCTCTCTTGCTTTCCTCAGTCGTTGGCGCAATCTTTAAGCATAAAGATTGGACGGCGCCATTTGAGCGAGACAACCGACCCGATAGTTCTGCGCCCGCGCCCAGCGGGCACACTTGGATCTGCCGATCTCAGCTCGGAGCCAAGCCGTCGAACCACTTTCGATCGCTACGAACTCACAGCCATTCTTGATCTTTACGGCCGCAAGGTCGCCTCCGGCGCTTGGCGCGACTACGCTATCGACTTGCTACGCGACAAGGCCGTGTTCTCGGTTTATCGCAAAGCCAGTGAATACGCTCTCTACCGCATCGAGAAAGATCTGCGCTTGGCGCGCAAGCAGGGCGCGTACAGCGTCATTGCCGCCGGGGGCCTGATCATGAAGCGCGGCCATGACTTAAAACGCGTGTTGAGCGTCCTCGAAGACCGCCCTGGCGTCGTCA
Source organism: Hyphomicrobium sp. (assembly GCF_041659645.1). Lineage (GTDB taxonomy): Bacteria > Pseudomonadota > Alphaproteobacteria > Rhizobiales > Hyphomicrobiaceae > Hyphomicrobium_B. The sequence goes on along the minus strand of NZ_JBAZXX010000003.1, from coordinate 536,766 downwards.
GCTTCTGAACACTTTCCGGCCTCCTACGACGACGGGGCGACGGAACGTGTGTCGTAAGCGGCAAACAAAAAAGGCCCCGAAAACCGGGGCCTTTCTGAACGATCGGTCCATCGACCTTAGTTGCTGTTCGAGTTAGCCAATCCCAGCAAGTTCAGGATGTGGATGAAGAGCGTGATGAACGAGCCATAGAGCATAAAGGCGCCGAAGATCGAAGAACGCTTCAGCTGAGCTTCGCCGCCGTACTGGACGTTCTCGATGTACATCGACTTGATCGCCTGCGTCTCATAAGCCGTGACGATCGAGAACAGCACCACGACGACAGCCGAGATACCCATGCTCACGACCTTGCTCGTGCCCGGATCCGTGACGAAGAAGAAGCTGCCCAGCATGACAACGATCAGACCGATCGACGCCATGGACAGAAAACCGCTCCAGCCCGTCATGTCCTTCTTCGTCGTGTAGCCGATCAGGCTCGTAACCGCGAACATCGCGGCGGCGATGAAGAAAGCCTGTCCGACCAAACCGGCCATGCCGGTCGAGACGTAAAGCGAAATCATCGGCGCGATCAAAGCGCCCCAGAGCGCGCAGTATAGCCAGTAAGCGCCATGCGCTACGACCGCGCTGCCGCCCATGATAAGACGCTGCGCGAACCAGCCGAGTCCGAGGACGGCTGCGAACACGACCCACTTCATCGGGCCGAGAGCGATCGCTGCCAACACCTGCGGATTGGCCAAAAGAAGCATGACCACGACTGCCGTACCGGCGACGCCGAGAGCCATGTAGTTGTAGGTGCCGAGCATGAACGAGCGCAGCCCCTGGTCGATCGCGCCAGATGTCCGTGCGCCGCCGTACGGGCTATTCGGTCGCGTAAAAACTTCAGCCATGGTCCTCGAATCCTCGTGTTACCCGGCAAACCGCCGGTTCTGCGTAAGATATGATCCCGACTTCAATAGCTTTCAAGGTCCGGAAACACAAAGCGGAATGCTTTTATTCTGAACGCAGGACAGATACCGCGGGCGCTCTCAGGATGCTCCACGTTCCCAAACCGCCGAACACCGCGATCATCGCCGCCGCGACGACAAGCGTCACAAAAACGGCGTTCAGAGAGAAAACAAAGTCCAGTTCCATGACGCGGGTAACGGCCACCCAAGCAATAGCGCTCCCGAGCACGATCGCAACGAGCGCCGCGATAGTCGCGAGCAAGGCGTATTCCCACGCGTGCGCCTTGAGGATCTGCCGCCGCCGCGCGCCGATCGTCTTCAGGATCACCGCTTCCAGGATGCGGCGGCGCTGCGCCGTCACCAGAGCGCCCGCCAGAACCAGCGCGCCCGCCGTCAGCGTGACGCTCCCCGCGACTTGCACCGCCACCATCACCTTTGCGAAAATCTTGCTGAACTGGTCGATGGCATCGCGGACGCGAATTGCGCTCACCGATGGGTAAGACCGCCCGATATCGCGAACCATCTTGGTTTCAACGGCGGCAGCAACTCCTTTCGGCAACCGGACGGTTGCGAGCAGATTATGCGGCGCACCTCGCAGCGTATTTGGCGAGAACACCATAATGAAGTTGAGCGCGATGCTCTCCCACTTGACGTCACGCAGGCTCGCGACCTTGGCATCGATATTCCGCCCGAGCACGTTGACGGTTACGTCGTCGCCAAGCTTGAGACCGAGCTTCTTCGCGATCTCGCCCTCGAACGAAACGAGCGGCGGCCCCGCGTAATCCTTGGCCCACCACGACCCGCCGGTGACCGTCGAACCCTCAGGCACCGTGTCGGCGTAGCTTAAGCCGCGATCGCCGTTGAGCACCCACTGCGTATCCGCCGGAAACTTCAGATCTTCAACCGGCGTGCCCTTTATCGCCACGATTCGGCCGCGTAGCATTGGCGCATCGACCAGCGTCGTGCCCGGCGCATCCTGGGAAATGCGGGTTTTCAAACCGTCGAGATCACCCGGCGGAATATCGAGAAGAAAATAATCGGGAGCTTCCGCCGGTAGATGGTCCTGAAGATCGGCGACGAGCGACGCGTTCGCGAGCGCGACCACGACCAGCAGCGACAGCCCCGTTCCAAGCGACAGAACGACAGATCTTGTTAGACCATCGGGCGAAGCGATGTTTCGCAACGCTAACCCGAGTTCGGGCCGTGACGGTCGCGGCAGACGTCGCGCCAGCCGGGAAAGAAAGCCGCCAAGCCAGCCGAACACCGCCAGCATGACGACGAGTCCCGCCAGCACATAAAGCGCGATGGAACGCGGTTCGGATGTCAGCACGGCAATCGCGACCAGCGCGGCGCCGAGAACGGCCATGAGCGCGATAAGCGCCTTACGTGGCCGCCCGCCAGCCGCCCCGCCCGGCGCGTTGATGCTGTCGCGAAAGAGCACGGTCGCCGGAACATTTTCCGCTCGCCCCAACGGCCAAAGCGCAAACAGCAAAGCGACGAGCGCACCGTAAAGCGCCGCCAGCCCAAGGCTCTGCGGCGACACTTCGACGTTGATGCGCACCGGCAAGAGATCGCCGTAAAACCGATCGATGATCGACGGCACCGCAACGCCCAGCGCCAGCCCAATGGCAATGCCGATCGCGGTCATCACCACGAGCTGGACGAGAAAAATCCCCATGATCTGAGAGCCCGAAGCGCCGACGCTTCTGAGCGTCGCGATCACCTTCATGCGCTTGTCGATGAACGTCGAGACCGCGTTCGCGATGCCGACACCGCCGACGAGAAGCGACGCCAGCCCGATGAGAATCAGGAACTGCCGCAACCGGTCGAGCGCACGGCTGATTTGCGGCGACGGATCATAGCGGTCGGCGCTCGTATAGCCGCCTGCCGGAAGCTTTTCGCTGACGCTCTTGCGCAAATCCGCGAGCGCCTGCCGGTCGTCGGCGGCACTCCTTGGAAGCTTGATCGCATAGCGCCAGCGGATCAGCGTTCCCGGCTTGACGAGATCGGTCTTATCGAGCGTCGCCAGGGACAGGAAAACGCGAGGGCCATAGGTCATGCGATCGACGATGGCGTCGGGTTCGGTGTCGAGGATGCCCCTGATCACCACATCCGCCGCGCCGATACGCATTGTATCGCCGACTTTGAGCCCAAGACGATCGAGCAACATTGCGTCGGCGATGGCGCCGTCGCCCGAAAGAGCGTCGGCAAACGAACCTCCGCCCTGAAGTGTTGCAGCACCAGCGAGCGGATAAGCATCGTCGACACCCTTAAGCTCAGCAAGTGCCTGATCCGATCCATCGACGCGACGCGCCATGGTCCGCATCGTCGCCGTTTCACTGACCTGTCCGAGGCCGCGAAAAACCTCCAGATCCTGAGACGTACCGCGCACATGCGACCGGGCGAACACGACGTCACCGCTGAGAAGCGTCTCGCCCTGTTTCTCAAGGCCACCCCGCAGGGCATCAGCAAGCGCCCCGACGGCAGCGATCACCATTACGCCCAGCGCCAGGCAGGCGATGAAAATCCGAAAACCGTCGAATCCATTACGCAACTCGCGCAAGCCCAGCCGCGCGATTGTCAACGCACCTGCGCGACGCGGCGGAAAGGCCGGATCCAAACCCGCCAACGCCGTCACGACGAGACCGCCTGCTTGACCGAACTCGTACCTTCGTCGGCCGCGATCACGCCATCGGACATGCGGATCACACGATCGGTCATCGCCGCGAGCTTATTGTCGTGCGTAACGATCACGAGCGTGGCGTTGCGCCGGGCGCGAAGGCCGAACAGCAGATCGATGATTTGCTTGCCGGTCCGGCCGTCGAGATTGCCGGTTGGTTCATCGGCAAACAGAATGTTTGGCGAACGACTCAAGGCCCGCGCGATGGCGACGCGCTGCTGCTCGCCGCCCGAAAGCTCAGCCGGAAAATGATCGACCCGCGCCGCCAGTCCCACTTCCGCCAAAAGGCCTCGCGCCGTCTCGAATGCCGCCGCGTCGCCCGCGAGCTCCATCGGCAACGCGACGTTTTCCAGCGCTGTCATCGTCGGAACGAGGTGAAAGGACTGAAAAACGATGCCCATCTCGGCGCCGCGCAAAACCGCGAGTTCGTCTTCCGACAGCGGCCCAAGTTCCCGGCCGGAAACCGTGATCCGGCCGCTCGTTATCCGCTCCAGGCCTGCCATCGTCATCAGCAGCGAGGTCTTGCCGGACCCGGACGGCCCGACGATCGCCGCCGATTGCCCGCGCGGAATAGCGAGCGACACACCGCGCAGGATGTCCACCGGCCCGGCTCGGCTCGTCAAGGTCAGTCGCACATTGTCGAGTTTGATGATTGGTTCGCTCAAGCTTAGATGCCCCGCGTTGTCGTATCGGACTTGTGCCGTCCACATTGAGCCTCTACGTCAGCTCATGAATTGTGTGATGTGTGGGGCCGAAAGATGAACGTAACAGTTTCCCTTGCCCCAGGCTGGATTGCGAAGGTCGCACTTCACCTTATGATCTACGCCGGGATGATGGCTTCGCTCGTAACTTCAGCACTCGTAACCTCCGCGTCCGCAGCTTCGTTGCGTCCGACGACGATTGTCGCCTTCGGGGATAGCCTGACCGCCGGATACGGCGTCAAAACCAGTGAATCGTTTCCAGTGCAGCTTCAGATGGCGCTTGAAGCCAAGGGACACAAGGTCACCATCATCAATGCCGGTGTTTCCGGCGATACGACGTCCGGTGGATTGGAACGCCTCGATTGGGCGCTCGACCCCAAGCCCGATGCAGTCATCCTCGAACTCGGCGCCAACGACGCCCTCCGAGGCATCGATCCGAAGGTGCCACGCGCCAATCTCGACAAAATGCTCGCCGACTTGCGAGCAAAAGGCATCCCCGTACTTCTGACCGGCATGAAATCGCCGAGCAATTGGGGCGACGAATACGTCAAAAATTTTGACGCCATTTTCCCGGAACTGGCCGCAAAATACGCCGTTCCGCTGTATCCGTTCTTTCTTGACGGCGTCGCACTCGATCCCTCGTTTACGCAGCCCGACGGACTGCATCCGACCGGCAAGGGCGTCGCTGAGATCGTGAAACGCATCATGCCCGCCGTCGAAGCCCTCGTCGCTCGCGTCGAGCAAAATCAGGCGACCGCAAAAGAAGCCACTCCGTAGCGTCGCCCACGAGCAAGGACATCGAACATGCCCCGCTTGTTTACGGCCATCGAGCTCCCCGACGAAATTTGCGACGAACTTTACCGGTTGCGCCTGCCATTGCCCGGCGCCCGCTGGATCAGGCCCGAGAACTACCACATCACGCTGCGGTTCGCGGGCGATATCGGCAACGTCGAAGCCCGCGAGTTCATCGCCAATCTTGCACGCATCGAGCCCGACGGCTTTGAACTGAAACTGTCAGGCCTCGGCGTATTCGGCGGCGATGACCCGCATTCGATTTGGGCCGCCGTCGAACCGAAACCCGAACTGGAGGAACTCGCACGGGCGCACGAGAAAGCCGCGCGCAATGCCGGACTTGCTCCCGACACGCGCGCATTCAAACCGCACGTCACCCTCGCGCGGTTGCGGCACGCAAATGTCGATGCCATCGCCCGTTTCTTGTCGCGCAACGGCGGCTACCGTTCGGAACCGTTCTTTGTCGCGCAGACTCTGCTGATGTCGTCGAGGCCGGGCGTCGGCGGCGGACCCTATGGCATCGAGGACCGCTTCCCGATGCGCGGCATGGGCTTCCTCACTGATGAAGGCGAGGGCGACGCGAACTGGTAGCACGCAGCGTCGCTCGCAGCGCCTCAACGCATCGTCACCACGATCTTACCCGTCGCCTCACGGCGGTCGAGAACGCCTAGGGCTTCGACGATATCTTCGAGCGGATAGGTTGCATGAACGCGCGGCACGATCAGCCCGTCGCGCACCCAGTCCAAGACGCGTTGCATGTTGGCGCGATGCCCGGCCGGATCGCGTTTCACCGCCTCCCCCCAGAACACGCCGACGATCTCGGCGCCTTTCAGCAAAAGTAAATTGAGCGGAATTTTCGGTATCTCACCCGCCGCAAATCCGACGACGAGAAAGCGCCCTTGCCAGGCAAGTGCGCGAACCAAAAGCTCCGACGCGTCCCCGCCCACGCAATCATAGACGACGTCCGCGCCGGACCCGCCGGTGAGGTTACGAACCTCGGATTTAAGATCCGAGCCGGGAAAAAGGATCACCTCATGCGCCCCAGCCGCCCTCGCGATAGCGGCCTTTTCTTCCGACGACACGACCGCGATGACGCGCCCCCCCATCAGCTTGGAGATTTCGACGGCCGCCTGCCCGGCGCCCCCCGCTGCGCCAGTGACGACAACCGTCTCACCAGCTTTGAGTTTGCCGCGGTCGGCAAGACCATGGAACGCCGTCCCGTAGGTCACTGAGAGACCAGCCGCGACCGGCATCGCGACACCATCCGGAATAGGAACAAGCTTGCCGACATCGACCGCGACCTTCTCAGCCGCCCCGCCCCAATTCACATAGGCCATGACCGGCTGTTCCACGTGAATCCCGAGCTCGTTCGCGGCCACGGATTCGACCACGCCCGCAATTTCCGCCCCTGGCGAAAACGGTAAATCCGGCTTGAACTGATACTTTCCGCGCGTAATCAGCGTATCGGCGAAGTTGAGACCAACCGCCGCGACCCGTACGATCGCCTCGCCCGCCCTCGCGATCGGCTCTGGTCGCGTTTCGATAACCAAGCCCTTCGGCCCGTCAAGGCTCTTGCAAAGAGCTGCCTTCATATGTGACGTCCCACTCGCTGCATATCCCTTTGACACACACGAGCGGAACCCAATGTCAAGAAAAGCGACCACGTGGCCGCCGCATCCGAAAGGCTATTTCGCCATCGGCGCCGAACGCATGTCGAAGTCGCTCAACCTTGGCAATCTGATGCGGTCCGCGCACGCCTTCGGCGCGAGCTTCACGTTTACCGTCGGCGCGACCTATAAAGCCATCGAAGCCCACGCCGACACCTCGAAAAGCCAATTGCATTTGCCGCATTACAATTGGGCGATGCTCGACGACATGGACCTGCCCGGCGGTTGTAAACTGGTCGGCATCGAGCTTATCGACGACGCGATCGACCTACCGAGCTTCCGCCATCCGCTCCGGGCAGCCTACGTTCTTGGGCCCGAGCTAGGCTCGCTTTCCGAGCCGTTGCTGGAACGCTGCGACTATGTCGTCAAGATCCCGACAGCCTTTTGCGTCAATGTCGCGATGGCTGGCGCCATCGTGATGTATGACCGCATCAAGTCGCTGGCGCGGTTCGCCGATCGGCCGATCGGGGAAGGGGGGCCTTGAATGCAGATTTCGCGAAAGATCTTGGCCATTCTGTTGTTCATGGCCGGGGCCGCCACGCCCGCTAAGGCGGCGGACGCCGAGCAGATGACGCGCGCCAGCACCTACGGCGATTGGGCGCTGATGACCGACAGCAACAACCCGCACCTCTTTTGTTTTGTGACCAGCGAGCCGAAGTCGAGCCAATCGGCCGACGCCGAGCGTCAGCCGCCACGGGCTTATATCTCCGCGTGGCCCAAGGACGGCATTCGCGCTGAAATCAGTTTCCGCATGGGCTTCCGGATCAAGAAAAACACGCCGGGGCTCGCGACGATCAGCCCGTCGGGTTTCAGGCTCTTTGGCTCCGGCGACCGCGCCTACGTATCGGATTCGACGCGCGAACTAAAGCTCGTCGAGGCCATGCGCAAGGGCAGTGCGATGACGGTCGCAGCCACCCCGGATAGCGGCGCGACCGTCACCGATACCTATTCGTTGAACGGCCTCCGGCAGGCGCTTCAAAAGCTCCAGGAAACGTGTTTCTGAGCTTAGACCCGGCTCTTTGAGCGAAGATGCACATAGATGGCGCCCTCGCCACCGTGTTGAGCGGCCGCCGTCGCGAAGCTGACGACCACGGCCCGCAGGTCCGGTTCTTCGAGCCAACGCGGCACGTTGCGCTTCAACACCCCGCGCTCGCGATCGCCTTCGCCGATATGAGACGCTTGCGCTCCCGTCGCCTTGCCCTTGCCGGTGATGATCAGAACATAACGCAAACCGCGACTCTGGCAGCTCATTAGAAACCGCCTGAGTTCCGCATGGGCTTCATCCTGGCGCATGCCGTGAAGGTCGACCCGCGCATCGATCTCGAGACGGCCTCCGCGAATTTTCCGGACGCTGTTGCGGTCGAACAACGCAAGATCGGGTGCGGTAGCGCGCGGCGGCTTTACAGCCGGAACGTCTGGATGCGCCGACGCCACACGAGGTTTCACAACCGCTCGCTCGGCTGCCGTCGCCGGTTTCGGCTTTGGAAGCCCTGACTTCACGGCATCGCTTGCCGGATGGAACCGCCCCTTGGCGCGCTTCAGCGGTTCGATGGTCGCCGCTGTATATTGCCAAATGTCATGATCATCTTCCCCGGCCGCTCCGCCTTTTTTGGCGCCACCCCGGCCTTGCGGCTTTTTCACGGTCCGTTGCTCGCCGTTTTCGGATCGGGAACTGAAGCGCGCTCATCTTCGACCGGCAGTAGCGCATAAAGATGCCCCGGCTGCTTTGTGACACCAGCAAGCCGCCCGGCCTCGTCGCCGGAGCCGAAATAAATATCGCCGCGCTCGGTCCCTTTGATCGCTGAACCGACGTCGTGCGCCACCATCAAGCGGCGAAAAACGCCAGCCTTCGTCGCATGTTTGATTTCCGGCGCATCGACGTAGATCGGCGTCCCGATTGCATAGTACGTCGTATCGACCGCAAGGCTCCGCCCGGTTTGAAGAGGAATGCCCATGACACCCATCGGCGACTTCGCTTCCTCTCCCGAAAGCTCCTTGAAGAAGACGTACGACTGGTTCTTCCACATCACGGGTTTCGCGCGCTCTTTGTCCGCCTTGAGCCAACCCTTCAACGACTTGAGCGACATCTCTTGGGCGGTCAATTGTCCGTCGTCGATGAGGACCCTGCCGATCGAGGTGTAAGGATAACCGTTCTTGCCGTCGTAGGTCACGCGCACTTTTTCGCCGCTCGGTAGCTGGATGCGACCGGAGCCTTGCACTTGCATGAAGAAGACGTCGACTTGGTCCTTGAGATACAAAAGCTCGAGACCGTGACCCGCAAGACCGCCGCCCTCGATCTCGGCCCGCGTCAAGTAGGGCTCAAGCCCTTTCTCAGTCTTGCGCTGATGCGTGAACGACCCCGACTTAGCTCCGCGTTCACTTTCCGCGACGACATTCACCAGATCGGACGGCCGCCGATAGACCGGAACTTTATAAATCGCGTCTGGCGTTCGCGAACCTTTGATCAGCGGCTCGTAATAGCCCGTTAGCAAGCCTTGCGGGTCGCCGCCGGAAATCCGGTGCGGACGAAAATTCGTTTCAAAGAACTGCCGGGCTTCGCTTCGCGTCCGAACCGACTTCGATTTCGATAGAGCGGTCGCGCGCGCGCAGATATCGAGAAGTGCTTGAGGCGACCCCGCATTGCCAGGATTGCTCGCGCGCGCGCCGGATTTCAGCACCGGCTTGCACGACGCCAGAAACGCCTTCCACGCGGCCAGATGATCGTCTTCGCCCCAGCCCGGAAGATCGCTGAACGCCATCGGCTCGAATGTCGGTGCGCTCGGCGTCATGGCGGGCGGAGCTTTGCTCTGAGAAACCTTGGAGGTTGACGTCTTGGAGGTTGTCGCGGCGAGAGCGCCTCCGCACTCAAGCAGGAAATTTTGCGACAGAAGCAGCGGCAGGGCCAGCACCAAAATACGGCTGACTCTCCAATATCTCGGGTGATACGCATACTTGGTCAAAAGGCGCCCCCCGGTGCCCGACCCACACTATACTCGACGGTCCGTCGATCTTTTCGCGGCGTTCACCGCCCCTCAGAAGACCACGCGCCGCTTAATCGTAACTTAATTCGGCGCCTGCGTCGCGACCAGACGCCAATTCGGGTCGCTGCGCGCTCTCTCCGTCGAGATATCGCGGCTGAACGTCCAAATATCCGTCACGTCTTTGATCTTTTGAGCGTCACCCGCGATAACCTGACCGGCCTTATCGATCGTTGACGAGATGAGCTCGCTTACGAAGCGAACCGCCACAGACGCGACGCCATTCTTGACTTCCGCCTCGACGATCTCGGCTTTCTTGATGCCCACGAACTGCTGTTCGATGGTCTCGCCGCGAGCCTCCCGATCGGCGATGGCGGTGGTAAATCCGTCATAGACTTCTTTGCCCAGCAGATCTTTCAAGCCGCGGCGATTGCCTTCGGCGAAGGCCGAAACGATCGTCTCATAGGCACGGCCGGCGCCAGCCAGGAACGAGTCCGGATCGAGAGACGGATCGAGATGCGCGATGTCGAGCAAACCTGCGGTAACGGCCGGATCCTGAACTGGATACGCCCTGATCCGCGTTTCCGTGCTCGGACCCGTAACTTCCGGCGCTGGCGCCGAAGGCATCGGCTCGCGATCGCGCCGCGGCATCTGAATAACATCCCCCGATGTGGAATCCGCGGCGGCGCGCTGCGCGGCTTCCCGCTCTCGCGTCTTAAGCCGCTCGACGCGCTGCTCATCGTCGTCGGTGCGATGGCCAAGCACGCTTCTCAGCTTGATGATCGCGGCAACAGCGACGACAAGGGCAATCAGTGTTATGAGATCGAATTGGCCGTTCATTCTAAAGGTCAGCGCCTCTGGTGGGGACACGATGCCGAATGGGCATCCGCGTCGATAGCAGCCATACTAACATCGTATCTAGGGCTGCGGACCGACGATTTGAAGGTGGAACTTATAGCACCTTAAGGTTGCCGCGTCTGCCGCCCATCTTCCAGCCTATTGAGCCCGGAAGTTGCCCGAGCGCAATGTGGATAGTGTTGAAACGCCTGACCCAGTGTCGACAAGGTCAGTGGTCGCTGACACGCAACCGCGCTAAGGTAGCGCGACAGTTTGGCAAGAGCTTATGTCTCAACCCTTGAAAATTGCCCTCATCCTCGCGTTCTCGGCCCTCCCATTGCTGGAAATCGGGTTGCTAATCCGCCTCGGCCAGTTGATCGGCATCTGGTGGCTCGCGACGATTATCATCGGAACGGCCATTCTCGGCACTTACGTTATCCGCCAAGTCGGGCTGTCCGTCTTCGAGAAGGCGCTCTCGCGCCTCGGCTCCGACCGGGAAGGCTTCTCCCCCCTCTTCGACGGATTTTTGCAAGTCTTGGCCGGACTGCTTCTGATCTTTCCCGGCGTCATTTCCGATATGTTCGGACTTGTGCTCCTCGTGCCCCAGGTCCGCAACGTCGTCATTCGCACAGGCCTATTGAAGCTTGTGACGCTGTTTCATTATCAGGCCGAAGTCAGCCGCGAGACGTTCCGTGCCAAGGACGACGTCCCGCCCAGCGACGGTGACGGCATTGTCATCGAGGGCGAATACGAGCGCGTCAGCGAACGCCCGTTGCGCCCGGGCAAGGCAGTCCAACCGCGCCGCTGGCGCTCATAAATCCGCGACCCTACGAGCGGCGCCGAAGCCCTCTCCATTGCACCAGCCGGATCGACGTGCTAGCGAGCCGCGTCAAAAGCCCCAAACTTTGAAATACCTAAAGAGGAAGTCATGGCCGAGCAGGGAAGCAATGGAAACGGCGCGGCGGTAGGCCCGCGTTCCGAGGGCCAGGTTCCGATCCAGGCCAAGATGGTCAACCAGTACATCAAGGATCTATCGTTCGAGAATCCGAACATCCAAAAGCTGATTTCAGGTGCGGGCGACCAGCCGAACATTCAGGTTGAAGTCAACGTTGGTGCCCAGCGCATCGAGGGTGACTTGTTTGAAACGTCGATCGAATTCAAGTCGACCGCAACCAACAATCTCGGCACCATCTATGTGCTCGAAATCGTCTATGCGGGCCTGTTGAAGATCGAGAGCATTCCGGAAGCAGCCCTTGAGCCGTTCCTGCTCGTCTCCGGCCCCGCGATGATTTTCCCATTCCTGCGCCGCCTGGTGGCCGACATCACGCGCGAAGGAGGTTTTCCGCCGCTTCTGCTCGATCCGATCGATTTCGGCGGCCTTTACGTTCAGCGCCAGCGGCAACGAAGCCAAACCGCGAACACACAGCTCGCTTAAGACAAGCTCAAGCCGGCGTCTCACCCCAAAATCGAAGCCACAACGTCGTGGTCTTCATTTTTTCGACGAAGCTTCGATGCGCTTCGATGTCCGCCTCGGAGACGCGCGGCGCCAAGGGCTCCGGACGCGGCACAGCAGCGACGCCGCGCGCGCCGTTCCGCCGGCCAGCGGCGGAATTTCCGCCTACCGTTTGCAAGCCGAAGGTTGCCTGCCGCTCCCCGAGCAGTTCGACGTAAACTTCCGCGAGAAGCAAACTATCGACCAGAGCGCCATGCTTCGTGCGCTGGGAGTTATCGATCGAATAGCGTTTGCAGAGCGCATCGAGGTTATTCGGTCCCGCAGGATGCCGCCGCCGTGCGATCGCCAGCGTATCGACGACGCGATCGAAGCTTAAGGGTTTCTCGCCGACGAGCCCCAGCTCATGATTGAGAAACGTGATGTCAAACTGCGCGTTGTGAATGACAAGAACGTCATTACCCACGAATGCCAACAGCTCTTTCGCCACGTCCTTGAAGACCGGCTTATCGAACAGAAATTCCGTCGCGATACCGTGGATCTCTTGCGCTTCCTTCGGCACATCGCGCAGCGGATTGATGAAGCGATGGAACTCGCGGCCGGTCGGAATGCGGTTGATCATTTCGATAGCGCCGACTTCAATCAGCCGATGACCCTTCTTCGGATCGAGGCCCGTTGTTTCGGTATCGAGAACGATTTCGCGCATTGCAGTCCTTAAGGTCTGGCGTCAGTCGCGCCAGAACTGCTCATAGGCCGTGGCGCTAAGTGCGGGTAGTTTAGTGATGATAATGTCGATTTGGCTGTTGCAGTTTTCGACGGATCCGCTCGTGTCCACAACGAAATCCGCACGCGCCTGCTTTTCCGCTTCGGGAAGTTGGCGCCCGACGATGGCCTCGAATTTTGCATCCGTCATGCCGGCACGCGCAAGAACGCGCTGCCGCTGAACGTCGTCCGATGCCGTAACCACGACGATGGCATCGACATGCTCGTCGCGGCTGGCTTCAAGAAACAACGGAACTTCGAGAACCGCGAGCGCCGCACCGTCGCTGTGCTCGGCCTGCAGGAATTTCCGCTCTGCCTCGTGCACGCGCGGGTGCACGATCGCTTCAAGCTCTCTGAACCGGTGCGGCGCGACGATGAGATGCTCCGTGAGCTTGGCGCGATCGACCGTTCCGTCCGTCAGCGATCCCGGAAACGCCCGCTCGATTTCTTCTGCCAGCGGACCGGCATAAAGGCGGTGAACTTCGGCATCGGCGTCAAAAACGCTGATGCCGCGCGCGCGAAACCGCGCCGCTGCGGTCGATTTTCCCATACCGATCGACCCGGTCAATCCAACGACAAGCATCATGCCTCGCGAATGTTCTCAGCAACGAGGGCATAAAGCTCGGAAGAAACCTCAGGCCGGACACCGAACCACTTTTCGAATCCGGGAACAGCCTGATGTAGCAGCATGCCGAGACCGCCGACCCCCACCAATCCATGCTTGCGCGCAGACCTTAGGAGCGAAGTCTCCAACGGGACGTAAACAAGATCTGCGACGACGACGTCCTTTTTCGCAGCTTGGAAATTGATGTCCGGATTTCCGGCGCCATTCATGCCAAGCGTCGTCGTATTAACGATAAGAGAGGCGTCTTTGACGTGATCGTTGCGCGTATTCCACGGCCACGCCGACACCGCTGCGCCGAAGTGCCGCGCAATCTCGTCGGCCCGCTCGACCGTCCGGTTGAAGACGCGAATATCGCGCCGCCCGCTCTCCAACAGTCCGTAGACGACCGCGCGCGCCGATCCCCCGGCGCCAAGCACCATGACCGGCCCCGGAATGCTCCGCCAATTCGGCCCCGCCTGATCGAGATTAGCCATGAACCCGTAGGTGTCGGTATTCGCGCACGCGAGCGCGTCGCCCTCGAACCAGAGCGTATTCGCCGCGCCAACCGCGACGGCCGAAGGTTCACGGATCTTGGCGGTAGCGAAAGCCGCTTCCTTATGGGGAACCGTCACGTTGCATCCGACAAAGCCGCGCGCTTTCAGCGTCGCAAGACATTGCGCAAGCTCGCCGGGCTGCACCGGTTCCTTGGTATACGAACCGTCGATGCCGTATTTTCGAAGCCAATATCCATGAATGAGCGGCGATCGCGAATGCGCGATCGGCCAGCCGACGACACAAGCGCGTTTCATGCCGTGATCATCTCTTCCTCGCGAAGGCGCGCAAGCAGCGGCAAAAGCGGTATCCCAAGGATCGTGAAATAATCGCCGTCGATCCGCTCGAAAAGCTGCACGCCCGCACCTTCAAGTTCATAACATCCGACGCTCATCAAAGCGCGCTCGCCCACACGCTCCAGGTAGGAACCGAGAAACTCGTCGGAGAAGTCGCGCACCGACATGCCCGCTGTCGCGGTCATTTGCCAATGAACATTGCCGTTCCGCGCCAGCGCGACCGCCGAAACGAGATCGTGCGTACGCCCCCGCAGCATCACGAGATGCTCGCGTGCTTCAGCGAGGCTCGCGGCCTTCGAGAAAATTTTGCCACCGAGCACCAGCACCTGATCGGCGCCGATGACGAGAGCATCCGGATGCAATACCGAAACGACCCGCGCTTTTTCGGCCGCAAGCACGCTCGCAATGTCGCTGGCTTCCGAACCGTATGTGTTTTCGAGGATGTGGGTCCGTATAGCCACTTCATCGATATCGGCCGGTATGACGTCGAACGACAGTCCCGCAGCTTTGAGCAAAGTTCTGCGCGCCGCACTTCCCGAAGCGAGCACCAGACGCGTTGTTTCAGGCATTGGTCGGTTCCGCCTCCGAGCGTGTTCCCGACTTGCGGTCTTGCAGAAGTTTCAGAATCATCGTCGCGGATTCTTCGATTGAGCGCCGCGTCACGTCGATGATCGGCCAGCCGTGCTGTGCGGCAATCTTCCGGGTATAGGCGATTTCCGCCGAGATCGTATCGCGGTCGACATACGTTTCAAGATCGCGGTCGGCCATCAGGATCGCGCGGTTGCGGCGCACGTCCGCGATGCGATCGACATTCGCAATGAGACAAACGACAAACGCCGTATGCGGTTCGAACAATTGTTCCGGCAGGGGCACCTGCGGCACAAGCGGAAGATTGGTCGTCTTGTATCCGCGCTGGGCGAGATAAAGACTTGTCGGCGTTTTCGACGTCCGCGAGATGCCAAGCAGAATGATATCGGCGTCGCTGAGATTATCGGGCAGCCGTCCGTCATCGTGCGCCATCGTGAAATTCATCGCGTCGATTCGCCGGAAGTAATCGGCGTCGAGCACATGTTGGCCAGCAACAGTCGGCGTCTGCGGCGCGCCAAGATAGCTTTCGAAAACCTGCATGATCGGCCGCAACACCGCGAGGCACGGAATTTTGAGTCGCTGACAGTGCGCCTCAAGCTCCGCCACCAGGGTGGTATTGACGACGGTATATAGAACGATACCGGGCTCATTCTCGATATCGGCAAGCACGCGCTTCAACTGCCGCTGCGTCCGCACGAGCGGATGCACGTGCTCGATTGCGCGGATATTTTGATATTGCACGATCGCGGCTTTCGCGATCGCCGCCAACGTTTCGCCCGTGGCATCGGACACGAGGTGCATGTGAAAGAGACTAGGCAACGTCATGGCGATCATCTCTTGAGAAGGACGCGCGGCGGCATGTTCAAAACTCTATAGTTATCACCCGACGCCGTGGACCGGCCATGAGTTGAGAGAACAACCATCGACCTACCCACCGCGATACCCACATCCGGGCAAAAGGGAAAGATGTTGTTCGACGAATGCCTGTCCCGAGGAACAACCCGCCTCTCCCGCCGTTGTCGAACCCTTCTCAACAAGACGCCCAACCGAGTTGGAGTAGCACATCGCTCGCAACTCATTGATTAACGAGAGCGTTAAGCCCCTATTGCGCGCCACGCGCCACAAGCGCTACGCCTCGTGCTACACGGTCCGGCAGCCGGACACCCTGTGGATTGAGCGTGGATGATCGGCGGATCCCCACTCCCCCCAGGGGTAAGAGTCTTAAAAATAAGATTCAAGAAAACTTATCTGATTTGAAGTGAAGGGAAGAACGACGGTGCGCGATCTGAAACCCGAACGGCTCGACAAGCGCTTCCTGCAACCGTTTTCGGGCAAAGCTGTGGCGCCACCTCCCGTCTGGCTGATGCGCCAAGCTGGCCGCTATCTTCCGGAATACCGCAAACTCCGCGCCGAGGCCGGCAGCTTCCTCGATTTGTGCTATTCCCCGAAACTTGCCGCCGAAGTGACGCTGCAGCCGATCCGCCGTTACGGTTTCGACGCCGCGATCCTGTTTTCCGACATCCTCGTCGTGCCCGATGCACTCGGCCAAAGCGTTCGTTTTGCGGAAGGCGAAGGCCCCCGTCTCGATCCGATCAAATCCATTGCAGGCCTCTCCCGACTCGCCCTATCGAACACCCACGACAAGTTTGCGCTCGTTTGCGAAACGGTCGCGCGGCTCTCGAACGAACTGCCGCGCGAAACAGCTTTGATCGGATTTTGTGGGGCACCGTGGACCGTCGCGACATACATGGCCGAAGGCAAGGGCTCGTCCGATCAGGCGGCCGCGCGCAGCTGGGCGTATCGCGATCCTGCAGGCTTCGCCGCCCTCATCGACATTCTGACCGAAGCGTCGATCGTTTATCTCTCTGGGCAGATTGAAGCTGGTGTCGACGCCATCCAGATCTTCGACAGCTGGGCTGGAAGTCTCGCCGAAAATGAATTTACTCGCTGGGTCGTCGAGCCAACCGCTCGCATTGTCAGCGAAATCCGCAAGCGCCACCCGGACGTCCCTGTCATAGGCTTTCCACGCGGCGCCGCGGCGTCATTGCAAACCTACATCGCAGGAACCGGCGTCGACGGCGTCAGCTGCGATACCTCCTGCCCATTGAGCGTGATGCAGACGATCGGCCGAACAGGCACCGCCGTGCAGGGAAATCTCGATCCGTTGCTGCTCGTCACCGGCGGCGATGCTCTCGACGATCGCGTAGACACCATCTGCCGCGCCATGACCGGTCTACCCTTCGTTTTCAATCTCGGACATGGCATCGTTCCTGAAACGCCGCCAGATAACGTTGCGCGACTCGTCGCGCGCGTTCGCTTAGCCGGGAAGTGAGATCATGCCGGAAACCGCTCAAAAAAGTTTGGCCGCGAAACGCGCTGGGATCGCCCTTGGCATTACGGCATTTGCCGCCGCGGCGTTGATCGTGGTTTTCGGTTCGGCGGCGTATCCTTGGGTCAAAGCGTTTCACGTCATCGCCGTGATCGCCTGGATGTCGGGCATGCTGTATCTGCCGCGCCTCTTCGTCTATCACGCCGATACGCCGGTCGGTTCGCCTCAATCCGAGACTTTCAAAGTCATGGAGGGACGCCTCCTCAACATCATCACGACGCCCGCGATGGCCGTGGCGTGGGTGCTAGGGCTATGGCTGGCATGGCAGAGCGGTTTCTGGTCGGCGCCCTGGCTGCACGCGAAATTCGCGCTTGTCCTTGCGCTTTCCGGGTTGCATGGCTACCTCTCAGCTGCAACGCGTGCCTTCAGGGAAGATCGCAATACGAAATCGGCGCGGCACTGGCGCATGATCAATGAAATACCGACGGTGCTGATGATCGGCATCGTCATCCTTGTGATTGTAAAGCCGTTTTGACCACTTTGCAGGCCGTCGCCGATCTGCTATACCAGTAACGTCCTCATAGGATTTTGGCAGACGGCACGTTTCGACGTTTTGATGCGTCAACGTTCGCTGGTTTATGACGAGGCGCCCGCCTCGTCGCTGTCGTGCCAAGCCCATTCACCCCACCCCACCACCCGATACCGCCGCGATGCGGCGCTCCGTGGAGTTCTTTTTCAATGAAGCAAATGAAGCTCGAGGATTTGAAGCGGAAATCTCCCGCTGAACTCGTCACCTTCGCCGAAGAGGCGGGTGTCGAGAACGCCTCGACCCTGCGCAAGCAGGAATTGATGTTCGCGACGCTCAAGCAGCTCGCGACCCAAGAGACAGAAATTACGGCGACAGGCGTCGTCGAAGTCCTGCAGGACGGCTTCGGCTTCCTCAGGTCGCCGGAAGCGAACTATCTTCCCGGCCCCGACGATATTTATGTCTCGCCCTCGCAGATCCGGCGCTTTGCACTTCGCACCGGCGACACCGTCGAAGGCCAGATCCGCTCCCCGAAAGACGGCGAGCGTTACTTCGCTCTCCTCAAGGTCTCGAACATCAACTTCGAAGACCCGGAGATGACCAAGCATAAGAGCCACTTCGACAACCTGACGCCGCTATACCCGACCCAGTGGCTGAAGCTCGAAATCGAAGACCCGACGATCAAGGATTTTTCCTCGCGCGTCATCGATATCGTCGCTCCCCTAGGCAAAGGCCAGCGCGCTCTGATCGTCGCGCCGCCGCGGACCGGCAAGACCGTCCTGCTCCAGAATATCGCCCACTCGATCACCGCCAATCATCCTGAGTGCTACCTGATCGTTCTGCTGATTGATGAGCGCCCGGAAGAAGTGACGGACATGCAGCGCAACGTCAAAGGCGAGGTGATCTCCTCGACCTTCGACGAACCGCCGTCGCGGCATGTCCAGGTTTCCGAGATGGTCATCGAAAAGGCTAAGCGTCTTGTTGAGCATAAGAGGGATGTCGTCATCCTCCTCGACTCGATCACGCGCTTGGGTCGTGCCTACAACACGGTTGTTCCGTCATCCGGCAAGGTTCTGACCGGCGGCGTCGACTCGAATGCGTTGCAGCGGCCGAAGCGCTTCTTCGGTGCGGCGCGCAACATCGAGGAAGGCGGCTCACTGACCATCATCGCGACGGCGCTCATCGACACCGGCTCCCGCATGGACGAGGTCATCTTCGAAGAGTTCAAGGGTACCGGCAACTCGGAAATCATCCTCGACCGCAAGGTCTCCGACAAGCGCGTCTTCCCGGCAATCGACGTGTCCCGCTCGGGCACCCGCAAGGAAGACCTGCTGGTTCCGAAGGACCAGCTCAAGAAGGTCTACGTCCTCCGCCGCATCCTCAATCCGATGGGTACGATGGACGGCATCGAGTTCCTCATCGACAAGCTTCGCTCGACCAAAACCAATGGCGAGTTCTTCCAGTCGATGAATACCTGATCAAGATGAGGCGGCCCGGAAACCCGGGTCGCCGCTTCTTATCCCGCCTATTCGAAAGGCCAGAATGGCCTGAGTTCAAGGCGTCCCGCGCGTGCCATCGGATGCTTGGCCGCAATCGCGATAGCATCTTCCATGCTCTCGCATTCGAGGATGTCGAACCCGACAATCACATCTTTGGATGCAGTGAACGGTCCATCAATGATGTGAACTTTGCCGTTGCGCACACGCACGGTTCTGGCGTCTCGGGAGGGGCGCAGCCGGTCGCCTGTGATCCGTTGCTTCTCTGTCTCCGCCAGCCATCGTTCGATATCGCCGGGCTTTTCACCGGTCGCATCGGGCTCCGCATCGGTCGCAACGAACATCATGTATTTCATGCTGGCGATCCTCCGCGCGACGGCCGTTGCCGAAGGACGAGCGCATAGGTGTCAATCCGACAAGCGGAATCGTCGAAATGATTCACGTGAAATAAAAAGACCGCTCACTCGAGCGGCCTTTTCGCCAGATCATCGATATCGCGCGGGATTTACTCCGCCGCGTGGAAGACCTGATCGCGAGCTTGTTGCGCCGGCGTCTTAGCCTTGGCTGCCATCTGCTTGTAACGCTCCGGCTCGCCCTGCCCCGGCTTATAGACGAACGGCAACATCAACTGCTCCCACAGGCTTTTCGGGAAATTCGGCAACTCGTCGACGCCCATGTCCTTCGCCGTAACGTCACGCTTCAGCTTCTCGACGTACGTTCCGAACATCCGGTCCCAGACCGTCAGCAGCAGGCCGAAATTGCAGTCGCCCTCGGTGCCCCAGTTGACGTGATGCAAATGGTGCAAGCGGCCGATGGCGAGATGCTTCTGCAGCGGCCCAAGCCGCGCATCGACGTTCGAGTGCTGCACGATCAGCGTCACCGAGATCACGAAGCCAAGCACCACCGCGACCGGAACCGGCATGCCGATAATAACGAGCGGCATATTGCCGACGATCATGTCGAGCGCCTGGTGCAGCGGATGGCGGATGACGCCGTTGTAGCCATAGAGGCGGCCGACGCCGTGATGCACCGCATGCAGCCTCCACAGCGGCGCCAAGCGATGGCTCAGGTAGTGCATGAACATGAAGGCAAAGTCGGCGACGACGAATGCGATCAAAACCTGTGACCACATCGGCCACTGCGTCGGCCAAATGCCTTGGAACGGAAACAGCCAGCAGATCAGCGGGATCAGCAGGACGCCGTTGATCGAGCCCAATTCATACAGAAAGATATGGCCGGTGTTCGTGCCCATGTCGCC
This sequence comes from Hyphomicrobium sp., assembly GCF_041659645.1. Lineage (GTDB taxonomy): Bacteria > Pseudomonadota > Alphaproteobacteria > Rhizobiales > Hyphomicrobiaceae > Hyphomicrobium_B. The sequence goes on along the minus strand of NZ_JBAZXX010000003.1, from coordinate 516,309 downwards.
ATGCGCATGATGATCGTTCCATTCCTCAAAGAACGGTGCGATCCGCTCGGCCGCCATCGAAGTTGCATAGGCGGTCGCCAACAGCGGGATAAGCAAGGCATATGCCCACGTCTTCCCCTCCGTGACCACGAGCTGGCTCACCACCAAGTAGGCGGCGCCGGTGAGGCCGAACATCATGAACGGGGCGTAGCCGTAACGGACGGCGTTTCGCAAATATTTCATCGTGGGCTGCCTTTCTGGACACCCTGTATATCGCTCTCAAGATACCTCATCCAAGCGTTTGAACTGTGAGACGTTTCAACGCGGTAAAGATTGACAGCGATCAATAGTTTAGCTGCGCGCGATCAGAAGTTCTTTGGTCAAAGTTTCAGCCTCCCGGATAGGCGCGCCGCAAACCGGTCCGACGCAAACGTAAGCGATTGATTTTCCGTCTGGGCTCGTCTTCCCCACAAACGCGGATCCCTCGGGGAACGATCCCGTCCCCGTCTCGAACACGACCGCACCCGGCACCGAGATTGTGCGCAATGCTGTCTGGAAATCAGCATCACCGCCGCCGATCACGGCGACTTGAACCAGCCGACCAAGGTCAAGCTCCGCTGCGATCAGACCGCAATGCCCGGTCGGCGCCCGCGCCACCGCACCCGAAAAGACCTTCGTGAGTTCCACTGCCCTGTCGTCGTAACGCGTATCGCCCGTCAGCGCCGCGAGGGCGTTGAGATTCGAAAGCTGAATGGCGTTGGCGCTGGGCGTCGCATCATCGGACGCCGACTTCAGCCGCAGGATCACATCGACGGTATCATCGGCGGCGGTGAAGTAGCCGCCGTTTTCGCCATCCCAATAATGCGTATCGAGGACGCCGGCCCAGCGCTCAGCTTGTGCCAGATAATTTTCCGATTGCGTCGCGCCGTAGAGGCGAAGCGCCGCCCAGATCATGTTGGCATAATCGGACGCCGTCGCCGGTGCCTTGGCAAGACCGGCGCGATAGGAGTGATAGAGGCGATCTCCACCCGCAGAGAGCTTCGTCGTGACACACGCGAAAGCCGTTTCCGCGGACCTCAGCCATTCCGGTTCTTCAAAGATGACGGCGGCACGCGCGAGCGCCGCGATCATCAAGCCGTTCCAGTCCGCAAGGATCTTGTCATCCCATCCGGGACGAATGCGCGAAGCTCGCCGCGCGAGAAGCATGGCACGCATCTCGGCGAGACGCGCTTCTTCGTCGTCTGAAAGCAGCGCCTGAGTCTCGAGGCGATTGAGAATGGTGTGGCCTTCGAAGTTTCCGTCCGGCGTCACGCCGTAAATCCGCGCGAAGACAGCGGCATCTTCCACGCCGAGCACGTCTGCAATTTCCTCCGCGCTCCAGACATAGAACTTACCTTCCTCGCCTTCGCTGTCGGCATCGAGGGACGCCGCGAAACCGCCCGCTTCTCCGATCATTTCGCGCTTCAACCACGCGACCGTTTCAGCAATCCGAACCTTGAACAAAGGCTCCTGCGTCTCGCACCAGACCTCCGTCATGAGATCGATCAGCAGCGCGTTGTCGTAGAGCATTTTCTCGAAGTGCGGCACGAGCCAGTATTCATCGACCGAATAGCGCGCGAAACCGCCGCCGAGATGATCGTAGATGCCGCCCTGACAGATATTGCGCAGCGTCGTAACGACGGCGCTCTTCGCGGCATCGTCGTTGAAGCGAATAGCCCCGCGCCACAGCAGCCAGAAGATGCTCCACTGCGGAAACTTAGGCGCTCCTGAAATTCCGCCATGCTCGCGATCGACGGCCCGAGTGATACGGGTGACGAGATCACGAACGTCCGGACCTTGTCCCGCACGATCGTTCGAGGAAGCATCCTCCTTCAACGACGCGACGAGCGCTTCCGTGTTCTTGCGCACATTGTCGGGCTGGTTCTGATAGGCCTCCGCGATGCGCAGAAGGACAGTGACGAACGACGGCCGTCCATAGCGTGATTCACGTGGAAAATACGTGCCGCCCCAGAACGGTTTCGCCTCGCTGTCGAGGAACATCGTCAGTGGCCAGCCACCCTGTTCGCCGAGGCGATGCAGCGCGCCCATGTAAATCGCGTCGATATCCGGACGCTCCTCGCGATCGACTTTGATGTTGATGAAAAGGTCATTCATCACCTGCGCCGTCGCCGGATCTTCGAAGCTCTCGTGCGCCATGACGTGACACCAATGGCAAGCGGCGTACCCAACGGAAAGCAGGATCGGCTTTCCCGACCGCTTCGCCTCGCTAAGCGCCTCCGGTCCCCAGGCCCACCAATGCACGGGATTGTGCTGGTGCTGGAGCAGATAAGGGCTCGTCTCGTGCTTCAGACGGTTTTCGCTCATGCGGCTTCATTCAATCGGCGTTAGGAGGGATTTCGGGATCAAGTTGCGGCAGGAGACATCTCCGAGTACGCGAAGCTTATGTCTATAAAGCCCATGTACCAAAACTCTTTAACGACTGGTGCCGCGACGATCTTCGCCCTCTCGAGCGCGCCGGGTCGCGCGGGCGTTGCGGTCATCCGCATTTCAGGACCCCGCGCGCGCGACGCATTAGAGAGGATGGTGGCGCCGACTCCCAAGCCGCGTGTCGCTGCCTTTCGGACTATTCGTCATCCCGAGACAGGCGAAGCGCTTGACCGTGCGGTCGTGCTCTGGTTCGCGGCGCCTTTGTCGGAAACAGGCGAAGATGTCGTTGAGTTCCAAGTCCACGGCAGCCGCGCGGTCGTCGCTGCGGTTCTCGCAGCGCTGGGCGGGATTTCAGGTTTCCGCTTGGCAGAGCCCGGCGAATTCGCGCGGCGCGCTTTCGAAAACGGCAAGCTCGATCTCGCCGAAGTCGAAGGCCTCGCCGATCTCGTTGACGCCGAAACGGACGCTCAGCGTCGCCAGGCGCTCGCCCAAGCCGGTGGTTCGCTGTCGAAACTCTACGACGGCTGGCGCGCACGCTTGATCGAGATCGCTGCGCTTACCGAAGCCGCCATCGATTTCTCCGACGAAGGCGACGTCTCCGCGGCATCATTCGCGGAAGCGCGAAAACGCGCGGAAATTCTGAGCAAAGAGATTGCCGCGCACCTCGACGACGGCCACCGCGGCGAAATTCTCCGCGACGGTTTTCGCGTCGCGCTTCTCGGCGCACCGAATGCGGGCAAGTCGAGCCTCCTGAACGCGCTCGCACGCCGCGAGGCCGCGATCGTCTCAGCCGAAGCCGGAACGACGCGCGACGTCGTCGAGGTGCGCCTCGACCTTGCCGGTCTTCCGGTCATCGTCTCCGACACTGCCGGCATCCGCGAAGCGACCAGCGAAGTCGAACAGGAAGGCATCCGCCGTAGTCTTGCCGCGGCCCGCGAAGCCGATCTGATCCTTTGGCTAGCCGAAAAACCCGAGTCGATTCCGCCGCTTGGCTTTTCACGTGAAACAAGTCTTGTAATTCGTTCCAAGACAGATCTTCCACATGAGTCGCACAGCAAATCCGAATTCGGGGATCTCGCCATCTCTGCCAAGACCGGCAAGGGCCTCGACCGGCTAATCGAGCTAATCGCAGATCGCGCCGAGCAAGCCGTCGGCTTCCGAACGGACCCCGCATTGACGCAGGCCCGCCACCGCCAGAACCTCGAAACGGCCCTCTCCGACGTCCAGGTCTTTCTGAACGGCAGCGCCGACGCTATCGAACTCCGGGCCGAAGATCTGCGCCGTGCCGCCCAGGCGCTGGGCCGGATTACCGGCCGGGTCGACGTCGAGGACGTCCTTGACCAAATTTTCAGCCGTTTCTGCATCGGCAAGTGAGTCCAAAAGGTTTCACGTGAAATGATTCTTTGGATTCGCAAGCCTGGATTTTCCTCCGTCCCGCCCAAAGGCGAGATTCGGGGCGACAAACCGCCTTTTGCCCGTTCTCCGGATGCGCTAGACCCCGGCAATGAACCGATATGACGTCATTGTCGTGGGTGGCGGGCACGCCGGAACCGAAGCTGCGGCCGCCGCGGCGCGCATGGGCGCCCGCACGGCTCTCGTTACGCACGCCTTCGCGACAATCGGCGAAATGTCGTGCAATCCGGCCATTGGCGGCCTCGGAAAGGGCCATCTCGTCCGCGAAATCGACGCCCTCGACGGCCTGATGGGTCGCGTCGCTGACGCCGCTGGCATCCAATTCCGCCTGCTAAATCGCTCGAAAGGCCCGGCTGTCCACGGTCCCCGTACCCAGGCCGACCGCAAACTCTACCGCCAGGTTATGCAGGCCGAAATCGCCGCGATTTCAAACCTCGACGTCATTGAAGGCGGGGTTGAGGACTTGATCGTCGAAAACGGGCAGGTCCAGGGCGTCATCACCGCAGACGGCCGCCCGATTCGCTCGGGCGCTGTCGTCCTGACGACGGGCACCTTCTTGAACGGCCTCATCCACATGGGAGAGCAGAAAATCCCGGCGGGGCGGGCGGGCGAAGCCCCGGCGCTCAGGTTGTCCGACCGGCTTTACACGATGGGTCTTAACCTGGGCCGCCTCAAGACCGGCACTCCAGCCCGCCTCGACGGCAAATCCATCGATTGGTCTGGCCTTGAGATGCAGAAGGCCGACGACCACCCCGTGCCGTTCTCGTTCCTCACCGAACGGATTACGACGCCCCAAATCAGCTGCGGCATCACCCATACGACAACCGAAACCCACGACATCATTCGCGCCAATCTTGTGCGTTCGCCTATGTATTCGGGCCAAATCGAGAGCGTCGGTCCCCGCTATTGCCCCTCGATCGAAGACAAGGTCGTGCGATTCGCCGACCGCTCGTCGCATCAGATTTTCCTCGAACCCGAGGGCCTCGACGACGACACGATCTATCCGAACGGCGTCTCGACCTCGCTTCCGGCCGAGGTCCAGGAAGCCTTTCTGAAAACGATGCCGGGGCTCGAAAGGGTCGTTATCAAACGGCCGGGCTACGCCATCGAATACGATTACGTCGATCCGCGCGAGCTGACGCCCGGACTTGAGGTCAAGAGCCTGCCCGGCCTGTTTCTCGCGGGACAGATCAACGGCACGACGGGCTATGAAGAAGCTGGCGCCCAAGGCGTTCTAGCGGGCATCAATGCAGCCCTGCTTGCCGGAGATTCATATACAACCGATTCACGTGAAACGGATTTGCCGAAAAACGCGGATTCACGTGAAACATTCAGCGTTTCGCGCACTTCCGGATACCTCGGCGTCATGGTCGATGACCTGGTAACGCGTGGCGTTTCCGAGCCCTATCGAATGTTCACGTCGCGCGCCGAATTCCGCCTGAAGCTCCGCGCCGACAATGCAGATCAGCGGTTGACGCCCGAGGGGATTCGGCTCGGCTGTGTTGGCTCCGAGCGGGCAAGAAAATTCGAGGCAAAGGCCAAAGCTCTCAGCAAGGGCTTCGACGTGTTGAACCAGCTTTCGATCACCCCCACGGAAGCCGCGCGTCACGGGCTTTCCATCAATCGTGATGGTCGCCGCCGCACCGCCTTCGATCTCTTGGCGTTTCCGGAAATCTCGCTCGACAGCCTGAAGGCCATCTGGCCCGAGATCGGCAATATTGATTCCAAGATTGCGGCCCAGCTTGAGGTCGATGCCCGCTATGCTGTGTACCTCCGCCGCCAAGACGAGGACGTCGCCCAGATGAAACGCGATGAGGCGGTTCGCATCCCCGACGACTTCGACTACGCCGCTTTGCCAAGCATTTCGGCCGAGATTAGCCAGAAGCTCGCCCGCCACCGTCCGGCAACCATTGCCCAAGCCGGGCGCATTGAGGGTATGACCCCGGCGGCGCTGTTGACGCTGCTCGCCCGGCTCAAAGCCGCCAAAAACGGCAAGCCTGACCGCAAGCTCGCCTGATGGTTTTGCCGCGCATCGATACCGCCGACGCATTTCAGGCCCGGTTCGGAATTTCGCACGAAATCCGCGAAAAGCTTGAGATTTACGAGGCGCTCCTGAGGCGCTGGCAGAAGACGATCAACCTCGTCGCTCCGCGCACCCTGAATGAGATCTGGCACCGTCATTTCGCCGATAGCGCCCAGCTCTGGCCCCATCGACCCCCAAATGCGCGGACTTGGCTCGATCTCGGCTCCGGCGCCGGCTTTCCGGGGCTCGTCCTGGCAATTTTGGCCTCTAAAACCGGCGGAACCCGCCACATCCTGGTCGAAAGCGACAGCCGGAAGGCCGCTTTCCTCCGCGAGGTCGCCCGTCAGACCGGAGTTGCTGTGGACATTGTGTCCGCGAGGATCGAAAATCCCGAGACTCACGCTAAGGTAGGCGTGGCCGACTGCGTCACCGCGCGCGCGCTTGCTCCGCTCTCCGGACTGATCGAGATCGCCGCGCCGTATTTTGTGTCTTCTACGATTGGTATGTTCTTGAAGGGCCGTGACGTTGCGGCCGAGATCGAGAAGGCGGCTCAGGACTGGCAGTTTGCCTTTGACCTGATTCCAAGCGTGACGGAAGAGGGCGGCCGAGTTGTGTTGCTCAGTTCGTTACAGTCGCGTGCGTTGAAGCCAAGGACGGAGGGATAACCCGTGGCCGGCTACGTATCAGGCGCGGGCAGTGCAGGCGCGGGACCGCGTGTCGTCGCTGTCGCCAATCAAAAGGGCGGCGTCGGCAAGACGACAACCGCGATCAACCTCGGCACGGCATTGGCCGCCGTGGGAGAGCGCGTGCTCGTTCTCGATCTTGATCCCCAGGGCAACGCATCGACCGGCCTCGGCATCGATATCGAGCAACGCTTCAAGACGTCCTTCGACGTTCTGACCGGCAGCGCCACGATCCTTGATACGATCCTAAAGACCGCGGTCCCGAACCTCTTCGTCGTGCCCGCCAACAGCGACCTCGTCGGCATCGATGCTGTTCTGTCGGCCGATCAAAACAAGCCGTTCAAGCTGCGCGACGCCATCACCGCTATGATCGGCCAACAGCGCACGCGCGAACCCGACACGCATTTCACCTACGTGCTGATCGACTGCCCGCCATCGTTGAACTTGCTGACCCTCAACTCGATGTCGGCCGCGGATGCGGTCATCGTGCCGGTGCAGTGCGAGTTCTTCGCGCTCGAAGGTATCTCCCAGCTCAAGGATTCAATCGAGCAGATCCGCGCGACGCTCAATCCGCGCCTCGAAATCCAAGGCGTCGTGCTGACAATGCACGACGCGCGCCTGTCGCTCTCTCGCGAAGTCGCCGAAAACGTTCGCGCCTTCTTCGGTTCGAAGGTCTACGAGACGGTCATCCCGCGCAACACACGCATTGCCGAGGCCCCATCGCATGGCAAGCCGATCCTTCTTTACGATTACGATTGCGTGGGAAGCCAAGCCTACATTCGCCTCGCATCTGAAATTATGGAACGCGAGCGACGTTACAAAGCCGCTTGATGGCGCATAAGCGCCAGCTGCGAAAAACGACCGGTTTTAAAGACAAACTGACGAGCAGGGGACAGAAAAGCAGATGAACTCGATGGTGCCGAAGAGCCGCTTGGGCCGTGGCCTCGCTTCTCTCATCGGAGAACCGGCACCGCTCGGACATCGCCTGCCGCCGGAAGGCGAGCAGCGTATGGTCTCCATCGCCGAAGTGAAGTCGAGCCCGCTCAACCCGCGTAAGGATTTCCGCGACGATGAGCTTAGCGAGCTGGCGGAATCGATCCGCACCAAAGGTCTTGTACAGCCCATCGTCGTCCGTCCAAACGGTTTGAACGGAGGCTACGAGATCGTCGCCGGCGAGCGCCGCTGGCGCGCGGCGCAGAAAGCCGGAATTCACACGATTCCGGTGATCATTCGTGAACTCAGCGATCGCGAGCTTCTCGAACTTGCGATCATCGAGAACGTCCAGCGCCAAGACTTGAACGCCATCGAAGAGGCTACCGGCTATCGTGAACTGGTCGAACGCTTCGACTACAGCCAGGAGCAACTGTCCGAGATCATCGGCAAGAGCCGCAGCCACGTCGCCAACACGCTGCGCCTGTTGAAGCTGCCGACCGAAGTACAAGCGCTCGTCCAGAACGGCCAGATCAGCGCTGGCCATGCCCGCGCCCTGATCGGTCGTGACGACGCCGAAACGATCGCGAAGAACATCATCGACAACGGCTTGAACGTTCGCGATGTCGAAGCCCTGGTCCAGACTTTCGGCGAACCGGGCCCGACGGGCGGCAGTCATCGCCGCGCCCGCGATAAGGACGCCGACACCAAAGCCTTCGAAAAAGAGCTGGCCGACCTTCTGGGTCTCAAGGTCGAAGTTCGTAAGGCCTCGGGCGAGAGCGGCACCCTCATGATCCGCTATGGCAATTTCGACCAGCTCGATTATATCCGTCAGCGGTTGGGTGGCGGCTGAGGATCTTAAGCCTTTCTCGCCTTTTCGAACGAGTACCGCTTGATTATCCGGCGCTGGCTTGATGGTGTGCGCTCGCTTGGGTTCGAACGTCGGACCGAACCGCACGAGACGCAAAACATGAGCGAAGAAAATACCTTGGTCCGGCTCGCCGCGCTTATACGGTCGCGCCGGTCCGACACTTCGGCCAAGTCCTATACATCTCAACTGTTGACCGCCGGGACCGAACGCTGCGCCAAGAAATTCGGCGAAGAAGCGGTCGAGCTCATCATTGCCGCCATGGCGAGCGACGACAAGCCCGTCAAAGCCGAGGCGGCCGACGTTCTCTATCATTTGCTGGTGCTGCTCGAGTCACGCCAGATTCCATTCGACGACGTCCTGAAAGTCCTCGACGGTCGCATGGGAACGTCTGGGCTCGATGAAAAGGCCGCCCGGCCGAAGGACCAGTCGTGAAATCGCGCTCCGTCCCGCGGAAGAAGCCGAAACCGCAACCGCGAGACGACGCGCGGGGCGAAAGCAGGCCCTTTTCCCCGTATCGCGTCTTCACGCGCGAGGAATGGGCAAGGCTCCGCGCCGACACCCCGATGACGCTGCGGCCGAATGAGCTGGAGCAGCTCTCGGGCATCATCGAGGAGCTATCGGTCGACGAGGTCGAGCAGATTTATTTGCCCCTCTCGCGCCTCCTCAATCTCTATGTCGCGGCCGCCCAGAAGCTCTATTCCGTCAGTTCCGAATTTCTCGGCCGCAAGGATACCAAGGTCCCCTTCATTATCGGCGTCGCGGGCTCGGTCGCTGTCGGAAAGAGCACGACGGCTCGTGTTTTGCGCGCATTGCTGGCCCGCTGGCCGGATCATCCGCGCGTCGATCTCCTGACGACCGACGGCTTCCTTTTTCCCAACTCCGAGCTTGAGCGGCGCGGATTGATGGAGAAGAAGGGCTTTCCCGAAAGCTTCGATACCGAAAGGCTTTTGCGCTTTTTGGGCGATATCAAATCCGGCGTCGCCAGCGTCGCGGCACCCGTCTATTCGCATTTCCAATACGATATTCTCCCCGGCCAGGAAGTCCTGATCGAGCAGCCCGATATTCTGGTTATCGAGGGCTTGAATATCCTGCAGCCGGCGGACATGCCGAAAGACGGCACCAGCATTCCGTTTGTCTCGGATTTCATCGATTTTTCGATCTATATCGATGCCGATCCGGCGGTGATCGAGAAATGGTATCTCACGCGTTTCATGCGTTTGCGCAGTACCGCATTCCGCGATCCCGGCGCTTATTTTCATAAATACGCGACATTGGCACCTGACGAAGTGCGTCGCGTCGCGCTGAAACTCTGGCGCGAAATCAATCTCCAAAACCTCGAAGCGAATATTCTTCCGACGCGCCGGCGGGCTCAGCTCATCCTGCAAAAGGGTGAAAGCCACCGCGTCGAATCCGCGTCGCTCAGAAAGCTCTAGAAATGGCCGCGCGACTTGCGCTGCGGGCAAAAAAAAAGCCGCTTGGGGCAGCGGCCCTGGCGAGTGATCACAGGAGATCGCTCTACAGTCGAAGGCTTTGAAGTGGGTTTGCTGTCTTCAAAATAATAAGCGTCAGCGGCAGGTCTGCTGCTGGGCGGCCAATGCCGGGTCCGCGGCAACCGACGCGCTTGCCCGAATGTCCTTGGTAAGCTCGATCCGGGTTCTCAATGTAAAGACCTTGTATTTATCGCGAAGGCGGCGAATGGCGGAAGGGTTCGAATACCCCATCATTCGAATAGCGGTTGTCGGCCTCATCTCCGGGTGGACACGCAGCAACTCGTCCAACCGTGCCATGCGGTCGCTGTCGTCGATACCGGTCCCTTTCGGGCGGCCGCGTCGGATGGGAGAGTGAAGCATATGATCGAACCTCGAAACGAAGCGATTCGTTGATTTCGAGATTGATGCAATATAATTCACAATTCCAGGGAGAATAATTGTGAGTCCGTATTGGACACGAAATACCCCCTAAACATTCTCTATTTGAACGCAGTTCAGATGTAATTGATATATCGAAGGCGTCCCAGATACGAATCCGGGACGCCAGAATCAATCAGGTATTGGTCACGAAATAATGCCGTGTTGCCGTGCGAATTCGGAAAGCGAAACGGCGGGGCGAGCGCCGATATGGCTGATAATTTCCGACGCCGCCAAACTCGCAAGCCGGCCGGCTGTTTCCAAATCCAGGCCCTTTGCATATCCAAATAGGAATCCCGCCGCATATAAATCGCCGGCACCCGTCGTATCGACAACGGTCTTGACCGGAAAAGTACCTATTTCGATCGTTTGCCCTTCGAAGTGAATCTCGGAGCCTTTGGCGCTACGCGTCAGGACGGCAAGCTTAGCGTCATTTCGGGCCTTTTCCGCCGCAAACTCGAACGAGTCCGTTTGATAAAGCGACTTGATCTCGGATTCATTGGCGAAAAGAATATCGATGCCGGAACGAATGAGATTTAGAAACTCATCGCGATGACGATCGACGCAAAAACCGTCCGAAAGCGTGAGCGCCGTTTTTCTTCCCGCGCTTTTTGCGGCCTGCAGCGCAGAGCGAAATGCCTGTTTCGCTTGCGGCTCATCGAACAAATATCCTTCGAGATAAAGAATAGACGATGCGCGGATCATTTCCAAATCGAGTTGCGCTTCTCCGAGGTTCGTCGAAATTCCCAAATACGTATTCATCGTGCGTTCGCCGTCGGGCGTGACGAGAATGAGAGAACGCGACGTTGGAGTTCCATTCGAAACGACAGGTGCCGTGAATGTCACGCCGATCGAGCGAATATCGTGACTAAAAATTTTTCCGAATTCGTCATTCGCGATCGTGCCGATGAATGCCGCTCGCCCGCCGAATGACGCGATCCCGGCAATCGTATTGGCGGCCGATCCGCCCGACGTTTCGATGGCAGGCCCCATCCCCGAATAGATCGTCTTGATCTCATCGGCATCGACGAGCCGCATGCTGCCTTTCGTGACGCCAACCTTGGTGAGAAAAGCGTCGTCGCATCGCCCAATGATATCGACGATCGCGTTACCGATCCCGATCACGTCGTAACGCGCATCAGTCATAGAAATCCCCTTTTTAAATTAAAAGCGCTGGCACTATAGGGAGGCGACCGGTGCTCGCAAGCCGTGGCCTAGCGGCCGCCCGCCGCAGTTGCAGATATCGCGGCCAGCGACGCGAGAGCCAGGATCAAACGCTCGGCGATGACGTCTTCGAGAGCAGACGATAGACGCGCCGTTTTTGCCGCTTCTGCGATCCGGCGCAGCGCCTGGTCGAGCTGCGTGCGCGACCAGCTTCTCACTTGCCGCGCAAAAACATCCTTCTGCTTGAAGAACAGCGGCGGCCGCAGATACTTCAGGGCATCGTCGAGGCGCTGACCCGAGTCGACATCGCTCCGCACCCGGTGAAGCTTCAGGAAGTAGCGCTGAAGAACGCCGATGATCATCTGCGCGTTTTCGCCAGACGCGAGCGCCCGACCGTAATCGCTGATCGCATTTTTTGTTCGCCCGTCCGCAACAGCTTCGGCGATGCGTTCGACCGCAAGCCCAGCGGCGTCGCCGACAAGATTATCGACGTCTTCGAGCGTGATCGGAGAGCGACCTAGGCAATAAAGCGCCAGCTTCTCGATTTCCGACCGTGACATCGCACGATCCGCACCGAGCCGGCTTTGTAAGAGAGCACGCGCGTCGCCGTCGATCGTGAGCTTGAAGGACGTCAGAACTTCGGAAATGAGGCTATCGATGTCGGCGGCGCTATCGGGATAGCAGGCGACGGCGTAACAGAATGTTTGGCTTTCAAAGAGTGCACGAAGAGCGTCGTCGGATTTCAAGCTGCCGGCTTCGACGATCAGCAGTCCTTCGAGCGGGACCGACGCCAGAATGGGCTTCAACAGCTGCGTCGAGATCCGCCGGCCCGCAATCGCGCGCACGACGCGCCGTCCAGAAAACATTGGCCGGGTCTGTAGTTCCGTTTCAAGCAGCCCAGGATCTTCGTCGAGCTCGGTATCGTCGATCTTGAGGATTTCGCCGGGCGGATTTTCCCGCGCCACCAGCGCGTGCGCCAGCGCGGCAGAGCGCTCGCTTACGAGGCCCGGATCGGACCCGTGAAACAGCACGGCTGCGAGATCGGCAGGCGGCGCCTTCAGGAAGGCTGCGGTTTGCTGTGGTTTGACGGCGGCCATGACGAAGCTCTTATAGGGCACATGCCCCGAAAATCAGAGCTTAAGCGTTGTTGCTTGCCAGAACCGCGAGAAGGCGCGTTCTGAGTTCTTCGCCGACCGTCTCTGCCGCCCGGTTTTCCGCGTCCTGACGGGCTTCGACGTTCGCGAAAATCGACGACACGCGGTCGAAGGAAGCGCGGCCATAGCTCGAACCCGAGGCCACGACCTTTTTGTCCGACAGCCGCACGAGGTTGTACGACGCGTCGATACCGTAAATTTGGTTGCCCGCATTGCCATCGACAGCGACGAGCATCGAGGTCACCGATTCACGGATGGCGATATCGAGGCGATACTGCGGAGGCTTCGGAGAACCGCCGCCGGTTGTCTGGAAGATCAGCTCGTTGCGAATGCGCTGGCCGACTCGTCCCGGAATGGGCGCCACGTCAACCGCAGCAAGGCGCTCATTGACGGCCGATCCATTGATCAGCGCGGAGCCGTACAGCGGATGGAACCCGCCTCCGCTGCAACCGCCGATGAAGGGAACTGTCAACAGGGACGACGCCAAAAGCAAGCCGCGCACAGCCGTTAGGCCGTACTTGCCCGTCAGTCCAAACCGCCCCTCAACCAACGACATTCACGATCCTCTGCGGAACGACGATCACTTTCTTCGGTGGCCGTCCGTCTAGGGCGCGCACCACCGTATCGAGCTTCAACGCCGCCGCCTCAACCTCCTCGGATTTCGCACTGCGCGAAATCACGAGTTCGTCCCGTCGCTTACCATTAACCTGTACGGCAATGGTCACTTGATCGTCAACGAGTAGCTCAGCCTCAGGCGTCGGCCACGGTTCGTTCGCGACAAGCGTGTTGTATCCGAGCCGCGCCCAGCATTCTTCCGCCAAATGCGGCATCATCGGGCCGATCATCACAACAAGCAGCTCCGCGGCCTCCCGAACGGCCCACGCCGTCTCGGGAATACGCTTTGATAGCGTCGCCTGGAGCACATTGGAAAACTCGTGGATATTGGCCACCGCCACGTTGAACCGCAGCCCGTCGATGGCCCGGCCGACCCCATCCAGCGCTCGGTGCGCGGCCTTCCGGACCTCCAGCGCCTCCGGCCCGAAGGACCCCGGCTTCGACCCCTTTTCGCTCGGATAAGCCTCGGCGACCTCGTCGATGATTCGCCAGACCCGCTGAATGAAGCGCCCTGCGCCCGCGACGCCCGCTTCCGTCCAGATGACATCGCGTTCCGGCGGACTGTCGGACAGCATGAACCAGCGGGCGCAATCGGCGCCGTAATGAGCAATGATGTCGTCCGGGTCGACCAGGTTCTTCTTGGACTTGGACATCTTTTCGATGCCACCGATCAGGGCCGGCAGCCCCGACGCGATTTCCGTCGCTCGCCGGCCCGTGCCCTCGCCTTCGAGCTGCACGTCGGTCGGTAGCAGCCAGAGCCCCTCTTGAGACTTGTATGTCTCATGCGTGACCATGCCCTGCGTGAAGAGCGCCGCGAACGGCTCCCGCGTATTCGTCGCAAACGAGAGATGTCCGGTGTCGCACATCGCGCGCACGAAGAACCGCGAATAGAGCAGATGCAGGATCGCGTGCTCGATACCGCCGATATACTGATCGACGGGCAGCCAATAATGCGCCGCTGCCGGATCGACGGGCGTCTGCGCCTCGGGCGCAGTGAAGCGCACGAAGTACCACGATGAATCGACGAACGTATCCATCGTGTCGGTTTCACGCAAAGCCGGTTCGCCGCAGATCGGACACGGCACATGCTTCCACGTCGGATGCCGGTCGAGCGGATTGCCGGGCTTGTCGAAGGTCGCGTCTTCGGGAAGCTCGATCGGCAGATCCTTTTCCGGAACCGGAACGGCGCCGTGCGTCTTGCAGTGGATCACGGGGATCGGACAACCCCAGTAGCGTTGGCGCGAAATGCCCCAATCGCGCAGCCGGTAATTGATCTTGCGCGCGCCCTGCGGCTTTGACTCGAGCGTCTGCTTTTCGAGCCGTTTCGCAGCTTCGTCGAATGCTGCCGTCGTCGAGAGGCCATCGAGAAAGCGCGAATTGATCATCGTGCCGTCGTCGACGTAGGCCTTGTCCGTCAGCTTGAACCGCCCGGCTTCTTCGCCCGGCGGAAGAATGACGGGCACGACCGGAAGGTCGTAGAGCCGCGCGAAATCCATGTCGCGCTGATCGCCCGACGGACATCCGAAGATGGCGCCCGTGCCGTAGTCCATAAGAACGAAATTCGCGACGTAGACGGGCAATTCCCAGCTATCGTCGAACGGGTGCACGGCGCGAATACCCGTATCGAAGCCGCGTTTTTCGGCCGCTTCGATTTCCGCGACCGATGTGCCGAGCCGTCGGACCTCGTCGCAGAAAGCCGCGAGTTCAGCATTCTTTTCGGCCGCCGCCTTCGCCAGCGGATGGTCGGCCGCGACCGCGAGAAATGAAGCCCCGAACAGCGTGTCCGGGCGCGTCGTGTAAACCTCAAGCTCACTGAAGCCTTTCGGCGCCGTCGCCTTATCAAGCGCCCAGCGAACGAGCATTCCCTCCGAGCGGCCGATCCAGTTCGCCTGCATCAGGCGCACCTTCTCCGGCCACTTGTCGAGCGTATCGAGATCGCTCAGCAGCTCTTCGGCATAATCCGTGATCTTGAAGAACCACTGCGTCAGCTCGCGTTGCTCGACGAGCGCGCCGGACCGCCACCCGCGTCCGTCGATCACCTGCTCGTTCGCAAGCACGGTATGATCGACAGGGTCCCAGTTGACCTTCGACGATTTGCGATAAGCGAGGCCCTTCTTCAGCAGATCGAGAAAGAGCTTCTGCTGATGCCTGTAGTAGCTCGGCGAGCACGTCGCGATCTCGCGCGACCAATCGAGCGACAGGCCCATCGATTTGAGCTGTCCGCGCATCGTGTCGATGTTGGCGTAAGTCCAAGCGCCGGGATGAACCTTGCGCTCCATCGCGGCATTTTCCGCCGGCATGCCGAATGCGTCCCAGCCCATCGGGTGAAGCACATTGAAGCCGCGTGCCCGCTTGTAGCGCGCCACCACGTCGCCCATCGCGTAGTTGCGAACATGGCCCATGTGGATCCGCCCGGACGGATACGGGAACATCTCGAGGATGTAGGATTTGGGCTTCTGCTGATCTTCCGAGGCGCGGAAGATATCGGACTCTTCCCAGACGGACTGCCAGTGTTTTTCACGCTCGGGCGCGTTGTAGCGTTCAGTGGCCATGGGGCCTGCATCTCATTCAAATATTTGCCGGAGCGCCGTAAAGAGCCTGAATGGTAATGCCGGTCAAGTCGTCGGCGCTATGCCGCTGTTTCTCGGTCTGCGAAGCGCCGGCAATTCCTGCGAAAGAATATGAGAAAAGAACGATAAGGTATTGAAAAATAAAAATAGTGCACGTCCGCAAGAACATGCACTATTGAAACCCGTCTGCGATCGATCCGCACCGAACGCGAAGCGCTCGGCACGGGCCGGAAATCGCTATTCGCAGGTGTAGGCGCCGGCGCCGGCTTCCGCGACCGACTGATCCTGCACGCCGCTGCCGCCCGAGACGCCGATTGCGCCGATAACGACGCCCTTCGAGTCCTTCAGCGGAATGCCGCCCGCGAAGATCATCACGCGGTCATGGTTCGAGGCGTGGATGCCGAAAAACTGGTCGCCGGGCTGGCTGTTCTCGGCCAGCTCTTTCGTCGAAATATTGAATGCGCGCGACGTAAAGGCCTTGTTGATCGAGATGTCGATCGACCCGATCCAGGCGCCGTCCATACGGATGTGAGAAATGAGGTTCGCGCCTTCATCGACGACGGCGACGTTCATCGGCTGCCCGATTTCCTTCGCCTTTTTTTCTGCGGCTTCAATGATGCGGCGAGCGTCGGCGAGTTTCAGCATGTCGGGAATTTCCTCTGCGGGGGTGGACAACAAGGGGGATATATATGCTTGAGGCCTCGCACAAAATTGCGACACTTGCTCACGACGTGCCGGAATGCTTATGGAAGCCAAAAGCGAATTGAGGGAAGCGTGACGGGCGACGATTATCACGAAAGCGCGGTCGACAGGTTAAAGCGCGTAAACGACGAAATTGTTGCGGCAGCGAAGGCCGCGAATAGAAACGCCGACACCATCAAACTCGTTGCAGTCTCTAAGACTTTCGACGCTGAGGCGATCCGCCCCGTGATCGAGGCAGGCCAGCGAGTTTTCGGCGAAAATCGCGTCCAGGAAGCCGAGCGCAAATGGCCGCCGCTGCGTGCTGAATTCCCCGAAATCAAATTGCATCTCATTGGCCCGCTGCAATCCAACAAGGCCAAGGAGGCGGTCGCGCTTTTCGATGCCATCCACACGATCGATCGCGAAAAGATCGCGCGTGCCGTCGCCGCCGAAATGGCGAAGCAGGGCCGCACGCTTGAGCTGTTCATACAAGTCAATACCGGCGAAGAGCCGCAAAAGGCCGGTGTCATGCCGCGCGAAACGGCGGCCTTCGCCGCGCTCTGCCGCGATGAGCTCGGGCTGTCGGTCTCGGGTCTGATGTGCATCCCGCCCGTCGACGAAGAAGCCGCCGTGCATTTCGCGTTTCTCGCCAAGCTTGCTCGCGAGCTTAGGCTGTCTGGCCTAAGCATGGGCATGAGCAGCGATTTTGAAACGGCGATTGCATTCGGCGCGACGTATGTGCGTGTCGGCTCAGCCATTTTCGGCACGCGCTAACCCGTTTTTCCCACCGCAAATTTTAGCCTCACCACAGTGAGGCGCGACGGCGGTGCTACGGTACCCGAATGATTCGCTGAGACGTGTTCATTGCCGCGCGCGAGGAATGTCCGATGACTGCAAATGCCTGGAAGAAAGAGAGTGGTGAGTCCGAAGCAAAGACCGCCGCTGCCGAAGCCGCAGTCGTCGCGCGCGACGAAGTGCTCGAGCAGGCGAAAAAGGACGAGCCATCGAAGGCCGCCGTCTCGAAGCTTGAGAAGGTGAGTAAAAGCGTAACGAAAGACGCGAAAAAAACGTGGCACGATTTTCAGGTCGAGGTCTGGCTTACGCCCTTCAACTCGATCGAGTTCGGCCCCTGGAAACGTGATCGCAATCGCGGCAAGTCTCGCCAGTTCACGAGCGATATGGATATCTTCGCCGAGATCATCGAGAACGGACAGCGTACCGGTGTCCTCGGCTATCGCAAGGAACTTTGGAAAGACGCGACGGGCATGGACAAGCGCCTCGTCATGAAACTGTTCTCGGAAACGCTGAACTGGAAAGCGAGCATGGATATGATGCTCGGCCGCTCCATCCAGCAGACGCTCGCCGCGCACGGACTTCCCGTCACGACCTATTCGATCAATACCAGCGAAGACGATTACCTCGTCACGCTCGAACGCTCGGCGCACAAGTGGCCGCTGCTTCCCGAAAACTTCTCGTTCTTCCTGATGCAGGACGGCGAGCCGAAGTTTTATCGCTTCCGCCGTGCTTTTATCAATCTCGGCGGCGACTACACGCTGATCGATCAGCATGGCGATCACGTTGGCTACATCGATGGCGCCCTTTTGACGATCGGCGGCCGCTGGCGCTGTAAGGTGCGCGGCGATCACGCCGATCCGCGTCTCCTGCAGGTGATGAAGCTCTTCACCGGTATGGTGTCCTTCAATAGCCAAGCGCGGCGTCACGTCAAAGCGATCGCGCGTGACATCCACGATGGCCGTCTGAAACCCGACATTCAGCGCCAGGAAGCCGATCTCTATATGAACCCGCGCCGCATTCGCTGATCGTCGCGAGAGAGAAAGAAGATCGATAAAAAAAACGCTCCGATGCGGGGTCGCACCGGAGCGAAATATCGAAATTGGTCTCTCCCAACCCGTTCTGACTCAGTACTTCGCCGGCACGTACATATTGTCCGGCACCGGCATGCGATGATAGTCGGCGTTATGCACGCGAGCCGGCAACACGACGGGCGCGCGTGGAATTTCCTGATACGGCAGCTGGCCGAGCAGATGATGGATGCAGTTGAGCCGCGCCCGCTTCTTGTCGTCGGCATGAACGACCCACCACGGCGCCTCGGGAATGTGCGTGCGTTCGAGCATCGCTTCCTTGGCCTTGGTGTAATCTTCCCACCGGCGGCGGGATTCGAGATCCATCGGTGACAGCTTCCACTGCTTGATCGGATCGTGGATGCGCATCTGGAACCGCAGATGCTGCTCGTCGTCGGAGATCGAAAACCAATACTTGATGAGCGTAATGCCCGAACGGGCGAGCATCTTCTCGAATTCCGGTACGTCGCGGAAGAATTCTTCGACGTCGTTCTCCGTGCAGAATCCCATCACGCGCTCGACACCCGAGCGGTTGTACCACGAGCGGTCGAACAGCACGACTTCACCACCAGCCGGAAGGTGCGGAACGTAGCGCTGGAAGTACCATTGCGAACGTTCGCGCTCCGTCGGTGCCGACAACGCGACGACGCGAACGACACGCGGATTGAGGCGCTGCGTGATGCGCTTGATGACGCCGCCCTTGCCGGCCGCGTCGCGACCCTCGAACACGACGACGACTTTCGCTTTCGTATTGACGACCCAGTCTTGCAGCTTGATGAGCTCGTGCTGTAGACGGAACAATTCCTTGAAATAGAACTGCCGGTCGAGAAGGCCGGCTTCCCTGTCGTGATCCTGACCGTCGAGAAGGCGCTCCAGACGGGCGTCGTCCATCTCCATTTCGAGCTCTTCGTCGAAGCTGTCGGCGATCTCGGCTTCGACGCGCTTAGACATTGCGCGCTCGGCTTTATCCTGCTCGTCCATCATCGCTCGATAACCTCCTTATAGCGGCTCGCTCCAACCCTTGAGGCCGATACACACTTGAGCGATGTGACAACGCTGTGACAAGCTTGGCCGTTGGCCAAGCTCATCTAACGACGCTGATTGGCGGTGTCGTTATGCGGGCGGCGGGTTGCGTTCCGCGAACCCCGATTGATGCCAATACGGGTAGGCCTTTGGCGTCGCGCTCGCGGCATCGAGCTTGGCAATTTGCTCCGGCGTCAGGTTCCAGCCGATCGCGCCGAGATTATCTTTCAATTGCTGCTCGTTACGCGCGCCAATGATGACACTCGAAACCGTCGGCCGATGAAACAACCAGTTGAGCGCGATTTGCGGAATGCTCTTTCCGGTTTCCTTGGCGATCTCATCGAGCGCATCGACGACGGTGTAGACATACTCATCTGAAACCGGCGGGCCCATATCGGCCGTCTTATGAAGACGGCTCACATCCGGCAGCGGCCTATCGCGACGAATCTTGCCGGTCAGACGTCCCCACCCCAGCGGACTCCAAACGAGAGCGCCAAGCCCTTGATCCAATCCAAGCGGCATCAACTCCCACTCGTAATCGCGGCCGATAAGCGAGTAATAGGTCTGGTTCGCAACGTATCGCGGATATCCATAGCGATCCGCGACCGCGAGCGACTTCATCAAATGCCAGCCCGAGAAATTCGATACGCCGACGTATCGAATTTTGCCGGCACGAACGAGCTGATCGAGCGTCGACAAAACTTCTTCCGCCGGCGTCAGCGCGTCGAAGCCGTGCAGCTGAAAGATGTCGATGTGATCCGTCTGCAAACGCTTGAGTTGGTCTTCGCACGTTTTCAAAAGATGAAACCGGGACGAGCCGACATCGTTCGGATCATCGCCGAAACGAAACGTCGCCTTTGTCGAAATAAGTGCCCTGTCTCTCCGGCCCTTCAAAGCTTCTCCGAGAACCGTTTCGGAATTGCCTTTGGAATAAATGTCGGCGGTGTCGAAAAGCGTAACACCCGCGTCAAGGCAGAGATCAATCATGCGGCGCGCTTCCGCGACATCGTTTGAGCCCCATGCGCTGAAGAATTCGCCTGAACCTCCAAACGTCGCTGCACCGAAACTCAGTAGCGGAACGGTCAGACCAGATGCGCCGAGCCGTCGATATTCCATGAAACCCTCTTGCCCAATTTCGTGAATTTATGGCGTCGAACTGCGGACAGTCGCCGCAGCCCGAGATTAAATAAGCGCCATTGCAGCGCAATAAAAGCGATCACGGATTGCTCATTTCATTTCGCAAAGTTCACAATTTCCTCGCCTAACGGTAGCGATGAAAGCCGTCTGAGAACGGATGATTTGATCTAACTTTTTAATAAATCGACGTGAATCGAGTTGCGCGCGCCAGTTGTGCGGCACCCTGACGATATGCCGCGCGTCGAATCCTCTCTTGTTTTCGCCCCATTGGGAAGGCGGATGCGCCTCGTTTGTGAAGACAAGTGAAGGAGTGGAAAATGCGATTGAGTTTAATCGCAGTGGCGATGTGCTTGGCCTGGGTGGCTGGGATGACCTCGGCAGAGGCCCGGCCATATCACGGTCACAAGGGGGACCGTTACGAGCGCTCTCACGCGCATTGGTCTGGTCAACGGCGCTATTCGGACCGCAAGTATGCACAACGGCGTCAGGTCCAGCGTCAATACTCATCCCGCAAGTCGGGATACCGATACGCCTATCGTTCGGGCGTGCGTCGCAGCCAGGTAAATCGCGGCTATGCATATAGCGGTCGCGTTCAGCGCCGGTACGCATACTCGCAGCGCCGCCACTACAGTGGCCGTAGATATGCATCAGCCGGAAATTCCGGTGGTCGTCCGCGCGCATGGTGCGGATGGTGGATGCGTACGCAGCTTGGCGGCGGTCCGGAATACAATCTTGCTGCCAACTGGCGGAACTACGGACGTCCGAGTGGTCCGCGCGTCGGCGCCGTGGTCGTCTGGCCGCATCACGTCGGCATGATCACGGGCCGTAGTGCCGGTGGCCAGTGGATCGTCAAATCCGGGAACGACGGTAACGCCGTTCGTGAACGGCCGATGTCGGTCGCCGGTGCGGTGTTCCGTTCAAGCTGACGATTGGAAATGCTGGGCAGGTCGAGAAATCGGCCTGCCCACAGCCGCATTTTTGGAAAGGGCGGATCTGCAACTCTGAATTGCGAAATGAAATAGGTTGCCACCAAAAGAATATGGCCGGTGACGCTTATCGCTGTCGCCCGGCCATTTCTCGGAAAGGAAGGGGCGCATCGAGTGCGCCCGTTCGCCAATATACATTGCGGTCGAAGCCGGAATGCCCAGTCCAGGGCTCCGAAGCGCAAATGAAATTAGGCGGCCTTCTTCTTTGCCGCTTTCTTGGCGACCTTTTTCACGGTCTTCTTGGCGACCTTCTTAGCAACCGGCTTCTTGCGCGTTGCGGTCTTCTTAACGGCTGCCTTCTTTACTGCCTTAGCCATAGTCTTAATCTCCCTCTAGAAGTTCGAATCAGCTCGAACTCTGCAAACATGAGCAACTTCCAGAAGTTTGTAGACGAAGAAGTTTGATATTACGGGCAAAAAGGAGTTTATTAACGGCTATCTGTGACTTTATTGTCGCGATTTTTCTTATTTTTCAACTTCAGTACCCCGATAGCTAGACTCGAATTCACAAATTTCGCAGCGCATCCATCCCGGCGTCGCGCAATTCGGGAAACAAAAAACCCAAATCCGAGTGCCGAATTTGGGTTTCCGAATGAGCGATTGGGCCGACGATTACAATTCTGCAGCGCCGCGCACACGTCTCTGCATATCGATTGCCGATTGAAGATACGTCATCCGCTCGTCGAGAATTTCAGAGAACCAAGATTGGTAATCCGGCTCCTGCGGAACGATGTCGGCAACGATAGATCCATCCTCGACCTTGAGCTCCGCGCCGTAGTGGCGCGCGATCGCCTGCATCTTCGCGTTATCCGGCATGCAGACGAGAACGAGATGGCGCAGGCCACGATTACGAGCGGTTTGGATCACGCGCCCCATGAGTTGCGTTGCGATTCCGCGATTGACGAAAGGCCTCTCAACCGAAAACGCGACTTCCGCTCCGTCGCGGTGCATCAGAATGTCGGGGCGCAACTCAGCGACCGCGCGCACTTCGCCGTCGACGAAATATCCAAACGTGACATTCCCGAAGTCGCCGCCGCGCGCCGCGTACCGGTTTATGAAATCATCCGACACGTCATGCCCAAAGCGACGGTGTCGCGCGTCGCTATCCAGCCGCCGTAAATGTTCGCGCAGCAGATAGGTCTCGCTTGTCAGCAGGCGGCGGATGAAGCCAATGTGCTCGGCGGTCTCCTCCTGGGCCTCTTTCAACATAGTAAACACTCCTCGAGTCGGACGGCCCCACCAGCCGCTAACCGATTGTATCGTCCGCTAAAATGGCGATTAATTTGTGCGGAGCGATAGAAAATGCTGCACGGCAGCAATGCATTTTTAAAGCGACGGACATGAAGCGCGCCTGAATACACGGCGCTCTCGGCCCCAGCCGAAGCGTGGCAGCGGCAATCCGCCCGCCCCAATTCGCGGCATTCCGGTGTTGCGTCTTCCGTGTTCGCACGACTACCGAGGACAGATCAGGTGATCGGGGGAATGATGGCGACGGTCCTGGACGGATATCGGCGGCGGCTCGCTGACAATGAGATCGAGCCGGATGCCGCTCAAGCAGCGGTCGCCACGCGTCTCGATGCGCTCGATAAAGAACTGGCATCGTACCGGCCGAAGAACGGCGTCCTGTCGAAACTATTCGGGAAACCTGCAGCGCCGACCAAGGGACTCTACATTTGGGGATCGGTCGGCCGCGGCAAGACAATGCTTATGGATCTCTTCTTTGAAGAGACGTCCTTCGAGCCAAAGCGTCGGTCCCATTTCCATGAATTCATGGCTGACGTGCACGAACGCATTGCCAAGGCCCGCCACGATGTCCCCGGCGATCCCATTCCTCACGTCGCGGAACAGATCGCCAAAGAAGCTCGGCTTTTATGCTTCGACGAAATGCACGTCACCGATATCGCCGACGCGATGATTCTCGGCCGCCTCTTCGAGGCGCTCTTCGCGGCCGGCACCGTTATCGTCACGACCTCCAATGCCACTCCGGCAGGCCTCTATAAAGATGGCCTCAACCGCCAGCTTTTCCTGCCCTTCATCGCCGAGCTTGAGCGGCATCTCGAAGTGATCGAACTCGGCGCGAAGAAAGATTTTCGGCTCGACAAGCTGTTCGGGCTTCAACTTTATTTCTATCCGGCGGACGCCGCGGCGAAAGCTGCGCTCGATGCCAATTGGCGGCGCTTGACGGGCAATCATCCGGGCAAATCTCAAACGATCGAGGTTCTCGGCCGCAAGGTACCCGTGCCATTGGCGTCGATGGGAGTCGCGCGCTTTCATTTCCGCGATCTCTGCGATATGCCGCTCGGCGCCAACGACTACCTGCACATCGCTCACGCCTTTCACACGGTTCTGATCGACGAGATTCCGTTGCTGACGCCGGAACGGCGTGACGTCGCCCGTCGGTTCATCACCCTGATCGACGCTCTCTACGACAGTCGCATTTGTCTGATCGCCTCGGCCGCGGCGGAACCCTCCGCTCTCTATCCCAAGGGTGATGGCGCCCAACTTTTCGAGCGGACCGCCTCCCGCCTCACCGAGATGCGCTCGGAGGCCTATCTCGCAGGCCATTCGGGCGGGCGAAGCCGCCATTGATGCCAACGTTGATGAGCGACAGAGTTTAAATCTCGGAGTGGCGCTCGTTTTTTCCGCATGCGATGAGACTTTGGGATGAAACTTGCGGCTTGCGCTTGACGCCCTAAGGAATTTGATTAGGCAGCAACGCCGTAGCTTTTTGTCGTCGGCATAGTCATTAATGAATTGACCCTGGGGGAAAGCAGTATGGCGCGCACCAAAATCGCACTGATCGGTTCTGGACAGATCGGCGGAACGCTTGCCCTTCTGGCTGGGCTCAAAGAGCTCGGCGACATCGTGATGACAGACATCATCGAAGGCGTTGCCAAGGGCAAGGCGCTCGATCTCGCTCAGACGGCTGCAGTAGAAGGCTACAACGCCAAGCTCTCCGGCACCGGCCCCGAAGGCTACGCCGCCATTGCGGGCGCCGACGTTTGCATCGTCACGGCCGGCGTCCCGCGCAAGCCCGGCATGAGCCGCGACGATCTCATCGGCATCAATTTGAAAGTGATGGAGCAAGTCGGCGTCGCCATCAAAACGCACGCGCCCGGTGCTTTCGTTATCTGCATCACCAACCCGCTCGACGCCATGGTCTGGGCGTTGCAGAAGTTTTCAGGCCTCCCGGCGAACAAGGTCGTCGGCATGGCTGGCGTGCTCGACAGCGCCCGTTTCTCCTGCTTCCTGGCGGAAGCAGCCGGCGTCTCGATTGAGGATGTCCGCGCCATGACCCTTGGCGGCCACGGCGACGACATGGTGCCGATGGTCCGCTATTCAACAATCGGTGGTGTGCCGCTGCCCGATTGTGTGAAGCTCGGGTTCTTCACGCAGGAAGGTCTTGACGCCATGATCAAGCGCACGCGGGGCGGTGGCGGTGAAATCGTTGCGCTGCTCGGTACGGGCTCGGCGTTCTATGCGCCCGCCGCGTCAGCTATCTCGATGGCGGAAAGCTACCTCAAGGACAAAAAGCGGATGCTGCCCTGCGCCGCCCATCTGGATGGCCAATATGGTTTGACGGACACTTACGTCGGCGTCCCGACCATCATCGGCGCGGGCGGTGTTGAGAAGATCGTCGAGTTGGCCTTGGACGAAACCGAGAAGGCGATGTTTGCGAAGTCGGTTGCGTCCGTGCAGGGACTTATCGAGGCCTGTAAGCAAATCAGCCCCGCCCTCGCCAAATAAAAAGGAGCGGCGCAACCGTGCAGTCACGCCACTCCTCCAAGCAGATCGAATTTTCGGTTTCAGCCGAAATTGAACATCTTCTTGAGGCTGTGCGAGAGCGCGCCGCGCTTTTCCTTGCGCGCAACATCTGCTTCGCTGCGAAGCCACGTCATCTGCACCACGCGCCGCTCGCCGACGAACGGCGTGTGTCCGTGCCACGACGAATCCGAGCGGCGGAACGCGAACACCGTACCCGTCAGCGGGCTGATCTGTTCGACGTAATCCTCGAAATCGTGGTCGTTATTCAGAACGCGAAGGCAGCCCGCGCCCGTGCCATCCCATTTGTCGTTGAGATAAGTAAGCATGGTGGCGATCTTCGCTTCGCCGTCGGTATGGATGCGCCCATCCTTCGCGGCCGAGAGCTTACGGATGGTGATCATCTTCGGCTTGCCGACGAGATCGATATCGAGCTTCTCGGAAACGATCTTCGAAACTTCCGGGCTCTTCAAATCTTGAAGCAGCTTTTCGAACGCGCCATGGACGCCCGCTCCGATGTCGGTCTCCGTCAGAAACCCCGGCTCCTTGAGGTCCGGGAAATCCGTCTTCAGCGGCGCGATTGCCGGCGATTGAATGAAATTCTCACCGACCAGAAAGTTGAAGGGGGCGCGGCCAGTGCGCGCGGCCTTCAGGCCGTCGATGTTGATGCAGGCAAAAGTCATGGACGTTCCCCGTTATTGACTAACCCCGTATTGAAACCCGATTTAGAGCGGCGTCGGCGCCGACTCAAGAGGCGGTCTTACCGCGCCTCGGCAAATTCCCGTGAGGGCCATCTTTACCGCCGCAAATTAGGGCGTAAAAGCGGCGTGTTCTGTGCAAGTGCGGGTCATGACAATCTTTTGTGGAGCGGGGCGACAACATGAACATCCACGAGTACCAGGCTAAAGAGCTTTATCGTCAGTACGGTATCCCGACGCCGAACGGATTTCCCGCCTTCACCGTGGAAGAAGCTATCGCCACTGCGAAAAAGCTCCCTGGTCCGGTTTGGGTTGTCAAAGCCCAGATTCATGCAGGCGGCCGAGGCAAAGGCAAATTCAAGGAAGCCCCCGCCGGAGAAAAAGGCGGCGTTCGTCTCGCCAAATCTCTTGAGGAAGTCGAAACCTTCGCCAAGGAAATGTTCGGCAAGACGCTCGTCACAGTGCAGACGGGGCCGTCGGGCCGTGTCGTCAACCGCCTGTATATCGAAGACGGCTCAGCGATCGAGCGCGAGCTTTATCTCTCGGCGCTCGTCGATCGGGAATCGTCCCGCGTGGCGTTTATCGTCAGCGAAGCTGGCGGCATGAACATCGAGGAAGTCGCACATAATACGCCGGAAAAGATCCACACGCTGACGATCGACCCCGCAACCGGCTATCAGCCTTTCCATGGTCGCAAGGTCGCGTTCGCGCTCGGGCTCAAGGGCGACCAGGTGAAGGCCTGTGGAAATCTTGTGGAAAACCTGTTCCGTATGATCGTCGAGAAGGACATGAGTCTGCTCGAAATCAATCCTCTCGTCGTCACCAAGGACGGCAAGCTCATCTGCCTCGACGGCAAGATGAACTTCGATTCAAATGCGCTCTATCGCCATCCTGACATCGTCGCCATGCGCGACCTCGGCGAGGAAGACCCGATGGAGATCGAAGCCTCGAAACACGACCTCGCGTTCGTCAAGCTCGATGGCAACATCGGCTGCCTCGTCAACGGCGCCGGCCTCGCGATGGCAACGATGGACATCATCAAGCTTTACGGCTTTGAGCCCGCGAACTTTCTGGACGTCGGCGGCGGCGCTTCGAAGGAAAAAGTCCAAGCAGCCTTTAAGATCATTCTTGAAGACCCGGCCGTCAAAGGCATCCTGGTCAATATCTTCGGCGGCATCATGCGGTGCGATATCATCGCCGAGGGCGTCGTCGCGGCCGCTCGCGAAATGGACATCAAGGTGCCACTCGTCGTCCGGCTGGAAGGTACCAACGTCGAACTCGGCAAAAAAATACTGAAAGAATCGGGTCTTAAGATCATCCCAGCCGATGATCTTGGCGACGCCGCCAGGAAAATCACCGCTGAACTCAAGCAGGCAGCCTAGGGCTGAACCCTCAAACCAGGAGTTTCGAAGCTCCTCGTACGTCAGTTCTGCTTGCTGCACCGCAAAAAATGCGCGACATCTAAGCTTAAGAAGCCGATCAAACGCGGGGATGGAATGTCTATTCTTGTCGACAAGAATACGAAAGTCATTTGCCAGGGCATCACCGGCAGCCAGGGGACGTTCCACACCAAGCAGGCCCGCGCTTACGGCACCAAAATTGTTGGTGGCGTAACGCCCGGTAAAGGCGACTCGAAGCATCCCGACGCCGAATTGGCGGACGTTCCCCTCTTTGACAGCGTCGGCGAGGCCGTCGCCAAGACGGGCGCGACCGCGTCGTCCATCTACGTGCCGCCGCCCTTCGCCGCTGATGCCATCCTGGAAGCCATCGACGCCGGGGTGGCGCTCATCGTTTGCATCACCGAAGGCATCCCAGTGATGGACATGGTCCGCGTGAAGCGGGCGCTCGACGGCTCCAAATCACGTCTCGTCGGCCCGAACTGCCCCGGCCTTCTGACCCCCGGTCAGTGCAAGATCGGCATCATGCCCGGCAACATTTTCCTGAATGGCTCCGTCGGCATTGTATCGCGCTCCGGAACCCTCACATATGAAGCAGTAAAGCAGACGACGGACGTCGGTCTTGGACAGACGACCGCTGTCGGCATTGGCGGCGATCCCGTCAAGGGTACGGAATTCATCGACGTCCTCGACATGTTCCTCTCCGACAACGAAACGCAGTCGATCATCATGATCGGCGAAATCGGCGGCTCCGCCGAGGAGGACGCGGCTGACTTCCTGATCCGTGAAGCCAAAAAAGGTCGTAAAAAGCCGATGGCAGGTTTCATCGCGGGCGTGACGGCTCCTCCAGGCCGGAGGATGGGTCACGCCGGCGCAATCATTTCCGGCGGCAAGGGTAAGGCGGAAGACAAACTCGCGGCGATGAAAGCCGCAGGCATTGCAATTGCGCCAAGCCCCGCTGATCTCGGTCGCACTCTTGTCGAAGTCTTGAAGGCTTAACAGGCGCGCCCGAAAATAACTGAGCCGTAAGACCGGCGGCATTACGTGTCCGGTTGATGTCCGCGTCATCCAGAGCATCGAGGCAACGCTCGCGGCGTATGAATAAGGACGAACTTCATGGCACGAAACGGCCAGAATGAAGCGTTTCTGCGCACTTCTTTTTTGAGCGCCGCGAACGCACCCTATATCGAAGACATGCAGGCTGAATACGAGCGCAACCCAGGCGCCGTCAGCGACGAGTGGCGGCGTTTTTTCGAAAGCATCAAGGAGCCGCCGGCACAGGCCGCAACGAATACCGACGGTCCCGCGTGGGCGCCGCCGCTGTCAGCTCTTCTGAACGAAGACAGCGCCAATCGCGATCTCGTCGGCGCTCTGACCGGCGACTACGGCGACACCGAGCGAACCATCCGCAACAAGATCGAGCGCCGCGCGCAGATCACGGGCTTCGAGATGACGCCTGCTGCTTCGCTGCGCGCGACGCAGGATTCGATCCGCGCCCTGATGTTGATCAGGGCTTACCGCGTCATCGGCCATCTGGCGGCCGACCTCGATCCTCTCGGTCTCGCCGATCGTCGCGTCCACCGCGAGCTGATGCCGGAGACCTATGGCTTTACCGAAGGCGATCTCGACCGCCCGATCTTCATTGACCGAGTCATGGGGCTCGAAACGGCGACGATGCGCCAGATCATCGCCATCCTGCGCCGAACCTATTGCCGCAAGATCGGCGTCCAGTTCACGCACATCACCGACCCGACACAGAAGGGCTGGATTCAAGAGCGTATCGAGGGTGCCGAGAAAGACATTCACTTCACGCCGGAAGGCCAGAAAGCCATCCTGAAGAAGCTTATCGAGACGGAAACGTTCGAGAAGTTCTGCGATCTGAAATATACCGGCACCAAGCGTTTCGGCCTCGACGGCGCCGAATCGATCATCCCCGCTCTCGAACAGATCATCAAGCGCGGCGGCCACCTCGGCGTTCGCGAGATTACGATGGGCATGGCCCACCGCGGCCGTCTGAACATCCTCGCCAACGTCATGTCCAAGCCGTTGCGCGCCATCTTCAAGGAGTTCAAGGGCGGCTCGTTCAAGCCCGACGATGTCGAAGGCTCGGGCGACGTGAAATACCACCTCGGTGCCTCTTCCGACCGCATGTTCGACGGCAATACCGTCCATCTGTCGCTGACGGCCAATCCCTCGCATCTCGAAATCGTCGATCCCGTCGTGCTCGGTAAAGTCCGCGCCAAGCAGGATCAGGCTGGCTGTGCCAGCGGTGATCGCACGCCGGTGATGCCGCTTTTGATCCACGGCGACGCGGCTTTTGCGGGTCAAGGCGTCGTTGCCGAATGTTTCGGCCTGTCGGGGTTGAGGGGCCATCGCACCGGCGGCTCGATCCACTTCATCATCAACAACCAGATTGGCTTCACGACCGCGCCGCATCATTCGCGTTCGTCGCCCTATTGCTCCGACGTTGCGTTGATGATCGAGGCCCCGATCTTCCACGTCAACGGTGATAGCCCCGAGGCCGTCGTTCACGTCGCGAAGATCGCGACCGAATTCCGCCAGCGCTTCCAGAAGCCTGTCGTCATCGACATGTTCTGCTATCGCCGTCACGGCCACAACGAGGCCGATGAGCCGATGTTCACGCAACCGGCGATGTACCGGCGCATCAAATCGTTGCCGACCGTCGTCGATATCTATTCGAAAGATCTCATCGACGGAGGCGTCATAACCAGCGCCGAGTTCGCTGAAATGAAAGACACCGTTCGCGCCAACCTCGACAACGAATTTTCGTTCTCGGATGGCTATAAGCCGAATAAAGCCGATTGGCTCGATGGTCGCTGGTCCGGCATCACGCGTCCCGACAGCGATGATTGGCGAGGCAACACCGGCGTCGCGATCGAGACGTTGACGGACATCGGGCATCGCGTCACGACGATCCCCAACGACTTTCACATCCACAAGACGGTCGGCAAGCTCGTCGAGCGCCGCCGCGAGATGATCGACACCGGTCAGGGCATCGACTGGGCGATGGCTGAACATATGGCGTTCGCGTCCCTTCTCATGGAAGGCTTTCGCGTCCGCCTCTCGGGTCAGGATTGCGAACGCGGCACCTTCTCGCAGCGCCATGCCGTCTTTATCGATCAGGAGAACGAACGCCGCTTCTCGCCCTTGAAGCACCTGTCGCCGAACCAGGCCCGGTTCGAGATCGTCAACTCGATGCTGTCGGAAGAAGCCGTCCTAGGTTTCGAATACGGCTATTCGCTCGCCGAACCGAATGCCTTGACGTTATGGGAAGCCCAGTTCGGCGACTTCGCCAACGGCGCCCAGGTGATCTTCGATCAGTTCCTGTCGTCGGGTGAACGCAAATGGCTGCGCATGTCCGGTCTCGTCTGCCTGCTGCCGCATGGCTACGAGGGCCAAGGCCCGGAACACTCATCGGCCCGCTTGGAGCGCTATCTCCAGCTTTCCGCAGAGGACAACTGGCAGGTCGCCAACTGCTCCACACCCGCCAATTATTTCCACATCCTGCGCCGCCAGCTGCATCGGAATTTCCGTAAACCCCTCATTTTGATGACGCCGAAATCGCTGCTTCGTCATAAGCGCGTCGTCTCCAAAATCGAGGATTTCGGCGCGAATACCAGCTTCCACCGCCTTCTGTGGGACGACGCCGAGCGTGGCTCGTCCACGCTGAAATTGCGTCCCGACAACGAGATCAAACGCGTCGTCATCTGCACCGGGAAAGTCTATTACGATCTTCTCGACGCCCGGGATGCCAATGCACGCGACGACATCTACATCCTTCGCGTCGAGCAGCTTTATCCGTTTGCGGCGCGTGCCTTCATTCAGGAACTCGGACGGTTCAAGTTCGCTGAAATCGTCTGGTGCCAGGAGGAGCCGAAAAATATGGGCGCCTGGATTTTCATGGATTCGAATATCGAGTGGGTTTTGAACCATCTCGGGTATATTCACCGCCGTCCTCGCTACGCCGGACGACCGGCGTCTGCGTCAACGGCGACCGGATTGCTTTCGCAGCACATCAAAGAGCAGACGGCGCTCGTCGCCGACGCGCTCGGAATATAAGAAAGTAGAGAGGGCTCAGAATGTCGATCGAGATCCGCGTTCCCACGCTCGGAGAGAGCGTAACGGAAGCGACAGTAGGCAAGTGGTTCAAGAACGCCGGCGACACGGTCAACGCGGATGAGCCGCTTGTCGAACTGGAGACGGACAAAGTCACCGTCGAAGTCCCGGCACCGTCCTCGGGCATTCTCGGTGAGATCCTAGTCCAGTCGGGTACGACGGTCGCGGTTGGTGCTATTCTCGCGGCATTGAACGAAGGCGGCGGTGCCAAGGCCCAGCCCGCAAAAAGCGAGGCCAAAGCGGCGCCTTCGCCGCCGGTTCAGCCAGCTCCAGCGCCCGTTGCCGTTCAAGCTCCGCCCCCTCCGCCCGCCGCGCAGAAGGCGCTCACCGAAGCGGGCTTGGAAGCCTCCGAAATTCATGGCTCGGGCCGCCGCGGGCAGGTTCTAAAAGAAGATGTTCTTGCCGCCGTCGCGTCGGCCCCGTCGGCTGTGCATGAGGTTCCGAGCCCCGCTCCCGTGGCGCCTGCGCCCGTAACGAATGTCGTCGCAATTCAGACTGCGCCCGCCCTGAGGGCGTTCCCGCAGGAAGCGCGACTGCCCGCAGCGGGCAACGACGCCGCCCGCGAAGAACGCGTGAAGATGTCGAGGCTGCGCCAGACCATCGCTCGCCGATTGAAGGACGCGCAGAACACCGCTGCCATGCTGACGACGTTCAATGACGTCGACATGAGCGCCGTCATGGCGCTCCGCGCGCAGTACAAAGATATTTTCGAGAAACGTCACGGCGTGAAGCTCGGCTTCATGGGCCTTTTTGTGAAGGCCTGTATCCAGGCGCTCCGCGATGTCCCCGCCGTCAACGCCGAGATCGACGGCGATGATCTGATCTACAAAAATTACTACCACATCGGTGTCGCCGTCGGCACGGAGAAGGGTCTCGTCGTACCCGTCGTTCGCGACGCCGATCGCATGAGCCTCGCCCAGATCGAGCAGCGCATCAACGAATACGGCAAGCGCGCCCGCGATGGCCGTCTCTCGATCGAAGACATGCAGGGCGGCACATTCACGATCTCGAACGGCGGCGTCTATGGGTCGTTGATGTCGACCCCGATCTTGAATGCGCCGCAGTCCGGCATTCTCGGCATGCACCGCATCGAGGAGCGCCCGATCGTCAAGGGCGGTCAGATCGTGGCTCGCCCGATGATGTATCTCGCGCTTTCATACGACCACCGCGTCGTTGACGGCAAGGAGGCCGTCACCTTTCTGGTCCGCATCAAGGAATGTCTTGAGGATCCGCAGCGCTTCATCCTGGAGCTCTGAGGAATGGCTGCGCAGTATGATCTGATCGTTATCGGAACGGGCCCCGGTGGCTACGTGTGCGCGATCCGCGCCGCCCAGCTCGGAATGAAAGTTGCTGTTATCGAGAAACGCGCGACGTTCGGCGGAACCTGCCTTAACATCGGCTGCATTCCTTCGAAGTCGCTGCTCCACGCCTCGCACTGCTTCGGCGAAGCAAAGCACGAATTCACCTTGATGGGCATCGGCGTCGACCCGGCCCTCGATCTTGCAAAGATGCAGGCGTTCAAGCGAGACGGCGTCAAAGGCAACGTCGACGGCGTCGCCTATCTGTTGAAGAAGAACAAGATCGACAGCCACTTCGGCACTGGCCGCATCGTAAAATCCGGTCAGGTCGCGGTGACGTCGCCCAGCGGCGAAACGCAAACACTCGAAGCGAAATCGATCGTCATCGCGACGGGCGCCGACGTCACGCGGTTACCGGGAATAGAAATCGACGAGAAGCGCGTCGTTTCCTCGACAGGCGCGCTCGACTTCACGACCGTGCCGAAAAAACTGCTGGTCGTCGGCGCTGGCGTCATCGGCCTCGAACTCGGATCTGTTTGGCGGCGGCTCGGGTCAGAAGTGCTCGTCATCGAATACCTGCCGCGTATCCTGCCTGGCATGGACGCCGAGGTCGCGCGCTCGTTCCAGCGTATCCTCGAAAAGCAGGGCATCGCCTTTCGCCTATCGAGCAAAGTCTCGGGCGTCGAAACGTCGGATACGGGCGTCGTCGCTAAGGTTGAGCCGGCCGCAGGTGGCGTCGCCGAGACGATCGCAGCCGATGCCGTGCTCGTCGCCGTTGGCCGCGTGCCTTTCACGGAAGGCTTAGGACTGGCCGAAGCCGGGATTGCGCTCGATCCGAAAAAGCGCGTGCTCGTTGATGGTCACTACCAGACGAACGTCTCCGGCGTCTTCGCCATCGGCGACGTCATCGCCGGACCGATGCTGGCGCATAAGGCTGAGGACGAAGGCATGGCGGTCGCGGAGATTATCGCCGGCCAGGCCGGTCACGTAAATTACGACGTCATCCCAAGCGTCATCTATACAAGTCCGGAAGTCGCGAGCGTCGGCAAGACCGAAGAGGAATTGAAAGCCGCGGGTATTGCTTACAACATCGGCAAGTTTCCCTTCACGGCCAACGGCCGCGCCAAGGCCATCCACATGACGGACGGCTTCGTGAAAATCCTGGCCGATGCCACAACCGATCGTGTTCTGGGCGTTCACATCATCGGCGCCGTCGCGGGCGAACAGATCGCGGAAGCCGCGGTGCTGATGGAATTCAGCGGTTCGGCGGAAGACTTGGCACGCACATGCCACGCTCACCCGACATTCTCCGAAGCCGTCAAGGAAGCCGCTCTCGCGGTCGCGAAGCGCGCGATCCACTTCTAGCTATTCGACGGGCGTCACGGTGTAACCCGACTCGCGCAAAAGCGAGACAAGCCCAGTTGGGCCCGGAAGATGCAGCGCACCGACGGCAATAAACGCGTTGCCCTTATCAAGCAGCGGTTGCGCCGCGGTGCTCATCCGGGCATTGCGGTCGATGAGCAACGATTTCTTGAAGCCGTCGAAAACCGAAGGCGACGTTCCGCTCTCTGCAGCGAGCGCCAATTGAAACGGCATTGCGGCGCCGATCTGTCGTTTGGCGTACATCTGCACCAGCGTTTCGGTCATGTCGTCGGCGCGGTCGATGAATTTTAGCCCGACCTTCAGCATCGCGATTTGCTGGTCGTCGGGAATGGAAGCCAGTGCGCCGAGCTGATCCTCGATTGTTTCGAGCCCCGTGATCGGAGTGCCGTGCGTCTGCGCCTCCGCCGCCACTTGTAGGTCGAGTACGGTCTTGCCGGCCGCCAGTTGCTTGCGCTCGCAATCGGATGTCGCGAGCAGCATGCTGACAAGCCACGGCTTCATCGATGCCGCCAATTCTCCAGGCATCCCGGCTTTTGATACCGTTTTCTGGACGTCTTGGTATTCCTGTTCCGACAGCGCTGCCTTCAACGACGTGCCGTCCGTATAGACGATGAGCGCCGCCATCTTCGCCATTGCCGCGGCGACCGCCTTGTCCGAAAGATCCGCAACCTCCAACGTCACCGACTTCGAATGCGCGATCGCGTCTTTAACCGTCGGCGACAACGTCGCCACGCGTGGGTCGCTCAAGTGCATCGTTCCAAAAAGATAGGAGACGGGAATGCCCGGCTTCTCGATTTTCCAGAGCACCGCTTCGGTGTTGGGAAGCGCATTGCTCTCCGCCATCACCTTTTTGTAGGCGTCTGGATATTTCGTCTGCATTTCGGTCAGCATGTCCGTGCCCTGACAACGAGCAGGAACGTCCTCAGCCGCCACAGCGACGCGCGGCATGAGGAACAGAAAAAACGCCAGCGCACAACAGATGCGATGGGCGAAACTCGGCGTGCGTGATGACGTCATGAAATACTCACGAAACGAAACGGCGGAACGGATGTCAGCGGCGCGCCGCTCTCGGATGAGCCTGATCGTAAACGGCCAGCAACCGGTCTCGGTTCACTTCCGTATAGACTTGCGTCGACGAGAGCGAGGCGTGACCCAAAAGCTCCTGAATTTGGCGTAAATCGGCTCCGGCCGAAAGTAAATGCGTCGCGAACGAGTGGCGCAGCGCATGCGGTGTTGCCGTATTTGGTAAGTCTAGGTCCAAACGCAACTTTTCCATCGCGAGCTGGATGAGGCGGGGTGACAGCGGACCGCCTCGTGCGCCGCGAAACAGCGGTTCATTTGCTTCGAGTGAATACGGGCAAAGCCGCATGTAGGTCGCGATGGCGTCCGAAACCACGGCAAGCGCCGGGACGAGGCGTTCCTTCTCGCCCTTACCTTTGATGTGCATGATATCGCGGCCGTCGATCGGCGCGGTATTGGGCGTAAGACCTAAAGCTTCACTGATCCGCAGACCCGCTCCGTAAAGCAGTAGCAGAACCGCCGTATCGCGGGCCGCGATCCATTCCGCACCGTCACGCGTATCGCGATCGATAAGAGATGCCGCCCCTTCGACGGTCAGCGGCTTTGGAATGGAATGCGGGATCTTTGGCGCCGCGACTTGCAAAACAGCCCGGTTTTGCAAGACATGTTCGCGTTCGAGCCAGCGAAAGAAGGTCCTGAGCGCCGACAGCGACCTCGCAAGCGAGCGTGACGTCACACCCGCCTTGCGGCGGTTCGCGAGAAACGCGCGGAACGTTCTCGTGTCGAGCCGTTCGAGATCGCCGAGGCACGGCGGATGTCCGAAATGCGATTTGAGGAACGCCAGAAATTGCCGCGCGTCGCGCTCGTAGGCTTCGCGTGTCGCGACGCTCTGACCGCGCTCCACAACAACATGCCTGAGCCAGTCTTCGACGACGCGTTTGAGATCGCCGCTGAGCGGCAGCTCATCATCTCCCGCCAGAATGTCGTCGAGCGATTGCGCCACTGTCCCCACCATCGGATGCGCTTCGACCCTTTGCGGGTTCGGTTAACAAAACGTTAACGACGGCTCAAAGCACCTTGCCAGGGTTCAAAATGCCCTTGGGATCAAGCGCCTTTTTGATCGCGCGCATCATGTCGAGTTCGACCTCGGACTTGTAACGCTTGAGAACGTCGCGCTTCATTAGCCCGATCCCGTGCTCGGCCGAAATCGAACCGCCAAGCTCCGTGACGAGTTCGAAAATCGCGTCCGACATCTGATCCCACAGCGCGAGATATTGCGCCCGGTCCATGCTTTCGGGCTGCGTGACGTTGTAATGCAGGTTGCCGTCGCCGAAATGTCCGAACGGCACCGGCCGCGCTCCGGGGCAAACACGCTCGACAACTTTCTCCGCCCGCTGAAGAAATTCCGGAATGCGCGCAACGGGCACGGAGATATCGTGTTTGATGCTGCCGCCCGCACCTTTTTGCGCTTCGGAAAACGCGTCGCGCAGCCGCCAGAAATCCTCCGCTTGGCGCAACGACCGCGCGATTGCGGCATCGCGAATGAGACCTTGGCCGTGAGCCGACGTCAGCAACGGCTCGATGGTATTCGCGATCCGCGTGCCCTTGCCGCCGTGAGACAGTTCGATCAGCACATACCAAGGATAATCGTCCGTGAAGGGATCGCGCACGTTCGGCATATATTTGAGGGCGAATTCCTGCGCCCGATGCGCCCAGAATTCGAACGCGGTCAGCGATTGTCCGGCTTCCGCTTCCGCCCGCCGAAAAAGCTTCATCGCGGCTTCGGGCGTCTCGAACGCGACGATGGCGGTTTCGCGTTCCGCCGGCATTGGGAAAAGCTTGAGACACGCCGCCGTAATAACGCCGAGCGTCCCTTCCGAGCCGATGAGAAGATCGCGCAGATCGTAGCCCGTGTTGTCTTTCTTGAGTCGCCGCAGCCCATGCCAAACGCGGCCGTCCGCGAGGACCGCTTCAAGGCCAAGCGTCAGGCTGCGCGCGTTGCCATAGGCAAGGACCGCGGTGCCACCGGCATTGGTCGCCAGCGCGCCGCCGATCTGCGCGCTGCCTTCAGATGCGAGGCTCAGCGGAAAAATGCGACCCACGCTTTTCGCGGTTGTTTGCGCTTCCGCCAAAGTCACACCGGCTTCAACGATCATCGTCCCGCCGGCCGTGTCGACATTGCGAACAGTCTTGAGCCGCCCGAGCGACAGCACGATCTCGGTGCTATCGTCCGATGGAATCTGCCCGCCGACGAGGCCCGTATTCCCGCCTTGCGGCACGATCGCGACGCTCTCCGCATGTGCCAGCGTCAGAATCCGCGCGACTTCGTCCGTCGAACCCGGACGCAGAACGACGGGCGTCGCCCCCGTATAGCGATCGCGCCACTCGCGCAGAAAACCGATTTGGTCTTCCGCCCGCGTCAACGCATTCACCTCACCGACGATGTCGGCGAAACGCCCGATCAAACTTTGAGATATGGCCTTCTTTCGCACGTGCTCGTGCCCGACTCCCGTAATCTACTCAGGTAATCTTCTGCCCTGTCTTCTTCCAATCGTTGACGAAGGCCGTAATGCCCGCGTCAGTCAGCGGATGCTTCACCAGCGCTTTCAAAATGCCTGGAGGAATGGTGGCGACGTCGGCGCCAATCATGGCCGCTTCCTTGACGTGATTCACGGTGCGGATGGACGCCGCAAGAATATCGGTCGAAAGATCCGGGTAGTTGTCATAGATGGTGCGGATCTCGCGAATGACGTCCATACCGTTCAATCCAATATCATCAAGGCGGCCGATAAATGGCGAGACGAATGTCGCACCGGCCTTTGCTGCAAGCAGCGCCTGGTTCGCCGAAAAGCACAGCGTGACGTTGACCATCGTTCCTTCGCCCGTCAGAGCCTTGCAGGCTTTGAGCCCGTCGAGCGTCAAGGGAACTTTGATGGTCACGTTCTTGGCGATTTTTCGAAGCACCTCCGCTTCCTGCATCATCCCGGCATAGTCCGTCGCCGCAACCTCGGCCGACACCGGCCCGGGCACGACCGCGCAAATCTCCCGGACGATCTCCTTGAAGTCGCGGCCGGCTTTCGCAACGAGGGTTGGGTTCGTCGTGACGCCGTCAAGCAGGCCCGTCGCCGCCAACTCCTTGATCTCGGCCACGTCGGCGGTATCGACGAAGAATTTCATTTCTTTCTCCCTACCTCGTCCCTTAAGTCTTGCGAATCTGCCTTTGGTGCGCCGCAACTCCGGAGCAAACCTAGCACGACCGATTCTCGGAGGAAGCTTCTAGTCCGTTGAACGCCCCTTTGGATAGCCTGCTTGAAATTCTGGATAATGGCGCCGAGCCTGGCGTCCGCAGCGTGCCCGTGCTGATGCCGGTGGCACTCGACCAGACCTATGACTATCTCGTGCCCGAGGGGCTGGACGCTTCGCCCGGATCCTTTGTGCTTGTGCCGTTCGGGCCGCAGACCCGCATCGGCATCGTCTGGGATGGCCCTCGCGGCGAAGGCAAGCCCGTTGACCCGAAGAAAATGAAGGCCCTGACAAGCCGCATCGACGCCCCACCGCTCCCCGAAATCTCGATGCGGTTCGCCGAATGGGTGGCCCGCTACACGCTCGCGCCGTTGGGCATGGTCGCCCGCATGATGATGAGCGCCGACACAGCGTTTGAGCCGCCTAAGCACCGCTTTGGTGTCGCGATCGTCGAAGGCGCAACGCTTCCCGCTAAAATGACCTCCGCTCGCTCCCGCGTGCTCGACATCGCGGCCGACGGCCTCGTGCGCGCCAAGTCGGATCTTGCGCACCTTGCTGCCTGCTCGACGGGCGTGATCGACGGCCTCGCGGCGGCCGGGATGCTCGTCGAAGTCGCGATTCCCGAACGGGTCTTCCCCCGCCCGAAGCCCGATCACGCAACCGCAAGCTTCACCGCCGATCAGGAGCGCGCCGTTGCTTCGCTTGTAAGCGCCGTCAACGCCCACAACTTCTCGGTCACCCTGCTTGATGGCGTCACCGGCTCGGGCAAGACGGAGGTTTATTTCGAAGCCGTCGCCCGCGCGCTCGAAGCTGGAGGTCAGGCGCTGATCCTGCTTCCCGAAATCGCGCTGACGAGCCAATTTCTCGATCGCTTCGAGCGCCGCTTCGGTACCCCGCCCGTCGAATGGCACTCGGCGCTCAGTCCCGCCGAGCGCGGCCGCATCTGGAAGGGCGTCGCGCGCGGCGATGTCCGCTGCGTCGTCGGCGCCCGCTCAGCGCTCTTTCTGCCGTTCTGCCAACTGGGTCTCATCATCGTCGACGAAGAGCACGACCAGGGCTTCAAGCAGGACGATCGCGTCCATTATCAAGGCCGCGACATGGCCGTCGTACGGGCCAACATCGGAAAATTCCCCGTCGTACTGGCGTCCGCCACGCCTTCGATCGAAAGTCACGTCAACGTCCTGATCGGACGCTATCGCCACGCGGTTCTGCCGGGACGTTTCTCCGGCGTCGACATGCCGGACGTCTCCGCGATTGACCTGCGAACCGAGAAGCTCGAACCCGGCAAGTGGCTGTCGCAGCGTCTCGTTCAAGGCATTACCGAGACGATGGAGAAAGGCCAGCAATCGCTGCTATTCCTGAACCGTCGTGGATACGCGCCGCTGACGTTATGTCGATCCTGCGGCCACCGCCTCGAATGCCCGCAATGCACCGCTTGGCTTGTCGAGCATCGGTTCAAGAAAAAACTCACCTGCCATCACTGCGGCTTCTCGCTGGCGCTTCCCGAAAAATGCCCGAAGTGCGCAAGCCCCGGTTCGCTCGTCGCCTGTGGACCCGGCGTCGAACGCGTACAGGAAGAAGTCGCGGAACGTTTCCCCGACGCCCGTGTCGCGCTTTTGTCATCCGACTTGATCCCCGGACTGACTGAGATGCGCGCGATGATCCACAGTATAGAAGCGCGCGAATTCGATATTATTATCGGCACGCAGATCGTCGCCAAGGGCCATAACTTTCCGGGCCTCGCTCTCGTCGGCGTCGTCGACGGCGATCTCGGTCTCGCCCACGGTGCCGATCCACGCTCCGCCGAACGCACGTTCCAGCTCTTGCATCAGGTGACGGGCCGCGCTGGGCGCACGAGCTTCGTCGGTCGCGGTTTCGTCCAGACCTATTCCCCCGACCATCCGGTCATGCAGGCCATCGTCGCCGGCGACCGCGACGCTTTTCTGAACTACGAAGTACGGACGCGGCAGGCGGGGCTTCTCCCACCCTACGGCCGCTTAGCGGCTATCGTCGTCTCATCGCGCGACAAGGCCCTCACCGAAGCCGTCTCCCGCGACATCGCACGTCGCGCGCCCCCCAGCGAAGCGATCTCCGTCCTCGGGCCGTCTGAAGCGCCGATTGCGATTGTTCGCGGCCGCCACCGCTGGCGTCTTCTCATCAAGGCTCCGCGCGACGTCGATTTGCAGGGCTATCTCCGCGCTTGGGCTGGAATGATTCCAAAACTCAAGTCGGACGTCCGCATCACCGTCGACATCGACCCCTACAATTTCCTTTGATGGCGTCTGTCGCATGCGTGAGCGCTCTGCGGCATGTTTGCCATAAGCCCAAACCCTTCGGACGGTCTGCGGTTCATATCATTCCGTGATGCCTTCAAATCGTCTAAACGACAGAGGCGCGGCCGTGCGTTCGCGCTGCACGCTACAAACACAACGCGCTTTGAAAGCCAGACATGCCTCTTCGCATTGCCGTCCAGATGGACCCGATCGATCGCATCGACATTCGCGGCGACTCGACGTTCGCCATTCTGCTCGAAGCGCAGAAGCGCGGGCACGACATCCTCTATTATACGCCGCCCGACCTCTCTCTGCGCCAAGGTAAGCTGCTGGCGCGCGGCCAAACATTGAAGGTCGAGGACAA
Organism: Hyphomicrobium sp.; assembly: GCF_041659645.1. GTDB lineage: Bacteria > Pseudomonadota > Alphaproteobacteria > Rhizobiales > Hyphomicrobiaceae > Hyphomicrobium_B. Next base: position 475,310 of record NZ_JBAZXX010000003.1, on the reverse strand, counting down.
GCACGGCGCGCATTACGCGCTCTCCGATCCACGCGTCGTTGATCTGAGCGAGCGCGACGTCGTTCTGCTCCGGCAGGATCCGCCGTTCGATATGGCCTACATCACGACGACGCATCTGCTTGAGCGCATTCACCCGAAGACGCTCGTCGTCAACGATCCGGCGCAAGTGCGCAACGCGCCCGAAAAGCTTTTCGTCCTCGACTTCCTTGATCTCATGCCGCCGACGCTCGTCACGCGCTCGCTCGCCGACGTGCAGTCATTCCGGGCAGAATACAAAGACATCATCATCAAGCCGCTCTACGGCAACGGCGGCGCGGCCGTATTCCACATCAAGCCCGGTGACGGCAATCTCGCCTCTCTCGTCGAACTCTTTCAAACGGTCTTCCGCGAACCTTTCATGGTTCAGGAATATCGCCCCGAGGTGAAAGAGGGCGACAAGCGCATCATCCTGATCGACGGCGAAATTGCAGGCGCGATTAATCGCGTTCCCCAGATTGGCGAAACGCGCTCGAACCTGCATGTCGGCGGCACCGCGGTCGCGGTCGATCTCACCGCCCGCGATCGTGAAATCTGCACGCGCCTCGGGCCGGAACTCAAACGCCGCGGCCTCATTTTCACAGGTATCGATGTCATCGGACCATACATCACCGAGATCAACGTCACGTCTCCGACCGGCATCCGGCAGGTAAAGGCGTTCGGCGGCAACGACATTGCGGCGATGATTTGGGATGTCATCGAAACGAAAAGAAAATCGAACGCGTGACCTGCGAATTCCAAGCTCATGCCGACGAAAGGGCATTCACGATGAAATCGTTCACGATCGCAAGCGCCGTGATAGCGGCTTTCTGTTTCGCCGCGGCGTTGCCAATCGAGGAAGCGAATGCCGTCACGGCGTCGCCGTTCGCTCCGCTGCTCGGCCGGTGGAGCGGCATCGGCATGATCGGCTATAAGGCAAGTCCGCCGGAAAAAATCAAATGCCGCGCCACCTATCTGATGGCCGATGCGCCCGACGAGATGAAGCAGACGATCCGCTGCGCGACGGCCGGCGGTAATGTCGAGATCGTCAGCAACGTCAAGGAAGCGGCCGGCAAGCTCGCGGGCCATTGGAAAGAGACGATCCACAACTTCGAAGGCGACCTGACTGGCGACGTCACGCCAAAAGGTTTCCGCGTCGTCATTAAGAGCGCGGACGTCTCGGCCAACATGGACATCATCGTCGATAACGGGAAGCAGGCCGTCGAAATCCAGTTCGTCGATTCATCCTCGCTGCGCGGCATCACGCTGATTATGTCGAAGGGTTGACGGGACGTTCCAACTCGAACCGCGTAGAGGGGAACTCGTCTCGTTCCGTTTTTGTTCTTGACTTAACCTCGGCATATTATACTTCCCAAACCCAAAACGAGGATGCTAGACATGCTGAAGGGGAAGCCCCATGAAGGTGGCAACCCTCGGATCGGAATGTTCCGGCTATCGGATGATTAAAACCGTCACCATAAAAAATTTCCGCTCATTCGCGAGCGCGAAAATTTCCAATATGCGTCGGATAAATGTTGTCGTGGGCAACAACGCTAGCGGTAAGACGGCGTTGTTGGAGGCGATTTTCCTTGCCGCAGGGGCAAGCCCAGAAATGGCGTTCAAGTTGCGCACTTGGCGCAATCAGGAAGTTTTCAACATCTCCAATGAGCAAAATTCTTACGATGCTCTTTGGACCGACTTCTTCCATATGTTCGATCAACGCTCAAAAATAGATATCTCTCTGATCGATTCCCACGGCGATCAGAGAAAACTCGAAATCAAGTTTCAGGACGTTGGGGCAGACCTCTTTCTGCCGCTCACCGGATCATCCCAATTCTCTCAGCCGCAACCAGTCGTTCCGATAGAGTTTAAATGGAAGGTTCACGGTAAGGAATATGTAAGCGTTCCGGAGATTGACAATCACGGCCTCAAACTTCGAGCAACTCAGCTTGCCCCGATTGCCGCGTTATTTTACAGCACAGCAACTCAAAACTTGAACCAACAATATGCTCAATTTTTTTCTGCTTTGAGCGCCAAAAAACTCGAAAAGGATGTGATCGAACTTATTAGGAAAGAGTTCAAATTTATTGAAAATATTGAAGTTTTGATCAAAGACGGCATTCCAACGCTTCACGCCACTGTGCAGCTTCTTCCTGAAAAGGTTCCGCTTTATTTATTGTCAGATGGCGTCAACAAGCTGATCAATATCCTGCTCGGGATAGCGATGTTCCCAAAGGGGATCATCATCATCGATGAGATTGAAAATGGCCTTTATTTCGAGCGCATGCCATCGGTCTGGCGGTCCATCCATGCCTTCGCAAGAAAATATGATGTGCAGATAATCGCCTCTACTCATAGCGCGGAGTGCCTAAGAGCGCTTCGTGATGCGCTTTCCTCAACGCCCGATGACGCGCTTCTCATCCGCACCATGATTGAAAATGGCGTGACCTCTACGGAACAATTCTTAGGATCCTCCTTTTTCAAAGCACTCGAAATGGGAGAAGTGCGGTGACCGCGAATGAGCCGCTTACTACGCAGCGGCTTCTGTTGTGTGAGGGCGTAGAGGATGCCCAGTTTTTTCGCGCACTCATAAGAATCAGAAATTTAGGTGCATTTGACGTGCGTTGGGTGAAGGACGTAGGAGGGACGGCTGGCATTTCCGGCTTTAAAGACGCCCTCATTGGATCTGTGGCACTGAGCAACTTCAGAAAGATCAAACACGTCTGTTTGATCGCCGATTGCGACAATCACTACGGTGAAGCCTTCAAGAATATTAAGAAGCAGATAGTTGAAGCGAATAGTGACCAAACGGTAGAGGCTCGTTTTCCCGTACCCGATGCACCTTACAAGCTCGCGAACGGCTCACCTCTCTTAACGGTGCTAATGGTTCCGTCGGCCAATAAAAAGGGAGCGCTTGAGTCGCTCATCATTGAGGCGATGCGGGATTTGAAGTTTTTTCAGAAGGCGTTGACCTGCGCTGCAGAGGCGTTGACGTGTTCGGGCGCCGATAAGTGGCAGCAGCAGAAGGTCGATAAAGCGACCATGATCACAACTTTGGCCATATCGAATACGGAAGACCCCGCGATCAATCTAACCAGACTTTGGGGGCGTCAGCCTGATTTGATTCCCCTTACACACAAGGCATTTGATGACATCGCTAAGGCGCTCTCGGCCTTGAAAACTTAGTTCTTCGCTTCTTTGTCAATCTTCTTAGTGCGCGCGAGCTTCTCAAAATTCTTCTCTATGTTGCGCTCATTGGCATCCACCCCAAGTTCCTTCGCGGCTTCCTGAAACCGTTTGAACTGCTCTTTGGGATCTAGCTCTGGTTCTTTGCGTTTGGGCATGGTGCTCAGCAATGTGCTTCGACGGAAGATCCCGCGATTTTGATCTTCGAGGCAACGCTTAAAGAATGCGATTGCTCAGCAATCGGAAGATCATCGTCCGACGGGCGTCCTTCGCCATACATGGTCCAGAACTTAGAAGGGGCTTCAGGAAGTCCAGAAAACGCCTCACGTCCCAGTTCCGCGTCCACAATGATATGCGAAATTACGATTTCTTGTAGCTCGCGTCGCAAATCCTCATACGTGTCTGCTTGCGCAGCGATATCGTACTGGAGACATTGAGCAACCCAGCCGCCCGCTTCTTTAAAGGCGACGACGTTAATGACTATCCTAGTCTCACTCATAAACTAAAGCCTGTTTCCGCACGAAAGGGCATTCTATCCATTCCCTTAGCGTCATCCAATAGCTTTGCAAGCAACATTGCGAATCGTATTTTAGCATGGCTCACCCGCATCCCAATGCGCCATCTCTCAAGCAGTTTGTGGACAATGCGGTCCGGCAAGGGTGCGTTGAACGCGTCGTGTCAACGACGGGCCGGAGATACCTAAAAACAGCAGATAACCGCTTCGCTTTCCTGCCAAAAATTGCGGACGAAGAATTGATACTCCCTGGTAAACTGGCGGAGTTAGTTCGAAATTTGGGTGTCGGCGGCTACGATGAATTTTTGGAGCAGTGCGGATACACCGGAGACGGAAGAACCAAGGCTCATTGATCCCTTTAGTCATCGTCTTCAGTTGCCAAACGAAGTTCGATGATTTTTTCCGACGCCAATTTCTTCAGATGGTCGACGATAAGGGAACGGGCAATCTCGGCTCGGTTGGTTCCGTACACGCTTCCTATCAAGTCGTCGATCATTGCGATGGCCGACGAAGGCAAGCGTACAGCAATCTGTTCCTTGGCCATTGCAGACTCTACAGAGACTCTTGCCAGACTCTGCAAATCATCGCATACTTTGGCAATAGAAAAGCCGCCACCCCTTTCGGGATGACGGCCCCACCGCTAGGCGCAAGGTTCCCCTCGTCAGGTTACTTGCGCTTGGTCGGCTTCACAGTTTCAACGATTGTCGTTTTAGGACGAGCAATCGCCACTTTCACGGGAACGAACTGGCCGTTGCCAGCATCCCGTCCTCGTTTACCGCTCATGAGATTTCTCCATTGCGCGGAAGCGGAGGAAGCCGCCGCTCCGAGACACCATCGCGTTGCCCCGCCGTTTCAGGGTCGCAATACGTCTTGGATTGGCCTCTGGAACTTAGGCGATTCGTTTTCTCTTATCGAATCTTCGTCGTCGCTTTACTGCCCGCTCATTGACGGCTGGATCAGGCCCGACCAGTCGTTCGATAGGTCAACCGCTTGCCTTGAGCACCCTTGATCATTTTTGAAGCGCGGGTTTCGTCATCGACGCCAAGCGCGATCCGGTTGTTATACCGGAAGTCGAACTCTGCCAGATAACGGTGCAGGTGCTTCTCTTTGCAGTGCTGGTAGGTGCCACGCATGCCGCGCTTGAAGACTGAGAAGTAGCCTTCGACGGTGTTGGTGTGGACGGTGTGATTGAGATCGACGTAGCGGACGTATTCTTCTTTGGTGTGGTCGATGCGGTCATGGCTGGCGAAGTCCATGAGCTGGTATTTGTAGAGCTGGGCACTGTCGGTCATCATTGAAGTTTCGCGATCCACGTTGGCCTTGATGATCGGAATAACTTCGCCAACGGTCGAACCCGCAACGTGATAGCTGCGCACGCTGCCACCGCGCTCAACAAGCGAGAAGATAACGTTCTTGTGCATGGCTCCGTAGAACTTCTGTCCAGGGCGGCTGCGGCCCTTGGGATGGGTTGAGGCGCGGCCGTAAATGGTTTCGTCGGCTTCAACGACTTCGCCTTCGCCGCCCATCGGCGGCATCAGGGAGCCAACCCGCATCGCTTCGCGAATACGATGGCCCATGAACCATGCGGTCTTGAGAGTCACGCCGAGGGTCCGGTGAAGCTGGTTTGAACTGATGCCCTTCTTCGATCCGGCAACGAGATAGAAGGCCTGGAGCCAAAGGTGCAGCGGGACTTTGCTCTGCTCAAAGATGGTTCCGACAGTCACCCGGAACTGCTTGCGGCAGGCGTAGCACTTATAGAGGCCGAAGCGGGTGGCTTTGCCTTCCATCTTGGAGACGCGCTCTTTCTCAAAGCAGTGCGGGCACTGAGCACCGTTCGGCCAGATGCGAGCCTCAACCCACTTGTAGGCAGCTTCTTCATTCTGGAGGTGCTTTTGCGAAAGTAGCGACATTGGGAATCTCCTATGAGTCTCAATGTACTGCTTCGTCGTGGGTTTGGCAAGTATAATATTGCCCTTAACCTCTCAACAGAAATTACCATCGCCCTCGGGTTACGGGGGCAAGCATGTACGGCCAGATCTCGACACTCGCATTCGTCGGCATCGAGGCGCGACCGGTCGAGGTGCAAGTGCGCGTCACGCCCGGCGCGGCAGCCTTCGCCATCGTCGGCTTGCCCGACAAAGCTGTCGCCGAAAGCCGCGAGCGGGTCCGCAATGCGCTCCACGCCGTCGGGCTGGGACTTCCCTACAAGCACATCACCGTCAACCTAGCGCCCGCTGACTTGCCGAAGGAAGGCAGCCACTTCGACCTCCCGATCGTCCTCGCGATGATGTCGGCAATGGAGGCCATCGCCCCCGACGCCATCGCCAATTATGCCGCCATCGGCGAATTGGCGCTGGACGGGTCCATCCGCGCCGTCCCGGGCACACTTCCCGCCGCCATCGGCGCCAATGCGCTGGGCAAGGGCCTCATCTGTCCGGCCGCCACGGGGCCGGAAGCGGCATGGGCCAGCGACGAGATCGACATCCTGGCGGCACCGCATCTTCTGTCGCTCGTCAACCACTTCAAGGGCATGCAAACGCTACCGCGGCCGAAGCCGAACGTCCTGCCGGTGCAGAGCTACGCCGCCGATCTTCGCGACATTAAGGGCCAGGAAACCGCCAAGCGCGCCCTCGAAATCGCTGCCGCCGGAAACCACAACCTACTGATGATCGGACCGCCCGGCTCCGGCAAGTCGATGCTGGCGTCGCGCTTGCCGTCGATCCTGCCGCCGCTACAACCCGAGGAAATCCTCGAAGTATCGATGGTGCACTCCCTCGCTGGAGAACTGATGGGCGGTAAGCTGACCGTCGAGCGCCCGTTCCGTGCTCCGCACCATTCCGCCAGCATGGCCTCTCTCGTCGGTGGCGGCTCGCGCCCTCGGCCGGGAGAGGTTTCGCTCGCCCATCACGGCGTGCTCTTTCTCGACGAGCTGCCGGAGTTTCAGCCGAACGTGCTCGATGCGCTGCGCCAGCCCTTGGAAAGTGGCGAAACCGTCATCGCGCGCGCCAATCACCGCATATCCTACCCCTCGCGCATTCAGCTCATCGCCGCGATGAACCCGTGCAAATGCGGTGGCGGCAATCCGGGCGAGCCGTGCAGGCGCGGCCCGCGCTGCGCTGCAGATTATCAGGCGCGTGTCTCCGGCCCATTGCTCGATCGCATCGACCTGCAAATCGAGGTCCCGGCGATCTCCGCCGCCGACCTCGTCCTTCCTGCGCCATCCGAAGGCAGCGCCGAGGTGCGCACGCGTGTCGCCGCTGCACGAGAGCGTCAGCGCGCGCGATTTGCAGCGCTGGGGGCCAGAGGCGTGCGAACGAACGCCGATTGCTCGGCCGCCCTTCTCGAACAGACGGCAATGCCCGACGAGCCCGGCGTCGCGCTGCTCCGCCATGCCGCCGAGACACTCGGTCTCTCGGCGCGCGGCTTCCACCGCACCATCAAAGTCGCGCGCACGATCGCCGATCTCGAAGGCGCCGCAACGGTCTCGCGTGCCCATGTCGCGGAAGCCCTGAGCTATCGCGGCGAGACTTTGCGGCGAGCGAGAGCAGCCTAAGCGGGTTGCCGCTTTTTGGAGGCAGGACGATGGATTTCCCCGACTCCTCGGTGATCCGATCTGCCGATTACGATCCGGTAGCGCGCACGCTCGACGTCATCTTCAAAGGCGGCGGCCGCTACACCTATTTCAACGTCCCCGAACGAATATTTGATGCTTTGGTTGAGGCATCATCGGCAGGCGAATATTTCAATTCGCACATCCGCGATCAATATTCCGGCCGTCAATGCCAATAGAGTCCGCTCAAACAAATCCGGGGCCAAACGGCCCCGGAAGAAACGCCAACGATCAAGGACGGCCCTCAGCCGAACACGGACTTGACGCCCGCCTGCATCGCAGCCGCCTGTGCCGCATTGCGCAGTAAGCACGCGATCGTCATCGGTCCGACGCCACCCGGTACCGGCGTGATGGCGCCCGCAACCTTTGCGCATTCCTCATACGCGACGTCGCCGACGATCTTCGTCTTGCCGCCTTCCGACGGAACCCGGTTGATGCCGACGTCGATGATCGTCGCGCCGGGCTTGATCCAGCTGCCTTTGACCATCTCTGGAATGCCGACGGCGGCGATCACGAGGTCGGCGCCCTTCACGACGCTTTCGATGTCCTTCGTGCGCGAGTGCGCGATGGTCACGGTGCAGTTCTCGCGCAGCAAAAGCGCCGCGACGGGCTTGCCGACGATGTTCGACCGGCCGATGACGACGGCGTTGAAGCCCGACAGGTTGGCATGCACCGTCTTCGCCAGGATCACCGAGCCCGTCGGCGTGCACGGAACCAGTGCCCGTTCTCCAACCCAGAGCCGGCCGACGTTCACAGGATGAAATCCGTCGACGTCCTTGTCGGGATCGATCAGGTTCAGAACCTTCTCGGCGTTGATGTGCTTCGGCAGCGGCAGCTGCACCAGAATGCCGTGGCACGCCGGATCTTTGTTGAGCTTATCGACCATCGCCAGCACGTCGGCTTCGCTGGTCTCGGCCGGGAGACGATACTCCCATGAATTCATGCCGACCTCGACGGTCTGCTTGGCTTTGTTCGCGACGTAGACCTTGCTGGCCGGATCCTCTCCGACGAGCACGACCGCGAGGCCGGGCTTCAAGCCGTGTTCTTTCAGAAGCCGCGCGACTTCCACCGCCACTTCGGCGCGGACCTTCGCCGCGATCTCTTTACCGTCGATAATCTGGGCCGACATTACGCTCGTTCTCCTCGTTTTCTTATTTTCTGAATTGGCTTATTCGGTCTTGCAACAATCCGTCGAGCGCGCCCGGATCGCCCGAAATCCGCAAGGATTTGAGCCGCGATTTCCCACCCTTAGCGAGCGAAACGGAGTGTTTCGCTAAACCAAGCCATCGGGCGACGAGCTCTTCGAGAGCCCGGTTCGCCGCTCCATCCTCGGGAATTGCGCGGACGCGCGCTTGAAAGGCAGGACCGTCGGGGGTTTCGACCAACCCGTCAACCGCCTCTTTGGTGGATTTTGGCGTCAGGCGGAAGCGCGCAATGACGCACGCCGCCTCGTGCCGCCAAGCCCGTTCGGCCGGCCGACGGCCGCCCGGACCGTCGGTCACACCACCGCCTTGGCGATATTCGGCAGCACCACGGATTGAATGAAATAGCAGGCCAAAAGCAGAATGACGGGCGAAATATCGAGGCCGCCCATATTCGGCATGGCATTCCGGATGGGCGCGAGCAGCGGCTCCGTCACGGCGTTGAGACCCTGGTAGATCGATCGAACCATGGGATTATAGGGGTTCACCACGCCGAAGGCCATGAGCCAGCTGACGATCACAACGGCAATGACGATGTAGGTATAAAGCGTGATGAGATAACTGATAAAGCCCAGAAGCTCGAGCATTCGCCGTCCCGCAGTTAGGTGCCTCCGCGCCATGTAGCCCCGACGCCCCGTACCCTGCAAGCCCTTGATCCGACATGTCTGAAGACTTTCGCGGACGAACCGCGAACAGCGCCCGCTCGGGAGACTTTCAACAGCGATATCGCCGGCCATCGAACGCGCCCGAGGATGTCCGGCCACCCTTGCGCCGTAGACGACACCGCTTCCTTGACAATGCCGGAAGGCAAACTCTAAATGCCGCGCATTCGGGGCCGTAGCTCAGATGGGAGAGCGCTGCAATCGCACTGCAGAGGTCAGGGGTTCGATTCCCCTCGGCTCCACCAAATGATTTCAAGCGTTTGACTGCGCTTCTCACGAACCCAAAAATGCTTGTAGCTAACGTAAAGCTAACTTCCCAAGCCGGTTTTGAATGCGCGCGTGCTGAGCCAGTGCAACTCGGTTGCCGTTGTCTGTTCAGGGTACCAAACTACCCGACAGTAGCGGTGCGAGTGGATTAGGCGCGTTGCTTGCGCAGGATCGTCTTCAGGCCAGCACACGAGCTCGTCGAGCACATACACTTCGACGGGTGGTTTCGAAATCCACAGCGGCAATGCCTATGAGGAAGGTCTCAAGAAATTCTGGGACCCACAAACGTGACCTGTCCCAAGTCGAATTTCACCTGCTCGACACAGGCAATGTTGCCTTGGAGGACAAAGCCGACGAAATGGTCCCGTTGATACCCGATTTCCTCGATCGGAGCGTCGCCGCGAAGTAACTGCGAGGCGGCGGCACAAAGCGGGAAGATATCCGTGCGCCGTCGCCATCACACCACGTAAAGAAGAAACCAGGAAATGGCGCTGGAGACGCCGGACGAGAGAAGCACTCAGCCGCTCCAATGCGAACTGCGAATGACGCTGCAGAAATTCCCGCGGTGGAAATGCGGTTCCTTGTCGGCGATCACGTCGGCCTTGACGTTGCCAAACGTCGTTTCCGGCTTGTGCTTGATGCCGTCGTAGAAGGCCTGGATGATGTCGTCCTTGAAGTGCGGCGTCCTCGGAAAGGCTTGCACCACCGCCTCGCGTTCGGCGTTGGAATATTCGCCATAGGTCAGGCCGAGCACGTCCATTTCGACGCCCGCCGTCACCAGTGCGACGACCGGATGCATGTGCTTCGGAATGCCGGGCGTCGTGTGGAGCGCGATCGCTGCCCAGACCGTGTCGATGTCGGCCTGCGCAATGCCATGATGCTTTAGGAAATCACGCGCCGCGTTGGCACCGTCCACTTCGAACCGCTCGTCTTGGCTGCTGTGAGCCGTGGTGAGACCCATGTCGTGGAACATCGCGCCGGTATAGAGCAGCTCCGGATCGAACTTCAGGCTGCGCTGCTCACCGGCAAGTGCGCCAAACAGATAGACTCTGCTCGAATGATTGAAGAGCAGCTCAGTTTCAGTGTCGCGGACAATTTCGGTCACTTCCCGAGCAAGCTTGCTGTCGGGGATCTTTATGGTGTCGTTTCCAGTCATTTTGGGTCCTCCTTGCCGTGATCTCCCAAAGCCTAGAAACGAATGCGATTGTCCTCTATAGTCGTATCACGACGAATATGGACATTTGACTCGATCATGAGACGCACATCCGCCCCGAGGTCGATCGGTATCCTCGCGCTGCCCGGCGTTCAGATGCTGGACGTCGCGGGGCCGCTCGACGTATTCGCCGAAGCAAATGTCCAATCTGGTCGGCAGGCTTATGTGACGAGTGTGCTCGCGGCGGCCGCAGGACCGCTCGTCAGTTCGTCCGGCCTTCGCGTCCTTCCGGATGTCGTCCTCGGCCTCGGCAAGTCTGCGGTCTTCGATACGCTGCTAGTCGCAGGCGCGCCGCATCTCGGCGACACGCCGGCCGACCCGGCATTGCTCGACTGGCTGCGCCGATATGCGCCGCGAAGCCGCCGGTTCGGCTCGGTGTGCAGCGGCGCGATGCTTCTTGCCGCGACGGGCCTTTTGGATCGACGGCGCATCACCACGCATTGGGCCGTCGCCGAGCAACTCGCACGGCACTTTCCAGACGTGAACATCGAAATCGACGCGCTCCATGTGCGGGACGGGCAAGTTCGCACGGCTGCCGGTGTGACGGCTGGCCTCGACCTGGCGCTCGCTCTGGTCGAAGAGGATCTTGGACGCGATATCGCCAAGAAGGTCGCCTCCCAGCTCGTGATGTTCTTCAAGCGCCCAGGCGGCCAGCTTCAGTTCAGCCGGCGCGGCGAGACCAATCCCGTCGGCCGTTCCGCCTTGCAGGAAATCCAACGCTGGGTGATCGCCAACCCGGCCGCCGACGCGAGTACGGCGGCGCTCGCCGAACGCGCTGGCCTCAGTCCCCGTCACTTCGTGCGGTTGTTCTCTCAAGAAATCGGCATGACACCCGCAGCGTGGGTGGAAACGGTCCGCATCGATGTCGCGCGGCAGATGCTCGAATCCGGCGAACGGCCGAAGCAGGTCGCCGCGTCGTGCGGATTTGGCGATATCGACACCTTCCGTCGGGCGTTCCAGCGCCAGGCCGGAGTCACGCCAGCTGAATATCGGCGACGCTATGAGGTCGTCGCGGCGACCGGCGACATTCAACATCATCATTGAGCATGATTTGCCGAGGAATTAGCGCGCCCGATACGCCCGCTGTGTATCGTCCCGTCGCTAAAAGGCGAAACACATAAGATCGTTGGCAACCACGACCGGTCCTTTGTAATTCTGGCGGATCAGCGCTAAATCCTCGCCAAGATGGGTCAAGCTGCGCGCCATATTATGAGAGAGCACGACTTTGCCGACTCTGGCACGACCCGCAAGCTTTCCGATCTCGCTTGGCCTCGCGTGAAGATAAGCTTCGACATCGCCGGTCATCTCGGGAATGGCGTGATCCATGATCAAGATATCCACGCCATCGATCAGCGAAGCGAATGCCGGGTTATCTCCGTTCTGATCGCCTGAAAACGCAATCCGGCGCCCTCCCGCCTCGACGACGTAAGCGAGCGCCGGAACCGGGCCATGCGTCACGCCGACAGACATAACCTTGAAGCGCGCGTTCGCAAAAACGACCTTGGCTGCCGGCGAGGATGACAGCGGCACCTCCGTCATCGCCAGTTTGACCAGTCCGCCGCTGCCGTCGAGATAGCCCGAGAGATATCGGTAAGCGCCGTGCCTGGGATCGAGTAAATCCTGCATGTACTCGGAGATCCCGGGAAAGGCATTGCCGCCGGAAGGGCCGATAAGGGGCAAAGCCTCTCGGCGATCACTGAAAAACCCGCTTTTTAGAAGAGCGATGAGGTCCGCGACGTGGTCGGCGTGCAGATGCGTTATCGCAATGGCGTCCAGCGTCTCGAATTTGGCTTTCGCTTCGCCGAAGCGCAGGAAAATCCCGCCGCCCGCATCAACGAGGAGGCGCGCCTTTCCATCCATCCAAAGAACATATCCCGCGCTTGCGCGCGCGTCGTTGGCGTCCGGACCGCCGGAGCCGAGCACTTGGACAGCGGCCGACCCCGGGCACAAAGCCTCGGCCGAGCCAGGTGAAAGCGCAAAAGAGAATGCCCATGTCGCAGCAACGATGGAAGTTCGAATCGTGAGGAAGGAGGCCATCTACATTCCTTTTATTGCGCGGCAGGTGACCCCCGGTATCCGGGAGTTTTATTCGGTGGCTGAGCGTCGATCGTTACCACGCCACGCGGAAATGGGTTCGGCATCCGTTTGCACGCGTCATTTCGCAGTAAACGCACGGAATTTTAACGCCGGTCCCGTTTGAATCGCGGGTGGGTAGCGCAATGTAAGCAGGCGAACCCATTGGCTGGCGGACGGGCGGACGAGACATGCGCAGATACCATCACACCGTCATTGGCGTCGCGACGTTTCTTACAGCGATCCCAGGAGCGCTCCCTCTCTTGGATTGGACCGTGGCTGCCGCACCGGCGGCGTCAACCGAAACATCGCCGCCGAAATGGCAGGTTCCAGATATCGATGAACTCCCCAATGACAGTTGGGGAAAGACCGTCAGACTGGGCCGCGATCTCGTGACGAAAACCGATGCGTTGATCGGGCCGAATGCTTCCGACCCCGCGAAGCGCTACGCCGGCAGCGCGTTGGCTTGTCAAAACTGTCACCTCGGCGCCGGAACTACCCCGTATGGCCTGCCGTTGGTCGGCGTATTCGAAGACTATCCGCAGTACAGCGCTCGCGACGCCAAAGTCCAAACGCTGCAGGATCGCATCAACGGCTGCATGACCCGCAGCATGAACGGCCGGCCGCTTCCGGACGGTTCCGACGAGATGACTGCGCTCGTTTCTTACATGAAGTTCCTATCGACCGGCCGTCCGGTGGGCGATGTAACTCCCCAAGGTGGTTCCGGCATCATGCCCGAGTTAACTCGAGCGGCCGATCCGAATGCAGGCGCGAAAATCTTCGCGAACAACTGTGCCGCCTGCCACGGCGCCAACGGCCAAGGCCAACCTTCAGGCAGCGGCAAAGGCTATCAGTTCCCACCGCTTTGGGGAGACGGTAGCTTCAACGACGGTGCCGGAATGGCGACGCTGATCGATGCGGCGAACTTCATCCATTCCAACATGCCCCTCGGCGCAACGAATGCGCAACCCGTGCTGACGGTCGAGCAAGCGTGGGATGTTGCCGCTTATATCGTGTCGAGGCCTCGTCCGATGAAGCCGGGTCTCGAGGAAGGCTATCCGATCCTGACGGAAAAACCCGTCGACGTCCCGTATGGCCCTTATGCCGACGGATTTTCATCGGAGCAGCACAAATTCGGTCCATTCGCTCCCATTCGCGCGAAGCTCGAGGCGATTGAGAAAGCTCATCCGGCTGCATCAGCGGCAGATCGCTGATTTTGGCGACCACCATTCTAAATCCGACGTTTTGATTCGATCTCGTTGGCAATCAGCAAGTGCGATCCCGCGGCAAACCGCGGGTTTTTCGTTGCGATTTGGCCATTGCGGCGCATTTAAAGTTGGGACCGGCTTGAGGGGTCGATCCTTCGACCTATATCATTTGAGCGGTCGGACTATTGAGGGCTCGGGGCGCAGGGGCGTATGCTGATTGCCGTCAGTCGCTGGCCTTTAACGGGAAAGGCGGGGAGCAAAGACGATGCGGGGACGCGGCTTGTTATCCGTTGTCTTTTTTGGCGCGGCCGTTCTGCTGTGCGCGACCCACCCTGTTCTGGCCCGGCATCGTGCGCAACCGCAAACGACGGACCAAGACCCATGCGCAGCGCCGCACGCCTATGTGAGTGAGCGCATCAACCAGATTAAGGCCCTTCAAGCCTCTGCCCCCAAAAACAATGGAAGTTTGTTCGATATGGTCGCAGGCCAGAAGGACTTCGACGCCAAGAGATCGGTAGAGATATCCGAGTTGCGCTACGATGCGGACGGCGTCAATGCGCTGCTCGCCGCGGGAGGTTGCAAGGCCTTCGACCTAGACCAGGAGCTTTCGCGCGCCGCGAAATAGCGAGTTTGACCGTCCTTCCGGGCGGCCCAGGCGAAAAATGTGTACGGCTAAAGCGCCATCGCTCCAAGTCTTTCGCTGCCGGAAATACATCCAGACCTTATCGTCGAGAAGGGATGTATATAAGGACTATTGCAATCTCCAACTCATGCCGTCTATTTAGTTCATATTTGCGCTCCGGGTGGAGCAGAATTTCATTTTATCTGAAATTGGCCTGCTATGACGATAAGCGCCTTCGTTGCGGAGGACTTGCCAGCGTTGCTGGATCTCCTCTACGGCGCAGCCCTGGATAAAGACCGGTGGCCAGCGTTTCTCGAAGGGCTGATGAAGCCATTCGATGGCGCAAATGGGATATTGCATTTTTTCGATATCGAAACGCAAACGACTCCCGCCGCTCACACATTCGGCCTCGAGTCGAAATATCTCATTGGCTATCAAGAGCACTTTTCAAGTCTCAATCCTTATCCCATTCAATCGTTTGCGAAGCTGCCGCTGCTTCAGGTGCTGCCTGCAACATCTATTCTGAGCAGAGACGAAGCGCTCGGCACGGAATTCTATAATGATTGGATGAAGCCGCAGGGCATTAGTCCTGAGCACTTGGGGTGCATGGTATACAACGAAGATAGAGAGATGGTCGTCCTAGCCATCTCGCCGAGCACCGCAAAACTCGAACGGAATGTCGATCGTTACACGGAGCAGTTCCAGCTGCTCGCGCCGCACCTCAAACGCGCCATCGCCCTTTCCAAAGTTAGCCGCACGGACGTCGTTCGAGGCGGACTGCCCGCCCAATTTTCATGCGGCGCCATGGTCATTTCTCAAAGTCGCGCCATAAAGGCCGCCAATCCGCCCGCCGAACGCCTCTTACAAGAGGGATTACTTTTATCGATTGATCCACTCGGAAAGCTGCGCGTGAAGGATAGAGATATGAACGCGGAATTTGTCACGGCGGCCGAAACCGTATTCGTTCGCCGGGAGCCCGTCGGCGGCCCCGTATATTGCCGCATGCCTCTCACCGGAGACCGCGCCTCGATCATCGTATTGAAGCTGCCGCCCTCGGATGTCGATCGCGCGCTCGTTCTCCTGATAACAAAAGAAAATGGCGCCGCCGACTTGAACATTGCGCAATTCACCGGAGCCGAAGCGCGGCTCGCGAGGGCGCTTTTGAACGGCCAAACACTCGCCGAATTCAGCGAAGAGGTCGGCATATCGATCAATACCGCGCGTAAGCAGCTTGCCGCGTTATTTTCGAAGACCGGAACGAACCGCCAAGCCGCGCTCGTCGCGTGGCTTTTGCAGCGCGGTTCCTAGCAGAGGCACGGGGTAGTCCGAAAGTAGAGGCTTCCGGAATCAAGACAGGTGAGACAAATTTATCAAAAGGTTGCTGGAATAGAATTGAACCGGGTTACGAAAGTAAATCTAGATCACGCGGGGCAGACGATGAATATAATACGACGCTATTGTTGATCCCATAAATAGTAATCCCAGTGAATTTTGATGGTCCATCCGGCGCTCGACCTTTGACGCGGAGCAAGTTTGCCGACGGCGATTGAAGGAGCAATATATTATGTCAAATGACCGACTCGACTTTCTCGATTTATGCCGTGCTGTCGAAGAGGGCGCGCATGCCGACCTGTCAGAAGCGGATCGCGAGCTCTTGATTGTTCTTCATAAAGCGCTGAGTGGTTTGAAGGCGGCGGTCGAAAGAGCACTTTTGAATTCGCCCCTTGAAAAGCACGTGACGAATTAGCCCCGTCGTTTCACGCAGGAAACTGAATGATAATTGCGCAGCGCAAGCCAATTTCCGCGTCGCGAGTGCCATCGAAGTGAAAAGCCATCCGCGTTTCAACGCCGCGCCGCGCCGCGCGTTGACGCCACGGCTTTACCCATGCAGGCCGCTATCGAACGGCCACGTCCCCGTCCTAGACGAATATCGAGAAATTAATATTGCGCTTGACGCAATTTCGCCTTGCGCATAGTGCAAGATATATGATGCAGCCTTCAATGCCAAAGAGCATCGATGAGTGTCTGGCGGATGCCCGCGAGTTTCTGCTCGATGAGCGCAAGCGGCGAGGGCTGACACAACCGACCGTCGCCCGCGCTATGGGACTGTCGACGAGCCAATATTCGCGGATCGAAAGCGGCAGCGCCGAAATGACTCTCAGGCAGTTCTTTGCTGCCTGCGAAGCGGTGCAGATCGATCCCGCAATGGCGCTTCGATCATCCCGGCCGCGCTACGTCGCCGAGCTGCAGCAATCCAATCGCGTTCTAAAGAGCAAGCTCGACGCTATTACCCGGGCCCTGAAAGGCGACAAGGACACCTGGGACAAATGAGGTGAGAGTAAAACCATGGATAAAACATACATTACGATGGTGCTCGACCGTTCGGGTTCGATGAATAGCTGCCGCCAGTCCACGATTGATGCCGTAAATAAATATCTTGCGGAGGCGCGCGGCTCGGAACTCGCAACCGCCGATTTCGAATTGACGATATTCGACAGTTTGTCGATCGACACGATTAGGTCAGGCGAACTTTCCGGCGCGAAGGATATAACGGAAGGGGATTTCATCCCGCGTGAAATGACGCCCCTCTACGATGCGATGGGTCGCGGCATCGATAGTCTCGATGGCCGGGCGAAAGGGGGAAAAGCAATCCTCGTCGTCGTAACCGACGGCATGGAAAATCACTCCCGTAAACACACACACTCCAGCATCAGCGAGCTCGTGAGAACGCGCCAAGAGAAGGGTTGGCTGATCATTTTCCTCGGCGCTGGTCTAGATAGCGCGCAGCAAGGAGTGGGGATGGGGATCAACCGTGAAAACGTCGCCAATATCGGTCTCGACCAAGCATCGCTTTCCGCATCTATGGAGGTGATGGCGGCGACCAATCGAGACTACGCGCAGACGGCCAACATGGAAGAAGCGCGCGCATACTCCGCAGCTCCAAAAATTTCCGCGTCGATGCGCAAGCGGATGGGAGACCTAACTGGCGGCGCCAGCCTTTTCGGCCGGGGAGCCAAAACCCCGTCTTCTCCGTCGATCGGGAAGCCGGGTGAAAAAACCGCGCAAGCCGATTCCTGGAACGGCTCGTCCGAAGATGCTTGGAGAGCCAAAAGCTAATTGCTACCGCACGGATTGCTTTGCAAAAAAAACAGCCGCGCATCGAGCGCGGCTGTTGAATCTCGGCGTTCGCCGTTGCTAGACAGCCAAATTCGCAATTCTGGTCGTCAACAACTGATTGACGACAGGCGTATCTCGTGGCGTCAAGACTGCTTATTCTTGCGCACCGGACTCTAAAATAGCGCAGGAGTGAGCCTTGCCGATCGAAACCGACTTCACGCCAATCGCCTCGGCTGCGGGCGGAGCTTTGATCGGATGCGCGGCCGTCCTTCTAATGCTCATGAGCGGCCGCATCGCGGGCATCAGCGGCATTTTGAGCCGCTTGATTATGCCAGGCACGGACAGCAAGCCGCTTCAGGCTTTTGCCTTCATCGTAGGGCTGATCGCGGCCCCTCTCGTTTGGATAGCCGTGTCGGGACATAGCGTGGCGCAGACCGTGACCGAAAATCTCCCGCTCGCTGCTGTCGCAGGCTTGCTCGTCGGCTTCGGCGCGGTTTACGGCGGCGGCTGCACGAGCGGTCACGGCGTTTGCGGGCTATCCCGGCTTTCGCCCCGCTCTTTCGTCGCCACCGCCATCTTCATGGCAACCGCAATCGTCGTCGTCTTCGTCTCGAGACATATCGTCGGAGCGGGACAATGATCGTTCTCGTCAATCTGCTCGCCGGTTTGCTGTTTGGCTTCGGGCTTATCTTGTCGGGTATGGCCAACCCGGCGAAGGTTCTGAACTTCCTCGACATCGCCGGTCATTGGGATCCAAGCCTCGCCTTCGTCATGGGCGGCGCCGTAATCGTCACCGCGATCGGCTATCGCCTAGCGTTTCGACGCGAGAAGCCAATGCTCGATACCCGTTTTCGCGTGCCGACATCGCGCCAGATCGATCGAAATCTGGCGTCAGGCGCGGTGATCTTCGGCGCTGGCTGGGGACTCGCCGGTTTGTGTCCCGGCCCCGCGCTCGTATCGATTGTACTCGCGGCGCCAGCGATTTTCGTCTTCGTTCCCGCGATGCTGATCGGCGTCGCGTTCGCGTCATGGCTGAAGCGGGTAGCGAGCCTTCAGAAGGCGTGATGTTGAAATAAGAGCGCGGCGCAAAGACTCATTGGCGACGAACCGCGTGAAGTCGTTGCTATTTGCGCGCGCCGCCAATATCAAAAATGCATCGGAATTTCACCGACCCGCTTGTGCGCGAGCGATGAGACGGAAGCTTGAGATTCAATCGTGTGAGACACAACTGGGCGGTCCGCGACGATGAATGCATCTGATCCGGCCGGACGCGCCAAAGTGCCGACGCCCTCACCCGGTGCAGATCATACGGGTGCACTCGTGCTGGGGCTGCTCGCGCTTGCCGCTTTCTGTGGCTGGTACATCATGGTTGGGGAGCGCCCGGGCGACGCAAAACCGCTGCCGGTCTTTCAACAGCCGCTCATGCCACCGTCAACGACCGATATACCTTCCGATGTGCCGGGGCACACGCACTATACCGTTGTGAGTCCCCACCAAGATGAGGTCAAAATTCCCGGCAAGCCCTAGTTCGCTAGGCTGCCGGTTTGCAGCGACGCCTTCGCCTGAGGCGGCGGCGCGGTGATGGGTTGCACCGGCGATCCCGGGCCGATCTTCTGCAGATTGCCCGTGATGATGAGGTCCTTCTCCTCCAGCCCGACCACGCTCACGAGGTCTCCGTCTGTCGGACCGAGCGTCACCAGCTTTTGCTGCGCGATATTTTTATCGCCGACGACATAGACGTATTTTCCAAGCTGACTCGATCCGATAGCCGTTTGCGGAACCATGAGGGCATTGGGGTTCTCCCCCGCGTGAACGTGAATGCGAACGTATTGACCGGGCAGCAAGCCGCGATCTGCGTTCGCAATCGTGGCCCGCGCTGTGAGTGTGCCCGTCAGCCGGTCAACGGCATTGTCGACGAACGTGATCGTTCCCTTGTGCGGTGGCTTGCTGTCTCCCGGCACCAAAATTTCGGCGGCGATGGCGCCGCTCTTGTGAACTTTCTCGATCGCCGCCAAATCCGATTCCGCGGGATTGAACGTCACGTAGATGGGGTCGAGCTGGACCAGAGTATTGAGCGGAGCCCCAGCGATGCTGATGAGGGTGCCGATGGACGCTTGATTCTTGCCGAGCCGTCCATCGAACGGTGCACGGATCTGCGTGTATTCAAGATTGAGTTCGGCGGTTCGAATGGCAGCATCGTCGATGCTGATGCCGGCTTCTGTCTGTCGAAGCGAGCTTGACCGCTGGTCGAAGGTATCCTTCGCGAGCCACCCGCTTTTCGTCAGCTCCGTGCCACGCTCCAGATTCGAGCTGGCGTAATCGCGGGCCGCGACATCGCGCTGCTTCTCGGCCTTCGCTCGGTCCAGCGCGGCTTGGTAGTCGCGCGGGTCGATCGTGTACAGAAGCTCTCCCGTTTTGACGTCTGAGCCGTCGGCAACGTGCTGTTGCTGCACGTATCCGGCGACGCGCGCCTGCAGCGTGATGTCGTTGATCGATTCTGTACGCGCAGAGTAATCGAGATAGATGCTGACGGCTCGCTTGACGACGGGCGTCACCGGCACCGGCATGACGAACGCGCCCGGAGGGGGCGCCGCGCCCTTGCCGTCGATTTCGGCGATAAGCTTCGGGACGTCCTGCCGGAAATAGTACGCCGTGCCTCCGCCCAGAAGGACCAGCCCCAGAACAACTGCTTTCCAAACGCGCATCGCGAATTCCTTATCTATTCGGCGGCAATGGGGTTTGAAGAACCATGCGTCGCCTCGGCACTGCCGGACGTATCTGCATCGCGGCCCTCGCGCCATTTTTCGATGATGGCATAAAAGACCGGAACGAAAAGGAGCGTCAGCAGCGTCGCCGCCAACATACCGCCGAAAACCGTCGTGCCGATCGATTGCCGGCTCGCGGCGCCTGCGCCCGTCGCGATCATGAGCGGAACGACGCCAAGGATGAAAGCGAATGCCGTCATCAAGATCGGACGCAACCGGAGCCGCCCGGCTTCCATCGCTGCTTCGACGATCGACAGGCCTTCAAGCCGCCGCCGTTTGGCGAACTCGACGATCAGAATGGCGTTTTTCGCCGACAAGCCAATGAGCATGACGAAGCCGATCTGCGAATACACGTCGATCTGCAGATTGCGGACCCAAAGCGCCAGCAGCGCGCCGAACAGCGCCAGCGGCACCGCCAATAGCACCATGAACGGCATCGACCAGCTCTCGTACTGGGCCGCTAGGATCAGGAACACGAACACGCTCGCGAGCGCAAACACCATGATGGCGATGGAGCCGGCCTTCAATTCCTGGAAGGTGATGCCTGTCCATTCGTAACTGAAATCGCGCGGCAGCGCCGTCGCTGCGGCGCGTTCCATGGCTTCGATCGCCTGTCCCGTGCTGTAACCGGGCGCCGGTCCGCCGTTGATGAGCGCCGAGGCATAATTGTTATAATGCGGCACCGTTTCCGGTCCGACGATCGGCTTCAAGGTTCCGAGCGTGCTCAGAGGCACCATGCCGCCCGTCGCGTTGCGCACATAAAGCCGTGTCAGATCCGATGCGCTCGAGCGCGAATTTTTATCCGCCTGCAGCGTGACGCGGAACGTCCGCCCGAACAGATTGAAGTCGTTGACGTAGAGCGAGCCGAGATAGATCTGCAGCGTGTTGAACACGTCCGGCAGATTGAGGCCCAGCAGCTTCGCCTTCGCGCGATCAAGGTCGTACTTGAACTGCGGCGTCGACGTCGAGAACGACGAGAAGAGCTGCTGTGGATCGAGCTCGGGCTGTTTGCGCGCCTCCGCAATCAGCGCTTGCGTTGCGTCGTTGAGCGCCGCGCTACCGCGTCCCGTCAAATCCTCGACCTGGAATTCGAAGCCACCAGTCGTTCCAAGACCCGGGATCGAAGGCGGATCGAAGCTCAGCGCGAACGCATCCGGAATCATCAGCAATTTACCCCGGACCGCGGCCACGAGGTTCGATGCGCTCTGTTCGGGCGGCCGCTCGTTCCATGGCTTCAGGATCGCGAACTCGACGGCCGAATTCGATTGCGCCGCGTTCGTCAGGAAGTTGAGGCCGCTGATGGAACCCACGATATCGACGCCAGGCGTTCCTTGGAGAATATCCCTCACCTGCTGTGCGACGGCATCCGTTCGTTCAAGAGACGCGCCATCCGGTAGCTGCACCACGACGAAGAAGTAGCCCTGATCTTCGACCGGCAGGAACGTCGACGGCACCCGCTGCGCGATGAAATACGTCGCGGCGAGAACGCCGGCAAACAGCAGCATCATCACCCAGCGAATGCGGATGAGGAAATGTACGAAGACGGCGTAGCCGTGCGACAGACGTTCGAAACCCGCGTTGAACCAGCGGAAGAGGAAGAATGTCGACGGCTGTCTGTGGCGCAGGAATGCCGCCGCCAAGGCCGGACTGAGTGTCAACGAATTGAACGCCGAAATGCCGACAGAGATCGCGACGGTCAAGGCGAACTGGTTATAGAGGCGGCCCGAGACGCCCGGAATGAACGCCACCGGGATGAAGACGGCCATCAACACGCCCGTCGTCGCGATGATCGGGCCCGTCACCTCCGACATCGCTTTCAGGGCGGCATCCATGGGCTTGAGTCCGTTCTCAAGCTGCCGCTCGACGTTCTCCACGACCACAATAGCATCGTCGACGACAAGGCCGATGGCGAGCACCATCCCAAGAAGGCTCAGCATGTTGAGAGAGAAGCCGAGCGCCTCCATGATCACGAGCGTCGCGATCAGCGATACTGGAATGGCGATCGTCGGAATAATCGTCGTGCGCCAGCTTTGCAGGAAGATGTAGACGACGAAAACGACCAGGAACAATGCTTCGAGCAGCGTAAATACAACGTCGTGCATCGCCGCCGACACGAAGCGCGTGGTGTCGTAATGCATGGCGTAAGCGATGCCCGTCGGGAACCGCTTCGACAGCTCCTGCATCTTGGTGAGCACTCGCTCTTGCAGATCGAGCGCATTGGAGCCCGGCATCTGGAAAACCGCGAGAACCACCGAGGGGTCTTTGCCGAAGAACGCCGTCGACGAATATTGCAGCGCGCCGAGCTCGATGCGCGCGACGTCGCGAAGCCGGACGATGGCGCCGGTCGATGGATTGGCGCGTAATACGATATTGCCGAATTCCTCGGGAGTACTGAGCCGTCCGGTGGCGCTGATCTGCATTTCGAACGGCGTGCCGGCTGGCGCCGGAGATTGTCCGATTTTTCCTGCGGCGACCTGAATGTTCTGCTCGGCGACCGCGTTCTGCACGTCGACCGCTGTAATCCCGAGCTGCGAGAGCTTGTCGGGATCGAGCCAGACGCGCATCGAATAGCGTCGCTCGCCGAAGATCTGCACGTCGCCGACGCCTGCTAATCGCTTCAGCGGATCGACGATCTGAAGATAGGCATAGTTGCTGAGCGCCACTGGATCGACCGAGTGGTCGGGCGACGTTAAGTTCACGATCAATACGAAATTCGGATTTTGCTTACGGATCGTGATGCCGGCCTGGTTGACGATCGGCGGTAGCGACGACGTGGCCTCGGAGACGCGGTTCTGAACGTCGACGGCCGCGATGCTGAGGGGATACCCAACGTCGAAGGTGATCGTGATCGTCGATGATCCGTCATTCGAACTTGATGAAGACATGTAAGTCATGCCTTCGACGCCGTTGATCTGTTGTTCGAGCGGCGTTGTGACGGTATCGGCGACGACTTGCGCGCTGGCGCCGGGATAGATTGCGCTCACCACAACTTGCGGCGGCGTGACGTCAGGCAGCTGGGAAACCGGCAGCAGAAAATAACAAATGGCGCCTGCGAGCACCATGATGACGGCGATCGCAGAAGCGAAGATCGGCCGGTGAATGAAGAAATTGACCATGCGTCGTCCGTGCTGAAGCGCGGGAGCACTCTAATGCCGACGGTCGGAACTCCCTCTCCCCCGGAGTCCCGATCTCGTTAAAGACCGAAGCTAATCCAATCTCAAGCTGGCATTGGGCCGATCTTGCGGCGAGTTATCGAATGGAACTAAGAGTTTAGCGCAGTTCCATATCGGCGCGTCCGTTTCGCCCGCGATCTCCGTCGTCTCGGCGCTGCGCGCGGCAAAATGTCATAGGCGAAAACGCTAGTGGTAGAACCCCTCGCCCGATGTGTGGAATTTTTCTACTGGCGAGCGAGCCGGTCGCTTAGCTTTGCGGCGGCACCATCCGGGAAATCGGAAACACCAGAATACTAGTGGACGTCGGCCCTGCCATTGTGCGCCCGCGCGATCTCCTTCTCGAGATCTGCCAGATCCAAAAATTGATCGGCCTGACGGCGCAATTCGTCGGCGATCATTGGTGGCTGTGTCTGTAAGGTGGAAACGACGCTGACGCGTTTGCCCATTTGCTGAAGTGCCGCGACCAGACTGCGGAAGTCTCCGTCTCCCGAAAAGATCACGATGTGATCGAGATTCTCCGCGAGCCTCATGGCATCGACAGCCAATTCGATATCCATGTTGCCTTTGACTTTGCGCCGTCCAGCGCCGTCTACGAATTCCTTCGACGGCTTCGTGACCATCGCAAATCCGTTGTAGTCGAGCCAATCGACCAGCGGGCGAATGGACGAATACTCCTGCTCGTCGGCGACGGCCGTGTAGTACAGCGCCCTGACAAGAAATCCCCGCGCCCGGAACAGTCGAAGCAATCTCTTATAGTCGATATCGAAACCGAGTGATTTCGCTGTCGCATAAAGATTTGCGCCGTCGATAAATAAAGCAACCCGCTCCGTCGGGTAGAAATTCATGGCGGTATTCCAAAAAATACATCCAAATCGCGATTTCGATACGGCGCACTTTTTGAGTAGCGCGTTCGAAAGTCAATACGTCTGATCTGCTAGTCCACTCCGCAATAATACAACGCGGTACGCGACGTGGCGGCGAAATCGATGAATGCATATGACTGCAATTGTACTATCATACTTTCAAATCCAATCATGGACCTTAGTCGATACGCCGTAGGCGTCGTTGTTCATTTAATTCGCCGTGAGCGTAAGCGTGGTTTGCGATCGACGGAGCGAATGCCAACGCACATGCCGATTTATCGACTGGCAAATGCGCTCGGTCATTGCCGCAAGAAGATCGGATTCATCTGCCGTCAAATAGCGCCGTGAATGCAACGGCATGATGCTCGTGTGCTTTGCTCCGTCGCCAAGGCTTGCTGTCGTCTCGGGATATCTGGAAGCCCGTGTAAATTGGGCGCCGATCGACATGTGGATGACGAAACGAAACCGGCATGCTAACCACCGCTCGCAAGGCGGCGTTCACGTTGAGGCCGCATTTGCGCGCCGCCCTGAGGCTTAGGCATCCGCCCGTCCTCCGCCGGCTTGGCAAAATCACTTCAGGACCAACAAGATGCCCATGTCAGAGCGCGGAGCGCAAACGCTAGCGTTGCGCCCAGACGAACCGTCCGAGCCGCTGTCGATCTCATTCGTGGAATTTGTTTGTCTCACTGCGAGCCTCATGGCGATCACTGCTTTGGCGATCGACATCATGTTGCCGGCCCTTCCAGAGATCGCGTCGGCTTTCGGCGTCACGAATGAGAACGACAGGCAACTCATCGTCGTGCTGTATATGGCGGGGTTCGCAGTCGGGCAGATCTTCTTCGGACCGCTATCCGATCACTACGGACGCAAGCCGGTTTTGATGCTCGGCCTTGCGATTTTCATCGCCGGTACGATTGGCGCTCTATGGGCCGGGTCGTTCGAGATGCTTTTGATCGCGCGACTCGTGCAGGGCATCGGAGCAGCGTCGCCGCGCATTATTGCGATCGCCGTCGTGCGCGATCTCTATGCTGGTCGGCAAATGGCCCGCGTGATGTCGTTCGCGATGATGGTTTTCATCACAATTCCCGTCCTGGCGCCGTCGGTGGGACAAGCGCTGGTTCACGTCGGCAATTGGCACTGGATCTTCTTCGCGCTTCTCGCGATGGCCTCCGTCGCGGCGCTTTGGTCGGGCATCCGTCTGCCGGAAACGGCGCGCCCCGCGCTCGGCGTCGAGCGGGCAATGACGCTCCGGCAATCGTTCTTTACTGCTGTCTTAAATCCGCAGACAGCGGGCTACGGGGCCGCCGGCGGGTTCATGTTCGGCAGCCTTCTCGCTTACGTCGCAAGCGCCCAGCAGGTTTTTGTTGGCGTATTTGGCATTGGCGACATCTTCCCGATCGTCTTCGGCGCCATCGCATCTGCAATTGCTTTGGCGTCTTTCGCGAATGCGCGGCTTGTCGGCCGCCTGGGCATGCGCCGCGTCTCGCACACGGCGCTGTTGATATCCGTTGTGGTGTCTCTCCTGCTGGCGCTTGTCGCCGCGGTTGGGGCAGCGAACTTCGCGGTGTTTGCCGTGGCCGTCGGCATTAATTTTTTCCTGTTCGGGCTGATCTCTCCGAACTTCAACGCCATCGCGATGGAGCCGCAAGGGCACAATGCCGGCATGGCGTCGTCGGTCATCGGCGCGCTCAGCACGGCGATTGGCGCTGTCGCGGGCAG
This sequence comes from Hyphomicrobium sp., assembly GCF_041659645.1. Classification (GTDB taxonomy): domain Bacteria; phylum Pseudomonadota; class Alphaproteobacteria; order Rhizobiales; family Hyphomicrobiaceae; genus Hyphomicrobium_B. Next base: position 449,101 of record NZ_JBAZXX010000003.1, on the reverse strand, counting down.
TTTGGTGGGGCAAGCCTTCGACGGCTCGATTTTGCCGATTGCGCTCGGATTTGCGGGCTGCAGCCTAATTGCGGGCTTGATCGTCCTCGCCGTCGAGGGCACGCCCGGTTTGTTCGCGCAATAGCCCGACATGACCGCCAGCCGCCTAAAATTTTGGTAACGCCCGTCGGGAAACGCTGTCGGGCTTGGCCATGCAGGCCTTCCTATACTACATGCTGGCACTGACGGCAGGTATGGTGACTGCCAGAATCGCAAGCCGCGAGGCCAGACGAGCATGAGAATTCTGCTGCTTGAAGACGATCAGAATACTGCGGCGTACATTTTGAAAGGTCTTGAAGAGGAAGGCCACACCGTCGATCATTTGGCGGACGGCCGGGACGCGGTGGCCCAGGCGGTCGCGGAAAACTACGACGTCATCATCCTCGATCGAATGCTTCCGAGCCTCGATGGCCTCGCAATCATAAAGACCATCCGAAGCGCCGGGCGCGGCGTGCCGGTTTTGTTTTTGACCGCGCTTGGCGGTGTCGATGATCGGGTCGAAGGCCTCGATGCCGGTGCCGACGATTACCTGGTGAAACCCTTCGCCTTCTCAGAGCTTCTCGCGCGCGTTAACGCTCTCGCGCGTCGGCCTCATACCAAGGGCGAGGAAACGCGCCTCAAGGTCGGCGACCTGGAGATCGATCTCGTAAGCCGGAAAGTGACGCGCGGCGGCGACGTCATCGACCTTCAGCCGCGCGAATTCCGCTTGCTCGAAGTCTTGATGCGCAACCGCGGTCGCGTCGTAACGCGCACGATGCTTCTCGAACGCGTCTGGAGTTTTCATTTCGATCCCAAGACGAGCGTCGTCGAAACGCACATCTCGCGGCTGCGCGCCAAGATCGACAAGCCTTATCGCAAGGAGCTGATCCACACCATTCGCGGGAGCGGATACACGGTTCATGACGGCACGTGACCTCCTGAAGCGGACGCCGTTCCGCTTGGCGGCGACATTCTCTCTGTTTTTCATCACCACGATCCTGGCGCTCTTCACGGTCGTCTATCTCGTCGCCAGCGCGCGGCTCGTCGCCGATATTCGTGACCGCGTCGAAACGACCCTCGATTCCTTGGCCGCTCTCGATGGCGAGCGCACCTTCGATGATCTCGTTGGGCTGGTGGCGAGCGAGAGCGAGTCCGTGCGCGATCCTGATTTCATCATGGAGCTGGTCGATAAAAAGGGAAATTTCCTTGCTGGCAATGTTCGGGGCGTCAAGGATTCGAACCAATGGATGACACTGAAGCGCGCCGACCTGTTCCTCACGCTCGATCGCGGCGAACCCGACGATGAATTCCTGGCGATCTGGAGGCCGCTCGTCAAAGGCAAGCTGTTGGTCGGGAGCGACAACAGCGAAGTCAAGCAGATGAAGTCGTTCCTGCAAAAGCTGCTCGGCTATGGCTTGGTTGCGGCATTCCTCGCCATTGCGCTCTGTGCGACCTATTTCGCCCGCGAAACGCAGCATCGCATCGACGCGTTCGCACGTCCGCTTGCCCGCGTGTCGCAAGGAGAAATCACCGCCCGCGTTCCAACGTCTGGACAGCAGGACGACATCGATCAAGTCGCACTGCAAGTGAACGGCATGCTTGGAAACCTGCAACGGTTGATCGAGAACGTAAACCAGTCGTCATCCGACATCGCTCACGACCTCAAGAAGCCGCTCGGGCGATTGCGCCAGCGCCTCGATGACGCGCGCCGCGGCGCCGGTGATAAGGTGGAATTCGAAGGCGCGATCGAGGGCGCGTTGAACGACATCGATTCAATCTCCGAGACGTTCGACGCCTTGCTGCGCATCACCCAGATTGAAGCTGGCGCTCGCAAAGCACGTTTCGTAACGGTCGACTTGTCGCTTTTGCTTGCTGACGTCCGCGATGTCTACGACGTCGTCGCCGAGGATTCCAGCGATCGGCTGACTTATTCGACGACCTGCACAGGGCCGGCTCACGTTCGCGGCGATCCCGAGCTTCTCGTGCAGCTCTTTGCAAATCTCGTCGAGAATTCCATTCGCCATTGTCCGGGCGGGACCGAGATCTCAATCCATTTGACTACCGAGCCGGGCATCTATCGCGTGACTGTCGCGGACACCGGGCCCGGAATCCCCGAAGCAGAGCGCGACCATGTTTTCCGGCGCCTCTATCGCCTTGAGCGCGCCCGGTCGACCGATGGCAGCGGTCTGGGTCTCAGCCTCGTCGCGGCTATCGTCGAACTTCATGGCGCCAAGATTGATTTGGGAGACAACGCGCCAGGCCTCAGGGCTGAGGTGAGATTTCCCATTGTTTAGCGCGAATGCGCAAGCCGGAATGAATGTGACGCAGATGCAAAATCGGACGACGCATCCCTTATGCGCCGTCCGATTATCCCACCCCCGGTTCATCTCTAAGTTCGATGATGTCAGCCGGTGAAGCTTGCCTTCAGTGTGTCGAAAAGGGCCACCTGCTCTCCGATCAATTCTCGTTGCGCGTCGCGGCGAACGAAAATCTTGAAGATCGCTTCGCCCGTGCCATTGAAGAATTGAATGGAGCGGGACTCGCGTCCCATGAACGGCCGCATCACGAACGCGATCGATTTGCAGTTCTCGGCCTTGATGTGTCCGCCGATCGGGCTGTCGCCGTGAAGGTTGAAATACCCTCGGGCGAATGTGCCTGGCGGGATCGGACCTTCGCATTCAAGCACGATATCCTGCGTGTGGACGATGAACACGATCGATCCCCAAGAGGTGAGTGCCGATAGAATTCGTTCGAATTCGCTGCCGGAGACGATCACGCGATGCGATGCCGGAAGCGCTTCCACGGCTTCGAACGTGCTGACGCCGTACTCGCGGGCAATCTGCTCCAAAATGCCATCGGCATTGTTGGCGAGCCTGTCGCGAAGCGTCGGCCGCACCGGAGCTTCCGATGATGCAGTCTCGGTCATTCCGCTTACTCAGCCGCTGCCAGAACCGACTTGGTGCCGTCGGATGAGACTTCCTGGATCACCTCGAAGCCTTCGAACTCCGGATGGCCGAGATAGAGCTTCTTGGCTGTGCCGGCGCCCGAGTGAGACTTCCGGAACGAATCCGATTTGGTCCAGGCGTCGAAGTCGGCAAACGAGCGCCAGACGGTGTGCGACGAGTAAAGAACGTGATCGTCCTTGTTCGGGCCGCGCAGCAGGTGGAACGTGATGAAGCCCGGCTCTTTGTGCAGGTTCACCTCTCGCGTCAGCCAAACCTCTTCGAAATCCTTTTCCGCGCCGTGCTCAACTTTGAAGCGGTTCATAGCGATATACATGTGGCGTACCTCTTTGTGGCATGGGAACAGCGGGCCGGAGCTGGGGTTTCTTGCGAACCGGCCCGCTGTTTATGATCTCAGAGCAGCGAGACGGGAAGTCAGTGGGCTCTAAGACGCATTCAATTCTAATTCATGCCGCGCGTTCGGAGGGAAACCGGATACGCAATCCGAAACGGTCGCTCGTTGCACGCAGCGCCCGGACGCTAAATTTGTGCACATAAAAAGTCAACATTATCTCAGGCCTTACGAGTCGAACGCGACATGCGTCGGCAGCATCTGACCGATGTTGAGAAGATTGCCGTCTTCATCGATGAAATGAAATTCGCGCATACCCCACGGTTTGTCCTCGAGTCCGGATAGGCGCTTCGCTAGACCGCTCTTGAACGCCGAGTGCCACTCGTCGACGTCGTCGACGCGGATATACGCCGAGACGCAGTGCGGCTCGGGGATATGCGTGACGCCCGACATATGAAGTTCGACCGCGCGTCTGCGTAGGATGAGATAATTGTGTGCAGCGTTCACGACGGCGAACCCCTTGCTACTGTAGGTCTCGGCCGCACGCTCGATATTCGTTGAGATCAAAACTGGAATGGCCAATGGCACGGCCACGCCAGCACGATGAATCTCGTCGGGTAATGTCATCATTCTGCCGCCGCTCCAGTTCTCTGTCTGCGAGTGATCGCCGCGGGCAAAACCAACCGTCTGCCATCGCTTGACGTGTCGATCTTCAATCGACACCCGTACGTGTGACTAAGAAGATCTTCATTCAAGACCTCGTGCGGCGTACCTCGCCCGACAATTTGGCCATTGGCCATCAGCACCACATCATCGGCGAAAGCCGCGGCAAGATTGAGATCGTGAATGACCAGCAAAACCGCTCGTCCGCTCAACGATTGCTCTTTGATAACGGTGAGCACTTCTCCTTGATGCTTAAGATCGAGGTTGGCGGTGGGCTCATCGAGCAGAAGCGCTGCCGTCTCGCCGGGGCGCCTCGGCGCGGTGCTCAATTGGCATAAAGCTCTCGCGATATGAACGCGCTGCCGTTCGCCGCCGGAAAGCTGATGAATCATGCGGTCTTCGAACGATTCTAAACCGACCGCGATCAACGCTTTGCGTGCCGCCACTGCGGCATCCCGATCGCGGATGCCGAATCCCGGCACCGTCGCGCCTAGCATGACCGCTTCGAGGACCGTAAACGGGAACGAGAGATTAGTCGATTGTGCGACGACCGAACGGCGTGTCGCGAGGCGTGCGACGGGGAAGGTACGGAGGTCCACGCCATCGAGCAGCACCGCGCCGTCCGTCGGCCGCAGCTCCCCGGCCATGGCACGCAGAAGTGTCGATTTTCCCGCGCCGTTCGGCCCGATAATGGCCGTCAACTGGCCGGGCGTGATCGCAACGGAAACGCCGGCGAGAAGCACCTTCGCACCGCGTTTCACAACGACATCGCGCGCTTCGAGCATCTGCTTACTCCCAGCCGCCCATGCCGCGCCTCAGCACGAGATGAAGAAAGACCGGAGCGCCGATGAGCGCAAGCACGATCCCAATCGGAAGCTCCGCCGGACTGACAACCATGCGCGCGATGATATCGGCAAAAATCACGAGCGCCGCCCCGAGTATAGCGCTTCCCGGAAGCACGACGCGATTGTCCGGCCCTGAAATCAATCGTAGGACATGCGGCACGACGAGACCGACGAACCCGATGATACCCGCAACCGCAACCGCCGCGCCAACGGCCGCTGCTGTCGCGACGATGGCGATCCGCTTGGTACGCTCGGTATCGATGCCGAGGTGCATCGCCTCGGCTTCGCCGAGCAGAAAGCCGTTGAGACCACGCGTAAGTCGGGGAATCAGGAAACCGATGGCAATCGCAAACGGCGTCACCGCAAAGACCTTCTGCCAGCTTGCGCCCGAGAGACTGCCCATCGACCAGAACGTCAGATCCCGCAACTCCCGGTCGTCGCTCGCGTAAACAATAAGACCGCTGATCGCGGCGGCGAGAGCGCCGATCGCGATGCCCGCGAGCAGCAACGTGCCAACCGCAAGTTGGCCATGACGCGCCGCGATCGCGACCAGAAGAATCGTGGTGACAAGGCCGCCGGTAAAGGCTGCGATCGGTAATGCGTAAATTCCGAGTGGCGCAACGATGGGCTCGGCAATTCCGTGGCCGAGAACGATGGTCGCGATTGCGGCAAGTGCTGCCCCCGACGACACGCCAACGATACCCGGATCGGCAAGGGGATTGCGGAAGAGGCCCTGCATCATGGCGCCGGACGTGCCGAGCGCCGCGCCGACGAATGCCGCAAGAAGCGTCCGTGGCAATCGAAGATCGATCAACACGAGACGATCGCGCGCCGCAGCGGCATCGGTTGTGTAACCGAGCGAAGCCGCGAGCGCTCGCGGCAGCGCCTGTAGCGAGATTCCCGTCGGCCCGATGGCAAGCGATAGCACCGCCACGACCAAGAGCAGAACGAGGAGAGTAAGGAAGAGTTTTCCGCGTGCGGGCCTGACGGACGCTCTCCCCAATGCGATCTTGGAGTCAAATGTCGTCACGGCGTCGCGGCAGCCTGGCCCGCCTCCGGATAAATCGCTTTCATCAGATCGCGCGCGGCGTCCGGCGCCCGCGGACCGAACCCCAAAACATAAAGGCCGTCCATCTGGATCAGGCTATTCGTCTTGGCTGCGGGAGTTTGGCTAAGGCCCGCCAAGGTCAGTGCTTCTTTCGCGCGATGTTCATCGGTTCCGGCACGCCGCATAATCACGACGGCATCCGGCGCGAATTCCGTCAGCTGCTCGTCGTTTACCGGTTTATAGCCGGCCACACCGGCGGCCGCATTGTCCGCGCCTGCAAGCAGGAGAATGGAATCGGCAGCCGTGCCGCCACCTCCGACCGTGGCGCGTCCGTTGACGATGGCGAGAATGAAAAGAACTTTCTTGCGGCTCTTGATCTGCCTCCGGTCATTGTCAAGCGACGCAAACTCGGTTTCGATCTTTGTCGCGAGTGCATTCGCCGCGTCATCGGCGCCGACGAGCGTACCGATATGGCGGATCTTGTCGGGGACGCCTTGCGCGCTTGGCTTATCGGCAATTTCGACATAACGAACGCCGCTGCCCTTCAACGCTTTGACGACTTCTGGAGGGCCTGCGCCGTCGGAGGCAATGATCAGCGTCGGGTTAACGGACAGCGCACCCTCCGCCGAAAGCGCGCGCATATACCCGACCGACTTTTTATCTTTCAGAGCGTCCGGCGGAAACAGGCTCGTGGTATCGACCGCGACCACTTTGTCCTGCTGGCCGAGATCGTAGAGAATTTCGGTGATGTCGCCGCCGATGGAGAGGATGCGCGGCGCGGTATCGCTCGCGTCTGCGGCAAGCGCAGGGTGCAAATCGGAGGTCATTGCTGCGAACGCGAGAGCCGCGCCGGCAGTTACGAGAAAACGTGTCGCCACGCGCATTGGAATAGATCCCGGATGATTGCTGCTGAGTTTGGCTATTTCGTCAGAATGAGCTTGCCCGTCGCGGTAATCCGCAGGCGATATTCCTGACCGCGATGGAGGAGCGTCGCCTCGCGGCCGCCCTTGAGAAGTTCGTCGACGCGATAGCGGGCGATCGGTCCGATCGTTCCGTGATGATGGCTGTCGACGACCGGCGTTACGGCGTGCGAGCCAGTTACGCCATGACGCAATCCTTGTCCTATAGACGGCTTCTTAGGCGGCATTCTCTCGTTCAACGCGATGGTGTTTGACGCAGACATGGTGATCGACGCCCACTTCAGTGAAGATATATGGCTTGTACGGTTTGCTCGTGAAACTCCGGCGTTTCCGCGTTGGTATCTGGGTGCGAAGCGGCGAGTTGCGACTGGAGCGCGGCAAGCGTGCGAGCTGCGGATTGAGTTCTCGTCGTGACGTTGGGTTTGTCGAGCGCCAGCATGAGGCCGCGCTGAATGCCGTAGTCGTCACGAGACCGCACGGCCTTGAGAAGTCCTGCCACTGCGAGTTCATCCGGCGAAACGTGCTGACAGCCGATGCTCAAATAGGAAAAGCCGATTTTGCGCTCCGCGCGAAGCGCGCGAAGCAAAGCCGTAACGCGCGCGACGAGAACAGGTCCGTCGCCGTCGCCGAGATGATCTTCCGAGATCTTGAGGGCGATCTCCCACGGTTGCGCCGAGCCGCTGGTATAAACTTCGCAGACGGCGCGGAACACATCGAGCGTAACATTCTCGATTGGCGAAAAGCCAAGCTCGCTTCGAAGCGGGAATCCGAGCGCGTGTCCGGCACAGACATCTTCACCTGCCGAAGTGCCGTTGTTCGGTTTTGGAGCCTTGTTCCGCATTGATGTTCATCCGAGAGTTTCGAGAAGAGGGGGGAAAGCTTTTGTGGCCGTTGAGGTCTCGTGACGCGAGAAGCCGCCGTGGGCCGAGGCGTCACCAGCGCCGCCGTGGCAAACGTTTATGATTCCGGTTCCGCGTCGCGGTTTCTATCTTCCGACAGGTTCGAGAGCATGCGATCGAAGGTCGAGACGTGACCGGTCGCGAGGTCCCAAATCATTCCGACGGAGGCGGCGAACATCGAGGCGGCGAGTGCGGCGCTGGACGCGTCGCGCACGTCAAACCGCTCACCGGCAAGGTGCGAGCGTTTCATTGGCTTCTCTCCAAAGTATCGAGGTTCAAGGCCCCGCAAATGGCAGACGCGCCATTAAGCGAAAGTGTACTTATGGAGTCAAGTTTAAAGTTTTGTCGGTGTGTGGGGCAGCCGTTGCCGTCGAATGCTCGGCGAGCTCATGGATGACGCGATGAACGAACTCAAGCTTATCGTAGGCGGCCTCGGGGATGACGAACGGATAGAAATCGTCTTGCCCCATGCTACGGCTCAGACTGTTCAGAGCGATCGTCAGCGGAATCCATCGCGCCATCAGCGCCTCGAACGTCACGCTTGAATAGATGTCGTCCCGTAGATCGAGTCGGAGGCCGTGACCTTCCATGCCTTCGGCGGCGGCCGTGTCGAGCGCATCGACCATGTGCAGATAGTGCGCCCACGTCTCTGCCCAATCTTCCCAAGGGTGCGCGCTCGCATAGGCCGAAACATGCCGCTCATGCCAATCCGCGGCCGGACCGTTGCTATGATGCCGCGCAAGCGCTGCGTCGTAATCGTCGCGTTCGTCGCCAAAAACTGTGCGGAATTCTTCGAGCCGCCCACCTTCCTCGACAAGCACCATCCAATAGTAATGTCCGCTCTCGTGACGGAGATGGCCGAGCAGCGAACGATAGGGCTCATCGAACTGCTGGCGCTGGCGCTCGCGTTCCACGGAATCCGCTTCGCTGACGTCGATCGTGACGACACCGTCGAGATGTCCCGTCAGCGCGTTGCGCACGAAATCGAATGTCAGCGGTCCTTTCGTCGACGCCGAACCGTCGAAAGGCAGGCCGAACCGCAGCAGCGAATAAACGAGACGTTTCTTGGCGTGCTCGATCGCGCGCCAAGCAAGCAAGCTGCCGCGTTCTGACAGATTGGGAATGATGCGGTTCAGGTCGCACGCCTTGCAAAAGACGTTGCTTTCCCCAGCGGGGGTCAACCAATTGCACACCCCGAATTCAGCGTTGGCGCAGTATCGCAGAAGGACGTCGCTCGGGCCGGGATTGAGCTTTCGGAAAATCGGAATTTCGGGCGCGGCCTTGCTCGTTCCCGAATCGGCGATGGCCACGATCGACTGCTCGTCACTATCGAAGCCCAACGTGCTGTCGCACTTCACGCACTTTACGTTTTCGAAATAGACTGTGTTGCCACAGTTCGAGCAGGCAAAATTCTTCATTCTGAGTACCAGCAACACCTAAAGGACATGAAGGAGAGAAAGCGCCGTTCGCCTACGCTTCCGGCAGGGTCAGCGGCGATGTTGCGGCTTCCGTTTGAGTGGTTTTGCAGATAAGTCACACAGTTGCCTTTATAAATCGCAGCGAGTCCTCCAATTCTTCAGCATCCTGCACAAACGTCCGGCAGAATATCAAGCTGCTCAGCTTTTAGGCCGCACTGCGCTTGTACCACAAGTTTCCGCCCGGTAACGCAGATGGGAGCCTTTCGTTGCCACGCACCCTCACGCCGGGGCGTCTATTGCGAGATCAAACAGGGATAATGCCACATCCATGGTCCTCCACGTCGCGCTGACCCATAAAACGAGCTATCGCTACGATCGACTTGTGAACATGGGGCCGCAAGTCGTCAGGCTGCGGCCGGCGCCGCACTGCCGGACGCCAATCCTGAGCTATTCCCTCACCATCACGCCGAAAACCAATTTCCTGAACTGGCAGCAGGACCCGTTCGGCAACTTTCTCGGACGCGTCGTGATCCCCGAGGAGACGACGGAATTTTCCGTCACCGTTGACCTCATTGCCGACATGGCGGTCATCAACCCGTTCGATTTCTTCATCGAGGAGAGCGCCACCGATTGGCCGTTCTCCTACGCCGACCATCTGAAAAAAGAACTTGCACCCTACCTCGCGCCCGAGCCCGTCGGGCCGAGCCTCAAGCGCTATCTCGGCAAGGTCAGCACCAAAAAGCAAACGACGATCGACTTCATCTGCGATCTCAATCGGATGGTGCGCGACGACGTCGGCTACCTGATCCGCATGGAGCCTGGTGTTCAAACTCCGGAGGAGACGCTCACAAAGGCATGCGGGTCGTGCCGCGACAGCGCCTGGCTCTTGACGCAGGTCATGCGCAACGTCGGCCTCGCCGCCCGCTTTGTGTCCGGCTATCTCATTCAGCTGAAACCCGATGTGAAGGCTCTTGACGGTCCTGTCGGTGCCGACACGGATTTTACCGATCTCCACGCCTGGTGCGAAGTCTATCTTCCCGGCGCCGGATGGGTTGGCCTCGACGCGACCTCGGGGCTGTTGGCGGGTGAAGGCCATATTCCGCTTGCAGCCACGCCGCATCCCGTCAGCGCCGCTCCGATCACCGGCGGCCACACCAAGGCCGAGGTCGAGTTCGACTTCATGATGGCAGTCACGCGCATCCGCGAGACCCCGCGCGTCACGAAGCCCTACGACGACGAAACGTGGCAAACGATTATCGAAACCGGCAAGACCATCGACGAGCGCCTTGCCAAGGGCGACGTCCGTCTCAGCATGGGTGGCGAACCGACCTTCGTCTCCGCTGAGGATATGGAGGGCGCCGAATGGAATACCGCGGCAGTCGGACCGACCAAGCGCCGCTATGCCGATGAACTGGCTCGCCGTCTGCAGCGCCGCTTCGCTCCGGGCGGATTGCTCCATTACGGCCAAGGTAAATGGTATCCCGGTGAGCAGCTCCCGCGCTGGTCCTTCGCGCTCTACTGGCGCGGCGATGGCCAGCCGCTTTGGGAGAACCAGGATCTGATCGTCAGCGAAAGCGTGGCGCGCCCCGCGATGCCGGAAGACGCTGCGAAGCTGATGCGCGGCGTGTGCGCGCAACTCGGTCTGCCCGCCGACAGCGGCATGGCGGCCTATGAAGATCCCGCACACTTCCTTCTGGTCGAACGCAAGCTTCCGATCAACGTCACCGCCGATGCGAACAAGCTCGAAGACCCGGCCGAGCGCGCGCGTATTGCGCGTGTCTTCGATCGTGGTCTCGGTACGGTCGCAAGCTACGTGCTGCCGATTCAGGCGTGGCAGACGGCCGATCGTGGCCGCCGTTGGGTCACCGAGCGCTGGTCGGTCCGGCGCGACCAACTCTTCCTCATTCCGGGCGATTCGCCCGCTGGCTTCCGCCTCCCCTTGCAGTCGTTTCCTGTGGTCTCCCCGCTCGAATATCCCCACCCTATCGAGCGCGATCCGATGGGGCCGAGCCGACCGTTGCCAGAGCGCACGGTGCTTTTGCAACAGCGCCGCGTCGTGACGCTCGAAGCCCCACGCGTGACCGAGCAGGCCAATCTCACTCCGGAAATTTCAGGCGCGGTGCGAACCGCATTGACGGTCGAACCGCGCGGCAACGCCGTCTGCGTTTTCATGCCGCCGCTCCACGATGCCGAGGATTATGCCGCGCTGATCGCCGCCATCGAAGAAGCCGCGAAGCAGACCGGCGTTCCGGTTCAGATCGAAGGCTACAGTCCGCCGCCGGACGAGCGCCTCAACGTCATCAAGGTGACGCCCGATCCCGGCGTTATCGAGGTCAATATTCATCCCTCGACAAACTGGGAAAGTTCCGTCGCGGTCACTACGGCGCTCTATGAGGAAGCCCACGATTGCCGCCTCAGCGCGGAGAAGTTCATGCTCGATGGTCGCCATACAGGAACCGGTGGCGGCAACCATATCGTTTTGGGCAGCATCACGCCGGCCGACAGTCCGTTCCTGCGCCGACCCGATCTATTGGCGTCCGTCGTCACCTATTGGCAGAACCATCCCGCGTTATCGTACTTTTTCTCAGGCATGTTCATCGGTCCGACGAGTCAGGCGCCGCGCTCCGACGAAGCCCGTCATGAATCGCTCTACGAACTTGAAATCGCGCTATCGCAAGTGCCCGAACCTGGTGCCGGACATATCCCGCCCTGGCTCGTCGATCGCCTCTTCCGCAACCTTCTCGTGGACGTGACCGGCAACACCCACCGCGCCGAGATCTGCATCGACAAACTTTATTCGCCCGACGGCCCGACGGGCCGTCTCGGCCTCGTCGAGTTCCGGTCCTTCGAGATGCCGCCGCACGCCCGCATGAGCTTGGCGCAGCAACTACTACTCAGAGCATTGATCGTGATGTTCTGGGAAAAGCCCTATCGCCAGAAACTCGTGCGCTGGGGAACCGCACTTCACGATCGATTTATGCTGCCACATTACCTCTGGTCGGACTTGGCGAACGTCGTCGGCGATCTCAAAGAGGCGGGTTTGCCGATCGAGCTTGAATGGTTCCGGCCACACTTCGAATTCCGCTTTCCGCTTTACGGCAAAGTCACTGCCGAGAACTTGACGCTTGAGCTGCGTCAGGCCCTGGAGCCGTGGCATGTGCTCGGCGAAGAGAGCACTGCCGGAGGCACCGCCCGCTACGTCGATTCTTCGCTAGAGCGGGTCGAGGTGAAGGTCAAAGGCCAGACCGGGGAACGCTACGTCGTAACGTGCAACGGCCGGCCTCTCCCCCTAGCTTCGACCGGCAATTGGGACGAGGCCGTCGCGGGCGTTCGTTACCGCGCTTGGTGGCCGCCCTCCGCGCTGCATCCGACGGTTCCGCCGCACGTGCCGCTCACGTTCGACGTCGTCGATACCTGGAGTGGCCGCTCGATCGCGGGCTGCCGCTATCATGTCGCGCATCCGGGCGGCCGCAGCTTCGAGGTCTTCCCCATCAACGGCTACGAAGCCGAGGGCCGTCGCTTAGCGCGTTTTGACGCGGAAGGGCATACGGCGGGGGCCATGCGCGTCAAGCCGGAGGGCGTTAACCGGGATTACCCCTGCACCCTCGACCTTCGGCGTAATCCGAGCTGAAAGTCGCAATTGGTGGATTTCACTAACCGTTTCCCGGTTTGCTGCGCCGGCTCGCTTGCAGACCGCGATTCGGCGCATGATAGTGTGTGCCGTGCGATCATCGATTTGGGGGACGGTCGCGGCGTGGATCAGTCGGAATGACGACAGCAGCGGCAATGAAGACGCAGCCATTGGCCGACCTTTTGGGCGCTTACCGGCGCCGGGAGGTATCGGGATATGACGAGCTTCTGGATGTCGGCGGCGCGGTTCGCGACCATTGGCAGCCATTGCTCGACGGATTGGCGGAACTCACCGAGGACGAACGCAAGCTCCGCGTCGGCCGCTTAACGCGACGTGTCCGCGAAACGGGCATCGCCTATGACATCTTCGCCGACCCCAACACCTCGGCGCAGCGCTGGGCGCTCGATCTTCTGCCTATCGTCATCTCGGCGAGTGAATGGCAGGGCTTGGAGAGCGCCCTCATTCAGCGTGCCCGCCTGTTCGATGCCCTTCTCAATGACGTCTACGGTCATCAGAATTTGCTGCGTCAGGGCATGGTCCCGGCCGAGCTTTTATTTTCCGATCCCGCTTATCTCGTGCCCTGCAACGGCATCTTGCCGAATGCGGGCGGCTTGATGTTCTACGCCGCCGATCTCGCCCGCGGCGACGACGGCAAATGGCGCGTGATCGATAATCACACCGAGACGCTGGCGGGCATCGGCTTCGCGCTCGCCAATCGGGTCGTTCATACCCACGTCGCCGGCGACATCTTCAAGGGCTGCAACGCCCGCCGTTTAGCGCCCTATTTCCAAGAGCTGCAAACGCGGTTGATGCTCCACAGCGGTCGGGAAAACGCGCGCGTCGCCCTGTTGACGCCAGGGCCGCATCATGAAGACTATTTCTCACACGCCTATCTCGCGCGCTACCTTGGCTATCTGATTGTCGAGGGGCACGACCTCAAGACCAGAAGCGGCCAAGTCTACCTGAAGACGCTCGAAGGCCTCAAAGAGATCGACCTGATTGTCCGCTGCATCAGCGGCAAATCGAGCGATCCTCTCGAACTCGACCCGACCGGCTTTATCGGCCCGTCGGGTTTGCTCAGGGTTTGCCGCAAGTCGCCGCACATCGTCGTCAATGCGATCGGCACGGCGCTCGCGCAGAACCGCGGCCTCGGACCGTATCTGCCGCAACTCGCGCGCCACGTCCTCGGCGAGGATCTCGAACTGTACGATGCGCCCCGCCGTTGGCTCGGCGACGCCGATGCCCGTCAGGAGCTTTTCGACAACCCGGAGCGCTTCACCATTCGCAAGGCCCAGGAGGGCACGGGCCGTCCGGGACAAGCCGCGCTCGGCTGGGAAGCGCGCGCCCTTTCCGGCCCCGAACGCGAAAAGATGAAACGCGACATCATCCTTCACGGCGCCACGCTCGTCGCCGAGGAGAAGATCGGCTTCAGCTCAGCGCCGGTCTACGGTGGCGAAGGCCTGACGCGCAAACCGTTCGCCGTCCGCGTATTCGTGTCGCGAACCGCTTCCGGCGGCTATCAGGTCATGCCGGGCGGTCTCGCGATGTGTGTCGCCCCCGATCGTGCCGTCGCGTTGAGTGCGCCCGACGGCGAGACGCGCGACGTTTGGGTGCTCGGCGCGGGCGAGCAGGAGCCCCACGTCAGTCTCTGGCGGCCGACATTGGCGACGGCTCGCGTCGAGAGATCGCAACGCGTCATTCAAAGCCGCGTCGCCGACGACCTCTTTTGGCTCGGCCGCTACAGCGAGCGTGCCGATTGGACCATGCGCGTGCTTCGTGGCGCGCTGCGCCGCGTCGAGGAAGACAGCGGCCCCGACACCGGCCGCCGCGCCGCTCGCAAGTGTCTTCAGGTTCTGATCGGCAAGGATCTGAGTTCCGTGACCGGCAGCCGCGAAACGCCGCACGACGACGAGATCGAGCGGCTCTGTACGCGCCTCATTACCAGCGGCCTCGGTTCGCGGACCCTCGAACGCACGCTCGACGGTCTCTATCGCGTCGCCCACCTAGTGCGTGATCGCCTCTCGCTCGAAGCCTGGCAGACGCTGAGCAAGTTCCGCCCGGGCGAGGCTTGGCGGCAGGCCTTGACCTCGGCGCACCCCGTCGAGATTTTGGATCTCCTCGATGAAGGCGTTGCGGCCGTTGCGGCATTCAACGGCTTCATGCACGAGAACATGACGAGGAACTTCGGTTGGTCGTTCCTCGATATGGGCCGCCGCATCGAACGCGCCCACAATCTCAGCGAAGCGATCCTCACGCTTTTCATTCCGGTCTCAGGTCCGGAAGAGACGTCGAGCAGCCTTCTTCTCCTGCTCGAACTCGCCGACAGTTTCATCACCTACCGGTCGCGGTATCGTCTCGATCCGATGCTCCCACTGGTTCTCGACCTGCTGCTGCTCGACGAAACGAACCCGCGCAGTCACGCCTATCAGCTTTCCGCGATCGCACGGCATCTCGAAAGCCTACCCGATTCCTATCAGGGCTCCGGACTTCCCGAAGACCGCCGTCTTATCCTCGCGCTTCTGACATCGATCCGCCTGGCGGACGTCGAGGCCATGGCGAAGGAAGAGAATGGCGCGACGCTGGAGCACCTGCTGAAGGATCAGCTCGATATGCTGCCCGAGCTTTCAAACGAAATTTCGCGGCACTACTTCAACGTCATGGATGAAGCCCCGCATCGCGCTCATACGAGGGTCGAACCTTCGATATGATTTTCGATATCACCCATAAAACCCAATATCGCTACCGCTCGACGGTCGTGCAGTCATTGCATCTCGTGCATATGTCGCCGCGCGCCATGCCGGGCCAAATCGTCCGCCACCACAGCTTACTCGTCGAGCCCGCGCCCGCGTCCCGGCAAGACGGCATCGATTCGTTCGGAAATCTCGATGTCATTCTCGATATTGAATCGCCGCACAAAGAACTGGTCCTGCTCGCGCGCAGCACGGTCGAGAAATTGCCGCCGCCGAAGTATAATCTCGTCGCGACGACCTCATGGGACGCTCTCGATTATAGCTTGCTACGAGCGGCAAGCGAGCGTGACGTCAACATCCTGCTGTTTCGCTGCGCGTCTCGCCTCACGACGCCGACATTGGAAATCGCGGATTACGCATCGCTGTCATTCGCGCCGTCGCGGCCCGTCCTCGATGGCGCTATGGATCTCGTAATGCGGATCTATAACGACTTCAAATTCGATCCTAAGGCGACCGACGTTTCTACGCCCGTAACGAAGGTTTTCGCCATGCGCCGCGGCGTCTGTCAGGATTTCGCGCATCTGGCGTTGGCATGCTTTCGCGCGCTGCGTATTCCCGCGCGCTATGTCAGCGGTTATCTCCATACCCGTCCGCCCGTCGGTCGTCCAAAGCTGCAAGGCGCGGACGCTTCGCACGCGTGGATCTCCGTTTGGTCGCCGGAATGCGGCTGGGTCGATTTCGACCCGACCAACGGCATCATCGTTCGTGACGAGCACGTCACAGTTGCCTATGGACGCGATTACGATGACGTCAGTCCGATCAGCGGCGTCCTCCGTGGCGGCGGCGAACATTCCGTTGACGTCGGCGTCGATGTCAACATGGTCGCCAATGCGGCCGCAGGCATGATCAACGGTCTCTAATCCGTTTTGATAGTTCCTTTTTTGTGCCCTCTTGAAAGGCTATCTCCCCGCCTGCATCTGTTCGCGAGCCGGTGAGGCAGCGCTTCGCGCGCAGGGTGGGACATCAATGTATATTCGCGACACATCTGAGGGCTACGGGTTCGTTTCGCGCCTTCTGCATTGGCTGATGGCCATCGCGATTTTTGCGATGTTCATCCTCGGCCTATGGATGGTCCGCCTCGACTACTATAGCCCGTATTACAATTCCGCTCCCGACATCCATCGCAGCGTTGGAATGATTCTACTGTTCGCGCTGCTTTGCCGCTTCTTGTGGCGCGCGTCCAATCCGAAGCCATCAGACGCCGAACTCTCGCCGCTCGAACGCAAAGCCTCGTTTGCCGTCCATTGGGGCTTTTACATTCTGCTGCTCGCGCTGATGATAAGCGGCTACCTGATCTCGACGCCCGACGGCGATCCGATCAGCGTCTTCGGTTGGTTCGACGTTCCCGCGCTCATTAAAATGCCGGGCCTCGAAACGCCAGCCGGCAACGTCCATCGCGTTCTCGCCTATGTCACGATCGCGCTTGCCGCCATCCATACGGCCGCCGCTTTGAAGCATCACGTCATCGACAAAAGCACGGTCCTGACCCGGATGTGGTCGGGGCCGCCGAATTCTTCACGCACCTCAGAAAAGGGAAATGACCAATGACGTTCAAATACGCGGCGTTCGCTGTATCGCTGGCAGCGGTCGCCATGTCGGCGCCGGCACTTGCGGCCGACTACAAGATCGATGCTGAAAATGCCCACGCATCGATCACCTTCCGCATCAAGCATCTTGGCTATAGCTGGCTGACGGGCCGCTTCGACAAGTTCGCCGGAACCTTCTCCTACGACGATAAGAACCCGGACGCGTCGAAAGTAAAAGTCGAGATCGATACGACAAGCGTCGATACCAACCTCGCGCTGCGCGACAAGCATCTACGCGGCGCCGACCTGCTCGACACGGACGCCTTTCCGAAGGCAACCTTCGAAAGCACCAGCATCAAATCTTCCAGCGACGGCAAGGCTGTCGTGACTGGCAACTTCACGCTGCATGGCGTGACGAAGGAAATTTCCTTCAACGCCGAGCACATCGGTGGCGGCAAGGACCCTTGGGGCGGATATCGCGATGGCTTTACTGGCGCGACGGAATTGACGCTCGCCGATTACGGCATCAAGCGTGATCTCGGACCGGCCGCCAAGGTCGTCGAATTGACGCTCAACATCGAAGGCGTCCGTCAGTAGTCCCAGTTCTTTCTAGATAATTCGTTACCAGCGAAGCACGGCGGCGCCGCCGGTCAAACCCGCGCCCGCCGCCGTCATCAACACGATGTCGCCGGGCGCGTAAGGCTTGCCGTCCGCTGTCGCCGACAACGTAAACGGAATGGTCGCGGCCGAGCTGTTGCCGAAGTTCTCAATCGTCGAGCGCAGCCGTTCCGCCGGAATATCAAGCTGATGCGCAATGGTTGTCATCATGCGCGCATTGGCTTGATGCGGAATGAGATCCGTGACGTCGGCGGCCACCATGCCCGCTTTTGTTAAAGCCCTTTCTGCGCTGTCTGTCATGATCGCGACGGCGCCTGTATAAACAGCCTTGCCGTCGTTCATAACCATCAAGACGTCTTTCGGGTCGCGGATTTGCGAAAACGGCAACCGGCTGCCGCCGCCCGGTATCGTAATGAGATCGTAGTGCTGCCCCTTGGCCGCGAGATGCGCGCCGATGATGCCCGCTTCGCTCCGCTCGGTCGGCGCGAGAAGCACAGCCCCCGCGGCATCCGCGAACAGAACGCTGCTGCCCCTGTCGCTTTCATTGATGCGCCGGGAGAGAATATTCGCTGCAATCACCAGAACCGGAATGCCCTGCGTGCGCACGAAGCTATCAGCGAGCGTCAGCGCATAAAGAAATCCCGCGCAGGCGCCGGCCATGTCGATAGCGCCCGCGCTCGCCAACCCAAGGCGATGCGCAACGAGAGGCGCCGACGGTGGCAGCAGGTGATCCGGAGTCGAGGTCGCGAGCAACAACAACCCGATATCGTCGCGTGAACGTCCGGCGCGCGCGAGCGCCATATCGCCAGCCTTCACCGCGATATCGGAAAGTGCTTCGCCATCGGCTGCATAGCGCCGCGCGTCGATGCCGGTGCGCCGCTTGATCCAGCCCGCTTCCAAGCCGAGACGCGCTTCGATCTCGCTGTTCGCTACGATTCGCTCCGGCGCATAGTGTCCATGTCCAATGATCGCGACACCGCTCATGCCATCACCTCGTCGACGGCGTCGCTCACGGCCCGGTACGCGAACGTCAGTTCATCTTTAGTCGTGCAATAGGGCGGCATGACGTAAATCGTGGAACCGAGAGGGCGAAGCAGAACGCCGCGTTCGAGCAATCGGGCGCGCAATTTCAAAGCAACATCGGCAAGATAACCGGGCGGAACTTCGGCAAGCTCAAACGCCGTGATCGTGCCGAGCTGGCGAAGGTTCGTGAAACGCGGATCGGTCTCAAGCTCGTTGAGGCAGAGTGCCTGGCTTTGCGAAAGCGCCAGAATGCGTTCGATGACGGGTTCCGTTTGCCAGATTTCGAGGTTCGCCGCCGCCGCCGCGCACGCAATCGGATTGGCCGTGTAGGAGCTTGAATGGAAGAACGTCCGCGCCCGATCCGTCGAAAAGTGTGCGTCATAGATTGGCGAGATGCACAGCGTCACCGCGAGCGGCAACGATCCGCCCGTCAAGCCTTTCGCCACGCACAGAATATCGGGCGAAATTCCTGCCTGCTCGCACGCGAACACGGTGCCCGTTCGTCCGAAGCACGTCATCACTTCGTCGGCGATGAAAAGTACGTCGTGCGCTTTACAGATCCGACGCATCTCCCGCAACGTGTCCGCATCGTAGATAAGCATACCGCCCGCGCCCAGAATGAGCGGCTCACAAATGAAGGCCGCCACGTCGCCCCTGCGGCACGCGATTTCGAGCGCGTCGAACGTCGGCTGTGCGTGATGCGGCTTTGGATAGGGAATACGTCCGACCTCGAATAGCAGCGGTTCATAGGCGGCATTGAACACGCCGCGCGCGCCCGCGGACATAGTGCCGATCGTGTCGCCGTGATAGCCATGCTCAAGCGCGAGAATGCGCGTGCGCGCCTTGCCGATATTCTTCCAGTAGCCGAGCGCCATTTTGAGCGCGACCTCAACCGACGTCGATCCGCTGTCGGAAAAGAAGACATGCGAAAGTCCGCGCGGCGCGATTTTCATCAAGCCTGTCGCGACGGCCTCGGCGGGTTCGTGCGTGAAGCCCGCGAAGATGATCTGATCGAGAGTGGCGGCTTGCTTTTCGATTGCCGCAATGATCTTCGGATGCCGGTGTCCGTGCGTGATGACCCACCATGACGACACGCCGTCGAAAATCCGCTGTCCGTCAGAAGCTTCCAGCCACGCGCCGTCGGCTCCTCGGATGCTGCGCATCGACGGCTCAAGCGCGTGCTGCGTGAAGGGATGCCAGATCGGCGACGACGTCATGGTCCGACGGCCCCGATATCGAGAAGGTCGGCAATCGAAAAATTTTCAGCGAACGCTCGTTGCAGGCTGTCGCTGTCGACCGACGCCATGCGCGGAAGCCGGCCGAGCCGCCGGACACCGCCGAATGAAACGATCGTCCGTTCGCTGTCTTCGTTGGCGTCGCCAATGAACGCGACGCCGAGTATAGGGATCGCGCGGCGCTTCAGAGCTTCGATCGAAAGCAGCGAATGGTTGATCGTACCGAGGCGCGTCGACGCGCAGAGGACGACGGGCAGCCGCCACTGGGCCAGCAAATCGATCTGCAAGAGGCGGCGCGTCAGCGGCACCATGAGGCCGCCGGCCGTCTCGACGACGAGGGGCGTCGGTAAGCCGAACGGCGACAGTTTGCGGACATCGATTTCAATTCCGTCGACCTCGGCTGCGAAGTGCGGCGATGCCGGAGCATTGAGGCGATAGACTTCCGGCAGGATCCGCGAGTCCGCGAGGTCCGTGACGCGGCTGACGACGTCGGAATCCGTTTCGCCCGCAAGGCCCGCCTGGACGGGCTTCCAATAGTAGCCGTCGAGAGAGTTCGCCAAAGCAGCCGAAAAAACGGTCTTGCCGATATCGGTATCGGTGCCAGCCACGACGATGCGGATCGTCATGCTGCATTCTCCGCTTCTGCCGCCGCAAGATCGTCGATGAGGCGCGTGATTTGGGCCTCGTCGACGTTGAGCGTAATCGTCAGTCGAAGCCGCGACGTGCCCTCGGGCACGGTCGGCGGGCGGATCGCGCGGATATCGTAGCCCCGCGTCTTCATCGTGGCGGCAAGCGACACCGCCGCGCCGTCGCTGCCGACAATCAGCGGCTGAATTTGCGAACCCGACGGCGCAAAGCGTGTCTTCGCCGTAAGTTCGCGCTCGGCAAATGCAACGAGCCTAAGCAACCTCTCCCGCCTCTGCGGCGCGTCCCGGCAAATCTCGATCGCTGTCCGTACCGCCGCCGCCATGAGCGGTGACGGCGCCGTCGCGTAGATGAAGGCACGCCCGCGATTGATGAGAAAATCGCGCATCGTGCGCGGCCCGATCACGAGCGCGCCCATCGCGCCCAGAGCTTTGCCGCAGGTGTGAACCGTGATGACGTTCTCGCGGCCTTCGAGGTCTGCAGCAAGGCCGCGCCCATCGGGACCGAGCACGCCCGTCGCGTGCGCTTCATCGACGATTAGCATCGCGTCGTGGCGATTCGCAATCTCGGCAAGCTCAGCGATTGGCGCACGATCACCATCCATGCTGTAGAGGCTCTCGACCACGATCCAAGGTTGCCCGACGCCGCCGGATGTCCGCCACGCCGAGACCGCATCGTCGACGCTCTGCGCGTCGTTATGGCGAACCGCTTTGGTGTCCGCTTTCGAGAGCCGCATGCCTTCGTGTGCGCTGGCGTGGATCAACTCGTCGTAAACGACGAGATCGCCGCGCAACGGCAACGTCGAAAGCAGCGCCGTATTGGCGATGAAGCCGCCGCCGAAATAGAGCGCGGTTTCGCCGCCGAAAAACGCCGCCGCCTCGCGCTCCAGCATTTCGTGTTCGGGATGGTTGCCACGCAGCAGGCGCGATCCTCCGGCCCCGACCGGAACTCCTCGCGCGATTGCAGCCTCGACGGCGTCGCCGAGCTCGCGCGATTGCGCAAGCCCCAGATAATCGTTCGACGTGAAATCAAGTCCGTGCGCCGTCTCGAGCGCCCTCAGGCGCCCACGGCGGGAGAGGGCGTCGAGCGCGCGCTCATGATTGCCTGGCATCCTGATGTCCCGCGCAACTCGCGGGCTCGCGCTCCGGAGGCTGGCTGCTATCGAGTTCGAGCGCCGCAAGACCGAGCTTCGAGAAAAGCTTGCCGTCTTTGTCTTCGCCCGGATTGTCGGCGGTCAGCAGCGTCTCGCCGACGAAGATCGAGTTGGCGCCGGCAAAGAAGCACAGCGCCTGCATTTCGTCGCTCATGTCCGTGCGTCCGGCGGAGAGGCGAACGAACGACTTCGGCATCATGATGCGTGCTACCGCAATCGTGCGCACGAAGTCGATGGGGTCGATCCGCTCGGTATTTTCAAGCGGTGTGCCCGGAATGGCGATCAGCATATTGATCGGCACGCTCTCGGGATGCTCGTCGAGATTGGCGAGCGTCACGAGCATGTCGACGCGGTCCTGGCGTTCTTCGCCCATGCCGACGATGCCGCCTGAGCAGACCTTCATCCCGGCATCGCGAACGCGCGACAGCGTGTCGAGCCGGTCGGCATACGTGCGCGTCGTGATGACCTTGCTGTAATAGGCCTCCGACGTATCGACGTTGTGATTGTAGTAGTCGAGGCCCGCGTCACGCAGCTTGAAGATGTCATCGTCCGAAAGCATCCCAAGCGTCATGCACGTTTCCATGCCGAGTGCCTTGACGCCTTCGACCATCGCGACGACCACGTCCATGTCGCGCTGCTTCGGGCTTCGCCATGCGGCGCCCATGCAATAACGCGTCGCGCCCGCTGCTTTCGCTTTCTTCGCCTCCGAGAGAACGCGCTCGACTTCCATCAGCTTCGACGCTTTGAGACCGGTATTGTGGTGCGCCGACTGGCTGCAGTAGCCGCAGTCTTCCGCGCAGCCGCCCGTCTTAATTGACAGCAGGCGGCTCATCTGGACTTTGTTGGGATCGAATGACGTCCGGTGCACGCTTTGAGCACGAAAGAGCAAATCCATGAACGGAAGCTCGTAAAGCGCCAGAGCTTCTTCGCCCGTCCAGTCGTGGCGGATGGCGGGACCCACACGGTTGGCGGTGCGAACGGACGGCTCAAGTCGGGCAACGGTCGAGGTCATGTAAAAGTCTGACTCCGCTAGGGGTACAGAATGTACTACCGAGTAAGGTACGGATTGTACCAGCGGATCATGTTTGCACCGCTTCCGCCCCGTCTCGCAACCGCCAAAATGCCTCCTTGATCGGCCAGAGGCGCCGAAAAACGGTAGGACAGAAGCAGGTTAGTTAAGATCTTCGGGAAGGACGGGCAGAAGACCGAACGGCACGCCGTCCTCAGCCAGCTCTCGCGCCTCCTCAAGCGTGGAGCTGCCGCGAATTTCGCGTTCTTCAGTCTCTCCGAAGTGCATCTTCCGCGCCTCTTCGGCGAAACGCGGCCCGACGTCTTCCGAACTCTCTATGATTTTCTGCGTAAACGCCCGTAGGGCCTCGCGCACGGCAACACCTTCCGCGCCACCACCCGGCACCGGCGCGGGGACACGAGGCGCTGCTGGTGCCGCCGCTGTCCCGGAGGACGGCCGCTCGGTCTCCAATTGCGCGCGCTTGGTGACGACGGATGGCGCCATCGGCTGTTTCACGACATCAATGGAGCCGCAAATAGGGCAAGCAATCTCGCCTGCTCGCGCTTGCGCATCGAAATCCGCGCTGGCGCGAAACCAGCTTTCGAATTCGTGCCCGGACGCACACCCAAGAAGATATTTGATCACTGCTCGTGTACCAGAAATGGCGATTTCGAAGGGCTCGCCACGACAACATCGAAATCCCGGTCGTGCATCAAGGAAGGAATTTTCCGCCGCACCTGATCCGCGTAAGCGGCATCGATATCAGCAATGACAACCTGGGGATCGACTCCGGCTTCCGCAAGAACCTCACCCCACGGCGAGATGATTAGGCTATGGCCGTATGTTTCGCGGCCGTTCTCGTGCCGGCCGCCCTGCCCGGCCGCCAGAATGAACGCGCACGTCTCGATGGCGCGCGCCTTCAGCAGTGTATGCCAGTGCGCTTCGCCTGTGGTGCGGGTGAAAGCCGCCGGGCCGGTGATGAACTTAGCGCCGGCTTTCGCAAGCGCGCGATGCAGGGCCGGAAAGCGCAAATCATAGCAAATCGTGAGGCCGAGCCGACCCCATGGCAATTCCGCGACCATTGCCGTCGGCCCCGCCTGATAGTTCACACTCTCGCTATAGGATTCCCCGCCACCGAGATCGACGTCGAACATATGGATCTTGTCGTAGCGCGCTGCGATTCCGCCATCGGGTGCGATGAGGTACGAACGGTTCGCAAGTCGCCGCTCTCCGACCTTCACGGCCATCGAGCCGATATGTAGCCAGATCCCACGTTTGCGGGCGGCATCCGTAAAAGCCGCGAGCGCCGGATTGCCGTCCTCCGGCTTCGTCTCGGCCATCAGACGATCCTGCTCAAGCTCCATCAGCGTTGTGCATTCGGGCGTCTGGACGTACTCGGCGCCTTTGTCGGCCGCCTCATTGATGAGCGAAACCGCGTCGGCGACATTGCGCTCGACATCGCGGCAAGCCCGCATCTGAACGAGCGCCGCGCGAAACGTCGTCTTGGAACGGGAAGACACCTCAGGATGCCGTCAGCAGCGGGTCGAGGCGGCCTGAACGCTCAAGATCCAAAAGGTCATCGCAGCCGCCGATGTGCGTATCTCCGATCCAAATCTGGGGAACCGTTCGCTTGCCGCCGGAGCGCGAGATCAATTCAGCGCGCAGATCATTGCGGCCGGTCAGGTCAATCTCTTCGAATGCAGCGCCTTTCCGGCGCAGCAAATCCTTCGCCATATGGCAGTAGCAGCAATTCCCAGCCGTGTAGACCATCACCTTCTGCATTGATCGGCGCCTCTCAACACGCCCCTGGAATATTTCGAATCTAAAGGTACCTCGTTCGCGAGGTCATGCAACCTTGCTTTGCAGATTTGCGCCGCTGTGCCGCGGCTTTGTCACGCCCTTTGCAGTCTCAGGAATATCGTTCTGAAACAATGGCGAGCGTAAGGACATCAACTCGCCTCGCGCCAGCACGTTTGAGGGCCATTGCGGCGGCCGACGCCGTCGCGCCGCTCGTGATCACATCATCGACCAGAAGTATGGCTTTTCCCGAGATATTCGGCAATTCGTTCGAAGGAACACGGAAAACGCCCGCCACATTTCTGAGGCGCTGCGCGCGCGTCAGGCCAACCTGATGCCCCGTCGACCGGCTGCGGATGAGAGCGAAGGGATTAACCGGCTTCCCAGCCCGCCGCCCGGCTTCCGCCGCCAGCAGCTGCGCTTGGTTGAACCGGCGCGAAAGCAGGCGCCATCGCGCCAATGGCACAGGAACGAGCACATCGGCGTCCGCCAGCAGGTCTTCGCCCGCGACCGCCATCCAGCGCCCGAAAAGGCGCCGGGCGTTATGGCTGTCGTGAAATTTGAAGCCATGGATCAGCACGCGCATCAGTCCGTCGAAACGGGCGACGGCGCGTGCCCGGTCGTAATCGGGTGGGTCCGCGATGGCTGCTGCCGACAGCATAGGACCGCCGGTATCGACCGACAGCGGCACTCCGAGCCGGTCGCATAGCGGCGGCCGGATGAACGCGATCTGCCGCCAGCAAGCCGGACAAAGCGCATCGTGGTCCATGATCCGGGTTTGGCAACCGAGGCAGAGCGGCGGCAATAGAACGTCGAGGGCGGCTCGCCGGAGCCGGTCGAGAGACCGAAGCCGCGCCCGGAACCCGGATCTACCGCTGGCTTCGTCAGGCTCCTCGTGCGCAACCGTGATACTGTTCGACATTGCGCAATTCTAGCCCAACGCGCTAACGCGGGCGAGAGGAACCGGGCCGCCCTTTCAACATGCCTCGCGGAAACAGAACCGATGGCCATCGCGCCGCAGATTTTCGATCGCAAATTGCTCCGCGCCCGCCGCGATCGCATCGCCACGAAGAGCGCCGGGCAACCGTTGCCTGATTTTTTGCTGGAGCGCGTCGCTGAAGAGTTTTCTGAACGGCTGGTCTTCGTACGCCGGGAGTTTCCGGTGGCGGTAAGCCTCGGGGCGTATCATGGGCTTTTAGCGGCCCGGCTTCGAATGCTACCGTCCATCGGCCGCGTCATCGATGTCGAACCGTCCTATGCCGCGCTGCCGAGCGGCGGGGAAAGCAAGGTCGTCGCGGAGGAAGAGGCACTTCCCTTCGCGGCTGCAAGCCTGGACCTTGTCGTCTCCGGGCTGTCGCTCCAATTCGTCAACGACTTGCCCGGCGCGCTCATTCAGATCAATCGAGCCTTGAAGCCGGACGGCCTGTTTCTCGGCGCCATGTTTGGCGGTGAAACGCTGAAAGAACTGCGCGAAGCCTGGATTTTGGCCGAGGATGAGCTTGCAGGCGGCGCGTCTCCGCGTGTCGCGCCCTTCGCCGATGTCCGCGAACTCGGCCGCCTTCTCCAGCGGGCTGGCTTCGCGCTGCCTGTCGCCGACAACGATATTATCGAGGTGACGTACGCGTCGCCCCTCGCACTGATGCAGGAATTGAAGGCCATGGCCGCCAGCAATCCGCTGATTGAGCGCCGCCGCACGCCGGTGACGCGAGGCCTGCTGCTCCGCGCCGCCGAGATCTATCAAGATCGCTTCGGACGTCCCGGTGGCCGTATCCCCGCGACGTTCGAAATCGTCACGCTGACGGGATGGGCGCCGCACGAAAGCCAGCAGAAGCCGCTGCAACCCGGTTCGGCCGAGACTAGCCTGGCCGCTGTCCTGAAACCTCGATCAAAAGGTCCCGCAGCCACGGAATGAGAGGCTCGTCGGCGGGCGGCATCGAATAGCGGCTGAGATCGATCCCGCGCACCCATTTGACCGCCTGTCCCTCGCGAGGGCGGATCTCGCCGTCCCAGGTGCGGCAGAGATAAAGCGGCATCAAAAGGTGGAACTTTTCGTAGGCATGGCTCGCGAAGTTGAACGGCGCAAGGCATGCCCGGCAAAGCTCGATGTCGAGTTCTTCCTTGAGTTCGCGGCACAGCGCGTCTTCCGGCGTTTCCCCAGATTCCACCTTGCCGCCGGGAAATTCCCAGAGACCGGCCATGGATTTGCCCTCCGGTCGCTGCGCGATCAGCACGCGATTGTCGACGTCGATGAGGGCGACGGCCGCGACGAGCAGCAGCGGCTTCGTCATGCCCGTCGCCGCAGGAGGTAGGCGGTTTCTTCGAGCCGGGTAACGCCGCGCTTCTTGAGGTTGTCGCTCTCCGCGAGCCCATCGCGGTCTTCAAGCACGTCGATATCGAAAAGCGGGGCGTAAAGCTCGCGGATCTCGCTCTGGGGAACAGCGAACGGCGGCCCCTTGATCTCGCCCTCTGGGTAATCGATGGCGATCAGAAGAATTTGTGCTTCCGACGGCAGCACGCTTGCAAGCTTCTCGGCGTATCGCGGCCGCATCTCTGGCGGCAAGGCGATCGTCGCCGCCCGGTCGTAGCAGGCGGCGACGCCGGAAAGCGTGTCGGGCGGCAGAGCGAAGAAATCGCCCTGATAGATTTTGAATGGCCCAGCCTCGAAAACCTGGAACGGCCCGCTTCGTGTGACCGTCGGCGAAAGCCCGGATTCCTCGAAGAAATCGCGGACCGCCAACTCCGACAGCTCCGCGCCGATCACCTCGTGCCCCTGCCCCGCGAGCCAGGCCATGTCGCGCGATTTGCCCGCGAGCGGCACGAAGACGGCGCTTCCCTTCGCCAGACCCAAGCCCGGCCAGAACGCCTGCAACTGCGCGTGAATGTGCGGCTGATGAAAGCCGATTTCCCCGCGCTGCCAGCGCGTCTGCCAAAAGCTCTGATCCATGATGTGGCTTTCGATTAGCTCCGGTAATCGGCGTTGATCGAAACGTACTCGTGCGTCAGGTCGCATGTCCACACGCGTGCGGCGGCCTTGCCGACGCCGACATCGATGCGAATGACGATCTCGCGGTTCTTCATATAAGCCGCCGCGGTCTTTTCGTCGTAATCCGCCGCCCGTTCGCCGTCTTTCGCCACGCAATGCGGACCAAACCAGATCGAAAGCTTGTCGCGATCCGCGGCTTCGCCCGATTTGCCGACAGCCATCACGACGCGACCCCAGTTCGGGTCTTCCCCCGCAATCGCGGTCTTGAGGATCGGAGAGTTGGCGCAGGCGAGCGCGATCGTCCGTGCCGCAGGCCAAGACTTCGCGCCCTCAACCTCGAACGTCACGAACTTCGACAAGCCTTCGCCGTCCTTCGCCACTTGGATCGCGAGATCCCGCATCAGGTCGTGGAGGGCTTCAGAGAACGCCTGCAGCTTTTTCGACGTCGCCTTGGTGACGAGTTTTTGGCCCCGCGCCTCGGCCGCGCCGGTCGCGAAAATGAGACAGGTGTCGCTTGTCGACGTATCGCCGTCGACAGTCATGCAATTGAAGGTCGTCTCGGCGTGCTCGGCCAGCAAGTCCTGCAACGCTTCGGACGATATCGCCGCATCCGTGAACATGAAACACAGCATTGTCGCCATGTCCGGCGCGATCATGCCCGCGCCCTTGCAGAATCCGTTGATCGTCACCTCGACGTCGCCGATGAGCGCGGTGCGCGTTGCGAGCTTGGGATAGGTGTCGGTGGTCATGATCGCCCGGGCCGCCTGCTCAAAAGCGTCAGGCTTGGCGCGCTTTGCGAGGCCGCCGAGAAGGTGCGCGAACTTTTCCGCGTCCAGCGGCTCACCGATGACGCCCGTCGACGCGACAAACACCTCGTGCGGCTTGCACGCGACCGCGTCGACTGCGTGCGCGACTGTGATGTCGACGGCTTCCGCTCCCTTCTTGCCGGTGAAGGCGTTGGCGTTGCCGGAATTGACCACAAGGGCCCGTGCAGCGCCCTTTTTGAGATGCTTGCGGCAGGCGAGAACCGGCGCCGATGCTGTTTTCGATTGCGTCAGGACGCCGGCAACAGAAGTTCCCGCGTCGAGCACGGCGAGCAGCAGATCGGTGCGCTTCTTGTAACGAATGCCGGCTTCGGCGGTCGCGAACGCAACGCCCTCGATCACAGGCAAATTTGCAAGAGTTTGGGGCGCGAACGGGGAAACGCTCGGGGCTTTGCCCATGGGGAACCTCCGGATTGGACGGGAGCATCTGTCCGACGAATTAGGCTTTGGCTCGGCGAGGAAATGCGGCGAACACAAAAACCAAGGACGTCCGATCCGCTTCCTTTGGATCGGACGCCCTGGAGGCTCCGTGAAACAGATCAGACTGCCATAATCAAGCGGCCGGCCTGTAATCTTTTGGATGTCCGCGATTTTGGGACGAACGAAGCGGTTTAGGGCTTCGGCGCGTCCTTCGGAGCGTCTTTTGGCGCTTCTGCCGGGGCCGACTGCGTCTGCTTATCGATCATGGCTTTGCGGTCGTCGATCGCCTTCTTGATCTCGGGGTCGACGATATCGATCTTCGAATTCGACCGCAGCGAAACGGCGGTCTGCTGGGCTTTCCGGAGCAGCAGCGACTGCATGATGCGATCCTTGACCAACTCGAACGCTGGGGCGCCTTTGACGCGACGGTCCTCAAGCTGAACGATGTGCCAGCCGAACTGCGTCTTCAACGGCGCGGAAATCTCGCCCTTCTTCAGCTTGAAGACGACCTCTTCGAATTGAGGCACCATCTGCCCATGTCCGAAGAAACCAAGGTTACCGCCGTCGTCCTTCGAGCCCGGATCCTTCGAGAATTCTTTGGCAAGCTGGGCGAAATCAGCACCCTTATCGAGTTTTTCTTTCAGGTCCTTGGCTTGTGCTTCAGTTTCGACAAGAATATGCCGCGCCGATACTTCTTCTTCTGGCTTCAAAAGCTTGACCTGATCATCATAGATCTTCCGCGCCTCGGCGTCTGAGACGGATGCCTTGATGACTTTCTCGAAATAGAGCTCTCTCAGCGCCCGCCGCTTCAGATAATTGAGGCGCGTCTCGAAGGTCGCTCCTTCGTTCAGCTTCTCTTTTTCTGCAGCCTCGGCAAAAAGTTGGTTGTCGATGAGAAATTCGAGCAGCGACGTGCGCTTTTGAGCGGCAGGCATCGTTCCCATGTCCTGGCCAATTTCGCTCTCGGCGACGGCCAGATCGCCCTCCGTGATTGGCTTTCCGTCGATCGTCGCGATGACTTTATCTTCGGCAAAGGCCGTAAATGGCAGAGCTGCGCCTGCGAGCGCGAATGTCAGGACGGCGAGGGCGATGCGCTTCATCAGCGTTGGGCTCCGCATTGGGTTGAGGTCCGAAAAAGGGCCGTCTCGTTATTCGTTTAGGCAAGACAGCGCTGCCGCGCGGGGGCGGCGAACGAGCGCGCCTCGATAGCGGCCCAGCGGCCGAAAACCAAGTTAATTCTTGGCCACCGCCGCAAAATCGCCATCCTCAACTATCGAGTACAGAACATTGACAGTCAGGGGTGTGAGTTCTTATGTCTCCGGCTAATCGGATCGGGCCTTCCCGCCAGTTTCGACCGTGAAATTAGCAGCGAGGGAGCGTTCAAGCAGGCGTGGCGAGGGGCCTCCTTGCCGCGTGTTTTTTGCTGAACGCTGCCCGCGATTGAAAATGAGCCAGCCGCATAGCTTCGCGGCCAACACGAATTTTGTAGGGACGGAACTTAAAGATGCTCTCGTTCGGTGGTCTCGCTTCGAAAATCTTCGGCTCTTCCAACGAGCGGAGGGTCAAGGGCTTTCGTTCGCGGGTCGCTGCGATCAACGCCCTTGAAGGCGAACTGCAGATCCTCTCCGACGAAGAACTGCGCGCCCGCACCGGGATGTTCCGCAAGCAGCTCGAAGAAGGCGCCACTCTCGACGATCTGTTGGTTCCGGCATTCGCGACCGTCCGCGAAGCCGCCAAGCGCACGCTCGGTCAGCGCCATTTCGATGTGCAGCTGATCGGCGGCATGGTGCTTCATCAGGGCGACATCGCCGAAATGAAGACCGGCGAAGGCAAAACCCTTGTCGCCACGCTTCCAGTTTATCTCAATGCTCTGAAGGGCGGCGTTCACGTCGTCACCGTAAACGACTACCTCGCCAAGCGCGACGCCGACTGGATGGGCCAAGTCTATCGCTTCCTCGGCCTGACCACCGGCTGCATCATCCACGATATGTCGGATGAAGATCGCAAGGCCGCCTACGCCGGCGACGTGACCTACGCCACCAATAACGAACTCGGGTTCGATTATCTTCGCGACAACATGAAGATGGACTATTCGGAGATGGTTCAGCGCGGCCATGCCTACGCCATCGTCGACGAAGTCGACTCGATCCTGATCGATGAGGCCCGCACCCCGCTCATCATCTCCGGCCCGCTCGACGACCGCGCCGACCTTTACCTGTCGATCGACGTGTTGATGAAGGACCTCGCTCCCGAAGACTTCGAACTCGACGAAAAACAGCGACAGGTTTCTTTCACGGAAGCCGGCAACGAAAAGATGGAGCGTGTGCTCGAAGCCGCGGGGCTTCTCAAGGGCACCCTCTACGACATCGACAACGTCACGATCGTCCACCACCTGACGCAGGCGCTGAAAGCGCATAAGCTTTTCCAGCTCGACAAGGATTACATCGTCAAAGGCGGTCAGGTCGTCATCATCGACGAATTCACTGGCCGCATGATGCCCGGCCGCCGCTATTCGGAAGGCCTGCATCAGGCGCTCGAAGCCAAGGAGCACGTCGAGGTTCAGCCTGAGAACCAGACGCTGGCGTCGATCACCTTCCAGAACTATTTCCGCCTCTACAAGAAGCTCGCCGGCATGACCGGTACGGCCATGACCGAAGCCAGCGAGTTCTTGGATATTTACGGCCTCGAAGTCATCGAGATCCCGACCAATCTTCCCGTCAGCCGTCTCGACGAGGACGACGAGATCTACCGAACGCAGCGCGAGAAACTCGCCGCGATTGTCCAGTCCATTGCCGAAGCCAAGAGCCGCGGACAGCCCATCCTTGTCGGCACCACGTCGATTGAAAAGTCCGAGCAGCTCTCCGAGCTTCTGAAGGACAAGAAGTATCTGAAAGACCTTGCCCGCCAGCTCGACGAGCAGGCCGCGGCTCTCAAGCCTGGCAAGGAAGACGAGCTTCGCAAGCATTTGACCGACATGGCCGCGTTGCTGACGAAGTTCGCC
The DNA here is from genome assembly GCF_041659645.1 of Hyphomicrobium sp. Taxonomy (GTDB): domain Bacteria; phylum Pseudomonadota; class Alphaproteobacteria; order Rhizobiales; family Hyphomicrobiaceae; genus Hyphomicrobium_B. The sequence goes on along the minus strand of NZ_JBAZXX010000003.1, from coordinate 417,381 downwards.
AACGACGCCAAGGGCAACGACTACGCGATTCCGCACCAGGTCCTGAACGCTCGCTACCACGAGCAGGAAGCCAACATCGTTGCGCAGGCCGGCCAGCCCGGCGCCGTGACGATCGCCACAAATATGGCCGGCCGCGGCACCGACATTCAGCTTGGCGGCAACTCCGAGTTCCGTTTGCGCGATTGGATCGCCGACGAGACCGCGAAGGGAACGCCGCCCGACGAGTCCGCAATCTCGGCGAAGCGCGTCGAACTCGTCGCCGACGTTGCCGACAAAAAGAAGAAGGCGCTCGAGGCCGGCGGCCTCTACGTTCTCGCGACCGAACGCCACGAAAGCCGCCGCATCGATAACCAGCTTCGCGGCCGATCCGGCCGTCAGGGCGATCCGGGCCGTTCCAAATTCTATCTCGCACTCGACGACGATTTGATGCGCATCTTCGGCTCGCAGCGCATGGATAAGGTGCTGCAGACGCTCGGCCTCAAGGAAGGCGAGGCGATCACGCATCCTTGGATGAACAAATCGCTCGAAACCGCGCAGAAGAAGGTCGAGCAGCGCAACTTTGAAATGCGTAAGCAGATCTTGAAGTACGATGACGTGATGAATGACCAGCGCAAGGTCATCTTCGAGCAGCGTCTCGACATCATGGGTCAGGAAGATGTCTCTGAGACGGTCGTCGATCTGCGCAACGAGCTGATCGACGAATTCGTCACACGCTTCATCCCGCCGGCGGCCTACGCCGAACAGTGGAATATCAAGGGCCTCACTGAGCAGATGAACAGCATCTTCGACGTCGACCTGCCGATCGAGGCATGGGCCGCCGAAGAAGGTATCGCCGACGAAGAGATCCGCGAGCGCATCAAGACCGCTGTCGATGCCAAGGTCGAAGCCAAGATCGAGCTGCTTGGTCCCGAGCTTTACCGCCAGATCGAGAAAATGGTGCTGATCCAAACACTCGACCACCTCTGGCGCGAGCATCTCGTCACGCTCGAACACTTGCGACAGGTGATCGGCTTCCGCGCCTACGGCCAGCGGGATCCGCTGAATGAATACAAGTCGGAAGCCTTCATCCTGTTCGAGAACATGCTGGGCCGCCTCCGCGAGAACGTCACAGGCCAGATGATGCACGTCGAGTTGGCGCCGCCCGAAGACCAGCCCATGCTTCAGCCGATCAACCTGCCGCCGATGGAAGCCCATCACGTGGACGCGTCGACGGGTTATGAAGATTTCGTCGAGCGTGATCCTGAGATGGCGATGGCCGACGCCGCGATTGCGGGTGCTCGCGCCCGTCGCGATATGGGGCCTGAGCCCGAGAAGCGTGCGCCGCTGCAAAGCCGCCGCTCCGACGGCGCCGTCGACCCGAACGATCCTGCTACGTGGGGGCGCGTCTCGCGCAACGCTCTCTGTCCTTGCGGCTCGGGCAAGAAGTACAAACACTGCCACGGCAAGATGGATTGACGCGCGACGATCGCTTGAGCGCGAAGGCCTGATCGGCCTTTGCCGCGCGGAACGACCGGTCGCGAAACTAGGAGCCTTTCAAGCTCTGCGACATCCGCTGTCGCAGATAGTGTCTGAGGCCCCGCCGGTACTTTTTTACGCGCCATTTTATTACGGCAAAATCTATCCGCGGGGATTCAAGCAGCCCATCGAGCAAATATTTATTCGTGAATAGATGCCCGGCCAAGCCTGAAAATCCCGATGCCCGCCCCTCTGTAACATTTGCAAAAAAAAGCTTTTGGGATTTACCGAGCGCAATCAGATCAACGATCGTATCGATGTTCGACTTTTTGCGATCTCCGTAAATATGAAGAGGCTTTCCTCCCAAATCCGGGATTTCGCTTGAAGTCAAAATCTCTGAAGAGCGGAAGAAGTTTCTGGCGTATTCGATCACGGCGGCATCGTCGCTGCATACCAGCAATCGCTTCCCCGAAACCTCGGGCACGATCTTGGAAAAAAAGTCTTTGTAGTTGGTTTTCAAATCTGTGTTTCGTACGTGGACAGCGTAATATTTTCCATCGAATTGGCGCACGCGATCGAGGACCATCGGGCGAATTTTCGGAGATAGACGCAATTTATCCATGAGCCCAAAAGAAAGACTGCCGCCGCCCCACTGTTCATAGGCCAGAACGTCCTCCTGATAGTTTTTCGAAAAATCGAAGTCTGGCAGTGCGAGATTGGTTATCGGTTTCAAACGCGGCGTCGCCTTCAAGCGCACGTCGAGGCGGTGAAGCTGACCGCGAATTTCCGTGGGGAAACAGGCAAGCTCATTGAGGAATTCCAGATCATCTTCGCTGGCGTCGAAAATAACATTCGGAGCCTTGTCCTTTGGCTCGAAAAAGTTGGAAAAGTGATCGCGGAGTTCCGATTTGCGTGTGTCGATGATCAAAGTGCGATCGAATTTTTCTGCGTAGCGCCAGCACTCTCCTATTCGGCAAAGAACGTCATTTAATCCGCCTCTCGGGCGGCAAAGCAAAAATCTTCTGCTTTGCGATGCTCTCAGGATCGAAGTTCTGCTTGCTGCATTCATAGAGCGCGGTTCCCCAGAAACGGCGCGAGGACGGCTAAGCACCTATACAAGAGAACTTCCCGGCCGCGCCGCTCAGTGCGCGTCAGTTTTGGAGATAACCTTCGCGGGCGCTTCGTTTGCCTCGCCGTGGCCGCCACCGGCAATACGGTCAGAAAGCGCAAGAAGAACGCTCGAAGCGACAAACACCAGATGGATGATGACGAGCCACATCAGCTCTTTTTCGCGCTCCGGCGTAACGGTGCCGAGCGACATGAATTGCCGCAGAAGTTGCACGGCGGAAATCGCGACGATCGACGACAGCATCTTGAGCTTCAGCGCCGAGAAGTCGATCGTGCCCATCCAATCCGGGCGATCGTCGTGGTTCGAGTGATCCATCCGCGAGACGAAGTTTTCATATCCCGAGAAGATCACGATAATCAGCAGCGAGCCAGTCAGCGTCAAATCGATCAACGTGAGAATGCCGAGGATCACATCCGATTCCGTTGAAACGAACGCCCCCTGCGCCACATGCAGGAGTTCCATCAAAAACTTGATCAGAAGAACGAAGAGGGAGATCGCGAGCCCAAAATAAAACGGCGCGAGCAGCCAGCGGGAGCTGAAAAGCATATTCTCCATAAAAGTTTCGAAGCGCTTCATAGCGGTCTTCTCGGCCATTCGGTTGTTCCTCGCTCCGCGATTTGAATCTGGTCTCATACAACGTACTGGCGACGCATAATGGCGCGCCGCCAAGATTATATGGCCCTTATAAGGGCCAAGTAAGTCTCTCGATTAAAACGCGCAAGACGCTTAACGAACGAGCGGCCAAGAGAACATCGGCGGCGGCGTATCGCTTTCAAGGCTGGTTTGGATTTGCGGAATGGGTGCCGCCTTTGCATCCGCCGCTTGCGTTGCGAGTTTCGGCAGTACCATGCTCGGGGGCGGCACGTTATCGAGCCACTGGTCCTGCTCGCGGATCGACGCCAGTGTCGGGCCGCAGACGTCGAGCGGACCCGGTAGCGCTCCAGCCGGCCCTTCATTGAAGACATAGCGGCCGCTGCACACGCCGATCATCGGCGGCCGTTTGGTCTGCTCGAACAGGTCGTAGCCTTCCTTCAGGTTGTTCCAGAACGGTTTCCATGGCGAAGCGTTCTGCGCGATCATGTTTTCGTTCGTCATGCGGAAGGGCAGAATTTGGACCGGCACGAGGTCTTCGCCGGCGTCGATCGCAGCCAGGGTCAACTGATGAATTTCTTCCGACACCGGGTTCGTCATCGCGAAGCAACCGATCGATGAGCATCCGCCGTGAATGAGGATGTCTGAGCCCGTCCGCGCCTGCGATTGATCGAGGATGTTCGGATAGCCGACATCGATGGAGATCGGCCACCGCCCGACGTGGCGGGCTTGCGTGCGCGAGACGGTATAGAATCCTTCCGGCGCTTGCCGGTCGCCGTCACGAAGCTTGGGGCCGAGCGTCCCCGACCAATGGCAGATCGGGTAGGTCGCGAACAGAACGAAGGCGCCGTCCTTTGCCGTCTGTTTCCAGATTTCGAGTTCGGATTCCGCTTTGAAGATCCGGATCAGGATCGGTGACGCAAGCGTGACGCTCTTTTCGCGCAGTCGCTCCTGAAGGACAGCGACGTTGGGAGTGCCCGGCAGCGGCAACGCGCCCGTCGCGGCCGCACGCTGACGCTCGACGCGATCCGGCGCGACGTCTTTCAGCTCGATCGTCAGCGCGTGCGCACGCTCGACGGCGACGAGACTGAGGATCATCGCCGCGACAAGCCTGAGACGCGATAAATCGAACGACAGCATGGATTTGCGACCGAGATCCTAACTCTTCCGCGACGGCAGCATTATCGCCGGTAAAGCGCAATTCTAAGTGACTTTTTGCCAACACTCAGAGGGATAAGTGAGATTTTGGACAGCTAGCTTTTCGCAGCTTCGCCTGTGCACTTGTCGTCTATCGAATCGGCTCCTGTCGAGCCCTTATCGCCGGGCGCGAATTGGTACCGGCCCTTGCAGGTGCTGATCTTCGGCGGCAGCCCGCTCGCCTCGAACAGGTCGCTGCCCTCTTTCAGGTTTTTCCAGAAGCCGATGTTTGGACTAGCGGCGTAGTTCGCCATGCGATCGGGCGTCATCCGGAACGGGTAGACCTGCACCTGAAATCGGGTCTGCGCGCCCCCCTGAAGCGTCGCCGTGACGAGCTGCCAGATCTCGCGCATCTGCGCGTTCGTCATGGCAAAGCAGCCGATCGACGCGCAGCCGCCATGGACCATGATGAGTGAACCCGTCCGTCCAAGCGCGCGGTCGAAGGCGTTCGGATAGCCGAGATTGAACGAGCGATACCAGCGGCTGTTGGGATTGAGCGCCGTGGAGTCGACCGTATAAAATCCTTCCGGCGCCTGACCGTCGCCTTCCCTTTCCTTCGGACCGATGCGTCCCGACCATCGGCAGACCGCGTACGTCGCGAACCGGCGGAAAACACCATCCCGCTGCATCCAAAGTTCAAGTTCGAATTCGCTCTTGAAGATCCGGATCAGGATTGGTGATCCTTCTTTCACGCCTGCGTCCGCGAGGCGCTCGGGCAAGCGGTCGAGATCGGGCTCTCCCGGCATCGGCAGCCCGAAGCTCCAGCGCATCAGTCGCTGGCTACGCTCGTATTTGATCAGAGCCCTGTCGCCGTCCGGAAATTTCGGCAGCCACATCGGCATGGTGAGGAACGCCGCCGCGCCTGCGGCCAGCAACACGACGATGGCCAGCAACGCTCTCATGGCAGAACATCTTTTGAGCTGCGGAAAACCGTTGGCTCGCTCGTGTCTTTTTCAGTCATCGAACACCTACGCGCGGGATCAGTTGGCGTTGGCGACCGGCGAGGACGCAATGGTCGATTGCGCGCTCTGCTCTTTTTTCGCCTTCTTGATATCGGCGAGTGTTGGCTCGTTGTCGGGATTGGCTATGCCCTTCAGCTTGTTGCCGCCTGCAACATCGAGTCCGTCCGGCTCTGGTAGCGGCTTGAACGCCGTCACGATTGGCCGCGCGAGCGGCGGGCAGGGCCCCGACGGATCGGGACGGCTTCGAGCGACGGTATCGACGACGTAGCGGCGTTCGCAAACCGTGACGCTCGGCGGAATGCGATACTTCTCGAAGTAATCGTAGCCCTGCTTCATCGTCTTCCAGAAGCCGTACCATTTGTTCTGCTTTTCTCGGGCCATCCGCGCTTCCGTCATCCGGAACGGATAAGCGTGAAGCTGGAAGCTCGGTTGCCCGGCTTTCAGGGCTTCGCGCGTCAGGCCGTAAATCTCTTCCATCAGCGCGTCTGTCATCGCGTAGCAGCCCGCAGACCGGCAATTCCCATGCACCATGACGGAATCGCCGGTGCCGTTCCAAGCCCGGTCATAGGCATTGGGATAGCCGAGGTTGAATGAGAGATAATATTTCGAGTTCGGATTCATCAGCGCCGGCGTGATGGTGTAGAAGCCCTCGGGAGCTTGCCTGTCGCCATAACTTCTCTTTGGTCCGATCTCGCCCGACCAATTGCAGATGGGGTAGGTCTTGAAATGGTAGAAGCGCCCGTCGTCGCGTTGCTTCCAAACTTCAAGCTCCGACTCTTCCTTGAAGACTCTGACAAACACGGGTGAACCCGGCTGCATCCCCTTTTTGGCCAGCAGCGACAGCGTTTCCTTAGACAACGGCACTTCTGCGGCTGGAGGGATCGTCAGCGTATTCGAGCACGCGGCCAGCGTCGCCGCGGCGATGACAATCGCAAGCCGGACAGCCGCCCACATTGCCGAAGCCGTTCTGGTCCCCACCAAAATATGCCGTTCCCGTATCGATCGATTCTTCCCGTCCCGCGGGCTGGCGGACTATTCTTACAATAAACTCAACCGACTACTGAGATTCGAACGATGCTCAGTCAACTCAAGTATCGTGTCCAAATGCGGCGTCCGGTGGGCGCTGTCTCATCGTTGCCGAAAGGCCTCACGGCTCAGCGGCCGATCGAGAGAAAGCGCTCGTGACGCTGAGCACGAACATCTTCGGGAGATTTGCCGTCGAACTCCGAGAGCATGCGCGCAATCGCGTTGCCGGTCGCGATGATCACCGATTCGCGGTCCCGATGCGCGCCCCCCGTCGGCTCCTTGACGATGGCGTCGATGACACCGAGCTGATCGAGATCCTGCGCCGTGATCTTCATGTTGGTCGCGGCTTCTTCTTTTTTGTTGCTGTCGCGCCAGATGATCGATGCTGCGCCTTCCGGCGAGATGACCGAGTAAATGGCGTGCTCGAGCATAAGAATGCGGTTCGCGGTTGCGATCGCGATCGCGCCGCCCGAACCGCCTTCGCCGACGATCACGGTGATGATCGGGACCCCGAGCCGTAGGCAGCATTCGGTCGACCGCGCGATGGCTTCGGCCTGGCCACGCTCTTCCGCCCCGATCCCAGGATAGGCGCCGGGCGTATCGACGAACGTGATGATCGGCAGGTTGAAGCGATCAGCAAGCTCCATCAGCCGCACGGCTTTACGATAGCCTTCGGGCCTCGCCATGCCGAAGTTGTGCTTGATGCGCTGCTCGGTGTCGGCGCCCTTCTCATGGCCGAGAATAACCACCGACCGGTTGCGGAATTTGCCGAGGCCGCCGACAATCGCTTCGTCCTCGGCGAAATAGCGGTCGCCGGCGAGCGGCGTAAAATCTTCGATGAGCGCGCCGATGAAATCGAGTGCGTGCGGCCGCTCCGGGTGGCGGGCAACAAGCGTTTTCTGCCACGGCGTGAGCTTGGCATAGGTGTCCGCGAGCGCGGCTTTCGCCTTCTGCTCGAGCTTGGTGATTTCATCGGCAATCTGCGGGCCCTTGCCATCCGTCTGCAGGGCCTTCAGTTCGGCGACCTTGTTTTCAAGTTCGAGGATCGGCTTCTCGAAGTCGAGATAGGTACGCAATGCGATGGTGGCGTTCACTGAGCTTTAGCTTTCCTGACTGTGCAACTGAAGCGTGCGGCCGTCGCCGTATCACGCGCGACATTCGCCATGGCTGGCTTCGGGTGTCAAGGCGACAGACCTTCCCGCCCGCGATCCGCGCCGAACCAGTGCCGCGAATGCTTAACTTTCGCCTTCCGAGAGCCGTCTCACGATGGGCGCGACAGCGAACATAAGCGCCGCTGCAACCGCCACAAGTGCGGCCTGCGCCAGGAACGACAGAGCGAGCGCATCCGGATCGCTGGTCGTGAACGCCCCCCCGATATCGCCCGCAAGCTTATTGCCGAACGCGCTGGCGAGGAACCAGAGCCCGAGCACCTGGCCGGACATCCGTTGTGGCGCGATGCGGGTCATCGTCGAAAGTCCAACCGGACTGAGCATCAGCTCACCGACCGTGAACAGGAAATAGAGGCCGAGCAGCCAAAGCGGCGAAACTCTCCCGTCTGCGGCGTAGGTGGCGGCGGGCACCATCAGCAGGAATGACGCGGCAAGAAAGACAAGTCCGATCCCGAATTTGATCGGCGAAGACGGTTGATGTTGGCCGAGCCTCATCCAGAGCGCCGCGGCGAGCGGAGTAAGCAGAATGACAAAGATCGGGTTTGCCGACTGAAACCAGCTTGATGGGAAAGGCAGGCCGAGGATTTCGTTGCGGGTCAGCGTGTCGGCGAACAGCGAGAGCGTCGTTCCGGCCTGCTCGAAAATGGCCCAGAAGACCATAGCGGCGAGAAAGAAGACGCCGATGGCCGCCATGCGGTGCGCGTCCCGGTTTTGCCGAGTTGCGCCGTAGGCAATGCCGAGCAGCGGCAGCACGATGAAAAACCAGCGTAGCCATCGCAGGCCATTGACGTCCGATAGCAGCGCCAGAGCGAGCAGTCCGATCGTCGCCCCGGCCATGTAGACGGCTTGCCGGCGGAACGACGACGTCGGTTCCGCACTGGTGACATCGGGATCTTCGAGGTGTCGCATGTTCCGCGCGAATAGGATCATCGAGATCGTCATGCCGACGCCCGCCGCCCCGAAACCCCAGTGCCAACTCTGCATGGGGTCGAAACCCGCCGCCGAGAGCCAGTCTTTGAACGTGCCGCTTTGTGCCAGAAATCCGGTAGCGAGTGGCGCCAGGAATGCGCCGACGTTGATGCCCATGTAAAAAAGAGAAAAGCCCGCGTCGCGCCGCGTGTCGTCGCGGCTGTAAAGAGCGCCCACGAGCGCCGATATGTTGGGTTTGAAGAGGCCGGTGCCGATCGCGATTAGGGCAAGGCCGACGTAAAAGGTCGAAAGCGATGGCCACGCGAGAGCATAGTGTCCGGCCGCGATGATCGTCCCGCCGATGAGCACGCTCCGCTTGGCGCCAATAATGCGATCCGCGATGAACCCCCCGGGCAAAGCCAGAAGGTAAACCGCCATGCCGTAGGTGCCGTAAATACTTCCGGCGGAAGGCGTCGGGAACCCAAGACCGCCCTGCGCGACCGGCGCAACCATGAACAGCGTCAGAAGTGCACGCATGCCGTAGTAGGAAAAGCGCTCCCAAAGCTCAGTGAAATAGAGCGTCGAAAGCCCATTGGGATGTGAGCCGAGACCGAGCCACGATCCCCGCGTCGCGGGCACGATGGATGCCAGAAATCCGATGCCGGAATGCGATTTGCTGTTGGGAAGGGGCATTACGCGCCTTTTACGCCGGTCTTGGCCGTCACCATCCGGAGTCCGCCAAGTCTGCCACGATCCGGTCGCGCCCACTGCTTCGCTTTCGTTCGCAAAATGGCGTTCCCTCCTCGGTGCGCAGCACATCGTGCGACGGCGCGAATTTTTTAGTAAAGACTCTGCGCCCGCCGATGCGACGCCGAACCGGCGTCCGGATCGCATTTATAGGATACTCTCGGTCCGCCGCCACGGTCGATCCTCGACCGGAAGAACGTGTCGCTTCCGTCGGTGTGGCAAGGTCGACGTCTCCGTAGATGCGGCTCACGGGCGTCTCTCCTGCGGTGGCGCCGCTTCGAGCGCCAAAAACTCTCGATGCTCTCGCTACGTCTTATTCTTGGCAAGCGGGTGATGCGCGTTGACGAACGCTTTCAACCGCTCCTGCAATACATGCGTATAGATCTCCGTCGTCGAAATGTCAGCATGCCCGAGAAGCTGCTGGACGGCGCGCAAGTCCGCGCCACGGTCAAGCAGGTGACTGGCGAACGCGTGCCGCAGGACATGAGGCGAAACCCGTTCGGGTGCAATTTCCGCCGCGAGCGCCACGTCTTTCAGGTCTTGTGCGAAACCTTGTCGCGTGACATGCCCGAGGGCCGATTTCGACGGGAACAGCCACTCGGAGTTATCGAATCGACCTGAAACGCTGAGGAAAGCATCGAGTGCGTCGCGAGCCGTTGCGTTGAGCGGCACTATGCGCTCGCGGCCGCCCTTGCCCTTGATCATGAGAACGCGCGCATCGCCTCGGAGCACGCTCCGCGGCAGTCCGACAAGCTCGGAGACGCGCATCCCCGTGGCATAAAGCAGTTCAAGTAGGCAGTGGAGGCGCAAAGCGCGGAAAAGCGCGTGCCCCTCCTGCCCGTCGCACATCTTCTGCGACGCAGCCAGCAGCCGGTCGACCTCCGCGATGCTCAGGACCTTCGGCAGCGCCCGCCGCTTCTTTGGGCCTTGCAGCCCGGATGTCGGGTCGAGCGCGATGATGTTTTCGGCCAGGAGAAAGCGGTAGAACTGCTTGATCGCCGAAAGCCTTCGCGCGCGAGACGTCGGCGCTTGCCCTTCGTTGGCGAGAAACCCGAGATAGGCTTGCACGTCGTTTGACGTCGCACTTTGCGGTCCGACACCTTTATCCGCCAGAAAGCCGAGATATCCATCGAGATCCGTGGCGTACGCCTCGATCGTATTGGCCGCAGCGCCGCGCTCTGCCGACAGCATGGCGAGAAAATCCGCGACATGATCATCGCGCCCCGCGGCAGACGTCATGGCACCCTCAGTTCGTTTCCGTGCGTGGCCAGGTCGGCATCAGTGCTTCGAGACCAAGCCGACGTGCATCGGCTTCGAGTCCCGCGCGTTTCAAGGCGCGGATGCTGTCCCCGAGCGCGATCAGGTTCGCGTCCCCCGCGCCGTTCGGGCCGAGCGCCTTCATCACCAACAGAACGGTATGCCCGAATTCCTGCTTCTTCGAGGCGGTCTGCAACTCGGTCAGCACGCCCGTTTCCGGCAGATAGCCGGACGTCGGTTGAGACGTTTTGTTGGCAGCATCCCAAAGCGGGATCGGCACGAGATAATCGAGCGCCTCCATAACGGTCGTCAGCCGGTAGAGGGCATCTGGCGGAAACCGTCCGTTCGCGGCGTAAGTCTCAAGGGCGGAAAAGCTTCTCCCGCGATCCGGCTCGTTTGGGTCGGCAATGTCGATCAGCGCGCGCCAATGGCCGAGCCCCGGCCCCCCGCCTTGATCGGCGATTTGGATCCAGTTGCGCGCCATGTCGAAACGGCCCGAAGCCAATCCGATCTCTACGCCCGTTTCCGCAAACCAGCTGATTTCCGGCGCCGGTCCGAGATCGGCGGTCGCCTGCGAGATCATCTGTGCGCCGATCATGCCGAGCCCCTCATGCTTGACGTCGTCAAGGAAGGTTCGGATCAATCGCGCTTTGCGCATCGGCGTGCGTTCGTCTTCGGCGGCTTTGAAGAGAGCCGCGCGCCGGGCAACGCCTTGCGGGCCACGGTCGTTCAGCAGCTCGTCAGGTGGCACTTTCTCCGCGTTGACGCGATAGATGCCAGCCAGCATTTGTGGCGTGAGGGCATTGAGACGAGCCGCCGCTTCGGTTGCCGGAAGACCGAGGTCGGCGGGCGTCGAATGATCGGTCGCAAGCGCGACGAGGAGCGCGGGTTCGCCCTTCTCCAGCACGAGCTTGTGTGGCAGGCCGCCGACGCGCTCCGCGATCCGATAGTCGAGCAGCGAGATCTGCTTCACGGACGTATAGTGAGGCTTCGAACCGATCGAGAACGCGTCCAAAGCTTCGAGGCCGGGCGAGGTCTCGACGCCTTCTTCGCGCGCGAGGTCGGCCGCAAGTCCCGCCGCGGATTTGTCGCCCTGCGACGCCGAGCAGTATCCGGCCATCAGAATGACTTGCCCCTTGAGCCGCGCTGGGATTGCGCCCTTGAGGGTCGCCGAGCGAGAGACGAGTTCGCAAGCTTTATCGGAATGCCCGGCGGCAAGCTCGTTGCGGGCTTCGAGCGTCACGAGAAGCGGATTGTCGCCGGCGGGCTGCTTCGCGATCTCGGCGGCGGCGTCGCGCGCCAGTCCCGAGCGATAGAGGGCTTCAAGCCGGAGCGCTGTGAAATTGGCGTTCGATCCGTCGCCCGAAGGCGAGGTGATGAGCTTCTTCCAAAGATCGTGCAACACCGGCGAGCGGGGAGGAATCTCGATCGTGGCGATAAGTTTTTCGAGGGTGGCGACATCCATGCCGCCCCAAAGCTCGTACGGCAGACCCGAGCCGTCACTCGCAATCACAGGCGCGAGGTCGCCCTTGTCGACGGCGGGCGGAATGGCGTCGCGCATGACGGCGCTGCCCGAGCCTGAGCGAGAGTTACGGTCCGAACTGGAACTGCCGCTGCTCCCCGAAGAAGGCCGTGACCACATATCGTCTCCCCCGCCCCCGGAGGGAGAACCGAGCGGCTGCAGATAGCTGCGTTGTTCGGCCGGCGGCGAATAGGCGTCGTCATGTGCCGGACGCTTCTTTTTGCTCGCGGCGGGCGCGCCGGAGGAAGCGTCACCGGAAGAATCCTGTGCGCTTGCTGGAAGCCACGCCGCTGCAACCGCGATTGGGATAAGAGCCGCCAGCAAGAGGCGCCGAGCCGTCGCTATCGCTTTTCGGTGTGTATGCACCATTGGCCTCACCGCCGGATTTTCACGCCTTGCACGGGCTTGCTGATCGTCTGCTGCTCCGGTTCGAAGCGCGTGGCGAGCACGTACAGGCCGCCGAGAATCGCAGCGGCGAGCGCGCAAAGTACGAACAATAGCCGGAAAAGGCTCGGCATTTTTTCCCCGTTCCGGCCTTTAGGTGAGCACCCTTGATGGCGTGATTATGACTCAGTTCGGTATTTGTGTGGAACCCCTTGCGTCGAAAGGGCGTCTGGTTCCGTGCGGCCACCGTCCTCAGGTATGCTTCCAATTTGCGAACGATTTTGGTTCGTGGCATGAGGTCGTGACAATGACCATTCCGCCGCGAGGCCAAGTGCCTGAAACTAACCGATTCGGCGGAATCATCGGCGTCGAGATCTCCATGACGGAAGCGGAAGCAATTGACCTTGCAAGGAAACGCATCGGCAAGCGGCCAATCGTGCTTGTCGGCCTGATGGGCTGCGGCAAGACATCTGTCGGCAAGCGCTTGGCATTCAAGCTCAATCTCCCGTTCGTCGACGCCGACGAGGAGATCGAACGGGCGGCCGCGAAGACGGTCAACGAGATTTTTGCCGACCACGGCGAAGCCCATTTCCGCGACGGCGAGCGCAAGGTGATCTCCCGCCTCCTCGGCAATGGCGCCCAGGTGCTCGCGACCGGCGGCGGCGCCTTCATCCACCCGGAAACCCACAAGCGCGTTAAGGACAACGCCTTTTCCATATGGTTGAGGGCCGAATTGCCCGTACTGATGCGGCGCGTGATGAAGCGTGACAACCGTCCGCTACTACGCGGCGGCAATCCCGAAGCCACCATGCAGAAGTTGATTGAAGCGCGTTATCCGATATACGCGGAAGCAGATATGACAGTCGAAAGCCGAGACGAACCCCACGACATCATCGTCAACGAGATCATTACGCGCCTTGCGACGGGCGCCGACGGTGCTCCGCCCGCGACGCTCGAACCGAACCCGTCGAAGACCGTTCGCGTCGCGCTCGGCGACCGCGCCTACGATGTGCTGATCGCCCGCGGCATTCTTCGCGATGCTGGTGCGCTCATCAAGGCACGCTTCGGTCCCGTCAAATGCGGTGTCGTGACCGACGAAAACGTGGCGGGCCATCATCTTTCAACGCTTGAGAACAGCCTGAAGGCCGAAGGCATTTTCGCCGGTTCCGTCATCATGAAACCGGGCGAAGCGACCAAGAGCTTCCGCAACCTCGCTGAATTGTCGGAGCGGCTTCTGGAACTCGGGTTAGAGCGTGGCGACCTCGTGCTGCCCTTCGGCGGTGGCGTCATCGGCGACTTGGCGGGCTTCGCCGCCGGTATCCTGCGCCGTGGCGTCCGCTTCGTTCAGATCCCGACATCGCTCCTCGCTCAAGTCGATAGCTCGGTCGGCGGCAAAACCGGCATCAACACGCCTCAAGGCAAAAACCTGATCGGCGTCTTTCACCAACCGAGCCTCGTCATCGCCGACACCGCCGTCCTGACGACGCTGCCGCCGCGCGAGATGCGGGCTGGATACGCCGAAGTCGCCAAGTACGGCCTGCTCGGCGACGCCGGCTTCTTCTCCTGGCTTGAATCCAATTGGCGGAGCGTCTTCGGCAACAATGGCCCGGCTCTGACGACGGCTATTGAAACGAGCGTCGCCGCCAAGGCGGCCATTGTCGAACGCGACGAGACCGAAACCGGCGACCGTGCGCTCCTCAACCTCGGGCACACGTTCGGGCACGCCTTGGAAGCATGGACGGGCTACTCCAGCCGGCTCCTGCACGGCGAAGGCGTCGCGATCGGCATGTGCATGGCGTTCCGCCTCTCGGAAGAGTTGCAGCTATGCCCGGCCGGAACCAGCGAACGCGTGACCAATCATTTGAAAGCCGTGGGGCTTCCAACCAGGATCGCAGACATTCCGGGCGGCAAAGCCGACGCCGCCGAGCTTCTTCGGTTGATGGGCCAGGACAAGAAGGTCAAGGCCGGGAAACTGGCATTCATCCTCGTCCGTGATGTCGGTCAGGCCTTTGTGACGCGTGATGTCGCGCCCGAAACCGTCCTGGCGTTCCTCGGCCGGGAAATCGCCCGCTGAGAGCATGTTAAGTCCCAGCAGTTGATCTGTGCTAGGTTGCCATCTCCCCTGGGCAGGAATAGCGAACAAATTTACCCCATGACCATAGTCATCAGCTTTATCGCCATCCTTTTACTGATCATTCTTTCGGCCTTCTTCAATGTCAGCGAGACGTCGCTCACCGCCGCATCGCGGGCACGCATGCATTCGCTTGAGGAAGACGGCAACGTGCCGGCCGCGCTCGTCAACAAGGTGTTGTCGCGGCCCGAAAAGATGATCGGCACGGTTTTGCTCGGCAACACGCTGGTCGACGTCCTGGCGGCGGCGCTGGCCTCCAACATCGCCGTCGATCTTTATGGTCAGGTCGGGGTCGCGTATGCCACGGCCATCATCACCATCCTGATCGTGATCTTCGCGGCCGTGCTGCCGAAAACGTATGCTCTTGCCTATGCCGATCGCGTCGCCTTGCTCGTCGCGCCGCCCATGCAAGGGCTGATTTATTTTCTGACGCCATTCACGAAAGCCATTGAGTTCGTCGTCCGCAATATCTTGCTTCTGACGCCGGGCAAGGCCGACGACGCGGCGAACATCCTCGCGGCCCACGAAGAAATTCGTGGCACGATTGATCTGCAGGCGAAGGAAGGCACGGTCGCCAAGGGCGATGCGGAAATGCTGGGAGGCGTGCTCGACTTGGGCGATCTGCAGGTCGCCGACATCATGGTTCACCGCACCAAGATGGAAACCATCGACGTCGACGAACCCGCCGCCAAAATTCTCGATCAGATGATGCGCTCGCAATATACGCGCATGCCGCTTTGGAAGGACGAATCCGAAAATATCGTCGGCGTCCTTCATACCAAGGACCTGCTGCTCGCGCTGTCGCGCACCGATTGGGAACCCGACAAGCTCGACATCATGAAGTCCGCGACCGAGCCCTGGTTCGTGCCCGATACGACCACGCTTCGCGATCAGCTCAATCAGTTCCTGAAGAAAAAAATGCAGATGGCGCTGGTCGTCGACGAGTACGGCGAAGTGCAGGGTTTGATCACGCTCGAGGACATTCTGGAAGAGATCGTCGGCCAGATCACCGACGAGCACGACAACCCCGATAGCCACATCCGCGTGCAATCGGACGGCACCGTCAATGTCGACGGCACCGTGGCGATCCGCGATCTCAATCGTCATTTGGATTGGGACCTGCCTGACGACGAGGCGACGACCGTCGCCGGTCTCGTCATTCACGAGGCACAGACCATTCCGGAGCCGGGTCAGGTATTCACGTTCCACGGCTTCCGGTTCGAGATCTTACGCAAGAGCCGCAATCGGATCATGGCAATGCGCATCAAGCCGGTCACGTCGGCAAGTTCCTAGGGCTCAGCGACGGCAAGGTCCGAAACCAAATTCAACCGTGCGAGGCAACCGCCTTCGGAAGAGCTTCACCGGGCGCGATCGTGGAAAGCGCCAGCGCGTGAACGCCGCCTGCGAGTTCCTCTTTGAGCAGATCATTGACAAGCCGATGGCGGTCGACACGCGACTTGCCGGAGAAGGCTTCGGAAACGATAAGTATTCTAAAGTGGCTTTCGCCCGTGCCCGGCGAGTTGCGATGCCCCGCGTGCAACTCGGATTCGTTGACGACGTCGAGCCGCGTCGGACGCAGCCCGATCATAAGCTTTTCTCGAAGCCGGCCAGTAATGGACATCTTTATCTCTCAGGGTAGTCTGTCGTGCGTCTTTGGTGCGATGTGGCACGCGGCCGAAAGGGCCTATTAATGGATTGACGGCACAGTCACGAAGGAAATCAAGAGATTTCTTGCCACCTTGTTTCGGCGCAGTCGAAGCCTCATAATTCAAAACGATGAAACTGGAATCAAAATACTTCGACAGTATCCGCGTCGGTTCGAAGCGCCAGCAAGGCGCCAAGAAGGAAACGCGTGCGCCTGCGTGCCAGTGGAAGGGCTGCGATAAGCCCGGCGCACACAAGGCGCCAAAAGGCCGAGGCCGCGACGGCGAATATTTCCACTTCTGCGTGGATCATGTCCGCCAGTACAATCAGGACTACAACTATTTCGACGGCATGAGCGACGCCGAGGTCAGCAGCTTCCGTAAGGATGCGCTGACGGGCCATCGCCCGACCTGGAAGACGGGCGCCAACGCCTGGGCGCACGGCACGCGTGATGAGGCGAGAAACGCCGAGGCCGCCGAGCGCGTCAATGCCGCGACCGCGCGCGTGACGCGAAAAGCCCGGTCCTCGCGCACCGAGACTGCGCCGACGTTCCGCCGTCAGCTGAAACCGCTTGAGCGCAAATCGCTCAAGGTCCTCGATCTCGGTGACGACGCGAGCCGCGAAGATGTCAAATCGCGCTTCAAGGAGCTGGTGAAAATCCACCACCCCGATGCGAACGGCGGAGATACGAGGTCAGAGGAAAAGTTGCGCGAAATCCTCCAAGCCTATAACTATTTAAAGCAATCTGGCCTGGTCTAATCCTCCGAGCCTCTGAGTCGCGTGCGTGCCCTCGTCTTCTGCACCGGTTCAAGGCCTTAGCGGCAGCTGGGCGATCTGATCGGGAATCCTATGGAAATGCGCACGTCTACAAGCGCGAGTGGTGTCGCCGCCAATCTTCCGGACATGAAGCTGTCCGTTCGCCAAGTCTTCGGCATCGATAGCGATCTCGAAGTTCCGGCCTATTCGAAGGCCGAAGATCATGTGCCGGATCTCGATCCCGATTATCTCTTCAATCGCGACGTGACTCTCGCGATCCTCGCGGGCTTTAAGCACAATCGCCGCGTGATGATCCAGGGCTATCACGGCACCGGCAAATCCACTCACATCGAGCAGGTCGCCGCGCGGCTCAATTGGCCATGCGTGCGCGTCAATCTCGATAGCCACGTGTCGCGCATCGATCTCGTCGGCAAGGACGCCATCGTCCTGAAAGACGGGAAGCAGGTCACCGAGTTCAAGGAAGGCATTCTGCCTTGGGCCTTGCAGAGCAACATCGCGCTCGTCTTCGACGAATACGATGCCGGCCGTCCCGACGTGATGTTCGTCATCCAGCGCGTGCTCGAAGTCTCGGGCAAGTTGACGTTGCTCGACCAGTCGAAGGTCATTCGTCCGCATCCAGCTTTCCGGCTGTTCGCGACGACGAACACCATTGGTCTCGGCGATACATCCGGCCTCTATCACGGCACGCAGCAAATCAACCAGGGCCAGATGGACCGCTGGTCGATCGTTGCCACGCTGAACTATCTTCCGCACGATGATGAAGCCAAGATCGTGCTGTCGAAGGTCAAGTCGTTCGCAAAGACCGATGCCAAGCGCAAGCAGGTCTCGCACATGGTTCGCGTCGCCGATCTGACGCGTTCGGCTTTCATCAATGGTGACCTGTCGACGGTCATGAGTCCGCGCACAGTCATGACGTGGGCAGAAAATGCGGAAATCTTCGGCGACATCGGCTTCGCGTTCCGCGTCACGTTTCTCAACAAGTGCGATGACCTCGAAAAGCCGCTCGTTGCAGAATTCTATCAGCGCTGCTTCGGCGAAGAGCTTCCCGAAAGCACCGCAAACGTAGCGCTGAGCTGATTGATCGATCGGGGCCGCGACATGGGCCGTACATGAGTCCGACCTCCAAACGCCGGGAAGCGCCGTCAGAGCCGTTGAAACGCGTGCTCGTGCCCGCCGTGCGCGCGATCGCCGGCGACAGCGAGGTCGAAGTCGATTTCGGTCCCGGCAAGGGCGACGTTTCGGGCAAGGCTGTGCATCTTCCCGATCTCCCGCGCGCCCCCTCCGCCAAGGACATCGCGCTGGCGCGCGGCTGGGCTGACAGCCTTGCTTTGCGCATCGGTTGCCATGACGCCAAGGTTCATCGCCGGATTGCGCCGCCTGCCGGTCCCGCGCGTGCGGTGTTCGAAGCCGCCGAGCGCGCCCGCATCGAAGGACTGGGCTCTGCGCGTATGCCCGGGATGGCCGCCAATCTGACGGCCCGCCTCGAAGATCAGTATAGCCACGGCCGCTTTCGTTCGGTTTCGACGCGCGCCGAAGCGCCGCTCGAAGACGCGCTCGGGTTGCTCATTCGCGAAAAACTGACGGGGCAAGCGCCCCCGCCGTCGACCAAAGGTCTCGTCGACGTTTGGCGCTCGGTGATCGAATCTCGCGGCGGCAAGCTTCTGAACCGGCTCGAAGGCCTCTCGGAAAACCAAGAGCAGTTCGGCCGCCAGATCCGCGATCTTCTCAAAATTCTGGAGATGGTCGACCAGAGCGACCAGCCGCAGCCAAACGACGACGAAGAAGAAAACGAAGAAGGCGCGGCCGAAGGCGGCTCTGAAGATTCGGAAAGTCAGAGCGAGGACGCGACCGACGGACAGGACCAGGAAAGCGAAGAGCAACTCTCCGAGGGCGATCTTTCCGAAACCGAGGAAACGATGGAGTCGGGTTCCACCGAGCCCCAAGACCTCGACGACGGCGAGATGAATGACGAAGAGACGCCTGCGCCGTGGCGTCCGAACATGACCGTCCTCGATAACCCCGAAGCCTTCGGCTACAAGATTTTCACGCGGGCCTATGACGAAGAAATCGGCGCCGACGAACTCTCGACCCCGGAAGAATTGGAGCGGCTCCGCGCCTTCCTCGACAAGGAATTGAAGACGCTATCGGCGGCCGTTGCGAAGCTTGCGAACAAGCTGCAGCGTCGGCTGTTGGCGCAGCAGAACCGCGGTTGGGATTTCGATCTTGAAGAAGGTCAGCTCGACGCCGCCCGCCTGACTCGCATCATCACCGATCCGTCCGGTGCGCTCTCCTTCAAGCGCGAGCGCGATACCGATTTTCGTGACACCGTCGTAACGCTGCTGCTCGACAATTCAGGCTCGATGCGCGGCCGTCCGATCATGGTCGCTGCGTGCTGCGCCGATATTCTCGCCCGCACCCTCGAACGCTGCGGCGTCAAGGTTGAAATCCTGGGTTTCACGACCAAGGCCTGGAAGGGCGGACAATCGCGCGAGGAGTGGCTCGCCGCCGGTAAGCCGCCCGCGCCGGGTCGCCTTAACGATCTCCGCCATATCATCTACAAGACGGCGGACGCGCCGTGGCGCCGCTCGAAGGACGCGCTCGCGCTGATGATGCGCGAAGGCCTTCTGAAGGAGAACATCGACGGTGAAGCGCTCGCCTGGGCGCATTCCCGCCTCGTCAATCGGCCCGAGCAGCGCCGCATTCTTATGATGATCTCCGACGGTGCCCCGGTCGATGATTCAACTTTGTCGGTGAACTCCGGCAGCTATCTTGAGCAGCACCTGCGCCAAGTCATTCACGAGATCGAAAATCATTCGCCGGTCGAACTGATCGCCATCGGTATCGGCCACGACGTGACACGGTACTATCAGCGTGCAGTCACCATTACCGACGCGTCGGAGCTTGCGGGTGCGATGACGGAAAAACTCGTCGAGTTGTTCGAGGAAGAGCACGAAGCCGTCAAAACGCCGACGGGTCGCCGCCAGCACGCCCGCTCCCATTGAGGTCTTTCGTGCCGCCGAGGTGTTGCCGACCGTTGGGCCTTGCAATCGCGCTGCTTGGCCTTTGCGTTAGCGTTGCGCACGCCGACGTGAAACCCGATATCGCCGGCTTGAAAGCCGCACCGATTGTCGTCGAAGCCCGGCCGATCACCTCATTCGCGCGGTCCGGATTTGATCGCCCGCTCGGCAAACTGAAGTTCGTTGGCGGTCTCGTGTTGTCGTCGCCGTCGCCCTATTTCGGCGGCTGGTCCGGTCTCCTTCTTGCCGATGATACGAAATCGCTTATCGCCCTTTCCGATACCGGCGTCTGGATGACGGGAAGCTTGACCTATGACGGCGTCCGCCCGTCCGGAATAGCGAACGCGCGTCTCGGTCCGCTGCTGGAGAAAACGGGCCGCCCGATCGCCCGCGGCCGTGATCGGGATTCGGAGTCGATAGCGCTTGTAAGCGGCACGTTGCAGCGCGGCTCGGTTCTCATTGGCTTCGAAGGTCGCCACCGCATCGAACGGTATGACGTAACGCCCGATGGCATCGCCATTGGCCGCGGAGCCCTCAAGATTCCCGCGGCGGCCAAGCGAATGGAGCCGAACAAGGGATTCGAAGCGCTCACCGTCATGAAGGGCGGCCCCTACAAAGGCCAGCCGATTGCATTTTCCGAACGTCTTTACGATCCGGCGCGAAACCACACGGGCTGGCTCTGGACGAAAAACGGCCCGCGTACCCTCCATTTGAAGAACGCCGGTGACTTCGACGTCACCGATGTCGCGAGTCTCGACGATGGAACGCTTTTCGTCCTTGAGCGCCGCTTCCGCTGGCTCGAAGGCGTGAAGATGCGCCTCGTTCGGGTGGAGCCCGCCGCGCTTGGGCCTGAGCGCACTATCGAAGGCGAAACGCTCATCGAAGCCGATATGAACGACGACATCGACAACATGGAAGGCTTGGCCGTCACGCGGCTGAAGACCGGCGACGTCCTGGTCACCATGATCTCGGACGACAACTTCAATCACGTCCTTCAGAGGACGTTATTGCTGCAGTTCCTGCTGAAAGACGCCGGACAAGCGAAAACCCGGCCGCCGAGCTAGGCAACCGGGCTTAGATATCTGCGGAAGATCCGTCGAAATCAGGCAGCAACCTTGGCTGCCTGGGCCTTCTGAATCTCACGCTTGAGCTTCAAGCAGGTCAGCGACAGGTCGTCGTTGTTCGCCTTGAGCAGGAATGCGTCGAGGCCGCCGCGGTGTTCCACCGTCTTCAGCGCCCGTGCCGAAACGCGCAAACGGAATTTCCGGCCCAGCACGTCGCTCATCAGCGTTACGTGGCAGAGGTTCGGACGAAACGTGCGCTTCGTCTTGTTCTCGGCGTGGCTCCTGAGGTTGCCCGAGAGGGGCAAAGTCCCCGTCAGCTCGCAGCGCCTGGTCATAACACTCTCCTATGCCGCACCCTCAAAACGGAGGCGGTCGATCAAAACTTGCTGTTTCAGCAAAAAATAGCACCCCACAAGCATGGCCTGCGGGGGTTTCGGCTGCTGTATAATTGACATGCCCGACGCTCGTCAAGAAGCCCCGTCAAGGTTGAGGTGCGTCCGGCGTGGCGGGAGCGATCGTCCCTCCGGGTTCCTGGGCCGTCGCAAGTCCAAGAATAGTCGCAAATCCGGGGCACGAAGCACCTTTCGGGCGACGGGGCGAATGGGAAGCGATATGGCGAAATCGGGAGCCGATGCGCGGGGGCAGAGCGCTTTCCGCAGCCTTGTCGCGGTTGTTGCTGCCACTTTGCCGCTTGCCGCCCTGCCGCTGGACTGCGCCACCGCCGTAGGCCCCAACTGGCCAAGCCGAGTTTCGGCGACCTATCAGCTGTCTTTCGGTGGTTTCGACGTCGGCGTTTATCACTTCGACGCTGATTTTGCCGGCAAATCCTATGCTGCCGTCGGCAAAACGGAAGTCTCCGCGTTGTTCGGCGCCTTCAAATGGGCCGGAACATTCACCGGCAAAGGCACGCTGGAGCCATCAGGGCTGCAGCCCGGCGTATTCGAGATGAGATACAAATCGAAAAAAAAAGTGACTTCGGTAAAAATCGGGTTCACGGGGACGGGGGTATCCTCGGTTGCGCTTGTCCCCAATAAGCCGCCGTCGCCCGAGGCGATCAAGCTCAAGCCCGAAAATCTCAAGAACGTCTTCGACCCGATGGCGGCCATGATCGCGGTGTCCGACGCGCGTCCCGCCGACGCCTGCAACCGGACCATTCCCGTGTTTGACGGCAAGCAGCGCTACGATTTGCGCTTATCCTTCAAAGGCCGCGAGCCGATTACCGAGAGCCACCCGTCGGGCCAGCCGAGGGAACTCATTGTTTGCCGGGTCAAATATGTCCCCATCGCCGGCCACAAGCCGAAGGACTTCGTCAATCCTTGGATCGACTACGACAAAATCGAGATTGCGCTGCGGGCCGTACCGAAGGCGGGAATTTATGTTCCCTACCGGGTGACGATCCCCTCCACCATCGGCAACGCCGTTATGACCGCAGAAACGATTAACATCACCGCTGCGGACAACCAGCAGATCGCGTTGAAGCAATAATGCGCGCCGCGCGAGGTTTAGAGGCCGCGTGACACTCTTTGTCCGTCGACCGAATAATCCTTGATCTCTAGGCCCTCCTCTGCAATGCCAGGGCTCGATCGGAGTCAATGCACGAAATGGCAAGTGATCTGGAAGCCCGCATCCGAAACGTGACCGCGGTGCTCGGACCAACCAATACCGGTAAGACGCATCTCGCGATCGAGCGCATGCTCGGCCACGAAAGCGGCATGATCGGCCTTCCCCTGCGTCTCCTTGCGCGTGAAGTCTACGACCGCGTCAAGCAGCGCGTCGGCGCTGACAAGGTCGCGCTCCTCACGGGTGAGGAAAAGATCAAGCCTGAGCGCGCCCGCTACTGGGTGTCGACGGTCGAAGCCATGCCGCGCAGCGTCGATGTCGATTTTCTGGCGATCGACGAAATCCAGCTCTGCGGCGACCCCGAACGCGGCCACGTCTTTACCGATCGTCTGCTGCACGCGCGCGGCCGGTCCGAGACGCTGCTGCTCGGCGCGCAAACGATGCGCGACGCCATCGCCGATCTCATCCCCGGCGCCAACTTCATCTCGCGCCCCCGGCTGTCGAAGCTGACCTATAGCGGCGAGAAGAAAATCACTCGGCTTCCTGCGCGCACCGCCATCGTCGCGTTTTCGGCGCAAGAGGTTTACGCCCTCGCCGAATTGATCCGCCGCCAGCGTGGTGGTGCCGCCGTCGTGCTCGGCGCGCTCTCGCCCCGGACGCGAAACGCCCAGGTCGCACTTTACCAATCGGGCGACGTCGAGTTTCTGATCGCGACAGACGCGATCGGCATGGGCCTAAATCTCGACGTCGATCATGTCGCGTTCTCGGCTCTTCGCAAGTTTGACGGCCACAACCATCGCAATCTGACGGCGGGCGAGATCGGACAGATCGCCGGCCGCGCGGGCCGCCACATGAATGACGGCACGTTCGGTGTCACTGGCAGCGCCGAGGCGCTAGACGCTGACATGGTCGAGCGCCTTGAGACGCACAGCTTCGACAGCGTCCGAACTTTGCAATGGCGCAATCGCGACCTCGATTTCTCGACGCTCGACACGCTTCACGCGTCCCTCCGCGAATTGCCCCGCGAGCAGCGCCTGACGCGTGCGCGCACAGCCGATGACGTCGCCGCGCTCGAAGCCCTAACCGCCGATCGCGAGATCGCCGACATCGCAACGTCCAGAGCACGCGTCGAACAGCTCTGGGACGTCTGTCAGCTCCCCGATTACCGCAAGATTTCCGCCCAAAACCATGCTGAACTCGTCTCAAATGTCTACCGGCATTTGACGAGTGGCGACAACCGCATCCCCGAGGACTGGTTCTCGAAGCAGGTTGCTCTCGCCGATCGCACGGACGGCGATATAGACACGCTCGCGACTCGTATTGCGCACATTCGCACCTGGACCTTCGTCGCCAATCGTCCCGATTGGTTGAAGGACCCGGCGCATTGGCAGGAACGGACGCGAGCTATTGAAGATAGTCTCTCCGACGCATTGCACGAATGCCTGACGCAAAGGTTCGTGGATCGCCGGACCAGTGCTCTGATGAAAGGCATGCGAGATAAAGATGAATTGACGGCCGATATCGCCGATGATGGCGCCATCACGGTCGAAAACCACTTCGTCGGCAAACTCAAGGGCTTCAGCTTCACGCTCGATTCCGCCGCCGACGGCATTCACGAAAAGGCGACGCGGCAGGCAGCGATGCAAGTCGTGACGCGTGAACTGGGCATGCGCGCACGGCGCGTCGCGGCGGCTCAGAACGACGCGTTCAAGCTGACGCGCGGCGCCATGATCATCTGGCGCGACGATGAGATCGCGAAGCTCGAAGCGGCCGAAGATCCGCTTCAGCCCAGCGTCACGCTGATCGCGGACGAAACGATGAGCGAATCCGATCGCGAGAAAGTTCAGGCCCGCATCAAGACCTGGGTCGACGACACGATCGCCGACAAGTTGAAGCCCCTCGTCGAGATGTCGAAGAGCACTGAGCTTCAAGGCTTGGCGCGCGGCATCGCCTTCCAGTTGAAGGAAGGCCTCGGCGCTTTGAAGCGCGAGACGATTGCCGACGAGATCAACGCGCTCGATCAGGCGGCCCGCGCCGATCTGCGCAAGTTCGGCCTCCGCTTTGGCGCCTTCAATATCTTTTTCCCCATGATGCTGAAGCCCGCGCCGGCCGATCTCGCCGCGACGCTCTGGCTGCTGAAGCATCCCCCCGCCAACGGCACGACCCCGCAATTGCCGCGTCCCGGCTTGACGTCCGTGATCGTCGATCCCGCGACTCCCGAGGCGCTCTATCGTGCCCACGGTTTCCACGTCTGCGGTCCGCGCGCCATCCGCCTCGATATCATCGAGCGGCTCGCCGATCTGATCCGGCCGCTGCTGGCCTGGCGCTCGGGTCCGGGCAAGACCGACGCGCCACCGAAAGGCTCGACCGGCGACGGCGGCTTCCGCGCCACCGACGATATGATGTCGATCCTGGGTTGTTCAGCCGATGAGCTTGGCGAAGTGCTGAAAGCGCTGGGCTTCCGCCTTGAACGCCGCCCGATCCTTGTTGCTCCGGTCGTGGCGCCGGCTCCTACGATCGCCGAGACCCCGGCCAGCGCCGAAGGCGTCGCGACAGCCGCCAGCGAAGCAAGCGTGCCGGAAACGACGGAACTCCACGAAACGCCGGCCGCTGTCTCCGAGCCGATAGAGGCAATCGAGCCGAGCTCTGCTGAAGCCGCTCCGTCCGCTGCGCCTGAATCCGAGGCAGTGCCGACGGATGTTGCCCCGACCGAAGTCGCCCTCGCCGAAGCGGCGGCACCGGAAGCACAGAAGTTCGAAGACATCTGGCGTCCGCGCCGTCACCAGCGCCCGGAACGCCGCGAAGGGCCACGTCGTGATGGTCCACGTCGCGAAGGCGGGCAGGGCCGCCATCGCCCACAACACGGCAACCGGAATCAAACTCCCGCTATTGCAGCGTCCGACAGCAGTGGCACGGCCGCGAACGCCGTCGCTCCGGCCGCTGAAGCAACGACAACCACCGGCACCGACCAGCGGCCGGATCGCCAGCACAATCGGAATAATCGCAATTCGGATCAGCGGAACGATCGCGGCGACCGTCCGCGCTTTGAAGGTCGCAACGGCAATGACCGTAGTCACGACCGCAAAGACGACGGTGGCCGCCCTCCGCGCCGGGACGATGATCGCAACAAGGGCCGTCGTGGTGATGACCGCCAGCGTGGTGGCGAACGCCGCTCACCGCAGGTGATCTCGGCCGCACCGCCGAAATCGGCCGCCGCCGATTCGTCGTCGCCGTTTGCGGCGCTCGCAGCGCTGAAAGCCCAGATGGAGAAGCGGAGTGAAGGCTCCGGGTCGACCTGACCTTATGCCGAATGCGGGCCCCGCAGCTTCGCAGCGAATCGACCAATGGCTGTGGTTTGCCCGTATCGCAAAGTCCCGGACGTTGGCGCAGGCGTTGATTGAACGTGGTAAGGTCCGCGTCAACCGGATAAAGATCGCGAGGACGAGCGCGGCCGTGCGCCCGGGCGATATTCTGACCCTTTCCCTCGGGCCAAGGGTCATCAGCATCGAGATCCTAGGCATCGGCACGCGGCGCGGCCCCGCCACCGAAGCTCAGGCCCTTTATCGCGACCTGATGCCCCCGAAACTGGCGCCCGCTCCCGGGGTTTCTGAAGACGTGGGACAGGCCGAAGCCCTCGCGCACCAAGCGGTTCGCTCCGAGGGCAGCGGCAGGCCCACGAAGCGGGAACGGCGTTTGATCGATAAATTTAGGGGACGGCTTTGAAACTGTGACGCCCCGTCCACCTAGGCAGCCGTGACGCCTATGGTAATAAGGGCGCCGCTCAACTGAGAGCATTTGCTTCGCGGCGTTCCTTCAAACGGAACGTCGATCGTTTCGAGAACCGGGAATTCGAATGACCTACGTCGTCAACGATAAGTGCATCAAGTGCAAATACACCGATTGCGTCGAGGTCTGCCCGGTCGATTGCTTCTACGAAGGCGAGAACATGCTCGTCATCCATCCCGACGAATGCATTGACTGCGGCGTCTGCGAGCCGGAATGCCCGGTTGACGCCATCAAGCCCGATACCGAGCCCAACCTGGAAAAATGGATGGAGCTCAACCGCCAGTATGCCGAAACCTGGCCGAACATTACGGCCAAGAAGGCAGCGCTGCCCGATGCGGACGCCGCGAAGGACGAAACCGGTAAGTTCGAGAAATATTTTTCGCCAAATCCCGGATCAGGGGATTGATTTTGCGCCAACGGCGCGTCCTTGCAGTCCGTTACGGCAGTTCTTACATAAGTTGTTGGTTTGGCATGGCTATTTAAAGGCTGCCTTAAGCTCGTCCAGATTGTCTCAGAAGCCGACCCTTCAATTACCGTCAAGACTGTGTTAGTATGGGTTGCGATGGCGTTAAGTCTGCACAAATC
Organism: Hyphomicrobium sp.; assembly: GCF_041659645.1. GTDB lineage: Bacteria > Pseudomonadota > Alphaproteobacteria > Rhizobiales > Hyphomicrobiaceae > Hyphomicrobium_B. The sequence goes on along the minus strand of NZ_JBAZXX010000003.1, from coordinate 390,469 downwards.
CGGAACGGCTGTGAACAAAAAGGGGTTGCCTAGCTCTGATGGGCAGCACTCAATAAGGCGTTATGGGGCGTCACTAAGCCAACTCAGAGTCGGACAGGATTTGAAAAGCTAGGCCAAAAATGAGCGCGCAGGGGACGGCCTGTCGTAAAGACGAGGCTCGGGTCAATGCGCGCGTGTCGTTCGGGTGCCGTTTCACCCACGGCATAGATGCTCCGCTCCCTGAGGAGCGGACTGACGGCCGAACCGGACCATCCCGGTAAGGTCCAGTATGCGAGAGTGAGAGATCGATATGGCTCAAAAGAAAAAAGCTCCGGTCAGCCCCAAGTCCGCAGCTAAGAGTGCCGTCCGTAAATCGATGCCTTTGAAGGTTGCCGCAAGCACCAATAAGGTCGCGAAGCCGGCTGTCAAAGCGAAAGTCGAGGCTCCGGTGAAGTCTAAGCTCGCGCCGGCTGCTGCTGCTCCGAAATCCGCCAAGAAGTCCGCCGCGCCTGTTGCAGCGAAGCCCGCGATTAAGGTCGAGGCCGCTCCAGTCGCCAAGAAGCCCGTTACGCACACGCCTGTCGCACCGCACGTTGCGGCTGCCCACCTGTCTGCCAAGGCCGCTGCCGCGCCGCAGCGCACCGTTGCCGTACCGGCCAATGCCCATAAGGCTGCGAGCCAGAAGATTTCGGCCCCGGTCGCTTCATCGGTTCCGCAGGCGGTGACGCCGAAGGATGTCGCTGAAAAGGCGGCCGCCGCACGCCAGATTCTTGCTGTTCAGAAGAAGCCTGTCAGTCAGCGTCACGGTTTCAAGGCCAACGAATTCGTCGTTTATCCCGCTCACGGCGTCGGCCGCATCGTCGGCATCGAGGAGCAGGAAATCGCCGGCATGTCGCTAGAGCTCTTTGTCATCACCTTCGACAAGGAAAAGCTGACCCTGCGCGTGCCGACAGGCAAGCTTGCCAGCGTCGGAATGCGTAAGCTCGCTGACGAAAGCCTCGTCAAGAAGGCGATGGAAACGCTCAAGGGCCGCGCCCGCATCAAGCGTACGATGTGGAGCCGCCGCGCTCAGGAGTACGTCGCGAAGATCAACTCCGGCGATCTAATCTCGATCGCTGAGGTGGTTCGTGACCTCTATCGCTCCGAAGCTCAGCCCGAGCAGTCCTACTCTGAGCGTCAGCTCTACGAGGATGCGCTCGATCGCATGGCCCGCGAACTCGCCGCTGTCGAAAAGCTCGACGAGCGCGGTGCGGTTCAGCGGATCACGGAAATCCTCTCGAAGAGCGCGAAGGGCCGTCGCCTGGCTGAAGCCGAAGCGGCCGTCGTCGAGGAAGAAGAAGAAGCGGCCTAACGGTTCGTCTCTTCTGGCGTTAGAGTGACTTCAAGTTGACAGCGCTCGGTTCCGCACCTTCCGGCGGGGCCGGGCGCAATTCTTTTGGAGCGTCTGCCGGCGCGGCATCGTCGCCGGCTTCGAGCTGGGACGGGTCGGCGATATCAATGAGCGGCCCGTTGCGCCGCTCGATCCATCCGCGAATGACGACGCTCTTGTTCGCGAGTGCGTCGAGCGATCGGTCGAATTCCGGATTGGCGGCGAGAACCTTCTTATCGATCCGCGCTGTGAAATCGGTGCGCCAGTCGTTGCTGAAATTCAGGTACGTCGCGCTTTTCGTCCGTCCGATCGAGCTGATCGTGCCGGTCACGCGCTCGTATTTTCCGCGCCGCTTCATGAGGTCGACTGAGCGTTCAGCACTCCTCACGCGATAAACGCCATTGCCCCAGAGGCCAAGCTGCCGGCTGCGTGCGCCCGCTTCATGCGCATAGAGTTCCCGCGCGCAGGCGAAGCTTTCCGGCAGCCCGTAAGCGCGCGCATAGCCGCCCGCGAGAAGCGTGCCCTGCACCCAGTCATCGCGACCGCCGTCGATCAGGAACACCTGCGCCAACCCGCGCCCGTATCGGTCGAAGCGTCGGCCCGCAAACGCAAGTTTTACCCGTTTCGCGAGGACGAGATCTGAAAGTGCTTTGATGGTGTCGAGTTCGGGTGGCCACGCGCCGGGGGAAGCATCCGCATCTCGCGCTCTCGGAGCCAGCGCGCCAATCAGCCGGACGACCTTGCCGTCATCAAGCACGATGGTCTCGCCATCGACGACGCGAGTAACGGTTCGGATAGGGCCGGATTCGAGCGTGCAACGCGCGGACGGCGCCGCCGGTTCAGCTGCGACGTGGATCGGGATCGGAGCGAGAAGCCCGACCACGCCCAAAACCATTGCCCACGTTCGCCCCGCCATGCCGCATAGAGATCATATGTGCGGCCGCCAGCCAAGGACAGGCAACATCATCAACTGGCGGGAGACTCCGGAAGTTATTGCCTTTCCGAGCAATCAAAACCGATGAACGAAGCCGAAACTGAACTTGTCCATCGAGGCTTTCACCTCGTCGCGGCCGGCCGGAAGCGAATCGAAGCTTTCATCGGAGAACTCGACGCGTTTGTATTCAAAGCGCAGACTGTTGTCGTTGCTCCAGAGATATTCGATACCGCCGCCAGCCGTCCACCCGGACAGCATATTCGAATCGCTGAACGAGCGATTCTTTACGGTTACATCAGAAAATGCGTAGCCGCCGGTGGCGTAGATCAGGGTACGGTCCCACAATAAATACCCTGCCCTGCCACCGACCGAGCCATCGAAATCGGCATGAGCACTGTATCCTGATATGCCGTCTATGCGAGAGTTCTCGCCATAGAGGAAATCGTAGCTCAAATCCGCTGTGGGGCCGAACACGATGTCGCCATAACGGAAATCGTAACCGCCCGAGGCGCCGAGCGTTATCCCGTCGGCGTCCTTTAGCCGGCCGCCACCGCTGCCGCTGAATGACATGGTGTTATAGCTGAGAGTCGGCTTCCAGTAGAAACCCTCCCATGAAGACGCAAGCGGCTTCTCGTCATAGTTGGGAACGACGAGGTTATAGGGGCTGCTCAAATTCTCGACGGGCTTCAGCTCGTCGGGAAGGCTCTGTGCCATTGCAGCGCCCGCAGGAGACAAAAACATCGACAGGGTCAACGCCGACCAAGTCTTTCTCATTAGAGTATTCCCCTCGCGTCTTGACGCAACCAAACTCTAAGAACAGGACCTATTTTCAAGGCCTTATATGGCATATAAACGTTTTGTAAACCATGTTCATGAAGGTATTTCGTCGCGGCGCCCGCCCTCCCGAACGGTCGGCCAGCCAGCGCCCCCCGGCGATTGCGTTAAGTGTTATAGGCGCGAAGCCGATTGTCAACGGCGCGCAGGAGCGCGAAGCCTGCTTAGTGGCGGCACGAATCCTCACACCATGGTCGTTCTGAGCAACAAACCCCGCCTCAGACCAGACTGGATAAAGTGAAGGATCCGATGCGTGCGGCTCCATGAATGGCCTTGCCACAGGCCCATGCTCGCGGCCAACAGAGTTCAAGCACAGCATCAAAGCCGCGAGCGGTCCTCTTTGCAGACCCCGCATTGGCCTCGCAGCCGCCTGCCCGCCCGCGGCGTTCAATCGATTATCCAAAATACAAGCATAATGCAATCAAAAGTAGAGAAATTAATATTATGCACGCGAGAAAGAAAGGGGCTGATGCAACACCTCGACGAGGGGATTGTCGTCATGAAAATATCTTCGCGGCGGCATACTTCAATGAGCCGCGCTTGACCTGCGTCGGTGCCCACCGCATAGCTCTGCAACCCGCTGTCGATGCGGGAAATCGATCTGATAAATCACGGCCGGAAGGCTTGGGCCGGCCCCGTAGCTCAGCTGGATAGAGCAACGGTTTCCTAAACCGTAGGTCGCAGGTTCAAATCCTGCCGGGGTCGCCAATTTCAGGTCGGGCTTTTCGGCGCTCGGAAAGCCGCCGTCAGTTTCAAGGAGAGCTTCGCTCGAATGGCCGCCAAGATCGAGGTCACGATCGCCGATCAGAACCCGGTCGTCCGTGCAGGTCTCGACGCGCTGATCGAGCGCGACGGACGCTTCAACGTCTGCGGAGTTCACCCGACCGGCGAAGCGTTGATCAACGCGCTGAGAACAAAGCCCGTCGAGATCGCTGTCGTCGGATGGGCATTGCCCGACATGACCGGCGGCGGTGTGCTTCAGCGTGTGAAGCAAGAGAAGTGGCAGACGCGAATCATCATCTACACCGGCGAGCGTTCCAACGACGTGCTTCGCCAAGCCATAAAAGGTGGCGCTTGGGGGTTCGTCTCGAAGACGGAAGATCCGCAAGTCTTGTTGGAAGCGGTCGTTTCGGTCGCGCGTGGCCGCTTGTCGCTGCCATACGTCGACATCGATCTCTTGAATCACGATCCACTTGAAGGACTGACAGCCCGCGAACGCGAATTGCTTGCTGCACTTGCGAACGGCTGGACCAACTTGCAGATCGCCGCGCGCACCGGCATTTCGCGCAACACAGTGAAATATCATCTGAAAAATTTGTACGATAAACTTGGTGTCTCGAACCGCGCCATGGCTGTTGCGCTGCACGTCTCCGTTAACCGTTCCGAGCAGCAGTAGCACTAATGTTTATTCTCCTCTCGTAGCTGCACGAAAGCACAACGAGGTGGGTAGCTCTCACTGCCCAACAGGGTGTTGATAGTTTTCCATTCCCACCATCACTGTCCGCCTGCTAGTTAAGACCGACGCCCGCTTCTGCGATCGGGCGGAAGGATCAGCAAAAGCACGCCGGAACGTCTCCCCCGCCACATCGGGGATCGTCGGCTTGGCTCAACGCAGCGCGGAGGAACGCTTCAATGACCGTTACGCCACATCTTTTCATCCCCGGCCCGACCACAATTCCGGACGCCGTCCGGATGGCCATGAATCTTCCGATGGAAGACATGCGCTCTCCCGAATTTCCGAAGTTCACGCTGCCGGTTTTTGAAGATCTCAAGAAGGTCTTCAAGATGAAGGACGGCCGCGTATTTATTTTCCCGTCGTCCGGCACCGGCGCTTGGGAATCCGCAATCGAGAACACGCTCGCCGTCGGCGACAAGGTTCTGATGAGCCGCTTTGGTCAGTTCTCGTTGCTCTGGGTCGACATGGCCGAGCGGATGGGTCTCAAGGTCGAGCTTTGCGACGAAGAGTGGGGCACGGGCGTTCCGCTCGAAAAGTACGCCGACATTCTCGCCAAGGATAAGAACCACGAGATCAAGGCCGTCTTCGCCACGCACAACGAAACGGCAACGGGCGTCAGCTCCGATATTGCCGGCGTTCGCAAGGCGCTCGATGCCGCCAAGCATCCCGCACTCCTGTTCGTCGACGGTGTCTCGTCCGTTGGTTCGCTCGACATGCGCATGGGCGAATGGGGCGTCGACTGCTGCGTTTCCGGTTCGCAGAAGGGCTTCATGCTCCCGACAGGTCTCGGCATTCTCGCCGTCAGTCAGAAGGCGCTCGACGCCAACAAGTCGCAGAACGGCCGCATGAACCGCTGCTTTTTCTCCTGGGAAGACATGATCAAAACCAACGATCTTGGATACTTCCCATATACGCCGGCAACGCAGCTCATTCGTGGCCTGCGCGCGTCCCTTGATCTGATCTTCGCCGAAGGCCTCGACAACGTTCTCGCGCGTCATCACCGCATGGCGAGCGGCGTCCGCGCGGCTGTCGATGCATGGGGCTTGAAGCTCTGCGCCAAGGAGCCGAAGTGGCATTCCGATACGGTGTCGGCGATCTTGGTGCCGGAAGGCTTCGATGCCAACGCTGTGCTCAAGACCGCCTACTATCGCTACAACACCTCGCTCGGAACCGGCCTCAACAAGGTTGCTGGCAAGGTCTTCCGCATCGGCCATCTCGGTGCGCTCGATGAGTTCATGATCGGTGGCGTTCTCTTCGCAGTCGAAATGGCGCTGAAGGATACGGGCATCAACATCAAGCTCGGTTCCGGCACCGGTGCTGCTGCTGAGTACTTCAGCAAGACCGCGACCAAGTCCGCTACTGGCGCCACGCCGAAGCAGGCAAAGGCCGCTTAAGACTGTTCGCACCCGGTCCTCATCGAGGGCCGGGTGCCGATCTTTCATGACCAAAGCTATGCAACGATAACAAACGCGAACCGATATCTAGGAAGGCGACCCCCCACAATGAGCTTCACGCTTTATCCGACCCGCAAGCAGCGCCTGCAGCGCTCATACCTCGCCGTGCCGGGTTCAAATCCGAGCATGATCGATCGCGCCATCAAGAGCGCCGCCGACTATGTCTTCCTCGATTGCGAAGATGCCGTTGCGCCGCCCGAGAAAGAACAGGCCCGCAAGAACATCATTCAGGCGCTGAATGACCTCGATTGGAAAGCAGCGGGCAAGAGCGTTTCAGTTCGCATCAACGGCCTCGACACGCACTATATGTATCGTGACGTCATCGACATTTGCGAGCAGGCGGGCGCGCACCTCGACACGATCCTCATTCCCAAGGTCGGCGTACCAGCGGACGTCTACACGGTCGAATGCATCGTCAGCCAGATCGAAGTCGCAAAGGGCCTAACCAACAAGATCGGTACGGAAGCACTCATCGAGACGCCGCTCGGCATGGCCAACGTCGAAGCCATCGCTTCCGCTCCGAGCCGCCTCGAATCGATGCACTTCGGCGTTGCCGATTACTCCGCGTTCAACAAGGCGCGCACCGTCGTCATCGGCGGCTTGAACCCCGATTATCCCGGCGACCAGTGGCATTTCCCGCTGTCGCGTATGACGGTCGCTTGCCGCGCCTTCGGCCTAAGGCCAATTGACGGACCGTTCGGCGGCATCGACGATCCGGAAGGCTACAAGGCAGCGGCTCGCCGCGGCGCCGCTCTCGGCATGGAAGGCAAGTGGGCCATCCACCCGTCGCAGATCGAACTCGCGAACGAGATCTATTCGCCGACAGCCAAGGAAGTCGAACGCGCCGAGCGCATTCTCGTCGCTCTGAAGGAAGCTGAAGCTCAGGGCAAGGGCGCGGCTTCTCTCGACGGCAAGATGATCGACGCGGCATCTGAGAAGATGGCGAAGAACTTGCTCGTCACGGCTGCTGCGATCAAGGCCGCCGAGGCAGCCCGCGCGAAATAAGAAACGAACCGGGAAACGTCAAATAATCCTAGGGAGGTCCAATAATGGACATTCACGAATACCAAGCAAAAGAACTTCTTGCGAAGTTTGGCGTGCCGATCCCGCGCGGTGGATTGGCCTATAGTCCTGAGCAGGCGACCTATCGCGCGAGCGAGCTTGGCGGCGCAGTCGTCGTGAAAGCCCAGATCCATTCTGGTGCGCGCGGCAAGGCTGGCGGCGTCAAGCTCTGCCGCAACGAGCAGGAGATCGAGGAAGCGGCCGAATCGATGCTCGGTCGTAAGCTCGTCACCACTCAGACGGGACCGGCTGGTAAGCTGGTCTCTCGCCTTTACATCGAAGAAGCGACCAACATCGATCGCGAAATCTATCTCGGCTTCGTGATGGATCGCGCGTCCGAGCGGATCGTCGTGGTCGCCTCGGCCGCGGGCGGCATGGACATTGAAGAGATCTCCGCCACCCAGCCCGACACGATCATCCGCGTGACGGTCGACCCGGCGGTCGGCATGCAGCAGTTCCAGGCGCGCGAGCTGGCATTCGGATTGGGCGTCGATCCCGACATCGTCAACAAAATCGTGCCCGCAATCATGGGCGCTTACCGCGCGTTTCGCGATCTCGACGCGATCATGGTGGAAATCAATCCGCTCGTCATCACCAAGGAGAAGCAGGTCCTGGCGCTCGACGCCAAGATGTCGTTCGACGATAACGCGCTGTTCCGCCGTCCGCACATCGCCGAGCTTCGCGACAAGAGCCAGGAAGACACGCGCGAAACCTATGCGTCCGACCGCGGCCTCTCCTACGTCGGCCTTGAAGGCGATATCGGCTGCATCGTCAACGGCGCCGGCCTCGCGATGGCGACGCTCGACATGATCAAACTCGCAGGCGGCGATCCCGCGAACTTCCTTGACATCGGCGGCGGTGCTTCGCCCGAGCGCGTGACGAAATCGTTTCGCGCCGTGCTTCGTGACAAGAACGTCCGCGCCATCCTCGTCAACGTCTTCGCTGGCATCAATCGTTGCGATTGGGTCGCGAAAGGCGTCGTCGACGCTGTCAGGGAATTGAACATCACGATGCCGATCGTCGTCCGTCTCGCCGGAACGAATGTCGAGGAAGGTCGTAAGATCATCGACACCAGCGGTCTCACCGTGATCAGCGCGAACACGTTGGCGGAAGCAGCGAAAAAAGCCGTCGAAGCAGCAAAAAAAGCGGCCTAATTCCGGAGAAACGCACCAATGGCAATCTTTATCAATGAAAAGACGCCGATCCTGATCCAGGGCTTCACCGGACGTATCGGCACGTTTCACGCTCAAGAAATGATCGACTACGGCTCGAACGTCGTTGGCGGCGTGACGCCCGGCAAAGGTGGCAGTTCTCACCTCGGCCGCCCGGTGTTCAACACCGTCAAGGGCGCAGTCGACGAAACCGGCGCCGAAGCGTCAATCGTCTTCGTGCCGCCGCCGTTCGCCGCCGACGCCATCATGGAAGCGGCCGATGCGGGCATCAAATACTGCGTCTGCATCACGGACGGCATTCCGGCCCAGGATATGATCCGCGTGAAGCGCTACATGCGCCGCTATCGGAAAGAGAGCCGCATGGTTCTGACGGGGCCCAACTGCGCCGGTACGATCTCGCCCGGCAAAGCCATGCTCGGCATCATGCCGGGACACATCTACCTGCCGGGCCGCGTCGGCATCGTCGGCCGCTCCGGTACGCTCGGCTATGAAGCCGCAGAGCAAATGAAAGAGCTCGGCATCGGCGTCTCGACGTCGGTCGGCATCGGCGGCGATCCGATCAACGGTTCTTCGCACCGCGACGTTCTCGAAGCTTTCGAGAACGATCCCGAGACGGATGCCGTTCTGATGATCGGCGAAATCGGCGGTCCGCAGGAAGCCGAAGCTGGCGTCTTCGCCAAAGAGCACATGAAGAAGCCGGTGATCGCTTACATCGCCGGCTTGTCGGCTCCGAAGGGCCGCAAGATGGGCCATGCCGGCGCGATCGTTTCGGCGTTCGGCGAATCCGCCGCCGAGAAGGTCGAGATCCTCAAGGATTGCGGCGTCACCATCGCACCGACGCCGTCGGAAATGGGTTCGACGATTGCCCAGGTCCTCGGTCGGATGCGCAAGGTCGCGTAACGATAGATGCCGGCCGGAGCGCGTTTTTGCCTCCGGCCGCCCTCTCCGCTACACTCTGAATCTATCTGAATATTCTGTCCCTCATCGGGACGTGGAGCCTTGGTGATGCAGGACACGACGCCCGCTGTTGGCTCGACAAAACTCGACGAAACCGAGTTGATCGACCAGCTGAAGCGGCTCAGAACGAAAATTCCTGACAACCCTTCGCTCAACCCGATTCTGAACGTCGCGTTCGATCTGTCGCGCCGGCTCGAATCGAACGAAGTGTCGTTCAGTGAAGTAAAGGGCCTCGCCGGCCGGCTGATGGATCGCGCCTGCGTCCGTCGCGCCCGGGGGTTGCGCGACAAGATCGGCTATATCGACCAGGCGTCGACGCTGAAGGATTTCACGGCTTACGTCGAGAAGACGGCGAGTATGGCCGGCAACGATATCGAAGCCTTCGCCGAGCGATGGTCGCGTGCCCGCACGGGCATCGTTCTGACGGCGCATCCGACGTTCGGTCTGTCGGACGCGCTCTACCGGCGCATGGTCGACATCGCCGTCGCCGATTCGAACACCGACGCGACGATCGGCCTGCCGCATCGTCCAGAGGATACGCTGACGCTCAACCACGAGCACAAGTGCGCCCAGGACGCGATCCGTAATTTACGGAACGCCTACGAAGAACTGCTGCACGGCTTCTTTAGCGTCGCGTCGCAGAAGTACGGCGATGCCGCGTTCAAGCTCCGCCCCAAACTCACGACCTTCGCCTCGTGGGTCGGCTACGATCTCGACGGCCGCACCGATATCGCCTGGACGTTTTCGTTCCAGGTGCGCTTGCGCGAGAAGCGCGGCGCCCTCGCCGACGTCCGCGAACGCTTCGTCGTGCTGAAGCATAAGCTCGAAAGTGGCGACGCGGCGCAACGCGTTGCTCGCCAGATCGTCGGTAAGCTCGATCTTGGCATCGCCGCCGTCGATGAGCAGCTGAAGGCGCTCGAAAGCTTCACGAACGACACCGAAGGGCTCGCCAAGGCCGCCAACGTCATGACCAAGACGGACGGCTATAATCTGCTGACGGTCGAGCCGTTGCTGGCGCTCTTCAATACGCTGATCGATACGGTGCAAGCCCCGCAGATGAAGCGGGCAACGGCCGCCCTTGCGGGTCTCGTCGAGGCGACCGGTCTCGGCATGTCGCACATCCATCTGCGCATCAACGCCCTGCAACTGCACAACGCCTTCCGCGCTTACGTTCACGAGCCGTGGACGCGCGACCTGACGGAAAGCCAGTCGCTCGCGCGCATCGTCGAGATGATCAAGAATACGCCGCGCGAGACAGTCAACTTCGCGACGCTCGACCTCGAAACCGCGACCGCGATCCGCCAGTTTGCGTTAACCGCACAGATCATGAAGCACGTCGATAAGGAAACGCCCATCCGCTTCCTGATCGCCGAATGCGAATCCCCAGCCACCGTCTTGATCGCGGTGTTCTTCGCCAAGCTCTTCGGCGTCGATCACATCACCGATATCTCTCCGCTATTCGAAACCCCTACGGGTCTCGAGAACGGCGCGCGCATCATGGAGCGCCTCGTTGAGGAAGAGACCTACCGCGAGTACATCAAGGGCAGAAAGCGTCTGAGTGTCCAGACCGGCTTCTCCGACGCCGGACGCTTCATCGGACAGATCTCGGCGACGCTTGCCGTCGAACGCTACTATAAGGCTCTCGCGGCTTCGATCGACAACGCCAAGCTCGACGGCATCGAGACGCTCCTTTTCTCGACGCACGGCGAATCGATGGGCCGCGGCGCACATCCAGGAACGCTTTACCGCCGCCTCCATTACGTCATGACCAACGAGGTGCGCCGTCGTTTCGGCGCGGCCAAGATCCCAGTCAAGCACGAGACGAGCTTCCAGGGCGGCGATGGCTATATGTTCTTCGGCAATCGTGCGCTGACGACGCGCGCGCTGGCGACGATCATCATGGACGGCGACATCCCGCCTGCCGAAAAAGATCCGTTCTATTACGAGCAGGATTTCAGCCTCGACTTTTTCCTGCGGCTCCGCGCCTTCCAGCAGGAGCTATTCGCGCACGACGGCTACCGCGCCCTTCTCGGTGCTTTCGGACCGAACCTGCTTTTCAAAACGGGTTCGCGACCGGTGAAGCGTCAGGGCGAACATGCCTCCGATCGCGGAAACCCGGCTCGCATGCGCGCCATTCCGAACAACGCCATTCTTCAGCAGTTCGGTTATATCGCGAACGTCGTCGCCGGCCTCGGAACCGCGGTTGGCGCAGACCGTGATCGATTCAAAAAACTCGCGAAGTCGTCGAAGCGGCTGCAGTCGTTGCTCGCGATGATTGCGCACGGCAAGACAATCTCAAGCCTCAACGCCATGGCGGCCAATGCTCAGGTCTTCAATGCCGGGCTTTGGGCATCGCGTGCGTCATGGGGCCGTGAGGCGGCGTTGAACAGCGCCTTCCGCACGCTCGCGACACACCTGCTGCCCGACGACCGCCACGGTGACATCTCCGAGCTTGTCCATCTCCTGCGCCTTGATGCGATCGATCTTCACGCCATCCTCGCCGACCTGAACATCGAAGACGGCATGGTGCCCGACGAGAACCGCCTCGAACTCGATCTCCTGCAGGCGATCCGGCTGGCGCTGATCATGCGGATCTTCATCCTGGCGGCGCAGCTTCCACGCTTCGCACCGCAGGATGGTCTGTCTCATGCGCAGGTCTTGGAAATGGCGCTGAGCCTGGAAATTCCTGAAGTGTTGAGTGTTCTGCGCAAAGCCTTCCCGCACGACGCGAAGAACCTCGCTGGAAAATCCTTCGACGAGCAGGCGAGCTACCGTCCGCGCGGCATCGATGACTATGCCCGTCTCGAGACGGAAATCCTGACGCCGATGGAAATTTCGTACGAGTTCGTCCGCGAGATCGGCACCGGCATCTCGCACCACTTCGGCGCCTTCGGCTGAAGGCTCAACGGCGGGCGGGGCCTTGGCGCTTTCGCCCGCTTTCCGGGCCTGCGGGTTTCAGATCATCGGCGAAAAGCGCGAAGACTTCGCCTTTGCTCACCTCGGTATCGAGCCACAGGAATGGCAAGTCGGGTCGTGATGCGGCAAGAGCGTCTTGTCCGTCGCCGATCTCGACGATGAGGCTGCCGCCGAGCGCCAGCCGCGCCGGAGCGTCGACCAAAATGCGACGCACGAGATCCATGCCGTCAGTGCCACCGAGGTGAGCGAGCGTCGGTTCCGCCTGATATTCCGGCGGGAAGGCGGCAACGGCCTCCGCGGTGACGTAAGGCGGATTGGAAATGATCAGATCGTAAGTCGCGGACGGTAAGTCGGCAAACAGATCCGATTTAAAAGTGTGAACCCGATCTTCAAGGCCGTAATCGTGGATGTTTCGCTGCGCGACGGCTAGAGCCTCGTTCGAAATGTCGCCCGCATCGACGTCCGCGTTCGGAAACGCTTCGGCAGCCAGAACGGCAAGACATCCCGAGCCCGTGCATAAATCGAGCACGCGCGTAACCGCCAGCGGATCAGGAACGATTGCCGCCAATTGGTCTTGCACCAAGAGTTCGCCGATGAACGATCGCGGGATAATCACACGCTCATCGACGTAGAATTTGCGTCCTTGAATGTAGGCGGCGTTCGTCAGGTATGCGGCAGGCTTTCGCGTTTCGATCCGCCTCGAAATCAGCGACGCGATGCCGTCGCGTTCGGCGACCGTCAATCGGCAGTCGAGCCACGGATTGACGTCCTCGATTGGCAGGTCGAGCGCTGAAAGAATGAGGAACGCAGCTTCCTCGATGGCGTTCGACGTGCCGTGCCCGTAGACGAGCCGCGCCCGGGTCATCGACGTGACGGCGTATCTCAGCCAGTCACGAACAGTGACGAGTTCATCCGTCGGCGTTCGCGCAGTCTCTTGGGTCATGGCAATGCGCGAACAAATAGGCCTTACGCTGTTGTGGGAAGTTCGTCGAAGCCGACAAGGCGGCGCTGATCTTCGTCCCAAAGCTTCAACCGCGCGCAGGCTATGCTGTCGCGCAGCGTCAGTCTGTTGATCGATTTAAGCTCGGGGCTCGCTTCAAGGCAGGCCGAGAGCCTGTAGTTCGGGATCATGCTGTTGAGGTGATGAATGTGGTGCAGGCCGATGTTGCCGGTGAACCAGTTCATAATCTTCGGTAGATCATAATAAGACGAACCGAGCAGCGCGGCGACTTGGAAATCCCAGCCCTCCGCCTTGTCCCAGGTCGTCTCTTCGAACTGATGCTGGATGAAGAACAGCCACCCGCCCGTCGCGGCCGCGATATGCAGCACCGGCAAACCGACCCAGAGGACATTGGCAACGCCGAAGAAGTAGCAAAGCGGCGCATAGAACGCGATGAGACCGAGGTTCAGCGCCAGAACGCTCTTCCAGGCATCGCGCGGCGGCAGCGAATGCATCCAGGGCAGCCGCTGAATAAGGACGAAATAAGCCGGAACGCCGAGCCCGAACAAGAACAACGGATGACGGTAGAGCTTGTAGTGCAGTTTTCCGAGCTTCGAGAGCTTCTGGTATTCCGCGACGGTCATCGTATCAATATCGCCAGCGCCGCGACGATCGAGATTTCCTGACGTCGCATGATGTTGCGCATGTTCGCGGCGCCACAGCCCATAGGGTGCGAGTGTCAGCAGGCTCATGGCGCGGCCGACAAAATCGTTGACGGGGCGCGACGAGAAAAACGATCCGTGGCCACAGTCATGCTGAATGATGAAGGCTCTGACGAGAAGCCCGGCTGCGGGAAGCGCAAGCAGCAGCGTCACCCAATAGGCGTGTTCGACGGTGGCAAACATGACGCCGACGAGCAGCACCAGCGGCACCAGCGTTGTTACCAATTGCTGGATCGCGAGAGCCGGAACCGACCCGCGGTATTTCTGGCAGTGAGCGGCGAGGCGACGCACCCGCTGTTTCTGCGTTTCGGGCATGGCTGCCGGAGGGGGCGAGGCCGGCCGCGTCTCGCGCATGATGACATCCGCGCGGCCTTCCGCCTGCAGCGGCTGCTTAAGGCTCAAATTCAAAGCAATGGTCCCCCAAGACTGGAATCGACAGCCGCCGACATGGTTTCATCGCGTAGCATATTCGCCCCGTTTCGCGAAACGCCGTTGACGTCGTTTCCGACAGATAACCGTGCGCTACGACGCCATTTTTGCGCAAAAACCGCCGCGTTTTCGAGCCGGCGGGCATTCATGCGAAAAAAGAGGGCCGGATTGTGCCCGCCCCTCCTGATTCTCTGAATGGCTGTCATCGAGACGAAACCTAGTAATGCTGGCCCCAGATTTCTACGATGGCCGAACCTTTGCCCTTCGCCGAGGAGTCGAAGAACCTAGAACGGTACTTGGCTTCGATATGGTCTATGGCCCCGCGTCGTCCGCCCCTCAGATCGATCGGGCCAAACGTGCCGCCCGCATCGACGCGGGTCCGGATCGGAACGGTCTCTTCCTGCCCGTCCTGATAGACGACCTTGACCTCGTTAAGCGTAATGGCACGGTCGCGGACCGTCACGCGGATGCGCCGGAACCCGCCCTCGTTGCTGCCGACCGGAATGATATCCTTGTCGAAGCCGATGAAACCTGCGGTCTGCGCGCCGAGTAGCACCCAGCCTTGGTTATATTTACGCCCTTCGCCGTTCGGTCCGAGCCAGCCCGGTGCATACCGTCCGAAGATTTCGATCCGTGCCTGTCCGTTGAAGCTCGGCCGTGACCGATAGACGAGCTGGATCTCTTTGATGAAGCGGTCGCCTCTGAGATCGATCCAGTTCGTTCGGGAGTTTTTCGGAATATCGGCGTTGATCGCCAGCGTGTCGCTCTCGCCGTTCGCGTAGACGATCTTCATCTCGGTGATGTGGATGTCGTTGTCGAGCACGCGCAGGCGGATCTTCGCAAACTTTCCAATTTCGCTGCCGATCCTGATGACATCCCGGTCCGTGAGGAAGCCCACGTATTGCGCCCCGAACAGAACGTCGCCGCCCTCGGTCCGCTGGCCGGGTGACGCTTGCGATGCGACCGGCGCCGTCGGGCGTGTCGTGATCCCATTCGACATATCGCGATCAGGCCCGCGATCGGGACCTCGGTCGGGCCGCCCGCTGCGATCCGATCGATCCATTTCCCGGCCTTCGCGGTCTTGAATGCCGATGATCTGCAGGCGTCCGCGGCCACGGCCCGGCTCCTGCTGGATGATGATCTGGTCGATGAATTTGCTGTCGTAGGTCGGGTTGATGGGACGGCTGCGCTCGCCCCAATACATGTCGATTTGGCGGTCTTCGTTCCAGACGGTGCCGTCGCTGTAGACGATCTGAACCTTCTGCACGTCGAACAACTTACCCATGGCATTCTTGATGCGAATGCCTTTGTAAGCGCCTTTGGCTTGCCGAACATCAATCGTGTAGCGGTCGAGTGAGAGATCGACGTCGGTTTCAGCAATCAGGATAAGCTGATCGCCGTGGCGATAGTGGTAGCGATGGCGATGATGCCGGTAGCGCCAAGATTGAGCTTCCGCCGCTGTCACGGTGCTCATTAGGCCCGCGGCGCCAGCAACGGCTCCGACCACGGTCATTGTCCCGACACCGCTTAAAGCCGCGGCGCCCGTGGCCAAGATGGCGCACAGCCCTAGTACCAGTCTGCGCAACATAAACTAAACCCCTCTGGTTACTAACGCCCGTGCCCCTAGATGCGGGCACTTTAGCGGTAGCTCTCCAAAACAGGGAGCGCCGAGACCAACCTTCGACTGTTCAGAAAAAACGAGGTGTGAATCTGCAACACAAACTTCTGGCTGGTCTCTCCGAGACTTGCCAGAGGCAAAGGAGAATCGGAATTCGGTCACCCGCAAAACCTCTGCACACCGATTTTTTTGCACACACTCTGGGTGCAGAGGTGCGGGTCGGTGATGTCCCGTGCCGAGCAATTCGCCTCCGCCCTAGAACCTCAGGTTGTGACCGGAGCTTCCGAAGCTCCCCAGCAAAGCGCCGCACCTGATGCCGCCGCAGCACAGTCGGACGGTCCGCGTGGGAAACATTGCCATAATGGCAGGAGAACCGCTGTTGCGATCGCGCACCGATGCGGGTCTGAACAGACACATCTTGACGTCAAAAAAACGAATCGCGGCCGTTCCCGGCTTGAAGTTTCTGCCACCTTTGGCCGTATGATCCGCATAGATCGTTTGCGCTGTCCCACGTCCCCACGAGCGTAAAGGTCGGCTTTTAACCCGCAGTCTCCCCCGACTGCGGGATTTTTTTTGCGGCGTCGCCTGACCTGATTTCGGGGCGGGATCTCAGGATTTATCCCACGGCGCGAAACCGGCTGCCTTCGCATCGTCCTCGCTGCAGAACCAGCGTTCGCCGCGCTCCTGCCGCACCCGCGCTTTGGCATAAACGTCCGACCACGGTAGCGCATAGATTTTCGCCGACGACCTCACGACGCCTTTGATCGGGCAGCCGTCCGGCGCATCGCGTTTGGCGGATTCCCATGCCTGGGCGCGCCAGTCTTGCGGGCGGACCACCTCGCCTTGCCATATCCCGCGCTTGGCGTCGCGGGCGGTGCTTTCCTCGCCGCCGAGCGAGCTGAAAAACGACGTGTCGGTCGCAAATACGTAGCCCGCTTGGACGAGCTCCGTCGCGATATCTTTGCCGCCGCCGATCAGGCAATGCGCAAGTGTTCGTCCGCTATCGTCCTGTCCGGAGGGTGTGCAAGTCACCTTTTGGCCGCGAACGATCGTGTTGAGGCCCGAGCGCGCCGTTGATGCGCAATTCCAGCGCCGCCCGTTCGTCCGATAGCAGGGCTGAGTCGATTCCGGCGCCTCGATGCCCGCGAGACGAACGAGCGCCCCGTCGACGCGCATTGTATCTCCCGTCAGGGCGGCGGCCGAACCAGAGATCTCGTTTGAAATCGTCACCTGATGCGAAGCGTCCGGCGCGCCAGTTGAGATGTCCAGAACCGGAGCACTGATGCCGTCGGCGCTTCTGAGCATCGGGCCGCCGACATAGATCAGCCCTACGACCAGCGCCGCGCTGATCAGATGATGCGCCTTGATCGGAAATTTCCGCGCGACGTCGGGCATCATCTTGAGCTTGTCGCGCGCCGCGTCGGCGGGAACACGGATGGCGCTACGCAACGGCGCGGCAACGGCCTCCGCGCCATCCTTGATGATGTTCCACGCGAACGCCACCCAACGCACGAAGCCCCAAAAGATCGCGATTGAGGCGTCGGCGATCGCGCGCCCGATCAGCGCTAGGATGTGGAGGAGCCCGGTCTTGGCCGCAGAAGCACCGGCTCGCCCAGCGTCCACACCGGCATCGGCGACGTTCTTGACCTTCTCGATCGCGGCAACACGCACATCTTCGATCCGGCGTTGACGGTCGGCCCTGCGGACGAGAACGGTCGTCCGCACGTAGTCCTTCCATTCAAAGCCTTCGCTGCGTCTGCGCCACCCGAACATCGAGTGCCCCTCCAAGGTTGAGTCGATCTATTCATTTTGGGGCTAATGATGGCAGCCCTTTGTCTCTAAGGCGCGGCCCACAGGCATTTCGAGTTTGTCTAACGAAGCCGCTTCGAGCACGCAAGCCGAGCAGGCCTCAATTGCGTTGCGCCACCTGCGCGCCCGGCAATGACCACAACCGGATCACGCCGTCCTGTCCGCCTGTCAAAAGTGTGCGGCCATCGTTGGAAAACACGACGGATTTGGCGCCCGAGCCAATGCCCGTCAGCGGCAGGAAGTTGCGCGGTCGCTTCAAATTTCTGATGCGCACGACGCCATCCTCCGACGCCGATGCCAGGAGATCGCCGCTCGCCGAGAACGCCAGCGAGGTGATGCGCGCATTATGCCCGCTGAGCGACCGCTGCATCCGATAGGAGTTCATCGACAACAGCTTGACCGTGCCGTCGAGACTTCCCGTCGCCAGCATCGCGCCGTCAGGCGAAAAACTGAGCGCCGAGATGAAATCGGAATTGTTGCGGTAGAGCCGCCGCGTGTCTTTCGTCTCGGCACTCCAAATTCGGACAGCACGATCCGCGCCGCCTGATGCGATCCACCGGCCCGAAGAGTCGACAGCGAGCGCTTGCACGGCGTTTTCATGCCCTTCGAGCACGGCGACCGGAGCGTCCTGGGATGCGGTTTCCCACAGCGCGACCGTCCAATCGTGGCTCGCGGCAGCGACGCGATCTTCCGAGTCGATAAAGTCGACGGCCCAGATCGTCGCGTCGTTGCGCTTGAAGTGAAAGAGCCGGCGCTTGGTATCGAGATCGTAGACCGCAACCGTACCGTCCGCGTGCCCTGTCACGACGCGATTGTTGCGAACCGCAAGCGAAACGGCGGGCCCATCTTCGAGCGGGATCGTGCCGAGCTGATAGCGCGAGTCATAAGACCAGACTTTAAGCTGCGCCTCATGCGCCGCCGTCACGATCAGACGCCCATCGCCGCTGAGCGCCAGACGTTCGATGGGCACGTCGTAGGCCTTGATCTCGGCGGTCTCCGTCAGCGACGGATCGGGCGCCGGGGCTCCGGGCTTCGAGATGGTCCCCGTGGTGATCGCGGTTCCGTGCGTCGTCAGAAATTGCGGTATCCGATCGTGAAACGCGAAGGCGACGCCCGCGATGCCAGCCGCGATGATGAGCCTCGTCTTGAGCCAGCGCCCGAATGGTCGCCGCGCCACGTCGGGCTTCGGACGAACCTTCGATTTCGCCTTCTCGGGCAAGGGACGTGGCGGCGGCGGTAGCGGCGGCAACTTCTCCGCGGCGTTGGCCTTCTCAGCTTTTGCCTTTGCCGCTTTTGCTTTTGCCTTTTCCGATGCCGCAGCCTTTTTCGCGGCGGCGGATTGCGCGGGTGGTGGCGCCGGGGCTTTGGTCTTGCCCCCGTTCTTCGCCGCTTGCGGATCTTTCAGCGCTTCGACGAAATCGAGCATGCCGCCTTTCGGACCAGGCGCATCGGGCGGCGGCGGAACCGGCGCATTTGTAATGACGTCGACCGCGCGCTTTTCTTCCTCTTGCTTGCGGCGAACTTCCGTCTTGTCTCTCAGACGCTGGAAAAGACCGGGCTTTTCCGGATCCGGCGCCAGTAGAGCGCCGCGCCACTCGGCGACCGAACGCGGGCGAGCATCGACCGAAAGCGCCATCGCCTGCTGGATCGCCGCAAGAAACGATTGGCGATATCCCGCGAGCGCTGCGTCGCGCACCGGCACCATTTCGTCCTTCAGCATTCGCGACGGCGAATCGGGCGGCCGTTTTCCGGTGACCGCATGATAGAGCGTTGCCGCGAACGCATAGATATCGGTCCACGGCCCCTGCTGGCGGCTGGTCTCCGCATACTGCTCATAGGGGCTGTAGCCAGGCTTCACGAGCGCCGAGACGGTCTTCGTCTTCGAATGGGCGGCGATGTCGCTGCGCGCCGCGCCGAAGTCGATCAGAACCGGGTCGCCGGCGTTGCGAATGATGATGTTGTCTGGCGCGATATCGCGATGCAGGAAGTCGGCCTTGTGAATGACTTCGAGCGCGTCGAGCAGCGGCGATACGATCTGGTCGAGTTCTTTCTGACGCGGCGCCCGGCCGAGATCCTTGAGCCAGTTCTTGAGGCTTTTGCCTTCCTCGAACCGCAGCACCATGTAGGCGGTGTTGTTCGCCCGAAAGATGCGATGCACTTTCACGATATTGTGGTGGTCGAACTTCGCCAGGGTCTGCGCTTCTTCCATGAAGCGGTCGAGACCCCAGTTATAGTCGCCGGTGCAACTTTCAGAGCGCGGTGTCGCTTCCAGATTTTCCGTGCGGAGCGCGAAATCGCTAGGGAAGTATTCTTTGATGCTGACCTTGCGCGTCAGTTCCGGTTCGTCGGCAAGATACGTGACGCCGAAGCCGCCCGCGCCGAGAACCCGGACGATTTTGTAATCGCCCGCGAGTTCTGTGCCATCCGGTAAAGCGACAAGCTGCGTCATTGTCCTCGTGCACGGGCCGTCCGCGCGCTGGTGATTACACGCCCTGGGTTTTGCCTGCAGCGCAGGCCTTTTTGCCGGTCCTGTTCTGGCCGCTCAGAGAGCCAGCACCCTCTTGTCTCTGTTTTGAACCGATGACGCAAGAATGTGGCGTATCGACGGGCGATGAACCCATGATGAATAAATCCCCGAGGTGTCGCCTTCCAGCCATGTTGCCGCCGATATCTCCTCGCCAAATAGCGTGGCGCGATGGGAGCCCGAATCATGATGCACGCGCGGTCGCGAAGAACACGAGCCGCCATAGCCGGTACGGCGATTCTTCTTCCTTTGGCAGTCTTGACATTGTCGACGTCGCACGGCGGCGCAAAAAATTTTCTCGACGCGGCCGGTCCGCTAGCGGCAAAAGCCAACGCGCTTTTTTGGGAGGGCTATCGCGTGGCGCCCGCACTGACGATCGGCATGGTGCTCGCGGTTTGTCTCCCTTTGCTCGCCGCGTTTGTCAGGCTATCGAAGCCACTCACGCGTTCGAAAGACGCGACGCGCATCTATAAACCAGGGCGCGATGACAAATTCGACGCCAACGTCGCGGAACGCCACGCGATTCCTCGCCGCCAACCCTTCGTCGAGATTGAAAACGGCCGCGGCATGCGCTGCGCCATCGCGCGCGACATGCTGAGAATTGGTCGGGAAGATGATAATGACATTCGCATACCAAGCCGGTATGTGCATCGCTATCATGCTGCCATTCATCGCGAAGATCATGACGATTGGCACATCACCGATCTCACGGGCGTGGAAAGCAACGGCTTGATCGTCAACGGCAAACGCTGCTGCGAGGCGCGCCTCAACGATGGTGATCTTATCCAGCTTGGCCCGGGAAAGCTGCGTTTTCGTGCCGGCGCTGGGTAATACTCGCGCCGTCGCCAAGGTTCTGTCCAGGTTCCAGTTCATGCGTATTGTGCTGTGGCGCCGCCCTGCGGAGGGTTTGCGCCTATCCAAATTCGGAGGGAGATTTTGTCGATGGCTGTCGATCGAGGCGAGACCGGTGCAGACAACGAGGCGAAGGGCGGAAAGCCGCATAAATTTTTAGGGTCTCTAAGGGATGCGCTCATGGCCGCAGGCCGCGATGATACAACCCCTGCCGCTTCGCCTGCCAAGGCCGAGCCAGCCACGCCTCCGCCGCCACCGGCCGCCAAGAGCGATGAAGCGCCGACACCGCCGCCGCTCGCGCCGAAAGCCGATATTTTGAGTGCTGAAGAGGCCGCCCGGCTCGCGAAGATTGGCCCCGAACCTAAAATTCCAGAGCGCCTCGGCCGTCCCGCCGAATCTGATGCTCCCCCGACCACGCGCGTCATTCGTCCCGAACCGTTAAAACCCCGCAAAGTCGTGGAGCCGGAAGAGGAACCCCGGACGGTCCTGGTGCGCGGTAAGCAGAAGATCGAGCACGGCGTTTTCGAGCGCGACCCCGTCGTTGGCTTCCTGATCGTTGTTGGTGGCCCGGGTCTCGGGTCGTTCCGCCCGATTTTTGAGGGCAACAACACTTTGGGGCGCTCGCCCGACAACCGTATTCCGCTCGATTTCGGTGACGACGCCATATCTAATGAGGCGCAAGCCTATCTGCGCTACGATTCGACGGATCGGTCTTTCCTCTTTGTCCCAAATCTTGCTAAGACGAATGTCGTTTCCGTGAACGACAAGCGACCGGCGGGCCCTGTGCCGCTGCAGCCGATGGACGTCATAACGCTCGGGCGCACGCAAGTCGCATTCCTGCCGTTCTGCGGGAGCGATTTTGACTGGTCAGAGATTTCCGAAGCTTAAGGATCGAATGCCGCCGTTCGAGCATGCAGTCGCCGCGACGCGCGGAGCCCGCGACTACCAGGAAGATACAGCTGCTTTCCTGTCGGATGGCGGCGAGCCTGTAGCGTTGTCAAGTGAGGGACCGGGGTATGACCGGGCTGGCTTGGCAGTCCTCGCCGACGGCATGGGCGGTCACACCGGTGGAGCGTTGGCAAGCCGTACCGTTTGCGACCACTTCCTCAAGTCCGCTGCGGCGGCGAAAGGCGAATTGAGCGAGCGGTTGATCGCGGGCCTCGGCGCCGCCAACGCCGCCGTCGCCAGCAAGATTTCCGAAAATCCGCTGCTCGCCGGAATGGGCTCGACGCTCATTGGCGCGGGCTTCAGTCCCGAAGGGATCGAATGGGTCAGTGTCGGCGATAGCCCGCTCTTTCTTTTTCGTCGCGGCGAGATGGCTCTCCTGAACGAGGATCACTCGCTCGCGCCTGAACTCGACCGCTTGGTTGCCGAAGGCAAGTTGACGGCCGATGAAGCTCGTCACGACCCGCGCCGGCATATGTTACGTTCGGCTGTAACGGGCGAGGAAATCGATCTGCTCGATGTTTCGCGTCAACCGCTGAAGCTTGAGCCCGGTGATTATGTCGTCTTGGCAAGCGACGGCATCGCGACGCTCGAAACCGGCGAGATCGCCCGTTTGATTCAGGGCTACGCGAAGGACGGTGCGGCGGCTGTCGCCCGAGCAATTATCCGCTCAATCGAAGCGATCCGCGAACCCTACCAGGACAATGCGACGGTATTGGTCGTAAGGGCCGTAGGCTGATTATTTTTGCCTGCCCTTCGTGCGGGATTTCAGATCCAAACCAAGTTTTATTTTCCTGGCTGCAGTCGAAATCTGTTGTCTTTTCGCAAGTTTGATCAGAGCGCGTCGCAACCTTACGCAAATGTATGCTGGCCGCCAGAAACCTGCAAAGAAGCTTCCTTAAGCACCCTTGCTGACCGGCCGCGATGGCCGGACGAGATGCGAAGGAGAGACATATGATTTCCAAGGTTCTGAGCGGCGCCGTTATTGCTGGTCTTCTGATGGCCGTTTCGGCCCCCGTCGTTGCTTTTGCTGACGACGCTGCTCCCAAGACCAAGGCCGACTGCAAGAAGGCTAAGGGCAAGTGGGACAAGAAGGCGAAGACCTGCGCCGTCCCCGCGAAGTAAGTCTTCAAAAATCCTTCGAGGATTTGAAAACAGCGTGCTCTTGAAGCTCGCTGTTTTTTTGTGGTGCAATATTATGTGTCGTCGCGGAAATCGGCGGCAAGGCTGCGAATATGCGACGCGATGTTCGGCTGCGTCGTCGCGAGGCGATGAAAAT
The DNA here is from genome assembly GCF_041659645.1 of Hyphomicrobium sp. Classification (GTDB taxonomy): domain Bacteria; phylum Pseudomonadota; class Alphaproteobacteria; order Rhizobiales; family Hyphomicrobiaceae; genus Hyphomicrobium_B. Next base: position 367,218 of record NZ_JBAZXX010000003.1, on the reverse strand, counting down.
CTTCGCGCTGCAGTTTGAGCAGGCTGCACTTCGACGCCGTCACGACGGCGTCGACATGCACGCCATCATCGAACATCGCGCCGACGCCGAAGACATCGCCCGCCGAGTAAGTGTGCCGCTCGTCGCCGGCGTGTTTTTCGAGTTTTCCCGAAGCGATGAAATACATCGCGTCACCCGGCGACCCCTTTTTTACGACCTCGACGTGCGGCGGAAAATTGTGTGCTTGCAGCAAAGGCATGATCTCAGTCGCCTCCCGCGCGTTGAGCCGCGCCAGGAGCGGAACGCGCGACATCAACGACCAAGTGACGACAAAATCGCGCCGTTGCAGCTCTTGCGCGAAGCCCGTCGAGATGATCGCCACCGGCAGCGCGAGAATGCAAAGTCCAACGACCATCGTGAAGCCGCCGACCAGTTTGCCGAGCGCGGTGATGGGTGTCGCATCGCCGTAGCCGACGGTCGTCAGCGTCGCGATGGCCCACCACGCCGCCTGAGGAACGCTGCCGAACTTATCGGGCTGGGCATCGCCTTCGATGTAATACATCAGCGTCGCGGAGAAGAGCAGCGCGGTCGCGAGAAGCAGGCACGCACCAGCGAGCGCCTTTCGCTCGTTTGAGAGCACGCGGACCAGCGTGTACATCGCTGGCGAATAGCGAGACAATTTCAAGAAGCGAAGAAGTCTGAGCGTTCTCAGAATACGCAGATCGATCGCGACGAGGTTGCTGATATAGAACGGCAGGAAAGCGGCGAGATCGATGAGCAGCGCCGGTTGACGCGCCAGCTTCAAGCGCGCTTTCAACGGCTGTCGTCGGGCGAGGTACGGCACCTCGACCGCTGTCCAGATCCGCAACGCATACTCGATGGTGAAGACCGCGACGGAAAAAACCTCGAACCAATGAAACCATGTCCCCCATTTCGCCCGCAGTCCCGGCACGGTCTCCGCGACGAACGCGGCGACGTTTAAAAGAATGAGACCGACAATGAACCAGTCGAAGATCTTGCTCGCCAGGTCGTCGCCATGGCCCGTCTCGATGATTTCGTAGACGCGGCGGCGCAGCGTCTTAAATCGCAAGCCGCGGGACGCATGTTCAAAGCGATCGGTTCGTTCTTGCAAGACCCTGTCCCCTTGGTCCGTATAGAGAGTATATGAGCCCTCTTAATCTTTGCCGCGGTGCATCATGGAAAGGCGCCGGTGGTTCGCTGAGAATTCGCTTCCCCCGCGACGTTGAGTAGACCTTGCGTCATCGAGCTAACTAAGGCATCAGCGGATAATCCCGTCGAGCACCGATGCGAGTTTCGTCCTTAGGTGCTGGGCGTGCCCTCGACGTGAGTTCAATACCGCTACTTGATCGAGATCGGTAAGATTTCGCTCAATAAAAAAAGATTTCTGGGAGGAAAAATCCGTGGCCGTGAAGTCCGACATAGAGATTGCGCGTGAAGCGAAGCTGATGCCGATTGCCGAGGTTGCGGCGAAGGTCGGCGTGCCCGCCGACGCATTGATTCCCTATGGCTGGACCAAGGCCAAGGTCACTTCCGAATACATAAAGCAGCTTGATGGCAACAAGGATGGCAAGGTCATCCTCGTGACGGCGATCAGCCCGACGCCAGCCGGCGAAGGCAAGACGACGACCACAGTCGGGCTCAGCGATGGCCTTAACTATATTGGCAAAAAGGCGATCGCGGCGCTGCGCGAGCCCTCGCTCGGTCCGTGCTTCGGCGTCAAGGGCGGCGCGGCTGGCGGCGGCTATGCCCAGGTCGTGCCGATGGAGGACATCAACCTCCATTTCACCGGCGACTTCCACGCTATAACGAGCGCTCACAATCTACTTTCTGCGCTCATCGACAATCACATCTATTGGGGCAACGCCCTCGGCATCGACCAGCGACGTATTGGCTTCAAGCGCGTTCTCGACATGAACGACCGTGCCCTCCGTTCCATCGTCAACTCGCTCGGTGGCGTTTCGAACGGCTTCCCCCGCGAGGACGGGTTCGACATCACAGTGGCTTCCGAAGTGATGGCCATCCTCTGCCTGTCGAAGGACATCAAGGATCTTGAGAACCGGCTGGGCAACATCATCGTCGCCTATACCCGCGACAAGAAGCCGATCCGTGCCCGCGATTTGAAGGCTGACGGTGCGATGACGGTGCTCCTGAAGGATGCGCTGCAACCCAATCTCGTGCAGACGCTTGAGAACAATCCGGTGTTCATCCATGGCGGTCCGTTCGCCAACATCGCGCACGGCTGCAATTCCGTTCTCGCGACGAAAACCGCGATGAAACTCGCCGATTACGTCGTTACGGAAGCCGGCTTTGGCGCCGATCTCGGTGCTGAGAAGTTCTTCGACATCAAATGCCGCAAGGCCGGTATCTCTCCGTCGGCAGTTGTCATAGTTGCTACGGTGCGCGCGCTGAAGATGCACGGCGGCGTCGCCAAGGATGATCTCAAGAACGAAAATCCTGCAGCGGTCGCGAAAGGTTGCGAAAACCTCAAGCGTCACATCGAGAACGTCAACAAGTTCGGCGTTCCGGCCGTTGTCGCGGTCAACAAGTTCATCACTGATACCGACGCCGAAGTCGCGGAGGTCCAGAAGGCTGCGGAGAGCATGGGGACGAAGGCCTTCCTCTGCACGCACTGGGCTGATGGTGGCAAGGGCACGGAAGCATTGGCGCATCACATCGTTAAGACGATTGACGAGGGCAAGGCAAACTTCAAGCCGCTCTATCCCGACGACATGAAGCTCCGCGACAAGGTCAAGACGATCGCGACGGAGATCTATCGTGCCGCCGACATCTCGTGCGAGCCGAGCGTCGAAACGCAATTCAAGGATTTTGAGGCGGCAGGCTTCGGGCACTTCCCGGTCTGCATGGCGAAGACGCAGTATTCCTTCTCGACGGACGCGTCAAAGCGCGGCGCGCCGACGGGTTTTATCGTGCCGATCCGCGAACTGAGGTTGTCGGCCGGCGCGGAATTCGTTGTCGTCGTCACCGGCGAGATCATGACGATGCCGGGCCTTCCGAAGGTCCCAGCCGCCGACTCGATCCGTCTCGACGACAAAGGCCAGATCCAGGGGTTGTTCTGAGGCAGCCATTCGTGCTGGCGGCCGGCTCGACGAAGGAGAGTCGCCAGCACCAAAGGAAGGACGCTGGCGGCCGGCTCGACGAAGGAGAGTCGCCAGCACCAAACATACCAGACATACGGGGCAGGTCGTTTCACGGCCTGCCCCGCTTCTGTTAGGAAGGTCGCAGCTTTCCTCCTACAACCGATTTCCCAAATGCGCATTCTAGCCATCCTCGCCACGAGCTGTTTCGTCAGCTCAATGTCGATGCGGATCATTGACCCCGTCGTGCCCGACATCTCGCGCGATCTCGGCGTCGATCCCGCGTCCGTGGCGATGCTCGCCTCGTTTTATGCATTCCCCTATGCGCTCGCCCAGCCAGTGCTCGGTGCCTTTGGGGACGCCTTCGGGAAGGCCCGGATTATTAAAATCGCTTTGGCCGTTCTGGCCGTGTGCCTGGCCGCCTCGGCCTTCGCGCCGACACTCGGTACGCTCTCGATTGCCCGACTGATCGGTGGAGCGGCGGCGGGCGGCATCATCCCGCTCGCGTTCGCCATTGTCGGCGATCGCTTCCCGATGTCCGAGCGCCAGTTGGCGCTCTCCCGGGTCTTGACCGCAATCATCGCGGGCCAGCTCACCGGATCAATCGGCTCGGGCTTCGTCGCATCGTTTTTCGGCTGGCGCATAGCGACCGCTGCCGCCACGGCGTTGGCGCTCGTGGCGTTTATCGTCACCCTTTGGCAGTTGCACTCCACTCCCGGCGTGCAGCGAGAAAAGCCGAGTCTCGGGGAATTCCTTCACGGCTATCGCATCGTTTTCGCGAATCCACGGTCGATTGTTTGCTTTTCCGCGGTCTTCGTCGAAGGGATCGTAATTTTCGGATTGTTCCCCTACGTCGCGGTTCTCCTTGAACAGAGGGGCGCGGGCGGACTGAGAGAGGCGGGCCTTGTGCTCGCGGGTTTCGGTCTCGGCGGGTTCATCTATACAGCGCTGGTGCGGCTAATGCTCGGCCGCCTCGGCTTCTACAAGGTGATCATGGCAGGTGGCCTCGTCTCCGGCTTAGGCCTCGCGCTGCTGTCGTTCGGAGCGACTTGGCCCGTAGAGATGGCGACATTCGTAGTCGTTGGCACTGGCTTCTACATGATCCATAACTCGCTCCAGACCCAAGCGACCGAACTCGCACCGCATAATCGCGGTTCCGCGGTCGCGATGCATTCATTCTTCATGTTTCTGGGTCAGGCCTTCGGGCCGATTGTCTATGGCATCGGCTTGGCATCTGCGGGAACGTCTTTGACGCTGCTACTTGCCGGGGCGGCGATGGGCCTTCTTGGCATCGCGACGGCGCGGGGCCTCCAGTCGAGATCCGTTCAGCCCGTTTCGGAGGTGGCCGGTCCCGCGGGAACATAATGTTCGTCACGGGCCGCAAATGCTGGGTCCATCAGCCTGCTGCCGGAATTTTATGCTGGGTATGTCCAAAGCTGCATATTTCGGAAGCAAATTGATGCTGTTGTGAATAGGTAGGTGCAGCAATCTCAGGCTTTGCGTAAACTGGCCTGGGCTTTGCGATACCTATTCGAAAAGACTCGTGGTGGGAGGGCGAATTTGGTCGCGTCATTCGATGAAATGAACGGCTTCGGCGGTGAGGTTCGTGCTCCCTATAAAGCATTTGCCGAATGGCTTGGCGTCCAGCACCTCGATACCCTTCGACAGAAATCCGCTGAGGCGGAAGTCCTGTTCCGGCGTTCCGGCATTACGTTTGCTGTTTATGGCGCCGAGGAAGCCGGCGAACGTCTCATTCCGTTCGATATTCTGCCGCGGATCATTGCCGCCGAAGAGTGGCGCCGCCTTGAAATCGGAATTGAACAGCGCGTCCGAGCGCTCAACGCCTTCCTCTACGATATCTATCACCGCCAGGAGATCCTGAAGGCCGGTAAAATTCCCGAGGAACTCATCGTTCAGAATTCGGCCTTTTTACCGGAGATGATCGGTGTCGACCCGCCGCGCGGAATTTACAGCCATATCATCGGCGTCGATCTCGTCCGCACCGGCGAAAACGAATTCATGGTTCTCGAAGACAATACGCGCACGCCGTCGGGCGTCTCGTACATGATCGAAAACCGCGAAACGATGATGCATCTGTTTCCCGATCTCTTCAGCCGCAATCGCGTGCGGCCGGTCGAGAACTATGCCGATGCGCTTCTGAAAACCCTCGAGAGCGTTGCGCCGAGCAACCTCGATGCCGAGCCGACGATCGCCCTGTTGACGCCCGGCGTCTACAACAGCGCCTACTTCGAGCATTCGTTCCTCGCCGACCAAATGGGCGTCGAGTTGGTCGAAAGTAGCGATCTCGTCGTCATCGACGGCCTGTTGCGTATGAAGACGACCGACGGCTTGAAGCGCGTCGATGTTCTCTATCGCCGTGTCGACGACGACTTCCTCGATCCGCTGGTTTTCGATCCGACGTCGCTGCTTGGCGTTCCCGGGATATTCGACGTTTACCGCTCCGGCCGCGTGACGATTGTCAATGCTCCGGGCGCCGGGATCGCGGACGATAAGGCGATTTACAGCCACATCCCGGCGATCATCGAATTCTACACCGGCAAGGCTCCGATCTTGGCAAACGTCGAGACCTACAGCTGCCGCCAGCCGGATAGCCTTAAGTACGTTCTGGAGCACCTTGCCGAGCTTGTCGTTAAGGAAGTTCATGGTTCGGGCGGATACGGGATGCTCGTCGGTCCGAAATCGACCAAGGAGCAGATCGAAGCATTCCGTGCGAAGCTGATCGCTAATCCAAAAAACTATATCGCCCAGCCGACGCTCTCGCTATCGACATGTCCGACGCTCGCCGACACCAGCGTTGCGCCTCGTCATCTCGATTTGCGCCCCTTCGTGCTGATCGGCGATCAGGTGCGGCTGATGCCTGGAGGATTGACACGAGTAGCCATGAAAAAGGGCTCTCTCGTCGTCAATTCGAGCCAGGGCGGCGGCACCAAGGACACATGGGTGCTGCAGGAATAGCTTCGGAATGCTTGGACGTACCGCAAACGATCTCTACTGGCTGTCGCGTTACATCGAACGCGCGGAAAATATCGCTCGCCTCCTTGAGGTCGGGTATCGCATCGTGCTGCTTCCGCGTGAAGGCGAAGGCTTCCACGAGGAATGGCGTTCGACGCTGGAAAGCGCCGGCTGCATGCAGGGCTATACGCAGCGCCACGGCGAGTTGATGTCGCAAAACGTCATCGACTATATGCTGTTCGACACCTCCAACCCGTCGAGCATCGCCTCGTGTCTCGCGGCGGCCCGCCGCAACGGCCGCGCGCAACGCACCGCGTTGACCCGTGAAATGTGGGAAAGCCTGAACAGCTCCTGGCTGGAATTCTCCGCCATCCGCCCCGCGACCGTGACGTCGAATTCGCTTCCCGAGCTTCTCGATTGGGTGCGTTCGCGTTCGGCGCTCTATCGCGGCGCCATGCTGAACACGATCCTGCGCAACGATACGTTTTATTTCAGCCAGATCGGGACGTTCATCGAACGCGCCGACAGCACTGCGCGCATTCTCGACGTTAAATACTATCATCTGCTGCCGTCGAGCGAGATGGTCGGCAGTGAAAAAGACAACTATCAGTGGGCGGCGATTCTGCGCTCGGTTTCCGCGCATCGTAGCTATCGCTGGGTCTTCAAGGATCACTATCGCCCGTTGAAGATAGCGGATTTCATGATCCTCAATCGCCAGATGCCGCGATCGCTGCGTTCGTGTTACGACGAGCTGACGGCGGCGCTGCGCGATCTCGCCGTCTTCTACGGCGTCCGCCACGATTGCCAGCTTACGGCGGAATCGACCCGTGACCTTCTGCTGGAGGCCGACATCCAGAACATTTTCCAAACAGGACTGCACGAATTCGTGCAGGACTTCATTGCCCGCAACAATAAAGTTGGCAGCGAGATCTCCGCCGCTTACCACTTCAGCGATTGAGGGGCCGACGATGCGTATTTCGATTGGGCATGTTTCGCGTTACGTTTACAGCGAGCCAACGAAGTATTCCATTCTGGCTCTCCGTCTCACGCCTCCGTCATTTCAAGGACAGCGTGTCATCGAATGGCGCGTCAGCGCGCCCGGCATTGACGCGGTGAAGCCATTTCGCGACGGCTTCGGAAACACCGTCCACTTGGCAAGCTGCACCGAAGAGCACGATGAATCGCTGATCATCGCCAAGGGTGTGGTCGAGACGTCCGACAGTTCGGGCGTGGTGCGTGGTCTTGCCGACCCGGCCCCGCTCAGGGTCTATCGCCGGTCGACGCCAAAGACGACCGCCAACGCGGAAATCCGTGCGCTCGAGCGTGAGGCCGGCGCGAAGCCCGACATTCGCGGGATGCACAATCTCATGCACGCTGTCCGCGATGCCATCGACTACAAGGTTGGCTCGACGACGGCCCACACGACCGCCGCCGAAGCGCTGGCGGAGGGCTCGGGCGTCTGCCAGGACCACGCCCACGTCTTTATAGCCGCCGCACGCTCGATCGGCCTCCCTGCGCGCTACGTCAGCGGCTATGTCCTGACGGGTGCCGACGAGCCGTCCGACGCAAACCACGCCTGGGCCGAAGTCTGGCTCGAAAGTCTGGGCTGGGTCGGGTTTGATCCGGCGAACAGCCTTTGCCCGACAGAGAAGTATGTCCGCCTTGCAACTGGCCTCGATTCCACCTATGCGGCCCCAATTCGCGGCTCCCGCCGCGGTATTGCCAACGAAGAGCTTGACGTCATCGTCGAAGTTCAGCAGCAGAGCAGCCAGCAGCAGTAGTGGCCTGGCGGCTTTGGAGACGATGACATGACATACGCCGTAGCATTCCGCCTGGAGAGCGGCCTCGTTTTCGCGGCCGATACACGGACCAACGCCGGCGTCGACAACATCGCGCAATATAAAAAGCTGTCGCTTTGGCGGCAGCCTGGAGAATGCGTTTTCGTGCTCCTCAGCGCCGGCAATCTCGCCGCCACGCAGGCTGTCGTCAGCTTGATTAACGAGCATCTCTCCGAAGTGACCGACGAGGAGATCACGACGCTCTACACAGCGCCGAACATGTACCGCGCCGCCCGGGTAGTCGGCGACGCTGTGCGCGAGGCCCGCCGCATCGACGGCGCCGCGCTCGAAGCCAGTAAGCTCGGCTTCAATACCAATTTCATCTTCGGCGGCCAGATCAAGGGCGAACGACCGCGCCTCTTCCAGATCTATCCCGAGGGCAACTTCATCGAGGCGACGGACGACACGCCCTTCTTCCAGATCGGTGAGCATAAGTACGGCAAGCCGATCCTCGATCGCGTCGCGCGTGCCGATATGCGTCTCGGAGAAGCCGCGAAGCTGATCCTTTTGTCGTTCGATTCAACATTGCGATCGAACCTGTCCGTCGGAATGCCGATCGATCTCGTCATCTACGAACGCGACGCTTTTGACGTGACGCGAGAAAAGCGGATCAGCGCCGACGACGAATATTTCCGCAATCTCTCCGGCGCTTGGTCCGATGCCTTGCGTCAGGCGTTTGCCAAGATCGAAGAGTTCGACGTCTGACCCATTGCGCCGCCACTCTGCCCGATATTGATTACGAGCTGCGGCTATTCCGTCGTCCGCTAGCGGCGCCTACAACTCTGTTTGGCGCCGTGATGGACTATGCTGCAGCCCAGCAAAAAATGCGCAGTCGTCCACCATACGCCGCTATGGCGAAACTGCCGTCTCGCTTCTCGTGCGGAGTTAAGCTTAGATGAGCTGGGGTCATGAAGGGCAGGTGGGCGCTGGAAGGGCATAATGGGTCTCCCGACGCTTAAAGAACATCTTTCGAATTGGACGCTGGAAGGCCGCACGCGCGGTCAGGTGGCGGAAACCATTCTTGCGCTCGCAAATGCCAGCGTGCGCCTTGCCGAGATTCTCGGGCGTGGTGCGCTCGACGCCAAGCTTGGCCGCGTGATTGCGCGCGCAGGTCAATTCGATGAGCAGAAGGAAATCGACGTCGTCGCCAACGATTTGATCGTCGCGGCTTTAGAGGCGCTTCCCGTAGCGGCGCTTGCATCCGAAGAATCGGAGCTGCCGATCGCCATGCGAAAGGATGCGCCGCTGTTGGTCGCGACCGATCCGCTCGATGGCTCTTCGAACGTCGATGCGAATGTCTCGGTCGGCACGATCTTTTCTATTCTGCCTCGTCATCCGTCGTCTGAAGGTGAAGCGGCGTTCTTGAGGCCCGGCTCGCACCAGCTCGCGGCCGGCTTCTTCGTCTACGGTCAGCAGACCGTACTCGCGCTAACCGTCGGCCACGGTACGCAGATCTTCGCACTCGACCGCGCCACGCAGGAATACCATCTCATCACGCGCAATGTTTCGATTCCGGCCGAATCGACGGAATACGCGATCAACGCTTCGAACGCGCGTCACTGGGACGACCCGATCCGTATCTACATCCATGACTGTGAAAACGGCGCCAACGGACCGCGCGGTCATGATTTCAATATGCGTTGGACGGGCTCGCCCGTGGCTGAAATCTTCCGCATCCTGACGCGTGGCGGCATTTACCTTTATCCTGGAGATCGCCGAAAAGGCTTTCATCAGGGCCGAATTCGCCTCATGTACGAAGCCAATCCGTTGAGTTGGATCATTGAGCAGGCAGGCGGACGCGCCACAACCGGGAGGGACCGGGTGCTCGATGTTGTTCCGACGTCTCTGCATCAGAAGACGCCATTGATCTGCGGATCGCGAGATGAGGTTGACCGGGTAATGCGCATTTATAGTGGCCAGGAATTCAAGAGTGAGCGCTCTCCGCTCTTTGGCCGCCGCGGCCTTTTCCGGGCGTTGCCGTGATAGTCAAAGCCTTGAACAGAAGCGCATCGAGCCCCGTCAATGTCCATTAAGCATCCGATCATATCCGTCACCGGTTCTTCCGGCGCGGGAACGACATCGGTAAAGCAAACCTTCGACACCATTTTCCGTCGCGAACACGTCAAGGCGGCGTTCGTAATGGGCGACGCGTTCCACCGCTACGATCGCTGCGGCATGGAAAAGGCGATGAAGGCCGCGGCAAAGCGCGGTAATCATAATTTCAGCCACTTCGGTATCGAAGCGAACCTCATCGAAGAACTCGAAACGATGTTTCGAACCTATTCCGAAAGCGGCAAGGGCCTCTATCGCCATTATATCCACGACGAAGAGGAAGCGCGCGCCTTCGGAACGCCCATCGGCACCTTCACGCCCTGGGAGGAAATCGCACGCGACTCCGACCTCTTGCTGTACGAAGGACTTCACGGCGCCGTGGTGACGGACGATCTCGACGTTGCACGCCATGCCGACCTGAAAATCGGCGTCGTTCCGGTGATCAACCTTGAATGGATCCAAAAGATTCAGCGGGATCGTTCGGAACGCGGCTACACGACCGAAGACGTAACGAAGTCAATTCTGAGACGCATGCCGGACTACGTGCAGTACATCTGCCCGCAATTCACAGAGACCGACATCAACTTTCAGCGCATCCCGACGGTCGATACTTCTAATCCGTTCATCGCGCGCTGGATCCCGACGCCCGACGAATCGATGGTCATCATTCGCTTCAAGGAACCGCGCGGTATCGATTTCGCGTACCTGCTGTCGATGATCCGCGACAGCTTCATGTCGCGCGCGAATTCTATCGTCATTCCCGGAAGCAAGCTCGATCTTGCCATGCAGCTCATTCTGACGCCGCTCATCTTGCAACTCGTCGAGCGCCGTCGGCGCGTCATTTGATTGAACTCATTCGAAAGGCAGCCCGTGTCGCGCCCTCTCTTGATAGCCCCGTCCATTCTCTCCGCTGACTTCAGCAAACTCGGCGACGAGATCAAAGCCGTCGAAGCTGCGGGCGCAGACTGGATCCATTGCGACGTGATGGATGGCCACTTCGTTCCCAACATCACCTATGGCGCGCCGGTCATCAAAGCTGTGCGCGGCGCCTCGAAGAAAATCTTCGACGTGCATTTGATGATCGCGCCGGTCGATCCCTACCTAGCGGATTTCGCGGCAGCAGGCGCGGATATCATAACCGTTCATGCCGAGGCGGGTCCGCATCTCGATCGCTCGCTTCAGGCCATCCGCGCGCTCGGCAAGAAAGCCGGCGTTTCGCTCAACCCATCGACGCCCGAGAGTGTCATCGAGTACGTTCTCGACCGTCTTGACCTCATTCTTCTGATGAGCGTCAATCCTGGCTTTGGTGGCCAGTCGTTCATCCCTGCGGTCGTCGACAAGATCCGCCGCGTCAAGGCTCTCGTCGGAGGGCGCCCGATCGACATTGAAGTCGATGGCGGTGTGACGCCCGAAACCGCGCCGCTCGTCGTAAAAGCCGGTGCGAATGTGCTGGTCGCGGGCTCGGCCGTCTTCAAGGGCGGCACCGAATCGAGTTATCGCGCCAACATCGATGCAATACGCAAGGCCGCCGTCTCGGCCGCGTAAAACGGCGCTTGAATGAACGGCGCGTAAGCGTATGTCCACCTCCTATGACTGACCGACGGTTTACCGAACCGCTGCCGATTGATTTCGTGCTCGACGATGTGCGTGTAGCCCTTCGCGCGCACGGAGCCGTCGTACTCGTTGCCGCGCCCGGCGCCGGTAAGACGACGCGCGTGCCGTTGGCGCTTCTCGATCAGCCATGGCGGGGCGACCGCAAGATTCTCGTTCTAGAACCCCGCCGCATCGCCGCGCGCGCCGCCGCCGAACGGATGGCCGCGAGCGTCGGCAGCCGTCTCGGCGAAGACATCGGCTTACGCGCGCGCCTCAATTCAAAGACCGGCCCGCGTGTCGCCGTCGAAGTCGTCACTGAAGGCGTCTTCACGCGCATGATCCTCGACGATCCCGAGTTGAATGGCGTCGCGGCCGTTATCTTCGATGAATTTCACGAGCGTTCGCTCGACGCCGATTTGGGACTCGCGCTGGCGCTCGACGCGAGATCGGCGCTGCGTCCCGATATCAAGATCGTCGTCATGTCGGCCACGCTTGAAACGGCGTCCGTCTCCGAGCTGCTCGGCGGCGCGCCTGTCATCCGCAGCGAAGGTCGCGCTTATCCCGTCGAAACGAGATACGTCGGTCGCCGCGCGACCCGGATCGAAGACGATATCGTCGATGCTGCAAGGCGCGCGGTCGCTGCCGAAACCGGGTCCATTCTGGTATTTCTCCCCGGGCAGGGCGAAATCGCGCGTGTCGCTGAGCGCTTGGCCGATCAGGCGTTGCCGGCGAACGTCGACGTCGTCCCGCTCTATGGCGGCTTGGATCCCGCCACCCAGGATCTCGCCATTTCTCCGGCAATGCCCGGCCGCCGAAAGCTCGTCCTCGCGACATCGATTGCGGAAACGTCGATCACCATCGAAGGCGTCCGTGTCGTCATCGACAGTGGCGTCGCGCGCGTTCCGCGCTACGAACCGGACGTCGGGATCACGCGGCTCGAAACGGTTCGCGTCTCCCGCGCCTCCGCCGAGCAACGCCGTGGCCGCGCCGGTCGGACAGAGCCCGGCATCTGCTATCGTCTTTGGGATGAACCGGAGACGCAAGGTCTCGTCCCGTTCGCCGAACCCGAAATCCGTTCCGCCGATCTTTCAAGCCTGATGCTCGATTGCGCCGAGTGGGGCACGAACGATCCGCGGATGCTTCTTTGGCTCGACCCTCCAGCGGAGGGCGCGCTTGCCGCGGCCCGCGCCAGTCTTCAGGGCATTGGCGCACTTGACGCAGATGGTCGTCTCTCCGCTGAAGGACGGCGGCTTCGGACCTTACCCCTGCCTCCGCGGTTGGCCCGAATGGTCTTGAAAGCCGGAGAGCGCGGGCACGCGAGTGCAGCCGCCGAAATTGCAGCGGTCCTCGTCGAACGCGGCATCGGCGGCAACGATATCGATCTCGCGCTTCGCCTCGAAAATTTTCGCCGGGATCGCTCGCGACGCGCGGAAAGCATGCGCGCACTTGCCCGTCAATGGGCACGGGCCGCAGACCGAGAGCCGAGCCAAGCCGAGGAATTATCGCCGGCGGCGCTGCTCGCGCTCGCTTATCCCGAACGCGTCGCAAAGAGTCGGGGAAAGCGCGGAAGCTTCCTCCTCGCCAACGGCAGAGCCGGACAGATCGACGATCGTCATCATCTCGCGTCCGCGCCGTATCTCGTCGTTGCGGAGTTGCAAGGCCGTGCCGCCGCGACACGCATCATGTTGGCGCTCGCAGCCGATGAGGTCGAGATCGAAGCGTTCGCAGCCGATGCGATAGAGACAGGCGACGAAATCGTCTTCGATAAAGATGCGCGCGCTGTGCGGGCAAAGCGCGTCCGCCGCCTCGGCGCCATCATCATGCAGAGCGAGGCACGGCTGATCCGCGATGACGACGATGCCGCATCCGTACTCGCACGGGGCCTGTCAGAAATCGGAATCGCATCTCTGCCTTGGACAAAAGCTCAGCTTCAGCTCCGCAACCGTGTTGCATTCCTTCGTCGCGGAGATGATTCACTACCGGATCTCTCCGATTCGGCCCTTCAATTGACCGTCAAAGATTGGTTAGCACCATTTCTCTCCGGCAAAACGAAAGTGTCGGACGTCGATGCCGAAACATTGGAAAACGCGCTGAGCGCCTTGCTTCCTCGTCAGATGCGTCTGCGTCTCGAAGACGAAGCGCCAACCCATTTCACCGCGCCGACAGGCAATCGCCACGCGCTCGATTATGAAGCGGAAGATGCGCCCGCGCTGCACATTCGCGTCCAGGAACTCTTTGGCCTAAAGGAGCATCCCTCGATCGCTCGAGGCCGGCTGCCTCTGACGCTTCACCTTCTGTCGCCCGCCCATCGGCCGATACAAATCACGCGCGACTTGCCGGGGTTCTGGGCGGGGTCTTGGCGCGCCGTGAGGGCGGACATGCGCGGCCAATATCCTAAGCACGTTTGGCCGGACGATCCCGCGACGGCGTTACCGACCGCGCGCGCAAAGCCACGCAATGCGTAACCCGCTCGATTTACCTTTGTTAGAAACGACAGGTGTCACGGATTGATTTCGAGCGTAGTTAGCAGTGTCCGAACTATTGCTCAGGCCGTGTTGAAGACACCTACGACCAAAGTCGTGTTTGTTGCCCATCACCTTCAAGAGCTAAGACAATTCTGCGTTCGTTTGCCGCATGATAGTAGCATTCGAACACCTACGTTAGGCGACCGTCCGACGGTCCTAACGGCATTCTGGAGGTAAAAATTGTCTGTGCCGGCGCACATATTAATCGTTGACGATCATCCCCTCTTTGTCGAAGCGCTTCAAAGAGCAATCGGCAGCGCGTTTCCTGAAACGATGACACACTCGGCGATTTCGATAGAGGCCGCGAAAGGCCAACTCAATAGCGGCATTTCTTTTGATGTCGTTCTACTCGACCTCGCATTGCCGGGTATTCGGGGCTTCGATGGTCTTCTCGAACTCCGCACGCTTTTTCCTCGCCTGCCCATCGTGGTTGTTTCCGCGCACGAGGATCCACGCATTGTTCAAGATGTTATGCGCTACGGAGCCGCCGGTTTCATTTCCAAGTCCGCGGACCGCAGCGAGATCGCGACAGCGATCAAAGACGTGATGGAAGGCTCGCTGACGCTTCCGAAAGGATACCGCCCGCCCGAAATGCCGATGTCGGAAACGCGAAGCGACGTCGTCAGGCGCTTGCGCACGCTCACGCCAAAGCAATTGAGCGTGCTCAAGATGCTGCGTCAGGGATTACTGAACAAACAGATCGCCCACGAGTTACAAATCGAGGAAACGACGGTCAAAGCCCACGTCTCCGAAATCCTCCGCAAGCTCAATGTGTCGTCTCGTACGCAGGCTGTGATCGAAGCGCAGAAGATCGATTTCAGCATGATTCTCGGGGATGCGAACGGCGCGTAGCGACGCTCTCCTTATCCAAGAAGATGTTTCATGAGCGCGCGCAGCTCGCTCGGACGAATGGGCTTGAGAAGCAATTCGCAGCGCGAGCGTAACGCCGCTTCCGCCGTGTCTTCAGTTCGATCCGCGGTGATCAGTATTGCAGGAATATCGGACGCGACACGTCGGCGGATGCGTCGCACCACATCGATTCCGAAAATGCCTTCGTCCAAATGATAGTCGGCAAGGACGATGGCCGGCGAGAACGCTGGGTCGGAAAGAATTTCTCCGACATCTTCAAGGTCTCTCGCCGGCCGAACATCCGCACCCCAACGGGACAGAAGCGTCTGCATCGCG
Organism: Hyphomicrobium sp.; assembly: GCF_041659645.1. Lineage (GTDB taxonomy): Bacteria > Pseudomonadota > Alphaproteobacteria > Rhizobiales > Hyphomicrobiaceae > Hyphomicrobium_B. The sequence continues at coordinate 351,957 of NZ_JBAZXX010000003.1, read as the reverse complement.
GTGAGCACCGTCAGATCGTCATCAACGATAATGACCTGCCTCGCGACGAGGTAGTTGCTTTCCTCGCCGAGAGCCCTTGGCGATTGCGCGTACTTCTTCGGCGTCGAAGCCGAAGGCGCGAAAACGGAAAAGCGAGTGCCGTGGCCCACGCGTGATTGCAGTTCGAGCCGGTGTCCAAGGGCGTCGACCATGCGCCGCACGATTGTGAGGCCAAGTCCAAAGCCCGCGCCCCCCGATCGTTCCGACGCTGTCCCTCGCTGGAACTCGTCAAAGATGCGGTACTGCTCCTGCTGCGGTATGCCAGGCCCAGTATCCCACACCTCGATGTCGACATCATCGCCCCGCGGACGCGCTGCCAGCAGAACGCCACCCTCTTCCGTGTAGCGCGCCGCATTTGCCAATAGGTTCTGGATGATCCGCCTCAGCATGAGCGGATCGGAGCGCACCGCAAGGTCCGTCGGGCGCCAGCGAAAGCGAAGGCGTTTGCGCCGCGTCATCGGCTCCAGACTGCTCGCGACCTGCTCGAAAATGGCCTCCAGGACGACCGATTGGATATTCGGCACGAAGACCCCGGCTTCGAGTTTCGAGAGGTCGAGGATGCTGGTCAGAAGCTCTTCGATGCTGACGAGAGCATTCGAAATATTCAGCGCCAGCCTTTTGTTATCGGTCTCGCTCTGGGCATCGGTGAGTTCGGAGAGCGTCAGCCTCGCCGCGTGCAGCGGCTGCAGCAGGTCGTGACCGACGGCGGTGAAGAACCGTGTCTTGAAAACATTCGCACGCTCTGCCTCGTCGCGCGCTTTGCTCAGTTCGACATTGGTCTGCGCAAGCTTGGTCAGCGCCAAGTTGAGTTCTTCCGTCCTCCGCCTGATTTGCGCTTCCTGATTGATCGCCGTTTGAAACAGGGAGAAAGAACTCGCCTGCTGATCCATCGAGTGCTCGACGCGCTTCATCAACGACGCGTTGATCTTTCGCAGTTTATCGATCGCCCGCCGCAGGTCCGATTGCCGCGATGGCAACTGCTCTGACGGATCGTCTTCGTCGTTCATGGCGCCTGAATTCTACCTTGCGGCTTCGAGAACGCGATCCCGGTCAATGTCTGATTGAGATGCATGGCATTGAACTGCTCGCCATAGGTGTGAAAGCCAGCGAGTCCATATCGCCCATAAATCTCCTCAACCTTATGGCGCAGCTGCCCAGTTTCGGCGTCGAGCCGTCTCAGAATGCAGTCAAAGCCAAGGACGAAATCAATGCCGCCCAGGTCCGCATCAATGTGCTCAAGAGCTTCCAGCGTGGAATGGACCATATCACGTGGGCGGCCGACCGTGAAAACCAGACCTTCGTCGATGGCACAAAGGAACGACAAGCTGCCATCCGGATTCATGTTTCGAATGGCGCGTCCGTAGAATTCACCGCCCACCTTCACGACCAGTGGATAGGTCGCAAAGCTCAAGGGGCCGAGATCTTCGAGTGCAACGCCGATGGCCGACGCATACTCGATCGCCGCAGGCTCCGCATTGAGATCATAGACGATGCGGTTTTCGCTGTCGGCCGCCGTGACGACAAGCTTGATGGGCGTCGGCTCGAAGTTCTGCGTCTTGAAGACCCGAAATGGCGTGGCCGTTTCGATCACAAAAAGAATAGCTCCACGTCGAATGAGTTTGCCGCGATGAATGAGGGAGGTGCGCTGAAACGCCAGCCCGTCGCCCGCGGACCCGCCGACGAGCTCCATGTCGTCGAGCGACCAGTGTAAGGCCGACGTCAGCGACTCTTCCCGATCGGAAAGACCGTCGATGAGCACGAGGGCGAAAATATTGTCTTTCGCTGCCCGCGAGACGCCGGTGATCATCTGCACGCGCAAGCGCCGCGCGATTTCCGACGCGCGCTCGACGCCGCCTATGTCGATGTCCGGGATCACTTCGCTCATGACCCGGAATCCGAATTCGGGAAAAGCGATGAACACGATCCCGCCTTGCGTCATACCCAGAGGGCCGACCTCTCCAGCCGTGCTGCATCCCGATGTGGGGACGTCGGGAAAATGTTGTTTGAGCGCTTCGATGAGGACGTCAGGGTCATGGATGACTGAAAAGAAAACGATGATGTGCTGAAAGACACCATCCGCCAGTTCAGCCCGGGCGGCGGATACGGCTTCCATAGTGGAAAGGGTGCTCGCCACCACGCGAACGCCGCATGCGGCACGAGTGGATTTGATTGGCATAGGTTCTCGGCTTTCTCGGGTCGCTCTGCGACGCGAGCCGCTTAATCATCGGATAATATCCGGAATCTGCCACAGTCGCCCGGTCCGGACAACGTCTGTATTGGTGCGTTTCTCACGCATTAACGCAGTTTCAGCCTCGAATAATCATAGACACGCTAGGCAAAGGAATAAAAATGCCCCGGCCGAATAAGGGCCGGGGCAACTCGTGCCGCAATTGCTGGGCTTCGATACTTAGCAATCGAGCGTGTGCGCGCGCTCCCAATCCGTGAAGTGGGATGCATAAGAGTTCCAGCTGTCGGTCTTGAGCTTGATGTAGGCCGCCGAAAATTCATCGCCGAGTGCACTCTTGAGCGAAGTATCCTTATCGAAGGCCCGGAGGGCATCGAGCAGATTGAGCGGCAAACGCGGCGCGTCCGTGATCGTATGTCCAAGCTGGTACATGTCGATGTCGAGGCGCTTGCCGGGATCGGCCTTGGAGCGGATGCCGTCGAGACCGGCAGCAATGATCACGGCCTGCAGGAGATAGGGGTTCACGGCGCCGTCCGGCAAGCGCAGTTCGAAGCGACCCTTACCCGGAACGCGAACCATGTGCGTGCGGTTGTTGCCGGTCCACGTCACAGTGTTGGGCGACCACGTTGCACCCGACATCGTGCGCGGCGCGTTGATACGCTTATACGAGTTGACGGTCGGGTTCGTGATCGCGGCAAGAGATTCCGCGTGCTTCATGATTCCGCCGAGGAAATGGTAGCCCTGCTGAGACAGGCCCATTTCGTCCGTCCCATCGTAGAACATGTTCGTCTTGCCGTCTTTGTCCCATACGGAGATGTGGGCGTGACAGCCGTTGCCCGTCAGTCCGGGGAACGGCTTCGGCATGAACGTCGCACGGAGCCCGTGCTTTTCCGCGATCGATCGTGTCATGAACTTGAAGAACGAGTGGCGATCCGCCGTCAGCAAAGCATCGTCGAAATTCCAGTTCATTTCGAACTGGCCATTGGCGTCTTCGTGATCGTTCTGATAGGGACCCCAGCCGAGGTCGAGCATGCTGTCGCAAATTTCGGCGATGATATCGTAGCGCCGCATGAGGGCCTGCTGATCGTAGCAAGGCTTGGCCGCGTTATCCTTGTCGTCCGAGATTTCTGTGCCGTCCGGTGAGATCAGGAAGAACTCACATTCGACGCCCGTCTTGACGTAGAGCCCGAGTTCAGCGGCTTCCGCCATGAGCTTCTTGAGCACGACGCGCGGCGCCTGAGCGACGTGCTGGTTTTCCATCACGCAATCGGCGGCAACCCAGGCAACGTCCTTCTTCCACGGCAACTGAATGACCGACGACGCATCCGGCAAGCCGAAGAGATCGGGGTGCGCGGGTGTCATGTCGAGCCAGGTCGCAAAGCCCGCGAAGCCTGCGCCGTCTTTCTGCATGTCCGCGATCGCCGAGGCGGGAACGAGCTTGGCGCGCTGCGAACCGAAGAGGTCCGTATAGGAAATCATGAAGTAGCGGATTCCGCGCTCTTTTGCGAGCTGAGCGAGATCGTGAGCCATGCTGTCTGTCCTCAACGCTTGCGTTTCATTTTTTGATTGCTTCCCCAAACCCTGGCGAAAAAAGGGGCGGCTTAAAAGCCGCCCGATCCACTCGCCCCAGGTACCCATGACGTTCCCGCGAGGGGCACGCGTGCCATCGCGGCAGCCTCGATCGTCAAGGCGCAGAGGTCTTCCGGCTCGAGATTGTGAATGTTGTTGTGGCCTGCGGCCCGAGCGATGGTTTGCACCTCAAGGGTCATGACCTTGAGGTAGTTTGCAAGACGCCGTCCCGCACGAACCGGATCGAGACGTTTCGACAACTCGGGATCTTGAGTCGTGATGCCGGCGGGATCGCGGCCCTCGTGCCAGTCATCGTAGCATCCGGCGCGCGTGCCGAGCTTTTCATATTCGGCTTCAAGCGCAGGATCGTTATCACCGAGCGCCACAAGCGCCGCTATGCCGATCGAGACCGCGTCGGCGCCCAACGCGAGAGCTTTGGCGACGTCGGCGCCGTTGCGAATGCCGCCCGAGACGATGAGCTGCACCTTCCGGTGCATGCCGAGGTCTTGCAGCGACTGAACCGCCGGTCGGATACAGGCGAGAGTCGGCAGGCCGACATTCTCGATGAAGACTTCCTGCGTTGCAGCGGTGCCGCCCTGCATACCGTCGAGTACGATGACATCGGCGCCCGCTTTGACCGCTAGCGCTACGTCGTAATAGGGGCGTGTACCACCGACCTTGATATAGATCGGCTTCTCCCAGTTGGTGATTTCGCGAAGCTCAAGCAACTTGATTTCAAGATCGTCCGGTCCGGTCCAGTCCGGATGCCGGCAGGCCGAGCGTTGGTCGATGCCCTTCGGCAGGTTGCGCATCTCCGCGACGCGATCAGAAATTTTCTGACCGAGCAGCATACCGCCGCCGCCGGGCTTCGCACCCTGGCCGACGACGACCTCAATGGCGTCCGCTTTGCGCAGATCGTCGGGATTCATGCCGTAGCGCGATGGCAGATATTGATAAACGAGCGTCTGCGACTGCCCGCGCTCTTCCGGCGTCATGCCGCCGTCGCCAGTCGTCGTCGACGTGCCGGCAATCGATGCACCACGTCCGAGCGCTTCCTTGGCGTTTGCCGACAGCGCGCCAAAGCTCATGCCCGCAATCGTGATCGGGATCTTGAGTTCGATCGGCTTCTTGGCGAAGCGCGTTCCTAGCGTAACGCTTGTGCTACACTTCTCGCGATAGCCTTCGAGCGGATAGCGCGAGACGGACGCTCCGAGGAAAAGCAAATCGTCGAAGTGTGGAACCCGACGTTTCGCGCCGCCGCCACGGATATCGTAGATACCCGTCGCGGCCGCGCGCCGGATTTCCGAGAGCGTGTAATCGTCGAATGTCGCCGACGGACGCGGCGTGGTAAGCGGGATTTTGGGCGACATCAATAAGCATCCGCATTGTCGATGTTGAAATTATAAAGTTTGCGGGCAGAGCCATAGCGTCGGAATTCGCCGGCCTTCGCGTCGGTGATCCCGGCGCCCTCAAGGAGCTTAGTGAGCGCTTCGTGATGCTCCGGCCGCATTTCCTTTTCGATGCAGTCCGCGCCGAGGCTCTTGACCTTGCCGCGCACGAAAAGTTTTGCTTCGTAGATCGAGTCTCCCAGAGCATCGCCGGCATCGCCGAGGACGACGAGATGACCGGACTGGGCCATGAACGCCGACATATGGCCGATGTTGCCCTTGACGACGATATCGATGCCCTTCATCGAAATACCGCACCGCGACGATGCGTTACCTTCGATGACGAGCAGACCGCCCTGCCCCGTGGCGCCCGCATATTGGCTCGCGTCACCTTTGATGACGACCTTGCCGGACATCATGTTTTCGGCGACGCCCGGTCCAGCGGAACCGTGGACTGTCACGGTCGCTTTCTTGTTCATGCCAGCGCAGTAATATCCGACGCTGCCAAGGACATCGACCTTGATGGGAGCGTCGATCCCGACGGCGATCGCGTGACCGCCGCGCGGGTTCAACACTTCCCACTGAGCTTGATTGGAGCCATCCGTTTGCCGGTGCAGCTCTTCATTGAGTTCGCGCAACGGTGTCTGGGCGAGATCGAACTTACGCATGAGTTCCCCGATTAACTGCTGCATCAGCGCTGCCAGAAATAGACGGTTGCGGGCTCAGGCTCCCAGACCCTCGCCTTGTCGATTCCAGGTAAACCGACGAGCGCGCGATATTCCGAGCCGAACGCGACATAGTCGTCGGTTTCCGCCATGACGGCGGGTTTGCACGCGATGGGATCGCGAACAACGCCGAAGCCTTCTTTCGTGCCGACGACGAAGTTGAAGAAGCCGTCGAGATCGTCGAGGCTCTTCTCAAGCGCCTCGCCGAGATTCATTCCCTGCTTCATCCGCCACGTCAGATAGGATGCAGCGACCTCGGTATCGTTTTCGGTGTTGAACGTCATACCGTCACGAACGAGTTCGCGACGCAGGCTGGCGTGGTTCGAAAGCGATCCGTTATGGACGAGGCATTCGTCGGAACCGGTGGAGAACGGATGCGCGCCGAGCGTCGTGACGGCCGACTCCGTCGCCATGCGGGTGTGACCGATGGCGTGCGTTCCCGTCATGTGCGCTAAGTCGAAGCGCTTGGCGACGTCATTGGGATTGCCGACTTCCTTGTAGATCTCGATATTTTCGCCCGTCGCCATCGTCCGAATTGACGTGAAGTCGGCGGCGAGCATGGCTTTGATATCGGCGAGCTTGTCCGACGGAATGCTGAGGACGGCGTGCGTATCGTTCACGCTGAATTTGGCGTCCAATTTCTTGTCTTTCGACAAGGCGGCTTTGAGCTTTGCGAAGTCCTCAGCGGCGTTCGGCGACTGCAGCGTGACCTTGGTACGGCCGTCCTCGGCCGCGCCATAGACCGCGAAACCTGCGGAATCAGGGCCTCGCTCGCACATGGTCGAAAGCATTCCCGAAAGAAGCTGTCCGAGCTGCGGCTCCATTTCTGGGTTCTTTAAGAATAATCCGACGATGCCGCACATAGGTGCCTCCTGACTGGGCCACGAAGGAATGCCCAGACATTAAGTGCACGTCATCAAGCTGTCAACTGAGAAGAAAGAAGTTTTCTTTAAAAGAAATGCCACTAAAGAAGGCAGAACCGTTTTGGCGGCTATCAGGGGCGCGGATAGATGATGATCGAAAGGTAGGTCATCGGCGTCTGGACGAGGCGTGCCGGACCGTGCGGCGCCGCGCTGTCGAACAGGATGGCGTCACCGGCACGAAGGTTATAACTGCGGTCGGCGTGCGCGTATTCCACTTCGCCCGTCAGCATGAAGATGAACTCCACGCCCTCGTGTTGGAATCCGGTATACGCAACCGCATCATCCGACAAGGTAATGAGATAGGGTTCGATGACGACTGGGCCGTCGAGCGAATGCCCGAGAAGCTGATATTGATGGCCGACCTTGGTCCCGCGCCGGCGAATAACGACACCTTCGCCGGCTTTCACATAAGAACAGTCGCGGCGCTGCTCGAATGAAGCGAACAGCACCGTAAGGGGTAAATTCAGCGCTGACGCCAGCATCTGCAGCGTGCCGAGCGACGGCGAGATCTGTCCGTTCTCGATTTTTGAGAGCATCCCCGGCGAAATTTGCGAAGCGGCGGCAAGCTCCGCAACGGTTAATCCCGCGTGCTTCCGATGGTGGCGCACCTGATGCCCGATGGCTTGCTCAAGCGTATGTTCGGCGGCGCCAGGCGCATTCGAGCCCGTCGCAAGTGGCTCCGAATCTGCGAGATCAACTGAGTTTTTGCGTGGCTTTTCTGACATCAACACTTTCCGCCGGAGATGGCGGCTTAAATGGACTGAATATCGGTACAGGTTCGCACGTCATGGAAGATAATTCCACCATGCGATGTGATATTGTCCAATGTCTGAAAGACGCAGGCCGGTGAAAGTAGCCAGGTCTGCGTCGACCGATGCTCAGGCTTTACCAAGCCAGGCAAGAAAATCTCGCGAATACGTCCGGGCGCAGGCGAAATCGTACCCGCTGCCGTCCGGAAGACGCCACACCATCACACCCAGGTGCGAGACATGGGTAATCGCGACGTCGCCTGGTCCAAATGAGGTCCCTTCGAAATCGATGCCCATGCTCCTCACAAGGGCATCAGAGGGATGGGAAGCCGCGAGTCGGAAAATCGTCCGGCTATCGCTAACGTCAACGACCGAAGCCAATCCATTGAATGTCTTCGCAAGTCGGATGCTCGGATCGGACCCGGCCTGTTGCGGCTCAACGATCAGCCATTGATCGGGCCCGGCCCATACAATCGTCAACCCAGCCGTCTCGACCACGTGCGGGGTCATGGGCAAGTCCACGCCAAAGGCCGCGCGCGCCACCTCCGCGAGTGAGGCCTGTGCTCCGCGCCGTGCCGCAATATGCGTGACCGCAACATCCGAACGCTCGGAGATCGCCGGGTATTTTTCGACCGCGAGGCCGTTCGCAAGATCAGACACGCAACCGTGCTCCTTCTGCATCGTAGAACGCGGCCGGAACGACCTCGACGAGGGTGGTCTCCCCACGCACGGGATCGGTAGCGGTCAGAATTTCGCCGACGCGCGCGTCTCCTCGTGAAAGCAGACCGAGGCCGATCCAATGGCCGAGCATCGGTGAGTACGCGACCGACGTCATGTAACCCTGATCGTTTGCGGCTGTCGGCCGGTCATCCTTGCCGATGAAATGCGCGCCGCTCCGCAAGCGCACGGCTTTGTCTACCGGCTTGAACCCGATGAGGCGCGGACGGCTCGGGTCTACAAGGCCCGGCCGTTGCGCAAGCACGCGGCCGATGAAATCCTTTTTCGTTGATGCCATCTTGCCAAGCCCGAGGTCCGCCGCCGTCGTCGTGCCGTTCAACTCGGAGCCGCCGACATGGCCCTTCTCGATTCGCATAACGCCGAGAGCTTCGGTGCCGTAGGGAATCGCGCCGAACTCTTCTCCTTCGGACATCAGCTTCCGCATCAGCAGGTCGCCGTGCCGCGCTGGAACCGCGATCTCGTAGGCAAGCTCGCCCGAGAACGACAGGCGATAGATGCGTGCCTTGATGCCGCCGAGCACGCTGATCTCCGCAACGGCCATGTAGGCGAACGCCGCATTCGAGATATCGAACGGCGCATCGACGATCTTGGCGAGAAGATCGCGGGCGCGCGGTCCCGCGATCGAATATTGTGCCCACTGATCGCTGACGGGAAAGATCTGCACGTCGAGGTCCGGCCAATGCCACTGCCGGCAAAGCTCCAGATGTTGCAGAACCTTGATCGCGTTCGCCGTCGTCGTCGTGATAAAGTAGCGGTCGTTCGCGAAGCGCGCGGCCGTTCCGTCGTCCATCGCGACGCCGTCTTCGCGCAGCATCATGCCGTAGCGCGCTTTGCCGACGCCGAGCGTGCTCATCATGTTGATGTAGACGCGATCGAGAAATTTACCGGCATCGGTGCCGTGAACTTCGATCTTGCCGAGCGTCGAGACATCGCAAACGCCGACGCCGCTTCGGACGGTTTTCACCTCGCGATTGACGGTCGTCAGCCAATCATTTTCGCCAGGCTTCGGAAAATACTGCGCGCGAAGCCACATCCCGGCTTCGACGAAGACCGCGCCGCGTTCTTTCGCCCAGTCGTGCGATGGCGTGAGGCGCGTCGGCTTGAAATGTTTTTCGCGATGTTCGCCGGCAAGAACACCGAGCGAGACGGGCGTGTAAGGCGGACGTGCTGAAGTGGTGCCGGTCGCCGGAATGGATTTCTTGGTCAGCTCGGCAAGCATCGCCAAACCGTTGACGTTCGAGGTCTTGCCCTGATCGGTCGCCATGCCGAGCGTGGTATAACGCTTCAAATGTTCGACCGAGCGGAAACCTTCGCGCTCCGCCAACCGAACGTCAGCCGCCGTGACGTCGTTCTGTTGGTCGACGAATGCTTTGTGCTTCGCGCTCTCGACATGCCAGAAAGCCGAAACGCCGGTCAGTTCGTCATCGGCTTTCGGAATGGCGATCGAGCTGGCTTCGAATCCGATTGCGGCCGCAGCGGCCGCGCCCGCTTGCGTCCCCTCGCCGAGGCAGGATGCCAGCGAAAAGCTGCCGTTCGCTGAGCCTGCGACGGTCATCCACTTCGGCAAGGTGCCGGGAACGAAGGCCGCGAGGTTTTCCTCCCATTGCTGCCGTCCGCCGAGGTGCGTCGTCACCTGCAGGTTGGGATTGAAGCCGCCAGAAACAGCGATCAGATCGCAGGCCACGGATTGAGACGTGCCGTATGCCGCGACGATCCGAGCGCCGGTCACGCGTTGGCCGCCGATCGCATCGGAAATGGCGGCGCCTTCGAAAACGCGAATGCCGTGCTTGCGGGCCTTCGATTTGATCTGAGGCGCCAACGCGGGCCGCGTGTCGACAAGGGCCGCGACCGTCACGCCGGCGCGCACCAGATCGTCGATCGTATTTGCAGCATCGTCGTTGTTCGAGAAGACGACGGCCGTCTGGCCCGGAGCCACGCCGAAACGGTTGATGTAGCTCCGCACAGCGCTCGCCAGCATCACGCCGGGTCGATCGTTGTTTCCGAAAACGATGGGCCGCTCCATCGCGCCTTGGGCGATGACGGTCTGCTTTGCAACGATGTGCCAGAGGCGTTGACGCGGCTCTCCGGCCGCAGGAACGGCGACGTGATCCGCAATCCGTTCGACTGCGCCGTAGGTGCCTGTATCGTAGGCCCCGAAAATCGTCGTTCGCGACATCAGCCGGACTTTTGGGAAAGCGGATAGCTCGGCAACGGCGGCATCGACCCATTCGACGCCGCTCATGCCGCCGACGGTTCTGGCGTCGCTGAGAAGCCGGCCGCCGAATGCGAAGCTTTCGTCGACGACGATGACTCTCGCTCCGGCACGTGCGGCCGAGAGCGCGGCCATCAATCCGGCCGGTCCGGAGCCGACGATCAGCACATCGCAGAATGCGTTGGCCTTGTCGTAGGTATCGGGATCGGGTTCGTTGGCCGCGCGGCCGAGACCGGCAGCCCGCCGAATGATCGGCTCGTACAACTTCTCCCAGAAGGCTGCCGGCCACATGAAGGTCTTGTAGTAGAAGCCGGCCGAGAAGACCGGCGACAACAGTCCGTTGACCGCAAGAAGATCGAGCGAGAGAGAGGGAAAGCGGTTTTGGCTTTTCGCGTCCAGGCCGTCAAACAGCTCGGCGACCGTCGCGCGCGTATTCGGTTCGCGGCGTTCGCCCGAGCGCAACTCGACAAGCGCGTTCGGTTCTTCGGAACCGGCCGTCAGAATTCCGCGCGGGCGATGATATTTGAACGAGCGCCCGACCAGCCGGACGCCGTTGGCAAGCAGCGCCGATGCCAGCGTATCGCCGGCGTAACCCGTGTAGGGGACGCCATCGAATGTGAAGTCGAGAGGTTTCGTGCGATCGACGAGGCCGAGGCCGGTGACACGCGAAGTCTGAGATTGAGTCATGATGCGGTGCTCACAGGGCTCTGACGCGCGAGAGCGACATCCTGGGCCGGTTTGACATCGGAAATTTCGTGCGTGCGGGTATCGCGCGTGACGACGAGCCAAGCGTGGCATCCGGCGGCGTGATACCAAAGTTCCTGCGTCGGACCGGCGACGTTGCGGCGCTCATAGGCGAACGCATAAAACGCGTCTTCGGCGTTGGGCGCCGACGCATCGGGACGCACGACGCTCGCATCTCCAAGATACGAGAATTCATCGTTGCCGCGTTCGCCGCAATAAGGACAGTGGATGCGCATGATGGCTTGCCTTCAGTGCAGGTTGGGCTGATTGCCCATGCCCTTCTCGTCGATCATGTGGCCGGTGCGGAAGCGGTCGAGGCGGTATGCCTTGGCAACCTCATGCGGCTCGTCGCGCGCCAAGAGGTGCGCGAAGCACAACCCCGATGCGGGCGTCGCTTTGAAACCGCCGTAGCACCAGCCGCCGTTGAAATAGAGCCCATCAATCGGCGTCCGATCGATGATCGGCGAGCCGTCCATGCTCATGTCCATGATGCCGCCCCACGAGCGGAGCAACCGCACGCGTCCGATCCGTGGCATCAGCGCCATCCCGCCTTCGAGGACATCCTCGACGACGGGAAGGTTACCCCGCTGCGCATAAGAATTATAACCGTCGATATCGCCGCCGAAAACGAGGCCGCCCTTGTCCGACTGGCTGATGTAGAAGTGGCCCGCACCGAACGTTACGACGCCATCGATGAACGGCTTGATGCCCTCCGACACGAACGCTTGCAACACGTGGCTCTCGATCGGCAGCGTCAACCCAGCGAGCGCCGCTGCCCGCGAGGAATTGCCAGCAACCGCAAGGCCGACTTTATTCGCACCGATGAACCCGCGCGTCGTCTCGACCCCGCCGATTTTGCCGTTCTCGATGCGAAAGCCCGTGACTTCCGCGTTCTCGATGATGTCGACTCCGAGACGGTCGGCGCCGCGCGCATAGCCCCAGGCAACAGCATCGTGGCGCACCGTTCCGCCGCGACGCTGAATGAGGGCACCCTTGATCGGAAAGCGCGCGTTCTCGTAGTTGAGCCAAGGATACATCTTGCGGACGGCATCGAGGTCCAAAAGTTCCGAGTCGACGCCGTGCAGCCGCATGGCATTGCCGCGCCGGGCGTAGGCGTCGCGCTGGCCGTCCGAGTGAAAAAGATTGAGGACGCCGCGCTGCGAAACCATCGCGTTGTAATTGAGATCCTGCTCCAGCCCTTCCCAGAGCTTCATGCTCGTTTCATAGAAAGGGATGTTGCCCGGCAGCAGATAGTTCGAGCGGACGATGGTGGTGTTGCGTCCGACGTTGCCGGATCCGATCCAACCCTTTTCGACGACGGCGATGTTCGCGTTGCCGTACCGCTTCGCGAGGTAGTAAGCGGTCGCGAGTCCGTGCCCGCCGCCGCCCACAATGACGATGTCGTAACTCGGCTTCGGAGCGGCTTGGCGCCACACCGGTTTCCAGCCCGTCTGGCCGCGCAGCGCTTCTGCCAGGACGGAAAAAATCGAATAGCGATCTGAGTTGAGCATGGTTGTTCTATTCGCTCGTTCTAGGCGATCCCGCGGGACGAACACGGACCGAACCAACTTGATTGCTTATAGATCACCCACCGATTGACGTTAATATAAGAAAATCTTATTATGCGGAGCCATGACAACGCGCTCGAACAGACTGCCTTTTGATCTTCATGCCCTCGAAGCATTCTTGGGCGTTTGCGACGCGCGATCGATGGCGCTCGCGGCGAAGAAGCTGGCGCTAACGCAACCCGCCATCTCCCAGGCCATTGCCGACCTGGAACAGCGAATGGGCGTAAAGCTCTTCGATCGCAGCGTCCGTCCCTTGGCGTTGACCCCGGCGGGAGAAATCATGCGACAGCGCGCGTCCGCCCTCGTGTCGGAAGCGCGCCAGCTTGCGACGGTCATCCGGCACACGGCGCGCGGGCGGCTGGCCCTGATCCGTGCGGGCCTCGTGGACAGCTTGTCGCGGGCCCTGACAGGGCCGATCGCGTCCTTCCTCGTCAATCATGCCGATCAGGTGTCTGTGCAGTCTGGCCTCACCGCGACCCATGCGGGCGCCCTTCTGACGCGAAACCTCGATCTCTTCATCGGTGTCGACGATATGAGCGACGTCGAAGGTTTTGACCGGCACGAAATCGTGACCGAGCCTTATATTCTGGTGCTTCCGTCGCGACACAAGATCCCGCGGTCCGTCGCCGAACTCGCGGCTTGTGCCGGCAAGCTCCCCTTTATTCGCTATAGCGCCCGCTCGAAGACCGGCATCGATATCGAGCGCTACCTCCGCCGCCTGAATATCGATTTTCCTCAGGGACTCGAATTCGACACGCCCTTTGGCGTCAGCGATATGGTCGCGCGCGGCAAGGGCTTCGCGATCTCGACGCCCATTTGCATTGCCGAAGCCGCGCTCGAAAACCGCGATATCAGGGCGGCGCCGCTTCCCGGTCCCCAGCTCAAGAGAACATTAACTCTGGTGAGCCGCAGGTTCGAACTCGGCAGTTTACCTCGTGATCTGACGAAGGCCTGCAAATCGTCGCTCGAAGCCTCGACTCTGTCAGAGTTGCGAAAGTCGATGCCCTGGCTGTCCGGCGAACTCCCGACATAGCCGGTTGCTGCGCTGCAATGCAGGTTGACGATCCTTGCGGCGCCGCATTTTGTGCTCAGTTCAAGGCGGCACCTAAAGACCTTACGTCGCGTTGGCGTACACCCCAAGTCGGGTTACCTAGAACGCATATTAGAATCGAGATTGGAACATAGCTGACCGATGACGCTACAGGCGATCATCATTCGAGCCGACGGTGCTCTTGCTGAAACGGAAGATGTACGCCGCAGGGCTTTCGCTCAGGTCTTTTCCGAGGCAGGTTTTGACTGGTCGTGTGATCGCGAGGGTTTTGCTCTTACTGCGAAACTCGGCAGCGGCGTCGCGCGGATGGCGCACTATGTCCGCTCCTTTCTGCGCGGAAAGCCCGAGACAGAAGACTTCTCACTCCTCATCCAGGCGATGCATCGGCGCGCGTCGAAAATCTTCGGTGAGATGCTCTCGACGATGGCCGTCGAGCCGCGTCCCGGAATTCGCGACCTGATCATCGCGGCTCGCGGCGACGGACTTCGGCTCATTCTCGTTTCGCTTCTCGAACTCCGCGACACCGAGCGTCTTCTGACGACGCTTCTCGGCGATCGCGGCCGAGCCCTATTCGATGTCGTCTTGGCTGGCGACAAAAGCGGTAAGGGCGAATGCGAGCGGCTTTACGCCGAAGCGCGCGCCGTTGTCGGTGGTGATCCGAGGCACAGTCTCGTGATCGAAGGTGGTCGGCGCGGCACGCTCGCTGCGAAAGCTTCCGACTTCCCTGTTATCACGACGCGAAGCGCCTTCTGCCGTGAGAGTCCGGCGTTTAGTGATGACTCGGTTGTCGTCGAAGCTTTGACAAGCCTCCTGACCACGCGCGATCGCAATCCCTACGATCCGCTGACGGCGGAGGATCGCGCCGACCTTTTGGCGGCAATATATCGTCTGCATGCAAGCAATTGCAGCGGACTGACGGGACTGGATTGGAGCGATGAGATGAAAGTCTCAGACATTCTGAAAGCCAAGGGCACGGTTATTAAGACCATCGAGGCAAACGCCACGATGCGCGCGCTGGCCCACAGCTTCAGGAAAGAACAAATTGGTGCGCTGCTCGTGATCGATGACAAGGGCGGTTTGCAGGGCATTATTTCGGAACGGGATCTCGCCCGCGGCATCGCCGAGTACGGCGGCAGCCTCCCGGAGATGCGTGTCGCGAACCTGATGACCCGCTCGGTCGTGACCTGCGCCCCCGACGACCGGGTCTCGGCCGTTGCCAACGTCATGACGCAGCGGCGCATACGGCATTTACCCGTGGTCGTCGATGGCAAGGTCATTGGCGTCGTCAGCATCGGCGACGTCCTGAAACATCGGCTGGACGAAGTACAACTCGAAGCCAGCGTGCTGAGAGACGTCGCGCGCTCGCGCCGCTAAGTGCGCTCGGCACCGCTTCCGATACCAGCTTGCCGCAAGCTCGGCGTGGCAAGCATCCAGGTATGGTGGACACCAGCTATCTTGATGCCATAAAGCAGTTCGAAGGCTACAGCGCCGAAGCCCGGTGGGATTACGCGCAGAATTCGAACGGCTACGGCACCCGCGCTCGCTATGCCGGCGAAGTGATCGATAAGGCGGAAGCCGATCGGCGATTCTCATCCGAGATTAAGAAGGCCGCCGATTTCGTCGACAAGTTTGCGCCTGGTCTCGACGAGGGCAGCAAGGCCGCGCTGACGTCATTGACGTACAACGCGGGAACCGCCTGGACGCAAAGCGGACTCGGGCAAGCCGTTTCGACAGGCGATCTCGACAAGGCACGGTCTCTCTTCCTTCAGTACAACAAGGCAGGCGGCAACGTTGTCGACGGCCTCGTGCAACGGCGGCTTCAGGAAGTGGCTTGGTTCGGGCAGGGAAATCCGGCCATACAGGGTGTGAGCGCCGGATTTGCGGCAATGGCATCCGCCGCCAGTGCGTCGGCGATGACGAACTCCTCTCCGGTCGCCCCAACTCCAGCCTCGGTCACGGCGACGGCAACCACAACCACGCAACCGCGCTCGCAGGTGGCGTCAGCCGAGCCGAACGCTCAGCCGTTCTCAAGCCTCGGAAGCGATCAGGTTCTGTTGTCGCTTTTATCGCACATGGCCAACCCTGGCACCACCGGCAGGGACAGCGACGACAAGAAGTCGGCGCGCGGTGCCGAGCGTAAATCCATCGTGCCGGACGCAATCGGCTGACGCTAGCGCGCGAATCCCGCCGCAAGGAAGATCGCCAGTGCGCCGACGATGAAAACGCCCGCCCCGACGCGAATGAACGACGAAGAGGTCATTGCGCTTGCGCTTTTGCGTCGCCGCGCATCGGCGTCGGAAGCCGCGGTGTCTTCGGTCTGAGCCCGCACCGCCGCCGACAAGAAAGCGCTTTGCATGGCCATGCGAAGTTCAGGAGACGATGCCGCGAGTAAAATTTGCTGATTGGTAGGGTCGATGAAAGGGAGGGCTTGAGACGTCGGCAAATCCGGCCGAAAGACGGCTTCGGCCTCCGCGTACTGCGCAGCAACCCGGTTCGGCCCCGTTGTTGTTTGGCCGCCGGCCGATTGTGCGGTCGCTGCTTGTCCTGTTGGCTCTTTCTGAACCGCAGCCGAAGCGTCCAACTGCTCGTCGAGCAGCGTCAGAAGCACCGATGCGACCGCCTTATCGTTATGTGAGATTGGTGCTGGCGTCGCTTGCGCTGGCTGGTCCTGCGGTTGCTTCCCCGGTTGCTCGCGATTTCGCAGCAGCTGCCTCTCGGCCTGCAGGAGCACATCGCCCGTGATCAAGCGGCTTACGGCCTCCGTCGTGCTTACCATGCTCGTCACGCTCCGGGTTCAGAACTCCAATGTGGCTGCCGTCAGGCGACAACTCCCACGCTAGCGCGGCGCAGAATTTTGCCGTTGCCCGCCGGGCAGGACCTGGGAAAGATACGCGTAGACGTCCTCAACCGGCGCCTCATCGAGCGTCTGCTTCAACGCTTCGTAAACGCGTGGCACGATTTCCATCGCCCGGTCGAGCGTCGCGTCGCTGCCAGCGCGGTAGCCGCCGATGGCGCGGAGATCGCGGGTATCTTCGAACCTCGAAATCACCTCGATCAGCTGCGTCACGAATTGCGCTTGGTTCTTCGTCCGGATCTTCGGCGCCAGCCGCGAGAGCGATGCTAGCGGATCGAGCGCTGGAAGCCTTCCTTGGCTCGCAATACCGCGATCGAGCACAATATGGCCATCGAGGATACCGCGCGTTGCGTCGGCGATCGGATCGTTGTGATCGTCGCCGTCGACGAGCACCGACAAGACGGCGGTGATCGTCCCGGCGCCGACTTCGCCCGGCCCGGCGCGCTCCAGGAGACGGGGCAGGTTGCTGAAGACGCTCGGCGGATATCCTCGCGCCACGGGTGGTTCGTCGGCGGCAAGCGCCAGTTCCCGCATCGCGTGCGCATAACGCGTGAGAGAATCGATGATCAACAGCACGTTCTTTCCACGATCGCGATAATACTCCGCGATGCACATTGCAGTGCTCGGCGCGAGCCGGCGCATCATCGGACTCTCATCAGACGTCGCGACCACGGACACGACCTGAGACCGCGTTGCGCCGAGCGTATCGTCAAGAAAATCACGAACCTCGCGGCTTCGTTCCCCGACAAGCGCCAGCACCGTGACGTCGCTTGACGGCGCGCGGCTCAGCATCGCCAGCAAAGTCGATTTTCCGACGCCCGATCCCGCGAAAATTCCCATGCGCTGCCCGGCGCAAATGGGCGTGAAAAGATCGATCGCCTTGACGCCGGTGGTCAGAGGAATGCCGAGGCGATTGCGGCGCAGCGGCGACGGCGGTGACCCATGAATGGCGAAAGCGCGCTCGCCGCGAACAAGAGGTTCACCATCGTCGATCGGCTGCCCCAACGCGTTGACCGTGCGGCCGAGCCAAGAGTCGTGCGGCGACAGCGTCAGCTGTCCAGACATCGTCGTGACCCGCGCGCCGAGCTCGATGCGATGGTCGGCGATGAAGGGCGTGATGTTGATCGTTTGGGCCTCGATCGTCGCGACTTCGGCGAGCACGGCGCCGCCGATGCCGGCAATAGAAACGGAATCACCGATGGAGACGAATTTCGAAAGTCCCGAGACGACCAGATAAGTCGTGCTGATACGCACCACGCGGCCCGACACGCGATGCGCCGGAGACCGTGCCGCGGCGGAAGCCATCAACAAGTCCAGCCGATCGAACGGAGTGGCGTCAGCCAGCGTCAATGATGCTCCTTCCGCCGCATATGCAACGGCACGTCATGTCAAAGCGCCGCGATCAGACGCCGGCGCGTCACGAACCCGCCAGTGTTTTCAGGGCATCGGTCAGGGAATTCTCGGTGTCGCCCAGCATCGTGCTGACGCCCTGAAAGTTCCGCTGAAGGGTGATGAGGCGCGTCATCTCGAGGATAGGATTGATGTTCGATTTCTCGACATAACCCTGCACGACGCCATTATGGAGGAAATCGAGTTCCGCGACCGCCGGAACGTCCGACACCACGGACACGCCCTCGGCGCGTGTCAGCTTCGCGCCTTGCGGCATCCGGTAAAGACCAATCGCTCCGAGATTGTTTCCGGCCTGCTCAATCGTGCCGGCCTTGTTGATCGTCGGCGGCGGATCGTTGGGGTTGAGCTGAATAGGCACGCCGCCGGCATCGAGGAATGGATAGCCTTCAAGCGTCGTGAGAACACCTTCGCTCGTCATCTGCATTCGGCCGTCGCGCGTATAGGCAACTCCGTTTGGCGTCTGGATCGCGAGCCAGGCGTCGCCGCGCACGGCAACATCCAGGGCGTTGCCGGTTTGCGTGATCTCGCCGCCTTTCGTCGAGATGTGATTTTCGCCTTTGGAAACGAAGCTTACCGGCTTGCTGCCGCTCGACGGCGAAACGAGCTCTTCGAAAGAGACTTCCTCACCGCGATATCCGACGGTGTTGACGTTCGCGACGTTGTTCGCAAGCGTATCGAGTCGCCGCTGAAGAGACAGTTGGGCGGATAGCGCGACGTAGATATTCGATTGCATCCGGTAAAATCCGTCTCCGTGAGGCTCGGCCTGGGCCAAAGCTAGGGCCACGAACTTGTGGCGGGCTGACTCGGCGATAGAGGTTTGTCGGAGCAAAGCAGCGGGCAAGTCCCACGCAAGCCAAAGCGTCCCTTATGGGCATTGTTAAAATCCGCATCGGGATGCTCACGTGACCATTATCGTCGGCCTCGCTATCACTCTGGTCTGTATGCTCGGCGGCTTCGCCGCGATGGGCGGCCACGTCCTCGTCATCTGGCAGCCCTGGGAATATGTGATCATCATGGGCTCGGCGCTCGGCACCTTCGTCGTCGCGAACCCGATGAAAACGATCAAGGATGTCGGCAAGGCGACCGTCGAAGCATTTAAGAACGGCACGCCGACTCAAGACCAGAACATCGAGCTTCTCGCCCTGCTCTTTTTCATGATGCGCGAGCTGCGCGATAAATCGCGCGCCGAAATGGAAATGATCATCGATTCCCCGCAGGACGCCGAGGTCTTCAAGCGCTCGCCGAGCGTCCTTGCGAACGAAGAATTGACGACCTTTATCTGCGATTACTTTCGTCTCATCATCATGGGCAATGCGCGGACGCACGAAATCGAATCTCTGATGGATGAAGAAATCGAGACCGTGCGGCACGACAAGCTCAAGGCCTATCACGCGCTCGTCGCGGTGGGTGACGGCCTCCCGGCTCTCGGCATCGTGGCGGCCGTTCTTGGCGTCGTCAAAGCCATGGGCGCCATCGATCAGTCGCCGGAAATCCTCGGCCATCTCATCGCGTCGGCGCTTGTCGGCACATTCGCGGGCATCTTCTTTTCTTATGCCGTCGTCGGACCCCTGGCGACCAAAGTGAAAATCATCCGCGACAAGAACCTGCGCTCTTACGTCATCGCCAAGCAGTCGCTGCTGGCCTTCATGAACGGTGCCATGCCCCAGGTTGCCATCGAGCACGGCCGCAAGGCGATCTCGGCTTACGAACGCCCGACGATTAACGAGGTCGAAGCAGCGACGATGGGCGGCGGCGTCGATCGTCGTCCGGGACAGGAAAAGAAGGCGGCGTGATGATCTGGCGATTGTCTTTCGCTCCGACCGACGCATTCCCCGTCTGCGCTGAAGCGCAAATCCGTGGTCTCCGTCATGTCGGATGAAGCCTTGATGGAAGCGACCAAGTCCCTTCTTGAAGTGGAGAAGTCTCTCGAGCGAGCGCTTTCCGCAGGGCAAATCCGTCCCGATCGCTTGCCCGGCCTGCAGATGATCTTCGGGCAGCTTCCCCGGATTATGGTCGAAGAAGTCGGCAACATATCGCTTCTGCCCGTGAAGGTCCGTCTTGTCGAACTGTTTGCGTCGACGATCTCCGATACCTGCGGATTGCCGGCGGGTGCGTTTGCTGGCGTGGTGCGAGCGGAGAGATGGCGAAGCTGGGTCTATTTCATCGCGGATCCGGCCGTGAGCAGCCTTTTCGTCGAGGCCGCGACCGGATGCGAATCCATTCCGCCGGCCGGCCTTCCGCCCCGCAAGCTGACACGCACCGACGCCAATGTCCTGCGCGTTCTCTTTCGCCGGGTCTCCCGAGCGCTGACGTCCGCGTTCTCGATCCTTGCCGATGTCGATTTTGACGTCGGAGAAGTGGTTGAAAAGATCGAGCTTGAGCCACAGCTTGGCCCGGCGTCACCAGTCATTGCCGCTCGGCTGTCGCTCGACTATGACGGCCATGAAGGCATTGTCACGATCGTCATTCCCCAAGCCGCACTCGAAACTATTCGCGACTTGCTCGTGACAGCGGCACCAAACGAAGGCTCGAGCCCGGCCGCCACTGCGCCGCAGTATCAGGAAGATCCTGCGTGGTCGAAGCAGCTCGCCGAAGAGATCGCTCGCGCCTTCATCGAACTCAACGGTGTACTCGAAGAGCGACCCATCGCGCTGGGGGAAGTCCAAAAATTTGCGGTCGGTTCCGTCATCGAACTTCAGATGACGTCGATGTCGCGCGTCCGCCTCGACGCAGACGAAAGCCCGCTTTTCTGGTGCGAGCTTGGAAAACGCGACAACGGGCTGATTCTTCGTGTCGATGACGAGTTCAATCAGCAGAGGGAGGCAGTCGATGAATTCTACGGCCTCTAATGTCTCGCTATCTCAAGGTTGCGGCATGTCCCGTGTCGCAAAATCAATTACCGAACTGCCAGCTCAAGGAATTCTACGGTCATGACGCCGAGTGATATCGACCAATCGGAAAACACGCCCGAAGGAACCGAGTCCGGCTTCGATCAGGCGATGCCCGGAAGCAGCGATTTTGGTTTAGGCCAGATCGCAGGTCTCGCGGAAGCGGCCCACATCGGCGGATCGGACGCGGGTGGAGAAGCATCAGCGGCGAGCGAGTTCGGTGGCAACAGCGCCATGATTATGGGCCTGCCCGTCATGATGAAGGTGGTCCTCGGATCCGCGAAGATGCCGGTGGCGACCCTCGCCAAATTGGCAAAGGGCTCCGTCGTCAAGCTCGACAAGATGGTCGGCGATCCCGTCGATATTCTTGTGAACGGCCGGTTGATCGCCCGCGGCGAGGTCGTGGTTCTCAACGAAGGAACATCACGTTTCGGCGTGGTGTTGACGCAGGTCGGCGCAATTCCCGGCGTCACGAAGTAGCAGCTGTAGATCCTCTCGAAGCGAGACCCGTTATCGATGCAAGCCGGAAACTCGCGAACTCTGACAGGACCCGAAAAGGTCGGCGTGCTTCTTCTCGCGCTCGGCAAGCAGCGCGCAAGCGGCCTTCTGAAGAAATTCAATCCTGAAGAGCTGAATATCCTCGTCCGCTCGGCTGAAATCATGCCGACCATCACCGCGGCCGAACTTGAAGGCATCGTCGAGGAATTCGAAAATCAGTTCGGTCAAGGCGCGCCGTTTCTCGGCCGCGCCGAAGATGTTCGGCGTCTGGTCACCGACGTCATTTCCGAAAACCGATCGTCGGGCGATCCGAGCGAGCAGTTCATTGCGCGCCAGGACGTCTGGAGCCAATTGTCGGCGCTACCCGACGACATTCTCTACGCTCACTTTCAGAATCAATCGCCCCAGGTCGCTGCCTATTATCTCGATCGTCTTGGCGGCGAACGCGCGTCTGCCCTTTTGAAGACCTTTCCGGTCGGCAAGCGCAACGACCTGCTCAATCGGATGCTCGGAATGGGGCACGTATCGCCCCAAGTGGTCGAAGCATTGGAGAGCGGCCTTCACGATGAACTGTTCGATGTCGATCGCCGCTCGGCGGACAAGTATGTTTCGCTAGCGAGCATTCTTAACAACATGGATAAAGAGGAATCGCGCCAAGCACTTGAATACCTCGCGAGCGTCAAACCCAAGGATGCGGAAGCCATCCGCAAGATGCTCTTCAAGTTCGAAGACCTCATTAGGCTCCCGGCCCGCGCCCTCACGGTTCTTATGGATGGCACGCCGGTCGAACGAACAGTTCTTTCTCTGCAAGGCGCTGACTCCGAACTGCAGGCCAAGGTTCTCTCGGCTCTGGCACCGCGCGCGCGCCGCATGGCCGAAGCCGAACTGCAGAGCCCGGCGAATGTTCCTCCGCGCGATATCGTCGATGCCCGTCGAGCGATTGTAGATTCCGTTCTCCGCCTCGCCGCCGACGGATTGATCGATATCTCCGGCGCCGCCGCTTAGTGCACACAATGACCAAGCTGACGGATCGGGGCCATGTCTGATACGCAAGAAAAAGACAGCCGCACAGAAGAGGCAACCGATAAGCGGCTGAGCGATGCGCGTGGCGACGGCAATGTTCCGATGTCGCGGGAAGCGACAAACTTCACATATTTGCTCGCCGCACTCTTGGTCATCGCGGTGCTCGGGCAGACGTTCATCGAGCATTTCGCCGATATTCTCACGGGTCTGCTGGCGAATGCAGGATCAATTCACATCGACAACGGCGGCGACTTATCGCTCCTGATCGACGTCGTCGGAAAAAGCACGGCGCTTATAACGGCGCCGATCATCCTAACCTTTACGGCGGGCGGCGTATTGGCATCGGTCGCGCAGAATATACCGATTCCGATATTCAAGCGGATCATTCCCGACATCTCCCGTTTGTCGCCGGCAAAGGGCTTCAAGCGGCTTTTCAGCGCGTCGGGGTTCTTCGAGTTTTTAAAGCTGTCTCTCCGGCTCCTCGTGGTGACGGGGATGAGCACGGCGATTTTGATGTATCTCTGGCACGACTTCACGAATTCGATATGGAGCGATCCCGCAGCCATTCTGACGCTCGCGCAGAAGAGCGTCGTGCTGCTTCTGATCTCGCTCACACTTCTATCGTTTGGGCTCCTGGTCTTCGATCTCCCTGTCGCCCATCTGCTTTGGCGCCGGTCTCTCAGAATGGCACCGCAGGAAATCAAGGACGAACGCAAGCAGGCGGAAGGCGATCCACACATCAAGGCGCGCCGCCGTTCGATCGCTCGTTCCCGCATTCGCCAGAGAATGATGAACTCCGTCCCGCGCGCGACGATCGTCATCGCCAATCCCACGCACTTCGCCGTCGCGCTTCGCTACGTGAGGTCCGAAGGTGGCGCACCCCGCGTTGTCGCGAAGGGTCAGGACCTGATCGCATTGTCCATTCGTCGTATCGCTGAAGAAAATGACATTCCGGTCATCGAAGACAAGGCTCTCGCAAGGTCCCTGTATGCAAAAGTGGAAGTGGATCAAATGATCCCCGTCGAGTTCTACAAAGCCATCGCCCAGATTCTGCTTCGCCTTCAGGCGCAACGGAATGGGGCGGGCACCGTCCGCGCCTAGAGGAAAAGCCGTCGATGATCCCGATACGCATCGATCATTCGCAAGTTCGCGAGAAGATACTCGGAGACAGTATTCGCTGCGTCGCGACGGATCTCCGGTTGATTGATCTCCCAGACCTCGTCAGCTATCTGAAAACGGGGCAGATCGCGAGCGTCAGCTCCCTCGTCCAATCGTCGATCGAGCTATCCTTCAAGCCCGAGACATTGAGTTTCGGTCACGCCGGAGACGTCTTCTTGGAATGGGGCGTCCTGCCGCGCGTGTTCCTGGACATGGAATTTCATCACCAGTCCGTCCACGTCTATTTCCGCTTGATGCTGGAAGCGGAAGAGGCCGGCGTCGAGATTACTTACATCAAGTTCGAGGGCGAAACGAACGCGCCGGGCCACAATACGGTTCGGCTGCACGATGCGCTCGGCGAAGCCCGCCTCAATTGATCGACCAAGTTTGCGACTGACGCACAGCCGCGCGGCATCTCTCCAGTCCTACGCAAGCGAGAGCGTGCACATAGGTAGAAGACCACTCAGGATTATCCCATGCAGCCGATGCAACTCTTCAATCTCGCATTTCGCCAAAACGAATGGTTTGCGCAACGCCAAGCGGTGATTTCATCGAACGTCGCGAACGCCAATACGCCCGGCTATAAGGCGAGGGACGTCGAAAGTTTCGACGCGGTCATGGACTCATCCGCGTCCACATCCGCTCCGATGGCCGCAACTGACCCGCAGCATTTCGCGTCGTCCGGATCGGATGCCGTTCGCGATCAGAACAATGGGGACGACCAGGCCGAGGTGCTCGTTTCCGGCAACGACGTCAACCTTGAGCAGGAATTTCTGAAATCAAACGATGTGATGCGCGGCTACACGCTGAACACGCAGATTATGAAGACCTTCGATCGAATGCTGCAATCCGCCACGAAGGGTTAAGACATGAACGATCCTCTGATCGCCGCTACGAGTGCCGCCGCGAACGGCCTTTTCGCTCAATCGACACGTATGCGCGTGGTGTCGGAAAACATCGCCAACGCCGATTCGACCGGCAAGACGGCGGGTGCCGACCCTTACCAGCGCAAGACAGTCAGCTTTGAATCCGTCTCGGACGAGGTAAGCGGCGCGGATCTGGTGCAAGTCCAGGATATCTCACGCGACGAGGCGCCGTTCCGCACCGAATACATGCCCGGTCATCCGGCGGCGGATGCCAAAGGCTACGTGAAGATGCCCAATGTCGACATGCTCACCGAGCTTTCGGACATGCGCGAAGCTTCGCGCTCATACACAGCCAACACCCAAGTCATCAAGCAAGTTCGAGAAATCGCTTCGATGACAATTGATCTTCTGAGGACGTCATGAGCCTGAACATCGCTATGCTCTCTCCCGACATCGGCCGAGCCGCAGGTTCGTCACCGCTCTCGGGCCTGGCGCCGACGGCAGCGCCGCAAGCGGCACCCGAAAACGATTTCGCTCGGACGATGGCATCCATGGCCTCGGACGCGCTCAACACGCTCAAGACCGGCGAGACGACTGCAATGGCCGGAATGCAAGGCAAAGCGCCATTGCAGCAAGTCGTGCAAGCCGTGATGCAAGCCGATCAGGCCCTCCGCACCGTCGTTGCCGTTCGCGACAAAGTCGTCGGTGCGTACCAAGAAATCAGCAGAATGCAAATGTGAGGCCATAATCCATGAGAGCGCTTTCGATCGCAGCGACCGGCATGTCTGCGCAACAGACAAACGTCGAGGTTATTGCCAACAACGTCGCGAATATCAACACGACCGGCTTCAAGCGATCGCGCGCGGAGTTTGCGGATTTGCTGTACCAGACGGACCGCCCCGCGGGCACCGTCGCGCGCGACGACGATACCATCATCCCGGAAGGCAATACCGTCGGTCTTGGCGTCCGGACCGTCGCCATTCGCAATCTGTCGATGCAGGGGCCGCTGGCCTCGACGAGCAACCGCTACGACCTGGCGTTGAACGGTCGCGGCTATTTCCAGGTCCAAGGCGAAAACAACGAGATTCTTTACACGCGTGACGGCGCGTTCAACAGAAACTCAAGCGGTCAGCTCATCACGCTCGACGGCAATCTCGTCATTCCGAATATCACGGTTCCGACGACGGCGACCAACATCACGGTCAACGCCAACGGCCAAGTGTATGCGCTCTTCGGCACGACCGGAACGCAGCAGCTGCTCGGTCAATTGAGCATCGCCAACTTCGCCAACGAAACCGGTCTGGCGCCTCTCGGCGGCAATCTCTTCCAGGAAACCGAAGCCTCGGGAAGTCCCGTTATCGGAAGCCCCGGCGACGCCGGCTATGCCACCATTCAGCAGGGTTATCTCGAAGGTTCGAACGTCGATCCCGTCAAGGAAATCACCGAGCTGATCACCGCGCAGCGCGCCTACGAGATGAACTCGAAGGTCATTTCGGCGGCGGACGACATGTATAACGTCATCACGAAGGACATTCGCTGATGCTTCGATTGCGCAACATGCGAAATGCGGTCCGCTTTGGAATCGCACTGCTCGCCGCTTGCGCAACGACGGCTGTCGTCGCGGATGCCGACGATTCTGGTCGCACTGTCTTCGTGCCGAGCACCGTCATCTATCCGGGCGACCGGATCACCGGCGAAGCGCTGAGCGAGCGTCAATTGCTGGTGTCGCCCGGCAATCCGCCAGTGTTCGGCGAGCGTCAGGAGGATCTATTGGGGAAAATTGCGCGGCGCACGCTGTTGCCGGGCGAGCTTATTCCCGAAATGGCCATCCGTTCTGAAGATGCGGTGAAGCAGGGTCGAACGTACAAGCTCACCTACAATTCAAAATTCGTCTCGATCGTCGGCGTTGGTGTTCCGATGCAATCCGGATCGGTCGGGGAAATCATCAACGTCCGGAATCCCGAGTCGGGAATCATCATCAAGGCGCGTGTCGAGCCCGACCAGTCGCTGGCGGTGAATGATCAATGAGACTGGCGATCGCCGCACTGCTTTTTTTCCTAGCCGCGACGGCCTCCGCTGAAGCCACGCGGATAAAGGATATCACCGATCTCAAAGGCGTTCGCGCCAACCAGATCGTCGGTTACGGCCTCGTCGTCGGCTTGAACGGAACGGGCGATACGCTGCGGAATTCGCCGTTCACGCAGCAATCCGTGCAGGCCATGCTCGACCGCATGGGCGTCAATATTCGTGGTTCTCAATACGAGCCGAGGACGCGAAACGTCGCGGCGGTCATGGTCACGGCGGAACTGCCCCCCTTCGCATCGAAGGGGTCGCGCTTCGACGTCACGGTTTCTTCGATCGGCGACGCCAAGTCCCTCGCCGGCGGCGCGCTCGTCATGACGCCACTCGCTGGCGCCGACCAGAAGATCTACGCGGCCGCTCAGGGCGCCGTCACGATTTCCGGATATCTCGCAAAGGGCGCAGCTGAATCCATCACCTCGGGCATTCCGACGCGCGGAAGAATTCCGAATGGCGCCATCGTCGAGCAGGACGCGCCTGGCGCATTCGACGAGAGCATGCCGCTCGAGTTTGAGCTCCGCAATCCCGACTTTACCACGGCTGTCCGCATCATGGATGTCATCAACGACTTTGCGAAGGAGCGTTTCGGGATGCCGATCGCGCGCGCCAGGGACTGGCAAAGCGTGATGATCCGCAAGCCCCCCGCGATCCTATCGTCACGGCTTCTGGCCGAGCTTGGCGAGCTTGAAGTTAATCCAGATCAGTCCGCGCGCGTCGTCATCGATGAAAGAACCGGCACGATTGTCATCGGCAGCGAGGTTAAGATTTCGACCGTCGCCGTCGCTCACGGCAACATCACGGTTCGCGTGACCGAGACCCCGCAGGTTTCGCAGCCGCTTCCGTTCTCGCGCGGCGGCGAGACCGTCGTCGTTCCCAATACGCAAGTCGACGTCAACGAAGCCGGCGGCAACGTCGCTACCGTCAACGGCGCCAACCTTCGCGATCTCGTGAGCGCGCTCAACAAGATGGGCCTAAAGCCGATAGGCATCATTGCGATCCTGCAGGCCATGAAGACGGCAGGCGCGCTGCAAGCTGAGCTGGTGGTGCAATGATGGCTTTAATCCTCAGAACGACATCAATTCAGAAAAGCATCGTGCGTGCCGGTCTTCGAATCGTCCTTTCCTCCGGGCTTATGCTTGTGGTCGTCGACGCGGCGACGGCGGAAAGCGGACAACGCCCCATGGTCGGCCCGCCAGTCGACCGGAGCGCCCGCACGTTCGATCTTCGCCCGAACGCCGACGAACACACCCCGATCCCATTCTCGTTCCGCATCGCGGTCGACGAGAGCAAGCATGAGCCTGCGAATAAAGCCGACGACAAGGACCCGGAAGCGCTTCCCCTTCCTCCGACGCCCAAGGAAGAATTGAGCCCGGCGCAGCAATATTGCTCGAGCATCATCGAAGCGACATCGGCCGCTCAGATCGCGCAGCAGACGCGCAATTTGCAGAAGGCGCAAAAGGAAATCGACGACCGGATCGCTCTCCTCACGGCGAAAGCTCAAGTTTTGAAGAGCTGGATGAAGTTGCGCGAGGAATTCGTCGCGCGCGCCACCGCTTCGCTCGTTCAGATCTACGGCCGGATGAAACCCGATTCCGCTGCAGCGCAGCTCGCCGCGATGGATGAGATGACGTCCGCCGCAATCATATCAAAGCTGGCACCAAAAGTTTCGAGCCCGATCATGGCCGAGATGGATGTGGCTAAGGCGGCCCGTCTGTCGGCCGTCATAGCCGGTGCCGGCGAACTCGCAGTTCAGTCGGAGCGCAAGGCCGATGCCCAGCAATAAAATACGATGGGTCATACCGGCGTTCGCGTCGATGTCCATGCTTCTTACCGGATGTGGACTGGACCAACTACGTGAGGTCGCCCGCGAGCCGACGTTGTCGCCGGTCGGAAGCGGCCTGTCGCCATCGAAGACGGCCCACGTCGACCTGCCGGTGACGCCAGTTGCCTACCATTCGGGAAACTCGACGTGGCAGGATGCCGGCGCCGATCTATTTCGCGATGCTCGCGCCATCCACGTCGGCGACGTCGTAACCGTGAAAATTC
The DNA here is from genome assembly GCF_041659645.1 of Hyphomicrobium sp. Taxonomy (GTDB): domain Bacteria; phylum Pseudomonadota; class Alphaproteobacteria; order Rhizobiales; family Hyphomicrobiaceae; genus Hyphomicrobium_B. The sequence continues at coordinate 323,244 of NZ_JBAZXX010000003.1, read as the reverse complement.
AGATCAACGACAAGGCGTCGCTCGATAACAATTTGAACCGCTCGCGCGATTCGAGCGTCGGCTTGAAATCCTCGGCCGATTTTAACTTCGGCTTTGGCGCACCAGGACCTTCTGGCTCGGGCTCGCTCGATGGCAATCTCGATCGCACGACGTCGACGGATTCGAAAGGATCGATCGATCGGTCGGAAACGATCAATTTGCTCGTCGGCGCCGTCGTCAGTCAGGTTCTGCCGAATGGCAATCTCGTTATCAGCGGCTCGCAGGAAGTGCGCGTCAATTTCGAACTTCGCGTATTGAACGTGCAGGGCGTGATCCGCCCGCGTGACATCGCGACGGACAACACCATTTCATACGAAAAGATCGCGGAAGCGCGTATTTCCTATGGCGGCCGCGGACGGGTCATGGAAATCCAGCAGCCCGCTTACGGCCAGCAGATCCTCGACATCGTTTCTCCGTTCTAGGCCCGGTTCGGAGGAAAACGTCAGGTGGCGAAAGACAAGAAGAAGACGGAGAACCAACCGGCCGGCGGCGGCGTCGGCGGCTTCATGATGTCGGCAATCGTGGCGGTTATCCTCGGGGCCGGTGGGGGCGGTGCATTCGGTTACTTCGCGATGCCTGATGGCTCGCCTTCGAATTCCCCACCCAAGAACGAGAGCGCCTCTCCTGCTCCCGCGCCTGTCGTCGGACGCTTCCCCAATGATGCAATCGAATTGGCAGTTCCCGCGGTGATCACCGACCTCGACGCGGATCCGAAGATTCGCGCCCGGCTCGACGTATCGATCATCGTCGCCCATGGAACGCCGGAAACGACGACGTTGCTCGGAGAAGTCCGTGAAGACGTGGTCGCTTATTTGAAGGGCCTTACCTTGTCCGACATTCAAGGCGTCCGCGGATTTCAGAACTTGCGAGAGCAACTCGACGACCGTGCGAGGATCCGCGGGCGCGGCGCGGTCCTCGGACTGCTGATCGGCGGACTGGTCCTCGAATGATCCGCAAAAGCCTAATCACGCTCCTTATCCTGGCCGCGACCTCGCAGGCCGCTTTCGCGCAGACGGTCGATTTTCAGACGCTGTTTCCCGCGGGCGACGCCAGCGTCTCAGGCCGCATCGTCCAGCTTCTCGTGGTGATGACCGTTCTCTCGGTCGCCCCGGGCCTGCTGATGATGGTGACGTCCTTCGCAAGATTCCTGATTGCCTTCTCATTCTTGCGCGCGGGCCTCGGGCTGCAGACGACACCGAACAACCTCATCCTAGTAAGCTTGGCGCTGTTCATGACTCTGTTCGTGATGGCGCCCACCTTTCAGGATGCCTGGGACAACGGCGTCAAGCCGATGGTCGAGAACAAAATCAGTCAGCAAGATGGCTATACAAGAACGACCGCACCGTTCCGGGCTTTTATGAAAGCCAATGTGCGGGATAAAGACCTAGCCTTGTTCCAACAGATGTCGGCCGAGCGTTTCGGCGAACAGTACAAGGCGGGACCGGACGATCTGCGCGTGCTCGTGCCGGCCTTCATGGTTTCGGAATTGCGTAGAGGTTTCGAGATCGGCTTTCTGGTGACGTTGCCGTTCCTCGTCATAGATCTTGTGGTGGCAACCATCATGACCGCTATGGGCATGATGATGATGCCTCCAACCGTCGTTGCCCTCCCGTTGAAGGTCTTGTTCTTCGTCCTCGTTGACGGTTGGAGTCTGCTCGTTGGAGCCTTGGTGAAATCGTTCACTTAAGAGGCTTGCCGCCACTGGGCCCGGCGTCGCGCTCCCTCAGAAGAATTAATTTTCGCCGTCAAAAATTAACTATTAAGAAATGACTCTGCCCTAACTATCGTGCCGATGACAGGGTGGTCGCCAACAGTCGCGCCACAGGCATGAAGCCGGTCTGTCAAGCCGGAAGATCCGGTATGTCCCCAGTTGCGTTTGGTGCCGAGTATAAGGACAAGGGACATGGGCATGAGCAGTATTAACACCAACATTTCGGCAATGACGGCCCTGCAATCGTTGCAGGCAACCTCCAAAGACTTGCTGACGACGCAGAATCGCATCTCGACCGGCTTGAAGGTCGCGACCGCTTCCGACAACGCCGCCTACTGGTCGATCGCGACGACGATGAAATCCGACAACAGCGCGCTGTCGACGGTTCAGGACGCGCTCGGCCTCGGCAAGGGCACGGTTGACGTCGCCTACAACGCGATGAGCCAGAGCATCACGCTGGTTGGCCAGATCAAGGACAAGCTGGTGGCCGCCGCCGCACCTGGCGTCGATCGCAGCAAGATCCAGTCCGAAATTTCTCAGCTTCAGGACCAGCTTAAGGGCATCTCCGACTCGGCGAGCTTCTCGGGCGAAAACTGGGTATCGGTTGACTCGTCTACTTCTGGATACAACTCGACAAAGACGATTGTTTCTTCGTTCTCGCGCACCTCTCAGGGAACGGTTTCCGTTGGCACGATCAGCGTCGACACGTCCTCTTCGGTCCTGTTCGATGCGAACACCGCGGGTTCCGGCGGCATCCTTGACTCGGCCCGTGGCACCACAGGCGCTATCGTCACGACCGGTGGTACGTCCGTCATGAACATTAACATCAGCGCTCTGACGGACAGCACGGCTGACCAAGCGACGCTGAACTCGTTCATCGCTGGCGCGGACACCGCGTTCCAGGAGATGACGAAGTCGGCCACAAGCCTCGGCTCGGCTCAGCAGCGCATCGACCTTCAGACGACCTTCGTGTCGTCGCTCATGGACACGATCAGCACGGGCATCTCGCAGCTGGTTGACGCTGACATGAACGAAGAGTCGACCAAGTTGCAGGCTCTCCAGGTTAAGCAGCAGCTCGGCGTTCAGGCTCTGAGCATCGCCAACCAGTCGAGCCAGAACATCCTGTCGCTCTTCCGCGGCTGATGATTGAGTTCCGGTGACGTACCGGAACTTGATTCTACTGACATTTGACGGGCCGCGACCAGGGTCCCCATCCGCTAAGGCGGTCGGGGACTTTCGGAAGCGGCCCGTCACCTTTGCACAAGGTTCCCTCTCTACCGTCGGCTGACAACTTTGCCGGTAAGGTCAAGAGATGGATTGGCGTCAATTTGAGAACCTATATCGGAGCCTGCTCGGTCTTGGGCGTAAGCGCCTAGCCATACTTGCAGCCGCCGGGTTATCCGTCTTTGCGCTGATTTCGATCGGCAGCTACTTCGCATCGCGCTCGAACTTCGAAACGCTCTATGTCGGGTTGACGACCCCCGACATTAGCCGCATGGGGTCCGCGCTGTCGGAAGCCGGTATTCCCTTCGAGAGCAGCATCGACGGAACGAAGTTGAGCGTTCCCGTTGGACAAACGGCGCAGGCGAGAGCCCTGCTTGCCGAAAAAGGCCTGCCCGGAAGTCAAAGCGCCGGCTACGAGCTTTTTGACCGGCTCGGCGCTCTGGGCCTCACCTCATTCATGCAAGAGGTGACGAGGGTCAGGGCGCTCGAAGGCGAGCTGTCGCGGACCATTCAATTCTTGAAAGGCGTGCGAGCCGCGCGCGTTCATATTTTTCTGCCGAACCAGAACGGCCTCCAGGTCAAGAAGGAGGCGCCGTCCGCTTCGGTTGTGATCAGGACGGATATCGCGGGCGACGCGTCGTCCGCTCCCGCCATCAAGCATCTGGTCGCCGCCGCGATTCCCGCGATGACACCGGATGAAGTGCAGGTGATCGGTACTGATGGATCGCTCCTCGGCGGCAGCGGTGGCGGCGCCGGAGAAGCGCCGGTGCAGATGGTTGAGCTTGAACGAACGGTCTCCACGCAGATCCAAGATAGCGTCCGCCGCACGCTCTCGCCCTATCTCGGCTTGGATAACTTTGAGGTCAGCGCCATAGCGCGCTTGAACATCGACAAGCTTCAAACGAGCGAGACGAAATTTGATCCCGACAGCAAAGTCGAGCGCTCGACGAAATTCGTAAAGGAAGCGCAGAGTTCGCAGGATGCATCCGGAAAATCGAACGTCAGCATTCAGCAGAACATTCCAAACGAGCAAACCAGCAACAAAGATCAAACCAAGCGCGCTCAAGATCGCAAGGAAGAGACAACGAACTACGAGATCAGTTCGAAATCCGCCTCGACCGTCAGCGAGGGCTACAAGATCGCGAACATCTCCGTGGCTGTGGTCGTCAATAAGAAGCGCTTGCTGGAGTCGATGGGCAAGGACGCCAAGCCTGAAGACGTCGATAAGCAAGTCGCGGAAATCGAGAAGTTAGCTCTCACTGCAGCCGGGATCGATTCCAAGCGTGGCGATAACATCAGCGTCGCGGCCGTCGATTTTGCGCCGTCTCCGTTTGAATCGGGCGGTTCTTCCGGAACGGACTGGGCAGCATTGCTGATGGGCCTCGCAGGCACGGGCATCAGATCGCTTACGATCCTGCTCGTCGCGGCCATCGTCATCATGGCCGGTTTCAGGCCGGTGATGCGGACGCTCCTTTCAAGCGAGTCGTCGGCAGCCGAGAGCGGTGTCGCGGCACTTGGTGCGCCGCTTGCGTCCATCGGCGCTGCCCCGATCGATATGCCGGAAATGGCATCGCCACTTTTGGAGCCGGGGGCAAATCCCTTTGGCGGCGGCGGTGGCTTCGGTGATGATTTCGGCGGCGGCCCTGCATTCGGCCGTTCGCTCGCGCTCGGCCCCGTCGAAAAACTCGGCGCCATTCTCGATCGTGACGAAGAACAGGCCACCGCGATCATGAAGCATTGGGTCAAGAACGGATGACCGCGCGACGTCACAGTTCGGCGTTCTCTCTGCTGTCCGACTTCGATCGCGTCACTTCCGGCGTCGAAACGTATGACCATGAAGCTCAGTTGAAAGCCGCATTCGAGGATGGTCACCGTCAAGGCCTCGCGGATGGGCGTTCCGAAGCGGAAGCGGACGCACAGTTTCTGCTCAACGAAGCGCAGATTCGCCATGCGGTGGAACTCTTGGATGAGAAGCAAAATTGGCAACGAGATTGCGCAGATGTGCTCGTCGCGCGGATGGACGGAGCGACGAAGCTGATCGAGCAAAGCATCGAGCAGCGCGTGGCTGCCCTTCTGCGACCCTGGCTTATCGAACGCTTACGTGATCGCGCGCTACAAGACCTCGAAAGAGCAATTTCACGCGCCCTCGTCGAAGGGGTGAAAGTTCATATCGAAGCGCCACCGGAAATTGTTCAACATTTCCGCGAGCGCTTGCCGACTGAGGCATTTCAAATCGGCTATTCCGAAAGTTCTGGCGCCGACGTTCGTGCGCACGTCGAAGATACGAAGATTGAAGTCAACATTTCGGCCTGGATCGCCGAACTAGAGGCGGCGGTGGCATGAGCGACGGCAAGGAAGACGTATCATCACAACCGCTCGTCATCGTTCGGCGGCGGCGCAACACTGAAGAACCTCACCACGGTGGGGTCTGGAAGATCGCCTACGCCGACTTCATGACCGCGATGATGGCGTTCTTTCTCGTCATGTGGTTGGTCAACGCCGCCGACAAGAAAACCATTGTCCAGGTCGCGGCCTACTTCAATCCGATGCGATTGACCGATAAATACGCTTCGCCGAAAGGCCTCGAAGATCAAGCGGAGACGCAGTCGAAGCCCTCGGAGGAAAAGAGCAAGAAGGGCTTCGAGAAGCAGATTATCGACGACAAGGAACAGCGGAGGGCCGAGCGCGACGCCAAGGAAAACATTGCCGAGGCCAAAGACGAACCCGCGCACGAACCGAGCGCCGGCTCCGGCGGCAAAAGTTCGGAGAAATCGCAAGAGCAGGCGTTGTTCGATAATCCGGGTGATCTTCTCGAACAGCTAGCCGACGAAGCGCGTGCCAATTCGCCGAGTGCCGCCGCCAGCCCCTCGGATGGAAATGTCAGCGATCCCTTTGACCGCATCAACAGGCGAGCGGGAAAAGCCCAGGTCGCGTCGAAACCCGCTCCCGAAGCGGCGCCTGTTGTGCCTCCGCACCCATCCAACGTCGTGAAAGCCCTTCCGGCCGAAATCGCTAAGCCCGTGGCACCGGATCAGAAGCAACAGCAGCTCGCGGCCCGCGCAGCAACAGACGACATCGCCAATAAACCCAAGCAGCAGGATAACGCTTCAAAGCGGACGCCAGCGATCCTGGATCAGACGAAAAAAGAGGATAAGACCCACGATCGGGACGAAGAAGCCAAGAACCTCAAAGAGAGAATCAGCAGCGCAATCGCGGACGTGTCGCATGATCTACCGCTGATCGAGGTGAAGGCGACGCCCGAAGGTCTGCTCGTCAGCCTGACGGACGACGCCAATTTTGGAATGTTCGAGGTCGGCTCCGCTAAGCCTCGGCCGGAACTCGTTCTCATCATGGAAAAAGTCGGTCACGTTTTAAGCGACAAGGGCGGCGATGTCATCATTCGCGGTCATACCGACTCTCGGCCGTATAAGAGTCATGTTTACGACAACTGGCGGCTCTCGGCGGCGCGCGCGCAAATGGCATATTACATGCTCCTGCGCGGTGGCGTCGATGATGCGCGGGTCGTTGCCATCGAAGGGCGAGCGGACCGCGATCCGAAAGTGCCGTCGGATACGTTATCGCCGTCCAACCGACGGATCGATATCCTCGTCAAAGAGGCAAAGAAATGAAGCGAATCGCGCTGATAGCAGCAGCGTTACTCGCGTTCACCGGAGCCGCCGCCGGTTCGATCTTCTATTTCAAGCCGGCATTCGTATTTGGCGTGCCGGAAGTGGACACGGCGTCTGATCATGGTGTGCCAAGCTACCCGTCCAGCGCCAGCGAAGAGGTGCAGGCCAGAAGATATACCCTCCGGCTTGTCGAGCAATTGGGTGCCGTCCAAGATCGCATCATCCGAGGCGATCGTGCAGCCCTGGCGGATCAGCGGCGGCTCCTGAACGAAATTGCCCGCGAAGTCCGTAACTTCAGTGAAGACGAATGGCGCGATTACGTCAACGTCCGCACCAGTCTGCTCTATGTGTTGAGCGGCGGCGACGCGAATGTGCTGACGCCGCTGGTCAAGCAAGAGTTTCTCGGCGTCGCCGATGAACGGCTGGCAAGAGGCATCATGAGCTTTGCCGAAGGACAGCCCAAGAAGGCCCGCGAACTGTTTGCGGATATCGATCCGCGCTCACTCGACGTCAGCCTCGTCGGTCCGTTCGCACTCGCGAAGGCATCCCTGTACATCGACGACGATCGCGCGAAAGCCGTCACTCTTCTGGACGACGCCAGGTTGGCGTGTCCGCACACGGCGATCGAAGAAGCGTCCGCGCGACGCGAAATTCCAATACTTCTCAATCTCGGCGACACCACGCGCGCGATGATGCTGACCGGAAGTTACGTGCGCGAGTTCGGCAAATCGATTTACGCCTGGAAACTCTTCAGGGACTTCGCCGAAGCCGTAGCCAAACGTGAGAACCTCAATAACGTGACGACGGTCAATCTGCTTGCCGAAGGGGTCGACGAGAAGGATATGCAGCCCACGTCCGAGCTTCTTGTCGATATCGCAGGGGAAGCGGTGCTTCAAGGCCGATTGAATCTCGCGAAAGCTGCCGCCGGCAGAGTGCTTGCAACGTCCAGCGCCTCGCCTGAAGCTCGCGAAAAGGCCCGGCTCTATGCCGCGGCCGCCGAAGCGCCGTCCGATGACGCCGGCAACGCCTTGAAGGCTCTAGATCAGATCACCGTCGACCGGCTCTCCGAGGAAGACACCGAAATCCGCGAGGTCGCGGGATTCATAGCCAAGATGGTGGTTGGCAACACGACGGAGCCGCCGCGCAGTTTGGCGTCGGCGTCAGGCGCGGGTCGTGCGCAACCAGCTGCGAATCCTCCACCGGTTCCAAGCGCGATAAAGGCGACCGCCGCACTCGACAACGCCGACGCGATTTTGAAAGACGCAGATTCCATTATTTCTGGGAGCGGGAAATGACAGCAGCAGTCGGAAGCGCCGCGGGGGGCGGAACGGAAGCCCTTTTGCAGACTGTAGCCGGAAAAGCATCCAGTAGCGGACACCGCGACCTCGGAAAACCTACGGGAGATGCGAAATCGGACGCCGATGAAACGTCGAGAAGTTCCTCTCGCGGGGAGATCGACGCGTCCGATGCGCAGGTTGATAAGGCCGCGAAGACTTCAAAGCGTAAGAACGGTAAGTCCAAAGCGGATGACGACGACAGTTCGTTCGAAGAAACCTTCGACAACATCGGACAGGGTGAATCGAAGGAGACCGCTGCGAAATCCGGTAACGCAACAGCATTCCTGCCCGATCTCGCCATGATGCGAATGGCGGCCAACCCCACCCTGTCTACACAATCCAATACGACTGAGGTGCCGCTCGAAGCTCAGCAGGCCGCAGTCCGCCCGACCGCCTTGCTGCAGCAGAAGAACATCCTCGCGCTGATGGACACGAAGGATCGGCTATCGCTCGGCGGCGGCGAGATGACATCTGATAGCGCCACCGATATCGGCACGACAGCGATAGATCCGTTCGCGGCACCATCGGATGATACGACCGAAGCGGTGCCGATCACCATCGATAGGCGCGAGACGCATTGGAACTTCCGCAACGATGCGCTGATGAGCGCCGCCTCGCAGATCTCCACTTCGCAATTCGCCATCCGCAATTTACCACGGCCGGCTGTAGTTCAGGGGACCGCACCTGCAGGCGCGGCGAAAGAGCAACCGGTTGATACTAAGGCGTCGAACGGAGCGGCGCAGAATCTTGTGTCGTCGCAGGCCGTCGCCATGCCCGATGCGGATCAATCGACAAACTCATCTTTTACGAATAGCGGCAACGGCGGCCAGAGAGACGCCGAGTTCCAAAATCAGGCAGCGGCGGCGCCCGGTTCCGATCGCAAAGCCGGAAAAGCGGAATCGACCTCGTCGCTCGATCAGATCTTTTCGACTGATGCGCCGCCGCAGCAAATTCCGCCCAATGCGACGACCCAGGTACGCAACAGCGTGCTCGATAGCCTCGCGGCGGATGGCACAAACGTCCGCGCGACTACGGTCGATCTTCCGACCCGATCTTCCCCCACCCCGGTTTTACGAACACTCGATCTGACCCTATCGCCCCCGGATCTCGGCTCGGTAAAATTGCATTTGAGCCTCAAGGCGAATTCGCTTTCGATCGAAGCGGAAACATCGAAAGCTGCGACGGCTAAACTCCTCAACGACGATCGGCCGAATCTCGAGCGCGGCTTGAAGGATGCGGGCTACGACATCTCAAGTGTGAAAATCACGGATGCGTCAGCGAGCACCTCGTCGAACTCAAGCGGCTGGCAAGCCAACGGCTCGCCGTCGCGCGATGGCGATCCGGCGCGTTCAGGTTTCGGCGGGCGCCAGGACGGCGAGATGCAGCGCCGCGACGGTTCTCCATCTGACCAGGCGCAGCGCCGGCCAAAAGATGATAATCCTAAAGCGGCTCAAGCCGAGGTCGTCGGCGGACGCGGTGGGAACGCCGTTTATATCTAGGTCGAATTAGATGATTCAGCAGGAACTGACCGGAACCGGATTGCGCGGGCCCTTTCCTCTCGCGTCCGACGCTATCGAGGAAGAGTTGGTGGATCTTTGTCCTGGCGCGTACGCGCTCGGCTTCACCGATCACCTTGGGCGTTTCTCGATCACTTACGTCGGAAGCGCAGGCGATGACCTCAAAGCGAAATTGAGGGCGCACATCGGAACCGCGTCACAGTTCAAGTTTCGCCACTTCGCCGATCAGCGGCAAGCGTTCGAAAGAGAGTGCGAAATGTTCCACCAATTCATGCCGAGTGGAAATTTTCTGCACCCTAGCCGACCGCAAGGAGAGGACTGGACCTGTCCGAGATGTCGGCGTTAGAGCAGCGCTTCGCCACCATGTTGAGGACGTCTGCGAGAGCCTGATGGTAGCCGGCGTGCCAGTAGGCGCACTCGGCGGTGTCGCGATCGAGATGACGTTGGGCATCGAGTTTTGTTGCCCAGTCCCCATCGAGCTGCGTACCGATGCCGGCCATGCGTAACCGCAGCATCGCAAATTCGGCGCTCACATCGTTCATCTCGTATTCCCCGTCGCATCCAGCCGGTATTGTCGGCCATGAGACAGAGGATACCCGACATTCGTGGGAACATCGCCAACGAAGCAGTTTGCATTTTAGATAAGTTCGGCGAAGCCTCAGCCAGCGCTCATTCTGAGCCTGGAAACATATCGATCCATGAGATCGTTCGCGATCATCATGCGCTGTGTTGCCAGATCCTTAAGATCCGAGCGAACGCGGTCGGGATGATTCCTGAGGGCGAATTCGCGCCGGAGCGTAGCGATGTCCGTCTCGGAGAAATTGGCGTGGAGGCCGAGCTCAAGCAATATCTTGTTAGGATCTAGAAGTGGTTCCGGCCCGCTTTCCGTCTCACCTTCAAAAGAATAGGGGTGCCGCGGAAGAGCGCTCTCCGCACGCGCATCTCCCCGCGAATTCGCCGCCAAAGCCCAGGCCGCTTCAAGGCTGTTGATGGAAAAGCGATTAGGCCGCGGCGCTCCTGCCGGTCGATCGTCTCGGCCGAACAACTCGTCGATCAGAAGATCAAAACTCGACGGAAGCGGAGCTTGTGATTGCATTCGGGCAGCATACGACGGAGGGAAAGCCGGATGCTGGCACATTATGTGGCGCGGCTTGCGGTACGCTGACCAAATATCGCGCCCGATATTGCGTCAAGCGATCAGGACCGTCGCGTCGATTTTTGCAACGTAACGGCCTTACCGAAAAAATCCCGCCCGAGGTTCTCGAAATCCAAACGTTCGTCGACATCTGGCACAGGATGAAGAAATTCGACACCAAGATGCTTGTCGCGAAGCCACGTCACTTGTCCGTCGAGCATCGTGCCGTCGAATAGCATCAGCACGATGCTGTCGCCGATGTTCGGAACGATGCCATCGCCGACGCTAATTTTTGCGCCTGTCTCCGACAGATCGACAAGATCGCAGATCAGACGCTGGTTGCGGAATTGCAGAGCGATATGTTGGCATGCCGTGTGCCGGAGAGCATCGCGACGTTCGTCATCGGAGGAAACGCTCTCGGGAATCAAGACCTCGGTTTGAAAGCCGCGCACGAACCGCTGAAATTTTGACTGCCTCATACACGCACCCGCACGCCTGCTTGCGATCGACGATCGCGACTTAATTCGAGATATAGAGCGAAATTGGAAAAATGATCGTCTATTCAATGCGGGGGTATTTTAATTCAACACTATTTGGTTTACGCGGCCGAAACGAAATGATCGGAAATTGATCAATCCCATCCTCGATGAATTAGAAATATCCCCGAGAGTCCAACGCAAGTTCCCTAAAATGGAATTGCGTAGCCAGCGTTAGCCGCACGACCGCCTGATGGCGGCTTTACGTGGTCGATGTATGCACAATCAGTGAGTGTTGCATATTGATTTGCCGTGGCATTTCGAACTCATGCAATAATGAAATAATTGTTAATAAGTCGCGTGAATCACTGTATTTCCTTCAATGCCAATGATTTGCGGGGCTTGGGGGACATCATGTTCGTTGTGCTTGACGACCGTTCGACGGTCGCAGCGGGATACGTCGCGTGCTTTGATCGCGAAGGAGTAGCAGCAACCGCAGTTGAGCCAGGCGAGTTCTTCGAATGGTTCGAGCTCATCAATGACGCGGACGTCGCTGTCATCGAAGGCTTTCTCATCGGATCGGTGATGAACAAGCGGCAGATCTCGGCGCGGATAAGGTCGCGCTGCCGGGCTCCGCTCATCGGTTTGATCGAAGCGAGAGCGCTCAGCGAGACATTGGATCTGTTCTCTCTCGGCTTTGACGACGTTCTCGCCAAACCATTTCATGTCAGGGAAGTTCTGGCTCGCAGCGGCGCAATTCGGCGGCGCATGCAAATTGTCGACGAATGCGTCGATATCGCTGGCGTCCGGATCTTTTTCGATGGCCGTGATCCGATCGTCAGCGGCGAGGTGCTGCCTTTGCCGCGCCGCGAACGGCGCATCCTCGAATGCCTGGTTTTGAGCCGCAACACCCGGATAACAAAAACGCAGATTTTCAATCGGGTATACGGCATCTTTAACGACGAGATTCACGAGAACGTCATCGAAAGCCACATCAGCCGCCTGCGCAAGAGACTGAAACAGCGGCTCGGCTACGACCCGATCGATTCTCAGCGCTTCCTTGGATACCGACTCAAGGATTTCGCCGGCGAGGACGCCACGCGGCATGCTGCAGAGTTGGCGACCAGTCTCACGCAAGGCCCGGATGCTTCAATTTCGTCGAACATCATCCGCGACGAGGAGAATATCGATGGGGCTCTACGGAGTAATGACTACCAGCGTATCGGGCATGTCTGTCCAATCTGACCGGATGGGAACGGTCGCGGATAATATCGCCAATATCAACACCACAGGCTACAAGTCGGCGTCTACCGAGTTCGCGACCCTCATCGCGGAAGGCAGCGTCGCTGAATACGTGCCCGGCTCCGTGTCGACGATTGCGCGCCGCGCGATATCTCAGCAGGGCGATTTCACCTACACGAAGTCTCCAACGGACCTCGCGGTCAGCGGCAACGGCTTCTTCATGGTCCAGAGCGACGCCGGCACGCCTTATCTCACGCGCGCGGGCAACTTCGTCCCGGATTCCGCCGGTGACCTGGTGAATGCCGCGGGCTTCAAGCTGATGGGCTACAACCTGTTGGACGGTAGCTCGAGCTCAGTCGTGAACAGCGCTGCGGGCCTCCAGGTCGTGAGCACCAGTGGCTTGGGTATGAAGGCGACGCCTTCAACGGCCGGCAAGTTCGGCGTGAACCTTCCGGCTGACGCAGCCGTGACGTTAGCGGCCAATTTGCCCTCGGCAAACGCCGCAACGGCGGAATACGCCGGCAAGACCTCGCTCGTCACCTACGACAATCTGGGCCACCAGGTTACGCTTGATGTCTATTCCGCAAAGACAGCGGACAATACATGGGAAGTAACGGTCTACAATGCGGCTGGCGCCTCCGCATCGGGCGGCTTTCCCTACGCTGCCGGCTCGCAATTGTCGACGCAGACTCTGACGTTCAGTCCCACGACCGGCGCTTTGGCTTCGGGCGGCCCCGCACTGAGCATCAACATTCCCAACGGCGCGACGTTCTCTCTTGACGTCAGCAAAATGACTCAGCTCGCCGCGAACTATTCGCCGCAGACCGGCGCGGACGCGCCGAGCGCGAATGGCAGTCCTCCGACTGCGGTTGACCGTCTTGAGATCAGCAACGAAGGCACAGTCACCGCCGTCTATGCCGACGGATCGCGTGTCGACGCGTTCAGGATTCCGCTCGCGACCGTCTCAAGCCCGGATAACCTCACGGCCATTTCCGGCAACGTTTACGCGACGAACAAGGAATCCGGAGATTTGCAGCTCGGCACTGCCAACGACGGTGGCCGGGGTAAGATCATCTCTGGAGCTCTCGAGAGCAGCACCGTCGATCTTGCTTCCGAGCTGACGTCGATGGTCCAAGCGCAACGTAATTACACCGCCAACTCGAAGGTCTTCCAGACCGGTACCGAACTCCTGGACGTGCTCGTAAACCTTGTTCGGTGACGAGATCCAGAAATAGAAAGTCTCATTGATGACGCTTACGCAGAGTACAAACAACGCGCTCTCGAGTCTCTCGGCGGTTTCCGAGCAGATCTCGGTTGTTTCGCAGAACATCGCACGCGTCAACGATGCAAACGCGACCCGCAAGGTCGCAAGTGTTGTCACTACGGCTGGCGGCGGCGTCACCATTGCGGGAATCAGCAGGACGGCGAACAAGCTGCTCCTCGATACATACCTCAATGCCAACGCCGGCAGCCAAACCCAAACGGTCATCAACACCGCACTCGATCAGTTGCAGAATACGGTCGGCGACACGGATTCTGATACGTCGCCGGCCGCGCTGATTTCAAAACTCAACACCACGCTCCAGAGCTATTCGGCGACGCCGCAGAACAGTGCGGTCGGAGCGACAGTCGTTACGGCCGCCCAGGAACTTGCTGATTCCTTGAACACGGCCACCGCGACGGTGACATCGGTCCGCAACCAGGCCGATTCCGACATCGCCGCTTCGGTCTCCGACATCAATTCGCTGCTGTCCCAATTCCAGGATCTGAACCAACAGATCGTCTCCGCGTCAAACAGCGGTCGCGACATCACCGATGCTTTGGATGCTCGTGACGCAGTCTTAAAAAGCCTGTCGAGCGAAGTCGGCATTCGCGCGGTATCGCGCGACAACGGCGATATGGCGATTTACACGGACAGCGGCGTCACGCTGTTCGATAAGACAGCGCGCAAGGTTACGTTTCAGCAGTCGTCAAATCTCTCGGCGAACTCGGTCGGCTCGCCCGTTTACGCCGACGGCGTTCCGATCGCGGGCACGCCGCACATGATGTCGATCAGCACCGGCAAACTCGCCGGGCTCGTCGAAGTTCGCGACAGCATCGCGCCGACGTATCAGAGTCAGCTCGATGAAATGGCTCGTGGGCTGGTCGAAGCCTTCGCTGAGACGGACCAATCGGCGACGCCGACACTGCCGGCCGTCGCAGGTCTGTTCACGTATGGAGGCGGGCCGTCAATTCCGACGTCGGCGACGGTGATTCCAGGACTTGCTGGATCCATTAAGGTCAACGCAAACGTCGATCCGGCGCAGGGCGGAAACGCCGAACTCATTAGAGACGGCGGCATTTCCAACCCTGGCAATCCCGCTTACACGTACAATACCAGCGGTGGCGCCTCATATACCGATCGCATTCAACAGCTCATATCGAACATCGGCGTCGCGCGCTCTTTCGATCCGTCGTCGCAGCTTCAACAGACGGCGTCGATCTCGAATTACTCCAAGTCATCGGTGTCCTGGCTTGAGGCTATGCGGCAGTCGTCGAGCAACGAAGCGCAATCTCGCCAGACGACGGCGGATCGCGCGGCAACGTCCCTTTCGCAAGATACCGGCGTCAACCTCGACGAGGAGATGACCAATCTTCTCTCTCTCGAGCGAACATTCCAGGCGTCCTCCCGTCTTATCAATACCGTCGATTCCATGATCTCGACGCTCCTTCAGGCCGCGAGCTGACCCTCATGATTACATCGTCCTTCATATCTTCAGCCTCGATTTCGGACGAGACGAGACGGTCGATCGCCCGCCTACAGTCGCAACTCGTCGACGCCCAAAAGGAAATTTCGACCGGCCGTCATGCGGACGTTGGCATAACCCTTGGCGCAACGACCGGCGTAACAGTCTCGATGCGTCAGGATATGGACCAGATCCAGGCCATCAAGGGCTCGAACAATCTCGTGCTCAACAGGCTAACGGCGTCCCAATCGGCGCTTGATACACTTTCGAAAAGCACGTCGAGCTTTCTGTCGAGCCTCATCAGCGCCCAAACGGCGGCGACGTCGCAGGACACGCTCATCCAATCGGCGAAGGCCGGGATGCAGACGATGCAAGATCAGCTCAATGCGTCGCTCGACGGGCAGTATCTCTTCTCCGGCATTAATTCCGACGTTCAGCCGATGGACGATTATTTTGGGACGCCGCCGTCAGCCGGTGCGCAGGCCGTGGCCGCCGCGTTCACTGCTAAATTCGGCATGAGTCCCGACGATCCAGCGGTCGCGAATATCTTGCCGGATGACATGACCGATTTCCTCAATAACGAATTCTCCGACCTCTTTTCCGACCCGAGCTGGTCGAGCACATGGTCGGCGGCGTCCGATAAAACAGTTAGCAGTAGAGTATCGCGGAGCCAGATCGTCAGCACGTCGGTGACGGCCAATGACGGCACGTTCCGCGACATGACCGAAGCTTTCGCGATGATCTCCGGCTTGGGCTTTGCAAACCTCAACAGCGGAACGCAGCAAGCCATAATATCGAAGGCGCGAGATCTCACCGCGAACGTAACGGGTAGTCTCACGCAGGTGCAATCCGGTCTTGGTGTCACGCAGCAGCGCGTATCCGACGCCAACGACCAGATCGATTCTCAGGTCGATTTCCTTACGAAGTCGATCGACAATCTCGAGCTCATCGATCCGGCAGCGGTAACCACGCAATTGACGCAAATTTCGACGGCCCTTCAGGCGGCGTACTCGCTGACGAACCAACTGAACAATCTCAGCATCATCGATTTTCTCAGCAATTAGTGGCAAGCGGCATCCAAAGGCGGAATTCCGGAAGGCTAAAAATGTACAAGTTCTCATACGAAGAAACGTTGATCGAATCCGGCGGCCGGCAACGCGATAACGAGCGTGAGGCCATCGCGCAGTCCGTCGCGCTCCTGAAATCCGCCGAGAAGGCCGGACCACAGTCGCGCGAAGCCGTCGACGCCATTATTTTCTTGAACAGGCTCTGGAGCTTCTTCCTCGAAGATTTGGCAAAGCCCGAGAACGGATTGCCCGATGACGTCCGCGCGAAGTTGATTTCGATCGGGATTTGGATGCTCAAAGAAGCCCAGGCGATCAGCAATGGTAAATCGCGAAATTTCGCGGGCCTCATCGACGTCTCGAACGTCATCGCGGAAGGTCTTTGATGGCTGGCGGCTTGAAAATTACCCTGCGGGCCGGAGAGCGGATCTTCATCAACGGCGGCGTTCTCCGGGTTGATCGTAAGGTCAGCATCGAGCTGATGAATGACGTCATCTTTCTGCTTGAACAGCACATCATGAAGCCCGAGGATACGACGACGCCTCTTCGGCAATTGTACTTCATGATCCAAATGATGCTGATGGACCCTGCGCTGCATATGAAGGCGCGGACGATGGCGCGAGAGTCGGTATCGAACCTTTTGGCGAGCGTCAGCGATTCCCGGCTCATCCAAGGGCTTCGGGAAACATCCGACATGCTCGATGGCGATCGCGCGTTCGATGCATTGAAAAAAGTTAGATCGCTTCTACCGATAGAAATCATGGTGCAAAACCCAGAAGAACGCAGCAAGGAGGTCGCATGACGACGGTCCCAAGCACGAGCAACAGCGCAGGCGGCGCAGGCGCGTCGACGGCCACCCAGCAGACACCGACGCTCGATTACAACGATTTTCTGCAGCTCATGATCGCTCAGCTGCAAAATCAGGATCCGCTAAACCCGACGGATTCGAGCCAGTTCATGTCGCAGATCGCCGAGTTCTCGAATGTCGAGCAGGGGATTAATACAAACTCCAAGCTCGATCAGCTTCTGGTGAATTCGAATATTTCTCAAGCGAGCACGATGATCGGCTTGGTCATAACGGGTACCGACGGCACCCAAGGTGTTGTTCAGTCGGTTCGCATCGACTCGTCCGGCTCGACGGCGATCCTGACCGACGGCACGCAGGTGCCGATCACCGCAGGCGTCTCGATCGGATACCCGATTTCATCATCATCATGACGGAAGGTGACGCACTGCAGCTTATGCAGCAGGCCATTTGGCTGACGATTGTACTTGCGGGGCCTGTTGTCGGCTCGGCGATGGTTATCGGCGTTGGCGTCGCATTCGTCCAGGCGCTGACGCAGATTCAAGAAATGACGTTGACGTTCGTACCCAAGATTATCGCAGGCTTCGTGATCCTTTTGCTGACCGGTAGCTATAGCGGCAGTTTACTGAAAGTGTTTACCGAGGAACTATTCACGAGAATTGCCGTCGGGTTTAAATAGCGCCCCACTTTTCCATTGTGATTTAACAGCCTCATTTAAATGTTTAGTGAGCGGATGAAACCGCCAACAGACGAAATAGGCAAAAAGAGCATTGCGCGGCTTCCCGACTCATGGTCCGGATACGGATGGTATTCGTTTGAGTTGTGCGCGCCTCTAAGATCGCAAATTCGGAAGTGCACTCGGCTTAATCGCCGAGGAGTTTGACTCACCTAAGTGTCGTGGGTTCTCGCCTTCGGAATCTATTCCGGTAAGGGGGAGACATTTCGCCATCAGATCCGAGCAGGACAATGAGCACATTCGCACTCAGGCAGCTGCCATCGTCTGCAGCCCTTATGTTGGCAAGCGCCGTCGCGATTTTCTGCACGTTTCTCGTGTGGGGCCTCTCGATGCGGTCGGAATTCGATTTGGCGTCTTTCCTGAATTGGTCCGACGTATCCTGGCAAATAGCCGAAGTTGATTCGCGGGGGCGTCTGGTCCGGCTCGGAGCCCATCCGTTTGCCCTGGCTTTGCTGTTCGGCTTTGTCGCGACGGGATGCATGGGCTTCGCTTGGGGTGCATGGCAGTTTTTCGCCGGGCCGTCACGGACGCAACGCGAGGCTGACGAGGGTCTCTCGGACCGGCTCGAAAAAGTCGGCAAGGAACTTGACGATGAAATGACTTCGGTCATGCGCTTGCTTAAGCAGCACCTGGATCTGAGCGGGTCTCATTCCCAATCTCTGACGCAAGCCGGCGAAAGTCTTTTGGGGTCGACGTCACCCGATCGAATACGCGCAATCATACAGTTTCTGATCAGCGAAAATAAGAAAGTCCAGACCGAGGTCAATGATCTCAATGCGCGGCTTCAACAATCGCAACAGCAGATCGACAAACTGCGGGTCAATCTCAGCGACAGCCACCGTTTGGGCATGCTGGACGCGGTAACATCCTTGAAGAATCGTCATTGGCTGGACGTCCATCTCCCGAAGGAAGCGGAGCATGCGGCGACAGCGAACGAATCTCTCTGCATCATCATGGCGGATGTCGATCATTTCAAGCGGATCAACGACACGTTCGGTCACGCCGTCGGCGATGAGATTTTGCGGCGATTTGCGGAGCTTCTCTCCAAGAACATTAAGGGCCGCGATACTGCCGCGCGTTACGGCGGCGAGGAGTTCATTGTCGTTCTTCCGCAGACGCGGCTCTCCGGCGCCAAGAATCTTGGCGAGCAAATTCGCAGCGAGCTAGAGTGCAAGAAGTGGATGCATCATCGGACGGGACAGCCGATCGGTAAAGTCACGGCGTCGTTCGGGATTGCCGAGTTGCGCCGGGGCGAAGAATGCGATGATCTACTGGATCGCGCTGACGCCAAATTGTATGAAGCGAAGGCCGCCGGCAGGAATCGCGTTGTCGTTGACGAATAATATCGCGACTTAGCGCGCAAACAGCGGGTCGCTTGCCGCAAGCGTCTCTTCAAATTGAACATCGAGCTGCTTGTTTCGCATCCAGACAATGGTGCCTCTGATCTTCCGCCCATTCCGAAGCTCGACGATCACGCGTTCTTTGAGCTCGAAGTCCTGATCGCTCTCAAGGCCAATGCCATTGCTCGAAATGTGACGTGCGATGACTGCTGCGTTAACGTTTCGCCCTCTGATCGTGCACGGCTGCACGAGAACATAGCGTCGTGTTTTGCGTCGTTGCGGCAGCACCGGAATTGCGACTTCGCCGATTTGATTGACGCAACTGTACGCGCCGGAAATCGCCGCCTTTAAGAATTTCCCGAGGACAAGAGAATTGCCCGTGTAAAGGCCGCATAACCGCCAGCGAGCCTCGGGCTCGAGGCTCTGGAGCGCCACCTCGCAATCTTCGGTGAGCTTCCGCCAGACGGCCGCGATCTGCTGCAATTTCAACAGCGATATATTGGGGCCGGAGAAGGTGCCTGCGTCGCGAGCGATCGGCAGCGCCAGTCGCTTGGCGTCGGACAAATCGCGATAGATCTTGTTAAGCGAGGCGGAAAGGTCTCGTGGCAGCCCGATCTCATCCCACGTACGAAGTGCCGCCGTTATCACGGGAGATTCGACCGGAAAAAGATTGCTGCACGCACGCAGCTTCCACGCGCGGTTCTCGGCGACGCTCGCGTTCATGCAGCTCGTAATTGCAGCGACCTGCAGCACGGTCCAATGAAATTCGCAAACGAGCGCCTCGAACAGAGCGTGGCCATGCGCGGGTTCGAAAGAAACCGCGGATCGCGTACGCATCGGATTCGAAGGTCCGGAAATTTTGCGGAGAGCTTTCATCGCGGCGACCTCAAAGTGGATTGGCGAAGAGTGTACGGAGTTTCGCGGCCGGGACCGCGCGGGAGAACAGAAAGCCTTGGGCTTCGACACAACCTTCGGCGCGAAGCCGGTCGAGTTGCTGTTCGGTTTCTACGCCTTCCGCAACGCTCGTCATGCCAAGGTTATAGCCAAGTTGGATGATCGACCGCCGCAACGTCGCCGAGCGTTTGACGTTCGCCGCCGACGAGACGAATGATCGGTCGATCTTGATCTTGTCGAACGGGAAGTCCTGGAGGTAACTGAGGGACGAGAATCCGGTGCCGAAATCGTCGATCGAAAATCGAACGCCCATTTTCCGAAGTCGCTCGAGCGTGATCGACGCTGCGTCGCGGTCCTTCATCAATAGCGTTTCGGTGATTTCGAGGATCACGCGCGACAGCGGCATATTCTTCGCCGCATTCGTGACCTTCTCGACAAGATCCTGGTCGCGGAATTGGGCCGGGGAGATATTGACGGCGACCCAGATATCGTCGGGCCAAAGGCTCGCTTCGGCGCAAGCGCGCTTCAGCACCCAGTCGCCAATCTGGCCGATCAGTCCGCATTCCTCGGCGATCGGAATGAACTCCGACGCCGGGATTAGCCCGCGCACCGGATGCGACCACCGAATCAGCGCTTCGCAGCCGACGATTCTGCGCGTCTTGACGTTCACGATCGGCTGGTAATGCAGTTCGAACTTGCTGTTCGCTAGGGCCTCGTGCAGCCCCATGATGATCTGGTGGCGCTTCTGAAGGCGCTCATGCATCGAATGCTCAAAAAATCCAAACGTGCCGCGACCGACCGATTTGGTCCGGTAAAGCGCCATGTCGGCGTTCATCAGAAGCTGCTCGGCATCGTTGCCGTCGGACGGTCCCACCGCGATGCCGATGCTGGTTCCGATCGAGACGGAATTTTCCCCAAGGATGAACGGCTCGGAAAACGCGGCGATGATGCGTTTCGCGAGAGATTCGATTTCTTCGATGGAATGCGGTCCGATTTGGACGATGGCGAATTCGTCGCCACCGATCCGCGCGACCGTGTCGGTTTCCCTCAGTTCCGCTTTCAATCGCTCGCCGACGGCAAACAGCAGCGCATCGCCGACGTGGGGGCCAAGCGTATCATTGATCGTCTTGAACCGATCGATATCGAGACAATGAATGGCAAGCGCCGCGCCGCCTTTCGCCTGCGCCAGTCCCGATCGGACGCGCTCTTGAAACAGCGTGCGGTTTGGCAGCCCGGTCAAAGCGTCCTGATGCTCAAGGCGGCCGATCATTTCCTGATCGCGTTTGCGATCGGTGACATCGAGATGGGCAATGGCGAACCCCCCGCCGGGAAGCGGTGTGCCCCTGATTTCGAGGAATGTCCCATTCGGCCGTCGCCGCTCGAAGATCTGCGCCTCGCCCTTCCGGATCAGTTCAAGACGCGAGTGGACCTGCTCTTCAACGTCTCCCGGTCCGTACTCGCCGCGGATGGCGTTGAAGCGATAAAGTTGCTCCAGCGTCGGCAGGCCATGTTCGAAGAGTTCGTCGGGGTATTCGAGAAGCTGCCGCTGCTTATCATTGATGAGGACAATACGAAGATCGCGGTCGAAGACGGTCAATCCGCCGGGGAAACTGTCCACAACGGCTTGCAGCAACGCGTTGCGGTCTTGCACAGCAACATTGAGATCGACCGCCGCCGTGATGTCGGTCTGGAATGACAGAAAGCCGTTGATACGTTGGCCCGGGCCCCGGAGCGGCAGAACATGCGCGTCGACCCAATAGAACGACCCATCCTTCGCGCGGTTTTTGATCGGCGCGCGCCAGGTGTCCCCCTTCTTGAGCGCTTCAAATGCGGACGTCCAAAACGCGCTCGGGTGATGGCCCGAATTTAAGATCGAATGGGTTTCGCCGAGAAGATCTTTGCGATCGTATTGGCTTATGCGCAGGAAGGCGTCGTTCACATGAATAATGCGGCCTTCAAGGTCGGTGATCGATACGATTCCGAGTTGGTCGAGCGCCGATGCCAACGCTCGAACGCTGGTCGTCAGGCTCCGATCCGGTGCAGCCTTTTTCTTTTTGCGCGCAGGCGTTGTACCCGGTGCGCTCTGATCTAGCCCACCGAGGTCCAAAGCTTTGGCACGTTTAGCCGGAGAGCTCCGCATCGTCCCGCCCGCTTACACTCTGGCCGAATAGTAAACGATATCTGATAATTGGGCGTCCCTAGCGGACCTGCTGCCAAATACGAACATGCCAACCTTTTCTCATCGCCATAAGTCGGCATCATACCTTTGCGCCCGTTCGCTGACGGGGAACAGACCAAGTATTCCAACAATTAGTCTTGAATCTCTTAAGGCCCGATTATTCGCATTTGGGCCGAATCAGGTAGATCGTTACCAATCCGTACACAGAGAAAAAGCGTGTGTGCCAACGGTCGCAAATCTCGCGACTCGGTTCGTCTTCACCGTTAGGGTGATCTTGCAACACGGCGCCGCCGCTTCGACTTCATGTTCAAAGAAGATGCAAGTCGGTAAGACGTATTTCAACCGATCAGGAATATTGAGAGCAACTTTGGCTATAGAGCGTTCAAAAGATCAGCCGAAATTCGGCAAGCGGTCCGCCTTCAAACCGGCCGACCTCGTATTTGACGACGGACAACGGATTGCGGGCACCGTCCTCGAGCTTTCCGATGGGGGAGCCAAAATCAAGGTGTCTGACCCTCAATCGTTGAAAGGCGAATTTTATCTGGAAATACCGAGCGACGATCTGAGCATTCGGTGTCGCGTGGTCCATATTCAGGACGGAATCGTCGATCTCCAAAGCGTAAAGCCGCCTCGGCGTCTTTCGTGGATTAAGAAATAGTTTTCCTGCAGGCCGGGAAAATAAATCTGCGGCATTCGATATATGTCCAGGCGGGCGGTCAAAAAGAAACCCCGGTAAAAGAAGAATGAATTCAAAAGACAGCCGGCATGGCCAGAATCGCCTAAAATAGAATTTCGTGATGTCCGAAATAATAATTTTATTTATGAGGCGCAAATCCACGTCGTAAACGAATTCGATAGTTTTACCGAATAGTTTTATCGAACGGTGGCTTGATTTTCGTAATCATAGGCATGATGCCGCGCAGCCGTGTCGGTCGAGATCCGACATGTTCCAGGCTCTTCGAAGCAGGAACACCCTATGGGCAACGGTCATTCATTTCCGGCATTTGCTGGTCGTCTCTTCATAATGGACGCCAGAATTTGCAATTGGCGAAATCCGTGCCGAACGCGACGACATCTGCGTCGCAGGGAATAGCTCCGCTCGCTCGCGCGATTGAACCTTCTCCCAATTCCCCCCGTCTCGCTGCGCCTCCTTGCCGTATCGGCGCTGCACAGTCTCAAAAAACAACACCGAAAAGATCGAGGAAGCAGGCAAAGCCATGGTCATAGGATATATCAATAGCAATTGGTCGATGTCGCGCAGGCTCGCGCTGATTGTTGCGGCGTTCTTGATTCCATCGTTGGCGCAGCTGTATCTCTATGCCGATCATAAATTTCAGCAGATCGGTGTTATCGATCATGAAATTGACGGCGCCAAACTGGCCTCGGCCGTTTGGGAGCAGATGTCCGCCGAACCGGCGGGCCGCGGCGCCCGTGAAGACAGCGCGGCCCTATTCAACGCAGCCAAGGCGCTTGGTGTCGAGCCGGCGGCCACGGCCTTCGAGAACGCCAAAACGGCGGGAGATCGAGTCCATTTAGGCATTGATCTATTGGATCAGATCGCCAGCTCATCCGGCCTAACGATAGAATCCTCCGCAGACAGCTTCTACGCTCAGGATGTGCTCATTCAGCGGCTGTCAGGTGTAAAGCAGGCCCTCGCCGAGCTGCAAGAAACGCTTGATTCCACGAGCGTTGCAGACGACGTCACGAGCTTGGCAATCAATTACGCGGTACTGCGGCGAACAACCAACAAATTAGACGCCTCA
Organism: Hyphomicrobium sp.; assembly: GCF_041659645.1. Lineage (GTDB taxonomy): Bacteria > Pseudomonadota > Alphaproteobacteria > Rhizobiales > Hyphomicrobiaceae > Hyphomicrobium_B. The sequence goes on along the minus strand of NZ_JBAZXX010000003.1, from coordinate 299,427 downwards.
TTGCGCAAGCTGTTGAGCGCTGATGATTCCGGTGACGCAAGACGAGCGCTCGGCGACTCGAATACGCAACTCCTCTCGACGCTCAACGGGATAGCATCGCAGATCAAGGCCACGGATTATCGGCGCGCCCTGCTCGGTGCAGATGTGAAAGCATCATTGCTCGATGCCAACAATCTGATTGGCGCGACCGCCAGCGACGTCAGCGGCGTTATCCAGCAGCTCGCTGAGAGACATGCCGCCACCGAGGTCCGCTCTTTATATTGGACGTTGGGTCTCCTCGTCGCTTCGACGATCCTCGCCGTCGTAATGGTATCTCTTCTCTCGAAGGGGATATCTCAGCGGCTATCCAATCTCGTTCGGACGATGGAGCAGCTCAGCCATAAAGATCTGAGCGTTGTTATCCCGCATCTTTCAGATACGAACGAAAATGGCCAGATCGCGAATGCGCTCTCGCGATTCAAGGAAACGTCGATCGAAAACAAGTCCATGACGGATGCCGCCGTTGATGCTGCCAAAGGTCAGCAGGAGCAAAGCGAGCATTATGCGCGTGAGCACGAACGCTTCATGGATGCGTTCACAGCCGCGGCCGAGCGCATCGCCAGCGGGGACTTTTCGCACCGCATTACCGAAAAAGTGATCCATGAATATGAGCCGATCATCGGCCAGATGAACCTCATGATGGGTCAGCTTGAGAGCGCGCAAGTAAGCAAAATCGAAGCGGAAAAGCAGATCAATTTGATTGTCGATGCGATCGGCCAGGGGCTGTCCGATCTCGCGGAAGGCGATCTCGAAGCCTCGGTTGAAATCGAGGTTGCGCCGGAGTTCGAGAAGTTGAAGAGCGACTTCAATTCCGCCGCCTCGCAGCTCAAGAGCACCATTGAGCTCGTGAAGAGAGGCACGGGGAATATCCGCACCGGCACGGAAGAAATTTCGCAGGCTTCCGACGATCTCTCGCGCCGAACTGAAAATCAGGCCGCGAGCCTCGAGGAGACGGCCGCGGCGGTGAAGGAAATCACGGATACCGTCAACAAGACGGCGCGGGGAGCAACCCATGCACGCGAGACGGTGTCCGTCGCGAAGTCGGACGCGGAGAAAAGCGGCGAAGTCGTTCGCAAGGCCATCGCTGCGATGAATGGCATCGAGACTTCCTCCAAGCAGATCAGCCAGATTATCGGAGTGATCGACGAGATAGCATTCCAGACGAACCTTCTGGCTCTCAATGCCGGCGTCGAAGCCGCTCGCGCAGGCGATGCAGGTCGCGGATTCGCCGTCGTTGCATCGGAAGTTCGGGCCTTGGCTCAGCGCTCCGCCGAAGCGGCAAAGGAGATCAAGGGCTTGATATCTGCGTCGACGGGCCAGGTCGCCCAAGGCGTCCAGTTGGTTGGCGAAACAGGATTGGCATTGACTCGAATCGTCTCGCAAGTCGCGGAAATCAACACGATCGTCGGCGATATTGCGACAAGCGCCAACGAGCAGGCCCATGGCCTTGAGCAAGTCAACACCGCCATCAACGAGATGGATCAGGTGACCCAGCAAAACGCCGCAATGGTCGAACAGGCAACCGCCGCTACGCAAACCCTCGCGCAGCAGACCGAGGAACTCGTGCGCCTCGTCAGCCGCTTCCGGACAGGCGCCGACACGGTCGTGGCGATGGCCCCACGTCGCGAACAGCCGAAACAGGCCATTCGTGCCGGGCGCGTCATCACGAAGAAGAAGGTATCCGCCGCAGGCGGCAGCCGCGGCACCGCTTCCGCTGCTGACGCCGGCTGGGAGGAATTCTGATGGCGCGTAAGAATTCAAAATCGCCTCGGACAAAGACCGTCATCCACGGTGACCGCGGCAAACCATCGGCGAAATACTCAAAGCCATCACGCAAGAAGACAATGGTCGCTAAGGCAAGCGGCGCGGAAAGCTCCAGTTCGGCAGAAGTCATCCCGCCGTCCGCATTGGTTCTGCCGGAATCACTCGATTCATCCGCAGCCGCGGGCATAAGAGACATTCTGCTGGCGCGTCGCGGATCGCCGCTGGTCGTCGATGCTGGACAGGTCCGGCGGACGGGCATGCAGGCTGTGCAAGTGTTGATAGCGGCGGCGCGGACGTGGCGGGCTGACGGTCATAGCTATGCCGTGACCAATTCAACCGACGAATTTCTCGATACGCTGGCCCTAGTCGGTCTGTCGCGCGAACATGTTCTCGTTGAAGGAATGAACGGATGACCCAAACGATACTTACGGTCGATGACTCCCGCACGATGCGCGACATGCTGCGAATGGCGCTCGCGGAAGCTGGTTATAACGTGCTGCAAGCCGAAGACGGCGTGCATGGCCTCGAAGTGTTGCAGACGGCGATGCCGGATGTGATCGTGACCGACATCAACATGCCAAAAATGGACGGCTTTGGGTTGATCGAGGCGGTGCGTAAAGACAGCCGGTATCGTCGCGTTCCCATTCTCGTTCTCACGACGGAAAGCGATGCCGCGAAGAAAATGCGGGCCAAAGAAGCCGGCGCGACGGGATGGATCGTCAAGCCGTTCGAGCCAACAAAGCTGATTGCAGCGATCAAACGCGTCGCAGCCTAATCAAAGAGAAGTGCAATGACCGTCGATACGATGGCCGCCATCCGCCAGACCTTTTTCCAAGAGTGCGAAGAGCAGCTCTCGGAAATGGAGGTCGGGCTACTCGCGATGGATGAGGGAAATGCCGATTCCGAGACGGTCAACGCCGTATTCCGCGCAGTTCATTCGATCAAGGGCGGAGCGGGCGCGTTCAAGTTGACGGCGCTCGTACAGTTTGCGCACGCCTTCGAGACCGCGCTCGATCATGTTCGCGGCGGCAAACTGGCGCCAACGTCGGACGCGATGAAGGTCATGCTTCGCGCCGCCGACGTACTGGCAGATCTCGTCGAGGGTGCGCGCGACGGCAACGACATCGACGAATCGAGCTATGCTGGCGTCGCGGCGGACGTCAAAGCGCTGACGGCGACTGATGGTGTCGAAGAGATTGAGGAAGTTATCGACTTCCAGCCGATGGTCATCGACTTCGCGATGCCGGAGATCGCACCCGAACCGCCCGCGCCGACCCAGCAAGAATATCGCATTCGGTTTGCGCCTCGGGCCGAGCTTTATGCGAACGCCAACGAAGCGGCTCTGATAATCCGCGAGCTTTCGCGCCTCGGCAGCATCGAAGTGACCTGCGACGCCGCCGCCGTTCCGGACCTTGACGCAGTCGATCCCGAGGGCGCCTATCTGTCCTGGGAGATTACGCTTTCATCCGAAGCGCCAATCGAAGCGGTCCGCGAAGTTTTCGAATTCGTCGATGGTGAAGCAGAAATCAGCATCGAGACGGATGGTCAGTCGGACGTTTCCGATGCCGATATCGCCGCGCTGCTGGCTCAGGCTCTCGGCAATGCATCGGCGGCTTCACCGGAAGCAGTCGCCGAAGAGGCTGATCGGCTTCCACCCGAAGTTCACGCGATGGACGCCGCCGCGCCGCTGCAGACAGCAGAGACGCAAAAAGTCGCCGTGACTCCGACGCAAACGACCATTCGCGTGGAGTTCGATCGCGTCGATCGCTTGATCAATCTCGTGGGCGAACTCGTGATCAACCAGGCGATGCTGTCTCAGCGCGTCATCGAAGCGAATTTTGCGGGCTCGTCGTCGGTCGTCATCGGCCTCGAAGAACTCGAGCAGCTGACGCGCGAGATTCAGGAAAGCGTGATGGCAATCCGCGCTCAACCCGTTAAGCCACTCTTTCAACGCATGTCGCGCATCGCCCGCGAGGTCGCTGACGCAACCGGCAAGCAGGTACGTTTGAAAACCGACGGCGAAGCGACGGAAGTCGACAAGACGGTCGTCGAACGTCTTGCCGATCCATTGACGCATATGATCCGCAACGCTGTCGATCATGGCATCGAATCGCCGGAAGCGCGCGCCGCCGCCGGAAAGCCAGCGGAAGGAACAGTGCGCCTCAGCGCCGCGCACCGTTCGGGGCGGATTGTGATCGAAATATCGGATGATGGCGCGGGCATCGATCGGCCCAAGGTGCGCGCCTCCGCGATCAAGAAAGGGTTGATATCGCCGGACGCACAACTCTCCGACAACGATATCGATAATCTGCTTTTCTTGCCGGGATTTTCTACCGCTGCCACCATCTCAAACATCTCGGGACGTGGCGTTGGGATGGATGTCGTGAAGCGCTCGATTTTGGCGCTCGGCGGCCGAATATCGATCTCGTCGCGTCCAGGTCTGGGCTCGACCTTTTCAATGAGCCTCCCACTGACGCTCGCGGTCCTCGACGGCATGGCGGTGTCAGTCGCCGGCCAAACACTGGTCGTTCCTCTGACGGCCATTGTGGAAACGCTGAAGCCTAAGAAGGGTGAAATCCACGCGCTCGGCTCCGAGGGACGCGTGATGGCGATACGCAATGCGTTTATCCCAGTCGTTGACGTTGGGACTCAACTCGGATTTCGCGATGGCCCCGCAGATCCCCAACGTAGCGTCGCCATTCTCGTGGAGACTGGCGGAGGCGCGCGGAATGTTCTGCTTGTCGATTCCATCCAGGATCAACGGCAGGTCGTCATCAAGAGCCTCGAAGCGAATTACGGAACAGTTGCGGGTATCGCGGCGGCGACGATTCTCGGCGATGGCCGCGTCGCCCTCATTCTCGATGTTGATGCGTTGGTCACCGGATCATTTCAAGATCAGCACGTTGACGAAGTGCGCTTTGGGACAGGAGGATAAACCTCATGCAAGACTTCCATTTGTCTGCAAATGCCGTTAATCGCGAATTCGTTGCGTTCCGCGTCGGAGCGCAGGAGTTCTGCATCGACATCATGGGGGTCCGCGAAATCCGCGGTTGGACCCAAGCGACACCGTTGCCGCATTCTCCGGCTTACGTTCGCGGCGTTATCAATTTACGTGGCGCCGTTCTGCCCATTGTCGATCTCGCCATGCGATTCGGATTGGGATTGACTGAGCCGACTCCGAGAAGCGTCATCATCGTCGTGCAGATAAACCAGCAGGTGGTCGGTCTTCTCGTCGACGCCGTATCGGACATCCTGACCGTGTCGGAAGCATCGATGCAGCCTACCCCGGATATTGCATCCGACTTGGCCAAGACCTTCGTCAAAGGCGTATATGCGATCGACGGTCGGATGATCAGCATCGTCTCGCTTGATTGCGTGCTGCCAATCAGCGCTAAGGCGGCCGCATGACCCCGGCTGAGAAAGCGGATTTGTCGGCTTCATCCGGCGCCCTCGTTACAGGCGAGTTCGCGTTTTCCGACGCGAATTTTCGGGAGATCGCGCGCATTGCTAAGGCGGAAGCCGGCATCGACTTGCCCCAGTCGAAGGCGACGCTCGTTTATTCGCGTCTCGCCAAGCGTCTTCGCGCCCTCGGCATCCCGACGTTCTCCGATTATTGCGCCACTGTTCAGGAGGACGACGAAGAGCGCAACAGTATGATCGCTGCGTTGACGACAAACGTCACGCGCTTCTTCCGTGAGCCGCATCACTTCGAGCATCTTCGAACTGAAATCTTGGCGCCGCTCGCAGAGTCCGCCCGCCGCGGAAAGCGAATCCGGCTTTGGTCCGCCGCCTGTTCCACCGGGCAAGAGCCGTATTCAATGGCGTTGACGGTCCTGTCCGCCATCCCGGACGCTGCGTCCCTCGACATTCGCATTCTCGCGACTGACCTCAATCCTCACGTTGTGGCCCACGGCAAGAACGGCTGCTATCAAAAAGAAGAGCTGAAGGATATTCCCCCGAACCTGCGCGCCAAGGGGTTTGCGGCCGTTGCCGGCGATGCCCGAGACTCCATGATGCGCGTCACCGATGAAGTGCGATCCCTCGTTTCATTTCGCGAACTCAATCTCATGGGTTCGTGGCCGTTCAACGGTCCGTTCGACGCGATCTTCTGCAGGAATGTCGTGATCTATTTCGATCAAGAAACGCAAAGCATGATCTGGACCCGATTGGGGCGATTGCTGCGAGACCACGGCGCACTTTATATCGGACATTCCGAACGCGTTTCCGGCCCTGCGAGCACATCGCTGTCCACTGATGGCATCACCACCTATCGCAAGAAAGGCGGAGCGGCGTCATGAAGAAGGTCAAGGTGCTTGTGGTCGACGACTCATCCACCATGCGTGGCTTGATCGCGAACGCGCTCGCGAGAGATCCTGATATTGAAGTGGTCGGTCAAGCGGAAGATCCCATTCAGGCGCGCCAAGCCATCAAGGCGCTTCATCCGGATGTCGTGACTCTCGACGTCGAGATGCCCAACATGAACGGGCTCGATTTCCTCGAAAAGATCATGCGCCTGCGACCGATGCCGGTGATCATGGTGTCGACATTGACCGGGCGTGGCGCCGACGAGACAATTCAGGCGCTCGAACTCGGTGCGATTGATTGTATCGAGAAGCCGCGCCCCGGAAATGAGCACAGCTTCGAGGAGCTGCCCTACAAGGTCAAGATCGCCGCGTCCGCGCGCGTTCGTCCGCTCGCCGATTCCGAGGCCAACGCTAGAAACGCCACGAATTCCCGAGTCTCGCATAAATCGTATGTTGCTGACGGGCGCGTTCTCGCGATTGGTGCTTCGACCGGTGGCGTCGAAGCGCTAATGGCACTCCTTTCGGAATTTCCCGAAAACTGTCCGCCGACCGTTATCACGCAGCATATGCCGCCGGCGTTCACACGGAGCTTTGCAAACCGTCTCGATAGATTGTGCGCGCCGAAGGTTCAGGAAGCGACGGATCGGGCGAAGCTGGTTCCGGGAAGCGTATTTCTCGCGCCGGGTGGCACAGAGCACTTGGAGATAACCGCCGACTTACGTTGTCGATTGAAATCAGGCGAGCGCGTCAACGGCCACTGCCCATCGGTCGACGTTTTGTTCGAGTCGGTCGCACGCTCGTGCAAAGGCAACGCTGTCGGCGTGATTTTAACGGGCATGGGCAGGGACGGCGCCGCCGGATTGCTCGCGATGCGCAACGCGGGGGCCAAAACATTCGGCCAAAGCGAAGGAAGCTGCATCGTCTACGGGATGCCGAAAGCGGCATTCGAAGCGGGCGCGGTCGAGAAGCAGCTCCCGCTAGATAAATTGGCCTCGGCCATCATCGCGGAAACGTCAACGAACAAGAAGAACTAGGAGGCAAAGTCATGCCGTCAATGCAGCAACTCTCGATTTTGGTCGTCGATGACACCTCTGTCAGCCGCGCGCTGCTGACGGATGGTCTCGATCAGATCGGATTGAAGTCGTTCAAGGTCGCCAAGGACGGCGAAGAGGGACTCAAGATAATGATGACGGCGCCATGCCACCTCGTCATCTCGGACTACAACATGCCAAAGATCGACGGCATCCAATTGCTTCGAGCGCTCCGCCAGCACGCACCGACGAGCAAGGTCGGTTTTATCCTGGTCACGGGCAAGGGCGACAAGGCTCTGATCGATGAAGGCAAGAAGTGGGGCCTCAACAACTTTTTGGCTAAGCCCTTCGCGGTGCCGCAATTGAAAGCCTGCATCGAGGCCGTGGTTGGGAAGTTGACATGAATCCCGCACTCTCAGCGGATAAACGCGTCCACATCATTCAGGGCGAATTCTTCGTCTCCGCGGACCGAGACGTCATGGTGACGACGATCCTCGGATCGTGCGTGGCCGCGTGCATTCGCGATCCGCTCGCTGGAGTCGGCGGAATAAATCACTTCCTGCTACCGGGAAATCTGAGTACGGCAAGAAACGATGAGGCCGAGCGCATGGGCGTGCACCTCATGGAACTGCTCGTGAACGGCCTCTTGAAGGCGGGCGCTCGCCGCGATCGTCTCGAGGCGAAGTTGTTCGGTGGCGCCCGCACCATGCGGGCTCATTCCGATATCGGAAAGAAGAACGCGGACTTCGCACAACGCTTCCTTCAAGCCGAGGGAATTTCCTACGCTGGCGGCAGCACCGGCGGATTGCAAGGGCGCCGCATTCAGTATTGGCCCGTCTCTGGGCGCGCGCGGCAGATCATGCTTACCGGCCCGACGGACACGGAACTGCCAGCACGGCTTCCCGCTGAGTCGGTTGATAGCAATGCCGGCGAGCTCGAACTTTTCTAGAGGCCGCAGTCAGGAAATAAGACGATGACAAATGACGGTAGCGGCGACCATAACGACCAGCGGCAGACGAATTTGCCGGTTCCGGACGTGCTTCTCACAGTCTCCAACGAAGTGCGGATGCTGGCGGACTCGGCAGGAGATCTCCAGAGCTTGATCGGCAATCTCGTGGTCGCCGGCGCTTTCGGCGGTTCGCAATCGATCTACGAATTGCAGAGCCTAGACCGGCTCTGTCAAAATCTCGGCGCGGTGGCTGATTTTCTCCACGGGCTCTCTGGGCACGTCTCTCCCGAATGGAAAGTCGATGTCCGGCGTGCCGCCGAAACCGTTAAACTCGCGGACGTCTCCGAGCGATTGACCGGCAGAAATGCTGCAAGCGGCGACACGACCGGAGAGTTCGAAGAGTTCGAGAGCTGGCCGGTGACCGGCTAAGCCTTACGAGCCGACGAATTCCCGCGCAGCTTCGACCGAGACGAAACGGCGGCGGCCGACAAGCGTGTCGATCTCGATCGATCCATCCTCGTATTCCAGAAAGTCTCGGCCTGCGAGCTGACCACCGACGACAGGCTGGGCCGGTTGCGGCAGCGGCGGCGGAACCGGGTCGATGCGTAGCGGCGGCGTCCTGCGCGTGGGCATAATAGCCCGCGCCCCCTTCACGCCTGCGCCGATCCGCACGAGTGAACTGCGGCGTTCGATGACTGGCAGCAGCTTCATCGTCACGGCGCCGATCAGGATGCTTTGCACGATCGCGAGCGCCATCAAACGGTGGATCCAGATCTCGGGCGAATCCGATTGCAGAGCTGAATAACCGATCGCGAAGATCGCGAGCGACAGAAACCCAAGTCCGGCGAATACGGAAAACGCCGCAATACCGCCGCGCCGCCCCGACGGCTGCGGCTTACTCATAAGACCCGCATCGCGCGTCAAACGCACTTTGAGTTCGGCTGCGGATTTCCGAAAGACGGCATCGAAGCCGAAGTCGCTATCAATCGAGGTCATAGTTTCCTCATCATGTCTTGTTTGGAGAGATAGGCCCAACTATCGATCATCACGTCCTTGACGACGTCTCGGCCCATGCGTTTGTTCGCGCCGGTTGCAACACTCGCGGCAAGCTCGTTGATCACCTGCTTGCGTCCGGTCTTCATGTCTTCTGGCGCTTTTTCGTAGATCAGGCGGAAGGCTTCATCGGCAACGAAGACGTCCGGCTGAACCGTGCTGAGCTTCGCAAGATCCATATCCGCGACGAACTGCAGTCGCATCACCACATAGCCGAGAACCTGCCCGTCGGTCAGAAGCGGCACGCTGACCATGCGCGTCTTCATCATCTGAAGTTTGCTTTGCGGTTCCTGGCTGCTCGATGCATTGGCGTTCGCCTTCCACGTCATCGCGCCGTAGAGGCCGCCGATGGTCGATAAGCAGGTGAGAACGGCCAGAATCAGAGTCCGGATCACAACGCGCTCCGATACGGGCCGATGTTCCGCGTATACGTACCGTCGGATTCGGCACTCTGGATTGCCTCGGAAAGCATAGCCGTGATTTCCCTGACGGCGTCGAGATGCAAGCGGATCTTGCGCAAATTGATCGCGAGTTTTTCGCGGAACATCTGCAGCCGCATTTCGAGATCTTGATTGACGTCGCTGCTTTTCAGACGCCGCATCGCTTGATTGAGATCGACGAGACCCTGGCTCTTACGATCGTTCGAAGCCTTAAGGTCGAAGTTCGGCGCTTTATCGAGCGCGACCGTCTCCTCGTCGAGATATCCTTCGATACGGCGCAGGACCGCAAAGACGACCCCGCGCGCCGCTTCTGAATCATGAACGGACGGCCGATGCTGCGGGGCGCCACGACGGCCGCCATGCGCGGCGCTGCCTCCGAGTGCGACGGCATCAGTCGAAGATTGAGAAGGTCGAATGTTCGCGTCTACCACCGGGGCGCTCATATCTGTTATCCTTTGGAACCGTCAGGTTCATGTTTCATGATGATTTGAGCAATTCCGATCGTGCCGGACTTCGACAGTGTCGTTGCCATGTTGTCCGCGAGCATCGAACGCCACACGGAACCGGCGGTGCCTTCGCCGAACAGTGCTGCGGAATCTTTCGGCAGGTATTCTTCGAGCATCTGCCGGAGGTATAGCGCTTCGAACTGCTGTCCGACGTCCTTGATCTTTTTCTGCCGCCCATCGCCGATTTGCACCTGCGAAGCGGATTGCGCGGCGTTGCCGTTGCCGGACGGCGTCGCCTGCACGTTCTGTCGGGCGGCCCACATGGCCTGATCGGCGGCGGTAATCGATGGTATGATCGGCATATGGCGTTTCGTTGCGGGATGAAGTGACGGTATCAGGTTGAACGAACAGACTTACACCGGCCTTGCGCGGCCAGAGATTGCTGGAATTCAAGCAACGCTTCGAGGTCCTTCTGCTCAGCCTTGCGCCCCTCATCCGCCTTTACGTCGGCCAGCAGAGCAGACGCCCCGTGCGTGCGCCCTGCCGCTTGCGCGTAGCGTTGGATCGCGCCTTCCTGCTCCTTCGCCAGGCGGCCTAGGCGGCGGTCCATGCTGCCGATACTGCGCGACATAAGATCCAGGAACGGTTCGGTTTCCGCGGTTGGATTTGCGAGCCGCGTCAAAAGCTCGTCCTGGGCTGCCCGCAGCTCGCCAATTTGCCGTGTCAACTCGCCGACTTTCGCTCTTTCGGTGGTCTCGAGGTTATGAAAGAGATCGACGAGCCTGCGAATTTTCTTCGACGATCTAGCCATGCTGACCCAAGTTTTGAATCGCCTGCGTGACGAGCGAGGAAAAGATCTCGAGAACCGATTTATCGATCTGCAACAGAATGAGCAGCCCTCCGAGCACGACGAAGGGCGTCGATACGAAATAGATCGGGATCTGGGGAACCATTTTGTTCAGAAAGCCAAATGCGAGATTGATCATGATCGAATAAACGACGAGCGCGGCGCTGAGCTGTGCGGTCAACTTGAATGCCGAATCGAAGTTCGTGACGATCAATTGCATGTTCGGCGGCGCGGCGATCGCCGTTCCGACCTTGAGGCTTTCATACGACCTTTGCAGCATGCGAATGACGTTGATGTGCTGATCGGTGATGAAGAACAGCGCGATAGCCGGCGCGTTTATTAATGAAGCGTAGGGCGAGGACGGATCGTTGTTGTCGATCGCGTGCGAGAAAATGGAACCGTAGCCGGCGAAATTTGCCATGGCGGTGGCGGCGAACTCGAGCGCCAGGAAGAGAATACGGACGAGAAAGCCCAGAAGAATGCCGGTGAGAGATTCGATGACGATAATCGATAGCAAGTTGCTCGAAGTTTCGCCGGACTCGGGGCGCACCTCGTCGTAAACGAGCGGCGTCAGAACCAGCGCGACGGCGACTGCGGCGAAGAGGCGAAGTTGAACCGGAATTCGCTCACTCGAAATGCCCGGCAGAACCATGAAGCAAGCGCCGACCCTGCAGAATACGATGAACGGAACGAGCAGTGTTTCATGCGTGATCTCGTTCATGAAACCGAGCCGAGAGATTGAATCTGAACCCCGCGGCTGATTTCGAGGTGTGAGAGAACGGGCAGCGTTCCGTAAAGGCGCTCGGTCACCGTGTGAACGTAGGGCCGTGTTTCGGCCGCCGTTACGAGAACGAATTGGTGCCCTGCATCCATCAGCGGCTGCACGGCGCGCGCGAGATCCGCTCCAAACTGCTCGATAAGGCGTGGCTCGATGTCGAATTCGACGACCTCGCCCTTCCCATCGCGCTTCAGCGCTTGGTGGAACGCAAGTTCCCAGCGGTTTCCGAGTCGAATGACTTTGAGGTAATTGCCCTCGCTGAGATCGCCGCAAATCTGCGTTGAAAGGCGCATGCGGACGTGCTCGGAAATCTGCTCGGCCTTGCGTGTAAACGGCGCGATTTCCGCGACCGCTTCGAGGATAAGATGCAAATTCCGGATCGAGATGCGCTCCGCGAGAAGCATTTTCAGAACGCTTTGCAGCCCGGAATAGGAAATCTGCGACGGACAGATTTCGTCCAGCAGCTTGCGATATTCCGGATCGAGCCGTTCGAGCAGCGCCCGGAGATCGCGGTAGGAAAAGAGCTGCGCTAAGCTATTGCGGATGACCTCGGCGACGTGCGTGAGCAGCACTGAAGTATTTTCGACGGGCACGAAGCCGTCGCGCTTCAACGCATTGGTGAAGATGTCAGGAATCCAGAGGGCCTTCATGCCGAACGCCGGCTCGCGTGTCTCATCGCCCGGCGCCTCAGGCTTCGGTCCGTCGCCGACGACGACGAGCACGTCTCCGAGCCGTAGCTCGGCGGTTGCAACGACCGTACCGTGAACCTTGATTTGATAGCTTTTCGTCGGAACAGAAAGGTCTTCCGTAAGCCGGATTTCCGGAACCACGAACCCGTATTGCTTCGCGAACTTACGCCGCATCTTTGCAACGCGCTGCGGCAGATCGCTGGTCGGCCGCATTAGCACGGTCGAAATTTGCTTGCCGAAGCAGATCTCGATTTCCGTGGTCTTGAGCTGATCGCGAATGGATTGGCGCGATTGTTCTTCGGCTGACGGAGCCTGTGTTGCGGTATTGGCGAGTTCCGCCGCATGTTCTCCTTCGGCCTTCTGGCGCAGAAGTCCGAAGCTCGTGAAGGTAAGAATGCCGCCGATCGCCGCGAAGGGAAGAAGCGGTAGGCCAGGAGCGAGCGCAAGCAGGGACATGACGCCGCCCGTGACCAACAGGGCGCGCGGATAATTGCCAAGCTGGGCGACGATGACGCCTTCCGTCGATCCGTGCGTCCCGCCCTTCGAGACCAGAAGACCAGCTGCGAGCGCGACGATAAGAGCGGGCATCTGCGTCACGAGGCCGTCGCCGATCGACAGCTTCACGAAGGTGTCGACCGCGTGGTCGAACGGCATGTCGTGCTGAGTCACGCCGATGATGATGCCGCCGAAAATATTGACGGCTGTAATGATCAGACCGGCGATGGCGTCACCGCGAACGAACTTCGAAGCGCCGTCCATGGCGCCAAAAAACTGGCTTTCTTCCTCGAGGTCCCGTCGGCGGCGAATGGCTTCCTTCTCGTCGATCGATCCCGACGACAGATCGGCGTCGACGGCCATCTGTTTTCCGGGCAGCGAATCGAGCGTGAAGCGTGCGCCGACTTCCGCGATGCGCGTCGCGCCCTTCGTGATGACGACGAAGTTGACCGTCACGAGGATAATGAAAACGATGATGCCGATGACGAAGTTGCCGCCCATGACGAACTCGGCGAAGCCCGCAATGACGTGACCGGCAGCCGTCGGACCTTCCGCGCCCTGCGATAGAATAAGGCGCGTCGTCGCCACGTTGAGCGATAGCCGCAACAGCGTCGCGATCAGCAGGATCGTTGGAAATGCCGAGAACTCAAGCGGCCGGCGTATCCACAGCGCAACCATGAGGATGATGATCGATAGGGCAATCGAGAGCGCGAGCCCGAGGTCCATCATGAAGGCGGGCAGCGGCAGGAAGAGAATGGTGAGGATGCCGATGACGCCGATAGCCAAACCGGCGTCGCGTTGACCCAGACCGAGATCGATGCCGCCGCCAGCAATGGTTTTCGTCGCTGCCATGAAAAAGTGACTCCTCGCGCTTTGGCCGCGAGCTTCCTATTCGAAGCTTGCGCGAGGTCGTCATCGTGGCATGGGCGACGGAGAAAAATACCGGGGCCAGGAAATTCGTGGCACGTCAACGTGATGGCCTAGCAACCGCGGCGAGGGCCATCTGCAACACGAAGCGGGACGAATGCGGCCGGCTATTTTGCGGCTTGTGCCGAATGCAGGTCTGCCGGCGTTGCGTGGCCGTTCTGTTCGAACGTCGAAGGCCCGACGTTGCCCCTGCCGATACCCGAGTAGCTGAAGCCAAGATCGCGAGCGGCGTCCGCATCCACCGCATTTCTAAGGTCGACGATGGTCTTTCCAGCCATGCGGGCCTTTATATCCGCGAGATTGAGCGCCCGGAACTCGTTCCACTCGGTAACGACAACCAGGACGTCGGCGCCTTCTGCGGCTTCATTGGCGTTGTCACACCATGTGATGTCAGGAAGCAAAGGCTCCGCCTGGCGCCGGCCTTGCGGATCGCATGCACGGATCGTCGCCCCGCGTTCCTGCAGCATCGGCACGATGACGAGACTCGGGGCGTCGCGCATGTCGTCGGTGTTGGGTTTAAAGGTCAGGCCCAGCACGGCAATCGTCTTGTTGCGAACAGACCCGCCCGCCGCGTCTATCACCCGGATGGCCATGGCGAGTTTACGTTCATGATTGACGCGCTCGACCTGCTCGATGATCGACACCGGCGACTTGGCTTCGCGCGCCGTGCGGATGAGGGCCGAAACGTCTTTCGGGAAGCAAGATCCGCCGTAACCTGGGCCGGGGTGAAGAAACTTGTCGCCGATGCGCCGGTCCTTGCCGATGGCCGCAGCAACCTCCTGCACGTCCGCCCCGAGGCTCTCGCAGAGATCCGCGACTTCATTGATGAAGCTGATCTTCAAGGCGAGGAAAGCGTTCGCCGCGTATTTCGCGAGTTCGGCCGATTCACGCTCGACGAACATCACCGGCGAGCCACGCAGCGCCAGCGGTTTATAAAGACGACCCATCACCTCACGCGCGCGCTCGTCGTCCGTGCCGACGAGAACACGGTCGGGATGGGTGAAATCCTGGATGGCGGATCCTTCGCGGAGGAATTCCGGGTTCGAGCAGATGGCGACATCGGCGTCTGGCCGTTTCGCCTTCAGTCGCCGTTCGATCTCGCGACTCGTGCCGACCGGCACCGTCGACTTCGTTGTCACGACGGTAAAGTCTCGAAGATGGGGCGCCGCTTCCTCGACGGCCGTGTACACATACGAAAGATCGGCATATCCGTCCCCGCGCCGCATCGGTGTGCCGACCGCGAGAAAGACGACATCGGCATCGGCGACGGCCGGGCCGAGATTATCGCTGAACAGAAGGCGTCCGGCCTTGATGTTGCGTTCCAAAAGATCATCGAGACCGGGCTCGTAGATCGGTGAACGCCCTGCCTTCAAGTCCGCCAGGCGATCCGGATCCTTGTCGACGCAGGTCACGGTCCAGCCGAAATCAGAAAAACATGCGGCCGAGACGAGCCCGACATATCCGGCCCCAATCATGCAAATCTTCATGGTCTCTATCCCTCGTATTTGGCGGGTAGGATATCCCATCAAACCGCGGACACCGCCAGCCTATAATCCAAATCTCAAAGCCCGGCTTGTCGAGATTTGAAATGCCTAACAACTTCAGCTTTTTAGCGCCAGATCTCGCGATTGGCAAAGTGGCATGAAGTGCTGGTCGAATGGCGCGGCAAATCGAGCTTCCGGACCGCTCCGTCGCCCATGAGGGTCGGTTCTAAGCAATGAAGTTCTTCTTATTTGATCCGGACCGCCAATCGAGGCTTTGATGGTCCTCGTCGGCACAATGTCGTGCCGCCCGCGGTGATTTAGATGAGACTTGCGCCGCGTCATCAAACGCTAAGCTCCACGATGCACTCGTGGGCTCCGCAAAGGAGACCGCTATGACCCATAAGATCTCAAATCTTCTTTTTCCTCGCGACATAATGAGCGGCGTCTCTCGGATGCGGTCTTGTTGTTGCTGCTGCTAACAAACGCAGCTTAGACCCACCCTTTTCCCGCTCACATATTGAATATCAGAGGATGCCGGCAGCAGCCGGCAAAAGAAGACATGTCCAAATCATACGTTATCGAGGTCGGTGACGAGCAGGCCGGGCTTATCATTCGCGACGTCGGCGAACGCGACTATCTCTTTCATGCTGCCCTTGACGACTACCGCGCGCTCGAAGGTCGCCGCTTCGCGAATGCGTTTCTCGCCGAGCGAGCGGCGGCATCGCATGCGTCAAGCCGGCGCCGTCGTCGAAGGGCGAGTGCCGAGAGGGAGGTCTTCGCGGCATGACCGACCACAGATACCGCCCCACTGCGGCAAAGCGCGACGCGGGGCCAAGCACGGAACGGCCGTCTGCTGAAGTGAGGCGGCCGCACTTGACTGTCGTCGCCTCACGCAACGAACCATCACCGGAGCCGCATCCAGAACTCGCGCCGATCGGTCCTTCGTCGGAGTTCTAGGAAGCCTTCGAAGACTAAGCCCACGCGCGCTTTTTCCCTCCCTGGACCCGCTCGTATCTTCGCGCGAGCCGGTACTAAGACCGGCAGTTCAAAAGACTGCCGGTCTCCTTTTTAGGGCGCACAGCAAAGGGCCGCGACGAGAAGTCTTTGGACAGGTCCCCTCGCTGACGCCGTCATTGACTGGTATCAATCCCGATCCCTGGGCCGCCGTGTTAGCTGGCGCAGGCGCACACCGAAGCGAGGGATTTTCATGGACAACCATTTCTGGCCTTCGATGTATCCGGGCCTGATCGTCGGCATTCTCTATGGCCTGTCGATCAGAGGGGTTTTCAATACGGCCGTCGCGACCCTCGGCGGACTGATCGGCGCGGCCATCGCCTATGAAATTCTCACGACGGCCAATCTGAACGACGGCCTGCCAGGCGTCGCCGGCCTCATCGCGGCGGCCTTAGCCGGTGCGTACCTGTTGACGAACGGCGTGCGGCGCTTCGCGAGTGCTCCTCCGAAATCGTGACGCCACAGTTCGCAAGCACCGTTTTTTGACGATCGTTCACGTCATCAAGTGTGGAAGACCCCCTACTTTACCACACGTTTGGCCTCATTTTTGTTGGGTGTCGCAAAGCTGTCGTGCAACCGTCGTCGATATTTCATTGAATCCTGAAATGCAGCGGTTTCACTCTTGTCGACGGAGGAGCTATGGCCGATCTTGTCACGACGGCGGCTCTTGTCTTCTGCATCTTGGCGGCGTCCACGCATCTCGTAACGGTCGCCCTGGCTCTCTATCGCGTTCTGACGCCGAAAACCCGCGCGCGAGGGTTGAGCATCGAACCGGTCAGCATCGTGCGGCCGGTCTGCGGAGCCGATCATTTCACCGAAATGACGCTGCGTTCGACCTTTGAACTCGACCAATCCGGATACGAGATCATTTTCTGCGCCGCCCGCGACGACGATTCAGCGGTCCCTCTCGTCCGCAAGCTCATGGCCGTCTACCCCAATATCGAGGCGCGCCTACTGATCGGCGATGAGCGGCCGACGAGCAATCCGAAGCTCAACAACATCGTCAAGGGTTGGGCGGCCGCGCGCCATCGGTGGATCGTTCTGGCGGACGACAACGTCCTTATGCCGGCCGATTATCTCGACGATCTCTTCCGCAGCTTCGAGCCCGGCGTCGGCCTTGTCTGCTCGCCCCCCGTCGGCAGTCATCCGATCGGATTTTGGGCGGAGCTTGAGTGCGCCTTTCTCAACACGTATCAGGCGCGCTGGCAAAGCGCCGCCGATACGATCGGCTTCGGGTTTGCCCAGGGCAAGTCGATGCTGTGGCGTCGCGACGTTCTCGATGCCGCTGGCGGCATCGAAGCGCTGGGCGCCGAGATTGCGGAAGATGCGGCCGCGACGAAGATCGTGCGGGCCCATGGCCTTGACGTCCGCCTCGTCGACCGCCCGTTCGAGCAGCCCCTGGGTCCGAGGTCCATGACCCAAGTTTGGGACCGGCAGGTGCGCTGGGCGAGGCTGCGCCGTGCGACCTTCCCAATCTTTTACGCGCCCGAGATTCTCACCGGTTTCTCTCTGCCCGCAGCTGCGGCCGTCGTCGCGGCGACCGGCTTCGATTTCGACCCGCCGCAGGCAGTCTTCGGGTTGCTCACGGTCTGGTTCGGAGCGGAAGTGCTGTTGGCGCGCGCCGCGGGCTGGCATCTGCGCTGGTACTCGCCATTCGCCTGGATGCTGCGCGACGCCCTGTTGCCGGTTCTTTGGGTCGAAGGCTGGGCCGGAAATACATTTGTCTGGCGCGGCAACGATATGAGCGTCGCAAAGGGCGACGAAGACGGCACGATACCGGGATCGAGCCGTGAACTCGCGGTCACCAGTAAAATTCTCTGATCGCCATCCGCGCGCACGGACGGCCAATAATTTTGAGATCTATTTCTTCGGATCGACGATCTCCGCTGGCGGTTCGAGGCCGACGGTCCGGCCTTCGAAGCCCGCCGCGTCGAAATATTTCGTGTCGCCCGAGACCTGATAATTCAAGATCGTCCGAAGTCCCGACGGCGAAGCCTCCGACGCGAGCGTCTTGTGTTCCCATTGCGGCATCGCCCCGTTCGGGAAAGCCTCGATGAGAGGGCGGCCGACGAGCTTGCCGTGGCTCTCCGGCAGAAGCCCGAGGATGGCCGTAATCGTCTTGCCGATATCAGCATTGCTCGCCGGGGCCGCGTCGACGAAGCCTTGTTTAAAGTCCGGTCCGAACGCCGCCATGAAGTTCGCGGTATCGCCACGGTTGAAGCTTCCGTGCATGCCCTGGCCCTGCTGCAAGCCCGTATCTGCAACCTCGACGGCGCATGTCGTCGGCTCCGAGCACCCGGTCGAAAAACTCTTGAAGTTTACGACGATCGATGGACGCAACATCTGCGCCGCGCCTTTGAGATTGATTGCGCTCAGGGGCAGCGTTCCGGCGAAGCTGCCGAGGTCGTCCTCGACGAAAATACCGCTCACGTAGTCTTGCGCCATCAGCGCATCGATCGTCTTCTGCGTCAGTCCGCGGTCGCCGCTCGGAATATAGATCAAGTCCGAACCGCCATTCGCAGCGACGATCACTTTCGGTGCGCTCGCATCTTCGCCGATGTAGCCGTTGGCGTCGACCGGGTGCTGGCCGCTTTCAACTTTCGCATTGCTGTTGTCGGGATCGTAAAGCGGCAAGCCCAAGGCTTTCGCGATGTCGATGGCGAGAAATCCGGGCGGCAGCAATGTCGGCGGAACATTCGGATAAGCTTCCTTTGCCGCGTCGCTCGTCTGGCTTTGCTTCGAGATCGTCGAGAAGCCGTGATCCGAGGAAATGATAATATTCGTCGTATCCGCAAGCCCGAGCTGATCAAGCGTCCGTCGGATGGTCGCCAGATTGGAATCGGCGTTGCGAATACCGGCCATCGACGTCGGACCGTTGATGCCGGGTTCGAGCCTAAGGAAGCTGTCGCCCTGATTGTGTTGCGTTCCGTCGGGATCGCGCGACCAGAATACGGCGACGAACGGCTTTCCGTCCGCCTTGAATTTCGGCAGCACGATCCGCGTCAGAGCCGCTGCAAAGTAGCTTTGCTGGACGACGTTGGCATCTTTCGTCCCGGGCGTTTTGAAGTCGCCGTGATCCTTGTTGGTCAACCGGCTCGGCGCCTCGGTCGGCAGGCCCTCGGCCTTGAGGCCGTCGCTTACCCAAGGGGCAAGCGGAATCCCGACTGGGGTTCCCGTTGCATCGTCGATGATGACGCTTTCGCCGCCGCCACGGGACGTGTGGTCGAAGACGAGCGTCGGGCCGAGCTTGCCGATCGCGGCGGTATTAAAGCCCGAGCGGTGAGCGACATGAAGGATCGTCTCTTCGTCAATGAAGTTGCCCGAAAAGTGATCGTCGATATCACCGATAATGCCGTCGTTCTCGATGAATGAGAGGCGCGCCGAAGCTGCCGTCCGGATCGGAAAGCCCGCATAGAGTACGTTTCCGAACACGCCGGTATCGCCGAGGTAATGCCCCGTTGCCATCCCGCTGGAGTTCGGCATCGTGAACGTTGGGAACAGCGAATGGCTATTGACGAAGTTGACGCCCTTGTCGCGGATTTCCGCGAACGTCGGCGCGGTTTCCGGCGTCACGAGGTGATGGCGCAAGCCATCGGGGATGAAGAGGATGATGTTGTGCCTCGGCGCATCCGCAAAGGCTGGCGTGGCGCCGAGGAAGACGGCAACGCACGCGCCCGTAAGAAGCTGCTTCAGCATCATGATGTCCCCGTTGAGTGAGAAACGCGATCTAGGGTTCGCGTAGACCATTTAAGCGACGTTTTGCCGACATCGCAGGTTCAAAGTTTTGGGTTGCGGCGAAACCGGGGAAACCAGCGGGCTGTGCCGTCGGAAAGCGACTCCATCATATCCGACAACGATTGCGACTTGGCGATCGTGATGAGCGTCAGGACAATGGTCGGTACAAGCACGGCGGTGAACGCCACAAGGCGCCACGGCGTCGATTGGTTCGCCCAGTCGAGCAGGTTCATGCCAAGGAAGCCGGTGACGGTCGTGCCGACGAGACCGAGCGTCGTAACGACGGTCAGTCGCGTGACCGTATCGCTCTGACGGCGCATCGCCTCGTTTTCCAGGAACTCGCTCATCTCCTGAATTTCTTGCCGGATGTCTTCGTAGAGCCGGTCGACGTCCAGATGCCTCCGGCAGAGCGCGAATATATCGTGCGCCTGCGTCTGATTGCTGACCGAGTGGAACCAGTAGCGGTGCGTGAATCGCAGAAACGTCTGGAGAGCCCGTCGCGACGCGGCTCGGAACGCAAGTATGGCGCTCTTGTTGTGAGCGTCCAGCCGGCTCATCGCCCCCGTCAGATGATCGGAGAACATCAGAAGCGTTGCCTTGTGAAAGTGCGCGATCAGAAACACGAGAAAATGTTCGTGCCGGAAGCTGTTGAGGCACCCGTGATTGGCATCGACGAAGAACGGATTGTCCGCGCTGCCGGTCACGACGAGCGCGTGCCCGCACGACATATAGCGGCTTTGTGGCCATTCGATCTCGTTGTGCTGGCCGAAGTACCGATCATAGCAATACCGCTCTTCGAAATCTTCGAGGTGGCGCTGCGAGAACGGCAGCTCGGAGCAGTCGCCCGGCCCTGATGCGAATGCGAGACGGACATAGTCGGCGCGCGTCAGCTCGCTGCCGGCCTTCACCGCGATCAGCGCCATCTGCGGCATGCGATAGTATTCGAGCTGCTTGTAGCGGAGCTGGCCAGCCTGATCGGAATGATGTGGCACCAACGGGTGGAGCAGATACTGCCAATGTGCAGCGACCCGCGCCGCGCGCTTGATGCAAACCTGCGCCAGGAATCTCTCGCGGTCTTCATAGTCTGAAGCCGCAAGAATATCGCCACTTTCCGAGAGAAATTCGACTTTCACCGGGCAATGCCCGGCTATGCCCGTCTTCTCCCAATAAGCAGGATGCGTGCGCCCGAGACGGAACATCACGTCCTGCACATCGGCGAGGCTGATGTCATTGGAACTGAGTTCGAGCGCCAGGATCGCGACGTCTATCTCCAAAAAGAAATAGAGGTCGATATGCATGACCTTCAGCTCGACAGGCGCCGCATCGGGTGTCAGCACCGCGCGTAACGCCGCGACGTCGGTCCGCCGGAACGCACGAACCGGACTTTCCGACGAACCCGGGCCAGCCGATTTGTCGCCGCTGCCATAGAGAAAGCGCTGCACGGGCGGCAGGAAGGTCACGAATTCATTGTAGTGGCGTTCCTGAAAATCCTTGGGATCGCCCGTGAACTCATCGTCGATCACCTTCCACGGATTATCCGGTCCAAGCTTGGCGAGGATCGCTGCGAAATCGTGATGGACGGGGTCCGGGTTGGGTGGGACGAGCTCTACCGGCCAGAGCAGGATCTGCCGGAATTGTCCGATACGCGTATCCGGCGACGCACGCGGCGCGATCTCGAGCGCGGACGGATTTTCAGAGCGGACTTCATCGAGCATGAGAGCCTCGGATTGCTATGGAATTGCACTCGCCAGCTCTTTTTCGAGCCGTGTCTCTTTCGAGAAAGCCTTGAACGGAAGAGTGATCAGTTCTTTTCGGGCTCGGACGGCGATCGCTCGTCGACGATCCTCACAGGCGCCCCCGCTCGAAGCGCCTCTCAGCATTGCTGATGTCTATGACAGTTATGCGACGCCACTGAAATCATTGAAAAATCGCGCCTTCTGCGGATAATCTCAGAGCGGTATGGCGATCAAACTAAACAGCAAAATCTACGCGCTTATGACGGTCAATCATGAGTCTTCGAAGCGCGCGACGGCGCACAGACAGGAAATTTTTTTTCCTAACAGTGCATAGTGCTTCCGCGTATGGTGACGAAGACGCGTCAACGAATAGAGGGAATAGAGCGGCGTGCGCTTTCTCGTTTTTCAGCACATAGCGTGCGAGCATCCTGGCATCTTCCGCAAGTTCTTCGCCGCCGATGGCATCACGTGGGACGCCGTCGAGCTGGACGAAGGCGCGGCCATACCGACGCTCGAGAACTATGACGCGCTCTGGGTCATGGGCGGCCCGATGGACGTCTGGGACATCGAGGAATGCCCCTGGCTCGTAGACGAGAAACGCGCCATCCGCCGTTGGGTGCGCGATCTCGAAAAGCCGTTCATGGGCTTGTGCCTCGGCCATCAGCTATTGGCGGATGCATTAGGTGGAACCTGTGGACCGCAGCGCCCGCCGGAAATCGGCATTCATGATGTGGCATTGACCTCGGCCGCCGCCGCGGACCCTGTCTTCGGCGGACTGCCGAAGGCGTTCAAAGCCGTTCAATGGCATTCGGTGCGCGTCGCGCAGCCGCCCGAGGGCGCCGTCGTTCTTGCGACATCGGATGTGTGCCCGTGCCAGGCGATGCGGGTCGGCAAGAGCGCCTGGAGCATGCAGTATCACGTCGAGATCGAGGACAACACGATCTCCGACTGGGGAAATATTCCAGCTTACGCCGAAGCTTTGGAGCGTACCCACGGACCAGGAGCGCTGCCGCGCATGGCCGAAGCCGCCAAGCCGCACACGGCAAATTTCGCTGCCGATGCTGAAACCCTTTATCGCAATTTCATGCGCGCGATCCGGCCTTAGTTTGTCGCGATTGATCCGCTGCGAATGCGTGAAAGCGCGCATCCCGCGCGGAATGCTACGCGGCTCTCGGCTTTTTATTGCGAGGGGATGGGGGCTTAGCAATCCCGCGAGGGCGTTTCGCAGCTGCGTGTCCCAATCGGAAATCATGGCGTTGCGCGCGCCGAAAACACGCTCTATCGACCCGCGTGGATCGCGCTGCACTGCAAATTTATATGAAACATTTATTCGCTGGTATGCTGCTTATATTTGCGCCAGCTGCCCTGAATTTGGCCTTGAACGTCGTATGGCTTCGGTAGCATAATTAAAAAATTATCACTCACAGGAAAGTCTAGTCGTACCGATTTCGATAGTTCGACCTCAACAAACGACCTCAACAAAGTTGGCTTGGAGGCTAACCTATGTACCATGCCGTCAAACGAGTTTTGGCCGGCGGAACCTGCGCTGCGATGCTATCGCTCGCAAGTTTCGGCCCTGCCATGGCGGGCGCTCCTGAATCTACCGACCCCATCAAGATTGCGTTGTTCGATTGGACGAGCGTCAATCTCAACGCCAAGATCCTTGGCGGCATTCTCACGAAGCTCGGCTACAACGTTGAGTATCCGACGGCCGACTATCTTTCGAGCCTCACAACCGGATTGACGAACGGCGATATCGATATCGGCGTCGAATACTGGGATACGACCGCACGCGAAGCCATGAAGGCGTCCGACGCGACGGGCCAGACGGAACGGCTCGGCGAACTCGGCCCCAAGGCTAAGGAGGAGTGGTGGTTTCCGGAATACATGAAGGAAAAGTGCCCGGGCCTGCCTGACTGGAAGGCCCTGAAAGATCCGAAGTGCGCCGCAGCCTTCTCGACGCCCGACACGGCGCCGAAGGGCCGCTATCTCGGTGGCCCCGTCACCTGGGAAGGCTTTGATGACGAGCGCGTCGAAGCGCTTGGTCTGCCCTTCGTCGTCGTTCACGCCGGAACGGACGGTGCAATGTTCGCCGAACTCGATTCGGCTTATCAGCGCAAAGCTCCAATTCTGCTTTGGATTTATTCGCCGCACTGGGCTCCGGCCAAATACAAGGGCGAGTGGATTCAATTCCCGGAATACGAACCGGCCTGCTACACGGACCCGAAATGGGGCATCAATCCGGACAAGAAATACGATTGCGGCAAGCCGCACGGCGAGATCTGGAAATACTCCTGGAAGGGTCTGAAGGATAAATGGCCGATAGCGTATAAGGTCGCGAAAGCTTACAACATCGACACCGCCGAATTGAACAAGATGTCGGGCGAAGTCGATCTCGAAAGCAAGTCGATGGACGATGTCGCTGCGGCTTGGATCGCCGCCAACGAAGCGAAGTGGAAGGAATGGGCGAAGTAAGAAACAGGTTGTTTCTCCTTTGCAGCACTCACTGAAACGCGACGGGAACCGAGAGCCATCGCAATGGCTTTTGGTTCCCTTTTTTTTGAGGCCACGACGCGCGTCCGCGCGATGGAGCGATCCCCGATGAACGACCAAGCGCTCCTGCGCGACAAGACCAAGCCGGCTGAGGACGATCGACCTGTAAAGTTGCTTTGTAAGGACGTTTGGAAGGTCTTCGGTGATGGGGCGAAGGCATTTCTTAGCAAGCACAATGGTGCGCCCACCTCGGAAGACCTGAACAAAGCCAAGCTCGTCGGCGCCGTCCGGCAAGCATCGCTCGAAGTCCGGCGCGGCGAAAACTTCATCGTCATGGGCCTTTCCGGCTCCGGCAAGTCGACGCTGGTGCGCTGTCTCTCCCGTTTGATCGAACCGACCTGGGGCACGATCGAGCTTGACGGCATCAATCTTCTGAAAGCCTCGCCCGACGAACTGATCGAGATTCGCCGCCACCGAATGGGCATGGTGTTTCAGCACTTCGCCCTGCTTCCGCATCTGACGGTGCTCGAGAATATAGCGTTTCCGCTGTCCGTTCAGGGCGTCGATCGCAAAACGCGCGAAGAGCGCGCGCGCAAGGTAATTGATCTCGTCGGCCTGGACGGACGCGAACAATTTTATCCACGCGAGCTTTCCGGCGGCCAGCAGCAGCGCGTCGGCATCGCGAGAAGTCTCGCCGTCGAGCCCGAGATCTGGTTCCTCGATGAGCCGTTCTCCGCGCTCGACCCCTTGATCCGCCGCGAAATGCAGTCCGAGCTTCTCCGCCTTCAGAGCGTGCTGAAGAAAACGATCGTCTTCATCACCCACGACTTTGACGAAGCAATCCGTTTGGCGGACCGCGTCGCAATCATGAAGGACGGAGAGATCATACAGACCGGCACGCCGGAAGAACTCGTTCTCCATCCAGCGACCGATTACGTCGCCGAATTCACGCGCGACGTGCAGCGCGCCAAGGTCATGTCGGCCGCCAGGCTGATGCGCCCCGTATTGTCCTCGGTGGAATACGGCGGAACGGTAAAGGCAACCGATAAAGTATCGACGTTTTCCGCCCGCATTGTCGGCGTGCGAAAGAACTTCCTCGTCACCGCCGCCGATGGCAGGTCCGTCGGCGAGGTGACGCCCGACGACGTGATTGATCTCCTTGCCGATCGCGATCAGCGCCAAGAGGCGCAGGCATGACCGTCGCGGACACTTCGACGCCGGTGCGGACGCCCGCAATTTCCACGCCGACGCTTATCTGGATTGTGGCCATTGCCATCGTCGCGATCCTTTACATGATCCCGGCCATTGCGCCGTGGGCGGTGAAATATCCCGATAGCGCGATCATTCCCGTGTCGAGTTGGATCTCGACGGCGATGGCGTGGCTGAAAACCAATTTCACTTGGCTGACGCGCGGCATCACCAGCATTTTCAATGTTCCCCTGCAGTGGGCGATCGACCTGCTCGCGAAAGGTTGGAAATCCGGATACGGCCCTGATGCCGTCGTCCTGCCGCGCCTGTCGTGGGTTGGCGTCTGCGCGGCGTTCACGATCGCTGGTTATAAATTCGGCGGTGGGCGTCTTGCTGCGGTCGCCGCCGGCTGCATGATTTACGTCGCGCTCTTCGGGCAGTGGACGAGCGCGATGCTAACTCTCGCCTTGATCGCGATCAGCGTGCCGCTGTGCGTCGCGGCCGGCTTGGCGCTCGGTGTGCTCGCCTATCGCAAGCCTTGGATCGACCGCGCCATCGTCGAGCCGATGCTCGATCTGATGCAGACGATGCCGACGTTCGCCTATCTCATTCCGATGCTGCTCTTGTTTGGCAACAGCCCCGTGTCCGGAATGCTCGCGACCGCCGTCTTCGCCATGCCGCCGATGGTGCGCGCGACCATTCTGGCTCTGAAACGCGTGCCGCACGAGATCGACGATTTCGGCGAAATGGTCGGCTGTACGCCGCACCAGAAGCTGTTGTGGGTGCTGCTTCCGTCGGGGCGCGCAACGCTCATGGTCGGCGTCAACCAGGTGATCATGCTCGCGCTCAATATGGTCATCATCTCCTCGATGATTGGCGCGGGCGGGCTCGGCTATGACGTTCTCCTTGCTCTCCGCGCCTTGAAAATCGGCCAAGGCATGGAAGCCGGTCTCGCGATCGTCGCGCTGGCAATCGTTCTTGATCGCTTGAGCCAGGCGGCGGCTGGCCAGCGGCCCACGATGCACGTGCCCGACCAGAGTTTCGTACAGCGAAATCTTATGCTGGTGCTCGCTGTTGGCATCCTCGCTCTGACGACGGTTCTTAGCGTTTATCTTCCTGCGTTCGCGGCGGTTCCGGCCGCAATCAAGATCTCGACCGCGCCGTGGTGGAAAGAGGTCGTCGATTGGATCAACATCCATTTCTTCGACGCCATCGAAGCATTCCGTACCTTCCTCATTCTCTACATCCTGAATCCGATTCGCGACTTCCTTGTCGCTTTCCCCTGGCTCGGCATGGTCCTGCTCGTCGGCCTCGCAGGCTATCGGCTCTCCGGCCCCCGCCTCGCTATTCTCGTCGCCCTCATGACGTCGTTCTGCGCCGTCACGGGGCTCTGGGAGAAGTCGATGGCGACCCTCTATCTCTGCGGCGCATCGGCCATCATTGCCGGGATCTTCGGAATTGCAATCGGCGTTGCCGCATCGCGCAGCGATCGCTTGGCGGCGTTCTTGGCGCCCGTCCTCGATACCTTGCAGACGCTTCCGTCGTTTTGTTTCATCATCCCGGTCGTCATGCTGTTCCGCGTCGGCGACGTGACGGCTATGATCGCGACGGTCCTGTTCGCGATCGTGCCGGCCATCCGCTACACGAACCACGGTATCCGGCAGGTTCCCGAAAGTCTCATTGAAGCCGCGACCGTATCGGGATGCACGCCCCGCCAGATGTTCTGGCGCGTCCAGCTGCCGCTCGCGTTGCCCGAAATCATGCTGGGCATCAATCAAACGGTGCTGCTGGCGCTCAGCATGATCATCATCTGCGCGATGATCGGAACGCGCGATCTCGGGCAGGAAGTCTTCATCGCGCTCGCCAAAGCCGACGCCGGGCGTGGCCTTACAGCCGGCTTCGCGATCGCCTTCATCGGTATTGTCGCCGATCGCCTGATCAGGGCGTCGACCGATAGACTCCAATCGCGGTTGGGCCTCGTTTGAGCGAGGTCCAGCCGCGAAGCTTCGTTTAGTGGATGACGCGTTCGATGGCGATGGCCGTCGCTTCGCCGCCGCCGATGCAAGCCGAGGCGATACCCTTCGTCGCGCCTTGGCGTTCCAGCGCATGGAGCAGCGTCACGATCAACCGCGCGCCCGTGGCCCCGATCGGGTGTCCGAGCGCGCATGCGCCACCATTCACGTTGAGTTTATCGCGCGGAATGGAGAGATCCTTTTGCGCGGCCATCGCGACGGCTGCGAATGCTTCGTTGATCTCATAAAGATCGACATCGCCGGCCTCCCATCCCGCCTTCGCCAATACCTTGCGGATGGCGGGGATCGGCGCAGTCGTGAACCAGGCTGGTTCTTGGCTGTGCGTCGCGTGCGCGCGGATCTCGGCGAGTATCGGAAGCCCGTCGCGCTCCGCGATAGAGCGGCGCGTCAGCACCAGCGCCGCGGCGCCATCGGCGTTTGCCGATGAACTCGCGGCCGTGATCGTTCCGTTCGCTCGGAACGCTGGTTTCAGCTTCGGAACCTTCTCGGGCGAGACCTTGAGTGGATTTTCGTCATCCGCCACGATCTTTTCGCCGTCCTTCGTCGTGATCGTGATCGGAGCGATTTCGGCCTTGAAGGCGCCAGACTGAATAGCGTTTCGAGCCCGCGTCAATGTCTCGATCGCGAAGGTATCCTGATCGGCGCGCGTGAACTGATAGGCTTCGGCAGTCGCCTCGCCGAAGTCGCCCATGCTCCGACCCTTTTCGTAAGCGTCTTCGAGACCGTCGACCAACATGTGGTCGAGGATCTGGCCGTGCCCGACCCGGAATCCTCCGCGGGCTTTCTGCAGCAGGTAGGGGGCGTTCGACATCGACTCCATGCCGCCGGAGATGACGATGTCGGCGGAGCCCGCAGCCAGGAGATCGTGACCGAGGAACGTCGCCTTCATGCCAGATCCGCAAACTTTGTTGATGGTTGTCGCCCCGGTCGCGTCGGGAAGTCCCGCCGCCCGGGCCGCCTGACGGGCGGGCGCCTGCCCCTGCCCCGCCGAAAGCACGTTGCCGAATAGAATCTCGTCCACCTTCTCAGGCGCGACACCGGCCCGATCGAGAGCGGCCCGGATGGCGTGAGCGCCAAGATCGGAAGCCCGCAAAGGTGCGAGATCGCCTAGAAACCGCCCGAGCGGCGTTCTGACCGCGGACACGATGACGATCGGATCTTGCGACATTGTTCGGCTCCCTCAACCCTCTTGGCTATTCATGACGGACGACATAATATATGACGCGTGTAATGCAAGGCTGCGCTGTCGCCGGCAACACCGAATGTTGACGCACCTCAATGTGGAGACGGAACAAATGAAATCTGATGGCGGTCCAATCTCAACGGGACTCGTTCCGTCGGATGTGGCGGCGTCGATGTCGGGCGTCGATTTTCTTGCTGCGTTGCGGGATGGTACTTTGGTCGCTCCACCGTTCAGCGCGACGGCCAATATCCGCCCGCTATCGGTCGAGCGCGGGCATGTCGCATTCGAAGGGACGCCGTCTGAACAGTTCTACAATCCCATGGGGTCGGTCCACGGCGGTTGGATCGCGACACTTCTCGACACCGCAATGGCGTGTGCTATTCAATCGATGTTGCCTGCCGGACAAACCTATACGACGCTGGAACTCAAGACCAATTTTGTGCGCCCGGTATCCGCGTCGACCGGCCCGCTGCGCTGCGACGGTATCGTACTTTCGTTCGGCGGCCGCATAGCGAGTTCGGAGGGGAAAGTCTTCGATAAGGAAGGGAACCTCGTCGCTCATGGGACGGAGACGTGCTTGATCATGGGACGGCGCAACGGCACGGCGTCACAAGCTGAGGCCTAAGGAGAAAAGCAATGCCGCGAGTATCGCGCAAGGAAGCAGATCAACACCGCGAAGATGTCCTCAAGGCGGCGTCCAGGCTTTTTCTCGAACACGGCATCGACGGCGTCAGTGTGCCGGCGGTGATGGCCGAGGCTGGCCTGACGCATGGCGGATTTTACGGGCATTTCGACTCGAAAGAAGCTCTCGTTGCCGAAGCTTGCATGCGCGCATTCGAGGATAGGCGCGGCACCTACGATGGGATTGAGGACCGCAACGGCACGGATAAGAAGTCGGCGCGGGCGGAATTCATCAAGCGCTACACCACAAAAGGCCACCGCGATGCGATCGGCCTCGGTTGCCCCGCGGCCGCGATGTGCGGCGACATCGCGCGCGAAAACCCAAAGGGCCAGATCCGTACTGCTTTTTTGTCTGGCTTCAATTCGATGGTCGAACGATTAACGCCGCTTCTGTCGCGTAAGAAGAAGGCTGCGTCGCGCGAAGATGCTTTGGCGCAAATTTCGATGCTCGTTGGCGCACTTGTGCTGTCGCGATCGACAAAGGGGTCGCCCGTCTCGGACGAGATCATGCAGTCGGTCCGGACAGCGCTCCTGGAAGAATAGCCCGGTTGAAGACTATCGGCCGTTAACGTCGTTCCGCGCATGGTCGCCGCATCGGCAGCCATGCGAAATATGCGCATTCATTTTACATGTTGATAGAAATATATAAAGACCGACGAGAATAATCGAGAAGCAAGCAATATCAGAGAAAGGATTCCACAATGTCGAATTCAAAGGGCACGGCGCTCATTACAGGAGCATCGACCGGCATAGGCGCCGTTTACGCGAATCGCCTCGCCAAACGTGGCTATGACGTCATCCTGGTCGCGCGCGACGCGAAGCGGTTGGCGGAACAGGCTGCTCGCATCAAGGCCGAGACGGGCCGATCGGCGGAGGTCATGGCCGCGGATCTCACCGCCAAAACCGATCTCGCGAAAGTCACGAAACGGCTACGTGACGATCAGACGATTTCCCTGCTCTTGAATAACGCGGGCGTGGGTTCCAATGCTCCCTTCGCGGGAGCCGACCTTGATGAACTCGACAAACTTATCGATCTCAACGTCACCGCCGTCACGCATCTCGCGTCGTCCGCAGCCGCCAATTTCTCCGCTAAGAAATCCGGAACGATCATAAATCTCGCGTCCGTCCTGGCACTGGCGCCTGAGATTGCGAGCGCCGCTTACTGCGCCTCGAAAGCTTACGTCCTGAGCCTGTCGTTGACGATGAATACCGAGCTGACCGGCACCGGCGTGCGCGTTCAGGCCGTTTTACCCGGTGCAACGCGAACGGAAATCTGGGAGCGGGCCGGTATCGACGTTAGCAAATATCCGCCCGAGATGATCATGGACGTCGAGCCGATGGTTGACGCGGCGCTCGCCGGATTGGACCTGGGCGAACTCGTGACGATACCGTCATTGCCGGATATCGCGGACTGGGAAAGTTTGAACGCTGATCGCCTCGCGCTTCGGCCCAATCTCTCTCGTAATGAGCCGGCAGCCCGATACAAGACGGCGCGCGTGGCTGCTTAGTTCTGTCGCTTCGTTTCTAAAAACGCCGCCGGCGGGCGGCGGCGTTTTTTTGCCTTCGCGGTTCAGGTCGAAGCTTTCTGCATCGTCTCGCGAAGATAAAAGGCCACCGTAACAGCGCCCAACAGCGGAGCGCCGACGAAGACCCATTCCTTATAGTGCGCATAGATGAGGGCCGAGGCCGCGCAACCGAGCGCGAAGGCGACGATACCGTCGAGCAGATTCGTGACTCGGGCTTTCACGGCGGGCTTCGCGTCCGCTGGAATGCCGTGAAACAGATCCGCGAGATCAAGCATCGCCTGCGTTGTCGTTCCCGTCATGATGGTGGTGGGTGGATAGTTCGCGAGATGGATACGGTGGAATGCGTTTTGTATGGCCATCGCGACCACGAGGATCAGGCCGGTGGCAATCGCTGGTATCGCGTCAGCATTGGGAAATGGTCCGTAGCGCACCGCAAGAATTCCAGCGATCATCATCAAAACCAGCTGTAATGTTAACCAGATTCCGAGGATCGGAAGGCCGCTCTTTTCGAGTCGGAAACGCAAAAGCCGCGTGCCGAATACGACGATGCAGAAGAGCGGGAGCGCCAATATCTTGGCGGCGGTATCAGAGGCGCCATGGGCGAGCGATGCCGCGAGCGTCACGAAGTTACCGGTCACATGAGATGTGAAAAGCCCATGCAAGGCGAGGAACCCCGCCGTGTCGACGTAACCGGCTGTAATGCTCAGCGCGGTCAGGACCGCAGGCAACGTCATGAAGCGGAGCGCCATTCTTTACCTCGCTGTCGGCATAGACATCCGACACGAATAGACGAGCGGCTCCGGCCCGTCACGGGGCGGGGAGCAAGGAATCGGCATTTGCAGCAATTTTTCGGAATGCACGATTTTGCGCTGACCCCGGTGGACAACGGCCGGTGGGGAGAGCTAACAGTGGCCACCGCAGGGCGGTCAGGAGGAGCGTAAGAACGATGGTCGAAGGACTGATCACGCTTCCAAGTACCCTTTCTCCGAAGGAGACCGCCGATAGGCTCGCAGCAGCGGTGACGAGTCGCGGGATGACCCTTATCGCGCGGGTCGATCACGCCGCCGCTGCCGCGAAAGTCGGCCTCGACCTGCGGCCGACCGAGGTGCTGATTTTTGGAAACCCAGCGGCCGGCACACTGCTTATGCAAGATATCCAGACCGTCGGCCTCGACTTGCCGCTGAAGGCGTTGGTCTGGCAGGATGACGCGTCAAGCGTATGGATTTCATACCAAGATTTAGGCTGGCTCGCGAAGCGCTATGGGCTAAGTGTTGGCAAACAGCAGACTATCGAGAAGATGGCGTCGTTAATGAAAACCGTCGCCGCGGAGGCTTGCGGATGACTTCAATCAAATCCGAGGTCCGCACGCCGTGATCTTGTACGCGCCAGGTTTTAAGTCCCCCGAGAGTATAGAAAAATCAAGGAAGATAGAGATATGAAAGCCGATACCGCTAAGAGCCGGCGCAAGGCCGCCCTCGACACACCGTCGCACTTCTCCGACAACGCCATTAAAGACATCTCCGGCGCTCTGTCGGCGCTGCTCGCGGATTTTTTCGCACTCTACATCAAGACGAAAAACTTCCACTGGCATATGTCAGGCCCAAACTTCCGTAGCTACCATCTGCTTCTTGATGAGCATGGCGAGCAGATCTTCGCGGCGACGGATGACATCGCCGAGCGCGCGCGCAAGCTTGGCGGCACGACGATCCGTTCGATCGGCCAGATCAACAGCCAGAAGCGCATTCTCGACAACGACGCCGATTACGTGACGCCGAACGATATGCTGGCGGAACTGCGTGACGACAATCTGCAGCTCGTCGATGAGATGCGCCAGGTTCACGACCTCTGCGATGAGCACGGTGACGTCGCAACAGCGAGCCTTCTCGAGAACTGGATCGACGAGGGCGAGCGCCGCGTATGGTTCCTCTTTGAATCGACACGCGGCATTCCTCACGAGGCGTAATCGGATTTGTGGATCATCAAATCTCGAATTTCTACGAGGCGCGAATTCAGTCTTGCGCCTCTTCCCTTTTCTGCATCGCCGCGTATGCCTCGGGGCGAGGCATTTCAAACATGTTATCTGTCGTCACGTATAATCCGCGGCCGTGCATGCGCCCGATGAGGTGCATCGCCGGCGTATCGACGTAGCTCTTCGCGATATTGAGCATCTTGGCATCGGCGATGTGCGCCTGCACCACTTCGCCAAGGGCGATCAGCTGATTGGCAAGCCTAATCGGCGTGTGAAGCCGGCATTCGAACGAGACGGGGCTGATCGCGATCCGCTCCGGTTTCACCTTGACTGACGGCAACGTGTCGAGCTTCGCGAGCACCAGTTCGTCGACATCCGGCGGAGCGTCGATCGACGTTAGGTTCATCGCCTCGGCCGCCTCGCGCGGCACCAGATTGACGACGAATTCGCCGGTATCGAGAATGTTGCGCGCCGTATCCTTCATGCTGCCGTCGCCGTCGGCCATGATGCCGACCGCAAGCAACGGCGGATCCTTGCTCATGGCATTAAAAAAACTGAACGGCGCCGCGTTGCGGACGCCGTTCTTGGAGAGTGTCGTCACCCAGGCGATGGGCCGCGGTACGATCGTGCTGGTCAGAAGCTTGTAGCGATCGTCTGCCGCAAGCGCTTCGAAGTCGAATTCCATTCGGTTCACCTGTTTGTGGGCGACACCACGCCCTGCAGGATCTTTTTAACGTGGTCCACTTCGTCCTGCACGATCGTATGCGCCATGCCGGGGTAGATCTTCTCGATCACATTGCCGCCAAGCTTGGTCAGCACCACCGTCGACTCCTGCACCCGTGCGAGCGGAATGTGAGAGTCGACGTCGCTGCAGCCGAGAAAGATAGGCGTATCCACAAGCGAACCCGTATAGTTTCTCGGCGTGCCTTCCGGCCCGATCAGCCCGCCGCTCAGCGCAACGACGCCCCCGAAACGACGAGCGTTACGCGCCGCGAACTCAAGCGCCAGACATGCCCCTTGGGAAAACCCAAGAAGTACGATCCGCTCGGACGGCATGCCCTGCCGTTCAAGATCCTCGACAACGCCCGAGAGCGTTTTGAGAGCGGCGCTCAGATACGGCTCGTTCTGGGAAATCGGCGCCATGAACGAATATGGATACCAGCTTCCCGACCGAGCCTGCGGCGCGACGTAGGCGACATCATTGGCATCGAACGCATCCGCGAGACCGAGCATTCCCTCGGCGCTCGCACCGCGTCCGTGTACCAGGATCATCGCCGCACGGGCGGCACCGATAGGTGCGCCCGCACGGATAACTTCTGAGGAGAGAGTCGTCATGCTGCCTTCTCCAATGGTTGCAGGATGGCCTCGATTTCCTTCCGCTGGCCTTCGAGGAACTCCGGCAGCTTTAATGCCTGTCCCAGAGAGGCCACCGGCTCATCGACGGCGAATCCCGGAGCGTCCGTTGCGATCTCGAAAATCACGCCGCCAGGTTCGCGGAAGTAGATCGACCGGAAGTAGTTGCGATCCATCTGCTCAGTCGCCTGGATGCGATGGTTCTCGACGAGCTTCTTGCGCATCTCGGCCTGGTCTTCGTCCGTCGCCGCGCGGAACGCGACGTGATGGACGGAGCCCCGGCCCATGCGCCCGGCCAAAAAACCCTTAGCCTCGCGGATCTCGACGACGCTGCCCGCAGCCGTGCCGTTCGCGACGAACCGCGTTACCGGTCCTTCGCTGGCCGCTTCGGTGAAGCCGAGGACGTCCGTCAGGATGGCACCGGTCCGCTGCACGTCTTCCAGCAAGAGCCGGATGCCGTAGAAGCCGCGAATAGCGTCTTCCGCCGGAACATCGCTGCCCTGCCAGGCCGCTTCGACTTCGGCACCCGCCACGCCGACGAGGGCGAGGCTCATGCCGTCGGGATCCGTGAACGACAGAACCGACTGTCCGAAGCGCTTCTCGATCGCATCATGGGGCACGCCCTTCTCAACAAAGCGGTGCGTCCAATAGCCGATCGCGCTCTCCGGAATGCGGAACATCGTCTGCTGCGCGAGCCCGACGCCGTTGCGGCCCTTTGCGGAATGTGCCCACGGAAAGAACGTCAGGATCGTGCCGGGCGTGCCGACTTCATCACCGAAGTAAAGGTGATAGGTGCCGGGATCGTCGAAGTTGACGGTCTTCTTGACGAGGCGAAGGCCAAGAACGTGCGTATAGAACTCGAGATTGCGAGACGCATCGCCAGCAATCGCAGTGATGTGATGGATGCCAGACATGGCTTGTCCTTTCTCTCGTTCGCACGAGATTTTGCTGTGTTGATCCGTAATGTGGTCTGCCGATCCGGCTCTGCAATCATCGCCGGTAGATGCAGACCGTCGCCATTTCGGCGACGGTCCGAAGTCGCGAGGCCTAAGCCGCTAGCTTTGCCGCAATCTGGGCAACGTGACGGCCCTGGAAGTGTGCTCCGGCCAATTCATTGGCCGAAGGTTGCCGCGAGCCGTCGCCACCCGCAATCGTCGTCGCGCCGTAAGGCGATCCGCCGGTGATTTCCTTGACGTCCATTTGGCCCTGAAACGAGTAGGGAAGGCCGACGATGACCATGCCGTGATGAAGCAGGACGGTGTGCGTCGACAGGATCGTGCTCTCCTGGCCGCCGTGCTGCGTGGCGGTTGATGAGAACGCGCTGCCGACCTTGCCGATCAGCTTGCCGCCGAACCACAGCCCGCCCGTCTGATCGAGAAAATTCTTCATCTGGGCCGGCATGTTTCCGAACCGTGTCGGCACCCCGACGATAATGGCGTCGTAATTCGGAAGCTCGTCGACGGTCGCGATCGGTGCAGCCTGATCGAGCTTGAAGTGCATTGCCTTCGCGACGTCTTCAGGCACCAGCTCCGGCACCCGCTTGATCGTGACCTCGGCGCCGCCTTCGCGGGCACCCGCCGCCACCGACTCCGCCATCTTCTCGATGTGGCCGTAGCTCGAATAATAAAGGACGAGAACTTTTGTCATCGGAGTGCTCCAGACACTTTGAAATTCGCTTTGTTCGGAGACCCAAGGCCGTCCGACGGTTGAAATATGGTCTGTTGACGAAAAATGCTCAATACACGATAATTAGCACGATCTGGTTCCAATTTGGATACAAATGGACAAGCTCGATGCTATGAGAGCGCTGGTGAAAGTCGTCTCCAGCGGCAGCTACGCCGAGGCGGCGCGTCGCCTGGGGTTGACGCGTTCGGCCGTCAGCAAGGGCGTCATGGAGCTTGAGCAGGCGCTCGGCGCACGTCTCCTGGATCGCACCACGCGCCGTGTCACGCCGACCGAAGCCGGGCTCGCCTACTATGAGCGCTGCGTCTCGATCCTGTCCCAGATCGAGGAGACGGAATCGCAGGTCTCCCGCCTCCACGACGAGCCGAAAGGTATCCTGAAGGTCAACGCGCCGATGTCGTTCGGCATGCTTTACCTCGGCAAGGCGATCTCCGACTTCATGATCCGCTTCGGAGAGCTCAAAGTCGAATTGGTGCTCACCGACAGGTTCATCGATCCGCTGGAAGAAGGCGCGGACATTACGTTGCGGATCGGCACCTTCACCGATTCGAGCTTGATCGCCCGCCGCATCGCGCCGGCGCGGATGATCCTCGCGGCGTCGCCCGAATACATCGAGAAGCACGGAGCCCCGCTGTCGCCTGCCGACCTGATCGATCATCGCTGTCTGAGCTATGGCCATTCGACGTCGATGCAACGCTGGCATCTAACCGATAAGGGCCAGCCCGTCTCGATCGCGATCGGCGCATGCCTGTCGTCCAACAACGGCGACGTCCTGCGCGACGCGGCGGTTCAAGGCATCGGCATCGCCAACCTGCCGACATTCATTGTTGGCCAGGACGTCTCGGCCGGGAGACTGAAACTTGTTCTGCCGGACAATCGGCCCGCCGATCTCAGCATCCACGCGCTCTATGCGCCGAACCGCTATCTCGCGGCGAAAACCCGCGTCTTCATTGATTTCCTCGTCGAGCGCTTCGGCAAAAACCCGTCTTGGGACAACTTCGAAGGAAAATCTTGAGTTAGGGTTTGGGGGCACGCCGAAGCAGGTACGTGTCCATGATCCAACCCTTGCGCTGCCTCTCTTCCGCGCGCGCCGCTTCGATCGCGGAGACGCACTCCTTGAGCTTGCCCGAAATCAAAATCTGATCCGGCGTACCGAGGTAAGCGCCCCAGAAAATCTCGACGTCCTCGTCGATCAGCGCTCGAAGCCCCGACCCATTGTCGAGCATCACGACCGCCGTATCGACTTTCTCCGGCAACCCTTCGAGAATCAGTCTGCCCGTCGTGATGTGAACCGGCTCGCCGATAGGGTTCAGCGCGATTTTATGCTCAGCGGCAAGTGCCTGCACGCTCGTGATCCCGGGGATGATCTCGTATTCGAACGCCAACGCTCCATGCGCCAGAATCTGATCGATGACGCGCAAGGTGCTATCGTAGAGGGACGGATCGCCCCACACGAGAAACGCACCGACTTCGCCATCTTGCAGCTCGTCGGTGATGAGCGAGCTGAAGATCTCCGCCTTATCGTGATGCCATGCGTGGACACCTGATTTATAGTCGCCGCTCTGGTCGCGCACCGGCCCTGGAACCTCGACGATCCGATAGGATGGATCTTCGATGAAGCGTTCGCAAATCGTCCGCCGAAGATTGGCGAGATCTTCTTTCTCCTGCCCCTTGTCGAGAAAGAAGAACACATCGACCGAGTTAAGCCCTTTGACGGCTTGAATCGTAACGTAATCAGGGTTTCCGGCGCCGATACCGATGAGAAGGACCTTCTTCATGCGTGGGCATCTCCATTCTGCTGGGCGACGGAAATCGTAAATCTCGCGATTTGTCGACAGGGGATGAGCGGGACATTGCGCCGGGGGCCGTTCGGTGCCAATTCACGGGGGATATATTCGTAAAAGGAAATGCCCGCCAATGGCCAAGCGAATTGTGTTGGTGACCGGATCGCTGGCCGAGCCCCGCGTCAAGCGGATTGCGGAAGAGCTGAACAACTCCGATCTGGAACCGATCGTCGCCAACATTGGCGTGAAAGTCGCGGCCTTGATGACGACCGAGATCGTCGAGCGCCGCCTCAAGCTGCCCGAGCATGCCGACCGCGTCATTATGCCGGGCCGCTTTCGTGGCGACCTTGAGCGCCTGTCCGACCATTTCGGAACCCGTTTCGAGCGCGGCCCCGAGGAGATCGCCGACCTTCCAGAGTATCTCGGCCAAGCCGCAAGAAAGATTGATCTCTCCGAGCAGGATGTCACGATCTTCGGCGAGATCGTCGATGCAACGCTGCTGACGCCTGAGCAGATCGTCGAGCGCTCGCGCAAGTATCGAGCGGACGGCGCCGACGTCATCGATCTTGGCTGTCTGCCGGACAGTCCATTCCCACATCTTGAGGCGACAATTGCGGCCCTTCACGCCGACGGCGCTAAGGTCAGCGTCGATTCCTTTAACGCCGAAGAACTTTCGCGAGCCACGCGGGCGGGCGCGGATTACCTTTTCTCGCTATCCGAAACGACGATCTCCATCGTTGATGAAGGCCCCGCCGCGCCAATCCTGATCTCCGCTGGCGCCGCCGACATGGACTCGCTTGATCGCGTCATCGACATCATGATCGCCAAGGGGCGCCCATTTTTTGCCGACCCGATCCTCGATCCGATTCACTATGGCTTCACGGCGTCGGTCGCCCGCTATTACGATTTGCGCAAGCGTCGCCCAGACATCCCGATCCTGATGGGCATCGGCAACGTCACCGAACTGACCGACGCCGATACGACAGGCATCAACGCCATCCTGATGGGTATGTGCTCAGAGCTTCACATTACGGCCGTGCTCGCCGTGCAGGTCAGTCCGCATTGCCGGACGGCCATCAAGGAGTTCGACCGCGCGCGACGCGAATATTTCGCCGCTAGGAAAGCGAATGCGCTGCCCCAGGGCTTCGGCTCGGGCCTGATGGCGCTGCGCGATCGCAAAGGCTTCGCGTCGACTCCGGCGGAAATCAAATCGCTGGCGTCCGAGATCCGGGACCACAACTACCGCATCGAGGTCGCGGAAGACGGCATCCACATCTATAACCGCGAGGGCCACCACGTCTCCGACGATCCGTTCCAGCTTTACCCTCATCTTGATACCCGCGCCGATCCGGGCCACGCGTTCTATCTCGGCGTCGAGACGGCCCGAGCCGAGATTGCGTATCGGTTGGGCAAGCGCTACGCGCAAGACGAGCCGTTGGAATTCGGCGTCGTCGCCGAGACAAAAGGCTCGGCCGACGACGCGCACTTGATGAAATTCAAGGACGCCGGATCGACGTTGCAGAAATCTTCGAAGTCCGAGTAAGGCCGCTCAACGGACGTCAGATATCCACGAAGGACATCATGCGCTCGGTATATCGCGCGCCCGAAACGCCCTGCGAACTGGCTGCTTCATCGAGACGATCGACCTCGCCTGCGGTGAGTTCAAGTTTCGCCGCACCGAGATTTTCCTCAAGATACGCGCGTCGTTTCGTGCCCGGAATAGGAACGATGTGAGGGCTGGCGCCGAGGAGCCACGCCAGCGCCACTTGTCCGGGTGTTGCGTTATGTGCAGCGCCGATCTCCCGCGCGATCTCCGCGATCCGCATGTTGGCGTCGAAGTTTTCGCCCTGAATGCGCGGATCGTTACGCGAGCGATAATCGTCCGGCGGATACTCTTCGGCCCGCTTTGCATTGCCCGTCAAAAATCCGCGTCCGAGTGGGCTGAAGGGCACAAGTCCGATGCCGAGATCAAACAGCGTCGGCAAGATGCGGTCTTCGATGCCGCGCTCCCACAGCGAGTATTCGCTCTGCAAAGCCGAGACGGGCTGGACCGCGTGCGCCCTGCGGATCGTCTCTTCGCTTGCCTCTGACAGCCCGAAATAAAGAACCTTGCCTTCGGCGATCAGATCTTTGACGGCACCCGCCACGTCCTCGATCGCAACCTTCGGATCGACGCGATGCTGGTAGATGAGATCGATACGGTCCGTCTGCAGTCGCCGCAGCGAGGCGTCCACCACGTCGCGAATGTGCTCCGGACGGCTGTCGGTTCCGGAAATGCCCTTGTCGAACGTGAAGCCAAACTTCGTGGCAATGACAACCTTATCGCGCTTGCCTTTGAGCGCCCGCCCAAGAAGCTCTTCGTTGATAAACGGGCCGTAGGCTTCCGCCGTATCAAGGAAATTGCAGCCGAGCTCGATCGCGCGATCGATGGTCGCCACCGATTCAGCGTCGTCGGCGGCGCCGTAGGCATAACTCATGCCCATGCAGCCAAGGCCGATAGCCGAAACCTCAAGACCTTGTGCGCCGAGCTTGCGTTTCTCCAGCATCGTCTCACCTTTCAACGATATTGAGGGAAATTCGTAAAATCGCGGGGAAGCGGGCTTCCGCGAGCATCGGCCACATTTAAGTACGCAGGCTCATTGCGATAAGGTAATGAAATCCGAATAGGTCATTTGTCTTTGAGTGTATAATGCGCGGAAGCGAGTTTGCCGAGCTTCGCGCCTTCGTGACAATTGCCGAGCAAGGCAATTTTGCGCGGGCCGCCGCTCATCTGAGAATTGCACCATCGACCTTGAGCCAGACGATACGTGAGCTTGAAAAGCGGCTCGGCGTCCGGTTGCTGAACCGCACGACGCGAAGCGTCTCTCTCACCGAAGCTGGTCAGCGCCTCTTGGTCCGCTTCAAGCCGGCTCTTGAGGAAATGCAGGAGGCC
The DNA here is from genome assembly GCF_041659645.1 of Hyphomicrobium sp. GTDB lineage: Bacteria > Pseudomonadota > Alphaproteobacteria > Rhizobiales > Hyphomicrobiaceae > Hyphomicrobium_B. Next base: position 258,871 of record NZ_JBAZXX010000003.1, on the reverse strand, counting down.
GTGCGCGACGTCCAAAATCTGAGCGATGTCCCCGCCGGAACGGTGCGCCTTCATGCGCCGCGCAAGGCGGCGTCTGTGCTGGTCGAGCCGCACTTGGGAAGGTTCGCCAGGTCCCATCCCGACATCGTGCTCGACATCACGATTGACGATGCCGTTGTGAACATTGTGGAGGAAGGGTTTGATATCGGCATTCGCCTCGGCGAATTGCTTGATGAAGATATGGTCGCGGTGAAGCTCGGCAGCGACATCAGAATGTGCGCGGTCGCGTCTCCCGAATACGTCGCCAAACACGGCATGCCAGCTAATCCCGGCGATCTTCACAATCACCGTTGCATCAACTGGCGCTGGGCGGGCCGCAACGGAATCTATAACTGGGAGTTCTTCAAGGGCGGGCATTGGATGTCGGTGGCAGTCGACGGCCCGCTCATCGTCTCCTGCAGCGACATGGCCATCAGCGCCGCCGTGCAGGGCGTCGGCGTTGCATTCTGGGCAGAGTATGCGGTTCGGCCGTTCATTGCGAAAGGCCAACTCGTGCCGATGCTGGAAGAATTCTCGCCGTATTTTCCGGGCTGGTATCTCACCTATCCGCGGCAGAAGCATATGTCGGGAGCTGTACGCGCGGTCGTCGAATTTCTCCGCTGCCACGGCAATCCGATTGAGATGCAGAGTGAAGAATTGGCGCCAGTCTGATTGCCGGTATCTGATCGGCTGGCGCCAAAGTGCAATCTCAGTTGAATGTCGCCATATCGATGACGAAGCGATATTTGACATCGCTCTTGAGCATCCGATCGTAGGCGTGATCGATATCTTTCATCGCAATCATCTCGACGTCAGAGGTAATTCCCCGCTCCGCGCAGAAATCGAGCATTTCCTGCGTTTCAGCTATGCCGCCGATTAGCGAGCCCGCGATCGCGCGCCGCCCAAAGATAAGAGGGGCGACCGAAGGCGACGGGTGCGGATGTTCCGGTACGCCGACAAGCGTCAACGTGCCGTCGTGCTTCAGAAGATTCGTGAAAGGATCGAGATCATGTGATGCAGCGACGGTATTCAGGATGAAAGCGAAGCTGTCCGCGTGTGCCGCCATTTCATCGGCGTTTTTCGATACGACGACCTCGTTGGCGCCGAGATCGAGCGCCGCCTGTCGCTTCGACTCCGATGTCGTGAAGGCCACGACATGCGCGCCGAGCGCGTGCGCGAGCTTGACGCCCATATGTCCGAGACCGCCGATTCCGACGATCCCAACCTTCTTGCCGGGCCCGACGTTCCAATGCTTGAGCGGCGACCATGTCGTGATACCGGCACAAAGCAACGGCGCCGTGGCGGCAAGTTGATCATCCGAGTGCCGGACATTGAGCACGAAATGCTGATCGACGACGATCTGCTTGGAATATCCGCCGAACGTATTTGGCAGCCCGCCCTTTGCAGCGCCGTTGTAAGTGCCGGTGAAGCCATGCGGTCCGGCGCAGAATTGCTCGAGATCGTGCTCGCAGGGACTGCACGTCCGGCAACTATCGACCATGCAGCCGACTCCGGCCATATCGCCTTCCGCGAAGTTTTTGACGTCGTTGCCGACGGAGGTCACGCGTCCGATGATTTCATGGCCCGGAACACACGGATAAAGAATCCCCGGCCACTCGCCGCGCGCGGTGTGAAGATCTGAATGGCAGACGCCGCAATAGAGAACGTCGATAACGACGTCGTTCGGGCCGGGCTCTCGACGATCGACCGTAATCGGTCCGAGCGGCGCCTTTGCTGTCGCCGCGGCGTAGGCTTTTGTCTGCATGATTTTCCCTTGTGCTTTCGTGGCGCCGAAATCTTTTCGTTGCGTCCAAAATAGGAGCATTCCCACGGTCCTTATTTGGCGAATGCGCCCGATCAGGAGAATAGCGCGGAAACCGAATGCCGTGTTCGATTTCGAGGAACAATACGCTACGCCTCAGCGAATTCGGCAGGGGCGGGTGTGCGCCGGTGTGGACGGATGAGCGCATCGCCTTGAGCATCACCGGGCGAGCATTTGCGGCTGAGAGAATAGCCGAAATCAAAAAACGATATTCCGGAAGAAAGCCAGATCTGGATTGCTCTCGTATTGCTAAACCATGACGAGCATAGAGAATAAAGAAGGAATCAATGATTGCATCGTTGGCTATCAAATAGGGAGAAAAAGTTCCGTATCCCAGTGCGCCAAATATTTAATTCCGGGAATTGATAGAAAACAATTGAAATTAACCCTTCATTAACCGAAACACTGCGGACTAGACATTACGGCATCCCTTAACATTGGATTGAATAACGCTATGTTTTCCCGGCTTTTCATCGCTCTGGCGCTATCGGCGGCAATGTCGCTTGCGGGTGCTGAGGTGGGCGTTGCCCAGAGCCTGAGCGACTCTTCACTGACGATGAATTCGAACTGGTCCAGCGGCTATATGGGACTAGGCGGCAATTTGGGCAGCGCAATCAAGCATCGCCAGCGCAACCGCGAGCGGCCGGCCAAATTCGCTTCCGCTAAGCCTGCACGGACAGAACATCGTGTGGCCAACCGCAAAGCGCGCGGCGCGGTGGCAAAGCGAGACACCAACAGCGAGGCGCCAGTGTATCTCATCGCTCAGTCGCTCGATCACTCAGGGCTGACGATCAACACCATGCGCTTGCACGGCGGTCTCTGATTTCTTCGTTTTGACCGCAGCACCGAAGGCCGCGATCGCACCCCTCCTTCAGCGGCAAATCGCGCGCGGCACTACGGAATACGGGGGTTCTCAACAGGTCCGAACAGAATTCCCAAGATAGGGGTTTCCAGACGGATTTTTTGTGCTATAGCCCCCCTTCTGGCCGCTCGGAAACGAGCGGCCTTATTTATCCGGAGAAGCGCTTAGACCGTTAAGGTCATTGCGCTTTTGGTAACGCGGGGTGGAGCAGCCCGGTAGCTCGTCAGGCTCATAACCTGAAGGTCGTTGGTTCAAATCCAGCCCCCGCAACCATAATTACAGTCCGGTGCCGCCTGTAGGGCGGCCACGTCAATTCCGGCCGTTACTTCAAGCGCTTGGTGGTGCCGGGCTTTGTTAGGCGTAACGACAATCCGGCGCACCAGGCCCCGCACCAAGTCGAACGCCTCCCGCTCGTCAGCCAAGCCCTCGATTTTCCCACAGCGAAGATTGTCGACAATCAGCCGGTACTTTTGTCGCTCGTCGGTCGAGGGAACTTCCGGAGCGCAAATCGGCTCCCTTGCCAATTCCAACGACAGCGACCGTTTCTTGGCTGCCAACTCATTCAATCGCGGTCCCGCAACGCCGGGATCGACGTGCCCGTCTTCAACCATACGCATCAGCCGAGCGAATTTTCGCTCGACCTCTCCGATCTCAATTTCAAATTGACCTCGTGAGATCTTTTGATTGCTTTGCAATCTAGCCAACTCCTGTCGATATGCATCAACAGCAGCCTCAACCATTTCATCACTCAACAAGTGCGAAGAAACGGCCGATAACACCCGGCTTTCGATTTCTGACATGCGTATGATGCGGCTATCGACGCACGTACCGCTGTTTGTCTGCGCCGAGCATCGCATGTGATCCTTGGTGGCAATATTGTAGCGGGCGCCGCAACACCCGCAGTGAACGAGGCCCGATAGCAAGCGTTGAGGACCACGTTTCAGATGAATCATCGGACCGCCGCGGGATTCGCGAATGGTCTGAACCTTGAGCCAGAGTCCTTCCTCAATTATGCGCAGGTCGGGGACCTCTTGGCGCAACCATGCGGATCTTGGGTTCACGCGAGAGACGCGCTTGCCTGTGGCCGGATCTTTCAAAAACTGCTGACGGTTGTAAACAATGACGCCTCGGTAGAGTTCGTTGTTGAGAATGCCATTCCCACGCTTCGGCGAACCGACAACCGCCGACAGGTTCCAAGCACGACCTGTAGGGCCGGGATGCCCCTCGCGATTCAAATCCTTTACGATTGGAAGCGTGCCGCGTCCGGAAGCATACTCCTCGTAGATTCGCCGAACGATAGATGCTTCCTTTTGATTGATGACACGCTGTCCGCGGTCATTTTCGGCATGCACGACGTCATAGCCATAGCTGCGGCCACCGGGAATGCGGCCGGCTTTAACCCGGCCGATCTGGCCGCGCCGGGTTTTTTGCGCCAAGTCCTTCAAAAAGAGAGCCGCCATCGTGCCTTTAAGCCCGACATGAATCTCGCTGACCTGACCGTCGGCCAAAGTCTCGATCTGAATGCCCCAGAATGTCAGGCGTTCGTAAAGCGCTGCGATATCGGCTTGGCTACGCGACAGCCGATCTAAGCTTTCTGTCACCACAACGTCGAATTTTTGCGCGGCTGCGTCGCTCATTAATTTCTGAATTCCGGGCCGGTTGACGACAGCCGCTCCAGATATCCGAGCATCCTCGATCACTGATACGACCGTAAGGCCACGCGCGCCGGCATATTGCCTAGCGAGTGTGACTTGATCAGTGATGGAGCGCGCGTCCTGCAAATCGCTCGAGAACCGCGCGTAAATGGCGCAACGCATCTGCTCCTCCATGATCCCGGCTCAATTAGGTGGGGCGTCGCCTCCGGGCTTATCATCAACCTCCGCAGCGACTGCGGCGGAATGTTGGTGGGCCAACTTTTCAAAAGCCCGACGCGCCGCCAGCCTGCCGAGCGACTGCGCCAGGCTTAGCAATTCTTTGCTTTTAAGTGTGTGCCCGATCGCTGGGACCGACTGGTCCTCTTGGGTCCAGAATATCGTGACTTCTACACTCGCACGGCTGGGGTGACGGGCTCCGTCCATAGGCGTTTCAGGCGTGACGAGCGATTTAGTCACGCGGTCCCCCCGAAGAAGCAGCTGGCTTGCTCGAGCGTGCAGAACTTTTCCGTATGGATCCGAAGGCCGCGTCTATCCGCGCAAGCGATGCATCGGTCACATGAAACGCGGGCCGCTATCAGTAGCTCTCTCACCCGTCTCTCCCGCGATACGCCGCTTTAATTCCAGCAGCGTATTTGCGCGAAGTGTGATTGACAACACGAGATAGCGGTTATCTAAAAGGATATCGGTTAAATTAAAACAAACGGTTATCTACAAGCCAAATTTTCAGGTTATGCTGCTGGCTTCCTTCGCCGACATGGATCACGTCGATGCCCTATGTATTGAGTATCGTCTGCGCCGTCGCATCGATTGCTCTGATGGGTGTCAGCGCTTTTATGAATTTCACTTACGTCTCGAGCATCGGGAAGACTGTGACCGAGGGCTACGCGCTCGGCGCCGCTTCAATCTGCTTCGACATTCTGAAAGGGGGTGTGCCGTTTTTCATTGCTTGGGGCTTCGCCAATAGACGCTGGCCGCTCGTCAGTCTAGGCAGCGCCGGCTTCTGCATGTTGTTTTTGGTCTCGCTCAGCAACGAGATCGGGTTTCTCTCAACCAACCGCCGAGCGGTCAGCGGCATGCATACTGCCCTCAGCACGACTCTGGTTTCGACGGAGTCGGATTTGAAGACGGTCGATGCCAAGTTGAAGGCTCTGGAAGCGCATCGCCCTTCAACCGTAGTCAATGAGGACTTGGCTCGACTGAAACAAGATCGCCGCTTCACATCTTCAGCCGAGTGCACCAATGCGACAGCTATCGCAAGCCGGGAATTTTGTGCGGCGTTTTTCATTCTGAAGCGCGAACTTGCGGCGAGTATGGAGGGCGAGCGTCTCGAAAGCGCACGGGACAAAATGCGAAGTGTCGAAGCCAGACTCGAGGACAAGGGGGCAGGGCAGGCGGCCGATACGCAAGCGGATCTGCTCTCACGTCTATTGCCAATTCTGCCAGCGGATCGGGTGGAACTTACCTGGGCTGTATCTATCGCCCTGGTCATCGAATTCTTTGCCGCCTTTGGCCTCTATCTTTCAACCGCCTGGGGCAAGGCCAAACTGGAACCGGTAAAGGTCGGTTACGGAGAGCTGCAGGAAACAATTCCCCCGACCAAACGTCTGCAGCCCCATAGGAAGAAGGAAAAACGTCGGGATAAACTACGCCGGATCAGGTTTGCCGATGACGGCAGCTTGCTTCTTGATGAATGATATACTAACTCAACATAACTGCTATCCTCACTGATAACGGTTATCATCCACTGGGCACCGCAACTTTTACTGGCGAGACAACATCGATGGGCTTGGTGGTTGGCTTCGGCGGCCAAAAGGGCGGCTCCGGCAAAACGACTTCGGCAACGGGTATGGCCGTAATGGCGGCGAAGCATGGCCTGAAGGTTATGCTCGGCGATCTGGACTTGATCCAGCGTTCAGCTGTGGAATGGGGCGAGCGCCGCGCGGCATCTGGCATCAAACCTGCAATCGAAGTCCGGGCTATGACGCCCGAAGCGATTGCCAAAACACGCGAGCTTGTCGAGCTACTGGTCCTCGATCTGCCCGGGCGAGCCGACAAAATAACTTATGATGTCGCGAAGCAAGCCGATCTACTGGTGGTGGTGACTGATGCCAACCTATTGGAATTATCTCCCACGGTGCATCTTCTACATGCGCTGAAAGACGTCGACATTAAAAGCCCGCGCGTCGTCGTCGCCTTGACCAAGGTGCGCGACGCCGACCGCGAACAGGAAGCCCGCAAGTATCTCAAGGAAGCAGGATATCCGGCCTTACGCGATGCGTTACCCGACTACGTTTCGATCCACGATATCGCCAATGATGGGAGTGCCGCACCCGATATTTCGCAGCCTCCCGTGGCGGAGCAGGTAAAACGCTTTTTTACAGGCATCATGAAAGCGCTCGAACGTGCCACTGAGCCTACCCAGGAAGCGAGCCTGCAGAAAAGCAAGGAGCGTGAGAAGCAGGGCAGGGGACGCGAGCGATGATCAACGTCTTTCGAAAGGCGGCTAATGCGGCGCTCGACAACAAAAGCAAACTGGGGCCACCGCCAGAACCTCATCAATCACGCATCGATCTGACCAAGCCAATCGGCAAACCCGATGCCCGGCGTATCCCGAAGTCGGGTCGTACCGAGCAGCTCAACAGCAAGGTCCGAGGCGGCTTTCAGGCGGAATTTGACGAAGCGCGTGCCGGCATGACGCGCGGCGCTTTCCTCGAGGCGCTTTTGGCGTTGTGGAAGAAGGAACAGGGAGGTGACATAACCCCTTTTGGCCTCTCGGATAGCGCGCACCGCGTTGCATCGCTGATCGCCGATCACCTGAAAACGGATGATCTTGGCCGTGTGCTTGAGGACGCGCTGATTTCGCGCGCCAAGGAACTCGGGCTGACGAAGAGGTCGAGCGCTCGGTAACCTCCCTCAACTTTAGAAGTGCAATACGCCCGCAAACCAAGCGATGAAAACAGCCAAAAGACCAACAATCGCTACGGCGATTGTCGTTCCAATCCAATCGTAATAGAGGGGCAGAGCAGGGGCTTTCGGCGAAACAAAAGGCTTCTTCCCCGCCGGCCAGACGAAAGGGGCCGTGCGTGCGCAGTTCGCATCGACAAAGGCCCACCGATTTTGCAGGAAATTCCGCCGCAGTTCATCATGGAGAAGTGCGCGCTCGTGCTCGCTCGCGATCGCGCGATTTAGATGCATAGGAACGCTCTGTTTTTCGTCGGTGAAATCAGCGGTCGTGATGACGGCATGATCGATCAAAAGCTTGCCCGTCAACGGAAGCCTGTTCGAGATTGTCTCGACAACAACGCGATGATGAGGCTCAGGATAGAGTTCGCGCGCCGCTTTATGCCCGAAGCCCTGCAGCAACTCCCACGGACGGAAGTTGTGGCTGTCGCCGACGCGATCACTCCCCGTCGTTGCAAACAGTAAAGTCCCCGTCGTCGGGTCTGGAGTCACATAACACCAAACCCTCGTTCGCGGACCCATACCAATTATATCGCGATCCTCCCACCAACTGACGATCGGAAAACCGGCATCATCAAAAACGGTTTTCTCGAGCACAATTGCCATCAAGGAACTTCCGGATACATACCATCAAACTCGCGATCAATGTATTTGACCCGCTGAGCGATCGCCGGCGCTTCTTCCGCTGCGCAGATTAATATCCGGCCCTTCCTTCGTGCCAGTGCCATGCGCAACTCATGGGGACCCAGCAAGTAAACGTCATGTCGTTCTTCGCGCGTGCCAGAAGCTGCGCGCTGCAGATCTTCGCTGGAAGCGCGACTACCGACGCTCTCAGTTAAACGCGTCTGGCCAAGCATTTTCGAAAGTACTTCGAGCGATTCATGATCGCCGACCCCAAACGCTGTGACGACACCGGAGTTGGCGAAGAACGTTTCCCACGCCTGATTGTAGTGTTGCTTCAACTGTCCAAGGCTTTGCAAGATGACCCACAATTTTACGCCGTAACCCGCCATCAAGCCGGCCGCTTTTTCAAGAGAATCGATGTGCCCCAGAACAGCAAATTCGTCGAGCACATAGAGGACCGGTGGTTTAACATCAAGGCGGCCGTCGATCTCCGTCCGTTCCATCACCGTAAGCGATAGCAAAATCATCAACCGCAACCATCGCGAATGCGTCGGCAATCGATTTGCTGGAAGGCAGAGGTAGATCGTCGTCTTTTTCTCTTTGCGCTTCAGATCCGCCAACTTGAACTTGTTTTCTCCTCGCAAGACCGCACGCATCTTCTTGCTGTCGAGCCACTGCGTTTGCGTCAGAGCGGACGACATTACGCCGCCGCGCTCTTTGTCCCCCATGCTGCGTAGCTGTTTGCCGACCGCAGCGCAGACGCTGGCGCAAGGATTTGTGCTGTCTTCATAAAGCCCATCAACGAGTAGCGAGATCAACGCCTCTTCGTCGTTGATCTTTTCATTGTTGGCCCGCTTTTTTACCTTACGGCTTTCGATTCGGGGATGCGTAAGAGACAGCAATTCCCGGACCGAAATCAAATCCCGGTCATCGTCCTTGCCCAATTCCAGTACCAGCAGGATCAACGCCTTCAAAACGGCCTGGGCGGACTCGGCCCAATGCTTCTCGCCCGATTGAGGCACTTCAATTAGAGCGCTCGCTAACGTCGCGGCATCGTCGATGACATCTGCATTTTTTAGGTCAAGTTCATCTAGTGGGTTGAAAGAGTGTGTCTCACTCCGCTTGCTGACACCAAAAGGATCAAGCACCCAGACATCCTGCTTCAATCCCTCGGCTTTGATATTTTTACCATCGCCGCGCCGATCAGCCGTCAATTGTGCCAGCTCACCCTTAGGATCGATGACGAGCGCCGATCCGGCGTATCGCAGTAGATTTGGCACGATCAGTGAAAGACCTTTGCCGGCGCGACTACCAGCGATTGTCATCACGTGACGATCGTCATTCCAGCCGATAGCACGTCCATCGCGCCGGCCGAGCAGGAGCCCGCCCTCGGACTGCCAGTTTCCCCCCGCCATTTCCTCGGGCGCGAGCCAGCGCGCAAACATCCCGCGTTCGCTTCGGGCTCGCGTTCGGGACGGCAAGCCACGCGGTAAATCCTCGAATAACTCGTCTTCAAACCTGTCCGGTTCTGCCAGCGCACCCACTCCGCCACAAGCACTTCACTTCGCTAGCATGCAAGTGACGACATGAGAATGGGCACGTGTCTTTCGGCGGTCACGCGTGACATTTGCATTCCTTTTCGAGTGAGACCAGGCTCATCCCAACGCCATCCTTGAAACGATGCTCACGCTCGCACGGGCACTCCGGCAGTCAAGGTCGCTCGCTTCGGCGGCAAGCCGCCTGCAGCTCCGCGCCGCTTCGCGGTACGGGCAAGCCCGCAACCTTTGCCAACCGTCGCTCGAACCCGTGCCACGCGAAAGGCATCGAGGATGGCATGATGCCAGGCCTCACAACACGAAAGGAAAAAACAATGACGACTGAGACACAAAAGACGAAAACACCCAGCCACACCATCTATGCGGTTCCAAAGAAAAGCGAAGGCGAGAAAGTGTTTTGGGACGAGGTTGGCGTGCTCTGGCCGCATGAAGATGGCGAGGGCTTCAAAGTTGATCTCAAATACCTTCCGCTCAACGGCGCTGATCTCGTTGCACGCAAGTGGAAGTCCAAGAAAATTGAGCAGGAGCGCTAACCGTGTCCGGTATTATCATCGGACCTCGGCAACCCGCAAAGGCAGGCGCGAAAGCGCCTGCCCGAGCTCCAAACTCTAAGCTCCAACCGCAGCGCTATCGCGTGCTGTTTTCGCAAACGACAATTCATGTTCACTACGTCGAGGCCAGTGATGCTGAAACGGCCGCAGCACTGGCATCTCATGATTTCGCTGGGGGCTTACACAGCTGTCTCGCTGGCTGCTGCTGCACGCAACCCGATGTCGTCGACGTCATCCAAGTGACAAACGGGTGAAAAGCACATCACAATCCGCTTCACACGCTCTATGCCTCTGCGCAGCAGCCTGGTCGGCGAAAACCTGTCCCCGGGGACGCTACTCGACGGGTCAATAGGTTCCGACGCGTCACTTCCGATCGCACACGGCCGCCAACCACAAGCCATCCTTGAAACGATGCTCGGCCTCGCGTGGCCACGACGGCGGTCAAGGTCGTGCGCTTCGCCATCATCAAGACGGGGCGCACGCGCGCAAAGCGCGAGCCGGGTGCTCGTGAATGGAGCCCGCGAAAGGGCGGTCTCCACCAAAGGCTTCGCCCCCTTGCGCAAGGCGTAAGGCGTCGCGCAAAGCGCGACCAATTGTTGGGGACTGCCTTCGAGTGGGGGAGGGTAGCCGGCGCTCCCTTTTAGACCCGCAGCGGCATGCCGCAACCGCGCAAGCGCGGTCTTCCACTTCGTTCCAGCCCTACGGGTGCAGCCTGCCTCTGCCTGCGGGTCTAACGGTCGTTTATCGCCGTCCACCCTCCCCCACTCAGGCGGCAGTTTGTGAAGAAGAAGTGAGGGAGAACGTGAAGTTCAATCACCGCAGAGCAACAAAAAGGAGATCAAGCATGCAGAAAATTATTGGACAAGACCACGACCCGCTACCCTTCATCGATTATTGGGACGCCGTCGATTCCGCGATGCTTGAGGTCGCAGGCATCGACACCAACGACATCGGCATAGAGCCCGATCTTATCGCGGATGCGCAGGAAGCCGGAGTGACGCCAGCTGAATTCTTGCGCTGGATCGGCATCACGCAAACCGTTCGCACCGGAGGTTCGGTATGATTCCTCCCAACTCCCCTGAAAACGAAAATCGTCCGATCGAGAACGATAACATCACGCAAGGGCACGTCAGGGCCTATCACGCGATCACATCGGGACTTTATGACAACATCTCTCTCGCCAGTTGCTCGATCAACGGCGAGCGCGGCGTTGCAATCATCATGCTCGATCACGTCGGAGAAAACAAAGTTGCGATCATGCCGCTCTTCGTTGCCATCACCCCATCTATGAAAATCATTTTTCAGGGCCAAGGCGAAAGCGGGAGTGGAGGCGGGAGCAAACGCCCCGGCAAGTACGGTTCCCTGAAGGACCTTGAGCCGTTGCAGCCCGGAGGTGCCAAATGACAACTCCGAAAACAGAGGCGATCCGCAACCTCAACGATCAGTACCGCCGTTACTGGAAAGTTCTGCCGAACAGCCACGTCGTGATGACTGAGGGCATTCTTAGGTTCAGCGAGGAAGATCAAAAATCGATAGCGAAGAAGGTGCAGAATTTCGATCAGTTCGAAGATGAAAGCGACCCGTATCGGGAGCACGACTTCGGTTCGTTCCGGCACAGGGACCGAAAAATCTTCTGGAAAATCGAATATTACAACTGTTCCCTTAGAGGCAGTGCCGAAGACCCAAGCGATGTTTTTCACACCGCACGTGTCCTGACAATCATGTTGGCTGAAGAATACTGATCCCGACGATAACCGATCAGGTCGCGAGGCTCGATCGGTTATCGACAACCGCCAAGATAACGGTTATCGTTCGGATTAACAGATATCCTTTGAAGCAAAAAAAGCTGACGAGGGTTCGCCTCGCCAGCTTTCATCACCTTGCACGGTCATCGGCTTCCCAGCCTGTACCGTAGCACGAGGCTAGCGAAACCTCTCCTTAGGCGCAAATGGGAAACGATATGAAGCCGCTTCCTTCTACGTCACGACACCTCACATCATCTTGCTTAAAATATCCTCGGGGGGTGCGGGGGGCAGACGGCCCCCCGCCCTCCTTTCACATATGTGCGAGGCGATAGCCGAGTTCAAAAAAAACTGACCTTACGTTGCGCCGGAAATTGCGGTTTCCAAACTAGAGTTCCCTTAATCCATGAAGGCAGCGAGCGAAGCGAGCGTCCAAAAAAATTTGGAAACCGATCCGTTCCCGTAACAAATATCGTCGTCGACATGACGGATCGTTGACCGAAAGGCCCGCGAGAGTCCGTTGCTGCAAGATTCCGCGACCGTAATGAAAATCCCCTGCACCTAACGTTTGACCCATGGCCAGAATCAAGAGTCGAAAAGTCGAGTAGGCGCAATTAAGGGGGTAAACCCCCTATGCGCCTACGAACCAGACGGCTTCGCCGTCAGCTCGGGGACTGCACATGCCAATCGTGAAAACGTTGCCGCACTTTTCGCATTCAAAGATCGGGAGCAAGACGCACGCACCAAAGGCAGCGCGAAACCATTTGGCCTACATCACGCGGCGAGAGGCCTGCTCAAAGTTTCAAGCCGAAGGCATGCCCGACGACATCCTTGCCGCTCGGAGACATCTCGACCAAATGGAAGCCCGCTTGTTGCGGACGAACAAAGAAGTTCGCATTTGCGACAAGTTCATCATCGCGTTGCCACTCGAGCTACAGCCCGAAGAACGGCATGAGGTCGTCGCAAGCTACATGCGAAAGATTGGAAAGGGGCGTATCGCCTGGTGCGCTGCGCATCACGACCAAAATGAAGATGCGCACAACCCGCATGCGCATGTCCAATTGATCGACCGTGATCTCGAAACCGGTAAAAAAGTTCTCGGCTTCGGGACCAACAAAAGAGACGTGAAGGAAGCAACCGAGCGTGGCTGGAAGGTACCGCCGCGTATGACAAGCGGCGACGCCCGAGAAGCCTGGTGCAACCACCTCAACGCGTTCATGCGCAGCCACGGGTATGACATTCAATATGACCATCGGAGCCATAAAGATCGTGGGCTCGAGCAGGAGCCAACTATCCACGAAGGACCAAAGGTACACGCTCTGAAAGAAAAGGGCGTCGAGCCACAGAGCAAGGACCGAAACCGCAGAGAACGGCTATTACAGTATTCGTTGACTGATGCCGGTACACGCATCGATCACAATCGCCGTGTCAAAGAAACGAACGCTAAATATGTCGGTAAAGATCTGACCCGGAAGAACATGTTTGCATCGTCTGGCAAACCGACGACACGTGAACAACGGGAAAAGCGAGAGATCTACGAGGCGCACGGCAACGCCTTACGAGATCTCTGGCACCAGCAGAAACTCGACCGTGAAAGCTTACGGTACGCCCACGCCGCCGAACGTAACGAGCAAAAGGACATCCTCCGGAACCGCTTCAGTGATGCTCGTGAGCAAGCGTACAGGCTTACAAAGGAAAAAACGGCGCCGGCGTGGAGGCAAGTTTATGGGATGCCGAAGGGACCCGAGCGTGAAGCCGCCGTCGAAGCCCAGAACCGCAGGTCAGCGGCAAAAGCAGAAGCATTGAAAACGTTACCGCAAGGGCCAGACCGCGAAAAGGCCGCTTCCCATATAAAAGCGGAGGCGACGGCTTCGTGGCGGGAGATCCGCGGCATGCCTCGGGGGCTGGAACGAGAAAAAGCCGTCGCCGAACTCAAAGCGGAAACCAAAGCGACATTTGAGAAAAACGCAACGCCGCTTCTCGACGCCGTTCGCCTGCAAAATACGGTCGAACGCGACGAGCTTAGCGCCCGGCATGCTGTTGAACGAAAGAACTTGGAGACCAATCACAAGGCTGAAGTGTCCGCATTGTCGAAGCAACACATCTGCGAGAAGCTCGGCATTCATGAGAGCTGGCGCGCCCACGACCTCGACAGTCAGGCCGAACGTATCAATCGCGGCCTCGAAAAACATCAGGACATGGCCTCGGTGCAGACCAACGCCGTGAAAATGATCGAACTGCACAATGATGCCCGCCAACTCAAAACCAGAGACGGGCCAATTGCCGTACCGCCGAACCCAGCGGCAGCCGCGAAGATTTACCTCGCTCAGTCCGAGGTGGAATTCGGAGTGCGCACGACCCTACGGGATCAGCTGACTAAGTCGCGCGACATCAACCTATCGATAGCAGACAAGATCAGCGCTCGCCTTAAGGAGGTCGCGCCCCCAAGAACGGGTCCCCCGTCCAAAGGCAAACCCGCTAATCAGAACGACGGCGCCAAAGCAGCCCGCGAGGCCTTCGCGAGCGGACGTGCATTGACCGATGTAGAAAAGGCCAATGCATCCCCTGAGCTTCTAGAACGCGCGGATCGCCAGGAGCGGTCCGCGAAGGCCCGCAGCGTCATCGATGTCCACAGCACCATGCGCGAAACCAAAGCCAAGGGCAGGGGGAACGGACGCTCGGGGGGTGAACGGGGACGATAGAAGACAAGCAGCATCGACCATCAAAGCTGCCTGTCCAACTTCCACCCGGGTCATCGCTACCGCCGCACCGCGAGCCACTCGGCGTCGCGTGGCGAAATGAACTATGTGCTGACCGTCGGAGCGTTTCAAAAACCTCTTCCTTTAAGCGCCGCATCGCGAGGACTGCGGCAGAAATATTCGAAACAAAGAATTCCGGCCCGACGAAAGGGTTGGGATCTACTGAGCATGCGCCAACAGCCTGCAAAGCTGGCCCGCCGATATTTTCGTCCGATCGGAGCGTATCTCGTCAGTTATCGTTGAGATCGCCTCCGGAGCTACCCTCTTGTCCGATGCCGAAAGGAAGCGCCTCCCCAAATCATGAGTCAAACGCGATATTGCCGAACGCAGATTGGCCCGAGAGTATGCGGCTTGAAATGCTTGCCTGCACGACGGACGTCGAACGTCACGCTTGGCGCGAGAAGTGGTCGAAGGTTTTATCCGGCGAATTTTTCCTGCATGAGCGCCAAGCAGCGCAGCGAAAACGTCGCGACGATGATCGAAGTCCCGGTTTTTGAAGTTGGACGGTTCGCCTTAACCCGGAACATTTGATCCCAGATATTGAGTTCCTGAATGAGCTTTGATGAAGCAAAAATGCCGACGTGCTTGCCTGCCCAAAACATATTCCCAGACAAAAGCATCTCCGGATTCACCACCAATAATGCTTACCGGCCGCGGCCGAAGTCTGTTCTGCTACGCCACTTCGAAGCCCGAGCCTGCGGTGAAGGCTTCGAAGGATGGCTCCGCCAATAATGAGCCGGCCGCAAGAGCGGCCATATCCAAAACCAAAGTCGTAAAATGCGCGTCATTCGCTCACTCGTATGGTTAAGAACGCTGTTTAAAAATTCCTTGCCGCTCAACGACATATTCGTAATACTCCGTATACGGATTAAAACATCTTCATGGGGGAAAAGCGACTATGGCCGAGCAATCAAAATTCATTCTGACATTCGACAAAAGTGCCAATGAGGTGAACCGTCGACCGAACCTTAGAGGGCTTTTCAAATTGGCCGGTGAGGAGGTCAGCAGATCAATCGCGCTCTGGGGCGGCACCAGCAAGTCCGGGATGTTGTATGCCCGCGGCCAAGTATCACCGGAAGGCATCAGCGACGCGATACGCGCCGGAAAAAACCAAGGCGCCGATGTTCCAGCCCCACCTAATGTTGAACTCAAGGTTGGCGAAGCTGTTCTCTTCGAAAACGACAAAGCAAGCACGGAAAACCGTCAGCCGAAATTTTTCGGTTATGCTCGCGAAGCCGACCGCTACGTTCGTCTAGCAGGATGGGAACGAGGCAATATCATCACCGGTAGCGCGGAGCCTTATCGGCCGTCGTCAACCAATGACGACCTTGCTCTGCCGTCGCCCGAATTCGAATGAGGAAACGACAGACCGGGTTAGGCCTCGTGCTCGACGTGGAAAAGACAGAGCACCAGGAAGCTCTACGCTTGCTTCTTGATGTTCAAGAACGAGATCGACAACATCCAACTTTGAAAGTCATCTTCACTGTCGATGGACTGGCCGTGCTGCATGATCGTGAGCTCTACGCGTTTCAAGGCATCCATGATTCCTTCATGCGGTTGCTGCCCATGGTCTGGGCCCGAGAGCAGGGGGAACGGCCAAGCGAGTATCGCGCGCTCGATCGTCAACACCAAAACATCTGCAATGAGCGTCACGCGATCCGACAACACATCGAGAACGCGAAGCGGGCGCTCGAGCCGGCATTGTTTATGCCGATGCGTCCCGCCGCGATGGCCGCGCCACCAACGGGAGGTAAGGATTTATGACAAATATTGAATCCACCATTGATATTGTCAGCAAGCTTGCAACGCTCGGTTTCCACGTAGCCGCCGGCGTCGTGGCGAACCCGCGCCGGCGCGAGTTCACGACAGGCCAAGAGATCCAAATAAAGTTGCCATTCTACTTGCGGCCATGACGAAACCGCGCATAGTCCACAAGACATCCCGGCTTCCCGTCCGCCAAACGACACTAAGCAACGTGCGCCCAGAGCCCGAGCACACGCCAGATGGCGTTTGCTATCCAGAAGCCCCCCTGCAGCACACGGTATCGGACCCCGACTACGTCGCGGATCTCGAGCAATCCGATAGTCAGATCCGCAAACGAATGATCGATCGGACGCGGGGCAAAGTAGTGCGGCCGCCGCGTGAACCGCGATGACTTCAGACGAAAATAGCTCACGCGATATTGAGCTTACAGCCGACGAGATCGCCGCGCTAAAGGCCCTCCGTGCCATCATCCAACAACGGGTGGATCGGGAGAAGACTGACATCGAGAAGATCCTCGATGATTACGATCTCGATATCCGCGGCGATATGTTGCGAGCGATGCTCGACATGGCGATTGACCACCAGATTCAAACATTGGGCGAAGAGAACGCCGAGAAATTCATCCGCATCGTCTTTCTGCATCGCCAACGCCAACATCAAACCCCAGAGGCCAGATGCAAGCCTTGAAAAGCATTGGGGGACGATCGTGAGGTGCTTCAAATTTCTTGTTTACGCGATAATCATCGCCGGTGTTCTCATCGTCATTGCCGCGAACTTTTGGAACCGTCGTCGCCGGGCAAAAATGAGACCGCAAGAGCGGGCGAACGAAGATCTCGAGTCACGAATTCCGGGAGACTGGTAGTTTTATCAAGCGGAGGGGCGCCATGCGTGAATCGAAGGCCAGAAAGAACCTCCGCAAGCGTGACGCCGCGCTTTTTAATGAGCATCTTGCCGGTCTTAGAACTTGCCTTAACCGATGGCTCAATGATTGCGTCAAAGATGATCCCGACGACGGCGTGAAGAACGCACGGTTCGAAGCGGCCTTGGCTCTCGCGGTCGCCGCCATCTATGAAATTGGTATCGAGCACGTGGAGCGCCTGATGGGAACCGATTATGCGCGCGAACTCCTGGTTTACATTTTCGAAAAAGCGGCTGATCACGGCGGTCGCGGCCGGTAAGATCGGTTATCGCATGTTATCGAAAAGCATCGGTTGCTCAGGGCGATCGCATCCATAGTCGGATCGATGATTGCCGGCGCCTGCGGTGGCGCGTGGTCGCTCTTCCTGCCGTTAGTGCCGGTGGCTTAGTGCTTGTGAATATCGGGCGTTACGTCGAGCTATGGCCCCGCGCCGCGGCCGTAGGAGCACGACGCCGTTGGCTTCTTACTTTTGCGCTGTCACTTTTGAACTGTGTTGGCGCTGCGGGAGCGGTCGTTGTTTTTGGCGCCCTCGCACGTAGTCTATAAATGCACTAACTCTCAATTCACCCGGCCGCGAAGCTCTCGTTTGACGCGCTGGAACACAATGCCCAGGAAATCTTGCGCCTCATCTTCTCCGAGTAATGATATTTGGGATTCGATACCCAAGTCTAACATCGCCTTTAAAACGTGATCACGTGAGTTTTGATCAAAGCCGGCTAAGTATTGCCGAACCATGGCTTTCGCTTTCGCATGCCGCTTGAGGAGCGCTACGCGAGCTTTTTCAATGGTTGCGATTTGCTCGGCCGTGAATTCGCCGCCCGCACGCCGTAGATGTTTAGAAAGCTTTTGCGAACTTGGTTCTTCTTTCTTCGGCATGTATTCTCCCACTCATATCGTCCGTGTAGGGATGATACGCCCGCAGGAAAAAGATGTAAACTTCGATCGGATTCGTAGTTTGGCTTCGGTCAGCGGAAGCCGCCGCCTCCTATAGGAGGGGAACGATTACTTGCGGCCGAGACTGCCCGAGAAGATCGAGCTTTTCCTTGCCGCTCTGGACGATACGCATTTTGTCGGGATCGAAACTGCGAGCGAGGGCGAACGCGTCATCGGCTGAACCCGTCAGCCAAGTTTCAAATTCTTCCTCTTCCGTCAGCAACACCGGCATGCGCTCGTGATTGATGCTGTCGGTTAAAGCATTCGGCTTCGTCGTCATGAAAGAATAGAGATCGATCTCGACGTTCGGGCCGTCCTTTTTGATTGGCCCTTTCCAGCGCTGCCAGATACCTGGGAAGGCGAAGAGGCGGCGATCTTCGTCGCCGTTGACGGCAAACCAGAACCACGAGGCAGGCTTTTCGCCATTCGGCTCACAGTAGGATGACGCCGGCACCAGGCATCGGCGCTTCTCGAAGGAGGGCTTCCAAAACCTGCTGGAGAGGATTTTATCGTCACGCACATTCGTCACGCGGCGAGGAGCTTTGCCATCCTGCAACAGCACAAAGCCCCAAGACATTGAGACGAGCTCGCGCTCGCCGTCCTCCGCGCGCCGAACGATCGGCGCATCGTAACCCGGAAAAATTGCCGGCTTCGGCTCTAGGACAGTGGCGCGATTGTGCGGCACCCGGAACAAGCGCCGGATCGCTTCGAAGTTTCGCGTTTGGGAATAGAGGTTGCACACAGATGAAATGTACCGAGGCAGGGCAGTGCCATCAAGGGTCCAGTTTAGGTGTCTAGGGAATCCCACTCGTCGCCCATTATCCATCGGAGCGCCGAGAGCTTGCCAGTAATCATTCCCCATTCGAAGTCATCCCAGGGACCAACATTTCCCGGGCCTAGCTCGGCCTCAACCTTGGTTGCGGAGGTAAGGGCGACCGCCCAGACCGTGTCGAGGGTTTGGTCATTGCGGTAGGGTTGGGTCGCGAGGGACACTTTTTCAACGACTGCATGAGATCCGTCGGCGATTTTTGCGCGAAGATTCATATGCCGATTGTACCAAACCTGTAGGAACAACCTGTGCTCGGCTTCCATGATTTCGGACAGCAACCGATGTTCGGAAAAACCTCGAAACTCGAAATCCATGTCGGGGAGGAGAAATTCGTCGAGGTTTTCGATCAGATCGGGAAGCTTAGTCCAGTAGGTCGATTGCGTTTCGTCTTCGAACGCCTCGGATAGATCCGCGTGGGGTAACCGTTGATCGCCTACGCCCTGGCTGAAATCATGAACGTTGCTAGTGACGAATGCAAAGCGATCGCCAACCTGATCGTGGGAAACGGCGTCTGCGTAGGTCTCGAAAATAATCGCGTCGCCAATTGAATTCTTTGCTCGGTGAAACGGGGCGCGGCCGGCCAGAGCACGCTCGGCCGCCCTCAATTTGATTTCGGACGTCGCCTCGAGTACCGGAAACACGTGGAGAAGCTTTTCAACACGCTCAATGGAGGCGTTGACGGCTTCTCCCTTCATAACAGCCGAATGATCAGCTTCGTTCACCGCGTCGATCGCGGCCTGTTTGGTGTCTTCGGGCGCAAATCGATTGATGGCATCGCGCACCAAAGTGAAATGCGATTTCAGACTGCGCTTGGCATCATCGGCAACGCGCGTTTTATTACGTTCAAATTCAGCGAGGACGACCTCAGGAACTATCAAGGTCACTTCCTTGCGATCGACAAGATCCTCAAGCGCGCTGATCACCGGTTGCTGGCGATAGTCCTTAACAAGGTCCAGCCAGATGCTGGTATCGATCAATATATGAACCCGCACGTCTCGCTCCCCGATGTCCCCGTCGCGATCTCAGCAAAGCAGGAGAGCAGGGAGAGACCGAGCGGTCAAACCCTCTTCGCCACGGCGCGGTTAGCGTTGCGGGGGAGGGACCGGCTTGCTCAAATCTCCAAATAAATGCGTAAGCATAGCGTCCAACTTCGGGTCGCCGG
The DNA here is from genome assembly GCF_041659645.1 of Hyphomicrobium sp. Lineage (GTDB taxonomy): Bacteria > Pseudomonadota > Alphaproteobacteria > Rhizobiales > Hyphomicrobiaceae > Hyphomicrobium_B. The sequence continues at coordinate 238,714 of NZ_JBAZXX010000003.1, read as the reverse complement.
TGTGAGGCTTGGGAGCCTCACCTTCCATTGCTGGCGTCACTGCCGTCTCTGCACTCTTCACCCTCGAGGTACCTGTCGGCCGGGCAAGCTCAAGACATGGCTTCGAGATATCGGGCTGTGAGGTATTCATGGCATCCGCGTAGGTTTTGAACATTTGCTCGCAGGCTTTTGCCCGGCGGGCAGGTGCCTTGAGAACAAAGGATCAAGCGCCCAAGCCATTGTTTCTGTCCGATTCGGTTCGAAGATCGGAACATTTTTTAGCAATAGTGAAAGCGCCCCAAGGCTATTCCACATAGAGAAAGGTCCTTTTCGGACTTAGGCTTCCTTCGCCCTCCTTGACTTGCCATACTCGAAAGCGAAATTTGGGGGCCTGATTCGTGATTTCCGGTAATCTGTTCACACGCGACTATCTGCTCGAAGGCGTTACCCGTAGTGAGCCGTGGAAAGCGCTTAGCGATAAAGAACTTGCGACCATCGAGGCAAGTTTAAAAAAGCTCGCCGCGAAGATTCAGGGAATCAACGCGGCGAACGAAGCCCAAACCGAGAAGATTTTTATCTACCCGGCTCTCGAGCTGCTCGGCTGGAGCGACGTCGAGGTGCAGCAAACCCTTTCCGCCAAGGGGCGAAAGCACGTCCCAGATGCGCTTCTGTTCGGTGATACCGATGCGCGGGATCGTGCTGTCGGGGAAAAGGACCAATGGAAGCGCTACCAGCATGGCCTCGCCGTGACCGAGGCTAAGCGCTGGGGCCGCGCACTGGATCGCACAGACAAACGTGACGCCCATGAAGAGGGCGTGCCTTCGACGCAGATGTTGCAGTATCTCGATAGGGTGAGCATCGTGACGGGCGGCAAGGTTCGCCTTGGCATCCTCACGAACGGCGCAAAATGGCGTCTTTATTATCAGGGCGCGTTGTCGGTTTCGGAAGATTATTTCGAGGTCGATCTTGCTAAGGCGCTTCAGCTCCCAGGGCACGAACTCGACCTTGTCGAACGATCGGATGCGAAGCTAACGCCGGCGCACGCTCTCAAGCTGTTCGTGCTACTTTTTCGTAAGCAAGCTTTCCTGCCGCTCGATGGTCCTCGCACCTTCCATGACATCGCGCGCGACGAAGGTAAAATCTGGGAAGCCAAGGTTACGCGCGATCTATCGCGCCTCGTTTTCCAACAGCTTTATCCGAATTTGGTCGCGGCTCTTCATCGCTGCGATCACGGAAAACCAATGGATATCGACGCCCGCTATCTCGAAGATCTACGGGAAAGCGCATTGGTCTTGCTCTACCGACTTCTCTTCGTGGTGTACGCTGAGGATCGCGATCTTCTTCCGAAAAATCAGGAGCCGTATAAGAGCTACTCCCTTACGAGTATGCGCGCAGAGATTGCGGCGCGTGTCGCGAGCCTGCAACCGTTTTCACCTACGATCGCCATCTATTGGCCGAAGTTGAAGGCCGTCTTCAAGGCGATTGCTGAGGGCGACGATACACTCGGCATTCCCCCCTACAATGGTGGTTTGTTCGCGAAGGACAGCGCACCGATACTTGACCGTGTGGAGCTACCGGACGCCGTCTTAGCGGAACTGATTTATAAACTCTCACATCGGCCCGATGATGACGGCAAGTCGCGTTATATCAACTACCGCGACCTCACCGTCCAGCAGCTCGGCACGATTTATGAACGAACGCTCGAATATGGCCTGCGCTACGAGCAGGACGGCGATACCGTCATCGTTGATGCCGATGATACCGCGCGGCACGAATCCGGGAGTTACTATACGCCGGATAGCCTAGTATCACTGATCATCGAAAGGGCGGTCGGACCGTTTATCGAAGAACGCCTGCAAACGTTCCGAACGGAATCGGCCAAATTGGCCACGGATAAGCGGCCTTTGGAAGCCCGGCTCGCACTGCTTCAGGGTTACGATCCGGCGCTTGCCATTCTTGAGCTTCGCATATGCGACCCGTCAATGGGTTCCGGGCATTTCCTCGTCAACCTGGTGGACTGGCTGGCCGACAAGGCGCTTGCATCAATTGCTGAGGCCGAACTCATCGTTGATTGGTCGGACAAGCCGTACCGTTCGCCAGTGTTGGCAAGTATCGAGCAGACGCGAACCGACATCATCCGCCAGGCGACGGTTCACAAATGGCCTTTCGTCATGGAACATCTCGACGACCGCCACATCGTCCGCCGCACCGTACTGAAGCGCTGCATTTACGGCGTGGACAAAAATCCCATGGCCGTTGAATTGGCCAAGGTGGCACTTTGGCTTCACACATTTACGGTCGGCGCGCCGCTTTCCTTTTTGGACCACCATCTGCGCTGCGGAAATACACTGTTTGGCTACTGGGTGCGCGAGGCCATGGACCGCCTTGCGAAGTGGGGCGGCCAGTTGCTCATCAACGAGCCGATGCAGAAGGCTATGGCGCAAGCGCTCGCCATGCAGAAGCTCGAACGCGTCAACGATATCGACATCGCCGAAGTGCATCAGTCGAAGACGCTATTCGACGGCATCGAGCAGGAAACGCGACCGCTTAACAGCTTTGTCAAAATTCTCTATGCGCTCGAATGGCTGAAACTCGACAAGGACGACCAATCGGCGGTGCGGTCCTGGCTAGATGGCCAATATGGCGATCCATTCGAAATAGCGCGTGGCCGCTTTACCCTGGGACCAACCGATGCCGGAGACGGGCACGCTCAGCCAAAGGACGTGCTCGATCAATTACGTAATGGTGCCCGGGCGAGTGCACCGAGGTTTGCGGGTATTCTCAACCGCGCGCGGCAAATTGTTCGGGCCGAGAAATTTCAAAACTGGCAGATCGCCTTTCCCGGCGTTTGGACCCACTGGGAAAATGCCGAGCTACAAGGGGGATTTCATGCCGTCGTCGGCAATCCGCCGTACGTGCGGCAAGAGCTGATCAAGGATTACAAGCCACACCTCAAAACTGCTTATCCCGACAGCTACGATGGTAGCGCGGATCTGTATGTTTATTTCTACGACCAAGGCTTGCATCTTCTGAAACCTGGCGGACGTTTGTCCTATGTTGTAACTAATAAGTGGATGCGCGCCAATTACGCGGATGGGCTGCGCGGCGTCTTTGAGAATAAGGCTTGGGTCGAGTTCGTCGCCGACTTCGGTCATGCGAAAAAGTTTTTTCCAGATGCCGATGTGTTCCCCTCAGTCATCGTCATACGCAAGCCTATGCTTGGCGCAGCTCCTTCGGAGACGGAAGTGTGCGTCATCCCACGCGACGACGTGCCGGAAAAGGCGCTTGACGAAGCTGTGGCGAGGGCGTCGTACCGATTACCTCGTTCGCACTTCACAAGTCGAAGCTGGACGCTCGAGCCGCCCGACGTCGTCAAGCTTATGGAAAAAATAGGCGGGCAGGCGCCGCTAAGCGAGCTTCCTGGTTTGCGGTGCTATAGGGGCGTGACAACGGGCTTCAATAAAGCATTTATCGTCGATACAAAAACCCGCGATCGCCTTATCGCGCTCGATCCGAACGCAAAAGAAATCATCAAGCCGTTCTTGCGGGGGCAGGACGTTCAACGATGGACGCCCAAGTGGGCCGGCCTTTGGATCATCTTCGCACGACGTGGGATCGACATCACCGCCTACCCATCCGTCGAGGCACATCTTCGGGCTTATGAACAAAATCTACTCTCGAAACCGGACGGCTGGAAGCCGAAGCGCGCCGGCGAGAAATGGCAGGGTCGGAAGGAAGGCTCATATGCCTGGTACGAGCTGCAGGATAGCACAGACTACTACTCAGTCTTCGAAGGCCCCAAAATCATTTATCAGGCGATCCAATTTCACCCCCGCTATTGTTTCGATGATCAGCAACTCTATACAAGTAACAAGACTTTTGTGATCTCAGGCGCCGATCAGTCCTTGCTGGCGATTTTGAACTCGCCTCTGATTTGGTGGTACTCGTGGCGACATTTTATTCACATGAAGGATGAGGCTCTGTCGAATGATGGGGTCAAGATGGAAACGCTGCCGATAGCTGCCTCGGCGCTAAAAGACGAACGAATTTTGTCCGCGGTTCACGCCATTGAAGCGAAATCCCGTCTCGTTTCGACAGCCGCGCATAACCTGAGGGATTGGCTTGGGACCGAGTTTACCGTTTCCGGAGCCAAAGCCGGGCTTGCCAATCCGGATCGATTGGACCTCGAGGGATTTGTTGAGGCTGTAAAAACAAATCTTCCAAAGGGCCAAAGGCTCACTGCTGCTGACCAGGCGGAACTAAAGCGCGAGTATTCTGCAACGCTTGAACCTATTCGCGTCGTGAGTGCGGAAATATTCAACTTGGAAAAACAAATATCCGATTTGGTCAATCAAGCGTACGGGCTGACGTCAGCGGAAGTCAATCTCTTGTGGCGTACGGCTCCTCCGAGGATGCCGTTCACCCCGACCGGACTGAGCTCGGAGAACGGTGAGGAAGATAACGGCGAGATCGACGAATAACCGAGCCGATGGATGGCGAAAAAAATTATATTGGGGGACGATTGAATTCGAATGACGAGAAAGTATCCGCGCTGAGCCGCATGTCCGAACAAGGTACGCGCGAGCTTGTGTTCCTCAGCAAGGCGACACCTGGCGATAACGAATTTGCCTTGTGGCTTGCGCCTCGTTTGGAGGCCGCAGGTTATCTGGTGTTTGCCGACATCCTCAGTCTGGACGGAGGCACGCGTTGGCGTAAGGAGGTGACAGATACCCTCCAAAATCGAGCTGTCAAAATGCTGCTTTGCTGCAGCGACACGACTCTTGCCAGCGAGGGAGTTCAGGAGGAAATCGGCATAGCAAGCGACTTGGTGAAACAACTTGGTGATCCGAAATTTATCATCCCGCTTCGGCTTGCGCCATATAAGAAGCTCTTTGGAATTGGCGAGCTGCAATATGTCGACTTCTTTCGCGGTTGGGCGGAAGGGCTCGCGAAACTCCTCGCGACGCTGAAGAAACAGAAAGTCCCTCTAAACGCATCCAATCCGCAGATTAATCCCAATTGGGAGAGCTTCCGCCGACGCGGGGCAATCGTCGTCAGGGATGAACCCGAGCGGCTGACGTCAAACTGGCTGCGTGTCGCGGAAATTCCAGATGTCATTCGTTATTTTGAAGCCACCGGCGCCATTGAACGTTCGGCGCTCAACAAAGCTTGTCAATCGGCGGGGTATCCCGTTGAGCCGAATAAGCTGGGGTTTTTATCATTCGGCACCCTCGAGGAAACCAATGAGACCTTCGCCCATGTGGGGAAATTCGAAGTCAAACACGAAGTCGACACCCTTACATTCGTCGCTTCAGGATCTGACGCTTGCGGTGTTTCCAAGCAAACGGCATCGAACATAACTTACTCGATGTTCCGTCAGGCATGGAACCGCTTTTGCCGGGAGCGCGGTCTTCTCGAGTATAGGTATTCGATGGATACGGCAGGCTTTCACGCGGGTCCCGACCAGGCGCGGCTTGGTCAGTTATTTCCATGGGGACGGCAGGGCAGCAAGCGATCATCAGCGCTGCGCAATGCGATGAAGGGACAAGTTTGGCATTTTGGCGTAACCGCGCTCCCAGCCTTTTGGCCTTTCTACCATTTCAAGCTGAAGTCGCGCGTGCTGTTTGCTCCGATGGTCGAGCAACAAGTCGGCGAGATCTACAGCGATGCCAAGAAAATGCATCGGCTGCGGCGAAGCATTTGCAAAGGCTGGCGCAACAAACACTGGCATGGCCGCACCATGGCGTTCCTTGAGCTTCTTTCGGGAGACTCGGCGTTCATCACCTTGCGGTTGTCGCCATCGTCTTTGATTAAGCTCGATGCCGCACCGATGCTCTTTTCCTCGCCTGTATCGACGGACCTTCCCGATAGCATGCGCGACGATGAAGACGAGCAGGATCTGTCTACTCTTGGACGACCTGAGCCAGAGGAGGACGACTGAGATGCAGTTGCCCGAACGCCTGCTAGAGGTGCTCTATTTTCCGGAACCCAAACTTGAATTTGCGTTCGGTCAGACTACGCCTCATCCGAAGGATGGCCTGTTCTTGTATGGTCCGCATGGCAAGGCGCGCAAAACGCGTGACATCCGGATCGGGGTCGTAGGGACACCGGACGGCATCAATTATTTCAAGTCTTGGGCGGCAGAGATTAAGAAGCGCGTCGACGTTCCCCCGCCTGGGAAAACGGAAAAGAAAGAGCGCTTGCATCTCGCTAATTTCCCAGGGATCGAAGAGGCGTTCGGCATTACGTTCAACGAAAACGAATTCGCGGCGTGCCCGATAGAGGCAAAAGCCATCGACGAGGCTTCGCGCATCGTCAATCTGCACGAAGCCGTAAAAAAGGTTGTCCGGCTCTACGTTTCGCGAATTCGCAAATATCAATCCAACGAAGAGCGCGTCATCGATGTGTGGGCATTGGTGGTGCCCGAACCGATTTTCGAACGATGCCGACCGCGGGCCAAGCGGACGGGCCTGCCAATGGTGAGAGGTGATTTCGGCAAAAAGCAGAGCCAACGCTCCGATCTACCGTTGCTTGGGGATCTCGTCGATCAGACCGCTGAAGGCATTTTCGACGATGCGCCTGACTTTCATCGTCAGGTGAAAGCCGAGCTCCTGGATTTATTGCCGACGCAGATTCTCCGCGAAACGACGCTCGCTCCGATGGCGTTCAAGAACTCCGCCGGCTATCCCATTCGGCGTTTGCAGGATCGAGCGACAGTCGCTTGGAATCTCGCGACAGGTCTCTATTACAAGACGCAGGCTGCGCCGCCGTGGAAGCTTGCCGGCATTCGCCCTGGCGTATGTTATGTTGGGCTCGTGTATAAAAACCTTCCGAATGATCCCAATGACCATGTTTGCTGCGCCGCTCAGATGTTCCTCAGCGAAGGTGACGGCGTTGTTTTTCGTGGCGCCAATGGGCCGTGGAAGACCGCCGATTACGAGTACCACCTCGAGCCGCGCGCGGCGCGGGATCTAATCGACAAAGTCTTGGCGACCTATACGGATAAACATGGTAGTCCGCCAAGAGAGCTTTTCATTCATGGCCGCACGTCCTTTAGCGACGACGAATGGCGCGCCTTCGAAACCGCGGCCCACGAAGATACGAATGTCGTAGGGGTGCGAATTAAATCGACGCGGGGCGATACCAAGTTATTTCGAGACGGTGACTATCCAGTCGTGCGAGGAACTGCTCTCGTGCTCGACCATCGGAACGCCTATCTTTGGACAACCGGCTATGCGCCGCAATTGGATACTTACATCGGGCCTGAAACGCCTAATCCTCTATTTATCTCCGTGTTGCGGTCCAAAAAAAATCTCCCCGACATCAAAACTGTGCTCTCGGACATCATGGGGCTAACGAAAATCAATTACAATTCGTGCAACTTCAACGATGGGCTTCCCGTTACGGTGCGGTTTGCAAACATCATTGGCGACGTTTTGACGATGGGATCGGCAAAAGGGGCGGACCGTCAGCCCTTTAAATTCTACATTTAAGTTGCGAAGCTCAAGACAGACGCAGTGGGCCTTGTTGAAATGAGAGTGCACATCTGCCATTTCACAAAGCCTAGTCTCCCGTCTAAGCTCACTTTTGCCGATTCTTTGAAAGCCCCTCATGCAGCCCCACAAACTCACAGTCAACGATGTCTTCGAGAAAGAGCGGCGTTACGTCATTCCGCTTTATCAACGTGCTTATGTCTGGAACCGACTAGATCAGTGGGAACCGCTTTGGGACGACATTCGCAGGGCGACTGAGGAACAGCTGGACGCTCAGGCCGATGCCGTTACCGGAACACATTTTCTCGGCGCCGTCGTCTGGAGTCTCAGCAAGATTGTAGGCAAATCCGTGCCTCGCGCTGAGGTCGTTGACGGTCAGCAAAGGCTAACTACTCTTCAAATCTTCCTTGCGGCATTGCGCGATCTCGCGCGCGAAATTGGGTCGGCATCAGTCGGGCGGCTCGAACGTTGGACAATCAACCCTGACCGCAATCCAGCTCTTGATGAGGAGGCCTTTAAAGTCTGGCCTTCTCTCTCCGATCGCGATCCCTTTACATGCGTATTAACCGCGGGCAGCAGGGACAATCTACTGAGAAATTACAATGGTAGACGCGATACACATCTACCGCGCATGGCAGCTGCTTATCTTTATTTTGACGAGGCGATCCGCGACTTTGCCGGCGCCGATGAAGCACTTGCTCCATTGCGTATCGATGCGATCACAGGAGTCATGCTCTCGGCCTTGCAGTTCGTGGTCATTGAACTTGAGCACGGAGACGACCCGCAGGTAATTTTTGAAACTCTCAACGCTCGTGGCCAGCCATTGCTGCCTTCGGACCTAATCCGAAACTTCGTGTTCCTACAGGCTGCAAATCTGGGTGCCGGCAGGGGAGAGGCGCTCTACGAGAGTTATTGGAAACAGTTCGATGCGACCCGAGAAGACACCCTTAATGAAACCGGCGAAAACCGCTTCTGGTACGAAGAAGAGCAGCAGGGGCGTTTGAAACGTCCTCGCATCGATCTGTTCATGTTCTATTATCTCACGCTGCATACCGAAAAAGAGCTCAATATTGGGCAGCTTTTCCGTGAATTCAGCCGGTGGCGGGCGGGACAGAAAACGAGCCTTGAAGATTTTCTTCGCGATCTGAAGACGTCGAGCGAGCATTTTTCTCGTCTGCTCCAACCAAAGGGCGATGACCGCCTCGCGCGACTTGCCCGAAGGCTCCAGGCGCTCGATACCGGAACGGTCTATCCTCTACTTCTTTTTCTTACCACTCAGCCAAATTCGTTGTTGCCTCGCGTCGAACGCGATCAAACGCTCGCTGATCTTGAGTCGTTTCTCGTCCGACGTTTCATTTGCGGTTTGACCAACAAGAGCTACAATAAGTTCTTTCTGTCGGTATTGGTGCGTTCCAAACAGGCCGCCGCTGAAGGCAAATCGATTGCCGATGCTGTGCGAAATGAATTACTTCGCTCGAAGGAGCCCACGGCCGTTTGGCCAAGCGACGATGATTTCGCTCGCGCCTGGGCCACTCGGCCCCTTTATGTCAAATCGCGCCCAGATCGCGCGGCGATGGTGCTACGGGCGATCGAGGCCAGTTTGCGAACCTCGCGCAACGAAAATGTCTCGCTTCCCGATGACCTGACAGTCGAGCATCTCTTGCCCCAGAAAGGATCTCTCGAAGACTATACCTATGCCGCAGCTATGCCATTGATCGACGACGAAACACCGCAAAAGTGCCGGATACGTATCATCGACACCGTTGGCAATTTGACGTTGCTGACGCAGCCCCTCAACAGTTCGATCAGTAACGGGCCGTTTCCCGGTAAGGCGACAGCAATTATTGAGGACAGTGACTTGCGTCTCAACGCTTGGCTCCGGCGCGATCCACCCGCCGTTTGGAACGAAGCCAAAATTATCGAAAGGTCCAAGGCTTTGTTTGCTTATGCCCTCACTGCTTGGCCGAAAGCAGAGGCCTCAGTGAAACCCGCTGACGTGGCAGTCTCCAATGTCTAATCGAAAAAAAATTCGAGATTTTGAATCGCGCTCGAGGAAGTGATTTAACATAAGATACCTTATGCGACTTTTGTAATAGCGCCTAATAAATTGAAATATAACAATCTTCTCCAAATCATTTTACATAATGCATTTCAGCATTCACGCGCTCAACTCCCCTATTAATCGGTAGACGGAACATAACGTCTTTTATGTTCCATCTGCAAGACCAGGTTTTACTGGACAATATGAGTGTTGCATGGGTGCATCATCTGTGGTACAATGCACCGTAGATGATGCAAGGATCTCATGCCGCCGATCGAACTGGTCTTCTTCCGTACGTCGGCCGGCGCCGAGCCGGTACGAGATTGGCTCAAAGAGCTTCCGGCGGAAGACCGCAATCGGATCGGTCTCGACCTCATGCGGGTACAGTATCGATGGCCAGTTGGTATGCCTTTGGCACGCCCTTTAAGTAAAGGCCTCTGGGAAGTTCGATCGACGCTGGCAAGTCAACGCATCGCTCGTGTCATTTTCTGCTTCCACGATCACCAGCTCGTGGCCCTGAACGGGTTCATCAAGAAAAGTCAGAGGACGCCGGTCCAGGAAATTGATCTAGCGCTTGATCGTAGAAAGGAGTTGTAGATGACAAAGAAAAAGAACCCACATATTGGTAGCTCGCTCAATGACCTTCTTAAAGAGGAAGGCGTGCTCGAGCAGTTTCGCAATGCCGCGGCTAAGGAAGTCATCGCTTGGCAAATCGAACAAGAGATGAAGGCTAAAGACATCTCGAAGAACGCGTTCGCGAAACTTATGGGTACGAGCCGTACCCAAATTGATAGGCTGCTCGATCCCACGCTTGAAAGCACAACCATCGACACGCTGGAACGCGCTGCGAAAATTCTCGGCCGCGAACTCCGGATTGAACTTCGGTAGTTCGCCTATACCCACTCAGTTGCGCCAGCGGCGAACGTCATAGGAGAATTCCAGGCTTTTACACCAACCGTTGCGAGGGCAGAGATCACGACAACCGGCATCGGCGGCCAGACTATCGACCGGCACGATGCGCACAAGCGCGTGAACGGCCGCACACTTCATTTGAGACCATAGCTCACGCTGACAGTCCGTGTAATCAGGTGCAAGCTCCATTGTCAAAATGCGCTTGTGCTTGACGTTATAGGCGATCGTCATCCGCGGTTTGTCGGTACGATTGCTCCGAACAGAAAAGAGCCGAAGTTCTCCCGAGCGCAGCTTGATGGCATAGGTCAGACACTCGAGCACTTTGGGATCGTCTTCGGCCGGATACCCATATTTTGCCAACGCGGTAACGTTGACCGACCACGACATACAGTGCCCCATAGCTTGACCTTCGGCATGCACGTGAGCTGCAGTTGTCAGCTCCACAAGATGATAACAACGAAAATGTGCATGCAGAAAATCGAGTTCTGCTACCCGAAGCGGATCAACCGCGTTCGCTCGGCCTTGGCGTTCGGCGAAGCTTCGCCATTGACGATATTGCCTCACAGTGTACGCCACCCCTGCTCGGCCTTTCAGCCAATTCGGATTGGCCGTTAACGCCATGTCTACTGGAAGCCAGATTCTATTAATTTCTTTTTCGACATCGTCACCTGTGGAAGCTCCTTTTTTGCTGCACCACGCGGCAAGTTTAAACAACAGATGGCGAACCTCGTCTTTGCCAAAAATGTAGCCGCCGCTCCTGACGATCCTTTCAGTCACGATGGCAAGGCGCTTAATCGCATCCTCGTTTTTTGTAAAAGTGAGCTTTTGCGGGTGAGGTTGTGGCAACGGATTCGTGCCGTCGATGAGTTCGCGAAGGAGCTTCTCCGTATTAATCCCGTACAACGGCGTACCTCCCGAGCCCGAAATTAAGGCGCCGGCACCAGCCACGTTGAGGGCAGCTCTCATCACAGAAATTCATCATCATCACGCCTTTGATCTCGACGACGTTCGAGAGGGCATGGATGATCCCGCATTTATTCACGTCCCATATTCGTGGCCGTCCGGTCGCTCCTTCCATGCGCCTGATCGTCTTTTCGCGGGTGTCGTAGCCGATTGTTGCAATTGGAATGCCTCTGCGGTCGCGCAACGAAAAGATGCGCAGTTCGCCCGATCGCACCTTTACTGCGTATGTCAGGCATTCAAGCGCTTCCGGATCACCGTTCGGCGGATAGCCTCGCTGTCTCATTACATCGAGATTGATCGACCACGACATGCAGTGGCCGAGCGCGCGGCCTTCCGCATGAATCTGCGCACCATTCGTCAGCTCGACGAGCCGATAGCCTGCGGGCCGCTTGAACGTGAAGACGCGTGGGGGTGCAACCGCGACCGCGCGTGCTAGTTTGAGCGCCGCATTCTGGTATTGATTGAAACGCCGCTTTGCGAGCGACACTCCCCACTGGCTAGTTACCCATTCGGGATACATCACGAGGTTGTAGTTTACGATGTCGTAGATCGCCTTGAGTTCGAGCCGGATCGCCTCGGGCTGCACCTTTCCCTTTTTGGAGCACCACGATGCCAGCTTGAACAGTAAATGCCGTCGCTCGATGTCGCTGAGCTCGCGGCCTTCATTTCCAATAAGAACTTCGACCATGTTGGCGATCTCGAACATCGCCCGAAATTCATTTGGAAAGCTAAGCTTTTGCGGATGCGGAGGTGGTAGCGGCGCTGAGCCGTCAACCAATGCTTTAAGCATTGGGGTGAGGATGAGCATGGACGCAGTACTCCTTTTAAAAGGAGCACACGAAGGGCTTCATCCCTCTGGGCATAGGGGTTAGCCGATGAATCTGGCCGAAATTACGACGGCTGGCGCTAACTTGAAAAAATTTCCCGCCAAGTTTCTTCCGACGACATTGCTCAAGATCGTGCTCGGAGAATATCGCTGAGCCGCGTCGTGTAAGACGGTGAAAGGTTACCTCGCCTCATCGCCCACCCCGCACGAGCGGCAATACTTGCCGGTCGCAACGTCAGACGGCCATAGCGACCATTAATGACATCAAGTGCTTCCATGAGATCCGCCGATTTTTCCGGATCGCGGCTTGGTAGCAATGAAGCGTAGGTTTCCCCTTGCGCCTCGAGATCCAACAGAATGACCCCAGCCTTGCTGTAGCGATATCCGTCGCGCCATAACGCCTCCAGAGCCCGCAAAGCCGCGCCAGCGAGTATGAAGGTGTCATTGGAAGGCTCGATGGAGACAGTTATCGAGTTGACGTACTGCAGATCTTTTTTGGCGAACTGATTGGTCGTGACAAAAATCTGCATCGCGCCGGCAATAAGCCTGTGATCACGCAAACGCTCGGCGGCCCGGGTCGCATAACTGCAAACTGCATCCTCGAGGATAGCACGCAGCGTGACCGCCTGGCCGAATGACCGGGTCACTGCCAACGACTTCTTCGGCGCCGGCTGCGTGGACAAAGATAAACACCCGATCCCTTTCAATTCCGATACGGTTCGCAACCCTGTGACCGTCAACAGATCCCGCACAACGCTTTCCGGCATCGCGACGAAATCAGCAACAGACTTGACGCCCAATTTCTGCAGCTTCCGCTCGGCCGCGGGCCCGATACCCCACACCTCTCCGACGTCAATCGTCGGATACCGCTCTCTGCGATGCGCGGGTCTCGAAAGATCACAAACCCCACTTCCATGGCGATCAGCCTTTGCTAAACGGTTGGCCAATTTGGCGATCGTCTTTGTTGGGCCGAAACCGACGCAGCACGGAATTTTTGTCGCTCGCAGCACAGTTCGCCGCAACGCCACGCCGAAAGCGCCACGATCAGTGATGCTGGTGGCATCGATAAACATCTCATCGATCGAGTAAGGCTCCACCTCCTCGCCGAACCCGACTAAAATTTCGTAGATCCGCCGCGACATGTCGGCATAGAGCGCATAATTGGAGCTTTTGGCGATGACGTGCCGTAGTTCCGGGCGGCCTTTAATGAGATGCCAAGGCTCACCCATTTTGATACCGAGATCTTTTGCTTCGTGGGTGCGCGCGATGGCGCAACCGTCGTTGTTCGAAAGCACGACGACCGGCTTGCCGCGAAGGCGAGGATCGAAAGCCCGCTCACAGGAACAGTAAAAACTATTGGCATCGATCAGTGCGAACATGCGAGGGCCTCACACGTCAAATCGCACCAGCGCTTCAACAATGGCCCAGATCTCGACATCCCCTTCCACGAGCCGCGATTTTAGCTCGGAATGATGTAGCCACCACTGAGCATCCTTGAAGTGCAGCGTCGCAAGAAGTACCTCTGCATCAACGATTGCTACGCAGACCCGACCGGCCACAGGCTCACTTGCTGCGTTGACAACGAGCACATCGCCATCGTGAATCCCCCTGCCCCGTAAAGCCTGGCCGGTTACCCGCACCGGATATGTGTGTGGACGCCTCAAATCGAGCGCGACAGCCAGATCGATCACTGGCTCGATATAATCCCGTGCAGGGCTTTCGAAGCCCGTGGTGCGGTCGCCTTTGTATTCCCTCATGAGAAGAACATAACAAGAACAACCGGGGTAATGTCAATGCACAAGGTGTTGCCAACTTGCCGTTTCAATTTCCCAGAATGTAGCCGTTACTGCTTCCAGCTTATTGAGGTCGTTGACACGGTCCGTCATTGTCCGACTGGCCATGTCATCGCTCGCGGGGGAGCACCACTATGACTGACTCATCCGACCGGCCACCATGGTGGCGGGCCGCCGCCGCTGAGTTGTGGCGCAGCAAATGGACTCGCGCGCTCGCCATCATCTTTGTTGCCTTTGAAATCTACAACACCGCCGTGTTGCCGGCGATCCGCGGCACCTTCGAAACGATGAAAGCGAAATCGGACGCCGACATCGCGAAAGCCGATGCCGCAGCAGCCACGGCAACAGTTCGTCTGCCACCACGTCCCACTCTCGAGGAACTCCTCCCACCAGATCCAGTACCACCACCGGCTATACCCCATCATCACCACGAGTGGAAAAGCGGTTAGTACGGTGTCAGAGCAACCGTCAGATCGCTCAGTGTTGATAGCCGCGATCCGCTCGGTCGCCGGCAACCGGTTGGTGCAAATTCTCGCCTTCATCTTCGTCGCTTTTGAAATCTACAACACGGCGATCCTGCCCGCGATCCGCGGCACCTTCGACGCGGAAAAAGCAGGAGCCGACGCTACCGTCGCGACGCGAACCGCTTGCATTAATTCTCTCGCAGGCATCGTTTCACGCTTTGACGATCCCCGTATTGATGCGTGCAACAAATTACCTGACAGGTGACGCTTGGCCGATCAATTGCCTCCTTCCGATCGCTCCGGGCTGTTTTCGGCGATCCACACGATCGCTGGCAACCGCGTGGTGCAAATCCTCGCCTTCGTCTTCATCGCATTCGAAATTTATAATACTGCCATTCTTCCCGCCATTCGTGGGACAATCGAACTCAGCAAATTGAGCGCCGAAGCACGGACCGCCAACACCCTTGCACGACCGTCAGAATCAACGCCGCCGCAGGCGGAGCAATCCAGGCAGCAGAATTACGCCGCCCCCGCGGATAAGTACTGGGTGCTCGAAACGAAGATCTTCAACGTGATCGTTTTGGCGGTGGCCGGGTTGAGCGGATTGTTTTGCGTAGGCGCTGTGCCGGAGTTTTTCAAACGGCAACCATTGAGCTTGAGTCTTTGCTTCATCTTAGCCGCCGTCACTGTGGCGAGTAATTACTATATTCTCGCCATCAACGTCGATCAGGACGACATGCTCATGTACTTGATGCATTTCGGATTCATAGTCGTCGGTGCCCTTCTCCCTCTTGTAGCTTTCCTAAGCAATCGAGCACTGAAGGTTCAATGACATGAGCGACGATCGACCACCTACCGATCCCTCCAGCTGGCCCGACGTCGCCCGCATGGTTCTCAGCAACAGAATACTGCAGATCCTCGTCTTCATTTTTATCGGCTTCGAAATCTACAACACCGCGGTCATTCCCGCAGTCCAAGGCACTTATGCGACGATGAAAATGAAGGCCGAAGCAGACATGGCCAAGCTAAACTACAAGAGCCAAAGCCAGGACGCCCCAGCAATCGGATCCACTTCAGATCTGGGCGCCGACGATCAAGCCGTGCTTTCCCCACAAGGCAAGCCTCCAGTTTCGCGGGAAGCCCAGCTTGCACAGCTTGCTTACATCAAAGCTCGTATCGATGAAATTCGGATGACTGGCGCTGATAAAACAGCGGCAACGACCCGACGCATAAAAGCCGAAGAAACTTTGCGTTCGGAAGGCATCGAGATTCCCGAAGAGAATCCGCCGCCGCTACCGGCCAAACAATAACTCCGCGCTGCTTGCGTGCTTTGCCCTAACTGCTGCCTGTCGCGTGGTGGCGGCTTAATCTTTGCCGCCAGAGAGCCTGTACTTTCGCAAGATACTTGCGTTTTTATCCCGCACTACCAAAAACAGGTAACAACCTGCCTGTAACGGCTATGTATTCAACCATTTAGCTCAGATCAACTACCGTTTATTAATTGCTTTCAAGCCAAAAATACATAAAATAAAGGCATAGAAACTACCAATTACAGGTAGTAATACAAAGACCCGACATATTTTATATTCATTTTTATTAAGGGATATTAACATGCCCACTTTTGAACAGTTCGTGCATCGACACGGCGAGACCGGCGCCCAGGCCCTACTCGAAAACATCGAACGCCACGTCGGCCTTCGCACCCGCTTAGGTATGCCGCTTGAAACACGGTGGTCTGAGCTCATCGCGGGAGCCTGCCGCGCTCCAGAAATGGCCGTATCATGATCGCCGATCTCGCTACGGTCGCCGGCGCCGGCGTTTCTTGGAAGGTCAAGCACTACGACGACAGATCCGACATTTTAGAGTCGGCCGGCGATAAAGGCTGGCAGAAACGATTCACGATCTGGTCGCACGTCGGTAGCCCAGCAAAACCCTTCGCAGATTTCTTCATGACCATGCTCAACGCTGCCGGTCAGGATGACTTACTCGATGAAACCCGTTTGCTCCTGGAAACCATCCTCGAAAACGACGGACTGGACTTCTCGACCGAACAGGCTGCCGAGCATCTCGTAACGCGCCTTGCCACCGACAGACCAGCACAGTCATGTTCTCGCTAACGGCATCGCAAATTAAAGCCGCGCGCGCGCTGCTCGATTGGTCCCAAGCTCAACTCGCCGATGCGACCTTGCTTTCTCGATCGACGATCCGCTGCGCTGAACTCGGCTATGTCCTTCGGCCACACAACATGGAAGCGATACGCCAGGTCTTCATTGCGCACGGAATCGCATTTGAAGATGGCGACGGCGTCCGCCGGATAAGTACGCAAAAAGCGCGAAATAAACATTTGCACACCCAAATGATCAGTGTGCAGACTATAGATCAACAAGAACAGCAGATCGAGGCGTGAAATGTCGCGAGTAATTTACGACAGCATCATTGGTAACAACCTTGTTCACCCGCGGCTACGTGCTCGCTGGCGTGAAACTTTGCCAACCTAACCAGGAGCCAAGTCCCTATGACCAACCAACCGAATACACTGCTGAGAACTTTCGAAGCCACTAAAGCCGATCGCTTCGTTCGCATCTACGATAAAACCAAATGGAAAATGAATGGCTTTGCCGTTTTCCCGGCTGAGTTCATTGAAAGCAAAAGTCCTACTGAGCTCGCCGAGATTTTCCCGCAGCTCGACGGATCAAACCTCTATTCTTGTGACGTAGTCGTATATCCCGGCGATCAGATCCAGGAATATGCGCATGCAAACCTCCCGCTCAAGTTTTTCTGGCTCCTGAACCATTACGTCACTTTCGTCAACGAGCGAAAACTTTCGCCTCTTACCCCAGCTGAAGCCGCGGCCCTCGAAGCCTACAAGCCGGTCTTCGATAAAATCGTTGCCCAAGTCGCTGAGGACCAAGCCGCAATCGCCGCACCTCACGATGGCTCTAAAGAAAAATATTTCAGTCAGTTTGGTTTTGCGCCGGTGCCTACCTCTTCGGAAGATCGCAAAGCGCTCGCGGATGAAATTGCGCGGCACATATTCAACACAGATGATCCCGACAACTTACATGAAGCCATCTTCATGTTATTCGATCCTGCATCGGACCGCTTCGACGATTCCTGGATGCACGCGATAGCGAGTGTTTACGACCGAGAGGCCGGTACGCTTTTTAAGCCCGAAATTCCTAATCAGCTCTACACCTACAGCGCGTTTGAACACGAGGGTTGGTTAGGTGCTTGCGCAGCGTTGTACATGGGCCGCCGGTATCTGTCTGGCGATGCTCGTCCGGTCAATCCAGAGATCGCTGCGAAATGGCTAGAAATCGCCGTCAGTAAGGGCCACCCCGCTGCGAAGGAACTTTTGTGGCACATTCATAGCCGCGACGAGCGATACGGCACGTCAGGCGAAGAAGCATTTACGGCCGAGATCAACGAGCTCTTAGCAAACGAAAAAGCGCCCCCTGTTTTACATCAATATACAATCAACCTTCTCGCGCGCGGTGCAAATCCAGAAGCGCAGCAAGAAGCTATGGCCAATTTTCAGTATACAGCAGAAGGTTACTCTCCCTACAAACTGACAAGCATGTGGCATCTCGCAGTGCGAGCGATGCTCGGAATCGGTACTCCACAGGATCTCGAACCGCTTCGCCGCTACCTCACACTTTTGCCAGACGTCGACGCAGCTACGTCGGGTACTTCAACCGAGCTTGCAAATACCAAAAAGGAGCTGACAGACATTTTAAACGCCGCGTCGACGCCGGCTCTCGCCGACGCCTACAAATCCGCGGCGGCTGCCATTTGCCAATGGTACACCCAAGACAGCAATGAGTTGTTGCATTCACTGAAAAAGAAAACTCCTGTGAGCGAGCAGCGCCCGCTTCGCGATATTTTATGGCTCGCCAGTAATTTGGCTTCAGCGGAGGGCTGGGACATTGGCGACGCCGTTAGCCGTTCGATCGGTCAGCTCCGCTTGGACCAGGCCGGCATATCAGTCAAAGAACTTGAATACTCGGCTTTGCTCATGGGCCCCCGATACAACGGGATTGGCAGCAACGGTCTGCCTCTTCTCGGCCCACTGGAAGAACCATCTCCCACGCTCGATCATGCAATGAAACAAATGGCCGAAACCGGCTCTTACGTTCCAGCACCCGGCGTAGGCATTTACTTGGGTCTGGAAACGACGCCCGACGGACAAATCCGTTTTAACTGTGCACACTCGGGGAACCGGCCCGCATTATTAAGCGCCGAAGACTTTGACATCGCCATGATCCTCGCTTTTGCAGATGAGAAACGCATCATCTGGCCGTCACTCAGCATGGAAGAAACGGGTATGGAGTTGACTGACGGGCATGAAGTGTTCCGCTACAAAGAGTTTAGCCCCGCGTGGATGGGCAATACCGACTTCGGTCGCACGATGTACATTACTGACGTACTTGCCGGCGCATTGGCATGGAACGCCCACAAATTTCCACGCGCGTTAGCTGAAAATCCCGATCACGTCCGCCATATCGATGCGATTAGCTCTTTCCTTCAAGATCTTGTCTGGACTGGCGGACGTCACGCAAAGTCAACAAGCAAACGCGTCATGATGCGTACCGAGCATGTTCAGGTGGATGGCCAGGCGCCGCGTATCGAAAACGGTACAAAGCTTTGGAACATAAACGTTCAAGCCGTGAAAATGCGTGTCGATGGTTCCTATATCTTGAAGCGAACTAGCGGCGAAGAAAATTTATTAGTTGCTTTAAACGATGCGACCTACGCTCACGGAGCTCGCGTACAGAAGATAACCGACAATTACGATTATATTGCCGGGATCATGCCGATATTTGAACGCGCCCGGCAAATGATGGGTCTTTTCTACAGTCTTACCGAACTCAGAAAAGCGGGGTTCCAACCACATCCCACTTTACGCGATGAGCTCCGAAAGAAATTACAGCTTTATGCCGATTTGCCAAAACTGCCTCGCAATCAACTGTGGGCACAACCATTTCCCCACCCGCCGAGGTAACTAATGAAAACCCAAACTCTAAAAGGCTTTTCAAGTGCCAACGGCCAGGTCGACATCGCTGCCTACCAGCGCAGCCAACAGGAAATGATGCAACGGCAGCAAGCCGAACGGAGTGCACAAGCCGAACAGCAAATGATCGAAGCCGCGCGCCAGGCTCAGCACCAGCGAGAACAACAGCAGCAACAACTTGTGCAGCAGCAGAATGAGCAGCGCCAGCGCGACGCCCAGGCCCAGGCCGACCGTGATCGCTATACGCAGGAGCTCTTCCGCATCATGGCACCGGCTTACACCCAGCCAGTGAACACCCCGCATCCTCAAATGTCGGGCGCGACCGCCGGGGTTATTTTCAGTTGCGAAGTAAAGCCACGGGATTGGACCGCCCAGCAAAATGCCCAACAACCTATCGGTTCAATTCCGAACTATAATACAAATTCGCCGGCACTTGCTTATTCTACGACCATCCCTACGACCGATGTGGTCCGGGCTCATCATGTCAGCAATGAACCGGGACCTTGGGCTACACGCGCGGCCGATATAAATCATGGGCATTTAAGCGGAGATCACGTTCAACGGATCTTAGCATTGAAAGATACGCCGACACATGTTTCCGACGTTAATGTGCCGATTGGCACCTTTGTGGTAGCGAGCAGACCCATTTCCGGAGAGGCCCAACAGTTTAATTTGGCCGGAAACATTGGCGATTGTTTTCGCAATTCGCGTCCGCTAGGATAAGGGGGTAATAAAATGAATATTCAACACAATGCCTCATTGGCGGGCTTCTCAGTCGAAGGCAAGAAATTGCTTCGCGATGGAAACGTTATTTTTGAATCACCGACGGCAATTTGTGAGATCGCCAGAGTTGATGAATCCCTTTTCGTCATCGTGCATCCGGAAGATAAGAAGCGTCAGTCAGATTATGCCGGCACAAATCTTTGGGCTCTCGATTTAAACGGTAACGTGCTTTGGAAAGCACAAAATCTCAACGCGGATACCGCTGCGTCGAAGCGTACAGACGTACACTTCTACGCGCGTTTAAGAGTGTACGATGCCCTCGCACCGAAGCTGATTTGTTACGT
Organism: Hyphomicrobium sp.; assembly: GCF_041659645.1. Classification (GTDB taxonomy): domain Bacteria; phylum Pseudomonadota; class Alphaproteobacteria; order Rhizobiales; family Hyphomicrobiaceae; genus Hyphomicrobium_B. The sequence continues at coordinate 218,165 of NZ_JBAZXX010000003.1, read as the reverse complement.
TGACGATCGCTACAGCCCATCAATTGATGCTGCGACGGGTGCTCCTGTCGACATTTACACCGGCATAAACTGGAGCAACTATTCGGAGGCTTGGCCCAAGGCGCAACGGATACAAAAAGAGATTGAAGGCAGCACGTTCGTTAATGCCGAACGGTTATGGGCGCTAAAAGGTCAATACGTAGAGCCAAGAAATGCTCGATATGTATTCCGGTGACGAGAAGGTATGTTGAACAAAAAACAATACACTTACGAAAACGCCATGCCATTCTCTAAATATGATGCTCTGAATACAACGTCTGAACTGCTTAAATCCCTCCAGGGAACGGGAGAGCGGCCTGCTTCGATTGGAACGCAAACGACTCCAGAAAACCCCGGGCCTCAGAAGTCCGAAGCTTCGGTTCCTTTACAAACACAAACTCATGCAGGTCCGGAATATATTCAGTCGAGCGAACATCGCAACGCGATAACGGCACTGATGACGTATACGACGAACATACTGACCGACAATCTTGTGCGCATCCATGATGGCGTTATCGCGCAGCGCGACGGCTTCCTTCTCGTCGAAAGAAAAGAACTTATCGGTAAGACGCCGGAAGGCATTCAAGCGCATTTCTCTCTCGCCTTTGTGCCACGCTTCCTGTGCGACGCGACCATACCGTTAGGAAGCCTAGTTACATTGGGAAAAACGACGAACGACGCGGGGCAACGCGTATCGATATTTAAGGCTGTCACCTCCCTGCAATTGTCGAACGAAAGATCTTTGACGCCTCAGAATATACCTTACGTCCCTTCGGAACTGTCCAGTCCGGCAGCGACAAAGCCGGCGCTACCCAAGCAAGAGGAATTAACAGCTTCACCGCAGAAGTCAGGCATGTTTAGCCCCGCGGAAGCTGCGAACTACCTCAAGCGCTTTTATTCTCCTGGGCAGCCGGTCGTATCGATACCTGACGAGATCAAAATGGTGGGACCGGATCGTCTCCCCTACATCGCCTGCGATATAGAGGCTCACACGGCCACACCGGCGGGGGAGAGCGGAGAAACCCAATCGATTTCTGAGCAGGACCGCCTCATCGCAAACCTTGTGCAAAGTCTCCTGATCGAAGGTCGCGGTCTAGCTCTTTTGCAGAAGAACTCGCAGGAGCCGATTTGGGTTTATAAATATGCCGACTTACTATGCTTTTCTATTTTTGGATCTCTGAAGCCGCCCGCTGATTGGGATGGAGATCTTTACGCGTCAACAATAGACAAACCGGTCCCGATTGGGAGCAAGGTTATCGAAGGTAAACCGAGCGACGACCTGTTACCTGCGTACGTCAAAAAGCATCTGGAACGAAAGATTAGCGACGTTATCGGTCGCCCCATTCAAATTAATCCGCGGATTATGGAGTATCCGGAGCTCGATACGCTGAAGCGGTTCCGTTTGAATATCTCCACCCAAGATTTGACGCACGATGATCGAGCGAAGATCGGGGCATTGGCGTCATGGTTTCTTCCGTACGCCGTGTTCTTCTGAGCCGCGGCTGGAAAAGGATTATCTCCCCGCTGGAAACATGATGGTCAGCAGTGCAGTGCTTTCCACATCCAAACGGGGAGAACAAATGTTAGCCGAAAAACTCAATGGCTTTTCCAGCCAGGGCGGTACAGTAACGAATGCGGCGTACTCTCAAGGCCTGCAGGACGCATCACAGCGACAGCAAGCGGAGCGGGTCGCGCAAGCCGAACAGGCGATGCTGGATGCGGCTCGAAATGCCAACAATCAACTTGTCGGATCGCTTCCGGGACCGCAGCCATCGCAATTATCCGTAGATCCTTACGTTGTCGGTAGCTATGCCCAGATGCTTCGTAGCGGCTTAAGCGTGCCAGCCGTCGACGTCGTTTTATTACCCGATGGCAGGCAATTCCTCACCGAAGGCCACCATCGCTATGTAGCAAGCCAGCTCACCGGCATCCCCGTTGCAGTGAGACTCTTCCCCAACAACGGCCCTGTCGGTTTCGACTGGGCACGCGTCAAATACGAAAGGAACAACAATGATTAAACCTATGCGCTTCGCTTTCGATGTAGATGGCGTCATTACAGAAATGCCTGAGCTCTTCAGCGCTCTAACGGTGGCTTTGAAGGCGGCCGGTCATTACGTCTACATTCTCACTGATTTCGACGAACATTTTCGGGAACAGCGGCTAAAGGAGTTGGCGAAATACAACATCGCTTTCGACGAGATGATTATAACGTCACAGAAAGAGCAATTCGTCCGCGACCACGCCATTGATTACGCCTTCGACGATGACCGTGAGTATTATGGCAATTCCCTACCGCTTCAGTTCTATGCTTTTGCGAAGCCGTAAAGACATTTGCTCGACAAGGGGGATATCTGCAATAATAGAGTTATGCAAATCATCAGCCCAGAACACGTCAAACCTATAACCATCGACGCGTCTCCACGCCAACTTCCAGATGATGTCGTATTCGCGCGCCTAGCCGGGGACAATACCCCCAAACAAGGCTCAGCGCTTGTGATCTACAGCGCGATTGAAGGCAAGACGCCCGAAGAGATTCAATCGAAGCTTTCACTGACTTTCATACCGGACATACTGTGCACGGTCGACATCAGCGCCCCCGAACTCACATCCGGTGTTTTGATCAACAACGACCAACAAGCGGTACGCATATTTCACGCTCAGAAGCTTCTCTCGTTCGTCCACGAGCAGCGATTATATCCGGGCGTGCCTGTTCACTTGGCGGCCGTCCATACGCTCGCAAACGGGCTTCATCAGGTGGTAAGCTATAAAGCCCGGACGAACGAATTGTTCGCGCGAATTTACGATCGGGACCAACAGCCGCTCCGGGGAGAGTGGGTATTTTCATACCAACACGTCGCCGGCAAAAGCGATCGCCAGATCGCCCAAACCTTTGCCTTCTTGAAATTCAGTTCGCCGGCCACATGCGACGTCGTCCTACCGGAAGGCGCCAAAGTAAAAGGTTGGGCACCGCCAGATTCGGAAGACCCTTACATCTACCAACTCGACTTGAACGATGACATCGAGTTCATAGACGATCGCCTCCTGCCCCGCTGAGGCTCTCAAGCATTTGATTTAAATGCTATCCTTCTCCGTATTTGCCGAAAGCAGCCGAAATAATTGATCTATTCATTAGATGGCGCGCAATTATATTTCGTATTGCGGGCCCTGCCCCCAAAATAAGTAAATTGAATACCTTCTTGGAGGAAGATGGGCCCAATTGATATTAATGGGCTTTTTATGTCGACGCTATTTGAACAAGTACCACGCCCTTTTTCGAGGCGACACCAACTCCGCGGAATTGCCGCCGGCATACCGGCCGCTATTGCGAAAGCAGAAACTGCACGACACTCCATTGGTTCTGCCAATAAATATCAGCAGCTCTCTGACCCGCACGGAACGAGCGACACACAATCTCTCCGCGCCGTAAAAGCCATCATCACGGCCGCCAACCAGGGATCATTGAAACCGGAAGCGTACTGGCGCACCGACATCGGCGAAGCCGTGCATCGCGCTCAGAAACCCGGCGACGCGCATCCTAAGAAGGACCCATCGTCCAGCCACACCGATGACCATCGGGAATTCGAAGCGATGATCGTTGCTATGATCCGCAGCCAAGTCCTCGATCCCGCTGCGCAAGACCAAGCAATCACGATGGCCCTCGATCGCGCGGGACATATCCGATCCGCAGCCGAGCTCGAGCAGATCGTTTTGACGCTCAAGCAGACCGACGCAAATTCAAGTCGTGAAGGATGGGGGAACGGCGACGCCGGCGGACACTATCGCGATGACGGCACCTTTGTCGACGAACGCGGCTACTCGAGCAGCAGCTACGCCGGCGAGACCGATTACATGGCGTCGTCACACAACATTTTCTACAATGCGAACGGCCAGCTCAAATCGTATCAAGAAGGATGGAACGGCTGGGCTCGGACTTACGGCACCGGATATTTCGCGGGCACTCAAGCCAAGTCTGGCGACGTCTATAACGCTGCTTACAAAGGCAACGAATACTACGGTACAGATCCGGAGAGACGTCGTGCGTTCACCGCTCTTCTCGGATCAGCCAAGATCGCTGGGGCCGAGTACCGACCAGGTGACACGATGACGGCATATGAAGCCAAGCAGTGCATCGATAAAGTGCCTGACGAGAAGCTTAGACTGATCGGGAAGGACGAGCATGCCCTTAAAGATATCGTCGATGACTGCCGCAAGGATGGCGAACAGAAGCGGTACATGACGCCTCAGCAGGACAAGAAAGCTCACGCTATCCAGGATAAAGGTGTCGCCGACCTCGACGAGGCGCTAATGGCCGGCAAACCAACTACACCGGCAAATCACTCGACGCCTTCTCAGCAAACACCCAAACCTTAAAGTTCAATCACGGCGAGCAGTCGTCACGCAAATTTCGGGCAGTGAGAGCGTACTGCAGGATTGCTTTGCCAGCCTGAACATCATCTAAGCCGAGCTGTCCTGAACAACTTCTCACGAACGCAATCATACGTTCGCTATGTGCCGCCACCTTCAATGAAACAGCGCACGAGTCACCAGCTTTAGTATCGATATTGCCTCTCAAACTCCGGCTTTCACTCAGCAGAATTTCTTTTTCTTTATTGCAATCATCGACGTGCACCATGTCTGGTGGTGTTGCGCTCGCGGCTGCCGTAGCGACTTTATCATCCGCGAGAGCGGCGCCGCTCATCACCGAACCGATCGCCGCAAAGGCAACCAATAAATTAGACGATTTCATTCCCTGCCCCCGTCGAGAAAAGCGTTTCGAAAAAATTCTGCTAGCCGGCATGCTTTAAAAAATGGCCCCCGAAATATAGCGTAATTTGCTAGAAAGGGCAATAATTGCTACGTTTTATCAATGACATCAATGGTTTGGAGGCTTACCCAACCTGTGGCGGCGTAACCCTGCTTCGAGCGCGAGGTGAATTCCTCGCCGTAGGTCTTCCACGTGTGAGGGTAGTGCAAACGCAAAACATCGCCCCATCCATCGATGTTCAGCGACTCTAGACACCGCCAATTTTTATTGTGAAGAAATCCACTTAGCTGATGCCGACTGATCCGCAGATCCTGGGCTGCTGACTCCGAACTTAGCTCCGGTCCACCGAGAATTTTCCAAAGTGTGTACCCGAGCGACCGCTGATTTGTCGGGGCAGGTGACTTTCTGCGATGCCCGCGACCGGTGGGCAGTTCGTTGTAAAACTTTTCAAACAAAGATCCGAATTCTTGCCAACCTATCGGATAGTGCTCCTTCAACAGCCCACGCCAGTTTCGGTCCAATACATAAGCCTGAGTCGGATAGTTATAATTATGCAAGATCGCGTAGAAACGGCATTCGCTGACCTGCAGAACATTGATGGCTTTTCGTGTTTCCAAAAATGAGCCGCCTAAAATTTTCCATAGCGCGAACCCAAGACAGTCTTCGTCCTGCGGTTTTTTATGTAAGAAGTGCTTTTTGGAAATGATTTTTTCCTGAGAACGAGAAGCACACAGTTTTTGTCCTGGATTGAATGGTTGGAGTAAAGCTGCCTGCTGCTCAAATTCATCGCGATGCTTTTCCCACACATCCGCGAAGTTCTGTTGAAACCGATCGCGCCATTTCCTGACGTTCAAAAATTCTTGAGAGATCGTTTTCCTTCCACTGAGGATGTCGGAAACTATAGCGGGGTGGGTTGCAAGTAGTTCCCCCGCCTCTTTGTTATTGAGGCCACAGGCCCGAACTAAAGTTCCGAAGACCATGCCGAAGGGAGTGGGGTTTCTGGATCGTATTTTCGATGAAGATTTTCGCACGTTGCCGCTAGCTAGTATTCATGTCTGACCATTTTATCAGTATACGGACGATAACAACGACTGCAACATTTTGCAATCCCTTCCACTGTATCGCTAACGCTCAGCGGTCTTCCTCGTCAAACCGAGCGCTTTAGCGCGGGAGACCAAAGGGTCTTCGAGCGCACGCCCGAATCCCGACGGATGAATCGATACATAGTGGTCACAGCAATTTCGTCTGACTGATTGAATTTTGGTAACCGGCTATAATGGCCAGTTCTTCGACCCGCGAACGGCGAGCCGAGTCCGATGCCAGGACGCTGTATCTTGTAACTGTATGAATTTCGCCGATAGATTCATAGAGTTTTCTAACCGATGCATGGGCCGCATTGGTGATCAGAACAGCAGCTCCTCGTGACACGGCACCTTCGACGCTCTCCGCCAAGCGCAACTGATCCTCCCAAGAAAATATGCGCTCATTATATTTCAAGAAACCATTCCAGTTATGATTTGCGGTGTACGGCGGATCTACAAATACGAAATCGCCGCGACCACAGTTAGCTAGTGTTTCCGCGAAATCAGAGGCCGTCAATTCCACGTCTGCTAGACGGTTAGCCACCGATGGAAAATCGTCGTCCGGCAGCAAAATGCTATTTTTCGTACCCTTGGGCACATTGAACTCACCGCGCAAGTTGACCCGATACAGGCCGTTCCAACACGACCGGTTCAAGTAGATGAATCTCGCCGCCTTCGCAAAATCCGACTTTAAACGAGATTGGCGAATTTTATAATAGTACGTCTCCGGATCGCGGAGGTGTTCAATTTGATGAGCCCTGAGCTTAGTCCAAACCGCTTTCCAGTCGTCGCGAACAGCCGAATAGGTTTCAATCAACTCGGAGTTCAAATCCGCAAGCCGCGCTTTGGCGGGGCGCATATGAAAAAAAACCGCACCACCTCCAAGGAATGGTTCCACAAATCGTTTGAACTTTGAGGGTAAAAGTTCAGGATAGTTTTGAACGAGCCACCTTTTGCCTCCGGCCCACTTGAGAAATGGAGTGACTGTGCTCACGCGAGCACCTCATCTCTGGTCGGCTCTGAACTCGACAAGTGCGTGGAGATAAGTTTCAAAATCTGCAGGTCCGCCCGTGAATAGGCACGCTTGTAAGGGTGTGCGGGAATACGCCGTATCCGATTGATCTCATCGAACCACTTGACGTATTTGGCGAGGCCTTTTTTTTGGTTTGGAAGCGGTATATTCAACTCGTTCTCAAATGTTGGCCAATGGTCGGACTGTTCCACAATTTTACGTAGATCCACAAAATCGAGGTACATCGCGAGATCACCTCGTTGACCGGGCTCGTCCTCAAGGCGTTTCTGATAGGCACGTGCCTGAATTTCTTTGTTGGTGATCCCGCTTTCAAAGAAGTCGTCACCGTAGCGGTCGCGAAGCTTGTCGACGACCAGTTGGTGAACTCGTGCCTGAATCCACTTCACGTCCTTATCGGCCTGTTCCTGTTCTGACTTCGTCGTTTGCTGAACAAAATCTTCGAAACCGCTCGGAACGAACGCCTTGTTAGTATCGTGAATCAGATGAACAAGGGCGAAATAGTATTGCTTTACCCCACCGCTTCCAAGCGTGACTTTAAAACGCTCAGCAAACTCCGCGTCGTTCGTTTCGGTGATGAACTTTAGAACCGGCGCAACTAAGGGCTCCAAGGATTTGAAGAGATATTTTGGCTGAAGTTCGCGTGCATCTACGCTCTGGTCTTGTTCAACATGGCGGATAAGTTCCGCTAGCAGGCGGATATGGCCTGGTACCCCGAAGTTATTGCAGAGCCGACCCTTAGGGTCTTCCCAACGAGCCGGATTTGCTTCGCGGATTACGTCGAAATACCATGTAAGCAGGTCCATCAAGCGAGTCATCGATTGTTCGTTGGTCTTATGGTAGCAAGGTCCGGGGACAAGCACCCGGTCTTTGCCCGAAACCCTCCCGATCAAGCCTGCCGATATGATCGCCTTTCTGACTTCTGGGAGGGTGAGCGGGCGATCGTCCGAGGTCTTTAATCCGGGCGAGATGACCCGGTCCTCAAATGGTCCGCCAAACCTTGTGTTCATGAGATCTATGGCGCGAGAGGCAACTGCCGCGATACGGTCCGATGGATCGTCGGAGTCCCACTTCAGGTCTCCATCGAGTTCATCGAGCAGCCGCTTTTGAACTTTTTGCTGCTCACGGTTGATCGTTGCGAATAGATGGGCTTCCTCAGTGACATCGATACACTCAAATGCGACGAACATGAGCGTCGGCGATTGGTGCTCCTCCGGTAGAACTGCGCAGCCATACAACCGGTGCTGGCCGTCTATTACCCAACAGCTCTTGTAGGTATCAGGTAAGTAAAGATAGCCGAACTGAATGTCCTTATCGTCGCTTCTTAGCGAGAGATCAAAACGTGGTTTTCTGTGAAAATTGAGCAAGATGGTGTTTGGGAAATAGCCTCCCCCAAGAAGAAATTCACCGATCTTCCGCAGCCGGCCGGGATTTACAAGTCGCTGATATGACGGGGCGCCACGGGGGTCGCGTAGATCTCTGTGATTTACGAAGGAGATGCGAATAATTTCATCGGCACGTGCCGAAAAAACATACGCGGGCTCGCCACCAAGGCGAATTTTGACGGCTGGCACCTTTCGATCATCGAGCGCGGGTATTTTTTGGCCGCTCAAATACTCGGCTTTAAATTGGTGCCTAGCGGCGTTTCCAAGTATTTTGGATATTTCCTCGATGTAGTCGAGTTCGCGCTCGGTGATTACCTCGATCTTCAGCTGTTTGGCCCGCGCGAGATCGTTGTCAGTCCATTCAATTTTATCAGTGACAAAGCACCAGATTATTTTGGGCTTGAACGCGCTGCCGTAATGCTTTCGCAGAACATCTGATATCGATTTTTTAAGAGAATCGAGTTCGCCGAGTTCCTTCTGAAGCGGCTTCTTTTTCAATTCTTCGGCGGTTTTGCATTCAGCGATTATGATGGTCTCTTCATCCCGCGCGAAAACGTCGATTTGTTTCGCTACTGGCTTCGCTTGTGCGGCGACCTGTATTCGAAAATTTCTGCCGACGTTGAGTTCGTTATATCCTAGCCGGTAAAGGCAGCACCAAAAGCGGTTCTCTAGTTGCTCGGCCGCGCTGCGCTGTTTGCGAAGCTTAACGCCGGTCTTATTCGTGGAGTGAACGATCCAACCTTGCGGTTCAAAGTCAGCGACCGCTCCGGGCGTAACCATCTTCTCGTCGTAGGGCCGATTTCGTTTACGAAATTCTGCTTGGCGCGCAGATTTTTCGATAGCGATTAAGCCCTCAATCACTGGCGTCCGCCCCAAATTTTGATTCTCTCGCAGAGTATGTTTCAGGTTTGGCGTCGGGTGGTAATGCAAAAACTTGAGTTTATGAACCGAAGAACGGAGTTCGAATGGCAACAAATTTAGGAGACTTTATCGCGCAGCCAGCCCGCCAGGCCGGCGTCAAGAGTCATTGCCGCGATACGTTTGCAATCGAGGAGTTCGATGCTCTTAGTGTCGTCGGGTGACACAACCGTACCCTTGTGCCAGGCAAAGAACATGCGATCGTACTTATCGTAGGACTGAAAACGATCAAGGGAGTCGCGAAAAATGGCAGAGCTTGCTTCGGATTTGACCTGCACAAAGGCCACCTCGTTGGTAGTCGGAAGCTGCAATTCAATGTCAACCGACTTTTGTGTCTTGCCTACGCTTCCCAAGCGCACCCAGCCGCTTGAGGAGAAAATTAGGTCGATTAGGAGCTCGAAATCCTGCCAAGTAAGGAGTCCGATCAGTTCTTCGATGGCCGCAAGATATGCCGCGCGTGCCTCGTCGGCAGCGACGACCGAGGGGGGGAGCTGGTCGTTGATCCTGCCGAGGAGATAGGACAGTTGCGCCACGGAACAAATCGTTCCGCGATATCCCTGTACCCGGAGCAGAGCACCGGATAAGCGATCGGTTCGCAGTGGCTTGCCAGTAATGCTGGCGCTATGCCAACCGTCGACGGTCCGGCGCATGTGAGTCCCGTCGGCATCTACCGTGACACCCGGCATGGCTCGGCACCAATACAGTAAGCCGCCATGGAAGGTCACGAATAGCGCATTGCCGCCGGTCTCGTAAAAGACTCTGATCTGGTTGGCGTCGCGGGTGCCCGCGCCGGTGTCGTTGCGGTAACTGCTCCAGAATGTTCTCACCGCGTCCCAGTTTCCGGCGAGGCAATCGGCGTGGGCTGTATCTGCATATCCAAAACGCAGAATGCCATCGCGGAGACACTCGATTTCCCATTCGCCGCTACGGCCGAGCTTGATGAAATAGGCTTCTGTCGCTTGGATTGGCATCACGGACGGGCGGCTCGAGATTGCAATGTGTCGGGATCGACGCTTTCGTTGCAGGCTGAGGGTAGCGTTTGCGCCTGTCAAGAGACCAAGCACGCCGTGCTGAGCGTTGCGGACTCCGAGCTGCCGCTGCGAAAAGCTCAATTAATCCGTCCTGCTTTCAGCGGGCGCATCGGCGACGTAATCGTCTTCGTCCCAGAAAAACGGCAACTTCAACGCGGAGAGCTTATCAGACTCTCCAATGTCGATCTCAACACCTTCAGCATCGGGAATGCCCTCGGTAACGATGACGGCGATGAAATCGTTCAACACTGCCAGCATCAGGTCGGCGCTTTCCGTGGCTACGCTGCAGACTTCCTTGAAGCCCAACAGCTCTTCTTCCTGGGGATCGCAAACCTTCCCGCCAAGGCCGAGCGCAGTCATGACGCGCGTCATGACGAGTGCCGGCAAATAGTAGAAACTGTTAATCGACAACTTAGAGAGATACAGGTCCCAGGGATCGGCATCGGCCAGTTTCCGCCATGTCGCTTCCACGTTGTTGTCGTCGTCGGTGTAATGAAACGCGACTTGATTTCGGATGGCGGCAAGTCGCCCATCGCTTCCGAACAGCTTCTGCATCCGTTCAAGACGCGTCTTCTGCTCTTCGGAGAAATGCTGAAGGTATTTCGCTCGCAGCGGCATCACACGCTTTCCGAGCATACGGTTAGCTTCGAAGACTTTGCCCATAAGAACGCGCAGAAGGATGAGCACCTGCTCACTTTGCACGTGGTCGACGATGAGGTTCGGGGGAATGTCCTTGGCAATGGAGGCCAGCGTGACTTTGCGCAGAACGTTGATCTCGTTAGCGGCATGGCCGAGAAGTATCAGAGCGGTTCGGTCAGCTTCCGGTAGTTTCTCCAGCTTCGCGCGATCGAGGGCCACACGGAAAATGCGGGTCACTTTTTCCTCCATTCAGACTTCGACATCGGCGGACCATCAGCTCCGCTGCGCACCGCGCGAGCCGAGGGTAAGGTAGCACGCTTAGACATAGCCCTTTAGTATGCGCCAACTCCTTCGCGCCGGACACCAGCGCGTCTTCAACCACCTGCCCCAAATCATCCGATTTTAAATAATCGGCGTGCCCTCTTCTCTCAGCTGGCCCATCGAGGAAGGCGCCGCCGGCCCGTCTTATTTATTCAAGTGTCGCTGCGTTGCCAAAAAAGACGTTTTCCGACGTGCGGACAATTCGTTACATCCAAAAATAATGTTTACAAATTTAGTATTGAACTCCGCTACCGCGGTAGTACGGTGGCGGCATTGCAACGTGTACGGAGTGATTCGGTTTATGCCCCAAACAATTGCCTTCGTTTCGCAAACCGGCAACGTCATGAAAACGACCATCGCGGCCGCCATGGGCATTACGCTTGCGGCCGCCGGTCTCAAAGTCCTCGCGGTCGATTTTGATAGCGAACACCGAGAACGCGGCGCCTCCATCGCGACCTGGCTTGACGAACGCCGCGTCAAGCACCCCGGTCGCCCCCAGCTCGAAATCCTGACGCCGCGGACAGCCCAAGAAGGCCTCGACGGCATAAACCGGCCGGAGATCGACATCGCCCTGCTCGATTGCCCCTCCCGCGCGACGAAAGCGTCTTTCGTTCTCGCGGCGGATGCTCATTTTACGATCCTGCCGCTCCCGCCCGGCACTAAAGACGCGACGCTGACGCTCTCGACCATCGATCAAATGCTTGAAGAAGGAATCCGTCCCGAGCGCTTGGCGGTCATTCTGACCCGCACCGGCTCGGATGCCGAAGCCAGGGATTATATCAACTGGTTACGCTCGGCCAATCGCGGACCCATCAACATCCTAACCGAGCATATTCCGGAACAGATTGCGTATCGCATCGCTTTAGGCCGCCATCTCGCTATCACCGAAACCCCGCAAGTTGGCGTTCGCGTGCATGCCCGCCGCGCCATCGACGCGTTGATTGATGCTTTTGACAACGCCACCACCCGCACCGATATCCCACCCGCCGCCCTAGACCTCAGAGGAGCCGCCTAATGGTAGATTCAGCCGCCGAACGAGTCGCCGCACATAGATCCACGCGAACCCTGCCCCCCATCGTTGCTCCCAAAGAAGGCAAGCCTGCCCTGGAAATCGGCAATCGACGCTCTGCCAACCGGCACTCAGTAGAACGGCCACGCTCACTCAACACACCGATCACCAACCGTCATTTCGAGCTGATCGACGACATCACGCGGCATTTCAAAGCCAAGCACGGCCGAAACGGCTGGAAAATGAACCTCACCATCGAACTCGCTATTGAAGATCTTGCCCAGAAGCTCGGCCTGTTACGTGAACCTACCTCGAACTGATTTTCCGCCATCTCGCTATGACGCCATCACCGTAGTGCGGTAGCGCACTACCGAAATTCAACGGCAGTCCTCCGATAACCGAAGCGCACCTTTTGTCCATTTTCGGTGTCATTTGAAGTCGACCCTACGGGGGATAATTTCGCTGGCCTTGCGGTATTTTGAATGGGCGGCCCTCACCCTACCAGTGGGACGTTAGGCACCTTCTCGGTCAAATGGCCGAAGCGCCCGCATCCACCGCGCTACCGCGCCACGGCGCTACCACACAACCGCGCTACCATGACTGCTCGCCATCACGCTATGTTACCACGCAGCTACGGCACTACCGCCCTACCGCTCTACCGTGCAATCACCCCACAGCCCCATTTCGCTTCATCAATGGCACGGTAGCGCAATGGCGTGCCACATCGCCATCGCGCTATAGCGCACCCAAGACTATTAGTGCACTTAGAGATTATGCAAAAACTAGAAGCGGCGCGGCCACGGCCGCGGGCGCCTTCTCGCAGACCGATTAGTCCCTATCTCAGAGCGGGGGATTGCCCTTAAAGACCTTCTTCACCCAATCGAGGAAACGAGCATCTTCGTTGCGCGCTGGGCCCCATTCATTCGCGCGCTTCATATATTCATTTTCGACATGACCCATATCCCATCGCGGCGCCCAGAGCTTCGCTTGCTCCATCCCGTCCGCCGAAATCAGGATCTTATTCCCGCTTGCCGCAGTGGTTTTCATGGATTCGGGCAGGCGACCGGAAGAGAGGGCAGGGGGGCGCGCATCATTTCCCGGCAGCTTCGTCGCACGATTTGTGAAAAGCACCATATCGTTGCGCTCGAGCGTCACGTCGTAGCCGGGAAGAACTTCTTTGCCCACAAGTTCACGGAGGTATGAAGCAAAGTGCTTGTCGGCCTGCGTCGTTCCGCATTTCTTTTTGAGCAGCCCGAGACCGATTTTCCAGCTTTCCTGATCTCCGCAATGCTTGCGCACAATTTCGTAGATCTGCCGATGGATAGCCTTGCGAAGATGGAAATAGCCGTAATTCAGCGTCAGGACATCTTCGCCCTCGATTGCGTTCAGCAACCACTTCGGCAACACTACTTCCAGATAATCGAGCCGCTTCGCGCCGTTCTTCCTGCGTGGATATTTGTACGACTCGATCAGACCAAAGTTCGTCACCTCATCCACGACCCCGCCGGTCGGTATGTTCGTTTTGACGCGCGTGCCAGCCAATCGATCCAATGCTTCCTCAAGCCGATCATAGCCGGCGCCGCCCGGATCGCGATTGGTCATCTTGAATAGATCGTGAACCGTAATACGAACAGTCTGTCCAATCGCCTCTTTATTGTTCTGACGTCTGATCAGATTCGAAATACAGTAGATCCAAATATCCTTGTCAAAAATCGTCGCAAAGCCTTCTGGACCTGCACGCAACTCAATATAAAAATCGCCGTGCTCATAACGCTCAAGCCTTTCCTTATCTGCCTTGCGCGATGATAATTTGAATATCGGATGCTCCATCGACGCGATATCTGAACGCAAGATTGAAACATCACTCTTGGACGACACATCGAACAAACTGTCGAGTACGAAGAAATCGCCAACAGGGTGGCGGTCGGGCAGAAGAAGAGGATCACGCATGTGATGCCAAGACTAGAAATCGTCGGCACACAGCGCAACTGATTCGTTTCGAGCCGCTTCCACGCGACCGCCAACATCACTCCGACGGCTCGGCTGACTCGCCGGTTTTCACTCAACTTGTAAAACAATCGCTACGCCAGCCATCAAATCAAATCATCTTCGGCCTTGCCGACCAATCAACGCCACCCCTCCGAACATTTGGCCGCCACCCGATTCGGTGTTTCGCCGACCGATTTCCGGTATGAACGACCTCTAGCCAAGCGATCAGCTTCGGTGTTTCGCCGACTCCGATTCGCAAGCCCTTGATAAATCACAACGCCGGGTCCGACGCCGGAGGCTCGAGCGTCCATTCTGTCATTCACCGAGCATTCGGTGTTTCGCCGACCAAACAAACCTAAGTAGTTGATCTCAATGAAGCGAGCTGATGCGCGATTCGGTGTTTCACCGACTCGTTCCAACCTTAAATAGCACCGAAAGTCCCAATCATCTTCGGTGTTTCACCGACCAATAACCGCTAAGACATTGATATATCGGAATAATGAAAACACGGAGCGGAATAGACCATATCCCGGTAATTCGGTGTTTCACCGACCAATTCCTTTTAAACCATTGAATTGTCTGATAGCCGGCGCACCCGTAATCCGTGAGCCAATAGTCGGTGTTTCGCCGACCGCTCCTCAGGCCCGGCCAAATTCGGTGTTTTACCGACCTCTTCGGACAATCGCCGACTAAATTTCGGTTGTTCGCCGACCCGGGATTCGGTGTTTTACCGACCAATATTCGGTATTTCCCCGACCGAAACAAAAAAAAAGCGCTATCGAGTCATGAGCTTGAAAGCGAATTCGCCCCTTTAACTTACTTAACTAGACTCTTAACTTATTTAACTCAGTGAGTTTTTGAAATTTGAAAATGAATAGAAGCCGAATGATCCACAGCAGCTCTCAATTCAAGTGCTCCATACTCTCTGGCACTCAAAAAAGTGTCAAAGAAGTGCGCCAACCACGCGGCACGCCAAATTCTCGCTTTTGCTGCGGCCTGAAGAGAAGCCAAGGTTCGTGGTGAGGGAGCAGGGGGACGGGCCGCCTCTTTTACGTCTATGAACGTCAGACCCATCCAAGCTCCTATGCTGGAAAGGTTATGAAGGCCATGCACTGCCAAAGCTTAATCAGGCCCCGCAACCAAGAATTGGTGTTAATTATCAATAACTTACATAAAATCATAGAACACTTCGCGGGGGCGGGAAGGGTACAATCTCGATTTGGTTTTCAGCGGTCCCTTTGAGCGGTTGAACTCGGCCACAAATACGAAGTTTGGAGTTCAGTTTCCGCTTTGCAGAAAAAGCTGACCTCCACGCTTGATCGCGCGCTGTCGGTTCGCGGCGCGTCAGCTTCTCATCGGAAAGCAGACATTAGTCGTTTGTCAGCTAAGGGCCACTAGCGGACAGCGCGGCGAATGCGGTCTAGTTGATAGACAACTGCTCGTAATGCAAAGGCAGACTTGGGCGAGCGATATCGCCCAAGCGTCGGCAACGAAATTAGCAATTATGCGCCGACTACGACAACGAACCGTCCACCGCATTTCGAAGGCTGACCCGACGTGACAATTCTTCGGCGCTTTCCTTCCGCTCGCTGTAGCGGTCCACCAGGTAGTCGGCGCGGTCGCGCGTCAGCAGCGTGAATTTCACCAGCTCCTCCATCACGTCCACCACGCGGTCATAGTAGGCGGAGGGCTTCATCCGGCCGTCGTCATCGAATTCGTTGAAGGCCTTGGCCACCGACGACTGGTTAGGGATGGTGATCATCCGCATCCAGCGGCCGAGCACGCGCATCTGGTTCACCGCGTTGAAGGACTGCGAACCGCCGCTGACCTGCATCACCGCCAGCGTCTTGCCCTGCGTCGGGCGGACAGCGCCGGTGGACAACGGAATCCAGTCGATAAGCGACTTCATCACCCCGCTCATGGCGCCGTGGCGTTCCGGCGAGCACCACACCTGGCCCTCCGACCACGCCGCAAGGTCGCGCAGCTCCTGCACCTTGGGATGGGTCTCCGGTGCATCATCCGGCAGCGGCAAGCCGTGCGGGTCGTAGATCCTGGTCTCGGCACCGAAATGCTCGAGCAGCCGCGCTGCTTCCTTGGCGAGGAAGCGACTGTACGACCGCGCGCGCAAGGAGCCATAAAGAAGAAGGATGCGCGGCTTGTGCGCCGCCGTGGCCGCCAGCTTGTCGGCGGCGGGGATATGCAGGTGCTCGTGCGCGACGTTGTGAAGGTCGTTCTTGCTCATCAGGCCTTCGTCCTTGCCGGCACCACTTCGCCGTCTTCCTTGGTGAAGGCGCCGATGTCGGCGTTGGGGAGGATGTCCAGCACCGCTTCCGACGGTCGGCACAACTTCACACCCCGTGGCGTCACGACGATCGGCCGGTTGATGAGGATGGGGTGCTCCATCATGAAATCAACGAGTTGGTCCTCGGTCCACTTGGTATTGCCGAGATCAAGCTCCGCATAGGGTGTGCCTTTCTGCCGGAGCAGCTCACGCGGGCCTAGGCCCATGCGCGTCATCAAGTCGATGAGCGTTTCCCGCGACGGCGGCGTCTTCAGGTATTCGATGACCTCCGGCTCCTCGCCGCTCTGGCGGATCATCGCAAGCGTGTTGCGGGAGGTGCCGCAGTTGGGGTTGTGGTAGATGGTGATGGACATCGACTTATCCCGATACTTTCGCGGAAATACCGCGTCCGCGCACCGCGTGACCGGCCTCGTACCAGCCGCGCGTGGAGTTGACGATTTTGACAACGGACAGCATCACCGGCACCTCGATCAAAACCCCGACCACGGTGGCCAGCGCGGCGCCCGAGTGAAAGCCGAATAGGCTGATCGCCGCGGCCACCGCAAGCTCGAAGAAGTTGCTGGCGCCGATCAGCGCCGAAGGGCCAGCCACGGAATGCGTTTCGCCCGCCGAGCGATTGAGCAGATAGGCAAGGCCCGCATTGAAGTACACCTGGATCAGGATGGGCACCGCCAGCATGGCGATGATCAGCGGCTGGGCGATGATCTGCTGGCCCTGAAACCCGAACAGCAGCACCAGCGTGGCGAGCAAGGCCAGCAAGGACAGCGGCTGCAGATGGCGCAGCAGCCCGTCGAGTGCTTCTTGCCCACCCGTGGACAACACGCGCCGGCGGACGACCTGCGCGAAGATGACCGGCACCACGATGTAGAGCGCGACCGAGAGTGCCAGCGTATCCCACGGCACGGTGATCGCCGAGAGGCCAAGCAGCAGGCCCACAAGCGGAGCAAATGCGAACACCATGATCACGTCGTTAAGCGCGACCTGGCTCAGCGTGAAGTGCGGCTCGCCCCGGCAGAGATTGCTCCAGACGAACACCATGGCGGTGCAAGGCGCGGCCGCGAGAAGAATGAGGCCGGCGATGTAGCTGTTGATCTGGTCGGCCGGAAGATACGGCCTGAAGAGCCAGCCGATGAAGATCCAGCCCAGCAGTGCCATCGAGAACGGCTTCACTGCCCAGTTAATGAAAAGGGTAACGCCGATACCGCGCCAGTGCTCTTTCACCGTGGAAAGCGCCGAGAAGTCGATCTTCGCCAGCATCGGGATGATCATCAGCCAGATGAGCACCGCGACCGGCAGGTTGACCTTGGCGATCTCCGCCGCGCCGATGGACTGGAAGGCGCCGGGAAAGAACTGCCCAAGCGCGATTCCCGCCACGATGCAGAAGCCCACCCACACCGTCAGATAGCGTTCGAAGGTGGACATGCTCAGGCTTTCTCCGGCGCCGGCGCCTTGGACTTGCCGATCGCGTCCAATTGTTTCTGCAAGGTCAATTCATCCAACGACTTGAGCGGCAGGGCGGTGAAGATGCCGATGCGGTTGTTGAGCATCCGGTAGGTGTCGGCAAACGCCAGCGCACGTTGCGTTTCATCGCCTTCGGCCTCAACCGGGTCGGGCACACCCCAATGCGCGGTCATCGGCTGACCGGGCCACAGTGGGCAGGCCTCGTTGGCGGCGTTGTCGCAAACCGTGAAGACGAAATCCATTTCAGGGGCGCCGAGGGCGGAGAACTCTTCCCAGGATTTTGAGCGCAGCGCGGTGGTGTCGTAGTTGAGCCTGTTCAGCAGGTTGATGGTCAGCGGGTGCACTTGGCCCTTGGGCATGCTGCCGGCGCTGTAGCCTTTGAATTTTCCCGCGCCGACGCGGTTGAGGATGGCTTCACCCATGATCGACCTTGCGGAATTGCCGGTGCAGAGAAAGAGCACGTTGAATGGGCGTTCTGCAGTCATTTTGTTTCTCCCTTACACAATTTGCGCGCTTTGTTGATTGTCGAACCGCAAAGCTCCGGATTGCCCTGGCAGCAGTCCTCGGTGAGGAAGCTCAGCAGTTGCCGCATTCCTTCGAAATGCACCGCGTAGCGGATGTAGCGGCCGACCCGCGTGGCGTGGATCAGCCCCGCGCGGTCTAGTTCCTTGAGGTGAAAGGAAGCGCCCGTCGGCGTCGCGCCGACGGCGTCGGCGATCTCACCGGCGGGCAGGCCATTTGGACCTTCCCGCACCAGCAGGCGGAAGATGGCGAGCCGCTGGTCATGCGCCAGCGCGGCAAGGCAGGTGACGGCGTCTTTGCTCTTCATGGATTCGTTATTACAAGAATTATTGAAATAATCAAGCGCGGAAACTCGGAATCAGCATCGCGCTCCTCAGTGCTCGCGGTGCAGGCAATGTTCGTGGTGGGAGAGGGTGTCGATGATCCGGCACTTGGCGATCCGCCCTTTGGTGCAGGCCTTGATCATGCCTTCCACTTCCACCTTCAAGGCCGTGAGCCGTTCGATGCGGCTGGTGATGGCTTGCAGGTGCTCCCGCGCCAGCGCGTCCACCTTGGCGCAGGAACGCTGCGGTTGTTCCGCCAAGTTCAGCAGTTCGCGGATGGCGTCCACCTCGAAGCCCAACTCCCGCGCGTGGCGGATGAAGCGCAGGCGATCCACCGCCTTGGTGTCGTAGAGGCGGCGGTTGCCCTCGGTGCGGTGCGGCGCCGGAAGGAGGCCGACGCTCTCGTAATAGCGGATGGTCGGCACCTTCACGCCGGTTTTGCGGGACAATCCGCCGATGGCCATCACGTCGCTCATTTCGCACTTGCTCCTCTAGTCGCTAGAGATTGTAGCCTCGGACACCACAAAGGAAAAGTGAGCATGTCCGACACCTGCCAATCCTCCGCCTGCGGCTGCCAGGGGAACCCCCGCTTCGATGGACTCGACCCGCGCTACAGGCGCGTTCTTTGGATCGTCATCGCGCTCAACGGCATAATGTTCCTGGTGGAGATGCTGGCGGGCCAGCTGGCCGGGTCGCAGGCCTTGCAGGCAGACGCCCTGGATTTCCTCGGCGACACGCTCACCTACGGCATCAGCCTCGCGGTGATCGGGAAATCGTTGCAGGTCCGGTCCGGCGCCGCGTTGTTGAAAGGCGGGAGCTTGCTGCTGATGGGGATGTGGGTGTTCGGCAGCACGCTCTATCACGCCCTGGTCCTCGGCTTGCCGCGTGCCGAAATTATGGGCGGAATCGGTGTCCTCGCGTTGGCCGTGAATCTGAGCAGCGTGCTGCTGCTGCTGCGCTATAAAGACGGCGATGCCAATGTGCGGTCGGTCTGGCTGTGCTCGCGCAACGATGCCATCGGCAACGTGGCGGTGATGATCGCCGCCTTGGCGGTCTGGGGCAGCACCAGCGCGTGGCCGGACCTGGTGGTTGCCGGCATCATGGCGGCGGTGTTCCTGTCCTCGTCCACGCAAATCCTCCGGCAGGCGTGGGCTGAGCGTCGGGAAGCCATAACCGCGTAAGCGAGTTCGAGATGCGACTGAGGTATTGCGGCTGGTTTGCGGTCTTGACGTTGGTCGCATCCGCGCACGCCGCAGAGCTGCCTCTCCGTGATATCGTTCAGGCGCTGTTCCAGGCCAAACCTGGCGTGCGCCTTGATTATTCCGGGAAGGACTTGTCGCTTCTCGATCTGAGCGGCGTCAATTTCAAGCAGGCCAATCTGGCCGGCGCCAACATGCTCGGCGATGACCTGTCGGGGGCCAACCTCTCCGGCGTGAAACTCACCGGCGCCAAGCTCGATCGCACGACGCTGGCCCGCGCGAATTTCAACGGCGCAGATCTGTCCCACGCCACGCTGTTCGATGCCGTGGGCTCGCTGACTTTCGAGGCACCCGCCGCGAACGCCCCCACGTTCGTCGGAGCGAACCTTTCGCACGCCCGCATCTTCGCGCGCTTGAGCCGTGCGGACTTTCGCAACGCCGATCTTTCAGGAGCGCGGCTGGGCACCGAGCGGAACCAGTTCAAGATGCCAAAGCAGACCGACCTGTCGGGGGCGCTGTTTGGCGGCGCGAACCTCGAGGGCGCGGATTTGACGGGCGCCAATATGATCTTCGCCAACATGGCGGGCGCAAACCTGAACGGCGCGATGTTGAATAGGGCCGACCTGTCCAATGCCGACCTCGCCGGTGCGGCCCTCGAAGGTACCGATTTTACGGATGCAAACATATACGGCGTCGTCTTCAAGAACGTGAAAGGCCTCGCGCAGGCGAAGGGCCTGGACCATGCCCGCAATCGAAACAAGGCAGTTTTTTAGGCACTTAGCTTTCGAGCCGATGGCCAGAAGGGTATCATCGCGATGATGCTTGACGCACATCAAATATGATCTCGTCGGACTGAATTACATTTATCCCGTTAGGCCTACGTTTGGAGGCTTCCTCCATCGCCAACAACAAGGGAGTAAAAGCAATGAAGATGCACAAACGGGTATTCATCGGCCTCTTTGTGGCGATGGCGGTCACCGCGTCGGTCGCGTCAGCACAATCGCCCGGCAACCAGGGTCAAGGCTACGGCATGATGGGAAATGGCGGATGGGGCCAGGGTATGATGGGTAACGGCTACGGCATGATGGGCCAGGGAATGATGGGGAATGGCGGAATGGGTCCCGGCATGATGGGCTACGGAGGCATGGGCTCGGGGATGATGGGGCCAGGCATGATGATGGGTTCTGGGCCGATGCTGCAGGGTCAGCTTACCTATCTTAAAGCCGAGCTCGGAATCACCGACGCGCAAAAGGCCGTTTGGGACGGCTACGTTGACGCGCTTCAGCAGCGTTCCACGGCCATGCAGGGCATGCACGCAACGATGATGCAGGCGTGGCAGTCCGGCAGCGCGCTCGACCGCATGAATGCCCACGTCGAAGCCATGCAGAGCATGCTCGACAGCATGAAGTCGATCAAACCCGCCACCGAGGCATTGTACAAAGCCCTCAGTGACGACCAAAAGAAAAAGGCCGATTACCTGCTCGGCAATGGCTGCTGCATGATGTGAGGGGCCGTGAGCTACTACTTTAACAAAACGCTGCCACTCGCATTTGACGCTGCAGTGGCGAAGGTCATCGCCAAGCTCAAGGACGAGGGTTTCGGCATCATCACCGATGTCGACGTCACGACGACGCTAAAGGCGAAACTCGGCGTGGAATTCCGCCCTTACAGGATACTGGGCGCTTGCAATCCTGCGCTCGCCCACCAGGCGCTCGAGCTTGAGGACAAGGTCGGAACCATGCTTCCCTGCAATGTTATCGTTCAGCAACTTTCTCCAGGGGTGGTGGAAGTTGCTGCAATCGATCCTGTAGCGTCGATGGCGAAGATCGACAATCCGCTGCTACTGGAGAAAGCAGGCATCGTTCGCGGCAAGTTGGAAAAGGTAATCGTATCGTTGTGAGTTTCGTCGGCCCGCAGAGTTAACCAGGTCGCCGTAGGACAAGCCATTCCCACAGCTTTGGAATGAAATCAGGGTGGCCGCCGCGATCCCAGCTGAGTTGCAATTCAGCTGAAGCTGTGCCATTCTCCGTCCGTGAGAAACCGTTTGTTCCAGCGCTGGTTTGTGGTCCTCGGCATGGTCGCCATGTTCGGGGCGCTGCTGTCCATGCCTGTGACCGCGACCTACGCCTTCGCGATGGCGGGACAGGCCAGTGCGATGGCGACTGGCGATCACGCGATGGATACGGCCTCCATGCCGAAAGACATGGATTGCGCCAAAGCCGCCAAACATTGTCCGAATTGCCCGCAGAAGTTCTGTCCGGAAATGGGCAGCTGCCTGGTGAAATGTTTCCAACCCCTGTCGCCACCCGCCGCCGAGGCGCGCCTGCAAGGGGTTGTGCCCAGCGAACGGGTGATTCCGGCGCCGTCGCGCGTCACCGTCAGTTCCCTAATCCCGCCGCTCCTCCGGCCTCCCAGCGTCTGAACCGCGCCCATCGGGCGTGACTGCGGCTACGGCTGATGCCGTGGTTGCGCGCAGCGTCGGCCATGATGGCCCGCGCCGGTTCACGACAACAGGAGACTACCAACATGCAACCTTTCTCGTTGCGCGCGGCCGCCGTCGGCGTCGCGTTGCTCATGGGTTTGGCCGGCACGGCTCTGGCCGATGCCAAGGACTACGAATTCCAGCTTCTCGACAAGGAAGTGAAAGAGGGCGCGGCCGTCATTTCGGTCAAGCTGGTGCACAAGCCTTCGGGCCGCGCCATCGCGGACGCCGTGATCTTCGCCAAGCGCATCGACATGGGCCCGGACGGCATGGAGATGATGACCGCGCCGATCGAGCTCACCTCGTCCACCGAGCCTGGCGTCTACCGCTTCAAGACCGACCTCGGCATGGCCGGGGAATGGGCCTTGTCGCTCGGCGCCAAGGTGCAGGGCGAGACCGGCACGGTTGAGAACAAGCTCATCGTCAAGGCCACTCAATGAGCCCGCTCAAGGGATTGGTTTCCGTCGCAGCCATTTTGGCTGCGGCGGCAGCCGGGCTGTGGGCCGGCCAGACCGGCATGCTCAAGCTGCCGATGACCACCGCAGCGGCCATGACCGAAGAGCATCCCGCCGCCAGCGGGCCGGTGATCTATTACCGCGACCCCAGCGGCAAGGCGTTCTATTCGCTGACGCCGCGCAACACCGACAGTGGGCAGGCCTATGTGCCCGTACTCGCCAGCGAGGACGTGTCCTTCGATCCAAAGGCAAAGGCCGCCGCTGCCGCGCAGGCAGCCAACGTGCCGGCCGCTGCCAAGAAGATTAAGTTCTACCGCAACCCGATGGGCCTGCCGGACACCTCGCCCACCCCAAAGAAGGATTCGATGGGGATGGACTACATCGCGGTCTACGAGGGCGAGGACAGCGACGACGGCTCAGTGAAGGTCTCCCCGGGCAAGATCCAGCGCACCGGCGTGGAGACCGTTGCGGTCGGCCGCCATCCCATCACCCGTACCATTCAGGCGCCGGGCACTGTGGCGATCGACGAGCGCCGCGTCGCGGTGGTGGCACCGAAGTTCGACGGCTACGTGGTCAAGGTCGGCGAGGCCACCACCGGCACCCATGTGAAGGAAGGCGATGTGCTGGCGACGGTGTTCGGCCAAGCGATTCTCGACCAGGCCGCGCGCCTGCTCATCGAACAGAATTCCGGCTTTACGCGCGGCGACGACGCGTTCACGCCCCCCGGCCTCAAGGGCCCTGGCGGCGTGGTCGGCGCCAGCCGGCGTCTGCAGAACCTCGGCGTGACGCAGGAGTTCATCGACCAGGTCAAGCGCGAACGCCGCGTGCCGGATACAGTGATCATCCGCGCGCCGATGGATGGAGAAATTCTCGAGCGCGATGTTTCTGACGGCCAGGGTTTCAAGGCCGGCGACGTGGCCTTCAAAATCGCCGACCATTCGGTGGTGTGGATGATGGCCGACGTCGCCGAGGGCGACATCGCCGCCGTCAAGCCAGGAGAGCGGGTCAAGGTCACGACGCGCGCCTATCCGGGCCGCACCTTCGAGGGCCGGGTGACAGTGGTTTATCCGCACCTGATGAAGGAAACCCGCACCGCGCAGGTCCGCATCGAGCTGCCCAACTCCGACATGGCGCTGCTGCCGGACATGTACGGCAACGTCGAGATCGCCACCGGCGGCAGCGCCGAAGCCCTTTCGGTACCGGCCAGCGCGGTCATCGACAGCGGCAACCGCCAAGTGGTGCTGATGGACCTCGGCAACGGCCGCTATGAGCCGCGCGATGTCAAACTCGGCAGGACGGGCGACGGATTTCGCGAGGTTCTGAGCGGCCTCTCGGAAGGCGACAAGGTCGTGGTCAATGGCAACTTCCTCATCGACGCGGAAAGCAACCTGCAATCGGCGCTCAAGGGCTTTGATGCGCCTTCGCCCATCATACCGTCGAGCACGGAGGCCACCCAATGATCGCCCGCCTCATCGCATGGTCTGCCAGGAACCTGATGCTGGTGTTCATCGCCACCGCCTTCGTGGTGGTGGCGGGCGTGTGGGCGGTGAAGACGCTGCCGCTGGACGCCATTCCCGATCTCTCGGACACCCAGGTCATTGTGTACACCGAATTCCCGGGCCAGTCGCCGCAGGTGGTCGAGGACCAGGTCACCTATCCGCTGACCACCGCGATGCTGACTGTGCCGCGCTCCAAGGTGGTGCGCGGGTTCTCGTTCTTCGGCGTGTCGTTCGTCTACATCATCTTCGATGACGGCACTGACATCTACTGGGCGCGCTCGCGCGTTCTTGAATACCTGAGCGCCGCCGCCAAGCGCTTGCCCACCGGCGTGACGCCGACGCTGGGCCCCGACGCCACCGGCGTGGGCTGGGTCTACCAATACGCCTTGCAGGCGCCGAACAAATCCTTGGCCGACCTGCGCTCGATGCAGGATTGGGACGTGCGTTTCGGCCTGTCGAAGGCCGAGGGCGTGGCGGAAGTGGCAGGCGTCGGCGGCTTCGTCAAACAGTACAATGTCATCGTCGACCCGAGCCGCCTCCGCGCGCTCAACGTGCCCTTATCAAAAATCCGCGACGTCATTCGCGGCAACAACATGGACGTCGGCGGCCGCACGCTTGAGCTCTCTGAGCATGAGTTCATGATTCGCGGACGCGGTTATCTGCGCGGCATCGATGACCTCAACAACATCATGGTCAAGTCCGACGGCGGCACGCCGGTGCTGCTCAAGGATGTGGCCCATGTCGAAATCGCCGGCGACGAGCGTCGCGGCATCGCCGAACTCAACGGGGAAGGGGAGGTTGCAAGCGGCATCGCCCTCCAGCGCTCTGGCGCCAACGCGCTGACTGTCATCGACAATGTCAAGGCGCGCCTCAAGGAGATCATGCCCTCGCTTCCGGCGGGGACCGAGATCATCCCGGTCTATGACCGCTCACAGCTCATCAACCGCGCCATTGAAACCCTCAAGCACACGCTGTTTGAGGAAAGCGTGGTGGTGGCGCTGGTGTGCATCATCTTCCTCCTGCATGTTCGAAGCGCGTTGGTGGCCATCCTGATGCTGCCTGTCGGCATCCTCATGGCCTTCACCGCGATGAAGATGCTGGGCCTGGGCTCCAACATCATGAGCCTCGGCGGCATCGCCATTGCCATCGGCGCGATGATCGACGCCGCCATCGTGATGATCGAGAACGCCCACAAACACCTCGAGCGCGCGCCTCCAGGGAAGCCGCGCCTGCAGATCCTCATCGACGCGGCGGCGGAGGTCGGCCCCGCGCTGTTCTTCTCACTGCTGGTCATCACCGTGTCGTTCCTGCCGATCTTCACGCTGGAATCGCAGGAGGGCCGCCTATTCGGTCCGCTGGCCTTCACCAAAACGTTCGCCATGGCTTCGGCGGCATTGCTGTCGGTGACGCTTGTGCCGGCACTGATGGTGATTTTTGTACGCGGCCGCATCATCCCTGAGGAAAAAAACCCGATCAACCGGGCGCTCATTGCCATTTACCGCCCGGTCATCAAAGGGGTGCTGAAAGCCAAGACGCTGACCATCGTCCTCGCGGTACTCATCCTTGCGGTCTCGGTGTGGCCTGTGACCAAAATCGGCAGCGAGTTCATGCCCAGCCTCAACGAGGGCACGCTGCTGTTCATGCCGACCACCTTGCCCGGAATTTCGGTGACCAAATCGGCGGAACTGCTCCAGACTCAGGACCGTATCATCAAGTCGTTTCCCGAGGTCGCCTCGGTTTACGGAAAGGCGGGACGCGCGGAGACCGCCACCGATCCGGCGCCCACCGAGATGTACGAAACGGTGGTCAATCTCAAACCCAAGGAGGATTGGCGGCCGGGGGTCACGACCGACAGCCTCGTGGCCGAAATGGACAAGGCCCTGCAGTTCCCCGGCGTCTCCAATGCCTGGACCATGCCGATCAAGGCCCGCATCGACATGCTGTCGACCGGCATCAGAACGCCGGTAGGCATCAAAGTCATCGGTTCCGACCTCACCGCCATGGATCAGGTCGCGCGCCAGGTCGAAACCGTCCTCAAAACGGTCCCAGGCACATCCAGCGCCTATGCCGAGCGGGTGATGGGCGGCTATTACCTCGAAATCATCCCCAATCGGGAGCAGTTGGCCCGCTACGGGCTGATGATCTCCGACGTGCAGGACGTGATCTCGATGGCGCTTGGCGCTGAGCCGCTCACTACCACCGTGGAAGGGCGTGAGCGGTATACGGTCGCCTTGCGCTACCCCCGTGACCTGCGCTCAGACCCGCAGGCCATTGCCAAGGATGTGGTGGTGTCATTGCCAGGAGGCGGCACCGTGCCATTGGGAGAGGTCGCCGATATCAAGCTCACGCAAGGCCCCACCACTATTCGCACCGAGAACGCCAAGCTCGCCACCTACGTTTACGTTGACCTTCGCGACCGTGACCTGGGCGGCTACATCGCCGACGCCAAGAAAGCGGTGGAGGCGAAGGTGAAACTACCGCCGGGCACTTACCTCGTGTGGAGTGGCCAGTTCGAATACATGGAACGCGCCGAGGCCCGCCTGCAGCTGGTGGTCCCGGTGACGCTGATGATCATCTTCCTGCTGCTCTATCTCAATTTCCAGAGGCTTACCGAAACGCTCATCGTCATGCTGTCTCTGCCGTTCGCGTTGGTGGGCGGGTTCTGGCTGATGTGGTGGCTGGGCTTCAATCTCTCGGTAGCGGTGGCGGTGGGATTCATTGCACTCGCCGGCGTCGCGGCCGAAACCGGCGTGGTGATGTTGATCTATCTCGACAACGCCGCGCGCGAGGTCCACGCGGAGTGCCTGCTCGCCAAGCGGCCGTTCACGCGCGAGGACCTCTATCACGCCATCATGGTTGGCGCGGTGGAGCGGGTGCGGCCGAAGATGATGACGGTGGTGGCCATCATGGCGGGCCTGCTGCCCATCCTATGGAGCACGGGGACCGGATCGGAAGTGATGCAGCGCATCGCGGTGCCGATGATCGGCGGCATGGTGTCGTCGACGCTGCTGACCCTTATCGTCATCCCCGCCATTTACGGGCTGGTCAAGGGCTGGCGACTTCCGACCAAGGCCACGCTGCGGTCGCACCGGCTCGAAGCTGAGGAGGCGCGGCGATGATGGGCAACGGCATGGGAGGCGTGATGTGGACGATGGATCTTCTCGGCCTCCTGGGGCTCGCCGCGCTGATGTTCGGGGTCGCGGCGTTGCTCAAATATCTGTTCTCAAACAAATCAACGTAGCACCATCACCGCAATCCAATCGGCTGGCTTGAACTTGCAAGGCCACAGCCCACGTACGAAAAGAGAAATGCACGGGTCGCCATGAAGACGTTTCGCACGCTGATCATTCTGTTGTTGTCCCTGGCTTCCGCCTATGCGCCGATCGCCAGCGTGGCCATGGCGAAACCGTGCACGATGACCGCCGAAATGAAAGCGGCCAACCCCACGGATTGCCCGTGCCACAACGTGATGAAGGATTGCGGGTCACTGCCGCAATGCCGGACCGCCGCCGGCTGCGCCAGCCAGTGCTTCACGGCGGCCGCGTATCTTCCGTCGATCAACGAGCAACCAACACCCGGGCGCGGGCTGGTGCCGATTGCGGACAACGACCGCCGCACATCCCCGTCGATCAAGCCTCTCGCGCCGCCGCCTCGAGCGTAGCCGCGCGTTGCGCCATCCGGTGCCGCGCGCTCGGGACACTTTTCAAAACCATGCGGCCGACATGCCGGGCGACTCTGCGGAGCGCTTGCGGGTAGCCGTCATCCAAAATCTTCAAATCAAAGGACTACAGACCATGAAGACCATTTCCAAAGCCGCCTTCGCGGCCGTCGCCCTCGTTGCCGGTTCATTCGCCAGCCAGGCCAACGCGGAGACCTTCGTGCGCTACATCGGCAAGAGTAGCGTGCCCTACGTCTACACGATCCAGCCTGAGCCAGAGAAAGTCGCCGCGCGGCAGGTTCATTACCGCCACGCGGTTAAGCACACCGCTGCGTTGAAGACGGCAAGCAAGGCGGACATCCTGCACTAGCCTAACATTCTCGGATGCGCCGGTTCATTGCGACCGGCGCATCTGGACCCCTTGGTTATTGCGGTGGATCTCGAACACCACCTGCATATCGATCTTGTCCCAGTAACAAGCCGCACTGAACTTCCGAATGGCAGGTGGTGACCGAGCCGCGATCAAGTCAGAAGGAATTTGCAAGCCATGCCCACTCTCGGAATACTGTCGTCGGGAAGCGATGACGCGGATCAGGTTGGTAAGGCTCCGTTGCCCCGCACCGAGATTGTCTACCGCCACAGCGCTGTGGTGCGTCTGACGCATTGGATCAACGTCCTTTGCATCCTGCTTCTTCTGGGAAGTGGTCTCAACATCTTCAACGCGCACCCGAGACTCCATTGGGGCAAGTCCGGCGCCGACGCGGACAGCGCCTTTTTCTCCATCGACGCGGTCCCAACCGAAAATGGCGCGCGTGGCATGACCCAAATCGGCCCCTGGCATTTCGACACCACCGGCGTGCTCGGCTGGTCAAAGGTCAGTGGCGATTATCAGGCGCGGGGCTGGCCGGACTGGCTCACGATTCCTTCTTTTCAGGATCTCGCCGACGCGCGGCATTGGCATTTCCTGTTTGCGTGGCTGCTCGTGATCAATGGCCTGCTCTATCTCGGACACAGCATTTACCGGCGCCACTTCCAGAAGGACATCTGGCCGAGCCTTGATGACCTGAGGAGCATCCCGCGATCGGTGCTCGATCACCTGAAACTCCGGCATCCGACTGGCGATGCCGCGAAACGCTACAACGTGCTCCAGCGGCTTGCCTACATCGGCGTCATCATCCTGATCTCGGTGATGGTGCTTACCGGGTTGAGCATGTCTCCGGGATTCAATGCGGTCGTTCCCCAGCTATTGGAGATTTTCGGCGGACGGCAGTCCGCGCGGAGCATCCATTTCATATCTGCCTCGCTGATCGTGTTGTTCGTCATCGTCCACGTCGTGGAAGTGATGCTGGCCGGCCCTTTTAACGAAATCCGCTCGATGCTGACCGGCTATTACCGGATTCACCGGCATACCCATGCCGATACACGTGAAGAGGAGAAGGTGTGATGGAGAATGCTCGGATTATCACGCGGCGCGCGGCGATCATCGCCGGGTTTGGTGCGGCCGGTTACCTCGTGGCGAACACCGACGCCCTGACGCTCAATCCCGCGATGGCCAAGATTTTTGACGCCGTGGAGAGTTGGACGCGTGTGTCTCAGCGCGCGCTTCTGAATCCCGAACGGCTGGCGCCGGAGTATCTCCCGTCCGACATTTCCCCGGTGTTCAAGGCGAACGGCACACTCAACCCCGACACGGAATTCTATAACGCCCACGCTGCCGCGAATTTCAGAGATTGGCGCTTGACCATCACCGGTCTCGTGACACACCCGATGTCGCTTTCACTGACCGACATTCAACGCATGCCGGTAAAAACCCAAATCACCAAACATGATTGCGTCGAGGGATGGACCGCGATCGGCATGTGGAGCGGAGTCCAGCTCGGGCTCCTGCTAAACGCCGCTGGGATCAGTCCGCAGGCGCGGTACGTGGTCTTCCACTGCGCCGACAATCTCTCCGGCGAACCGGCGAAAGGAGGCGAACAAAGCCCCGGCCAATATTACGAGAGCATCGATCTCAAGGACGCCTTCCATCCGCAAACACTGATTGCCTATGCGCTCAACGGCAATCCCCTCGACGTGGCGCATGGCGCGCCGCTTCGGCTGCGGGTGGAGCGGCAGCTTGGCTATAAACAAGCCAAGTACATCCAGAGAATCGAGGTCACCGACAGCTTCGCGCACATCGCAGGCGGTAAGGGCGGCTACTGGGAGGACCGCGGCTACGAATGGTATGCGGGAATCTAGCGCAAGCGGAAACGATGAGCAGGCAGATCAACACACATGTGACCGAGCCCTCCGAAACTTCACATGAGTGAAGCACTCCACCGTAGTGCGCTCAGCAGAGCGCGAGGTACGTTATGAGAACATTATAAAAAGTAGCAGTGGTCCCGAGATGTTGAGCTGGAGCTGGTGCTATCGATAAAGCAGCGGCCGCTCCTGGCCATTTTTTGATATCAATCAAGCTCTTAGTAGGGTAATGCGCTATGCTGGAAAACTAATGACTGGCAAGGACTGCCAAGGCTTAATCAGGCCCCCGCAACCACAGTTCAATAAAATTAATAGATTTCAAATGGTTAACAAGAAATTCTAACATTTAATCTGAGTTTTAAGCGATTTTAACCAACAATCTGACCCTTTCGAGGTCGCGCTCGTCGCGGCTTGGAAACTTCCTTTGTCCGCAATTCGCGAAGATGTTCCTCTTCTGCGGCATGCCTCGCTAATGCGCACGCAAGGTCACGCAGAATTTCCTGTGGATCGCGCTTTGTCTGTTTTGGTTTGTGCGTCGTCATCGCTGGCCCCTCACGCGGAAGGCGAGGGGTTACTACGTGAAGGGTGGGTTCGGGCGGATCCTCAGTAACGGAGTTAAAGCCCACTCAACTTTTTGCTCCGCCAAGGTCCGACCTGAGCAGTGGAAAATTTATTCGAGGTGGTAACGATAGACACATTTTGTGTCTATTAAGGGCAAGGGAACTCGCCGGGCTTGCGCAAGGTTTGTGAAGGTAGGCTGTGAGTCGGCCTCGTTAACTTGTTCGAAACGAATCCGTTTGGCCCTCCAAACCGATTTTTCTAAGAATGTCAAGGGCCGGACTTGCGAGCGAATCGATAAGTTGCTACATATATGCTAGAGAAAGGGGCGAGCCGAGAGGAGCGCCCCTAAGGCTTTGATAAAGTGAGGATTGCAATGGTCAAGGGTATGGAGAAACTCCAGGCCCTCCTAACCGGGAACGGGAGGGGGCTGGTTAACGTCAAGTTCTTTCCGCGTCCGGGATGTGGGCTGACGGAAGATCAGTTTGCAGAAGCGGCTTGCGATCTTCTTAGCGGCGATCTCAACGGGTTCGTCGACAATCCCCCACGGAGCGGAGTTGCTAAGTCTTCACTTTAACTCTGAGCTCCTATAAGAATCCTGCCCTAAGGGGCAAAAAGGCCCGGCACAGTCCGGGCCTTTTTTAATGGATCGATAATGAGTCTCATAAAGCTGATTGAGCATTTCGCCCACATAGAAGAACTCCCCATCGAGATTGATGAAATTCGCGGGGCAATTTTAGACCTCGGCATACAAGACGGAATCAAAATAGCTGGAAGATCAGCCGATCCTGCCAAGGTATGGGGAGCATTCTACCAGTATACCACTCACGCTGCCGTTTATGCGCAGCCCGATTTTCATACCCTGATCGTATACAATGAAAAACTTCCTATCCCTTGGCAGCGTGTGGTCTGTTGCAAAGAGCTCGTTCATATTTTTGATCGGGCAGAGGAGAGGACGAGTTCTGTTGAGGCAGTCGCCGCGTTGACGGCGAAGCTTCTCGGGCCAATGTCGAGCGATGACTTCGGCTATGACGATATCATGGCTTTGAAGGATAAAACGGCGCTGTACGAGTGTCTCCCTCTCTTATTTCCCCAAGCTGCACGTGAAAAAGCGAGGCTGGCCATTGAGGAAGGAAGACACACCATTAAGAGTATCTCGGAGAGCGCGAGTCTGCCGGTGCCCTTTGTCGATCTGATCCTTTCTGATGCTTGGCCCAGTCTCATCGCGAGCTTTCTAACCGATTGATATGAAGAACAGGGGGACTCGATCCCTGTTCCGTTGTGAACGTATCGCGCCGATGTTCCTTTGCATGACCTCCGGAGAAGCCTATGCGGCGCGCGAAGTTCAAACCATTCGATGCTGCGTCGTATCTTAAATCGGAAGACGACATTGCCTCTTATATGGAAGCGGCGGCTGAGGAATGCGACCCCCATCTTTTCGCCGAAGCGCTCGAAGACGTTAAGCGGGCACGACAGTCGTTAGGGTCTCCGCACAAACAGGCCCTCAGAAGGAAGCGTCGCCAAATCTAGGCTTCGCAATAAAACGTGTAGTGATTGCGGCTGTTGCGGGCCCCCGCAACCAAAAATATTTATAATTATCAATGACTTATAGGTATATTTTAAAGCTCAAAGGGCGGGCAGGGTATTATCACCATGCTGATTTCAGCGCTCCCTTTGTGCGGTTGAACTCATCCATAAATACGAAATTCGAACTCAGTTTCCGCGGTGCAGAGAAAGAGGAAGTCCGAACAAAAAATTGTATGGTTTTCTGATGCGGAATAACAATGTCGGCAAGGCTTCTGAGAGAAGACATTTATCTACTGGCCGAAAAAGAATTTACGAAGTCCGCATTAGATTCGTCCAAAAATTGAGGGCCCGGCATCAGTCAGTTGCCACTCCCGCATCGAGTAGCGGAGGTGCCATGGTGCCGAACGTGGCGACCAATAACAACGCGACGGCTCCTAGCGCCGGTTCGATCAGCGCATTGCGTTTGAGCGCCCCGACATCCATTGCGGAAAAGCGTGGCACCAAAACAAACCTATTGATCGCGGCGAATGCCAGCATCACCACGAACACAACCAACTTCAGTGAGAGCAATCGCCCATATTCACTGCTCGTAAATGACGACAGGCTTCCAACGAGGTTCAAGGTGTTGACAACGCCTGTCGCGAGGATCGTAAGCACCGCAGCCGTAGCAAGGTTAGAATACCTCAGCGTCACCCGGCGCGCGGCGTCTAATGCGCCTGGAGCATTTGCGCGCCCTGCCGCAGGAAGAGAGACGGCATAGGGCAGGAGTTTCCACGAGGGAACCTTGTTCCAAAGCACGGGGCCCGCCGTGGGCGTAGTCATGCAGGAGAAACGCAGTGGGCGCTGGATAGCGGCCAGCACAATGTGTTCGTCCGCTGAAGCATTGGGTGCAAATGCTTTCGGAAAGGCATCATACGGGAGCCAGAGAAAGGTATCGCTGTCGGGCACTAGCGTCGGGGCGTCGGGATGCGGATCGGCGCCGAAGCATAGCTCAGCAAGGGTTTCGCCGTCGGGGGGGGGGCGAAGGAGTTCGCGTAGACAAGCGCCTTCACGGTCTTTGGCCGCGCAAGCCCAACCACCGCGCCAACATAGGCGTGCGCCGCCAAAACGATCGGGCCAGATACACGCTCGATAGTCCGGTTAAGCGCTGCAACATCATCCGCCAGTTCTGTCAGTGGCAGTGGAGCCGCGATGGCCCTAATACCATGTTCTGCGAGTCCTTGGATAACGCGCGCCCAGCTCGATCCATCAGCCCAGCCACCATGGGCCATCACAACGGTCACGTCCTTCACTGCCACATCCTTGTCTCAAACGCATCGCGTAAAGCACCGTGATCAACCCAAGGTCTTCATCCAATTCGCAACAGCTTCTCCAATCTCATTCGGCGAATCCTCCTGCACAAAATGAATCCCTTTGATGCCCACTTCAGTTTGTGCGGGCAGGCTTCGGGCCTGCTCAAAAACCTTGCCGTCAGCCAGAATCCCGCCTGGCTCGGCATTGAGAAAAAGCTTGGGCACGCTGCTCGTCTTCAGCCAGTTCGCGTAGGCGTCGACGACCGCTGTTACGTCGACGGGATCGCCTTCAATGGGAATCTCCCGAGGCTACGACAGCGTTGGACCCCGTCCTTCGCCTGGCTCGGAAAAGGGCCGGCGGTATTCCGACATTTCCTCATCCGACAGCTTCCGAAGGATCGCGCCCGGCAGGACCCTCTCAATGAAGAAATTTTCTTCGAGAACCATTTGTTCTCCGGCATCGGAACGCAGCGCCTGTAGAACGGGGCGCATGCCGAACTTATCCCAGTGGTCCCAATATTGGCGCCCCACCATTGCTTCCATGTAGGCAATGCCTTTCACGGCATCGCGATGACGGTTCGCCCAATCGAAGCCAAGGGTCGAGCCCCAGTCGTGAATGACCAAAGTCACGCGTTCGCTGACACCGAATGACGCGATGGGCCAGAAGTGGACAGTTGGCCAGATCGCTCTTGCTGTCCGCTGAGGGCCAGGAGCCGGTATTGGGACGGATGCTTTATTCGTCCCAAGCGAAGGAATCGGTCGTGCGAGCAAAACAGCGGAAGCTCAAGGCGATCCAAAAAGCACTTTCAGTTTTCGTCGCAGCGACGGCGCGTGGCGAAAGTCGTTCCAAAGGAAACTCCATTCCGACAGGGCGATACGGAATGGATTATTACTTGGCTCACGGCCCTTAAGACCAAATTTCAGCGGCTCGTATTCAGGTGCCATCGCAAAGGTTCCGAACAACCGATCGAAAATAATGAGCGTCGAGCCGTAGTTCTTGTCGAGGCAGCTCTCGTTCGACGCGTGGTGCACACGGTGATGCGTCGGAGTATTCAGAATCCATTCGAGCGGCCCCAACCTCACCGGAAAAGCGGTATGCAGATAAAACTGGTAGATGAGACCGAGACCGAGAGTGAGGCCGATTGCAACGGGATGAAAACCGATCAACGCGAGCGGCAGGAAGAACAGGAATGCGCCGCTGATCGTGCCGGTCCATCCGAGCCTTATGGCCGCCGATAGATTGAAATGCGTTGCGGAGTGATGCACCGCATGTGTTGCCCAGAACCAGCGGATGCGGTGCGATGCACGATGGAACCAGTAATAAAAGAATTCAACACCAATGAAGAGTAGGACCCAACTCCAAACAGAGTTAAGCGGTATGTTGAACAGTCGATGGTTGTAGCAGACGTAGAGCGGGATCGCGACCAGGCTTCCGGTCAGAATACGTGACGCAAGATCGCCGACGGCCACCCCGATTGAAGCGGCAGTCTCTCCCGTGTCGTGATCCTCTCCATGAAGTGCGAGCTTCATGTAAACGAACTCGACACCGATAAAGACGAGCGCCACAGGAAAAAAGCCGAAGAGCGGTTTCGGCGCGCTGCTGAGAAATGCCGGTAGATCTGGCACGGCGGAAACCTCTGAAATGTGAAGAAATGTACTTGATGTCGCGGCTGAGCCGAACTCCGGGCGCGAATTTGGAAGTAGCTAATGAGCCGCGCGGGCGGCCACGATCGATTGCGCTGCTGAGTCGATCGCAGAGCGGCAACCGGGGCTGACCTTTTCCACATTCGAGGCCAAGCATCGAAGGATGCGTCCACCTCCAGGAAAGACGCCCTCGCACAATCTGAAGCGGTCGTCGCTACATGCCGAAATGGCATCATGGACCGCCGGACTGTGAACGAGAGCCTCGATCTCAGCTTGGGTTAGATTTGGCGGCGATACAGATTGCGCGAAGACGACACTTGATGCGGCGACGAGTGCGGGCGTTGCCGCGAGAACGGTAAGGAAAAGAGGGCGCATGTTGTGCTCCGCTGATCAAAGGAAAGTTAGCGTCGGCTGGCGGGCGCCCCGGGGCGCCCCGCCTTGCCTTGATGTCTGCCCGATCTCAGTAACGGGAGAACGAACTGTTGCGCGTTGCCTGCCCGCCGTAGGGCCCGGTGTAGGCCGAGGAATGGTTACAGGTGCCACCGGTGCAGCTTGTGCTACCGCTGCGCGACGCTGTCAGTCCGCGTGGGCCCGTGAAACTCTGCTGAGAGCCGCACGAACCGTTCGCACACGAACCAGATCCCGACGAATGCCAACTATTACCGCGCGGACCAGTGCCGCCGCCGGAACGCTGCCAGCCGGCCTCGGCGACAGAGGCGCCGCCGGCGATCAGAGCTGCGGCCACACAAAACGGTGCAGCCAACGATTTTTTCCGGAACATTGGACCATCTCCTTTTTCTGTCACAGCCCCTGTTTGGCGTGACGTTAAGAAGATCGGCCCGGTGCGTATCCGGCGTGTTTCAGGAAAAGGCCCTAAACTTTACGTTTTGTAACAGGTCACCAGATCGCTTGCGCTTCCGGCCGCTCTGGCTTTTCATCCCGACATGAACAACCGACCGCATATCCTTATCATCGAGGACGACCCCGAAATCCGGTCCCTCGTCCAAGGCTACCTTCAAAAACAGGGGTTTCGCGCCGATACAGGTGACGGCGGCGCAGCGCTCGACCGGCATTTGTCCGTTTTCGGAGCGCCTGATCTTATTGTGCTCGACATCATGCTTCCTGGAGAGGACGGTCTTTCGATCTGCAGACGGCTGCGTGCCACCTCGCGCGTGCCAATCCTGATGTTGACAGCGCGCGGCGAAGATATCGACCGCATCATCGGACTAGAAATAGGGGCCGATGACTATCTTCCGAAGCCGTTCAATCCGCGTGAGCTCACGGCACGTATCCGCGCAATACTGCGTCGAAGCGAGCCCCATACGGTCGAGAAAAAGCGCCTAAAGCTCCGTAATCTGTTCGTCGATCTCGAAGCGCGATCGGTTGCCAATGCCAATGGCATCCCAATCGAGTTGACCAGCGCGGAGTTCGATCTGCTCGAATGTTTCCTCACGCGGCCGGGGCGCGTCCTTTCGCGCGAGCAATTGATGGATTGGACACGCGGTAGGCACGCCGATCCTCTTGATCGAACAATCGACGTTCAACTCAGCCGACTTCGTAAGAAAATCGACTGTGGTGATGCGCCAATGTTCAAGACGATGCGCAATGTCGGGTACATCCTGACCGCGCGCGTCGAGGAGGCTTAAGCGTGCTCTCGCGCCTCGGATTTGCCGGACGCATCTCCGCCATCCTGCTGCTCGCATTGCTCGCGCTTTGGGCACTGGGCGCCGCATTAAGCTACGTCACGCGGACGCCGGTCGTCGCGATGCCTAATCCCTATCCACTCCCACATCAGATGGCTGCGATTGTGGAGCTGCTAGAAGCGAGCGACGCGGAGCAGCAGAAGATCATCCTGAATGCGGTGAACTCCGATACCCTGAAAGTCACGCTCGCCGATAAGGCTCCGGAGGTGCTGCCGGGCCAGCGTCGCCTCAAGGGGCTTGAATGGCTTGTCGGACGGTACGCCAATGCATTGGGATCGCGCGAGTTGATCGCCACCATGGTACCCTCTGACACTTCAGGGGCTCTCGCAGACAGCCCCGCTGGGCTTGTACGTCAGTCGGTCCGCATCGGTGTGGCACTTAGAGGAGGTGGCTACGCGCTCTTCGAGCCGCGCGGCGAGATCAACCGCCGTTTCTTCGGCGTACCACCTGGATACTGGCTTGGTTTCTTGGGCGCGCTTGTTGGAATCGCGGCATTATTTGCGGTCTGGCGCGAAGCGCAACCACTCAAGGAACTATCGCGCGCCGTGTCGCGGTTCTCGGGCGACGGCAATCCGATTCTGATAACCCCCCGGGGCGCTCCCGAGCTTAAACGTCTCATCGATAAAACCAATCGCATGCAGGAGCGGATCGCGGTGCTGCTCAACGGGCGGACCGTCTTGCTCGGCGCGGTGTCGCACGATCTCAAAACCTACATCACGAGGCTGAAGCTTCGTGTGGAGATGATCTCCGATCCGGACCAGCAGGCGCGTGCCGAGCGCGATCTCGACGACATGACGGTTCTGATCGAGGATGCACTCGCCGTCGCGCGCGGCGGCTCGGAGCGGGACCGCATGAGCGTCATAGATCTCAGCGAGCTCCTCCACGCACTCTGCGCTGATAGCCCCAGCATCGAGCTGTCGACGCCGAACAAACCCCTGGTCCTCACGGGCAGCCCGGTTGCACTACGTCGCCTCTTCACGAACCTCATCGACAACGCGTTGCGCTACGGTGCGAAAGCCGCGAAAGTGACGGCAGAAGCGGACGGTGCGCGTGTGCGCGTCACGATCGACGACGATGGGCTAGGCATTCCGCTCGCCGAGCGCACACTCGTGTTCGAGCCGTTTTACCGGCGGGAACCTTCGCGTAGTCGCGAGACGGGCGGAACCGGTCTCGGACTCGCGATTGCGAAGCAGATCGTAGAACTACACGGAGGCTCCATCGTTCTGGACGAGTCACCAGCTATCGGACTGCGCGTCGTCGTCGAGTTGCCATCAAGTGTTGAATGAAACGTTAGGCGCAGGGGGCGGCGACGATCGCCGAAATTCACCGCGACTGT
Source organism: Hyphomicrobium sp. (assembly GCF_041659645.1). Lineage (GTDB taxonomy): Bacteria > Pseudomonadota > Alphaproteobacteria > Rhizobiales > Hyphomicrobiaceae > Hyphomicrobium_B. The sequence continues at coordinate 179,776 of NZ_JBAZXX010000003.1, read as the reverse complement.
CTGCTTTGGGTCAGAAGCAGAACTGCTGGAGGCTAGCGCGGCTTCCGCTCCTCGCAGCAGAGCCGACGTTCGCGGCTATACGGACGTCGACATCATCTAGCATCGAGAGAATGTCCGCTTTTGTATAGTTGCGGACGTCGCTTCAATGTCCCCAAAGCGGAGAAAGCGGACATGCGTCGTCCTACATCCGGTCGTGGCGCGTCTTCGTCTGCCGAGCGGACTTCGAACTATCGAAAATTGAAGAGAGAGGCTGCCGTAGTTGGTCTTCGCTTCGCTACGAGTGATAGGATTGCTTTTCAGCTTGATTATCCCGACATCTGGAAATCGAACTTTCCCCGTGCGCGGGAGTCTCGGTAGCGGCAGTTGAGGGCCCCCACAACCAATTAATTTAACACAATAAAATTTGAAATTGTGATAGCCAGTATCGGGGCCGTTTTGGTTCGCTGTGGCATATCTGTGGCAAATCCCTGCCTCTAAACCCCTCTTTTGCCTTCGCCCTCCCTCGCAAATCACCGACAGTCTTCGGGGCACAAGCTTTGGGGGAAGCCATGACGCGATTGACAGCGGACGAAGCCGCAGCACTTGCCGACGCTTGGCAGGCACAACACGAAGACCAGCTACGCGCGCCATCGGCTGATTATTATCGAGACGCCAACTCGCATGATTTGATTGCGATGTGGCGAACCGAGAGGAACCTCAATGGAAAGCGCCTGACGAAGCGCGAGTTCGGCTGCCTCGTTGAGCGTTGGACTGAAGTCTTTGGCGATCCACCAGCGGACAAAGGCCAAGCTTCGACAGTCGAAATGCGGGATACGAAGCCTGAGCCGTTCCCCGCGGACGACACGATGCTCCGCGTGCCTGACGTCGAGCGGCTTACCCGCATCTCTCACACGACAATCAAGCGAATGGTCGGGGACGGCCGCTTCCCAAAGCCGATGCGATTAGGCGAGCGAGCTAAGGGCTGGCCGGCGCGCGAAGTCCGGGAATGGATCGACCGTCTCGACTAACAGCGCCGCCGGCCCCGCCAATGACGCGAGATGGCTGCGAGACGTTTCGCGCAGGCCGACACAGGAAAGGACACCGGCCTTTGCGCGCGTGCCGGAAGGGGCCGTGGGGCCAAAGTTCAAATACGGGATCGGCTTATTCTTTGATCGATGAAGATGGAGGGGGCTCGATTTCCAGGAAAAAACCGCCCGGCCCAACACGGCAGTGTATGCGAAACAGTTGAAAGCCACTCGACCGGGTTGACCTCGCCAGTCTTCCGCTCGACGCCAACGTCTAGTGATGGCGACGAATATGCCATCGCTCACTACCGACCGCGACGTTTTCAACAAATCCGGCCGGAAAAGCGACGCATATGCTTTTCCGGCCGGCCCGCTGTCCCAGCGAAGGCGCTCCGAGGGCAAGACATATCCGTCACGCCGCTCGCAGGGATTTGGACGTGCCGGTCAGTTCGGCAGGAGCACGCCGTCGATCACGTGGATGACGCCATTCGACTGGTTGACGTCGGCAATCGTGATCTTCGCCCTGTGACCCTTGCCATCGACGACCCACCAGCCGCCCATGTTGTCGCCTTCGACGGTGATGTGTTCGCCTTCGACAGTCTTGAGATCCAGCTTGCCGCCGTTGGCCTTGGCATTCTTCGCAAGCTTCGCCGCCGAGTAATCGCCCGCAACGACGTGATACGTCAGCACGTCCGTTAGCTGCGTCTTGTTCTCTGGCTTCAGCAACGTGGCGACCGTGCCGTCGGGAAGCTTTTCGAACGCTTCGTTGGTCGGTGCGAAGACGGTGAAGGGCCCCTTGCCTTCCAGTGTCTTGACGAGACCAGCAGCTTTGACGGCCGCGACCAGCGTCGTGTGGTCTTTGGAATTCACCGCGTTCTGGATGATGTTCTTCGACGGATACATCGCCGCCCCGCCGACCTCGATGGACATTTCCTTAGCAAACGAGTTCGCAACGATGCCAGACGACAGTGATAGCGCGAATACGGCGGCGCCCAGCAGGGAGGCGCGGCTGAAATAATGCATGAGCGTTTCTCCGGTTTCGCCTCCTTGAATGGAGGTCGCCGGAGTTACGGGCGAGATCGGCGGGAGTTTCAGATGATCAATATTTTATTCCGAGACACCCGATCTTTATCGGGTCGACGGAATAAGCTTGCCGGAAAAAACGATGGGGCCGGTGGCCTTACCGGTCGGGGAGCCGCCTTCGGGCTCGAGCGTGACGGCAAACGTTGCGCTCTCAATCACATCGGGTTTGTAGGCGGCGAGCGTAGTCCGCGAAACGATTTTCGGCTGATCTATGACGCCCAAGGATTTCGGCGCCCCGAGACTATCCTGCACAATCCACAATTCGTAGCTTTTTCCGGCCTCGGGCTTGGCGGCGACAGGCTGCACCGTCATGATCCGGTCTTCGATGTTGACCGTCACGAGAAACGCCGGAGAACCCGCATCTTTTTGCAGAACAGCGACGAGGTTCTGCTGCTTCGACTTCGGTTGGAAGTCTTTGACGCCAATCGCGAAGACGAGGCTCGCCGCAAGGGCGGAAGCGGCAAGCGCCGTGGCCCGCCAAATTTTCAACCCTCGGCGCAATTGGATGACGGTGGTATCCCTCGTCGAGACATCCGCCCGCGTTTCGATCCGCGTCAGAACTTTGGGCAAAATATTTGCTGGAGGTTTCACCTCCGGGCCGACGTCCGACAACGGGGCAAGCCGCTGTTCCCACGCGACGATAGCCGCTTCGAGCGCAGGTTCTCGCAAACGCCGCACGCCAACAGACGCCCTTTCGTTGGCATCGAGCGTCCCGAGGACGTATTCCCCGGCGAGGGCGTCTATGTCGTCGTTGTCCATCATGGCCCGAGACAATCCCTCAACTGAGCGAGCGACCGGCGAAGCCAGGTTTTGATCGTGTTCACGGGCTGATCGTATTTCGCGGCGAGTTCATCGCGGCTTGATCCATCGCAATACGCTAGGATGACCATCTCGCGGCGACTTGGCTCCAGCCGCGCGAGGCAATCCGCAAGGCGTCGGGCATCCTCGCCGCGCAACACACTCGCGAGCCCCGTCTCGTCGTCCGATGGCATATCCTGGACTTCCGGATGATCCTCGATCGAAACGGGCGCTTTGCGGCGCAATTCATCAAGCGCACGGTTCCGCGCGATGGCCGCCATCCAGGAGATTGGCGAAGCCATTTCGGCCCTGAAGTCCCCTGCCCGCTCCCATATTTTCACGTAAACCTCTTGCAGCACCTCATCCGCAATGTCCCGACGACGCAAGATACGGAGAATGATGCCGTAAAGTTTCGGGCTCGTCGCACGATAAACCTCTGCGAACGCAGCCCGATCCCGTTCGGCGACGCGTTGCAGGAGTGCGCTGATATCTTCGGCGGACGCCATTATGATTTTTGTTTCGCCGTACTAATTCAAAAAACCAACAGCCGATAATTTTATAGAGTGCGTAACATATTGAGGTAGTGTCGTCGCAAGCTTTACTGCAACAGCACAGAGCCTTCCGAGAAAATCAGCTTACTCACCAGTCTAAACCCCGTCTCACACCCGCCCGACGCGGTTTTTTGTTTTGGCCCCGCTAATGTTCGCTCAGTCTCTGTCGGCACGCTTTGCGCTTCCCCTTCCCCGGCCACCTTGGTCTGTCTTCAACATCAATCATCGCACCGCCGCACCGCGCCATGAATTTCTGCGCGTCTTCCTCTTCAGCGAAGCAGCAAACATTGAACCATTGGTCGTCGCGGTAAAAAGAATGTCCGCGCGGCGCAAGAGATCGACCCTCGCAGAATTCGCGCAGCGATCTATTGCGACGGGCGGTTTTAGGCGCTGGCCAATCGACTGCCGATGAGGCTGTTCAAGACGCGCGACACATCCTCAGGGCAGTAGGGTTTGTTGAGTATCGGCGGGGAAACAGAGTGCTCATCTGTTCCTCGCCTGCGCTCACCGTTACACTTTGTGAGTTCCTATTTTGTCCTGCATGCGGTACGCCTTGCGCATGGTCAGACGTTTCGATAGCTTCCCGCCGCCCTCGCGAATTGTGGAAGTCTTCCAAGCCTTCGAAATCCACGACAAGAACGGCAACCGATTGCTGACAATTCCGGCGTCTGAACGCCCAACGTTACGACGGTGCGGTAATGGAATTCGCTTGACCCATCAGCAAGGTTTGACGTTGGCGAAGGCCATCTGCCGGTTCGCAAAAACGGGACTTGATTGAGGGGAATTTTATGAGCGCAGCACGACGAAGTGACGACGCAGATGCTTCTCGAAATCCGTAAGCGCATCGTCGAAGAAACAGTGAGCATGAACCCTGCCTTCGATCACGAAGGGCTCGACGAAGAAGTGACGAAAGCTCTTGTCGATCTCTCGCACTATGGCGAACTTGATCGAGAACACTTGACTAGGTATGCGAGGCAGAGAGCCAATCGGTTTGTGTGGGTGAAGGCGTCGGGTTGGAATTGATTGTGCTGCGCAGCGACGAATTATTCAGTACGGAGAATAAATCGGGAAGACTTAATCCCGAAAACGTTATATCAAAAGACACGCCCAAAACGTCCGGGGCTTTGCGACGGATTTGCACTCCCCCGTGCCTCCGTTGTCGGGCGTCAGCTTTGCCCCCCAATGCTGACGCCTTTTCCATTTCAGACGCGCTATGCTTTGACTAGCAGCGGTGACGCCAAACGCATCGATAGAAGCCCCCGCCTTCCCAACCCCATCGATCGGAGCACCGAAACCGCACGTCCACGCACCGAGCGCCTGGCCCAACGTCCGGGGAAAACCACATACCGTTTTGCCTAACCCAGTGATGACCATAGCCAGGATAGCCATCCCACGATGCCTGTCGAACAGGCGACAGGTCGGGGGGCGAAACGGGTGATAGCGTCAAGGCGCTCGCGGTGCCGGTCAGCGCACAAATCACAAAAATACTACTTAAAAGCGATGCAATTTTCATGGACCTATCCACTTCTAGGTAAAGTTGACGCCTCAAGGGCAGAACGAAAATACGCAAACCAGCTCGTATCTAGCGGGAATTGTGATAGTCGACATTCTTCCCCTTCATATCAAAATTTCAACCTCGCGACCTTCTCTCGGTTAAGCCGACGGCGGTACCTGGAGGACGCCGGAGTAGGTGCCTGGAAAGAAAGACGAAGGGCCGGCGGGGTTGGTTTAGGGCGAGGGCGCAGCGGAGGCGGCCCTTCTGCAAATCCCCGCGAACGAACCATCGCCGAACTAAAGACCTTCCGTAAGGATGAAGTGCGATTAATTCGGCCGCTGATCGCGCTTGGCCTGGACCCTGGCATTGGCTTTCATAATGCTGCCGATCTTCGCACCGGGAGTGCAAACCCGTTTCGGAGCACCACCCTTATCTCGCTGACCAGCGCTCGCTATTGATCCCGCTGCCGGGTGATGGGAAAACTTATTCGCGCGATAGAGAGCACGGTGTGCGGCATCGACTTGGTCGGCCTTCGCTTCCAAATGGTGAAGTCGGGCACGCTCTTTTTTTACAACTTTGAGCGCCTGCGCGAACACTTGCTTTCGTTTCGCGGGATGATCAGCAGTCCCCGGAAAGCTCTTGCCCCGCGCATCCGACGTTCCTTTGACCTCCCGGCGCTTATGGCGCGCAAAGGTTTGGGCCTTGTCTCGAAAACCTTCGAGCCGCAACGCCAGACTACGCAAGCCGTCCTTATCCAAGCTGTAGATTGCAGGATGATGCGCCGACTTAACGGCCTCGTATTCCTCGTGGCTCAGAAGGCCTTCGGCATCTTTGTTCGAATAGGACATATGGCACCTTACGCAATGCTTATTGTTGCCGCCCTTGGACGGAAGTTCGGATAAGCGTCAGTTGTAGTGGGTGTTGGCGTGATAAGTAATCATCAGCATCGCCATGATAATTGCCGAGAACAATCCGGCTAGCGCGCCGAGCAGCACGGGCATTTCGCCGATTATGCTGCCGTAAAGATCGTGCGCTGCTAAACTTCCCGCGACAGATGCAATGGCGGAGTAGGCAACGACGACGCCCGGAACGCGAGTGTCGTCCGCACCGACACCAGCTCCTAGAAAAACGACTTTGTAGCGAGCGATGCCGGAGATGACGGTGGCCGCTAACCCGGCGATGATTGCGACGGCCCGAGAGCTCAAATTCGTGCCGCTAAGCACCAAACCGACCAGCGCACCAATGGCCATAGCAACAACAATAACAATGAGAAGGCTTGCAGATATCGTTCCCGGTTTCCGAACAGGCATGGTCGCTCCCTGGGTAATATAATTATCAGTAGCAGTCTGATTGCTTTTCTTGGCTAGTCAAGGAAGCAAGGAATTTCACGCTACAGCGAACGACCAAGTTCGTCGCTTTAATGTACGAACGCTTAATAGCGCGCCGTACATCTTGCTGCGCCGCCGCATTTCCGAACTATTTATCGAACTGCGGACAAGCAGAGCCGTGAACCGCCAAACAATTCCGACATTGAATGCAATTGTGGCGCCTGCGCACTTCAAGCGTTAACGTACCTGCCGAAACCGTATGTTGTTCGCGCCAATTTTCCGTTCTCAATATGGCTCTCGCTTTGTCCTTCGACAGGGGATCGGAGCGAGATGGAAAATGAAACGAAATGGGAGACAAATAATGGGAAGGTTGCTCTCGCTGATCGCGCTTTTCGGCGTGATGGCATTCGCTAGTGTCGCTTCAATACCAAGTGCGCACGCCGCCGCGCTGAGCTCAGGTATTCATGCGCTCAAAACCGAACAGACCAGTGTAGCTGAGAAAACTGCGACGCGTTGTTGGTGGCGTAACGGTCGCCGTCACTGCCGGTGGGTCGGTCCTCGCGGGAACCGCTGCTGGTGGCGTAACGGTCGTCGCATCTGCCGTTGGTAGGTTAGTCCCCCAGAACGCAATAGCGCCAGCCGCATTCTTGGCTGGCGCGACTGTGTGCAATCCCATTATTGAAACTGTATTTTATTCAAGTAACGACGCGTGACAGTATTGGTGGGCGGCGTTCGCCCGAGATTTAAAGCTTGCTAGAAACTGGCCGACGGCATTGTTTTCCGCACCAGACAAATTCGACCCAACGAATGGGGTTAGCTGCTTTTCAATTTCCGTCGTGCCGAACCTCGAAATTTTGTCGGGCAGCATAAGTGACGTGTCTCTTCCGGCGGTGCACGACGCTGAAAAATTGCGGATGGTATTGGAGGAAGCCGGGCCTATGAACACTACATCTCTGCTATGCGCGCGCGAAAGCCAGTCTTGCTTTTTGTGCGGCTGATGAGCAACGCAACACAGCATTCCCCAGTGTTCTAAAAGTTTTTTGTGAGGCTATCCCAATCTGCGATGGCTCTTCGCCCCGCTACGTGCAGTATCGATAGGGTGCAGCGGCATCCGAATTGGTGGGGATTTCATGGCCGAAGTCATTGCAGTTCTGCTCGACGCAGTGAAGGTGCTCGCACCGGCAAAAGCTTTGGACCTCGATAAGGCTTCTGCTCAACGCACGACGTTAAGGTCGCTCGAGTTGGATAGCTTGGACACCTTGCAGCTCGCAATGAATATCGAAGATGCCCTCGGCGTCGATATAGAAATCGTAGACTTTCCGGATACCTTGACACTTGCCGAACTAGCGGAACGATTGTCGCGGCAAATCGCAAGAGCGAAAAATTCCAAAATTTCTATGTCAGCCTGATCGTAATCGTTCCGGGCATTTGAAAAGGGTCGGTGTAGGGGTTCATCGCGATTGAGCGACAATCAACCCGCAGATGAAACCGGGAAAGTTCGGCCACGACCTGGACCCAAACCTTTTCCGAAATGGATTTTCCCAGGCATGTATGGGCGCCAAATCCGAAAAGCGCTGATCGATTTTCTTCAACGGTATAAGCCTTGCTTTGGGTGAAACATCTTATCCGATCACCCATCTCGAAAGTATGAGAACACCGTTCAGGCCTTGCGAAAATTCGATCGACGTACGTTAGGGAACTCGACGGAAACATCCTCGGCCAAGAAATCTCGCTCAATTTTGCGCCTTGGTTACTCTGAAAAACGGTCCAAAGCGATAGCCCCAAACTTCCGACGAACGGTCTTGCCCCTAGTGACGCTAAACAAACGTGTATCAAATCGTCATCCGAGTAAACGCAATAGGCGTCCAAAAACGCCGCTATCAGAGCATTGATTTTCGCGCGCTCGCGTATGGATAGAAAAGGGCTGAACAAAGTCGGCACCGCATCGATCAGCTCCAGCATATCTTTGTTTGGTGGCACGATTGCAGAGGAAATAGATCGCCAGAGGGGCTGACAGAACTCGGCAATTAAGTCCACTTCAGAACCTGCACGAAGCAGTTTTTGGCTCAGCATTGAAAGAGCTTCGATACTTGCCGCGAATTGAACGTCCTTCGTTCGAGAGACCTGCTTCGCCATCAGTTTGCGAATTTTTTGATGGTTGTTGCCATCAATGAAAACCGGCAAATGATCGAGAAGCTTTATTGCAGCAGAGAAGTCGATATTTGTTCTTTGCGAGAGTTCTCGATATCGATCAGACATAGAATACGTGGCGAACTCGGATGACAATATTATCGCTTTCGCCTCTGGCGCATTCTCAATGAACTTGATTTCATTCGCCATGCGACCACACAACCGCTGAAGACTCAACCTATCCCTTCTAATAAATCTCAGAGCATGTCGATACAAACCAATGGGGGGTGACGCATTTCCGTTCTACCATCCCGAAAAAGCAAACCGCCAAGGGGGCTGCGATAATTAGGCGGATCAAGCAATGGGAACTGGCGTTGAATGCCTGTAAGACGACGATTGAAGGACCTACGAAGAAGTATCCGCCCCTTCGACCGGAGGTACCGTCTCGCATTCTTTCTGTTTCGAAACTGGTGGAAGCCGCCCGATGTTCTTTTTCGTGGCGCATGGAGGATCGTCGACGGCGCTCCATCGAAGCGGGTGATCCAAGGGCGTTACGGCGTCCCAGTCCGACATATTCGACATTTTATGCTGCGTCACTTTATGAAGCGGCTCGTTCCGCGATATTCGCCCGAGGTGCGCTCCGACAAGGCATTTCTTCAACACGCGCTCGCCACGCCTTGCGTTGTCGCGTGCATACATTCCCAAACGGAGTTCGCAGTTTGTGCCGCGTTGGATAGAGCAGGGCTTCGGACGGCATTCGTAAGTGCGGACCCAATTGTGCAGACGCAGATAGAAAACTACGATTTTTCTATCCCCCCGTTAAATATTCTTCGCCGCCCCGATCTATTCGTGCAGGCCCGAGCAGCCCTTAAATGTGGAAGGATCTTTGTTTGCGACGCGGACTTCATCCTAAATAGAGGTCTTCCAAACGCGCAAGTTTGCATCTCGAAATCACTTTTCGAATTCCGACGAATGTCCGGTGCAAACCTATTTTTCAGCTACGTCCAAATCTTCGAAGACGGGGCGATGAACTGCATCATAGAACCCGCACCTCAACAGTCGTCCTCCGCCCGAGAAGATGCGCAATATTTCATCGACTTCATAGAGCGCGTTGAGGGCGGACAACCGCATCTAACAATTGATGATTGGCCTGCTTGCTAACAGTTTACCGGCCTATGCGGACGGTCGGCGGGGCTGCGACGATCCGTTTCGACAAGTCGCCAATCCGTGAGGTGAAACCTCCCAACCCATCGCATCCGAGTTCGGTCGCTCTTCCAGATGTTACGAGTAAAGGAGAAATCGATGCTCAGATTTAAACAGACGGCCACAGCACTCGCGGCGGCGTGCGCATTAGCTGCGTTCTCGTTGCCGGCGTCCGCTGCCCACTTCGGCGGTGGTGGTCACATGGGTGGCGGCCACGGCGGTGGTTTCGGTCATGGCGGCCAAGGTGGTCATTTCGCGGGCGGATACGGTCACGGCGGTGGCCATTGGCGCGGTGGGAGAGGCTACGGTTACGGATATGGCTTTTATCCGGGTTTCGTGTACGGCGATGACTATTACGATGACGATTACGGCGATTGCTATTGGCGCCACGGCCGTCGTCTCTGCCGTTACTAATCTACGTTGCTCCTTACGCCTTTGCCCCGGTCCCTCGTTGGAGAGGCCGGGTTTTTTCTCGACTGGGCGTCACCAGGCCACGGGGCTAGAGAGCCAAGGCGCTAGCGTGCTAAGGGATTATTCATCATGTTTATGGGCGAAATATTTCGAAGCGAACATAGCTTCTAGGTTCGCAGTCTCTGCTTCGGCCTATGGAGAACGCTAAATGTTTCAACGGAAACATCTCATTGCCGCCGCTGTAGCGAGCATGACTGTGATCAGCGTCGCTACGCCGTCCGAGGCTCACCACCGCCGTGGCTATTCCGGCTACGGGTACCCGAACCGCTATGCCTATCCATTTCCCTATCGGGCCGCGTACGGGTATTTCTACCCGCCGACCTACTATGCGGGGCCGCCAATGTATCCCCGCCAAGCCTTCTACGGGCCTTTACACTATGGACCTTATCACGGCCGCTATTACTATCGCGCGCGACGCGTCTATAGCCCGCAGTGGTGACGTCGGAAGCTTCGCTCAATTATTTTATTCCAGCACCCGGCCATCACGGACGCAAACATACTTGTGGTCTTTTTCAACGACCAGGCCGCCCTTGGCCGTGCACGGCTCTTGCAATTTGAAACCGTACCAGATCGCCAAACCCAAAATAGCCGCGACTACAATTACAACTGCACGCATTGTATGTTCTTACTTCTTCGCTGCTTTCAACTTCGGCGCGTTCTTACCGGCCTTCGTGCGGCTGGCAGCGACGCGTTGGCTGCCTTTTCCATCTTTGAACTTTAACGCCTCGATGCGGGCTTCATTCGACTTTCGCTTGGCGTGATGTTCACGGCTTTTTCGTCCAGCTTGCATGGGATGCTCCGCTTGCTTTCGGGCGGAAATGTCGACACTTTCAAAGAAGCTCTGTCAATCTTTCCGGGCGATGCGCGGTTTAGCTGCTACATTCACATCGCGGAACATTCACCCTAATTGCGATGCTGTCAGCCAAATGCCGTGGTGCACAAAGCTGATATGGAGAACTGCATGTCGGAAGTTCGCAACCAATTTCATCAAGTAGCGGCTGCGGGCTTTACTCGCGAAACTGGCTTGTGGACGTTAGTCTCAAATACGGTCACCGGTGCGCAGAACGTCGAACATGAATGGTCGTGCCAAGACCCATTTAGCTTCGGCGGATTGGATAGCGGGACGTCCACGGTGACCGTCGAAAACTTCTTGATGGGTAGTGCAGACGACAGTCTGAAGCAGAAGTTACGGGACGCTTTGCTCAGCAATCCCGCTTCGAAAGAATAGAGCCGGCCTAACGGGCGCCGGCGGTCAGCGGCGAGGCGAAGCGAGAGCAGTCGATTGCCGATTACCAACAAAACGGCGGCGCGTGTGAAGCCGTCATTACCGGCGATCTAATCCGAAGCAAAGAGAAAGCCCCGCCATTTCTGACGAGGCTTGATAGGTTCACATTGCCCTTACGCCCGCTGGTTTCGATCCCGCTTGTTCGACCTTGCTGGCGCAGATGTTCTTCCTACGGATAAACGCTGCACGTAGTTTTGCGTTCAGATCAAGCCACATTTGGCAATGCGGTACATCGCTGGAAACGGAAAGAGCGACGGGTGTGAACCATCGCTCCCTGGCTTGCCGGTCAGAGCACGGGATGCGCTCTGTTGTCGTCGCTCAATGCCGGGTTTGAGGATCGGCGAAGAGCAACTATCTGAGCAAATCCCCAGTTCAAGCCGACCACAAGCTTGGCCGCAGTGCACGGAGGAAATTTACCAATCTTGTGTAGCGGGAGGGTATCGCTGCGATCTAAGCCGCAAGCCGAATGACGGTCCCTAACTTCGACGCCCGCACAGTGACGTGTCCGGCGCCGGAAAGGTCTCGAAGGACGTTCGATACATGCGACGTCGAGCAGCCCAACGCTCTGCCCAAAGCACGGTGCCCCGCATGAACGCGACAGGCGGACGTGAAGTCGTATCGATGCGTTGGGGCTTCGCTAGAGCCGTCATTATCGATCGACCTCTCGGATACCCAGCATCAAGATTTCGTGGAGGCGTTCGAGGCGCCAGGCCGAGCTATCTTGAAAACGGTATCGGCATTTCCGTAACGTCCACTGCCGTGCAGGCGGGATATGAGTTCAAGCTGAGGTGTGTCGACGTGATGTTTTTCCGGACAAGCATCATCATATCATCGATGTGGGCATGGACGATTTCGCCGAGGGCGATGAGTTGGTTTGATAATTCAATCTTCGTGTGAAGCTTGCATTCGAAAGACACCGGGCTGATGGCAATGCGCCCAGGCGTCACTTTGATGGATGGTTTGGTTTCAAGGTTGGCAAGTTGAATCTCGTCGACATCTGGCGGCGCATCGATGGATGTCAAGCTCATCGCTTCAGCAGCAGTTCGCGTTACAAGATTGACGACAAACTCTCCCGTATCGACAATATTCTGCGCAGTATCTTTCATGCGTCCGTCTGCGGCATCTATCATCCCCACCGCAAGCACCGCCGGATCCCGACTCATGGCGTTGAAGAAGCTGAACGGTGCGGCGTTGCGCACGCCAGCCACTGATACGGTGGTCACCCAGGCGATGGGCCTCGGAACGATGGTGCTGGTAAGCATCAGCGCACCGGTGATGCTTCGACCGAGCGGTAGCTCCTGGTGGCGCGTCTTTCGGGACGCGCCATTCCCTCCTCATTCTCCATTCGCCGTGAAACCGCTGCCCATGTAGTAAGTTAATCCGTCGAAAGGGGACGGGCCTTAGCCGTTTTTGGATTTGCTATTTTGGGCTTTCTTCGGGGCTTATGTCGTTCACCTCATCGATGAAACGCTCATTGCCGGCGGGTTCGTTACATGGATTGCGAGAAGCTTTTGGCCCTCTTACCACGCAATTATGTTCTTCTGGTTCAACGCAGCGCTGCTTGGGCTTATCGCTCTCGGCAATGTCATGTTCGAAAGTCTCGGCGGACACTGGGTTATCCTGCCAATCATATTCATCGGAGGTTTTGCCACGCATGCCTTCACGTTGCATCTCTATTGGACCATCCGGCAGCTTGCCTATTCGCCGGGGCTTTTGACCAGCCTGCTTTATCTCGTCGTGTTCTATTTGCTCGCGCGGTATGGCCTCGGCGGGCACCTAGTGACCGCTTTCGATTTTTGGGTGGGAACCGTGGTCGGGGCAGTCTTGGTTGGCGGGTTTCTATCGCTTGGGCCAATCGTGATTTTTCCGGCTCTGATGCGGCGCGAGCCGTAACTGTGTCAGCATCGGAACTGACTTCAATCTTGTCCGGGAAATGCGCACAATGCTTGAGCCCATCCGGTTTCCCTCGAGCGCCTTAGCGCTCGGCGCGCCTCTCGGCTTCGATGGGAAACACTACGTTACAATTCGAAACAGGCGTGACATGCGCAGGGCCGCTCGCTTCCATACTTAGATACCGATGCCGGTAAATATCGATCCGCCCAGAGGACGTATGCACTTCAACTCGAATGAGCGAATTGCGCTTTTCATCGATGGAGCCAGCCTACACATTACAGCCAAGTTTCTGGGATTCGAAGTTGACTATAAGCAGCTGCTTCTCTTCTTCGGCCAGAAGGGACGATTGCTCAAGGCACTTTATTATACGGCGCTTGCGGACGAGCAGGAATATTCGTCGATCCGTCCGCTGATCGATTGGCTCGACTACAACGGCTTCGCGATGGTGACGAAGCCGACGAAAGAATTCACGGACGCGGCCGGGCGGCGCAAAGTCAAAGGGAACATGGAGGTCGAATTGACGGTCGATGCGATGCGTCTCGCTGACAGCCTCGACCATATCGTCATCTTTTCGGGCGATGGCGATTTCCGCTGCCTCGTCGCAGCTCTTCAGCAGAAGGGCAAGCGTGTCAGCGTCGTCTCGACGCTGCAGACCCAGCCGCCGATGGTAGCCGACGAATTGCGGCGTCAAGCCGATGAGTTCATTGATCTCGCCGATCTCGCAGGCCAGATCGCCCGCGCGAATAGCGGCAGATCGCGACGCGAATAGCAAAGCAGAGGATACCTGAGCCTACCTTGTGGTCATGCCCTTACCGATGTCTGAACGATCGGCAAACGCAATTGGGCCTCCAATCCCCCTTCGGGGCGCATACCGAGATTGATCGTGCCACCATGCGCTGAAACAATATCACGTGCGATCGCAAGCCCTAGTCCGACGCCACCGGTCTCGCGGCTCCGAGATTGTTCGAGGCGGCTAAAGGGCCGAAACGCTCGTTCAACCAGCTCGGTCGGAATACCCGGGCCCTCATCCTTTATCACTACCCGAATGGCGTCCTGCACTGTCTGTAGTTCGATGTGCGCCGAGCCGCCATATTTGATCGCATTGTCGACCAGATTTACGAAGGCACGTTTTATCGCGATGGGCTGGCATACGGCGAACAGGTGATCGGGGCCGGCGTACTCCGTCCGCGCGCCCGTGTCTGAGAAGCTGTCGCAGATCGTGATGAGCAAAGCTGCGATGTCTACCCGTTCGGATCGCTCTCGTTTCAGATCGTCGCCGGCGAATGTGAGTGTCGCCGAAACCATCTGCTCCATCTCTTCCATATTTTTGATGAGACTGTCTTTGGCTTCGCTTTCGGGGAGCTCTTCGGAGGTCAGTCTGAGACGCGTGAGCGAAGTTCTCAAATCATGCGAGATCGCAGCGAGCATTTGCGTCCGTTCGTCGATAAAGCCCTTGATGCGATTCTGCATTTCATTGATCGCATCACCGATGACGACAAAGTCGCCGAGACCCCGCGTATCGATGGGGCTCGCCTGGCGTTCGATGCCGATGCGCTGCGCAGCAACGACAAGTTGATCGATAGGTCGCAGCGATCGCTTCGCTGTCCAGATTGATAAGGCCGAAATCAGGATAATGGCGCCGACCGCCGTAATAACAGGTGGCCTGAGGAAGGGCGTCAGGAACTCAGGGCGGTGAGGTTCAACGCGGATCCAACTTCCATCCTGACCTTCTACAGCGATGCTGAACCCATCGAAGATCGGAATGTCGGGTTCGACGGACGTCAGCGGACCGGTCGGAAGCTCTCGGTCAAACCCTTCCGGAACGAATTCGCGCGGTTCGTCGCCCGGTCCCCCGTGAGGTCGACCGCGCATCTCAATCGATATGCTTTTGGCGGTTCCGGACAGAGCCTCGCGGAGGGAACTCTGAAGCCGCGTCATATAAATGGTCAGATTCTCATCGCGCGGCCGAGGCGGAGCGCTCGGTTGCCAATTGATATCGAGCTTCGATTCGTTTGTGAGTCGTTCGGCGATAATTTGGCGTTGCGCGACACCGGCACCGAAAATGGCCTTCGCCGCTTCGTTGACGTGCGAGATGAGCCAATGGGCGCTGTAGACGGTGGCATCGGGGCGCGGGAGGAGAAAGAAGGTGGCAGCATTTAAGCCTGCCATAAGAAGCAGCGCCAACAGCATTGTGAGCGCGATCCGCGTGCTGAGCCCAAGTCTGAATATCCGCATGTGATGATCCGGGCTCAGGCGCGATTTCGTTGCATGGTACCATCGACGGGCGCGGTGAAAATATACCCGCCGCTGCGCACTGTCTTGATGAGGGTTGGTTGCTGCGGATCGTTTTCGATCTTGCGCCTCAACCGGCTCAATTGAACGTCGATGCTTCTATCGAACGGCGCGCTCGCACGCCCGCGCGTCAAATCCAGGAGTTGATTTCGGGTCAGAACCTGCTGCGGCCTTTCGACGAAGGCGAGCAGCAAATCGAATTCGCCCGCTGTCAAATCGACAAGTACATCTTCCGGGTTTCTGAGGATGCGCCGGACGGTGTCGAGCCGCCATCCGTCGAATTCGTAAAGACTGTGCGAGGGCGGCTCTTCCCTCGATGCGGTGTCCTGCGTGCGCCGGAGAACGGCGCGAATGCGCGCGAGAAGTTCACGGGGGCTGAACGGCTTCGTAACATAATCATCGGCTCCGATTTCGAGTCCAATGATGCGATCCGTCTCTGCCGACATCGCCGTGAGCAACACGACGGGTATCGAACGCGTTGCGCGCAGGCGACGGCAGAGCGACAAGCCGTCTTCGCCCGGCATCATCACATCGAGAACGATGAGGTCGAATTTCCCGACTTCCAGCGACGCCCACATTGCGGCATCGCCCCCGGCTTCCGTAACGCGCACGCCGTTCGAAACGAGAAAGCGGCCGAGGCTCGCTCGGATTTGTTTATCGTCATCAACGATAAGAATGTGAGGTGTCGCCGACAAGCAGTGACCTTCGAAATGCTAAATGCCGCTCATTCTTACGGCTCAAGTCGCACGCCGCCAACGGTGTTTGTGTAACGGACGGTTACACTTCGACGCTTAACGCTCATCCAAAACGGCTTTCGCCTTGATAGACACGGCACCACCGACGACGGAGCCCTAGCGGCAACCCTCGTAATCGTCGGAGTGGCGATGCACGTAAGGAGAGGTCCGTGACGAAGAGCAACGCACGTAAGTTTTGGATTGGCACGGCATGTCTGTCGCCGCTTATTCTCGGGGTGATGGCCTTGTCGGATGCGGCAGCGCAATCGCCTCAAGTCCCCGCCGCGAGCGAGGAGTCCGCGCACGGCCCCTTCGGGCCGCAATTCGGCGGTGATCCATTTGGGCCTCGCTTTGGGCCGGAGGGCCGTCCGCGATTTGGGCCGCCGCGCCCGCCAATGGAGCCGCAACACGTCGCCGCATTGCTGGCCGAAGCAGAGACCGAGATTGGTATTCGAGCAGAGCAACTCAATGAGTGGCGTGATTTTACGGATGCGCTACTGGCGATAACTGAGCCGCCGCAGGTTCCGAAGACTGAATCCCAATCGCCTTCGGCGGAACCGCCGAAATCGTTCGCTCTCGCGATGCAACTCGCAGACACAGCGATCGAGCGGGCTCAGAAAGCCGACGCGCTAAAGAAAGCCATCGAGGTTCTCCGCGCAAAACTAACCCCCGACCAACTGAGCAAAGTCGCCGCCATTGAGGCGCGCCTACCGCGCCGCGAATTTCCACCGCATTTCGCCCCTCCGCCGCCCCCAGGTTTTGCCGATGGATGCCTTTCCAACAGGCCGCTGCCGCACAACCCATGAAGCGGAGACGCCGAGCGCGCAGTTTCCTGTCCCTCTGCGCACGGCACCTTGAGGAAATAGAAACGTGAGACCCAAAATGAACAAGCTATTTGAGCTCGCCTTTCTACTTTTTTCTGCGGCTCTCGCCGTCTTTCTGTTTGCGATCCTGCTTATTCCGTCGGCCACGCCGTGACGCGTTCGACGAAAATAGTTTCGAGTATGCCTCGGATGCATCATTCGACCGAACGTCTAGCCAGATACCTCGTCGTCAAGGGCGAGATCAGGCGGGAGACATATCTAGAAATCAAAAACCTCGATCCATGGGCGTTTGTTGCCCTGTACGTGTACGCCATAGCACTACGACGCAAGTTGCGCCGCTCAAAGCAGCCACTCGGGATTCACAAACGCAGTTCCGAAGGGAAGTCAGGAACGCCGGAATGCGGTCCAGACTAGGGAGACCCACGAATGGATGAACTTTCTCGCCGTCAGGCTTTGCGTGGATTGATGTTAGGCACAGCCGGCGTCGGGCTGATCGTCGAACCGACATCCGCCCGGGCGGAAACAACCCCCGCCGCGCAACCGCAGGGCCTCTGCACTCTCTTCCCCCAAGCGGTCGAAGGTCCGTACTATTTCGATCCGAGGCTAATGCGGTCGGACATTGCGGAAGGCCGCCCCGGTTTGCCAACGCAGCTGATCCTGAAAGTCATCGACAGCGGCCCATGCACGCCGATATCCGGCGCGCGTGTCGATATCTGGCATGCAGATGCTCGGGGCATTTATTCGGGTTATGCGAGTCAGGGCGACAATCACGACATCTCGACAAAAAGCGATACCTATCTACGTGGAACTCAGATCAGCGGTGCCGACGGCACGGTCACGTTTCGCTCGATTTATCCTGGTTGGTATCCCGGACGTACGCCGCATATTCACGTGAAAGTTTTTCTCGATGCGCTCACGTTGGTCACCAGTCAGATCTATTTTGAGAATGAGCTGAGCGCACGCATTTATCGAGATCGCCAACCATACGCCGCTCGCCCCAAACAGGACACCGATAACAATTCCGATTTCATCTTCAAGTCCGAAGAGCATGAAGGCGGCGGCATAATTTTCACGGTCAAGGATAAGCCTGACTTGCTGGTAGCGTCGCTCATTATTGCGGTGGACCGCACGGGCGACGCGGCAAAACGTGCGATGGGGTGGGGACCGTACTTCCGGCAGCTGATCGGTCTATGACCGTGACTGAAAAGCCAAAATGCTGGAACGGTACGATTGGTGGCTGACTTCTGTCCGCTTTGGGCCGGGCGCCCTCATCGGAGGTCAAGAGAAAAAATCGGCTTTTCACGTGTCAGCCGGCACGACAACAGCAGACGGGAGCGCTTGCTCTGGCGATGTCGTTCAAGTCTGCAACTGGGATCGAGTGACCAGAAGAGTTCCGACGCGGCCCGAAGGCAGCGGTCGTCAGATAGCGGTCGTCCGCGCGCTGGAGCTATGGGCCATAAGCGAACATTGCCGGGTTTAACGCAAAGGAGGCATGATCATGCCCCTTCCAGCTCCTTCATAGCGAATGGCATCATCTCGGATGCACTCGGAGAGCTAAGGCGACGCGAGGATCGGTATCAAATTGCTTTCCTGGTCCGCATCAGGGGGAGTTATTTCAACGCTCCGCGACGACGCGCGATATCAAATTCAGTATCGGCGGATCGCGGCGTCGTACGACCGGCTCAGTAATCAGCTAGCCGGAGCGCCGTCGGCGGAATTTGCGTTTCGCATGCTGTTTGGCGCCGTTGCTCCGATCCGCCGGACTCTTGCTTCTCTTGTTGATGTGCAGGGGTACGTCCGGAAGCGGATGCAGCTGCGGGATAATCGCCGCAACCAATTGCATCCGACCTGAGATGACACCGCGGAGCGTGCTTAACTCATCGGCAATTTCCTGAAGTTTTACTGCCGGCCCCTGGACGAGGATAACCTCGAGCGTCTGATTGTTTGCAAGGTGGACGTGGAGCGAGCTGATCACTTCCGCAATGTTCTCGTATTGCAGGTCGGCCAGCCTCTTTTGTAATCCCGGCACGGAATTGTCGTAGAATAGGGTCACTGTCCCGACCATGACATCGGTACCGTACTCGCGCTTGTGCTCGACGAGCCAGTTGTGAAGCATGTCGCCAATGGCCTGCGATCTGCTCGCAAATCCACGGGCCTTGACGACCACGTCGAGCTCCGCCAACTGCTCCTCGGGCAAAGATACGCTCATTCGCGCAACGAGGTTATTCGAGCTTTCTACGGACATCGTATCCTCCGGCAGGACATTTTGCTCCGCGGACACAGCCGCGGGGCCAGCTTTTGATTTGCGGGCTCAGAATACCATGCCAGAAATTATCACCTCAGAAGAGATGGCTATAACGTTCGGTTTCCCAACTGCTAATAGAGAGATGGTAGTCCTGCCACTCTGCGGTTTTGTACTTGATGAATTCGTCGCGAAGCTCCTTGCCGAGCGTTTCCTCGATAAAGGGGTCCGCGGCAAACGCGATGACTGCTTCTTGGAGGCTTTGTGGCAGGAATTCTATCCCTCTCGCCGTCCGCTCCGTTTCCGATATCGCGTAGAGATTGTCTTCGTTTGGTTTGCCGGGATCAATCTTATTGCGCACGCCATCGAGACCGGCGGCGAGGGCCAGTGTGGCTGCGAGATATGGATTGACGGAGCCATCCGCATTCCTCGACTCGCATCGGCCGCCGCCCATCGGGACGCGCAGCGAGTTCGTGCGGTTGTTGGATCCATACGAATTGAACACCGGCGCCCATGAGAAAGTCCCCATGGCGCCCTGCCGCACGAGACGTTTGTAGCTATTGACCGTCGGCGCATACGCCGCACAAAGGGCGCGGCCGTGACGCAGAATACCGCCAATAAAGTGATAGCCGGTTTCGGTGAGGCCAAGGCCACGAGGATCATCCCCCGGCTTGCACGCGAAAACGTTGGCGCCACTGGCCAGATCCGACAGCGACATATTGAAGTGCGCGCCGCAGCCGGTTCTGTTGGCAAATGGTTTCGGCATCGTCGTGGCGATAAGTCCCTCCTCCTTGGCGTAGTGCTTTGCCATGAAGCGAAAGAACGTAAGCCGGTCACAGGTGGTGAGGGCGTCGGAATAGGTAAAATCGAATTCGAACTGTCCGTTCGCGTCTTCGTGGTCAAACGAATAGAGATCCCAACCAAGATCGTTGATGCACGAGGCGACCTTGTCGAGCCAGCTGAAAGCATTGACGAACCCCTGCACGTCATAGCAGGGCTTGCCGAGTTTATCGTCGGGATCCGGGATCGACAGGCTGCCGTCGGCATTCTTCTTCAGTAAGTAGATTTCGCATTCAATACCAAGGTTGAATCCAAAACCCAACTCTGCGGCCTTGGCTAGCTGGTTCTGCAACGCGACGCGCGTGCTCAGAGGGTAGGGCTTGCCGTGGAATGACAGGTCGGCAGGCGCCCATGCAAGCTTCGGTTCCCAGGGAAGCTGGATAACGCCCCGGAAATCCGGCACGGAAGCGAACTCGTCTTCGTTGGGCTCTTGCCCCAACCCATCGAGCGCGTAGCCGGTATAAAGCTCCGATCCGTGGGCCATGTGCTTCAAGTGCTCGATCGGCACCACCTTGCCCTTCGGCGCGCCGTGAATATCGACATAGGCTCCGATGCAATATTTTACACCTTGCTCCTTCAGTCGCCTGTAAGTCTCCTCGATATTCGGCGTGCCATTGCTGGCGGGGGCATGGGTATCCATGACGGCTTAGGTCCTTTCTTTTCTGAATCACAACTTGCTATTCGGCGATTATCGCTCGGGTCATCGGGACCGGCTGTCCGCGGCGCACATTCAATCAATGGTATCGGCGACATCGGTCAGCATGATGAGCGCCGGATAGGATTCCTCATCCGCTTCGGCCGGCGTGTCTGCGTTCGCACCGTGGCGACCTTCGTTGCCGTGAATCAGCGCTTCGAGCCTCGCCTTTGTCGCGGCATAGCTCGGAGACGCCAGATCCTCGGGTGCCCGGGTCCGTGGCACCGGTACTTCCATCAGTTCAATCACTTCACCTGGATGCGGCTTCAAAACGAGGATCCGATCCGCCAGCAGGATGGCTTCATCGAGATCGTGGGTGACGAATACGATGGTGATGTCGATCTTACGCCAGACCTCCATCAGGTGTTTCTGCATGCGGCCGCGTGTCTGTGCGTCGAGCGCACCGAACGGCTCGTCCATCAGCAGGATGCGTGGTTGATTGGCGATGGCCCGAGCGATCGCGACCCGCTGCTTCATGCCGCCTGAAAGTTGATGCGGATAGTGGTTCGCGAATTTCGCAAGCCCGACGAGGTCGAGCCATTGCGACGCGGCCATTTCCGGATCTTTCTTGCCGTCATAGGCCATCTCCAGTCCAAACATGACGTTCTTTTTGACCGTCAGCCACGGAAAGAGGGTGTAGCCCTGAAAAACCATGCCGCGATCGCTGCCCGGGCCGACGACGGGCTTGTCGTCGAGAAGGATTTCGCCGGACGTCTGTTGATCGAGACCGGCGATGATGCGGATGAGCGTTGACTTTCCGCAGCCCGACGCGCCGACAACACAAAGAAACTCGCGGCGGTGCGTCCTGAAGCTGACGTCGCGAAGCGCCGTCGTCGACTTGCCCATGACCGAGAACGTCTTGCTGAGATTGCGCACGTCGAGGATCACGTCACGGGCCTTAAGTCGCTGAAAGCGATCGCGCACGGCGGGCGATTGTCCGAGAACCGGCAGCCCGTTCGGTTCGGATGTCATCGTTCGTTCCCCTTTG
The DNA here is from genome assembly GCF_041659645.1 of Hyphomicrobium sp. Classification (GTDB taxonomy): domain Bacteria; phylum Pseudomonadota; class Alphaproteobacteria; order Rhizobiales; family Hyphomicrobiaceae; genus Hyphomicrobium_B. Next base: position 157,921 of record NZ_JBAZXX010000003.1, on the reverse strand, counting down.
TTGCTTGATCCCAGGGAAAAAGACGCCGGCCGAGCCACGCGAGCGCCATGTCGACGCTGAGCCCGATGAGTCCGATCATGATGATGGCGGCATAGACGTTGTCGAAATGTTGGTAGCGCGCCTGTTGAGTGATGAACCAGGTAATGCCGGTCGACGTGCCGATAAGTTCCGCTACGATCAGATACGTCCATGCCCAACCGAGAAGAATGCGTTGGTCGCGGTAAAGGTCCGGCAAGATTCCCGGCACCACGACGCGAGTCAGGATCGAGCGCCCCTTGGCGCCGAGCGTCAAAGCCGCTTCGACGAGGCCGAAATCGAGCTTCCGCGTTGTGTTGGCGATAATAAGGATCTGCTGAAAGAGCGTGCCTATGACGATGATAGCGATTTTCGGGCCGTCGTAGATACCGAGTATCGCAACGGCTAGGGCGCCGAATGCCGGAGCAGGCAGATAGCGAACGAACTCTGTGAATGGTTCGAAGAGACGCGAGATTGAATTGTAAGCTCCACACAAAATTCCAAGCGGCACACCGATGAGCGAAGAAATAAGGAAGCCCCAGAAGATGACGGTGATGCTGTGCCAGAGACTCTGATGCAGCCATTGACCATCACGCGTTTGCGGAGGCGTTGAAAACGCGGTGATCATTGCGTTGGCAACTTCATGCGGGGCCGGCAGATAGACCGGGTTTGCGGGATTGCCCACCGGACGCGCGAGGCCGGCCTGAACTGCCGCAACCGCCTGTTTGTCAAACTCGGTGCGTTCAACTCGCATGCCTGGCTTGAAATAACCGACCCCGCCGGGATCAGTGACTGTGACTAGCGGATGCCAGACGAACGGCACGTAGCTCGCGACGCACCACAGGAGCACCGGGATCACGAACGACAGGATCCCGAGGATTGTATTTGTCGCTGGCGACAGTCGCCGGCCAACCGCGAACCACGCACGGCTCCGCGCGGGCCGCCTTTCATGCGGCGCCGCTCCCGCCTTTAAGGCGGGAGCGGTGACCAGTCCGAGATCAGGGTTGCGCATTGGTCAGCGACGGATCGATAAAGCTGTCGACGTCGAGTTTTTCTTTGTAAACTGCGTATTTCAAGTTGAAGGCGTTCGCGATTTCGGACGATCCGTAGAGCGATCCGAAACCTTTGGCCTTGGCGAAAACTTTCTTCGCGGCAGCAATGTCCAGCAGCTTCGTGCCGCCGATCAGAGGCTTGTATTCCTCCGGCTTCAGACCCACGCGCGCTGCCATGATCTTGGCGGCGTCATCGACGGTCGCCGGGTCGTTGATGTATTTCACAACCCGGTCCCAGACCTTGATGACCTTTTCCCAATCTGCTTTGCGCGTCGCGAGGCTCGTCGGACTGACGGCGATCACGTCGTAGATAAGGCCGGGCTCATCCGCGGACGTATAGACGGGAGCAGATCCAGGCACCTGCTTCATCGCCTGGCCAGAATTCGGCTGCCACGCGCCGATAGCGGAGACTTCGCCGGAAGCCAGAGTCTGCGGCGTCTCGTTTGTCTTGGTGTTGACGAGCGTCACATCCGATTCCGTCATGCCATTCTTCTCGAGGCCGTTGAGCAGCAAGAGATGCTCGACGAAGCCGACCTCAATGCCAACCTTTTTGCCTTTCAAGTCTTTGAGCGACTTTATTCCCGGCACGCCCACGATCATGTCATTACCGTTGGAATAATCCGTCAGCATGATCATGATATTCTTGGTGCCGGAACCGCCCATGACGAGCGCGTCGCCGTTCGTCACCGTGACGCCGTCGATCTTACCTGCGGAGAACGCGTCCATCGAAGGTACATAGTCGAACCATTCAAAATCGACGTCGACGCCGGCTTCTTTGAACCATCCCTTGTCGATTGCGACCTGCCACGCGACCCAACCCGGCCAGTCGCTGTAACCAATCTTCAGCGGATCGGCCCATGCGCTGGCGGAACCGACGAACATGGAAACCGCCAACACCGCCACTTCACGAATGCGTAATCTACGCGCCATTTCAAACCTCCTGCAAAAGGCCGATATTACGAAAGCCATGATTCGTAATACTGTCCTTAGCAAGCGGCGTGCCATCACGGAAAAGGCGTCTTCACCGGCACTTGGCGAGGACAGAGATCATAGCGCTCTGTTGAGTTTGCCCAATCATCGCTCGCAAAGCCGCAAGAGCGCGCACTTGAAGCCTGGTGCAAACAGTATGGTTGGTTTCGCAGTGCTGAGACCGACGCTTGGTACCCAACGTCAGAATCCTTGGTCTCTTGTCCGCGAGGGGTCAAAAACGACCGTGCAAGTCTCGGGCATTTACGTCCGCTCTCAATCAGCTAGCGGATAATACCCGTTTCTCGCCGACGCTCGTGCGCCATCGCACACTGAAGTCCGCTTTTGTATAGTTGCGGACGTCGCTTCAATGTCCGCAAAGCAGAGTTTGCAGACATCGTGACTGATCTCGGCGCGCTCAATGAGCATTGTTGCCTGCCCAGCCGTTCAGACCCATAGAGCAGACGTCCGCGATCCGACGTCATGGGCCAGAAGCAGACATGACCACCCTCACCACTTCATCCTGAAGCCGCCGGTGCCGGAAACGGCGTAGCTATCGCCGAAGTTGTTCAAACTCGTATTGCCGGAAACTTCGCCGTAGATCGAATAGGCATCATTCGCCCAATTGAGCGAACCGCCGACGCCTAAGCCGCCCCAGAGGTCGTCGTTCTCACTGCGAAAGGCGACCCCGGAAACGTCCGTCTTCGAGCCGTCGAGGAAGTCGTAATAGAGATTGCTGATGCCATAGAGCTTGGCGCGAGAGATCCGTCCTTCGCCATCTCTCCAGGATTCAACGTGGTCGAGCGCTAAGCCTATGCGCCCGGTGAGATCGTCACTGTGGTCGAGAGTCACTCGTGCCCCGAATGGATCATTAAATCCGTCGAAGCTGACCTTCGAATAAGAGAGCTGGGCTTGCGGAACGAGCGACCAATGCGGTGCGACGGCGATATTCTGACCGGCTTCGAGGCTGAAGGCATAACCGCTGCCATCGTCGTCCTTAATCAGCCGTCCGACGCTATTGGAGGACAGGTTGCTGTCGTAGAGCGTGAAGCTACTTTGGCCATCCACGTAAAAGCCGTCCCGGCCATACCAAGTCAGCGTCCCGCCGAAGCCATAGCCGTCTGAGTTGAGTCCGCCCAGGCCATAGATCGAACTGATGTCCGAGGAAATCGTGCCATAGCGCGCATTCCAGCTACCGATGAGCCGACCAGCGGCGGCATCGAGCAAGACGCCGTCCACGCCCGCCTGCAAATCCCAATAGTCGGCATCGAAATCGGCGCCGCTCGTCGACGTTTTCGGATCGAACTTGCTGTGCGAACCTTCGATCCTCGCCCAAACGCCATTGCCTTCGATCATGCCGGGCTGATCTGTGCCGGTATCGCTGCCGCTCGCGCCACCCCAAGATCTGTTGCCGGTCCGCTGTTGCAGCGTGCCGAGCGTATTGAAGGTCTGCAATACGTTGGCGTAGCTTTCATAGATCGCGACGCCCGGCTGATAGAGCGGTGCAGGCGGGGAGTCCGAAGGCGTCGAGCTGCCAGGATCGATCAACGCGGATCGCAGATACCAATCGCCATCCGATAGCGTGCTAACGCCTCCCTCATAGAGCCGGTAAGCATAGGCGCCGCCGATAACAGCTTGATCGCCGTGAAAAACGTAATCGCCGCGCAGAGCGAACGTGCCGTTCGAAGCCCCCTCGACGTCGACAACCTTGATACCCGCAACGGTCTGTCCGCCGGCCCCGCCGAGGTTGTTGACGACCACTTGCGTCGCGCCCGCCGTGCTGCCGGTGACGACGAGGCGGTCGGTGGCGGAAGCATCGCCGCCGAGCACAGACTCGATTGCAAGTGTGCCGCCATTGCCCGTGTAGTCGCCGGCGACGGTTAACGTGCCGATAGAACCGTTACCGGGCGCGATGACGCCGACGTTCGTCGTGGTTCCGACCTGGCCTGTGCCCTGCAGACGGCCACCCGATAGAACATTCAATGTGCCGCCGAGAATACCGTTGACGGCAAGCGCGCCGGCCTCGACCGAGGTTGTGCCCGCGAAAGCCGAATTATCTGCGGTCATCGTCGTCGTGCCGCTGCCGATCTGGCGGATGGTGCCAGTGCCGAGGACGAGATTGTCGAACGTCAAAGCATCGGACCGGTCGAAGGCAAGCGTACCCGTCGCAGAGGTGGTGATTGTGCCGACCACGCTGCCGCTGGTGCCGCCGTTACCGAGTTGCAGCGTGCCATCCTGAATTTGCCAGTCCGTGGTGGCGGTGCCGGTGCCGACAAGAGCCCAAGTGCTGGTGCCAGTCTTCTGAAAGTTGTCGAAGTTCTGATACTGAGAGCCGATCGTCGAGACGTCGAAGACATCATTGGCCGTTCCGCCGAGGCGGAAGACGTCGGCCGCCGAAGCCGCGTTGGCCACAACGTTGCCGTCGATCACTGAGCTGGCCTGCAGTTCAAGTGTTAGCGCGCCCGTTGTTGCTGTTCCGGTCCATCTGATGGCACCGGACTGACCGGCGCCCGCGCGGATCGTGCCGCTGTTGGTGATCGAGTAATTGGTGGTGCCTGTTTGCAAGGTAATCGCCGAAGCTCCGGCTCCGCCTTCAATCGTACCGGTATTAACGATCGGATTGGTGCCCGCTCGGAAGATGATTCCGACGCCGCCTCCTGTGGCCCCTGCCCCGCCGCGGATCGTGCCATGGTTGACGAGAGTGGTGCCTGTTCCCGTGCCCCCTAAGTCTACGCCTGCCCCTCCAGAGCCTGCTGTGCTCGTTCCGCCCTCTACGAGTCCGTTGTTGGTCACCGACGCCCCGAGACGGATCTGCACCCCAGTTCCGCCAGTCCCAAGGTTGGCACTGCCGCCAACAAACGTGCCCGCTAACGTCCTCACTCCGCCTGCGCCCGTGAAGATGATTGGGCTGCCGGAGCTTGCTCCGGAGCCGCTGGTGCCGGAAAGGATGAACGCGCCGGTGTCGATGGTGATCGGCTTTGTGGCGGTGGGTAGGCTGATCGCGGAAGTCGAAAAACTTCCCGTTAGGGTGATCGTCGCATTCGGATCGGGATCGGCATTGGCCTGAGTGATGGCGGCGCGCAGTTGGCCGTCCGTACTTGCCGTATAGTTGCCTGCCGATGACGGCGTAGGCAGTCCGAAGGCTGTTGCCAGCACGGCGCAGGAAAGGCCCGCGAGTAACTGTCCCTTTTTAGTATCCAATACGCGCGCGCCAGCCCGGCCCATGCCCGCCATCATCGGGAAAAATTCCTGTTCTGAACGTATGTAAGTTGCAGAAATGTATGATGATTCGATTCGACGACAAACGCGTTAACGGCGCTGCACAATCGGGGAGATCTGTGGATAGCGGGGATGAAATCTCCGCTCAGCAAACAGCTGCAGCTATCGGCGGCCCTGCGTCGGACGGATCCCGCTTCGTGTGAATCAAGCTACAGCTGCAGTGGGAATGTGTAGGTCGATCGGAGCCAAGCGCTCTTCCAATTGTGACGTGCATCGAGCGATCAGCGCAGGGATCGCCTCCGCCGAGACGGGGGGACTAAAGTAAAACCCTTGAAGCTCGTCGCACCCGGCGCCGGTAAGTGTTTCTGCTTGGTCGATCGTCTCGATCCCTTCCGCAACGGTCCGCATATGCATTTGCCGGGCGAGGGCAGCGACCGCACTAACGATGGCGACGCAGTCCTTCCGCTTTGCCGAATCCAAGTCGCGGACAAAACTGCGATCGATCTTGATTTTGTCAAAAGGGAAGCTTCTCAGATAGCCGAGGGACGCATACGCAGTTCCGAAGTCGTCGAGCGCCATGCGTACGCCGAGCCGTCGGAGTTTAAGTAACGTGTCATGCGTATCGGCGTCATCTCGGAGCAGAACACTTTCCGTGATCTCCAGCTCCAGCCGACGAGGATCGAGCCCCGACTCGTTGATCGCGTTCAGCACGGCCTGATAGACGTTTCCACGTTCGAACTGCACTGGCGACAGGTTCACCGCGACTCGCATGGATGAGGGCCATTTAACCGCTTCACCGCATGCCTGCCGCAGCGCCCAGCCGCCCATCTCCACGATTGCGCCACTCTCTTCCGCCATCGGAATGAACTCGGACGGAGAGATCGTGCCGAGTTCGGGGTGATGCCAGCGCGTCAAGGCTTCAAAGCCAACAACCCGTGCAGCCTTCCAATCGACAATCGGTTGATAAAGAAGTTCGAGCTGACCGGTATCGACGGCGCGGCATAAATCCAGATCTAACGAGCTGTTGATCGAGCGGGCGTGTTGGCTGCCTTCGTAAAAGGCGAAGCCATTTCGCCCGTTTTTTTTCGCGCTATAGAGAGCCACATCGGCGGCGTGCAGGAGTTCGTCTGCGTTGCGTCCATGTTGAGGAGCCAGAGCGATGCCAATGCTGGCGCCGGTGACGGCGATCTGACCGAGAATGGAATGTGCCTCTTTTATAGTGCGCAGCAGCCGCTGCGCCAGCTCTTCCGCTGTGTTCCATTCTTCAACGCCAGCCTGAAGCACGATGAATTCGTCGCCGCCCAGGCGCGCCACCACGTCGCTCTCACGCACCGATGCCAGCAGACGCTTTGCTACGCTCTGTAGAAGCGCATCGCCTGCCGGATGCCCCAGCGTGTCGTTGACCTCCTTAAATCTATCGAGATCTATCCAATGCAACGCGAACCCGGTCGTCGGTCTCAGATTCAGCAAAGCGTTATCCAACGCTTGGCGAAAATGCGTGCGGTTCGCGACTTCCGTGAGTGGGTCGTGGTGGGCAAGCCAGCTGATTTGTTGTTCTGCCCTGCGCCGTTCGGTGATGTCCTCCTGGACATCGACCCAGCCGCCATCGGGTAACGGCTTGATCGTAACCAGGACAACTCGCCCATTCTTCAAGTTTTGGACGTGGCTGAACGTCTTGCCGCGGCCGATTTCTTCGGCGTGATGTTCGACCCAAGTTCGTTGTTGGGCAATCTCGTCCGGTCCGTCTTTGCCGGTTTCCCGTTTGTCGTGGAAGCGCGCGAGGTCAGCCAGCGAAGTTCCCCGCTGGGTGAGCGCATCAGGAAGTTCGTAAAGTTCTTGATAAGCCTTATTGCAGACGATCAACCGCTGCTCGGAGTCAAACATCGACAGCCCACGAGCCATGTTGTTGAGGGCAACATCGAACCAGCCGTTAAGCTGTTTAAGCTCCTGCTCGCGCTTGGATAGCTCCTCGAGAGCCGCTTTCAGCTCCGTCGCGCTTTTGAAATGATCTCCCGGCTTCTGGGACAGCCGCGAACCGTCGCTTCTCCTTTTAGACAGTACGGCATTGACGCGCCTCTTGACGGTGCGCATTTGATTGAAATCCTGACCTCTAATCGACTGAACATATCTCCATGGGGTAAGGGCGAGCTAAAATTCCGCGGATCAATGCCGATGATGCCGCTGTCATCTCGTTAAGCAAGCGGCCTGGCGTGAAACCGCTTCAACGAAAACTGGGGCCGGTCCTTGGTTAGCGGGAATTAACGGACCTCGCCCTGTTCAATCTCGCCTTTGACAGGAAACTGCGTGGCTGTGAGGTGGTAGCCGTGCGCGTCGATGACGTTGCGCCCAGCGGCTATACAATGGACCGCGCGACCATCAGGCAGAAAAAGACCGGCAGGCCAGTGCGCTTCGAGTTCACCGACCAGACCCGTCTGCCGATCGATGAGCACCTGCGACTGACGGGACGAACGCCGCGTCAGTTTCTATTTGCCGGTCGAGGCAATAGCTCAAGTGGATTAACCATTCGACAATATGCCCGGCTTGTAGAGAATTGGGCGGCTAGCGTCGGTTTCGACCCGGCTAAGTTCGGCACGCACTCGCCGCGACGCACGAAGGCAGTGTTGATCTACCGGCGCACCGGCAATCTGCGAGCGGTCCAGATCCTTCTCGGGCATTCGGAAATTGAGAGCACCGTTCGTTACCTCGGGATCGAGCTCGATGATGCAATCGAAATCGCGGAAGTCCGCCTGCCCGTGCAGGAGCAGACCGATGCCAGCACCGTCCTCTGGCAGCTTCAACAGATGGAAAGCCGGCCTGAGTTCGCGAAGATCACCGCAGGTCACGAGGCCCCAGAACTTCAGTCATGTCAAATTGATCCTTGACACACCTGACACGCCGATAGCCGACTCGTCGCCGCCGATCAGGCGGTGGAGCGCCTCCGCGACACGTTCGTCGGCTATTTCCAGCGATACGATGTGCTGCTCTGTCCAGTGACTCTGTTTCCAGCGACTAAGCATGGACTGAAGTAGCTCGTCGTCGATGGCAAGACGGTTTCGCCATTCCACGTGCAGAGTGCGACTGCACCCTTCTGCCTGACCGGCATGCCGGCCCTGTCGATGCGGTTCGGAACAAGCCCTGACGGACTTCCAATTGGCGTCCAAATCGCCTCTTCCTAGTTGGCGGAATCGACGGTGCTGGATGTGGCCTTGCGCCTAGAGAACGTGAGCCCCGTCTGCGACCTCCATCCCACACTCTAAGTCAAAGCGGCCGGTGCCCGATCGCCAGCTTCGAAGGAATTGGAGATCGGGGCCGGCGTTATGAGTCGAAACGTTTGGAAAGTAGAGAAAAGAGATATTCGACCGCTGACGGAGCGTTTGTTGGATCACAGCTCCGGGAGTCCCGCGATGCGCAAGCCCTCTCCAAATATCGCCAAATCTTCGCTCCGTCGGATCGGTAGCCAATCTGCGAGGTTGGAGACGCGGATCGTTGTATCCAGATCGCGAAGTTGGTTCATCGCCACGCGCGCTTCGTCTTTGCGTCCCGAAAGCGCTCGGGTCGCTGCGATGAGAGCCACAGCCACGAGAAAACTCGGAAGGTTTCCGTAAGCAAGCTCTGCCCAATAGGAGGCAGCATCGATACGACGCGCGAAGAGATGCGCCATTCCGATTCCGGCCTGCATCCGATAAAGTTCGGGATCAAGGGGGTTAAGCGACATGGCGCGCTCAAAATGAGCAATCGCATCATCGGGCTCGCCCTGCCAAGTCCTAAGAAAGCCGCCAAGAAACCACACCGCCGCAAGGTTTGGATTGAGAAACTTTGCTCTATCGACGAGTGCAATTCCGGAATCGAGATCGCCTGCAAGATGCGCCAACGCATGCGCACCTCGCGTGAGTGCGACGGCATCATCTCGGCCAAGTTCCACGGCCAGCCGCGCCAATCGGGCGCCCTCAGAGGTTTCCCATGTGCGGTCCGCGCTCCATCCGTTGACCTTGCGCCAGAAATAGCACCAAGCCGCCATCGCATGGGCCGTTGCGTATTCTGGGTCAAGCTCCATGCTTCTCGCGAACAGAGGCAAAGCTTCGTCGATCGCTTCGCGCGTCCCCCGGTGGACATGAGCCAGACCACGCAGATAAAAATCGTAAGCGTCGAGGCTCCCTGTAGGCTTGTTCTTCGCGCGCTCGATTTCGGCTAGTTCGACACGGGGCGCAATTGCGCCGACCACGCCCGTCGCAATTCGATCCTGCAATTCGAAAATATCGTCGACTGTTCCCTCAAATCGCTCCGCCCAGAGCTGCACGCCTGTTGTTGCGTCAATGAGCTGGCAGGTTATACGCACGCGGTCGGCAGATTTGCGCATGCTGCCTTCGAGCACGTATCCAACGCCGAGTTCGTTTCCGACTTGTTTGACATCGAAACCGCAGTCTCGATAAACGAAGCTCGAGTTTCGGGCGATGACGAACAGCCAGCGCACGCGCGACAAAGCCGTAATGATTTCCTCGACGACACCATCGACGAAATACGCCTGCTCCGGATCTCCGCACATGCTCTGAAACGGAAGAACGGCGATCGACGGTTTGTTTGGGGGAGCGGGCGACGGTCGCACCGCGTCCCTCGATTGCGAAGCCGAGACGGCCGCCTCGTTAACGCGTTGAGTTTCCCTAACATCGCCGACGAAGCGGAAGCCTTTCCTAGGGACGGTCTTCACGAGGTCCTGCTTTTCGCCCGAGTCGCCGATGGCTTTGCGGACGGCGTTGATGTGGCTGGTGACAGTTGATTCAGACACGACGCGCCCGCCCCATACGCCCTCAAGCAAGTCGTCCTTGCTGACGACCCGATCGCGGTTCTGGACGAGATACAAAAGAAGATCGAAGACCTGCGGGCCGACCGGTATCGCTCTGGAGGCCAGCTTCAATTCTCGACGCTCGGGATCGAGAACATAATCCTTAAACAGAAAATGCACCGTCCGGCTCCACTGGAATTGGCAAAATGACGTCTGTCTCAGACCCTAATCTTGCGGCCCACACCCTTAGAGCCTGCTTGGATAGTTTTTCAAGGTAATCCCAAGCGTTTTTCAAGATAGCGACAAAGACGTTTTATTAGCTCTCTCCCATTCTCCTGACGCCGCTCGGCCGCGGCGTTCAGATTGGAGATATTGGATGAAAATCGTGGTTATCGGGGGCACGGGCCTTATAGGCTCGAAGCTCATCCCGCATTTGCGGAAAAAGGGTCACGATGCCATTGCCGCTTCGCCTAACACCGGCGTCAACGCCCTCACCCGCGAGGGGCTAGCGGCGGCTATGTCTGGGACACAGGTTGTCGTCGACGTCGCTAATTCGCCATCCTTTGAAGACAACGCCGTTCTCGAATTCTTCCAGACTTCGGGACGCAATCTTCTTGCAGCCGAGGCCGCAGCGGGTGTTAGCCATCACATAGCATTGTCAGTGGTCGGCGCAGATCGCCTCCCCGAGAGCGGTTATCTCCGCGCCAAAGTTGCGCAGGAATCCCTGATCAAAGCCGCAAAAATCCCCTTTACGATTTTGCGGTCCACTCAGTTTTTCGAATTCGTCGGCGCGATCGCACAGTCCGCCACCAAAGGTAACGACGTCCATTTATCGCCGGCCCTTCTGCAACCGGTTTCCTCTGATGATGTGGCCGCAGCGCTGGCAGATCTGACCGTCGGAAAGCCGGTCAACGGCTTCGTAGAGATAGCGGGACCGGAGAAGATCCCTCTCGACGAAATCGGGCGACACTACCTCTCCGCAACGGGTGATGGTCGGCGCGTTATCGCCGATGTTCATGCTCGCTACTTTGGCACCGAGCTCAACGACAAATCCCTCACCCCCGGTGACAATCCGATCCTTGGAATAAATCGGTTCGACGATTGGCTACGGGCTCGGTCTGCCGCCTAAAGCGCTCCAACGGTGTGCAATCTCGCAAAGAGGTCATTCAATATGATGAGATCGATTTCGCTCGCCGTCGCGTTCGCGCTCGGAACAGCGGCGATAGCAAACGGTATCTTCATGCTCGTTGCGCCGGAGAATTGGTACTTTGCCGTGCCCGGCGTGACAACAACAGGCCCGTTCAACCAGCACTTCTTACGCGGCATCGGCTTGATCTTCCTGTTTATCGGCGCCGCATTTCTCTTGGGCGTCGCGAAGCCTGATCTTCGCATCTTCTTGTGGGCCGCCCCATCTCTGTGGCTCGCGGGACATGCGCTCTTCCACTTCTGGGAAGTTGCTGTCGGCATCTGCTCTGCCTCCGTCATTCCTCGCGATTTCCCGGCGGTGACCTTGCCCGCAATCCTGGGTCTCTCGATCACAATGTGGGCAATCGCCGAGAGGCGGTCGACCGGCTCATCCGCCGTCTAATACGCACGAACACTTTTCACACCGAACCAAGCTTTATCAGCGCTTAGAAGGAGCAAGTCATGGATTTAAACGTCACATCAAATCTAACTCGATCAATGCTCGAAGAATTGGTGCCATCGCGCTATGCGGTGCGTATTGGCGAGATTGATGTTCTGGTTGTCAGCGATGGCGTGCTGCCACTCCCGACTGAAATGTTGGCGCCTAACGCCGAACCCGACACCCGCGCGGCTTGGTTGGATAATATGTTCCTGCCTCGGGATGCTTTTGATTGGGCGCTGAACACCGTCGTCGTGCGCAGCGGCAATCAGACCATCCTCATCGACGCGGGACTGTGGTCCGACCCGGACTTGCACTTGCCGCGCGCCGGGCAGTTGATCAAGCGCCTGGAAGCCGCAGGAATCGATCTTGGCTCTGTGACTGATGTGGTTTTGACCCATATGCATATGGACCATGTTGGCGGCCTTCTTGTCGATGGCGTAAAGGAGCAGCTGCGTCGGGATCTGCGGATTCACGTGGCCGCCGCCGAAGTCAAGTTCTGGGAAGCGCCGGATTTCTCTCACACCGCCATGCCACCGGGATTCCCAGATGCGCTTCGAGCCACTGCCAAGCGGTTCGCAAATGAGTATCGCAGCAACCTCCGAACCTTTGAGGAGGAGCACGAGGTTGCGCCAGGAGTTGTCGTCCGCCGCACCGGTGGCCACACGCCAGGGCATAGTGTGGTCCGCGTGGCGTCTGGTGACGACGCGCTGACGTTCGCCGGCGACGCTGTATTCGCCGCCGGGTTTGAGCAGCCCGAATGGCATAATGGTTTCGAGCACGACCCCAACGAAGCGGCACGCGTACGGGTCCGTCTTTTGCGGAAGCTCGCTGAGACTGGCGAGTTTTTGGTCGCCACTCACCTGCCGTTCCCATCGGTTGGCCGGGTGGCTGTGGACGGCGATGCCTTTCGTTGGGTTCCAGTCTTTTGGGACTACTGACGTTGGTTCGAACGGGAAGATTCAAAGTCTGAGCATTCCACCGATCTCGAGCTGCGATCGCGCAATCTCTGTATCGTCGGATGCGCGAAGCAAAATTGGCCTTTAGCTATGTCTGCTTTTGTATATGAGCGGACGTCGCTTCAATGTCCGCAAAGCAGAGTTTGCAGACATGGGGGCTGATTTCCTCGCACCCAATGATCATCGTTGCCGGGACGGCCGTTCAGAGCCGTAGAGCCGACATTAGCAATCCGACGCGATGGGTCATTAGCGGACATGACCGAAAATGACGGCTCGTTCTTCTGGGCGTCTGCGCTCAAAACCCTAAGCGGTGCTTCTTAGAGGCGGGACTTAGAAAGACGGGTAAACTCAGCCCGCACGGCATTCGTCAGTTTGAACGAGAGGCGTGGCGCTAGCTCTCAGATACACCGTTCCAATCCCAAGCAGCAGGGGTTCGGAACGATCGAAGGCGGCGATTGCGTCTTCAAGTTCGATCAGCGTGCAGTGGGCGATCTGCTGATTGGTGCGGCTCAGCGATGCCGCGATGCCGACGGGCGTCTCTCGTGGCATTCCGAGCATGATAAGCCGCTCGGCGATTTCGCCTGCAAAGGGTCCGCCCATATAGAAAACTGTCGTCGCCGACGGATCGGCGATCGCCTTCCAGTCGAGATCCTCGGGCAGTCCGCCATTCTTCGAGTGTCCGGTGACGAACCTCACTGACTTGGCATGATTGCGGTGCGTGAGCGAAACGCCGAACGCTGCGGCCATTGCGGATGCCGCGGTGATACCGGGTACGATGCACGCGTCGATGCCCTCGGATTCGAGGCATGCCATTTCCTCGCCAGCCCGACTGAAGATCGAAGGATCTCCGGCTTTGAGACGCACCACATGCTTTCCGGCACGTGCATAGGTCAGCATCAAGCCGTTGATGTCATCCTGACGGCAACTCTGGCGCCCTCCACGCTTGCCGACGCATACAAGCTCGGCGCCGGCATTTGCCAGCTCAAGAATTGAGTCGGAGACGAGCGAATCGAACAACACGACGTCCGCGCGCTCAAGCGCGCGCAGCGCCTTCACTGTCAGAAGCTCCGGATCGCCCGGCCCGGCGCCGACGAGCGTGACACGTCCCGTCGGTACGGGCCATGCCGTCTTGCTGTGAAGTCTCGGCCGCGCCGGCACGCGCATTTGGCGAAGCCGTACGAAAAACATCAACGTCGCTCTCAGCAGATATTCCGCTATTCTCGAGAGAGGCCGCGCCGCCGGGAAACCATTGCTCAGAAAATTTTCTGCCCGCATTTCAGAAATCCTCGCTCTTGACGGCGCCAGTGTCTGCATTTCAGAAGTTGATCAAACCGCCGACGCTGACGAGATCGAGCCCTTGGAGATCGGTCAAGGTGGGAGCGCCGGACACGTCGGCGCCGTAATGCTGAACCTTCACGTAGAGGATCATCGCAGCCGCATCGATCTCTTGCGCGATGCCGCCGCCGTATCGCGAGAATGTGCTTCCGGTTGCGCCCAAAGCGAGCGCGTTAGGGCCGAGCTGGTCAACGTATTCGGCATAGTCGCCGTAAATTACCGTTGCGCCGAGCGGCAGCCATTTTCTGCGAATGCCGGATTTGACGTACCAATGGTGACTTTCGGGCGCGACCTGGCCGTTTGTCAAAACGGCATCGTTGTTGTCTTCGTGGCCATACGCGGCATGAACGAAAAGCCCGGTCGGCTCATGCTCGACGTAACCGCCGGCCTGAAAGAATTGCGAATTTTTGGAGATCATCACGGCAGTGCCGCTGATACGCTCATCGGAATTCTCAGAGTAACCCGCGCCGAGCTGAACCTGGAAATCATTCCATCGGCCCGCATAGCGTGCCGCGATCTCCCAATCGTCGTCTTCGCCCCAGCTTGCGGATACGGAGAAACCGTCAAACACGGGAGAATCGTAACGAACGGAATTCATCACAAGGCCGTCGCAATCGCCGCCCAACGGAACGTTCTGCGAATAGCAATAGCCCAGCTGACCCCAGGTGATTCCAGGCAATAGAACACCATTCCGGCGAATTCCGAACTGCGGAAAGCCGGCGAGAAACGTGTAGTTGTCGATGATCTGCGTGCCGGATTGATCGGTGAACATTGCAACACTTTTCGAAGCATCTGCCTGCCGCCCGATGCTCACTTTGCCGAGATCTTTGCTCTGAATGTACCAGTACGACATCTGGACATTGAGGCCTTGATCAAAATCGGCCGAGGACTGGTTCATCGCGGCGCCAGTCGAGGCGTTGCGCCCGAACGGATTGTCAGCGAGATTTTGGATGCGCAGCGTATATCCTGCCTTCCAACCGGGTGCGAATTGGGCTTCGCCCGTGAACTTCACATGCGTTGCCTGTGTCGGCCCGAGTCCGTGCAGATAAGCGTTTCTCTCCGCGCCATCGTCCCACCACGTCAGTTCCTGGGCGACGTAGCCGGAAATCGTCAGGGAGACTTTGCGATTACCTTTGCGGGCGGTCGTAGCTTCGAGTTCAGCAACGCGTTCCTCTAGATCGCTGCAGCAATCGCCGCCGAGATCGGCCGCTTGTAAGGCGCCGGACAAGCTCGCGAACACGCCAAGGATGAGCGGTAAGCGAAGAAGTTCGGTGGCTCGTTTCAAGGGTTCACTCCGCTGCTTCAAGATTCTGTGCTTCAATGATCGTTCGGATTTCGGCGCGGCACGATCCGCAATTCGTACCGGCTTGAAGTGTTTCACCAATGGCTGCCACGGTTCGGCAGCCGCGGCGTGCGGCGGCGGCGATTTCGTTGGCGCCGACGCTAAAACACGAGCACACCGTCGCACCTTTGTCGGCGCCGCCCCCGCCGGGACGCCCGGCGATGATCTTGAAGCGGGCACCGGCTTTGGGATGCGGAGCCGCAAGTTGCGCGACTGCCCAGTCGCGCGAGACGGCGACGGGGTCGGGCGCGAGAAAGAGGGCGCCCAACAATCTTTCATCGCGGTAGCTGGAAAATCGGAAAATTCCGCTTTGGCGATCTTGGAAAGCGATGGTTTCCGCATCGGGTTCCGCGCCGAAAAGCGCGGTTGCGAACGCCGTCCAATCTTCGCGTCCGCAGGCGAAACCAAGCTCGATGCGCCAACCGTCGTTGCACTTTGCGAGCGCCCAATATTCAGCATCGATATGCCTGGGCTTTGAGGCAAGAACGGCGAAACCATACGCGGATGCGACGAAGCGTTCGATGCGCACAGGAATGTTCTTCGATGCGGGCTGGCCCGAAACGGGATCGACGATCGACTGCACGAGCGTATCGACGCGAGCTCTAGATGCGAACTGATCGCTCCAGTGCATCGGAATGAAAATCGATCCCGGCTGCTGCCGCGCCGAGATCAGCGCGCGTACCAAAATGAACGCCGAGCCGGTGGAAACGCGAACGAGATCGGCGTCTTTTATGTTGTGGCGCACCGCATCTTCAGGGTGGATTTCGGCAAAGGGCTCGCCGTAATGCTGCGAGAGACGCGCGCTTTTTCCCGTCCGCGTCAGCGTGTGCCAATGATCGCGAATGCGTCCGGTATTGAGGGCTACCGGGAAGGCCGGAGTCGTCCGATGGGAGCCTTCGATATCAATTGCAAGGAAGCGCGCTTTCCGATCGGGCGTGAAGAATTGTCCATCCGAGAACAGCCGGGTTCGCGAGCCAGAGGCGGCGGGGCGCGGCCATTGAATCGGTTCTAGCGCGTCGAAATCTTCGTCGGAAATCCTTGCGAGCGCGCCGATATCGAAGTCGCGTGCGCCACCGTTCTCGAACGCGGACAGCGCAGCGTGTTCTGCAAAAATTTCCCGCGACGATCTGAAGTCGAAAGCGGCGCCGAAGCCCATGCGCTTCGCCACCTCGCATATGATCAGCCAATCCGGCAGCGCTTCGCCGGGAAGTGGCAGAAAACTTCGTTGCCGGGAGATCCGCCGCTCCGAATTGGTGACGGTGCCGCTCTTCTCGCCCCACGCTGCTGCCGGAAGACGGACATGCGCGTGCCGTATGGTGTCCGTGTTGGCGATGACGTCAGAGACGACGACGAACGGGCAATTGCGAAGCGCCTCCTCGATGCTTCCTGCGTCCGGCATCGACACGACCGGGTTCGTCGCTACGATCCAGATCGCCTTGATGCGACCGTCAGCGACGGCGCGGAACATATCGACAGCCTTCAGGCCAGGCTTTGACGCTATTGCAGGAGATTGCCAGAAGCGCTGAACGCGATCGCAATCGCCGGGCCTGTCAAATTCCATGTGAGCCGCGAGCGTGTTTGCGAGACCGCCGACTTCGCGTCCGCCCATCGCGTTCGGCTGGCCGGTGATGGAGAACGGCGTGGCTCCTGGCTTACCGATACGGCCCGTTGCGAGATGGCAATTGATGATGGCGTTGACCTTGTCGGTGCCGCAGGATGATTGGTTGACGCCTTGGCTGAAGACGGTGACCGTCTTCTCCGTTCGCGCAAAAAGTTCGAAGAAAGTCTTGAGAACGGCGTGAACGAGGCCCGTCCGCTCGATAATGGTGAGTGCGTCGACCGCTTCGGCGACGCGAAGCGCCTCCGAAAAACCCGATGTGTGGGCGGCAATAAAATCCCGATCAATGGACCCGGTCTCGAACAGATGCTTGAGTAGACCGATGAAGAGCGCGACATCGCCGTCCGGCTTGATCGGCAGATGCAAGTCGGCGATGTCGGCCGTCATGGTGCGGCGCGGATCGATCAACACGATCTTCATGTCCGGCCGCTTCTCTTTGGCGACGACGATGCGCTGGTAGATGACGGGATGGCACCAGGCGAGGTTCGAGCCGACGAGCACGACGAGATCGGCAAGCTCGAGATCCTCGTAGCAGCCGGGCACCGTATCGGAACCGAATGCGCGTTTGTGGCCCGCTACCGACGACGCCATACAGAGTCGCGAATTGGTGTCGATATTTGCGGAGCCGATGAATCCTTTCATCAGCTTGTTGGCGACGTAATAGTCTTCCGTGAGCAACTGACCAGAGACGTAGAAGGCGACCGAATCTGGACCGTGCTCTGAGATCGTTTCCGAAAAGCGCGATGCAACAAGATCGTGCGCCGTATCCCAATTTACCCTTCGGCCGTCGACTTCCGGGAAAAGCAGACGATCATCGAGATCGACGGTTTCGCCGAGCGCCGAACCCTTCGAACATAGGCGGCCAAAGTTCGCCGGATGGTCCTTGTCTCCCCGCACCGCGACTTTTCCGTCCTCGGAAACGTCCGCGACGATGCCGCAGCCGACGCCGCAGTACGGACAGGTCGTTTTTATGGGCTGGGGCGCGGTCATTCGGGGCTTTCCTGCCTCACGCTGCGCAATCGGCTTTGGCGGCCAGAGCGATGAAGAGAACCTCACCTTCGACCTTGATTGGAATGGTGCGAACCGCGCCTTCATCGGCACCGAGCGCTTTGCCCGTTTCGAGCGAGATCACCCAGTTGTGCAATGGGCAGGTCACGGCTGCTCCGTGGACGATGCCCTGGCTCAGCGGTCCGCCCTTGTGCGGACAGTGGTCTTCGATGGCGAAGACACGATCTTCCGCCGTGCGAAACACCGCGATCTTGCCTTGAGGGGTCTCAACGCAGCGCGCGCCGCGGCGCGGGATCTCGGTGATGCTGCCGATCATTGCCCAGGTCATGGGGTCACTCCGCCGCTTGAGGCATGCCGATGCTCGCCATCGGCTTAAATTCGTGCTTGTGAAGACCGGAGACGCGCTCCGACCAGGGATCGACCTGGGCGAATTTCTGCGAATACACGAAGCGCTCGTAGTAGCTCTGGCGCCTTTCGAGATCGTCGAGCACCTGCCGGCGGACCTCGTCAATCGTCACGCGCTTCGTCCATTTGTAGATGCGTTCGAGATAGCGCGCCTGCTCGCGGTACATCTGCACGAGTGCGACGATGACTTCGAGGGCTTCGTCCTCGGTCTTGACGAGACCCAGAACTTCCGTGCCCTTGATGTCGAGGCCGGCCGCGCCCGCGAAGTGAATTTCGTAGCCGGAATCGACGCAAATGACGCCGACGTCCTTGCACGTCGCTTCGGCGCAATTTCGCGGACAGCCCGAGACCGCCATCTTGACCTTGGCGGGCGTCCACGAGCCCCACATGAATTTTTCGATGCGGATACCGAGGCCGGTCGAATCCTGTGTGCCGAAGCGGCACCAATCCGTTCCGACGCAGGTCTTCACGGTGCGCAGGCCCTTGGCGTAGGCGTGGCCCGATACGAAACCTGCTTTGCCGAGATCGGCCCAGACGGCGGGCAGATCTTCTTTCTTGATGCCGAGCATGTCGATGCGCTGGCCGCCCGTCACCTTGACGGTCGGGATATCGAATTTATCCACAACGTCGGCAATGGCGCGCAACTCTTTCGCGCTCGTTACGCCGCCCCACATGCGCGGCACGACGGAATAGGTGCCGTCTTTCTGGATGTTGGCGTGAACACGCTCGTTGATGAAGCGCGATTGATAATCGTCGGCGTATTCTCCTGGCCAGTCGCACACGAGATAGTAATTCAGCGCCGGGCGACACTTGGCGCAGCCGCACGACGTCGTCCACTCGAGTTCCTGCATGACGGCGAAGACGTTCTTCAGGCTCTTGGCCTTGATGAGGCGGCGTACGTCGTCGTGACCGAGCGTCGTGCAACCGCACATGGGTTGAACCGCTGTCGGATTGTAAGATTCGCCGAGCGTCAGCGCCATCAGCTGTTCGACGAGCCCGGTGCACGATCCACATGATGCCGAAGCTTTGGTGTGGGCGCGGACGTCGTCGAGCGAGGTCAGGACCTTCTCTTGAATCGCGCCGATAATCTTGCCCTTACACACGCCGTTGCAGCCGCAGATCTCTGCGTCATCGGGCAAGGCTGCAACGGCCGCCATAGGGTCCAGGGGGGACCCTCCTTGATAAGCCTGACCGAAGATCAGGGTGTCGCGCATGTCGGTGATGTCGACCTGCTTTTTCTTCAGGTCGTTGAACCAGGCGCCGTCGGCGGTTTCGCCGTAGAGCACGGTGCCGATGATGCGGTTGTCTTTCAGGATGATCCGTTTGTAGACACCGGCTGAAGCGTCTCGAAGCACGATTTCGTGCCGATCTTCGCCGTCGGCGAAATCGCCGATTGAGAAAAGATCTATACCGGTGACCTTCAGCTTCGTCGGCGTATCGCTGTGTACGAAGGCTGCCGTGCTTGACGGATCGGCAAGGTGCGCGGCGGCGACCCGGGCCATTTCGTAGAGCGGTGCGACGAGGCCGTACACGTGGCCAGCGACTTCGGCGCACTCACCAACCGCGAAGATATTCGGGTCGGAGGTTTGCATTCCGGCATCTACGACGATGCCGCGGTTGGTTGCGAGGCCAGCATCTTTCGCGAGGCCAGCATTCGGCTTTATGCCCGCGGCCATGACAACGAGTGTCGCCGGAATGATGCGGCCGTCGGCAAGCTCGACGCCTTCGACTTTCTTTTCTCCGATGATCGCTTTCGTGCTGGCCTTGCAGATGACCTTGATTTCGCGTTCCTCTATGGCTTTCTGCAGCAAATAACCAGCCGCCGGATCGAGCTGGCGTTCCATCAGTGTCGGCATCAGATGCAACACAGTGACGTCCATTCCCTGGGATTCGAGGCCCGCGGCGGCTTCAAGTCCGAGCAATCCGCCGCCGATGACGACGGCTTTCGTGCGTGATTGCGCTGCAAGCAACATGGCGTTGACGTCGTCGAGATCGCGGTAACTCAAGACACCCGCGAGGTTGGCGCCCGGCACCGGCAGGATGAACGGCACCGAACCCGTCGCGATAACAAGCTTGTCGTAGGGTTCGACGACGCCGTGATCCGACGTCACGGCCTTGGCGTCGCGATCGATCGATACGATCTTGTGGCCCTTGTAGAGCGTGATGCCGTTCTTGATGTACCAGCCGTCGCCGTGAATGATGATCTGCTCGTAGCTCTTCTCGCCCGAGAGGACCGGCGAGAGCATGATGCGATCGTAATTGACGCGCGGCTCGGCGTTGAAGATTGTGACGTCGTAGCGACCGGGGGCGGTCTCTAACAAATGCTCAAGCATGCGGCCCGGTGCCATGCCATTGCCGACGACGACAAGTTTTTCGGGTGAGGGTCGCTGCATTGGGGTGCTCATGCCCGGATTCCCATTTGTGTTATCGGTGCATTGGATTCCGCTGATCTGGGGTTCTCATTTGCTTCGCGCTTTTCCGTGCTGCGGATGGAGAGATGCATCCAGACGAGCAGCGCCACGACGATCACGAAGAGCAGCATGAAGCAGCTGGTCCAAAGTCCGGTGGCTTGATTGAGGATGCCGAATACGATCGGCAGAATGAAGCCGCCGAGGCCACCGATCATGCCGACGAGCCCGCCGACGGAGCCGACGTTATCCGGATAATAAGACGCGACGTGCTTGTAGACCGCGGCCTTGCCGATGCTCATGAAGAAACCGAGCACGAAGGCGATGCCGACGAAAACTACGGGGCTGGTTTCGAAGTGCGCCGTGATCGGTCCGTGCGTCCCGTGGACGACGTAATCGGCCGTCGGCAGCGACAGGGCCAATGTTGCGATGGCGGAAACGCCGAAGCACCAGTACATGACAGCGCGAGCGCCTATGCGGTCCGACAGGACGCCGCCGTAAGCACGGAAGATGCTGGCGGGAATGGAGTAGGCCGCAGCGACCATGCCGGCAGTTTCGATATCGAAGCCGTAGACGCCGATGAGGTAGCGCGGGAGCCACAAGGCCAGGGCGACGAAGGCGCCGAAGGTGAAGAAATAATAGAGCGCAAAACGCCAAACACGAATGTCCTTTAGGGGCGCGAATTCCATCTCGTAGGCCTTGGGCGCCGCACCCGTTCGCCGGCGCTCGATGAGCGCAGGGTCGTCGGTCGTCGTGAACCAGAATACCACTGCCATGACGGCCAGGACTGCCGCCCAGATTAGGGCGACAGCGTGCCAACCCCAGGCGACGAGCACGAACGGCGCCACAAACTTCGTGACTGCGGCGCCGACGTTTCCGGCTCCGAAAATACCGAGTACGGTACCCTGCTGTCCCGATTGGAAAAAGCGCGAGACATACGCAATTCCGACCGCGAATGAGCCGCCTGCCAAGCCGACTCCAAGCGCCGCTATCAGCATTTGCGGATATGTGTGAGCGAAGACGAGAAGGGCCGTCGCGATCGCTGCCGCCAGCATATTTAAGGTGAAAACAAGCCGGCCGCCAAAGCGATCCGTCCAGACTCCCAGAAAGATGCGTGCCAAAGAACCGGTGAGGATAGGCGTGCCCGCGAGGAGGCCGAATTCGGCCTCGTTCAATCCGAGTTGTTCTTTGATACGAATGCCGATGATCGCGAAGATGGTCCACACTGCGAAGCAGGCCGTGAACGCGATCGTCGAGATCCAAAGGGCGCGCCCTTCAGGGGTGGAAAGTGTGAGGACGGAACTTTCTTGTGTGCGCATCGAATGCTCCCGGTCGTAGCGCGAAAAACCAAAAAGCTGCCGGCCAAGCGTTCGCACCCTGCGGATAAGGGTAAGAAGGCTTGATCGGCAGCTTTGCCTATGAGGAGCGCCCGCCATTGGACGCGATAGAAACCCTAAGAGCGAAATGTCAGCTTCTTAGGAGAGTTGAGAATCAAACGCTCAACTCTGTCAGAGTTTTTTTAGTTAGCGATTGCAGCAACGCTTTAGCAAGTCCAAACATTCAGCAGAATCAGAGGCGCACCGCGCAAAATTTGTGCAGCGCGCTTGCGCCGTACCCGATGCGCGCTCAGGCCCGTTGGCTTTCGATATAAGCATCTAGCTTGTCGGGATCGAAGAGACCGCCGTCGAAGAACCCATCCGGTCCGAGCACGAGGCTTGCGCCTGCCGAGCCGACCGGCGTCGGAGCGGTGAGGGCGCCTTCGACCTTGGCGTTGGCCACGGGAAGTGCGACGCCGAAGGGCTTCAAAGCTGCACGGTAAATGTCGGGGCGATAGGTCTCGCGAGCGATGCGCGCGTTCTCAGCGTTGTGCTGCACCTGTCCCCATCGGACCATCTGCGAATAGAACCAGAGCGCGTGGCTCTTCCAGGGAAACGTCGCGGCATTTGCAAACGGCGTGAAGAAGTTCGCGACCGCGCGGCCGCTATCCGGGCCTGTCGGAAGCTCGCCCCGAAGGGCGGGTAGCATCCATGCTGCCGGCTGCGCGACGTAGGCTTTCGCAGCGAGAATTCCAGCAAGCTGTTCGCGGTTGGGCGCCTTTCCGCACCATTCCGCGGATTTGCAAAGGGCGCGCAGCAGTGCAAAGAGCTGATCGGGATTGCCGTCAGCCCAGTGGGCTCCCACACCAAGAACCTTTTCGGGGCTCGATCTCCAGATTTCGGATTTGACGGTGACGATGTGCCCCTTTCCGAGCAACGCAGCGGCCGTGTTCCAAGGTTCGCCCACGCAATACCCGTCGATGGTGCCGCTCGCCAGGGCATCAACCATCAGCGGGGGCGGAATTATGATAATCTCGATATCGCGCGACGGATCAATGCCGCAAGCCGCCAGCCAATAGCGAAGCTCATAGTTGTGGCCCGAGTACGGATGTACGACAGCGAAGCGCAACGGCGATTTGCCCTTTGCGGCGCGTTCCTGGACGGCCATTTTCAAAGCGAAGCCACTTGTCGCCGGATCGAAATCGGGTTTCGCGCCGTGCGCAAACATGACATCCCAAAGCGCATTCGACACCGTGACCGCGTTGCCGCCGAGACCGAGCGCCATCGGTACGATGGTGGGAACGACTAAAGGTGTCAGGCCGAGATTGCAGGCGATCGGCATCGGGGCCAGGACATGGGCAACCTGGAAATGACCGACGGCCAAGCGGTCGCGGATGTTCGCCCATGAGGTTTCCCGCACCAATGTGAGATCAATGCCCTCGGCTTCGGCGAAGCCCATTTCCTTCGCAGACACGAGGACGGCGCTGTCGAGGAGCGGCATAAAGCCTGCTGTGATTTGATACGTGCCGCGCATCGTCACGATTCCTCGTCGGGTGGAGCCAGAAGTCCGGCCGCCGTTATCAAACTTTCGGCGATCTCCGAAAGCTTGCGGTTCTGGTTCATGGCGGTCTTGCGCAGCAGCGCATAAGCCTGCGGCTCGGATAAGCCACGAGTAGACATCAGGATGCCTTTGGCCCGATCGATCAGCTTACGATTTTCGAGCTCGGAGCGCGCTTCTTCAAGTTCCCGTGCCATGCGCGAGAAGGCATTGAATCGGCTGATCGCCATGTCGAGAATCGGCTTGACGCGCTCTTGCTTCAGGCCGTCGACGACATAGGCAGAAACCCCGGCATCAACGGCTGCTGCGATCGAGGCGCTGTCGGAGCGATCGACGAACATCGCAATCGGACGTTTGACGGCACGCGATAGCTGGAACATGTTTTCGAGCATATCGCGGTTGGGATTCTCGAGGTCGATCACAATGACGTCCGGCTGGACCTCCTCAATCCGACGGGCAATTCCCACAATGTCGTGCACGAGCGTCAGATTGGCATAGCCCGCCGCCCGCAGCCCAGCCTCTATAACGGCGGCGCGCAGGCGGTTTTCGTCGATAACCAGGATAGAAAGTGGTTTTAGTCCCGCCGTCATATCTCAGTCCGTCAGCGAGAGCTTCTCGCAAGCAATGTTTAATGCTGCGTTCTTAGTTTACTTATGAGGCCAGCCGTCTCGACCAAACGTCAATGCCGATAAGTGATAAGTCGTTTGCGACCCGCTATCGCTGCTTCGAGCGGCGATTTCTAGGTGTTAGAAATATCGCTCTACGATCTTTATTCTTACATACCGTACTGGTAACGAGGTATCGTGCTTGCTTTCTCTTCATAAGGGCAAGTACGTCCCAGGCCCGGGTGCGTTCTCTCAACGCATCCGGGTATTTCATCATCTAAGACGCTCATCGGCTCTGCTCGCCGGCAAACTGTCTCAGGAGCTTTCGGAGAGTTGGGCGTATGCTTTTCAATTCTTCAATGTGATTAACAGAAAGTACCCGCAAGGCCTCTTCGCCCTCTTTCGTCACATGAACCTGGATTCGGCGACCATCGTCCGGATCCGCTTTCCTGACCACGAGCCCGAGTTTCGCCAATCGATCGACAAGTTCGACAGCCGTATGATGCCGGACGAGCAAACGCTCAGCAATTTGGCTGATACTGAGCCAGTCAGCCCTTGGCGCCCCTTTGATGGAAAGAAGGGCCTGATGCTGCTGTGGAGTCAGGCCAGCCTCAGACGCAGCAGCCTCACTGAAGGCTAAAAATTTGCGGAGCGCATAGCGGAATTCCGCGAGTGCTTCGTAATTCGTCTTCGTGATGGCGGCGTGCTTTGCCAAGCCTCTACGCGTCGGAGATGACCTGGCCTCCGGGCGGCTTTCGTTCACAACTAGATCTTTCCTGAATAACTCACCTCACACGCACAATAGAGCCGGAGCGCCATTGGTCAACGGGAGGGCTTCACGACAGCTCACTTCTCTAAGTGCCCAGCTTTGTCGTGGCAGCTGATCATCCTTGCATTAATATCGTATTGCGATATTAATCTGGTGCTACTCCGGAAACAAGGATCCAGTCTCGAGACGGAATGAAACCCATAGAGATCGATCGCAGACTTGGCGATTTTACCCTAAACCCTCGCGTGCTCGTCATCGCCGCGATTGCTATTTTAGTGGCATCTACCAGCGTGGCCTGCAGTGTTGCTCTGCTTGCCCTCATTCGCCTCTGTACGAATGTCGCGTATTTCGGCGAGTGGTCGTTTGGCCAGAACACAATCGGACAAACCCCGCTCGGAGCGGCGTCCGTTCTGATCCCCGTGACAGGTGCGCTCATCATTGGTCTCATGGCGCGTTTCGGCAGCGAGAAAATTCGTGGTCACGGAATACCGGAAGCGCTTGAAGCCATTCTCCTCGGGCGATCGCGACTCAGCGCGAAAGTCGCTGTTTTGAAACCGATTTCCTCAGCCATCTCCATCGGGACCGGCGGTCCCTTTGGGGCGGAAGGTCCGATTATCATGACGGGCGGAGCGATCGGATCCCTCATCGCCCAGATGCTTCCGGTCAGCGATGCCGAGCGAAAGACGCTTCTCGTCGCCGGTGCCGCAGCTGGGATGACGACGGTATTTGGAACGCCCATTGCTGCGATTATGCTTGCGGTCGAGCTCCTCCTATTCGAATGGGCACCCCGCAGTTTCATTCCCGTCGTTGTGGGGGCCATCGTCGCGATGGTGGAGCGCACGTATCTCCACATGCCATCGCCTTTGTTCCCGTTTTCGGGCGAAGCACAAATCTCAACCACAGGATTGCTCGCGTGGGCTCTCATCGGAGTGCTTGCCGGCTTACTCTCCGTTTGCCTTTCGAAGCTGATCTACGCAGCCGAGGATGCCTTCGCCAGGCTCCCCATCCATTGGATGTGGTGGCCGGCAATCGGGGGCTTGTTCGTCGGCATCGGCGGACTTATCGATCCGCGCGCACTCAGCGTCGGCTATGACAATATCGATCACCTGCTCAAGGGCGACCTGACCACCTCAAGCGCACTTTCACTTCTGCTGGTCAAGACCGCTATCTGGGGCATCGCGCTCGGCTCCGGAACCTCTGGAGGCGTACTCGCTCCGCTGCTGATCATCGGTGGCGCTATGGGGATGTGCTTGACGATGCTCATGCCGCCGGAAGCAGCGGGGTTCTGGCCGCTCCTTGCAATGGCCGCGACCATGGCAGGCACCATGCGCGTTCCTCTGAGCGCGACTTTCTTCGCCGTGGAGCTTACCGGTGCCACCCACTGCTTCCTGCCGATCATGACGGCCTGCGTCGCCTCGTACAGCGTCACGGTGCTCTTGATGCGCCGTTCTATCATGACGGAACGGCTAGCGCGGCGAGGGCACCACGTGCTCTGCGAATATCACGTCAGCTCATTTGCCCTGACGCGCGTTTCGGATGTAATGACCAAAGACGTTCAGACCGTACCGGGTTCAATGACTTTACGTGGCGCTGCCGCCCTTCTGGTCGATCCGTCAACGACACATCCAACCTTTCCGGTTGTCGACAGGCAAATGCGCGTATTGGGGATGATTGATCCTCCAGCGATCATCCGCTGGCGTCGTGAAGGGCATCAAAGGACTGCCGCGCTAGCTCAGCTTCTCGATGGCACGAGCCCCACAATTACTCACCCCGACGAATACTTGACGACCGTCGTTGAGAAAATGAATTCAGCGAACGTCGCGCACTTGCCGGTCGTGGCGCGCAACGATGGCTGCCTTGTTGGTTACCTCAGCTGGAAAGATATTATAGGATCTCAAGTGCCTTCTCATACGGGGAAATTGAGAACCTTATCG
Source organism: Hyphomicrobium sp. (assembly GCF_041659645.1). Classification (GTDB taxonomy): domain Bacteria; phylum Pseudomonadota; class Alphaproteobacteria; order Rhizobiales; family Hyphomicrobiaceae; genus Hyphomicrobium_B. The sequence goes on along the minus strand of NZ_JBAZXX010000003.1, from coordinate 131,008 downwards.
CGCATTATGCCATGAAGTCCGTTTACGGTCATAAGCAAGCACTGGCAGGGAGCATCGGACGGCCGCTCTCAACTTGATAGCAGACAGATGCATTGATTGAGCCCAATCCGATCCGGCAGCTATCAACGACTTCCGCTTCTGGGATTTTGGGCCATAGCGCACTGAAAAAAAATGCATGACCGGGACGGCACGCACGCTCGGCCGAGTTGGGAGAAGGGCTGCGTGGGGCACCTTCGATTAATAAGCGATTAGGACGATACAACGCTACGCCGCAAAGGTCATGAAGGGCATGCACTGCCAAAGCGTAATCGGGCCCCCGCAACCAAGAAATTATTATAATTGTCAATAACTTAGATGAGATCATGGAAATACTTCGCGGGGCAGGGGAGGGTACAATCTCGATTTGGTTTTCAGCGTTCCCTTTGAGTGGTTGAACCCGGCCATAAATACGAAGTTTTTGAGCTCGGTTTTCGCTTTGCGGAGAAAGCGGACATGCGTCGTCCTACATCCGGTCGTGGCGCGTCTTCGTCTGCCGAGCGGACTTCGAACTATCGAAAATTGAAGAGAGAGGCTGCCGTAGTTGGTCTTCGCTTCGCTACGAGTGATAGGATTGCTTTTCAGCTTGATTATCCCGACATCTGGAAATCGAACTTTCCCCGTGCGCGGGTGTCTCGGTAGCGGCAGTTGAGGGCCCCCACAACCAACTGATTTACAAATAAAATTTTCTAATTAGGTTACTCCGCTTGCGGTGAATAAATTGCGATGGGGTGCCGCGCGATCTAAATTGATATTCGCTTCCCCCGACTCCGAAGCCGATCCGTAGAGGTCGCCGCAAAATGTCCGGGCATGGCGCTTACTCTCACAACACCAAACGCAGAACGTTCTCGGCGCGCCTCGGGGACTTTAAATGACGATCTGCACATACAAGCTCCCATGAGTTGAAAGAACTTCGGTGTGTGTTGAACGAGATCATCGCGAAAGCCGGACAATCGTCACCGAACATCGATGTGGACGACATTATCGAGCGTATGTTCGACCTCGCGGAGCACGGCGAGCGCGATCGGGGCAAGCTTCGCATCGCCGCATTGAGAATTGCGGCTTAGATTGGTTCAGAAAGGCCCGAGTGTGGTCCCTGTTCGGGCGGGCCATCCGTTGGCCACGGCCCATTTCATTTCTATGTAATTCAAGCTGCTTCCTTAGAGTCGTCGCGCCGCTGAATGGCCGACTGGCCGTAGCGTTGGCTAAACTCCGACGTCAATTGCACAGCATCAGGCGCGACAAAGCTTCTCAAAATGGCTCGCCGCAATCGCCCTTCGTCGCGTTCGCCCCGGTCTGCGGCCTCGAAGAGACGTTGGATCATGTCGTAGACTGGAAGCTTCAGTTCACGCTCCGCGACCTCTGTAACCATTCCGTCGAGGAGGTCGTAGAACGACTCCAATTCTTGCAATGTGTAGCCGTGCATTCTGATCAACCCTCACGATAGTCCTTCGAGATCGCCCCCGTCTCGAATCATGCGAACCATTGCGACGGAATCAGGTTCCGAGTTTTTCCGATGTATATTTTCGGACTCGCCCACAGACAACTCACCGCTTTTGAACAGCTTTTCCAAATGCCAAGCAGCTGAGTACCGCGAAGGATTTGTTAGGCATTTAGCCGGTAGCCTCCCCTATCCAGTTGTGCGTAGTGGAACGGCGGACATCGCAAGGTGTCCGCCTTCTTTTTTGCGAGTTCAGCCGCAAAGGAGCAAAACACCTAGCGGCCGCCGGCGATCCATTTCACTCCTGCGAGGAGCGCAAAACACGCCGTGAGTGCCACAGCCAAAGCGGCCGAGGTATTTGTTGCTGCATAGACGCCAGCGACGCCGCTGAGCAAAATCGATATCAGCAAACAAGCAATTCCGATGGCCAAATTGGTCTTCATGAAAAGCCTCTCATCCCGCCGACAGGAGCAATGCAGATGCATTACGCGGAACTCTTTGCCGCAATTTGGCGGGACGGAGATTTCGGCTAAAAGTGAAAAGCCAGAAATATGCTGTTATGGACCGATCGGTGGTTAGCGCAGGCTAACGTCGTAACGCTCGCCCCTTCTACGGTCGTTGTGACCGTCTGCGCGCCGAGGGCCGATGCAATAACGGCCCGCACATCGCCGATCACCAGCCCGTACCTTGCAAGTTGCCGCCGATCCGGTGTGTCGCGACACTGGCCGTAGCAAAAAAGCAAAAGGAGCGACGTTTCCATCGCTCCTCTCAGGCTACCGCCCTTTGACAGAATGTCATTGCCATTCCGTTCGTCGCCGCGCCCGGTAAAGAGCGTTCGACCCAACAACTACGCAGTACATCTGCTGCTGTAAGCGACCTCGACATTCAGCGCTCGGAAAGTGGCGACGACAAGTCCGTCGCGGTCGCAGTCTTGCGACCACCCACATCGCACACGGTGACTGCGCGCCTCCAATCTTGACTGTCCACAGCTTGCCCACAGTTATCTTGCGGGCGAACTGGGTTGTGAATTGGCAGCGAGGGGTCTGGCGATAGACTGCCCACGAGGATTGCAGATTAAACGCGATAGCCAAAAGGGCCATTGGTGCGACGTGGGGGACGATCTCAAAGCTATCGTCATTGTCGGGCGCTCGAGCAATCGAAGGGCGGACGACGGAAGCGCGGCTCATTGGGACCGCTCGATAGCCCACGCATTCGAAGCTTTCTCGACTGCGCTGGCGTTTATGCAATCCACGAAAACTCAAACCGTTGTCATCGAGTTCAGCGTTGAAACAGACACGCTGGATTTCTACGACGCGGTGAAAGCGTTGAATGTTCCGATCATCTTTTCCGGCAATAGGCTAGAGCCCTCTCAATTCCCACAGTTGGGAATACGGCCCTCCGATGTCGTCTATCCGGAGCGCAGGAAGCCGTTGGAAGGCCTTGCGGCCTATCGCCCTCGGCCCGGAATCCGCGGCTCACTGTCGAGCATCAGCCGAATAACTGCGAGTGTGCTGTTGGACGCTTGAAGGTGCCTTTGCGTGCGCGCTGAACTCGCCTCTATGCGTTCCGCGAACGACAGAACTTGCTTGCTGCGAATATCTTTCGAAAAACGAAAATCAACCCAAATGACGTTGTCTCGAAACATGGCAGTCGGCTCGCCTGTACACGGTGCTTTACTCCAGCGTGCAACAAGCGTGCCTTATTCCGGGTTCCATGGAAACTGGCGAAAGAGACAGTAAAACGTCGACGCGGTCCGTCGGCCCGCGGCGTCCGCTGGTATGCAACCGTGGACGGTTAACGCCTTGTCGCGCCGACTAGCACCAGCGATGGTCTGAAAGGCAGCGGCGATAGGCTGAACCGGCCCAGCCCCAGCGGCTGGCACACATATGCTGTACGCCGACGCAGCCTGCATATCCCGAACGGTAGTAGCTCGAATCAAACGCATAGCTGTATGCGCGAGAGTATTGAATGCCATAGGGCGGCCCGCTGTAGCCCGCCCATCTCCTGCGAACCCAATGCGTCTTTTCCGCCAACGAATGGTGCGAGAGACCGGCCGGAACGAACGGACCGGCCATCGCCCCGTCCACGAGCAAAAGGCTCGCGCCGACGGCAACAATTACGAATGTCTTCACGACGTATCTCCGAGTGAGGCGCCTGTTTTGACCGCGAGTATCGGGTGAAAACATTTCGGTCGGCCTATCGGCCGGCCTGACGGCGCCTCTATTTCGGAGAGAGGTTTCCAGTCGGCAAATGAACGCGCCAAAAGAAGACGGATTTAGCCGCTTCTGTTTTGGCCCGCTTCCGCCCGATCAGCGCTGCCCGGCGGACGGGGGTACCGGCGGAGCTTCGGTATGTGAAGGCGTCGCCACCCTCGGGTTCATCTGGCCATAATAGTATGACCCGGATCCGAGCGCGAAGGCGGCCAGCAAAACGATAACGAGCACGTTCAATGTTCGGTCGCTCGCTGTCACCAGATCGTCGACGCCTCGGCCGTCGTTCCAAAATGCCATTGAGAGCCTCCTTCTACAGCTTCTATTGGGGGGCGCCGGGAGTCGGAGTAGGCGTCGGCGCTACCGGCCCGACAACGGCTGGCGGCGTGGTCAGTTCGACGACGCCGTTGTCCATAAGAATGGGTCCGTAAATGAGCAGCGACACCAGACCGATGCCGAGAAGCAGCGCGACGACGCCGCCAATGAAATACACACGGCGCGCCGCTTGGCGCGCTTCTGCTTCCTCGGCGACACCGATGAAATCGCGATCATGATCCAACGCCATGCCCTATTCTCCAAACGCCTTTGGAGATAAACCGCTCACGTTGTCAGAGGGTTCCGGATCGCCTTAGGGGACCCATAAATGCAGAAGAGAGCGGTGTTGCTCACCGCTCTCTTCGTTGAGCTTCTCGCTCATGGCAGAACCAATTGGGGACGGCGCGGTTCCGCCTGTTGCCGATGACACCTCCGGGGTAGAGGTTGACCCTGTAGATCCAGGGGCAACAACTACTCAGCACACGCGCTGTTGTCGGCATTTGTTAAGCAATCTGATTTGGGTCGCACCGGTCAAGCCCGCCGACAATAATAATTCGCTCCGAAACCCAGCTACAACCCGATTGCGAGCGCAATAGCGGGTGCCCGCCACAGTTATGCTCCTTACGAAAACGTATGGCGATTCCGGCAGTTTGTTCATCTTGATGACAGGATGAACGGGGTACCAGGAGCCCACGAAGCAACGTCAGCAGACGTTGTAAAACTTCAAGGAGCCCCACAATGAAGACGACCCTGACAGTGGCTTTGGCCGCAGTTGCAATGATGCTCGGCGCTGGCGTTGCTAGCGCGACGGAAGCAAAACCCGTCCATCATCATCATCACGCCGCTAAGCACGTTGCCCACAAGCACGTTGCTGCAAAGCACGTCACGAAGAAGCATGTCGCCTCGAAGCACGTCACCAAGAAGCACGTTGCTTCCAAGCACACCACGAAGAAGCACGTCGCTACGAAGCACGCCAAGAAGCAGGTCGGCTAAAACCCGCGCATCAGGTGCGCGGCGCTCGTCTCGCACCTGATTCTATTATTTCGTCTGAAAGAAAATAACTCTTCTTCCCCCGTCATGCCGATACGGCGAATACGGGATCATAAACGCCGCGCACTTCGGTCGCGCAGCGTTAGGCCGAGCGGCGGAAACGCGCTTAGTCCCGCGCGCTTTGTAAAATCGCATCGCTCAGCATCTGCGACAAGCCGATTAACTCATGAAGACCGGTCTTATCGTCCTGCAGAATACCGAGCGTTACGTTTTGTCCGTCGCCATCGACGCTCGCGTAACAGATCGCCTTGAGCTCTCCGCATTCAGCGCGTGCCAGAAGCTCTTTAAGGCCAACGATAATTCGCTGCTTTTCTTCCAACTCTTTCTTTGCGCGCTCACCACTTAGAAGAACCAGATTTCCCATCTGCTCACCTTCCGCATCAGCAACAGAGGATCAGACCGACCTCATGCTGGCATGCGTCGGGGAGGCGCGTCTTAAAAACTTGCGACGTATCACCAGCGTTTGCGGTGGCCGGACTCCGGTTGTTGCCGCAAGTGTTACGCGGAGGACTCGGGGGTATTCGCTCCCCGCATTGAGCACGACCCAATCTGAAGGAACCGCGATCGCACACCGGAGTTTGTCGAGGCGGGGCAGAAATTTCGAAGTTCGCCCCGTTATGACGGCCGGCCGCAATGGCGGCTCCGGCGGTTGTTTTCTCTGGGACATTTGTATGCACGGCAGTTACAGCTCGGATGAGTTGAAGTCTCTCGTTCGAATCTTGAACGATATTTTGACCGAAGCGCGCAAGCATCGGCCGGACCTCTCGACCGACGACGTCGTGCAACGCGTATGCACGCTCGCGGATCGCGGAGAGCGCGATACGGGAAGGTTCCGTGAGGCGATATTCGGCACCGGCGATTTGCTCGGCGCGCGAGAAATGCAAACATCGAGCAATTGGAAAATCAGGATTGCCGGGTTGCAAAAAGCGGCGCGTCCGCGCAATTCCCGCGCCCGCAGCAATTGATGGGCTTAGACCCGCTTTCGTGCCCGCCGCTCAGTGCCATAAAGCCGGGTTGGTCAAGAGATCGAGAATACTGACCTTCTGGCCGACCGCGGCAAGCGTTGCATTCGGTCCGCTTTCACTGCGAGGTGGCGCCGACGAAGACTTGCGGACCGCGGCGCGAGGAATCCGATGCGCGGCCCCGGCCGTATTGGAACGATGTGGTGTTATCTCGGAGTCTTTCGCGCTTTTCCCGGCTTCGCTTCGGCCCGTGTCGCTCTGATTGGACGCGAGCGTGATGGATCGCCCGGCTTCGCGCTGCGCTACGTCTTGGCGTTCGGTGACGACGTGAGGCGGATCCTCCGCCGCGATCGGCATCGCGGTCGGCGCCCGATCCTCATGTGAAATCGAACTCGTCGTGATGTCGGAAAATTTCGCGCTCAAGGCTTCCGCGGCATGGCGCGAAGCCGATTCGCTGTTGTCGTTGACGGCGGTCGTATAATTGCCGCGCCGTGGCGGCGGCACGAAAGCCGGCAACGACGTACCGGACGTTTGGACACCAGCGTTTGACGGAACGTCATCAGCCAAGAGTGGCGCGCCGTATCCGCCGATCAACGCAAATGCCAACAGCAATCTTGATGCAATGGGTCTCATCGGTCGTGCCCCTTGCTCCCCGGATACAATCAGTCAACGAAAGCAGGGCAACAGAAAGGCCGGTAGTCTCAGCCGGACGTTATTATCGGCCAAAAAAGAAAAGCGCTCGGAGGCTTTGCCGTCCAAGCGCTTTCTATCTGCAATCGAGCCGATAACGAACGTCAGCGACGGTCGTCGGTGCGCCGATCATCGCGTCGATCATCCCGCCTATCATTCGGGCGATTATTATCAAAACGCCGGTCATTGCCGCGATGATCCGGGCGTCGCCAACCTTGGCCCGGCGGCGGCTTCATCCCGTTCGGCGGGCGATATCCATCCGTACGCCACCAGCCCGGCCTGCGGGCTCCTGGCGGCGGGGCGCGCCAACCCGGTCGAGCATAAACTTTGAAGCCGTACCAACGCTGCCGGTCGGCGTACCAAGGCCGGCCGACGTAATATCGGTTCCAGTAATCAGCCGCCGCAAAGGCAACGACCGGAATGCCAAAAGCAGCGATGCCGACATCCGGCAGAAGCGCCGTCTGCCCGTGATAATCAAACCCCAGGTACTCGCTGTAGACCCAGCCGCGGTTGCCCGCCCACTGCACGTCGCACCAGGATTCATCGCGAAGGCAGCCCCAAACATCGATCGGATCGCCCTCGGGGATCACGCCGACGCTCGGGAAGTCGGTGTCGGGACCGGTTCTCATATTGACGTTGGCCGTGCTGTAGCCGGGTAGGGCTTCAGCCGCCGCGGCACCGAGCGTCAAGAAGACCGCAACGGCTCCCGCTAGCTTTCTTATTCTCATCATTGCTCCTGTCGAATTGTTCGACCTGTTCAGTACGAAACCATGGCAGGGTGATGACTGGTCCTGTTTTCGGCCGCCCCCGCATGTCGTTCGTTAGTAGGACGTTGGCCGGTCCGGCCAACCGCGCCGGGCTCATGATGCGGCATATAAGGCATTCGAAATCGCGCTGTCCCCGAGGGAACTAGGAATATTGAACGCGGTTCCTATGTCGAGTGAGCCCCCGAACTCCCAAGGAATCGAAAATTATGAGAAAATTATTGGCAACGCGTGTCGGCGCCCCGGTCGTCGGAGCCCTGATCGTCGCGGGGATTATCGTAATGGCGCCGGTCGCGTCGGCTCAAGATGCGACGACCCTCCCGCAGGCGCAGACCCCGCCGCAGCCTCAACCGGACACGAGCAGCCCGCTGACGCCCCAGGACGGCACCGGCAGCCCGTTGACACCGGCACCGATCAATCCGGTCACAGGCCAAACTCAGTCTTCGAGTTCCGACGCCACGCAATCGAGTTCGGAAGTGCCGACGACATTCATCCAGCCGCCGATAGAAACGAACCGGCTCGATGTGTCGGCGCCGAGCGAGCAACAGTTGGAAATCGATCCGTCGAGTTCGCAAGCAGCCTCATTGAGCCCAGATACGCCGCAACTAACGCCGACGGCAGCAGGCGTGTCGCTCAATGCCGTTCAAGGAACGACATCGACGACGTCTCCATCGTCGCTCGGTTCATCCATCCCGTCACCGACATCCACAATTGTGTATCCGGCCGCGATCTCGGAGCCCGCTTCGACGCAAGCCTTTCTAACGTCTCTTCAGAGTGCGCATATTGGAAGTGGACTATCGTCACGTAGAGTCGGCTCGAGTTCGACCTCGATGGGGCCATTGATTGGCTCGGACGCGGTGAAAAGTTCAAGCCCGGTCGAGACGATGTCGTCGGGTCCGACCGCGATCGGGGCATCGGCATTCATGCGGTCGCCGAGTTCTTCCTCGCGGATAATCAGATCGTCATTCGCTTCCGCATCGGTCGGATCGAATTCAATCGGACCGAGCGCATTAAGGTCAAATTTCGGAGGAAGTTCTTCGACGATGAGCCATCATTCCATGAGCAGCAGCCACCGCTAAACGTGCGACACGCGGCGCCCCAACGGAACTGCGAAGTCGGCGCGTGCGTTAGATTTGCGGATGGGGCTATGGCTCCGTCACTCAAGGAGCATCGGCGTTGGAGTGATCCCCCCGGTGCTCCGATTGGCATGATGGGATTGATATATGAAACTGAGCGAATTCACGCGGCGAGCACGTGCGTCCCGCTTGGAAAAGAAGGCCAAACATGAAGCCGCGTTCGAGCGCGCGATTCGCGATTTGAATCTGTCGGCTATACCCGCGCGGCCGTCGCGCCCAATGGCTTCCGTCACGTATATCAGAAGTCAAATGGATCGCCTGCAACATCATCATCCCGTGTTGACGCTGTTTCCCCAAAACCAAGATCATCAGGTTTCGCGCGCGAGCAGATAGGGCGGGCGCTGCAACTCTTCGCAGTTCGCGCACCACTGTTTGACGGTTCGCGGCCGAACATGCGATGACGATTCCATGGCTCGTCGAACGGGAAGCGCTGATCTTCCACTCCACAATGGCCGCGTCCCTGCGTGGCTCGCGGGGCGTATGGCGACGCTTGGATCGGTCATCTGCCAAGCCATCGTCGAACACTACGGCCGCGACGAGCTTCTCTGCCGCTTGGCTCATCCATTCTGGTTTCAGTCGTTCGGCTCCGTCATGGGAATGGATTGGCATTCCTCCGGAATCACAACGAGCGTCATCGGCGCGTTGAAGCGCGGCCTCGATCCGCTGAAAGATGAACTGGGCATCTACGTTTGCGGCGGACGCGGCCGCCACTCCCGGCGAACCCCCGACGAATTGAGTGTGCTCGGCGACCGTGTCGGCGTCGATTCGGAAGGTCTGATACGTGCCAGCCGGCTTGTTGCAAAAGTCGATAGCGCTGCGGTTCAGGACGGCTTCGATCTCTATCTCCACGGTTTCTTCGTCACCCGCGAAGGCCGCTGGACCGTCGTGCAGCAAGGCATGAACGGCGAGAAGCGCCAGGCCCGCCGTTACCATTGGCATTCCGGATCGCTATCGAGCTTTGTCGATCAACCTCATGCAGCGATCGAAGGTCCGGCACAGGGCGAGATCATCAATCTGACGGACCGCAGAGCCGAGAAATCGCGATCGGCGCAACTTGATTTGCTCGCGAGCCTCGGCCCCGATCGCATCGTAAAGGAACTGCTTTCTCAGTCACAGCCGGACTCGCCCGCCGCGCCGCCATCGGAACAACTCTCGCTGCTGCATCTCATCATGCCCGACCATCACGATCTGCGCTCAAGTGATGTCTTCACGCGCCGCCTGCATGCAACGTTGGCGGCGGCGGCGGAGCAGGGCCCCGTCGATTTTCCCGAGCTGCTGTTGACGCCGGGCGTCGGGGCGCGGACGGTGCAATCGCTGGCGATGGTCGCGGAAGTCGTGCACGGCGCCCCGTATCGCTTTCAAGACCCGGGGAGATTTTCGCTGGCGCTGGGCGGCAAGGATCGCCAGCCTTTCCCAGTGCCGATCAAGGTCTACGATGAAACGATCACGGTCCTGAAGTCGGCGATGCAAAAAGCGAAACTCGGAAACAGCGAGCTTCTCGCCGCTTTGAAGCGCCTCGACGATCAGTCGCGGCGGCTCGAAACTTCGGCTCGTGGCCCGTCGCTCGAAACGCACATCGCACGCGAGCGGGCGCGCTCTGCCGAATTCGGAGGGCTTTCGGTGTTCGGTTCGGAAAGTCCGGAAACGGACGAGACGGCTTCCAGCTAGACGCCAAACTGCGAAATAAGAGTTTTCAGGCGTGGCTCTCGCACCTTCCGCGCGGCATCGCCTTGCGTGAACCATGCGCGCACGCGTTGGTCCTTTTCGAGCCAGCTCTTGCGCTGCTTTTTGACCCACAGGACGTAGACCTCGACCTCGACGACCCGGACGGTCTGATCGGCCATTTTCTTGCGATAGCGATAACCGCCGACCGGAGTATCGCTGATCTTTCCGGTGACGCCCGCCTCCTGGCGGGCCTCCCGTGCGGCCGCTTTGGGATCGCTGAGCCGCTTAGCCGGCCATCCTTTCGGGATTACCCACCGGCCGGTTTCTCTTGAGGACACGAGAAGAACTTCAAAGCCGCCGCCGCGCACCTTCCGTAAAGGTAAAGCTCCAACTTGCCGTATGGCCATCAATGATCGTCCCCCAACTCAAGGGTCCGATACAGTTCGAACCTATCGGATATCAACTCAATTATAACTGAACGACGTGCAGTCCAGGACCGTATCGGAACTTTTCTGGACGCATCTCGGTTTGCCGGACAGCGATCGTCGTGGAGTTGGCCGTCGCCGCGGAGGATGTGCTGATGATCACGGATTTCGAACCTCATCGCCGCTCCGTCGACGACGGCTTGGATACCGTGCACCCCACAGCGAATTCCGCGTTGTTTGTTATGATCGTGCTCATTATCGGCATCGCGCTTGCCGGATGGTATCTCTTGGCCCGCGCTGGCACTTCGAGCCTGATGGAATCCTCTGCCCCGGTCCATTCGGTTTCGCCGCCAAATAAAGGCGGTTAAGGCAAGAAACGATGGAATGACGATCCGATCCGGCGCGCTATCCCTTTTCCGCTTTGGATTTTTCCGAAAGCTTGTCGACGAGATGTTTGTCGATGAGAGGAGGCTTTCGGTCGACGGGGCGAATAGGATCGTCGGTGGTCGGGTCGACTGCAATTGCGTCGCTTGCCGGAAAGGTCTCGTCGAGAGCTTCGTCGAGTTCTTTATCAACTTCCGCCTTCGATTTTTCCCGGTTCATGGGATCTCCGCAAACTTTGTCGAACAATCTGTCTCGCGGCCGACGGCCGACTGACCAGGATCAACGCCGTCGTCGGTCGAATGTTTCAATAAAGCGATCGATAGCTGCTGAAAGCGTCCGTAAACCATTCGCGATCGTCATGGGATCTATATATCTATATATATGAGTTGAACCGCCCGAATGCCATCATGCTGATGAATCGGAGAACGGGATGGAGATCGAGATGAACAAGTTGCTGCAAGATCAAGGCTTCAAATACCATCTGATAGCCTACGTCATCGTCAATGCGATATTGATCGTCGTCAACCTCATGAACCCGGTGCATCTTTGGTTTTTCTGGCCGCTTATCGGGTGGGGGATCGGCCTCGCGGCGCACGGCTATGCGGCGTACAAGGCACCGGTGAAGCCGGCCAGGGGAATTCCCCGCATGAGCCGGTAAGTAAGCACGGCTTCGAGTTGGTGGAGGTTAGCCGGCGTCGGTGGAGTTCAGGGCTTCTTCCACCTTCTGCGCGAGTTCGTTGACCGTAAACGGCTTCACGAGCAGGTGCACCCCGACATCGAGCACGCCGTTGTGCACGATGGCGTTGCGAGTGAAGCCCGTCATGTAAAGAACCTTGAGATCCGGGCGGAGAGACCGCGCTTGATCCGCGAGCTTACGGCCGTTGATGTCCGGCATGACGATGTCGGTGAAAAGAAGATCGACGCTCGTCTCTTTCGTTAGCACAGCCAGCGCCTCGTTGGCGTGCGACGCTGCGATGACCCGATACCCGATCTCGCGCAGAGCCGATGTCGTTAGCTCCAGCAGCGTCGCGTCGTCCTCGACGAGGAGCACCGTCTCTTTGCCGGTGACGACGGACGGAGGCGCCGCCACTTCTGTCGGTGCCGTTACCACGCCGTCCCGATAGCGCGGCAGATAGATCTTCACCGTCGTGCCCTGGCCAAGCTCCGAATAGATTTTGATGTGGCCGCCCGACTGTTTCACGAACCCATAGACCTGCGGCAATCCGAGGCCCGTCCCCTTCCCGACGGGCTTTGTCGTGAAGAACGGTTCGAAGGCCTTTTCGGCGATTGCGGGATCCATACCGGAGCCCGTATCGGTCACGGCAATCAGGATGTACTGGCCGGAGGGCACGCCGGGATGCAGCGCGCTGTATCTCTCGTCGAGATGACAGTTCGCGGTTTCGAGCGTCAGCCGGCCTCCCTCTGGCATCGCGTCGCGCGCGTTGACGCACAAATTGAGAATGCTGGCTTCGAGCTGGGCGGAATCGACGGAAACCGGCCATAGCCCGCCGCCTAAGACAGTCTCCATTCGGACATCGCTGCCGAGCGATCGCGAGATGAGTTCCGATAGGCTCGCAACGAACTTGTTCGCATCGAGCGCCTTCGGCGAGAGGGGTTGTTGCCGCGCAAAGGCAAGCAGTCGGCTGATGAGCCGCGCCGCACGATGCGCCCCGTCGAGCGCGCCCTCGAGCAGTTGCTCGACACCCCCCTGCCCCTTTGCGATACGCCGCTGAGCCAGACTGATGCCGCTCGTGATGACGGCGAGCATGTTGTTGAAGTCGTGAGCAATGCCGCCGGTGAGCTGGCCGATGGCCTCCATCTTCTGCATCTGGCGAATTTGCCGCTCGGCGGCCTCGCGTTGCGCGATCATCCGGCGTAGCTCGGCGTTTGTCTCGCTGAGCTGCGCCGCAGACTTCCGCGCGCCGATAATCCAGGCGCCGAAGGCCGCAATGGTTCCAAGCACGCCAAGGAAGAGCGCGATGGAGACACCCTTGCTCGTCTGTTCCGCACGCTCGGTTCTCAGTTGAAGCAGGCGCTCTTCCTCTGCGATCATCTGCGCGAAAATGCTATTCGCGGTTAGCGAGAGCCGAAGGCCATCCTTGTCGATAACCAGATCGCGCGAGCCTTCGATGTCGCCGCGTTGGCGGAGAAGCACAGCCCGCTCCGCTGTTTCAAGACGCTGCTCGATCAGAGGCCGCGCATCCGCCAAGGCCAGAAGCTCTTTTGGATTGTCGGCTACGACTTGCGCGAGATTGTCGAAGTCAGTGCCGATCTTAGCTTTTTCGCGCCGGAGAGGTTCGAGAAAGGTCTCATCCCCCGTCAGCACAAAGCTGCGCTGCCCAATTTCGGCCGCCTGAAGGTCCGAGCGGATATCAGCGATCTTTGTCCGGACATCGAGGGTATGGCGAACCCAGGCCGTTTCCGTTACGAGCCGCAGACCCAACCACACGGCAAGTCCGATGAGCAGCAACAGGACAACAGCCGACGCCTCCGGAACGCGCTTTTTTATCGGGTGACTGAGTGCGGGCATCGTCACCGTTTCCTGTTCATTCCATGACCTGGCAAGCCGCGTTGCAGCGTTCGGAATAGGTTCTCTTGAGACAAGCCGCCAAACGTGTCGCCGCGCTTGCCGCAATCGTCGTTTGTGGTGTCATAGCGGAATCGGCGCCGCAAGCCCGTAGAAGACCCTGACATTCTGCCGTTAAGGCCGCATCGCGACACTGCAGGTGCTGCCCCGTGCCGTCGCACGCGCCGAGAAACAGGCACATCGCGGGCAGCGCTCGCTTGCAGATCGCTCTCATGCGGGATCCCATAATGCTCTACTTGGTAATCTGGCCGATCTGCCAAATGCGATAATGATCGTTTTGTTGCGTTGCCCCTAGCACAATTTCCGGCGGACGCGACGACGTGGTGCGACCGCTTGCGGCAGTCTTGCTCCAGTCGGGGCTGCTCTTCGGACCAACGCAGTGTGGCAATCGCCCGTCGGCCGCGCTAGAAGCTGGCGAATGCAGTCCAATTCCATTAACTCCGCTAACGCCCACAGCCCAATGACAACCAATACCGCTCTCGATAATCCCGCCAAGCCGAAATCCCCTGCGCTTGCCGAGGGTTTCGTGCTGCTCGATAACAGCACCAGCCTCGATGCGCTCTCTGAGCTTTTCGAGAGGCCTGTCGAGATCATCCGGGCCGATACTCCCGAACAGGTTGGTCCGGCATTGGAAGCTTTGCAGGCGGGCGTCGGCAACGGTCTGCACGCCGCCGGCTTCTTCTCTTACGAACTCGGTTATCTGCTGGAGCCCAGGCTCGCGCATCTCCTGCCGCCGCAGCGCAAGGTTCCGCTGCTCTGGTTCGGCCTTTACGCTTCGCCCCGTCAGTTGACCGGCGCCGAGGTCCAGGGCTGGCTGACGGAAGAAGCGATTGGCAATCCGACTCTCGGCGAACTGGCCCATAGCTGGGACAGTGTTTCTTATTTGAAGCGTTTCGACGAGGTTCAAAAGAACATCAGAAGCGGCGACATCTATCAGCTCAATCTGACATTCAAGGCCAAGTTCAATCTTCAAGGTTCCCCGCTCGCGCTCTACCGCGATCTTCGCTTGAAGCAGCGCGTCGCCTACGCGGGCCTTGTCGACACTGGTGACATCACGATCCTATCGGCATCGCCGGAACTCTTCATCAACCAGCACGATCGCATCATCGAGACGCGGCCGATGAAGGGGACGGCTCCGCGTGCGGGAACGCCGGAAGGCGAAACCGAAGTACGCGTCGCGCTCTCGAAGGACGTCAAGAACCGCGCCGAAAATCTGATGATTGTCGATCTGATGCGCAACGACCTCGGCCGTATCGCCGATCTCGGTTCCGTCAATGTCACCGATCTCTTTACGGTCGAGACCTTCAAGACGCTCCATCAGATGACATCGGGCGTCGAAGCCCACTTGAAAGACGGCATCGGCATCGTCGACATCCTGAAGGCGATCTTTCCGCCGGGCTCGATCACCGGCGCGCCGAAGATCCGTGCCATGGAGCTTATCCGGGAGCTGGAAACCGAACCGCGCGGCGTCTACTGCGGCGCCATCGGCCGCTTCTCGCCCGACGGCTCAGCGCAATTCAACGTCGCGATCCGGACGGCCATCATCGATCGCAAGGGCGCCGGCGAAATGGGCATCGGTTCCGGCGTCGTCGCTGATTCCGATGGACCGAAGGAATACGCCGAATGCCTGCTCAAGATGAAATTTCTGACCGATCCCGTGCGCCGCTTCGAACTGATCGAAACGATGGTGTATGTGCCGGGAGAAGGCATCTGGCTTAGGGGCTATCACCTCGCGCGGCTCGCTGCGTCAGCCGCCTATTTCGGCTTCGCTTACGACGCTGTGAAAGTCCGCGATGAAATCGGCGCGGCGATCGCAACCGCTCCTGATCAACGTCAGCGGTTACGATTGCTTCTCGACGAAGACGGCGGCGTCTCCGTGACGGCCACGCCGCAAGCCGCGACGGCCGCAGATGCCGTCATGCGCTATGTGATTTCGGATACGCATATGAATAGCGCGGATCTCTTTCTTTATCACAAGACGACACGCCGCGAACTCTACGATCGGGAATGGAAACATTACCACGACACGCTCGGTGCCGATGAGGTTATCTATCTCAACGAAAACGGCGAGCTTGCCGAGGGGAGCCGCACGACGATTTTCATTGAGCGCGACGGACGCCTGGTGACGCCGCGCCTCGCCGCCGGACTGCTGCCCGGCACGTTGCGCGCGGCGCTGATTGATGAAGGTCGTGCCATCGAAACCCGCTTGACGATCGAAGACGTCAACACCGCGAAAGAGATTTTTCTCGGAAATTCGGTTCGCGGTCTGGTGCGCGCCGAGCCGCTCGTGCCGCGCCTAGCGGTTGACGACCGGCACCAGGACTGACCCGCTCCCGACCGACAGCCGCGTAGCGGGCTCGAAATCTCTGACCGAGGTCTTGGTCTCTTGCAGGGCGGCGATCGCAATCGCCGCCAGCGCCGCCAGCGTCAAAATGATGGCAGTGACGATGGCCTTGGACGAAAGCCGCGCGCGACGGGCGAAGACCTGAGAAATTTCTTTCGGCATGCCTTGATCGATACTCACCAGCATGACGCCTCTCCAGTCCACCGGATGCCGCGCGACACCTTGCGCAGGCCCAGTCCGGCCACTTTCAAACGACTCAAATTGAGACAATCCGAAACGGACGCGAACGGGTCATCCCGCCCCCGCTACATGCCCCGAACCATGCAACCGAGCATAAGGATCGTATAAGCCCCGAGCATCGCCCACGATTCATTTCCGGTAACACCGGGGATCTCTGCACCGAAAAATTTCGACATCAGGACGATCACCGTCAAAATCACAGAGAGCATAAACGTAATGATGCCCGGCGCCTTCAATCCCATGTCGTGAACTCCCTCCTCGCTTCTAAATCGAACGCGCATGTCCGCCCCCCTTTGTTTGCGGGTTCAAGTCGCGAATCTATATAGCAGGCGCCGGCGACACCTGAGACGACGCGTCAGCGATTGATGTGGAAAGCTTTGGGGAAGCTCAGACCGATGTGCTGCCGGCCTTCGGATCGGCTCGTGGACCCGAAACCCGCCTCGGCCGGAAGAGGCGGCCGAACCAGAAGAGCACGACGAGGCCCAGAAGGCCCGCGAGACCCACCGCCTGGGGATGTTTGTCCCAGAGCAGAAGCGGCGCAACCCGCCCATCCCAGACGAGCCTTACGTCATGAATGAGGGCGTCCGTCGAAACCCCGGCCGCCGGCGTAAGCATCATGTCGACCGCCGCCGACTGGTCGCTGCTGGCGATGATGCGCTCGCGGACGCGGTGCGAGGCCAGGATTTGCATTTTGGCCGGCTGGGCGGCAACCGCCGCCAAGATTTTTTCCCGAGGCTCCGGCTTCAGCGCTGAAAGGTACCCGGCCAACGCCTTCAGCTCATCCTCGGACAGCGACCTGAGCAGGCTGTTGAGATTGTCGGAGTTCAGCGTGAACAGCATGTCGCGGGCTTCCGGCGACACGCTCGCGATCTTGATGATGGCCGTTCGGTCGTTCAGCGCCAGGATCCTGTCGAGCGAGGCGCGGGTGAGAGCCTTGGGATTGATCCGCTTATGCAACTCGTATTCGACCACGCTTCCAAGCTGGTCGCCCGCGAGCGCCGACCAGTCGAGGCCTGCCTGTATCGATTGCAGGTCCCGCGCGATTTCCATCCCCTTCTCGGGCATGAGATGGACGGCCGTGTTGAGCGAACCATCCTGAAGACGCCTCAGGATCGAAGCTTCGCCTTCGGACGCCACCAAGATCGACACCACTTCGTCGAGCCGGGGCAGCGCCTCGGGTTTCACCCCGTCGAGGAACGCTCTGAATTCGCCGCTCTGGTCTGCAGTGCGCAGCACCAGGGCATGGGCTCGCCGGAACGACTGCCAGACTTCGATGACCTGATCGGCCGCCGCTTGCGCGATCTCCTTGACGTGGTCGTTCATCTGCTGATTGAGCGTGGTGGCAAGCTCGTCGCGGACTTTTTCTTTCGTCGCGGGCGCTTTCATCTCCTGCGCGATGATCGGCAGGACGCCGTTGCGGAAATCCCAGAGGTCCTTGGCGATCAGCACCAGCCCGACGCCGCCCGCGACCACCGAAACAAGCCGCGACAGAACGCTGCCGACGATGCGCTGGCCGATCCGCTCTGCGAGATTGGCAAGCTGCCGGCGCACGATCAGGAGGGTCGCGCCGGCAAGGCCACCACTGGAGTCCTTCAACATCGCTCCGGTCGAAGCGTCGCTCGAACCCTTGCTCGGATCGACAATAACGCCTTTGCTGGCGTCGCCCGCAAGCGCAGTGGCGACCGCGCCGCCGTAGCGCGGCCCGACGTAAGCTTTGAGGCAATCGAGCAGCGACCCCGTTGCGTCGGAACTGGCGAACTCGATTGTCTTGCCGACGTCCTTCGCAACGCCGGCAGCCAGATCCTCGATCCCCGCTTTGACCGCGTCCGAACGATAGACGCGTTCCGCAACCATCGTCGCGAGCTGCTGCGACTTCTCCGCGTAAGCCAGCGACTGCAGCCGCTCCGACCAGCTCGTTTCGTTGGTCACTTCGCCGACCGCGATGTCGACGCGGTTGTCGATGATCTGATCAAGGTTTCTCTGCCGCCATTGCTCCGCGACGAGCACCTTGTAGTCGATCGATTTCGTGCCGTTCGTAATGGCCTGAGTCGTGATCGCGACAACCGCCGCTTTGAGCGCGTTGTCATCCTTGGCTTGGCAAGCCTCATAGTCCGCACGGTTGATCGGCTCCGCCCACGCGGGGAGGGTGGCGATAAGGGGGGAAAGCGGGTTGAGCACCATCGCCGCAACGATCAGCAGCGAAATGGGCGGGCGTGGCGAAAATGTCACTTCAGCTCGGTCCCAGCCTAGTCCTACCGGTGGAGTTCCGCAGGGCGCGGCCGGTAATGCCTGTTTAAGTATAATGGACCTATTGCGGGTGAACAGTGACGAGACAGTCGTAATTCCTGCTTATTCGTCGCCCGGGTCAGGATTTTTTCCAGTTCGCCGGATTTTTGGCCCCTGTCCGGCGGTGTGCTCTAGCGCTCTGTCCATCAGGGACCAAATACCGCGGAACACTGGTAACGTCAGCTCGTGATCCCCACGTCTCTGCTGCAACGCAGCAACACCGTTCGGGGAAATGACCGCGGCATGACGTCCAACTTAACCAAACTGAAGTAAGCCAATGTCAAAAGCTATGGCGTTTTCAGCCACTTCGTAATAGCTTCACAAACCACGTCTCAACTACGGGAATCTGCAAAGAACCTCAAATCTGTGGCGACGCGACAAAGTTGCGTTGGCATCCAAAGCGGACGCGTCGTAAGAGCCACCGACAGGGAAAATAACGAGTTCAACGTAGGTAATGAAAAACCAAGAAAAATTTCAGGCCCCTCGTGGAAGTCTGTACATCCCCGGCGGCCGCTCGGGTGTTCTGTTGATTCATTCTCTCGGCGGTTCGCCGTTGGAAATGAAGACAGTCGCTCACGCGTTGTCTCGCAAGGGTATGACGGTTTACTGCCCCGTGGTTCCGGGCCTCACCTTCGGAACCGACGTCTCGGGCCTCTCGACGTGGCAGGATTGGTATAAGTCTGTCGCGGCGGCCTTCGACCACATGCGGACAGTTTGCGATAACATTATCATCGGCGGTGCTTCGGCCGGATCGATCCTGGCTTTGAGGCTCGCGGCGTATCGCCAGGACCAAGCCTGCGGTCTGATGCTTTACGCGCCGACGCTGTCCGTTAATGGCTGGGCGATCCCGAAAACGATAAAGCTGTTCCACCTCGTCACCGATAAGTGGACCGCTCGTCTGTTCAAGTTCCGCACGCCTGCGCCTTACGGCATCAAGGACGAGCGCGTCCGCAATTTCGCGCTTGAATCGATGCGGGGCTCCGACAACCTCCCGGCCGACATCACCGAGCGTGGCGGCGGCACGGTGTACGAGTTCCTGTCACTCGTCAGAAATGTGCGGCCGATGTTGCCGCTCGTCAAACTCCATACTTTGATTTTCCACCCGCGCCATGACGATCAGAGCGACATCAAGAATACGATGGCGCTTCAGCGTAAGCTCGGCGGATTGGTCGAAGTATCGGTGTTGGACGACAGCTACCACCTCGTGACGCTCGATCGTCAGCGCGGTTATGTCGTTGATCGTACGTCAGAATTCGTCGACCGCACGCTCGCGCGCCAAGCCGACAAGGTCGCCGTTCAGAAGCCCGCTTCGACGACTAGTTCGAAGCAATTGGGGGCGGCTGAGTAGCCGCCGCCTTTGCGGTTTTCTTCTTATGAGATGACTTCGCGACGTCGGCGGCTCCAAGCTTGGAGGCGCCGGCTTCAGCTTTGTTCTTCTTCGTATCGGACGACGCTTGCTTCTTCCGAACGGCTGGAACCGGTGCTGGAACCGGCGGCAGCGCAGCCTGGGAATCGCACGACGGCAGATCGGCGGGGGCGCGAGTCCAGATGAAAGACTTGCCCAGGAAGCGCATGCCCTTGTAGCCGGTCACCTTCAGGGTGTCGGCATCGACGAGATCCAGCGCGACGCTGTACGATTTGCCTTCCTTCGGATCGTAGACCCATCCGTTATCGAAACCGCCATCCGAAATTTTCTCGAGGTCGCCCAAAATCGGAAGACCGCAGATCGGACGTTTGCGCTTCGATGGCTCGGGATTATAGGCGTCAATTTTTGGTTGGCCGTTGTCGGCCATCGGCTCTTTGAGCCAATAAATCTTTCCACAGAGAGTCGTCGGTGTACAGATCTCGATCTTCACTGCGCCCTTGCCGGTATCGTCGTACCAGATGCCGACCTCTCTCGGATCGGCGGCCGCCGGAGCGGCAAAACCCGCGACACTGAGTAAGAGCCCCGCGGCAGCGGAAGCAACGCCTGAACAATTCGCAATGTTGAAGCAACGCATGACAATAAACCGCAGATGAAAGCTCAACTTTCATACTCCTATGCCGCGAAAGAGGCAAAACATTGGAGCCTATTTGTTAAACCCTCGCTAAGGCTTCGGCAATTTTGTCCTTGATCAGTGAAATCGTGAGCTTTGGCGCCTATGCCGGCAAAACGTGACGCGGATCGATTTGGCGTTTCGCTGTGGTAGCAACGAGACAATAGGGTTATACGACCCTGTGATGCACGGGCGCGCCGGTTGTTTGATTTCAGGGCAAGCGCCAAGTACCGGCCTAGAAGGCCCTTTTAGAAACGTTTGAGAGATCCCGCAGGCACATGGTTTTTACGCTCGCGCTCCGTAATTTGCTGCATGATCGCGTCCGCTTGGCGGTGACGCTGGTCGGCATTCTTTTCTCGATCGTTCTCGTGGCCGTGCAACTTGGGCTTTACCTTGGCTCCAGCCGCATGATCACGGCAAACATCGCGCGCTCGAACGCCGATCTTATCGTTACCACGTTTGGCGCCAAGAGCTTCGAAGATGGCGGCCTGCTACTGGGCGATCGCGAACGCCATCAGGCGCTGGCGACACCGGGCGTCGAAAGCGTCGTGCCGATCGTCGTCGCATTTGCTGAATGGCGTAAGCCGGAAGGCGGCTCCTCGCGCGTCGTCTTGATTGGCGCCGATGCTGACGACCAAGGGCTCGTCCCATGGTCGTTGACCAAGGGCACCATCGAGGACATCAAAGCCCCCGACGCCATCGCCGTCGACCAAACGTATCTGAGCGAACTCGGCATCAATGGTATCGGTGACACCGCCCAAGCCGCGAACGGTCGCGTTAAGATCCGCGCCCTGACGGAGGGCATTCGCTCGTTCACCCAATCGCCTTACGCCTACACCACGCTCAACCGCGCGCGCCAACTGTTGGGTGCTGACGACGATAAATCGACCTTCCTGCTTGTGAAGCTGGCCCCCGGTGCAAGCCTCACGGAGGTCCAGCAGGACCTCTCCAAGCGTCTCGATTCAGCCGACGTTTTGACCAAGGACGAGTTCGAATCGCGCAGCCTCAAGCAATGGCTGTTCAAGACCGGCGCGGGCCTAGCCCTCATCGGCGGCGCCATTCTCGGCAGTCTCGTCGGCACCGTGATCGTGGCTCAGACGCTGTATTCGAGCACCAAGGATCACATTCACGAATTCGCGACATTGCGTGCGCTGGGGTCATCAAGGGGCTACATTTACAAGGTCATTCTGGCTCAAGCGGCATTAAGCGCGATCATGGGTTACGTGCTCGGTATGGTGATCGCGCTATTGATACTCTACCTCAGCAGGAACTCGTCGTTGCCATTGGTAATGACACCTGGTTTGGCATTCTGGCTCTTCGCACTCACGCTATTTATGTGCGCGATCTCGGCGCTTTCGGCCATCGTCAAGGTCACGAAGATAGATCCGGCCACGGTGTTTTCGAGATGACAATGACCTCCGTCATGCGGGCAGAAAATATCGTCAAGGAGCTGGGCTCAGGCGCCGGTTTGGTGGTCGCCGTCAAAGGCGTATCGCTGGAACTGGTGCCCGGTGAGCTGACTTTGCTGATGGGGCCATCCGGCTCCGGCAAGACAACACTGCTCTCGATCCTCGGCTGCATCATGAAGCCGACGTCGGGCAGCCTCCGCATCGCTGATACCGTGATCGATGGTCTTTCGTCCGAACAGCTGGCGAAAGTCCGGCGCGATCACATCGGCTTCATTTTCCAGTCCTACAACCTCTTCCCGACGCTCAATGCGCTTGAGAATGTCCGCATTGCCCTCGACGTCCGGGGCATCAAGGGCTTCGCCGCGACAAGCCGGTCCGAAGAGGTGCTGCGTGAAGTTGGACTCGGTCATCGCTTGACCAATTACCCGCGCAATCTTTCCGGCGGCGAGCAGCAACGCGTTGCTGTTGCCCGCGCCATCGCCAGCTCCCCGTCCATCGTGCTGGCGGACGAGCCGACGGCGGCACTCGACAGCGAGAACGGTCATGCGGTGATGGCGCTCCTGTCTCGCATTGCTAAGGAACAGAATCGCAGCGTGCTCGCCGTTACGCACGACCCGCGAACCTTGGGATACGCCGATCGCGTCGTGCGCATCGAAGACGGCAAAATCGTCGGCGAGGAACGCCGGCCGGAAGGCATAGACGCCCCCGAAATCACGGATTTGACGAAGAGGCGCAAGCTGCATGCTTAAGAAGATTAATCCCACGATCACGACCATTGCGGCAGCTGCCGCCCTGGCGCTCGTCGGTGGATTTGGCATCAACGCACTGACCCAAACCGACATCACGGGCTCGGCCCAAGCGGACACGTCGGCACCGGTTCCGCAGTGGGCGGCATCCGCGACGGCGCGCGTCGAACCGAAGGACGGCGAAGTCCGTATCGCCGGTGAAGTCGGCGGCAAGATCGTCGAGGTTCTCGGTAAAACCAACGATCAGGTGAAAGCCGGTGATCTTTTGATCCGCCTCGACGACGAAGATTATTACAACAAGCTTCATGCCGCCGCTGCTGAAGCGAGCGTCCGCGAACGCGAGCGCGCTGACGAGCCCGCAACTGGCCCCGCCCAAGACCGCCGCAACGCCGAAGACGTGCTTTCGAAGGCCCATCGCGCCGTCTTTGCCGCCCACGAAGCTTTTGACACCGCTTACCGCGCCTGGAAAACCGATAAGGGTCCCGAGAACGCCGTCGAAACCGCACGCAAGGATCTGGCCGCCAAGCAAGACGCTTTGACTGCGGCCAGGGCCAAGCTCGCTCAGGTTCAGAACGAACCCGGTATGCCGCTTGAGCAGCGCTTGGAATCATCCCTCGCGTTGGCGCGCTCCGACCTGACGTCATCCGAACTCGCACTTGAGCGCACCCGCATTCGCGCTCCCGCCGACGGCACCGTCCTCAATATTCTGGCGCGTGTCGGTGAAACCGCCGTCCCGTCGCCAGACAGCGCGCTCGTCGCCTTCGGCGACATGTCGAGCCTTCGCCTTCGCGCTGAAGTCGAAGAGCGCGATGCCGCAAAAGTCCACGTTGGCCAGCGCGTCGTCGTGAAGGCCGATGCCTTCCCCGACAAGACATTCGAAGGCACTGTGACGTCGATCTCCCAATCGCTCGGAGCACCGCGCATCGCCACGCGCGGTCCCCGCCGGCCGAACGATGTCGAAGTCGTTGAGGTCATGATCTCGCTCGACGGTCATCCGCCGCTCTTCACCGGCATGCGCGTCGACACGTACTTCAAGCTCGACAATCAGGCTGCCAGTACGAGCAATACGGCCGCCATCACCAAGACGAACTGACGGCAGTCGCCAGAATTTCGAAAAGCAAAAAGGGCATCCGCAACAGTGCGGGTGCCCTTTTCTTTATGCAGTCTGCGCGCGGCAGGTTTGGTTCAAGCCGCCGCCGCGGCCGTCGCGTCGATGTGCGCGGCCAGCTGCGGATCGAGGTTCAGTGCCGACGCGAGCGACGACAAGAACGCCTTCTCGGCAGGCGAGTTGTCGGCGACGGCGATACGCGCCGCAGCATAAAGCTGAACGGCCTCTTGCGGGCTTTCGACGGACTGCGCGAGGTCTTGAACCGAAGCCGGGCTGTTGAGTTCTTTTGCGAAAAACGCCTCGGCTTCGCTGCCAAGTCCGCCTTGCTTCAAGCTGCCCAGGATCTTGTCATGCTCGCTCGGGTCGATCCTTCCGTCGGCATGGGCAGCAGCGATCATGGCTTGAATGTAGAGTTTTGCTGCGTCGTTGCTGACAGCCGACGGCTCGAAACCCGATCCAGCCGGGGGTGGCTCGGCCGAGGCAGCACCGGTGATGAGCGGCCGTCCAGCTTGATAATTCTGCAACGCCTTGTACGCGAGGCCGCCGATCATCGCCAAGGCGCCGACGCGTGCCGCGCTGGCCGCGAGCGAACGGCCGGTTTGCGTGCCAAGCACCAGGCCGCCGAGTCCACCGGCCGCTGCGCCCGACGTGTAAGGGTTGTTCTGAACGAATTCCTTCAGCTGTCCGAGGATCTGCGCAGCCTGCGGATCGGCCGCAAGCCGTCCAAGCACATCGTTCGCGCCGGTCGCTTCACCAATACGCGAGGAACCTTCTTTGACGCCCTGCGTCGCCTGGCCGAAGACTTTCCCGAGGATGTCGCCGATGCTCCCGCCATCCGTGACCGAGCCGCCAGCCTGCCCCAGCTTGTCCTTGATTTGGGAGAGGATATCTCCGAGGTCGGGACTGGAAGCTGTCGGTACCTGACCCGAGCCACCCTGAGGGGCCGCCGATGCTGGCGCCTGTCCTTGCGACAGGCTCTTGCCGATCTGGCTCAGAATATCGCCAAGACCGCCGCCACCCGTTGGCTGGGTTCCCGCCTGTTGCGTTCCACCTGCTCCGCCCCCGGCATTCTTTAGAATCTCATTCAAAATGTCTCCCAAGCCTCCGCCCGTCTGGGGCGAAGCTCCGGATGCAGGAGGTGCAGCACCTCGGACGATGCTTTCAAGAATGGATTTGGCGTCGAACATGGCGGGGGGTCCTTCTGTTTCGGCCATCGTATTGCAACGTAGGCTTACAGTGATACCCGCACAATCTGACGTCTGGACAATACTTTCCGAATTATTCAGCCGGGGCTGGCAATGGGTTGGGCGGGTGCGCGCGAGATTTCGCGGTTTCATTGACCTCGTCGCCGGGTTCATCCGTGGGACCGATGAAACGACCGAAAATCCGCTGCATCAGATGGCCGACGTCATCCATCACGGTAAAGAACGACGGCACGAACACCAGCGATAGCAGCGTCGACACCAGCAACCCGCCGATCACCGCGATCGCCATCGGCGCCCGGAATTCGCCACCGTCGCCGAACGCAAGCGCGCTGGGAAGCATACCCGCTGCCATCGCCAGCGTTGTCATGATGATGGGCCGGGCACGCTTGCGTCCCGCGTCGATCACAGCCGTCTCCCGCCCGATGCCGGACGCGATCTCCTCGATCGCGAAGTCGACGAGCATGATTGCGTTTTTCGTCACGATGCCCATGAGCATCAGAAGGCCGATATAGACCGGCATGCTGATCGGATTGTTCGTGACCAGCAACGCCAATGCGACGCCGCCGAACGAAAGGGGGAGCGACAGCAAGATCGTAACCGGTTGAAACACGCTACCGAAGAGAAGCACGAGCAGTCCGAAGACGATCAGGATGCCGGTCCCCATCGCGGTGATGAAACCTTCCGCGACTTCGTCCTGAACCTCGGCGTCGCCGGATGGTTGCAGAGTAACCGACTTCGGCAGGTTCTGGTCCTCGATGACCTTCAAGAATTTCTCTCGCGCCGTGCTCATCGCCATGCCGCGATCGAGATCGACGCCGACCACCGCACGCCGCAAGCGGTCGAACCGCTCAATCGACGCCGGTCCGCGCCCGAGCGAGACGGATGCGACCGCAGTCAATGGAATGGCCTTGCCGTCCGAATTGGTCAG
Source organism: Hyphomicrobium sp. (assembly GCF_041659645.1). Lineage (GTDB taxonomy): Bacteria > Pseudomonadota > Alphaproteobacteria > Rhizobiales > Hyphomicrobiaceae > Hyphomicrobium_B. The sequence continues at coordinate 105,041 of NZ_JBAZXX010000003.1, read as the reverse complement.
GCGTAGCTGCTCGATGTGCTTCAGATCGGCCCGGGTGTTTTCCTCAAGCTGCACGCGAATGGGAATTTGCCGATCGCCGATCGTGAACTTCGCGAGATTGAAGCCCGCGTCTCCGATCGTTGCGACGCGGATCGCTTCGGCGATTTGGTCCGGCGCCACGCCGAGGCGCGCGGCAACGTCGAGGCGCGGCACGATGCGGATCTCGGGACGATCCGTCGATCCCGATGCGGCGACGTTTCGGAATCCGGGCACGCTTCGCAATCCGCCTTCGACCTTGCCGATGGCGGCATTCAAATCGTCGCCATCGCGCGACAACATCGAGAACGAAAGCTCGCGCTCGCCGCGCTCGTTGACGTACCAGGCGCGTGTATCCGGAATGTCGGAGATCTTGGCGGCGATGATGGATTTGAGCTGCTTCTGAGTCAGGTTCCGCGCGTCCTTCGGAACAAGCTTCACGTAGAGCGCCGCGCGCCGGACTTCGAGCTGGCCGGTCGGACTCGTGCCGCCGAGCACGAAGACCTGCTCAATCTCGGGAATGCTCTCGAGAGATTTAACGATGTCGTCTGTCTTGTCCTGCGTCTCGTCAAGCTGCGTGCCGGGCGGCAGTTCGACGGCGACGACGACGCGAGATGTATCTTCCTCAGGCAGGAAGCCCGTCGGCAGCAATGTGGTCGCGTAAATCGAAACCGAGAAGAGCGCCACGCCAGTAATGAGCGTGAGGTAGGGGTGACGCAGCGTCATCGTTAGGAAGCGCGTATAGAAACGCATGAGCGGCCCATCGACATGGTGCACTTCCGGAATTGGCCGCAACAGATAAGCCGCCATCATCGGCGTTATGAGACGCGCCACGAGCAGCGAAACGAGAACGGCAACGGCGACGGTCAATCCGAATTGTCGGAAATACTGCCCAGCGACGCCGCCCATGAACGACACCGGCGCAAAGATCGCGACGATCGTCAGCGTGATCGCGATGACGGCAAGGCCGATTTCATCAGCCGCTTCGAGCGCCGCGCGATAGGGCGATTTGCCCATGTGCATGTGGCGCACGATATTCTCGATCTCGACGATGGCGTCGTCGACGAGAATGCCGGTCGCGAGTGTGATGCCGAGCAGGCTCACGAGGTTGAGAGAAAATCCGAGCGCGCTCATTGCCCAGAATGTCGGGATGGCGGCAAGCGGCAGCGCGATCGCGGAGATCATCGTCGCGCGCCAATTTCGCAGGAACAGCATCACGACGAGCACCGCAAGCGCGGCGCCCTCCATGAGCGTCTCCATCGCCGCGACGTAGTTTCCACGCGTGTACGCGACAGCGTCGTCAATTTTCGTCAGGTGAACATCGGGATATTGAGCTTCGAGCTCTTTGAGCGAGCTAGCAACCGCGTCGGACACGGAAAGCTCGCTCGACCCTTTCGTGCGGAAGACCGAGAACGAGACGACCGGCTTGCTGTCGAGCCGCGCGAACGACCGCTGCTCGCTCGCGTCATCGATGACGCGTCCGAGATCCTTGAGCCGGACTTCGCGCCCGCCGCCCATGATGATCTTGGCGTCGCCGAGCGTTTCGACCTGCCGCGCGCCCGCGAGCGTGCGGATGGCCTGCTCTTGATTTCCAACTTCGCCGCGCCCCGAACCGAGATCGACGTTCGTCGCCCGGACTTGGCTGTTCACCTGGGCGGCGGTGATTCCGTAGGCCAGCAGCTTGTCGGGATCGAGATTGACGCGGATTTCGCGATCGACGCCGCCATAGCGTTCGACGCGGCCGACACCCTTGGTCGCCTGCAGCTTGCGCTTGATGACGTCGTCAACGAACCACGACAGCTGTTCCAGTGTCATCCCCGGAGACGTCGCGGCAAACGATTGAATGGCCTGCCCCTCAACGTCGATGCGTTCGACGATGGGTTCGTCGATCGTGCGCGGGAGATCGGCGCGAACTTCAGCGACGGCGTCTCTGACGTCGTTCAATGAACGATCGGTGTCCGTGCCAAGGCGGAATTCGAGGACGGTCGACGATAGGCCATCGGTCAGCGTCGAGGTGATGTGCTTGACGCCGATGAGGTTGGCGACTGCGTCCTCGATGATCTTTGTAACCTGCGTTTCAAGCTCGGCCGGAGCCGCGCCGGATTGTGTCACCTTGATCGACACAATCGGAACGTCGATGTTCGGGAAGCGCGTGACCGGCAGCGATTTGAAGCTGAGCGTGCCGAGCAGCATCAGCACCGCAAACAGAACGATCGCGGGAACCGGACGCCGGATCGACCATGCCGAGATGTTGATTTTCATTACTTCGCCTCGCTCAGCCGCGGCTCGGGAAGAATCGGGCGGACGATGTCGCCGTCGCGCAGAAAGGTTCCGGCGCGCGTCACCACGAGATCACCTTCTTTGACGCCGTCTTTGATCTCGATGAGGTCGTTGGCAACGAGGCCAACCTTGACCATGTGCTTTTGCACCTTGTTGTCTTTGACGATCTGCACCGACACGAGGTCATGATCGAATGCAACGGCCGATGACGGAACGGCCAGCCCGCGACCCGACGCCGTCTCGATCCGTCCCCGTGCATACGAACCGATCCGCAGGGCCGGGTTGGCGCCGAGAAAGATTTTGACCCGTCCGAGCCGCGTCGACTTATCGACCTCCGGCGAGACGAGGCGCACTTCGCCTTCGAAATCTCCGATCTGCGGCACCGTGACGATAGCCTTCTGCCCGATCTTCACATCCTTCAGCTCGGTTTCGACGATTTCCGCATCAAGCTCGATTTGTCCGTTCTCGATTACGCGAAACATCGGTTCGCCATTGGTGGACGCCATGGCGCCGATACGCGCCGTCCGTCTGCTGATGATACCGTCTTCGGGGGACGTCACATTGGTGTTGCTTCGCCGCCAGAGAAGTTCGCGTCGTTGTGCTTCGACCTGCTCCTTGTCGGCGACGGCGGCTTTCAATCCATCACGCGACGCGATGAGCTGCGCCGCCGTTGTGTGCGCGGCGCTTTCGCGCTGATCGTAGGTCGCCCCCGAGAGATATCCGGACTGCTTCAACGGAACCGCGCGCTCAAGCTGAGCGGCCGCCTCCTTGGATTGCGCCTCGGATTGCACGATCTGGCTTTGTGCCTGCGCGATGGCTGCCGCCGAGCGCGCCAAGTTGGCGTCGTTCTGCGCAAGTTGCGCGTCGAGTTGCTCAGCGACGAGCCGCGCGAGAACCTGCCCTTTTTTAACTTTGTCGCCTTCGTCCGCGAGGAGTTCGAGAACGCGCAGGCCTTCGACTTCTGGCGAAACCAGAATCTCTTCTCGCGGCACGAGGGAGCCCGACACCGCAGCAGTCTCGACGAAATTCTCGGTCACAACCTTCGATACGGTGATAGCCGGCGCGGCGACCGGCTTAGCAGCTTCGAGCCGCGCAGCCTGGACCTCGCCCGCGTGCTTCTTCTCGAAGTAGAAATACCCGCCGCCCGCGACGGCTCCGGCTGCTAGAAGGCCAAAGAGAAATTTTCTCAAATTCATTGTCTGGCCTCGCGAGCGGAAGATTTTGACTGAGGCAGGACAGCAGCGTCTGTCGGATTGAGCAAACCGCCGATCATCTCGATGATGATGGGCATCACGGCGCCGACGTCGGCTTCGGGATCGATGGCGCGCCGCCAGAACATCCCGTCACCGAAAACATTGAAAACTTTCACCAGTGTCGGAATGTCGACGCGGGGGGCGATGCGGCCCTCAGCATGAAGGCGGTGGAACAGGGCTTCGAAACTGTCGTTGCAATACTTGTCGACACTCATGAAAATTTCCGCGATCCGCGGGTTGCGCGTCGACTCGATGCCCATCTCGATGACGAAGCGTTGCTTCTCCGCGCTCTCCTCGACCAAATAATGCTCGCCGAGTTCGCGAAGCGCTTCGAGGAAATCCGGCGCTGTCGCGAGCGTCGCGAACCGTCCGGCGAATTCTGCGCGGTCGCGCTCGCACAAACCCGCGATCAGCGCTTCCTTGCTATCGAAGTAGAGGTATAGCGCGCCGGGGGAGACGTGGGCTTCCCGGCAGATCGTCTGCATCGTGGTCGCGTGGAAGCCGCCGCGAGCGAAGCATCGGAGCGCTGCGTCAAGAATGTGCTCGCGCCGCGCGCGTTGGGTATCCGGCTTGAGCCTCGGCATGACCGACTGACCACCCTCAAAAGGAAGGACCGAAAAACGAACAGACGTTCTGTTTGGCGTTGGATTGCGGTGCGATCAAGGCGAATGCATGTTCGCTTTGTAATTTTTTATTGCAGCCGCGCTGAAGGCGATGAAGACGAAAAGTCGGATGTGATTGGCAATAAGCAATTGATTACACAGAAATAATACAAAAAAAGAGGAGCAGTAGGTCCCGCAACCCACCGCTCCTCTCTCAACTGCCCGAGCCTTACGGCCGGGCGGATTTCGCCAGCCTAGCGAGATTCACGAATTCCGCGCGATATCCGAATGGATCGTCGCCGCGTGCCGTCTGCGCGAGAGCGATAACGTCGTCGAACGAGTATTTCGCTTCAAATGGGGCTCCCCTCAGCAGATCGCCGAAGGCCGCCGCCGCGACGGAGAAGCGAACATCTTGCGAAACATCGCCGATCGCTGGCTTTGCAAGCGCATTTGAAATCGGAACCGAGATCAACTCGGACGTGCTTGAGGTTGGTTTCTTATAGCGCAATTTCAAGAAGCCGAATTCGCTATTGTCTGTGCCAGCCACACTTTCGTGTGTGCCGCTCGCCGGCTTCCCGTACCGGAGGTCATCGACGAGGCGCGGCGCACCGGCTGGAGTAATTTCATAAATCGCCGTCACCGTATGGCCGGAGCCGATGTCGCCCGCGTCCACCTGATCGTTGTTGAAGTCTTCGCGAGCGAGTCCGCGTGTCTCGTAACCGATGAGCCGGTATTCTGAAACACGCGCCGGGTTCCACTCGACTTGCGCTTTGACGTCTTTTGCGATTGGGAACAACGTCGATGAGGCCTCGTCGACGAGCACCTTGCGTGCTTCGTTCAAGGTGTCGACGTAAGCCGCCGTGCCGTTGCCGTTCTGAGCCAACGTCTGCATCAAGGCGTCGTTGTGGTTTCCCTGCCCGACGCCGAGGATCGACAGATAAATCCCCGTCGCGCGCTTGCGCTCGATCAAACCTTTCAGTTGATCGCGATCCGTGACGCCGACGTTGAAATCTCCGTCCGTCGCAAGAATGATCCGGTTGACCCCGGCCTTATCGAAATTCGCTTCGGCAAGCCGATAGGCGTCTTCGATCCCGTCGGCGCCGTCCGTCGAGCCACCGGCGCCGAGCGCGTCGATCGCGCCGACGATCTTCTGCTTGTCGGCGATCTTCGTCGGCTCCAGCGCGATGCTGGACCCCGACGCATACGTGACGATGCCGACCGTATCGTCGGGCTGCAACTGGTCGACGAGCATGCGAAGCGCCGTCTTCACGAGAGGCAGCCGGTCGTCGCCGTCCATCGATCCCGAAACATCGAGCAGAAAGACGAGGTTGGCGCGTGGCCGCTCTGCGCGCTTCAGCTCGTAACCCTTGATCGCGATGTGAACGAGCAGGTCTGTCGGCTTCCAAGGCGCGGGCATCACCGTCACCGTCGGCTTGAATGGAATGTCCGGCGTCGCAGGCGCAGGATAGTCGTAAGGGAAGTAGTTGATCATCTCTTCGACGCGCACGGCATCTTTCGGCGGCAGATGGCCGGCGTTGAGCGCGCGCCGAACGAAGGAGTACGAAGCCGTATCGACATCGACGGAGAACGTCGAAACCGGATCGCTCGCGACCTGCTTAACAGGATTGATTTTCGTCGCCTCGAAGACATCACGATCGTTGTATTGCGGTGACGCCGTCGGTTCCTCTTGCGGAATTCCGGCGATGAACGCGCGCGAACGCTCAATCGGCCGCCCCAAGAGATTGCCCGTAAGGTACGATGGCGAGATCTTCCTAAGCCCGTCGTGTTGCGCCCCATCCGCAAGCCCTGCCATTGGCGCGGGCGAAACTGTGTCGAGAGGCAAGGGAGGCGGCGCGGCGGAAACTGAAGCCGATGTTGCGAGGTCCTCACGCGCTACCGCTGCATAAGGAGACGGCGAGTCTCCGGCTCTCAGCTTCTGCTTTTCGTCGACCGCAATGGGCTGAGCATATCGTGCATCGATATCCGGTTTCGAAGGTTCGAGTGTGTCCGAAATAGGTTGCTCTCGCTCGTACGTCTTGAATGCGATTGGCGCTGCGATGACGAGCGCGGCGAGCGATGCTGCGATGGCCATAGTCTGACGTGATGCGTACCCCATGCGAAAACTCCGGTTTGCGTTGCTCGTTCGCATGGGACGAACGGCGCGGATGTTTTCTTGGGATGCGGATTCAATATTTTTGTGCGTGGCGGCCGACGTCGCATCGAACGCAACGAGCGCCGCATCGATGGCCGCGCGCTTTGCCGCCGGGCTCGGAGCGGGCGACGTCACGTCTCTCAGATCTTCGAGGTCGCGTTGGGTCATTGCGTTAGCCAGTTGCCTCGAGCAGCACTTTCAATCGTCTCTTCGCCTCATGCACATGCCACGACACTGTCTTCTCGCTGCAGCCCATGACGCTTGCGGCTTCTGCGTGGCTCATGTCTTCGCCATAGACGAGGAGCACCGCATCGCGCTGCTGATCGGGAAGTGACCGGACGGCCTTCCAAAGATCGCTAAGCCCAGTATCCGCGTGCTCCGTCGAGGCGCTTGCATCGATAAGCCTTATGATCTCTGACGGTTCGGTCGCGACAATCCTTTGGTCGCGCCGGAGATAATCGACCGTCGTCGTATAGGCGATCCTGTGCAGCCACGTCGTGAAAGCCGCGTCTGCCCTGTAAGACCTGATGGCGGACGCAAGTTTCAGCGTGACGTCTTGCGCGATATCTTCGGCGGCGGCGCGAGACCCAGACCAGCGCCACGCCAGCCGGAAGATGCGTTCGTAGTGGCGTTCGAGCAGGCGCGCGAACGATGCCCGGCAGCCGCGGGCCGCGCGCAAAGCGAGCGTTTCATCCCTCTCGTCGTCCACGCCTTTGTCCACACCCAAGACTTTCGGCCCACGCCCTCGCAGACATTGGACGGGAGGGATGGGATTTTCCTTGGGCGCGCTGGAAGAAAAATTGTGACGGCGATGATCGGCGACGCGCTATGGCCGGCATGGCGTGCCGGTAAACGTGCAAACCGTTCCCTTGGGGCCGGTGAGGCAGCGTTCCTCGGTGTCCTGCGCGCGCGCCCAGTTCGCATAATCGGGACCGAGGTCAGGGAGCGCGCGCACCTTCGTCCGCCAGTTGGCGCGCGTCTTAGTTTTGGCCATCCAGAGGAAACGCGATTCCTCGCCCCGCGCCACGACCGGAGAAGATGCGCATGCGCCGGCGTGAGCCTCGGCCGAAAAATGGACGGCCAAAAAGCTCACAAGAATAAAGACCGGAACGGTCGTGAGAGCTTTCGTCATCGGCCTCTCGCAATGCTGACGCGCGATTCCCTATCGAAGCAGGATAGAAGAACGTTTGCTTCCGGCTTGGCAAGGTCCGGCCGGCAACATGTTCAATAGTGAAAAAGCAGGTTGAGGTTCCCATACGCCGAGGGGGCCTCCGGCGCCCAGTCGTCGACCCACCACTCGGCCCCGCCGGCCAGTGAGATTTCGCCGCCCGTCCATTCATAGCGCGCGAAGAGGCCGCTCCGGCCAGTCCAGGCGTCGTCTCCGGTTTCGATGTTCTTGTCGTAGCGAAGCTCTGGCCCGATCGAGAGCGCGGGTGTCATGCGCCAGCCCGTCCGCCACCGCGATGCCGTCTCGTTCCGCGCCGTCGAATAACTGAAATCGAGCGATGTCCACGACGTGTCGCTGAGCGTCAGCCAAAACTCCAATGCGCCTTTGACGCCGAATTCCGTGCCGTCGTTGTCGTTCGACGGATCGATCGCATTGAGGTGCTTCTCGGACGACATAGAGGCGCCCGCAAAAGCCTTTGCCGTCAATTGCCCGAGCTGGAGATAATACCCGAGAAGAGCCTCGGCATAAGAATGCGAAACGTCGTAGCGCTGCCGTTTCCGGTCGCTCTCCCCGCAGATGTCATTCATAGCGGCGGCTCCGCAGTTCGTGTGCGGGCCAATGCCGTCGTAGCTGTAGCGGCCGTATCCGCCTCCGAAACGCAGCCGCCAGCCATCGCTGTAAATGTCCCGGCTGAACGGCGCGAGCGTCACCCCGGAATAAAAAAGCCATTGGTCGCGCGCGGCGTCGACTCCGCCGTAAACTTCCCGCCAGCCATATTGGGATGGGCTAGCGCCAGTGGCCGGACCGTCGTCGGCCTGAGCCTGTGCAGCTTGAGCCAGTGCGATCGTCGGCGCTGACATCGCCATAAACATTGCGATCGCCCAACGCCCGGCGACAATACCAAAAGAACCGCCGCGCCGACGAAAACTTCCACGCATGCGCACGCACAACTCAAATGAATTTCGTATTAAACGTATTGATCATAAGGCTAGTAAAACAGAGTTTTCGTCAAGAAGAACAAAGATGAAATTGCTTAACAATCGTTGATTGCAGAATAATAATAAATTAACCACAGGCTGTGGGCTGGGCCGAACCGCAGCGCTCGCGGTGATCGCGCAAGTCAGAGATTTGATGCGCCGCAATATGTTGGAACGCGAGTTCGGCTATGAGGCGCACGCATCTGTGAACTGTAGATGCATCGGAGGCGTGCTACGTTTTGTAAAACAAGCGCAGGTCGTCATTGCAAGCGCCGTAAAGAAATTAAACGGGTCCGAATCAAGACCCAAATACTTGTGTCTGGGAGGACGCAACAATGGCAGAGGACGCGGAAGCGCGAGCAAAAAATACTCCGCTATATTACACGATGTTTCAGAATATGTTCGAGATGGTCGATGTAACCTCATATTTCTGGCAACCGGCTCTTAAAGTTGTTGGTCGCTCACATCTCGAATTCGCGAGCCTCCACGCCCGCCAGACGCGTGCGTTGGTGCACTGGACGCATAAGGTGATGCGGCCGGCGACGCCCCTGGATTTTCTCAATGCCAATGCGGAACTCTGTACCGCGTTGATGCAGGAATATATCGACGCCGCTCCGCGCGTTGCGGCCGTGGTCGAGACGGCGGCCGAAGCCGTGGCGCCAGCGGTCGTTCCGATGCACGCACAATCCTCGCGCGATACGCTGGTCCTTCTGGATCGTGAGGATATCGCCGTTTCGGAGCAGCCGGTGCGCAAGGTCGCCTGAGGCGGTCCTAAGTCCGCCGGCGGCCCTTATTTCAGATCTTTGAGAGCATCCGCGAACCCTTTGAGCGAGATCGGGATGCCGATACCCGCCTCCTCGGTCTGGAAGATAATGAAGATTGCGGTCTTGCCAGTCGACAACTGGGTGATCAGCGGATCGTCGACAACAACCTGCGCGTAGCACGCGAAGCTGTGGCAGCGCAGAAACGGCGCGTGGCCGACATCCTTATTGTCAATCTTGAGCCCAAGCCCCGGCGGCAGAAGCACGCCGAGGGGCGCGAACACGCGAAGCACTCGGGTGCCGTTCGAGAACTTCTGGAAATAGACGGTCAGGCCGATGTTGTTCTTGTCCTCGGCGGTCACACTCTGTACGAGGGCGCAAACCGAGCTCTTGGAACCGGGGGGAGGGTCCTTGCAGACGACCTGCCAATCGCCGTACTGGGCCTTAACCGTACCTTCCGGAGCATCGACCGCAAATGACGGGGTAGCGATGGCGAGCATGGCAGCGGCTTGTGCAAGTGCGAAGGCGCTGCACGCTACGATTGGCCAATTGCTCAGAGAAAACCTTCTTCCTACGCGCCATGAGATAGAGCGTCCGCTTCTGGAACCCGGGTTTTGCAGCGACAAGCGGTTGTCCTCGGTCTCGCGGGCGGCGCCCTGTGATTGCAATGCTGGAAAGAGTGCGCTTCGTCGGCTAGGAATTCGGCCGAATTCTGTCGCGCCGGGGTGGCGGGCATTGATCGGCTAAGGTCATCGATTCGCTGATCTCTCGCACGGTTTCGCGAATAAATGACGCAGAAAACTTGACTTGAGGCGTTTGAACGGATTGTGCTCTTTATCAACCCGCCTTAACAAATCGATGAGGCATACGGTCCGGACATGTCCGGCCGATCCCGGTTATCGAGCCGGGCAACAAACAAACGGGGATTGACCGCTCGTAGGGCGTGTCAAATCAATGGGAGGCTGTCGCGTCGGCGGGATCCGGGGCGACAAACTGGGAGCGAAGGAATGTCTAGAAGGATGTTTGGCGCGGTTGCCGTTCTGGCGGCCGTGTGCATGGCGGTTGCTCTCGGTGGCGTGTCCCCCGCGTTGGCCGGCCTGGGTCAACCGACCGACGGCGAGCTTGGGCTGCAGATTTCCGCCTCGCCAATCATGGATGAGATTTCGAGCCTGTTTAGTATCGTGAACATTATCATCACGATCATCGTCCTTTTCGTGCTCGTCCTGATGCTCTACGTGATGTTCCGCTTCAGCGAGAAGCGCAATCCAACTCCCTCCCGCACCACGCATAACTCCATCCTCGAAGTTGCCTGGACGATCGTGCCGATTCTGATCCTCGTCGGCATTTCCATTCCGTCCTTCCACCTCCTCTTTAATCAATACACGTTCCCGAAACCGGACGTGACGATCAAGGCCACGGGCAACGCCTGGTTCTGGGAGCACGAGTACGTCGACGAGAAAATCACGCTCACGTCCAACATGATCAACGACGAAGACGTGCTGCGGGCGAAAATAGGCGATGACGCCTTCGACAAAAAATATGGCGCGCTTGAAGGCGCCGCGCTTCACAACGCTCTCTATGTGGATTCGCTTCCGGTCTGGAATGAAGACAAGAAGATCCGCCGCCTCGCGGTCGACCAGGAAATCGCGGTTCCCGTGAACAAGAACGTCGACGTTCTGGTGACGTCGAACGATGTCATTCACTCATGGACCATCCCGTCGTTCGGCGTGAAGATGCAGGCCGTTCCGGGGCGGACCTCGGCGGTGTGGTTCAGGGCGACGAAGATCGGCTCATACCACGGCCAGTGCTCGGTGCTGTGCGGTAAGCTGCACTCAGCCATGCCAATCGTTGTTCGTGTTGTCGAGCAGCCGGTTTATGATGCATGGATGGCGGCGCTGAAGGCCAAGGACAAGAAAAAGGCTCAGCAGATCCTCGACGCGGATACCGCAAGCCAGGCTGTCATTCAGCAGTCCGTAGCGCAGGCGCAGTAACGGCAAAATGGCCGATGTCAGTCGGCGCCGCGAGCATATCGACATAACAAACAAGAAGATTCAGACAAACTACCGGGACAAGGGCTCTACGAAATGGGAAGCACGGCATACGCAGCGGGTGATGACCACGATCACGCCCCGCCATTCTTCAGGCGCTGGTTCTTATCGACCAACCACAAGGATATCGGCACCCTTTATCTGTTGTTTGCGATCTTCGCGGGCTGCATCGGCGCTTTCCTTTCGGTCATGATGCGACTTGAGCTCCAGGCGCCGGGTCTGCAATATTTCGCGAATGAAGGCATCTATAACGTCTTCGTAACGGCGCACGGCCTGATCATGGTGTTCTTCATGGTTATGCCCGCCATGATCGGCGGCTTCGGCAACTGGTTCGTGCCTTTGATGATTGGCGCGCCGGACATGGCGTTCCCGCGCATGAACAACGTCTCCTTCTGGCTCTTGCCGGTCGCGTTCACGCTTCTTCTCATCTCGCTGTTCGTTCCTGGAACGGCTGATGCGAACGGCGTCGGCACGGGTTGGATCGTTGTCGCGCCGCTGTCGAGCAAGATCGGCCATCCCGGACCGGCCGTCGACTTCGCCATTCTGTCGCTTCATCTTGCTGGCGCCTCCTCGATCCTCGGTGCCATCAACTTCATAACCACGATCTTCAACATGCGCGCCCCCGGCATGACGCTGCACAAGATGCCGCTGTTTGCCTGGTCGGTGCTCGTGACCGCGTTCCTGCTGCTGCTGTCGCTGCCCGTTCTTGCCGGCGCCATCACGATGCTGCTGACGGACCGTAACTTCGGCACGACGTTCTATGACGCCGCCGGCGGCGGTGACCCGCTGCTCTACGCGCACTTGTTCTGGTTCTTTGGTCATCCCGAAGTTTACATTCTCATCTTGCCGGGCTTCGGCATGATCAGCCACATCGTTTCGACCTTCTCGCGGAAGCCGATCTTCGGTTACCTCGGCATGGCCTACGCGATGGTCGCCATCGGCTTGGTCGGCTTCGTCGTCTGGGCTCATCATATGTACACGGCGGGCCTCAGCGTTGATACGCAGGCCTACTTCATGTTCGCGACGATGGTTATCGCCGTCCCGACGGGCATCAAGATCTTCTCGTGGATCGCGACGATGTGGGGGGGCTCGATCCAGTTCCGCACGCCTATGATCTGGGCGCTCGGCTTCATCTTTCTCTTCACGATCGGCGGCGTGACCGGTGTTATGTGCGCAAACGCCGGAGTCGACCGTTCGCTGCACAACACGTACTACGTCGTGGCGCACTTCCATTACGTGCTTTCGCTCGGCGCCGTGTTTTCGATCTTCGCGGGCTGGTACTACTGGTTCCCGAAAATGTCGGGATACATGTACAGCGAGTTCCTCGGCAAGCTGCACTTCTGGCTGACCTTCATCGGCGCCAACATCCTGTTCTTCCCGCAGCACTTCCTCGGCTTGGCCGGCATGCCGCGCCACTACGCCGACTATCCGGAAGGCTTCGAGTTCTGGAACCGGATCTCGTCCTACGGCTCCTACATCACGACGGCCGGCCTGCTCGTCTTCCTCTACGGCATGTTCTACGCCTACTTCATCAAGAAGGAGAAGGCTGCCGCCAACCCTTGGGGCGTCGGTGCAACGACGCTTGAGTGGACCTTGCCGTCGCCGCCGAATTTCCACTCCTACGAGACGCTGCCGCGCATCGCGGCGACAGACCATCACTGATCGAAGTACCGAATGCACCGCGGGCTGGACGTTTCTGGCCCGCGGCCACACCAAATAAAATCAAAAACTAAATTCCAGGAACAGCGCTGCGGGCAATGAGCATTCAAAGTGAAATCGGCGAAGTCGACCTGACGCTTGAACCAAGCGTCAGCGATTTCATTCAGCTCATGAAACCGCGCGTGATGACGCTCGTCGTCTTCACGGCGCTTGCCGCGATGCTGGCGGCGCCCGGCCCGATCAATCCGTTCCTCGGAACCATCGCGATCATCGCGATCGCGATCGGCGCAGGCGCGTCCGGCGCCCTTAACATGTGGTACGACGCCGACATCGACGCCCGCATGGCCCGCACAGCCGCCCGTCCGCTGCCACGCGGCCGCGTCACGGCCGACGAAGCGTTGAGCTTTGGCGGTGTGCTTGCGGTCTTCTCGGTCCTGACGCTTGGCGTGCTGGTCAACTGGACCGCGGGTGCGCTCCTCGCGATCACCATCGCTTTTTATCTCTTCGTCTACACGATGTGGCTGAAGCGGCGGACGCCCTACAACATCGTCATCGGCGGCGCTGCCGGCGCCTTCCCGCCCATGATCGGCTGGGCCGCGGTAACGGGCAGCATCAGCTTCGATAGCCTGCTGTTGTTTCTCATCATCTTCATGTGGACGCCTCCGCATTTCTGGGCGCTCTCACTCTATCGCTGCCGGGACTATGAGCGCGTCGGCGTTCCGATGCTGCCAGTCGTCGCGGGTCTGAGTGAGACGCGTCGGCAAATTCTCATCTATTCCATTCTGCTCGTGCCGCTGGCCGTCGTCCCATATTTCGTTGGCCTCGGCGGCGTCACGTATCTGGTCTGCGCATCGGTCCTTGGCGCCGTGTTCCTCGCGCTTGCCGTCCGAGTTTACGTCACCACCGAAGGACGCGAGGCCGACACCGCCGCGCGGCAGCTCTTCTGGTTTTCGATCCTCTATCTTTACGTACTGTTCGCGGTGCTTTTCGGCGAAGCAGTCGTCACTCGTATTTTGGCATGAGGCTGGCGTGACCGAAGAACCAAAATTGCCTGGGCGTCTGGATCCACGGTCTGAGAAGATCCGCCGAATGCGGTCCATCGCCATCGGATTGGCGCTCGGCTTCATGGTCGTGGCGTTCTACATCGCGACGTTCGTCCGCCTCGGCGGCAACGTCGTGAACGGCATCGGCTGATGGAAAAGGAATCGCCCGTGGAGAGCAACGACGATAAGTCCGCGACAGCGTCTCGCAATAACCGCCGAGCCGTCTACGTGTGCCTCGGCGCCTTGGCGGTCATGGGATCGATCACGGCCGCATCGCCGACACTCTACACAATGTTCTGCAAGGCGACCGGCTACAATGGCACCACGCAACGCGTCGTAAAGAATACCAATAAGGTTCTCGATCGCACGATTACAGTGCGCTTTGACTCCAACGTCGCGCCGAACCTGCCGTGGACGTTCGAGCCGGACGTCACGAAGATGGACGTCAAGATCGGCGAAACCGGCCTTGCGTTCTTTCGCGCGACCAACAATTCCGACAAACCGGTGACGGGGCAGGCCTCATACAACGTCACGCCTGAAGTCTTCGGTTTGTACTTCAACAAGATCCAATGCTTCTGCTTCACCCAGCAGACGCTGCAACCGCATCAGACAGTGGAAATGCCGGTCACGTTCTTCATCGACCCCAAGATGGTCGATGATCGTGATGCCGCTCCGCTGACCGACGTGACGCTATCCTACGTCTTCTTCCCGGTCGAACACCCGGCAGCGACGGCCGCTGCCGCTAATCCGGTGAAGAGCGGAGGCTGACGACGAGAAGAAGGTCACGACAAACGATCGAAGAGCACGGCGAAACGGAGACGACCCCGCGATGCCGAGCTTAAGGTTCAAGCAAGAACGGGCCAAAGCCTAGGGGACGGAGACGGAAATGGCGGATACGCACGTGAAGCACCATGACTATCACCTTGTAAACCCGAGCCCGTGGCCGCTCTTATCGTCCCTTTCGGCGCTTGTCATGGCCGTAGGCGGCATCGTCTGGATGCGCACACACGTCGATGGCGAAGGCGTCCTTGGCCTGAAAGGTCCCTGGCTTTTTGCCATCGGGTTCACAGCCATTGTCGCATGCGCTTGGGCATGGTGGATTGATGTCATCCGCGAAGCCAACCAGGGCTACCAAACGCCGATCGTTCAGCTCCATCTGCGTTACGGCATGATCTTGTTCATCGCCTCCGAGGTGATGTTCTTCGTGGCTTGGTTCTGGGCCTACTTCGATTTCGCCCTCTTCCCGGCGGGCGTCCACGACCTGATGAACAACACGAGCCAATTGGTCGGCACCACCACGCGCGATCAGGTCTTCGGCGGTAAATGGCCCCCGATCCCCGTCGAGACGACGGATGCGTCGATCCCCGGCTTCTTCAAGCACACGTTCAACCCGTGGGGCCTGCCGCTCGTCAACACGCTCATTCTGTTGACCTCGGGCTGCACGGTGACGTGGGCGCACCACGCGCTTCTGAAGAACGACCGTCGTGGCCTGATCATCGGTCTCATCCTGACCGTCATCCTCGGCATGACATTCACGGCCTGCCAGGCGCTGGAATACAGCCACGCCGGGTTTAGCTTCGCGGGCCACTCCTACGGTTCGACGTTCTTTATGGCGACCGGTTTCCACGGTGTGCACGTGATCATCGGCACGATCTTCCTGTTCGTCTGTCTCGTCAGGTCGATCCGCGGCGCCTTCACCCCACAGCAGCACTTCGGCTTCGAGGCGGCGGCTTGGTACTGGCACTTCGTCGACGTCGTCTGGCTGTTCCTGTTCGCCTGCATCTACGTGTGGGGCGCCGGTCCTATCGTTCCGGGCGTCGAATAAGCGGCGGCAAGGCGCGAGCCTAGAATTTGACTTTGCAAGAGGTGGCCTAAAAGCCGCCTCTTGTCGTTTGGTGCGCGGCATTCTTCAGGGTTGAATGTCGGCTCCGGATGCGCAGTACTCGCAACAGGCGCGGAGCCGCAGAAATCGAGATTGCTTTGCTGAACTCTCCTACATCCATTTCGCCGTTGGTTGCCGGACTCACCTGCCGATGTCCCCGCTGCGGCAAAGGCAAGCTTTTCGTCAATGTCTTGAATATGCGTGACACCTGCTCGTCCTGCGGCCTGGATTACAAGTTCGTCGATACCGGCGACGGGCCCGCCGTCTTCGCGATCTTCATCCTCGGATTTCTCTGCATCGGCGGAGCGCTCATCGCGGAATTCCAGTTCGGCGTTCCCTGGTGGATGCACGTTCTGCTTTGGGGCATTCTTACGCCACTGCTTGCTGTTTTTCTCCTTCGCTTCCTCAAGGCGTTGTTGATCGCCTTGCAATTCAAGAACAAGGCCGAAGAAGGCCGTCTCTCGAAGGAGTGAGCATGTTTGCGCGCTGGCGCGCTGCCGGTCTCATCGTTCCGGGTCTTCTGACGCTTGCCATGCTGCCGGTCCTCATCGGCCTCGGCAATTGGCAGTGGCATCGGAAGGCCTGGAAAGAGGCGTTGATCTCGCGCATCGAAACGCGCCGGACCGCCGACCCGGTCTCGTATCCGGCCGTCCTCTCGGAATACGTAAAGACCGGCGACGTCGAATACATGCACATGCGCGTTACCGGCACGTTCGATTACGGCCGGGAGCGCCACCTTTACGACCCGACCGTCGAGTCCCAGGGTTGGGATATCCTTACCCCGTTGATCCCCGACGGCGGCCTGCCCCCGATCTTCGTCAATCGAGGCTGGGTTCCGGATACGTTGAAAGACCCGTCGAAGCGAGCTGAAGCGCAGGTCTCAGGGCCTGTAACGGTGACGGGCTTGGTGCGCTTGGGCCAGCCGGAAGGCTGGTTCGCAGCTCAGAACGACTATGCCGGCAACCGCTGGTACTGGCGCGATCTGACCGGCATGCAGTGGGGGCCTAACGGGCCGCCCTCCGCGCTACAGTTCAACGCCGAGAAAGGGCAGGCATTCGCGCCATTTTCCCTGGACGCCGACGCGCTCCCCGCAAACCTCGGAGGCTGGCCGCGCGGCGGCACGACCGAAATCAATTTGCCCAACAATCATCTCCAGTATGTCGTAACGTGGTATGGCCTCGCACTGACGCTGATCGCGATATTTGCGGTCTTCGCTCGACAGCGACTTGAAGCTGTGAAAGACGATAATTCGCAATCTAAGGAAGTGTGAATCGGGCACGGCCTTGCGCGGCGAACGAGTTGTTCGTTCGTTCCCGTCGAACTAGGCTCGCTGGCCGGGATACGCCCGGGAAAACAAAGCTCCAAAGCCCAGGAAGCCCAAGCCCACGAAGAATGAGAGAAAATTTGAACTACATCTCAACGCGCGGCGAAGTCGAAAAACTCGGATTTGAGGATGTCGTCCTCGCTGGCCTCGCGCGCGACGGCGGCCTCTACGTGCCGGAAATCTGGCCTGTCCTGTCGCCCGATACCATCAGGTCCTTCGCCGGAAAATCCTTCGCCGAGATCGCGGTCGAGGTCATCCATCCCTTCACCGGTGATGAGATCTCCCGCGACGATCTCTCCCGCATGGCGAAGGATGCCTACGAAACCTTCGGCACCACTGATGTGACGCCGCTGCACCCGCTGAAGCCGGGGTTGACCATCCTCGAACTCTTCCACGGTCCGACGCTCGCCTTCAAAGATGTCGCGATGCAGCTTCTCGCCCGCTTGATGGATCATGTGCTGGCGAAGCGCGGACGCCGGGCAACGATTGTTGGTGCGACGTCGGGTGACACCGGTGGCGCCGCGATCGAAGCGTTCCGAACATCCAAGCGCGTCGATGTCGTCATTCTGTTCCCCGAAGGGCGCGTCTCCGACGTCCAACGCCGCATGATGACGACGCCGGCGGAAAAGAACGTCCACGCCCTCGCCATTCGCGGCACGTTTGACGATTGCCAAGCGCTCGTCAAAGCCATGTTCAATGACCACACCTTCCGTGATCGCGTCGAGCTTTCGGGCGTCAACTCGATCAACTGGGCTCGCATCGTCGCGCAGGTGACGTATTATTTTTACGCTGTGTCCCGTCTTGGCGACGGCAAGAATGGCGCCCCTACCTTCGCAGTCCCGACCGGCAATTTCGGCGACATCTTCGCCGGCTACGTGGCGAAGCGCATGGGCCTGCCGATCGCCAAGTTGATCATCGCGTCGAACGAAAATGATATTCTTCCGCGCGCCGTCGCGACCGGCGTCTATGCCATGCAAGACGTGATCGCGACGTCCTCGCCATCGATGGATATCCAGATCTCTTCGAATTTCGAGCGCTACCTCTTCGAGGCCTCGGGCCGCGACGCCGATCTCGTGCGCGGTCTGATGACTTCTTTGGCCGCCACGGGTTCCTTTGAACTTGGCCGCCTAGCGCCGATCTTGCAATCCGACTTCGCCGCCGTTTCAGCATCGGAAGCGGACGTCGCCGACTGCATTCGCGAAACGCAGGCACGCTACGGCTACCTGCTCGATCCGCACACCGCGTGCGCATTCGTTGCCGCCGAGCGCGCCGCCGAAGGCGATACAATCGTTCTTTCGACGGCGCATCCCGCCAAATTCCCCGACGCCATTGAAGCTATCACGCGCCAACGGCCGCCGTTGCCGCCGGGCTTCGAACACCTGATGTCCGACGAGGAGCATTTCGATGTGCGGCCCAACAGCCTCTCGGCGGTCGAGGAATTCGTTCTCAATCATAGTAGAGCCGCCTCGGGGGTGTCGCGATGACAACTGACATCACCACTCTTCCGAACGGTCTTCGCATCGTGACCCAGCATATGCCGGGTCTCGAAACGGTATCGCTCGGCGTCTGGGTTGCCGTCGGCGCCCGTCACGAACGCGAGGATCAGCACGGTCTCGCACACTTTCTCGAGCACATGGCCTTCAAGGGCACGAAAAAGCGCTCCGCCCGCCAGATCGCCGACGAAATCGAAAGCATCGGCGGCGACCTCAACGCCTCGACCGGCCTCGACACCACCGCCTATTTCGCCCGTGTCCTGAAGGGCGATGATGCCATCGCGCTTGAAGTCATCGCCGACATCCTTCTCAACTCGAAATTCGCCGCCGAAGACATCGATCGCGAGCGCGTCGTCATTCAGCAAGAGATAGCCGCCTCCGACGATGATCCCGACGATATGGCCTTCGAACTGATGCAGGATGTGGCCTTTCCGGACCAATCCATCGGCAGGCCGATCCTCGGCACCAAGGCAAGCGTCGGCAGCTTCGGCGCGGGCGATTTCAAGTCCTACCTGGACGAGCACTATCTCCCTGAGACGATAGTCGTTTCCGCCGCGGGCGCCGTACACCACAAAGCCATCGTCCGCCACGTTGAGGCCCTATTCGGGGGGCTCACTTCTCGGCCACGGGGGATTGAATCGCCGGCCCGCTACCGGGGCGGTTTTGCGGCGTCGAGCAAGCCGTTCGAGCAAAGCCATGTTCTGATCGGATTACCTTCCCCGTCATATTTGGAGCCGGGGTTCTATACGGCGCAGGTCTTTTCGGGGTTGTTCGGCGGCGGAATGTCGTCGCGATTGTTTCAGGAGATCAGGGAAGATCGGGGCCTTTGCTACTCGATCGACTCTTCGATCTGGGGACTTAGGGACACTGGAATGCTTTCCGTGCATGCAGCGACATCCCCCGATATGGTCGGCGAACTCGCCGATGTCGCCTCTGCGCAGCTCGCGGAAATCGCTGAAACTGGGCCGACGGAAGCCGAATTGCAGCGCTCGAAGGCGCAGCTCAAGGCGGGCCTGCTGATGGCGCTCGAAAGCTCAGCGGTCAATGCCGAGCAGATGGCGCGCCAACTCCTCTCCCAAGGGCGGCTTATCCCGATAGCGGAGCTGATCGAGCAGGTTGACGCCGTCGACCACGCCCGCACCAAGGCCTTCGCGCAAACGCTGGCCGAGGAAGCTCCGTCTGTTGCCGTCATCGGCTCGGGCCGAAAATCGTCGGGACAAGCTTCGCGCATCGCGGCGCAATTTACATCGCGCGATGCTTCAGCTCCGGTTCCGGCTGGCAAGGCAGCGAGGTAGCACGGCGTGGCATTTCTTCGCTCGATCCGCCCGGATGAAGATTTTGAGGTCGTCCACGGCCCGACCCTGACGTTGCGTCAGCCCGTGGTGGCGGATTACACGACCTGGGCTGAGCTTCGAGCCCTCAGCCGCGCGCACCTGACGCCTTGGGAGCCCACGTGGTCCCAGGACGATCTCTCTCGCGCCATGTATCGCCGCCGCCTCCGCGCCTACGCCAAGGACGTCCACAACGACGTTTCTTATCCCTATTTCATCTTCGAGAACGCGACGGGCGCCTTGATCGGCGGCGTCACGCTGTCGAACATCCGGCGTGGTTCAGCCCAGACAGCATCGCTTGGCTATTGGATGGGTGCGCCTTATGCCGGCCGCGGCCACATGCGCGAAGCCGTGCGCCTGCTGCTGCCGATGTCCTTCAATGCCTTGAGGCTCCATCGCATCGAAGCCGCCACGATGCTGAAGAATTTCGCGTCTATGCGCGTCCTTGAAGCTGCCGGTTTCCAGCGCGAAGGATTGGCGCGGTCCTATCTCAAGATCAACGGCCGCTGGGAAGACCACTTGCTTTACGCGCGTCTCGCTGAGGGGCAGGTGTCGAGTGTTCCGGAACAGGGGGGGTAATGGCAGTCTGGGGGGGTGACGGAGGAAAACGCACTCGGTCCTGGCTCGGATTGCTGGGCCTCGTCGTCTCGTGTCTTGTGACGGTCGTCGGCCGGGCCGAAGCACTCACGCCCATTCCCGTGGGCGCCGATCAAGAGCGCGTCGAGATCACCCGGCTCGGAGAAGCCTATGAGGGCCGTGGCGATAGCTTGCAGGTTGAGACGGCTGCCGGTTCGGACGGCGTCTCCGGCCGTATGACCGTTCGTGCGTCGGTGCCCGGAACCAGTCCGAATTGGATGGTCTTCGCGCTGACGAACAAGACGGACAAGTCGCTCGAACGGCTGTTGACGGCCGATCGCTATACGATCGTCGGCTCGGGGACCGTCTGGCCCGATCTCGACGCCCGCCGCATCGAAAGCGTCACGCCGTCGGTCGGCTTCGTGCCGGAGCGCATCAAGAGCGACAAGGCCGACGTTTTTCGGATAACGCTGGAGCCGGGACAAACGATTACATACGTGGCGGAGCTTGCGGGCGACCGGTACGCGCGGATGTATCTCTGGCAGCCGATCGACTATGAAATCAAAAGTCGCGACCGCCAGCTTTTCAACGGCGCGATGCTCGGCCTGACGGGTTTGCTCGCGATCTTCCTGACGTCGATTTTCGCGGCCAACCACAAGCTGATTTTCCCCGCCGGAGCGTTGGTCGCCTGGACTGTCCTCAACTACCTCTGCGTCGATTTCGGCTTCTTCCATAAGCTCTTCAATTTGCGACCCGAGGATAACGCCGTCTATCGAGCCGCCGGCGAAGCGGCGATGGCGTCGAGCTTCGTGATCTTCCTGTCGACATTCCTGCGGCTCGGACTCTGGCACGGCATCGTTCGCATGATGATCGGCGTCTGGGTTGTGGCGCAGTTGACGTTGATTGCCGTCGCCGTCATCGATCCGCGCCTCGCCGCGACGTTCGCGCGATTATCGTTTTTGGTGATTGGCAGCGTCGGCGGTCTGTTCACGATCTTCCTTGCGATGAAGGGGCAGGATCGCGCCCTTTCCCTCGTGCCGACATGGCTGCTCTTCCTGGTCTGGATTTTCGCGACCGGCATGACGCTCAGCGGACGGATGTCCGGCGATGTCGTGGTCGCAAGCCTCGTTGCGGGGCTCGTGCTCGTCGTCATCCTGATGGGCTTTACCGTCACGCAGTTCGCCTTCCGCTCGGCCGACGCCGGTTACAGTGGCGCGCCGACCGAGCACAATGCGCGATCTCTGGCGCTTGCGGCCTCAGGGTCGGCCATTTGGGAATGGAATATCCGTCGCGACGAAATCAAGGTCGGACCAGAGATCGAGGTTGCCCTGTCGTTGATGCCGGGCGAGTTATCATCGAAGGTCGATGAATTCCTCAAGCACGTCCATCCGACCGACAAGGAACGATTCCGCGTCACCTTGATGTCGGCGCAGGAGCGCTCCGGCATTCGCATCAAGAGCGACTTCCGCCTCCGCCACGCCGACAACAGTTGGCGATGGTTTGAGCTTGAAGCCGCGAGCGTTCCGAACTCCGATGGCCGGACGTTGCGCTGCGTCGGCTTGGTTCGCGATGTGTCCGATATGAAACGCGCGCACGAACGGCTTCTGCATGACGCCGTCCATTGCAGCCTGACGGGTCTTCCCAATCGCGAATTGTTCGTCGACCGCCTCAAGGCCGTCATCATCCGCGCCAAGACCGACAACGCCGTCAAGCCCGCTGTCATCTTCATCGATCTCGACAAATTCAAGAGCGTGAATGCGTCCTTCGGACTCGTTCGCGGTGACAGCCTCCTGTTAACCGTTGCTCGCCGCCTGCAGCGCCATCTCGGTCCGCAGGATACGGTCGCGCGCGTCGGCGGCGATCAATTCGCTCTGCTCTTCGTCGGCGAGCGTGAAGCCCGCAATTTACCGGCCCTTGCCGAACGCGTGCGCCGGTCTCTAAGGGCGCCGATCCCGCTCGCGAGCCAAGAGGTGATCTTGACGGGCTCTATGGGCGTCGCACTTTGGGATGGCACCCAAGGCGCCGGCGGCGATCTCCTGAAAGACGCCGAACTCGCGATGTATCGCGCCAAGCAGGGCGGCTCCGACCGGATCGAGATCTTCGAACCGGCGATGCGCCGCGACCGCGATTCTGATGCCCAGATCGAGGCCGACCTCGCGCGGGCCATCGAGAAGAACCACCTGAAGGTCCTCTATCAGCCGATCGTCTATCTCCCGACGAAAGAGCTTGCGGGCTTCGAGGCGCAGTTGCGCTGGGAGCATCCCGATTTCGGCCTCGTCAATCCGATGGCGCAGCTGGCCGATACCGGCGACACCGAGATTTTGATCAAGCTCTGCTCGCATCTTCTGCTCCGCGCCGCGCGCGACGTTGCGCGCTGGGTGTTGGAGCTGCCAAGGTCCGAACGTCCGATCTTCGTCTCGGTCAATGTCTCGGGACGTCAGTTCTTCCGCCCGGAATCGGTGCAGGAAGTTCGCCATATCCTCGGCCGCAACATTGCTCCGACCGGTACGATGAGGCTCGAAATTTCAGAAAGTCTGCTTATGGACAACCCCGAGCAGGCGGTCGAGATCTTGAAGCTGCTGAGCGGTTCCGGCGTCGAACTGACGCTCGATGATTTCGGCACCGGCTTCTCGTCGCTCGCTTATCTCCATCGCTTCCCGTTCGACACGATCAAGATTAACGGCGATCTGGTGCGCAGCAGCGGCACCGCGAGCGGCGCTGCGGTCATGCGCTCCATGGTGGCGCTGGCCCACGAGCTCTCGATGACCATCGCCGCCGAAGGCGTGGAGCGCGCCGACGAGGCTGGCTTCCTTCGGTCGATCGGCTGCGAATACGCACAAGGGTATCACTTCGGTGAGCCGATCCCCGAACGTGCCGTCTCGCAACTCTTGAAAATGGTCCGCCGCACCGAGCGCAAATTGCAGCCGCGCGGCTTCTTCCGGCCGAAAGCCAAGACCCCTTCGAAAGACATTTCGAAGAAGCAGACGAAGGTTATTGCCGCATCCCAGCCGCAGGATCAGAAGTCTCTGGCCGCGGTTCCCGCAACAGCCGGATCGCCGGCAACGAGGCCAACGGCGTTGCCGGGTGGGTCGGTCGTGCGACAGCGCCAGAAAGCGGCGGTGCCAGCCGGCGCGAAACCCCCAGCGAACGGTGGTGCCGCCCCCGCGATGGTCGCGGCGCTCAATGGCGCGTTGAACGGCGCGGGAAAGGCCCCGTCCGATAGCCCGTTGCGCGGCCCCGATCCGGTAACGGCGTCGCCGATTTCGCCTTCGTTATCCGTGGCCAATCCCTCGGCCGGTCCTTTGACACAGCCGCCAAAGGCGCAGCCGCGTCCACCGATGCAGAAAATTGCCGATGCGGGCTCCCCACCGCCGCCTCATTCGATGCCGCCCCAGACTTTCGCATCACCACCGCCGCAAGCGAACGGAGGACACACCTCCCCGCCAAGCGCGCGACAAGCGCGGGACCGGCCGCACGAGGACCCCCGCAAGAATATCGTTTCGCCGCTCGCCGAGGCGCTCGCCCGCGCCAGCGCCGCGCCGCTGCCCCAGGGTGCGCCTGGCCCATCGATGTCGCCGCCTTCGCCGATCTCCGAGTCACCGATCCCAGCGGCTCTGCGCAGCGACACGCCGACGATCATACCGTCGCGCGCACCTCCGCCCTTGCCCGCCAACGGCGCCGGATTCCCCTCCCAGCCCGCAACGCAACCCGATTTTTCGACGCTGCCGCCCTCAATCGCGGCAAGCCTCGCCCGTCTGGCCGGAACGTCGCTGCCGAGCGCCGGTAAGACCAGCGGCGGCCCAGCGGCCGACGGTGCCTCCAAGGACCCGCAGAAAGCCCCAAAGGTCGGTTCGGCCGGGGTTTGAGGGCTGCTGCTCTAACAGGTACCCGACGCTGAAGTCGCGCGTGCGTGGACCGCCTTAGGCGTGTCCGGCGTCGCTCACCAGATGCGAGAGATCGATCCCGATCTTGGCCAGCGCCCGGGAATATTTGCTCTCGAGATCCTCGTCGAAAATGAGGTCTGGATCGGCGGGGCAATTCAGCCAGCCGTTCGCCTGCAATTCGGTCTCGAGCTGTCCCGGCGACCAACCCGCATAGCCGAGCGCCAGCAGCGCTCGCGCCGGACCGCGCCCCTGGGCGATGGCCTTCAGGATGTCGACCGTGGCCGTCAGGCAGACGCCCTGTTCGATGGCGAGCGTCGAATCTTCCGAGAAATAGTCGGAGCTGTGCAGCACGAACCCACGCCCGGTCTCGACCGGCCCACCGACCTGAATGGAGAGCGAAAGAACCTCGCTCGTGATCTCGTCGTCGGGATTACGCGGAGAAATGCCAAGCCGTTCGAGCAGATCGGGGGCTGTGATATGGTCGGCGCGTTGATTGATGATCAGGCCCATGGCGCCGTCGGCTGTATGGGCGCACATGTATATGACCGAGCGTTGGAATCGCCGGTCCGTCATCGACGGCATGGCGATGAGGAGCTGGCCTTCGAGCTTGATCTCTGAGCCGTCTGCAAGGCTCACTTGTCGGCTAACCTTCATGTTCGTCAGAGTAACCCCATACAACGGCGACGTGAAGATCCATAAAGTCACGCAATGGCATCAGCCTGTAACGAGAGCACCGTCCGCCGCATATTAGAGCACATGAGATCAACGCAAAGCCCGGAGCGGCTTTCATGACTCCGATTTAAGAATTGAAAGGCGAGTGATTGTGATCAGACTGGCTTTGGCGTTTCTAATGTTGAGCAGTGCAGCCGCGTGGTGCGATGCCGGTCCCGTGGCGTCGGATTGGTATCGGGGTTTCAATAACCAGGCGCGATTGACCGCCGGACAGGCTTCGCGCGATGGGCAGACGGCCATTTACGCGGGCGTCGATCTTTCCATGCCGGGTGGCTGGAAAACCTATTGGCGCTCGCCCGGTGATGCTGGCGGCGTTCCGCCCGATTTCGATTGGAACGGTTCGGAGAACCTCGCGTCGGCGACCGTTCTCTATCCGGCTCCGCATCGCATTCACGATAAGGCCGGCGATGTCGTCGGCTACAAGAACGCCGTGCTTTTTCCCGTTCTGATAACGCCGAAAGA
Source organism: Hyphomicrobium sp. (assembly GCF_041659645.1). Lineage (GTDB taxonomy): Bacteria > Pseudomonadota > Alphaproteobacteria > Rhizobiales > Hyphomicrobiaceae > Hyphomicrobium_B. Next base: position 79,399 of record NZ_JBAZXX010000003.1, on the reverse strand, counting down.
TCCAGGCAAACCCGTCACGCTTCATGGCAAGCTGGAATACGGCGTCTGCAAGGATATCTGCATTCCGGCCGAAGCCGAGCTGCAACTCGTCATCCCGCCGGATGTCGGCGCCTCCGCCGAGTTGACGGACGTTCTCGCCCGCGTTCCGGGACAGCATGTGCGGGCTGGCATCGATCCTTCGCTTGCGACGTGGCATCTCGATCGGTCTTCAGGAAAACCGAAGCTCGTGCTCGATGTCGCGAGCGCCGCGCTGGAAAGCGCCGACGCTTTCGTCGAGGCGCCGGGTGGTGTCTATGTTCCGTTGCCGAAACGGACGGCCGACCGATCGGGCAAAGCCGTGTTCGAGGTCGATCTGACCGATGGCGTCGACATCAAGGATCTCAAGGGCAAGCCGCTGACAGTCACGGTGATCGACGCGAAGGGGCAGTCCGAGACGACGATTACTCTTGAGTAGCCGGGCTTCGGAGCTACATAGGAAACCAGCCGTCGAGGCAGAAAACGCAGAGGAAACGCTATGACGATCAAGGTCGGAGATCATCTCCCAGACGGAAAATTCACGGTCATGGGTCCGGACGGACCGATGCCGACGACCGTCGGCGACGTTTTCTCCGGCAAGAAGATCGCCATGTTCGCAGTTCCGGGCGCCTACACCCCGACGTGCAGCAAGACCCATATGCCGGGCTTCGTCGACCGGGTCGATGAGCTGAAGGCCAAAGGCATCGATGCCATCGTCTGCACCGCCGTGAACGACATCTTCGTCTTGTCGAACTGGGCGAAGGACACCGGCGCAACCGGCAAGATCGAAATGCTCGCCGACGGTTCCGGCGATTTCGCGAAGGCTATTGGCCTCGAAATCGATCTTTCGAACTTCGGCCTCGGTCTCAGATCGAAGCGTTACGCGATGCTCGTCGAAGATGGCGTCGTGAAGGTCCTGAACGTCGAGGACTCGCCGCCGATAGCCGATAAGTCGAGCGCGGCGACGCTATGTTCGATGATCGACCGCTCGCTCTAGGACGGCGGGAAACTCAGCCGCCCCCACGCCCTTTGAATGGCGCCATGGCAAGACGCGCCAATTCGTCGGCGCGCTCGTTTTCCGGGTGCCCGGCATGGCCCTTGAGCCAATGCCACGTCACGTTATGCTTGCCGCGCAGCGCGTCGAGCTCCTGCCAAAGCTCTGCGTTCTTGACGGGCTTCTTGTCGGCCGTCTTCCAACCGTTTTTCTTCCAGCCGTGAATCCACGACATGATGCCGTTCCGCACGTAGCTGCTGTCGGTCCAAAGATCGACATCGCTCTTTTTCTTGAGCGCTTCGAGCGCCGAGATGGCGGCCTTCAGCTCCATGCGATTGTTGGTCGTCAGCTTTTCGCCGCCGTTGATCTCTTTCCGATGCTCGCCGGAAATGAGAATGGCGCCCCAGCCGCCCGGCCCCGGATTTCCCGAGCAGGCGCCGTCGCTGTAGATCTGGATCTTGGGGTCTTCGGTTGTCATGCGATCAATTGCGGTGCGTAATCTGCGATGCTTCGGACGGATTGGTGGAAAGTGAGCCGCCGGATGTAATCGGCGGGATCCTTACGCGCGACCAGCGCGTCTTTCGGGGTGTTAAGCCAGTCATAGCTCCGTGTCAGCAGGAAGCGCATGGCCGCGCCGCGCGCGAGCGTCGGAATAGCATCGCGCTCGCCATCGCTCAGCGGACGAACACTGTCATAGCCGTCGAGAAGCGCGGCACCCTTCGCGGGCTCGAACGCGGACTCCGCATTGAAGCACCAGGCGTTGAGGCAGATGGCGATATCGTACGCGAGCGCATCGTCACAGGCGAAATAGAAATCGATGATCCCCGAAAGCTTGTCGTCGACGAAGAAAACATTGTCGGGAAAGAGATCGGCGTGAATGACGCCCTGCGGTAGATCCTGCGGCCACGACCGCTGAAGGAAGTGAAGTTCGTCGGCGATCAGCTCATGCAGGCCCGGACAGATCTCCCCCGTTCGCGCGGAGAATTTGTCGAACAGCGGTTGCCAGCCGGTAAGCCCCAACGCGTTGGCGCGCCGTAGCGCAAACCCTTCGCCCGCGATGTGCATTTGCGCGAGTGCTTTCCCGAGTTCGAGGCAATGCTCGACCTTGGGCCGCTTCGGCCAGACACCTTCGAGAAACGTGATCAGCGCCGCCCGCCGCCCGGCAAGCTCATTGAGAACATGACCGTTCGCATCGCGCACCGGCAGCGGGCATGTCACGCCGCGCGCCGATAGGTGTTCCATCAGCCCGAGAAAGAACGGCAGATCGGCGACGTCGACCCGCTTTTCATAGATCGTGAGAATGAATGTGCCGCGCGTCGTGTGCACCAGATAGTTGGTGTTCTCGACGCCTTCAGCGATGCCTTTGAACGAGAGCAACTTTCCGAGTCCATACCCGGCGATAAAGCGTGCAAGCTCGTCGTCGCTGACTTCCGTGTAAACCGCCATGGTCCTGCGTGCCGAATGGAGCTAGAGCGCTTTCGAGCGAAGTGGATACCGGTTCGCGTGAAGAAAACGCGTCAAAACAAAAACCAGAGCTCCGTTCCGATTCAATCGGGGCGGAAAATGCTCTAGTGCTGCTCGGCCGGAGCGCGTGCGACCCTGACCTCACGCGGCACGTTGAAGACGACGCGTTCCTCGAGCGTCGTTACGACGTCGATGGTGACATCATAGCGGCTGCGGAACGCTTCGACCACTTCCTCGACGATAATCTCCGGCGCCGACGCGCCCGCCGTGATGCCGACTGTCTCCGCACCGTCGAGTTTGTCCCAGGGAATGTCGGCCGCGCGTTCGACCAGGAACGAGAATCGGCACCCCGCACGCGACGCCACCTCGACGAGGCGCAGCGAGTTCGAGCTTTTCGGGCCGCCGACAACGATCAATCCGTCGATCTTGGGCGCCAGAGCCTTAACCGCGTTCTGACGATTCGTCGTCGCGTAGCAGATATCTTCCTTAACGGGGCCGCCGATGTCCGGGAATCGCGCCTTCAGCACGGCCACGATCTCGGCTGTATCGTCGAGCGACAGCGTCGTCTGCGTAACGTAAGCGAGCTTCGAAGCGTCCTTCGGCGTGAACGTTTGCGCGTCCTCGGCTGATTCGATCAGCGTTATGGCGCCCTCCGGGAGCTGCCCCAGCGTACCGACGACTTCCGGGTGACCGGCGTGTCCGACGAGGATGATTTCCCGGCCCTGCTCGAAATGCCGCGCTGATTCCATATGAACTTTCGAAACCAGCGGGCAGGTCGCGTCGACGACAAACATGTTCCGGCTGCGCGCTGTAGCGGGAATGGCCTTGCCCACACCGTGTGCTGAAAAGATCACGGGCTGTTCCGTATCTGGAATCTCATCCAGCTCCTTCACAAAAACGGCGCCTTTGGCCCGCAGGGAATCAACAACGTAACGGTTGTGCACGATTTCATGACGGACGTAGACGGGGGCGCCGAATTTAGTCAAAGCCTGTTCTACGATTTGAATTGCGCGATCGACGCCGGCACAGAACCCGCGCGGCGCAGCGAGAAGGATCTTGAGGGGCGGCTTGTTCACGGTCGCTTCGCTTTGGTTAAGGCCGGACATGGAAGAAAGACGTCCTCTATATTCGTTCGGCATGCATGAAAATGCATTTGGGGGCCAGTGGCGTCGAATGCTACGGTGCTTTTCTGACAATACAAGGGGCCGGGGATCCGAACCTCGGGGGACAGTGTTGCGCAACAAGGGTTATCGCCATCCTTTTGGCGGGCATGTGACGTTGGCGCGCCACTTCTTCGCGCCCGCTGCCCGGATAATGGCTGCGGCCTCGTTGTCTCTGCCGTTGGCAGCCCTGGGTGGCTGTGGAATGTCCTCACTCACGTCGGGGCTCGGCGGCGGGATGTTCGGCGGCAGCTCCTCCGGAGAAACGCAAGTCTCCTCGGTATCGGAAGCCCAATTGCTCGACGCCGCCAAATCGGGTGATCCAAGCGCCACGGGAAGCACGTTCGTCGGCGATGTCGATGCTGGTTGCCCACGTCTCGTCATCGCGCCGCACGACAACTACATCACCTTCTATGAAGTCGGCCACGTCGGTGATGCTCTTGCCGTCGCGCAGCGCGGCGAGATCACCAAGACGGCGCGTGAGTGCCAAGTTGAGCCCGGCCGCGTGACTGTGAAATACGGCTTCTCTGGCCGTCTGCTTCTAGGGCCGAAGGGTCAGCCGGGAAGCGTCACGCTCCCCATCACTGTGGCTGTCAACGACGGCAAGCGGACGCGAATCACGTCAGACAGCGTGAAGCTCGATGTGAATGTCGGTCTCGACAAGCCGATCAGCTACTTCTCGACCGTCCGTACCGTCACGTTCCCCATTGCCGAAGGCACACGTGCTGGCGAATACCAGCTCATTGTCGGTTTCGACAGCAAGGCGCCGAGTTCGGGCTGACGGCCGAACGTCTTTTCAAATCCTGTTCCGCGCAAACAAAAAAGGCCGGGCGATAAGCCCAGCCTTTTGCAATCGTCTGGTTGATAGCGGTAACGCGTCGCTGCTCAGTTGAGCTTGCCGGGCAGATCGCTGATGGACTGCGAGATCAACCCATCGCCGGTTGCCCCGCCAGCGCGCGACTTCAGGATCTCATGAGCAGCCGCCAGCGCCGTCTCTACAGCAGTCGAGCGAACTTCGCTCAAAGCCTGTGCCTCTGCTCGGGTGATCTTGTCCTCGGCGATCTTTGTACGCCGCTCCAGGCTCTCGGCCAGAGTTTTACGGGCATCGGTCGCCAGCGCATCGGCCTCACGCTTCGCCTGCTCGATGATCGACTGCGCTTCCGTCTCGGCTTCACGCGCCTTGCGCTGATAGTCGGCGAGCAGCGCTTGTGCTTCCTCGCGCAGCTTCCGTGCCTCGTCGAGTTCGTTGCGGATGCCGTCGGCGCGATCGTCGAGCGCCTTCGCTACGACCGCTGGAATGCGATAGTAAACAAGCAGGGCGATGAACGCCACGAAGGCGATAAGAACCCAGAAAAGCGGATTGTCTGGATCGAGCATTGTCCTAAATCCTTAACTGCCCGCAACCGGACGCAGCACCTTCTTCACGTCATCGGCAGGCACATCCTGGCCGATAAGTTTCTCGACGACAGCCCGCGCCGTTTCCGTTGCGATCTCGCCGATGGCCGAAAGCGCCTTGGTCTTCGTCGCGGCGATACGCGTATCGGCGTCACGAAGCTTGACCGCGATCTGATCGTCGACGCGATGGCGCTCGGCGTCCGTTTCGGCCGCAAGCTTCTCGCGCGTTTCCTTCGCGATGCCCGACGCATTCGTGCGGGCGTCTGAAAGCGCCTTCTCGTAGTCCGAGAGCGCCTTGTCGGTCTCATCCTTGAGGCGCGCAGCGGCGTCGAGGTCACGCTTGATCCGGTCCCGGCGCTCTTCGATCACTTCGCCGACGCGCGGCAACGCGATCTTCGACATGACGAAAAACAACGCCAGGAACGTCAGGACGAGCCAGAAAAGCTGCGTTTCAAAGGTGTGCGTATTGAGCTGAGGCAAGCCGCCGGATTTGGCAGCTCCCTCGGCCGCCTCGGCGGCGACCGTGAACAGCATTGTCGTGCCGGCAAACATCATAGCCTCCGGTTGATCGGGCGTGATTCAGTCTTCCCGGCCAAGTCTTAACCGTAGAGGATGATGAGCGCGATCAGAAGGCCGAAAAGACCGGTTGCTTCAGCGAGAGCGAAGCCGATCAGAAGGTTGGTGAACTGCGAAGGAGCAGCCGACGGGTTACGCAGCGCGCCAGCGAGGTAGCTGCCGAAAATGTTGCCGATGCCGATGCCGGCACCGATGAGCGCGAAGCAGGCGAGGCCAGCGCCGATGAACTTGGCGGCTTGCGGATCCATTGAGTATCTCCCTTTAAGTGCAGTTTGAGTTGTTTCAGATAGACAAGCAAAACAGGGCGCTGACGGTTGACCCGCTCTTCGCTCTGCAATGTTCAGTGATGCATGTTAACTGCGTCGTTGAGGTAGATGCAGGTCAAGACCGTGAAGATGAAGGCCTGCAGAAATGCAACGAGCAGTTCAAGGCCCGTAAAAGCCACCATGAAGCCCGTGGGCGCGATCTTTCCCCACCAGGGAAGAAGCACCGCGAAGCCTGCGAAGACTTCGAGCATGGTGTGTCCCGCCATGATGTTTGCGAAAAGACGCACGGAATGGCTGATCGGACGGATGAGGTACGACGTGAGTTCGATCGGGATGATGATCGGCATGAGCCAGATCGGGACACCCTCGGGAGCGAACAATTTCAGATAACCGGCGCCGTGCTTCCAGAATCCGACGAACGTGGCAACGAGCCAGACCATGATGGCAAGCGCGAACGTGACGATGATATGGCTGGTGACCGCGAAGTTGCCGGGGATGAGGCCGAAGATATTCAGCACGAGAATAAAGACGAAGATCGTGAACACCCAAGGGAAGAACTTCATGCCTTCCGGCCCGATGTTCTGCTTCACCATGCCCGCGATGAATTCATAGCTGAGTTCGGCCACGGACTGAATGCGCGACGGCACCAGCAAGCGGCGGCGCATTGCGAAAATCATGAAGACGACGATAAGCCCTAGCGCCACGACCATCATCAGTGATGAGTTCGTGAACGAAATGTCGTGACCGAAAAGATCGAGATCTACGATCTTCGTGATCTCGAACTGCTCCATCGGACCGTGATGTCCGGCGCCTTCAACGGCCAAGGCCTACCCCCTAGTATTTATTCGTCGTCGTCATTTTTGACGGACGGCGCCGCCTTTTGTAGCGGTTCATTCTTTGCCTGCGCTGCTTGAGCGGCGCGGACAACATTCAAGAGGCCCGCCGCAAAGCCGATAATGACCATAAGGATCATCAGCCACGGCGCTGTTCCGAGCTGCCGATCAAGAAACCAGCCCAGTCCACCGCCGACCACAACACCGACGATCAACTCGGCCGCAAACTTGAAGGCGGCTCCGTAGGCGGACCCATCCTGAGGCCCACCACCCGTCGACCGCTCAGCGCTCGCTTTCTGCGCTTTAAGCGCATCGAGCTTCTGGCCAAGTTCCGCTGACCGCTTGCGAATGGCTTCGCGGTCTTCCGGGCTAATTTGCCCGTTTTCCGGACTCTGATCCTTGCCATCGGCTGACATGGTTCAAACCATCCAGATAACGCGGAAAACCGGCCGCTTAAGGGAGATCGACGGCGCGGACCATAGTTAGGGGGTCTAGGGGTGTCAAGGAATTGGGCATAAGGCTATCGACCACCGGGGTACGGCTAAACCGCGCAGGCTTTCTGAACTGTTTTCAGCGTGATGCGCAAAAAAAAGGCCTTCGCCTTAACAGCAAAAGCCTCATCATTTAGTCCGACTTTTGGGCAATGTTTATGGGGTGGACGAATTTTGCGCAGGTTGCGGCGCTACTGAATTCTGACCGGCGTTGCCGCCCGACGAAGAATCGACGCGCGGCGGCGTTTCGTGCCAGAAACCACCGACCAGCACCGCGCCGACGACCAGCGCAAGCGCCATCGAGGCGATCAAAACCCGCAAGTTCATTTTCCGCGGGCTGGCTTGACGCGCGTCCGTCGGTCCGATGACATCGCGTCGGGCACGAGGATCTTGATCTGATTGCATGGGGCGATCTCCATTATCCTTATGGAGCGCAACGCCTCCGTGTATGACAGGTTCCTGCACAAGCACGTTATCGTCGGCAAGCCAGCACAGAGCTATAGGTATTTCAATACGTTAGCTGGCTTCTCGGAAGCTTTGTGCCGTCTGCAGGTCGACGGACACCAGCTGCGACACGCCTCGTTCGCCCATCGTCACGCCGAACAGCCGGTTCATGCGCGCCATCGTCATCGGATGGTGGGTGATGACCAGGAACCGAGTCGCCGTCTCGGCTGCCATCTGCTCCATCAGGCGGCAGAAGCGGTCGACGTTCGCATCGTCCAGAGGCGCATCGACCTCGTCGAGCACACAGATCGGCGACGGGTTGGTCAGGAACACCGCGAAGATGAGCGACAGCGCCGTCAGCGTTTGCTCGCCGCCCGAAAGAAGCGACAGCGTCGCAGGCTTCTTGCCGGGAGGCTTGGCGATGATTTCGAGTCCGCCCTCCAGCGGGTCTTCGGGGCTCTCGATCATTTCAAGACGTGCTTCGCCACCGCCGAACAGATGCGTGAACAGCCGCTCAAAGTGCGCGTTGACGGTCTTGAAGGCTTCATCGAGCCGCGACTTGCCTTCGCGATTGAGCTGCTGAATGGCCTGCCGCAGCTTCGCAATGCCCTGTTCGAGGTCGTCGCGCTCCGCGATCAGCCCTTCAAGCTGCTTCGAGACCTCCGCAAGGTCGTCGTCCGCCTGAAGATTGACGCCGCCGAGACGCTCGCGATCGGACTTGAGCCGTGACAGATGCCGTTCGACATCGACGAGCGCCGGGATCGCCGACGCCTCGGGAAGCGCCGCGAGCGAGAAGCAATTTTCAGGCGCAACCTCGAATGTCTCGCGGATGTGGCGCGCCGCTTCCTGGCGTTTCTGCCGCGCATTCTCAAGACGCGTCTCCACGCGCGCATTGGCTTCACGCGAAGCCGAAACTTCAGCTTGGATGGATCTCAAGGCGTCGGTCGCGGCTTTGACGGCCGCTTCTGCTTCCGCCAGGGAGTCTGCCGCGCCACGACGCTCTTCATCCGCGTGCGATAGGGCAGAGAGCAGCGTCTCGCGCTGCGCGGCGATCCTCGCGGGCAGGTCCGCCGTCGCCGCCATTTCATCGCGCGCCGTTTTGAGTCGCGCTGCAAGACTTTCGACTTGCGTTTCCGCGCTCGACTGACGTCCTTTCCACCGCGCAATCTCGGCGTTCGAATGCCGGATGCGTTCAGCACGAATTTGCTTGTCGCGTTCGAGGCTGCCAAGCCGGACGCGCAGTTCCGAAACTTCCCGCCGCGCCTGCTCGGCTTCCGTCTGCGCCGACTTGAGCAAGGGTTCGAGATCTTCGCCCTCACTCATCGTCACGATATGCGCTTCGATCTCGACATGGCGTGCTTGCGCCGTCGTCAGATCTTCGTCGGCCCGCGCGCGCTGGGCCGTGACCGCAGCAAGCCGCGTTTCGCTCTCGCGTTGAAGTTTCTCAAGCCCAGTAAGCTGCTGGCGAACCTGCGCCAGTTCGGTCTGCTTTTCGCGCCAGAGCAGGCGCAACCGCCGCTCCTCGGCATCCGCCTGTTGCGCGGCGGAACCTGCGGTGCGTTCGGCATCGATCGTATCCTTGGCTTCGTTCAGAACCGCTTGCGCACTCCGGTCGAGCTCTGCCAAGCGGTTCTTGTGCGCCAAGCGCTGCGCTGCAGGCGTCACGCCGTCGGAGGCCGCGACGAAGCCATCCCAACGCCACAGATCGCCTTCGGGCGACACGAGCCGCTGTCCGGGCTTGAGGTGGGGCTGCAAACGCGCGCCCTCGGAGCGCTTCACGACTCCGATTTGGCGGAGCCGCCGCGTCAACTCCATTGGCGCTTCGACGTGCATGACGAGCGGCTCGGCGTCGGCTGGCAAGGCGTGATCTTCCGCCGGAAGATCGAGATGACGCCAGTGTACGCTCGCTTCCGGAGCGATCGGCGCTTCGAGATCGTCGCCGAGCGCGGCCCCAAGCGCCGTTTCGTATCCCGGCGAAACGCGGATGTAATCGACGGCGGGCGGATACGCATCTTCGTCGCCGCGGGCCAGCAACTTCGCGATTGTTTCGCGCTCCGTCGAAAACGCATTGGCCGCGAGCCGCACGCGTTGCGCTTCATCGCGGCGTGCCCGCGCTTCGGCCTGGGACGTCTTGACAGTCTCTTCGGCAGTCAGAGTATCGGCTTCGATTTTGCTGATCTCTTGCGCGAGCGCCTGGCCTCGATGCGCCATCTCCGTCACCTTGTCGCCGTCCGGCGCCTTGGCGGCGAGATCGCCGATTTGCGTATCGAAGGCCGCGATCTGGCGTGAGATCTTCGCGACGAGGTCCTTTCGCTCGGTGAGCGCGGCTTCAAGGCTGCGGAGCTTGGCGCGCGCGTCGGCGGCGCGGTGTGTGATCTCGGCAAAGTGTGCGTCCGTCGCGGTTTGCCGCGCGTCCGCCGCTTCGTATCGGCTCTTCTCCGCCGCTTCGTCGTCGACCGCCTTCTGGTCGGCGTCCTTGATGGCCGCGAGATCGGCTTCGAGGTGGACGAGCGTTTCTTTGGCTTCTTGGATGAAGCCGGATTCGCGCGTCAAATCGGAATCGAGTTGCTTGGCGCGCGCTTCGAGTTCCCGCGCCCGTTCCGTCGCCCGCGCGGCTTCGCGATCGAGATTTTCCTGTTCGATTTTGAAGCGCGCCAACGCCGCGCCCTTCACCGCTTCAGCCTCCCGGAGCCGCGGCAAAACCTCGCCAAGCCGAAGCTCGTCGTTGAAGGCTTTGGTTTCGGCTTGCGTCGCCGCGCCGAGCCGCATCATCGTATCGGAGAGGCGCGCTTCTTCGCTCTCCACACTCTGCTGCGCGTCCTGCCACGCCAGATGCAACGCCAGCGCTTCCTGCTGACGGATCTCGGTCGAGAGTTCTTTATAGCGCCGGGCCTGCCGCGCCTGCCGCTTCAAAGCTTCCGTTTGCGACTGCAACTGCCCGACAACGTCGCTGACGCGCTCGATGTTGGCTTCCGCGGCCTTGAGCTTGAGTTCCGCTTCGTGCCGGCGCGTGTGCAACCCTGCGATTCCCGCCGCGTCTTCCAGAATGCGGCGGCGCTGTTCCGGTTTCGAATTGACGATTTCGCCGATCTGGCCCTGCCGGACGAGGGCTGGGGAACGTGCGCCGGTCGCCGCATCTTCGAACAGAACCTTGACGTCGCGCGCACGCACTTCGCGCCCGTTGATGCGATAGGCGGAGCCCGCTTCCCGTTCGATCCGTCGCGTGATCTCGATGACGTCGCCGCCGTTGAACTCGGCAGGCGCTTTCCGCGCGCTGTTGTCGAGGAACATCGTGACTTCGGCGCTCTGCCGCTCCGGCCGCCCGCCGCTCCCGGAGAAGATCACGTCGTCCATCGCGGCGGCGCGCATCGATTTGTGCGAGCTTTCGCCCATGACCCAGCGAAGCGCTTCGAGGAGATTGGATTTGCCGCAGCCGTTGGGGCCGACGACTCCGGTAAGGCCCGGCTCGATGACAAGCTCAGTCGGGTCCACGAAGGATTTGAATCCCAGAAGCCTGAGCCGCGTAATTTTCATGCCGGTTGTGTCAGTCCTCGATGCCGTGTCGCCGTGGCTCAGGACCGTCGCTAAGCGTCCCTACTGGGGACTGGCAGCGGCCGTCGGCATGCCGGTCTGCTGATTGGCCTGCTCGACGTAGTCGGCGATCTCGGCGAGCGTCAGCTCCTTCTTGAGAAGCTTCGTGCCGATGAAAAAGTTCGGCGTTCCAATAATGCCGAGCTTGCGCCCACGATCCTTAACCCACTTCAACTTCGCGATCATGTCTTGATTCTGCAAGCAAGCATCAAACTGCGGGCGAGTCATCCCCACCTGTTTGGCGACGGCGTAAATCGCGTCGAGCCGCACTTCGAGGCTCACCCACGAAGGCTGCTGCTCCATGAATTTTCCATAGAGTTCCAGATACTTGTCGGGCGCAGCGCAGCGCAGCGCGATGGTCGCGTTGCCCGAGCTCTTGCCGATCGGGAACTCGCGCAGGATGTAGCGGACTTTCCCCGTATCGATAAAACGCCGTTTCAGTTCCGGATAGACCGTCAGGTGAAAGTTCCGGCAGTGCGGGCACGTCATGGATGCGTACTGCACGATCGTCACCGGCGCGTCCGGCCGCCCCCAGCTCATTTCGGGCAGCGGGCTCTGCGCCATGATGTCGGCGACAGTCGGATTTTGAATAACCTCACGGCCGGTCGACGCGGTGGCGTTCGGATCGCCGAACGGCGTCGGCATCGATGCGTCTGTGTCCGAAGTCGTCGAGGAATAAGCCCCGAGGCCGCTGCTGTCCGTCGAGATGCTCGCCGTCGCCGGTGACAGCGACGGCAGGGACGAACCGCAGCCCGCCAGCCAGCCGGTTAAGAGTAAAACGGCAGCAAAGCGGAACGAGGGAGCAAGAAGCATTCGAGTTTCCGGTTACTTCGCCGTGAGCAACGGCCCGATCACCTTATCAAATGCTTCCATCGATGGAGCCTCTTGCAGCTTCTTGCCGTTGATAAAGAACGTCGGTGTGGCATTGACGCCAAAGGTCTCGCTGGCACGCGTGCGCTCAGCCGTGATCTGATCGAGAAGCTTCTGATTCGTCAGGCACTTATCGAAGCTATCCTGGGTGAAGCCAGCCTGCTTCGCAATGTCGAACAGCTTCGGCACCGGGCTGCCGTTGGCAAACGCCCAGTCCTGCTGTTTTGCATAGAATGTCTCGATCATCGGAATGGCCTTATCGTTGCCCGCGCAGCGCGCCAGCATCGAGACGGCGGCTGCAAGATTGTCGAGCGGGAACTCGCGGAACACATACCGGACCTTGCCGGTGTCGACGTACTTCTTCTTGAAGTCTTCAAAAATGTCGTTGGAGAAGTGCGCGCAATGCGGGCACGTCATGGACGCATACTCGACGACCGTGACTTTCGCGTCTGCCGATCCGAGCGTCAGATCCGGGAGGTCGGTCGGCTTCATGAGCTCTTCCACCGGAACCTCGGCCGGGCCGTCTTTGCGCTGGGCGAAGCTCGGCTCTGCGCTTGCGAACGCGACGCCGGCGACAGTCGCCAAAGCAAGCAGGCCCGGAATGAATTTTTTGAACTTGATCAAGGTCCCAACTCCTCTGGGAATGCATCTCGTAACTGAATAGCGGTCAAAGAACGTCCCGCCGGGTACGGTTCCGGCGCCCGAATAAGCCCAATCCGGGATGAATAGCAACCAAACGATCGGCAATTTGGGTGAAGAACGGCTTCAGCGCGCGTTAGCCGCCGCGACACTTCTTCCGAGCGCTTCGAGGGCGGCCACGAGGTCTCCCGTCCCGCCGGTCATGCGCTCAGCCTGTACGGGCGCGGGCGTCAATGTTTTGGCGGACGCCGGGTCCTGGAGGCGTGGCACCTGATGGACCTTGATCTGCGCAATAGCGCGATAACCGAAATATCGATTGATCCGATCGATAATTTCCTTGTGTCGATAGGAAACCTCAAGCGCGAAGGCCGGATCCGTTGCCACGATCAGCGTTGCGCCAGCCGTCCGGCCCTCATCCTCCGCCGTGTCGACCGGCGTTTTTCCGCCCCGCGGCCATTTGATGGACTCCGGTCGCGTCAGTCGCGCCAGTTCCGCCCCGACGATTGTTCCCCACGACGCCATGATCTCGGCGCTGTGAAACCCGAATTTCTGGAACACCGCCGCCGTCACCTTCGGAACGAACGCCCCGACAGACTTCGCGAAATAGCCCTTGGAGCCGCGCGTATCGGGCGGCAGGGTGCGTATCTGGGCTGTGGGTTGCGGGTCCGGCAACTGCGTTCTCTCGGCGAGCAGGCTTGTGGTGACGTAAAGGACAGCTACCATTGTCGATGCGATTCGAGGTTCCCGCGCAACCGGAGATAAAGGGCGCATGGGCGCGGTCCAGGAAAATGTGACTCTCGGCAGAAAGCAGCAGCAGCTTCCGCTGCGGCCTGCTGGCCTGTTGACGGTCAGGTCTCTGCTCGCGTGGTACGAGGCCGAACGGCGCGATCTGCCCTGGCGCTATGGCCCGCGCAAGGCCGCAGATCCTTATCGCGTCTGGCTGTCTGAAATTATGCTGCAGCAGACGACCGTGAAGGCGGTCGTGCCGTACTTCCAGAAATTCGTGGCCCGCTGGCCGACGGTCTCGGCGCTGGCAGCCGCACCGCTTGAAGAGGTTCTGCAGCAATGGGCGGGCCTTGGCTATTATTCCCGCGCCCGCAATTTGAAGGCTTGCGCCGATGCCGTCGTTCGCGACCACGGCGGCGCATTTCCCCGCGCCGAAGCCAAACTACTGAAACTCCCCGGTATTGGGCCTTATACGGCCGCCGCAATTTCGGCGATCGCCTTCGGCCAAAAGGCGACGCCTGTTGACGGCAACATCGAGCGCGTCGTCTCGCGTTTGTTCGCGGTTCGGCAGCCGCTTCCAGGCGCCAAGCCTGAGATCAAACGGCTCGCCGCGACGCTCACGCCGCAACGCCGCGCCGGTGACTTCGCTCAGGCCATGATGGATTTGGGCGCCGAAATCTGTACGCCGAAAAATCCGTCTTGCCTCGTTTGTCCCGTGCAGCAAGATTGCTCCGCTAGCGCCCAAAATCTAGCGGAGCTTCTACCGATCAAAGCCGCGAAGGCCGCGCGCCCGTCACGCTACGGTGTTGCGTTTCTCGTCCAGCGCGAAGACGGCGCCGTGCTGCTTCGCCAGCGTCCCGAAGCCGGATTGCTCGGCGGCATGCTCGAAGTGCCGTCGACGGTTTGGGGTGAGAAGTTACCCGCGCGAACCGAAGCCATGCGGGCAGCACCCGTCACGACGTCGTGGATGCAGGCGGCGGGAACCGTCGTGCATGTCTTCACGCACTTCCGCTTGGAACTCGTTGTCTATCGGGCGCTTGTTCCAATCGACACAAGCTTTACGCTATGGGCCGAGCAGGAACGCTGCCGCTGGGTCCAGCGCCGCGATCTTCATGCGCAAGCCTTGCCGACCGTGATGAAAAAAGTCATCGCCCACGGCTTGGCCGACAACTAATTATACCCATCCCCATCCGTCATGGCCGCGTGGGCGGCCATCCACGACAGCTCGCGTTACGCGCGGATGACAGGTTTAAATCGCGATGCGGCTGTTCAAGCCGAGCTGACGTTTGGCTTCGGAACGTAGCACGTCGATTGGTTTCAGCTTGCCCTCGACTTCGAAGTGCCAGAACGTCCAGCCGTTGCAGGCGGCTTTGCCTTGCACGATGGCGCCGAGACGATGAATGGACGCCTGCTGCCCTGCGTAAAACAGCGTGCCGTCCGCCCGCACTTCCGCACGAACTTCGCGCCGCGGATCGAAAAGTTTGCGGCCCGGTTCTAGGATTCCGAGTTCCAGGATCTGCCCGAACGGAATGCGCGGCTCGGTGCGTTTCGACGGCATCGCTTCGATCGCGTCGAGATCGAGCGGACGAACCTTCGCAATCCGCTCATCCGCCGCCTTCGCGTAATCGATGTCGCGCTCGATGCCGATGAATTTGCGTCCGAGCCGCTTCGCGACGGCGCCCGTCGTGCCCGTGCCGAAGAACGGGTCGAGCACGGTGTCGCCGGGCTTCGTCGACGAGATCAGAATACGATGCAGCAGCGCTTCGGGCTTCTGCGTCGGATGCGCCTTGCGTCCGCCGTCGTCCTTCAATCGCTCCGGCCCCGAGCAGATCGGAAACAGCCAATCGGAACGCATCTGCACGTCTTCGTTCGATGCCTTCAGGCTTTCGTAGTTGAACGTCACGCGCGATTTCTTATCGCGACCCGCCCAGATCATCGTCTCGTGCGCGTTGGTGAAACGCTTGCCGCGGAAGTTCGGCATCGGATTCACCTTGCGCCAGATGACGTCGTTCTGAATCCAGAAGCCGAGGTCTTGAATGGCGACGCCGAGACGGAAAATATTGTGGTACGAGCCGATGACCCAAAGCGCGCCGTCGGGCTTCAACACGCGGCGGCATTCGGCGAGCCACTCGCGACAAAATGAATCATACGTCGCGAAGTCGTCGAACTTGTCCCATTGATCGTCGACGCCATCGACCTTGGTGTTGTTGGGTCTGAGAAGATCACCGGCAAGCTGCAGATTGTAAGGCGGATCCGCGAAGACGAGATCGACGCTCGAACTTTCGAGCTTCTTCAGCTCAGCAATACAATCACCAACGAGAATCTTTCCGCTCTCCGAGCGGCCCTTGACGCGACGCGAACCCATGAACTCGAACCTGCTACGCTACTGAAACGTGAAGACCTGCGTTTGACATTACGCGGCGGCCTGTCGAGCTTTCTACATCATCGGGAGTCCGCTTGGATACGCTCTCAACGCGTGCAAGCGATTTATATTTTTGATTCGATCTGCAACCTGATCAGTTGCGGGTTTTCGGTTTGCTTCGTCCTCGGGAAGCTCACCGATCTTCAGCCTCGTGATGAGATCGAAGACAACAAAGGATACAGAGTCTTAACGATCAAGCCAGCGCGCCGAGCCCGAGCGCGAGCTGCACCGGCTTGAACGAACGCCGATGCAACGGTGAAACTCCGAGCTTGTTGATCGCGGCCTGATGCTCCGGCGTGCCGTAGCCCTTGTGACGCTCGAATCCGTATCCGGGATAATCGCGCGCCAACTGCATCATGATGCGGTCGCGCGTGACCTTCGCGATGATCGACGCCGCTGCGATCGACAGGCATTTGGCATCGCCTTTGACGATGGTGCGGGTTGCCATCGCGACACGCGGCGCCTTGTTGCCGTCGACCAGCACGAGCTTCGGCGCTTCCGCGAGTTGACCAATCGCCTGAGACATCGCCCACAGGGTTGCGCCGAGAATATTCTCGCGGTCGATTCGGTCGACCTCGGCGATGCCGACCGCCACGATCGCGACTTTCATGATGCGATGGTACAGAAACGCGCGCGAGTCTTCGTCGAGCGCCTTGCTGTCGTCGATGTTCGCCGGAATTTTATCCGGGTCGAGAATGACGGCCGCCGCAACGACAGGGCCTGCCCAGGGGCCGCGTCCGGCTTCATCGACGCCCGCGATCGGCCTCGAGCCGAGCTGATGCTCGGCGGCTTCGAGTTCGAACGTCGGCCTGATGCGCGAATCGGCGATCTTCATGCGCCAATTTAGTCATCCCCACGGTCCAGCTGTCAAAGCAGCGAAAGTTGTTGTCCACCGCCGCCGGGCCGCAGGAAGAGATCGGTTCGCATGGCAACTCGATTTTCCCCGAGGCCAAGCCGCTTCTTCGCCAGCCGAAAGCGGAGCGCGATCTGCGTCGCGTAAGGTCCGCGCCCAACCTGCCTCACGCCGAAATCCGGCGTGTAGTCATTACCCCCATGCATCGAGCGCAGAAGCGAAATGACCTTGTCGGCATGGTTGGGAAATTCTTCCGCCAGCCATTCGCGAAAGAGATCTTTGATTTCGAGAGGCAAGCGAAGGAGTACATAGCCGGCGTCGCGCGCGCCGGCATCGCGTGCGGCTTCGAGAATGGGCTCTATCTCGTGATCCGTCAGTCCGGGGATGATCGGCGCGACCATGACCGTCACCGGTATTCCGGCGTCAGAAAGCCTCTTAACCGTTTCGAGGCGCTTGGGTGGCGTCGCGGCGCGCGGCTCCATCGAGCGGGCGACGCGGCGGTCAAGCGTCGTGATTGAGACAGCCACCCTTGCCAAATTTTTTTCCGCCATCGGCGCCAGGATATCGATGTCCCGAGCAACAAGCGCC
This sequence comes from Hyphomicrobium sp., assembly GCF_041659645.1. GTDB lineage: Bacteria > Pseudomonadota > Alphaproteobacteria > Rhizobiales > Hyphomicrobiaceae > Hyphomicrobium_B. Next base: position 62,072 of record NZ_JBAZXX010000003.1, on the reverse strand, counting down.
GACTTCGTGATGATGCCGACGGGATGATTGGTTTGCGCCATCACCTCCAGGATCGAGCGCGTGATGCGCCGCTCCCGCTCGATCGGCTGATAGGGGTCGGTATTGCCGCCGAGCGCGATCGTATGCGGCTTGTAGCTCGGCTTCTTGAGTTCGCGTTCGAGCAGGGCGGCCGCGTTCGGCTTCGCGTAAAGCTTCGTCTCGAAATCGAGACCCGCCGAATGCCCGAGATAGCAATGGCTTGGGCGCGCATAGCAATAGATGCAGCCGTGTTCGCAGCCCCGGTACGGATTGATCGAGCTATCGAAGGAAACGTCGGGGCTGTCGTTGTGTGAGATGATCGATTTAGCGGCTTCCTCGATCACCTCTGTCTTGAAGGCATCGAGGTCGCCGAGGCTTTCCCATCCGTCGTCGAACGCTTCGTGAGCTTCAGACTCGAAGCGCCCGGTTTTATTGGATCTGGCGCCCCGGCCGCGCCGTCGCTCGGAATCGACCCCGTGCGGTGTCTCTATGCGGTGTTGCGTGTCTCGTTCCGGTGCCATTTTTCTCAAGGTCTGTTGAGTTCGATCTCCGAATAGCATGCAAATAAGAACAAATAAAGAACAAACGTAAGCCGCCAGTCCTCTCGCCGCTTGGTTAAGGCCCGCGACTTGGCGCGCCTTGCCGCGCGCGGGATGCCGTGTCAGGTAAAGATGATGATCTCAGTAATCATTCCCGCCCGGAATGCTGAACACACGTTATCGGCGACGCTATCGGCGCTCGTGCCAGCGGCCGTCGATGGTATCGTGAGGCAGGTTATCGTCGTCGACGGCGGTTCGAGCGATGGCACAGCCGAGGTCGCCGACCAGGCTGGCGCCGACGTTGTGGAGAGCGCTCCGGGGCGCGGCGGGCAATTGGCGCAGGGCGCCGCGATGGCCCGCTTTCCTTGGCTCCTTTTTCTGAATGCCGATACGGTTCTCGAAGACGGCTGGGAGCGCAGCGCCACGTCCTTCATGCGTCGCGTCGATCGCGGCGAGCACACGATGGCGGCGGGCGCTTTCACGTTCCGGCTCGACGACAAAGGCATTGCGCCGTGGCTGGTCGAGCGTCTTGTGCATCTTCGCTGTAAGATCTTGCGCGTGCCCTATGGTGATCAAGGCCTGCTGATCCCGCGTCAGCTCTTCGATGCAGTCGGCGGCTATAAGAATATGCCGATCATGGAAGATCTCGATCTCGCGCGACGTCTCGGACGCCGTCGTCTCGCCATGCTCGACGCCAATGCCGTAACGTCCGCCGAGAGATACCGGCGCGACGGCTATCTCTCGCATTCGTTCCGCAATCAGGTCTGTCGCGTGCTTTACGGCGCCGGCATCCCCGTTAGCATGATCGCGCGGCTGCACGGCAAGGTCGAGACGCAGGCCTAGGCATCACGCCGTTCGGCGGTGCTCTTCGAGCCGGGGCAGAATCTCGACGAAATTGCAGGGGCGATGGCGGACATCGAGCTGGAATTTCAGAATGCCATCCCATGCGTCTTTGCAGGCGCCCGTCGAACCCGGCAGACAGAAGATATAGGTTCCGCGCGAAACTCCCCCGCACGCGCGCGATTGGATCGTCGATGTCCCGACCTTCTGAAACGACAGCATATGAAACAGGATCGCGAACCCTTCGATCTCTTTCTCGAAGAGCGGCTTGATTGCTTCCGGCGTGACGTCCCGTCCGGTGAAGCCTGTGCCGCCCGTCGTAATCACGCAATCGATTGAGGCGTCGTCGATCCAGCTTTCGACAATACTCCGGATCAAGGCCTTGTCGTCCGTCACGAGCTTTCGGTCGGCAAGAACGTGCCCTGCTTCGCCGATCGAGCGTTCCAGATACGCGCCGGACGTATCGTCCGCGAGCGTGCGCGAATCCGACATCGTCAGAACTGCGATCCGGATTGGGAGGAACTGGCGTTCGGCGTCGATGCCGGCCATGGCAAGCCTCGTTGGGTTGTCTAGAGCTTCGACTTTATCTGCAACATATCGATCCACGCATGCTGCTTGGCGGCGGGTGTCCGCAGCAAATAGGCCGGATGCAAGGTCGCGATTGCCGGAATTTTTCTGTCGCCGACGGTGACCTCGCGCCACTTGCCCCGGAGCCGCATGATGCCTTCCGCGGCGCCAAGCACTTCCTTTGCCGCCGAGCCGCCGACGGCGACCAGCATCTTGGGCGCAACGAGTTCGATCTGCCGTTCGAGAAATGGCCGGCAGGCGAGCGCTTCCTGCGGCGTCGGCGTGCGGTTTCCGGGCGGACGCCAGTAGACGATGTTGGTGATGTGCACGTCAGCTTCAGTCAGCCCAATCGCCGCGAGCATCTTGTCGAGCAATTGTCCGGCCCGCCCGACGAACGGCTTGCCGGCAAGGTCTTCATCCCGCCCCGGCGCTTCGCCGATGATCATGACGTCGGCTTGGGCTGCGCCGCGATAGAAGCAAAGCTTCGTCGCAGTGGATTTTAATCCGCAGCCGTCGAAATCCCGGAGCGCGGCTTCGAGGCCGTCGAGGGAATCGACCGATCGCGCGATGCGGCGGGCCCCGGTTTCGGCTTCGCTCGCGCCAAGCGGCGTCGCGGCCCGAGGCCGGCCAGTTTCGACAGTTCCAGCACTCCTGACGGCCGCCGGTCGTGGCGCCGAAGGGCTTGCGGCCGGGAGCGCGGCCGGGGCAGGCGAAGGATTTATCGCGCTTCCCGCTTCGCGCTTCGGCAACGAAAAACCGGCGCCGGGTGCCTCGTCCCCACGCGACAGCCAGTCATGCGCCACCTCGCCGACGGCGGCGTCGGCTCCCATGGCCTGATACCAACCGAGCAGCGCCAGCATTTCGTCTTGATCGTAAGAACTTGTCATCGGGCTAGGACAATAAGGACGCGGCGGGAGAAATGCACGCATCCGGACGCCGTCGAGGTGCGTTATTGGTCAACTTGACGCTTCCCCTCCCACAACCTAATCGAGATTAATGAAATTCCGAACATCCCATAGAGGTGACGATGGCCGCTGACGACGCCGAATTGCCCGCCCGCGAGGCAATGGACTTCGACGTTGTGATCGTCGGCGCCGGCCCTGCCGGTCTAGCCGCGGCAATTCGTTTGAAGCAGAAAGCAGCCGAGACCGGCTCCGATCTCTCCGTCGTGGTCGTTGAGAAAGGCTCCGAAGTCGGCGCGCATATTCTCTCCGGCGCGGTGATCGATCCGATCGGCCTCAATCGCTTGATCCCGGACTGGAAAGAGCGCGGCGCGCCCGTCGACACGCCTGTCACGGAAGACGTGTTTTTGGTCCTCGGACCCGAGGGCGATGTGCGTCTGCCGAACTGGCCGATGCCGCCGCTGATGAAGAACCACGGCAACTACATCGTCAGTCTCGGTTCGCTGTGCAAATGGCTCGGCGATCAGGCGACCGAACTTGGCGTCGAGATCTATCCGGGCTTTGCCGCCACCGAAGTCCTTTATGACGAAAAAGGCGCGGTCGTCGGCATCGCCACCGGCGACATGGGCGTCGGTCGCGACGGCGAACCCAAGGATAGCTTCGTTCGCGGCATGGAATTGCGCGGCAAGTACACGTTGATCGGCGAAGGCGCGCGCGGGTCCCTCGCAAAGGAATTGATCCGTCATTTCGATTTGGCGAACGGCCACGAGCCGCAGAAGTACGGCATCGGCCTCAAGGAGCTTTGGCAGGTCGCGCCTGAAAGACATCGCCCGGGTTATGTCCAGCACTCGTTCGGCTGGCCGTTAGACAATAAGACCGGCGGCGGTTCGTTCCTTTATCACTACGGAGACAACCTCGTCGCCGTTGGTTTCGTCGTCCACTTGAACTACGCCAATCCCTATCTCTCACCCTACGAAGAGTTCCAGCGCTACAAGACTCATCCCGCCATTCGTGGCACATTCGAAGGCGGCAAACGCATCGGCTACGGCGCTCGCGCGATCACCGAAGGCGGCTGGCAATCGATGCCCGATCTCGTGTTTCCGGGAGGCGCGCTTCTGGGCTGTGCGGCCGGAATGGTGAACCTACCGCGCATCAAGGGCAGCCATAACGCCATCCTGTCCGGAATAGCGGCCGGTGATGCAATCGTGGAGGCACTCGCGGTCGGACGCTCGCACGACAAGCTCGACGCCTACGAAAAGGAAGTGCGGACCGGCCACATCGCACGCGATTTGAAGCGTGTGCGCAACATGAAGCCGTTCTGGTCCCGCTTCGGCACTGTCCTTGGCGTCGCGTTGGGCGGCACCGACCTGTGGCTCAACACCATTATTTCAGGCGTCGGTCTCGGCTACACGCTGAAGCACGGTAAAAACGATGCTGTCGCGACAAACAAGGCCGCGAACTTCAAGCCGATCGCGTATCCCAAGCCCGACGGGAAGCTGACGTTCGATCGCCTGACGAACGTGTCATTTTCCGCGACCAACCATGAAGAAGATCAGCCCGTCCATTTGAAATTGCTGGATCCGACGGTTCCTATCGCGGTCAATCTGCCGGAATACGCCGAGCCGGCGCAGCGGTATTGCCCGGCCGCCGTCTACGAGATTGTCCAGGACAAGGGTGAGCCGCGCTTCCAGATCAACGCGCAGAATTGCGTTCACTGCAAAACGTGCGACATCAAAGATCCGAGCCAAAATATCAATTGGACCTGCCCTGAAGGCGGCGGTGGGCCAAATTACGCCGGAATGTGACGATGTACTCAATTCGCTGCTTGGGAGGCGGCGGAAATTTGGGCCTCCCCGCAGTGGAAAAAGCCCGAATATCGCGACGGCGGATCGTCGCGCGGTGATCCGTTGACGGCTGATAACCGTTAGCAATTTCGGCTCATGTCTTATTTTTCACGTAAAGCTTGTCGCCAACGGCGCGGTATCTTTGCTAGGCTTGACCGTGCAGGAATCGAATTGGCTTCCAGCAGCAAAGGGAAAAAGTCGATGCGGGGACCCCTCGAGCGTGTGCTGGGCGTATGCCTTGTTGCGATCACACTGACGATCGCCGGGTTTTTCAGCGAGGCTCCGGCCCGCTCTCAAGATCAGGATCAGGATCCAGGTCAGGAAGAAGTCACAAACTCGATCCTCGGCAACTATCTCGCCGGCCGCTTTGCGCGGGCCGCCCAGGACACCGAGGAAGCCGCCGAATTCTATGGACGGGCGCTCGAGCGCGATCCGACGAACGAGGTTCTGCTTGAGCAGGCCTTCCAGATGGAGACGATGTCCGGCGATTGGCCGAAGGCCATTCCCCTCGCGGAGCAACTCGCGGGGACAAATGAATCGCACCGCATGTCGCAGTTTCTCCTCGGCGTGACGGCGTTCAAGTCGGCTGATTACAAGAAGGCTGAAGAACGCTTCGCGGCAGCTTCCGAAAATCCGATCGGCGAGTTGACGAGCGCTATCGCGATTGGGTGGACGCGTCTCGCAGCGGGAGATGTCGACGGCGCGCTCAAGGCCCTCGACCTTCCCAAGCAGCCCGATTGGGCGCAATTCTATCTGAGTTATCATCGCGCGTTGATCGCGGACATCGCCGGCCGCAAGGCGGTGGCGCGCGCGTCATACGAAAAAGTCTTCCGCCAGGACAGCCGCACGCTCAGAACGTCGCTCGCATATGCCCAGTCGGCGGCTCACTACGGCGATTTCAAAACCGCGCGTATGATCATTAAGCAGCAACTCGCCAAGAGCCAGGGTGATCCTCATCCGCTCGCGAAGGAGATGCTTGAAACCATCAATCGCAAGGAGAAGCCGCCATTCCTCGTCGCCAATGCGACCGATGGCTTGGCCGAGGTCTTCTACGGTTTAGGCGAAGCGCTCGCGGGCGAAGGTGGCGTCAGCCTTGGAACGATCTACCTCCAACTCGCTCTCGACGCGAAGCCCGATCATATCTTCGCCCTCGCCGCTCTCGCCAACGCTCAGGAAGCGGTGAAGCGTTATGACGATGCGCTGAAAACGTATGACAAGATCCCGCAGGGCACGCCTCTGCAAAGCGCCATCGATATTCGTCGCGCCTTCGATCTCAACTCGCTCGACAAGACCGATGAGGCCAAGGCCATTCTGGTCAAGCTGACGGAGACGGACCCGAAGGATGTGCGTCCGCTCGAAGCTCTCGGCAACATCATGCGGGCGCGCAAGGACTATGCCAGCGCCGTCACCTACTTCACGAAGGCGCTCGCGATCCTCAATAAATCCGACCCGCGCAACTGGGGTTATTACTACGCGCGCGGCACCTCATACGAACGGCTGAAGAATTGGCCCGCCGCCGAAGCGGACTTGAAGCGCGCGCTTGCTCTCGCTCCGGATCAGCCGCTCGTTTTGAACTATCTCGGCTATTCGTGGGTTGACCAAGGCAAGAACCTGAAAGAGGGAACGCGCCTCATCGAGAAGGCCGTGCAACTGAAGCCTGACGACGGATACATCGTCGATAGCCTTGGCTGGGCTCATTACAAGCAGGGCAACTTCAAGGAGGCGGTCCGCTATTTGGAGCGCTCGGTCGAGATCAAGCCGGAAGACCCGACCTTGAATGACCACCTGGGTGACGCATTTTGGAAAGTCGGGCGTGAGCGTGAGGCGCGCTTCCAATGGAGCCAGGCGCTCTCGCTTGATCCCGAACCGGAAGACGTCGACAAGATAAAGGCCAAGCTAGAGCATGGTCTCGACCCCAAGGGCGAAGCCAAGAACCCTAGCAAGACACGTCAAGTCCAAACCGATGAGAGCTTGCATCGTCGCAGCGAAAACAAGACCGGGAACCCAGGCCGCGCTGTCGAGTAGTAACGGCGCGTCAACAAAGTTCATGAGAAGACGGGCGCACGAGCGCCCGTTTTTGTATTGTGGAATGCATGTCGAAATTGGAATTTGCCCCCGCCAAGGTTAACCTGACTCTCGAAGTGCTGGGACGCCGCGCCGATGGCTATCACGAGCTTCGCAGTCTCGTCGCTTTTGCCACCGATGCGGGTGACCGCCTGACGTTGCAGGCCGGCCCGACCTCGACGACCGCGGTCGAGGGTCCATTCGCGGACGGTCTGAATGGCGCCAATCTCATCGACAAAGCCGTCGAGGCGGTTTCTCGCCTCGCCCCGAATTCCGTTCCCGGACGCCTGACGCTCGAAAAAAATCTCCCCGTCGCCAGCGGCATCGGCGGCGGCTCGGCCGACGCGGCGGCGGCGCTGCGTCTCTTGAGCGCCGCCCACCCTGAAATCGCATCGCTCGATCTCGCTGCGATCGCGCGCACGCTCGGCGCCGATGTCCCGGTTTGCCTGCGAAGCCGGAGTGCTGTGATGACGGGAACCGGCGAGCAGATCAGCGATGTCGAATTGCCGGCCGAACTCTTTGCCGTCCTCGCCAACCCTCTGGTCGAGGTTCCATCCAATAAAACAGCCGAAGTTTTTCGTCTCCTCAATGCCGAGGCGTTGCCGGACGATCGGGCGACTGAAAATCCTCCGGCCTTTTCTTCGGTCGGCGACGTGATCCGTTATGCCGCTCTGCGAGGCAACGCGCTCGAAGCGCCCGCGCGTCGGCTCTTTCCCGAGATCATCACTGTCCTCTCGCAACTCGCGAAGTTGCCGCGATCGCGCGTCGCGCAATTGTCTGGCGCGGGACCGACGTGTTTTGCGTTATTCGAAACCGAGCATGCCGCAACGACCGGCGCACGCATGCTTCGTGCACGCCACCCCGGCTGGTGGATCGCGATGTCGCGACTGAACTAGCTCGCTCCATCGCGAGCGGATTGCAGCATTAGTGCGAACGGCCGATGCAGAATCCGATGACCTGCTCGAGCGCGTCCTTCTCCCGGCTCGGCGGGAAAATAGCCAGCGCATCGCGCGCGATAGAGCCGTAAGAACGGGCTCGCTCGAACGTCGCTTCAATCGCCTTATGACGCCGCATCAGCGTAATCGCGTGTTCGAGGTCGCCGTCGGAGATCTGGCCTTCCGCGATTGTTCGGTTCCAAAACTGGCGCTCTTCGCTTGATCCGCGCCGGAACGATAAGATGACCGGCAGCGTGATTTTTCCTTCGCGGAAATCATCGCCGACCGATTTGCCGAGCCGAGTGCTGTCGCCTGCGTAATCGAGCGCATCGTCGACCAGCTGGAACGCAAGTCCGAGATTCTTGCCATATGACCGAAGCGCCGACTGCTCTTCGGACGGACGCTGCGTCAGCGCCGCGCCAGATTCCGCGGCCGCCGAGAACAGCGCAGCCGTCTTGGAATTGATGATCGTGAGATAGTCGTCTTCCGTGGTCGAGGTATTCTTCGCAGCCGCAAGCTGCATCACTTCGCCTTCCGCGATGGTCGCTGCGGCGTTCGACATGATGCGAAGAACCGAAAGCGACCCGACGTCGACGAACATTTTGAAAGCCTGGCCGAGCAGGAAATCGCCGACAAGCACGCTGGCCTGATTGCCCCAGATCATCCGCGCCGTCTTGCGGCCGCGCCGCGTCGAGCTTTCGTCGACGACGTCGTCGTGCAGCAGCGTCGCCGTGTGCATGAACTCGACCGCGGACGCCGTCCGGATGTGGCCGTTGCCCGTATAGCCGCAAAGCTTTGCCGCCGCGAGCGCCAGCATCGGACGCAGGCGCTTGCCGCCGCTGTCGATGAGGTGATGCGCGAGTTCCGGGATCATATCGACATCGGACACAGCCTTGTCGAGAATGATGCGATTGATCGCTTCCATATCTTCGGCCACGAGGTCGAGAAGCGGTTGCAGCTTCTGGCTCGTTTCGCGGACGTCTTCGAGCGGTATAACGCGACCCAAGTTGGCCCCCAATGTTCTAGACCATGCTAATATAGGCAGTCGTCTTTAAGCCGTCACGCGGCATCCGGCGTGGCAAAAGCCATTGTTCAGTTTTGGGATTGCCATGCGCGAGTTAATTTTGACGAACGATCTGGTCCTTATCAGTTACGTCGAAGCGCTGCTCGCCGATCAGGGCATCGAAGCGGTCGTATTTGATAGAAATATGAGCCTGATGGAAGGGTCAATCGGTGCATTCCCGCGACGTCTTGTCGTTGCCGACGACGTCTGGACCCGGGCAAGCCGCATTCTGAGGGACGCTGGACTTAGTGAATGGGTCGTCGGACATGAGCGCACCTAAGCCAGATTTGCCGCTTCTGGACGCGGTCAGCCAAGACCTGTTTCTCGGCGACGCGCTAGAGGTTCGCCAGCCGCGCAATGGCTATCGGGCCGGTACGGATGCCGTGCTCCTCGCGGCCACCCTGGCGCCCGAATTGGTCGGCGAAGGCCCGGTTCTCGACGTCGGCTCGGGCGTCGGCGTCGTCGGCCTATGCGTGGCGGCACGTTGTCCCAGTGCAAACGTCGTGTTGCTTGAACGAGAGCCTGCGCTCGCGGCCTTTGCCCGCCATAACGTCGATCACAATGCCCTGGCGATGCGCGTTTCGGTTGTTGAGGCGGACATTGCGCGCGCGACAGGTGCATTGGAGAGCGCCGGCATCGCCTCCGAAACCTTTGCTTTCGTGCTCGCAAATCCGCCCTATCACGAGGAAGGCCGAAGCACGGCGGCGGGCAACCATTTACGCGCCGCTTCGCACCAGATGCCACCGGACGCGCTCGACATCTGGGCGCGCTTCATGAACCGCATGGCGGCGCCAGGCGGCCGCGCCGCGATGATCCACAAAACCGAGGCCCTGCCAAGAATTCTCTCCGCGTTCGAAGGCCGCTTTGGAGGCATCAGCGTGCTCCCCGTTCATGCGCGCGCCGACGAACCAGCGATCCGCGTGATCGTCACGGGCATCAAAGGCAGCCGTGCGCCGATCGCTATCTTGCCAAGCCTCGTTCTGCACGGTCCTGATCAGGCCTTTTTGCCCGAGATCGAAGCCGTGTTTCGCCACGGCGCCGCGCTCCCGTCAAAATTCGGCGGCTGATCGCCACTGGCAGCACGCCCCCGATTGCACTAGATAAAACCGCTCTTCATTGAATGCGAAGCGATCCCCAACATCGTCGGCAGGAGTTCGAATTCATGTGGCCGTTTTCGCGTCAGGCCGTCGTTCCCGTTTTGCGCTTCAGTGGCCCGATCGGCATGGCGACTCCGCTGCGGCCCGGTCTCTCCCTCGCCGCCTATGCAGGCGCGATCGACAAGGCGTTTTCGCTATCGAAGCTGCCGGGCGTTGCGGTCGTAATTAATTCGCCCGGTGGCTCGCCGGTACAGTCGAATTTGATCTTCAATCGCCTTCGTCAGGTTGCGGCCGAGAAAAAGAAGCGGATCTATGTGTTCTGCGAAGATGTAGCGGCGTCGGGCGGATATTTCCTCGCGATTGCGGGCGATGAAATCTACGCCGATCCGTCATCGATCGTCGGGTCCATCGGCGTCGTCTCGCGCAGTTTCGGCTTCGTCGATCTGTTGGAGCGCCTCGGCATCGAGCGCCGCGTCTATACCGCCGGCGCCAACAAGAACCAGCTTGATCCGTTTTTGCCCGAAGACCAGGATGACATCACCCGTCTGAAATCGATCCAGAAGGATGTGCATGACGTCTTCATCGGCCTCGTCAAGGAGCGTCGTCTCGGCAAGCTCAAAGCTCCCGATGATGAACTGTTCTCGGGCGCTTTCTGGTCCGCTGCCAAGGCCGCCGAGTTCGGCCTTATCGACGGGATAACAGACGTCCGCTCGAAGATGCGGCAGGTCTTCGGCGACAAGGTGCGCCTGAAGGTCGTAGAGCCCGAGCGCGGAGGGCTTCTATCGCGCCTCCGCCGTGCGCCCGGTGCATCCGTCCTAGGCAATAGCGGTCTTGCTTTTGCCGATGATCTGGTGTCGGCTGTCGAGGCGCGCACGCTCTGGTCGCGCTTTGGGATCTAGGTCCGGAGGGCCGCGCTATGCCCCCAGTCATGTTTCTTGCCGTCGTTGGCGTCGCCGGTTTGGCCGGTTATCGATTGCTGTCGGCTTTGGCGCGCATGGGGCAGGCAGCCCGCCGTGATGAGGCGCGCATCAAACGGGCGACGGCCCCGGTTCGCGATCTCGGCAACCTGGAATGGGACGAAACAAACGGTGTTTATCGTCCGCGCCAGAAGCGCGATAATTGAAGACCGTCCCACCTCCTCTTCCTGACTGCCTCCAGCAAAGCACCGCAACAATTTCGAGCCCTGCCGCTCCCGCGTGAAGGCGCCTAGCGCCCCTCATCGCGCATTCCGGCGGAAAGCCCGCTAAATCGGCGCGGCGATGCGTGACAAGGATGTGTTAACGCGTATATTGCCGCCGCAAATTCAGCCCGGAACGAGCCAAAAAGACATGCCCCAGACGTCGGTTGCGACGAAGGCCGGACGCCTTCCAGACTTGCGCCCAAAAGTGGCCTTCCAGGATCTTATCCTGACCTTGCAGAGCTTCTGGAGCGCCGAAGGCTGTGTCATTCTTCAGCCCTACGATATGGAGGTCGGTGCCGGAACGTTTCATCCGGCGACGACATTGCGCTCGCTCGGTCCGAAGCCGTGGTCTGCGGCTTACGTTCAGCCGTCTCGCCGCCCGAAGGATGGTCGCTACGGCGAAAACCCCAACCGGCTTCAGCACTACTATCAGTTCCAGGTCATCATGAAGCCGTCTCCGGCCAATATGCAGGAACTCTACCTCGCGAGCCTCGACGCCATCGGCATCGACACGTCGATCAATGACATTCGCTTCGTCGAGGACGACTGGGAAAGCCCGACGCTCGGCGCCTGGGGACTGGGATGGGAAGTCTGGTGCAACGGCATGGAAGTCTCGCAGTTCACATACTTCCAGCAGGTCGGCGGGTTTGACTGTAATCCGGTTGCGGGTGAGATCACCTACGGATTGGAACGCCTTGCGATGTACGTTCAGGGCGTCGACCGCGTCTTCGATCTGAATTTCAACGGTCGCGAAGACGACAAACGCCTGACATATGGCGACGTTTTCTTACAGGCCGAGCGCGAGTATTCCCGCTACAACTTCGAGCACGCCAACACCGAGGCGCTGCTCCGCCATTTCAAGGACGCCGAATCCGAATGTACGGCCTTGCTTGAGGCCGGCGCCAAGAATGGTGAGGAGCACTTGCTCGCGCTCCCCGCCTACGATCAGTGCATCAAGGCGAGCCACATCTTCAACTTGCTCGACGCTCGCGGAGTGATTTCCGTCACCGAGCGTCAGAGCTACATCCTGCGCGTTCGGGAGCTGGCGAAAGCCTGTTGCGGCGCGTGGCTAAAGACAGAAGGAGGACGCGCATGAACGACACGACCCTCGGGATTATCGCAGCTGCTGTGCCGCTGATCATTATCGGTTTCTTCGCTTTGCGGCGGATGCCATGGATCTTCACGTTTTTTGTTGCTCTCGTCGCCGTAGGCATCGGCTATCTCCAGACGACCGGCACGATCAAAGAGTTTGGCCATAAGGTCCGTGTCTCGCTTCCGGCCGGCATCCTCCCTGAGCACAAGAAGGCTGAGGAAAGCGCTCCCGAAGGCGGCGCGATGAAGGCTCTGCCGCCACCGGCTGCTCCTGCCGCTCCCGAAACGGCGCCAACACCGCCGCCGGCTGCGGAAACCGCTCCGACGCCACCCGCGACGCCTGCGCCTGAAGCCGCCCCGGCTGCTGAAACGACGCCGCCTCCGGCCGCACCTGCGCCGGAAGCAGCACCAGCAACGCCTCCGGCCGCTGAACCCGCGCCAGCGCCGTCCGAGACGCCGCCTGCGGCTCCGGCTCCCGCTCCGGCCAACCCATAACGCACTCTCTCTTCCCGTCGTGGCGACACGGCGGGAAGAGGCTCAGGTGAGGGGAGCGAAAGGAGCACCCTGCATCTCTCCACCCCTCACCCTCGCTCTTTCCTATATGACTGGGAGAGAGCTTTTTTTCACGAGATCGATCCTGAATGTCTGAACTTCTGCTTGAGCTTCTGTCGGAGGAAATTCCGGCGCGCATGCAATTGCGTGCAGCGGAAGATTTAAAGCGCCTTGTTGTCGACGGGCTGAAGTCTCGCGGCCTCGAAGTCGGCGACGCGCGCGCCTATTCGACGCCGCGCCGGTTGACGCTGGTCATCGACGACGTGCCTCACGGTTCGCCTGCCATTTCGGAAGAAAAGAAGGGACCGCGCGTCGGTGCCCCTGAACAGGCGGTGCAAGGATTTCTGAAGTCCGCCGGTCTCGCGTCGGTCGAAGACGTGACGATCGTCAAGGACGAGAAGAAGGGCGACTACTACGTCGCCAAGATCGAAAAGCCCGGCCGCGCCGCGCCTGAGATCATTGCCGAGACCGTGACGGACGTTGCGGCCAAATTCCCATGGCCGAAGTCGATGCGCTGGGGGGCTTCGCCATTCCAGTGGGTGCGGCCGTTGCAGTCGGTGCTGTGCTTGCTTGCTGGCAAAGTCGTGCTGTTCGAAATCAACGGCATCGCTTCCGGTCAGGAAACACGAGGCCATCGCTTCCTCGGCTCCGGTCCGTTCAAGGTCAAGAACTTCGCCGACTACGAGGAAAAGCTTAGCAGCCACCACGTCATGCTCGATCCGGCGAAACGCGTCGCCGTGATTTCCACGCAGGCGCACGCGCTGGCCAAGGAAGCGAAGCTCGAACTCGTCGAAGACGAAGCGCTTCTGGCCGAGAACGCCGGTCTGACCGAATGGCCCGTCGTGCTGATGGGCTCGTTTGAAAAGGCGTTTCTCGAAGTTCCGGGCGAAGTCCTGACGACGTCGATGAAAACGCATCAGAAATGCTTCTCGCTGCGCGAGCCCCGATCAAAGAAGCTCGCCAATAAATTCCTGCTTGTGTCCAACCTCGTCGCCAAGGACGGTGGAGCGGAAATCGTCTCGGGCAACGACAAGGTCATTCGCGCCCGGCTCTCGGACGCGAAGTTCTTCTGGGAGCAAGACCTCAAACATCCTCTGGGAGAGATGGCGGGTAAGCTCGCGGACATCACGTTCCACGAGAAACTCGGTAGCCAGAAAGATCGCGTCGAGCGCATCGAGCAATTGGCGTTCGAATTGGCTGGCGCCTGCGATGCCGTGCCGGAAGACGCGCGCCGCGCCGCCGGTCTCTGCAAGGCCGATCTCGTTTCCGAAATGGTCGGCGAATTCCCTGAGCTACAGGGCTTGATGGGCCGCTACTACGCCGAGCACGTCGGCACCAAGCCCGAGATTGCCCGCGCGATTGAGCTTCACTACAAGCCGAAAGGTCCGACCGATGCGGTGCCGCGCGCGGATCAAGGTGATGCCGTCGCAATCGCAGTGGCACTTGCCGATAAGCTCGACACCCTCGTCGGCTTCTGGGCCATCGGCGAAAAGCCGACCGGCTCCGGCGACCCGTACCAGCTCCGCCGCGCCGCGCTGGGCGTCATCCGCATCGTGCTGGAAAATGATCTCCGGCTCGACCTATTGCGTATAATGGCTCGCGCAGTTGAGCCGATAATTCCGAATCTGATCGCTGTGAATAAAGGACAGATAGAATCGTATCGCGCTTATCCAAATGTTCCTGCTCATGCTGGCTATTATGACTTGGCCCAGCGGTTAGAGATCGAGAATCGTCGGCTTCTCGATTATCCGCCGGGCGAACGCGTTCGCAGGATGAAAGAGATCAGCTCTGACCTCCTCTCCTTCTTCGCCGACCGCCTGAAAGTCTTTCTCAAAGACCAAGGCCAGCGCCACGACCTGATCGATGCCGTGTTCTCGCTCGGCGGCCAGGACGATCTCGCCCTGATCGTCAAGCGCGTCGAAGCCCTCGACGCCTTCCTCAAAACCGACGACGGCACGAACCTGCTCGCAGGCGTCAAGCGCGCCGCCAACATCCTGTCGATCGAAGAGAAGAAGGACAAAAAATCCTACGCCGGTTCCTACGATCTCGCGCTTCTGAAAGAGAAGGAAGAAACCGCGCTCGCCGCCGCTATCGAAGCCGTAAAGCAGGACACGACCTCGGCGATCCAGGTCGAAAACTTCGCCGGTGCCATGCGCGCGCTGTCGGAACTCCGCGCTCCCGTCGATGCCTTCTTCGATAAAATCCTCGTCAACGCCGACGACAAGAAAATTCGCGAAAACCGCTTGCGCCTGTTGTCCGAGATCCGCGCCGCGACAGCGACCGTCGCCGACTTCTCCAAAATCAGCGGCTAACGCCCCCGCCCACGCAAAAAAAATCCTCGGGCAAAGAACCCGAGGAATAGAAGTTAGGACGCGTGGAGGAAAACTACGGGAAACAGAATTACTGCGCGGGCAGCATCGCGACCTTCGCCGGAGCGAATGGCTTCAGATCGGGCCGCGTAACGGATTGCGCTTCGGACGAGAAGAATCCCGGTCCGTTCAGGTGGTTCAGCCAATGCACCGTGACGTTGGCGGCATAAGCGAATGTAATGATCGCGATAACGATCCCTACGGAAAGCACCGCGACATAGGCGAGATATTCAGACACGACCAACTTCGCACTCGCAACGCGCGCACGCGGGGCGTTTCTGCGGTTGAGGGGATGGTAGATGAATTTCTGATCCATGATCGCTCTCACTGCGCAGTACGCCGGGGGGGGGGAGCACTTGATCTACGCGTTCCATTGAACTTCGTTACCGTGAGATGGGTTCCGAAAGTCGTTCCGTCCAGATGTGGATAGTCGCGACCAATTCGCAAATTCGCCTATCTTTCTCAAAACGCACTGAAAAAAGAGGGATACGGCTGCCCGGCCTAAGCCTCTGCCGCGGCCGACGCATCCTCGTAGGCTTCCGTCGCCGCCAGCCAAGCGTCTTCCGCGCCCTGTAAATCGCGCGCAAACTGGCCACGCTGCTGGGCGGCGGCCTGGGCGCGCTGCGGGTCGGAGCTGTAGATTTCGGCGTCTCCAAGCACCGCGTCGAGCTTCGCGATCTCCTTCGACAGCTTCTCGACGAGCTTCTCCGCCGCCAGCATGGCCTTCTTCAACGGCGCAAGCTCGGCCCGCTTTTCGGCGGCCACCCGGCGTTGATCGGTCCGCGACGCCCGTGTATCGCCGCCGCCCTCGTCGCGCCGTTCCGATGTCCGCGCCCCGCGCTCTTCGAGCAGAAGCGCACGATAGCTTTCCATGTCACCGTCGTAGGGCGTTACCGCCCCGTTGCGCACGAGCCAGAGCCGGTCGGCGGTTGCCTCGATCAAATGCCGGTCGTGGCTGATGAGGATAACGGTGCCGTTGTATTCCATCAGGGCGCGGATCAGCATCTCGCGGCTATCGATATCGAGATGGTTCGTCGGCTCGTCGAGGATCAGAACGTGCGGGCCATGAAAGGCCGTGAGCGCCAACAGCAGACGCGCCTTCTCGCCGCCCGAAAGCTTTCCGCACGCCGTATCCGCTTTGTCGGCGCTGAAGCCGAACGTCCCGAGCTTCGTCCGCCGCTGTGCTTCCGTACCCTCGGGCATCAACTTCACGATGTAATCGTAAGGCGTCTCGTTCGGCTGCAGGTCGTCAAGCTGATGCTGCGCGAAATATCCGACATCGATTTTCTGCGCGCCGAACACGTGCCCAGAAAGCGGCTTCAACCGGCCTGCGATCATCTTCGCGAGCGTTGATTTGCCATTGCCATTCTGTCCAAGCAGCGCGATGCGATCGTCGTTGTCGATGCGCACATCGATCCCCGATAAAATCGGATGTTCCGCCTCGTAGCCCGCGCTCGCCTTCTCGATACGCAACAGCGGACTGGCGATGATCTTCTGCGGATCGGGAAAACGAAACGGCACGACGCGATCGTCGACCTGCGCCGCGATCGGCTGCATCTTGGCCAAAGCCTTGACGCGGCTCTGCGCCTGCGACGCCTTGCTCGCCTTCGCTTTGAAGCGATCGATGAACGTCTGTAGATGCCGGCGCTGCTCGTCCTGCTTCTTCATGAGTTTCATTTCGAGCCGCTGCTTCTCGCGCCGCGTCTCTTCGAAATCGTCGTAGCCGCCCGCATAGAGCGTCAGCTTGCCCTTGTCCAAATGCAGGATCTCGGTCACCGCGCTATTCAAGAGATCACGATCATGACTGACGATCACCACCGTATGCGGATAGTTCCTCAGATGGTTCTCAAGCCAGAGCGTGCCTTCGAGATCGAGATAGTTGGTGGGCTCGTCGAGCAGCAGAATGTCGGGCTTCAGGAATAGGATCGCGCCGAGCGCCACGCGCATGCGCCAGCCGCCCGAAAATTCGCGGCAAGCGCGCGCCTGGGCATCTTCGTCGAAGCCGAGACCCGATAGAATGCGGGCGGCTCGCGCCGGTGCCGAATGCGCGTCGATGTCTGTGAGCCGCATCTGAATTTCGGCAATGCGCTCCGGGTCCGTGGCGGTCTCGGCTTCGGCAAGAAGCCCCGCGCGTTCGGTGTCGGCCGAGAGAACCCAGTCGAGCAGGCTGTCGTCGCCGCCCGGCGCTTCCTGCGCCACATGGCCGAGGCGCGCATTGCGCGGAATGGAGATCGAGCCGTCATCGGGTGAAATCTCGCCCTTCAGCAGGCGCAGCAGCGTCGACTTGCCCGCGCCATTGCGGCCGACGAGGCCGACCTTGTGGCCGGACGGAATGGCGGCCGTCGCCTGATCCAAAATAGGCCGGCCTTCGATGCGGTAGGTGAGATCGTTGATGTGCAGCATGGGATGGCGATAACCCGTCCGCCGCCCGCTGTCACGGCGTCAGAGCGTAACGCCGAAACGGGCCAGCAGCGCCGCCATCAGCAGGTAGGCCGCGAACGTCAGCGCCGAGGCGATCGTGAGGCTCAACCAGAAGTCGAGACCCCGCGCGAGCAGCATCGGCAAGGCCAGGAACAGCACCAGCGACGGCAGCACGTACCAGAAGATGCTCGACGACAGGCTTGCGATTTTGCCGGCGTCCCCCGTCTCGCCGTAAAGCCAGATAAACGCCAGCAGCGAGGTCAGCGGCAGGGAGGCAAGGACGCCGCCGATAACGGTTGAGCGTTTCGCCATTTCGGAAATCGCAACGACCAGGGCCGCGGTTAGGAGAACCTTGACCGCGGTGTAAAGCATCTCAGCCCGACACGACAGGCTTCAAGGTTTCATACAGCAAGCGGTCGCGGACGGCTTTGTCTTGTACCGCGAGATGCGCGACGAACCACTCCTGCACCATCTTGCAGACCTGCTCGGGCTCGCGCTTCGCAAGCAGCTTCGGATTCGAGAAGACCTGAAGATCTTCTTCCTTCCATCCGAGCTTGCCGAGTTCCTTGATCAGCATGTCGTAGTCGCTTTTCACGGCGGAGTCGTGCTTGACCGGGTTCCTCGTGCCTTCCGAGATCGCTTCGAAAACGGCATCGGCTTGCGCGTTCAGCGCCGTCGCCGTTTCCGGATGTTCCATCGTCTGAACAACAGCAGGGCTTGTCTCGCCCTTCGAGATGAAGCCGAAGCACGCGCTGACGCTTTGCGCTCTGAGCGACTTCAAGTGATTGAGAAACGCTTCCGCGATGGCCTGCAACTTCTCCGAACTTGCAGCCAACGCCTTTTCAGCATTCTGGCGCCGCAGGTTGACGAGGCCCTGTGCCAGCAAGGTGGCGACGTCGTTATCGCTCTTGTTCTCGGCAACGAGGCCGTTCGCGGTCGTGATCTCGGACGTGTACCAGTCGGGATATTCCCGCTTGATGAGCGCCCACACCGGAACGGTCTGCAAGCGGAGATCGAGCGGCGAGCCGTCGATCGATGATGACGCGGGGGGCGTCGGCGATTGTGGTTCGACAGCCGCGACCTGCGTCTGCGCAGAAGGCGGCGGGGAAGACGCGTCGGTCGCTGAGACCGATGAGGTCGTCGTGTCGGCCGCTGGCGGTGCCGACGATACGACCCCGTCGCTAGCCGTGGATGGACCGCCCAATGCCGAAGTCTTTGGCATCGTATCGTCGCTCGTCTGGGCCGGTTTGTCGGTTGATGCCGTCGTTTCCTTGGAAGACGCGTCCGAAGGCGCCGCAACGACGGGCGCATTCTCAGCGCTCGTGCCGCCGGTCGCCCCGGCCACCATGTCCATGATGGCGCCGCGATAGTTGGTGACGGCGAAGGCGCCGCCTCCGATCAACGTGATTGCAATGCCCGCGATAGCCAGCCGCTTGACGAGATTGCGTTCCGGCCGCGGCGCCGCTTCGGCTTCGTACTCGATCCCGCGCGGATCGTGGGCGGCGGCAGCTTGCGGATACGCTGTGGCGCGACTTGCAGCCACCGGCGAGTGCACCGGACCAGATATTTGCTTCGGTTCTTGGCCGAGCGCTTCGAATGCCGTTGGAAACATATTCGGGGCCGATTGCCATTCCGGCATTCCCGCGCGCCAGATCAAGTCGCTGAGACGAAGATAGTGATGCGCGACGAACGTGCGCATCTCGACGTCCGTCAGCGGCCCGTGCTGCTTGCCGTCGCGGGCGATGTACCACTGAATTTCGTTGGTCTGTGCCGTCATCATCGCTTCTTCGCACACGTAGGCATTACTGCCTAACCCCTCGACCGTGCGCTTTTCGCCGGCCCACACTGTTCATACGTAATTGCGCGCGTCAATCGGGCGATTATGCGGTAAAACTCCACTTTCGCGTGTGACCTGCAACCGAATGCTCGACGTGACGGCGTCGCCGCTTGCTGGCGGCTGTCCGCATCGCTATAAGCCCGCGGAACCCACATAAAATCCGCAAAGCGAGACAGACTTATGGCCATCGAACGCACGTTTTCCATCATCAAGCCGGACGCTACGCGCCGCAATCTCACCGGAAAAATTAACGCCGTGATCGAAAACGCGGGCCTGCAGATCGTAGCCCAGAAGCGCGTCCGTTGGACCCGCGCCCAGGCTGAGAAGTTCTATGAAGAACATAAGGCACGGCCTTTTTACGGCGAACTCGTTGATTTTATGACGTCCGGCCCGATCGTGCTCCAGGCGCTGGAAGGCGAAAACGCCATCGCCAAGTATCGCGAAGTCATGGGCGCGACCGATCCCAAGGAAGCCGCCGAAGGCACGATTCGCAAGCTGTTTGCGGAATCGAAGGGAGCGAATTCGACGCACGGTTCTGACAGCGCCGCTGCCGCCGATCGTGAGATCGCCCTCAACTTCCGGCTCGACGAAATCGTCGGCTAAGCATCGTTGGAATGCTGAGCGGCGTTCCGAGGCTGCAAATTCTCGAGGAGTCCGGCGGTGATTTTACCGTCCTACGTTCGCACCATGGCCCGCTACAATGCTTGGCAAAACGCCAGTGTTTACGGTGCCTGCGATCAACTGAGGGACGCCCAACGGAAGGAGAACCGGGGGGCGTTTTTCGGCTCAATTCACACCACGCTGAACCACATTCTGTGGGCGGATCAAGTCTGGCTGATGCGGTTTGGCGCAGCGCCCCCGCCCGCAAAACACTCGATCGCTGACGGCCTGACGCTCTTCGACGATTGGGATGCTCTGAGTGCGGAACGGCGCCGCTTCGATGCCGTCATCGAGGCTTGGAGCGACGTGGTGCAGCCATCGGCCTTCGAAGGTGATCTGACATGGCTTTCGGGGGCGACGGGCCGCGAGATGACGCAGCCTAAAGCGATGCTCGTCATGCATATCTTCAATCATCAGACGCATCACCGCGGTCAGGTGAATGCCCTACTGACGGGCTTCGGTGTTAAACCCGGCATAACCGATCTGCCGTTCGCCCCCGAAGGCACCTACGCCTAAGCGGGTTGAGACGCGGGGCCGCCCAATGCTCCCAACTCCCGCGCGAACGTCTCCTCGTCGAGTGCGCCTTCCGATTTGGCGATGACGATTGTCGCGACCCCGTTTCCAATCAGGTTCGTGAGCGCCCTCGCTTCCGACATAAACCGGTCGATGCCCAGGATCAGCGCCAGCGACGCGATTGGAACATGCGATGTCGATCCCAGCGTTGCCGCAAGCGTGATGAAACCCGATCCCGTAACGCCTGCGGCGCCTTTCGAAGTTAGCAGCAATACGCCGATGATCCCGAGTTCCTGCCAGATCGACAGTTCCGTGTTGGTCGCTTGAGCGAGAAAAATCGCCGCCATCGTCAGATAGATGCACGTTCCGTCGAGATTGAACGAATATCCGGTCGGAACGACAAGTCCGACGACACTTTCCTCGCAGCCGAGCTTACGCATCTTTGCGATCATGCGCGGTAAAACGCTTTCCGACGACGACGTTCCGAGAACGATCAGCAACTCGGCCTTGATGTAGGCGAGGAACCGGAAGATCGAAAATCCGGAAAAGCGCGCGATCAAGCCGAGCACCCCGAAGATGAAGATCAGGCACGTCAGGTAGAACGCGAACATGAGAAACGCGAGGCTCGATAGCTTCGCGATGCCGTATTTTCCAATAGTGAACGCCATCGCTCCGAACGCGCCGAGCGGAGCCAAGCGCATGATAAAACCGACCATCTTGAATAGGACATCGCTCGCTTGAGCGACGAAGCTCAACATCGGTTTGCCGCGCTCACCGAGAGATTGCAGCGCGAACGCAAATAGCAGCGCGATCAACAAGACCTGGAGGATATTTCCTTCCGCGAAGCCGCTGAAGAACGTGTTCGGAATAATATTGAGGATGAAGCCGACCGTCGTTTCTTCCTTTGACTTTGCGACATAGTTTTCGATCCCCTTGGTATCGAGCGACCCGACGTCGATATTCATCCCGGCGCCTGGCTGCAGAAGGTTGACGACGACAAGGCCGATGACCAAGGCCAAGGACGTCACGACCTCGAAATAGATCAGCGCCTTGAGCCCGACCCGCCCAACTTTCTTGAGGTCGCCCATCGATGCGATGCCATGCACGACGGTCACGAAAATGATCGGTGCGATGAGCATCTTGATGAGCTTGACGAAGCCGTCGCCCAGCGGCTGCATCGCTTCGCCGGCCGCAGGGTAGAGATGCCCCAGAACGACGCCGGCGGCGATCGCGATGAGGACCTGGATGTAGAGGTGGGTGTAGAAAGGCTTTGCCCGCGCCTCAGCGGCGATGGTTTCGTGGTCGTCGTGCATTCAGCGCCCGCCCCAATTGTCTGCGAGGCGATACTTTAATGCGGACTCGCTGAGGCGGATAGGACTTCGCGCCGGGCAGACATCGCACTTCGAAGATTGGATAATCAGTCCGCCGCGAGGGCCACGCCAACTTATGCGTGAATGCTCCTCGAGGCGCTTCTGTCGGCGCGGCGGTAAACGGCGCTTAAGCTGCCGCGACCCAACTTCCTGCAACGAACCCGAAGGCGACGGCATCCGGATTGCGGCGCGCCGTTTCAAGCAGCTTCTCGGGCGATTCAACTTCGAGAGCGGCTGCCGCGCTCCCTTTCGATTTGCGCGGCCAAGCGCCGGTCAATAGGAATACGGGCTTGCCAAGTACGACTGTTCTCACGGACTCCATGGTGAGGGGCCTCCTGGAGTTTGGAACGTATGTGTTTGGTTCGATCGCGAATGTCACGGGGGGAAGTGACACCCAGAATCCTATTAATTTACTAACGTGCTGCGAATATGACAGCATTAATATCCGTTGCAAACCCAGCCCTCTCGCATGCGCGAGGCCCTCTACAACCTTGATTTGCACTTTAGCGAGCATTTTGGCGGCTTAAATGCCCATAACGCAGTGCATCATCGCCTGTGGATAAGTGCGCGAACGCCATTTCCAGCGCTCGAATCAACTTGAATTTCGCAATGTTTCATCTTCGCGAAATAGCCGAATCTGCGCAAACAAAAATGGCCGGAGTTTCGAGCCCCGGCCATTTGCAATTTGATTGAAATTCTTCGGGTCTAGCCCAACTCGTGGATCTTGAACTTCAATCCACCCTTCGGCGTCAGCGTCACCGTCGCATTGAGGCCCGCCGGATTTTTGCCCACGTACTCGGGGCGGAAACGGCGGAGCAGCAGCGACAGCGCCAGCGTATTCTCGACCTGGCTCATGGCGCCGCCGATGCACGAGCGCTTGCCCGCACCGAACGGAATGTAGCTGTACTTCACCTGCTTCTTGGCGTTGCCGGCCATCCAGCGCTCGGGCTGGAAGGACTCGGGCTCCGGCCAGAATTTCGGATTGTGATGCGCGCCATAGCTGAAGATCGACACGCGGTCGCCCGGGTTGATCTTGACGCCGCCGATCTCGTCCTCGGCCGCCGCGATGCGGATCAGGCTCCACACCGGCGGATAGATGCGCATCGTTTCTTGAATGACGGCCCGCGTATAGGCGAGCTTGGAATAGTCCGCCGCTGCCGGCTCGCGATCACCGTAAACTTCCTCGCCTTCGCGGCGAATGCGTTCGGCCATCTCGGGGTGGCGCGATGTCTCGTAAAGCGCCCAGGCAAGCGTCAGGGCCGTCGTTTCGGTTCCGGCCCAAAGATATTGCTTCAGCTCGTCGACCGCCTGCTGCTGATCGAATTCCGGAACGGACGGGTCGTCCACCGCCGCCTGGATCATCGTGAGCAACGTGCGTTCGCGTTCCTCGCGTGGATCGGCGGCCATGACGGCCGGCGGCACGCTCGCCCAGACTTCCATTGCCTTCGCCGGATCTTCGTCCGTCAGCTCGAACACTTCGCCAGCCTGCCGGCGCAAGCGAATGTCGCGATGGTTCATGACGTCGGTGTACGTTTTCACGCACTTGAAGACGACGTGCGGATTGAACGGCATGTCGCGATCGAACAGCGCCTTGCAGATCATATCGGCGGCGAGCGTCCAGGTCTGCTCGACCATTTCGACCGTCTCGCCGGTCTTCGCGAGATCAGCCCAGATCGCCATCTTGGTATCGATCGCGCGGAGAAAGTACGGGATATACTCAGCGAACATATCCGGATGGAACGCCGGCTGTTGCGGCATCCGGATCTTCTGCCAGAGCGCGCCGTCGTTCGTGATCATCGACTTGCCGAAGATCGGCTTCAGGCCGTCGAAATATTTGATGTAGTTGTCGGCTTTGGTCACCAGCACATGTTTGAAATACTCGGGCTCTGAAATAAGCACGACACGTTGGTTGGCCATGTTCACGGGCAGAACCGGCCCATAGCGGTCCATCATCTGCATCAGGATGCGCATCGGGTTTTCCGGATCGCCGCGCAGCAGCGGCGTCAGGTTGAACCAGATGCTCGATTCATCTCCGAGACCCAGGGTGTGGCTGGGGGTCGTTTCCATAGGCATTCTCCATTCGGGACCGGAGGAGCAGTACGCGTATCTGACTCGTGGGCGCTCCCGTGCGCAGTATCGGGCCACGCGCTGCACTTCGGTTCGCCGGATCTCCCTCTCCGGAAGTCATAGAAATACCATGGTTCGGGGGGGGCCTGTCCATGCGACGGCCAGCGCAAGGTAACTAGCAAATGATGCTGTGGATCAGATCCCCGGAGAGTACAGCCGGTTTGTTTCGTTAACATCCGAAGATATAACGACTTTTTCGCCGTCGCGACGTGCCTGCCCTGCGGCGACAAGTCTTAACGCGAAGGGGTAAACTTGGTGTTCCACTTCGAGGATTCGCGCCGCGAGTGTCTCTGAAGTATCACTTGAAAGGACCGGAACCGCAGCTTGAGCGATGATCGGTCCACTGTCCATTTCTGCGCGAACGAAGTGAACCGTGCAGCCCGCGATCTTCACGCCCGCTGCGATGGCCTGCTCGTGGGTGTGCAGGCCCTTGAAGCTCGGCAGCAGGGACGGATGGATGTTGATCATCCGGTCATGCCAATGCGCGACGAATTCCGGTGTCATCAGCCGCATGAAGCCCGCGAGCGCGACAAGCTCGACCCCGGACGTGTCGAGGGCCGCCTGCAGCACGCGCTCGAAGTCCGCGCGCGACGCATAATCCTTGTGATCGATGACGACCGCCGGCAGACCATGCTCGACGGCCCAGGCAATTCCGGCCGCATCCGGCCGGTTCGCAATAACGAGCACAATCTCGGCCGGATAATCAGGCACGCGAGCGGCTTCGACCAGGGATCGCATGTTCGAGCCGCGGCCCGAAATCAGAATGGCGGTGCGTTTTTTCTCAGTCATGACGAGGGTCTAGCAGAGCGGGCTCCGGCGCGCGAGAGCATGTGAGACATGGGGGCAACGACGCCCGGGGTTTGTTAGCCATGGTTTACGACCCATGTTGCAGCAGAGTTTCACCTATCGCATTGTGACAGGGATCGGGGGCCACGATCGCAGGAATTCGCGGCGGAAACGTCAGCGGCGCTTCTGCCGCACGACGGTCCGTTATCTGCAAAATCGGATCGCTATGGCACGCCGGATATCACTTCTCACTGTTGGCACGCTCGGCGACGTCGGCCCGATGATCGCTCTCGGATTGGCTTTGAAGGAAGCCGGCTATGAGGTCAGCCTCGCCGCTCCCGAAGACTTCATGGACTATGTGCGGAGCAAGGGGCTCGAAGCTCGCCGCTGCGGCACCGACTTCTCCAAATTCATGAAAGACGGCGAGATGGCCGAGGTGGCCGGCGCCCACACCCTCGTGACGGTCAAGAAGTGGCTCTGGCCCGGACCGGATATGCGTACGCTGTTCGAGGGCATCCAGCGCGACTCCGTTGCAGCGTGCGCCGACGCCGACGCCATTCTTTTTCATCCTGTCATCTCGGTCGCCGGTGATATCGCGGAAGCGAAGAAAATTCCGGCGATCATGGTCGGCCTCGGATCGGTTTCGCCCTCCGCCGAAAATCTCCTGTCGGTCATTCCGGGAACCGGAATTCCGGCTTGGAATCGCCACGGCTACAACACCCTCGGATTGCAGCGGTTGGCGTATCGCAAGGTCATCGGAGAGATCCGCAAGTCGCTCGGCCTCGGAACTTCGTTTTGGCTGAAGCACCCGCATCGCGTTCACGGCAAGCGCGCGCCGGTGCTCTATCCCGTGAGCCCCGTTCTGCAACCACGCGCGAGCACGGAAGGCGACGAGATCTACTTCACCGGCTATTGGTTCCGCGACGAGGCGCCGAACTGGCGCCCGTCGGGAAAGCTCGCCGAATTTTTGGCGGCCGGCCCGCGACCGATTTATATCGGCTTCGGCAGCATGCCGGCGCTTGGCGTCGAACGCTCCGAAATGATCTTGCGAGCGTGCGAAGCCGCCGGGCAGCGAGCAATTCTCGGCAAGGGGCTCGGCGAATTCGATCGCTTGACGCTCTCCAGCAACTTCCACCTGATCGACCAGTTTGTGCCGCACGATAAACTGTTCCGTGAGGTCAGCGCCGTCGTCCACCATGGCGGCCTCGGCACAACGTCGTCGGCGTTGCGCGCCGGCCGTCCGAGTTTCATCGGTCCGTTCATGATGGATCAGAAATACTGGGGCCGTCGCGTGTTCCAGCTCGGCGCCGGGCCGGACCAGATTCCGATCCAGGACTGGACATTGGACGCACTGACCGAGCGCCTCCGCGATGTCGCGACCAACCCGGACTACGCCGTCCAGGCGGCTGAGATCGGCCGCATCATGCAGCAGGAAAACGGCACCGCTCGCGCCGTCGAGATTATCGAGCGCATGGTTGGCGGCCCGTTGGTCGACGCGCGGCCAAGTGATGCGGACATGCTCCGCAGGATCGCCAGCTGACGGCTAGCTGACCGGCCGCACCGTCGCCCTTGGCTTGATCTGCAGCGATTTCGCCACGCGCGCCTTGATGAGGCGTTTGCCGAGCCCTGCCGCCCGCCGCGCCTGGGTGATGTTGGCCAGGAAGAGATCAGCGACGCGCGACCAGTCATGGCGCATCGCCTGCACGCGCACTTGATCCCGATCGAGCTTCAGCGCCGCCAGCGCCGCCGCCCGGAGGTCTTCGTCAAGGCATCCGGTCACGCCCGGCGTCACCACGTCGATAGGTCCCGTCACCGGATAGGCGGCGACGCCGAGGCCCGAGGCCATGGCTTCGAGCAGCACGAGTCCGAACGTGTCGGTGCGG
Source organism: Hyphomicrobium sp. (assembly GCF_041659645.1). Taxonomy (GTDB): domain Bacteria; phylum Pseudomonadota; class Alphaproteobacteria; order Rhizobiales; family Hyphomicrobiaceae; genus Hyphomicrobium_B. The sequence goes on along the minus strand of NZ_JBAZXX010000003.1, from coordinate 35,413 downwards.
CTCGGAAAGACGAACACGTCGGCATTCGAATATTCCTGCGCCAGATCTTCGCCGGTCTTTGCGCCGGTGAAGATGACATTCGGGTATTGCCGCCGGAGCAGCCCGAGGATCGGCCCGTCGCCGACGACGACCTTCCGGCCCGGCAAATCAAGATTGAGGAATGCTTCGACGTTCTTTTCGCGGGACACACGTCCAACGTAGAGGAACGTCGGCTCGCCCTTTTCCTCGACCCGTTCTTCGCTTGATCTCGGACGCGGCTTGAATTGAACCGTATCGACGCCGCGCGACCAGAGCATCAGCCGCCGAAAGCCGCGCTCGGATAGTTCGGCCTTGAGCGACCGTGTCGCCACGAACATGCCGATGCCCGGCCGATGAAACCACCGCTGGAACGCATAGCTGATCCATGCCGGCAGGCCCGTATACGCCTCGATGTATTCCGGAAAGCGCGTATGGAACGACGTCGTGAATCGAATGCGCTGACGCAGGCACACGCCCCGCGTCGCCCACCCGATCGGCCCTTCCGTCGCGATGTGGACGTGATCGTAAGCACCCCGTTTCAGAAGCGCCGCCACCTGCGACCGCCGCGCCAAAGCGAGCCTGATCTCCCTATATCCGGGGCAGGGGAGCGTCGCGAAATCGAGCGGCGACAGGATCGTGACGAAATGGCCCGCGGCTTCGAGTTCGCGTTTCAGATTCTCATAGGTGCGAACTACGCCGTTGACCTGCGGTTTCCAGGCGTCGGTTGCGATCAGGATTCGCATCACGCTACCTCGATGTTGAGGCGCTGTTCCTCTGATCTTTGAGGAACGGCGCGATCCGCAAGGTCGCCGAACGGGCCAGAGAGCATGACGAGACGCAGGTCCGAATCTATCTAACGGCGCATTTTAATTGCGCTTCTGATCCCGCCACTTTTCGATTGTGTGACAGTCGGCGGTAAATGCGACGGTAACTCGCAATTTAGCGCATATAAGGCCCCGATGATCGCGCGAGGCGCGTCGTTTCCGCCATTCTCGATATCCGCCGCCACGTCATGTAAGCGCGAATATCGGTTAACTGGCCGTCGGCAAGGCGGGCGATAGGGAGCGTGTCCGCGTCTTGATGGATGATCTCGGCCATGATCCAGCGGTCGGAAAGCTGCGGGCTCGCTCGATCATCGAATGCCGGTCTCGGCATGCGATATTTGATTTCGATGATTTCGCCCACCACGAGGTCGGATGTCTCGCCAGCCATGTGGTCCTCCCGATTGGTTTATTGGTTTACGGGCCGTCAGTAGACCCTGAATTTTTCAGTTCCGTGGCAGTCAATCGCCGCCCGTGTTGCAAGTCGTTAATGCGCGGGGTGAGCACCGGCGGAATTCTGGGCTCCGGGCAGGGGCGCTTCAGCTTGCCGCGTTTTCATCGCCACCCGTTAAAAGTCTGGTAGGCCCGGTTCTAAGGTCTTGATATTGCAACCCAGAGACGCGAGCAGAGACCGCGCCGGATCGCGGAGAAAAGATGCAATGAAAAAGTGGTTGGGCCTCGCAGCCGCCGGGGCCGTGATGGCCCTCGCAACGCCGGCTTGGGCAAATCAGGACGTGCAAACTCTCGCCGACGATCCCGCAAATTGGGTCATCCAGTCGGGGGACTACAGCGGTCACAGATATTCGAAGCTCGATCAGATCAACACCTCGAACGTCGGTGACCTCCGGGTCGCGTGGACGTTCTCGACGGGGGTGCTGCGCGGCCACGAAGGTAGCCCGCTGGTCGTCGGCGACACCATGTACCTCGTCACGCCGTTCCCGAATATCGTGATGGCGCTCGATCTCGCGCATGAGCAAAAGATCCTGTGGAAGTATCAGCCGAAGCAGGACCCGTTCGCCGTCGCCGTCATGTGCTGCGACACGGTCGATCGCGGCGTCCAGTACGCCGAAGGCAAGATCCTGGTCCACACCGCCGATACCTCCCTCGTTGCGCTCGATGCAAAGACCGGCATCGAGGTGTGGAAAGTGAAGGAAGACGATCCGAAGAACGGCGCCTCCGGCACCGGCGCGCCGCTCATCGTCAAGGACAAGGTGATCGTCGGCGTTTCCGGCGGCGAATTCGGCGTCCGCTGCTACATCACGGCCTACGATTTGAACTCGGGGCGAAGGGTTTGGCGCGCCTATTCGATGGGGCCGGATGCCGACATGCTCATCGACCCGGATAATACGATTTCGCTCGGCAAGCCGGTCGGCAAGGATTCTTCTCTCAAAACTTGGAACGGTGACCAGTGGAAAATCGGCGGTGGCCCAACGTGGGGTTACATGGCCTACGATCCGCAGTTGAACCTGCTCTATTACGGCAGCGGCAATCCTTCGACCTGGAATCCGGTCCAGCGCGCTGGCCCCGGCGGCAAGCCGATTGATCAGAAATGGTCTCAGACGATATTCGCGCGCGACGCCGATACCGGCATAGCCAAGTGGGTCTATCAAATGACGCCGTTCGATCAGTGGGATTACGACGGCATCAATGAGCCGATCCTCGCCGATCTCGATTTTGACGGCTTCACGCGCAAGACGTTGACGCACTTCGACCGCAACGGCTTCGCCTACACCTTAGACCGCGTCACCGGCGAGCCGCTCGTCGCCGAGAAATTCGATCCCGACGCCAATTGGGCGACGAAGATCGTGATGGACAAAAGCGATCCTCAGTACGGACGCCCTGTCGTAAATAAGAAGTTCTCGCCCTTCGAAACCGGCACCGACGACGTGACGAAAGGCATTTGTCCGTCGTCGATGGGTTCGAAGAACCAGCAACCGGCATCCTATTCGCCGCTGACGGGCCTGTTCTATGTCCCGGTCACGCGCCTCTGCATGGACATGGAGGCTTTCAAGGTTTCCTACACCGTCGGCCAGCCCTACGTCGGCGCCACACTGACAATGTTTCCGGCGCCCGGCGCCCGCGGCGACACCGGCGCTTTCATCGCCTGGGATGGCATCAAGGGAAAAACGGTCTGGTCGAAGCCTGAGCGCTTTGCGGTTTGGTCCGGCGCGTTGGCCACGGCAGGCGGGGTTGTGTTCTACGGCACGCTCGAAGGCTACCTGAAAGCCGTCGACCAGAAGACCGGCAAAGAGCTTTTCAAATTCAAGACGCCGTCAGGCATCGTCGGCAATCCGATGACGTACATGCACGACGGCAAGCAGTATGTGGCCGTACTGTCGGGTGTCGGCGGCTGGGCCGGAATCGGACTCGCGGCAGGCCTCACCGATCCGGAAGACGGTTCCGGCGCAGTCGGCGGTTTCGCAAGTCTCTCCACGTACACAGGGTTGGGCGGCGCGTTGACGGTATTCGCATTGCCGTGAAGGGAAGCGCCGCGACGGCAATCACGCGAACCGCAGCTTGCCCTCGTACTTCACCGCCCAGGCTTCGCCTTTGCCCTTGGCTTCGGATTTTTCGCCCGTCGGCGGAATGACGTCGCCGATGACGACCGGCTCTTCGCCCGCAGCCGTCAACGCCGCGATGACGTCGCCCGCGCGTGCTTTCGAAACAACCGCGATCATCCCAATGCCGCAGTTGAATGTGCGCAGAAGCTCCGCGTCCGGGATGTTGCCCGTCTTTGCCAGCCACCCAAAAACCGCCGGCACGTCGAATGACGAAAGATCGATCCGCGCCGCGACATCCTTCGGCATCACGCGTGGCACGTTCTCGGAAAGACCGCCGCCCGTGATGTGCGAAAGGGCCTTGATGGCACCTTTCGATCCCGATCCGCCCGTCGCGCCGATCGCGGTCAACAGCGGCTTGACGTAGATGCGCGTTGGCGTCAGCAGCGCTTCGGCCACCGATTGGTTTTGCGAATGCGCGAAGGGCGCCGGCGCATGCCAATCGAGTTTCACGTGCTCGACGAGCTTGCGCACCAGACTATAGCCGTTCGAATGCACGCCCGACGATTTGAGCCCGATCAGAAGGTCGCCAACAGCGATGTCGGCGCGCGGCAGAATTTCGTCGCGCTCGACGGCGCCGACCGAAAACCCGGCGAGATCGTAATCGCCGCTTTTATAAACTCCGGGCATCTCAGCCGTCTCACCGCCGATGAGTGCGCACCCCGCATCCCTGCAGCCTTCGGCGATACCGGCGATAACCTCGCGTGCGACCTGCACGTCGAGCTTTCCGACCGCGAAATAGTCGAGGAAGAAAAGCGGCTCAGCGCCCTGCACGATGAGATCGTTGACGCACATCGCTACCAAGTCGATGCCGATGGTCGAATGCCGCCCGGTGTCGATGGCAATCTTGAGCTTCGTGCCGACGCCGTCGTTCGCCGCAACCAGGATCGGATCGCGAAAACCCGTCCGCTTCAGATCGAAGAGGCCGCCAAAACCGCCAAGATCGACGTCGGCGCCAGGCCGGCTCGTCGACTTCGCCAGCGGCTTGATCGCCGCGACGAGCGCATTTCCTGCGTCAATATCGACACCCGCGTCCGCGTAGGTGATGGATTTCTGTAAATTCTCGTCAGCCGCGGACATCGATCCTCGTCGTCGTTCGCAATGTTGGGTTCAACCGGGGTGCATCCTTGGAACATCGCAGCGGGGAAAGCTTCGGTTAAACTCACTTTTGCCCCATTGCCAACCCGTCATGGGGGTCGTAGCAGCGACTGGACCTGAGAGCAACGAAGCGCTCGCTGGCTGGTTCCGTGGGTGGTCCTCCGGGGCTCGGCTCGTAGGGTCCTTAAGAAATTGGGGGATTAACGGTGCTCGCGGGCCGCTGCCTCGTCATTGCCATTCTGGTTTGGACCGCCGTCGTGGGCCTTCGTGTCGCGCCCGCCGTTGCCGATACCGATGCGCCTTACACGGTTGGGAACTTCCCGGTGGAGGCGACCGCCGCAAATGCCGTCGCCGCCAAGGAACAGGCTCTTGCCGACGGTCAACAGGCAGCTTTCCGGTCGCTGTTGAAGCGCCTCGTGCCGGTGACGGCCTATAAGCAACTCACGCGCTTACAGGGGACCAAAGCCGCAGACCTCGTGTCCGGTATTTCGGTGCGTTCGGAACGTAATTCATCGACGGCTTATTACGCGACCCTCGATTTTTCATTCCAGCCGGACGCCGTGCGCTCGCTTCTGTCGGGCCAGAACATCCCGTTCGTCGACCAGCAGGCGCCGCTGTTGACGGTCGTGCCGGTGCTGCTGCAGGGCAATCCCCCGGCAGCGAGCGGCGATCGAGGGCTTTGGCACCGCGCCTGGTCGGGTCTCGACCTGACGCACACGATCACTCCGGTCGTCGTCAAGGATCTCAAACCATCGATCCAGACGGACACCGTCAACGCGCTCGTCTCCGGCGACGATGGCGCGATGCAGAAGCTAAAGGCCGAATATGGTTCGGGCCTAGTCGTCCTCGTTATTGCCGAGCCCGATGTCGCGGCCAAGAAGCTGAACGTGACGCTCGCCGGCAGCGACGCCATCGGCGGGCTGCTGCTGAAGCGCACCTATCGGATTTCCGATGGCGATCTCGATTACGCCTCGCAACTCGCGGCGGTCGTGTCGCTCGGCATCATCGAGGGCCGCTGGAAGGCAATCAAAAGCGGTGTTTCGCAAGCAGCAGCGACGCCGTCGTCCAATATTCCGGTCTGGGAAGCGTCGACGAGCGGAAACGGCGAGGACGTGACGTTGACTGCCCAGTTCGGCGATTCCAATCAGTGGGATCAGATGCGTGCGCAACTTCTCGATACACCCGGTGTCGATGCCCTGAATATCGGCTCGGTCTCCGAAGGTAGCGCCGATATCTCGCTCAAATATCCGGGGGGCGCGAGAAATCTCTCAAGCGCGCTCGGCACTCGCGGACTGAGCCTGATCAACACGGCCAACGGCTGGGTGCTTCACTCAAGTCGCTGAAAATACATGAAAATATAGAGCGGAAAAAGCGACGCACTGGATCGCCCGGACGTCGCACAGCGCCTATTCTCCGCAGTTGCTCTGCCGCACTGCAAAGGAGGATGTTCTCGACGAGGTAAACGTCGAAAGGTTAGGTTCGCGCCGGCTGGCCATCCGTGATAACCGCCACGGCGTACGGCCAGGATCCAGGGAGAGACGGGGACACATTCGGCGTGAGCATTCCAAATCTGATAACGCTCGGTCGAGTCATCCTCGTACCCGTAGTCTTCTGGCTTTTGCTGACCGGCGAGCTTCAGGCGGCATTTCTGGCCTTCGTCGTCGCCGGCATCTCCGACGCGGTCGACGGATTTCTGGCCAAGCGCTTCAACTGGGAAACCGAGTTGGGGGCTTATCTCGATCCAATCGCGGATAAGCTGCTGATCGTCTGCATCTTCATCGCGCTGGGCGTCACGGCGCGGCTGCCGTCTTGGCTGGTCATCCTTGTCGTATCTCGCGACGTTCTGATCATCATCGCGGTCGTCCTTTCATGGCTGCTCGATCATCCGACGCCGATGAAGCCGCTTGCCATCAGCAAGATGAACACCGTTGCGCAAATTGTTCTCGCCGGAACCGTGTTGGCCGACGAGGCGTTCGCCTTGAAGCTGAAGGGGCCGGTTCAACTTCTGACGCTGCTTGCTGCCGCGACCACCGTCGCCTCCCTCGTTGCTTATTTGCGCGTATGGCTGCGTCACATGACGGATTACGAAACTCCCGGCTCGAAAAGCTGAGCATTTGAGGCCATGCTGTTGCAGGGCTTGGCTATTGGGTGAGGATCTGAATCCATGCATTTTGAGCGCCACGCGCTGTTCTGGACGGCGACGGCGTTGCTTTTCGCCTACATCGTGCAACTCATCGCGCCCGCGCTGCTGCCGTTCGCCATCGGCCTGACGCTCGCCTACTTCCTAAATCCCGTTGTCGACGCAATGGGGAGGATCGGAATTCCGCGCTGGATCTCGACAACCCTGCTGCTCGCCTGCTCGACGTTCGTGATAATCTTAGCGCTGGTGTTCGTCGTCCCGATCCTGTTTCAGCAGGCGGCTGGGCTGATCGAAACCGCCCCCGGTGCGATCCAGCGGCTGAAGACACTGATCGAGACGACCGCGCGCGAAAATCTTGGTCCGCGCTATCCCGAGGCCGAAACGACCGTTCGAAATGCCCTCGATAGCTTCACCACGGCCGTGCCCTCGCTTCTTGCGAGCGTGGCGCAAAGCGTCTGGAGCCAGGGCTCGGCGGCCTACAACTTCGTGACCGTCATCCTCGTCACCCCGGTCGTCTTCTTTTACGTGCTTCTCGACTGGCCGAACATCATGGCCAAGGCAGACTCCTGGTTGCCGCGCGACGAAGCCCCCCAGATCCGTGCCCTCGGTAGAGAAATTGACTCGCGCATTTCCGCGTTCATCCGCGGACAAGGCGTCGTCTGCATCCTGCTCGCGATCTATTACGCCGCTGGCTTCAGCTTCGCCGGACTGAATTACGGATTGCTTGTCGGCGTCGCCATGGGGCTGGCGGCTTTTATTCCGGTGTTCGGATGGTCTCTCGGGGCGATAGCCGCGGTTCTTCTCGCGATCGTTCAGTATTGGCCCGAGATGACGCCGATCCTTGTCATACTCGGCATACTGCTCGGCGGTCAGGCGCTCGAGTCGGCGATCCTTAGCCCCTATATCATCGGTTCCGAAGTCGGCCTGCATCCTGTCTGGGTGATCTTCGCGCTGCTCACGTTTAGCTATCTGTTCGGATTTCTTGGTCTTCTCGTTGCCGTGCCGGTTTCCGCCGCAATCGGCGTGCTCGTACGCTTTGCACTCCGCACCTATCTCGCGTCGTCCGTTTACAAAGGCGAGATAGAAGCCGTGCCGAAGGATGAGCATCAATCCGTTTCATGACCACGACACCAGAACAACTCGTCTTCGAACTTCCGCACCGCGCGGCCATGGGACTTGAAGATTTTCTCGTCTCAGACTCGAATGCTGCCGCCGTAAACCTTGTCGACCGCTGGCCGGACTGGCCGATCGGCGCCGCGGTGATTGTCGGCGCGAAAGGCAGCGGCAAGACCCATCTGGCGAATGTCTGGCTGACTCGGACCGGGGCGAAGGCTTACACCGCCGCCGAAATTTCTCGCGAAGCGGTTCCAAGCATCGCCGCCGCCGGCGCGGTTCTCATCGAAGACATCCAGAATGTCGCCGACGAAGCGGCGCTCTTTCATCTCCTGAACCTCGTCCGTGAGCAGCGGCTGCAGATTCTGCTGACGGCCGATACCGCGCCTGGTGACCTTCCGATTTCTCTTCCGGACTTTCGGTCGCGGCTCAAGGCCTTGCCGCTCGCAACCATCGATCCGCCCGACGACGCGCTTCTGCGCGCCGTTCTCGTCAAGCTCTTCGCTGACCGCCAGTTGAGCGTCGAACCGCACCTGGTTGACTATGTCATCGTGCGCATGGAACGGTCGATGCTGGCGGCCGAGCGCTTCGTGGCGGGAGCCGACCGCCGGGCGCTCGTCCTTCAGCGGCGGGTGACGCGCGCGATTGCCGCTGCCACGCTGGACGCACTCGGCTATTGAATCAGCTTATGAATCAACGGCAGCGCACCCATTCGTCATTTGGGTGTAAACCTACTATATGGATTTCTCGACCGGCTTTCGGAGCATTTTTTCAATATGGCAACTGTGAAAAGCAGAAGTGGCAAGGCAGACGCTCAGTCCGTGCCGCAGGGACCGGACCGCTTCTACAATCGCGAGCTGTCCTGGCTCCAATTCAACCGCCGCGTTCTTGAAGAGGCGGGCAACAAGCAACACCCGCTGCTCGAACGCCTACGCTTTCTTTCGATTGCTGCTGCCAACCTCGACGAATTCTACATGGTGCGCGCGGCCGGCGTGTACGGTCAAATTCGGGCAGGCGTCACGACGTTGTCACAAGACGGCATGACGCCGATGCAGCAGCTCGCGGCCATCAATAAGTTCGCGACGGGTCTTGTTGCCGACGAGCAGATCAATTGGATAACGATCAAGGACGAACTCGCGACTGCGGGCCTCCACGTCCTTCAGCCGCAGGATATCACCCCGCCGCAGCATGCTTGGCTCGAAAAGCTGTTCCTGACCCAGATTTTCCCGATCCTGACGCCGATAGCAGCCGATCCCGCGCATCCGTTCCCGTTCATTCTCAACAAGGCGATGACGATCGCCGTCGAAATGGTGCGCCCTTCCGACGGCAAGACGATGAACGGTCTTATCCCCATTCCCGGCGCGCTCGAACGGTTCATCCGCTTGGCGACCGATCCCGAAAACCCGAAGGACGTGCGCTTCATTCAGCTCGAAAACGTCATCGGCATGTTTCTCACCGAGCTGTTTTCCGGATTCGAGATCAAGAGCCAGGGCACGTTCCGCGTTCTCCGCGACAGTGACATCGAATTCCTGGAAGAAGCGGAAGATCTCGTGCGCTCTTACGAGAGCCAGTTGAAGCGCCGCCGCCGCGGCAACGTCATCAGGCTCGAAATAGATTCTCGCATGCCCGAAAAGATGCGCAAGTTCGTCATCGACGAACTTGAGGTGCGCGATGAAAGCATCTTCGTCAAGGAAGGCATCCTGGCGATGGCTGACACCTCGCAGCTGATCGTCTCCGACCGCCCGGACCTCCTCTTCAAGCCCTTCACGATCCGCTTTCCCGAGCGCATTCGCGAATTCAGCGGCGATTGCTTTGCCGCCGTCCGCAACAAGGACATCCTCGTCCATCACCCTTATGAAAGCTTCGACGTCGTCGTTCAGTATTTGCGCCAGGCGGTCGCCGACCCGAACGTGATGGCGATCAAATGGACGCTCTACCGTACCTCGCGCGATAGCCCGATCATCCAAGCGCTGAAGGAGGCGGTCGAAGCCGGTAAATCCGTGACGGCCGTCGTTGAATTGAAGGCTCGCTTCGACGAAGCCGCGAACATTCGCTGGGCCCGCGATCTTGAAAGTGCGGGCGTACACGTCGTGTACGGTTTCACCGAATTGAAGACCCACGCCAAGCTCGGTATTATTGTCCGCCGCGAGGGCACTGAGCTGACGACCTACTGTCATATTGGCACCGGCAACTACCATCCGCAGACGGCGCGCGTGTATACCGACTTGTCGCTGTTCACGACCGATCCTGTGATCGCGCGCGACGTCACGCGCATTCTGAATTTCGTGACCGGCTACGGCGAACCCGTCGAGCTTGAGCGCATGGCCGCGAGTCCCCACGGCATCCGCAACCGCATCATGACGCACATCGCGGAAGAAATCCGAAATGAGAAGGCCGGGAAGCCGTCGGGAATCTGGTGGAAAGTGAACTCCCTGGTCGATCCGCAGATCATTTCGTCGCTTTATGACGCCAGCAACGCCGGTGTTCCGATCGACCTCGTCGTCCGCGGCATGTGCTGCCTTCGCCCTGGGATTGCGGGCCTTTCAAGCAACATCCGCGTAAAAAGCATCGTCGGCCGTTTCCTTGAACATTCGCGCATTTACTGTTTTGCGAACGGAGAGGCCTTGCCTTCCCCCAAGGCCGCCGTCTACATCAGCTCCGCCGATATGATGCCACGCAATCTTGACCGCCGCGTCGAGGCGATGGCGCCGGTGCAGAACCCGACGGTCCACGAGCAAGTGCTCAATCAGATCATGGTCGCGAATTTGAAAGACAACCAACAAAGCTGGCGGATCAACTCCGACGGCAGCGCGACCCGGATGCAACCGGGTCCGGGGGAGGAAGCCTTCAATGCCCATAAATATTTCATGACCAATCCTTCGCTTTCGGGTCGCGGACAGTCTCTGAAAGAGAGCTTCCCGCAACGCTTCCGCCAGCCCGGTTAGGGCCGGGAGCTTGAATGACACGGTGGAAAGAACTCTCGGGCGCGAATGAGCGTACCGCGGAAATGGAGCCGATCGGCGTCGTCGATATCGGCTCCAACTCTGTTCGGCTCGTCGTCTACGAAGGCGCAGTGCGCGCGCCCACGCCCGTCTTCAACGAGAAGATTCTCTGCGGCCTCGGCCGCTCCGTCGCGACCACCGGCAGCCTCGGAACCGAGGCCGTCGAACGCGCGCTCGCGGCGCTTTCGCGCTTCAGGGTGATTTCTCATATCCTGAGCGTCAAGAATATCAGGGTCATCGCCACCGCAGCCGTTCGTGACGCCGACAACGGCGGCGACTTCATCGAACGCGGCGAGCGGGCCATCGGCGCCAAGATCGAGGTCTTGTCCGGCGAGACGGAAGCGCGTCTCGCGGCGCAAGGCATCATGATGGGCTTCATCGATGCTGATGGCGTCGCGGGCGATCTCGGCGGCGGCAGTCTCGAACTCATCGACTTGGCGCAGGATCATCTGAATGACGCCGCGACGCTGCCCCTCGGCGGCCTGCGCCTCATCGACACGACAGGCAACAAGATCGAGCGTGCGACGGAGATCATCGACGGCGCTTTGGCGAGTTTGCCTTGGCTCCGCAACGGCGCCGGGCGGACATTCTATGCCGTCGGCGGCACCTGGCGCGCGCTGGCCAAGATGCAGATGGATCGCGTCGGCTATCCGTTGCGCGTCATGCAGGGCTATCGGCTGACGACGCGGGAAGCCCTCGACCTCTGCGAGCAGTTCCGTAAATCGAAGAAGCCGTTCGACCTTCCAGGAATCACCGGTGTCGCCCGGGCGCGGCGCGAGGTGCTGCCGTTCGGCGCTCTCGTGCTTGAGCGTCTCCTCCGGCAGATGGAGCCGCGACAGGTCGTGTTCTCGGTGTTCGGCATCCGTGAGGGCCTGATCTACGGTCTTCTGCCCGCCTACGAGCGCGCCCGCGATCCGCTCATCAGCTTTTGCGAGGATTACGCCGCCCTGAGAGCACGCTCCGTCGAGCACGCCTATGAACTGTGCGCCTGGACGGACATGCTGTTCTCAGACCCGTCTCTCGAAGAAACGGCCGACGAGCGCCGTCTGCGCCATGCGGCCTGCCTATTGTCGGACGTCGGCTGGCGCGCGCACCCGGACTACCGCGGCGAGCAGAGCGTCAACACCATTGCTCACGCCGGGCTCGGGGGTGTCGATCATCAGGGCCGAATTTTCCTCGCGCTGTCGGTGTTTCACCGGCATGAGACGTCGGAGGATACCGGCGCCCTTCTCTCCGAACGCCTGCGAAGCCTTGTCAGCAAGCGCGTCCAGCGCCGGGCAAAAATACTGGGCGCGGCGATTCGAGCCGCGCATATGCTCTCGATTGGCATGGCGGGCGTTATCGACCAGACGCCCTTGAGCTATGAAAATGGCGCTCTCGTCTTGACCCTGCCCCCGGCCTATGCGGCTCTTGACGGGGAAAGACTGCGACGCAGGTTCGGTGCCTTGGCCGAATTGGTCGGGAAGCGGGCGGAAGTCCGAATTAGCGGTTGAGAGGCAGTACGCCTCGCTTGCGGCGCAGCAATTTCTGATAGTCTCCGGCCAAAGTTCCCAGGATAATGACGGCCTCCATGGCGGAAGATCTTTATAACATTCTCGGCGTATCGCGCGGAGCGACGGAGGATGAAATTCGCAGCGCGTTCCGCAAGCTCGCGAAGGCCAGCCATCCGGACGTCAATCCGGACAACGCCGGGGCCGTAGAGCGTTTCAAGAAAATCACGGCCGCCAACGATATTCTGAGCGATCCGGAAAAACGCCGCCAGTACGACGCTGGTGAGATCGACTCAAAGGGTGATCCCCGCCGCCACCAATGGAGCCGTGCCGGTGCCGCTGCCGGAGCGCGCAGGGGCGCGTCCGGGGCACGAGGATTTGAGGGCCGCCAGGGCGCAGGCGCCGGTTTCGACGATTTCAGCTTCTCCGACATCTTTTCGGACGTCTTCGGCGCGGCAGGCGCCGGAACCCGCCGGGACGCCCATGGCGCCGCATCGCGGGGCCATGATGTCCGCTATTCTCTCGAGATCGACTTTCTCGAAGCCATTCAAGGCACCAAGAAGCGGGTCACTCTGCCGGACGGCGGCCTGCTCGATTTGAGCGTCCCCGAGGGTGTGACGGACGGGCAGGTGTTGCGCTTGAAGGGCAAAGGCACGGCCGTCAATCCGGGAGCCGAGGCGGGCGACGCCTTGGTCGAAATCAAAGTTCGCCTGCATCCCGATTTCAAGCGCGACGGCGACGACATTCTGCTCGATCTGCCGATCACGATCGACGAAGCCGTTCTCGGTGGCCGCGTCGAAGTTCCGACGCCGACAGGCCGTGTACAGCTGACGCTCCCAAAGGGCACGAGTTCGGGCAAAACCTTTCGCCTGAAGGGCAAGGGTGCCCGTGGAAAAGCCGGGCACGCCGGTGATCAGCTCGTCACCGTCAAGATCGTCATGCCGTCCGATATCGACGACAGCCTCTCATACTTCTTTTCCGAGTGGCGACAGACGCACGGCTACGACCCCGGAAGGAAGTAAATCCGCCGGCCCATCGGGCGTAGGCCGCATCGCTCATATCGTCAAACGTCATCCCGGCGAAGGCTGGGATCCAGTCAAATTGCAACATTGGTTATGCGGAGAATTGCCTGGGTGGCGCCCTTCGCCAGCATGACGGAGAGGCTAACCCTCAGTCCACCTTCGCCGCCGGCACGGCGCGGACTTCGCCGTTGACGAGCGTGAGAGCCAGTTCGCCGCGCTTGAGCTTCAGCGCCGCGTCTCCGAACAGCGTCCGCCGCCAGCCCTGCAGCGCCAGAATATCGGCTTCGTCCGAAGTTGCGAGCTGCTCGAGATCGTCGCTGTCGGCGATGATGCGCGGTGCCACGCCATGTTCGGCCGCAGCGGCCTTAAGGAGCACTTTCAGAAGCTCCAGTGTCGCGCTCGCTTCCGCCGTTAGCGCTTCGTTGCGCTCGATCTTGGGGAGCGTCTTGGGATCGCGCGCGAGGCCCGCTTTCACGACGTCGACGATTTCTTTCGCGCGTTGCGATCGGGCAAAGCCGTCGGAAAGCGTCCTGAGCTGGCCCAATGCGTCGGCGCTGGCCGGAAGCTGATTGGCGATATCGTAAAGCGCATCGTCTCGCAGAACGCGCCCCCGAGGCACATCCATCTGCTGCGCCAAGCGCTCGCGCCAAGCCGCAAGCTCGATCAGCACGGCCAGCGATTTGCGGCCCTTGACGCGCAGCTTAAGACGCTGCCAGGCGTTGTCCGGCTTCGCATCGTAAGTCGAAGGGCTGGTGAGAACTTCCATTTCCTCCTGCAGCCATGGCGTGCGGGAGGTCGTTTCGAGCATTTGCTTCAGGCGCACGTAGACATCGCGCAGATGCGTCACGTCCGCGAGCGCGTAATCGAGCTGCTTGTCGGAGAGCGGGCGGCGGCTCCAGTCGGTGAAGCGCGAACTTTTGTCGAGGTCGACGCCCGTCGTCTTCTTGACGAGGTTTACGTAGCTGATGCTGTCGCCGTAGCCACAGACCATGGCCGCGACCTGTGAATCGAAGACCGGCGTCGGCACGATTTCCGATTTGAGGTAGATGATTTCGATGTCTTGCCGGGCCGCGTGAAACACCTTCATGACCGAGCTATCGGCCATCAGCTTATAGAATGGCGCCAGGTCGAGGCCTGGGCTCAGCGGGTCGACGACCGCCTCCGCGTCCGGCCCCGCGAGCTGGATAAGGCACAGCAACGGCCAGAACGTCTGCTCGCGCAGAAATTCGGTGTCAACGGCAACATATTCACTTTTCGCCAGCACTTCGCAGAGCGCTGACAGTTCGGACGTAGTCGTGATCATTCGCATCGGGAAACGCCTATAGCGCATGGACTCCGCGTTGTCGCCATCAGCTTGGTCGCGGAGCTCATGGCTTTTTGGGTGACTGTTTGCCTCGGGGGCGGCCGAAAACCGCCGGAGAATCGGGGCTTGATGGTCGAAATATCTTCGGTTCGAGCCCGCAGGTACATCTGTCGGGCGGTAACCTTGACTTTCGGACGCCCGCATGCGCTTTTCCGCGGCGATTTTCACCCACATGACCGAAGGGTTTTCCGGCAATGGCCGAGGCTAAGCTGCATCGTTATCGCTCGCACACCTGCGGCGCCCTCCGGAAGGGCGACGTCGGCTCCGACGTGCGCCTTTCGGGCTGGGTGCACCGCGTCCGCGACCACGGCGGTGTCCTGTTCATCGACCTCCGCGATCATTACGGTCTGACGCAGGTGGTGGCTGACCCGGACAGCCCCGCCTTCAAGGTGGCCGAGACGCTGCGTTCGGAGTGGGTCGTCCGCGTCGACGGTAAGGTCCGTGACCGCCCCGAAGGCACCACCAACGCCGATCTCCCGACCGGCGCGATCGAGCTTTATGCAACTGAAATCGAAGTGCTTTCCGCCGCGAAAGAGCTTCCCGTTCCGGTCTTCGGCGAGCCCGACTATCCGGAAGATCTGCGTCTGCAATATCGCTTCCTCGATCTCCGCCGCGAGTCGCTGCACGCCGTCATCATGAAGCGGCTCGAGATCACCCGTTCAATCCGCCGCCGTATGCACGAGGTCGGCTTCAACGAATTCCCGACCCCGATCCTGACGGCGTCGAGCCCCGAAGGCGCGCGCGACTTCCTGGTGCCGAGCCGCATTCATGCCGGAAAGTTCTATGCCCTGCCGCAGGCGCCGCAGCAGTACAAGCAACTCTTGATGGTCTCGGGCTTCGACCGCTATTTCCAGATCGCGCCTTGCTTCCGCGACGAAGACCCACGCGCCGACCGCCTGCCGGGAGAATTCTATCAGCTCGACGTCGAAATGAGCTTCGTCGAGCAGGACGACGTGTTCGCCACGATGGAGCCCGTCATAACGGGGCTGTTCGAGGAATTCGCTGGCGCCAAACCCGTAACGAAGGGCTGGCCGCGCATCCCTTACGACACGGCCATCGCCAAATACGGCTCCGACAAGCCCGATCTGCGCAACCCGATCGAGATGGCCGACGTGACTGAGCACTTCAGTGGCTCGGGCTTCAAGGTCTTCGCTGGGATGATCGAGAAGGACGCGAAAGTCCGCATCTGGGCCATTCCCGCCCCGACCGGCGGCAGCCGCGCCTTCTGTGACCGCATGAACTCCTGGGCGCAAGGCGAAGGCCAGCCCGGCCTCGGCTACATCTTCTGGCGTGACGGTGAGGAAGCAGGCGCCGGTCCCGTTGCCAAGAACATCGGCCCCGAGCGCGCGGTCGCGATCAAGACTCAGCTCGGCCTGAAGGACGGCGACGCCGTGTTCTTCGTCGGCGGCAATCCGGCGAACTTTTATAAGTTCGCTGGGCTCGCACGCGACCGCGTCGGCCAGGAGCTGAAGCTGATCGACGAAGATCGCTTCGCGCTCGCTTGGATCGTCGATTTCCCGTTCTATGAATGGAACGAGGAAGAGAAGAAGATCGACTTCTCGCACAACCCGTTCTCGATGCCGCAAGGCGGTGGGGAAGCGCTCGATGCCGCGACGACGACCGAAGATCGCTTGAAGCTCAAGGCCTATCAGTACGACATCGTTTGCAATGGCTATGAGATCGCGTCCGGCGGCATCCGTAACCATAAGCCGGATTCGATGGTGAAGGCGTTCGGCATTGCGGGACTCGGTCCTGAGATCGTCGAGCAGCGCTTCGGCGGCTTGTTCCGCGCCTTCCAGTACGGCGCGCCTCCGCACGGCGGTATGGCAGCCGGCATTGAACGCATCGTCATGCTGTTGACCGGTGGCAAGACCGTCCGCGAAGTCGCGCTCTTCCCGATGAACCAGCAAGCCGCCGATTTGCTGATGGGCGCTCCGAGCGAAGCGTCCCCCAAGCAGTTGCGCGAACTCTCCATCCGCGTCGCCACGCCAGAGAAGAAATAATAGACGTCATCCTCGGCCGTGCGCGGCAAAAGCCGCGTCTAAGGCCGGGGATCCAGCACAAGACTCGCTTTGCAATAGTGAGCCTTCGGCTCTTTTAACGCTGGATCCCCAATGCGCGTTGCTTCACGCGTCGCATTGAGGATGACGGACAAAGAAAAAGGCGCCCTCATCGCGAAGGGCGCCGGGCTTAGGCCGGCTCGCTGGGCACGAACCGGCGCAAGTGTTTTAGTTCGTAAGATTGGGAGCCTGAGGCAGCAGCACTGCGACGATCACCGTCTTGCCATCCTTGATGGCCGTGCCGACCCAATGGCCCTGCTCGCCACGGTAGAGCGGAGAAATGCCGGTATAACCTTGATGCGCAAGCTGAACGCGCGCCTGCTGGGCGTTCGCAGCGTTCGCAAGCTCGGCGCTAACGGACGCCGCCGTCGCTCCATTATTTGTCGAGGTTTCATCGGCATAAGCCGGAAGCGCCATACCGGTTGCAGCCAATGCGATTAACATTATGCGGGTCATGTAAACTCCATTAGGATGCGCGGCGCACATGCCGCCTCTGATGATTCTGAGATAGACAGTGCGCCCGCTCACCGCCACACAACTCCCCGTGCTTCAGATCGCTAATATCGTGAAGAAGATGTGATCAGTGGTGACACGCAATCCCGTCGACGAAGGGAATGAGAGGTCAGAAATCAATGAAACTGCTCTTCCTCGGTGCCGGTGCGACCGGTGGGTATTTCGGCGGCCGCTTGGCAAAGGCCGGTGCGGACGTGACGTTTCTCGTTCGCCCGAAGCGCCGCGATCAGCTCGCGCGTGACGGCATAAAGATCGAAAGCGCTGACGGCGATCTACAGACGTCCGTCAAAGCCATCACTCAAGAAGAAATCCGCACACCATTCGACGCCATCATCGTCAGCGCCAAGGCTTATGACCTTGACGGTGCGATCGCCACGATCCGCCCGGCCGTCGGGGAAACCAGCTTGGTGCTGCCGCTGCTCAACGGCATGAAGCACCTCGATGCGCTCGATACGGCGTTCGGCTCGGCCCGCGTGCTCGGTGGAACCTGCCATATCAGCGCGATGCTCGCCGAAGACGGAACGATCCGTCAGTTCGGACAATTGGCGTCGCTGACGCTAGGGCCGAGGTTTGCTGAGCAGAAAGTTGGGACATTGAAGCTTCACGAAGCGCTGACTATCGGGATCGAAGCGCGCTACTCCGACACCATCGTCGCCGCGATGTGGGAGAAATGGTTCTTCCTCGCCACGTTCGCGGCAGCAACGTGCCTGATGCGGGCGCCCGTCGGCGACATCGTCCGTGCCGCGCATGGCGCCGAATTCATGAACAATCTTCTGAACGAATGCATCGCCGTCGCGACCGTGAATGGTTATCCGCCGCAAGCCGCAGCCGTCGATTTCGCACGAACTTTTCTGTTGGATCCAGAGTCGACTCTTTCCGCTTCCATGCTTCGCGACATTCAACGCGGCGGTCGGATTGAAGCCGATCAGATCGTCGGCGATATGATTAGTCGTGGTCACGAGCGGGCAATCGCGACGCCGCTTCTCGATATGGCTTATCTTAATCTGCTCGCCTACCAGAACCACCTTGCGGCAGAGGGGTCCAGAGGACGCTAAACCATTCGTGATGATTACGAGTTGTTAATCCGCTGCAAATGATCGCCTTGTCTTCGTTTCGTAAAAGCGGGACTAATACCCGGGCAATTCGAAGCCGGAGACTCGGACATGATCCGTTCACTCGTTGTCGCCACGTTCGTACTGTTCGCCATGGCGCTGTCGGCGAACGCACGAACGCCGAAGTATGCGGACGAATGGAACGGCGCAGAGATCAATTGGCGTGACGCGCGGTCGGGCATCTATGAGGCGTCCAAAACCGGCCGCCCGGTCATCATGGTATTTCACGCGACGTGGTGCTCTGTCTGCAAGCGCTTTCGCCAGGTCTTCAAGGATCCAGCCGTCGTCGCTGAATCCCGCGACTTCGTGATGATCTTGGTCGATGCTGACGCCGAGAAGGAAATCAACGGCGCCTTTCAGCCGGACGGCTCCTATGTGCCGCGCACGCTTTTCATCGACTCGGACGGCAACGTCTCGGACAAGCTTGTCGGCTCCGATCCCCAATACCCGCACTCGGTCAACGTCGATAAGCCCGACGAGCTTTTGGCCCTGATGAAAAAAGCGCGTCACGTCTTCCCCGTGCCTGCCGCGACGCCTCGGCCTGCGGATGAAAACGGCATCTGATAATCCGGTCGATCGTTCGATCCCCGTGTTGCGCTTAACTCTATGACCCGCCATAAGGTCCAGGCGGCGCGGACGTGGTGGAACCGGTAGACACACAGGACTTAAAATCCTGAGACGGTAACGTCGTGAGGGTTCGAGTCCCTCCGTCCGCACCACCATGAATTTCAAGAACAATCTGTCGTCGACACGGCGTCCTGAAAGAGAGGAACAAATGGCTCGTTAGGACATGCCGTTAGGACAAAAGTCGCCAAGATGTTCCGCATGTCGCCTTTTTCGCAGTGTGAGAATCGCTGTAGCTAGCTGTGCATGGGCAACGTTCAACACACCGCTGCTTTTTGCAAAACGCATGGGATCTTTCCGGCGACCGCATTTGCACTGGCGCCAGGAGCTGGCGTCACAATCCGGAACTGCCTTACAAACCGTCCGCTCTGCAACTGCGCCTGCGAGATCCTTCCGGGGCCTACAGCGCGTTTCAAGATCGCGTGGATGTCCTGCTCGACTCTAGCGTCTCCAAAGAAGCGTTGGCCGCGCTCACCAGAATCGTAGAGGCAACTAGAGACAACAAGATCTCTGAAGCTGAAGCTCGGAAACAAGCAGAGGCAGTCGTTCCCGGTGCGGGCAGACTTTTCGATATTCCGAACTGGAGCGATCAGGCGAAGGCGACGTTGTATGCGAGTATCATCGGTGCCATCACGGTGATAGCCGCCGCGAAAATTGCGTCGTCCCCGAGCCCAATTGTGATCGTTCAACCCGTCATTGAGAGATTTGTTGAGCCGCCCAAGAACCGCGAACCTCTACCCGGCCTCCCCGGCGGTCCACCTCTGAAATGGTCCAGCAATTACTGAGGTGGCTGATAGGTCATGATCTCGCGGCATTAGTAAGCCGGCCCGATCGATGCTCGAGACGCGCGCGTGCGGCGGTGACCCGCTGCGCTTCTGTCCGCTTCATGTAGATGGAGAGAATGTCTCGCGTCTTATGGCCGGTGAGGGACAACGCGCCCTGATCCGAAACGTCAGCATCGCCGATTTCAGTAACGCCGCCATGGCGAAAAGAGGTGAAGGTCAGATCTGAGGGGAGGTCGGCCTTGTCGCGAATCTTCCGCACGAGTTGGGCAAAGTACGTGCGTTCGTAGGGCTTCTTGACGCCGCCGCGCTTCGCCTCGCTCATGATCACGAGCGGCCCGTGGCGCATCGACTTATCGAGGCGGTCTGTCAGTTCGGGAAGAAGTGCCACGCCGTCTTGAAACAGCGGCATCCACGAACGTTCGTCGCCCTTACGATTTTTGTAATGCCGGAGTTTGATCGCATCAGGACGCTCGGGCGGCTTGTACTGAGACCAGGCGAACCGGCCGATGATATCGACCTCACGCAACAAAAGCTCGAACGAAATCATCGCCGCAGTTCCGATGCTCGCATAGCCCAGCTCGTCGGCCGCCGCGACAAACGCATTGAGCTGCTCGCGTGTCGCGGCGGACGTATCTCCGCCAGTCTTTTCAAGCCCCATCCGCGAAAATGGATTACTTTCGGGCACTAACTTCGGGTGACGTCGGAACACAACGTTCCAAGCGCGCCTGGCGGCGCGCATCGCCTTGTTGGCGGTTGTGGTGCGCTTCGTCCCGTCCTCACGAATGGAAAGCTTCTCGTACAGCTTGTCGACGACGTTCGCCGTGATCTTACGAATGTCTTGCGCCCCGAAACGTGTGCCGTTCTTAAGCTCGTACTCTTCGATCAGAGCCAAGCCGTCGCGATAGTCGCGCTGGGTCACGGCGTCCGTCCGGA
Organism: Hyphomicrobium sp.; assembly: GCF_041659645.1. Lineage (GTDB taxonomy): Bacteria > Pseudomonadota > Alphaproteobacteria > Rhizobiales > Hyphomicrobiaceae > Hyphomicrobium_B. Next base: position 14,761 of record NZ_JBAZXX010000003.1, on the reverse strand, counting down.
GAAACTTGCGATCGGCGAAGAATTCTTGGCTGATCCACTTGAACGTCCCGATCGTTGTGGCCGTCCCTTCATCACGACCGAGACGCCAACTGTCCAATTGTCGATTTAGAAGCTCGCATCGCGTGACGGCTGCGCCGTAATCGGGCCCGAGAGGTTCCGCTTGCATCGTGCATCCGCGCGGCCGGGACCATGATGGCGGCTTCCAGTAATATCCCGTCGTGCCGAAGCGAAGCCGCCGGCTTTCCATATAGCGCGGCCAGCCGGCCGGCTTTCTTTTCTTCGCCCTCTTCATCGCACCATCGTTGCCGATGAGCACGATCGGGCGCAACCCGGAAATGGGATTTGCAGCGCCTAGTTCATAGACGCCGCTGATGCCCAGTGGGTCCCTGCGCATTAAATCAAATCCGCGAGTTCATCAGTGACGTCATTTCCTGCGCATGCGTCCAGGCTTGCTTTGGACCAGACGCCGCGTCGTCCACGCCCGCGAACAGGATGCGGATAGATTTTCCCGACGCCTTTGATGAAGGCCGTTGCAGATCGCTCGTCGACATAAGCAGCAGCCATATCCGCGCGCATCAGTACCGGCCATGCGTTGTTTTCAGGATACCGAGGCCCCTTAGTTGATCCGGCGCTTCGAACGCGGTGAACCGAAACCGCGCCTATCATCGCGGCACGGGTTTCGGGGCTCGCAAGCGAAGGTAGCGCATCTGCTAGCCAAGGCTCGCGATACAGCTCCGCAAACGCGTCGGGGACGTACATAGAAGCATCCTGCCAAATGGCCGATTGTGTTGCCTCTCTCTCTGTCGGACGGGTCTTGATGCCCGCTTCCGTCAGTGTCGTCCAATACTTGCTCAGCGCAAGCATCGCGTAAGCAAAGCCATTCGTTTCGAGTGGGCAGCGCTGAGTCCCGTGTGTTCGCGTGCACGTATTTGTGAGCATTTCACAGCGGATCGGTTTTTCGGAGGCTTTGATTTTATTGGGCGATCAAGCTTATCTAGAGTGTAAAAGTACAACAAAACTGTACTGTTAAAGTAATTCCGCCGAGATGTAGCTGTTGCGAAAGTAACACGGCAAATAAATCTCGACTTTATCCAAAGTTAACGTGTTTTCAAAACAGGTCTTTTTGTCTAGTTTTCTGATACCTTCACGGAACGTCACGTCGACACCGCCTCGCACCCCTGTTCGGATCGCGGGGTTTTTTATTGTCCGTGCGCTGCCATTTAATCGCGAGATTTCAACCATGACCGATAATGAAGTCGACGGCGAAAAGCCGGCCATTAGTCGCGTTCCTTTGCTGACCGCCTGGGCCGAAGGCGAGCATCAACGTCTCCTGAATTTGCTAAACGCGAAGGAGATGGCGCTTCATATTCAACACGGTCGTTACCACCCTGAGACCATGCCGATTCACCGGAACATTCTCGGGCTGACTTTTGCCTTCAATCCTGCTCGTAAACGTTCCACAGGGCGAGTTCGGGCGTTCTTCGTCCTTTGGGATCGCGGCAGCAAGAACGGCGCGTGGCCGGGCCTCGCCACGATCATGCGGGAGGCCGGCTTTGAGGATCGCAGCAACGCACGCAAAAATGTCGACGATCTGCACAACGCTAACATCTTGACGAAGACGAGGCGCCCGATCGAAGGCACCAAACGGTTTAAGTCTAGCCTTTACGATATCGAGGAAGGCGATCTTATCGATCTCGCTTTCGCCGCTTCCAACGGCGCCACAGCGCTTTACCTTCACGCGCTCCGGAAGATCTGGGTCAACGAAGATGGGGTCGGCTCGTGTTACTTGTCGCGCGATGGCGTCAAGAAAGCGCTATCGGCGGGGGTCCAGAATGAAAACAATAAACCCGTGCTCGACCGGAATCTGTCAGATGAAAAAATCGTCGAGCACTACGCGGCTCTCCTGAAGGAAAAGTCCCTGCTCAAACTCGACCATGCCCGACTGACTATTCCAGGCGCTGAAGGACGGCAACTGGTGAAGGATAGCCTTCGGGTGTGGGACCGGAAAGACAAGGGAAAGCCCAAGCCCCGTCGTATCCGTCATTCGGTCTTCCCCGACACTTCGCCCCCATCCCAAAGAAGCTTCCTCGACCTTTCGCCCCCACGGGCAGGCTCGGCGGTTTCGCCCCCACCCCCCGGGCTCTTCACCGATACTTCGCCCCCACCAAACCGGGTCTTGCCCGACATATCGCCCCCCGAACTACCCACTTCGGTTCTAATAACTGTATCTGGGAACACACCTTTTAAACCTGCTTCTTCTGCTGCTTCGTCTAATATCAAGAAAACGGCGACGGGGTCGGACGTCGACATCTCGAACCACCTAAGCCCTCACTCGGACGCCGGCCTGCGGCCGTTGCCTCGTGCGGGCCACGAAGTCGGAATCGACGAGGATGTCGTGCTTCAGAGGGCCGACGCGGAATCATTCGCCCGGGAGCTCGCCGCCGTCGTCGGTCCAACAGCGCCGAGGCCGATCGATACGAACTGGCCTTCAGTCGTGGCAGCGGCAGCAGCGATCGATCGAGAACTGGCCGAAGGCGAGCAAAGTCAGAGCTGGGCGTTGAACGTTATCGGCGAAGAAGCGTCCCGCCTCGTTGCGCATGGTCGTCGCTTCGCAACTTGGGGCCAGGGCACCGGAGGCGTGCGGAACTTGGTTCGGCGGACGCTCCGGAAAGCCTTGCGTAACGACCTAGGGAATGCGGCTCATGGCGTAACGCCGCCGGCGTCTTACGACCGGGCAATCACGGTAGCGGAGGCAAGCGATGTCGCCCACGAGCAACCTTGAGCAGATCGCAGCGCGCATCGCGGCGCTGCCCGAGGACGAGCTGAAATCGGCAATCGGTGACGTGATGCGTGTCCTCGCCCCTCGGTCTCGGGGGCGTGACGTAGTCATGGTCATCGCGCTTTACGGCCGCGCGTTCACGGGCAGGGTTCGGTCGTGACAACAATCGATCGGCTAGCGATTGAGACGGGTCTTACGCGGCGATCGGCATCGGCCGCACTGGCGGCGCTCGTGCGCAGTGGCGTCGCCTTGATCCACGAACTCGATGATCGGCGCGTTGTCGTGACTCTCCCGGGGCTGCTGACGATGGTCGAGGTCGACGAAGACGATCATCGTCGCGAGCTGGGACGCTTCGCCGACGCCGAAAGGCGGGTTCTCCACTGAAGGCCTCCGGCAAGTCCGCTGGCGGGCCGCTCGCTGCTCTGGGTGGGATGTAGCCAAGATCCCGCTATCGCTGTTCCACGATACGTTTCTGTTTGAATTCGAGGCCGTTCCCAATGCAGGGAGCGGCCTTTTGCGTTTCAACTCCATGGGGACCTCCAGATGGCAATCACCGATGCAGACTTGAAGACGGAGTACAAAAGGCTCTCAGATCACGTAATCAGCACCACAACGAGCATCGCCCTTCGTGCGGCCGGCGCCAGCATCGAGCTCCTGTTGCCGCATATGTTGGCGAAGGCGTCACTTTACACTCCGATGAAAGGTTCGCCCGATGTCGAATTTAACGACGGCGGCGACATCCTCACCCCCGAACAGATGATCGAGCGCCTCCGCGCTGATCCGAACTTCGGCCGCTTGCCGGACCGCCCAGTTCGTTGCCGAGGATCTTGCGATTGTTGGTAGGTCAACGCGCGCGAGGCCTGCACCTTCATCGGAGAACACCATGGTACGCGCCACCACCCGGCGCGCGATGATCGACGCCCTTTCGGCGCTCGACGATCTCGCGCGTCTCCACGCCGACATCTTAAAAGGTTTCGCCGCCGGTATCGCCGTGTGCGGACTCAAAACGGACTATGTCGAAACGTCCGTCGGGACCGATCACGGTCGCTGGCTGATCGATCGCGACGGCCGTCGCGTCTGGATGCAGGCATCATGATTGCGGCACGCAAGAATTTTTCCGATCGGCGGCGCTACGCCGATCGTTATGCTGCCGCGCTCTGGTTTGCCGACCGTAGGGCGCGGCGGCTGTGGGTTCTACGATGGGCTGCTTGTCGTGTCTGGTTTTCACCCATAGCGGAAGTGCGCGCTCCTCGCTGGCTTCTCCGCGCGATGTCGGCGTTGCAGAGCAAGCGGACGTCGGCGCTTCAGGTCGCCGTACTGCCGCCGGTTAGTCTGGCGACCTCCGCTTAACCCAAGTCACCGACCGACGAGGGTACTTTGGCGCGAGAAGCGATGGCCGGCGCGTCAGTCACGAACGGAGCCTTGGTCTATCATAGCGCGCTCCGCGCTTTAAAGTCCGACTACCTTCGTCAGGACGATGACGGCCGGGCGATGATCGAACGTGAAACAGCGTGGCTCGGCATCTTCGATCGCGGGATCGCGCTCGGTCCCGCTCGTCTTGCAGTCCGCGCCGAAAGGCCAGGATCGGTCGAACACGATCAACACGACGGTCAACGTCATGGTGTCAAACACGTCTCCGTAGGCGACCGACGGCACGGTCGGCCCGGCCGTCGGCACAAAAGTCTCGAACGCACTCCGCGATTAGCATCGCTGAATCTAACTCGGCGCGCGGCTGGCTCCGAGGACGAGTCACACGGCAGTTTAGGACGTGTCAGCTTCTCACTCGAACGCGGAAGTCTGGATCGGGCTTAAAGGACGGGACTTTTCCGCAATTCGTATGATGAAGAATAAGCAGGATTCAACCCTTGCCGCTTTCTTGATCAGCTCCCTCAGCTGCAGCATCCAGTATCTCGACTATATCAAATAGCGTGTGACGATCGTCTTTCGAGACGAAGGCATCTTGAACGCCGGAGAAAAACTCGACGCCTCGTAGATTCTATTTCGATCTAACAACTCGTCGATAAAGCTCTTACGAGGTTCCTTTGTTGATTAGGCTTCATGCCTTACGTTGGCGCCATTGCCCTGTATTTGTTCGCTACGGTCGTCTGTCTCAGTAAAAGCAAGAACAGCATAGCGTGCGCGCAAAAGAGCATCGGTACGTAAACGGTGGGAATGTAAAAAGTCGCTCCGAGTGCGGAAGGACGAAAGTCCGCGCCGAAAATGCCTTGATAGAAAGCATAAATCAAATCGACCGTACCCCACACATTGAACACCCACAGGGCTACGACGCCCGCTGGACGAGCGAGCAAGAATAGAGATACCCACGCTAAAACGACGGCCAATAGATCACCAAAACCGCCAGGAACCGCGAAAGAACTCGGCAACGTGGTGCTCGCCACGCCGGGGAAAAGAAAAGATGCGCCAACAAAACGAAAAGTATTGATGATGAGGATGGCTCGCGCGGCCGACGTAAACGATCGTCGGTTAAGCCATGGCCAAGCATAATTGACAGACAGGTAGCCCCATGCGCAGAAGCTAAGCGCAACGGACAGACCGAAAAGCAAAAACTCGTTCACAGTCGCTCCTATGTATCAAGCGGGTTTATGAGCGTCGTCCAAGAGCACCATAAGAGGCTTCAAAGGTCCGAGAGGAATGAGCTCAAATTCCATGAGGCCCTCGACCCCGAGCGGCAATTTTTCCAGAATATCACGTGCTTCCGAGGCGCTAGTGCAGTTCATCAAAAAAACAACACCGGAACTGTCGCTCCTGAAAAACCATTGATCGATTTTACCCCCGAGATAGAGTTGGACCGTTGCACGAATTTCCAAAGGTCTAATCTCAGCAATGGCCTCGAACGACGCATTCTTCGTCCGACGACCGATCGCCAATATTTTCGTAGTCAGAGTCTCACTGACTACTTGCTCCGTCATATCATTCACGTTTGGGTCGTTCCTGATCATTGGCCTTGTTACCGGCCCCTTGCTGCTGGATCGGATTTAAAAGTCTGCGCATTGGGCTAAGCTGGCCCAGGAGCAGGAACTAGACTTCATCAGTCCGGCGCTTGCTCCAAGGGAACAGCGCCCATCAGCGCCTTGGCCTCTTCTAACGTCGATACATTTATGACAACTACGCCGCTTTGGTCAGTGATTACGTACCACTGGTCAATTTTGGCGGAGAGGTACAATTCATCTGTCTGACGCTTCTCTGACGGAACGAGCCGTTTCCAAACCTCGGATGTCGGTTTCGGGCCGCCGACGACTCCGGCTCCTCTTGCGCGCAAATTATCGTCTCGATCGTCGTCCACCCTCACTTCAGCCCGGACCCGGTACCCATGTTCGAGCAAAAATGTGCAACCTGGCGGCCCACCGAACTTATGCGCCCACCAGCTCCCGTGACGAGAATGGCAGCGGATTGAGGTGGTGAGTACATTCGCTCTTTCAGCCCCCGACGCAGTGCACGGAGGATTTGTTTGGCAAACTCATCATTGAGGGCAATCGAAGATTTTTGTATGTCGTTTTTGCCACCATTTCGGACGTCGAGCCGTTTCGACTAGGATAGGAACTCGGAGAGTTCGGTCTCGCTTAAGTTTGTTTGACGTAGCGCATGGTCCATTCTGCATCGTCACCCGGATTGTAGGTATTCCCACTCGCGCAGAACCCAACAAAGAGCGAGCGGCGACAAAGACCTTAGCCGCCAAGACCGTCGCTGGAATGCTGACTCCAATAGCCGCTCCACCCAGAACGAGGGGCAAAGACTGCAAGATTATCAATCGCATTTGCATGGGCTCGGCATGCGTGCTCGACCCAGGCTGGCTCCGCAGGAAGTCCTGGATCGTGGTTTGCGATCGCTGACAGGCCTCTCACCGCTAATCTCGCAATCACATACGGTAGCCACATCACGGCTGTTGCCGTGGTGATGCCAGTCAAAGCATAGAGTTTGGGCGTGTATTTCACGGCTAGTCCGATAATCACGTTTACGTTTCAGGCAACCGCCGGGCATTCTTGCGCAGCGCGTCCGCAGGTACTCCGAAGGTTCTCAAGAATGCGCGGCGCATACGTTCCCGGTCGGCGAAACCAGTTTCCTGCGCAACTACTTTGATCGAGTGCCTTCCCTCTTCGATCATAAACCTCGCAGCTTCCAGCCGGAGGCGCTCCACAGCTTTTGCCGGAGACTGACCGGTTTCGGCGAGGAACGCTCTGCTGAACTGACGAGGACTGAGTTTGGCAACTTCCGCGAGCTCGTCGATCGTCAGCGGCCTCCGCAGATTTCGTCGGATGTACGCTACGACCGCCGCGATACGATCCGATTTTGGCGTCATGTCCAGCAGCGCTGAGTGTTGATTTTGCCCCCCCAGCCGGCGTTGATTTATGACCATGAGCTTGGCCGCTACTTTCGCAGCATCAGGACCCAGGTCCATGTCAATCATCGCGAGCACAAGATCGAATCCGGCGGTCATGCCGGCCGACGTCCAGATCGGACCGTCGTGGATGTAAATTCGGTCCTCCTCCATCCGGACATTCGGAAACCGAGCCTTGAAACTGGCAGCTTGAATCCAATGCGTTGTCGCCCGTCGGCCGTCTAGGAGCCCCGCTTCGGCGAGAACAAAAGCGCCGTTGCAAAATGAAGCGGTTCGCCTCGACGATTTAGCAGCTTCTCGCACAAAAGCGATCAAGTTTGCACTGGATGGCGCCATCTCGAACGCGGTGACCGCGCCGACAATGATGGTGTCAAAAGTCGCATCGCCAAATGGTTCAGTATCAACCGCAAAGCCGCAGGATGATCTAACGGAACCGCCGTGCTCGGACAGTAGATGGACGTCGTAGTGAGAAACGGGGGGTGGCGATTGGGCAAATCTGAATTCCGTCATTTCAAACGCCGTCAAAGGCGCGAGGTTCAGAATTTGAAAGCCGTGAGGGATAATAAGTCCTACCCGATGCATGCGGGCTCCGTTTCTGAACCTTCGAGGTCACTGAGGGACCGGAGCACTGAAGCGCCGGAAGTGTCTAAGCGCGTAATCCAAGAGCCCATGTTATGAAATCCCCGGGTCAGGCAACCACCGTCGGCTCTTGTCGGGCGCTTCTTCGCAACGCCAGAGGAGGCACGCCAAATGCTCGAAGAAATGCGCGTCGCATGCGTTCACGATCGCCGAATCCAGTCTCTCGCGCGACCTCGTTGATGGAATGTCGGCCTTCCTCCATCATGAACCTTGCTACCTCCAGCCGAAGCCGCTCAACAGCCTTGGCGGGAGATTCGCCAGTCTCATCGAGAAATGCCCGACTGAATTGGCGCGGACTAAGATGTGCTACGGCCGCTAGGTCCTCGACCGTTAAAGCGTTTCGCAAGTTCTGTCGGATATGCGCGAGAACCAATTCGATGCGATCAGATTTCGGGGTCATTTCGAGCATAGCCGAATGCTGTTTCTGGCCGCCCAGGCGTCGTTGATGCATCACTAAAAGTCTCGCCACCGACTTTGCGGTATTGGGTCCCAGATCACTATCGATCAGAGCTAGGACAAGATCGATTCCTGCCGTCATGCCGGCCGACGTCCAGACGGGACCGTCGTTGATGAAAATTCGATCTTCCTCTGCTGTGACGTTAGGAAAGCGAGCCTTAAATTCAGCCACATGTGCCCAATGCATCGTTGCTCGGCGTCCATCCAATAAACCGGCTTCAGCGAGGACGAACGCGCCGCTGCAGATCGAGGCCGTCCTCCTTGAGGCGCGAGAAGCTTTTTGGATAAAATCGATGAAAGAGTCGGCGGACCTGGGCATTTCAATCGCCGTGATCGAGCCGATTATCAACGTATCGAAGGCTGGGTCTCCGAAGGCTTCCGTCTGGATTGTCATGCCACCAGACGAGCGGACGAGCCCGCCACGCTCAGATAATATATGAATTTCATAGTGAGGGCCGGTGGGCGGCAGGTTCGCCAGTTCGAAAGCAGTCAGTGCGGCCAGACTCATGATCTGGAAATCTTGCGGCACGATAAAGCCGACGCGGTGCATTCTACGGCTCCGAATGTCCTGAAACTATATAATGCATATAATTCGTGTCATCTGCGATTTTCACCATCTGTTTTAGAATAACCACGTCATAAATGGTGGCAAAAACGACCTACGCGATCACCGCAAAGCCCGCGAAAACCGTTCTCCAGGGGTGCCTGTCATGCGGCGCGCGTCTCGAATTCTCATGGGGCGGCGATGAGCACGAAGCAATATCAGATTCCGATTCTCGTCACGGGCGCGGCGGGGCGTATCGGCTCTGTCGGCCGCTTGGTCGCCGAATTGCTGCTTGCGAGGGGATTTCGGGTGCGTGCCTTGGTTCGCGTCGAAGACGAACGAGCATCGAGATTACGTGGCCTAGGGGCGGAGGTGGTCGCTGGCGATCTGCTCGATCTCATGGAGGTTCATCGCGCCCTCGAAGGATGCGAACGGGTCTTCTTTGCTATGTCAGTCGCACCGACTTATCTCGAAGCGGCGGCCAATGTCGCCGTCGTAGCGAAGCACCACGCAGTGAAGGCGTTCGTCAATCTCTCACAGATGACCGTCAAAGAGATGGACATCTTCAACACGACGTCCAGTCCGCAGCAGAAACAGCACTGGCTGGCGGAGCAGATATTGTCTTGGTCTGGTCTTCCGGTTGTGGAGGTACGGCCAACTGTATTCATGGAGGGATTATTTCTTCAAAGCGCTAAGGGGATATCCCGGCAAAACAGGATATTCGCGCCATTTGGAAGGGGCAGGAATTCCGCCATTGCTGCAGTTGATGTCGCGCGGACTATTGCAGAGATTTTGAGCGAGCCAGCCAAGCACATTGGCTGCGCCTATCACCTGACAGGCCCGGTATCGCAAGATATGGACGCTGTCGCGCGCGAGTTCTCCGCCGCGCTTGGCCGCACGATAACATATATCGATATTCCGTTCGACAATTGGACGGAGCAGCTAGCCGCTTTCGGGATGTCTCCCTTTGTCGCTTCCCACGTAGCAACAATCGCAAAGCTTCATGGGGAAAATCGGTATGATCGCTATAGCGATGACGTTGAAGTATTGACCGGCAGACCGCCCATAGGCATTCGCGAATTTGTGCTGCAACACGCTAGCGAATTTTCGCCCTCTCCAACGTGAGCTGCGGATAAAAGAAGATCTGTACTGATTATCTTTCGTGACGCCGAAAGTGCGACTTCGCGCATTCCGGTTAATTACTATCGCACGCGTTGGTACACGGAATTTAGACACGGCATAAATGGTGGCAAAAATGACCTACGGCTAAAGGGCGTCCGCTCGTAATCTGTCGCCCATGACCTTCAACGGACGTAGTTCCGCACGGGAGCGCAGGCTGACAAATGTCGCAACACATCAAGTTTATTGAGCACCGAATTCCGCGAGGTGATGGCAGCGTCTATTCCCGCGAGTACGAGGGCGCTGGTCCGGCATTTGTCCTTATGCACGGCTTCCCAGATAATCTTGGCATTTGGGATGACCTTATTCCCTACCTCGTAGCCAAGGGACGACGTGTCGTGGCATTTGACTTCCAGGGCTTTGGCGCCTCGGACAAACTTCCAGGGGCCAATTACAGTTTTAAGCAGCAGCTCGGCGACCTAGAAGCAGTCGTCAGCAAACTCGATCTTGGCAAGATCATTCCCGTCGCTCACGATTCCTCAGGCATGGCGACCCTCAACTATGCCCTCGCACATCCGCGCGATGTTGATTCGGTAATCATGTTGAATTCCGCGTATAACGAGGAGTCTACGGACTTTTGGCCTGAGATGATCACGCTCTTTGCGACGCACAGTTTGCAGCGGCTTGCCGTCGCGGTCGCGCAAAGCCCTGAACAATTCGCTTGGCTTCTCAAGTGGCAACAGAAGAAATTCGTCGATGCGATGCCGGAAGAACAAAAACCGCACTTCATCGCATCCATCGGCACTTTGATCACAGATAACTTTGTCGTTCAGCCCGGGGCCGGCCCCGCTTTTGTGCAGTTAGCTGCTCAATTCTTCGAAGAGAACGCTCGAAACGCTCAACAACAGTCGGCACTGAAAGCTCTGGATGTCCCAGTCAAGCTGATCTGGGGAAAATACGACCCATACATCACCGTGGCCGTAGCTGAGCGCCGCAAGGCTCAGCTCAAAAACGCGTCTCTCACCGTCATTCCAGCGGGACATTGGCTTCAAGCCGATGAGCCGGCGCAAGTAGCTCAGGCGATGCTAGCATGAGACACAATTCTTTCGACACATTCACCATCGGCGCCCTTCATCTGTCGCGCCTCGTTTGTGTCAGTGTCCTCCTCACAATAACTATGGCTGTGACGGTGTCAGCGAGGTTTGTTCCTCCCGCCTCGGCGACGGAAGCGCGACCTGCTTCGCTACTCGCCGTACCAACGACAAAACTTCTCGCGATCGGAACGTTCACCGCAAAAGCATCGCCCGAACAGTGGAAGCCGATCCTGCTCGCCGAGGTGCGCGATACGGTTCGCCTCTACCTCGATGGCAAGATCGACCAATGGTTTCTAAAGCAGGACCAGAGTGGCGTCGTCTTCCTCATGAATGTGACGGATCCTGCCGAGGCGAAGGCGGTATTGGGGAAACTTCCATTGGGTCAAGCCGGCCTAATGGAATTCGAACTTGTCCCACTCGGCCCCATTGCTGCGCTTCGCGTCCTTCTGACTGATCCACCGAAATGACGCGGCAACGCGTAAGCCCACCTCGCGCATCCGATGATGACTGCGATGAACCTTGTAATGAGAGCGCCGCTTGATCATCGCGAATTCCGGCGTGGGCGAGGAGGATTGTGGCAGCGGGACTGACCTTATCAGAAAGAAAGCCCGGCCGCTGCGATGGTCCAATGTGCCGTCGCTCATTCTAGGAATAATCGTAATCCCGATCGTGCTCCTCGCACTCTTCGCCCATGGACTCGTCTCCGAAATGCTTCACCGTATAAAGCGCCACTTCGGAAGCCGGCGAAACTGATTAGAGCCAAGATATCGTCAACGCCAACCACCAGGGATTCATGACGTGATTATGGGATTGTCGCTTTCCGATTTCACCACGCTTCACGTCGCTATCAGTTTGATAGGCATATTCTCAGGCTTCATCGTCCTATACGGCATGCTGACGTCGAGAAATTTCCGCTTGTGGACCGGGATCTTTCTCGCAACAACGATTTTGACAAGCGTGACCGGCTTTTTCTTTCCCCACGAGAAGTTATTGCCCTCCCACATCGTCGGGATAATATCGCTTGTGGTACTAACCGCCGCGCTGCTGGCGCTTTACGTTCGACACGGCGAAGGTGCGTGGCGCTGGATCTATGTCACAAGCGCGCTTCTGGCCCTTTATCTGAATGTCTTCGTCGCTGTCGTGCAATCCTTTCAGAAATTACCCTCCCTCCAGGCGCTTGCTCCTACTCAGTCGGAACCGCCTTTTATTGTGGCTCAAGTCGGAGTTATAGCGGTCTTTATCATTCTCGGAGCGTTAGCCGTTCGTAGATATCATCCGAGATACGCGTCGTTTCTTGCCTCACGGAAAACGTCTGACTCCAAGATTTGATGTGGACGTCAGAGAGCCAAGTTTTCTCCGCGAGCGACTCAGCTCGAACTCCAGAACACCCAATGGTCAGCCCAACACAACGAAAGAGATGACGATGGAGTTCATCGACACCCTGGTCGAGCGTAACGCGGACTTTGTTCGCTCCGGCATAGACCCCAAACTGAAAATGATACCGTCTCGCCGGACGATGATCATTGGATGCGTCGATCCTCGCGTCGATCCCATGGAGCTTTTCAAACTCCAGTCGGGTGAGGCGGCGATTATCCGCAACGTCGGCGGACGAGTGACGCCATCAGTCTTTGAGACGATGGGAATTTTGAGAGTGGTATCGCGCGTTGCGGGAGAGGAGGTTGGCTCCGGCTGGAACCTTATCGTTTTGCATCACACCGACTGCGGGATCACCCATTGCTTCAATCATGCGCCCGAAATCTTGGCCAAGCATATGGGCGTTTCGGTCGACGACCTCAGCGGTTTAGCGATCACTGACCCTTTCAAAGCAGTGACCATCGACGTGGCCAAGTTGAAATCCAATCCCAATCTCCCCGGTGGGTTTCTGGTATCGGGACTCGTTTATGACGTCGCTACAGGAAAGGTAGAAACAATTGTCCCGCCGGATCTACTCCGGCCTGATGAAATTTGACAGCGCGGTCGGCGATACTGTGGTGTAGTCACAGTTTCAAGCCAAAGACGCTCGATAGTTCTCCGCCGCTTCCTCTAACGATCAACAACGCCGCGCGGTAAGGTCGTCTTTCCTGCTGACGTAGGAACGCGCTATACGGTCCGGAGAAGGCATTTTTTCGATCAGACCTAGCGACCGGCCGACATCGTGAAAGCGAACTGACGGAGAGTTTGCGTCAGCGCTATCGCCTGTGGCTCAGGCATCGTCCGCTTCAGGCACGTAGAAGACTAACCCGTAACGTCCGCTTTGGCTGATGTGCGACGAAACCGATATGACCGCGATCCGAGATCGAGAGGGGATGACCGCCTTCGCTGCTTAGCGGACATGAAGCGACGTCCGCAAATGTATATGAGCGGACATAGTGACAATCGATGCCGCATTTGCGGTGTCTGCTACTTGCCCTCAGCTGACGATTCTTGACATTGGAATTTCCGGCAGTTCGCTATGAATTAGGCTCGAGCATGGACGCCTTTCGTAACGTCGGGTGCAGCTTTGGATGGCTCCAGCCGAACCCCTCTTTTTCATGGCCGTACTCGTAGACATCAAGCCCGAGACGGTCATAGAGCCATGCCGAGACAATGCCCCGATGGCACCATTGGTCCCCCGGTGTCGCTGGCTCCCAGCACAACAGAACCGGAATTTTGTCGCCCGCCATTTCGCGTAGCTCTTCGACGACCTTCGTCGGATTGAGCGGCGCCAAGATCTCGGCGTTGTAAAGTTTCAGATAGCGGTCCGGCGTCACGCTGTTGAACCAACCACCGGGGTTCAGCTTCGGATACTTGCGAAAGCCTGCTGCTGTGTTGCGCGGAACGCCGCGCGAGACACCGATGCGCTGAAACTTCGCGGGATCGAGTTTGTGGAACCAGCTGGACGTCATGATCGGCTGGCGAAAAATTGGTGCGTTCATTACACGCCCTCGAAAGAAAAAAGCCGCCCGGTTTTTGCACTACGGTGCGGCCCGTCTTCGCCGAATTTTTATTGCTCGCGGCATCAGGCGTATGTCGTCGTTTCGGCCGCGCGATTGTCGAACAGAAACCCGAAGCCGTGGGCGGAGAGTTCGGCTTTGAACTCTTCGGCTTCTTCCGCCAGTTCATTGCGAGCGAGCGGTTTGCTGCTCGTTCTTAGCGTCTTCGATTTCGGCGTCGAGTGCATCGTAAGCCATCTGCCAAGCGGCCGCGCGCTTCTAGAGTTCTGTCAGGGTCATAGCAAGTTCTCCAGCTATCGATTTGCGATTATCATATAGTACCTGCAACAAGCTGGTTTTGCTAGGATTTTTCGTTAATTAGCAGACTGATTTTCTGTAATTTCGCCGACATGGAAACGGAGCTGGTGACACCTGGGGCAGGCGAGCCATCGCTGGCCGCTAATCACGCTGCCGGCTGTACCACGCGCTGAAGTGCAAATCGCGCCGGTTCGGACTTCATGAAGCTGTGAGAATGGAAAGCCCAGCTCGTCCGAGCACTCACCGCATTTGTAGTGCTCCCAGATCTCAGGGCGCCCGTTCCGACGGAATGACGTCGAACGGCGACGGACCTTGAGCTTGTCCACGCCGCCATCGATGACACGAAACCGAGTGAGATCCGCCATGCTTCATCGAAGCATTCGACGCGCGCAGCGGCAACTATTTTCGCCGCCTAATTAATCTTCTTCTCTGTCTTGATCCGCCTCGATGACGCGAACGAGCCTCGCCCGGATCACGTCAAGTGCACCGAGACTGGCGAGTAGCTCGGCCGTCGTGGCGTCGCCGATCGACATTTGAAACTCG